>JAGYJP010000009.1 GCA_018402075.1 Candidatus Nanopelagicales bacterium | reverse complement strand
ATCATTGCCCTTCCAAACGATGAATTCGAAATCCCAGAAGAACCCGAGCGCAGGCTTGAACTCGTTCGTTACATTGTTGAGCAGGCCACCGGAAAATACGGGATTCCCATTGAAGACATTGTGATTGACCCACTGGCCATGCCAATTGGCGCAGATTCGCAGATGGTTGTTCGAACCATGAAGACAATTGAATTGATTCGCGATGAATTCGGGTTGAATATGACCCTCGGTGCATCCAATGTCTCCTTCGGCATGCCAGATCGCCACACACTCAATGCGGTCTTTCTACCCATGGCAATGAAAGCCGGATTAACCAGTGCAATCATGGATTCGCGCACCGCGAGCAATGTCGCAGCTGTTCGTGCCGCGGACCTCATGATGGGCAATGACGAATGGGGCGCCAACTGGATTGCCATGCACCGCGCCAAAGAAGCCAAGTAGCCGGAAGTAGGGCAGGATCACCCCATGTCGCTAGCGCAGGGTCCGGTTATTCCGCATCCGGAACACCCGACCGTCGAGGAACCGACGCGCGTTGAAATTGAATTTCAACCTTCGGGAAAAACCGCTCGTGTTCCGTTAGGTGTGACGGTTTTCGATGTCGCCAGTTGGAATGCCCTTGCGGTGGACTCAACCTGTGGTGGCCACGGCACCTGTCGCAAATGCAAAGTGCAAATTATTTCGGGGGATATTCCACACGGTACCGCTGATGCCCGGGCTTTCAACGAAGAGGAACTCGAACAGGGTTGGCGCCTTGCGTGCCAGGCTTGTGCGTTTACAAATCTAAAGGTCAATGTACCTGAGCTGACCACCCGACCTAAAGCATCAACGGTTGGTGTTGGCCGTCAAGTAATTCACCGCCCAACCTTGCTCAAGAGATTCCTGCAATTAGCCGAACCTGATCTTGTTGATCAACGTCCGGATTTGCGCCGGGTTCTTGATGGCATCACCGACATGACCACCAACGTGGATCCCATGGTCGTGCGCACCCTGCCCGCGCTGCTGCGGAAGGCGAATTTTGAAGTCACCGCTGTTGTTGTAGACGACATTCTCATTGCGGTGGAGCCGGGAGATACATCTGACAAGTTGTATGGAATTGCGTTTGACCTAGGCACCACCACGGTTGTTGCCACCCTGTTGGATCTCTCCAATGGAATGCCTCTTGCGGTTGCATCCATGTTGAACATGCAACAGCAATTTGGTGCCGATGTCATCAGTCGAATCAGTGCCACCATGTTGGATCCACAAAAACTTTTTGATTTACAGCGTCTCGCCCACGAGACCCTCGATCAACTTGCCGGTGAAGTCTGTGAGGAAGCTGGTGTTGATCGACTGGACGTGTACCAAGTGGCAGTTGCGGGTAATGCCACCATGGTGCAAATTGCCCTCGGAATTGATCCCGAGCCACTAGGTGTTGCGCCATTTATTTTGGCGGCAGACGAATACCCGGATGTTCGAGCCCACGAACTAGGCCTCAAGGTCAACCCGCAGGCACGCGCGACACTTTTCCCGGCATTAGGAGCCTATGTCGGTGGGGACATTGTCGCGGGAGCACTTGCATCCGGCATGGATCGCGATCAACGCGTGCGCCTATTCATTGACGTCGGCACGAACTGCGAAATGATCCTCGGTAACTCGGAGAGATTGCTCGCAACCGCGGCACCTGCTGGCCCAGCATTTGAGGCAGCGTCCATTAAGTGTGGAATGCGGGCAGCCCCCGGAGCAATTGAAGTTGTCAAGATTGAACTCGATTCCGTGACGCTTGGAACAATTGACGACAAACCCGCAGTGGGTATTTGTGGTTCCGGTTTGGTAGACGCGGTCGCCGAATTGGTCAAGGTGGGTTTACTTGATGAATCCGGTCGCTTTGTCACCGACGAAGCCGCCCAGGCAATCAGCCCGACCCTCGCTGACCGATTGATCATGCGCGGTGCGGAACGTGTGTTCATGCTGACATCGGGTCACGAAGGGGAGAGTGAGATCTTTCTTTCGCAACGCGATGTCCGCGAATTGCAATTCGCCAAGGCCGCAATCTCTACCGGTTGGGCAATTTTGTTGGAGGAATACGGAATCGAACAGAAGGATGTCCAGCAAGTGTTGCTCGCCGGATCATTTGGTAGTTACCTGTCAGCCAAAAATGCCAAAGCAATTGGTCTGGTACCAAACATTGCCACCACTCGAATCCTCAGCGCGGGCAATGTCGCGGGCGAGGGAGCCAAAATGGTGCTGCTCTCCGGCTCAGAGCGCAATGGTGCCCGCTCCCTCACCAAATTGGTGCATTACGTGGAACTCTCGGAGCGCGAAGACTTCAATGACCGGTTTGTCGAGGAGCTTGCGTTCCCGGTGTAATTTCCAGGGTCTCCCTTGCAGGGGGCATTCCCAACGGATCCGCATCAAAATCATCGAACCCCTTGCGCAAACTCATATATTACTGATATATCTGTACCGTGACTTTGACCGATGAGGCGTATGCGGGTTTGCGCACCCTCATTTGCACGGGGGAATTAGCTCCCGGTGACTGCCTGTCCGAGCCGGAGCTGCAGGAAACCCTTGGGTTGGGACGCACCCCCATCCGTGAGGCAATTCGTGCCCTCGCGGCGGAGCACCTGATTGAGGTCTTTCCCCGTCGCGGCACGTTTGTAGCCGGAGTGGACCCCCGCAACCTCAGAGCCATGAGTGAGGTGCGGGCCCAACTTGAGCCCCTGGCAGCACGCTTGGCGGCCGAACGTCGCAGTGAAGCAGACCTCATCCAATTTCGGGGGGCACTGGCTCAACTCGAGGAGTTGGAGCGAGGGGACCTTCGCGAGCAGGAGCGGGCTCTCATAGATTTGGATTCACAGATACACCAATTGATTTACCGAGCAACACAGAATGCATACCTTGCAAATGACCTTGACCGGTATTACATCCACTCGCTGCGCATTTGGAATCTCGGTTTAGGCCGAGTTGGCCACCTGCGTCAAGCCGTGTTGGAACATAAGGAATTACTGGAAGCGATTATCCAGGGGGACTCGGATCGAGCTTTCAACGTAATGAGCAAGCATGTCACCGAATTCGAAGCCGAGATAGCCCGAGCTTTTTAACCCACCACTGGAAAAAGAAAAGCCTCGATGGTCGAGGCCACATGAAAGGGAAACACATGAGTGATCTACCCAGCTCCGCAAAGGCCGTAATTATTGGAGCAGGAATTGTGGGCAACTCCGTTGCCTTCCACCTTGCTGATCTGGGTTGGCGCGATCTTGTTCAGGTGGATAAGGGACCACTGCCCAACCCTGGCGGATCCACCGGACACGCATCCAACTTTATTTTCCCGGTAGACCACGGCAAGGAAATCACCCAGCTGACCGCGGACAGCGTGCGCCAGTACCGGGAAATGGGTGTGTTCACCGAGTGCGGCGGCATTGAGGTTGCCCGCACACCAGAGCGCGTGCAGGAACTGCACCGTCGCATGGCATCGGCCAAGTCCTATGAAGTCGAGGACACCGAGATCATCACGCCGGCTCGCGTGAAAGAACTCGTGCCATTCATTGATGAATCGATCATCCTCGGTGGTTTCTACACCCCAAGTGTTGGCGTCGTTGACTCACTCCGCGCGGGCACAATCATGCGTGAAAAAGCAATGGCATTGAACGCACTCACCGTGTCAGCCAACACTGAGGTTCTTGACATTGAAGTAACCAACGGGCGCGTGAGTGCCGTTGTCACCGACAAGGGAACAATCAAGACGGACACGGTTGTGATTGCCTGCGGTTGCTGGAGCCCCAAGATCGCGGCCATGGCCGGTGCTCACATTCCGTTGACACCCGCCGTTCACCAGATGAAAGACATTGGCCCCGTCCCGGAGTTCGCGGATGCCAAAGGTGACATTGAGTACCCGATCGTGCGCGACATGGACACCAATATGTATGAGCGCCAGCACGGCACCGGACTTGAAGTTGGTTCCTATGCCCACCGTCCGATCCTGCATGACGTAGATGAAATTCCGTCCAATGCCGAAGCGGCACTCTCGCCAACCGAAATGCCGTTCACCCAGAAAGACTTCGATCTACAAGATGAACACGCTTATGAAATCATGCCGCAGATCATCGGTAATGAAACCGTGGGACAGAAATACGCCATCAACGGACTGCTGTCATTGACACCAGATGGCATGCCGATTCTGGGTGAAACACCAGAGGTCAAGGGGTTGTGGTCAGCCGCAGCGGTCTGGATCAAGGAAGGTCCAGGAGTTGGACGCATGTTGGCGCAGTGGATGGTTCTCGGCGAACCCGAAATCGATCTGCACCAGTCCAATGTGGCTCGCTTCTACGATCACCACAAGACCCGCACCCACATTCGTGCGCGCACATCCGAGGGCTTCAACAAGACCTACGGAATTGTGCACCCGGCTGAGCAGTGGGCGAGTAACCGCAATGTCCGCCTCTCGCCCTACTACGAACGCGAGAAGGAACTGGGCGCGGTGTTCTACGAAGGTGTTGGCTGGGAGCGTCCATTCTGGTACGAATCCAATGCACCGTTGGTGGAAAAGTTTGGCGATGCCGTCATGCCTCGCACCTCTGAGTGGGAAGCGCGCTGGTGGTCACCCATTATCAACGCCGAGCACCTGCAAATGCGTGAGACCGCAGGACTCGTGGATCTTTCCGCCTTCGCCATGTTTGACGTGACCGGACCTTCAGCCCTCGATGTTGTGCAGAAGGCCGCATTGCGCCAAATGGATGTAGCAATCGGCAAGGTTGTGTACACGCCGGTTCTCAAGCCACAGGGTGGATACCAGTCCGACCTCACGATTATGCGTCTTGGTGAAAACCAATTCCGCGTTGTCACCGGTGGCGCGCACGGCATGGCAGACCTCAAGTGGTTCCGCGATCTGCTGCCCGAAAATGGCACCGCATCCATCACGGATCTGACTTCGGCGTACTCGACAATCGGAGTCTGGGGTCCCAACGCCCGCAAGATCATGCAGAAGGTCACCAGCGCCGACATGTCCCATGAAGGTTTCCCCTTCGGTACCTGTCGCGTCATTGAAATCGGTACCCAACTCGTGTTGGCATCGCGAATCTCTTATGTCGGTGACCTGGGCTGGGAGCTCTACATTCCGATTGAACAAGGATTGAAACTCTGGGATGCAATCTGGGAAGCCGGCCAGGAATTCGGTGTGATCCCGGTGGGCATCGGTGTGTACGGCACAACCGGTCGTCTCGAAAAGGGCTACCGTGCATATGGTGCCGAACTCGACTCGGAGTACACGGTGTTGGAAGCTGGCATGGCCATGAAGAAGGTCAAGGACGCTGACTTCATTGGTAAAGCCGCGCACCTTGTGCACCGCGAACAGCCGGTCGCCGCGGTCATGTGCGGGTTGACCGTGGTGGATCACACCAGTTCCACCGGCGAGAAGCGCTACATGCTCGGTGGCGAGCCAATTCTGACAAAAGACGGCAAGCCGATCACCGACTCCAAGGGTCGCCGTTCCTTTGCCACCAGTGCAGGTAGTGCACCCTCACTCGGCAAGCACATTCTGATGGCGTACCTCCCACCGGAATATGCCAAAGAAGGTACCGAACTCCTGGTCGAATACCTGGGCGAGCATTACCCCGTGCTCGTGGAGCGCGTGGGTATCGCTGGTCTCTTCGATCCAACAAACGAACGGATCATGTCCTAATGGAAATCGCCGTATGCATTAAGCGGGTACCGCTGCTCGGGAGTGCGATTGTGCTCACCCCCGACAGCATGGCCATTGACACATCCAAATTGGGTTTCGGTTTGAGTCCGCACGAGGAATGCGCAGTGGAGGCAGCTGTTCAACTGGTCGAAGCCAATGGCGGTTCGGTCACGTTGTTCAGCATGGGTCATGTGGACGGTGAAGAACAAATTCGGGAGCAGTTGGCCATTGGTGCCGATCGCGCAGTTCTCATTGACACCAACGGTGTTGAGCCGGATCCGCAGGCAGCCGCGAGTGCTCTGGCTGAAGCAATTAGCGCCGAGGACACCACCTACGATCTCGTGATCATGGGATCGGAGAGTGCCGATTACGGCGGCTCGCAAACAGGTATCCGCGTTGCACACAGGTTGGGTCTTCCGGTCGTGACCTCGGTCAAGGGCCTGAAAATCGAAGGCGGTATCGCCACCTGCGAACGCGCGGTGGGTTCCACCCGCGAGGTCTACACGGTTCCGCTCCCCGCGGTCATCACGGTGAAGGACGGACTCAATATCCCCCGATACGCATCTGTGCCGGGGCGCATGAAAGCTCGAAAGAAGTCCGTGGACATCAAGCAGGTCACTTTCGCCGAGCCGCGCATCACCACCAAGAAGTTCACCATTCCCGAGCGAGAAGCAAAGGGTGCAACATCACTGGGTTCCGGCGACGAAGCCGCCGCAGCTTTGGTTGATGTTCTTAAGCAGATCGGAGTCCTCACATGATTGTTGTGTATGTTGACCATGACCGAGGCGAAATTGACCCGATCTCACTTCAAGCGATTTCCGCTGCAACCGCACTGGATTCAGATGTCCAGGCAGTAATCGTTGGGCCCGGTGGCAAGGAACTCGCCGGCGAGATTGCTGCCTACGGCGCAACCGCAGTTCACGCGGGACATCACGCGGATCTGTTGGACTTCACCCCACGTGCACATGCACGAGCGGTGCATTCCTTGATCGAAAAGACATCGCCTCGCGCAGTACTTGCCGGGGGCACCCCTCGGGGCAATGAAGTTCTCAGCCACGTCGCTGCACTCATGGATGCACCGTTCGCAAGTGAATGTGTTTCCATTGTGTTGACCGGTGCTGACAGTGCGGACGTTATTCGTGCACGTTGGGCCGGCAACATGCTCGAGGAAGCGGTTGTTGTAGCGCCGGTTCTTATTGCATCGGTTCAGGCACACTCATTTGCAGCCGTTGCTGCCTCGGTTCCCCTTTCCGTGAGTGAATTCGAGGTGCCATTAGCCGAAGGCGATGTTCTGGTTCGCGTTGAAGATCGCGTTGGCTCAAGTGCGGGCGGTGTCGGACTGGCAGAGGCCAAGGTTGTTGTCTCCGGTGGGCGCGGCATGGATGGCCCCGACGCATTCAGCATGCTCGAGGACATTGCCGGAGTTCTCGGCGGTGCGGTGGGTTGCTCTCGAGTGGTCACCAGTGCGGGTTGGCGCCCCCATGCCGAACAGGTGGGGCAAACCGGAACCAAGGTGGCACCCGATCTGTATATCGCCTGTGGAATCAGCGGTGCAACCCAACATATTGCTGGGTGTAAATCATCCAAGACCCTGATAGCCATCAATACAGATGCTCAAGCGCCCATCATGGGGTTCGCCGACTATGTTGTTGTGGATAATGTGCACACGTTTCTCCCGCTTCTGATTGAAAAGCTTAAGGCCACAAACTAACCAGAGGAAATTTATGCCGTCAGATATTGATATTGCTCAAGCTGCAACCCTGCGCCCGATTGCGGAGATTGCGAGTGAGTTGAATATCCCCGACGGGGCAGTCGAACCATATGGCCGCACCAAGGCAAAAATTGACCTTGGCTGGTTGAGCACATTGCCCGAGCGCCCGTCGTCCCGCTTGGTGTTGGTCACCGCAATTAGCCCCACACCTCCGGGCGAGGGCAAGACAACCACCACGGTCGGGTTGGGCGATGGCCTGCGCAAGATTGGCAAGAACACCATGGTGTGTTTGCGTGAGCCATCCCTTGGTCCGGTGTTCGGCATGAAGGGTGGTGCTGCCGGTGGTGGCTACGCCCAAGTTGTTCCCATGGAAGACATCAACCTGCATTTCACCGGAGATTTCAATGCAATCGGGTTGGCTAATAACCTCCTCGCTGCACTAATTGACAATCACATTCACCACGGCAATGCACTCGGTATCGATGTTCGCCGCGTGACGTGGAAGCGCGTCCTGGACATGAATGACCGCGCCCTGCGTGACATCACGATCGCCTTGGGTGGCCCGGGCAACGGCTACCCACGTCAAGACGGCTTTGACATTGTCGTTGCATCCGAGATCATGGCGATTTTCTGCCTCGCCACTGACGTTGAAGATCTGCGCGAGCGAATTGGTCGAATTGTTGTTGGCTACACCCGCGACAGGGAGCCGGTACTGGCGAGTCAACTCAATGCCCAAGGCGCCATGACCGTGTTACTCAAGGCCGCACTGTCACCGAACTTGGTACAAACCCTTGAAGGAACACCCGCATTTGTGCACGGTGGGCCTTTTGCCAATATTGCGCACGGGTGCAACACGGTAATCGCCACCACCAATGCGTTGAAGTTGGCGGATTACGTTGTGACCGAGGCAGGCTTCGGCGCTGATCTCGGCGCCGAGAAATTCATTGACATCAAGTGTCGTGCTGCCGGCATTCACCCGTCTGTTGCAGTGATCGTTGCCACCGTGCGCGCCCTCAAGTTTCACGGGGGAGCAGATCCCAAGAATCTGAGCGAGGAAAATCTTGAAGCATTAGAAGCGGGCTTTGCCAACCTGGACAAACACTTGGACAACATCCAAAACACTTATGGCCTTCCTGTTGTGGTGTCCATCAACCACTTCACCGCCGACACAGATGCGGAAATTGCGCTCCTGAAAAAGCATGTTGAAGATAAGGGTGTCGTCATTGTTGTAGCGACCCACTGGGCCAACGGTGGTGCTGGAGCATCTGAACTGGCAGAAGTTGTCGCTGGCATATGTGACCAGGATGCGCGTCCGGCAACGGAGCCGCACGAATCCTTTGTGTATGCAGACAAGCTCACCCTGTTGCAAAAGATCGAAGCGATCGCGACCGGGGTGTACGGAGCCAGTGAAGTCACCGCCGATGCCAAAATACGTGCCCAACTCAAGGAACTTCAGGAGCGGTACCCCGAGTTCCCAGTGTGCATTGCCAAGACGCAGTATTCATTTTCCACCGACCCGGCATTGAAGGGAGCCCCCACCGGACACAGCCTCAATGTCCGCGAGGTGCGACTCTCGGCCGGTGCCGGATTCATTGTGGCCGTCTGTGGCGATGTCATGACCATGCCGGGACTGCCGAAAGTGCCGTCAAGTGAGCGCATTGATCTGGTCAACGGGACGATTGTGGGGCTGTTTTAACCATGAGCCAAACCACCCGACCCTTCTCAACTCTCCGGGTGGAGAGTGAGAAGGACGGGTCACACCAAATTCGGGTGGACAAGATTGACCGCGTTGTGGTCGAAGCCCCCCTGACAATCCTGTTGGGTGATCAAGTGCTGGCTACCACCATGCGTACCCCGGGACACGATCTCGACCTCGCTGCCGGGTGGTTGGTGAGCGAAGCCGGTTTGACCAACGCTTCACAGATCACCTCCATGCGCGCATTCGCTGGGTCATCACGGTTGCGGGCGGTCGGTACAGATTTTGAAGTAGACGCTGAAGACATTACCGAGCAGGAAGTTGACTCGGTTCGGGTTACGCTGTCCACCGATGTCACACCACCGCGTCCCAGGGCGTACATCACCAGTTCATCGTGCGGGGTGTGTAGTGCAGATGTTCTTGAGGAATTCAAGAGTCCGGTTGCACCACTGCACACCGACAAGTGGAGATTTGATCCCCGGCACGCATTGCACTTTGTCGAACAAATGCGGTCTCGGCAGAAAATGTTCGACATGACCGGGGCATTGCACGCCGCCGCATTGGTGGGACCTGGCAATGAAGTCCTCTTTGTGCGCGAAGACGTTGGGCGCCACAACGCCGTGGACAAAGTAATTGGCCATGCCCTCACCAGCGAGTTACTCCCACTCACCGATCACATACTTGTGGTCAGTGGCCGTGTTTCTTATGAAATTGTGGCGAAGGCACTCACGGCCTCTATCGGTGCAATTGTCGCCGTCTCGGGGCCAACCAGCCTGGCCGTTGAACTTGCGCGTCAACATGATCAACTACTCATTGGGTTTGCGCGCGAAGGTCGCATGAACATCTACAGCGGTCAGGAATGGGTTGCGGCATGAGCGAGACCGGCAAGAAGAAGCGCGATCAGGTGGATACCCGCCGCCCCGAAGGTGAATTCGATGCAGAAATTCGCGTGCTTATTGCAGATCTGTCCCAAGAAGATGGATCCTTGCTTCGGTGCTTGCAACGGATCCAGGAACATTTTGGTTACGTCCCCGAATCGAGTATCGGCGCAATTGGCGAACTCTGCAATGTGTCGCGTGCTGAGGTTTTTGGTGTGTTGACCTACTACTCCGATTTACGCACCGTTCCCCCGGCTGCCGTTTCGGTGCGAATTTGTGGTGCCGAAGCCTGCCAATCTGTGGGCTCCCGAGAACTTGAGGGCCAATGGCATCACGTTCAGGAGCAGGAGTTTGCTCATGCCAGTGTCGAAACCGCCGAAGTCTTTTGTTTGGGCAACTGTGCATTAGGGCCGGCGGCCATGATCAACGGTGAGTTAATCGGTCGCGTGACCCCTGAAATAATCGCTGAGCATGTCACCTCACTATTGGCGAAATCCTAAAAAGGAGTATAAATAAACCCATGAAGGTTTTCATTCCAGGTGATAGCGCCGCGGTATCTGTGGGTGCTGATCGAGTTGCCGCGGCGCTCGGTGCAGCGCACCCATCCTTTGAGATCGTTCGCAATGGTTCTCGCGGCCTGCTCTGGTTGGAGCCGTTGGTGGAAATTGAAGTTGACGGTATTCGTCACGCTCTTGGTCCGGTTCAGCCACAAGACATCCCGGCATTAGCGCTCACCGGCGATTACATGAACTCCGATCTGTATTTAGGAATCACCGATCAACTCCCGTGGCTCGCTCGCCAGGAGCGCTGGACATTTGAACGGGTGGGAATTGTTGATCCCGCATCCCCTGAAGACTTTGTGGCCCACGGCGGCTTGAGTGGTCTGAAGGCGGCAATGGCTGCTGGAGCCGCCGCGACAATTGAACAGGTCACCGAATCTGGTCTTCGCGGCAGAGGCGGGGCGGGTTTTCCCACCGGTATTAAATGGAAAACGGTGGCCAATGCTGTTGCCACCGCCCACGCCGGAGCGCCGGCGGGGACTGCCACCCACAAATACGTTGTGGTCAACGCCGACGAAGGCGATAGCGGCACCTTCGCCGATCGAATGCTGATGGAGGGAGATCCCTTCACCCTTCTTGAGGGAATGTTGATCGCGGGCTTTGCCGTTGGCGCTGACACCGGATACATCTATATAAGGAGTGAATACCCGGCGGCCATTCATTCCATGCAGCGGGCCATTGAACTCTCCCGTGAGCAGGGGTGGCTGGGTAGTTCCATCTTGGGTAGTTCCATTTTGGGTTCTGATTTTGCATTTGATATTCACGTGCGGGTGGGTGCCGGCTCCTATGTGTGCGGTGAGGAGACCGCCATGCTGGAAAGTCTGGAAGGAAAGCGTGGCATGGTTCGCCCCAAGCCACCGCTGCCAGCACTTGAAGGTCTCTTCGGTGTTCCCACGGTCATTAACAATGTCATTTCCATTGGTAGCGTTCCCGCGATCATGTCCCGGGGTGCAGAGGCTTATGCCGCGCTGGGAACGGGACGATCACAGGGAACATCTGTTTTTCAACTCGCGGGCAATATTGCTCAGGGTGGAATCGTGGAGACCGGTTTCGGGGTGAGTGTGCGCGAGTTAGTCCAGGGTTTCGGGGGCGGAACGCGAACCGGCCGTCCCATTCGCGCCGTGCAAATCGGCGGACCCCTCGGTGCATATCTTTCTGAGGCTGAACTCGATATCAGCGCAGACTATGAATCATTAGCTGCCGCCAATTCCATGCTCGGCCACGGCGGTTTGGTTGTTTTCGACGACACCGTGGACATGGCCACCCAGGCGAAATTCGCCATGCAATTCTGCGCTGAGGAATCCTGCGGAAAGTGCACTCCGTGCCGAATTGGGTCAACCAGGGGAGTCGAAGTCATTGACTTGATCGTTCGCGGGCAGGATAGTGCAGGTAACAAGGAATTACTGGAGGATCTGTGTGAGGTCATGCGTGACGGATCACTGTGCGCCATGGGTGGGCTCACGCCGCTACCCGTGCTGAGTGCCCTCCATAAATTCCCTGAAGATTTCGAACCGGAGTCACAACGTCGAAAGGAAAGCGTGTGAGCATCTTCCCCCCGGATCGTGTCAATGTGCCCTCAGATCTGGGCACACCCGATATTGATTCGACCGAGATCGTCACCGTCAATATTGATGGCAATCTCATTGATGTTCCCGCAGGTACATCTGTGATGCGCGCCGCGGCCCTCGCCGGTCAAGTGGTTCCCAAGTTGTGCGCCACCGATTCACTGGATCCATTCGGTTCCTGCCGACTGTGTTTGGTGGAAATCGACGGCCGTAAAGGAACTCCCGCATCATGTACCACTCCATGTGAGTCGGGAATGTCGGTGACCACGCAGTCACCAAAGCTCGACAAGTTGCGCAAGGGTGTCATGGAGTTGTACATCTCCGATCATCCGCTGGATTGCTTAACCTGTCCGGCCAATGGTGACTGTGAGCTTCAAGACATGGCCGGTGTTGTGGGCCTGCGCGATGTTCGTTACGGATACGAAGGTGCCAATCACCTTGATGCCCCCACCGATGACTCCAATCCCTATTTCTCTTTCGATGAATCCAAATGCATTGCCTGCAGTCGTTGCGTGCGTGCCTGCGATGAAATCCAAGGGACATTTGCCCTCACCATTTCCGGTCGCGGATTCGGTTCCAAGGTCTCTGCGAGTGAGGGCCTGAAGTTCATTGATAGTGAGTGCGTTTCCTGTGGTGCTTGTGTGCAGGCATGTCCCACTTCGACTTTGCAGGAGAAAACCGTCATTGAGTTGGGTGTTCCGACCCGACAGGTCAAGACCACCTGCGCCTACTGCGGCGTGGGCTGTTCATTTATTGCTGAACTTCGCGGCAATGAATTGGTCCGCATGGTTCCGGACAAGGACGGTGGCGCGAACGCTGGTCACTCCTGTGTGAAGGGTCGCTTCGCGTGGGGTTATGCATCCCACGCTGATCGAGTGACCGAACCCTTGATCCGCGAGTCCATCACCGACGAATGGAAAGCAGTGAGTTGGGACGAAGCCATTGGTTTTGCCGCTGACCGGCTCAAGTTGATCCAAGCCGAATCCGGAATCGACTCCATTGGTGGCATTACTTCCTCGCGCTGCACCAACGAGGAGGTCTATGTAGTTCAGAAACTGATTCGTGCTGGTTTCGGTAACAACAACGTGGACACCTGTGCACGGGTGTGTCATTCCCCAACCGGCTACGGTCTCAAGCAAACATTTGGCACCAGTGCCGGTACGCAGGATTTCCAGTCCGTTGAGGAATCCGATGTCATCCTTCTGATTGGTGCGAATCCAACTGACGCTCATCCGGTCTTTGCTTCCCGCATGAAACGCACTTTGCGCAAGGGTGCTCAACTTGTTGTTGTTGATCCGCGCCGAATCGCACTGGTGGAAACCCCTCACATTAAAGCCGCGCATCACCTACAGTTGCGCCCCGGAACCAATGTGGCGATCGTTAATGCCATGGGCCACGTGGTGGCCACAGAGGGCTTGGTGGACACAGGTTTTGTGCAGGACCGCTGCGACACGGTGTCCTTCAACGCCTGGCGCGATTTCATCTCCCTGCCCGAGAACAGCCCCGAGGCTCTGGAGTCCGTGACCGGTGTCAAGGCCGAGGAGTTGCGTGCCGCAGCTCGCTTATTCGCCAGTGCGCCCAACGCTTCTATTTATTACGGCCTTGGGGTGACCGAGCATTCCCAAGGGTCCACCATGGTCATGTCCATGGCGAACCTCGCCATGGCCACCGGAAACATTGGTCGTAACGGGGTGGGTGTGAACCCGCTCCGCGGACAAAACAATGTTCAGGGTGCCTGTGACATGGGTTCTTTCCCGCACGAATTCAGTGGTTACCGCCACGTGTCGGACGACTCAACGCGCGAACTCTTTGCCAGTTTGTGGGGAACCGAGATGCGAGCCGAACCTGGTTTGCGCATCCCTAATATGTTGGACGCGGCGCTGACCAACACATTCCGCGGGATTTATATCCAGGGCGAGGACATTGCTCAGTCCGATCCCAATACCGAGCACGTCATGGCTGCACTGAGTGCCATGGACATGGTGATCGTGCAAGATCTATTCCTCAATGAAACATCTAAGTACGCGCACGTGTTCCTACCCGGAACATCTTTCCTCGAGAAAGACGGCACGTTCACCAATGCCGAGCGTCGCATCAACCGGGTTCGCCCGGTCATGCCTTCGCAAACCGGCATGTCTGAGTGGGAAGTCACCTGCGCCCTCGCCCAAGCCATGGGTTACGACATGCACTACAACAGCGCCAGTGAGATCATGGATGAAATCGCAATGGTCACGCCAACATTCGCCGGTGTCTCATTTGCCAAGCTCGACAAAGTTGGCAGTGTGCAGTGGCCGTGCAATGACAATGCACCGCTCGGCACCCCGATCATGCACGTGAAAAAGTTTGTGCGCGGCGAAGGCCAATTCATTACCACCCCCTATGTCCCCACCGACGAGCGCAGCACGCGCAAGTACCCACTTCTGTTGACCACCGGTCGAATCCTGAGCCAATACAACGTGGGTGCCCAGACCCGGCGCACCAACAACGTGGTGTGGCACCAGGAAGACGTTCTCGATATTCACGAATCAGATGCCCTCGAACGCGGAATCGCCGACGGTTCGTGGGTTGAGGTCTCCAGTCGAGTTGGGGCAACGCGACTCCGTGCACGCATTACCGATCAAGTCCCCGCCGGCGTCGTCTACACCACCTTCCACTATCCGGTCAGTGGTGCCAATGTGATCACCACCGACAACTCCGACTGGGCAACCAACTGTCCGGAGTACAAAGTCACCGCCGTCCAGGTGCAGCCTTCGACCGCCATGGTGATCGCGTGACCAAGCACGATCCCCACGCTCTGGTCAAAATGGCCGACCAGATTGCCAGGAACATTCCCGACCGCGCTCACGTTGCCAAGGCAACGGGCGCTCACATCAAGTCATTTTGGGCTCCGGCCATGATCACAACACTGACCGACTACGCCCACAAGCACCCCGAAGAAGTTTCCGCCGACGTCCGCGGAGCCCTTGCTCAATTAGCCCAGTAAATTCAACCCACTACCTAAGGAATATAAGTGTCCGAAATTCAGGTGACCTTCTGGCGTGAAATCCCGTCCATGGTGGCCGCCCGTCAGGGCGAAGAAGTTGCCAAGGTGCAACTACCGCAGCGCTTCCAAGAAGCAATAGATGAAGCCGCCATGAGGCTGGGGGAATCAAGTGCCGACGACTACATGGCTGGCTGGACGCGTTCAGCCTGGGAGGAATTCGGCGGGGATCCTGTTGAGGCAGCCCAGCAGCGGTCGGAGGCACTCGACCTGGAGTGGACCCAGGAACGCCTCGATGCCTATCTCGATTCGTTGGGGTAACCGCCGCGGCCACCACACTCAGTACTGCCCGAATCGCTCCATGTGCTCGTGGAGATTGGCTCCGGTGATCCCGTCTTTGGGTGCACCAGACATGATCCCGCCGCGCGGAGCCCTGCGATGCAACTCGTTGTCCACAGCTCGACGGATGAGTTCTGCTTCGGTGATCTGCCGGCGGGAGGCCTCGTGCTCAAGCCGCGATTTCATATCCTCGGGCAGGTAGATAGTGGTTCGTTTCACGCACTACATACTGCCATACGTTTGAGTGGGGGCCTAGACCAAGGAACCAAGGGAGCATTGTGCGGACTTACCGCTCAACTGTCATTCCGCAGTGATTTACTCTGTCATTATGGGTGAAGTCAATTTGTTTCATGGGCTCGTGAGCGTTCAATCTCGCGGGTTAATTGCCCTACCAAAAACTGTGAGAGCCAAATATCGACTTGACGACCCTGGAGCTCAGGTGGAGCTCACCGAGCGCGAAGACGGGGTCATTGAACTCCGACCGGCACTGGCTATTCCTGCAACTGAAAAGTGGTTTTGGGAGAAAAATTGGCAAGCGGGGGAACGGGAAGTCGATGCCCACGTTGCCAACGGGAAAACAAGTGTGACCGATGGTGTGGATGAATTTCGCCAGTCCCTTCCACAATCTGCTAAAAATACCGAGTGAAATTCGAGCGGACTTCCATAATTCCTGTGGATCATTCACTAATGCACAAAAAATCCGCGCCACCTTCGCGTTTGTCCACCGCAATGGCGAAACACGAGTGCTGTGGAGGCGAATTGGCAGCCACGGGATCCACCGAAATCCCTGAGAAGTACTTGGGAAACCGCTTCACACCGAGCAGGGTGATCGGGGTACAGTGACCGCTGATAGCAACTAAGTCGAAGGTGGGGAATAGATGGATAGGTCAGCCAGCGCGGGCATTATCGGGGCGGCGATCGCCATTGGTCGATCCTTCCAACCGAATCTCTTGACTCGTGGTTCAACCGATCAGGCCATCATCACCGGAACATCTTCCGGTATCGCATATCAGGTCTACAGCGCGGCCGATGCCGTTCTCACTTCGGTGGCTTCGCGCCTCGGCCACACAGACGAACCATCCGCTCGATCTCGATTGATCGTTGCCGGTGTTGCAGGTGCCGCGGGTGCTGGCGCTTCCTACCTATTGAAGTGGAAAGAACACGAAACACATGGTCGGGCAATTGGTCGTCTGGTTGCACAGGGCATTGCTGTCACCGCTGGAGCAAGTGCTCTGTCCACCGCGACATCAAAGAACTTCAATTCAGGCCCCACCCGCTATCACGTCGCGGTGGCGGCGGTTGCTGGGGCGGCAGCCTGGGCTTCCACTCAACCGTGGAAGGCCCTTCCGGGCTCCGCCAACTACGGCGAAGTTCCCGGCTCGATTGAATTCAAAGGAAAGTTCTTCTTCGAGGATCAGGTACGTGAGGTCACTCCGGTGAAAGCTGCAGGAATCGGCGTGGGAGTCGCTGCGGTGACCCTAGGTCTGTCATTCGTTGAATCGGCGTTGACCAACACACTCGCAAAAGGTGCAAGTTTTGCTTTGGGCGGGCAGCCCCAGGATCACCGCACACTCGGTCGGTTAACCAGCATGGGAATTTTTATTGGTGCCGGTTGGTTTGCCGTGGGCCAGGTGGACACCCTGTTAAGCAAGGGCGGCGGCGGCATTGAACCCGGTCTGTTGACCCCGCCTGATATTCCCGAGGTCACCGGATCACCACAGTCAGGACTCGCCTGGGGCAAACAAACGCGTGAAGGTGCTCGTTGGTTGAGCATGGCTCTACCGCCCGCCACCATTAACAGCGTCATGAAGATCACTGACGCTAAACAACCGATTCGGGTTTACGGGTCACTCGATATTGCAGCAACCGAAGAAGAACGCGCCCAAGTTTTGCTGAACGAAATTGATCGCACCGGCGCTTTGAACCGCAAGGCTTTTGCCCTGTTCTCGCCGACCGGCTCGGGTTACGTCAACTACGTGGCCAATGAAACCTTTGAGTATTTGACCGGTGGTGACTGCGCCTCCGCTGCGATTCAGTACTCCGTTCTCCCTTCGGCTTTGTCGCTGACCAAGGTAGATGAAGGTACCTATCAAACTCGCATGGTCATGCACGGCATTGTTGAACGACTCTTGGCCATGCCCGAGGACAAGCGACCTCGCTTCTTCCTCTTTGGCGAGAGTTTGGGTTCACAGGTCAGCGAGGAAATGTTCAGTGGTCTCGGGGCTGCGGGCTTGGAAGGAACCGGGCTAGAAGCTGCGGTGTGGATCGGAACACCCTCGGCGACCAAGTGGCGCAAGCAGTTGTGGGGAGATCGAACCATTGCCGAGGCTCCATCTGTTGGTCCCGCCAGTATCTTCCTGCCACGCAACCTCAAGGACTGGGTTGAATTGCCGGAATCGGAATTGGAAAAAGTGCGATTCCTGTTACTCATGAATGGCGACGATCCCATTCCCAAGTTCGGCTCGCAGGTGTTGTGGCGCAGGCCCGACTGGCTGGGTCCGCAGGACATTCGCCCACTCGGTACACCGACGCACACCACGTGGGTGCCGTTCACCACCTTCATGATGACATTCCTCGACATGCTGAACGCACTCGTTCCCACGCCTGGCACATTCGCCGAAGGCGGGCACGATTACCGCACCGTTCTTCCAACGGCCATCAGTAGAACGTGGCGTCTGCCAGCTGACGAAGATCAAATGTCGCGCATCAATATTGCATTGCGCCAGCGTGAATTGGCGTGGGAGTTGTATCGGGACTGGACCGCTGCTGAGGCCAAGCCCGGGCACGAAATTGACAAGGCCAAGGCGAAGGTGTTGGAGAACGCCACCAAGTATGTGGGTCACCCGGTCGACGAAGCGCACTTGCACAGCATCGTCAGCGAAGGCCTCAACCCGATTTTGAATTAGCCCCATGAAAATTCACGGCACGGCAATTCTGGCACTGGTGGTTTCTCTGCTCCTTATTGCTCCAAGCGGTGCGGCCGCGAACCAAACGGTTTCGGGAGAGGGCAATGCCACCGTTGCCCTGAGCAGCATCACGAAGTCTTCGATCGTGGAGATTTCCATGAGCGCTGCCGGACCCGTGGTGGCCAAACCGGTACTTCGCAAAGGGGGAAAGACTTTCCCGTGGGTTGATTCCACCGGACCTTGGTCAGGAACCGTGTTCCAGGAAAAGGAGTTCAAGCCCATTGTGGGAGCGAAAGTTGAGACAACGGGTCCGTGGACAATCACGGTAAAACCACTTGCCAGTGCTCCCCGAGTCACCCGCGGCTCAACTTCCATGGTGATTCAATTGAAAAAACCAACCCGCGGAGCTGTGACCAAGAAGTTCACCCACCAGGGCCAGGGTGATTTCAAGGTGTTCCCTATTTCGGGCAAGGGCATGAGTGGATTCGCACTGGTCGAGGAAACGGGGGCGTACTCCGGTCGGGTGGTTTTGCCACCGGGCACCAAATACATTGCCGTCACGGCTACTGGCAATTGGCGAATGTCCTAGTGCCCCGGTGAAAACCGGAAATGTTGTGCATGTTGTTCACGTACATGCCGAAGGTGAAGTGGGCGATGTCGTAGTTGGGGGAGTGGCACCACCTCCCGGTGACACAATCTGGGAGCAGTCTCGTT
This sequence comes from Candidatus Nanopelagicales bacterium, assembly GCA_018402075.1. The sequence goes on along the minus strand of JAGYJP010000009.1, from coordinate 36,517 downwards.
TTATTGCACACGATAATTCCTTACGAAATTTTCTTCTCAATGAACCACGTGGCGGGGTATTTCGCCATTACAACCTGCTTGTGCCACCGAAGTCTGCCCAGGCTGCCGTGGGTTTCATCATTATGGAGCCGGCTGACACGCCACCCATGTCAGGTTCGAATGCCATGTGTGTCGCCACGGTGGTTTTGGAAACCGGAATTGTGCCCATGGTGGAACCTGTGACGGAATTAATTCTTGAAGCACCTGCGGGTTTGGTCAGGGTGCGCGCCCACTGCGCAGGCGGAAAGGTGACATCGGTAGAGCTTGAGAATATTCCTAGTTTTGTCATGCATGCCAGCGCCACAATTGAAGTTGCGGGCATGGGTGGTATCAACGTGACCACGGCTTTTGGTGGCGACAGTTTCGTCATGACGGATGCACGCGCACTCGGTTTCGAATTGGTTCCCAGTGAAGCAGGTGAACTTGCTCGCTTAGGCATGGCGATCAGGGCTGCGGCGAACGAGCAGTTGGAGTTTCGCCACCCGGAATTACCTGAGTGGACCCACCATTCCTTTACCTATTTCACCGGACCGCTTGATCGCAATGAAGCTGGTGTCCTGACTTCAACGAATGTCTGTGTGATCAACCCAGGGAAATTGGATCGGTCACCAACAGGTACCGGATGCAGCGCACTCATGGCGGTATTGCACTCACGGGGTGAGTTGGCGGTGGGTGATCACTTTGTTGGTCGGTCAATCATTGGCTCTGAGTTCACGTGCACCGTGCGTGCCGCAATTGATCTGCAAGGAATACCAGCGATTATTCCCACCATTGCTGGTCAGGCGTTTATTTATGGCACCGGTCAGTTGTACCGGGATCCAAGTGATCCGTGGCCGGAGGGTTATCGCGTATCTGATACCTGGCCGAGTTATTAGCTCACTCTTATTTTTTTGATTTTTTCCTTACATTCCCCTTACCTTCTGCGCGCGACACCACTCACCGGGAAGCGGAGAATAAAAATATAAGAAGATTTCCCAAGTAGTGAGTTAAGAGGAGTGAGTGACATGAAAAACCTAACAAAATCACTGGTAGCAGTAGGGCTTTCTGTGCCCATGGTTTTCACCGCAGGAGTGGCTCAAGCAGCACCCGGTGTGGACGCGAAGTCGTTGCAATACATGGTGGCTGAGGAAAAGTTGGCACACGATGTCTACGTGACTCTGGGAGAGGCTTTTTCACTTCGGGTTTTTGAGAATATCGCTAGAGCCGAATTAACCCACATGGAAGCCGTGCGCGACCTACTCGATACCTACAACATCAAGGATCCAACGGTAGGAGACAAGCTAGGTGTGTTCGATGATCCCAATCTGCAGGCCCTCTACAACAAGTTGGTCAAAGATGGTCTGGAATCACGCACCGCGGCCCTGCAAGTCGGAGTCACAATTGAAAAACTCGATATCGCGGATCTCAAGGATTCCTTGGAAGTCAACTCAGCCGCAGACGTTGAGCGAGTTCTAAACTCCCTGCTACGCGGGTCGTATCGCCACCTCGATGCATTCGAGCGGAACTTGGCCCGATAGTTAAAGAATCGAGCGGTCCCAACTGCGCGATCCCATGTGAGAGTCTTCACGTGGGATCGTGGCAACACGCCTAGGAAAATGAATCTTTGGTGTACGACAGATGTCGTGGCACCATGTAAATCATGCAGACAAAGATTCGAAGCCTCGTGTCCACATCCGTCTCCCTCGGTCTGATTGTGAGCGGTGTTGGGTTTGTAACGGCAACAACTGGAGCGCAGGCCGCAACCGGCGATGTCACAACATTTCCTATTGCTACTGCAAATTCCGCTCCTGAGGGAGTTGCCCTCGATGCCGCCGGGAATATGTGGATTGCCATGAGCGGGGTGAACCAAGTCGGAAAAGCCACTCCCGCGGGTGTGATCACCACGTTACCTATTCCTAATGCAAGTGGCAATGCTGGAGCCCATGCATTTGCGCTGGGATCAGATTCCCGCATGTGGCTGACCGAAAGACTGGGCAATCGAATAGGCGTTTTCAATGTGGAAAATAATCAGTATCAGTCATTTGATATTCCCACGGCTAACTCGGCACCCATGGGAATCACCACCGGACCAGACGGTGCCATGTGGTTCACCCAGTTTGCTACTAACAAAATTGGCAGAATCACAAACACCGGAGCTATCACTGAATTCCCCCTGCCCGCGGACAGCGGACCCACGGCACTGGTCACCGGACCAGATGGTGCACTGTGGATCACCCTCCAAACAGGAAATGCCATTGCGCGCATGACAACCTCTGGTGTGGTCACCCCCTATTCGCTGCCCAATTCCAATTCGGCGCCAACGGACATAACCGTGGGAACCGATAACAACCTGTGGTTCACCGAACGTGATTCAAATCGAGTTGGTCGCATGACGGTGCGAGGTCTACTCGCGGAGTTCTCCCTCCCCACCGCTGGATCACAACCGCAACAGATCACATTGGGTGCTGGAGGGGATCTCTGGGTAACTCAACCGGGTGCTAATCGACTCAGTCGAATCACAACTTCGGGAGTGGCCACGGAATTTATTTTGCCTGCGGCAAATACAAGTCCGTTTGGAATTGTCTCGGGAATAGATGGCAATATTTGGTTTACCGGTAAAACCGCTAACAACTTCAATCGTTTGCTGAGCGGGGTTGTGCCTGTACCGAATGTTGATCCGACATTGACGGCAACCAGCACGGCAACCGGGTCAACCATTACGGCGAGCTCCGGTAGTTGGCGATATGCGCCCACGACGTACGTCTATCAATGGGAGCGTTGCGCGGAGAATACGAATGCCTCCTGCCAACCAATATCTGGCGCCACCGCCGCCACCTATGTCGTCACCGAATCGGATGCAAGCAAATACATTCGCATCTCGGTCAAAGCGACCAACCTCAACGGAACATCTGTATCCGCGGACACGAGCGCCCGTCTATCCATCGATGGTCTTCCACCGAAGTTGCCACCGACACCGGTCGTGGGTGGGCAAACCGTTCAGTTGATACCTGGGGTCACGGCGACACTCAAAGGCGCCAAGGCGCCTAAGCGGGGCAAGAGCAAGTTATTCCGAGTGGTTGTGAGCAACACCGCGGTCAAGGGCAAAGTCCGCATGGTCCTGGTGAATTCGGCAGGCCTTGAGGTTCTTGTCATTGCCAAGGGGAAGTGGATCAACCCTGCGGGAGCCGCAAAGAAGATTAAGCGGATTCCGCGGACATTCCCCGCTGGGCTTTACACCTTGAAAGCCGTCTACACGCCACGTTCAGATCAAACGACCACCTATCCGGTCGCCACCTTGGCCAAGCCGATCCGAATCAGGTAGCCACCGTGCCGTAGCCTCGACTCCCGCACGACTGATATTCCCGGGAGAGGTAGGTACAAGTGGCCGCGCTGCTTGCACTTATTTCTAGTCTCTCGTGGGGTGTCGCCGATTTTGTTGGTGGTTTAGCGGCTCGGCGGGCCGGAACCGCTCAGGTCCTCGCTGTTTCCTATCCAGCGGGTGCCGTTGTCATCACGATTTTCGCGCTCACGATTATTCCTGGGGAGTTATCCACCGAGTTAATTGGCTATGCGCTTGTGACGGGCGTGATCGGTTCCATTGCAATCGCATTGCTGTATGCCGCCTTGGTGCGAGGGCAGATGGGAATTGTTTCCCCCATCACCGCCGTCATGAGTGGTGCCATCCCGGTTGTAGTCGGTGTTTTTCGCGGTGAGCAACCTACCGCGTGGGCCTATCTAGGCATGGCATTCGCGGTGGTGGCGGTTATTTTGGTGAGCAGGGAGTCGCAACACCATGGCAAAACACCACCGATTGCAATCGTGCTGGCGATCGCATCGGGTGTTGCCATTGGTATGTACCTCACTGCACTCGGTTTGGCTCCCAAGGATTCCGGTGTGTGGGTGGCGACCCTTGGTCGCTGGGTTTCCACCGTCATTATGATCGCGTTTGTTGTTTTTGTTGTTCGCTCCTTCAATAGGACAGCGTTTCCGTGGTTACTCGCGGCTTCGGCAGGCATCCTCGACGCGTTTGCGAATGGTCTATTTCAGTTGGCCAGCCAGCGAGGGCTGCTCTCCGTCGTGGCGGTGTTGGGTTCCTTGTATCCGGCGGCCACGGTTGTCCTCGCCCGGGTTGTGATTAACGAGCGCATGAATGCGATCCAAGGCGTGGGAGTGGTACTTGCCCTGGGCGCTGCCGGGTTATTAGCTTTTGGTTCGTGAAGCAATTGCTTTGCGCGTCACCGTAAACAGTGCGATATTCGCTAGACCCAGTGCAAAAAGCAGAAATGGAACGAATCCCCAACCACTGGACACCCCTCCGATTACCCCTGCGACAAAGAAGAAGACCGCCGCAATCAATTGAAGGACCGATGAAAATTTGAGTCTGCGTAACTCACGCACGTCTTGAGGGACCGGCTCCACCATGGTTACATCATGCCATTGTCAAGGCCGGTGAGGACGTCTTGCGCCCTGGCTCGAACTTCGGGAAGGTCGGTGAGGCGGTCCAGACCGCGAATCTGTTGGCCCATGCGGTGGTTGCCGGCGAATTGATCGCGGTGGCGATCAAGGAAATCCCAATACAGGGTGGTAAAGGGACAGGCATCCGCTCCGGTCCGCTTCTTCGGGTCGTATGCGCATGGTCCGCAGTAGTTGCTCATGCGGGAGATATACGCGCCACCAGCGGCATAGGGCTTTGTCATCATGCGGCCACCGTCGGCATGCATTCCCATGCCAATGACATTTGGCACCATGACCCAATCGGCTGCATCGATAAAAGAGGTGCGCATCCACTCAAGCATCTGTTCGGGTTCAACATCGGTGAGGAGGGCGAGGTTGGCCAGGAGCATGAGGCGGGGAATGTGGTGAGTCCAGGATCTCTTTTCTACATCGGCAACAACTTCTCGCATGCAGTTCATGTGTGTCCGACTTGAATCGGTAAAAAGCGGGAGGAGCTTCCGATTCGCATGGAGCTGGTTGTTGTTGCGGTACTCCGAATCAAAAAGCCAATACACACCGTTGATGTATTCCCGCCAGCCAATTACTTGACGTACAAAGCCTTCAATGGATGACAGCGGAATGCCACCTTGTTCGTAACGCGTGAGAGCCGCGTGAACAACTTCTTCCGGGTGCAGCAACCCCACATTCAAATAGGGACTCAGTAGCGAATGATTCACCGTCCAGGTGTCGGTGGGCATGGCATCTTCATAGGGACCGAAGTCAGCAAGTGAATGGGTGACAAAGTGGTCAAGTGCAGTTAATGCGCCATTGCGGGTGGTTGCCCAGGTGCCATCGGGTGCCGCACCCCAGGTGTGAAATTCGGGTAGTTGAAGCAATACCTCAGAATCAATTGCATCCCACTCAAAGTGTGGTGGTGTGGGCCACTCGTGTGGTGGCTGACCTTTTTTGGGGCGCGGTGGCGGCAACCGGTTATCCGCATCGAAATTCCACTGGTCGCCAACGGGTGAATCGCCATCCATCAAAATATTAAGTCTTTTGCGTTGCCACCGGTAGAAGTACTCCATGGTGAGTGACTTGTAACCCTTGGCCCATTGGGTGAATTGATCTGGTGAGGTGAGAAAAAGATCATTGGGTGTGAGCTCAATTCCCAATTGGGTCATGAGTGTATACATGGCATGGGAGGTGGGTGAGGTGCTTCGAATCGGAGTATCTGGATTCGCCGCACGAAACTCGGTCACACCCTCAGTGAAAGTTGCCGCCCGAATATAGGTGACGGTGAATCCGCGACCGCGAAGCTCCTCTGCGAAGTGAGCTGCCGTGGAAAGGAGAAAGAAGACTCGTTGTGCATGCCAAGCACGTGATTCAAACATGGACTGGGTCTGCACGAACAATACGTGATCGCTTGCGGGATCGGCTGTTGCAAGTGCACCGTGTGTCAGCGACAGTTGATCAAAGGTGACAACAACCGCACGTTCTGAGCCCGTCATGGCATGAGCCTATGCGTCCAATTCCGGTTCATCGGTACTGAGAATAACCTCTTTTGCCCCAGCGAGTTTTCCAACGATTTTCAGTCCATAACCGACAAATGGTCCAATAAGGATCGCGAACAGAACGGTTCCCAGCCCGACCGTTCCACCGAGGAACCAACCAATTACCAAAACGGTGACTTCAATACCCAATCGCACCCTCGCAACCGGCCACCCGGTTCGTTGGTGAATCCCGGTCATCATGCCGTCTCGGGGGCCCGGTCCGAGATTGGTGGTGAGATACAACCCGCTGCCGATTCCCACCAATGCAATCCCCCCAACAACTGCACCGATTCGAATCACCGGGTTCTCCGGATGCGGGATCACCGAGCTCATGACCTGCAGGGCGGTTGCGATCACGATTGCGTTCGCAATTGTGCCAAGACCAATCCGTTCTTTCAGTGGTATCCAGGCCAGCAGAACCAACACACTAATCAGGAAGGTGGCGGCGCCAATATCTAATGGTGTCCGGGTGGAGACTCCTTGGGCGAGAACGGTCCAGGGCCCCACGCCCAGATCCGCGATCACCAAGAGCGCTTCGCCGGTGCCAAATAGCCACAGGCCCAAAATCAGAACAAACAGGGTGGATGGTTTTGAGGTCCAGCGCCGCTCAGATCGCCACCGGGTGAGTGGGACCCCCCGGCTCGGGTGCAGAAATCCGGGGAAAATCTGCATGTATTCCTCAGCCTTCCTGCGCGCTCGTTACCAATCTGTTACGTTGGCCGAATGCGGAACTCAAAAATCGCGTCCATTGCCTCGGTGATGCTCGTGGGGGTAACCCTACTCAGCGGTTGTGGTGGTTCGGGGGAGGACGGAGCCCAGGGAGAAACGGAAACGACAACAACAGAGTCGGTGGTGGGAACCCAGGACCTGTTAATCGACCAAGAAATCACCGTCTTGGATCAAGTGGTGGTCTACCCCAAAAAAGGTGCGGCAGAAATCTCCAGCGCAATCACCACCTTGGAGCCCGGGCAAGAAACCGGATGGCAACTGCACCGGATTCCAGTCCTCGTGTACGTGATGTCGGGTACCTACACCGTGGAATATGAAGCCGGGGTCACCAAAGAGTTTCCGGCCGGTAGTTCATTCATGCAGGCTGTGAAAACCAATTACAACGGAGTCAACAAGGGTGAAGAATCCGTTCAACTCTTAACCGTGTATATGGGTGCTGCCGGTAAGCGAAATGTGGTCAAGCGGTAGTTGATCTAACTATTGCGGAATCCGATCCAAGTCTTTCACTATTCCTGGATCGTCAATGTCAATGGCGCGCGCATTGTTGTTGCGCAGGAAGGCTTTTGCCCCACTGTCCCCACTAATACTTGTGAGTAGGTCATTCCAGTAGCGTGCGGCAATTTTCACCGGGTGTCCGGGTTCGCCGCGATAGTGCGCCTGTGCGAGTTCACTATCTGATTCAGCCAATAATCTGAGAGTCGATGATTGTAGGTTCGGTAAATCAACCAAAGTGATGATCGCCGCGGAAACATCAGGGTAATGAATCTGTATGTAATCAAGGCCCACGGAGAGTGAACTACTCAGACCGCTGTCGAATTTTGCGTTGATCACGGTATCGGCATCGTTGACGTCACCGACCCACGCGCCGAGCACAACAATTACTGGATCGAGCCCGGATTCGCGCAATAAGGACACCGAACGATCAACGAGACGTTCGCCTTCGAATACGAATGGTGCTTTAGGTCCACCGAATCTTTGGCCACTGCCTGCGGCAAGAATGAGACCGGCTGTATTGGCTAAATCGACCATGCTCCACCATAATGAGCGGACTATGCCAGCTGTCGTTCACCATGCCGAAGTGACCGAGTCGGAGATTGACGCTCAGGCGATAAAAGCGTTGGTAAGTGATTCAACCACTGGGGCGGTTGTCTTATTCAGCGGAGATGTCCGAGACCACGACCACGGGCGGTCAGTAGTTTCTTTGACCTACGAAGCTCACCCATCCGCACAGAAGGTCTTGGAGGCCGCGGTCAGTGACTTTGCGGCAGACTCCAGCGTGACTGCAATAGCCGCAGTCCATAGGGTGGGGGAGATCCCCATTGGACAGGCTGCATTGGTTGTGGTTGTGGCTAGTTCACACCGCAGTGAGGCATTCATGGCGGCGGGTGCTTTAGTTGACCTCATTAAAGAGAAACTTCCCGTGTGGAAGCATCAGTTTTTTGCCGATGGGACTGACGAGTGGGTGAATTGCGCGTGAGTGGGACTCAACCGCTCGTTGACACCTATGGTCGTGTGCATCGTGATTTGCGCGTGTCACTCACCGACCGTTGCTCACTTCGCTGCACCTACTGCATGCCTGCAGATTTCTCGGACTGGATCGCCAACGAGAAACTCCTTACAACCGATGAGCTTGTCACTGTAATTGGCCTTTGTGTTGATGCTGGTATCACCCAGGTTCGACTGACCGGTGGTGAACCGCTCCTGCGTCGGGACATCGTCGATGTTGTTCGTCGAATAAATGAATTACCCAAACCGCCGCGAATTTCCCTGACAACAAATGCATTGCGGTTGGCGGAGGTTGCTCAGGAACTCAAAGATGCTGGGCTCGCGCGCGTCAATGTGTCACTGGACACCCTTGACCCTGTTCGATTCAAGGAGATGACTCACCGTGATCGATTCCATGACGTCATTGAAGGAATCGAGGCGGCCAAGGCGGCCGGGCTTACGCCGCTCAAAGTTAATGCGGTCCTGCTCAAGGGAGTGAATGACGATGAAGCAATCCCTCTCCTGCGACATGCATTGGCAAACGACTGGAACCTTCGTTTCATTGAGCAAATGCCGCTGGATGCTGGTGACCTGTGGGCTCGTCCAGTCATGGTCACGGCAGATGAAATCCAGAGTGAACTTGAACGTGAATTTGAATTGACCCCAGTTCCAAGTCGAGGGTCTGCGCCAGCCGAAGAGTTTTACGTTAACGGGGGCCCGGAAACAGTGGGGATTATCGCGAGCGTCACCCGGCCGTTCTGTGCAGCGTGCGATCGATTGCGGTTAACTGCCGACGGCCAGTTTCGAAACTGCCTCTTCGCCCGTGACGAAACCGATGTGCGTGCGGTATTGCGATCGGGCCTTCCACAGTCTGATATCCATACAGGAGTGCAGGCAATTATTGAGTCGGTTGTCAAATCCAAATTACCGGGTCACGGAATAAATGACCCCAACTTTATCAAGCCGGACCGCCCCATGAGTGCAATCGGCGGATGATTTCATCCTCCGGAAAATGGCGGCATAACATCGATTTGTTGACCCGAATGAACATCGCAGTCGCCCGACTTTCCAAATGAATGGCCATCGACAATAAAGGAACATTGCGGGATTACCGATGCCAAGCTGGGAATTTTTTGAATCAACTCAGCTTTGAGTTCCGCAAGTGATGCAGCTTCCACGACAATGGAATTGTGCTTTGCTGCATGACGCGCGGCTGCATATAAATTGACTGTGATACTCAACGCGGGGCACCTTGGTGAATCGGACCCGTGGTCTGCGCGAGAGGTTGACCGCCGCCGCCCCAGCGGTGCTGAACAATCTCGGCGCAGATACTGATTGCGGTTTCTTCAGGGGTACGAGCGCCAATATCAAGACCGATTGGTGAATGTATGCGCGCAATTTCAGAATCGGGAACGCCAGCTTCACGTAACCGGGTGATTCGATCGTCGTGCGTACGCCGTGAACCCATTGCGCCTATATAGCCAGCCTTGGTGCCCAGCGCGACCTTGAGAGCGGGGACGTCAAACTTTGGATCATGGGTAAGAACGGCTATCACCGTTCGTTCATCAACTTCCTGCTGCTCAAGCCAACGGTGTGGCCAATCAACTACAACCTGATCGGCTTCAGGAAAACGCTTGGCCGTCGCAAAAATAGGACGGGCATCGCACACGGTCACGGCATAACCGAGGAGTTTGGCAACCCGAACCAGTGCTGCTGAAAAATCGATGGCACCAAAAACAAACATTTGCGCCGGTGGGGCAAAGCTCGCCACGAATACGGTTAATCCTTCACCGAGGCGTTCACCCTCGGGCCCATATTCAATTGTTCCCGTGAGCCCGGCGGCCAACATGCCGAGGGCATCGTCTCGAACCGTGTCATCGAGGCGATCCGTCCCCAGTGAACCTAATGTTGAATCAGGATAAATAACTAAATGGCGGCCAACAAAATGGGGACCCTTGATGATCGTTGCGACGCAGACAGGATCCCCTCGGTCAATCCGAGCGGCTACCTCAGGCAACTCTGGCCAAGTATCTTGATTTACTGGCTCAATAAAGACTTCTAGGATTCCGCCACAGGTCAGTCCTACCGCAAATGCATCATCGTCACTGACCCCGTAATGTTCAAATCGGGGAATGCCATCTGCGATTACTTCGGTGCAGACTTCAAATAGAGCACCTTCCACACACCCGCCACTGACACTGCCAACGGCTTCACCCTCGGGAGTAACCAACATTGATGCTCCAGCCGGTCTTGGGGCGGAGCGCCAAGTCTGGACAACGGTCGCTATCGCAGCGCCACCGGATTGATATGAGGCTAATAGTTCAGTGATTACTTCTCGCATGGTAACCCAAGTCTAATTCTTTGCTATCGAATTGTTCAAAGAACCTATATTGCACTGCTGCTTGGCTATCATCTCGTTATCCGGTAAAGGTTGGTATGGATACAAATTCAGGAAAAGGTGATGCTTTTGTATGACATCGCTTTGAGTGTCGCGGCATGTGTCCGGTCGGGCACACGAGCCGATGTCGCCTGGATGCTGGTGCCGACTGCGTCTGATCAGGCACTCGCCTTAACCCCGGGTGGAGGAAGGATTGGCCGATTATCCTTTGGGGCCTTTGACGGTTTGCTGACCGACGCGGCAGGCCGACACCTGTCCACAGGTCGTTTGGTGCACCATGTGGTGAGCGAGCTGGAAAGCCCCATCTGTGAAATTCCTACAGGGACCCCGGTCAAGTTCCTCGTAGTCCCAGCGGAACAGTTTCCATCCCAGACGTGGTCACTCTTACTCAATCACAGCCCATTAGTTGTGGTGGCAACAATGTCGGACGACATGGTCACGGCCATCCATATTGAGGCCGCCGGCGCGGATGCGCGGCCATTGGTGACCGTCGAAACTGACTCGATTACAACCGTCTTCGCACCAGTCCCCCGATTGATAATTGCCGGTAGCGGCCCTATCGCAGACGCGCTGGCCGCGCAGGCGGGATTAATGAAGTGGAAGGTTGCTATCGAGCCGCGCCCCGACGCAGTGGCCGGGTTGGCCGCCACCCTGTCTCGAGTGGATTCCGTGGTAGTGATGGGTCACGATGTCGAAGTTTCATCGGGCTGCCTGATGGCCGCGTTGGCAAGTGAGGCGGGGTATATCGGTGCACTGGGCTCGGTGGCAATGCAGAACTCCCGGGCCGATTGGCTGGCGTATCGTGACATTACTGATCTGTCCAGAGTTCATGGACCGGCAGGCCTCGATATCAAGGCTGCCACGCCCGAAGAAATCGCGGTTGCGATTGTGGCCGAAGCCATTGCGGTTCATCGGCAATAAAGTATTTTGGATTTTTACTGCGGATCCGTTATTCGCGGCCTACTCTTGTAATAATTTAGATGAGGCCAGATTTCCAAGGAACCAAGTCAACTGAAGGGGCTAAATATGCCGGTTGAATCCTCAGGGCAGGAGCGCGGAAACCCGCGCATGTTTGCTCTCATTGAAAACTCCCCGAAAACTGGCGAGAGCCCAACGGTGTGGGCTTTTCCACAGTTCGTTGAATTTTTGAAAGTTGCGGGCCAGCCTGTTCAAGGCCCATGGCCGCCGCACCAAGAGCCACGCCCCGATCCCGATGCAGATTCCATGCCAACAGCCATTCCCGACACCGGTCACTAAAGCAGAAGAGGAGCAAATGTACCCGTCACGATTTTCCTACGACGCACCAACTTCTGTCGAAGAAGCTATTGCGATCCTTGACCAAAATGGTGGAGAGGCAAAAGTGTTGGCCGGAGGCCAAAGCCTGATCCCCATGCTCAAACTTCGTTTCGCCTCTCCCGCGCGCGTAGTCGACATCAATGGGATTCCCGGCTTGGAATACCACCGTATTGATGCCGACGGCACTTTGCGCATTGGTGCTCTTTGCCGACACGAGGATCTGGAATTCAGCACAATTCTCGGCAACTTCCCGACCTTGGCGCAGGCAGCGTCCCTTGTTGCGGATCCAATCGTGCGTACCCGGGGAACTTTTGTTGGTTCACTGTGCCACGCTGACCCACAGGGCGATTGGTCCGCAACCATGATTGCCCTTGGTGGAAAAATCATTGCACAGGGACCAAATGGTCGCCGGGAGATCGCAGCAAGTGACTTTGTCCTTGGACCGTTCGTCAATGCGCTCGCATTCAATGAGATCGCGGTAGAAGCGACCGTTCCACCGGCACAAGGTAAAGCTCTCGGGGGTTACCTCAAGTTGGAGCGTCGCGTTGGTGACTTCGCCACGGCTTCGGTTGCCGTAGCCCTGGACGTTGACGGTGACGTCGTGACGCGAGCCGGATGTGCCCTTGCTGGAGTTGGAGGTCGGACCATCGATGCAAATGACGCAATCTCGGTACTGGTGGGTAAGTCTCTGAATGAAGAGAGCATTAAACAGACAGCCGAAGCAGTTGCTGCGGCCGCGGAGCCACGCACCGATCACCGAGGATCATCCTCTTATAAACGCCACATCGTGGAAACATTTGTCACTCGAATACTGTCCAACATTGCCAACAGCGAGCAGAAAGCAGCCTGAACATGACAAGCCTCTATGACGAAGTACAGGCAGCTCCTGCTGCAGGAGTGGAAGTTCGCCGGATCACGGTTAATGTAAACGGAACTGACCGAACCGTCGATGTGGAGCCACGGCTACTTCTCGCGCACCTGTTGCGCCAAGCATTGCAACTCACCGGAACGCACAGTGGTTGCGACACGTCCGGTTGCGGCGCGTGCACCGTTTTAATGGATGGCCGTCCCGTGAAGAGCTGCACCGTCTTGGCTGTTCAGGCAAATGGCCGAGAAGTAGAAACGGTGGAAGGTCTTGCAACGGCTAGCGAATTGCACCCCATTCAAGAAGGTTTCAAAGAGGAGCACGGTCTCCAATGTGGATTTTGCACGCCCGGCATGATGATCTCAGCCAAGGCGCTTCTTGAGCGAAATCCCGATCCAACCGAAGACGAAGTTCGTTGGGCATTGTCTGGCAACCTCTGCCGCTGCACCGGATACCAAAACATCGTTAAGTCAGTCCTTTGGGCTGCAAAGAAAATGCGCGAACAAAATCAGGAGGCATGATGGCACCGCTTGACGAACTCAAAATTGGTGGAATGGGTGCGAGCCGCCGCCGGGTAGAAGACAACCGTTTTATTCGTGGCAAGGGCCGTTATGTCGACGACATTGTGTTGCCCGGCATGTTGCACGTGGAAATCCTGCGTAGCCCTGTTGCCCACGCCCGCATTAAATCCATTGATACCAGTGCGGCTTGGGAGGTTCCTGGAGTTCGACTGGTCATGACCGGAGAGACCATGGCTGCACGAAACCTGGCCTGGATGCCAACCCTTTCTTATGACACTCAAGCAGTGCTCGCAACAGACAAGGTTCGTTTTCAGGGGCAAGAGGTTGCGGCGGTTGTAGCAGACAACCCGTATATCGCCAGAGATGCACTCGACAAGATCGTGGTTGAGTACGAACAATTACCGGTGATTGTTAATCCGATTCAGGCTCAGAGCCCCGATGCACCCCTGATCCGCGACGACAAAGAAAACCAAACGTCAAATAAGATTTTCGACTGGGAGATAGGCGATAAGGAAGCAACCGACCGGGCATTCGCTGAGGCGGACGTCGTGTCAAAGATGGATCTGCACTATCCGCGCTCGCATCCGTCGCCATTGGAAACCTGCGGTTCAATCGCTGATTATGATCGATCCAGCGGGAAATTAACCGTCTACATGACCTCGCAGGCACCTCACATTGTTCGTGCTGCCGTAGCCATGGTTGCTGAGTTGCCCGAGCACATGATTCGGATTATTTCCCCCGATCTTGGTGGCGGCTTCGGAAACAAGGTTCCCATTTATCCGGGATACGTGATTTCGATTCTTGCATCAATTCTGACCGAATGCCCCGTCAAGTGGGTTGAAGACAAGTCAAGTAACTTGATTTCTACCGGTTTTGGTAGGGATGTTTACCTTGAGGGAGAGTTGGCCCTCCGAAAAGACGGAAAAATCCTGGGAATGCGCATGCACACGATCTCTGATCACGGTGCATTCTTCGCGGATGCTCAACCTACCAAGTTCAAAATTGGTCTGATGCACTCAGCATTTGCGTGCTACGACATACCCGCAGCCCACCTTGTCAGTGAGGGTTATTACACGAACAAGGCGCCGGGAGGTGTGGCATATCGGTGTTCATTCCGGGTCACCGAAGCTATGTTCTTCCAGGAGCGCATGGTGCATGCGGCCGCGAATGACTTGGGCATGGATCAAGCAGAGTTCCGTCGAGTGAACTTGGTCAGCGACGACATGTTCCCTTATCGCACCGCTTTTGGCTTCCTCACCGATTCCGGTCAATACGGGAAATGCCTTGACGTTGGCTTGGAGGCAATCGGGTACAGCACCTTCAAGCAGGAGCAAGAAGAAGCTCGCAAGCGCGGAAAGTTACTGGGTATCGGAATTTCCACCATGACCGAGCCACTCGGTGCCGGAAATAGTCGGGAGTACGACATCATCGGTATCAAGATGTTCGACTCAGCTGAGTTGCGCGTACACATGACAGGTAAGGCAATCCTGCGAACGGGTGCGAAGACTCAAGGTCAAGGTCACGAGACCACGTGGGCGCAAATCGTGGCTCACGAACTCGGAATTCCTGCCGATGACATTGTGGTAGAAGAGGGCGATACTGACACGGCTCCCTTCGGAATGGGAACCTATGCGTCCCGATCAACACCCGTTGCTGGTGCAGCCGTCGCCATGGCTTCTCGCAAAATTCGGGCGAAGGCACGCAAAATCGCAGCCCATCTTCTTGAAGTTTCTGAAGAAGACATTGAGTGGGAGTTAGGGCGGTTTTATATCCGTGGTAATCAAGAACGCGGCGTGACCATTCAAGATTGCGCACTCGCTGCGTATAGCAACGTCCCAGACGGACTGGAACCAGGATTAGAGAATACGTCTTATTACGATCCCCCCAACTTGACCTGGCCGTTCGCAGCCTATTTCTGCAAAGTAGAAGTCGATGCACAAACTGGCGTATGGGATGTCCTGAATTTCGTTGCCGTGGACGACTGCGGTGTGCGCATTAACCCAATGATTGTCGAAGGACAGGTAATGGGCGGACTGACCGAAGCGTACGCAATGGCGAATATGCAGTACATCACCTTTGATGAAGAAGGTAACTGCATTGGAGCCAACTACATGGACTATCTCATTCCCACCTCGTGGGAGACCCCCGGTTTCGAGCTGCATGAGGTGGTTACTCCGTGCCCCCACCATCCGATCGGGGCCAAAGGTGTCGGTGAATGCGCGACGGTGGCTGGGCCCGCCGCGTTTGTGAACGCGGTGATGAATGCCATTGAGCACACAGGTGTTCGCAATGTTGACATGCCACTCATGCCTAATCGCGTCTATGAAGCACTGCAAACGGGAAAAAATATCTCGGGAATGCCACCGGTGCTGAGCGATTAATATGAATGAAACTAACAGCAGTATGGACATCATGGAGTTTGCGGTTCAACTTGCTCGCACCGGACAGTCTTATGCGCTTGCCACAGTCGTTTGGCGTAAGCCACCATCGTCGGGCCAGCATGGTTCAAAAGCGGTAATCACCTCTGATGGGCAACTGCACGGCTGGATTGGTGGCGCATGTGCTGAGCCGGTTGTGATCCGAGAAGCGAAAAGAGTCCTGGCTGCGGGTGAACCCTCTTTGATCTGGCTCGGTCAAGATGATGATTTCGCCGACATGCACATCCCGGATGGGGTTCTGACGATTCCCATGTCGTGCCAAAGCGAAGGGGCACTGCAGCTCTATATTGAGCCGGTTCTCGTCGCACCCGAAGTGGTGATTGTTGGCCGCTCACCCATGGCCGTGACCCTGTTGGAACTAGTTCGGGGTGTGGGCTGGCGGGGCGAGTTAATTGATGGGTCGGCATTCACCGCCGACATGGTGCACTCGGGCAGCATCGTGATTGTGGCTACGCAGGGGCATGGCGATGAAGAAGTTTTGGAGACCGCTCTGGCCGGAAGTCCTGCATTTATCGGGCTGGTGGCCTCGGCCAAGCGTGGGGAAGCTGTTAAGGGCTACCTGCTTGATCGTGGTGTCTCTTCGGAAAAATTGTCATCCGTTCACGTCCCGGTAGGGCTGGATCTTGGGCATACCACGCATCGGGAAATAGCTGTGGCAATCCTTGGCGAATTAGTCCAAAGGCGTGCGGCGGGAGAATTACGACCGGTGCTGGTGAATCAGTCAACCAAGGTGGAACCTGAAGAGGTAATCGACCTGGTGTGCAATATGACGGTTGCCTCAGTCCCCGAAAACAGGCCCTTCGAATATCACGGAGTCACCTACTACTTCTGCGCCCCTGGGTGTCGGGTGGCGTTTGAAAAAGATCCAGAAAAATTCATCAAGCGGGAGGTTCCATGTTAATTACCCAAACCTTCGACATGGATCAGCCGGTCGAACAAGTGTGGAATTTCTTCGATGACATTCCCCTGGTTGCAGCGTGCATTCCCGGTGCGGACCTCACCGAAAAGGTGAGTGACGACGAATACCGTGGAGATGTCACAATCTCGGCTGGTCCGGTGAAGTTGGAGTTCACGGGAGTGGTCAAAATTAAGAGCCGCGACGACGCTCGAAAGGTGATCGTGCTCGATGCTTCCGGCGCGGACAAAAAGGGTCGCGGGTCAGCTAGTGCAATGCTAGACATCTCTCTCGTTCCACTTGGTGGCCAGACACGGGTAAACATGAGCATGGACCTTGCCATTTCAGGCGCCGCGGCTCAGTACGGTCGCGGATTGGTTAAAGACTTCACCGGGGTTCTAGTGACCCAAACCGCGGGATCCATGAAAATGCGGATGACCGCGATCGCCGAAGGTCGCGACCCAATGTCAGTTGGGGGGCCCAAGGCGGCCAGTGGTCTCGCAATTGGTTTCAGTGCTTTTTCCATGGCTGTGAAAAGAGTATTTGCCCGGTTCTTCCTGCCCTATCAATCGGCACCTAGCCGTTAGTCCGGAGGTAATTAAATGAGTCTATGGATGTGGGGAAATCTAATTCTCCTCATTGTGGTGGTGCCACTGCTGGTTATGCTGCTTAACCGGCTACTCGCGGCGCTTGAGCAAATCCGTGCTGCGGCGCAAGACACCCTCGATGGTGGCGTGGCACTCATTGGTGCGTTACACAACACGCCAGAGTTACTTGCAACGACAGATGTTGTCATAAAAGAAGTGGCCAACGGTGCGGTGCGCTATGCCGGTCCGGTTTCTAAGTTGCTGGGATAGGAGAAGTTATGCCAATTGATGCAGTTATTACGCTCATTCTCGGAGCACTGATTATCGGTGCCGCCGCCCTCGGTCTTTCTCGCGCCATTGGACATCTTGCCGCGACCGAGAAGACCTTGGACACGCTCGACGGTGGAGTTCAGGTTATTGCCGCCCAGACGTCGACCGTTGTTCCGGTAGTCGCATCGGTTAATGCGAGTTTGGCCCCTGTCCGCGACTTTGCCAATTCGATCTAAGGAGGGTTCATGGATTTCTCTGGACATGAAGGCTGG
The DNA here is from genome assembly GCA_018402075.1 of Candidatus Nanopelagicales bacterium. Next base: position 18,759 of record JAGYJP010000009.1, on the reverse strand, counting down.
CTAATCGGCTACATCATTGGGCTGGTTGTGGTTCTCGTTGTGGTTGCACTCGTTATTCCGATTCTGGTAATTGCATGGAGAATTGGCACCCAAGCTGGCAACATCCTCGAGGGTTTGGAGCAGGCTGAGACAAATACCGCTGGACTTGCGGGCCTCAACGAAACAATTACATCTGCATTGGCAGTCATCGCTGGGCTCAAGCGCGGCCGTACCAGGTTAGGAGGATGACATGGATGCCCAAACCGAACAGTTATGGATGATCGCAAATGTCTTAGGAATCGTGGTTGTCGTGGCGGTAGCCGCACTACTCACGCTTCTTGTGATATTCGTGCATCGCATTCACACAAGGGTGGTAAAAATAAAGGCGACGCTACAGGCGGCCAAGAACAACACCGCTGATACCGCGCTCATTGGCGTAACCGCAGGTGGCGTGGAAGCAGTTTTGGCGGAGGGTCTTGAACATCATTTATTCCTCGGACGAGTACTGGACAAGGTGCGCTCATGAGTTCATTGCAGTGGTGGTCAGTCATTGACGTCGCTTTGCTTATTGCAGGGTTAGCGATCTACCTGTTCATTGTTGGATCGCAATTGAAGAAAGTCGCTGCTAATCTCGAAGAATCGGCCGAATTAGTGTGGGCGATTAAAAATGATGCGGCGTTAATTGAACCAGGTCTGACATCCATAAACACCACTGGTCGTGTTGTTGCTGGTGCGCTTCCTTTGTTGTACGGCATGGGCGAGGGGATAGTCAATGGAGCAACCTTCGTTCATGCAGACCATGAAGCAGATGGTGTCAATCGACCAGCAATGGGAGTCAGGCGCACGCGCATGATCGAGGCCATGGGTGTCGACATAGATTAGCTCGAGACAGATTAATTCGGTTTACGACCGGTCGTGAGTGGATCGGTAACGGGGGCGTCGTAGGTTCCAATCCATTCGGCTTTCCAAGCTTTGTCGAATTTTTCTTCGTTACAACTTGGGTTGTACACCGACGCCAGATCGCGCGTTATCTGTTCTCGATGCGAGCGGTTGCTCCCGGGGGCATTCAGCCAGCACACATGCAGGTTGAATTTGCTACCTGCCCGCTCCAACCAAGCAGCTGTTCGTCGGTGTTTGAATGGAAACCCAACTTGTGAGAGGTCATCGGCGTGTCCCACGTAGATCACTGAAAATTCCTGTGAGGGCTCCGGCTTTGACTTGGTGAGGATGGCGTAAACAGCTGGCTCTTTTGGGGGAGTCCAGCCGGCAAGGGTGCGTGGACCTTCGAATGCATAACCGGCCAAACTACCGAGGCGTATCACTGCAGGTCACTATCCAGATCGCCATAGTCCTCGTCTTCACCGAGGGTTTCCGCTCGGGTAATCGGCCATAAAGGCAGCGAAGTCTTTCCCACAGCCTGTGTGAATTGTTGTATTGCTTTATCGGCCGCTTCACTCGAGCTATCAGCTTCCACAACTATTTGTGCGCCGTAACCCATGGTGCCGTAGCCCGAGGCGATTCCATTCAAAACTGCAACGGCATCGGCCAATTCAACAACTTCTTCAAGAGTGACCTCGCGATCACCCTCGGCTTGGATTGAAACACTGAATCTCACGCTTACCCCACTTTCGAGAGTCGGTTGGCCAGTCGCTCAAGGCTAGCAAGATTGTGACCTGAGTACACCTCGTCTATATAAGGTTCAGCCACCAGCATGCCAAGTGATGCCGGCACATAATCCACGACATCGCCCTTATGCGGATTAACCCAGATAACTCGGTAAGCAATTCGAGAAAGACTTTCCATGGCTTGAGACAAAGCCGCCGGTTCGCCCCGGTCAAGTCCGTCTGAGCAGATGACAACAACCGCGCCACGGCCTAGTCGGGACCGTCGAGCATCTTTGGTGAATGACTTGATCGAGTCACCGATGCGGGTACCACCGTCCCAGTCGAATACCGATTCGCCAGCCAGGCGCATTGCCTCATCAGGGTTGCGGCGATCGAGGGAGCGCGTGATTCGGGTAAGACGAGTGCCAAAGCAAAACACATCCACTTTGGCATTTGCGCGCCGCGCACAATAAGCGAACTGCAGGAGGTTGCGGGAGTAGTCGGCCATTGAGCCCGATACGTCAAGGATCAGCACCAATGGACGTAACTTGTTCTTTCGCTTCTTGTAGGCGAGGTCGCGGGGCTCGCCAAGTTTGCGCATGCTCTCGCGCACCATGCGTCGAAGATCGAGTCGGGCGGCTTTACGACTGCGAGTGCTCCGGTGAGTTCGGCGCACAGGTGGGGTAACGCGCATCCGGGAGATGAGTTTTCGTACCTGGCGAATTTCATCTTCGGAACACTCGGAAAAAGCCTTGAAGCGATAAATATCGGAGGTGCTCGCTAGGTAACCGAGTTTGATTTCATCAGGGCTGATATCACCGGGAATACCCTCTTCAGTATTGGGAATCTCGAGGGTGGCACCAGTGGTGGATGATGACCTTAGGGTGAGTTTTCGGGCGTCAGTGTTGGCCTCATCGATGTCGAGAAAGAATAACTTGAAGACTGCGTTGTAAACAGGAACTTGATCTTGACGCCGGATCATGGTGGCCCTGCCAGCCCAGTAAACGTCCATCAGGTCGCTGACATCGAGTTGGGAAACTCCTGAGCAGAAAGTCAGTATGTCGTCCGAACCTATCGATATTCCTGCGTGTCTGAGTGTTTGACCGAACTCTACGAGAAGTTCGTCGAACCCGCTAAGAGATGACATCCTGAATACTTCGAGAGGCAAACTCCAAATCATCGCGATCCTTGACAACAGCACCGAGAGTGTCAATGGCGACTTCAGCAGTGAGGGTTTTTGCACCTAGTGCGCTGACGCTTTCGGCCCAGTCAATAGTTTCTGCGACACCCGGAATTTTTTCGAGATCCATTGCGCGAAGTCGGTTGACTGCATGGACGACCTGATCAGCAAGAGCTGGACCGATCCCTGGGAGTCGTGATTTGACAATCGCGATTTCGCGTTCGCTTTCGGGGAACCCAATCCAGGTGTAGAGGCATCGGCGCTTCAGGGCATCGTGGAGTTCCCGGGTTCGGTTTGAGGTAAGAATGACAATCGGCCGGGTTTGCGCTCGAATCGTTCCTACCTCGGGGATGGTAACTTGGAAATCACCCAGTAACTCAAGAAGGAACGCTTCAAATTCATCGTCGGCTCTGTCGATTTCATCGATCAAGAGAACACATTGATCCCCGGATCGAACGGCTTTCAGTAGCGGTCGCTCAAGCAGAAACCGCGGACCGAAAAGTTGTTCGTCAGAGGCGTTGTCTGTGGCTAGCGAACGTACGAAGAGCATTTGACGCGCGTAGTCCCACTCGTAGAGGGCTTGGTGCATGTCGATGCCCTCGTAGCACTGCAGTCGAATTAAATCCCGGCCCAGCATCGCGGATACCGTGCGGGCAAGTTCCGTCTTACCAACGCCTACCTCGCCTTCAAGGAGCAGAGGCTTACCGAGTTTGAGTGACAGTAGTAGTGATGTTGCCAAACCACGATCGGCGATATAGCCACGATCCGCCAGATCGCTGGTGAGCTGCGGAACTGTCAGTTCTTCAAACGCCATGTAATTTAGTCCACTTGGCCCAGAACGAGGTCTCCCAGCGAAGCTGAACCGAGCTTGCCTTCTCTGGCCAACTTGTTCTTCCATGCGGTAGCCATGTCCACACCTTCTTCGGCGAATCCATCAAAAGAAACATCTTTCATATTCCGACATACTTTGTTCGGCGTGCACTCCTCATCCATTTCAGTCATGGATCCCGGGGTTCCTTGCCAAACGGTACGAAGTACCTCAGCTGCTTTTTCACTTTCGATGGACATGGGCTACTCCCTGTGGTTATGAATTACGCAATGATACCAGCCGAATGGGACCCCCGCAGCGAGGTTGGCACTTGGCTTGCCCAGCAGATGGCCCATTAGGCCAAGAAACTTGATGTGCTGAGGTAAACCCTTATTTCGCCGAGTCTCAGCGCGTAGAGTTGTCGCATGCTTAGCGTTGCGGAGTACCTTGACCTCGTTCTTGACAGTGTCAGCGAACTTCCCCCAATGGAAATGCCAATCTCAGATGTGAATGGATGTGTGCTGGCCCAAGATATTTATGCACGTTGGCCGCTTCCTTCATTTGATAACTCGTCCATGGATGGGTACGCGGTAATTGCCTCGGATTTGGTGAATGCAGGTGAGAGTTCACCGATCACGCTCCCCGTGATTGACGATATCCCGGCCGGGTTCAAGTCCGTGGAAACTTTGCGAAGCGGTCAGGCCATCCGAATCATGACCGGTGCACCGGTTCCGGCTGGTGCAGACAGCGTAATTCCCATTGAGAGTACTGACGGTGGTAGCGAGGACGTGGTGATCAGGGCGTCAGTTGTAGCGGGAAGTTGTATCCGGCGCGAAGGAGAGGATGTTAAAGCGGGAGACCTTGTTCTCCCACGAGGCACGTTCATTGGCCCTCGCCAAATCGCGTTGATCGCCGCAGTTGGCCACGGGGTTATTTCAGTGATCCCCAAACCACGCGTTGCTGTACTTGCGACGGGCAGCGAACTTGTTGAACCAGGAACTGAACTCAAATTTGGGCTAATTTCGGATTCAAATAGTTTCCTCGTCACCGCAATCGCTAATGACAGTGGAGCTGCGGCCTATCGACTTCCACCCGTGCAAGATGACGAAGAGACCTTAATTGGGATCCTTGAGGATCAGGTACACCGAGCTGATCTCATCATCACAACCGGTGGCGTGAGTATGGGTGCCTACGATCCCGTTAAGTCTGCATTCCTGAAACTGGGAACTGCGCAGTTTCATAAAGTGGCTATGCAACCCGGAATGCCCCAAGGTTTCGGCAGTGTCGGCCAGCCGGCAATCCCGATCATAACGCTACCGGGAAACCCGGTGAGCGCTTATATTTCGTTTGAAACCTTTATTCGTCCAGCAATTCGTAAGATGCGGGGATTGAAGCAGTTACAGCGCCCGCAGCACTCAGCAACGCTCATCGGTGAACTGAGATCACCAATAAATAAGGTGCAGTTTGCGCGAGCTCGCTACCTTGCGCAGGGGCAGGTTGAACTTGTGGGAACGGGGCAGGGGTCACATGTTCTTGGTGGACTGGCTCAGGCTGATGCCCTGGTTGTTATTCCGGTGGGAGTTGACAGTATTGCCAGTGGACAACAAGTTGAAGTGATTGATGTGAGAGGTGAATTATCTTGAATGCATTCCCGCATCTCAATGATCAGGGCAATGCCCACATGGTCAATGTGGTTGAGAAAACTGTGACCGAACGCAGTGCCACGGCTTATTCATTCGTCTCCATTTCACCCGAAGTGATTGCTTTACTGCGGGCAGGTGACATGCCCAAAGGAGATGCCCTCGCGGTTGCTCGCATTGCCGCGATCTCCGCGACCAAGAAAACAAGTGATCTGATTCCCCTGTGTCATCCGATTGCGATTCACGGCGTAGATGTTCTGCTGGAGATCACGGACAAGGGTGTTGCCATGTTGGTGACCGTCATGACCGCTGACCGAACCGGGGTGGAAATGGAGGCACTCACCGCAGCTTCGGTGGGTGCACTTGCCTTGATCGACATGGTGAAGGGTCGAGATCGCATGGCCCGCATTGAATGTGTGGAGTTGCGCGAGAAAAAAGGTGGTCGCTCCGGTCACTGGACCCGGGAAGCACATGCCTAACTACCGGGCCCAGGTGATCACCGTTTCCACCCGCGCGGCTGCCGGCATCCGTGAAGACACCTCCGGTGAAATCATGACCGCTGCGCTGAGCGAACTTGGATTCACCTGTTCACCGACGGTGATAATTCCCGATGGCCCCGGAGTCAGCCAGGCAATCACCCAAGCCGTTAATTCCGGACACGACCTCGTGATCACAACGGGGGGAACGGGATTGACCCCGGCGGATAACACCCCCGAGTACACCGTGCCGTTACTGGATCGCGAGATCCCGGGCATTGCGGATTCGATCCGGGCATTCGGTGCAGCGCACGGCATTCCCACCGCCATGTTGTCCCGCGGGGTTGCCGGTCAGATCAACACATCAATTGTGATCAATGCACCCGGCTCCCCCGGGGGAGCAAAAGACTCGGTTGCCGTGATTGCGCAGGTCATCATGCATGCATTGGATCAAATCAATGGTGGAGATCACCCAGCGCAATCTCAATAAGCTCAATAATCAACGCACTAGATAAACAGCAACTGAGCCCCGTCTGTCATTTCAATGAAATCACTTGCGTTGATGATTCCATCGACTCCGTCATAAAGATCGGACTCCGTGAGGTGGTTCATGTCAGCACTGAGTCGGCATGCCCAGATGCGAGCACCGGATGCTTTCACCAGATCAAGGAATTCAGGTACCGGTGGAATATCCAAATCCGACATGGACTTCTTCAGGGCGTGGGTCGCCATGGCGGTCACACCGGGAAGTGGGCTCAATGCCGCTGGCATGTGTGCTGCTGGGTTACCCACCGGAGAGAACTTCAGGTCATTCATACGACTTTTGGTAATGATGTCAAAGCCCCAGAAGGTGAAGAACAATTCCACTTCGACGCCCTCACCGAGAGCCGCATTCCCCAGAATCAATCCGGGGTAGGCCATGTCGAGTGAACCCTTGGAAATAATGATGGCGAGTTTGCGCCCGGTTTCTTTATCGTCGCCGAAATTTGGAATCAACATTTCTGTTGTTGCTGTGCTCATGTGTGTCATCTCTCTTTAGACGCAGCCGGCAGGCTTGGGCAAACCTGCGATATAGGACATCTTCTTGGCCGGCTTCTTGGGGAATAGGGCGAAGAGGCGCCTGGTGTCAACGCCACCTTCACTGGACACGCGACGCAGCGTTGGTGTGGCGCCGGTGACCTTGAAGTCTTCGCGCAAGAAGTTGATTACCTGCCAGTGCTCGTCGGTGAGGGGGACATCAATTGCGGCGGCGAGCGCCTTGGCAATTTCCGGATCCCACTGGTCGTATTCGGTGAGGAAGCCTTCGTCGTCGACCGCTACTTCGTGGCCTTCAATAACTGTTGTTGGCATGATTTTTCCTTTCGGTTAGTTCGCAACTTTGGCGAGTTGTTTTTCGGTGAGGAGATCGGTTTCTTTGCCGCTGAGGGTCATCTGAGCGGACACGGGCATTTGGCGCCCTGGCATCAAGATGTTCCAGTACACCCACTTGAAGGCCATTTTTCCTACGTGGTTCATGCGGGTTTTCTTCAACAGACTCATGGGTCCCACAATCGGATAGGGGTACTTACCGGGGAGTGGTTCCACGTTGTAGTTGAAGTCGATCAGCATCGCCTTGCCACCGCCTGTTTCAATAAAGCAGTTGGCATGTCCGTCAAACCGGTGGGTCATTTCCTTGCCCGCAATGTGTTGCTGGAAGTTTTCAACGAAAACATCAACTTCGAAGTGAGCAACCGATCCAGCTTTGGACGCCGGAATGTTGTTCGTGTCTCCGAGGGCAAAGATGTTCTCGTACTGGGTGGACTGTTGGGTGAACTTGTCTACCGGCACCAGGTTGAGTTCATTACCCAAACCAGAGCGAGCCAGGAAGTCCTGTCCCATGTTGATGGGAATCGACACTAAAAGATCAAATGGCACCCGGCGCTCATCAAAGGAAACAATTTCATTTGTTTCGTTATCAACTTCCATCAGCATGTAGTCCGGTTCAACGCTGATCTTCTTTTCATCCAGAGTCGCACCAAATGCTTTGGCGGCAATCGGTTGGGTAAAAGCAGCGCCCAGTGGTGTCACATAGGTCATGTTGACCGAATCGCGTATTCCCTGGTTCTTGAAGAAGTCATCGGCCAGGAATGCGAATTCAAGTGGCGCCACGGGACACTTGATCGGCATCTCGACAATGTTGATCACAACATTGCCACCTGTGAATCGCTTGAGTTTTTCTGCGAGTGCAACCGAGCCGTGGAATGTATAGAACTCGTGAACGGCGTCGTTGTTGGTGATTCCTTCGGCAAGACCATCTGTCTGATCAGGGCGAGGGCTGACACCGGTTGCAATAATCAGGTAGTCATAATCGAATTCCTTGCCGTCTGCGAGAACAACCTTGCTCTCTTCGGGGACAACGCGATCGATTTCGCCGTACACCAATTCAACATTTTTGTTCAAAGCCTCCCGACGTGACTTGGTCACCTGCTCGGGTGAATAGGTGCCGAATGGCATGAACAGGAAGCCCGGTTGATAGCGGTGCTTGTCATCGCGGTCAATGACGGTGACCTGCCAGTCTTTGAGTTTGTGACTCAGGCGATTTGCGGACATGGTGCCGGCGGTTCCCCCACCGAGGACGAGGAGCTTTTTCATATCTCCACGGTAGGCCCACTTTTAGGGTGTTTCTCCCGCCAAGAGCCAGTAGTTATTGGGCCCTAAGTCCCAAAGTTTGATTTATGAGGGTGACTCTTGGGATCGGGGTTTAGTGGATCGCTGCCCGAAGATCCTTCATGAGCAGAATCAAGTGACGGGGATCGGTTGGGGATGGCTCGAATTCTGCAAAGGACAGATAGAAATCCCGCACCTGTTGGTTCTTTGCATGGATGATGAAGGCTCGAACACCCACATCTTCGCTAATGCTGGCAACTCGTAGGCAGGCATCGGTGAGTAGTGCGGTTCCGAGCCCGTGTCCCTGACCGGAGAGGTCCACGCCCATTCGCGCCAAGATAATTACGGGAATCGAATGTCGTGCAACACCCTTTGTCACTCGTGCCGAGGCATCTTCTTGGGAAAGACCACCTGTTGAAAGGGAATAGAATCCGCCAATGGATTCACCCGCCAAACTGATGAAGTTTTTGGTCATGCCCGCCCGTTGATTCATATAGGCGAATTCGCGGAACCAGGTGTCAATTTCTTGATCGCCGCAGTTGAACGCACTAGTGTCATCCGTCGCAGCGAGCACTCGAGGTACCGTGAAATTGTGCGTCATCGAGTGGTCTATTGATTGATCTACAAATGTGATTGATCTACAAATGTGACTGATCTACAAATGGGCTAGCAACGGCGAGGCGTTCGCGTAATCGTGGTTTATAGATCACATTCCGATTGAGTTGGCGATCTAGATCGGCCCAGGAATCGGCGGTGAGGGCAAATGCTTGCCGGTCGGCGAGTACTCGCTCGGCGGCGACCGCTGAATTGGTGAGCACAAAGTCGGTGACTGTTTGGTCGCTCAGATGTGCTGCCTGGCGAATAAGTTCTAAATTGGCGGCAGAAACCCGAATATTAATCCGGCGCTCCCGTGGATCGGATTCATGGGAAGCAAGAGTGCTCACGCTGGTTTCCCTACCTCTCCGAGGATGTCCGCACAATATGTGTCCGCGCATTATCTGTACGCACAATGTACGTACAGAGCGGACCGGGTGTCAAGACGGATTTATTTTTTGGCCCGGGCCCAGGACTCGTGGATCTCCTGCTCGGCTTCGGTGCGACCGGTCCAGGTGGCACCTTCGACCGACTTTCCGGGCTCCAGATCCTTGTACACCTCAAAGAAGTGCTGGATTTCCAGTCGATCGAATTCCGAAACATGGTGAATATCGCGCAGGTGTTCAAGGCGTGGGTCACCGGCGGGTACACACAGGACCTTGTCGTCTCCACCGGCTTCATCGGTCATGCGGAACATGCCCACGGCCCGGCACCTGATGACCACGCCGGGGAAGGTGGGTTCCTGGACCAGCACGAGGGCATCGAGGGGGTCGCCGTCCAGGCCGAGGGTGTCTTCAATGAAGCCGTAGTCATGGGGGTAGCGGGTGGAGGTGAACAGCATGCGATCAAGGCGGATCCGCCCGGTGTGGTGGTCGACTTCGTATTTATTGCGACTGCCCCCTGGGATTTCAATGGTGACGTCGAATTCCAGAGGCTCCATGACCTGAACAATAGTGGCCCCGATCGAAGGTGACTTAGAGTAGGGACGATGTCTCTTCTTGCGCGCCGATCAATCGTGGGCTCACTCACCAGTGTCCTCGCGTTTGCACTGTTGATTAACCCGCAGGTGGCGCTCGCGGCTCCGCCGACCGGGCCCGTGCCACCGGTGTATTCCCCACTGAGTCAGAGCGCACCGATTCCCACATCCACCGGAATTGATCGCGCTGTCGGAAAGCTCGCCGACTCACCCTCGGTGGGTGCGTTCTCCATGCTGGTGATTGATCCGGTGACCGAACGCGCGTTATATACGGATAAGTCCAGCGTCAAGAGAATTCCGGCGTCAGTGATCAAGGTGTTGACCGCGGCCGCCGTGCTCAGCGCATTCGGACCGAGTCACCGGGTGAGTACCCCGGTCAAGGTGCAAGGCAACTCGGTGTACCTGGTCGGAGCGGGGGACCCACTCATGCCACGGGCAAAAGGCGAAGGATCGCTCAAAGCACTCGCGCAGAAAACCGCACAGGCACTCAAGAGTCGCGGGCAAGGAAAAATTCAATTAATTTTCGATGACTCCCTGTTCACCGGGCCCGCATTAGGACCGGCGTGGAAAAGCACCTATCCGCGTTTGGGTGTGGCAGCGCCGGTCAGTGCACTCGCGGTGGGCGGTGCTCGTGTGAACCCGGGATCGGTGGCACGAGTGAGCAACCCGGCCAAACAAACCGCCCAGTTGTTCGCGCAACGCCTGCGCAATCAGGGAATTTCGGTGAGCAAAATTCGTGCGGGGGCAACCCCCGCTACCGCAACCGAGCTGACATCGGTGTTCTCTCAGCCCATGTCAGACATTGTTGGTGTCATGTTGCTCGATTCAGATAACGATGTCGCAGAGATCCTCGCGCATTTAGTTGGAGTCAAAGTCGCTGGCGAAGGTTCATTTGCCGGTGGGGCTCGGGCCATGACTTCGGTGCTCGCGTCCAAGGGAATTGACACAGCCGACCTGAAGCTTTTTGACGGCAGTGGTTTGTCCACCCGCAATCGCGCCTCGAGCGAAGTATTCGGTCAGGTTCTCACCGACATGGTGCGCGGTGACCAACCGCAATGGGCATCCATCGCAACGGGTCTACCCATTGCCGCGGAAACGGGAACACTGGACGACCGGTTTGACTCCAGGGGAACGCGCGCTGGTGCGGGTGTGGTGCGCGCCAAGACCGGCTCACTGACGGGTGTTTCGAGTTTGGCGGGAACCATCAAGGATCGCAGCGGACGGCTGTTGGTGTTCGTCATGATGGGCAACAAGGTTCCTTCAATTGCGAGTGCTCGCACCACCATGGATCGAATGGCCGCGTCACTGGCCAAGTGCGGGTGTGGGTAACCACATGACCACCATCACGATCGCTGACATCCCGCACTGGGGGTTATTAAATTCCGCTGCCGAGCGCACCATGCCGACCGGCCCGAATATTCCGCTGGGTGAAGCAAGTAAAGCTGTGCGCGATCTCAAGCGTTACGCCACAAGTGCCGCCCGCCACGTCAAGGAACTCACCCAACTTGATGCCGGAGATGCATTACCCGCGGTCATTGTTGACCGAGCCGGCTGGGTTGAGTCCAATGCAATCGGCATGCAGCATGTCATTGATTTCGTCCAGAAGGACTCATCTTTCCTCGACCCCCTCGGCGACCGTGCCGGTGCGATTCAGGCGGGGCTGGCTTTGGGATGGGCATCTGGAAAAGTTCTCGGCCAATACGAAGCGTTCACCCAACCCGGGCGGCTGCTCCTTGTCGCGCCGAACATTGTCAAGACCGAACGAGCGCTGAAAGTTAAGCCACGCGATTTCCGCATGTGGGTGTGTTTGCACGAGGAAACGCACCGCGTGCAGTTCGGTGCGGTTCCCTGGATGCAACAGTATTTCTTGGACTTGATCGCAGAGTTCGTGCAAGCATCCCGACTACCCACTCAAGAATTGGCGCTGCGCGTTGCCCGGATCGTGTACGAATTGGCACGGCGCAGCGATGCCAGCATTCTCGAGTTAGTGCAATCCAATGAACAAAAGGCGGTCTACTTCAAAATCAGCGCGCTCATGACCCTCCTCGAGGGTCACGCGGATTACATCATGGATCTTGGTGGACCTCGACTGATCCCATCCGTCGCAAAGATTAGGCAGGGGTTCGAAGCAAAGCGGGACCAGAACAAGGGATTCGTGTCGCACCTGCTCGGCATGAATGAAAAACTCGATCAGTACCGCAATGGCGCCGTGTTCGTTCGCGAGAGTGTGCAGCATTTGGGAATGTCCGGTTTCAACCAGGTGTGGGATTCACCCGAGTCACTTCCCACCCTGGCGGAAATCAAAAACCCCAGCGAGTGGCGGGAACGCATGAAGAAGCACCACCCATGAGTTCGGGTGCTTCGGACTCGGGGACATGGGCATCTCCCACCGTCCTCGCGCTACGCACCGCGGTACGCGCGAACATTCCGGCTGAAACCCGGTCGGTTGTTGTTGCGTGTTCCGGCGGACCGGACTCACTTATTCTTACCGCGGTGGCCTGTTGGGTGGGTGAACGTTCGGGTTTCGGGGTGCATTCGGTGACCGTGGATCACCAACTTCAGGGGAACTCGGCGGAGATTGCGCGGACTGCGGCGGAGCAGGCAACCGCACTGGGGGCCACCAGTGCTCGAGTTATTCCGGTAGATGTCGCCGGTGACGGTGGAATGGAAGCTGCTGCCCGCCGTGCTCGTCGGGAAGCCCTAAAAAATGCAGCTCAGGGTGTTCCAATTCTGCTCGGGCACACCGCAAACGACCAAGCCGAGACCGTCCTGCTGCGATTACTGCGCGGCGCTGGCGCTCACTCACTGAGCGCCATGGCAGCGGTTGATCACCCGTGGTACCGACCTTTTCTCGGAAATACGCGGACCGAGATCGAAGTGGCTGTGCGGGAGTTGCTGATTCCGCGAGGAATTGACCCCTGGACCGATCCACATAATCTGAACAATGATTTCGCGCGGGTGCGCATGCGCGAACACATGCACCGCTTAACCGAGGATTTCGGTCCGGGGGTGGTGGCGAGTTTGGTGCGCACCGCGGATCTTGCCCGATCCGACGACACCGCACTTGAGCAGTTCGCATCGGATTTTCTGGTAGCGCAGGAGTTTCCTGAAGGCAGCGAACAACATGTGGGCATCGACTCCCTTGCCCAACTTCCACAGGCAGTCCGAAGTCGCGTGATTCGTCGAATGTATGCAATGTGCGCTGCGGTGGAGCGGGAATCCTCACCACTGACTTACAACCACGTACAGGTAATCGACTCTCTGATCACTGACTGGCATGGCCAAGGAGTCATTGCTCTGCCATTGGGTGTGTGTGCGGTTCGCGAGTATGACAGGCTACGTTTCTACCTCTCAACCTAATATCTTCGACACAAGAGGAGAACAGTATGGATTCTGCCCACCTCGCTGCCGATCTTGAACACGTTCTCTTAACAGAAGAGCAACTCATCGGTCGCATCCAAGAGTTGGCGGACACCATCCATGCTGATTACCCCGACGAAGAAGTCCTGTTCGTAGGTGTTCTCAAAGGCGCCATCATGGTCATGGCGGATTTGGCGCGAGCCATGCCCCGCCATGTCGAAATGGACTGGATGGCCGTCTCCTCCTATGGCTCCGGCACGACATCCAGTGGTGTGGTTCGGATCCTGAAGGATCTCGATGCCAATATCGAAGGTCGCCACGTGATCTTGGTGGAAGATATTCTCGACTCCGGTCTCACCCTGACCTGGTTGCTCAAAAACCTTGGGTCACGCAAGCCCAAGTCCATTGAAGTGTTCACCCTGCTGCGCAAACCCGATGCCATGAAAGTCCGGGTAGACGCCAAATATGTGGGCTTTGATATCCCGAATGAGTTCGTGGTCGGCTACGGTCTGGACTATGCCCAGAAGTATCGGAACCTTCGGTGTGTGGGAACTCTTGCCCCGCACGTGTACACATCCTGAGAATTCCGCCGGCTTGTTTCCCACAGGTACGCCTTTCGCCGTGGGCGTAACCCTCGGTATCGGGGCGAATGCCCCCACGGGCGCGTAGTACCGTGAGGAAGTGAATTTCAAGCGAATCCTGCGCGGTCCTTTCTTCTGGATCGCCATGGCAGTGATTTTTGTGCTGGTGGGATCCAGTCTGGTCTCCGGTGCTGGTGCACCCGAGCAAATGGACACCAGCGTGGCCATCTCGGAAATTCGCAATGGCAATGTCGACACCGCCACCATCACCGATCGCGATCAAGTCCTGGAACTTGTGTTGAAAAACGGTGACACCGTTCGCTCCACCTATGTCACCGGGCAGGGTGTGATCCTGCAGGAAATGCTGCAACTGAAAGCGGACTCCGGTGCTTTGCCCGGTGGCTACAACGTTGTTGTTCCCAGTGAAAATATTCTGATTACGTTACTCGTTTCCCTCCTCCCATTTATTCTGCTCGTGCTGATCATGGTGTTTATTTTCAGCCAAATGCAGGGCGGCGGTTCGCGGATCATGAACTTTGGCAAGTCCAAAGCCAAGATGATCACAAAAGATATGCCGCAGACAACCTTTGCCGATGTCGCAGGAGCGGACGAAGCCGTCGAAGAACTCGAGGAAATAAAAGACTTCTTGGCCGACCCTGAGAGGTTCAAAGCGGTTGGTGCCAAAATCCCTAAGGGAGTTTTGCTCTACGGTCCACCCGGCACCGGCAAGACCCTGCTCGCGCGGGCGGTGGCAGGTGAAGCGGGTGTTCCGTTCTACTCGATTTCAGGTTCCGATTTTGTCGAAATGTTTGTCGGTGTGGGTGCAAGCCGCGTGCGCGATCTTTTTGAGCAGGCCAAAGCAAATGCACCCGCCATTATTTTCATGGATGAAATTGACGCTGTTGGTCGCCACCGCGGTGCCGGCATGGGTGGGGGCCACGACGAGCGCGAACAAACCCTGAACCAGATGCTCGTGGAGATGGACGGCTTCGATGTCTCCGGCGGTGTCATCATGATCGCGGCCACCAACCGCCCCGATATTCTGGATCCGGCACTTCTGCGCCCGGGTCGCTTTGACCGCCAGATTAGTGTGGAGCGTCCCGATCTCAACGGTCGCTTTGCAATTTTGCAAGTACATGCCAAAGGCAAGCCGATTCTGCCCGAAGTTGATCTCATGGCGGTTGCTCGCCGCACCCCGGGCTTCACCGGTGCCGATCTCGCCAATGTTTTGAATGAAGCGGCTCTGCTCACCGCCCGTGGTGGTGAAACCGAAATCACTAACGTGATCATGGATGAAGCAATTGATCGGGTGATCGCCGGTCCACAAAAACGCACTCGGGTCATGGACCACGAAGAACGCTTGATCACCGCCTACCACGAAGCCGGCCACGCCCTTGTTGCTGCCGCCCTGCCCGGCAACGATCCCGTGCACAAAATCACCATCATGCCTCGCGGTCGCGCCCTGGGTTACACCATGGTTTTGCCGGATCAAGAGAAGTACTCCACCACCCGCAGCCAAATGCTCAATCAGTTGGCATACATGCTCGGTGGTCGTGCCGCCGAGGAATTGATTTTCCACGACCCCACCACGGGTGCCTCAAATGACATTGAGAAAGCCACGGCCGTTGCTCGCGCCATGGTCATGCAGTACGGCATGACCGAGCGTTTGGGCGCTATCAAGTACGGCAAGGAGAGCGGCGAAGTCTTCATGGGTCGCGATATGGGCCACTCCCGTGACTTCTCCGAAGAAGTTGCCGCCGCCATTGACGAGGAAGTGCGTGCATTCATCGAGTCAGCACACCAAGAGGCATATGACCTCCTCGTGGCAAACCGCGATGCCCTCGACGCAATTGTGGTGGCGCTCATGGAACGCGAAACCCTGGACAAGTTCGAGATCGAGGAAATTTTCCGTGAATTGAATCTGCGGGAACCAAGAAATGCCTGGACGGGTTCAGCGCGCCGGGCACCAGATTTACGGGGACCGGTGGAAGTTGCCGCTCTTGAACGCGCACCGGTGGAGAGAAAATCTGTCGAGGTTGTTGTCTCCGAATCTCAGACACCGGATACTCCAGAGTCTGCTATCTAGTTCAATAGCGTAATGAGCGACATCAATCCGATCAGTATTCCCGAGCCGGCTTCTGTTGCCCCCTATGACCACGCCGGGGTGGAAAAAGCAATCCGTGACCTGTTAATTGCAATTGGGGAGAACCCCGATCGCGATGGTCTCGTGGACACACCTGCTCGGGTGGCTCGCGGATACGCGGAAATCTTTGGCGGTTTGCATAAGAGTGCTGATGAAGTCCTCACCACTACTTTCGATCTAGGCCACGATGAACTCGTGATCGTCAAAGACATTCGAATCAACAGTATCTGTGAGCATCACTTGCTTCCCTTTTATGGTGTTGCGCACATTGGGTACATTCCAAATGAAAATGGTCGCATTACCGGGTTGTCCAAGCTGGCTCGGGTTGCAGACGTATTTGCGCACCGACCCCAGGTTCAGGAACGTCTGACTTCGCAGATTGCCGATTCGATCATGCGGATCCTCGAACCGCGCGGTGCCATTGTGATTATTGAGGCAGAGCACATGTGCATGTCTGTGCGCGGCGTGCGCAAGCCAGGTGCGGTGACCACCACGAGTGTTGTGCGCGGCAGTCTGCGCGACGCGGCAACTCGGGCTGAGGCCATGGCCCTGATTTCCCACGGGCGCTAGTTCATGCACCCGCCGGTGATCATGGGGATTCTGAATGTCACCCCGGATTCATTTTCCGATGGTGGTCAGTACGCCAATGTGGTCGACGCAGTCAGCAGAGCCGAGCAGATGATCTCGGAGGGCGCGTCGATCGTCGATGTTGGTGGGGAATCCACCCGCCCCGGCGCTGAGCGGATTAGCGCGGAGGTGGAACTCACCCGAGTGATTCCCGTGATTGAAGAACTCGTGGCACGCGGCATGTATGTCTCCATCGACACCATGCGCGCCGAGGTTGCCCGAGCAGCTGTCACTGCCGGCGCCAAAATGATTAACGATGTCAGCGGCGGGTTGGCGGACCCAGACATGTTGACCACCGTGGCGCAGTTGGGTGTGCCGGTAGTGCTCATGCACTGGCGCGGTCCCAGCAAGACCATGCAGGAAAACACCGCGTACGCCAATGTCGTGACAGATGTTTGCTCCGAACTTCACCAGCAGGTTGACAAAGCACTTGCTGCCGGAGTCGCCAGAAACAACATTGTTCTCGATCCGGGTATCGGGTTTGGAAAGACTTTTGAACATAATTGGGAGTTATTGCATCAACTCGATGCGCTCCAAGCTTTGGGTTTCCCGGTCCTCGTGGGCGTTTCACGCAAGAGATTCCTCGGTGCACTCCTTGCCGAAGAAGACGGATCCCCGCGCCCTGAGCGGGATCGCGATACCGCTTCCGCCGTTATTGCAGCACAGGTTCTTCGCAAGGGAGCTTGGGGTGTGCGTGTTCACCAGGTGCGGGAGACCCTCGATGCCTATTTTGCCCTCAACGCCGTTGACCCCCATATTGCCCAGGACCGGATCGAACTCTTCGGGGTGCGTGATTTTGGTTATCACGGTGTCTTGGCTCATGAAAAAGAGCAGGGACAGTATTTTTCCATCGATGCGACTTTGGGTTTGTCCATTGCGCACGCTGCCCAAACCGATGACCTCGCCGACACGGTGAATTACGCAGAGGTCGCAGATGCCATCAGGGCTCGCATCACCGGTGAGCCACTGGATCTCATTGAGAAACTCGCCGAGTTGGTGGCACAGGACTGTCTCACCTTCCCGCAGGTAGTGTCCGCACACATCCGCGTTCACAAACCCGATGCCCCGATCGAGGGTGACTTCGCAGATGTTGTCGTCAGTCGCTACAAACACCGATCATGAACACGGCAAATACCGGAACATTTGTCGTTGCTTTCGGTGCGAATCTGCATGACCCCATTGACACCCTGAAAAATGCATATGCCGAACTTGCAATATCGTGGACGTGTATCGGTGCATCCCACCTCTACCGAACAGCGCCGGTCGGTGGGGTTGAGCAGGGTGACTTCACCAACGCGATCGCGGTATTCCAAGCGGACCTCACACCGCATCAGGTGCTGAAGGAGTTGCATCGGGTCGAGAATGAATTCGGTCGTACCCGCGAGGTTCGGTGGGGTCCGCGCACACTTGACCTTGATCTGATCGCCATGTGGGACGGTGATCAGCCGGTGCACCTGGACACCGAAGAACTCACCATCCCGCACCCACGTGCCGCCGAACGCTCATTTGTCACGGTGCCGTGGACTGACATTGACCTGCCCCAGCAATTCCGCGCGCTACCGGGGCACGGCACGGTCGACTCGCTGCCAAGTGCGCGTGAACAACTTGTGCAACTCACCGAAAGGCTTGGTGCCTAATGCAGCAAACAAAGGTTTCCCACCTCGTTGTCATTTTCGTAGTACTGGGCGCCATCGGTTGGGCCATCACCATTGTGCTCCAAGGCCAAACCGGTAGATCACTTCCCGTTCCCGGATTGGCGGCGGCCGCCATGTGGATTTTTGGAATCAGTTTCGCCCTCTGGACATATTTCGCCAAACCGCGGTTGCAACGGTTACCGGGTGAAAAACCATTCCCGCCGTTGGCCGCCGCACGGATTGCCGTGCTCGCCATGGCAGCGAGTCGAACGGGTGCGGTGATCGGCGGGTTCTACCTTGGCGTGGCACTTGCATCCATTTCGAATTCATCGACCCCGGCAGGCTGGTCGGCCATGATCGCGGCTTTCCTTGCCGCAACCGGTTCAGTGTTGGTGGTGGTTTCGGCCCTGTGGCTCGAGTCCATGTGCGTTGCCCGAAATACTGAGCAATAAATACGGCTAATTCGGCTCGGATCCTGGTCTAGTTGCCAAAAAATTGTAAGTAATGTACT
>JAGYJP010000008.1 GCA_018402075.1 Candidatus Nanopelagicales bacterium | reverse complement strand
AGCCTGATGAATCGCCCATGATTCATCTTGGGTCGATTCATATGTAATTGATAAATATGTAATGGTGTATTGAGTAGTACATCGTCCGGGAAGTCCAACGGAAAATGTGGCCGTGATGAATGCGGAGTGGTTGCGGGTAATATTGAATCAATCGATTGGGAAGTAAAATCATGATTCAAGAGCAGGGTAGTGAATTGGTAGTCGAGCCGAATATTCGGTTGAGCCCTCGGTATTTTGCTGCATTGGCTTACGCTTCCGGGTTGCACGCGGGGCAAGCGCAAGCAGGGACAGTGGTTCCTTGTGTCAGTCACCTGCTGGGAGTGAACTGATGTTTCATTGCACTGGGCAGACGGGGGCGCTAATATTCATAGGTGTTTAAATGTGAAGTAGCAGGATCTGAGAATCGTGAATTCCGTGGGGCCAGTTCACGACCCGCGCCTCGGCCTCGGTTGTCGTGGCTGGTCGGCCTGCTGGCACTGTCGCTCTCGATTGCCGGGGTGACCGCCGCGAAGGCAAACTCAGGATCTACTCCCGCCGTTGTCGCCACAATTGCTGTCGGCGCCAGTCCGGAGCAGGTGGCGGTAAACCCGGCCGGGACTCTCGTGTACGTCACAAACCATGACGGCGATTCGGTGTCGGTGATTGACGCCGCCACCAATCTGGTGACCGCCACGATTGCTGTTGGCGTCGGTCCGGCGGGGGTGGCGGTGAATCCGGCTGGGACTTTCGTTTACGTCACTAACTACCGCGGCAATTCGGTGTCGGTAATTGACTCCGCGACCAACACAGTGACCGCAACCATCGCTGGCTTCTCCGGTCCGGCTGGGGTCGTGGTGAACCCAGCGGGCACCTTCGCCTACGTTGCCAATTTCGACGGGAATTTGGTGTCGGTGGTTAACACCGCCACTAACAGCGTGACCACCACCATATCTGTGGGCGCTAAACCGGAGGGGGTGGCGGTAAATCCGGCCGGGACTCTCGTATACGTTACAAACTTTGACGGCGATTCGGTGTCGGTGATTAACACCACCAACAACACCGTGACCACAACCATTACTGGGTTCTCAGATCCGATTGGATTAGCGGTGAACCCAGCGGGCACTTCTGCCTACGTTATCAATCCGGGCGGCAATTCGGTGTCGGTGATTGACACCACCAACAACACCGTGACCACAACTATCACTGGCTTCTACATTCCGTTTGGGGTCGGTGTCAACCTGGCCGGGACTTTCGTTTACGTCACAAACTACGGCAGCAATTCGGTGTCGGTGATTGACACCACCACCAACACTGTGATCGGTAGTCCGATTGCTGTCGGTGCACAACCGCTTGGATTAGCGGTGAACCCGGCCGGGACGCTCGTCTACGTCGCTAACTACGGGGGCAATTCGGTGTCGGTGATTGATATTTCTGCCCCAATCCCATCTGGGTCGCAGGTACCGACTACTGCGATGCAGCAGTTCGCCGTACCGGCAGGCACCGAAGCTTCAGCCTGTGCAGACCTAGCCCCAGAGTCGGTGGATTGGCCGGCGCTGGCCTCAATGCGCAATTTGGGATGGACGGTGTCGTATGCGCAGTGGCCCAATGAAGGTAGAGGTGGCTTTGTGTGCACCCGCCAGCCTTATTGGACCGGCAGTGGTTGGTCCGCGATCTGACCGGCTGCTCGAATTGGGCAAGCGGCACGGTTGGACCTGAAAGCGTCTGAAGATTCCAGAAATTTCCCAGAGCAGCTTCACACGGTGATGCGTAATTGTTGTTGAGGTTGCTTGTTGGTATGCCGGTGCTTCTGGGTCCCTGAACGTGATCGAAAGGATAAAACTTTCACTTCAGGAGGAAGACCCAGTCAATTGATTGGGCGACCTCTTTAGGTTTGCTAGAGAAAGTTTTTTAACTCGGACTGGAATAATTGAGTCAAGTCTTGTATTGCGTGAATTGATCCGGTGGCGGCATATGTCGTCACCACCTCTGGCTTGATGAACCAGAATTGATGTGGGGTGGTTGCGGGTAATATTGAATCAATCGATCGGGAAGAAGAATCATGATTCAAGAGCAGGACAGTGAATTGGAAGTCGAGCCGAATATTCGGTTGAGCCCTCGGTATTTTGCTGCGTTGGCTTACGCTTCCGGGTTGCACGCGGGGCAAGCGCAAGCAGGGACCGCGGTTCCGTATGTCAGTCACCTTTTGGGGGTGTCCGCCCTGGTGATCGAAGCTCTGGGAGATGAAGACCAGGCGATCGCTGCGCTGTTACATGATGCCGTTGAGGATTGCGGGGGAGCGCCTCGGTTGGTGGAGATCGAAGAAATGTTTGGTTCGCGGGTGGCACGAATCGTTCTCGCGTGTAGTGATTCGGTTGTTTCCGATCCAGCTGAGAAGGCTCCGTGGCGGGAAAGGAAGGAGAATTACATTCGGCATCTGCAGGATGTTTCATCGGATGTGATTCTGGTGTCCTGCGCGGACAAGTTGCACAATGCTCGCTCAATTTGGACAGATGTTCAACGCGATGGCGTGGAATACATGGAGAAATTCAATGGCTCTCGCAGTGATATTGCGTGGTATTACACCTCACTGCTGGCGGCATTTGAGTCGCGTGGTGCTCCAGTTGATCTGTTGATTCCATTGCGGGATGTGGTAAACAATCTTGCTTGCGCGCTGGATCCCATGCGAAAAGAAGTGAGTGGGGGTAGCCTAATTTCATGAGATTAATCATCGCTTTTTTTCTATGCATGTCCTTGAGTGTGCCGGCTGCACAGGCTGTCTACACGCCTGATCCGGCGCCAGCACCTGGTGGAACATCAACGCCGAGTCCAGCCCCAATGCCGTCAGCGGAATCGAAGTCTGTCCAGAGTGAGTTGTCCCGGATTTCGGCCATGGTGTACAAAAAAGATTATAGGAATGCTCGCGCACAATTGATCTTGGTTGACCGGGAGTTTCCCAACAACGCGGATGTCAACAACCTACTGGGATTCACGTCCAGGAAACTGAAGCAGTATGCAGCCTCGGCGAGTTATTACACCAAGGCCCTGCGAATTGACCCCGAACATCTTGATGCGCTCGAGTACCAAGGCGAGCTCTTTGTCACTACCAAGAAAATGAATATGGCCAAGCGCAATCTTGTGAAGTTGCAAAAGTTATGCGGAGTCAATTGCTCCCAGTACAAGGACCTGAAGAAAGCTATCGGTTCGCGGTAGCGGTTGCGGCTGGGTCAGCGGTGATCTATCGTGCCAATATGGCAAATCCGGTAGTGCAGTTGCCTACCGGCCTGCCAGCCGATCTGGGCGCTCTTGTCGCCAGTGGGTATCGCGCTCGCACGGTGAAGGCGGAAATTCAAGAGAACCTTCTGAAGAAGTTGCGAGAAGCGTCGGTGACTTTGCCGGGGATTGTCGGGTTTGAAGAAACGGTGGGACCTGCGGTGGAGCGGGCGTTGCTGGCCGGTCACGACTTTGTGTTACTCGGTGAGCGGGGTCAGGGAAAGACTCGACTGATTCGCTCACTTATTAATTTATTGGACGAGTGGAGTCCCCACGTCACCGGTTGCCAGATCAACGATGAACCGACGGCACCCATTTGCGCTCGCTGCATTGCGCTGGCTGGTGAAATGGGCGATCAACTCCCGATTAGTTGGCGTCACCGCAGTCAACGGTACGGTGAAAAACTTGCCACCCCGGACACTTCGGTAGGCGATCTGATTGGCGATATTGATCCGATCAAAGTTGCAGAAGGCCGGTCTTTGGGAGATCCCGAAACAATTCACTTCGGTCTTATTCCACGAACCAATCGTGGCATTTTTGCGATCAATGAGCTTCCTGATCTTGTTGAGCGAATCCAGGTTGCGTTGCTGAACATTCTGGAAGAACGCGATATCCAGGTTCGTGGGTACAACCTGCGGCTGCCGCTGGACATGTTGGTGGTGGCGAGTGCTAACCCGGAGGATTACACCAACCGCGGTCGAATCATTACCCCGCTCAAGGATCGATTCGGTGCGGAGATTCGCACCCACTACCCACTAGACCTTCAACTCGAGATTGAACTGATCACACAGGAAGCCGCAATCCAAGCTGTGGTTCCCCACCACATGCTGGACGTTGTTGCCCGGTTCACCGGTTTGGTGCGCGAGTCAACCAGTGTTGACCAACGCAGTGGTGTCTCGGCACGGTTCTCGATTGCCTGCGTGGAGGAACTCTCCGGGGCCGCGCTGCGCCGCGCCGCGATTAACGGTGACGGTGAACCGGTGGTGCGCATCGGAGACTTGGAAGAAGTCGTGGCATCGCTGCGGGGCAAGGTCGAGTTTGAAGTTTCCCAGGAGGGATCCGAGGTGGAGATCCTGTCCCTGCTGGCCCGCCAAGCCACGGCGGCATCGTGGCGGGCACTTTTGGGCGGGCAAAGCACGCGGGTGTTTCTGACCAATCTTGTTGATTGGTTTGATGCCGGTAACACCTTGGCCACATCAGACTTGATGTCCAGCCAGACGATCCTGGAAGCAATTGGCCCCATGGAGGGCATCGGTTCATTACTTACCGCGACCGAATCACACATGGCCGAGTCCGTCGGGTTGGTGGCCTCGTGCATTGAGTTCGCCACCGAGGGATTGTGGTTGACCCGCCGGATTGATAAAGACCAACACGACGGAACACGTACCTATGGCAGTTCCGTCACCGAGGCACCAGAGAATTGAGACGGCGCAATTGAGTCGGCGTAAGCCTTCTGTTTACGGGCCCTTCAGAGGGGGCCCTGATCCGCTCGCCCCCCTGGTGGACACGGGCGAAGGGGTAGATGAACTGGGCGAGCGAATCCTTGCCGGCCAGTCAGTGCAAGAAGCGTTGCGGGACCTGATGCGCACGGGGAGCAAAGGCCGCCAAGGCCTTGAACAGATGTATCGGGATATTCGCGAGCGGTACAACAAAGTTCGGGAATCTGCGTCCATGAACGGGTTACTTGATGACCTGCACGAGATGCTGTCCGAGGCCCTGGAAGTTGAGCGCGGGGCGCTCTTTCCCAACCCCAGCGACGATGCCCGCTTTGCCGAGGCAGTACTCGATGCCCTCCCGGAAGATGTCCCGCGAGCCATGGCTGAACTGGAGAATTACCAGTGGCAGTCACCGGCTGCTGAGCAAATATTTGAACAGATGAAAGACCGGTTGCGCCGCGATGTCATTGACCAGCAATTTGCCGGCATGAGTCAGTCCCTCAAAGATATGGCCAACCCGGAAAACCAAGCGGCCATGGCGGCCATGATGAAAGACCTCAACCAGCTATTGGGCAAACACCGAGAAGGAACCGCCACCGAAGCGGACTACCAGGAATTTATTGACAAGCACAAAGATTTTTTCCCCAATGCACCGGAAACATTAGAGCAATTCATTGACGAATTGGCTCGGCAATCCGCCGCCATGGATCGCATGCTGGCATCGATGTCACCGGAGCAGAGGGCCGAACTCGCCGAGGCCATGCAGCAAGCCCTCGCCGACATGGGTGTGCAGGAACACATGTCCGAGTTACAAGATCACCTCAAGGCGTTGCGGCCGGAGTTCTCTCGCCGCAGGGGAACACCACTTAATGGTGATGCATCCGGGGGCTTACCCCAAGCCACCCAGTCCTTAGCCGAGATGGCGGATTTGGAATCCCTGGTCGGTCAAATCAGTGATGCAGATGCCATGGGGGATCCATCGGAAATTGATTTGGATCTTTTAGAGCGCACCATGGGACAGGCAGCGCGTGCCGACGCAGAAGCCATGATCCAACTTCAAAAAGATTTACAAGAACAAGGGTTTCTAGTCTCTGATCCAGATTCAGATTCCCTTCGACTCTCTGCCAAGGCGGTTCGGCGGATCGGTGAATCGGCATTGCGGGAAGTTTTCAAGCACTTGGACAGTGCGGCCCGCGGCGGCCACGAGACGCACCGAACCGGAACATCGGGGGAGGCAACCGGAACCCACCGGCAGTGGACGTTCGGAGACGACGGTGTCATTGATGTTGTGCGCACAGCACAAAATGCATCCTTCAGGCGCCTGGCAACGGGGGATAGCGCGAGGTTGCACCCAGATGACTTTGAGGTTGCCGAAACGGAAAACCTGACCAAAGCCGCAGTCGTGTTATTGGTTGACCAGTCCTATTCAATGATGATCAATGACACCTGGAGTGCTGCGAAAACAATGGCACTTGCCCTTCACTCCCTGTCTTCAACAAAGTACCCACTGGATGCGCTGCAGGTCATTGGGTTTGCAAATTTGGCCCGTGTGGTCAGCCCCATGGACATTCCCGACCTACAAGCAAGTGAAACACCCGGCACCAATCTGCAGCATGCACTCATGCTGGCGGGCAAATTCCTTGACAAACATCCTGGGTCACAGCGCATTGTCATGGTGGTGACAGATGGTGAGCCGACCGCACACTTAATTCCCGGCGGTGATTGGTGGTTTAACTGGCCCCCGGATTTCGAAACAATTGATCTAACGGTGAAGGCAATAGATGAAATGACCCGCCGCCGAGTCGCCATCACCTGGTTCCGATTGGGTGAAGATCCGCAGCTGGCCCGCTTTCTGGACACCATGGCTCGCCGCAACGGGGGCAAGGTGTTGGCCACCGACCCTGATCGCCTCGGTGATTATGTAGTGAGTGACTACGTGAGCACTCGCAAGTCTGGTTGAGGGGCATTGTTTGCAGCTTGCGTCGAACACTTCAGCTCTCACCTTGATCCCGGCAATTGCTTGGGAAATTCCTGGGCAATGTCAGAGGGCTTTGGTTGAATCGAGGTGTTGGGAAAGGAGGAGGCATGGTTGCTGTTCCTCGGGCGCATCCCTTTGTCTGTCCTGATTGCGGATTGTGGGTGCGCGAGGTGGAATCCACGTGGGGAGAGATCCTGTTACTCAATGCTGCCCGTGACCCTCTGGGTCGAGTAGTGGCGTGGCCATCTGATCGAGTGACCGGACAGGCGCAGGGACGGTTGTTACCCGCTGGCGTTCCTGCGGAAAATGAAGACACCTGGTCCGTTCACAGTTGCCCAGGTGTGGTGGGCTGCGGATTATTTGACGAGGAACGGAAATACTTCGGCACGCGGGTCCTGTACTCCGATGCACGCCAAGCAGAGATTCTTTTTGTCGACAGTGATGTGAGTCGGTGGGATGTGTTGAAAGGTCAATTATTAAACGAGAGTTCTGAAGAATGAGTTCACTTGATTGTGGGCTTGGGTGCATTGCGCTAGGGCGCATTCGTTATTCACATTCACTACTTTGGGGCTACCGCTCGTGGTGATGGTGTTCTAGGTTCGTGGTGAAGTGATTCGGATGATGGTGCGAATGCACCTTTGCAATTCCCGACTTTGACCTCGCAGCCCGTTGGATTGCGCGGGCAATCTGCGGGGAGAGTGGGGGTGAGGGTGATGGAAGATCTCCCACCAAAAAGTGGTTGCCCGACTGGGAAGTCAGGCAACCACCAATGGTTCTCACTCAGCGTGCGAATCATAACACGGGTCGGACTAGTCGCGTTCAGCGTTTTTGTTCGTGAACTAATCCGATGGCTTATCCACAACTCACGATAACAGTTCTTGACTGTTTTCGTGGCGTGATGCCGGATTGTGGTGGGTGAACCTAGTCTGGAGCACCCACCACAGTCTCCGGCTGGGGGCTGGTAGGCGACTGCAATTGGGACAGCCACTTTCGTGCAGCGACAAGTTCGGCAACGAGTACTTCGGTGAGCAGCCTGACATCGTCAATCGTGTCGTGTTGGTAGCGGATGCTGAATTGAGTGTCCGGTAGGTCAGCGCCGCACGCGACAATGGTTGATCCGCGAGAGGCACACCATTCCAGCAATGCTGATTCCCATTGGGAACCTGGGAACAGCAGCATTCGGTAATCCGTTGTCTTGGTCAGGTAGACGTCTACGTGGGACCAGTCGCCCGTCTCACAACCCACGGCAGGAAGTCGGGGTCCCTCGCGCAGCATCAGGGCGCTTTGTTGCGCACTGGAAAATCGACGGGCGGGAGCAACGAAGGCGGTGCCGGTTGGTCCGAGAAGAAGATCGGAGACGGGCTCGAGCCAGTCATTGGCTGATTGGAGCAGGTCGGTGGTTGCCTGGGCAGACATTCGAAGGAGCTCGGGCACGGGGGTGGTCATGGAATCGGGGGCGAGGTGTTCCTGCAACGAAAGAAGCAGGGCGAGGGTGTTCTGAAATGAACGGCAGGCAACCCCGCCCAATTCGGGGTCAGCATGCAGGGGAATATGTCTCTCGCATAAATCAGAAACTTTTGATGCCCCCACATTGGTCAGGGCAATGGTGCGGCACCTGCCGGAGTAGTGCTGGGCCGCGTGAACGGTTTCCACCGAACCTCCGCTGGCCGAGACCACAATGACAACGCTGTCGGAATCCACCTGGGGGAGTAGATCGGAACTGGCCATGGTGGCGACCGCGTTGATTCCCACGGCTTGCAGCCGTGCGGCGGCGATCGAGTTGGCGTAGTGGGAGGAACCCATGCCAAGGAAAATGATTCGATCCGTGGCCGAGATATCAGATGCTGCCCACGGGTTCGCATCTTCAATTTCTTTTGCAAGATTTATCAGCACTTCGGGTTTGCGGTCAAGATCAGAACGAAAAAGAACCGGATCCATTAGATAACTCCTTCGTCCAGATCTTTCGCGGGGAACATGGATGTTATGACAGCGTCGGGGACATAACGCCAATGGGGAAGGTGGCGCACCGAATAGATGTATTCCCGCAGTTCCTGGTGAAGCATGAACGGTTTGAGCAAGCGTTCATCGAGAATTTTAAGTAAATCATGTTGTCTTAACACGTCTTTATAGGCCATCAGGAAAGCTTCTTGGGCGTGCGCGGACCAGATCAGGGCAGCCTGCGGTTCAAGTCCTTCGGTGCGGTAGTTCACGACCCTGGCAACGTGATCAATGGATGCCAACATGCCGGCAATATCGCGAGCCGCGGGTTGCTTCTTTAACCGCTCTTGCGGAGTGAGAACAGGGCTGCCATCAAAGTCAACAATGAAGTATTGATCGGTTGGAGACTTGAGTACCTGTCCCACATGGAAATCACCATGGGTGTCAATTGCCAGTGTGCTGTCAATGGAGGTGAGTTCACCGAGGTGCTCGCTGATCACATTTCTGCGCTGGCGCAGTCGATCACCTTCGTCACCATCCATCAGGGAGCAGGCGGTGTCCAAATCAACGTGCGCGGACTCAGCGAATTGGGTGATTGCATCTTTGCCGAGTGTTTCAATGCTTTCATCTTGGGGATTGGATTGCACAAAGGCAACATGCATCAGGCCGATCAATTGCCCAATGAGAGCGAACGGAGTGATTGCATCTACTTGGTCGCCTTGGGCAAAAGCTCGAACCAATTCCACCGCCCAATCCCAACCGTCTTGAGAATCGGGCACGAACTCGGTGGCCGTGGCCAGAGTGAGCACCTGGTCGGTCTGTGGGTTGGTCCACTCGATGATTGCCAGAGGCGCGGGGGTGATGGGTGGGTTCTCCGAATGTGATGCGAGCATGCGCAAGCGAGAAGGAGCGGGGGACACGGTGGCATTGATCTGCCACTTGAGCATGATCTGCTCATTCACAATTACTGAGTCATTGCTCTGATCAACCGTGATTGATTGTTCGCTGGTGTTGCTGTTCTGGTGAGCCAGGTGCGAATTTATGGTGGGGTCAATGAGTTCAATTCGAAAATTTGCGGTGGATTCCGTGTTGAGAATTCGAGCGCTCACCGCAGCACGGTGAAAACCGGTGGCATCCAGTTGACCTGGAACCACCAGAATGCGATCGCCGGCGCGCACGAGAACCAGATAGGCCCCTTCGCCCGCATCGAGTGAATCAATCAGCTCCAGTGGTCCGGTGAGATCAGCGGCCCTGGCTTGGGTGCGATCGGGAAGAAGGTCGGCTGCGTTGGCAGCCGCTATCGCCTCCGAGAGTGTGGTCACGAAGTTGCGTGCTGCCGGGCTACCGTTTCAATCACGTTAGCGCCGGTGATGGTTCCTTCTCGTGATTGGATGGCAGCGGCCATGGTGGACATGCGCGCAGCGAGTTCCGAATCGCCCAACAGGGATTCGAGAGCGGAGTTCATTTCCTCTTCGGTGAATGTGTAGGTCGAGAGTCTGCGACCGAAACCTAATTCGTGCATTCGTTGGGCATTGTCATACTGATCCCAGAACAGCGGCAACAGAATCATTGGTTTACCAAAGTGCAGTGACTCGGTGGTGGTGTTGTTGCCGCCGTGGGTGATCACTAAATCAACCTGCGGAATGATGGTGGTCTGCGGGACAAACTCTGCGCCCACCATGTTGTCGGCGAGTTCATATTCATTGTGTTGCGGACCCTTGGACACAATAAAGCGGTGACGGGTGCGACCCAGGACATCGATAAGCCTTTTCATCAGATCAACATCGGCACTACCCAGTGACCCGAGTGACAGATAAATCAACGCACTGTCTTCCGGGCGATCGGCGACCGCTGCGGGTATTTCGTACTGTTCATCGGTGGAACGAACAGATGAATCCATGCGGTGCCAGGTGGAATCCAGTGGCCGAAGATCGGTGTAGTCGGCCTCCTGAGGATAGACATAAAGATTCGCGTGATCCGAGTCGTGAATGAACTCGAGGTCAGGAAGTTCCGGAGCACCCGCTGCGGTGACAAAATCATTAAAAGCTGTCCACATCTCGCGATGGCTGCTGTCATACGCTTGACGGAATTCCTCCCACTGGGAGTCATCAGCTTGGGCGTAACCCGAGAAAGCGGGCGCTATTTTGGACCCCTTCATTTCCAGCGGGTTGCACGAAACAATGCGAACAAAAGGTGCATCGGCGGTCATGAGCGCTGGGAAACACAAAACATTGTCCTCAACCACAACGTCTGGTTTGACCCGTTCAATGATTTGCTTGAGTTGTGGTTCGCAATACATGGCTCCGTCGATTAACGCCTGCCATGTGGGCTTGATGAAAGTTTCCAATTGCTCAATGGTGGGCTTGCGGAATTCAGGTGAGGTGTCCTTGATGAACTCTTTCCAAAATGCACCCGGGTCTTGCTCGGCATCTGCGTCCTCGGGCGGGGGCGCCAGATCAACCAGATCTTCTTCGAAACCAAGGGCTGCGAGTTTGCCCGCCCACGAAGACTCCGCGGCAAAGACAACTCGGTGACCGCGATCGAGCAATACTTTGCCAATACCAATGCACTGGTTGGTGGGGCCGTAGGCAGATTCCGGCACGAACAAAATGGTGAGTGGGCGAGTGGAATTGTCCGTCATGGGTTTTCTCTTCTGGGTTGAATGGTTGTTATTTTTTTGGGGTTAACCTTCGAGGTGGGTTTCGAGGCTGGTAACGCGTGCCCGGTGGCAAGGCGAGCGTATTCAAGGATCAACTCAACGGCGCTGGAGTAGTCCAGGGTCGGGTGTTTGGCAATTATTCGGTAACCGTAGGCATCCTCGAGGGCAACGAGATTGCGCGCAATGGTGAGGGATCCTTGAGCCAGGTGGAATACACCCTGGCTGACCCCCAATTCCAGAATGCCTTGATACAAGCCCACCTGTCGGTCGTAGAGGGAGGTCAGGAGAACGGCATACATGGTGTTGCGGGCGGCCTCACCGCCGAGCGAGCACAGTAACCGCACATCTTCATCTTCGGCATTTCGTGGAACACCCAGGGAAATTATGCGTTCCAACCGCTCGGCGGGGTCGGGAATCGAGGCGATCATTTCGAGACGCTCGTTATAAAAGCGCTCCATGCCGGCGCGATTCGCCTCCACGAGAAGTTCGTCGATGCCGGCATAGTGGTAGAGGATGGCGCCGGAGGAAACCCCGGCTGCTTCGGCTATCTGGTTGAGGCGGACGGCGGAGCCGTGCTCGGCAAGAGCCCGCTGAGCCGCGGAAATCAGGTCAGCCTTGCGTTCACTTGTCTTCGCCACGCCCGCATTCTAGGAGATTTCTAAACACGGGTTTAACAATTTGCACATTTAGGTGAAATATGTGCTCTTTATGCTATTTAATAATCTGAACTGAGATTCAGTTTTTATCGAAGGAGAGCAGATGCATCGACCGATAACGCAGCGCTCGGTCCGCCGGACCGGCGTCATCTTGGCCACCGTGGCCTCAGCGGCACTTGTGCTGTCAGCATGTGGGGGTGGCGATTCGGCCGCATCGGATCTCAATCCCGATGCAGACCTCAGCCAGCAGTCCCTGACCGTGTCCAACTGGGCCGGCTACTACCCCGAGGACATGGCCGCCAACTTCGAGGCAGCGGTGGGCACCCCCATGACCATCACCAACCATGCCACCAACGAAGAAATCATGGCCAAACTCACCGCGGGTGGGGACTCTGGAATTGACGTGGCATTCGTTTCGGGTCAATTCGCTCAGGCACTCAATGAAGCCGGGTTGATCGAAACACTCAACCCCGAGTTCATTGCCAACCTGTCGAATCTGTATCCCGAAGCACAAAACCTTTCCTATGATCCCGGCAACAAGTACTCGGTTCCCTACGCCTGGGGCACCACCGGAATCTGTTATCGCAGTGACCTGATCGAAGAACCCACCAGTTGGAACGCGATTCTGGAGCCATCTGCTGAGAACAATGGCAAGGTCACCGCTCTGGCGACCGAGCGTTGGCTGATGTTGCCAGCTCAGAAGGCACTCGGCTTCTCCGCGAACACCACCGACGAAGCAGAGTTGGAGCAGGTCAAGGAAAAACTCATTGCAGCGAAACCAGGTTTGCTCGCATACGATGACACCACCTTCTATTCACGTTTGGTCTCCGGTGAAGCAAATGCCGTTGTTGCCTGGGATGGCTGGTGCAACTACGGAACCGCAGAGAACCCAGACATCAAGTTTGTGGTTCCCTCTGAGGGCAGTGACCTGTGGGCAGACACCATGGTGATTCTGAAGACTTCCAAGAACAAGGAAGCCGCACACGCCTACATCAACTTCATCCTCGATCCAGCGAACCATGCGTGGGTGGCGGAAAATATTCTGTACAAGGTTCCCAATAAGGCAGCCATGGATGCTGTCGGTGCCGGATTGGCAGCGTCGTATCCAAACATGGGTCTCACACCCGCACAGTTGCTCGAGCAAGAGTCACTGGTTGATCTTGGTGAAGCAGGACCGCTGTACACCAAGATTGCCACCGAGGTGACGTCGAGCTAAACAGCACTACATGTCAACAACGACCCCCACGTCAGGG
Organism: Candidatus Nanopelagicales bacterium; assembly: GCA_018402075.1. The sequence continues at coordinate 46,789 of JAGYJP010000008.1, read as the reverse complement.
CGTGGCGCCGCACGGCGCCGCGCCCTGATCGGTCGTACCGTCTTTGCCGGTCCCGGCTTGATCTATATCACGGCTTTCATGGCCATTCCGGTTCTGCTGGTTTTGGTGTACTCGTTCTTCCAGCGCGGTCGTTTCGGCGGAATCGTGTGGGAGTTCACATTTGACAACTATGTGCGCGCATTTGAGCCCGTCTACATCCAGGTATTGAGCAATTCACTGGTCATTGCCGGGACAACCACCCTGCTGGCGCTGCTGATCGGGTATCCGACCGCCTACGCGATTGCGAAACTGCCCGCCCGCTGGCGCACCGTTGCACTGGTCATGGTGGTGCTCCCTTTTTGGACGAACTTCCTGATTCGCACCTATGCCTGGATCATTCTGCTCAACTCCGAAGGGCCGATTAACTCCTCACTGGTAGATGCCGGGATCATCAGTGCACCCATTGGTTTGCTGTACACACCCGGCGCGGTGATCGTGGGTTTGGTGTACGCGTACCTGCCACTGGTGATCCTGCCCGTTTACGCATCCATTGAACGCCTCGATCGTCAATTGGTGGAGGCCGCGGGGAATTTGGGTGCATCTCGAGCGCGTGCGTTTTTCGATGTCACCCTTCCGCTCACCCTGCCCGGTGTCATGATCGGCGCAATTTTTGTTTTCGTGCCCAGCCTGGGCAACTTTGTTGTTCCCGAACTGCTGGGCGGTGGAAAGACCGTGATGGTGGGTAATTTGATTCGCGATCAATTCCTGGAGGCACGTGACTGGCCATTTGGTGCGGTGCTTGCGCTCTTTGTGATCTCCCTCCTTGTCATTCTCTTCGCCGTGCAAGCCGCGATTTCCCGGCGGATCAATGGAACGGGGAAGCGGGTGAGTAGTCGTGCATAAAATCGGCTGGCTCCGCGTGCCACTCATTGGCACCTATGTGTTTCTGTACATACCCATTGCGGTACTTGTTGTCATGAGTTTCAACGCCAGCAAGAACCCATTCACGTGGACAGGTTTCAGTACCCAGTGGTACTCGGCACTGTTCAACAATGACCTGATTCGACAAGGGTTTGTCAACACCATGATCGTGGCGGTCGGCGCCACGATTTTCGCCACCATCTTGGGCACATTGCTCGCCATTGGTGTTGCCCGCTACTTCAGGTCAACCGTGGTGGAGGCGTACAGCCTCGCGCCGGCAATTATCCCCGACCTAGTATTGGCCATTGGGCTGCTCGCATTCTTTGCTTTGGTCGGTGTGACCCTGAGTCTTTTCTCGGTACTGCTGGCGCACGTGGTGTTCGGCATGGCATTTGTGGCGGCGGTGGTCATTGCCCGGATCGGTCAAACGGATTCCAGTCTCGAGGAAGCAAGTAGGGACCTGGGTGCGAGTGCAGTCACCACGTTCTTCCGAATCACTCTGCCAAGCTTGGCACCCGGAATTATTGCCGGCGCACTATTAGTCTTTACCCTGAGCCTTGACGAATTTGTTGTTACCTACTTCACCAACGGACCCACCACACCAACATTGCCCATTGTCATTTACTCCATGGTCCGTTTCGGCGTGACCCCAGAAATCAATGCACTCGCTGCCTTGCTGTTGCTTGTCAGTTTCACCATTGTGATCTCCGCTCAGCGGATCACCCGACTTACGGATTCCGTATGACACTGGAAACACCACTGCTATCCATCTCGGGAGTCAGCAAAGCCTATGGAGACGTTGTTGCCCTGGACAATGTCAGTCTGGATATCAGGCAAAACGAATTCTTTGCACTATTAGGTCCCTCGGGGTGCGGTAAAACCACACTGCTTCGATCAATTGCCGGGTTCGAAGACCCTGACTTTGGTTCCATCAGCATTTTGGGGTCAGACTCGACCACGCCTATTAATCTGTTGGCGCTGCCGCCCAATAAGCGTCCGGTGAACCTGATGTTCCAGTCCTATGCACTCTTCCCGCACATGAATGTGCGCAAGAACATTATGTATGGTCTACAGCGCGAAGGCCTGAGCAAAGAAGAAATTGCGCAGCGAGTCGAGGAAGTACTTGTCACCACCGGTTTAACCGACAAGGCCTCGGTGCGACCGGCACAACTATCCGGTGGACAGCGCCAGCGCGTTGCATTGGCCCGGGCAATTGTGAAGCGTCCGCGTCTGCTACTTCTTGACGAACCACTTTCGGCCCTTGATCGCAAGGTGCGGGCGGAAATGCAGATTGAGTTGAAGCGCCTGCAGCATGAAGTGGGAATCACTTTCGTGGTGGTCACCCACGACCAAGAAGAAGCCATGAGCATGGCGGATCGAATCGCGGTCATGCATGAAGGTCGCGTGCAGCAAATCGCCGACCCGGTCACCCTGTACGCGCAGCCCGCCAATGTGTTCGTGGCCGACTTCATTGGAAGTGGGTCGTTGCTGCACGGCACAGCTAGCCAGAGTTCCTTCAGCGCCTATGGATCCACCTTTCCCTGTCACAATCCCAATCAGATCTCCGGTGACGCAGTACTCGTGTTGCGCCCCGAAGATGTCCGGGTAACCGGTGCGACAGCTCCCGATAGTCCACTGCTGGTCGGCACGATTGTTGAAACACACTTCTATGGAGGATCATCGAGTACATCTGTGCGCGTCCCAGGGGTGGAGAACGTGATCGTGGCGAGTCACCCGGGTGTGCCCCAACACCATGTGGGTGAGCAGGTCGGATTGTCGTGGGAGCCACAGGCAGCAGTACTTCTCCAGGTCCAGCCATGACAATCATCACAAGCGCAGGACGCGATCAAAACCCCGCCGCAGATTTTGTGGAACGGTCCCTCGCGGACACCATTCATGCTCCCTACTGGACCGATCAGCCAGGTGCGCCAGAGACGTGCTCGCAATTGATTGCAAACAAAGAATGTGATCTTGTCATTATTGGCGGGGGTTTCACCGGGTTGTGGACTGCCATTTTGGCGAAGGAGCAGGATCCTCAGCGCGATGTCATTCTGCTCGAGGCAGAGACAATCGCATTTGGCGGCTCCGGTCGCAATGGTGGATTTATCTCCGGTTCCTTGACCCACGGACTAGCACACGGCGAAGCGATCTGGCCACAGGAAATGGACACATTGGTACGTCTGGGTAGTGAGAACCTCAATGCAATCGTCGATTTCACCCAAGCAGAGGGGATCGATGCCGATTTTCGCATTGTGGGTAAAACAGCCGTTGCGCTCAATGAGCACTCGGTTCGCTCCCTGGAAAGCATGCATGCGCTGCACGCAAAATGGGGAGATAGCACTGAGTTGCTTGACCGTGATCAGATGCAGGCGGATGTTCACTCACCCACGTACCTCGGTGGATTACGAGTGCACACCGGAAGCGGCTTAATGGATCCGGCCCGACTGAGTTGGGGACTGAAGCGATCTGCATTAGCTCGCGGTGTGCGCATCTATGAAAACACCCCAGCATCGCTTCTTTCTAGACGACTTGACGGTGGAGTGGCGCTGCAGACTCCGTTTGCCTCGGTGCGCTCTGCCCAGGTTGTTATTGCCACTAATGGATTCACTCCGCTGCTGAAGCGTTTGCGGTATCGGGTATTGCCAGTCTTTGATCACGTGCTTGTCACTGAACCACTCACCGAGACTCAATTGACGGATATTGGTTGGTCTCAAAACCAAGGCATGACCGATATCGGCAACCAGTTCCATTACTACCGTCGCACCCCGGATAACCGCATTCTGTGGGGCGGCTACGACGCGATCTACTATCGAGGTAACCGCACCAATAAAGAGCTGGAAAAACGTGACGCGAGTCATCGACTTCTCGCGGCGCAATTCTTTACCACCTTCCCGCAACTTGAAGGTCTCAGGTTTTCGCATAAATGGGCGGGAATTATCGATTCAACGAGTCGCTTCACACCCGCGATCGGCACTGCTATGAACGGCAAGGTTGCCTACGCGGTTGGCTACACCGGCCTGGGAACGGCATCTTCTCGATTCGGGGCGAACACAATGCTCGATTTACTTGCCGGGCGCAAAACGGAATTGACGGAACTCACCATGGTGAGGCGCAAGCCACTGCCCTTCCCACCGGAGCCATTTCGTTACCCACTGGTGCAATTCACTCGATCGCAACTGGTCCGCGAGGATCGAACCGGTAAGCGAGGTGCGTGGCTTTCTTTACTCGATCGATTCGGTGTCGGATTCAATAGTTAGGAACACAGTGTCCCAAGGCGTGCATATCAACGGCCAAACCCGCGATGGCAGAGGTCCGGTTATTGAACTCACCAACCCTGCCACCGGCGAGGTGTTTGATTCGGTAACAACAGCAAGTGCCGCTGATGTTGCTGAGGCGGTTGCGGCGGCGATTGCGGCCCAGCCGGGTTGGGCTGCCCGCACGCCGGGTGAACGCGCCAGGGTGCTGCTCACCCTCGCTGATCTGATTGAAGCCGAGTCCGAGGGGATTACCCGACTCGAGGTAGATGAAACCGGAAAGCCCCGGGCTGTTTTCCAAGATGGTGAGCTGCCATTCGCTGCAGACAACCTTCGATTTTTTGCCGGCGCGGGGCGCTCACTCGAGGGCACCGCCGCGGCTGAGTTGTCGACCGGGTTCACCAGTCTCCTGATGCGCCAACCGATCGGGGTCGTGGGATCGATCACGCCGTGGAACTTCCCTTTCATCATGGCGATTTGGAAAGTGGGGCCTGCGCTGGCCACGGGTAATGCGGTGATACTGAAACCTGCGCCCTCGACGCCGCGCAGTTCAATTCGACTCGCGGAACTGGCGCAGCAGGCAGGGCTACCCGACGGATTGTTGAGTGTGGTCAGCGGTGGCAATGAAGTGGGCGAAGCCATGGTGACGGAACCAGGAATTCGAATGATCTCGCTCACCGGATCCACGGCGGCGGGTGAGTCCGTCATGGCAGCGGCCGCACCATTCGTGAAGCGATTACACCTTGAGTTGGGCGGTAAAGCGCCCGCGGTTGTTTTCGCTGACGCCGATCTAGACCAGATGGCCAGAGCCCTGACCCTTGGTGCGACCTACAACAGCGGACAGGATTGCACTGCCGCCACGCGTATCTACGTGCATCAGTCGCGATACCAAGATGCGGTTGACGCGGTGGCGTTCACCATGTCGCAGGTTCGAGTTGGCGACCCGTGGGCGGACACGACCGATATTGGTCCGCTGATTTCCGGGGTTCACCGAGCGCGGGTCGACAGCTTGGTGCAGAGGGCGCGCGAGGCTGGTGCCAATATTGTGACGGGCGGAAAACTCATTGATGCAGCTGGTTTTTATTATCCGCCGACGCTCATTACCGGTGCAGCCCAAGGCAGTGAAGTTGTTCAGGGAGAGATCTTTGGGCCGGTTCTCGTTGTTGTTCCCTTCGAGTCCGAAGATGAAGCTATCCGTCTGGCAAATGACTCTCGCTACGGACTGGCGAGTTCGGTGTGGACCAACGATGTCGCCAGGGCTCTGCGGGTGAGCCAGCGCATTGAGGCCGGTGTCACCTGGATCAATGATCACCTCCCGATTGCATCGGAGGCCCCACATGGGGGTGTCAAAGGCAGCGGGTTCGGAAAAGACATGAGCCACGAATCCCTCTTGGAATACACATCGACGCATCACATCATGATCAAACACAGTGAACCGGTCACTCACGACTCGTTTAGACCAGCCTGATTAATTGACGAACAATTTGGTGCGTTAAGCAGACAGGGCCATGGATTCCCTGCTGGTGGTGTGCCAGCCACCGCACGCATCGCATTGGTAGGTGCGGATTTCACTGCGGTGTGATTCGGAGCCGAATTCGGCGGCGCGGGTACGGGAAATACGGGCATGGTGGAGAACCTGAACCGCACTCTTGTGGTCGGGCCAGCGTTTTTTACCCGTGCGTGAGCAGGTTTTTGGTTTCGGTTGCGGTCGCATGATTCCCCCTCGTGTTATTACCTGGTGACAATATTTACACAGGGGCCTGACAAACGGCCTTTCATTGTGATCCTGGTTGATGTGTTGATGTCGGGGGAAACTGTGGTGATCAAACCCTGGATTCGAAAATGCGCTGAGCCAGCTGCCCAGCGGTAATAGATCGCGGCAGTAATCCTGAGTGGTTGGGTCGTAATGCAACAATTATTAAAAGATTTCCCAGAAACTTCCCAAAAGAGCCAAAAGTCTGGCACACTGTCGGCTTGCTGGAATCGTTTCTAGGAAGGGGATCGCCTTGGAGGCCGATCAGAGCATCAGTGTGAAGAAGCGTCGCCGACGACTTCCCGATGAAATTGGTGTTGGTGCAGCGCTTATTGCTCTGATCGCGCTCGTCAGTCTGATTCAGCCACGTTTCCTTGGAATTGACAACCTGCTTAATTTGGTGGCGAACAACACGATAATTGCCATTTTGGCTATGGGGATAGTTTTTCTGCTTGCAACCGGTGAGATTGATCTTTCATTTGGATACATTCTGAATCTCACGGCCGTTGTGGGTGGACTCTTAATGATCGCCGGCCTACCGATCGCCGTCGCGATAATTGTCGCATTGGTGCTTGGGGCCGTGCTTGGAGCATTTAACGGATTCCTCAGCGTGCTCTTCCGATTACCGCTGATCATCATCACACTGGGCACCGCATCCATGTATGCGGGTTTGTCTCTCGTGATCAATCGATCAGGCTCAGTTGTTCCTCCAACGGAAATTACGAGCAGCGGGTATTTCCAGTTTATGGGCGGGCTGACGGATTTCCCGGTATCTCCTCTGATTCTCGTCTTGATCGTCACCTTTATTCTCTTGAGTTTCCTCTTCTATCGTTCACGGTTTGGCTACCGGGTAACGGCCCTCGGAAGCAACCCTGAGGGAGCTCGCTTAGCCGGCATTCCGGTCGCTCGAGTTCGTATCCAGGTAACGGCCCTGATGGGACTTTTGGCCGGCCTGTGCGGCGTCTTGTTCCTCTCCTTTCGCGGAGCGGTTGATCCAACCACGGGTGCCGGATACCTGCTCCCCGTCATTGCGGCGGCCATCATTGGTGGGACCCCGCTCACCGGGGGAACCGGTTCCCTTGTGGGAGCGATCTTGGGCGCAATGGTCATTGCTGTCATTGACACGGGAATCGTCTTCCTCGGCATTGACGCGGTGTGGAGCACTTTTGTAACAGGAGCGGTGATTGTCGTTGCCGTGGGTATTGACCAATTAGTTAAGGCACAACGAAGAAAGTCCAGAAAATAAAAAATAATTGGAGTGACCGGATGGATCCACAAGGGATCCAAATGAGGAGAGGAAAGATCAATGAGAGGAAATAGATCGAAGGGCTTAAGGGGTGCCTTTGTTGGCACCTTGGCGGCAGCATCACTTGTCGCGCTCGCGGCATGTGGTGGTTCGACATCGACTTCAGAAACAACTGAAGCCGAAGCAGCAACAAGTGCGGAAACCGCTCCAGCTGAAGAAGAGACAGCAGCTGCTGAGGATCCAATCACGATTGGTTTCGTGACCCATGTGGTGGGCAATCCGTTCATCGAACAAATTATCGATGCCGCCGAGCAGGCAGCGTCAGACTTAGGTGTTGAGATCCAGGTAACGGGTCCAGCCGGTGCTGACGCAGATGCTCAATTGAAGGCCGCGCAAGCCCTGATCGCGTCCGGAGTTGACGGTATCGCAATTTCGGTGCCATCCGAATCCATGGTGCAAGGCCTGAACCAAATAATCGCCGGTGGCACTCCGATCGTGACATTTAACCTTTTACAGGTAGGCGTTAACGGTCCATATGTTGGTGAGAAATCAGTCGAGTCAGGTCGAATTCTCGGACAATCGATTCTTGATCAACTTGGTGGATCAGGTGCCACAGGTCAGGCAATCCTTGGAAACTGTTTCCCAGGATTCCCGGTTCTTGAAAACCGCGCTAAGGGTGTTCAAGAGAGTCTCGCAGCCGCACCAGGCATAGAGGTTCTTGGTCCATTCGATGTCAAGGTGGATGCGGCTGAAAACTATGCCAAGTGGGAGGGATTGCTTTCGGCAAATCCAGATGCAGTCGCCCTCATTGGTCTCTGTGCTCCTGACATTGCGAGCCTTGGCAAATTGAAGAAGGCAAATCCAGATGCTCCATTCATAGCTGGTGGATACGACCTCACGGCTGAGAACTTGGCCGCAATCGAATCAGGCGATGCTCAGGTTTCGATTGGTCAGACCCCATTTATGCAGGGTTACGCACCTGTTTACATGCTGGTCGATGCAATTCGCAATGGCATTGATATCGCGTCACCTGCGTTCTTAAACGCAGGTACGGAAATTGTCACGCAGAACAGTGTTCAAGAACCATTTGAGCTGCCTCCGCTGACATTTGCCGAGCTGGTTGAGATTTCCGCGTCACCACAGTTGTCGCGGGAGTACTACCAGCCCCTTGTTGAGGGTGTGATTCCCAATTGGCAGTCTGAACTCAAGCCCATTGGAGACGAATCCTCTTAATGATCGAGAACAGTGATCACTCCATTAACCCGTGGGCGGCTGAACCTAGCCGCCCACGGGCGGTGGTCGCACGACAATTACGGAAGTCGTTTGGAGGTGTACATGCTCTTGATGGATTAGACATCGATGTTGCACCGCACTCCATCCATGCAATAGTGGGTGAGAACGGCGCGGGCAAATCCACATTCATGAACATACTTTCGGGTTCTTTGAAGGCGGACTCCGGTGAACTCGAAGTTTTTGGTCAGTCCATGCACCAGGGGGATTTGAAAACCTCTCGTGATCTCGGTATCGGAATCATGCACCAAGAATTGCGATTGTTCTCTACTCGATCTGTTCTTGCGAATCTTTTTGCAGGCCATGAACCGAGAAAGGGCCCACTAGTAGACCGTCGCAAAATGGCGCAGATTGCCGAACCGGTTCTGGAGCGAATTGGCTTGAACTGCCCCCTCGATGCACTTGTCTCAAGTCTGAGTTTGTCCGAACGTCAGTTGGTTGAGCTCGCTCGCGTTCTAGTAGAGGAACCTCGACTCATTATTCTCGATGAACCAACATCTGCACTAAATGGCCGCGAAAGTGAACGACTCCTCATGATCTTACGCGAGTTGGCGCAGCAAGGCACAACGATCTTGTATGTCTCCCATCGACTCAGCGAAGTCTTTGCGGTATCCGATCAAATATCTGTCATGCGTGACGGAAAGAAGGTTCTGACAAAAAATTCTTCAGACCTGGAGATGTCCGAAGTTGTCAGGGCCATGGTGGGCGATGTGTTGGCTGAACAGTCACACGCGAAGCGAACACATTCGGAAGCGGTCACGACCGTGGACCTCAGTGTGAAAAACTTGACCACAGGCACGCAGGTATCCGATGTTTCTATCACGCTCGGTCGCGGTGAAATCGTTGGCGTGGCTGGCTTGGTGGGGTCAGGTGCCGAAGAGATTTTGCTGGGGCTTTTCGGTGCGGTTCCAGCGAAAAGCACCGAAGCGGAGTATTTCGATGGGGGTGGACTACCCAAAAGTCCCCATGAAGCGGCGAAGCGAGGAATCGCCTATGTACCAGCAGACCGCAAAGGAGTGGGCGTGATGCTTCAAAAGAGCATCACCGACAATGTTGCGCAAGTTTCCGTGGGTGCCATTGGAGCTGGTCCCGCACTTCTCAGTAAGAAACTATTGAATGGAATGGCTCTGTCAGCGATTCAAGAACTTGGAATAAAAGCGCCCGATGGCGATACAAAGTTAAACGAACTTTCTGGTGGGAACCAACAGAAAGTTGTCCTAGCGAAATGGTTGGAGATAAAACCGCAGATTCTGCTCCTGGACGACCCAACACGAGGGGTGGACGTTGGTGCGAAAGGCGAGATTTTCCGCATTATGCGTGACCTTGCGGCGCAAGGTAAATCAGTTGTGTTTCGTTCAACCGAACTTGCCGAGTTAGTTAATGTCTGTGATCGAATATACGTAATTCGCGATGGAAAGTCCGTGGGCGAAGTCACTGGAGTGGGAGAAGAGGAACTCTTAAGCATCATTAATAGTGGTTAGGTTGGAATAGAATTTCGCCATGTTGTTATCAGGTCAATTGAATTATGGAGAGTGAAAAATGATTAGAAAAGCCTTTACCATGAAATTGAAGCCAGGCGGTCTAGCGCAGTACAAAGCTCATCATGACGCCATTTGGCAGGAATTAGTCAATGAAATTCAGACCCAGGGAATCGCGCAAATTACCATCTTTGAATCGGATCCGGTCCTGTTCCTGTACTCGGAAATCACCGATGAACAGGCTTGGGATCGACTGTGGCATTCCGAAGTTCACGATCGGTGGGCTGAACTTATGAACCCTCTGATGGAGTTCAACGCTGAAGGCATTGTCGACTCGAGCGAACTTCGTGAGGTCTTTCATCTTCAGAAAGACGCCGACTAAATGGTGGATCTTGATGGACGTGTCGCTGTTGTAACCGGGGCCAGCAGGGGCGTGGGTCGGGCGATTTCTGAGGCACTCGTTGATCAAGGTGTCACGGTCGCGGGCATGTCTCGCTCATTCGAGCAACTCGAGATTCTGAGGCAAACTTTGCAGGGTCGACCGGGAGGTTTTTATCCTTATGCCATTGATGTGGCTTCGGTGACTCAAGTTCAACAGGCTGCGAGTGACATACAGGGTGCACTTGGCCCTGTGACCATATTGGTAAATGCGGCAGGAACCTTCGGTCCAATTCAATGGATATCCGATTCCGACCCGGATGCATGGATAAACACCATCATGGTGGACGCTGTTTCTTCTTACCTGACGACCAGAGAATTTCTTCCGGGAATGCTCTCTGCAGGTTGGGGTCGAATTATCAATGTTTCATCGGCGGCAGCCCTGCACCCCCCGGGTCCATTGAATAGTGCCTATGGGACTGCAAAAGTTGCGCTCAACCAGTTCACCAGGCACCTTGCCGCGGAAGTTGAAGGTACGGGCGTCACTGCAAATGTGATCCATCCGGGTGATCTCAAGACGGAGATGTGGTCTGATATTCGAAATCAGGCGGAGCGACTTGGATCGACTGCTGCGGCGTACTCCGCATGGGCTGAGTGGGTTGATGAAACCGGCGGAGATCCAATCGAGAAGTCAACTGACCTCGTTCTGGAACTTCTGAATGAACAACCACCACGAAACGGTGAATTCTGTTGGATCCGCGACCCACTTCAAGCTCCGATTAAATCCTGGGGAAGCCCTGGGGAAGCCCAGCCCTGGCTCTGAGACCCACAAGTCTGGTGTGGTCACTTGCTCACCACTTACTAGTGCATGACCAATCCGCCGGTCACAACGGCATGAAAAGCATTGTTAAGGGCCTTGTCAATTACTTTTCGAGTGGAGTGGAGTCAGTTTCGAGAGCCTCGAACTCACGGCACACGCCCAACTCCTTTAAACCCCGGACAACTCGGGACGCTGGAATAGCTCGATGGGATAGCCGTCGGGATCAAGGAGGTAGGCCGAGCGCGCTCCGGCATTTGGACCGGCTGTTATGTCAACGGGGGTTGCTGATCGACTGCGGTAACCCATTTTATAAATGCGATCACAAAGTTCATCGATGCCTTCGACATAGAGACACAGGTGACCGGCTCCAGGGTCGCAGGGTCGCGACGCAGCAGGCATTCGTTCCAATCCTCGGTATTCGAGTAGTTCAACGAAGCCACCGCCGGGGATGGTGAGATAAACGGCACGTAGTGAAGTAAGGGGAAGATCCAACACGGTGCGAAGGTAGTCCGAGTCCAGGACGCGATCCCAGGCGATTTCCAGTCCAAGCCCCTCGTGGTAAAACGGGAGACTCGAATCCATATCGCTGACGGTGATACCGCCGTGGAAGAAACCGGTTATCGATGGCACGGGAGTCCTCATGGTTGATGGATTGGGAACGATTCCAGTATGATGGCCTAAATATGTCAGGTTGTCAACGATGAAGGAGTCAAAGAGCCATGAGGATTGCATGTATTCCAGGCGATGGCATTGGAGCCGAGGTGCTACCCGTTGCGGGTGCCGTGCTCGATACTGCTGTCCAGATGGATGGGGAATCTCCGATCGAGTGGACATGGTTTGACTGGGGATGTGCTCGGTATTTCGAACAGGGATCCATGATGCCTGCAGATGGCCTGCAAATTTTATCTGAATTCGATGCGATTTATCTTGGCGCGGTGGGACGACCAGACGTCCCCGATGACGTGTCACTCTGGGGACTTCTCATGCCAATCCGTCGAGGATTCGACCAGTACGTCAACCTCCGTCCGATCAAAATGTTCGATGGCTTGAGCCCGAGGGTCGTTATGCCCGAGGGTCGAAAAATTGACCTTCTGATTGTCCGCGAGAACACAGAGGGCGAATACTCTGAATCGGGGGGTAGGTTCATGCGGGGGACCGAACGCGAGTTTGCCCTGCAGAATGACATCTTCACGCGTGTGGGCATCGAGCGGATCACGCGCTTTGCATGCGAAAAAGCTGCAGCGAGGCGGGGTCACCTCACTTCGGCCACCAAGTCGAACGGGATCATCCACTCCATGCCATTCTGGGATGAAGTTGTCGCCGAAGTTGTCGCCGAATACCCTTCACTCACGGTAGAAAAGCGTCTTATCGATGCCCTCGCGGCCGAATTGGTCCTGCGACCCTATGACTTTGATGTGATTGTGGCATCAAATCTTTATGGGGACATCTTGTCCGACCTGGCGGCGGCGATCGTCGGCAGTTTGGGGATTGCAGCATCGGCAAACCTCAACCCTGAGGGACACTTCCCCTCGCTGTTCGAGCCGATCCACGGCTCGGCACCGGACATTGCGGGGCTCGGGGTCGCGAACCCCATAGCGGCGGTGTGGTCCGGGGTGCTGATGCTGGAACATTTGGGGAGGGAGAACACGGGAGCTCGGATCATGCGCGCTATCGAGTGCACCCTTTCGGATCCAGCCACTCGGACAAGGGACCTGGGTGGCAGCGCCTCAACGCAGGAAGTTGCCGAAGCACTCATCGTTGCGATTAAGAGTGAAACATCCCCTCCTCAGGGCTGAACCGTGGTTGCGCAAGCTAGCGTTCAATTGCCCGTCGACAGAACCATTCACATCAGACTCGGACAAATTCAGCGGGCCGGCGTCAATGGGAGGTGCGAATTGCGAAGTGCGAACGTCCCTAAACCATGATCCAGCCGCCGTTGACGTCGATACATACGCCAGTGACAAACCCGGCTCCATCACTTGCCAGAAATCCCACAACTTCGGCTACATCGGCGCCGGTGCCGTACCTGCCTAATGGGATGCGTTCGCGAATTGAGTCGCGTAAGTGTGGGTTGCGCTCCCACTGCGCCCGCGCCATCGGGGTTTCGATAGCGCCGGGGAGCACCGCGTTGCACGTGACACCGCTTGGGCCAAGGGTACGAGCGAAATACTTTGTCATGGAGACGAGTCCAGCCTTGGATGCGGAGTAGACGGCTGAGTCGGAAAGCCCCCCGGTGCGTGCCGCAACGCTCGAAACGTTGATGATTCGACCGAATCCACTGGTGCCCATTTTGGTTCCCAAATCCCGGCTCAACAGGAATGGGGCTCGCAAGTTCACATCGTGCGTGAGGGCAAAATCGTGCTCGGAGTATTCCGTTATCGACCGCTCAATCAATACCGCGGCGTTATTGACCAGGATATCGACGTACTGAACATCGTCAAGTAACTGCCCTACAGCGTCCCAGTCACTGAGATCAACCCGGTAGGCACGATCTGCAAGATGATCGTCGAGGAGATCAACGCCAATGACCTCGATACCTTGGCGCTGCAATTTTTCGACGATCGCCGCACCGATCCCCTGGGCAGAGCCAGTGACGAGAGCCGATCGAACGACTGTGTTTGACATGGAACTCCTCAACTATTACGCGGAGCCGGCACTACTGGAAAAGTGCCACCACCGGGTTAATTCGTGTCATTTGATCGATCTCAGATTGGGTAAATCCGGCACTACTTAGCAACTCAAGGAATTCCCCTGGTAGGTAGGTGTATCCCGACCCTCCGTACGCCTTGAGGTGAGAGCGCAGGCAGATGTCTTGGGAGATTAAAATGCGATCGAGAAAACCTTCGTTTGCGAGGTTCTTTATGTAGTCCAGACGTAAGGCCAGATCGAACTCACGATTCCCTCGAATGGTGTCGAACTGAACAAAGGCTCCGCGCTGAGCAATTTTGAGGTGGTAGTCCATATCGGGAACGGTGTCGCAGTGGCCGATCACAACTCTGCCGGGATCAACGCCCTCGGAATCGAAGATCTCAAGTTGCGGAATGCCTGATGGGTAGACGGCGGCGTGCGTAGTCAGGGAAAGTCCGGTACGCAATTGAGCGCGCGCGGCAGCCCGAATGCACCGCTCCTCGACGGCCGTGATTTTGTCGTATTCACTCGCCACCTCACCGATGACACCTGGGCGAATCGTGGAATCGCCAACCCCGACCTCTATGTCGCGCACGATCTGATCGGCAAGTTGGTTGACTGACAAACTGTCGATACGCTGGCGATCGAGATAGGGTTCTCTGTAGTGACCAGCGCCCATCACGATGGGTATGCCAGATTCCATCGAGACCCGCCGAAGGCCCTCGGGGTTTCGACCCACTTCATCGGTGGAAAGATCAACCAGCACGCCAACGCCTAGCGCTGCTAGTGGGGACACCTCTTGCACGGCGAGACCGACATCGTGGAGGACTCCCTCCCTACCGAAGGGCCGCCAGATGTCGCAGAACACGTGCTCATGGGGCAAAACGATCCCGGCGTCGCTCTCCTCAAGTCGGCCGGTCACGGTCATGATGGATCGCATACCCGCGCCTCTCTCTGCAAACGTTACCAGCCGCACATTACTGCAGGTGACTTACGACCAATAGGGTGGGCCAAGGCTGCGGATTGGTCTCTGACAGGTCCGTGATCAGCTGCTCTCATGGACCCAGTTCGCGCAATGTCGGAACGATGTGGTTGTCACATGGCTAGAGCCCCAGCCGCTGGTCACGAGGTCCGCCATAGCGCGCGCAGTGCCGTAAAATCATCTGTGTCCGGCGGATCATCCGCGCCGATTTCACCAATAATTCCGGTCACGTGTCGACCCTAACCAGTGACGATCCCACCATCCTGCAGGATGGCTTGACCCGTGATGTAACCCGACAAGTCACTCAACAGGAAACAGATGAGCGCGGCGGTCTCTGATGGGTCGGCCTCGCGGCGAAGTGGCACCATGCCAAGTCGTGCCTGGGAAATTTCCGCAACGGTTGATCCTCGAAGTCGTGCCAATTCCTCGAGCACGAGGTCTTGCATACCGGTGTTGACAATGCCAGGAAGTACTGCATTCACCCGAACGTTTGCCGGCGCAAAAGCGTAGGCGAAGGAGCGGGTAATGGAAACGACTGCTGCTTTCGAAGATGCATAGACTGCGGTCTCCAAAGTCGTGGGTAACCGAGCCGATACGGAACTCAGATTCACGATGGCACCGCCATTTGGAATATGTCGTCCGAGGCCACTGGTGAGGTCCCAAACCGCCTCAACATTCACGGCATAAATATCGCGCACATCTTGGGCGGTGAAATCCAAGATATTCTTCATGCGCATCAGGCCTGCCGCGTTCACCAGATAGCGTGACCCGGCTGCCTCTTCGATGAGGTTCGCTCTTTGCTCATCGTCAGCGAGGTTTACACACCGGGTTTCCATTCCGCTCAGCGTCCCAAGACCCTCGGCACTTCGGTCGACGGCGAGAACATCGGCTCCGGCATCGCGCATCGCCTCAGCAGTGGCCCGACCAATGCCAGATGCGGCACCCGTCACGACGGCTCGACCAGAAAGTGAAATTTCCATGACAGCTCCTTAGTACTGCTACTACAATACTGGAAACGATACCATCTTTTGGAGGATGCGATGGACCCCAGTAGAAATTCCGATCGGGTCCTAGGATCTGCAGGCCCACGCGAACGGGGACGTATTGCGGTGGTCTTACCGTATTGGGATTTCTGGGAAACGGCAGTGCCCTGGGATTTCAGGGCGGATCGCGAGTCGTTGCTCGCCGAGGCGGTCGCCATTGCAGGCCGCTTCAGTTCAGTCGCGGTTGCGGCGGTGCTGCCCAATGAGCAGGCGGCAATCGCGCTGCGGTCCGAGGTACGAGACCTTGATGCCATTGTCATCGTGTCTACCATGGCGGTGCCCTCAGCCACAACCATGGCCCTGCTTGCGGAGGCAGAGCACGTGCCTGTTCTCGTTTGGGCGCTCAGTCAGACGCCGCGGCTCGCCGACGGGTTCAGCCACACCGACATCACGACGGCTGGCTCCCCTGTGGGGACACCGATGATTACAAGTGCGCTTGCTCGTGCACGGCGGCGTTTTGACGTTGTCGCGACGAGTACGGAAGCACCTGAAGCCGCAGTCACTGCAATTCGTCGCGTCGTGGCCGCTGGTCAGATCGCGCGTGGGCCAATACTTGTGGTCGGCAAACCCATCGCGGGTTACTCGACCGTCATTCCCCCGGTCGATAGTGACTTCCCGATCAACTACGTCGCTCTACCGGTCATGGAGTTTGCTGAGGCTGCACACTCCTCTAACGAGGACCAAGTTCGGCTACGAGTTGCTGAAATTCGTGAACAGTTCGAAGTGCAATCAACGGTCACTGATCTGGCAATTCGACGAGCCGCGCAAGCGGAAGTCGCCCTTAGGCAAATTGTGCAACAGGCGGGAGCTGTGGCCGGAACCATTAACTGTCACGAGGAAGCCCTGCGCGGTAATCCCGAATTTGGCATTGCCCCGTGTCTGGCTCTCGGCCGTTTAACCACTGAGGGAATTCCTTTCACTTGCACCGGCGACGTTTTGACCGCTCTGGCCATGCTTACCGTGCAAAGCCTTGGCTATCCGACCCTCTACCACGAGATAGAGGCGATCGACTTCGAAAACGATGAAGTAGTTTTGGCGAATTCCGGGGAACATGACCTTGGACTCTGCCCAAACCGCGCCGATCTGTTCCCCAATAACTGGTACGCCCACGATGCCATCGTGGGTCCGTGCGCGCTCTACTCGATTCCCGCGGGACCCGCCAGTTTGGTCGCGTTTGTGATGGCACCACAGCCCCGATTCGTTGTGGCCCAGGGTTCTTTCACCGGTCATGAATTTCCACAAACCGGCGTGCCGAATGCTGGGTTCCGTTTCAACGGTCGACATGTTGCCCAAGCGTGGGCGGACTGGGCGCGCTCCGGAGTGACTCATCACTCCGCTGCGACAAATGTGCACCTAGCCGAGGACATTCGAGCCATAGCAAATTTACTCGATGCGGAGTTTGTGCAGGTTTCATAACAGGCATTGAACTTTCGTGATCTGAACCCACAACCCCGATCGTGAAGCCACTCCTCGATGATTTTATTCTTACTTGCTGCTGCTGCCACATGCGCTGATGCTCTTGGCACATATCTGACCAAGTCAATTTCCCTTCGTATGTCGGTCTGGCAAGCAGTCGCTCCGCTGTTCGCCATCAACGCCCTCTTGGCGGTGCCTTTGATTCCTTTCGGTGCGCCTTGGGTCATCGGTCAACCAAATATCTTTAAGCTTCATGCACTCTCGATTGCACTACTCTGCGGCTCAACCGCTTGCATCTTCAACTTGATTACCCGTGGGTGACCCTCAGCGGTGGCCGTGGGTCAAGCGATATCGCCAGCGAGTGTGCTAACCGCGGCACCGCTCGTCTTGGGTCAAGTAGTGAGCCCAAGCATCCCGTTGGGGGTAGGACTCTTGATGGTCGGAGCCTTGTACCCACTGCGCAGCAGTTTCGAAGGACTCAGATCCGGCACCACGCTGGTCATCCTGCTCGCCTTAGGCACAATGATCGGTTTGCTCACCATTACAACTGCGGCGCTCGCAAGCCAAGGTGTTGGCTTGCCCGAGACCTACAAAGTGCGGACTGCCGGGGCATCATTCATTTATATTCTCATTGCGCCACCACGAGCTTTGCGACTCACCGACTTGCCGCCACTGGCGGTTCGTTCGTTTTTCGTTACCAGCAGCTTCTTACTGACGATCCTTGCCATCCAGCGTGGCAGTGTCATTTTGATTTAATCGATCCTTGCCACCATGCCTCTGGTGGTGCTCGTGATCGAGTGAGTTCGGCGCCGGGAACTTCCGGAGAGGGGGGTACTCATTGGTGCGTTGGTTGTAGCAGGGGGGCTGTTTATCAGGCTGCGCTTAGATTCGTGAAATAGAAATTTTAACTGGAAGAGTGAGTCTCCAGGGATCCAAGGGTTTCTCCTCGTAGTGGCCAGGGTCAGGGGCTTGGGCTTCAATCCTGTCGGAGCGAAGATCGCACAATACGGATGAGGCCCAGAAATCCCGAAATGGGTGGTCAACCGCAATAGATCCATGCACTGCACGGATTTTGCTGGAATCAATACTGGAAAGCATTGCGGAAATATCCTGATATCGAGTAAGTTCCACTCATGACGATTATTGGTTTCTCCGAAGCCCTGCAGCGCAGGGTTCGGTTGGGGTCCTGGGAGGACCAGAAGGTTTCCACCTACCGAAAAATTCAAGAGTCGGTGGATGCGGAACGCTGGGACGAGGCCAGCGATCTCGCTTTGTACTTTGTTGACGAAGCGGCAGTGTGTTGGCACCTTTACCGTCAATGGTTGGCAGACCTTGAAGGCTTCTTGCGAGAGGAAGGAACTCCGGAATCGGATCTCACTTCGATCAGAGAAAACCTGGTCGAACTAACGAGGCTCCCCGATGGCACCGTATTTGACTCCCACGCAATGTGGGCTCGGTTCAATGACCTGATCCAAGATGTCGTGTCCTCCTGTGGAAGTCACGACGGGGTCGGCGCATTGGCGGCAATGGATCAGGCCAAGGAGGTGTGGAGACAAACACACGATCGCGATGTGGACATGACCTACTGCTACATGAGTGAGACAGCAGAGAGATTTGGCGATGACGCAATCCCGCGCATGTACGAACGCGTACTACTTCCTCTTTTCGCTTGGCGATATGAAAAGTTCGACATCGATAAGCATCCGTGGGATGAAGGACTCGAAACGCTCATGTACGTCGCATGTGAAGCCATGCGCGGGCATCTCGTCGGGCCCGAGCGCACGGGTGACTTTGAGTTACAGGAGTTCGCCGATCGGTTTGTATTGAGTTTCGATCCCTGTGGATCGGGGCAGCGAACAATTCGCGGCGACTGGATCGAAGGAACACCGGCCCGCATGGAGCCGCCGTACAACTGGCGGGTCGCAGAAGAAGAACGGGACTGGAACCACTTCACCAAAGGCGTGTGTCTGTACTGCGCACACTGCATCATCCTCATGGAACATATGCCCATGGATCGTTTCGGCTATCCCGTTCGCGTTGTTGACCCTCCCGTCTACCCGGACACCAATAAAGACCCCAATGTTCGACAGAAGTGTCAATGGACCATGTACAAAGATCCGACATCAGCCCCCGAAGAGGTCTATACGCGTGCGGGAAGAACGAAACCGACCTCATTCGGATCCGGGGCACACGGGGCAGTTGACCTCCCCGATCCCACCACTTTTGGGATGCCCGGCTCGGGATGACCGTCCCAGAATGATCCGTTCCGAATGAGCGTCATTAATGAAGTACTTGTTTTTCCAGGTGTTGGACTGCCTCTCGTATTAGAACAGCGCGAAATGTCAGAGCCCGGGCCAGGTGAGGCCCTGGTGCGAATCGAGGCTTGTGGTGTGTGCGGATCAGATATCTTTCTACAAAAAGGTGGCTTCGGAACTGACAAGTTCCCAATCGTGCCGGGCCATGAAGCCGCTGGCAGGGTGGTTGCCGTTGGGAGTGCCGATCATCTCACCCTCGTGGGTCAGCAGGTGGCGCTGTATTACATCGATGCACCTCAGGATTCTCGCTGGGCCCGCGAGGGCGCAATAAATATCGGACCGGACGTTATGCGCATGGGTGTCGATGTTGACGGGGCCTTTGCGCGGTACGTCACGCGGCCGGTCAGCACGCTCTTGCCCGTCACTCCCGAGATGGACCCGGCCGTCGTTGCGGTGGCCACCGATGCCCTGGCCACGCCGTTCCACGCTCTCACGGCTGTCGCTCGGCTGCAGCCGGGTGAGCAACTTCTTGTGATCGGACCGGGGGGGATTGGCAGCAATGCCGTGCAGATTGGGGTCATGCTGGGAGCAGACGTCGCGGTGGCGGGGCGCAGTGAGGCCAAGTTGAAACTAGCTCGATCACTGGGCGCCAGCATCGCCGTTTCATCTGATATTGGTGTTGAAGCACTTCGTGAGATCGTCGGTCGCAATATCGACGTCGTGCTGGAGTGCTCCGGGAACCATGCCATGGCTCGGTTTGCCGTCGAGTGTGCTGGCTTTCGAGCTCGAGTGGTTATGGTCGGCGCGTCAGTTGAACCCTTTACCATCACCGCTGGTGAACTTATCTGGCGCGAGATGTCAGTACAAGGGAGCAGGGGCTTCACCCCTCACGACATTGAGACAGTTCTGGATCATGTCCGGCACGGACGTCTCACAACCGATCATCTCACCAGAGATCGACGCCCGTGGCGCGAGGCCAATATCGCCATTGACGATCTGCGCGAGGGCCGTAATACTCGAACAGTTCTGATCATGAGTGACACATGAATAATCGATAATAATCGATGCAAAAAAATGGTGAACGATTCTGAAAGAAGGAACCATGGACATGGAGTGGCGTAATGATGCGGGGTTAGTTGGACGAGTAGTGGTGGTGACAGGTGCTGCTGGCGGTATTGGTCAAGCTGTATGCGCAGCTCTTGACGAAGCCGGTGCGCGCCTATTCATGGTTGATATCACAGAGTCTGCAGTTGAGGGCGTGATCGCGGGGCTCTCCGGTCCACACCACCGTGGCGGTGCCTTCGATCTTGCCGATCTGTCTACCCACGATTCCATTTTCGAGCAAGCACGTGAATTGGGTGAATTGGCCGCGGTCGTACACACGGCTGCTGTCTTGGTGAGGCGAGCATCCATTGACGATGTCACGGAAGAAGACTGGGACCTACAGCATGACGTGAATCTCAAGGCCACTTTCTTTTTCAATCGCGCGGCTCAACATGCCTTCATTGCTCAGGGGACTGGCGGTTCAATTGTTAATTTCACCTCGCAAGGCTGGTGGACGGGAGGATTTGGCGGTTCAGTTGTTTATGCCGCGAGCAAAGGAGGAATCGTCTCGCTGACCCGGGGGCTTGCGCGGTCCTTTGCCCCCAGCGGGGTGCGAGTTAACGCTGTGTCGCCGGGTGGAGTGGATACACCCATGATGCGAAGTGGAGTGACCGATGAAGCCATGGCCGGATTTGTGTCGATGATTCCCCTTGGCAGACTTGCAGAACCCAACGAACTTGCCGGCTCGGTCCTGTTTTTGGCATCGGATGCTTCGCGATACCTGACCGGAACGGTCATCAACGTTTCCGGCGGTCAACTCATGTACTAGTAAAAGTTCTTAGCACCGTTAGCGCGAAGAAGAAAGAAAACAAAAGGAGCAGTTCATGAAATTGGATGGGTTCAGCGGCCGAAGCGCGCTGGTGACAGGTGGGGCTCGAGGCATCGGACGTGAGATCGCGGAACGGCTCCGTGACCTCGGGGCGCAGGTGGTTGTGGGAGATCTGACCGTGCCGGAGATTCCGGGGTGCACAGGCATCCAGATGGACGTCACCAATGAAGAGTCCGTCAAAGTGGGTGTTCAACAAGCACGTGCGGCCGTGGGATCTATCGACATCTTGGTGCTCAATGCGGGAATCTTCGTTATCGAGCCATTTGAGGAAACATCACTGGAGTCGTGGCAGAAGAGCATTGCGGTAAACCTCACTGGCGCATTCCTCGTTGCACGTGAGGTCCTTCCTGCCATGCGTGAAGCAGGGTACGGTCGAGTTGTATCGGTCGGCTCAAGCGCGGGTATAACCGGAGGCGCAAAGTCGGTAGCTGCCTACGGTGCATCTAAGGCGGGTGTCATGGCACTCGCCAAGGCGATTGCCAGTGAATACGCCCCACATGGCGTTACGTCCAATGCAATCGCACCCACCCTCATTGAAACCGACATGGTCAAGGGGATGCCTGACATGGCCGCCCGCATTCCCATCGGACGACTCGGTCAGCCCGCCGAGGTTGCCGACCTAGTAGCTTTCCTGTGTTCAGCGCATGCTGGCTTCATTACCGGAGCCGTTGTCGACATCAACGGTGGATTCCTGATTCGTTAGTCCAGAAAAACCACTTGACACCACTAATGCTTGCACTAAGATGGAACCGTTTCCAGAAACGATGGAGGTTTAGATGACCGCGCCACCCCAGTTGGTGCCCGATTTACGTATTGAGCGGATCGAGACCATTCCTATCCGGGTTCCTTTAGATCGGGTGTATCAAGGTAGTCACTACAAAATGACGCACCGCTCTACGATCCTCACCCGGGTCTACACGGCCAGCGGGATCATCGGTGAAGCATATGCGGGTGACGAGGACGCAGGTTTAGGTGAGATCAACGCAATCATTCACAACGAAATCGTCCCCAAACTGATCGGTCAGGATGCCTTCGCAATCGAACGCTGCTGGGAACTTGCCCGACCGGCTACCTGGGACATATTGCGGGATCGTCGACTTGGACTTGTGGCAACCGCTTGTGTCGATGTTGCCCTCTGGGACGCTATCGGACAGGCACTCGGCATGCCACTGTGGAAGTTGTGGGGTGGGTACAGCAACAGCGTGCCCGTGATCACCATCGGCGGATATTACGCCGAGGACTCCGACATCACAAAAGAAGTGAGTGGTCTCGTCGAAGCCCAGTTCGCTGGCATGAAGTTCAAGGTAGGGGGACTTAGCCCCGAAGAGGATGTTCTTCGAGTTCGCGAAGCTCGGCGTGCTGCGGGTGACGATTTCGCCCTAGCGGTCGATGCCAATCAAGGCTGGACACCCGCTCAGGCGATCCGTTTTGCGCAACTAGCAGAGGACTGCAATCTGCTGTGGTTCGAGGAGCCCTGCCAATGGCAAAATGATCGACGTGCCATGCGGGACGTGCGGCTAGCCAGTGGCATACCCGTGTGTGCGGGTCAGAGCGAGTTCTCCGCTGCCGGCTGTCGTGACCTGATGGAGGCTGGCTCGATCGATTTTTGTAACTTCGATAGTTCGTGGTCGGGTGGCCCGACGGAGTGGCGCAGAGTCGCTGGAATGGCAACCGTCTACGACGTGCGCATGGCCCACCATGAAGAAGCTCACGTCGCGGCACATTTACTGGCGTCGATTCCCCACGGAACTTACCTCGAGTATTTTCACCCCCAGCGCGACCCGATCTGGCACAACTTGATTGCGAATAGACCCGCGTTGAAGGACGGGCGCATCACGTTAACCGATCGACCGGGTCTCGGGTGGGATTTGGACCAAGACTACATCGCGAAATATCGGATCTCCTTCGACTGATCTGTCCTACCAAGAATTAGCCGAACATTACAGAAATGGGAAAGGTCAGCACATGGCGAAAATGCGAATGAACCAGGCGATCACCGCGGCATTAGCCGACGAGATGCGGGAAGACCCCTCCGTGATGGTGATGGGGGAAGACATTGCGGCTGCGGGTGGTCCGTTCAAGACTTCAGATGGTCTTCTCGAGGAATTTGGTCCGCTGCGCGTACGAGACACCCCGATCTCCGAAATGGGGTTTACGGGAGCTGCCGTGGGTGCGTCTGCCATGGGTCTTCGTCCCGTTGTGGAAATAATGTTCGTGGAATTCCTCGGAGTTGCTCTAGATGCTTTAGTGACCGAGGCGGCGAAGTTTAGATACCTCAGCAACGGTCGAGTCACCTGCCCCATGGTCGTCCGAGCATCCGTGGGCAGCGGGCTGGGCTTTGGTTGCCAGCACAGTCAAACCCTCGAAAATTGGGTGAGCGCTACCCCCGGTTTAAAGGTGGTATCACCGAGTGATCCGCAAACGGCCTATGGCTTGATGCGTGCGGCGGTCCGCGACCCAGATCCGGTCATTGTGTTGGAGCCCAGGCCACTTTATGCGCAGCGAGGTGAGGTTGTGACCGGGGAAGAAGGCATTGTCGAGATCGGCAAGGCCCGCATTGTCCGCACAGGTTCCGCCGCAACAATCGTTACGCTCGGCCAGACGACGGGAATCGCAATGGCAGCGGCTGAGTCAGCTGACCTCGATGTCGAGATCGTCGATCTGTTGACGCTCGTGCCCTGGGACATGCAGACGGTACTGGACTCGGTACTCAAGACAGGAAGGCTGATTGTGGTCGAGGAATCACCTGCATCCGGAGGCTGGGGCAGTGAGATTCTGGCCTCGATTACCAGTCGGGCATTCGGCTCACTCAAAGCGGCCCCATTCCGCATTACCTCACCAGATGTTCCTGTCCCATATGCCAAAGATTTGGAAGCTCGCTACCTCACTGGGCCTGATGAAATCGTGACTCAGGTTTCCGAATACCTACGTACCGGGCTAGTACCCGAGCCTTGGTGGATCCGTGAAGGAGTTGCCCGATGACTACTGAAACAAGGAGCGCATTAGAGCGTAGGAGTGCCCTCACCGGTGATCCGGTAGAGCAATACGCCCGCATGGTGGAGATCAGGGACTTGGAGGAGCGCGTCAACGGCCTCTTTGCTGCCGGCACGATCCACGGCACCACCCACCTGTGCATGGGGCAAGAGGCATTGGCCGTAGGTCTCGCGTCAGTACTGCGCCCAACGGACACCGTCACGGCAACGTACCGCGGACATGGCGTTGCACTCGCTTTAGGAATGACCCCGCGTACCGTGCTAGCTGAAATCATGGGACGGGCAGAGGGCTGCACAGGAGGCGTGGGTGGCTCCATGCACCTGTGCGACATGTCAGTGGGTCTGCTTCCCACCTTCGCAATCATTGGTGCGGGCATGCCCGTAGCTGTCGGAGCAGCACTTGCATATCAGAACCGCAACGAAGACTCCGTTGCCGTTGCAGTATTCGGCGACGGTGCAACGAACATCGGAGCCTTCCACGAAGCACTCAATCTCGCGGCAGTGTGGAACCTGCCCGTTGTTTTCCTATTGGACAACAACGTTTACGGTGAGTATTCACGTATTAACCTGACCACCCCCTTTGAAGATCTCTATATTCGTGCCACCTCTTATGGGATCCCCGGTGAAGCCGTCGACGGCATGGACATCCAGGCGGTCCAAACTGCACTTGAAGTGGCCATCGCTCGTGCCCGCGCGGGAGAGGGGCCAAGCCTGATTGAGGCCAAGACGTATCGCTTTGCCGGCCACTCGCGTGCGGACACGGCTCCCTACCGGCCCGAAGGTGAAATGGAGCAGTGGCGAAACCGAGACCCGCTTTTGGTGACCCGTAACTCCATTCTGGCTGCAGGGACAGCCGATGAATCGCAAATCGACGCGGTCGAGGCCGAGGTGCGTAGTGAACTCGGGAGAGTTGTCGCGGAAGTTGAACTACTTCCTGCTCCGGGTGTTGAGGCCATGTTTAACAATATTTACGCTCCCCAAGGAGCCCAGGCATGAAAATGACCGTGAAGATGCCGCGTGCCGCCGACACGGTTGACGAGTTCGTGGTGTCCGAATGGTTGGTCGAACCTGGAGCGACGGTAGCGGCGGGCGACCCGATCATGAAAGTCGAGACTGACAAAGCTCTTGTGGAAATTCCTTCGCCGGTGGCCGGAACTTTACTAGAACAGCTCGTCTCCCTAGACGATGAAGTATCCACCGGAGACCCAATCGCAGTGATCGAATCGAGTCAAAGGATCGAATCAAATTAAAGGATCGAATCAACCTAAAGGAGGAAAACCATGTCTCGTGATCCCATAATCGACACCCATGTGCACTTCTGGAATATGCGAAATCCCGATCCAGGCCTCGCATGGGTATGGCTCGACAGTAATGCAGATCATCCGGTTCTCGGCAACATTGATGCAATTAAAATGCTGTCCTACAACATCGACAACCTTTGGGCCGAAGCTCGCTTTGCTGACGTCAGCGCATTCGTTCACGTGCAAGCGGCGATCGGCTCCGATGATCCGGTGAAGGAAACTATCTGGCTTACTCGGATGCGTGAATCCTCGCCCGTGCCCTTTACCATCGTCGCCGACGCGGAGCTCGGCACCGACGACGCAATGCGCCAATTGGATATGCACGGTGAGTCCCCGTATTTTGTGGGTGTTCGAGATTTCCGATCCGAACCGATGCTTGCTTCGGGTGAAATTATTCCGCGATTCGAAGAATCATTGACCGTCATGGCAGAGCGAAACCTCGTGTTCGATTTAGATTGTGAGTGGCCGAACATGACAGCCGCTCGGGATTTGGCCCTTCGGCATCCTGATTTGACGGTAGTGCTTCAGCACATCGGCTTCCCCCGCCGTCGGGACAACGAGTACTTCACACAGTGGGTGGGAGGTATGCGTACGCTTGCTGAGGCTCCCAATATCACCTGCAAGATTTCCGGGCTAGCCATGACCGATCCACTATTCACTGCTGATTCGCTGCGCCCTTGGATTGATACCCCCCTCGAAATTTTTGGTCCCGGTAGATGTGTGCTCGGATCCAATTGGCCGGTCGATCGGCTGTACAGCAGCTATGACGTGATCATGGACATCTATCGTGATCGACTATCTGAACTGCTCGCCCCAGAGGATCAACGCAAGGTACTGTCAGAGAACGCGGCTCGCATCTACCACCTTTCATAGGTCTCCGTGCGTGCTGATCGGTATTGACAACTACTCCTTCCACCGGTTCCTCGGTGAGGTTCGCCCGGGGGAATGTCAGGTAGCCGGTCCCCAATGGTCATGGGACTTGACCATTGATGCTGCCCTCGCAGCGGGAGCGGATGTAGTGGCCCTTGAGACTTGCTTCATGACTCTCTCCGATTGCCGGGAAGTCCTGTCTCGCCCACTCGAAATAGTCACCATGTTGTCGTGGGGTCATCCATTCGGCTTGGAATACGGTGCGTCTGCCTCGGCTGAAGAAGATGCCCGAGCCTGGATGCGATTGGCGGCAGAGTTGGGTCACTCGCGCATGCGCATTGTCATCGCGCACCCACGGCTGCGCGATTCGAGCGACGGGTGGCATCAGGCTAAAAAGTCCGTGCCGGGCCTGGCCAGACTTGCAGAAGAAGCGTTTGGGTTGGGAATCCAGTTAGGTATCGAGAACCACGCTGACGTTACGGCGGAGCAACTGGCATGGATTCTTGAAGAAGTCGGATCACCCTCATTGGGTGTGTGCTTCGATACTGCCAACGCCGTGCGCGTGGGCGATGACCCGGTTGAGGCAGTGTCCACTCTCGCTCGATGGGTGTCGGTGGTTCATGTGAAAGATATTGCGTCCGGCCCATGGCACGAGAGTTCGGGCCCGACATCGGTACCACTCGGTCAAGGACTGATTGCTGTCGCCGATGTGGTTTCCGCTATTGCCCACACCACCTATGATTGTTGGTTTCTCGTCGAACTTGGTCATCTGGGACCACATCAGGCGGATGAGGCGGCGCTGGTTGCAAGTGACATTGGCTGGCTTCGCACCCAACTTTCTTCGCCTACGCCGATCAGGTCGTAGTTGACATTCAACCAGCCCGATTACGGGTTGCCGGTGGAAGATCAGCAACAGTCAGCCAACCCGGTGCGGCAGCTATCACGCGGTCAACTGAATTTGCCAGAACATGTTGTGAGCCAGATTGGGATGGGAAACATGGCGTTGCGCGAACCTGTTGAATGACGTTGTCACCTCGGTGCACCGTAATGATGTCTGACAGTGTGAGTCCTGCGTCAGCGGGAGCGACATGCCCAATGAACTGTGCCGTGTACCATGTTCTACCTTGATCGACAGCCTGGTAAGTCTGATCAACCCCAACCGTTAGACCGGCCGGGATTATTCGTCCGTCGGCCAATGTGATCGGACGGTCAGTGACCAAGGGTTGCAGGTGGGCGTCAATTGTTGAGAAGTCGCGGCCCAGAGCCCGCCCCACAATAGACATCGATTGGGGGAAGCCTGCGTGTCCAAGGATGTCACCGGCTGCGACTCCCGCAGAGAATTCTTCGGGACTAATTCCCACGCCGATTCGGCTCAGGACGGTCGGTCCGAATCCAGATATATCCACCGTGCGGCAGACCGCTACTTCAACATCGTCAGGAGACGCTCCTAAGATTGTGAGCACCATCGCATCGAAGATGAGGCCAGGGTTCAGCCCCGCTCCCAATACGGTTACACCGGCTGCCAAAGCTTCGTGGTGCACCGCCTCTGCAAGTTCATGGTTGACGAGCCATGGATTTGCCGACTCCTCGGCACTCACCAGAACATTGGATCCACTAGCCACGGCTAGCCGGATATCGTCAATGACGTCGCGAAGGCGAGTTGTTGTCGCGATAATCACGAGATCTGCTTCGCCCGACAGGGCTTGAACCCTTTCATGACGGTTCATGGGTCCGCGTACGACATGATCGCCACGCTCGGAGAGGATTTGAGCTACGCCATGACCGAGCTGGCCGGCACCGTAGATGGCAATGACCGACACGTCAGACTCGACCTTGAGCGAGAATGTCCAGCAGTTCAATGGAGGTATCGATTAATAGTTGCGCTGCCTCTGGCGCAAAGGGGGCAGGGTGCGCGTATCCGCGGTGTGACACTGCTGGTTCATAGCCACCATGGGGATATTCCTCGGGAGTTGAGACGTAACCCAGTATGCCTTGGCAGTATCCAGCGAATAGCGTTGTAGAAAAGGGCGAAGCCCTACGAACTGCCAGTCCTATCTCGCTGAAGAGTTCGCCGGGTGTTCCAACAATTGCGCAGTCGTGGACGCGCATTGCCCATACTTCACCAGGACTGCTGGTCCATGTTGCCAGTTGATCTCCCAAAGCAAGCATCGACTTTAGCCAGTTGACGTGGTACTTGATGGGGTTTGTCAGGGCTCTTGTTGCACCGTGAGAAATGGCATCTTGAAGTTCATTTTCTCGTTCCGCCAATTCGGATTGAAGTTGATCATGTGTCAGCGATGGCAGCAAGGGCAGTTCGATCACTCTTCGCGTGAAGGACAAAACCTGATCGGGTTGCTCAGTAAGGATCACCTTCCGGTACAGCGAAATAGGTGTGACGGATCCAAAGTCGATTTTCACAATCTCCCGGTCGAGTGGATCTGCATCGACCACAGCGTGCGCGGCTTCTAGCCCCAATCGCTCGCCCATGGCGAACTCTGGTCCTTCGTGGTCGAAAAATGCTTGCAGGGGAAGAACATTGCCCGCTGCTCCCTGAAGAAAGACACATACGCCACCACGTAGTTCTTCCACCCTCCGTCGCAAGGGGCCGACGAAGTCGGTCCCGGTCTTGCCGACTTCAGGTCCCACAACCACCGGGTGACAACCGAAAGCAGTGATGGTCGCGATCGCGTCGCCGTCAAGGGCATCGATGCGGATCGTTGGGATTTCTTCATCGATCTTCAAGTCGGGGTTCCACCCGAGGATTGTGCGACCGTCGGCTGTGCGCTCCCTGCGGTTCACTGCGATACCGGGCACAGTGCCTGTCCCCCCAGAAGCACGTGCTGGAGTGCGAGCCCGCCACGCGCGTAACGCGACGGATGCGAAGTCATAAGGAAGGCGATCGATATACGCTCGTTCACCAGCAGTGAATTCATCGCTGCCACCACCAAGTTTGGTGTTGTCGGATTTCGCCCAAGGCGCCGCGTGGCTGTGACTCGCGTTGATCAGCACCGCTGCCGGATCACAATCGATCGCTTGTGCGACTTCATGGCGAATACGAGATGCCATGTCGTTGTCGTAGCCGGTGAGGTCTGCCGCGAGGATCGCAATCCGGTTGTCTCCGCGTTCGAGCACTACTCCGGTGATTTGTAGGGGATCCGAATGCTCTAGGGCTGGTGATTCACGGCGCACGTACCCCTGGGGGTCATTAGGCAATGGCGGATCGATAAAAGCGCGCGCGGCTCCGGCGGTCAGCATTCTCGTCACCTCTTGGATTCACGATATTGGTATCGTTTCCAGCATAGTGGGGTATTCGCGTTGTTGTCTAGAGATCGGCGCACACCGACTTGGATTGGGCCCCGGCAATATGTGGGTCCACCTCGGCATTGGTCACAGCACTTGACATCTCTAGATGGGGGACTTAGGTTTCCGGAAACGATACCGATTTTATCTGACTTTGGAGGAAGCCGTGGGAAAGATCAGAGTGGGCGTTATAGGCGCCGGTAGTTGGACGGTAGCTTCGCACCTTCCCAACCTTGCTCGACACGATGACGTCGAGTTTGTTGCAGTTGCTCGGAAGGGCACCGATCTGCTGACCAAAATCAAGGACGACTACAACTTCGCAATAGCATCTGAGGACTATCAAGATGTGTTGGATGCTGGGATCGATGTATGTATCGTGGCAAGTCCTTCGGGTCTGCATCATGAACATGCGGCCGCAGCGCTGCGGGCCGGAGCACATGTCATGTGCGAGAAGCCTTTCACCATCAACCCCGCCGATGCATGGGACCTTTCTGATATCGCTACCGAGGAGGGGCGGGAACTCGTTGTCGCGTTCGGTTGGAACTACCGCCCCATGGTGCAGCGCGCAAAAGCGATGATGGACGAATATGGCATTGGCCACATGGAACAGCTATCAGTTTTCATGGCATCGGCCACCCGCGACCTGTTATCCAACCGTGGGGCATATCCCGATGCTGCGCCCGAGGCTGTGCCTGAGCAGGCAACGTGGACGGATCGTTCACTGTCGGGCGGAGGCTACGGTCAGGCACAACTCTCCCATGCACTCGGAATGGCTTTGTGGCTATCGGGTGCGCGAGCGGCCTCCGGGTTTGCACTTGAAGCGACTGCATTGGATGCTCCTGTTGAA
Organism: Candidatus Nanopelagicales bacterium; assembly: GCA_018402075.1. The sequence continues at coordinate 16,102 of JAGYJP010000008.1, read as the reverse complement.
CTGCACAACGCGATCACCTACACATATGACGACGGAGCGATTGGCGTAGTTTCCGGTGGTTCAACTCATACGGGTGCTTGGAATAACAAGCACTCACTCGAGGTTCGCGGAATCGGGAGTGGAGGCCAGTTCCTGATCGACGTTGAGCGTGAGGCATTCTGGCTCAACTCTGATGGCGTAGACCGCCAGCTAGACCTCACCCCTGGTGAAGGACTCTATGATTGTGTAGGTCCAATTGACGCGGTACTTTCGGCTGCGCGTGGCGAGGAATTCGTGAACCAATCACCGGCGGAATTGGGTGCGCGAACCGTGGAAGCACTCGACATTGCGTACCGGAGTGCAGATTCAGGGACCGTGGCTTACCGGGCCTAGTCAGCTGAATTACCGCCGCGACCCCGTGCGACCGGGGGCGGATTGGGTGGTCTCACGGACATGATAGGTGGTCGGCAGCATCACAGAACTTGGTGTCGAGCCACCGAGCAAGCTTAGAACCATGTCGGCAGCAGCCCTCCCCATGTCCACTGCGTCACGTGATACGGAGCTGATCTGTGGTCGCATAACTCGTAACCATGGCAGGTCGTCGCAGACAATCAGCGAAATGTCGTCGCCCGCACGAATCCCCAATTCGCTCATTGCCTCAAGAATGCCGATGGTCGCTTGAACTCCGCCGGCAATGAACGCGGTGGGTCGTCGTCGGGCCGGCAGGCGAAGAAGTTCTACAGCCTTTTCATGGGCGAAGGACGCAGAAAACACCACAGCAATTTCGGTGGCCTCGGCTGGATCGATTCCGGCATCACGGTAGGCCTGTTCAAATCCCCGGACTCGTTCGCGGGTAGGTCTGATGTCAGGGGTGCCCGTGATAAGCGCAATCCGACGGTGTCCGTTGGACAGGAGGTCTGCGGTGGCGGCTTGTACGCCACTGGCATGGTCGAGCAAAATGCTGGCCGTTGATAGCCGGGGGAACTCTCTGTCCAGCAGCACCACCGGCTTTTTAAACGCGGAAATCGCCTTGCGGGTGCTGGTGGACTTGTCCGAAACTGTTGCCAAAATGAGTGCATCCACTCGCCGTTGCCTTAGCATGGTGATGCGTTCGGTTTCCTGAGTCTCTTCCCTTCCACTACTCGTGACGATGAGTGTGTAGCCAGCCTCGGTGAGCACTTCCTCGATGCCACTGATGACCTCGGCGAAGAATGGGTTCGCATAGTCACGTACAACGAGTCCCACCAGATTTGTGGTTCCTCTGCGCAAACTCTGTGCGACCGGGTCAGGTGAGTAGCCCAATTCCCGAGCAGCCGCTTCGACCTTCGTCTTCATCTTGATGCTGACATCAGGGTGGTTGCTGAGCACTCGCGACACGGAGGAGACTGCAACATTTGCGCGCCGCGCAACATCGTGAATAGTCACCGATCCGGAATTAGACATTGCTCCCCTTCAACGTGATCGACGGTTAAGCCCGCAGTACAAGGGTCGTCAGTCTAGGTGCCAGACTTCGGTGAATGTCATCAGGTTTCCCTGTGCGTCGGTGAGATTGACGATTAACTCTTTAAACCATTCAGCCCAGCGAGCATTGTGTTCGGATTCACCGAGCTTCGACATTGCCGTATTGAGATCTGGCTCGATCTCGGCATAGGCAATAACCTGGGTCCCACGTCTAAAAAGGCTGTAATTGGAAAACCCAGCAGCCTTAATGGCACTCACTAATTCCGGCCAGATTTCGTCGTGGCGCCGTTTGTACTCGCTCTCGGTTCCTTCGTGCAATTCGAATGTGAAGCAAAGCCGTTGCATGATCCCTCACTTGATTGACGGTGACTTTCCTGAACCCTAGCCTAGGGTCGGTGGAGTTGGAACCGATTCTGGAAATGGAGGCCAATTGTGTCTGAATGTCGTCTTGATCGTCTCACCTCTCAGCAGGCTGCCGAGCGTCTCGCTGTGTCATCCATTGCCTATGTTCCGATCGGTTCAATCGAGTTTCATGGACCACACCTACCGATGGGAGTGGATATGTTCACGGCCCACGGCATCTGCCTTGCGGCAGCTCGTCTCAGCGGCGGGGTGGTCCTGCCGCCCAATTACCTCGCCAATGGCTGTCTCGACCTGCCACACACTTTAACTTTTCAACCGTCATTGGTCGAGGCATGGACAAGGTCCGTTATTGAACAACTGCAGCATCGTGGTGTTGAAGTCGTGGTCCTCTTGACAGGCCATGGACCGCTGGATCTGATCCACCTACTCAAGAGGGTTGCCAAAGACACCAATGCTCCTGGCCGGCGAACATATGGATTGTGTTGGTTGGAACTCAACGCGGCGCGCTTAATTGAACCTGAGTACGGGGAGCCGACGGTGATTGACCATGCATCTACCGTGGAAACTTCATGGATGCTCTCCCTCGAGCCTGATCTTGTTCACATTGACGAACTTCCTCCCGACCCAGCGGGTACTTCATTGGGGGTTTACGGGTTGAATCCGCGGTTCACCGCTTCGGCGAGCATTGGCGAAACTCAGATTTCAGCGGCCGCGGAGCTACTTGCAGATCGGGTAGCCCTGTTGGCCGAGGGCACTTGGAGTGATACCGGACAAGACTTAGAAACTTTTGTCGATCTTGTCTGGCCCGAGCCACTCACCATGCAGGCCGCGAGAACGAACAACGGATCCCTGATTCTCTACCTCACTAACGCTGGCAGGGCATCTAGATACATCAGTGGAATTTCAGAGTTGCGAATTGACGGCACTTTGCTGGCCTTGGACACCGCATGGTGCGCGAATATGTCAGTGGGCGAGACCGGCGAACGAGTGCCGCTACTCGCCCTGCACCGCGAGGGAGGCCTTTATATTCGGCGGGGCCAGAGCCTACAGATTGCCCTACCCGAGCCCCTCTTTGTTGCTGCTAATTCCTTGGTTGAACTGGAGGTGGAATTGGGCGGAGTGAGCCGTGCCAGCCTCAGGGGCACGGTCACCGACGACACCGATGATCACAGTTCCGTTACGAGCCTTGACGAAAAGGCATGACGCGCGTAGGTTCACTTATACGAACTGGAAAGGGTTCCAGTATCGGATGCATTGAGGAGATTTTATGTCTAGATTGAAATCGAAAGCGAAGGCTCGTGTCGGTGTCGCGGTCGTTGCGAGCCTGGCGCTGGCGCTGAGTGCCTGCGGTGGTTCCAGCGACTCGGCGGATACCCCCGCCGCGGAGTCACCAGCAGTGGAAGAGAGTGCCGCGGAAGTGGTTGAAGAGGCAGCTGAAGCAGCAGATACCGGCGAGTTCGTGGTCGAGGTGGTACCAGGCAGTGGAGCGGGCTTCAAGGTGGGATATATCTCCCTCGGGGATTCCATCCCATTTGTGAAACTCGTTTCCGACGATATCAAGGCTCAGGCTGAAGCTGCCGGTCTCGAGTTATTGTTCTGCGATTCCGAAATTGATGCGGCCAAGGCTCTCGAGTGTGCTCGCACATTTAACACTCAGGGAGTCCAGGGAATTATCAACTTCCAACTCGATGAGAAAGCATCGCCTCAGATTTGCGAGGCTGGACCGGACGTCCCGGTAGTAGCCGTTGACATCAAGCAGGCGCCGTGTGAAGACACTTTCATGGGTGCGGATAACCGTTTCGCAGGTGAGTTGGCCGGAACAAATTTGGGTCAGTACTTCCAAGACACTTTCTCCTGTGAAGTAGATGCTCTTGTATCACTTGAATCTCCGGGCGCAGGTGCTGTTAACGAGGCCCGCGCGGGTGGGTCAATTGACGGATTCCAATCCATCTGTGGCGAACTCCCAGCCGACAAGGTCATTCGGGTCGATGGTGGCCAGAACATTGACGGTGGACGCGAGAAGTTTGCGGACATCCTCACTTCACTCGGCGGGGCAACAAAGATCGCTGTCGTCTCGTTGAACGACGACATGCTTCTCGGAGCATTCGCCGCAGCGACATCACAGGGACGTGAGGACCAAGTATTTGGTGTCGCTCAGGGTGCTGACCCCAGTTCATGGGATGCAATCCAGAACAATCCAGGTTGGATCGGTGATACCGCTTACTTCCCGGAGAGGTACGGCACCATTGCTGTCCCAGCCATCATCGCACTGATGAAGGGCCAGAATGTCCCTGCTGATCTATTCACCCAGCATGCATTTATAAACAAGGACAATTTCAGCGAGTTCTACGGCTAGGAATGCCCGAAATCACCCTGCGGATGTCATCCATCTGCAAATCCTTCAGTGGCGTTGAGGTCCTCCATGACGTGGACCTCAACGCCACTGGCGGTGAGGTCGTGGCACTTTTAGGTGAAAATGGTGCTGGCAAATCCACCATGGTAAAAATCTTGGCAGGTGACTACACCGCCGACTCCGGGACAATAGAGATCGACGGAATCGCCCACACAACCCTCAATCCGCTCAGCGCCCGGCGCCTTGGCATCCGGATGATCTATCAAGAGTTTCAGGATGCCGGCCCGCTCAGTGTGGCGGAAAACATAGCCATGGGGCGGTGGCCAGGACGATTCGGTTTCGTGGACTGGAGGACCATCGCGAAAGAGGCGGCGTCTGTCCTCGATCAAATGGGAGTAGACATCGACCCAGCGGCACCTGTTGGAACGCTGCGGGTTGGGGAGCGCCAGATCGTTGAGATTGCGCGAGCTCTTGCCGATAGTGCACGTCTGCTCATTCTCGACGAACCCACGGCAGCTCTCTCTCACCAAGAAGTTGAGCGACTTTTTGAGTGGGTGCGCAGACTCCGGGACAACGGCGTGGCCATCATTTACATCACCCACCGCCTCGATGAAGTTTATGAATTATCCGACCGGGTCGTTGTATTGCGCAACGGAGAAGTGGCCTTGGAGCAGCCGACCGCCCTGGTCGGAAGGCGAGCACTTGTTGAGGCAATGGTGGGTCGAGACATTGGTGAAGTCCAACGTCCCCAAGACTTAGTTCATGAATCAGCACTGGGCGAACCTGCCATTGAGTTGGAGCACATCTCCGTGGGCAATGACGTCACCGATGTATCACTTTCGGTGCGGGCTGGTGAGGTGGTTTGCCTCTACGGGAAACTCGGTAGCGGAACGACACAGATCGCAGAGGCCTGCTTCGGCCTCCGGCCGTTAACGGAAGGCCGCATGACACTCGATGGTCGTGAGGGAACTCCCAGCGGACCCGCAGATGCCATCGAGAGAGGAGTGGGTTATCTACCCCCGGACCGCAAGCGCGAAGGTGCATTCCTGATCCGACCGGTGGCTGAGAATTTGGCCATAAGTGCCTGGAAGCAGATTGGCAAAGCTGGGCTGATCATTACCAAGAAGGAAGAGCAGCGGGCCTACGACCGCTGGCGTGGACCCCTGAACATCAAGGCGGCCAGTCCGAGTAATCAACCGATTGCCACCCTCTCCGGTGGCAATCAGCAGAAAGTGATTCTTGGCAGGTGGCTCGAAAGAAGCTCTAATCCCCTCATTCTCGTAGAGCCCACTCGCGGAGTGGATGTAGGTGCTCGCCAAGAAATTTACGCAAGCATTCGCAGTCTGGCCCGTGAAGGTAAAGCAATACTCGTTGTGACTTCAGATTACGAGGAGGCCGTCCAGCTAGCGGACCGAGCACTTGTCATGTCACGGGGTCGACTCGTTGTCGAACTAGCAGGCGAAGACGTTACAACTCAAACTCTCATCGATGCATCAGGAGGATGACGTGACCACTGGCTCTCCCGCCACCACAACCGAGACCCCCAAGCCGTTCCGGCGAGGGCGTTCTGTACCCGAGACGGGAGCGCTCATTGTTGTTCTGATTGGGATGTGTGTTTTCTTTGCCGTGCAGTCTGAGTACTTCCTCACCGGCCAGAACATCACCAATATCTTGGTGAGCGCTTCCGTGATCGGAATCGTTGCTGCTCCAGCGACCCTGCTTCTGGTTTCCGGGCAGTTCGACCTGTCCGTGGGCTCGGGAGCCGCCCTGATCGGTGTTGTCATGGCTTGGGGGGCGGCGGAGTATGGCATCCCTCAGGCGATATTGCTATGTATTGTCACTGGAATTCTGATCGGTGTCGTTAACGGCTTCTCTGTCACGGTCATCGGGATCAATGCGTTAATCACAACACTAGCCATGCTGGCCATTCTCCGCGGACTCGCGCAGGTGATCGCTGGGGGACAGACACTTCTGCTACCTGACTTCGGTGGCATTGGCAATGCGCGCCCGCTATTTGATATTCCCGCTCCGGTATTTATTTTCATTGGAGTCATGATCCTGTCGTCACTGATAATGCGATACACCATCTACGGCCGATCAATGTATGCCATTGGCGCGAATCCGGTAGCAGCGCGGCTCGCGGGAATCAAAACCAAGCGAGCGATCTTCACGGGGTTCATCCTTTCTGGCCTCGCGGTTGTCCTGGGTGGTCTCATTCTGGTATCTCAACTCGGGGCGGCGTCTCCACAGGCGGCCACTGGGTTGGAACTCGCAGTGGTTACCGCCGTCATCCTCGGTGGGGCCAGCCTGGCCGGAGGTCGAGGCTCAATCCTCGGCACTCTCCTTGGCGTGATGATTCTTGGGGTCATGAATAACGGAATGACTCTCATGAATATTGATTCGTTCTGGCAAAATGTGGCCCAAGGCTGCTTGCTCCTATTTGCAGTGGGTTTTGACCAGCTCCGACTTCGTCTCACCGGAAAATCAGCCTAGACCCAGCGTAGTTTCAGCTAGGTATTCAGCTAGGTATTCAGCGCGCACACCGGTGCAGGCTGGGATCTCACGTCAGTCCCGGTCCACCAATCACACCGCTTTGGGCAAGTCGGGAAATCCGGGCGGAGTCATATCCGAGAAGATCGGTCAGCACGGTCCTCGTGTCGGCTCCGAGTGCTGGTGCCGATCTGCGTACTTGTGGCTCTTGGCCGACCCGCATCGGAGAAGCGGCATGAGTAACTTCACCCCACACCGGGTGGGGGATCGTGAATACTGAGTCACGTGCCACCACTTGAGGATCGTGAAGAGCCGCTCCGATCGAGTTGATCGGTGCGCATGGGACGCCGGCAGCTTCGAACCGTTCCAGCCAATGGGCGGTAGATTCTTGGACGAAAACTGCGTCGAGTTCCTGAATCAAGTCGGCCTTGTTGATCAGCCGGTCATCGAATGTTGCAAACCGGGGATCCTGGGTGAGGTCACTCCTACCGAGTGCTTCGGCCATGCGTGTCCAGAATTTCTCCTTGGAGCCTCCTGCCACAATCCAACCATCGGCCGTCCGGAAATTTTGGAACGGAACCAAAGTCGGGTGTCCGGAACGTTCTATCCGCTGAGGTTCATAGCCTTCAGTCCCCGCCCATGTGACAAGGTAGTTGAGCATTGATAGGGCTGTCTCGAGCAGTGAGACATCGCAGTCACAACCGATACCGTCTCTTTTCGCCTGATGCAGGCCCGTCATGAGTGCCAATGCTGCCGAGTATCCGGCGGCGAAGTCAACGGCCGAAAGACCGGTCTTCGACGGTGGACCGTCAGGCTCACCGGTGATGCTCATCCATCCGGCCAAACCCTGAACCATGTAGTCAAAGCCTGGGTGGGCTGCCATCGGACCAGTCATGCCGTAGCCACTCAACGAGCAGCACACGATGGCGGGGTTGATTCCCATCAGGTCGGGGTAGGTGATACGGAGTCGTCCAGGTACGTCACCGCGAAGATTCGAAAACACTGCATCGCCAACTCTTACCAGATCTTCAAATACTTTTCGCCCCTCGGGTTGACGCAGATCTAGGCAGATGGACTTTTTACTGCGGTTAAGACTCTGGAAGAACAAGCTGTCGTCATTTACCCGGTACGGCGGCACATGGCGGCCGACATCGCCACCCGGCCATTGTTCAATCTTGATCACCTCTGCGCCGAGTTCAGCCAAATGCAATGTGGCGAAGGGACCTGCGCCATATTGCTCCAGAGATATAACTGTGACGTCCGCTAGAACCGGTTTCATTCAACAACTCCACTTGTGCTCGAAAAGGTGATGCGATAGTGTTTGGAAACGATACCAGTATTTCACTCAAGCAGGAAATGGCTTGGCTGCCATCGACAGAGTCGGGCAGTTTTGCCTGATCAGGTGAAGTGATTGCATCGCTGGCTGGCTTTATGACACCGCACCACCGGAACTGCACAAGGAGGACATCGCCCAATGAAAATTGTCAAGGTCGAACCAATACCGGTTGCCTACCCCGAACCTAATGACTTCAATGCCACGCGATACCTGTGTCTGGTCAAGATCACAACCGATGACGGCATTGTTGGATGGGGTGAATCAATCACTCAGTTCCCCGAAGCGAATCCAGCCGTGGCCGCGATCATCGAAGGTATGGCAGATCTGATTATTGGGAAAGATCCCATGCATGTCGAGGCAATCTGGCAGTTGCTGAAGAACCGTGCGTGGTGGTACGGCTACGGAGGAGGGATAGCTTCTTATGCGATCTCGGCGATTGACATCGCACTCTGGGACATCAAGGGCAAAGCACTCGGGGTTTCCGTTTTGGAATTACTGGGTGGCCCAGTACATGAGCGGTTGCCGGCCATAGCTTCTTCGCACGCCCACTACGAGTCGATACCGGCCATGGCCGAGGAGGCTCAGGAGTGGCTCTCCACTGGGCTACAAGGAATGAAAGTGGGTTTCGGAAAACGTGGCGATGCCCATCTCGGCTACGAACACAATCGTGATGTGGAGTATGTCCGATCAATGCGTGAGGCAATTGGTCCTGACAAGATGCTGATGATCGACTGTGGTATTGCCGTCGTCTGGGATGTCTCCACGGCCATCCGGAGAGTACAAGCTTTCGATGAATACAACCTGACCTGGATAGAAGAACCACTGGGTGCATGGGATCCGGAAGGTTACGCCAACCTCCGTTCCAAAACGACGACCCTTATCGCATACGGCGAAAAAGAATGGACACTTGAAGGCTTCGAACGAGTCCTAGCGACGGGCACCTGCGATGTCATGGGCGTGGATCCAGGTCGTGGTGAAGGCATCACCGGATTCAAGAAAGTGACAGATCGGGTCCTTGCATATCGACGACAGGCAAACGCACATGCGTGGTCTTCCGCCATCGTGAGTGCAGCCAGTCTTGCAGTCAGTTTCAGTTCTCCTGCATGCAAACTCTTCGAATTCAAGCCGGTCCGAAATCCTATGCAACATGAGTTGGTATCTGAGCCCATTGAGCATGTCAATGGGTGGGTGTACCCACCACTTGAGCGTCCTGGTTTAGGAATTGACATTCAACAGGACGTCATTGATCGCTATCGACAGTAACGGGTCTGGCCAATGGATGCGCTGTTGGAACAACTTGTGTCGACGAGTGCGTCGACATCAACAGAAGCCGCTGAGAGTGCACGGTTAGAACTCCTCTTAGCAGATTTCCTCGCCTGTGCAGATGCCGGTCGAAGTCGTTATGACGCAGGTCCTTTTATGCAGGACGGTGTTGCCGGCATTGCTGCGCTCCTTGCGCTCCGTTCCAGCGCGATCGACTTAGATGATGTCGACTGGTATTCGCTGCACCATCCTGGATCCGTTGTCTGGCCGGTGGCGCTCGCCCTTGCAATGCACAGTGACAGTTCGGGCAACCTACTGAGCCAAGCGGCACGAGCTGGCTATACGACGGCGGCCACAATTGCCGATCACCTAGGAACCACACATCGGGCCACATGGCATGTCACCGCCACCGCGGGTGCCCTCGGAGCAGCAAGCGCGGCCAGTGTGATGCTCGAATTATCCGACACTAATCATCTGCGCGCACTGAAACTTGCTGCCGCGAATGTGGGAGGTCTTGCCCTAGCTGCCCGAGAACGGCGAGGGGCAGCGAGTTTTAATCGGGCAGCAGCGACAACACTTGGACTGATGGCCGCTCGGGCTGCATCCGTGGGAGCGGAAGCCGTGTTCGCTCCGATTGATGGTCTGGGTGGATTGGTGCAGGCCATGTCAGGGGTCGGGTCCAAAGGAGAACCCCGCGTTCGTCGTGGAGTTCTGGATGCCTCAGTTCGCCTCTACCCGGTCTCGGGTTTCCTGCAGTCGGTCGTAGCCGCGACCTCCACACTCCGCACGCGAGTCAGTGGCGATGTACGCAGTATTCGAATAGGTGTACCGGAAGGAATTCGATCACTTGTCGACGGTGAAGTCGGCGGTCCCTGGTGGGACGCTCGCTTGAGTGCACTTCGTGCTTGGGCAGGAGCGGATCCTTTTCTGGCGGACACTCCGTGCAATCTCGACGCGTTCGTCCAGATCGTTGAGCTTTACTCAACGGACCTACCCGCAGGCTATTCAAATGTGACGGTTACAACTGAGACAGGAGAGGGATCGATCGAAGTTTCATCGCCTCCCATGCTCTCGGAGCCGAGCACGCAGATCGCATTGAATCGGAAATGGTCAACAATCTTGAATTTCACCGAACCGAGCATCATGGATTTCGCTCAGGTAGCCCTTTCCAGCAAGATATTCGGAGCGGAACTCAGGGAGGTACTTCTACCGTGAACTCCGGCTGCGAACAACCAGATAGGTGCACAGACATGTATGCCAATGACAAATCACACTAGTGAGAGGCACTCAATGAACGTACCCACACCTCGCATACTCATGGCGGCTTTCTCGATCGAAGCGAACAGTTTTGTCCCGAGCGAAACATCGCTCGCGGATTTTGAACGCCAGGTGTGGGCTGTCGGCGATTCAATAGGCCGTGACACGGCGGGGCCTGCGAACGAACTCGCTGGAGCGTGGGATGCCGTAATAGAGGCGAACCTGACACCTGTGGGGGCGGTAGTTGCGGTTGCTTCGCCGGGAGCCAAGGTCGCGCGCGAAGCCTTTGATCGCATCCAACAGGAGATTCTCAAGCGATGCACTCCCGATATAGCAGGTGTGTATTTGATGCTCCATGGTTCGGCGCTGGTAACGGGTCTCGACGATCCCGAAGGAGAATTACTGAGAGATCTGCGTCGGAGACTGGGGCATGACGTCCCCATTGCCGTGAGTCTTGACCTTCATGCGTACATGACCGAACAGATGACGGAAAATTGTGACATTGTGACCGCATATCGCACCTGTCCGCATGTGGATCTGTATCGCACGGGTTACCAGGCGGGGCAACTTCTTGCGCGTACGGTGCTCGGCGAGATTTCCCCAGTGTGCCGGCAAGTGCGAATTCCAATGATCACTCCACCTGAACAACATAATTCACATCTAGAACCCTTTCGCGAACTTCAAGGACTGTGTGACGTAGCAGAATCACAAGGGGTATTAGCTGCAGCTTTGTTGTGCACCCAACCATGGCTTGATGTTCCCGAACTGGGCTGGTCGGTGGTTGTTACGACGAATGCCGATCCCCTTCTTGCGGAAAGAGCTGCCACGGAAATTGCCGTGAATGCATGGAATGCCCGGCACAGTTTCATTGTCTCTACCGCAGTCCCGGTTACCGAGGCGATCGAAATGGCCGTTTCCCAGTCCGGTGTTTTCGTCATTGCAGATATCGGTGACGCGACCAATGGTGGTTCCCTAGGCGATAGCACCAGGGTTCTGCGCGCCTTACTCGACCGGCAGCGGTCCGGACTTCCTTCAGGTCCATCTGCTCTCAGCATTACCGATGCATCGGCGGTGGCGGCGGCAATGAAGGCGGGGGAGGGCTCAGCGACTGTTCTTGTTGTGGGTAGCGGCCCCCCTGAGTCATTCAATGCAAGCACGAACGTTTCAGGAGTGGTTCGTCGAGTGTGGCAGGGAAAAATCACCTATACCCACCCAGCCGCTTTTGGTGTGATTGACGATCCGGGGGCAGCTGTTGTGTTTGAGGTGGGGGACATCACTCTGGTTTTACATTCCCTGCCCGTACGTGTCATTGATCCTGCTCTCTACATTGCAGCTGGGATCGACATCTCTGAGCAGCGGCTTCTCCAGGCGAAGTCACACGTCTCCTATCGAGCTGGCTTTGATCCGGTGTCGTCCGGCAGCGTATTGGCAGATACAGACGGACCAACTGCAGCCAACCTTGCAACGTTGCCATTTGTCAAACGCCCAGTGCCGCTGTTCCCATTTGAAGATATTGAGTGGACACCAAGTTCTTCGGGATCTGACAGCGATTAAGGACAATGCGCCAATTCAGTGAGTTTGCTTAGAAGGACACGGCGAGCAGGAGCACGAGTCCAATAAAAGCGATCAGGCTCCCGGTGACGATAGCGGGATCCGGACGTCGCTGGTGGCGCATCCATTCGATACCGATAACCATCAGCGGCATTGTGGCGAGTACGGACTGAATGACTACCACGTCGCCAATTTGCACGGCAAGAATTGTCAAAAGGAAACTTGCGGTGACGAAGGTCGAGCGAATGGTTAATGGAGGAATGTCTTTGAGCCGAACTGCGGTCGGGGGCGCGATCATAAAGTAAACCACTGCGGCTAGGCCGGCACGAATTATGTAGGTCTCTGGTAGCCCGACACCCCGCATGGCGAGTAAGGCGGTGAGGACGGTGAGTAACCCGGTGCCCAAACCTAAGGCGATCAGGATTGCGACCGTTTCGGTCGAACCGAGCCCCACGAAACTGTGACGCAAAGGTATGAGGGAGCCCAACATTAAGGCACCGACGGCGAGGAGGGTGATTGGTCGCAGTTGGGTACTAAGAAGGAGAGGTGCGGCCACGAGTGTTGCGGCAGGGGATAGTGCCTGACCCACGGCGACACCGGAGGCCCGACCTCGAGTGATGAGAATGAAAATGCAGGCAGTCGTGCCGCACAGCAATACGACTGATCCGAGATGGAGGGCTATCACCTGCCACTGGTAAATCTGCCATGCGGGTCCGAGGGGAATTAGCGGAATCACCAGTAGCGCGTTAATGGCGAAGAGGGGTCCGACCGCTTGCCACGTTGGCATTCGAAGTGAAATCGACTTGGTGAGATACGTGCCCAAGGCCCCTGCAGCCGTGGCAGCCAACGCCAGCGCTAGCACCACCATCGTGTCAACTCAGTTCTGATGGTCGGTGTGGAGAAACGGGGCTCCTGAGCGAATTTGGGGTCGAGACCCGTCAAAAGTCAACGGTAACCCGGGGATTATCAGATCACTGCCAGGAATCTCTAGGAGGATTCCCGTCTCGATTGCCTGAGGGTCTGCAAGAAGATCTTCGGGACGGTGCACGGCATCGACCGGTAGGCCGGCTCGCCCCAACTGTTGCGCTAACTCTTCTGCTGATGAGTGGGCCATCGAAGACTCCAACTCGACACGTAGTGCAGCGGCGTTGTCTGATCGATCCTGATTTGTGATGAATCGGGGATCCTCGGGAAGGTCGGAACGTTCCAGGGACGAGCAGAGCTGCCTGAAGAGGGCATCGCTCCCGATACCGATACAGATTTCTCCATTGCCGGTGTGGAAAATTCCATACGGGGAAAATGCGGGGTGACCGCTGCCGTGACGCTTCGACGGTAGCCCGGTCACTTGGTGAGCCGCCACATGATACGAGGCCCATGAAGCGCCGGTTTCGAAAAGTGAAGTAGCCACTTCACCTCCCTCACCAGTCTGTTCGCGGTGGTAAAGGGCCGCAATGATGCCGAGGGCAAGCCATGTCCCTGCGCCGACATCAAGAATTGATACGCCCACCCTCACTGGTGGGCCATCGGTTGTACCCGTCACGCTGGCAATGCCGGTGCGCGCTTGAAGCACGGCGTCGTATCCGGGTTTGTCCCGCTCGGCTCCCACAGGTCCATAGGCTGAGAGACTCGCGTGGATCAGTCTTGGAAAGCGGGCTCGAAGGCTCGCTCCATCGAGGCCAAGTCGCTCAAGTTTGCCAGGCCGAAGGTTGGTCACAAAAACGTCTGCGTTCGCAATCATCTGCATGAGTCCCTGATAGTCAGCCTCAACGCGGATATCAAGGACGGCGCCCTGCTTGTTGCGATTGACCACTTGAAAATATGCCGAACTCGAATCGATCGTGGGAGCCATTCGCCGACAGTCATCGCCAGCGGGGCTCTCAACGTGGATTACATCAGCTCCTAGATCGGCGAGAACGGCGGTGGCGAAAGGGGCCGCCACATTTGAGGTCAGATCGACGACTGTGACTCCGGAGAGGGGATGTGTCGCTTCGGCGGCCATGAGGTTTTAGCCCTCCTCGCTCTCTAGTTTTAGCCGACCGGTCTTGGCCTCGGGGAAGTAGTCCTGACCAATACCACTAGTGCGCAGAGGGATCATGACCGAGCGGAACCACGAAACAATTTCATCGCCTTCCTGGTTCAGGCCTCGGGTCTTCATGCGGATAATCCCCAACTCTGGCCGAGAAGACGATCGGCGCTTTTCCAGGCAAATACTCTCGGCGTAAATAGTGTCGCCAATATAGGCCGGATGTGTCAGCTTGATGTCGGTCCAGCCAAGGTTTGCGACAGCATTCTGACTCATGTCGATCACGGAAAGTCCCAGAACTAAAGCAACTGTCAGGCCAGAGTTGACGATTATTCGCCCTCCCGTGATGGGATTCGACTGGGCAAGATGCGCATTAAAGTGGTTTTGATTGGTGTTACAGGTCAGCAGCGTGAACCACGTTGAGTCTGTCTCGGAAATTGTTCGCCCAAAGGGATGTTGGTACACGGTGCCCACTTCGAAGTCTTCCCAAAAGCGGCCCAGCTGCGCTGGAATCAGAGTGGGTGTTTTTTCTTCGGTCATGGGTCAGTCCTCTGACTTCGCGAATGTTTGTGTGCGAGTCATTCCTGCAGCGCGGCCTTTGCCTGCAACAACCAGTGCCATTTTGCGTGATGCTTCGTCGATCATTTCATCGCCCAACATGGCAGCGCCCTTGGCTCCGCCTGCAGCAGATGTGTAGAAGTCATAAGCGTCCAGAATCAGTTCGGCTTGGTCGTAGTCCTCTTGCCGAGGCGAATAGATTTCATTGGCGGCCTCAATCTGACCGGGGTGCAAAACCCACTTGCCATCAAAGCCCAACGCCGCCGAACGACCGGCAACACGACGATAGCCCTCAACGTCTTTGATCTGCAGGTACGGTCCATCGATTGCTTGTTTATCAAATGCTCTAGCAGCCATGAGAATGCGCATCAAGATGTAGTGATAGGCGTCTCCGGTGTCATAGCCTGGCGGCTGCTCACCCACCACGAGAGATTTCATGTTGATGCTGGCCATGAAATCAGCCGGACCAAAAATAATGGTCTCCACGCGAGGACTGGCCTGCGCAATAGCATCGACATTGATCAGCCCTAAGGCATTTTCAATTTGAGCTTCAATCCCAATCCGACCCACCTCTAACCCATTAGATTTCTCCACCTGGGTCAAAAGCAGATCAAGAGCAACGATCTGATCCGCGGTTTGAACCTTGGGCAACATGATGCAATCAAGATTCGCACCCGCTTGCCCCACAACTTCTATGACATCTGCATAGGTCCACTGAGTGGTCCAGTCATTGACCCGAACCGAACGCACCTTGCCATCAAAACCACCCTCATTGAGGGCGGCCACAATATTCTTTCGCGCTTGGGGTTTGGCCAGCGGAGCAACGGCATCCTCGATATCCATGAAAACCTGATCAACCTGCAAACCACGAGCCTTATCAAGCATTTTCGGGCTAGATCCCGGCACAGCAAGATTTGAGCGACGAGAGCGCACGGATCCTCCTCGAGTAGAGTGGAAACGATACCAGAGTGGCGGGTGGATTGTGACTCGGGATTGCTGGCACATCGAAGGAAACCTCGACATAGAGAACACCGGTATATAGGTGTCAGGTATGTAGGCGTCAAGTGATAGAGGTCTAAAGCTGGTCATGCAAAGGGGGAGCCACCATTGGTGACCCACTCCCCGCCTTGCAAGAAGGCCAAGGCGATCAAGCAAAAGATCTAACCAGCAATCAAGCTAACAGAGCCGCGCTCTGGGCCCGGGTCGAAGACACACGATTGGCAAACGAGGCTCTTTCCTTGAGTTAGCCACGGAAAGTGGCATGTCTGGGTTGCGCAGTGCAGAGCGGACACGCCACTTAATGTTGTGACCGAAAGTGATTGAGTAGTTGTAATAGCAACCATGCTGGTTGAAGTGAGGCTTGAGTTCGAATCTGCGACTCCTGAGCGGATCCCTCAATCCAGCCCACCGAATTCATAAAGCCCTTCGTCAAGTCGTCTGCGAACAGACACGTGCCAACCTGTGGTGA
>JAGYJP010000007.1 GCA_018402075.1 Candidatus Nanopelagicales bacterium | reverse complement strand
GCGTCTGCCTTTGCCTGAGTGCGATTGCTGACAACCTTTGCAGTTGCTGCTACGCCCACGATTCCCATTCCACGACGTCCCACCATGATGATCCATCCCTTTTCCTAGAAGTTGACTTAAATATATCCCCATTTGCGTCATGAGTGGCCGCGCGGGTGCCGTCAAAACTCCCGGGATGGATGGAAGCGTGTATTTAGAGTGAAAATGGCTTCGCCAGCCGCCCGAATCAAATTCAATTTTCTCGTGAATGAGGAGAGTTCGTTGGAAGTGTAGGAACCTGCCAGCCAAGTGCAACTGCGCCCAATCGGATAATCAGAATGACGCTCACGCCGGTGAGGAATGGAACCCACTCCCCGAAACTTTCCGTGAGGATGAACGCCACGGATCCTGCGACCGCAGCTAGGGCGTACACCTCACCATCAAAAATGGAGATTCGTTTCCCCGCGAGAACATCGCGAATAATTCCGCCGCCGATACCGCTGATCACACCCAAGACAACTGCAGGGCCAGCGGGAAAACCGGCATTACGAGCAATGTCCGTTCCCACGATTGTGAAAGCCGCAAGACCGATGGCGTCAGTGAAGATAAAGACGCGTCCCATCCAGGTGGTGTGACGTTGCCAAGGAAATACTCGCGCTGCAACCCAAACAACAATTACCGTAATCGCAATCACTGTGATTGTGGACCAAAAATCAATTAGCCAGCCTGGGGTTTGCACCATAAGTAGGTCGCGCAGAGTTCCACCACCGATAGCGGTGACAGCAGCCAAGGTGGAGACACCCAGCCAATCCATGCCGGCTCGTGCACCAGCAACTGCGCCAGAAGCTGCGAATGCGGCGATTCCCACCACGGTCATGACCAGTAGTGGTAGAGGTAGTTCCAACACCTGGGTAGCCTCTCAGGTTCTGATCATGAGTGCACTGCGACTCCAGGAAATCCCCTCGACGTGATACATCTGGTGCACTTCTTTCTTTAGCGTCGTTTCTTTAGCACGCCAATTTGATAGGAAGCAAGGACGTTCTCTGGTGCGGATTGACCTGAGTGCATCCTGTTAAACATTGCGCTGCCGTTTTTCCCGCAGAGCCCCTGAATTCTTGATGCGCCACCTGGGTGCTGGTTGATCCACTTGGTGACGTTGTACACCTTCCTATTTACAACGGTCCAGCAGGATGTGCTCTTATTGTTCTTTTTCACTTGAGCGAAGGTAATTTGCTTGGTGGTGTTGGGCGCGGCATGGACTGCTGCTGCGCCGAGGAATGAAGATCCGCCAATAACGGCCGCCGCGCCGATGCTAATAAGTGTGTTCTTCATAACTCTTGAATCCCTTCAGTCAGGTATGGATACCAATCTAACCTGCATTCGATTAATTGTCCCCAAGCGGCGTCTTCGCAGGCTGCGCTGCCAGGCATCCACCGTGAGGAATTGGACGGGAACCCAGAGAATTACCCACGATGTAACAGCCAGACCCTCTGCTAAGGAATCCGTGAGGTAGTAGTCCTCGGCATTGGTCAGGTTCTCGATGGTGATTGCGACCATCTGGATTGCGAAAAATACCGCAATGGAGACAACTAAGAGACGGCGAACAACTGGACCTCGGGATTGAAAGGATTCCTGATCCAATTTGTTTTCCACCTGAAGGTACCGATGCACGGCTTCATTGAGTTGTGTTTCGGTGGACGGGTGAATGTGCTCTTCAGGTAGCTCCAATAGCAGTTCTACGGGTTGGTTCTTGGGAAGAGTCTTGATCAGGAGTTCCTCGCGCACGGTGTCGAGTGCAGGTTGCGCGGTGTACTCGGTGTAACGAGGATCTGTGGGAGAAAGGTCGTCAGCCTTAAACAACTGTCCAGGGTGATCCAATCGAACCCACAGTTGGAACGGCTCCACTGTCTGCCTTAATTCCTTAGCGCAAAGCCAGCATCGAGGTCGCGCTTGTCGAAGGTGCGAGACGCTGTGTGAGTCTTCGTCTCCGTGACTCCGGAAACTTTGCCGATTGAATCCGCAACAACTTCGGCAACTTGATCGGAGCAATGGAGTCACCTGCAGCAGAGATGTGATGGGGGTCGGTATTGATAAAGCGCAGTGCAGTCATCATGAAGTACCTCGGTTTTGTCGAAGGAGATCTCTGATCTCGGTGAGCAATTCAGTTTCGGTGACCACCGGATCAATGACCTTGGGTTGACGCTCCCGCCATTTATTCAAGGGCAGGACGAAGACAAAATAAATAACTGCCATGGTGATAAAGAATGTGATGAATGCATTAACGATCAAGGATAAATCAAATACCTGACCATTGATCGTGAATGAACCTGCATTGACCCCACTTCCTGTTATCAATCCCAAGGTCGGAGTGATCAGTGCACCGCTGACACCTGTGACGAGAGCGGTGAATGCTGCACCAGCAACAAAACCCACGGCAATATCAATGACATTCCCGCGAGTGATGAAATCCGTGAAGCCCTTGATCATTCTCTGAGTTTATATGTCACTTAATAGCTTCAGGTAGATCAATCGTTCTTTAAGTTGTTGTCTTTCAGGGCAATTTCGGGCTCGTCATAATCAGCAAGGGGCACTTTGGCAGGGCGTCGAATTATCCAGGTGAAGAAAGCCACCACTGCAAGGATCGCGGCCATCACTTCAATGGCATTGAGGGTTCCCTGCTGAGCAAAGTCAAGGACGGGTCCACCAATTTGCTGACTTAGAATGAATACGGCCATCAGGAGAACAAACCAACCAAATCCCTTGCGAAGGAGATCGGGATGGATCTTGCCCACCAGGCGACTGCCAATAAGTGCGCCAACAACGGCGCCGGCTGTCACAATGAGGGTGACCGTCCAGTTGATCTGCGTCTCAGGGTTCAGTGCGACAATCGATCCGCCGCCGAAAGTGAGTGCGTAACCAGCGAAGCCAGCGAATGACTTCATGGCGACCACAAGCAGCGAGGTGGCCACGGCAATCGGCATGGGAAGGCCTCCGAGCAGTGCGAGTGCCGGCACAACAAGGAATCCGCCACCGGCACCCACGAGTCCGGTGACAAAGCCAACGATTGCTCCATCGAGAATAATGCGAAACAGTGGAAGTCCTTTGTGGGTGTGACTTGATTTCACCGTTCGCCGACCACGAATCATGGCGACAGCCGTGACACCCATCATGATGGAAAAAGCACCGAGGAGCAGTGCCCCAGGCAGGTGGCTACCGATTTGGCCACCGATAAACGCACCGATCATGCCAGCTGTTCCGAAAATTAAGCCCATGCGCCATTGGACTCGTCCGGCGCGAGCGTGAGCTATCAAACCGAAAAGACTCGTCACGCCAACAACAAAAAGGCTCGCAGTGATGGCTTGCTTCGCATCAAAGTCAAGGACGTATACCAAAAGTGGAGTGGTGAGGATTGAACCACCACCACCGAGCAATCCCACTGCTGCGCCAATAAAGATGGAGAGAAATGCGGCAAGAATGATCATGGTGTTCCTATGAGAGTTGACTGGTTGTCGCGGACGGTGTGTACAAACCGCGTGACGCGGCTGGAGCGCTGCTGTGATCGAAGTCAACTTCCAGGGTGAATCGGTCACCGCGAATAAATGTCTCGCGCCATTCAATGGCTCTGTTATTGGATGCGCCAAGTCGTTCAATGGCGAAAACTGCGACCCCCGTTGGCACGGCAAGTATGGATGCAATGTGGCGTGGTGCGGGTTGGGCGTTAATTCTTTCCTTGCCGCCGTCCATGTCGATTCCACATTGTGTTTTCAGTTCGGAGTACAGCGAGTTGGTGGTGAAGTCACTGGTCAGCAACGCGCGAGTCTCACTCGCTAGCAACCAGCTGGTGTCGTGGGCGAGTGGTTCCCCATTCGCCCAACGCACGCGTTCCAGCACCACGAGTTCGGTGTGTGGATCAACACCGAGTTCTTGGGCAACGGTGTGGTTCGTGGTGATGGCAAGGCGTTGCACCGTGCTGGTCTGGGAAACCCCTTCTTCGCTAATGGTTTGGAAGAGTGAATACAGGGCCCCGAGATTTTGTGAGTAGTTGCGTTCTTGGATCGAGGTGCCACGCCCGCGCTCACTCTTGAGGATTCCCTCGGTGCGAAGGACTCGGAGTGCTTCGCGGATTGTGTGGCGACTCACGCCGTATTGCTCGGTTAAATCAAATTCGCCCGGAAAGTCGTTGGTGAATTCATTGAGGTCGATTCGCCGGCGCAGGTCATCGCAGACTTGGGCCCATAGGGGCAGCGGGTGCGCCCGATTTGGTGGGATTGCGCCCATCTCGTGGGGTTTGGCCACATTATTTGGGTTAGATAAGAATGGCATTTACCCTCCGCTCCAGCGTCAATATCCCTATGATTTGGGAACGAGCACGCGATGAGGCTCAATTGTACGTACATTCGGACACATTACGCAACCGAGTGGGCGAATATGAACACGAGGTAGGGGAACAATGGCAGAAAACATGGGTCACGAGCGCATGGACCAGAGGCACCAAGTGGTCATCATTGGGGGTGGGACCGGTGGCATCACGGTTGCCGCCCGACTCAAAAAGGCGGGCTTTGGGGATATTGCCTTGATCGAGCCGGCGGATACCCACTACTACCAACCCCTATGGACCCTCGTCGGTGGTGGCCGAGCAAAAGCTGGTGACAGTGGCCGTCCCATGTCTTCGGTAATCCCAAAGGGCGTGCAGTGGATACGTGATTCCGTTGTGTCGGTGAACCCCCTCGATCGCACCGTGCGCACCTCGCGCGGAACGGTTATTGGCTACGACCGCTTGGTGGTATCCCCGGGTATCCAACTGAACTGGGACAAGATCCCTGGCCTGAGCGAGAACCTCGGTCGCGGTGGCGTCTCGAGTAACTATCGCTACGACCTCGCGTCCTACACCTGGGACAATGTCAAGAAACTGCGAAGTGGAACCGCAATCTTTCACCAACCCATGGGACCAATCAAATGTGCAGGCGCCCCACAGAAAATTGCATATCTTGCAAGTGACTATTGGCGCGAACAGGGTGTCCTCAACAACATTAGAAAAATTATGGTGTTGCCCACCCCAGGAATGTTTGGTGTCAAAGTGTGGAGCGATGTCCTCGTCGATGTTGCCGCACGCTACGGAATCGAAGTTCGCTTTAACTCACAAATCACCGGCATGACCGACACCACGGTGGATATTAAGAACAACGACACTGGTGAAACAGAAACAATTGATTACAACTTCGCCCACATGGTTCCGCCGCAGAGCGCACCCGACTGGATAAAAGCTTCAGGCCTTGACGACCCAGAGAGTCCATTTGGCTACATGTCGGTGGACAAAAACACGCTGCAGCACACAAAGTACCCAGAGATCTTTGGTTTAGGCGATGCCACTAACACACCAAACTCGAAGACGGGCGCCGCCATTCGCAAGCAAGCCCCAGTCCTTGTCAAGAACCTCGTTGCATCGATGGATGGAAAGTCCCTGCAGGGTTCCTATGACGGCTATGCATCCTGCCCAATCACCACGAGCCGCTCGCATTTGCTGCTCTGTGAGTTCGACTACACCATGGAACCCACCCCTTCTATCCCATTGCTAAACACGAAGAAAGAGATCAAGGAATTCGGTCAATTCAAGAAGAATGGATTGCCGAATTTGTATTGGAATCTGATGCTGAAAGGTCTCGCCTAGATTCTTTGCGGACTTTGATGCACCATCTTTCCCTTTTCCTGCCACTTTCATGATGTAGTAGGGGTATGGAGAAATTACTGGTTTTTGGTGACGATCAATCCGTAGGCGCAGACACCGCATGGGAGTGGGTGTGCGCCCAAAAGTGGGCCGGGTGGCGAGTACAGGTTCTGACGATCGAACCCTTGACCAAGTCCACTCCGACGGCTTCGCCAGCGCGTACTTGGCAGCCAGAACATCCACGCCTTGCCCCACCCGACACGGGAATCAGTGGCGTCGAATATCTGGTAGCAAATGGCAAGCCGCAGGATGTTCTCTCAGCGGTCGAAGCAGATCTTGTGGTGGTGGGTCCACGTGGTTCGGGAATTCGAAAGAAGATGCACCTGGGAAGTGTTGCCGAAGCACTCATTGTTTCCCCGAGTTCGCCAGTCATTGTCGCTCGTGATAATTCCACGGTGAAGAACGTCACACTTGCTGTCGATGGCTCCATGCACGCAGCAACGGCCATGAAGTTCTTGGGATCCATGCCGTGGATCACCAATGTCCATGTCAGCGTCATTGCTGTTGATGAAGGCGATGGTGTCGGGGCTCAGGCAAGCAGAGATGCCGGTAAATACTTCGAAGATATGGGTGTCTCGGTAAATACCGTTGTCAAAATCCCACATGAACTTGATTTGACCATCAACGTAGGGCGAGACCTAGATGAGTTCATTGCCAATAATCCGTGCGATCTTGTGGCTATGGGCACCCAAGGACTTCGCGGTGCGAGTCGACTGCGGCTCGGGTCGGTGGCAAGTCACGTTGCCCATCATGTGCACTGCTCGATCTTGTTGATCCGTGCTCAATCAAGTAAATGAGTACGTTTGTCAATCTTTTCCTTAAGGGAACCCCTTTAGCGGAAATTTCCCGCTGCCGAGCAACATATTCAGATCGACCCTCGGTTGTTTCAATGGGAATATCTGAGTAGTTAAAGGCAGACAAGTCATAAGGCGAGGCCTGCATGTCCACTGTTCTGGTCTCCACTGCCAGTTCGAAGCAATCAAGGACCAGGTCCCCCGGTACCAAGGGTTGCAGCCACATGCAGTATTTGTAGAGATCCATGTTGGCGTGAAGGCAACCACCTTGATCCAGTTGTGTTTGATTCTCACGAGTGGGAACAAGTCCAGCTTCATTTGCGTTTAGTGGCGCAGCTTCAGGGGTAAAGAATCGGAACGCATCAATGTGGGTGCAGCGCAATCCCAATGTGTCCACGGCATCGGCAATTTTCTGTGGACTAAGTCGAAGGGGATCAGGGTGACGAATTTCGTGGACGGGCGACTGGTACACCATGGCCCACTCGTGTAAACCAAAGCAATTGAATGAGGTACTGCGGCTTTGAATTCCTGAGAGCAACTCGATAACAAACTCGATTCGCCGCCGGTGTTTATTGATGTATGCAGGATCAAGTGTGAGTGTATTACCTGAGCGAAAAAATGCTCTGTGCTCGAATTCCCGGTCAACTGTGATTTCAATATCCCAGCCATATCCGGGAAACCACTGTTCCAATTTCGCGGGAGAGTAAGGGTAATACTCAAAAAGAAAATCCATGACGGGTTCGCGCTCTTTGGAGATTTTGCGCTGACGGTGTGGCAATGTCCATTGTTCTGCTCTACTGCGATGGGCTAGTTGCTGGTTATCCCATTCGGTGAAACTAATAACTGGATTCATGGGGCGACTCTCATGTGTAGCGAACCTGATGCAAACCGACCGCGGCGCAGCCGGCAAGAAATGGACCAAGCCCAAATGCGCGAATGGGATCGAGTGCACCAGTTCCTTGAACCTTGTCAGCAGCGGCCATGGCCGCTGACCATGCAAGCAACTCGGCGGTAAGTGGATACGGAGCGGGACCCTCCACCTGCACTGTTTCAAGCCGACGACCCACAAGGTCTCGCACCGTGGCGATGGCAATACTGGTTCCACGGAATAGATCTGAACCCGTTGGCCCTTTGCCCGTTGTGGCCATGGCCTTGTCGGTTACCCGCTGGGTTATCGATGCGGATCCAGGTAGTTTATTGAGAAATTGTGTTGCCCATGCGACCTTGGAAATCGGCTTACTCCACTTACCTGCCCAACCCAGATACACATTGACATCGCGAAGTGTTGGCGACATGGCCGGCAGACCAAATTGTTCGGTCCCGCCAATGCTGATTCCACCCACTGTATTTCCATCGACCAGGGTGAACTCGCCAAACTCCGTCCCGAGCGCAGCATCGGTTAAGACTCCATTGCGAAATTGGTATCCGGAAGCACCCATTGATGCAATGGCACTGGCCTGGGTGCCGCTGCTCATGGCCATGGGTCCGCGGGTGAAGTAACCGATGTCAATTCTCGCAGGACTATCGCCTCGATCCCGGCAGTTGCGCAAGGCAAGTGCACCAGCGAAGTTTCCGGGAATGAAGTCGTAACCGCAAGCAGGAATGAGTCGCGCACCCGCTGCTGCTGCCTGATCACTTCTTGCAAAAACATCGCGAATGAAACCAGCTTCACCGGTGGAATCTATGTAGGTGCAACCAACATTAATTGCTGCAGTCACGGCAGGTGAGCCCACCACACTGAATGGACCAGCGGTACTGACGAGCACATCTGAGGGATCTGACACCAACGCAGCAACTGATTCCGGGATGGTGGCATCTGCCTGCTCCCAGGTGGGGGCTGCACCGGGAGGTGCAATCCGTATGAGCTCACGGGTCATGTCCTGCAGGCGCTCGGGGTTCCTCCCGGCCAGCACGGGGGCAAGGCCGGCGCGCACCATGGCTTCAGCGGTGAGTCGACCGGTAAAACCGGTAGCACCTAAGAGCACAATCTTGTTCCCGGGCTCACCGTGTCGCGTTGCCATGCATCCCAGACTATTGCGTGGGTGAAGATGGATGAACAAAGATGGGTAATCTCACGGTATGAGTGAGCACAGCGAATCGGTTCTTCGGGCCCAGACAATGGAGTTGGAGCTCACTGCCGCGCTCCATGACGTGCGGCTCCATTCGTTTGTGCGGTCGGTAGACATGACACCTGGACCTCGAGCAATCATCCAGTTACATGACCATCACGCGAATGCTGATCAGATTGCAGAACTCGTGACCGAGTGTGGCCGGCAAGGTCTTGACGTAGAAGCAATCGAGGGAAATCGCATTGTGATTGCACCTGAGTTGGCGACCTCGCGTCAAGCAGTATTAGCCATGGGTCAGGCACTCTCTGATGCCTTAACGGCAATCGGTTCCGCGGGCAGTGCACCCGCTAAACCGGAGCCAGCATCTCCCAAATCACTCACACCACGTGAACGCGATTTACTGGCAAATGTGCCACCGCATCACGGGGAGTAGCGCAATCACCGCTGGGTCACAACAACGGAAATATCTGGTGAAACGTAGGCAGCCAGTTCAGTACCGACACGGTGATCAACAGCCACAACAATGACGGCTGAGTTTGTTGAACTGAAACCCCCTGCGCCGGGAATGTCAATGATTAATGCTCCAGTTGCTAAAACCTGTGGAAAGCCATTGGGTTGTGCTGCAATGAGATCTACGGTGTCGCCAATCTTTACCGCAGCGGAAATTGCCGATGAACGCAAGGTCACGGGCACTGCCACCTGATCCTGGTTCAGGGTGGGAATGATTTCGCCTGTTGCCGTGACCTGAGGGGTGGAGCGCAGTGCGGCAAAGAATAGAAGCACGGCAAGTGCCGCACTTATTGAACCAAGAACACGCCTATGCCGGTGCAGGAACTTACGTAATTGTGCGGTGCGTCCAAGTGCCACCCTGTGACAGTAGGTCGCAACTCACGCGCTGTCGAATGACTGTCCACAGGCAACTATCCGTAGTAACGGGCTTAACTTGAAGAACTCGAACCTGACGAACTCGAACCTGACGAACTCGAACCTGACGAACTCGAACTTGATGAACTTGAGCTTGAACTCGAACTCGAACTAGAACCTGAGTCGGTACTCGTTGAGGAACTTGATGAACTTGAACCGGTGTCAGACTTCTTGGTTGAACCTGTGGTGGAACCTGAGTCGCTGCGTGAATCACTGCGTGAATCGGTGCGATAGAAGCCGGCCCCTTTAAACATGACGCCCACACCGGAGAACTGCTTGCGCAGTGATTCCTTGCCGCAATTGGGGCAGGTGGTCAACGTGGGGTCGGACATGGATTGCACGATCTCGTGGTGGGTGTCGCATTCGGGACACGAGTACTCGTAGGTGGGCACACTTCCTCCAACATCACTCTGAACAACGCCATTGTGGTTAGCACTCACAATGTCTGAGTGCTAATTGTGCCCTGAAGAGGGCCTAGTTGGCTAATCGAGGTCCGGTTATTCGCCTACAGTTACCGGGTGCGCGAACCCCAACGACTTGTCCTGGTGGCTTTCGGTGGTGTGGTGGGAGCGCTTCTGCGGTACGCGGTGTCTGAGGTGGTGGGCCCGGTGCACTCCACCTCAGGGGGATTACCGATCACGGCTTCATGGCCGTGGGCCACATTAATTGTCAATCTTGTGGGCGCACTGGCCATTGGACTCGCGGTGGGATTACTGGTGCGCCACTCCTCCGCCTCAGAAATCTGGAGTCCCCTCCTGATCACCGGACTTCTGGGCGGCTTCACCACGGTGTCCGCCCTTGCTTTGGACACTTTCTCCCTAATTAACTCGGGGGCAACCCTGATGGCAGCGGGGTATTTCGTGTTAACGATTGCCGGCGGTTTTATCGCGGTCACCGTTGGTCACCACTTGGCGGGTGATCGCTCATGAGTGCCATATTTGTTATTGCCCTCGGTGCACTCCTTGGCGCACCTGCTCGCGCCTCGATTGAAAAATTCATTGCAATGAAATTCAGTGACTCGCGCTTTCCGTGGGCCCTGATTTTTATTAACATTTCCGGATCATTCATTGCCGGAATTGTGATCGTAGCCACCACCGGAGACCTGCAACTTTTTCTCTTGGTGGGTTTTGCAGGTGCATTTACAACATTCTCGGGTTGGACACAGGTGATTCGCACGGGGTATCAGGTTAGGAGCAGTCACTCACACGCCTCGGCTGTGACGTGGATTGCTGTAATCGGGGTGGGTGTCATGGTGGCATGTGTCTTTGCTGCCTGGGTCGGCACACTCGTGGGATCCGATTTGCTGTGAAATATGCAGCCCCTGATCATTCGCTCGCGTGACCTGAGTATTTTGGCGAAATGGCCAAGCGCGTCTTCGGAATAGTTGCCCTCGTATTGGTGCTCGTTATCGGTGGGGTAGTGCTTTTCGGTGTGCACACCGTGCGCCAATCCTTTCCACAGACAAGCGGCGAGATAACAACGGATGTGATAGCCCAGGTAGTGGTCAAACGAGATTCACTCGGAGTTCCGCAGATTTACGCCGAAAATATTTCTGACCTGTTCTTTGCCCAAGGTTTTGTGCACGCCCAGGATCGATTCTGGGAAATGGATGTTCGCCGCCACATTACCGCCGGGCGGCTCTCGGAAATGTTCGGCGAGAGTCAGGTAGAGACAGACGCATTCCTGCGCACATTGGGGTGGCGAAAGATTGCTGAGCAGGAAGTAGCCATGCTCTCGGACCGTTCCCTGCAAATTCTTGACGCCTATAGCGCTGGTGTGAATGCTTACCTTTCTGAGCGCTCTGCATCCGAATTGAGTTTGGAGTACTCGGTATTGTCTTTACAGAATCCCGACTACACGATTGAGCCGTGGGTTCCCGCTGATTCTGTGGCGTGGTTGAAGGCGCTTGCCTGGGATTTACGTGGCAATATGAACGATGAAATATACCGCGCAATCATGAGCGCATCTGTGGGTATCGTGGAAACAGAAAAACTTTTCCCTGCGTACCCTTTCGCGGAGCATCGGCCTATTGTGGAAATTGGTGCAGTTGTCGAGGGTGTCTTCAATCAGGATGCACTCCCTGATGGCTCAGTGATCGGTGCCGGTGCGAGTTACAGCGCGAAGCAGATCGACGCGCTCGAGCGCGTGGCTGCCATGCAGGCAACATTGGGTGAGTGGCTTGGTGAATCGGGTAAAGGTATTGGCTCGAATTCCTGGGTTATTGCGGGAGAGAAAACGGAATCCGGTATGCCTCTTTTGGCAAATGATCCGCACCTTGCCCCTGCCATGCCTAGCTTGTGGTACCAAGCGGGACTTCGGTGCCAGGTCGCGACACCGGAATGTAATTACGATGTCGCCGGCTGGACCATGGCCGGCTTACCTGGTGTCTTTATTGGCCACAACAACAACATTGCGTGGGGATTTACCAATCTCGGGCCCGATGTCACCGACTTGGTATTGCACAAAGTAACCGGGGATACCTATTTACGTGATGGTGTACAAGTTCCGTTAACAACGAGGACCGAGGAAATCAAGGTCGCAGGTAGTGAGCCTGTTGTTATCACCGTGCGTGAGACGGTGGATGGTCCGCTGATCTCGGACGTTGAAGGCATCACCACCTACACGAGCATTGGCGCAGATGCCCCGGTACCGGCACCTGGTTCCGCGAGCGACTCCACCTCAATACCGGATCGTGGTGAGGGGTACTCGGTTGCGTTGCGATGGACGGCACTCACACCGCGCAATACCTTCGATGCATTTGATGTTCTCAACACAGCGCAGAATTGGAATGAGTTCCGTGCGGCAGCGAAACTGCTCGCTGTTCCGTCACAGAATCTGATTTATGCAGACAAACAGGGAGTGATTGGCTACCAAGCACCTGGAGTTATCCCCATTCGGGAAAACTACTCAGGGAAATGGCCGGTGCCGGGTTGGGACTCTAGGTACTCGTGGACCGGTTACATTCCATTTGATGCATTGCCCACGGTGACCAATCCACCAGAGAAATGGATCGTGACCGCCAATCAAGCGGCCATTGGACCTGACTACCAGTATTTTCTGACCGACGACTGGGCATATGGCTCACGAAGTCAGCGAATTGTTGATCTTATTGAGACGACAACTGCTGGCGGTGCTGTGATGACGGCTGAGCGAATGCGCAATATTCAAATGGACAGTGTGAACAAACTCGCAGAGTTTATGGTGCCACGAATGGATGCCATTCCCATTCCAGCAGAAGCTGCTGAGGCTTATTCGTTGTTTGCTGACTGGGATTACACCCAACCGGTTGACTCGGCCGCTGCCGCCTATTTCAATGCAATTTGGCGACACATGGTTCTCCGAATGTTTGACGCAGCTACCGATAGTGAAGACATCACTGCAAATGGTGGCGATCAATTCTGGCAAGTCATTAAAAATATTTGGGACACACCGAATGATTTTTGGTGGGATGACAAGACCACACCTGAAACTGAAGACCGTGACGCCATGATTGCCACCGCCATGATTACCGCGCAAGCGGAACTTCAGGAACTTCAGGGTGGTTCGCCTGCAGATTGGAATTGGGGCGGAGTTCATACTTTGACCTTGGCCAATCAAACATTGGGTACCAGCGGGATTGGGCCAATTGAAGCGCTGTTCAATCGTGGACCCATTGAGGTGGCCGGCGGTGACTCGATCGTGAACGCAAATGGTTGGACGCCTTCTGAAGGCTACAACGTCACGTGGGTTCCCAGTATGCGTCAGGTGATTGATCTTTCAAATTTTGATAACTCCACCTGGGTGAACCTCACCGGCAATAGTGGTCACGCGTTCAACTCCCACTACAGCGATCAAGTTGATGCGTGGAGAGACGGTCAACAGTTCCCGTGGGCGTTCACTTCGGGGGCAGTTAATGAATCGACAACTTCAACATTGACTCTCGTTCCCATGAATAACTAGTCAGGAGTGTGAAACCAGCGAACGGTTGACTCGGTCACGCTGACATCTACCGGAATGTCATGTGGTTCATGTGGTACTTCTGGGAGGTACTCACTGTCAAAAGTCAGGCTGATGAGCAAAGGCTTCGAGTCTTTTGTGCGGGTGAATTCCAAGGCGCGATCATAAAAACCTTTACCTTGGCCAAGTCGCATGCCCTGAGGATCTACCGCATGTGCGGGAAGAACAACAGCAACACACTTTGCCAGAGCGTTAACTTGGTCGCCAATAAATTCATTGATGGGTTCCTGTGTACCGTACATATTCGTGTCCCATTCGGTGGCACCTGTGTCCGCCGCCCACTGCAGATTCGAACCACTCACCCGTGGGATTAGCGGACGAAAACCGCGCGCCTTCAGTTCACTGCGAAGTTGACCGGTTGGTGGTTCACCGGGCATAGATACGTATACGGCAATATCGCCCGGTGGTAAGTCACCAATGACATCGATGATGTGAGCGGACATTCGGCTTTCGCACTCTGTCAGGTTCTGAGTTGTCCGTCCCTTTCGGTCGGCTCGCAGCCGCGAGCGCAAGTCCTTCTTGGCCATTGGGAGGGCGGCGGCCAAGTTGGAATCTGGTGCTGAAGGGGTGGACACATATATATGGTGCCGTAAGGTCTTCCCATGAGTTCTGGCGGTAGTGGAAACAGCGTGCGCAAGGCAGTTATTCCGGCGGCTGGGTTGGGAACCCGTTTCCTACCGGCCACCAAAGCCACACCCAAGGAAATGTTGCCCGTTGTCGACAAGCCCGCCATTCAATATGTTGTCGAGGAAGCCGTAGCTGCTGGGCTCGAAGATGTTCTTTTTGTGACGGGCCGCAGTAAGCGCCCCCTCGAAGACCATTTCGATCGTAATTTGGAATTGGAGCATGTTCTCGAGAGCAAAGGCGACTCGGAACGATTACAGCAGGTTCGGGAATCCAGTGATCTAGCTCGCATTCACTATGTTCGTCAGGGAGATCCACTTGGACTTGGGCACGCCGTTCTCATGTCTGAGCAACATGTGGGTCGGGAACCATTTGCCGTGCTTCTTGGCGATGACCTGATTGATCCTCGAGATCCGATTCTGGATCGCATGATTGCGGTGCGCAACCAATGTGGTGGATCCGTTCTCTGCCTGATGCAAGTTCCCATGGAAAACATATCTTTATACGGCAGCGTTGCGGTAGAAGCCGATAATCATGATGGGTCCCTCGCCGTCACCGATCTGGTGGAGAAGCCCTCGGTTTCTGAAGCCCCAAGTAATTACGCAATTATTGGAAGATACATTCTCGATCCAGCCGTGTACTCCGTCCTGGAAAAAACAAAGGCAGGTCGCGGAGGCGAGATCCAACTCACCGATGCCCTTCGCGTGTTGGCAACCATGCCCGCGAGCGAAGGGGGTGGTGTTCGTGGAGTCGTGTTCTCCGGTCGCAGGTATGACACCGGTGACAAACTCAGTTATCTACAGGCGGTCATTCAACTGGCGAGTGAGCGCGAGGATATTGGTCCGGATCTCACCGCTTGGTTACGCGAGTTTTGTAATTCCCAACATGAGGGCTCGTGACGATCCCTGGCTATTGGCCCGTTGTTCTCACCGATGGTGATCTTGTATTGCGACCACTGCGACTGAGTGATCGCGGACCATGGCGACAAATCCGTCTCCGCAATGCTCAATACCTTCAGCCGTGGGACGCGACAATGCCACCCGAAGGTCGGGTTGCGGGCATGCGACCTCCTACGTTCTTCACCATGCTGCGACTCATGCGGCGTGAGGCTCGCGAGGGTCGTGCCTTGCCGTTTGCCATTGAGTACCAGGGGAAATTTGTTGGTCAGCTCACGGTCGGATCCATCTGGGGAGGGTCATCTCGGGGTGCCTATTTTGGTTATTGGATTGACCAAGCCGCTTCTGGGCAGGGGCTCATGACGCGTGCTGTTGCGTTGGCCACCGATTACTGTCTGAATTCCATGCAGATGCACCGAATCGAGATAAATATTCGTCCAGAAAACGTGGCATCACGCAATGTTGCTGAAAAATGTGGTTATCACATTGAGTCTTTTCGTCCCAGATATTTACATATTGATGGTGATTGGCGCGATCATGTTTCCTATGTGCGTTTTCGCGACACGCCAGGCTAAAACGCCGCAATACATGGGGTTTTCCCCATAAACACCTAATGTTTCGCATGTGACAGGGTTGATTTACGTGGCGATTATCGCTCTGTGGGCTGCCGTTCTGATTCCTATCTGGTTAAAGCGCCACGATCAAATCAGCGAAGTGCGTTCAACCGCACGTTTCAGTTCAGCCATGAAATCACTGGGAAATAAGGAAAGTCTCGCGTATCGCGATCGTCAATTCGGGGAGAACCACATGTCGCAGTCACAGAATTATTCGGGCCGCTTCAAATCAAGTCACCGTAGTCAAGCGAGTGTCGTTGCAACTAAGCGCAGAACAATGGTCATGGCGACATTGACAGCGTTATTATTTCTGAGCTTGGCGGGAACTCTGACAGGTGTCATTCCCATGGCTGTCACCGTGGTGGTTGCGGTTTCACTCGGAGCATTTTTGATTGCTGCGGCGCTTACGTCATCACAACGATCACGCGGTTCCGTGTCCCCACGTGTGTCTGGCATTGAAGTTTTTGCGTCCGAAGTTTTTGCGTCCGAAGAGTTTGACGCCGAAGTTGTTGAAGTGCCTGCGCGAGGCATGTCGGCACGTGAGCGCGCTGAGCGTCAAGGGTCAGAGCTGGATGAATTTGCAGAGTGGGATCCGTGGGAAGACAACAGCACCAATACGGCATGGGATGCAGTGCCGCAGACCTTGCCGAGTTATGTGAGCTCACCGCGAGCCACTGCCGTTCCTCGAAATATTGAGCGCGATAGTGACTGGTCCGGTGAGGCAATGGTGGAAGCTGCTCGCGGAATGCGAAGGCCCGCCATGCGCTCAGAAGACTTGGTTCGCAACCCTGTTGCCAATGCAGCCGATGACACCACTGAGATCCCGATAATTCGAGCAAATGCCTCCTATCAGCCACGCGCTGTGAACGAATAGATCTCAGCAACTTTTCAATCTCCACCCGCTGCTACTGTGTGCTTCCCAAAGGGGCTGTAGCGCAGTTGGTAGCGCGTCTCGTTCGCAATGAGAAGGCCAGGGGTTCGATTCCCCTCAGCTCCACATTTGTCAAGTCTCGGGACATCGTTAACCCCTGTCCCGGGACTTTGTTTACTTTCAGATGATTTCCTTTGCGGCCTGGTCGGACTTTTCTCGGAGCTTCCCTGGTCTCGGAATTGATGAAGGGCAGTCGAGGTTGCTGAATTCTGCGCGGGGCTGCGTTGCCGTTCTGATGCGGGTGACGGCATTGAACCGGAACAACTTCTAGGCCGCCGGTTCGCCAGCGGGCCATGAGTTTGCCCACCCATACCTTTGAAATCCCGTATTGCTCCGCTACGGCCGCATGAGAACGACCCGCCAACACTGCCTCCACGATAACCCTGTTCTTTGACATGGCTAAGGGTTAACGATGTCGTGGGACAGGGGTTAACTAAGTCGTGAAACACCACACCCTCAGCTCCACACCCAAGCTCAACACCCAAGCTCCACACCCGAACTCAACACCCGAACTCAACACCCGCAGTGACCGAAGTTAATAAGTATTTTTTCCTACGCAGAAAATATTGCCTTCAGGATCAGCCAAGCGGATCCAAGCGCTACCTGCTTCCTCAATGGGTGAGTGATCAATTCGTGTTGCCCCGAGCTCAATGGCTTGATTTGCTGTTGCCTCAATATCTGTCACATGAAGGTCCAGATGGATGCGGTTCTTCACACTGACTTTTTCGCTAACAACTTGAAAAATCAGTTTCGGGCCAACGCCGGTTGGGTCAATAGCCGAAAAGTAAATCTGATCCTGTCCGTAGCGTTCGTTGTCCACAGCATTTAATTGGTATCCAAGGAGATTTTCGTAGAAGTTGATCATCAGTCCAGGGTCGTTGATATCAATGGCTATTTCAATACGCATGTAATTACCTTAACTGTGGATATAGGAAAGCCTGGCCGGTTTCCCGACCAGGCTTTCACTAATAACTACTAGCTGATGTGATTACTAGCTGACAGAAGCGCCGGTGCCGGCAAGCCAGCCATTGACGGTTTCCGCATTTGCACTGATCCACTTCTGAGCTGCTTCCTCAGGAGTCATGCCGCCTTCAATGTCCGCAGCAACTGCGTTCTGGTCGGCGTTGGTCCATGAGAAGTTGGTCAGGAGGGTGGCAAATGGTGATCCGGATCCCATGAGCTCGGTGGTTGCGAGCTTGATCAGTGGGGATTCTGGGTAGTCGGTCAGACCACTTGCTTCTTCGGGCGCGGCCCAGTCGTTTGCTGGGAAGTTAACCCGAACGAGCGGAACCTGAGCCAAGAAGTTCTGTGGCTCGTAGAAGTAGCCCAGGGCTGGTGTCTTGTTTTCTGTTGCCTGGGTGAAGAGCTCAATGAGAGCAGCTTCTGAACCGGTGGAAACCACCTGGTAGTTCAGGTCGTAAGCATCGATGATCTTCTCACCAATGGTGGTGTATCCGGGGGGACCTTCGTACCAGGCACCCTTGTTACCGGTTTCCGGTGTCTGGAAAAGCTCTGCGTATTCGTTGAGCTTGGTGCCATCGGTGATATCGGGGTACTCGTCAGCCATCCACTGAGGGACGTACATGCCGATCAGACCAATATTGCCATTGGAGCCAACCTCTTGGATTGCACCGCGGTCAACCCACTCTTGCCAACGGCCGCCGCCCCAATCCTCGACAATCACGTCAATGGACCCTGCTTCCATGGCGTCGTAGGTGACACCGGCTTCCTGAAGTTGGGTTTGAGCAATGGTGCAACCGAGGGCATCCTTGGCCACTTCGGCAATGACCTGGGCAGAAGCGGTGTAGCCAACCCAGCCATGCATGGCTATTGCGACATCGCCACAGGAGACAGTTTCCACTGCTTCTTCGGTTACTTCTTCGGTCGCTTCTTCGGTAGTTGCAGCATCGGTTGCGGCGTCGTTGACGCTGTCACCGCAACCTGCGAGTACAAGACCGGCAACTGCCAACAGTGGCAGCGCGGCCATGCGCTTGGTGAGGTTTCTCCTCATTCTCTTCCCCTTCTTTCCGTGCCACCCGCCTTGGGCAGACGCCTAACTCCGTTTCGCACTCGAGTGTGCGATCCGGTCCATAACAATCCCAAGGAGAACGATGGCCAGACCTGCGGCCAATCCCTTTCCTTGGAGTTCTGGTTTGGATGCTCCTTGCAGAACCAGGTAGCCGAGACCACCCGCACCGACAAGTCCGCCAATGACAATTACAGCCAATACAAAGATTAAACCCTGATTCGCGCCCAAAAGTAGGGACCTTTTTGAGGCGGGAAGTTGCACTTTAGTAACAACTTGAGTCGTGCTGGATCCAGAAGCGATTGCAGCCTCCACCATTTCTTTGGGAACCCCACGAACACCATCAGCCACAATGCGCACCACAACAGGCGTTGCATAAAACACGCCACAGACAATCGCGGCAAATCGAGTGGGGCCGAATAACGCAAGGACTGGAACCAAATACACGAATGCAGGCAGGGTTTGCCCGGCATCGAGGAATGGTTTGAGCACGCGCTCAATTTTGGGGCTTCTGCCGGCGGCGACACCGAGGACCACACCGATCAGCATCACGATTGCTGTTGCCATGAGAACTTGGGTGAGGGTAATCATGGTGTCATTCCACAATCCAATCCACACGATGAGAAGTAGAAGAACTGCTGACAGGATTGCGACCCCGCGCCCTCCGATGATTGCGGCGAGCACGGAGATCATGATCACCGTCAGATACCACGGGGAATCTGCGAGTACATATTCAATGGGATTCAGAATATAAATGGTGAAGATTTGATTGAAGGTGGTGGTGAAGAAGTAGAAGGTGCTGGTGAACCACTCGGTGAAGGAGTCTGCTCCGCCGCCGAGCGCGTCATTGAAGTTCAGGGAATCGGGGAAGACCGCGGCCCACAGTTGCTGGCGGGACACCATGATCGCCACGATGGTGGCGATACCCGCGGTAATTAGAGCGATCCGCCGGTGCAGGAGCGGCTGACCGGTCAGAGGAATCTGATTACTTTTCGCGACAGCGGCCGTGGTTGCCCTGTCCAGCATGATGGCGAGGAGCACCACGGCTACTCCGGCGGTGACGCCGTCGCCGATACTGCGAATGGACAGCGCTGCCACAATTGGATCCCCTAGTCCGGGAGCGCCAATTAATGCGGCAATGATGACGAAAGACAGTGCCGCCAGCGTGGTTTGGTTCACACCCAAAATAATTGTGCGTTTGGCCATGGGGAGTTGAACTTTAATCAATTTTTGCCACCGGGTGGAACCCATTGACTCAGCGGCTTCGAGGGGCCCGTTGTGCAGGCTGCGAATTGCGTGAGCCGTGATGCGGATCCCAATAGGGATGCTGTAGATCATGGTGGCGATCGTGGCTGCGGCAACACCGATAAGGAAGACCAATGCGAGTGGGGCGAGGTACACCAGCGTTGGTGTGATCTGAGCCAGATCAAGAATTGGGCGAACCGCTTTCATGACTTTGTCATTTAAGCCGGCCCACACACCAATGGGTAAGGCAATAGCAAGCGACAGAATCACTGCGCCAAGAGTCAAAGCCAGTGTGTCCATGGAATACGTCCACATGCCGAGAATGCCGCAGCCAAGGACCAGTGCCATGGAAAGTAGTGAGGTACGCCAATTGGATGTGGCAAACACAATGAAACCGATCAGTGCCACGACCCCGAACCAACCAATCATGGGAATGATGGCGCCTGAAGCAGGCTCCGAGATGGTAACCCGGATAACGTCAATAAAACTCTCAATTCCTTGGCGGAACGGGTTGACCGCGTACACGAATATGGGATTCTCGGCCCTTGCGGCCCGAATACCTGCGGCCATGTCGCCGAGAAAAGCGGTGGTGGGTGTGTCTTGAGCGTTAGGAAGATCGAGGGTGTGCACACCTCGGAAAAACCGGGCGATAGCGAACCAAGCAATGAGAAGACCAACGACCAAAACCCATTTTCGCCGGAAAAATTCCGGGACATGTGTGTCAACCCACGCTTTCATGCCGTGAGTTCCTCTTTAACATCTTCGGCGAAAACGGTAACAAGTTCATCGCGACCGACAACAGCTGTGATCTGTCCATTTGTCACCACATTGATCGGGTCTGGTTCGCTCATGATTCGATGCAGGACCGAACGGACAATGACATGGGATTCAATGGGTTGAGTGGAACTTGCTGTGCGATCACCGAGTGGGCGAGCGATATCGCCCACACACAAGACATGGGATTTGGGAATATCGTTGGTGAAGTCGGCAACGTAATCGTCTGCAGGGTTGAGCACCAACTCGGTGGGTGTCCCGATCTGGACCATGGCGCCGTCGCGCATGATTGCGATGCGATCGCCAATGCGCATTGCTTCGGCGAGGTCGTGGGTAATGAACACCATGGTGGTGTTGAGATCGTGGTGGAGGCGAACAATTTCATTTTGCATATCGCGCCGAATAAGCGGGTCAAGTGCACTAAATGGTTCGTCGAGGAACATGACTTCTGGGTTGACCGCAAGCGCTCGGGCAAGGCCGACCCGTTGCTGCATACCGCCAGAAAGTTGCTCGGGATAGTGGTTGGCATACCCGGTGAGTCCAACGAGCTCAATCACTTCATTGGCTCGGGCATGACGCTTGTCTTTTTTCACACCATTGACTTCCAATGAATAAGAGATGTTGTCAATGATCGAGCGGTGTGGGAGAAGTCCGAAGTGCTGAAACACCATGGAGAATTTTGTTCGGCGTAATTGACGCAAACGCGATCCGGACGCCGCGAGAATGTCTTCACCCTCAATAAGCACCTGGCCGGATGTCGGTTCAATTAGGCGGGTCAGACAGCGCACGAGGGTGGACTTACCGGAACCAGACAGTCCCATGACGACAAAGACTTCACCATCAGCGACATCGAAGGAGACGTCATGTACGGCGGCAACACACCCGGTTTCCTCGAGAAGTTCGGGCCGTGACATTTCGGCATAAGGAGTACCGACAATTGCATTGGGAGTGGGCCCGAAAATCTTCCACAGATTGCGCACTGAAATAGCAGGTTCTTGTTCGCCCATACCTTTATCCGCGTTTGTGTTATCCGCGTTTGTGTTATCTGCGTTTGTGTTATCTGTCGTGATCGTCATGGTCACTCCTTTTATGTGGCTGAGCTAAACCAACCTGATGGTGCCGGGTCGGTGTTCTGATACACGTGTTTGGCTTCGAGGTATTCGAGGAGTCCATTGGGGCCGAGTTCGCGACCAATACCGGACTGCTTGAACCCACCCCATTCGGCTTGTGGCACATAAGGATGGAAATCGTTGATCCACACGGTTCCGTGGCGAAGTGCATTCGCAACGCGCTGTGCTTTGCCTGCGTCTTGGGTCCACACCGCGCCGGCAAGACCGTAGTAGGTGTCATTGGCCAAGGAAACGGCTTGTTCTTCGGTGGTGAAAGTTTCAATGGTCAAGACGGGACCAAATGATTCGTCTTGAACACAGCGCATGTTGGTGGTGCAATCATCCAAAATAGTGGGCGGATAAAAGTAGCCGGGGCCATCAGCGGGTTGACCGCCGATCAGCAGGGTGGCACCCTCTGCAATACCTGCCGTAACAAATGCGTGCACCTTGTCGCGATGTTGGGCACTGATCAGCGCACCCGTTTCAGCATTCTCGTCGAATGGGCCGCCCAAGCGTATTTCTTTGGCACGAGCAACAAGTTGTTCGACAAAAGTATTGTGAATCGATTCTTCGATGATCAGTCGGGATCCAGCGGAACACACTTGGCCCGAGTGCAAGAAGATCGCGGTGAGGGCGTTGTCGAGTGCTGCATCCATATTTGCATCGGCGAAAACTACATTGGGATTTTTCCCGCCGAGTTCGAGGGCAATCTTTTTCATTGTTCCGGCGGCACTAATCATGACCCGCTTACCTGTTTCTAGGCCGCCGGTGAAGGAGACCATGTCAACATCGGGGCTGGAGGTGAGGGTGTCGCCGATCGCAGATCCAGCACCAAGAATCAGATTACCTACGCCCTTGGGTAAACCAGCGTCTGCGAGGGCTTGCATGAACATGATGGAGGTACTGGGTGTGAGTTCGCTGGGTTTGAGAATGAATGTGCAGCCAGCTGCGATGGCAGGAGCAACTTTCCAGGATGCTTGGAGGAGCGGGTAATTCCACGGTGTGATCAGGACGGCAACACCAACGGGTTCGTACTGCACACGGGATTCAATAGTGGCAACTCCGGTATCGACCTTGCGACCGGAGAAGGTGGGCCCGAGTTGGGAGAAATAGCGTATACAGCGAATGGAGTCGGCAATGTCGTACCGCGCTTCGACAATCCTTTTGCCCGTGTCGAGGGATTCAGCTCGAGCGAAGTCTTCGAGGCGGTCTTCCATTAATTGTGCGGTGCGCTCCAGGATCTGGCCGCGCTCAATGACCGAGGTGGTTTTCCACCAGCCGCTGTCGAATGCCGCTCGGGCTGCCGCAATGGCCAAGAGGGCATCGGCCTCATCAGCTTCATCGACGGTTGCAACCAGAGATAAGTCGGCCGGACAGTGAATCTCGCGAACTGCCCCACCCTTAGCGCCAACCCAAGCGCCGTTGATGTGCAGTTCACTCACGACTTTCTCACTTCCTTCGAGGTGTTACCCAGTCAGTTACCCAGTCAGTTACCTAGTCAACTGTGTTTCGTGTAATTCCCGTGCCCCCGACAATTATTGAGACTTTTTGTGCCGATAGAAGGGGATTGACTCAGGTGGGAGCGGATTGTTACCTTTAATAAGGTCCGCTGCTTTCTCGGCGATCATCATGGTGGGGGCATAAATATTCGCATTCGTCACTACCGGCATAACCGATGCATCGACGACACGAACTCCCTCCACTCCATGCACCTTCATGGTGTCTGGGTGAACGACCGACATGTCATCGATTCCCATTTTGCAGGTGCAGGATGGATGGTAGGCGGTTTCACCGTCCTTTTTGACCCATTCCAGAATTTCTTCTCGAGTTCGCACACTCGCCCCAGGGGAGATTTCCCCGTCCGAGTAAGGCTCAAAGGCGGATTGACTCAAAATATTGCGGGAAACTTCTATTGCTTCTACCCATTCCTGTTCATCCTCGGGAGTGGACAGGTAATTGAATAGGATCGCGGGTGCTTCTGTGGGATCCGCGCTCTTAATCTTTATGCTTCCGCGCGAATTCGAGTACATGGGTCCAATATGAACCTGATAGCCGTGCCCGCCTTCGGGGGCGGTGCCGTCATAGCGCACCGCAATGGGCAGAAAGTGGAACATCAGGTTGGGGTAATCCACGTTCTCATTAGATCTTGCAAAACCGCCGCCCTCGAAGTGATTCGATGACCCCGGTCCCTTACGGAAAAACAGCCAAGCAGCACCAATAAATGGTCGCTTCCAGAATGCCAGGTTTGGATTCAGCGATACCGGTTGCTTACAGGAGTGCTGGACATACACCTCGAGGTGGTCCTGAAGGTTCTGTCCCACTCCAGGCAGATGATGAACTGGTTCAATACCCACGCTCGTGAGGTGCTCGGAGTCCCCGATCCCGGAAAGCTGCAGTAACTGCGGTGAATTAATGGCACCGCCGCAGAGGATTACTTCTTTGCATTTATAGGTGACCTTCTTTTTGCCCCGGTGAAGTACTTCCACTCCCACGGCCTTCTTGCCCTCGAACAGAATTTTCGTGGCAAGTGACCTGGTTTTAATGGTGAGATTGGGTCGGCTCTTGACCGGACGCAGATACGCGGTCGAAGCAGAAACCCGCAGCCCGCGACGAACACTGCCGTCAAATGGTGCGAACCCCTCCTGCTGATACCCGTTTACATCTTCGGTGAGTGGGTAACCGGCTTGTTGTGCTGCGCTGAAGAACGCTCCAAACAACGGGTTCTTCACCTTGCCGCGGTTGACTTCCAGCGGGCCGGTAGTGCCACGCCATTCACTGTCGCGGCCATTCGCGGTTTCCATTTTTTTGAAATACGGCAGGCAGTGGGCGTAGTCCCAGTTCTGCATTCCGGGTTCCTGTGCCCATTTTTCATAATCCAAGGGATTGCCACGCTGAAAAATCATGCCATTGATACTGCTGGAACCACCGAGTATTTTGCCGCGACCCGCAGTGACCCGCCTATTGTTCATAAATGGTTCGGGCTCGGTGGAGTACATCCAGTCGTAATATTTATTGCCAATTGGGAAGGTCAACGCTGCCGGCATGTGAATGTAAACATCCCACCAGGAGTCTTTGCGCCCCGCTTCAAGGACGAGGACACTCTTGGAAGAATCTTCACTGAGCCTGTTGGCCATTGCTGAACCGGCCGATCCGCCGCCAACAATGATGTAGTCGTAAACCTTGTTCGACATCTATTAATCTCCGAGTTCGGTCCTGCGACGGTTGACGTAATCCAGAAGGGCTGCTTCCACTGATTCATCCATGGGCGGCTTGACGTATTCCTCGAGGGTTTTTTCGGCAATTTCACCAGCTCGGGTTGCGGTGTCCTTTGCCCCATTGCGTGTCCAGCGCTCGAAGTTATCGGAACTGGAGAGGAATGGGCGGTAGAAGCAATCGCGGAAGCGCTCCATGGTGTGCATGGCTCCGAGGAAGTGACCTGCATGGCCGACTTCTTCGTGTGCGCCGAAGGCGAGAGCTTCGTCGTCAAAGTGGATGGGTGTGAATTCATGTTGCAGTGACTCAAGAATCTGCATATCAATGACGTACTTTTCGATGCTGGAGACAAGTCCACCTTCTAGCCAGCCGGCGGTGTGCATCACAAAGTTTGTGCCCGCAAGGAAGGTAGGCATCATGGTCATCATGGCTTCATAGGCAGCTTGGGCATCGGGTAGCTGCGAGGAGTTCAGGCCGCCACCACCGCGGAAGGGTAGGTCAAAGTGGCGAGCAATTTGTCCTGTGGCCAACAATCCGATTCCAGATTCAGGTGTGCCGAACTGTGGTGACCCTGACTGCATGTCGATATTGGAAAGGAACGAACCAAACACGACAGGTGTTCCGGGTCGAACCAATTGAGCCAAGGCAATACCGGTGAGTGCTTCAGCGATTTGTTGGGCAAGTGCTGCCGGAATGGACACCGGTGACATGGCACCCATCAACAGGAACGGGGTCGTGACAACGGGCTGCCCCGCGCGCGCATATTCCATCAGGGAATCGAGCATACGATCGTCCCAGCGCAATGGTGAGTTGCAGTTGATCAA
Organism: Candidatus Nanopelagicales bacterium; assembly: GCA_018402075.1. Next base: position 46,380 of record JAGYJP010000007.1, on the reverse strand, counting down.
ATTAATGCAGAACGGTGTTTCTTCGATCGCTGCGCGACTGCCGAAAACAATCTCACCCATGGCGAGGGTGTCTTTTGCATTAACTTCACTGACCACATTGCCCATCACAATTTTGTCGGTCAATGTGAGCGCGGCAAACATCATGTCGAGGTGGCGTGAGTCCATGGCTGCATCGCCAGGCTCCACCACGACTCCACCAACACTGTCCATTGCCTTGAACGACTGGGCCAACTTGGCAAAGTCTCGGAAATCATCAAGGGATCCTTCTCGGCGTTCATCGCCACGACGGAAGAAGGGTGGTCCGTAAACACTGGAGAACACCATGTTGTCACCACCGATCACCACATCGTTGTCGTGATTGCGCGCCTGCATGTTGAACTCACTCGGAGCTTTGGCCACCAATTCCAGAACGAACTCGGGGTCAAAGTAGACCTTTTCGCCATCGACCCGCTGACCGGCCGCTTTAAACAACTCGACAGCTTCGGGCTTAGCAAACTCAATTCCGAGCTCGCTCACTATTCGGCGCCAGCCTCGGTCAAGGGTTGCCATGGCTTCGGGGGAGAGGATTTCATAGCGAGGCATTGAGTTGGTGAACATCGGTCTCCTTGTGATTCGTGGCTTTCCGGGAAAAATTCTTTTAGGTCAAACTAGGCCGAACCTCTTGCGCTCGGGGATTTCCCCGACCTACACTCCGTTATGGAACTACTGTTTCACAATGTGGATCAGTTGTGGACGCTTTTTATAAACTTCTTCGGAAATATAAATGTCTGTATAGGTAGAGATTAGGCGGTGAACAAGGAGGTGAGGATGTCGAGTCCCACGGGTACCCAGGCCGTAGATCGGGCATTGGGTTTATTGACCCAGGTCATGGAGTCGGCCACCGCTTTGACATTTAGTGAACTCCAGGAATCCAGCGGCCTGGCCAAAAGCACCGTGTCCCGGCTGCTCTCCAGTCTGGAGGCCTCGTCCCTTATTTCCCGCACCCCGCAAGGACTGATCCGTCCCGGTGCAGGCTTGACCAGATTCGCTTATGCACATGCCCCCAATGACGAACTGCTGGAGTTTTCCCAATCTGCCATGCAAACACTCAACGATCTCACGGGGGAAACAATCAACCTTGCTGTCCTGTTGGGCCATGAAGTCGAACAAATCAGTCAAATCGACTGCACTTTCCATATGGGTGGCGTGAATTGGGGAGTCTCCCGAGTGCCCCTGCACTGCTCAGCCCTCGGTAAAGCCTTCTTGGCCCATGGCGCCCAATTACCCGAAGGGCGTTTGACCAGATTGACACCTCGGTCGGTCACCAACCGCGCCGAACTGGAAAATCAACTGGTCACCATCCGGGAACGTGGTTGGGCGATTGCCGATTCCGAGCTCGAGATTGGGCTGATCGCGATTGCGGCACCAATATTTCGAGAGTCGGGGAACATGATTGGTGCCATGTCTATTTCAGGACCCACCATGCGCATGACCCGTGAGGTCACCGAACAATACGCACAGCTTCTACTGGAAGAAACCGCACGAGTCTCAGAGAAATTCGGCTTCAGCGGTACAGCTACAGGTATTGCACAACAAGATGCACACGACAGTAACCCCATTTCCGGGAAAAAAAGTTCACCTGAGGCCGTTGACGCCCAGGTTCGCAGAAGGGTTGGTGCCGCATGACACCAGACGACGTACTCAAAGGTCTTTATGACGAAACCATGATTGGCAACGCTCCAGCAGTTTTGGAGTTGACCAACCAAGGTTTGGAAATCGGTATGACACCGGAGACCATCCTGTTCGATGCACTCATTCCTTCATTGGAAGAAGTGGGTGCTCGCTTCGAGCGCGGTGACTACTTCGTTCCTGAAATGCTTATTGCCGGTCGGGCCATGTCCGGCGCACTCGATGTATTGCGCCCGCTTCTCGTGGCAAAGGGCGTGGAGAGTATTGGCACATTCCTCATGGGAACAGTGAAAGGCGATGTTCACGATATTGGTAAAAACCTGGTGAACATCATGCTTGAGGGTGCGGGCTTCCAGGTGATCGATATTGGCGTGCAGGTACCACCGGAAAAATTCATTGCCGCAATTGAAGAACACAATCCAGACATTGTTGGCATGTCGGCATTCCTCACCACCACCATGCCCATGTTCAAAGCAAATATCAACGCAATTGAAAAGGCAGGTCTGCGCGACAAGGTGATCATCATGGTGGGTGGCGCACCTGTCACTCAGGAATACGCCGATGTGTGTGGCGCCGATGCTTATGCAGCCGATGCCGCCACCGCTGTTCGTCGCGCCAAGGAACTCATTGCCGCAAAGCGTGCGGGTTAATCGGGTTAATTGTGGCCGGCAAATTCCTTCCCCTGGTGGAACACGCGATTAAGAAACCCATTTGGGATTGCCAAATGTGTGGGCAATGTGTGCTGCACTCAACGGGAATGACCTGCCCCATGACCTGTCCCAAAACTTTGCGCAATGGACCGTGCGGTGGTGTGCGCGAGAACGGGAACTGCGAAGTAATTCCGGAAATGCAATGTATCTGGGTCAAAGCAAATAAGCGGGCCGCCACCATGCTTGGTCTACCAAAATCGTGGCGCGAGGAAATCAGTCACATGCGTCCACCGGTGAACAACGCTTTGCAAGGGGAATCCTCGTGGATCAACTTTGCCAGTGGGAAAGACCGCGAAACACCCGCCGGCTGGATCGGCGTCTCCCACCCAACGAATGAGGATCACTCATGACAAATCGTGAAACTTTCCGCGAACTTGTACGCAATCGGAATCGACCAATTGCCACCGTAGAATTCCCATCCATTGCGGGTGGGACTTTAGAAAAAGTGAAGCAGGAATGGGATCGTCTCGGTCCATTGGTAGATGCCGTGAATGTGACAGACAACCCTGCTGCGCACGCGTATTCATCCAATGTTTCCGTGGCGATTGCCCTTCACAATTTGGGCGCTGACGTGATCATGCAAGTGGTGTGTCGCGATAAGAATCGTCTTGCGGTGCAAGCTGACATCGTTGGAGCTTCCATGCACGGTGTGTCAACAATTTGCGCGCTCACCGGAGACGATGTCACCGCCGGAGATGAACCCGAAGCTCGCCGTGTTTTCGATCTGGACGGACCGCAGTTGATTTCTGTGGCCACGGGACTGTCCCAGGGTCAGTTTCTTTCGGGCCGCAAAGTCGCTGACCCCAAAGAGCTTCTTGTGGGTGGAGTCGAGAATCCGTTTGCACCACCCATGCAAACACGCATTAAGCGCGCCCGCATGAAAGTTGATGCAGGCGCAAAGTTCCTTCAACTGCAGATTGGTTACCAGCCGGAACTTCTCGAGGAGTTTATGGCAGGCATTGTGGCTAATGGCACTGCAAGAGATGCCGCAATCCTTCCCACCATCATTTTGACCAAGGCTGCGCGCGCACTGAGTTTCATGACCGAGAAAGTTGCGGGCATCCACGTGCCCCAAGCCGTAATTGATCGCGTGGCTAATGCTGAAGATCCAGCAGAAGAGTCGTATCAATTGGTTCGCGAGTCAGCGGCGCACGCACTCTCATTGCCGGGTGTCGCGGGGATTCACATTACAGATTTCCGTCACGATGACACGGTTGCGCGTCTGGTGTCGGATTTACAGATCGGCCCACTTCACCAGTCACTAGCAAAGGGAATCGCATAATGCATACGATCGTCAGTTCTGCCACCAAGACAGTCACAATCGGTGCCGATCAACCCTTTTGCATTATTGGGGAACGGATCAACCCAACTGGTCGCAAGATTTTCCAGGAGCAGTTGCGCGCGGGTGACTTGAGTGCGGTGGAGAAAGATGTCCATGATCAGGTTGCCATGGGCGCCACCATGTTGGATGTCAACATGGGTGCTCCCATGATTGACGAAGTCGAGATGCTTGGCAAAGCGGTCACCATGATTCAGGAACTCACGGACCTCCCATTGTGCATTGATTCATCTGTGGTGGAGGCTCTCGAAGCAGGCTTGGCCGCCTACAAAGGAAAAGCCCTGGTCAACTCGATCACCGCTGAAGACGAACGCATGGAATTGATTCTTCCGCTGGTGAAGAAATATGGTGCAGCGATCATTGCGCTTCCGAACGATGAATTCGAAATCCCAGAAGAACCCGAGCGTCGACTTGAACTCGTTCGTTACATTGTTGAGCAGGCCACCGGCAAATATGGAATCCCCATTGAAGACATTGTGATTGATCCACTCGCCATGCCAATCGGTGCCGATTCTCAGATGGTTGTTCGCACTTTGAAGACAATCGAGTTGATCCGCGATGAATTCGGTTTGAACATGACCCTCGGCGCATCCAATGTTTCCTTTGGCATGCCGGATCGCCACACCCTCAACGCCGTTTTCCTTCCCATGGCCATGAAAGCTGGATTGACCAGTGCAATCATGGATTCGCGAACCGCGAGCAATGTCGCGGCTGTTCGGGCTGCCGATCTCATGATGGGCAATGACGAATGGGGCGCGAATTGGATTGCCATGCACCGCGCCAAAGAAGCCAAGTAGCCGGAAGTAGGGCAGGATCAGGCCATGTCACTAGCTCAAGGTCCGGTTATTCCGCATCCGGGGCAGCCGACCGCCGAGGAACCGACACGGGTTGAAATTGAGTTTCAACCTTCGGGGAAAACCGCTCGTGTTCCTTTGGGCGTGACGGTTTTCGATGTTGCCAGTTGGAATGCCCTTGCAGTGGATTCAACCTGCGGTGGGCATGGCACCTGCCGTAAATGCAAAGTGCAAATTATGTCGGGCGACATCCCGCACGGCACCGCTGATGCCAGGGCATTCACCGAAGAGGAACTGGAGCAAGGTTGGCGCTTGGCTTGCCAGGCATGTGCGTTCACGAATCTGAAGGTCAATGTCCCTGAGCTCACCACGCGCCCTAAAGCTTCAACGGTTGGTGTGGGGCGTCAAGTGATTCACCGGCCCACTTTGCTCAAGAGATTCCTGCAACTAGCCGAACCCGATCTTGTTGATCAGCGTCCTGATCTGCGCCGGGTCCTTGATGGAATCACCGATATGACGTCGAATGTTGATCCCATGGTTGTTCGAACCCTTCCGACACTCCTGCGAAAAGCGAATTTTGAAGTCACCGCTGTAGTTGTAGACGACATTCTCATTGCGGTGGAGCCGGGAGATACCTCTGACAAACTTTATGGAATTGCATTTGACCTTGGTACCACTACTGTCGTTGCCACGCTGTTAGATCTGTCCAATGGAATGCCCTTGGCTGTGGCTTCCATGTTAAACATGCAGCAGCAGTTCGGTGCAGATGTCATTAGCCGAATCAGTGCCACCATGTTGGATCCGCAGAAACTCTTTGATTTGCAGCGCCTGGCCCATGAAACCCTCGATCAACTTGCGGGTGAAGTGTGCGAGGAAGCCGGTGTTGATCGAATAGATGTATATCAAGTTGCCGTAGCCGGTAACGCGACCATGGTGCAAATTGCCCTCGGCATTGATCCTGAACCATTAGGTGTTGCGCCATTTATTTTGGCGGCAGATGAATACCCAGATGTTCGAGCCCATGAACTTGGCCTCAAGGTGAATCCGCAGGCACGTGCAACACTTTTCCCGGCCTTAGGTGCCTATGTTGGCGGTGACATTGTTGCGGGAGCACTGGCCTCTGGCATGGATCGTGATCAACGTGTGCGCCTATTCATTGACGTGGGTACCAACTGCGAAATGATTCTCGGCAACTCAGAGAGACTGCTCGCAACCGCCGCACCTGCTGGCCCAGCATTTGAAGCGGCTTCTATCAAGTGCGGAATGCGCGCCGCACCCGGTGCCATTGAAGTTGTCAAAATCGAACTCGATGGCGTCACATTAGGAACAATTGACGATAAACCCGCAGTGGGTATTTGTGGTTCGGGTTTGGTGGATGCTGTCGCCGAGTTGGTCAAAGTGGGTCTCCTTGATGAATCCGGTCGCTTTGTCTCCGATGAACGTGCGTGTGAAATCAGCCCGGTCCTTGCGGATCGATTGATCATGCATGGGAAAGAACGCGTATTCATGTTGACATCAGGCCAAGAGGGTGAAAGCAATATCTTCTTATCCCAACGTGATGTCCGGGAATTGCAATTTGCCAAAGCCGCAATCTCAACCGGTTGGGCGATTTTATTAGAGGAATATGGAATCGAACAAAAAGATGTGCAGCAGGTACTCCTCGCGGGCTCATTTGGCAGCTACCTCTCTGCCAAAAGCGCCAAAGCAATTGGGCTGGTCCCGGATATCTCGACCACGCGAATCCTCAGCGCGGGCAATGTCGCTGGTGAAGGAGCCAAAATGGTGCTGCTCTCCGGATCAGAGCGCAATGGCGCCCGCTCCCTCACCAAGTTGGTGCATTATGTGGAACTCTCTGAGCGTGACGACTTCAACGACCGGTTCGTCGAGGAGCTTGCGTTCCCAGTGTGATTTCCCAGAACTAGCCTCGGGATCGAACTTCATTGCCGAGCACGCTTAGCGTGATCGGCAATGGATCAGAGGGTGTTGGCCACCTGCACCATATGCTCCACCCGTTCAGCTGGCGTCAATGCCAAAAGTGCCCGAATGTGTGCGATATCGACGCCGCGCTCGACCACTAGACGAGCAGCTCATCCACTAGACCAGCAGCTCATCCACTAGACCAGTAAGTGATCCAGGTGGAGCGGGAACCGAGCTTGCTGGGGGTGTGGACACGCCTTCAGGCGTATCCCTTGAAGTGATCATTCCCAACGTCTTCGCATCAAAATCATCGAACCCCTTGCGCAAACTCATATATTACTGATATATCTGTGCCGTGACTTTGACAGATGAGGCGTATTCGGGTTTGCGCACACTTATATGTACCGGGGAATTAGCCCCCGGTGACTGTCTGTCCGAGCCAGACCTGCAGGAAATCCTTGGAGTGGGGCGTACCCCCATCCGTGAGGCCATTCGTGCCCTCGCGGCGGAGCACCTTATTGACGTCTTTCCCCGTCGCGGAACATTTGTGGCCGGAGTGGATCCCCGCAACCTCAGAGCCATGAGTGAGGTGCGAGCCCAACTTGAGCCCCTGGCAGCATGCTTGGCGGCCGAACGTCGCAGTGAAGCAGACCTCATCCAATTTCGGGGAGCGTTGGCCCAACTCGAGGAGTTGGAACGAGGGGACCTGCGCGAACAGGAGCGGGCTCTCATAGATTTGGATTCACATATCCACCAATTGATTTACCGGGCAACCCAAAACGCGTACCTTGCGAACGACCTTGATCGGTATTACATCCACTCGCTGAGAATTTGGAATCTCGGTTTAGGTCGAGTTGGCCACTTGCGTCAAGCCGTGTTGGAGCACAAAGAATTACTAGAAGCAATTATTCAAGGAGACTCGGATCGTGCTTTCAACGTGATGAGCAAGCATGTCACTGAATTCGAAGCCGAAATAGCCCGAGCTTTTTAACACACCGCTGGAAAAACAAGAGCCTCGATGGTCGAGGCCACATGAAAGGGAAACACATGAGTGATCTGCCTAGCTCCGCAAAGGCTGTAATCATTGGAGCAGGAATTGTGGGCAACTCTGTTGCCTTTCACCTCGCCGATCTTGGTTGGCGCGATCTTGTTCAGGTAGATAAGGGACCACTGCCCAACCCAGGAGGTTCAACAGGTCACGCGTCCAATTTTATTTTCCCCGTTGACCATGGCAAGGAAATCACCCAACTGACCGCGGACAGTGTGCGCCAATACCGGGAAATGGGTGTGTTCACCGAGTGTGGTGGCATTGAAGTTGCCCGCACACCCGAGCGTGTGCAGGAATTGCACCGTCGGATGGCATCTGCCAAGTCTTATGAAGTCGAAGACACCGAAATCATCACGCCGGCTCGCGTGAAAGAACTCGTTCCGTTCATTGACGAGTCGATCATTCTCGCTGGCTTCTACACCCCAAGCGTCGGCGTCGTGGACTCGCTGCGTGCAGGCACAATCATGCGCGAGAAGGCAATGGCACTCAACGCACTTACCGTGTCAGCGAATACAGAGGTTCTCGACATTGAGGTGACCAATGGTCGCGTCAGCGCAGTTGTTACCGACAAGGGAACAATCAAGACGGACACGGTGGTGATTGCCTGTGGTTGCTGGAGCCCCAAGATCGCGGCCATGGCCGGTGCCCACATTCCATTAACACCTGCAGTTCACCAGATGAAAGATATTGGTCCGGTCCCTGAGTTCGCAGATGCCAAGGGTGACATTGAATACCCGATCGTGCGCGACATGGACACCAATATGTATGAGCGCCAGCACGGCACCGGCCTTGAAGTTGGTTCATATGCCCACCGTCCGATCCTGCATGACGTAGATGAAATTCCGTCCAATGCTGAAGCGGCACTCTCACCGACCGAAATGCCATTCACCCAAAAGGACTTTGATCTCCAGGATGAGCACGCCTATGAAATCATGCCGCAAATTATTGGTAATGAAAGTGTGGGACAGAAGTACGCCATTAATGGTCTTCTCTCACTGACACCTGACGGTATGCCGATCCTTGGTGAAACTCCAGAGGTCAAAGGTCTGTGGTCAGCAGCAGCCGTCTGGATCAAGGAAGGTCCGGGAGTCGGACGCATGTTGGCGCAGTGGATGGTTCTCGGTGAACCCGAAATCGATCTACACCAGTCCAATGTGGCTCGTTTCTATGATCACCACAAGACTCGCACCCACATTCGCGCGCGCACATCCGAAGGTTTCAACAAGACCTACGGAATTGTGCACCCGGCTGAGCAATGGGCAAGTAACCGCAATGTGCGTCTCTCGCCCTACTACGAACGCGAGAAGGAACTGGGCGCCGTGTTCTACGAAGGTGTTGGCTGGGAGCGTCCATTCTGGTACGAATCCAATGCACCACTGGTGGAGAAATTCGGCGATGCTGTCATGCCGCGCACATCTGAATGGGAATCACGTTGGTGGTCCCCGATCATTAATGCCGAGCACCTGCAAATGCGTGAAACTGCCGGCCTTGTTGACCTCTCGGCATTTGCAATTTTCGACGTCACCGGACCATCTGCACTGATGTTGTCCAAAAGCCGCATTGCGTCAAATGGATGTTGCTATTGGCAAAGTTGTTTACACACCAGTGCTCAAGCCAAATGGCGGATACCAATCTGATCTCACGATCATGCGCCTTGGTGAAACCAATTCCGCGTTGTCACCGGTGGCGCCCACGGCATGGCAGATCTCAAGTGGTTCCGTGATCTGTTGCCGGAGAACGGCACCGCGTCCATCACAGATCTCACATCCGCGTATTCCACGATCGGTATTTGGGGACCAAATGCGCGCAAGGTCATGGAGAAAGTGACCAGCACCGATATGTCCCATGAAGGATTCCCTTCGGCACCTGCAGGGTCATTGAGATCGGCACCCAACTTGTTTTGGCATCGCGAATTTCTTATGTCGGTGACCTGGGCTGGGAGCTGTACATTCCGATCGAGCAGGGGCTAAAGCTCTGGGATGCGATCTGGGACGCGGGCCAGGAATTCGGACTCATTCCCGTGGGCATCGGTGTGTACGGCACAACGGGCCGCCTCGAAAGGGCTACCGTGCCTACGGTGCTGAACTTGACTCGGAGTACACGGTGTTGGAAGCTGGAATGGCCATGAAGAAGGTCAAGGATGCTGACTTTGTGGGTAAGGCTGCGCACCTCAAGCACCGCGAAGACCCGGTTGTTGCCCACATGTGCGGATTGACGGTGGTGGATCACACCAGTTCCACCGGTGAGAAGCGTTACATGCTCGGTGGTGAACCGATTCTGACCAAGGACGGCACCCCAATCACCGATGCAAAGGGTCGCCGTTCTTTTGCCACCAGCGCGGGAAGTGCTCCTCGGTCGGTAAGCACATTCTGATGGCATATCTGCCACCCGAGCATGCCAAGGAAGGCACAGAACTCTTGGTCGAATATCTGGGCGAGCATTACCCGGTACTTGTTGAGCGCGTGGGTATCGCCGGTCTCTTCGATCCAACAAACGAACGGATCATGTCCTAATGGAAATTGCCGTATGCATTAAGCGGGTGCCACTGCTCGGGAGTGCGATTGTCCTCACTCCGGACAGCATGGCCATTGATACGTCCAAGTTGGGTTTCGGTTTGAGCCCACACGAGGAATGCGCGGTCGAGGCAGCTGTTCAACTGGTGGAGGCTAATGGCGGTTCAGTCACCTTGTTCAGCATGGGTCACGTGGACGGCGAAGAACAAATCCGGGAGCAGTTGGCCATTGGTGCTGATCGTGTGGTACTCATTGACACCAATGGTGTGGAACCAGATCCACAAGCAGCGGCAAGTGCTCTCGCCGATGCAATCAGCGCAGACGGCACGACTTTCGATCTCGTGATCATGGGTTCGGAAAGCGCTGATTACGGGGTTCGCAGACCGGTATTCGTGTTGCCCACAAATTGGGGTTGCCCGTTGTGACATCTGTCAAGGGACTGAAACTGGATGGTGGTGTTGCGACCTGTGAGCGGGCTGTGGGTTCCACGCGAGAGGTGTACACGGTTCCACTCCCCGCGGTCATTACGGTGAAGGACGGCCTGAATATTCCACGTTATGCATCTGTGCCTGGCCGCATGAAAGCTCGCATAGCCGGTAGATGTCAGACAGGTCACCTTCGCCGAGCCGCGCATCACCACCAAGAAGTTCACCATTCCGAGCGAGAAGCAAAGGGAGCAACATCACTGGGTTCCGGTGACGAGGCCGCCGCAGCCCTTGTCGATGTCCTCAAAGAGATCGGAGTTCTCGCATGATTCTCGTTTATGTTGACCATGATCGTGGTGAAATTGATCCAATCTCACCCAAGCTATTAGTGCTGCCACTGCCTTGACCCTCAGGTGGAGGCGGTAATTGTCGGGCACGGTGGCAAGGACTCGCGAGCGAGATTGCTGCCTACGGAGCAACTGCAGTTCATGCGGGACATCATGCAGACCTAGTGACTTCACCCCACGGGCACATGCGCGGGCGGTGCATTCCTTAATTGAGAAGACATCGCCACGTGCGGTACTTGCAGGTGGCACGCCCCGAGGTAACGAGTTCTCAGTCACGTGGCAGCCATCATGGATGCCCCGTTCGCCAGTGAATGCGTCTCCATTGTGTTGACCGGTGCTGACAGTGCGGACGTTATTCGTGCCCGTTGGGCCGGAAACATGTTGGAAGATGCAGTTGTTGTTTCACCAATTCTGATTGCATCAGTGCAGGCACACTCATTTGCAGCTATCGCATCCGCAGCACCTCTGTGTCTGAGTGAGTTTGGCGCCGCTGGCTGAAGGAGATGTACTGGTACGCGTGGAAGACCGCGTGGGTTCGAGTGCGGGTGGAGTAGGGCTTGCTGAGGCCAAGGTTGTTGTTTCGGGTGGGCGCGGCATGGATGGTCCCGACGCATTCAGCATGCTTGAAGACATTGCTGGAGTTCTCGGTGGTGCTGTGGGTTGTTCCCGTGTGGTCACCAGTGCGGGGTGGCGTCCCCATGCAGAGCAAGTGGGCCAAACCGGTACCAAGGTTGCCCCTGACCTTTATATTGCATGCGGTATCAGCGGCGCAACCCAACATATTGCCGGCTGTAAGTCATCTAAGACGCTGATTGCAATTAATACCGACGCACAGGCACCCATCATGGGCTTTGCCGACTATGTCGTGGTGGATAACGTGCACACATTCCTGCCACTTCTTATTGAAAAGCTCAAAGCCACACACTAAGTAAATAAAGGAATAATTAATGCCTTCAGATATTGATATCGCTCAAGCGGCAACCCTGCGCCCCATTGCAGAGATTGCGAGTGAGTTGAATATCCCGGAAATTGCGGTGGAGCCTTATGGCCGCACCAAGGCCAAGATCGATCTTGGTTGGTTGAGCACATTGCCCGAGCGCCCGTCAGCACGTCTGATCCTCGTTACGGCAATTAGCCCAACACCTCCGGGCGAAGGCAAGACCACGACAACTGTGGGTTTGGGCGATGGCCTGCGCAAGATTGGCAAGAACACCATGGTGTGTTTGCGTGAGCCATCCCTTGGGCCGGTTTTTGGCATGAAAGGTGGCGCTGCCGGTGGTGGATACGCCCAGGTAGTTCCCATGGAAGATATCAACTTGCATTTCACCGGTGACTTCAATGCAATTGGACTGGCCAACAATCTCCTCGCCGCTCTGATTGACAACCACATTCACCACGGAAATGCCCTCGGTATTGATGTGCGTCGCATCACCTGGAAGCGGGTATTGGACATGAATGACCGGGCACTGCGCGACATCACCATTGCGCTGGGTGGACCGGGCAATGGCTACCCACGTCAAGATGGCTTCGACATCGTGGTGGCCTCAGAGATCATGGCGATTTTCTGCCTCGCAACCGATGAAGAGGATCTGCGGGAACGAATTGGTCGAATTGTTGTGGGGTACACCCGTGACAAGGAGCCGGTGTTGGCAAGTCAGCTCAATGCCCAAGGAGCCATGACGGTTCTATTGAAAACCGCACTCTCCCCAAACTTGGTGCAAACCCTTGAAGGGACACCTGCATTTGTTCATGGTGGTCCTTTTGCGAATATTGCCCACGGCTGCAATACGGTAATTGCCACCACCAATGCACTGAAGTTGGCTGATTATGTTGTGACCGAGGCTGGATTTGGTGCTGATCTCGGTGCAGAAAAGTTCATTGACATTAAGTGCCGTGCGGCGGGAATCCACCCTTCTGTTGCGGTCATTGTTGCCACGGTGCGCGCACTCAAATTTCATGGCGGAGCTGACCCCAAGAATTTGAGTGAAGAAAATCTTGAGGCATTGGAAGCCGGCTTCGCCAATCTTGATAAGCATCTGGACAACATCAGCAGCACTTATGGTCTCCCAGTTGTTGTGTCCATCAATCACTTCACCGCTGACACGGATGCTGAGATTGCGCTTTTGAAAAAGCACGTGCAGGACAAGGGAGTTCCGATTGTGGTGGCTACTCACTGGGCTGAGGGCGGCGCGGGCGCCACCGAATTGGCTGAAGTTGTTGCAGGCATTTGCGACCAAGATTCGCGTCCGGCCACCGAACCCCATGAGTCATTCGTCTACGAAGACAAACTCACACTCTTACAAAAGATTGAGGCAATTGCCACCACGGTGTACGGCGCCAGCGAAGTCACCGCGGACGCCAAAGTACGCACGCAACTAAAAGAACTCCAGGAGCGGTACCCGGAATTCCCCGTGTGTATTGCCAAAACGCAGTACTCATTCTCGACCGACCCAGCATTGAAGGGGGCCCCCACCGGCCACAGTCTCAATATTCGCGAGGTGCGTCTGTCCGCGGGTGCGGGATTCATTGTGGCCGTCTGTGGCGATGTCATGACAATGCCCGGTTTACCCAAGGTGCCATCCAGCGAGCGAATTGATTTGGTTAACGGGGCGATTGTGGGGCTGTTCTAGACATGAGCCACACCACCCGACCCTTTTCAACTCTTCGCGTGGAGAGTGAGAAGGACGGGTCACGTCCGGTGCGTGTTGATCGGATAGATCGAGTTGTCGTTGAAGCCCCACTCACCATTGTGTTGGGTAAAGAAGTATTAGCCATGACCATGCGCACACCGGGCCATGACCTTGATTTGGCAGCTGGCTGGTTGGTGAGTGAAGCGGGCCTTACCCACTCGTCACAGATCACATCCATGAGGGCATTTGCGGAGTCATCACGGTTACGCGCAGTTGGCACCGACTTTGAAGCCGATGCTGAGGACATTGCCAAACAAGAAGTGGACACGGTCAGAGTCACATTGGCCGCTGATGTTGTGCCGCCGCGGCCACGGGCGTACATCACCAGTTCATCCTGCGGTGTGTGTAGTGCAGATGTCCTAGATGAGTTCAAGGGTCCGGTGGCACCACTACATACGGACAAATGGAGATTTGATCCCCGGCACGCATTGCACTTTGTCGAGCAAATGCGATCGCGACAAAAAATGTTCGATGTGACCGGTGCGTTACATGCTGCCGCATTGGTGGGCCCCGGAAATGAAGTGCTTTTTGTTCGCGAAGATGTTGGCCGCCATAACGCGGTGGACAAAGTGATTGGCCATTCCCTCACCAGTGAATTACTGCCACTCACCGATCATATTCTCGTGGTCAGTGGTCGAGTCTCATATGAAATCGTTGCGAAAGCGCTGACTGCATCTATTGGCGCAATCGTTGCCGTATCAGGACCCACCAGTCTGGCCGTTGAGCTCGCTCGTCAATATGATCAACTTCTCATTGGGTTTGCCCGCGAAGGTCGCATGAACGTCTACAGCGGGCAGGAATGGGTTACCGCATGAATGAAAAAATCAAAAAGAAGCGCGAGCAGGTTGAGAATCGCCGCCCCGAGGGTGAGTTCGATGCCGAAATAGGCGTGCTCATTGCGGAATTGTCCCAAGAAGAGGGATCTTTGCTGAGGTGTTTACAACGGATCCAGGAGCATTTTGGTTACGTTCCCGAATCCAGCATCGGCGTAATCGGCGAACTCTGCAATGTGTCACGAGCTGAAGTCTTCGGCGTGCTCACCTATTACTCCGACCTGCGCACAGACCCACCCGCTGCGGTGTCCGTTCGGATCTGCGGTGCTGAGGCGTGTCAGTCGGTGGGGTCGCGCCAACTCGACAAAGAATGGCACAGTCTGCAGGACAAAGACTTCGCACAGGCAAGTGTGGAAACCCACGAAGTTTTTTGTTTAGGTAATTGCGCGCTAGGCCCGGCAGCCATGATTAATGGTGAATTACTTGGTCGCGTTACCACCAAAGTCATTTCCGAGCACGTGCAGACTCTGTTGGCGAAATCTTAAAAGGAGAATGAATAACCACATGAAGGTTTTTGTTCCAGGTGACAGTGCCGCAGTGTCGGTCGGCGCTGACCGGGTCGCTGCTGCACTTGTATCAGCGCATCCGTCTTTCGACATTATTCGCAATGGTTCGCGCGGCATGCTTTGGCTTGAGCCACTGGTTGAAATTGACGTAAATGGTGTGCGCCATGCATTTGGGCCGGTCGCGCCGGGTGATATTGCTGATTTACATTTAACGGGGGACTTCATGCAGTCTGATCTTTACCTTGGGGTCACCGACCAATTACCGTGGCTGGTGCGACAAGAGCGCTGGACATTTGAGCGCGTGGGCATTGTCGATCCAGCATCGCCCGAAGACTTTGTGGCGCACGGCGGCTTAAATGGACTGAGAGCAGCTATGGCTGTTGGTCCCGCTGAAACAGTTGACCTAGTCACTGCGTCTGGTCTTCGCGGCAGAGGCGGGGCGGGTTTCCCCACCGGCATTAAGTGGAAAACTGTGGCGAATGCGGTACCCACCGCACATGCGGGTGCACCTGCAGGGAGCGCAACCCACAAATATGTTGTGGTCAACGCTGACGAAGGCGATAGCGGCACCTTCGCCGATCGAATGCTGATGGAAGGCGACCCTTTCACCCTCCTCGAAGGCATGTTGATTGCGGGCTTCGCAGTGGGCGCCGACACCGGATACATATATATACGCAGTGAATACCCGGCAGCCATTCATTCCATGCAGCGGGCCATTGATCTTTCTCGGGAACAAGGATGGTTGGGGGATTCGATCCTAGATACTGATTTTGCATTCGATATCCACGTGCGAGTGGGTGCGGGTTCATATGTGTGCGGTGAAGAAACCGCCATGTTGGAAAGTCTGGAAGGTAAGCGTGGCATGGTTCGGCCCAAGCCTCCGCTGCCCGCCCTCGAAGGACTCTTCGGCGTGCCGACGGTTATTAACAATGTGATCTCTATTGGCAGTGTTCCTTCGATCATGTCCAGGGGTGCCGAAGCTTATTCATCACTGGGTACCGGCCGGTCACAGGGAACATCCGTGTTTCAGCTCGCCGGCAATATTGCACAGGGTGGAATCGTGGAGACCGGTTTCGGTGTGAGCGTGCGCGAACTTGTTCAGGGGTTCGGGGCTGGTACGCGCACCGGTCGTCCCATTCGCGCCGTGCAAATTGGCGGACCCCTCGGTGCCTATTTATCCGAGGCTGAACTCGATGTCAGCGCTGACTATGAAGCATTAATTGCCGCCGATGCCATGCTCGGCCACGGCGGAATTGTTGTCTTCGACGACACCGTGGACATGGCCACCCAGGCTAAATTCGCCATGCAATTTTGTGCTGAGGAGTCCTGCGGTAAGTGCACTCCGTGCCGTATTGGCTCAACCAGGGGAGTCGAGGTTATTGACCTGATCGTTCGGGGGGAGGATAGTGCAGGTAACAAGGAGCTATTGGAGGATTTGTGTGAGGTCATGCGTGACGGATCACTGTGCGCCATGGGTGGGCTCACACCGCTACCCGTCTTGAGTGCCCTCCATAAGTTCCCTGAAGATTTTGAACCGGATTCACAGCATCGAAAGGAAAGCGTGTGAGCATCTTCCCCCCTGATCGCGTGAATATTCCCGTGGATCTTGGGACACCCGATATTGATTCGACCGAGATCGTGACCGTCAACATTGATGGCAATCCCATTGATGTTCCCGCAGGTACATCTGTGATGCGCGCCGCGGCCCTCGCAGGTCAAGTGGTTCCCAAGTTGTGCGCCACCGATTCACTGGATCCATTTGGTTCCTGCCGACTGTGCCTGGTAGAGATCGACGGCCGCAAGGGAACACCCGCTTCTTGCACCACTCCATGTGAGCCAGGTATGTCGGTGACCACCCAGTCTCCGAAACTGGACAAGCTCCGCAAGGGTGTCATGGAGTTGTACATATCTGACCACCCATTGGATTGTTTAACCTGCCCGGCAAATGGTGATTGCGAACTTCAGGACATGGCAGGTGTTGTGGGTTTGCGCGATGTTCGTTACGGATACGAAGGCGCCAATCACCTTGATGCCCCCACCGACAACTCTAATCCTTATTTCTCTTTCGATGAATCCAAATGCATTGCGTGTAGTCGTTGTGTGCGTGCCTGCGATGAAATCCAAGGAACATTTGCTCTCACCATTTCCGGCCGCGGATTCGGTTCCAAGGTTTCAGCGAGTGAGGGTCTTAAGTTCATTGATAGTGAGTGCGTTTCTTGTGGTGCCTGTGTGCAGGCATGTCCAACGTCAACTTTGCAGGAAAAAACTGTTATTGAGTTGGGTGTTCCGACCCGACAGGTCAAGACCACCTGCGCCTACTGCGGTGTGGGGTGTTCATTTATTGCGGAACTTCGCGGCAATGAATTGGTCCGCATGGTTCCGGATAAAGACGGTGGCGCGAACGCTGGTCACTCGTGTGTGAAGGGTCGCTTCGCGTGGGGTTATGCATCCCACGCCGATCGCGTGACCGAGCCCATGATCCGCGAGGCCATTACCGACGAATGGAAAGTTGTTACCTGGGACGAAGCCATTGGTTTTGCCGCGGACCGGCTCAAGTTGATCCAAGCCGAATCTGGAATTGACTCCATTGGTGGCATTACTTCCTCGCGCTGCACCAACGAGGAGGTCTATGTAGTTCAGAAGTTGATTCGTGCTGGTTTCGGAAACAACAATGTGGACACGTGTGCCCGGGTTTGCCATTCCCCCACCGGTTACGGGCTCAAGCAAACATTTGGCACGAGTGCGGGTACACAGGATTTTCAGTCGGTGGAAGAATCCGATGTCATTTTGTTGATCGGTGCTAACCCCACCGATGCTCATCCCGTCTTTGCTTCCCGCATGAAACGCACTTTGCGCAAGGGTGCTCAACTTGTTGTTGTTGATCCGCGCCGAATCGCACTGGTGGAAACCCCTCACATTAAAGCCGCGCATCACCTACAGTTGCGCCCCGGAACCAATGTGGCGATCGTTAATGCCATGGGCCACGTGGTGGCCACCGAGGGCTTGGTGGACACAGGTTTTGTGCAGGATCGCTGCGACATGGTGTCCTTCAACGCCTGGCGTGACTTCATCTCTCTGCCCGAGAACAGCCCCGAAGCTCTGGAGTCCGTGACCGGTGTGAAGGCTGAGGAGTTGCGTGCGGCAGCTCGCCTATTCGCCAGTGCCCCGAATGCTGCCATTTATTACGGTCTTGGTGTCACCGAGCATTCCCAAGGGTCCACCATGGTCATGTCCATGGCGAACCTCGCCATGGCCACCGGAAATATTGGGCGCATTGGGGTCGGGGTGAACCCACTACGCGGACAAAACAATGTCCAAGGCGCTTGTGACATGGGTTCCTTCCCGCACGAATTCAGTGGTTACCGGCATGTATCAGATGACTCAACACGTGAACTCTTTGCCAGCCTGTGGGGAACCGAGATGCGAGCCGAACCTGGCTTGCGCATTCCTAATATGTTGGACGCGGCGCTGACCAATACATTCCGTGGGATTTATATTCAGGGTGAGGACATTGCTCAGTCCGATCCCAATACCGAGCACGTCATGGCGGCACTGAGTGCCATGGACATGGTGATTGTGCAGGATCTATTCCTCAATGAAACATCCAAGTACGCGCACGTGTTCCTACCCGGAACATCTTTCCTTGAAAAAGATGGCACGTTTACCAATGCCGAGCGCCGCATCAATCGGGTTCGTCCGGTCATGCCCTCGCAGACCGGTATGTCTGAGTGGGAAGTCACCTGCGCTCTCGCCCAAGCCATGGGCTACAACATGCACTACAACAGCGCCAGCGAGATCATGGATGAAATCGCACAGGTCACTCCCACATTCGCGGGTGTCTCATTTGCCAAGCTTGACAAAGTTGGCAGTGTCCAGTGGCCGTGTAATGACAACGCTCCGCTCGGAACGCCAATCATGCACGTGAATAAGTTTGTTCGTGGCGAGGGTCAATTCATCACTACCCCCTATGTCCCCACCGACGAGCGCAGCACGCGCAAATACCCACTTCTGTTGACCACCGGTCGGATCCTGAGCCAATACAACGTGGGTGCCCAAACCCGGCGCACCAACAACGTGGTGTGGCACCAAGAAGATATTCTCGATATTCACGAATCAGATGCCCTCGAACGCGGAATTGCCGACGGCTCATGGGTTGAGGTGTCCAGTCGAGTTGGGGCAACGCGACTTCGTGCACGTATCACCGATCAAGTGCCTGCTGGCGTTGTCTACACCACCTTCCACTATCCGGTCAGTGGTGCCAATGTGATCACCACCGACAACTCCGACTGGGCAACCAACTGTCCGGAGTACAAGGTCACCGCCGTGCAGGTTCAGCCATCGAGTGCAGTAGTGATCGCGTGACCCAACACGATCCACATGCTTTGGTCAAAATGGCCGACCAGATTGCCAGGAACATTCCTAACCGCGCTCACGTGGCAAAGGCAACCAGTGAACACATCAAGTCATTTTGGGCTCCATCCATGATCACCACCCTGACCGACTACTCCCATAAGCACCCTGAAGAAGTCTCCGCCGATGTCCGTGGCGCCCTTGCTGAACTTGCTCAATAAATACCAACATCTAACTAAGGAATAAATGTGGCTGAAATTCAAGTGACCTTCTGGCGGGAAATCCCTTCCATGGTGGCCGCCCGTCAGGGCGAAGAAGTTGCCAAGGTGCAGCTCCCGCAGCGCTTCCAGGAAGCAATAGATGAAGCCGCCATGCGGCTGGGGGAATCAAGTGCCGACGACTACATGGCTGGTTGGACGCGGTCAGCCTGGGAGGAATTCGGCGGGGATCCTGTTGATGCTGCCCAGCAGCGGTCCGAGGCACTCGACCTGGAGTGGACCCAGGAACGCCTTGATGCCTATCTTGATTCGTTGGGGTAACCGCCATCAGGGTAGGAGTTCAAAAGCCTGGCCATCTAAACCCCTCATTGCTGTGAAATGTCGCCTGTCATAGGTGGCGATTCGGTGGGTGCCGAAACGGTGAGCCATCACGACCAGAGAAGCGTCCGTGACACCGATCTTTTTATCGGAGTAATGCGCAACGATGTCACGACAGATGGCCAGATCCAAAGCGTTGACTTCCGGAAGTTCATAAGCTCCGTCCAATAATTCATCGAGCATGACCACCTCAGCGTTCAGGCCAAAGCGAGACAGTACGAAGTAATCGAGTTCGGCAATAACAAATGGACTGATAACGCAGATCTCATCTGCGGCCTCCACGATTGTGGCAGCTTCTTGATGGTGGGGGTCATCGGCGACAAAGTATGAGTACAGGACGCCGGTATCTACCACAATCACTGTTCCCCGAATCCCCCCATGTGCTCATGGAGATTGGCTCCGGTGATCCCGTCTTTGGGTGCACCCGAAATTAGCCCACCGCGCGGAGCCCTGCGATGCAACTCGTTGTCCACAGCTCGACGGATGAGTTCCGCTTCGGTGATCTGCCGGCGGGCGGCCTCGTGCTCAAGTCGCGATTTCATCTCCTCGGGCAGATAGATAGTGGTTCGCTTCATGTCATACATAATGCCATACATAATGCCATACGTCTTGAATGGGAGTCCAGACCAAGGAATCCAAGGATTATTGAGCAGAATTACTGCTTGACTGTAATTCTGCATTGATCTAATCTGTCACCATGAGCGAAGTCATCCAGTTTCATGGGTTCGTGAGCGTTCAATCTCGCGGATTAATTGCCCTCCCAAAAACTGTGAGAGCAAAATATCGGCTTGACGAACCTGGAGCTCAGGTGGAACTCACCGAGCGCGAAGACGGGGTTATTGAACTCCGACCAGCACTGGCTATCCCGGCAACTGAAAAGTGGTTTTGGGAGGAAAGTTGGCAAGCGGGGGAACGGGAAGTCGATGCCCACGTTGCCAACGAGCAAATTATTGTGACCGAGGGTGTGGATGAATTTCTCCAGTCCCTTCCGCAATCTGCTAAAACTACGGAGTGAAATTCGAGCGAACCCAGCGCTTTGACTCTGATTTCTCGGCATTACCCCGAGAGCACCAAGCCCAGTTCCGCTCAGTGGTAGCGGACTTTCATGATGCCTGCGAGTCGTTCATCAGTGCACAAAAATCCGCGCGAACTCAAGGGTCGTGGAAATGGCCTCATCGGCTTCGAGTCAGGCGAATGTCCAGCGCTCCCGGGATTTGGGAAATGACCTGGTCATTTTCTTCCCCAGACGGGCGCGCGACCTTCGCGTTTGTCCACCGCAATGGCGAAACCCGAGTGCGGTGGAGGCGAATTGGTAACCACGGGATCTACCAAAATCCTTGAGGAGTTCATGGGAAACCGCCTCACGCCGAGCAGGGTGATCGGGGTACAGTGACCGCTGGTAGCAACCAGGTCGAAGGTGGGAATAGATGGATAGATCAGCCAGCGCAGGCATTATTGGGGCGGCGATTGCCATTGGCAGATCATTTCAACCGAACCTCTTGACTCGTGGTTCAACCGATCAGGCCATCATCACCGGAACATCTTCCGGTATCGCCTATCAGGTCTACAGCGCAGCCGATGCCGTCTTTACTTCTTTTGCATCGCGCCTTGGCCGCACCGATGAACCATCTGCACGATCACGATTGATTGTCGCCGGTGTTGCCGGAGCAGCAGGTGCAGGCGCTTCATATCTCTTGAAATGGAAAGAGCATGAACCACGTGGCCGAGCAATTGGGCGCCTTGTCGCACAAGGGTTTGCTGCGACTGCAGGTGCAAGTGCGCTCGCGACAGCAACGTCAAAGAATTTCAATTCAGGACCCGGCCGCTATCACGTTGCTGTCGCAGCGGTTGCTGGCGCGGCAGCATGGGCATCCACTCAGCCATGGAAGGCCCTACCGGGGTCGGCCACCTACGGCGAAGTTCCCGGCGCAATTGAATACAAGGGAAAGTACTTCTTCGAAGACCAAGTACGTGAAGTAACACCGGTCAAGGCAGCCGGGATTGGTGCAGGTGTCGCAGCTGTCACCCTGGGTCTGTCATTTGTTGAATCGGCGCTAACCAACACACTCGCAAAGGGCGCAAGTTTCGCCTTAGGCGGTCAGCCCCAGGATCACCGCACCCTCGGACGGTTAACAAGTTTGGGAATCTTTGCCGGCGTGGGTTGGTATGCGGTGGGTCAAGTAGACACCATGCTGAGTAAGGGCGGTGGCGGTATCGAGCCCGGTCTCATGACACCACCCGACATCCCCGAGGTCACTGGATCTGTCCAATCAGGACTTGCCTGGAGTAAACAAACGCGCGAAGGTGCTCGTTGGTTGAGCATGGCTCTGCCGCCGGCAACAATTAATAGCGTCATGAATATCACTGATGCTAAACAACCGATTCGGGTATACGGGTCACTTGATATTGCATCAAGCGAAGAAGAGCGCGCACAGGTTCTGCTCAGTGAAATTGATCGAACGGGCGCCCTAAACCGCAAAGCCTTTGCGCTGTTCTCACCAACGGGTTCGGGCTACGTCAATTACGTAGCGAATGAAACATTTGAGTACCTCACCGGAGGCGATTGCGCTTCCGCTGCCATTCAGTACTCGGTTCTTCCCTCGGCACTTTCCCTCACAAAAGTAGATGAAGGAACCGAACAAACCCGCATGGTGATGCACGGCATTGTCGAAAGACTCCTGGCCATGCCTGCCGATAAGCGCCCCCGGTTCTATCTCTTTGGCGAGAGCTTGGGTTCACAGGTCAGCGAGGAAATGTTTAACGGGTTGGGTGCGGCCGGGCTGACAGGAACCGGACTTGAGGCTGCAGTGTGGATTGGAACACCTTCAGCGACAAAGTGGCGCAAGCAATTGTGGGGTGATCGCACTGTTGCTGAGGTTCCGTCAGTTGGACCGGGCAGTATCTTCTTGCCACGCAACCTCAAGGACTGGCATGAATTGCCCGATTCGGAATTGGAGAAAGTGCGTTTCCTTTTGCTCATGAATGGCGATGATCCAATTCCTAAGTTCGGTTCACAGGTTCTGTGGCGCCGGCCCGATTGGCTCGGACCCCAAGACATTCGCCCACTGGGCACACCAACTCATACCACGTGGGTGCCTTTTACCACTTTCATGATGACCTTCCTGGATATGTTGAATGCCCTCGTTCCAACCCCGGGAATTTTTGCAGAGGGTGGCCACGACTACCGCACAGTTCTCCCCACTGCAATCAGCAAGACCTGGCGCTTGCCTGCAACCGATGAACAAATGTCTCGGATCAATATTGCCCTGCGTAAGCGGGAGTTGGCGTGGGAGTTGTATCGGGACTGGACTGCAGCAGAGGCTAAACCAGGACAAGATATTGACAAGGCCAAAGCCAAGGTGCTGGAAACGGCCACCAAGTATGTGGGTCACCCGGTTGATCAAGCTGAGTTGGAGAGCATCATCAGCGAAGGCCTCAATCCAATCTTGAGTTAAACCCATGAAAATTCAAGGCGCGGCGATTCTGACATTGGTTGTGGCATTTGTATTTTTCGCCCCAACCGTGGCAACGGCAAACCAAACAATTTCTGGAGAGGGCAGTGCAACTGTTCCACTCACCAGCATCACCAAGTCCGTCATCGTGGAGATTGCCATGACGGCCGAAGGACCCGTTGAGGCTAAACCGGTTTTGCGCAATGGGGGAAGAGCATTCCCATGGGTTGACACCATTGGACCGTGGTCAGGAACCGTATTCCAAGAAAAAGAATTCAAGCCAATTGTTGGGGCGAAGGTGACTTCCTCCGGGCCTTGGAACATCACAGTTAAACCACTTGTCAGCGCACCTCGAGTCACCAGGGGTGCCACATCCATGGTGATTCAATTGAAGAGAGCCACGCGGGGTGTGGTGACAAAGAAGTTCACCCACCAAGGGCAGGGGGATTTCAAAGTATTTCCCATTTCCGGCAAAGGAATGAGTGGGTTCGCGCTGGTGGAAGAAACAGGCCCATTCACTGGTCGTGCGGTATTGCCACCCGGTACCCGATACGTTGCCATCACGGCCTCGGGCAATTGGCGAATGTCGTAATGACACGGTGAATACCGGAAATGTTGTGCATGTTGTTCACGTACATGCCGAAGGCGAGGTGGGCGATGTCGTTGTTGGCGGCGTGATGCCACCGCCAGGTGACTCCGTCTGGGAACAATCTCGATTTATTGCGCAGGACAACTCACTGAGAGATTTTCTACTAAACGAACCTCGTGGTGGAGTGTTCCGCCATTACAACCTGTTGGTGCCACCCAAGTCACCTGGTGCCGCCGTGGGTTTCATCATCATGGAGCCAGCGGATACGCCACCCATGTCGGGTTCCAACACAATGTGTGTTGCCACGGTGGTGTTGGAAACGGGGATTGTTCCCATGGTGGAACCGGTAACCGAATTAGTTCTCGAGGCTCCCGCAGGCTTGGTGAAAGTCCGAGCCACCTGTGATCGCGGAAAAGTGACATCAGTCGAACTTGTGAATATTCCAAGTTTCGTGATGCATGACAGCATCACAATTGAAGTCGAGGGTGTCGGAACGATAAATGTCACTACCGCTTTTGGTGGTGACAGTTTCGTGATGGCAGATGCTCGAGAACTTGGCTTTGAGCTGGTCCCCAGCGAGGCCGACGAACTTGCCCGACTCGGAATGGCGATTCGTGCCGCGGCTAATGAACAACTTGAATTTCGACACCCGGGGTTACCGGAGTGGACTCACCATTCCTTCACTTACTTCACCGGTCCACTTCAGCGTAATGATTCAGGTGTACTGACATCAACAAATGTGTGTGTGATTAATCCAGGTAAATTGGACCGTTCACCAACGGGAACAGGGTGCAGTGCGCTTATGGCTGTATTGACCGGCAGGGGCGAATTACAAGTTGGTGATCACTTTGTCGGTCGATCCATTATCGGTTCAGAATTCAGGTGCACGGTTCAATCAGCTGAAGATTTACAAGGAATTCCCGCGATAATTCCTACGGTGGCAGGACAAGCATGGATTTATGGCACAAGTCAGTTCTATCGAGATCCGAGTGATCCGTGGCCGCTTGGGTATCGGGTATCTGATACTTGGCCGAGTTACTAACGCAACTCTTTATCCTTTTTGTATTTTTTCTTTACATTCCCCTTACCTTCTGCGCGCGACACCGCTCTCGGTGAAGCGGAAAAAAAATATAAGAAAATTCCCCAAGCGGTGAGTAAAGAGGAGTGAGTCAGATGAATAATCTGAAAAAGTCATTAATAGCAATAGGTCTCACGGTACCCATGATTTTCGCGGGTGGTGTTGCACAGGCAGCGCCGGGTGTAGACGCAAAGTCATTGCAATACATGGTCGCAGAAGAGAAGTTGGCACATGATGTGTATGTCACACTTGGTGAGGAGTTCTCTCTTCGGGAATTTGACAATATTGCTCGGGCAGAGTTGAGCCACACGGAGGCTGTGCGTGGCGTACTCGACACGTACAACATCGTAGATCCAACAGTGGGAGACAAGCTGGGAGTATTTGATGACCCCAATTTACAAGCGCTGTACAACAAGTTGGTGACACAAGGTATCGAATCTCGATATTGCGGATTTGAAGGAATCCCTTGAAGCCAATTCGGCAGCAGATGTGGAGCGGGTACTTCACTCCTTGCTGAGTGGCTCTTATCGCCACTTAGCAGCCTTCGAGCGAAACCTAGCTCGATAGCCCGCACAACCAGCGATCCCAGGTGGAAATAAATCCACGTGGGATCGCTCCCTTATCGGTGTTGTCCCGAGATGTCTCGTGATGCACACCTTTAGATGTCCGATGTCAACACGCCCAGAAAAAAAATTTTTTGGTGTACGGCCAAGGTCATGGCACCATGGAATTCATGCAGACAAAGATCCGAAAAATGGTGTCAATGTCCACTTCCCTGGGCCTGATGGTGAGTGGAGTCGGGCTCGTTGCGGCAACAACGGGTGCCCAAGCGGCAACGGGCGATGTCACTTCGTTTCCTATAGCGACGGCAAATTCAGCACCTGAGGGCGTGGCCCTTGATGCCGCGGGGAACATGTGGGTGGCCATGAGCGGTGTGGACCAGGTGGGCAAGGTCACCCCCGCAGGTGCGATCACCACATTGGAGATCCCTAATGGAACTGCGAACGCAGGAGCCCACGCATTTGCACTGGGATCAGATTCGCGCATGTGGCTCACGGAGAAATTGGGTAATCGGATCGGGGTGTTCAATGTAGAGAACAATCAATATCAATCCTTTGATATTCCCACCGCGAATTCCCAGCCCATGGGAATTACCACGGGCCCCGACGGTGCCATGTGGTTCACCCAGTTTGCATCAAATAAAATTGGCCGAATCACAAATGCCGGTGCAATCACGGAATTTCCACTACCTGCAGACAGCGGTCCTACTTCACTGGTCACCGGACCTGACGGTGCTCTCTGGATTACCCTGCAAACGGGTAATGCCATTGCTCGAATGACAACATCTGGTGTTGTCACCCCTTATTCGTTAACAACCGCCAATTCGGCGCCCACAGACATTACTGTCGGTACAGACAACAACCTTTGGTTTACCGAGCGCGATTCCAATCGCATTGGTCGCATGTCAGTTCGCGGACTTTTGGCGGAGTTCTCACTTCCCACCGCGCAATCGCAGCCACAACAAATCACTGCTGGTGCGGGCGGTGATCTCTGGGTGACTCAGCCGGGAGCAAATCGCCTCAGTCGAGTAACAACTTCGGGGGTGGTAACAGAGTTCATTTTGCCGTCTGCCAACACCGGCCCGTTTGGAATAGTTTCTGGGATCGATGGCAACACCTGGTTCACTGGCAAGACCGGCAATAACGTTAGCCGGCTTCTCAGTGGCGTGTTGCCAGCATCAAATACTGATCCAACTCTTACCGCAACCAGCACGGTCACGGGTTCAACGATCACCGCGAACCCCGGCAGTTGGAAATTCGCTCCCACCGCTTATGTGTACCAGTGGGAACGCTGTGCGGAGAACACGAACACTTCATGCCAGCCCATTGCAGGGGCTACGGCAGCCACCTATGTCATCACGGAAGCGGATGCAAGTAACTACCTTCGGGTATCTGTGAAGGCCACGAACCTCAACGGAACATCTGCCGTGGCAGACACGAGTGCGCGGTTGTCCATTGACGGGCTGCCCCCCAAGTTGCCGCCCACGCCTGTTGTGGGAGCCCAAACCGTCCAACTGATCCCTGGAATCACGGCGACACTCAAAGGTGCGAAAGCTCCTAAGCGCGGCACCAGCAAATTATTCCGAGTGATCATGAGTAATAAGGCGGTGAAAGGCAAAGTTCGCATTGTTCTCGTTAACTCATCCGGTCTGGAATCACTCGTGATTGCTAAGGGCAAGTGGATCAACCGCGCGGGAGTTGCCAAGAAAGTGAAACGGATTTCTCGGACGTTGCCGCCAGGGTTGTACACCCTAAGAGCGGTGTACACGCCACGCTCAGATCAAAGCACTGTCTATCCGGTTGCCACCATGAGCAAGCCCATCCGCATCCGTTAGTTGCGGTGCAGTAGCCTCACCTGCCTCAGGTTCAACCACCTGTGGGAATTTTGTGGGAGAGGTAGGTACAAGTGGCCGCGCTGCTTGCACTTATTTCTAGTCTCTCCTGGGGTGTGGCCGATTTCATTGGTGGTTTAGCGGCTCGGCGAGCCGGATCGGCTCAGGTCCTAGCCGTGTCCTATCCCGCGGGCGCAGTTGTCATTACGATTTTCGCGCTCACAATTATTCCGGGTGAATTGTCCACCGATCTTTTTGGCTATGCCTTGATCACAGGCGTTATCGGTTCAATCGCCATTGCATTGTTGTATGCCGCGCTGGTCCGCGGCCAAATGGGAATTGTTTCCCCCATAACCGCCGTCATGAGTGGTGCAATCCCGGTTTTGGTGGGTGTTTTTCGCGGTGAGCAACCCACCGCGTGGGCCTATCTGGGCATGGCATTCGCGGTCGTGGCGGTTATTTTGGTGAGCAGGGAGTCGCAACACCATGGCAAGACGCCACCGATTGCGATCCTGCTGGCGATTGCTTCTGGTGTTGCCATTGGTCTGTATCTGACAGCGCTTGGTGTGGCTCCAAAGGATTCGGGTGTGTGGGTGGCGACCCTTGGTCGCTGGGTTTCCACCGTCATCATGATCACTTTTGTGGTTCTTGTTGTACGTTCATTCAACCGAGCTGCATTCCCGTGGTTACTGGCGACAGCTGCGGGTGTTTTGGATGCAATTGCAAATGGCTTGTTTCAACTGGCTACCCAACGAGGACTTCTCTCTGTCGTCGCGGTGTTGGGTTCCCTGTATCCGGCGGCCACGGTTGTCCTTGCCCGGATTGTGATTAACGAACGCATGAATGCGATCCAAGGTGTGGGGGTTGTACTGGCCCTGAGTGCTGCCGGTTTATTAGCTTTTGGTTCGTGAAGTAATTGCCTTGCGGGTAAGTGTAAATAAGCCGATATTGGCAATGCCCAATGCAAAAAGCAGGAACGGGACGAATCCCCAGCCAATTGACATGCCGCCGATTATTCCTGCACCGAAGAAGAAAACCGCGGCCACCAATTGGAGGATTGATGAGAATTTGAGTCGGCGCAGATCGCGCACGTCTTGTGGAACCGGTTCGATCATGGCTACATCATGCCATTGTCCAGGCCGGTGAGGACCTCGTGTGCACGTGCCCGAATCTCGGGAAGATCTGACAGGCGATCTAGCCCACGGATTTGCTGGCCCATGCGGTGGTTGCTGGCGAATTGATCGCGATGGCGATCAAGGAAATCCCAATACAGGGTGGTGAATGGGCACGCGTCAGGCCCCGTGCGCTTTTTCGGATCATATTTACAAGGTCCGCAGTAGTTGCTCATGCGGGATATGTATGCACCGCCCGCGGCATAAGGTTTTGTCATCATGCGGCCACCGTCGGCATGCATTCCCATGCCGATCACATTCGGCACCATGACCCAATCGGCTGCATCAATAAATGAGGTGCGCATCCAATCAAGCATCTTTTCGGGCTCAATATCGGTGAGCAATGCCAGATTCGCAAGGAGCATGAGGCGTGGAATGTGGTGCGTCCACGATCTTTTTTCGACATCGCCAACGGTCACGCGCATGCAGTTCATCTGTGTTTGCGTTGAATCGGTGAATAGGGGAAGGAGTTTTCGATGTGCACCTAATTGGTTGTTATTCCGGTAATCCGAATCAAAAAGCCAGTACACACCGTTGATGTATTCCCGCCAGCCAATGATCTGCCGAACAAACCCTTCGATCGAGGATAGCGGTATTCCTCCGTCAGTGAATCTTGCAATGGCAGCGTCGACGACTTCGGCGGGGTGTAGCAGTCCCACATTCAGGTAGGGACTCAATAGTGAATGATTTACCGTCCACGTGTCTGCGGGCATGG
This sequence comes from Candidatus Nanopelagicales bacterium, assembly GCA_018402075.1. The sequence continues at coordinate 17,246 of JAGYJP010000007.1, read as the reverse complement.
CATCTTCATAGGGGCCAAAATCGGCGAGAGAGTGCGTGAGAAAGTGATCGAGTGAATGCAATGCACCCTCACGAGTTGTGGCCCAGGTGCCATCCGGTGCGGCACCCCAGGTGTCGAATTCAGACATGCGCTGCGCGATTCTTGAGTCAATGGAATCCCACTCGAAGTGCGGGGGAGTTGGCCATTGGTGCGGTGGCTGGCCTCTCTTAGGCCGCGGTGGCGGCAAGCGATTATCTGCATCAAAATTCCACTGGCCACCAATGGGTGAATCGCCATCCATCAGAACATTAAGTCTCTTGCGCTGCCATCGATAGAAGTACTCCATGGTGAGGGACTTGTACCCCTTGGCCCATTCACTAAATTCCTCTGGTGAAGTGAGAAAAAGATCATTGGGTGTGAGTTCGATTTCCAGTTCCGTCATGAGTGTGTGCATGGCATGGGAGGTTGGCGATGTACTGCGGATCGAAATGCCAGGATGGGATTCGCGGAATTCTTTCAGTCCTTCAGTGAAAGTTGCGGCGCGAATATATGTCACCGTAAATCCGCGACCGCGCAGTTCCTCCAAAAAATGGGCCGTGGTGGATAGCAAAAAGAACAATCGTTGGGCATGCCAATTGCGTGATTCCAGCATGGACATGTTTTCCACAAAAACAACATGATCGACTCGGGGATCAGCGGCGGCAAGTGCGCCGTGTGTGAGGGAAAGTTGATCGAAGGTGACAAGCACTGCGTGTGGCGAGGCGGTCATGTTGCAATCGTCATGCATCGAGCTCGGGCTCGTCAATAGTTTCCACCACTGCCTTTGCGCCTGCTAGTTTTCCGACGATTTTCAGCCCGTAACCAACAAATGGGCCAATGAGAATTGCAAAGAGAACTGTGCCAACGCCAACGGTCCCACCGAGGAACCATCCGGCAATTAAGACGGTGACTTCAATCCCCAATCGCACTCCAGCAACCGGCCATCCGGTGCGGTAGTGGATTCCGGTCATCATGCCATCGCGTGGCCCGGGTCCGAGATTCGTGGTGAGGTACAGCCCGCTACCGATTCCCACGAGAGCAATTCCCAGGAGCACCGCACCAATCCGAATGACCGGATTCTCGGGGTGTGGAATCACCGAGCTCATGACTTGTAGTGCGGTGGCGATCACGATTGCATTGGCAATCGTGCCTAGGCCCGGGCGTTCCTTCAGGGGAATCCAGACCAGGAGAACCAGCAGGCTGATGAGGAAGGTGGCGCCACCAATGTCGAGAGGGGTGCGGGTGGACACCCCCTGGGCAAGTACCGTCCAAGGCCCCACTCCCAGATCAGCGATCACCAGGAGGGCTTCACCGGTACCAAATAGCCAGAGTCCCAGAATCAGGACACTCAATGTGGAGGGTTTCGAAGTCCACCGTCGCTCAGAGCGCCATCGGGTGAGGGGAACACTCCTGCTGGGGCGCAGAAATCCCGGGAAAATCTGCATCTATTCCCCAGCCTTCCTGCGGGCTCGTTATCAATCTGTTACGTTGGCCGAATGCGGAAATCACCCATCGCACTTGTTGTCACATCGCTGTTCGTCGGGGCAACCCTACTCAGCGCCTGCGGCGGTTCGGGGGACGATACCGCGCAGACGGACACGGCAACAGCCGCAACAGACACGGTGGTGGGATCCCAGCGACTCTTGATTGATCAACAAATTACCGTGTTGGATCAAAACGTGGTGTACCCCAAGAAAGGTACAGCCCAGATTTCCAGTGCCATCACAACCCTGGAACCCGGTCAGGAAACCGGATGGCAACTGCATCGAATCCCCGTATTGGTGTACGTGATGTCGGGTACCTACACGGTGGAGTATGAAGCTGGAGTCACCAAAGAGTTCCCGGCGGGAAGTTCCTTTATGCAGGCCGTGAAAACCAATTACAACGGAATCAATAAAGGCGAAGAAACCGTTCAACTTATGACCGTATACATGGGTGCAAAAGGCAAACGAAATGTGGTCATGCGGTAGGTGTGATCACGTAGTAAAGATGTGATCAGCTAATGGGAGCGTGATCGAGATCCTGAACAATTCCCGGATCATTAATCTCGAGTGCGGTCGCGTTGTGAGCGCGGAGAAATGCTTTGGCTCCGCTGTCTCCATCTAGTTGACGGAGCAGATCACTCCAATAATGTGCGGCAATTTTTACCGGGTGCCCGGGGTTTCCTTGATAATGCGCTTGGGCCAGATCACTATCTGATTCAGCCAGCACGGTAATGGTGGAGGATTTAAGGAACGGTAGGTCCACCAGCGTGATAACCGCAGATGAAACGTCCGGGTGGTGGGTGCGCAGGTAATCAAGCCCTAGTGCAAGGGAACCGCTCATTCCGCTGGCAAAGTCGTGGTTCACCACGGTGATTGCCGCATCCACATCGCCCACCCATGCGCCGAGCACAACGATGACAGGTTCGAGTCCAGATTGGCGCAATAAGGACACCGACCGATCAACTAGGCGTTCGCCTTCATATATATAAGGTGCTTTGGGTCCACCGAAGCGCGCACCCGAGCCGGCGGCCAGCACGATTCCCGCAAGGGGGATTCCGTCGGGGGGTGACGAATCAGCCATACTCCACCATAATGAGCGAACTATGCCTGCTCACGTTCACCTCGCGGAAGTCACCGGCGAGCCACTGGATTCCACCGCAATTGCTGCGCTGGTGAGTGATCCCAGCACGGGGGCCGTTGTGGTGTTTTCCGGCGATGTCCGCGACCACGATCACGGTCGCGCAGTTCTTTCTTTGACTTATGAATCCCATCCGTCTGCTGCAGATGTCATGAAGACGGTGGTGGGCGATCTTGCCGAGAAACTTGATGTCACGCATATTGCCGCGGCGCATCGGGTTGGAGACATCCCCATTGGTGAGGCTGCGTTGGTGGTCGCCGTGGGAAGTTCGCATCGTGGCGATGCCTTTGGAGCATGTCGTGAGATTGTGGACCAAATCAAATTGCAATTACCGGTGTGGAAGCATCAGTACTTTGCCGATGGCACAGACGAATGGGTGAATTGCGCGTGAGTACATCTGAACTTGTTGATACCTATGGACGTGAGCATCGCGACCTACGTGTGTCACTGACCGATCGCTGCTCCTTGCGTTGCACCTACTGCATGCCAGCGGATTTCTCGGACTGGATTGCCAATGACTCACTACTGACAACCGAAGAACTTCTCACCGTCATTGGGGTTGCCGTTGAATGCGGAATCACCCAAGTCAGGCTCACCGGTGGAGAGCCGCTGCTGCGTCGCGACATTGCGGACGTCATTGCAGGCATTTATGCATTACCCAATCCGCCTCGCATTTCTTTGACCACCAATGCATTGCGGCTAGCTGAAGTGGCTCAGGATCTCAAAGATGCTGGCTTGCAGCGCGTGAATATTTCCTTGGACACCCTGTCAGCCGAACGCTTTAAGGAAATGACCCACCGCGATCGTTTCCACGATGTCATTGAAGGCATCAAAGCCGCTCAGGAAGCTGGACTTACGCCGGTGAAAGTGAATTCGGTGTTGCTCAAAGGAATTAACGACGATGAAGCGGTTCCGCTGCTCAAGCATGCATTGGCTAATGATTGGAATCTGCGCTTCATTGAGCAGATGCCCCTTGATGCGGGTGATCTGTGGGCGCGTCCGGTCATGGTGACCGCCAATGACATTCAGCAGGAATTGGAGCGCGAATTCACCTTGACTCCGGTTCCCACTCGTGGTTCAGCACCCGCCGAAGAGTTTTATGTCAATGGTGGTCCGGCGACAGTCGGAATCATTGCCAGTGTTACTCGTCCGTTTTGTAGTGCGTGTGATCGGTTGCGCCTGACCGCCGACGGCCAATTCCGAAATTGTCTTTTTGCCCGCGATGAAACCGATGTGCGAGCACTTATGCGCTCAGATAAAACCGATGCAGAGAAGCGGGAAGGAATCCGCGAGATTCTCCAAAGTGTGACCAAGGCCAAGTTGCCGGGGCACGGCATCAATGATCCAAACTTCGTGAAGCCGGATCGCCCGATGAGTGCTATCGGCGGGTAGTTTCGCCGATCAAATAAGCGCGGCGGGTAGTTGCGCCGATGCAATGAACGCGGCGGGTAGTTGCGCCGATGTGTAGGTCAGGTGGGATTAGCCGCCCGAAAACGGTGGCATGACATCAATGCGAACACCTTGGGCAAGTGGTGCATCCGTTTCGCGGCCATAGGAAAGTCCGTCGACCAGCAGGGAACATTGCGGCACGATTGTTGCCAGGCTGGGAAATGCCGTGATCAGGTTGGCGCGCAACTCATTGAGTGATTCGGCATTGATGGTGACATTCTCTTGTCCGACTGCATGTCGGGCGGCCGCATACAGATTAACTTGGATGTTCATCGGGGTGCTCCTGGGTGAATTGGTCCTTCGGTGGCTACAAGTGATTTCCCACTTCCGCCCCAACGGTGTTGAACTATTTCCGCACAAATACTGATGGCTGTTTCTTCGGGTGTGCGGGCACCAATGTCCAAGCCAATCGGTGAGTGAATGCGGGCGATTTCCTCTGGGGTGACACCAGCTTCCAGAAGGCGTTGGGTGCGGTCATTATGTGTTTTGCGTGATCCCATTGCTCCGATGTAACCCGCTTTAGTTGCCAGAGCCACTTTCAAAGCGGGGACATCAAACTTGGGGTCGTGGGTCAGAACAGCAATCACTGTTCTTTCGGTGACTTCCTGTTGTTCCAACCAGCGGTGCGGCCAGTCCACCACGACGGAATCTGCATCGGGGAAACGTTTTGTGGTGGCAAAGATTGGGCGGGCATCGCACACGGTGACACGGTATCCAAGTATTTTGGCAACACGCACCAGAGCGGCGGAGAAATCAATGGCGCCGAAAACAAACATGTCGGCCGGCGGTGCGTAACTGGCAACAAACACGAGCATTCCCTCGCCAAGGCGTTCGCCCTCCGTGCCATATTCAATAATTCCGGTGATTCCGCTCGCGAGCATTCCAAGAGCATCTTCGCGAACAGTGTCATTAAGGCGTTCAGTTCCTAAATCACCATGGGTTTCTTCGGGGGTTATGACTAAGTGCGCACCGACACGATCCTCGGGGCCTTGAACAATTGTCGCGACGGCAACGGGTTTTCATGGCGGATACGGTCAGCAAGAAATGGAAGTTCAGGCCAGGTGGTGTTGTTCACGTTTTGAACAAAGACATCGAGGAGGCCACCGCAGGTCAGGCCAACGGCGAAGGCATCGTCGTCGCTGACACCGAAATTATGAAATTGGGGGAGTCCACTTCCCAGTACTTCACTGCCAATATCAAAAAGGGCGCCTTCGACACAGCCTCCCGACACTGAGCCCACCGCTTCTCCCGTGGTTGTGACCAACATGGATGCGCCTGCGGGGCGTGGGGCAGAGCGCCAGGTGCGCACAACGGTGGCCATGGCGGCGCCTCCGTTGGTGTATGCCTCGAGTAGTTCAGGCAGGACTTCGCGCACGTGATCACCCCGATGCAGAACGGCTTGTGAGGATTTCCCACGGTACACCAACTCTGCGGACCGCGTGGGCCAGTCTCAGTAGGCTGAGGGGGTGTTACAGGTGCAGGAGTATCTCGAGCGGGTACTGAATTCCATTGAGCCACTCATGCCATTGGAATTGCCACTGCCTGAGGTAACGGGGTGCGTACTGCACCAAGATGTTGCCGCCCGGTGGCCACTTCCATCATTTGATAACTCCTCCATGGATGGCTACGCGGTACTTCATGCGGATATCGCCGCGGCTTCAGAGACACATTCGGTGGAACTAGATGTCATTGATGACATACCTGCCGGTTACCGTTCACTGGAGACTCTGATATCAGGACAAGCTGTGCGCATCATGACGGGTGCTCCTGTTCCTGAGGGTGCAGAGTGTGTTGTGCCGGTGGAGTCAACCGATGGTGGCACCGAGAAGGTTCGTATTAGTGCGTCGGTTGATCCCGGTGCCTATATTCGCCGAACCGGCGAAGATGTTGTGCAGGGTGAAATTGTGTTACGCAAGGGCACGCTACTGACATCCCGATCGGTTGCTCTTCTTGCTGCTGTTGGCCACGGCCATGTGTTAGTCATTCCCCAACCACGAGTTGCCGTGATGTCTACCGGTACCGAATTGGTGGAACCCGGTGAAGAACTAAAGCCCGGATTAATTAGTGATTCCAATTCCTTCATGTTGGTGTCAGCGGCAGACAATGCGGGAGCGTTGGCGTATCGGGTACCCGCAGTACCTGACAATGAAGATGCACTTTTAGAAGTGTTACAAGATCAAGTGCACCGGGCAGACATGGTGATCACTACTGGCGGGGTCAGCATGGGTGCCTATGACCCAGTGAAAGCCGTGTTTAACCGATTAGGCACAGCGGAGTTTCATAAAGTGGCCATGCAACCCGGCATGCCCCAAGGCTTTGGCACTATCGGAACTCCGGGTATTCCGGTAATTACTCTCCCGGGCAATCCGGTGAGTGCTTATGTCTCTTTTGAAGTTTTTGCCCGACCAGCATTGCGCAAACTCAGTGGTCGTAATCCGCACTCGGATCGAGTAGTGCAGGCAACTTTGACGCAATCCATGAAATCACCGGAGAACAAAGTTCAATTTGCACGGGGACGTTTTGTCGTGACGCCGGAAGGTGTGGCGGTGGAGCCCGTGGGAAGCGGACAAGGGTCACACTTCATGGGAGGGCTTGCCCAAGCTGAATGCCTGATTGTGATTCCGGTGGGAATATCTCACCTTGATGCCGGATCATTGATTGAAGTGATAGATATTCGTGAAAGGTGTGAACAATGACATCTGAACCAGGACTGACGCATTTAAATTCTTCTGGGGAAGCACATATGGTCAACGTGGTGGACAAAAATGTCACCGAGCGCAGCGCCACGGCCTACTCATTCGTCTCTATGTCACCGGAAGTAATTGCCCTCTTGCGCGCGGGTGACATGCCCAAAGGCGATGCCCTCGCGGTTGCGCGTATCGCGGCGATCTCAGCGACAAAGAAAACAAGTGACCTGATTCCACTGTGTCACCCGATCGCCATTCATGGTGTTGATGTCCTCATGGAAGTCACCGACAAAGGTGTTGCCATGTTGATCACCGTGACAACCGCTGACCGAACCGGTGTCGAAATGGAGGCGCTCACCGCCGCCTCGGTTGGTGCCCTCGCATTAATTGACATGGTCAAAGGCCGCGATCGCATGGCCCGCATTGAGTGTGTGGAATTGCGCGAGAAAAAAGGTGGCCGCTCAGGGCACTGGACTCGGCAACTACATGCCTAACTACCGTGCTCAGGTGATCACGGTATCCACGCGGGCCGCCGCAGGTACCCGCGCCGATACATCCGGTGAAATCATGACCACGGCCTTCACCGAACTTGGGTTTAGTTGCTCACCCACGGTAGTGATTGCGGACGGCCCCGGTGTTTCGGATGCAATCACGCAGGCGGTGAATACCGGACACGATCTGGTGATCACCACCGGTGGTACCGGATTAACCCCAGCAGATAACACTCCCGAGCACACATTGCCTTTATTGGATCGGGAGATCCCCGGCATTGCCGAGTCAATTCGTGCATTTGGTGCAGCACATGGAATTCCCACCGCCATGCTTTCGCGCGGGGTTGCGGGTCAGATCAAGAATTCCATTGTGATCAACGCTCCGGGGTCTCCCGGCGGAGCAAAAGATGCCGTTGCCGTGATTGCTCCGGTGATCATGCACGCCCTGGATCAAATAAATGGCGGAGACCACCCAATAAGCACCAGTTAGATAAACAGCAACTGGGCGCCATTTGTCATTTTCTTTATTGCTACTTCTTGGCTCGAGCCCACGACTCTTGTATTTCCTGTTCGGCCTCGGTGCGGCCGGTCCAGGTGGCACCCTCCACGGATTTACCCGGTTCAAGATCCTTGTACACCTCGAAGAAGTGTTGAATTTCTAGGCGATCAAATTCGGAAACATGGTGAATATCGCGAAGGTGCTCAAGGCGCGGATCTCCGGCGGGTACACACAAGACTTTGTCATCGCCACCGGCTTCATCGGTCATACGGAACATGCCGACCGTGCGACACCGAATCACGACCCCGGGGAATGTGGGCTCCTGAACCAGCACCAGGGCATCGAGGGGATCGCCGTCAAGGCCGAGGGTGTCCTCAATGAATCCATAATCGTGGGGATACCGGGTTGAGGTGAACAGCATGCGATCAAGGCGAATGCGGCCGGTGTGATGATCAACTTCGTATTTATTGCGACTGCCCCCAGGGATTTCAATGGTGACATCAAATTCCAAAGGCTCCATGGGTTGAACAATAGTGGGGGTGATGGCTTGGAACCGCGAGAGCGGGTGATAGTCCGCGGTGGTCAATTAGAGTAGGGACGATGTCTGATTCTGTGCGCAAGTCAATCGTGGGCTCACTGACCGGTGTTCTCACGCTCACTCTCGCGCTGTCACTCGTTTTTTCCGCTCAATCAGCATTTGCCGCACCCCCCAGCGGGCCGGTCCCGTCGGTGTATTCACCGCTCAGTCACAGCGCATTGATCCCCACTACCGCAGGTATTGAGCGTGTGGTCGGAAAGTTGGCAGATTCCCCATCGGTCGGCGCATTCTCCATGCTGGTGATTGATCCGGTCACCGAGCGCACGTTATATACAGATAAATCTGGTGCCAAAAGAATTCCAGCGTCAGTCACCAAAGTGCTCACCGCTGCCGCCGCCCTCAGCGCATTTGGCCCGGGTTTTCAGGTGAGCACACCGGTCAAGGTTCAGGGCAATAAGGCGTATCTGGTGGGTGCAGGTGACCCACTCATGTCACGAGCCAAGGGTGAAGGCTCCCTCAAAGCGCTTGCACAAAAGACAGCACAGTCGCTAAAAAGCCGCGGACTAGAAAAAATCCAATTGATTTTCGATGACTCCCTTTTTACCGGGCCTGCACTGGGGCCGGGGTGGAAAAGCACGTATCCGCGCCTGGGTGTTGCGGCGCCAGTAAGTGCGTTGACGGTGGGAGGTGCTCGCGTCAATCCAGGATCAGTGTCCCGTGTAAGAAATCCGGCGAAACAAACAGCACAGCTATTCGCACAGCGTCTGCGCAATCAGGGGATCGCAGTCAGCAAAATTCGTAAAGGAACAACTCCCAGCACCGCAACACAATTGACATCGGTGTTGTCTGAGCCCATGTCAGAAGTTGTTGGTGTCATGTTGCGAGACTCGGATAACGATGTCGCTGAAATTCTGGCGCACCTGATCGGAGTCAAGGTTGTGGGCGAAGGTTCATTTGCAGGTGGTGCAAAAGGCATGACATCGGTGCTCGCGTCCAAAGGAATAAACACGACCGATCTGACACTTTTTGACGGGAGCGGGTTGTCCACTCGCAATCGCGCATCCAGCGAGGTTTTTGGTCAGGTGCTCACCGACATGGTGCGCGGTGATCAACCGCAGTGGGCAGCCATTGCGGCCGGCTTACCGGTCGCAGCCGAAACGGGCACTTTGGAGAATAGGTTTGATTCCAGGGGAACACGTGCGGGTGCGGGTGTGGTGCGTGCCAAGACCGGTTCCCTGACGGGTGTCTCGAGTTTGGCGGGAACCATCAGGGATCGCAGTGGGCGCTTATTGGTGTTTGTCATGGTGGGCAACAAAATTCCATCACTGATGGGAGCGCGTAACTCCATGGATCGCATGGCAGCGTCACTGGCAAAGTGTGGCTGTGGGTGATCACATGAAGGTTGTCAGCAGCGCCGATATTCCATACTGGGGTTTACTGCGCACCGCATCGGAACGCACAATGCCCACGGGACCCAATATCCCGGTAGCGGATGCAAGTAAAGCCGTGCGTGATCTCCAGCGGTATGCGTTGAGTGCTGCATACCACGTGAAGCAACTCACCGAATTGGATGCGGGTAGTGCTTTGCCCGCTGTCATTGTGGATCGAGCAGGCTGGGTGGAATCAAATGCCATTGGCATGCAATACGTCATAAATTTTGTGCAGAAGGATTCATCCTTCCTCGACCCTCTGGGCGACAGAGCCGGTGCTATTCAGGCGGGACTTGCGTTGGGGTGGGCCTCAGGGAAAGTATTGGGTCAATACGAAGCCTTTACTCAACCCGGTCGGTTACTTCTTGTTGCCCCAAATATCGTGAAGACCGAACAGGCGCTAAAAGTTAAACCCCGTGACTTTCGCATGTGGGTGTGCCTGCATGAAGAAACACACCGGGTGCAATTCGGTGCGGTTCCCTGGATGCAACAGTATTTCTTGGATTTGGTCGCCGAGTTTGTCCAGGCATCCCGCCTGCCAACCCAGGAGTTGGTGCTCCGTGTCGCAAAGATTATTTATGCTCTTGCTCGTCGCAGCGATACAAGCATTCTCGAACTGGTGCAGTCAGACCAACAAAAAGCCGTTTACTACAAAATCAGCGCTCTCATGACCCTGCTTGAAGGTCACGCGGATTACATCATGGACCTTGGTGGCCCTCGCTTAATTCCCTCGGTTGACACAATCCGACAAGGATTTGAAGCTAAGCGCGATCAGAACAATGGATTCGTGTCACACCTACTCGGCATGAACGAAAAACTTGATCAGTACCGCAACGGTGCCGCATTTGTTCGCGACACCGTGGCGCATGTGGGCATGGCAGGTTTCAATCAAGTGTGGACTTCCCCGGAGACCCTGCCCACGTTGACCGAGATCACCCACCCCGGTCTGTGGCGTGCCCGCCTGCAGATCGCTGCGTGAGCATGAATAAGAACGTGAGCATGAATAAGAACACTGACGCATTGGCTTCACCCACGATCCTCGCCCTGCGCAATGCGGTGCGCACCAGCATCCCGGTGGCCACCGAAAGGGTGGTCGTGGGTTGCTCCGGCGGTCCGGATTCACTTGTTCTCACCGCGGTTGCATCCTGGGTGGGTGAGCGCGCCGGCTTCCAGGTGCATTCGGTGACGGTGGATCACCAACTGCAAGCAGACTCCGCAGTGATTGCCCAAACTGCAGCGGCTCAGGCCACGGAGTTGGGCGCAGCGAGTGCTCAGGTGGTCACCGTCGATGTCACAGGTGACGGCGGGATGGAAGCTGCGGCGCGCATTGCTCGGCGGGAGGCCTTACTCCGTGCAGCGAGCGGCACCCCGATCCTGCTGGGTCATACGGCTAATGATCAAGCTGAGACAGTTTTATTGAGATTGCTACGCGGGGCAGGTTCACATTCCTTGAGAGCCATGTCTGCTGTTGATCACCCGTGGTACCGACCATTTCTTGGACACACTCGTACCGATATTGAACTGGCCGTTCAGGAGTTACTCGCTCCATTAGGCATTACTCCGTGGACAGATCCACATAATCTCAGCGATGATTTTGCTCGGGTGCGCATGCGCGAACATATGCAGCGCCTCACCGAAGATTTCGGCCCCGGGATAGTGGCGAGTTTGGTGCGCACCGCGGATCTTGCCCGATCCGATGACACCGCACTTGAGCAGCTCGCATCGGATTTTCTAGTAGTGCAGGAGCTTTCGGAAGGTAGTGAACAGCATGCGGACATCGATTCCCTTGCCAAACTTCCACAGGCAGTCCGAAGCCGCGTGATTCGTCGAATGTATTCAGTGTGCGCTGCGGTGGAGCGGGAATCCTCACCACTGACGTACAACCACGTACGGGTAATCGAAGCTCTGATCACTGACTGGCACGGGCAGGGAGTCATTGCTCTGCCATTGGGTGTCTGTGCCGCCCGAGAGCAGGACAGGCTAAGTTTCTACCCCTCAAGCTAATGTCTTCGATTCAAGAGGAGAACAGTATGGATTCTGCCCACCTCGCTGCCGATCTAGAACATGTTCTCTTAACAGAAGAGCAACTGATCAGTCGCATTCAGGAGTTGGCAGACACGATCCATGCGGATTATCCCGGTGAAGAAGTTCTCTTTGTTGGTGTGTTGAAGGGTGCCATCATGGTGATGGCTGATCTTGCCCGCGCCATGCCGCGCCATGTGGAAATGGACTGGATGGCCGTTTCTTCCTATGGTTCCGGAACCACCTCGAGTGGCGTGGTGCGAATTCTCAAAGACCTGGACACCAATATTGAAGGTCGTCATGTAATTCTGGTGGAAGATATTCTTGACTCCGGCTTGACCTTGACGTGGTTGCTCAAGAATCTTGGATCACGTAAGCCCAAGTCCATTGAAGTGTTCACCCTGCTGCGTAAGCCAGAGGCCATGAAGGTCCCGGTCAATGCGAAATACGTGGGCTTTGATATCCCCAATGAGTTCGTGGTGGGGTACGGCCTGGATTACGCCCAGAAGTATCGGAACCTGCGGTGTGTGGGAACCCTGGCCCCACATGTGTACACCGCCTGAGGATTTCAACCGCTTTTCCCGGCACGCTCCTGCCCACGGCGGGGCTTTCGCCGTTGGCATAACCATTGGGATCGGGGCGGATGCCCCCATGGGGGCGTAGTACCGTGAGGAAGTGAATTTCAAGCGAATCCTGCGCGGTCCCTTTTTCTGGATCGCCATGGCCGTGATTTTTGTGCTGGTGGGCTCCAGTCTCGTGTCGAGTGCGGGGGCACCTGAGCAAATCGATACCAGTGTGGCTATTTCCCAAATCCAGAGCGGCAATATTGACACCGCGACCATCACCGATCGTGACCAGGTTCTTGAACTCGTGTTGAAAAACGGCGATACCGTTCGTTCCACCTATGTCACCGGCCAGGGTGTTGTCCTTCAGGAAATGCTGCAGATCAAAGCAGACTCAGGTGCTCTTCCCGGTGGCTACAACGTTGTTGTGCCCAGTGAAAATATTTTGGTCACGCTACTCGTCTCACTTTTGCCATTTATTTTGCTCGTATTAATCATGGTGTTTATTTTCAGCCAAATGCAAGGTGGCGGTTCCCGCATCATGAACTTCGGCAAGTCCAAAGCAAAAATGATCTCCAAGGACATGCCGCAAACAACTTTTGCCGATGTTGCAGGTGCTGACGAAGCTGTTGAGGAACTCGAGGAAATCAAAGACTTTCTTGCCGACCCAGAAAAGTTTAAAGCCGTTGGCGCAAAAATCCCCAAGGGTGTTTTGCTTTACGGTCCGCCGGGAACAGGTAAGACCCTCCTTGCCCGCGCGGTTGCAGGTGAAGCCGGCGTGCCGTTCTACTCCATCTCGGGTTCTGATTTCGTGGAAATGTTTGTTGGTGTGGGTGCCAGCCGCGTTCGCGATCTGTTTGAGCAAGCCAAAGCAAATGCACCCGCCATTATTTTCATGGATGAAATCGATGCCGTTGGCCGTCACCGCGGTGCCGGCATGGGCGGCGGTCACGACGAGCGCGAACAAACCCTGAACCAGATGCTCGTGGAGATGGACGGCTTTGATGTTTCCGGCGGCGTCATCATGATCGCGGCAACTAACCGCCCAGATATTCTTGATCCCGCACTCCTGCGCCCTGGCCGCTTTGATCGTCAAATTGGGGTAGAGCGCCCTGATCTCAATGGTCGTTTAGACATTCTGAAAGTACATGCCAAGGGCAAACCGATTCTTCCTGAAGTGGATCTCCGGGCAGTTGCTCGCCGCACCCCCGGTTTTACCGGAGCAGATTTGGCCAATGTTCTGAACGAAGCAGCTTTGCTCACCGCACGTGGTGGTCACACGGAAATCAGCAATGTGATCATGGATGAAGCGATTGATCGCGTGATCGCGGGTCCACAAAAGCGCACTCGGGTCATGGACCACGAGGAACGCCTGATCACCGCCTATCACGAAGCCGGACACGCACTTGTTGCTGCGGCACTTCCCGGTAACGACCCTGTCCACAAAATCACCATCATGCCTCGCGGCCGGGCTCTGGGTTACACCATGGTGTTACCGGATCAGGAGAAGTACTCCACCACTCGCAGTCAAATGCTCAATCAGTTGGCCTACATGCTCGGAGGCCGGGCGGCAGAGGAATTAATTTTCCACGACCCTACAACAGGTGCATCTAATGACATTGAGAAAGCCACTGCCGTTGCTCGCGCCATGGTCATGCAATACGGCATGACCGAACGTTTGGGTGCAATCAAGTACGGCAAGGAAAGTGGCGAAGTATTCATGGGCCGCGATATGGGCCACGCCCGTGACTTTTCCGAGGAAGTAGCCGCCGCCATTGACGAAGAAGTGCGCGCCTTCATTGAGTCTGCTCATCAAGAGGCCTATGACCTTCTTGTGGCAAATCGCGATGCCCTCGATGCAATCGTCGTTGCGCTCATGGAGCGCGAAACCCTCGACAAGTTCGAGATCGAAGAAATTTTCCGCGAGTTGAACCTACGGGAACCAAGGCATGCGTGGACTGGCTCCGCGCGTCGGGCACCTGATCTTCGGGGTCCGGTAGAGGTTGCCGAACTCGAACGTGCACCGGTGGAGAGAAAATCTGTCGAAGTCGTTGTCTCCGAATCTTCGACTCCGGATACACCGGAATCTGCTATCTAGTTCAATGGTGCAATGAACGACATTAATCCGATCAGCATTGCTGAGCCTGCTGCTGTTGCTCCTTACAACCATGTGGGCGTGGAGAAGGCGATCCGAGATCTCCTTATTGCAATCGGTGAAAACCCTGATCGCGATGGTCTGGTCGATACCCCGGCACGGGTGGCCCGCGGCTATGCCGAAATTTTTGGCGGATTGCACCAAAATGCTGATCAAGTTCTCACCACAACCTTTGATTTAGGCCACGACGAACTTGTGATCGTGAAGGACATTCGCGTCAACAGCATGTGTGAACACCATTTGCTTCCCTTTTATGGCGTGGCGCACATCGGCTATATACCTAATGAAAATGGTCGCATCACCGGCTTGTCTAAGTTGGCTCGTGTTGCTGACGTATTTGCCCACCGCCCCCAGGTTCAGGAGCGGTTAACTTCACAGATCGCCGACTCCATCATGCGCATCTTGGAGCCTCGTGGCGCGATCGTGATTATTGAAGCGGAACACATGTGTATGTCGGTGCGCGGTGTGCGCAAACCAGGTGCGGTAACCACAACGAGTGTTGTCCGCGGCAGTCTGCGCGACCCGGCGACTCGCGCCGAGGCCATGGCCTTGATTTCACAACGGCGGTAGAGCATGCACCCGCCCGTGATTATGGGAATCCTCAATGTCACCCCGGATTCTTTTTCCGATGGCGGTCAGTTCGCTGACATAGCGGATGCAATCACCAGAGCTGAACAGATGATCGCCGAGGGTGCGGTCATCATTGATGTGGGCGGCGAATCCACTCGCCCCGGAGCCGAGCGAATCAGTGCCGATATAGAACTCGCTCGCGTCATTCCTGTGATTGAAGAACTGGTCACTCGCGGAATGTATGTCTCCATTGACACCATGCGTGCTGAAGTTGCTCGCGCCGCCGTAGCCGCTGGTGCGCGCATGGTCAACGATGTCAGTGGTGGCTTGGCAGACCCAGATATGTTGACAACGGTTGCGCAGTTGGGGGTGCCGGTGGTGCTCATGCACTGGCGTGGTCCAAGCAAAACCATGCAGGAAAACACGGTCTACAACAATGTTGTGACAGATGTGTGCACGGAACTGACGCAACAGGTGGACAAAGCACTTGCTGCGGGTGTGAGCCGTAACAACATAATCGTTGATCCGGGTATTGGGTTCGGTAAAACATTTGATCACAATTGGGAGTTGCTCCACCAACTGGACTCCCTGCGCAGCATGGGCTATCCGGTACTTGTGGGAGTCTCGCGCAAGCGATTCCTCGGTGCCTTACTGGCCGACCCGGACGGAACCTACCGCCCAGAGCTCGGGCGTGACACTGCATCGGCCGTGCTCGCAGCGCAGATACTTCGCAGGGGTGCTTGGGGTGTGCGTGTCCACCAGGTGCGAGAAACCCTCGACGCCTATCTCGCACTCAATGCGGTTGATCCATTCATTGCTCAGGATCACATTGAGCTTTTTGGCGTGCGTGACTTCGGTTACCACGGTGTCTTGGCACATGAGAAAGAGCAGGGTCAGTATTTCTCTATCGATGCCACATTGGGTTTATCTATTTCACATGCAGCCCAGACTGACGATCTCGCGGACACCGTCAATTACGCAGAGGTCGCAGATGCCATTAGGGCTCGCATCACCGGTGAGTCACTAGATTTAATTGAAAAGCTTGCTGAACTGGTTGCGCAGGATTGCCTAGAATTCCCACAGGTGGTGTCCGCGCATATTCGAGTGCATAAACCCGATGCCCCGATCGAGGGCGACTTCGCCGATGTTGTTGTCAGCCGTTACAAACACCGCTCATGAACACGGTAACTACCGGCACATTTGTGGTTGCATTCGGTGCCAATCTGGATGATCCCATTGACACTCTGAAAAAGGCATATGCCGAACTTGCAATATTGTGGACCTGCATTGGTGCATCTCACCTTTATCGAACAGCGCCGGTCGGCGGTGTGGAACAGGGTGACTTCACAAATGCAGTTGCGGTATTCCAAGCGGATCTCACCCCGCACCAGGTACTGCGGGAGTTACACCGGGTCGAGAATGAATTTGGCCGCACCCGTGAAGTTCGGTGGGGCCCGCGCACACTTGACCTCGATCTGATCGCCATGTGGGACGGTGATCAGCCGGTGCACCTTGACACAGAGGAACTCACCATCCCGCATCCGCGTGCCTTCGAGCGATCCTTTGTGACCGTCCCGTGGAATGACATCCGCCTTGCCCCGGAATTCCTTGTGTTACCCGGACACGGTGCAGTGGATTCACTGGCAAGTGCGCACGAACAATTGATGCAGCTCACCGAAAGGCTGGATGCCTAATGCAACAAACAAAGGTTTCGCATCTCGTTGTCATTTTTGCGGTGTTGGGCGCCATCGGTTGGGCCATCACCATTGTGCTTCAAGGCCAGACCGGCAGGTCACTTCCCATTCCCGGGTTGGCGGCAGCCGCCATGTGGATTTTTGGAATCAGTTTTGCCCTGTGGACCTACTTTGCAAAACCACGACTGCAACGCCAACCGGGTCAAAAACCGTTCCCACCCCTGGCGGCCGCACGCATTGCCGTCCTGGCCATGGCAGCAAGCCGAACGGGTGCGGTAATTGGTGGTTTCTACCTTGGCGTGGCACTTGCCTCCATTTCGAATTCATCGACCCCAGCAGGCTGGTCGGCCATGATCGCGGCGTTCCTTGCCGCAACCGGTTCAGTGTTGGTGGTGGTTTCGGCCCTGTGGCTCGAATCCATGTGCGTTGCCCGGAATACTGAGCAATAAATACGGCTTATTTGGCTCGGATCCTGGCCCAATTGCCAGAAAATTGTAAGGAATGTACA
>JAGYJP010000006.1 GCA_018402075.1 Candidatus Nanopelagicales bacterium | reverse complement strand
TGGCTTTCATTTGACTGACGTATGGATTTTTGGTGTTCTGGGCAGGGACGATAAAGCTCGGTACATAGACGCCCTTGAGAAGTGCGTTCGTGTTTGCTCCCAACACATTTCGCAAAACAGATGGGTCGGAACCAACTGAAGTGATCACCCATGTTGGTGCAAAACCGGATCGTACTGCTGTTCCCAGCAGTTGAGCGGTCGCAGATGTCACGCCGAAGAACACGACGAGCTCACAGCCTGCTGACTTCAACTTGGCAATCTGGGCGGTGAATGGAGAAACTTGCTGGCCGGAAAAGTACGAGGTGGTTGTCTCGAACTTGGTGCCGGCGGCATTAAAGCCCACTTTGGCATTGTCGCCGAATTCACCATCTTGGTAGAACAGGCACTTCTTCTTGGCATTCAGTACTGGGTCATTTGCCATGTAGTAACCCATGACCTTGGACTCCACAATGTATGAAGGGAAGTAAGGGAATGTCATGGGGTACTTGCGTGGATTGTCAAAACTGGCGCCACCGGTGTTCACAAAGATGTCGGGGATGCCTCGGCGATTAAGGTCTTGTACAACCGCAGAGTGAGTCGGGGTGCCGAGTGCACCGTACATTGCGAAAATTTTGTCGCGCAGGATCAGCTGGCTGGTGCCCTTCTTGGTCAGAGCGGGGTTGTACTGGTCATCGAAAATCTTGAGTTCAATCTGGCGACCATTTACGCCACCATTTTTATTCACGTAATTGAAGTAAGCCTGAGCCGCTACCGGAATGTCCTTGTAGCCAGGGGCTGCAGGACCCGTTAGTGGTGTTGTTGTTCCGAGAATGATTTTGTTATTGGTAACACCTGGGTCAGCCGCCTGGGCAGGTAATGCCGTGGCCAGCGCAAGCGCCGCCGCCGTGCCTAAGGCAACCGTTCCGGTTGCGATTTTAAATCTCACGAATTGCTCCTCCAACGAAGGGCGAGCACCAACCGCTCACCCGAATAAGTGAACAGCCAGTGAACGCAATGTGTGTCCGAGACTAACTGCGACTTACCTGAATGGCAACTGCTTCGCTGAATTAAATGCAGGCACCCAAACACTTAACGCTTGCTCTAGTTAGCAATCCTTGGTGTTTCTGATGACGTCCAACTGTTTGACTTCCGCCATCTCAATAGAAAATCTATTTAATTCAGGGTTGAACTGCTTCGTCCTCGGGACTTATCCACCCACGAACGAATTGTTCCGGTAATTCCGCCTGGCGCGGCGAGAACCACCGCAACCACAAGCAATCCGTAGAGAAGATTCGGGGCGTTGTTGGTGATTTGCTCAGGCCAACCGCGCTCCCCTGCTACTCCATCTACAAACTCGGGCAGCCACACCAAAATAAACGCTCCAATAATCGCTCCGAGCAGTGACGAGCGGCCACCCAACACAATGCCCACCAGTAGCGACAGAGAGAGCCCAAGGCTGAATGCGCCTGGGCCAACAAAGCTTAGGATTTGGGCGAAAACCGCACCCGCCAGCGCGGCGAAGAGGGAGCTCACTACAAATGCTGAGACCTTGGACCCCGAGGGTGAAATACCCACGACCGCGGCTGCTACAGGATCATCTCGAACCGCTTTCCACACACGACCTTGTCGGCCTCGCACTAGGTTGAGGGCGGCAAAGCCCACAACGCAGGCCACCGCAATTGCCATGGAAGCTTGCCAACGTTCGAGAATGAACCCCGAATCAATGGAATCAAACACACCTGAATCGGCAAGATCCGTTCCGGCATCAGTGCCGGAATCTGTACCGGAGTCCAGTGGGATATCCCCTGCGCCCGCGAGATCTTCTTCCGTGAGGAGATCCTCTTCTGTCAGTAAGTCACCCTCGGTGAGGAGATCGTCCTCGGTGAGAAGATCGTCCTCGGTAAGTAAGTCACCCTCGGTGAGAAGTTCCTCTTCTTCAGTGAAATCACCTGCAGCATCGCCGAATTCAGAAAGATCAAGCTCTGCATACTGTTCGTCTTCTGACTGCACTACCGCATCGGTTGATTCACCTGTTGTTTCGTCAATGACGGCTTCGGTAGCAACGTCTGTTGCAGGCGTGTAACCACCGGGAGGATAAGGAACGGTCAACATCAGCCCGTTTTCCCCGCCGAGAAGCTCAGGGAATCTATTAGTGATTGCGGGGACACCTACAGCAATACCCAGCGTCAAACCTGCGAGGTATGGGCCTTTGAGCCTGGCGGCCAATCCACCAATTACTCCTCCGACAAGGACTCCACCGAGACCTGCGAAGACCATGGACCACACGGCATTCCATTGCCAACCAAAGAACGGCACGGTTTGCCAATTCATGGAGGTCAGTGCAAATACATACCCACCTACAGCCATGAGTGCGCCATTACCAAGGGATACCTGACCAGAGAGTCCGACCAAAATGGTCATGCCAAACATGGCAGTGGCGTACATGGCAATAAGGGCCAAGTACGAACTGTAAAGCGGATCGATGTTGTTGTTGAGGACCAGCAATAACAACCAAGCAACGCCAACAATGATCGCGTGCCAAATAATTCGGTTACCTGGGAAGGTGCGCAAAAGTTTCACACCGACCTCGATCCATGGTGGCTGAATACCCCGTCAGGTTTAAGTAACAGATTCAGTGCAAGAAGAATCAAGGCGACAACCGGTGCGTTGTTTGAACCGCTGTAGCCGGGAAATAAGGGAAATGATCAAGCCAGTGCCAATACCAAAGGTCACCGTCGACCAGGCTATCCAGTCCTCCAATTACTGCGGGTGGCGGTAAAAACGCAAGACCAAAAGAATGTCGAAACTGGTCGGCGAGATTGTCGACACGGGGCAATCAAGATTCCGCCGACCGCACCAACGCCTCCAGCAATTGCCCACCCGGTGATCAACATTCGGTTCACCCTGACACCAGGATAAACGCGCGACTTCCGGATTGAAGGCCGATGCCCGCATGGAGAGACCTAAGGCTGTTTTGGTGAACAGCAACGTTAAAGACCAATGACGAGCGCCGCAGTGACAACGAGGACGAGAATGTCATAGGGAAAACGGCCACCCTCCGCCAATTTCTAAGCCGGAGTTGTCTACCGGGGGTACGAATCCTCCTGATCGCCGCCCCAAACCATGCCCGCCCCTGCCTGCAGCGCAATGAGCACGCCGAAAGTAGCAATAATGGCGCCGGTTGAGTCGCTGTTTTTGACCGGTCGAATAACCAGAAAAAACAATTACTCGGACAACTCCAGCAGCGATTGCAACCACCAGCGCGAGAAGCCAGTTTCCAGTTTGCTGTTGAATTGTCAGCGCGATGGTGAACATGGCTTGGCCGACTTGCGCGAAGTTGACCATGCGAGTGGATCGCCACACGAGCACCAGGGCGATCGCCATGAGGGCAATTACTACCGCGCCACTGCTAAATCCACCGAGCAGATAATCAATAAAAGTGGTCATGACTCAGTACCCAAATATGCGTGTCGAAGTTCTTCATCGGATGAAATTTCGGAGGCATGGCCGACTTCACAACCTCGCCTAGGTTGAGCACCACCCGGTGGTTGCAACGCGTAGGAGCGTGACCGCGTTTTGCTCTACAAGGAGTACGATATTGGATTCCTTGGCCAGGTTGCTCACCAGTTCCAAAATCTGGGTCACGATCATGGGGGGCAAGGCCCAGAGGGTTCATCTAATAACAAACACCGAGGATTGACATAAGGCTGACCGATTGCCAACTGTTGCCGCTCACCACCGGAGAGCGTGTCAGCACGCATACCTGCGCTCTCCAAAAATAGGAAAGAGGGCAAAGACCTGATCACGGGCCCTCTCCGCGTTCTTGTTTGTTGCGCCACAACCCACCCAAGCGCAAGTTTTCGTCAACAGAAAAGTTCTGGGATGGTGGATCGGCCTTCAGGGGACTAGTGCCATGCCCATGCGAACAATGTCTTCGGGCTTTTTGTCGGTGATGTCAACATCGTCAAAGAGCACCTGACCCGATTGGGGTTTGACCAGCCCGGCAATGGTGCGCATGAGAGTTGACTTCCCTGCGCCGTTGGCGCCGATTAACGCGGTGACCTCTGCGGGGCACCGTCAAATTCATGCCCTAGCGCTTGGACCGCGCCATACGACACTGAAAGATCAATGGTCGCCAATATCAGTGGCTCACCTCCTCGCCGGAGATAGGCGGCCAGAACCCAGTGGTTCGACTTCTTCCGGTGATCCGGATGCGATCACTTTGCCGGCGTCCAGTACCCAGATCAGGTCACAAACTTCCATGACCAATTCCATGTGATGTTGACCAAGAGCACGGTGCGCTTGGGAGTCCAACTTTGATCATGCGGCCGAGTTCGGCATGTCCGAGCACTGATACCACCCGCGGGTTCATCGAGAAGTAAAACCTTGGATCTGAGATCAGACTGGTGGGCAATTGCCACTGCTTTTGCACGGATAGGGCAGCTCCCCGGGTACCGGTCGCGATATCGGCGATACCGAATTCAGCGAGCGTCTCCATGGCTTGGGAACGCAATTTGTTCTGTTCGCTCTGCCCAGGGCATGCCCAAAGAGTCGGCGACAATTCCGCTTTTGACGCGGGCCGAGCCACCGAGCATCACGTTTTCTAATGCGGTGAGTGATTCAAAAAGACCAACGCCCTGAAGTGTCCGCGAGATTCCCATTTTTGTCAGGGTGATGGGTCTTGATGTGCTTGAGCTTTTTGCCATCGAAGCGCAAATTGCCTTCATCGGGTGTCAGGAATCCGCTCATGATGTTGAACACCGTGGTTTTGGCTGGCACCGTTGGGGCCGATCAGGCCGGTGACGGTTCCCTTGGGAACACCAATCGAAACATCGTCGAGAATCTTGAGCCCACTGGAGGGTGATGCTCGTTCTCAGTGGCCAATAGCGGGTGGGTTAACGGTAGGACGTACTCATGCAGATTCCACCCTCGTCTCATGTATCTGAAAACTCAAACTGCTTCGGCATTCCACAATAAGGCGCAAGTCTGTATTCCCGGAGCCAATTGGTCAATCTTCTGATAACGAATCACCTTCAAATTTCATAATCGTTATGCAATGACCCGAAACGGTGAATAAAGACACGAAACCGCGCACCCCTCATAAATGAAAGATGCGCGGTTCGGCAGAAATTATCTGGTAGTGGCTTAGCCTTCGGACAGCAATGAACGTGTGCGGTTGGGATCTAGTTGAATGCCAGGGCCCATGGTGGAGGACACGGTGGCCTTTCTTGACATAACGCCCCTGGATGAGTTGGGCTTGAGTCGTGATTTCATCCAGTGCAGCGCCATAGTTCTCCCACCAATTGCTCGGCGGTGAAAGATGCCTTGCCTATAGGGAATTGGAGGTTGGCGTGCTTGTCCACCCGAACTCGATCTTTCCGCCCTTGATGTCGCCTACGGCCTTGGCAACGTCCATGGTCACCGTGCCTGTCTTGGGGTTGGGCATGAGGCCACGGGGGCCGGAGCACCTTGCCCAGGGTTCCCACTTGCCCATGAGGTCAGGGGTGCACACAGCGGAATCAAAATCGGTCCAGCCACCGGCGACCTTGCGATTAGGTCATCGGAGCCGACATATCGGCACCCGCTGCCCGGGCTTCATCGGCTTTGTCACCATTCGCGAACACCAAAACGCGAGCGGTCTTTTGCCGGTGCCGTGGGGCAGATTGACTGTTCCACGAACCATTTGATCGGCCTTGCGGGTCAACACCAATCGCATGGACACCTCAACCGAGGAATCAAATTTGGTTGCTGTTGTTTCCTTCACCAGACGAGCTGCCTGAGGGGTGAATACAGACGGTCAGCCTCTACTTTTTTCAACAGCTGACCGGTATGCCTTACTGCGCTTCATGTTCTGCTCCATTTCTCACAGCAGGAATTTCTGTTGCAGGGTGTGGTTGACGAGCCGCGCTGGCTCTCCCCCACGTTCTTGTTTCTCGTTGTTCTATTTGGTTGTTCTATTTAGTTGTGCAGTTAATTGCGGTTATGTATTTGCTGTTACGCAGAAACCGTGATTCCCATTTGACGCGCGGTGCCTTCAAGATTTTCATGGCGGCGTCAATGTTCATTCGCGTTGAGGTCAGGCATTTTGGTCTCAGCGATCTCAATGAACCTGGGACTTAGTAATGCTGCCGGGCCTTGGACGGGACTGCGGGGTGCCCGATCCCTTTCTCTGACCTGCGGCCTTGAGGATCATGCGGGATGCCGGTGGGGTCTTGAGCACGAAGTCGAATGAACGGTTCGTAGACGGTGATCTCCACACGGAACGATATTGTTTTTTGGGATTCTGTTGCAGCGTTGTATGCCTTACAGAAATCCATGATGTTCACACCGTGCTGACCCAGTGCGGGGCCAACGGGCGGTGAAGCTGGCTGCGCCAGCAGGAATCTGCAACTTGATCATTCCGCTGACTTTTTTTCTTCGGTGCCATGGTGTTTCCTTTCTGTTTTTGTTGGTGTTGGGTAGTGAAGTTTCGTGGTGAGGTGATTCATCCGGCATCAATCTGGCTGAACGCGAGTTCCACCGGAGTTTCACGCCCGAAAATCTCGACCAGACCGGTGACCTTTGGGCTTCGAGGTTGATCTCGGAGATGGTGGCGTGCAATGTAGCGAATGGTCCATCCACAACTGTGACGGAGTCACCCACATTGAAGTCAACGCTGATGGGTGCAGCCGATCAGCCCACCTGCCGCCTTTGGCGCCGACACCGGCTGCAGGCTTCTTCCTCTGGCTCTGGAGCGAGAATGGCAATGACTTCGTCAAGGGAAAGTGGAGCAGGGCTGTGGCCATTACCCACAAAACCTGTCACACCGGGTGTGGCTGAACAACGCCCCATGATTCATCGGTGAGGTCCATGCGCACAAGAACGTATCCGGGGAATTTATTGCGACGCCTTGCTTGCGCACACCACTTTTGATTTCGGTGACTTCTTCCATGGGTACTTCCACCTGAAAGATGTAGTCCTCCATGTTCAAGGTAGTTGCACGTGCCGCTGCCCCTTCACCTTGTTTTCATATCCGGAGTAACTGTGGATCACGTACCAATTACCCGGCGCGATTCGCATGGAGCTTTTGAACTCTTCGAGGGGATCAATTCCTCAGCGAGTTCTTCGGCTGCTTCTTCAGCAGCCTCGGCTTCAGCAACGATTTCTTCAGCTTCTGCAACAACTTCGGCTTCAGCGATGGCCTCCGCGGCTGATACTTCCCGGTCACCGCGAACGGATCAACATAGGGATCAGAGCCTGGCAGGTTTTCCTGGGATCTTGTTCTTCAGACACGGGGGTCAATCTCCTTCAACATTTTCACGTGGTGTGAGGCTCATTTCACTTCGAATTAACCGAATATGAAAAGAACTCCCTGGGTAAAGACGTAGTCGTAGAGTGCGATGATTCCTGCCATAAGCAAAATGAAGAACAACACCACAATTGTGTAGTTGACCAATTCATTGCGTGTTGGCCAAATAACTTTGCGAAGTTCAACAATAACTTGGCGAATAAATAGGGAGCAAGGCGCGAGAAGATGTTCTTCTTCTCTGCATCCGGGCCGCGTCCCCACTAGGCTTCGCGTCGGTGTCCACCATGCTCACTCCACTCATTTGCTCCACCTGGATGATTCCCGGGGGCGTTGCCGATGACAAAGTTTCCGCAAAACTTGTCCTGTTATTGCCGTTCCTGTTTCGCGCCGTTCTTTTGTGCATGTCGTTCTGTAGTTCCGTACTACCCCGGCTTCACCGGACCGCAGGGCCGAAGGGACTTGAACCCCCAACCGCCGGTTTTGGAGACCGGTGCTCTACCAATTGAGCTACAGCCCTGTGGGAAGGCATGCTTACGCAGACCTACCGGCGAGGCATGAGTGTACGTGCCACCCCCATGAACCTGCTCTCCCGGGTCACGGCCACCGGACTCTTTCCCTCATAAATAGCTGACCGGGGGGCATCCGAGTGGAAATCGTGTGGTTCACTGGAATTATGAAGGTATTGCGCTCACGAATTGTCCGAATCGCCCTTCCGCTCGCCGGAGCCGCCCTCGTGCTCAGCGCCTGTGGGTCGGCCTCATCCGAGGACGAGGCGGGTATGGCACCGGCCGAAGTGACCCAGTCCGAAATGATCGAGTCCGAAATGATCGAGTCCGAAATGATCGAATCCGAAATGATCGAATCCGAGGCGATTGAATCCACCTCGGGTGCATACATCACCCTTGCGGACTACGAAAGCAACAAAGACGCCTATACCAATTCGGACATTGTGCTGTTCTTCAATGCCTCGTGGTGTTCCACCTGTAAGGAAGCCCGGGAGAATCTTGAAGCAGATCCCGCTGCCATCCCTGCCGGCCTCACAATTGTCACTGTTGATTTCGACGACTCAGATGAGTTGAAGAGGAAATACGGTGTCACCATTCAGCACACCTTTGTGCAGGTGGATGCCGAGGGCAATGAGATCGCGAAGTGGAATGGCAGCGTCACGGCTGACCAGATCGCAAAGCAGATCACCTGATGCTCCTGCTCCTCGGCGCAATCGTCGCCGGGGTCCTCACCACACTCGCCCCATGTGTGCTGCCCATGCTTCCGGTGATTGTGGGTGGGTCCCTCGGACCCTCCAGCGCCCAAGCTCGCCGCCGTGCCTATGTCATCGCGACGTCATTGGGCCTGTCAATCGTTGTGTTCACTTTGATCCTCAAGGCCACAACCGCACTTATTGGGATTCCCACCAACGTGTGGCAATGGATAAGTGGTGGCATTCTCATTGCACTTGGTCTATTTTCGCTTTTCCCAGGATTGTGGGATCGCATCTCGATTGCCCTGCGATTACAGGAGCGGTCAACTCATCGACTTGCATCTGCTCGGCAGCGGCAAGGTGTGGGTGGAGCAATCCTTACCGGTGCGGCACTGGGTCCGGTCTTCACCTCCTGCTCCCCCATGTACGGGTATGTCATCGTGACAGTGTTACCAGCGTCCTTCGCCCAAGGCATGGTTTTGCTCCTTGGCTATGTTCTGGGATTGAGCATCACACTGCTTGCTATTGCCCTGCTGGGTCAAAAGTTCATTGGCAATGCTCGGTGGGCTGCCGACCCACATTCATGGTTCCGCCGGGGGCTCGGCATTGTTTTCATTCTCGTGGGCATCGTGATCATCCTCGGTCTCGACAAAGACATTCAGACCTGGATTTTGGAGAACTCACCCATCGCACCCTGGGAACTTGACTCTGGATTTATTCCTGATCAATAAATAAATGTGGGGAATCCCCCACCTCAAAGTTGTCGATTATTTGAATAATCTGGCTTTATGAGCACCATGAATTCTGCTAACAACCCTGAAGCAAATGTTCCCGCCTCGACCAGTTCAGCACAGGTCAGCCCGCGTCCTTCGGCCATTCTGATGTGGCTGACCTACATTGTCGGTGGCGTCGGTTTCTTTATTGGCACCTTTACGGTGCAATCCGATCCGCCATCCCTGTCGATCGCAGCGCTCCTCGCGGTCACCGCGACCGGTGTCCTGTCATTCTTTCGCCATGCAGTGTTCAATCGATCGGATGCCGTTCGGGGTGGCTGGGACTACGGCGTGCGAAACAACTTCCAAATCGAAGTGGGTCTTGCCAACCTCGCCTGGGGTGTATTCGCACTTGTTGCCGTTATTGCAGACTGGGGTTTGGTCGCCGTGGCGAGTTCATTCTTGGTCAGCGGTTTCTACTTCGCTTTTGTTACCGTTTTCGTCATTGTTACCGGCGATGTCAAAGACCGCAAGATTGGGCCGCTCATTGGAATCGCCGTGTGGGCAATCATGATGACATCGATGGGATTCATGGGCATGGCAGCTGCATAGGTGGGCTGACCACACTGCCATGATTACGCCATGGCTGAACTCCCACGCATTTCCCGCAGAATTGGTTCCATTGCCGAATCGGCCACCCTCGCTGTCGATGCCAAAGCGAAGGCCTTAGCGGCCGCAGGTCGTCCGGTTATTGGGTTCGGCGCGGGTGAACCAGATTTCCCTACACCTGACTACATTGTCGAAGCCGCAGTGGCCGCATGCCGCGAAGTGAAGTGGCACCGTTACACACCTGCGGGTGGACTTCCCGAACTCAAAGAAGCAATTGCAATGAAGACGGCCCGTGACTCCGGATATTCAATTAGTGCTGCACAGGTACTGGTGACAAATGGTGGGAAGCAGGCGCTGTACAACGCATTCGCCACTTTGCTTGATCCCGGCGACGAAGTAATCCTTCCCGCCCCGTACTGGACCACCTACCCCGAATCAATCATGCTGGCTGGCGGAGCACCCGTCATTGTTATGACAGATGAAGAATCGGGTTACCTGGCCAGCATTGAACAACTTGAAGCAGCACTCACGCCGCGCACAAAAGCACTCGTGTTTGTCTCGCCTTCTAATCCAACTGGCGCCGTGTATCCACCCGAGTTGGTCAAGGCAATTGGCGAGTGGGCATTGGCCAAGGGAATCTGGGTCATCACAGATGAAATCTATGAGCACCTGGTGTACGGCGATGCCCGTTTCGCATCCATGCCTGCGCTGGTACCCGAGCTAGCAGATCGCTGTGTAGTCGTGAATGGTGTTGCCAAGACATATGCCATGACCGGTTGGCGGGTGGGCTGGATGATCGCACCCGCGGATGTCACCAAAGCGGCAACAAATCTGCAGTCACATGCAACTTCTAATGTGGCAAATGTTTCGCAGGTCGCCGCATTGGCCGCAGTCAGTGGCAATCTTGATGCAGTAGACGAAATGAAAGTGGCCTTTGATCGTCGTCGCCATTTGATTGTTGACCTTCTAAATGCGATCCCTGGAATCACCTGCCCCACACCCGAAGGTGCCTTCTATGCATATCCGTCGGTCAAGGGACTTGTGGGCAAGAGCATCGACGGAACAGTGGTGAATTCTTCATCTGAACTCGCTGGTGTGATTCTGGACAAAGTTGAAGTTGCAGTTGTTCCGGGTGAAGCATTCGGGACTCCCGGTTACATGCGACTGTCCTACGCAACTTCAGATCAAAAGATCACTGAAGGACTGGCGCGCATGCACGAATTATTGAAGTCAGCGAACTAATTCACTGAGTGAGCAGTTAAGCAACACCGGTTCAACTTCCAACTCAATGCCAAATGTCTGATACACCTTTTGGCGCATATGGCTTGCCAATTCAATTACTTCGGCGGCATTTCCTGATTCCGGGTTAGCAATAGCGAGGGAATGATTCCTCGAAACCCGAATTGTTGATTTCTCGGGGTGCAAGGAAAAACCTTTTGTGATTCCCGCATTCTCAATGAGCCATGCGGCGCTGAGCTTTACGTGCGTGCCGTCTCGTGGGTCACCGATCCTGAGGGAATAGGTGGGACACCCACTGGGTGCCATATCCCTTACAACAGTTGGATTTATAAAGAATGAACCGGTGCTATTGGAATCGGCATCGCTGGTGTCCACCACCATGCTCTTGCTTCCGCGTAGCGTGAGCACCGACTCACGGATCTGGGTTGCAGATACGTGTTCGCCCACGCCAACGCCAAGCATGGACGACAGCTGGGGGTACTTCACTTCAACATCTAATGACGGAGCAAGGCGATAGGTCACGGCCAGCACCACGTACTTATTGGGGTCCTTTTTAAAGATACTCGTTCGGTAACCGAATCCGCATTGCTCGGGTCGCAACTCTGATTGATACAAAGTTTCCCGGTCCAGAACGGAGACACTCTCAATAAAGTCTGCGATCTCCACTCCATAGGCACCAATATTTTGAATAGGTGTCGCACCGACAGTGCCCGGAATCCCGGACAACGGGGTGAATTCACCGAATCCGCGATCAAGTGCTTCAATGATAAATTCTTCCCAGTCCTCGCCAGCAGAAACACGAACCCGGTCATGCTCCCATTGCATGCCGGTTGTCGCCACGACAATCACGGTTCCATCAAATCCTGAGTCGGAGCACACGACATTGCTACCTCCGCCGAGAATGAACACCGGGCTGCCAAGTTGGCGGCACTCTGCTACCAACTCAATAAGTTCAGGCTCAGTGGTGACACGAACAGTGCGCTGCGCAGCCCCTCCGACTTTAATAGTGGTGAGCTCACTTAATTCAGCATCAAGGAATTCAATGGCCATACAGTCACTTCACCCCTAGTCCTGACCGGATGCATGCAAAATGTGATTCTTCCCGCGAAATGATTGCAAGAGCCGGTCATAGGTCTTCTTACTCTGTTGATCGCGGTAGCCAGGTTCGGAGTCGTGATAGCCGTGATGCCTTGCTTGGTGCACGGGAAGATCATTATCGGGGATCACTACCTTGTAACCCGCTGCACGAATTGCCAGAGACCATTCCATGTCGGCGTTGCGATAAAACTTCGCTTTCGGGTGCGGACCGATTTCACGCGCAACACTTGTGCGCATCAGCATGTAGTAGCCAAGGACCGCATCGGCATTCCCGGCAGGGGCGTCAACGAAACTGCGCCATTCATCTTCCGTATTGACATTCACCCCACGCCAACCCGTGAGTGCAACATCGGGTGATTCAAAGATGGGCAGCAAGGGCGTCAGTGCATCTGAATCCCAAATTGTGGAAAGATCGAGAACTCCAAAGAATTCACTGTCAGCAACATTGATTCCTGCCATGACAACCGACGACCATCCGGCTTCGCTGAGAGTTTGGGCGAGGTGAAACTCGTGGATACGCGGGTCAGCGGCAGCCAATTCGTGGAGTATCTCTCCAGCTCCATCCACGTTGCCACAGTCAATAGCCACAACGCATGAATCCTGGGGAAGATGACGTGCAATAGATGTGAGGGATTCACGGGTATCGGTAGGCCAGCCGTCAACGATCACTAGCAACACGGTTCGCGCAGTCACGGAATCGCGCTCAGCATTGATGAGTTGCTGCACATTCGGATACTGCACAAAAGGCGGTGCCGGTGCGAGCACAAAACTATCTGGGGTGTCTTTGATCAACCAGCCGAGAGATGAAATGTCATCACGGAGGGAGTCAGAGAGTGCAAAGTCCTTATTGGCGCGTGCGAGTTGGCGTTGCTGAGCAAGCTCAACAATATTTTCTGGGGCTTGTGTCATGACGCGAGTTGAACAATTACGCGAGCTTTGCCCAATACGGCAACGGAATCGCAGGTGGCGGTGAGGGCAAAAGCAACGCGATTGTCAGGAAGTAACTCAATTACCTTGGCATTCACCACTAAGCGTGCGCCCACGTTGTCATCTGGAACTGGTACGGGTCGAGTGAATCGACACGAGTACTCCACTACTGCGGTTGGATCGTCGATCCATTCGGTCACAATACGCACCGCAACGCCCATGGTGAACATTCCGTGAGCTATAACATTGGGTAATCCCACTTCGCGGGCAACCCGCTCGTTCCAGTGGATCACATTGAAATCCCCAGATGCCCCTGCATATTTAATGAGATCAGCTCGTGTCACGGTGAACTCACACTCTGGCAACTCGAGACCGACCTGCACTTCAAGATTCTTCGTCATGGGGAGTCAGTTCCCCTCGATAGCAACAATGAATAAACGGTTGACACTGGTTCTCCGTTGATATCAGAAATAACTGACCTCACAGTGATCATGTCATTGCCGGCAACAGAGCGAATATCGTCAACGCTCACTAGGCAGGTCAGTTGATCGCCAGCCGTGATTGGCCGATGATGTTCAAAACGTTGGTCGCCATGAACCACTCGCGTGTAATCCAATCCCAATTCAGGGTCATGAACCACTTGGCCTGCAGCATCCATGGACACGATAATTGCGAAGGTTGGTGGTGCAACCAAATCAGGGTGACCCGCGGATTGCGCTGCCGCAACGTCGAAGAATATGTCGCGTGTGTCGCCGAGGCTGCGGGCGAATTCACGGATTTTTTCACGGCCCACCAGATATGGCTCTGTGCTCGGGTACGTGCGACCGATGAACTCTGTATTTAGCGACACGAGAAAAAGTTAGCGTGTTTCCTTGTGCAACGTGTGGGTCTTGCACTTGACGCAGAACTTCTTCACCTCGAGGCGATCGGGGTCATTGCGCCGATTCTTCTTGGTGATGTAGTTGCGGTCTTTGCATTCCTCGCATGCCAAGGTGATCTTGGGGCGGATATCGCTGGCCTTGGCCACTGCATTCTCACTTCCATGAAGCACACCTTCGTGTGCATATCTTCTTCTTTTCCTGCTGGTACGGCGTACCTATTGTGCCTGATGCTGTAAATCTCGTAGCGAGGGCCGGACTTGAACCGGCGACACAGCGATTATGAGCCGCTTGCTCTACCACCTGAGCTACCCCGCCAAGCGAAGCCGACCATGTGCATCGCCAACTCCGTTCGAGCCCCTTTACGGAATCGAACCGTAGACCTTCTCCTTACCATGGAGACGCTCTGCCGACTGAGCTAAAGGGGCGTGAAGCCCCGCAAGCGTACACAGACGCACCTTGGCGTGGCACGTAGGGACCCTGCCTGTTTCACTAGGGACATGACCCAATGGACGAGTACCAATATGCCCGATCTGACCGGACGCCGAGCGATTGTGACCGGTGCCAATTCGGGGATCGGATTCGAAACCGCCAAGGCTCTCGCGGCCCACGGCGCACAGGTAACACTGGCCGTGCGAGACCTGACAAAGGGTGTTCCGGCTGCAGCCGCTGCGGGTCCCAATGCCACCGCCATGCGGCTGGATCTTGCCGACTTGTCTTCGGTGCGCGACTTTGCCGCCGAGTGGTCTGCCACCCACCCCGAGGGTCTTGACCTACTGATTAATAACGCCGGGATCATGGCGATCCCCCGAACCCTCACCCCTGACGGCTTTGAGGCGCAGATTGCCACCAACCACTTGGGGCATTTTGCCCTCACCGGTCTGCTCATGCCCGCCCTCGTTGCCACCCCATTTTCCCGCGTTGTCACCGTGTCGTCGCTGGCCCACAAAATGGTGAAGGGCATGAATTTCGATGACCTGATGAGTGAACGCAAATACAAGTCGTGGAATGTGTATGGCCAATCAAAACTCGCAAATCTACTTTTCACCTCAGAACTCCAACGCCGGCTCACCGCTGGTGGCTACTCGACAATTGCAGTTGCGGCCCACCCAGGTTTCACCGCAACGAACCTGCAAGGAACCGCCGCCAAGATGCGCGGCAATGTAGTGGAGTTCCAAATCACCGAGTTCATCAGTCGACGAATCGGTCAGTCCCCCGATATGGGAGTTCTGCCCACTCTCTTTGCCGCCACCGCACCCGGATTACCCGGCGATAGTTACATCGGTCCCAAAGACCTCAAGCAGTCCCGCGGGTACCCGACACTCGTGGATCGCTCAGCAGCCGCCCAGAACATGGCCGAAGCCGGGCGCCTGTGGGAAGTTTCCACCGAACTCACCGGAGTGGAATATCCCATTTAGGAACTGTGCCGAAAATTAGAGCCCGGCGGCTATTTTTGCGCGACTAGCCGGAATCCCTGCAGCAAACATCAGGCCCAACCCCACGAAGACGCCCGTGGTCAAAATCGTATGCACGGGCCAACCTGCATCCGCCTGCGTGAGAAAGTTTGCAATCACAACAATTACGGCTGCGATTAGACCCAGAATTGAAATAATCAGATTCGTTTTGCCACTTGTATTTCGACCAACAATATTCATACGATTCTTCACAGCTGAGTATAGAAACGCCAGACCGAATATCAGCACCACAGCGCCCATTAGGTAACCCCACGTCCCCCACTCGCCTAGCGGAGTATTTACCGCAGCAATGATTAGCGTTGCGATGGAAACAACAAAAATCGCGCCGCCCGCCGCTCGCGAGCCTCCATAGGGATTGAGTTCAGACATAATGCGCCTCCAATTCGGCTAAGAATTTCTTCGAGGCTAGCAGAACTGATACAACCAATTTGGACTTTCACAGATGGCGCAAAGAATGGATTCGGTGTTGGCCTCACTTAGGGCCAACACCGAAGGTGGTGGCAGGTAGTGGATTCGAACCACTGAAGGTAAAACCGACGGATTTACAGTCCGCTCCCATTGGCCGCTCGGGCAACCTGCCGTAATGCGCGCCAAACAATACATGTCGCCGGATTGTGATCCGCAGTCGGTTAGATTGGACCCCGATATGCACAACTTTGTGCGCTCGGGAAAGGACACCCAATGGCCGATAGCAGTTTTGACATTGTCTCTGAAGTAGATCATCAGGAGGCCGACAACGCCCTCAACCAAGCGGCCAAGGAGCTTTCCCAGCGCTTTGATTTCAAGAACACCGATACCACCATTGAGTGGAAAGGCGATGAAGCCATTGAGATCACCAGTGGAACAGAGGAACGCGCCATGGCCGCACTGGAGGTGTTCAAGGAAAAGTTAATCAAACGTGGAATCAGCCTCAAGGCCTTCACCGCTGGAGACCCTCGATCCTCGGGCAAGGAGTACAAGATTGGAGGTACCTTCACCAATGGCCTCAATCAGGAGCAGGCCAAAAAGTTGGGCAAACTCATCCGCGATGAAGGCCCAAAAGCCGTCAAGACCCAGGTGCAGGGCAGTGAACTTCGAGTCACCAGCAAAAGTCGCGATGACCTCCAAGACGTCATTGCACTAATCAAGGGCGCCGAGCTCGATTTTGCTGTGCAGTTCACCAACTACAGGTAATTCTCGAATCAGCGACTTGTCATTGTTCAGGGGCGAGTTCGTCCTTAGTGAGGTACAACTCCTCGCGTGTTGAGCCGGTTAAAGCGCGGTGTTGATCCCACTCAAGTGCGTCAAATGGACATACATCAACACAGATTCCGCAATACATACATAGTGAATAGTCAATGTCGAAAGAATCCAAGACATTTACCTTCTTGGGACGGCGAGCACCCGGCTCACTAACTTCCTCTGTGTGGGACTCCAGATGAATGCACCACGCCGGGCACTCCCGGACGCACAACATGCAAGAGGTGCATTTCTCCGGGATCAACGCAATAAAGGAATGAATCATGATTGGAGCCAATGATCGGGCACCCCTGGCGGCTTTTGTCTGCGTCGGGAGGGATTACCCACCTTGCGACCATCATCTTTTATTTCCGGCTCTGCCGCGCCGGGCCATTCCACAATGACTCTCGAGCTCAACACAACGCTTTTCCGCAGGGGTGGAGTTCCAACTGTCTCGTGGCGCAAAAGTGCACGGGAAGAGTTTCCCGCGAAGTGAATACCAAACATTTCAGAACATTCACGTTCATGCCAATCGGCACCCGGATAAATCTCGGTGATGGACATCAATTTTGGCTCAGCTGAAGAGATCACGGTGGACAATGTCAGGGCGTCAACAAAATTCGGTTGGGTGACGCGCACCACGATCTCGAATACGGGTGATTGTTCTTCAGAATCATGCTTGTTGCTTTCACGCTCGATCACCGTCAGAAAATCAAAGTAGGTAAACCCATCGGCGTGAGCATGACTGACCCGGTCACGCCAATCGCTGGCATCAACGGAATCCGTTAGTAGTGGGGTGCTCACGTGGATGCACTTTCCGCGAGTTTCACCAGCGCTGTGATCAGCGCCTCTGGCCTAGGTGGGCAGCCTGCGACGTATACCGCGACATCGGCGAATTGATCAATTCCTTTACTCACGGGTGGAGAATCCCAATAGGGTCCACCACTGGTGGCACATGCTCCAAAGGACATGATCTGGGCGTGTGGGAACTGCTCAATACGCTCGAGCACCGAGGGCACAAGGGCATCTGTCACTGTTCCAGCAATCACAATAACCTGCGGATCATTTTCCGACTCGCTATGAATGGGAACAAGATGTCCCCCAGCGACCGCAGCTTCTACTTCCAGGGTGCAGCAGGCCAATCCAGCGGTCATGACTTCCACCTGTACTTCGGGATTACTGCTGACCTGATACCGCGACACTCGTGGAGCCTATCCATTCGTCAAGCCTGACAAGCCAAGAGTAGTCTCTGGTGGGTCAATCCCTGAGCCCAAGGCGGAGAAATAAAAATTAGCGAGCACTTGTGAATGTACGTGAGCGCTCCTCACACACCACCGGGCTCTTGCTCGGAGTCTTGGGCTATCTGCTGTGGGGTTTATTCCCGCTCTACTTCATGCTTTTGGATCAGGTACCACCTATTGAAATAGTTGCCCACCGAATTGTGTGGTCATTGATTTTCATCGTGGTCATTGTTCTGATCGGTAAGCAGTGGCGGGTTTTTGTTCATGCCTTTAATCGCCGCACGGTCATTATTTTGGGTTCGGCCGCAATTTTCCTCGCAATTAACTGGCTGGTGTACGTGTACGCCGTCAGTACCGATCAAGTACTTCAAGCCTCACTCGGTTACTTTGTGAATCCATTGGTATCCGTGGCCATGGGCGTGATCATCTTGAAGGAGAAGCTCCGGAAAGCTCAATGGACTGCCGTGGGCATTGCCGTGATTGCCGTTGTAGTGCTCACATTTGCTTATGGAGAAGTCCCTTGGATCGCATTAACCCTCGGATTTTCCTTTGGAACTTACGGCCTGCTTAAAAAGTTTGCCAATCTGCCATCTATTCACAGTTTAGGAATTGAAACGGCCGTTTTATTTCCCCTTGCCATGATCATTTTGTTCTTTGCGGAAGTCCGTGGAAATAACTCATTTATTATTGATGGTCCTGGGATTACCGCCCTGCTCATCCTGTTAGGTCCGGTTACGGCAATTCCACTACTTGCATTCGGCGGCGCCGCTATCCGCATCCCATTGTCCACTCTGGGACTTCTTCAGTACATCACCCCAATTGGACAGTTCCTGCTCGGAATTTTTGTTTTCCACGAGATCATGACAACGGAAAGTTGGGTCGGATTTATTCTGGTGTGGACGGCTCTCGTGGTCTTCTCAGCGGACATGTACCGACACACCCGAAATAACAGCAAAGCGTCAGCGCTGTTAAAGAGTGAGCAGGCAGAAATCGAAGCGTCGGGTGCTTAGCCGGTACGAGTGACCACGTAGTCACACAACGCCGATAACGCTGCCTTGGCAGGCATATCGGGGAGAGGATCAAGTGTGCGCCGTGATTCATCGGCCCACCGACGTGCTTCTATACGAGCCTCTTCTAATGAATCGTGAGCGCGCAGCAATTCGAGAGCCTCACCGTGCTCGTCATTGTCTGGCAATGGCCGTGACAAGAGATCTCGCAGGCGGGCACTTTCCGGATCCGACTTGGACAACGCAATCAACGCTGCCAGCGTGGGAATACCTTCGCGCAAATCAGTACCGGGGTTTTTACCTGATTGATCTGCCACAGAAGTGATATCCACGATATCGTCAGCCAACTGGAATGCCACACCGATTCGCTCACCGAATGCCGTTAGAACATTTACTGTTTCAGAATCTGCACCGGAGAGCATGGCACCAAATCGACCTGACGTTGCAATCAACGACCCGGTTTTATCGGAGAGTACGGATAGGTGATGCTTGACCGGATCTTGGCCGTCAAGTGGACCGACGGTTTCATTGATCTGCCCCGTTACTAAACGCTCAAATGTTTCCGCCTGGATACGCACGGCTTCTGGTCCAAGATCGGCAAGGATTTGTGAGGCACGTGCAAAAAGGAAATCACCGGTCAAAATTGCGACCGTGTTACCCCAGCGCGAGTTTGCACTCTGCGCACCGCGACGCAGAGTTGCTTCGTCCATGACATCGTCGTGGTACAGGGTGGCAAGGTGAGTGAGTTCAACAACAACCGCGGCAGGAACAACACCCGGAGCGTGTGGATCGCCGAATTCGGAAGCGAGCAAAGTCAAAATTGGGCGAAATCTTTTGCCGCCCGCAACCACCAAATGCCTCGAGGTCTCGGTGACGAATGGGTACTCACTGTGCACAGATGACAGGAGCTGCTGCTCCACCAAATCCAGACTCGTGGAAATGCGTTCCTCGAGGACTGGGTCTACCGACTCGAATGCCCCGATCATGTGACCAAGGTACTACCGAATGAATATGCCGGCATTTGATACCAACTCGATGAGCGGCTCGGGGATGACTCCGAGCACAATCGTGATGGTGGCGCCGGCCGCCAGGGCAATGGTGGTGAAGGCTGAAGGGATGGCCACGGTGGCTGTTTTTTCGTTGGGGGCTGTGAAAAACATGACCACAATGACGCGCACATAGAAGAATGCAGCGATCACGCTGGCTCCCACTGCGACCAGGACCAGCCAAGTTGCACCGGCTTCGATTGCCGCAGCAAATACGCTGAACTTGATCACAAACCCGCTGGTCAATGGAATACCGGCCAGGGACAGCATGAAAATACTGAAGACCGCAGCCACCATGGGTGACTTTCTGCCCAAGCCCGCCCATTTGGATAGGTGGGTGGCCTCACCCGATGAATCACGGACCATGGAAATAACCGCAAAAGCACCAATCGTGACAAATCCATAGGCGATCAAATAGAACATGACGGCCGCAATGCCCGCTGCGGTGGTCGTGGCCACACCCACCAGGATGAAACCCGATTGGGCAACCGCAGAGTACGCCAACATTCGTTTGATATCACTCTGGGTGATAGCAATGAGCGAACCCACCACCATGCTCAAAATCGCGACAATCCAAATAATGATTTCCCAGTCCCACTGCATGCCACTAAAGCCCACATAGAGCAACCGCATGAGCGCGCCGAAGGCAGCAACTTTGACCGCTGCACCCATGAAACCGGTAATGGGTGTGGGTGCGCCTTGGTAGACATCTGGGGTCCACTGGTGGAATGGCACCGCACCGACTTTGAAGAACAACCCGACAAGAAGCATGGCCAGGCCGATCAGGATCAATCCCGTGCCACCTGTACTCGCAGAAATGCTGTCAGAAATCTCTGGCAGTGAAATTGTGCCCGTGTACCCGTATACCAAGGCGGCACCGAAGATAAAGAATGCGGATGCAAATGCACCCAGCACGAAATACTTCAAGGCAGCTTCTTGGGACAGCAGGCGACGACGACGAGACATGCCGACCATCAAGTAGAGCGGTAGCGACATGATCTCGAGGGCAATAAACATGATCAAGAGATCATTTGCCACCACAAACAACAACATGCCCGTGACCGCGAAGAGATAAAGAGTCCAGATTTCCGTTTGGGTGAACCCGCGGGCGGCAAGTTCGCGTTCATCCACCGAACCAGGAAGTGCAGAGGCCCGTGGCGCAAAAGAGTCGCCCATGGAATCCAAGGAACGTTCTGAAATCAGCATGGCTCCAAAGATTGCGAGTAGCAGAATTGTGCCCTGCATAACCAGACCTGGGCCGTCAATGGCTACTGCGCCATCGCCGGTGATCACTCGGGTATCGCGAATACTGACCAACCAAACAAAGGCAGCAATCAAACTACCGAATGTGAGCACCATCTGCAGGAAGCGGCGAGCTCCCCGGGGAACAAGTGCTTCAACCAATACGGAAACAAGTGCCGCACCAACAACAATCAAGATGGGGCCCAATGCGGAGTAATCAATTAGCGGGGCGGTGAATGTGTTCACTCCACAATCCCTTCTATATCGCTTGCGGCGTTGGGTGAAATCGCGCTTGCGGCGTTGGATGAAAGGCCGACCGTAATTTCAGGGTCGGTGGCACCTATGGTGATCATGGTTCGATCGACCGCGGGCTCAATAACGTTCAGCAGCGGCGCAGGGAATACACCCAAAATGATGATCATGGCGGAAATCGGCACCAGTGCTGTGATCTCGCGTCCGTTGAGATCTTTCATATTGGTCAAGTCGGGATTCAGTGGGCCGGTCATGGTCTTTTGGTACACGCGTAACGCATAGGCGGCGGTGATCACAATGCCAACCGTTGCAATGGCACCCACCCACATGTACTTCTGGAAGGTGCCCAACAGCACCATGAACTCACCAATGAAAGACACCATGCCCGGAAGTGCCAAGCTGGAGAGTGTGGCGATCAGGAAGAACCCTGCAAGTACGGGGGCGACCTTGTTCACTCCGCCGAAGGACGAAAGTTGTGCTGATCCATTTCGACGGGTCATGAGATAGCCGGCACCGATGAATAACGCCGCCGTGGACAGACCATGAGCCACCATGTAAACAACCGAACCGGTTTGACCCACCGTGGTGAATACGAAGATGCCGAGAATGATGAAACCGAAGTGAGACATGGAGGAATAGGCGAAGAGTCTTCGCATATCGGTCTGTTTCAAGGCCACGAATGCCCCATAGAAGATGCCGATCACCGCAAATGTAATGACAAACGGGGCGTAGAACTCACTGGCATCAGGGAAGATTTCCAAGCAATAGCGCAGCATTCCGAATGTTCCGACTTTGTCCAGTACACCAATCAGAAGAACAGATGTTCCCGGCTGTGCTTGGGCAGCCGAATCGGGTAGCCAGGTGTGGAATGGCCACAGTGGCGCTTTGATAGCGAATGCCAAGAAGAAGCCCATGAACAGCAACTTTTGAAGATCCGGATCAATATCGAGACCGACCAAAGTGGTGAAGTCAAATGTTCCGACTCCTGTCATTTGGAAGGAGACAACATAAAGACCCACGAGGGCAGCGAGCATGAGTAGGCCGCCCACCAGGCTGTAGATCAGGAACTTGACGGCTGCATAGGACCTTTGTGGCCCGCCGTAGCGACCGATCATGAAATACACCGGAATGAGCATGGCTTCAAAGAAGACGTAGAACAGGAAGACATCTGTGGCGGCAAACACGCCGATCATGAGGGTCTCGAGGACCAGGATC
Organism: Candidatus Nanopelagicales bacterium; assembly: GCA_018402075.1. Next base: position 50,135 of record JAGYJP010000006.1, on the reverse strand, counting down.
AGTGCGAAGTACCCCTTAACACTGCCTTGGGCATCCGCAGCTTCTGTCCAGCCACCCAAAATAACAACGGGCACGAGCGTGGCGGCCAGGGCAATGAGGACCAAGGCAATGCCATCAATGCCCAGTGAGAAATTGATGCCGAATGCGGGAATCCACGAATAACTCTCGGTGAATTGGAATTGTTCGGTGGAGTTGCCTTCGAACTGGAGCGCCATGGCAATGAAGGCACCCAAGGTTACGAGTGAGAAGAAGAGTGCAACGGACTTCGCAAGTGCCGCATTTGCTTTGGGCACCAACATGACAATCACGCTGCCGATCAGCGGGATTACACCGATGGTGGTTAACCATGGAAAGTTGTTCACTAGATCCTCACCAACACTAGAGCGACGATCACCAAGACCGCGCCGCCCACCATGGACAATGCATAAGAGCGAATGAATCCGGATTGGGTGCGCCGCATTCGGCCGGAGAGGCCACCGACAACCGCTGCGGAACCGTTGACAAAGCCATCAATTACTCGACTGTCAAACCACACAAGCGAGCGCGATGCATAATTTGTCGGAGCCACCACGAGAGCATGGTTGAGGGCATCGCCATAAAGATCCTTACGCGCAGCACGAGTGAGCCAGTTACCGCGAGGCGCAAGAATGGGCACTTCTCTGCGGGCGTAAGTAATCCATCCGATGATCGCACCAATGATCACCACCACCAATGTGATCACAATGTATGCACTCGTGGGTAGTGGTGTGGGTTGGCTTTCATAGCCGACAACAGGTTCAAGCCACGACTCGATATTGCCCCAGAACAGCAACGCCATGCCTAGGAATGTGGAACCAATGGCCAAAATGATGAGCGGAATTGTCATGATCTTGGGAGACTCGTGTGGGTGCACATCTGGTTCCCAGCGCTTCTTGCCGAAGAAGGTCATGGCCACCATTCGGGTCATGTAGAAACCGGTGATGCCCGCCGCGAGAACGGTCGCGGTACCGATAAACGCATTGCGTTCAAATGCTGCGTGGACGATTTCGTCTTTGGACCAGAAACCAGAGAACGGTGGAATACCAATAATTGCTAGATAGCCAGCCATGAACGTTATGAACGTAATCACCATGACACTGCGCAACGCACCGTAACGACGCATGTTGACGTCATCGTTCATGCCATGCATAACCGATCCAGCACCAAGGAATAGCCCCGCTTTAAAGACACCGTGAGTGAGCAGGTGGAAGATTGCAAAGACATAGCCAATGGGACCAAGACCAACTGCAAGCATCATGTATCCGATTTGACTCATGGTGGAACCGGCAAGTGACTTCTTAATGTCATCTTTAACCGAACCGATAATTGCACCCATGAAGATGGTGATCAACGCAACAACAATTACGGCAGTTGCGGCAACCTCAGCGTTGTTGTAAATCACGTTACTGCGTGCGATCAGGTACACGCCTGCTGTCACCATGGTCGCTGCGTGGATTAACGCCGACACAGGTGTGGGGCCCTCCATGGCATCGAGGAGCCACGCCTGCAGGGGGAATTGCGCGGACTTACCCGCCGCTGCCAACAGAAGTAATAAGCCGAGTGCCGTCAGAGTGCCTTCAGATGCATTGGTCGCCGAACCGAAGACATCGGAGAACGTGACGGAGCCAAAGGTGACAAACATCAGCATGATGGCCAGGCTCAGGCCAACATCGCCCACGCGGTTAATGATGAAAGCTTTCTTCGCGGCAGCGGCGGCAGACTTCTTGGATTGCCAAAAACCAATGAGCAGATAACTGGCCAGACCCACACCTTCCCAACCCACATACAGCAGGAGGTAGTTATTGGCCAGAACCAGCAACAGCATGGCAGCCACAAACAGGTTCAGGTAGCCAAAGAACTTGCGCTTATCGGGGTCGTGCGCCATGTAGCCCAAAGAATAAATGTGAATCAGGCTGCCCACGATCGTGATCAGCAGAACAAAGACCAAGGACAGTTGATCTAATTGGAAAGCGACGTCGACGGTAAATTGACCAACAAAAACCCACTGATACGCAACTTGGGTAATGGTGCGCTCCTGGACCGGGAGATCCAGCATGGCGATCAGCATCAGGACGCCAAGTACCGCGGACGCCACAACGGTCAAGACTCCCAAATAGGGGCCCCACTTATTGGACTGCTTACCGGTGAACAGCAGAATTACTGCGCCCGCCAGCGGCAATGCAATGAGAAGCCAAATAAGGGATAAAACTCCCTCAACAGGCATTACGGTCACGGTCTTGTCCTATTCCTTGGTTCTTACTAGTACTTGAGCAGATTTGGTTCGTCGATAGATGCGGATTGTCGAGTTCTAAAAACGGTCACGATGATGGCCAAGCCCACAACAACTTCGGCGGCTGCGACAACCATGACGAAGAAGGCAACAGTTTGGCCATCGAGATTTCCGTTCATGCGCGCAAAGGCAACAAAGGCAAGATTGGCCGCGTTAAGCATGAGCTCCACCGACATAAAAACAATAATTGCGTTGCGGCGAACAAGTACACCGACTGCGCCAATGGTGAATAGAAGTGATGCCAGGAGAATGTAATTGGTGGGGTTCACTTGTCTTCACCGTCTTCAGACAGTTCAACTACTTCAGAGATCTGGCGGTGATCAATAAGAAGTGAGTCATCGCGGCCGCGTACCGGAGCGGGAACACTATCAAGAGCCAATGAACCGTCGGGGAGGATTGCCGGGGTGTTCACCGCGTTGTGGCGGGCATACACACCGGGGCTGGGCTTATTGCCAGGGTGTCCGGCACCGACCATGAACCGGCCCTCAGATAACTCCCGCTGAGACTTCTTGACCTGCCAACGATCTCGATGAGTGAGTACAAGTGCACCGATAGCTGCTGTGATCAAGAGTGCGGCTGTGGCCTCGAATGCCAAGAGATAGTCACTGAAGATCAGATCTGCAAGACCCTCCACATTTCCGCCATAAGCGGCATTTGCTTCTTCGAGGCCGCGGTCGGGCATGTCGACAATTGCCGTACCCACAATGGCAACGAGCAGGGTGCCAAGTGCCAGTCCAAAGAGAATCGCTGCCAATCGCTGTCCACGAATTGTTTCGATCAGTGAATCGGATGAATCAACACCGACCACCATCAGCACAAAGAGGAAGAGCATCATGACGGCGCCGGTATAAACAATGATCTGCACCATTCCAAGGAAGGGCGCAGAGTTGGCAATGTAAAGAACAGCCAGATTGATCATGGTCATGGCGAGGAAAAGTGCACTGTGCACGGCCTTGCGAGAAAGGATCATGCCCAGGGCGCCGACAACGGCAAGACCACCACAAATCCAAAACACAACTGCTTCGCCGAGATTGGTCATGTGTTCTTCCGCTCGCGATCCGCAGACACCTGCTGCTCAGGTACTGAGCCCTTGATCTCATTTGCGTAATAATCCCGATCAGTTGTACCAGGCACCATGTCATGAGGTGGTGCAATCATGCCAGGCAAAAGTGGCGCCAAGAGATCCTCTTTTTCATAGATTAAATCTGCCCGATTCGAGTCTGCCAATTCAAATTCATTTGTCATGGTGAGTGCTCGAGTGGGACAGGCCTCAATACACAGGCCGCAGAAAATACAGCGCAGGTAATTGATTTGGTACACGCGACCGTAGCGCTCACCCGGTGAGAAGCGTTCTTCATCTGAGTTGTCAGCGCCTTCGACAAAAATTGCATCAGCCGGACATGCCCAAGCGCACAACTCACACCCAATGCACTTTTCCAGGCCATCGGCCCACCGGTTGAGCTGATGGCGCCCATGGAAACGGGGCTTGGGTGGGTACTTCGTGGCATCTTCGGGGTATTGCTCGGTGACAACCTTCTTAAAGATTGTTCCGAAGGTAACCCCAAATCCGCGAACCGCTGCGGGTAGTTCAGGCATTGTCGGTCTCCTGTTCTGCAGATTCGCCCGCACCAATTGCCGAGTCCTTTTGCACCGCGGCACTGGCTGCCAGCACTCGACGTGGTGTGTATTCGAATCGCTGACCGGGCATGGGTGGGACTGGATGGCCGCCGGCCATGGGGTCAAATGGCTCAGCAGCCTGGATTTCAAGTTCAGCATCGATGCGCTCTTGCTTTTTATTGGAACGAAGCTGCAGGAGCCACGATCCCACCAGGAGAACCACAATGATGATTGCTCCAACAATCAGCAGTTGCTCATTGGTGACACTGATGTCGTCGCGGAATACTCGTGCTGCGCCCACAATGAAAATCCAGAGAAGTGACGCGGGGATCAGAACTTTCCAGCCGAATTTCATGAACTGGTCATAACGCAAACGCGGAAGTGTGGCGCGCAACCAAATGAACATGAAGATAAAGAGTTGGACCTTAATGAACCACCACAGGACGGGCCACCAACCGGTGTTTGCGGACTCCCACAGCGACAGTGGCCATGGGGCCAGCCAACCGCCGAGGAAAAGCGTGGTGGCGAGCGCGGATACGGTGACCATGTTGATGTACTCGGCGAGGAAGAACATGGCGAACTTCAACGATGAATACTCGGTGTGGAATCCACCAACAAGTTCACCTTCTGCTTCAGGAAGGTCAAATGGTGCACGGTTTGTTTCGCCAACCATGGAAGTGACATAAATCAAGAATGATGGAAGCAGGATTACCGCGAACCAAATTGGTTCTTGTTTGATGACAATTTCTGATGTTGACATGGAGCCGGCGAATAAGAACACCGCAACAAAGGACAGGCCCATGGCGATTTCATAGGAGATCACCTGAGCGGTGGAGCGTAATCCGCCAAGTAGCGGGTAGGTGGATCCTGATGACCAACCCGCGAGCACCAGGCCGTACACACCGATGGATGCAATGGCGAGGACATAGAGAACGGAAACTGGGAAATCAGTTAATTGCAGTGGGGTTTCCACGCCAAAGATAGACACTGTTGGTCCGAATGGAATAACCGCAAATGCAAGGAAGGCTGCTGTAGCCGAAATGACCGGCGCAATCCAGTAGACGGCAACATGTGCAGATTTAGGAATAATTTCTTCTTTAAAGGCAAGCTTGAAACCATCCATGAGGGACTGCAATAGGCCCTGAGGTCCGACACGATTAGGGCCGATTCGATTTTGCATGCGGGAGACCACTCGACGTTCCCACCAGATGGTGAACAGGGTGATCAGTACCAGGAGGGCAAAAATCGCGACAGCCTTCAGGATCACCAACCACCACGGGTCGGTACCAAAAAGCCCAAACTGTGAGCCGCTCATGCGCCACCTCCTGTGGTGAGGACGCTGGTGGCAGCCGCGGTGACATTCACCGAGTCACCGTAGCCACAACCTAGTTGCTCATATATATGTGAGTCAGGTGAGTTCATGGGCAGCCACACCGTGCCCTGTACTACCTCGGCCACTTCGGTGGGAAGAGTAACGCTGCCCTTGGGGCCGCTCACGGTGAGTGCGGCCGGTGATCCCAGTGCCGCAGAGTCTGTTGCACAGATACGCACGACACTTGGTCGAGCTGTCGCGGCCAAATGTGGTTCGCCTTCCTGCATGAGTCCAGAGTCAAGAAGTTGGCGCCAGGTGGCCAATGTGAATCCAGATTGATTGTCTGCGGCTGCAGGTGCAACCGATGGTGCAGCGGGGTGAGCACCTTGCCAGCTGGACAGTTGGGCGAATTCGGAGCGCAGGGCGCGGGTATCGCCGGTCCAGGTGTGTCCTGATGCACTTGCCAACATGGCGAGGACGCCTGCATCCGAAAGCGTGAGTGCATCGCGCAGGGCCTCGGCGAATGGCTTGGCGCGGCCCTCCCAATCCATGAAGGTTCCGGCTTTCTCCGTCACTACCGCAACGGGGAAGACGACATCGGCTCGTTGGGTTATTTCTGAGTGGTGGGTTTCAAGGGCAACTACGAATTCAGCCGAATCAAGTGCCGCGAGGAGTTCTGCACCCTCGGGAAGATCAGCAGCTTGTACTCCCCCGGTCACAATGGCCAAAATCTTCTTGTTGGCAATCGCGGAGATTAATTCTGCTCCGCTGATACCTGTCTGCGGCAGGGACTGCGGATCAACGTTCCAAACTTTCGCAACTTGTGTACGAGCTTCGGGATCGGTGATGGGACGGCCAGATGGCAGCAGCCCGGCAATTGCTCCAGCTTCAAGTGCACCACGTTCACCTGCGCGGCGCGGAATCCACCCGAGGTGGGCACCTGTACTGGCAACGAGTGCACTGACGGCGCTAAGTGCGCCAGGGATGGACGCTGCACGTTCACCGACAAGAACCACCGCACCCGGTTGACTCAGGGCGGTGCGCAGATCTGCATCGAGTGATCCGATTGCAGTCGCCTCGGCGCCGGGTGCGCATTGAATCCAGTGTGCATCGAGTTTGTGGCTTCCCAGTGAATAGGTCGGTGCGATTGTGTGCACCCGGGTTCCATTCTTGACCGCTGCACGAAGGCGAAGCAGAACAATGGGTGATTCGTCTTCGGGCTCGAAAGCGACCATGAGAACGTTGCTTGCTGAATCGAGATTGCGATAGGTGGTTGTCAAGGTGCGACCGGCAATATTGCTGGCAAGGAACTGTGCTTCTTCAGCACTGGCTGCCCGAGCACGGAAGTCAATATTGTCTGTTGACAAAACCGTACGGGCAAACTTTGAGTAGGCATATGAGTCTTCAAGGGTGGAACGACCACCAATAAGAACACCCGCACGTGAACCTGATCCTGAACTCGCATGTGCCAAGCCTTCGGCGGCAATAGACATTGCCTCCGGCCAGGAGGCCGGACGCAGTTCACCATTTTCACGAACAAGTGGCAGTTCAATGCGGCCTGAGCGCAGATAAGCAAATGCGAAGCGCCCTTTGTCGCAATTCCACTCTTGATTTACTTCGGGGTCATCCCATGCCAACCGGCGAGTAACGACTCCGCGGCGGTAATCGGTGCGCAGTGAACACCCTGATGCGCAGTGCTCACAGGTGGTGGGCACTGAGACCAAATCAAAGGGACGCGACCGGAATCGATAGGAAGCACTTGTGAGGGCACCGACCGGACAAATCTGCACGGTGTTGCCCGAGTAATAAGAATCAAATGGTTGATCGTCAGCGGTTCCGACCTGTTGTTGAGCACCGCGCTCCAGTAACTCCAATGACGGGTCACCGGCTATTTCATCGGCGAAGCGGGTGCAGCGAGCACAAGAGACACAGCGCTCTCGGTCAAGGAGGATCTGGGCATTGACGTTAATGGGTTTGGGGAAGGTGCGCTTCTCACCTTCAAAGCGAGACTCAGGACGACCGACGCTCATGGCTTGGTTCTGTAGTGGGCATTCACCCCCCTTATCGCAGATAGGGCAATCAAGGGGATGGTTGACCAGAAGGAATTCCATGACACCTTCTTGGGCAACGCGTGCAATTTCGGATGAATGCTGGGTCTTGATATTCATGCCATCGGAGACTGTTTGCGCACATGCCGGTTGTGGCTTGGGAACCCCATCGATTTCAATAAGGCAGGCACGGCATGCAGCTACCGGAGTGAGCAATGGGTGATCACAGAACCTGGGGATTTCAATCCCAATTTGCTCCGCAGCGCGAATAACAAGGGTGCCTTTAGGCACTGCCATCTCAACACCATCAATGACAATATTGACCAGATCCTGTGCCGGGGCGACACCCGAATTGCTGGTCTGTGGATCATTGGTGATTGTCATCAGGCTGACGCTCCCGTTGTCACGGCGCTGGGAAAGACATACGACTTCACCGGGTCGAATTGTTCGTCGGCAGATGTATGTGTGGCCGCGGTGAATTCGTCGGCAAAGTACTTCATGGCGCCTGGATACGGGGTTGCAGCGGCATCGCCGAGTGCGCAGAAGGAGCGACCCGAAATTTGCCCGCACAGCGTGTTCAGGGTTTCCATTTCGCCGACGGTGCCATGGCCATGTTCAAACTTCTCCAGGACACCGGTGATCCAGTAGGTACCTTCACGACAGGGCGTGCATTTGCCACATGATTCGTGCTTATAAAACTCCAACCAACGTGTCACGGCTTTGACGACGGACACTGTTTGGTCAAACACCATGGGTGTACCTGTTCCCAACATGGTTCCGGCGTCGGTCATGGATTCGTAGGTCAACGGAAGATCAAGGTGCTCTGCTGTCAACATGGGAACACTTGATCCACCGGGGATCCAAAACTTGACTTCGCTGCCGTCGCGCATGCCTCCGGCGTAGTCCAGAAGTTCACGCATGGTGATTCCCAGTGGTGCTTCATAAATACCCGGACGCTTCACGTGACCAGATACCGCGAAAACTTTGAACCCTGGTGATTTTTCAGTACCGAATTGACGGAACCACTCCACGCCGCGATCGACAATATAAGGAATATTGGCAATAGTCTCCACATTGTTGATCACGGTGGGAGACGCATACAAACCTGCAACGGCCGGGAAAGGTGGCTTGAGTCGCGGCTGGCCGCGGTAACCCTCCAGTGAATCAAGTAGTGCAGTTTCTTCACCGCAAATATAGGCGCCCGCACCAGCGTGCACGGTAACTTCAAGATCGAATCCAGAACCCTGAATGTTCTTGCCAATCAATCCAGCTTCGCGTGCTTGGGCAACTGCATAAGCCACCTTGCGGACAGCTTCTGGGACTTCACCGCGAATATAAATAAATGCGTGATTGGCCCTGATGGCATAAGAAGTAATGATCACGCCCTCGACCAAGGCATGTGGGTTGGCCATCATGATTGGAATGTCTTTGCATGCACCGGGTTCGGATTCGTCCGCATTCACGACCAGGTAATGCGGTTTGCCGTCGTTTTGTGGCACAAATGACCACTTCAATCCGGTGGGGAAACCGGCACCACCGCGCCCCCGTAAACCCGAGTCCTTGACAGTGGTGATGATGGAATCAGGATCTGCCTTGAGTGCTTTGGCCAATGCTTGGTAGCCGCCATGGCTGCGGTATCCGTCAAGGGTGTAGAGCTTGGGGTCATCCCAAAACTCAGTAATAACGGGCGTGAGTTTCATGGTTTATCCGATCCCATCTGGCCGTGGCTTTGATTGCGGGCAACCATCAGTCCCGCCAACATTTTTTCGTCGACACAGTTACCTTCGGTGGCTAAGTCATCAGAGGCCAACCCAAGGGTGCGCTCGGTTGCCTGGAAGTCGCGAATCTTTGGGCCGCGTGTGGACCAGACTTCTTCACCCGTCGCGAGGCGGTCAATGATGTCGACGGCTGACTGTGGAGTGACATCGTCCATGAATTCCCAGTCCACGGTCATGACCGGAGCGTGGGTGCAGGCGGCCTGACATTCAATGCGCTCCAACCAGAAATTTCCATCGGCAGAAGGACCGTTGTGGGTGGCGCCCAGACGTTCAGCGACCTTGTCGTAAACGGCGTCGCCACCGAGGAGACCACACAAGGTGTTAATACACACTCCAATATGGTGCTTCCCGACCGGACTGAATTTGTACATCGTGTAGAAGGTTGCAACAGCGGTGACTTCAGCCTCGGTGATTCCGAGGATCTCAGCGCAAGCGGCAATACCTTCGAGAGTCACTTGATCATCGGCGCTTTGCACCAAGTGCAGCATGGGTAAAAGCGCTGACCGTGAGTTCGGGTAGCGGTCAGCAAGTTCACGCATTTCCGCGCGCATTGAGTCGGTGATCATTGTGTACTCACTTTCATTTAACGATCAACTCCGCCCATGACCGGATCAATGCTGGCAACGGCGGCAATGACATCGGCGATCATGGAGCCTTCGCTCATGGCAGCCACAGCCTGCAAGTTGTTAAAGGACGGATCGCGAAAGTGCACGCGGTAGGGACGCGTCCCCCCGGTGCTGACCACATGAGCACCCAATTCACCGCGGGGCGATTCAATGGGGACGTAGGCCTGACCGGGAGGAACGCTGAAGCCTTCGGTGACAAGCTTGAAGTGATGAATCAATGCTTCCATTGATTCACTCATGATGTGCTTAATATGTTCGGTGGAATTACCTTGGCCATCGGCACCGACGGACAACTGAGATGGCCACGCGATTTTCTTGTCAGCAACCATGACCGGTCCCGGCTTAAGGCGATCAAGACATTGATCAACAATGTTGAGTGACTGCTTCATTTCTTCAATACGGATGAGGAAACGTCCATAGGCATCGGAGGTTGTTTGGGTGGCCACTTCAAAGTCATAGGTTTCATAGCCGCAGTACGGGGCACTCTTACGAAGATCGTGCGGAAGACCGGTGGAACGAAGCACGGGACCAGTCACACCGAGAGCCATGCAGCCGGTGAGGTCGAGATAACCCACGCCTACCGTGCGGCCCATCCAGATTGTGTTGTCCACTAAAAGATCAGCTGTGTCTTTGAGCCGCTTGCGCAGCAGGATCACTGTTTCACGAATCTTTTCTTCTGCACCTGCGGGAAGGTCTTGTGCCACACCACCCGGGCGGATATACGCACTGTTCATGCGGAGCCCCGAGACCATCTCAAAGATGTCCAGAACTAATTCACGCTCACGGAATCCGAAGATCATGGCGGTGAGCGCACCGAGCTCCATGCCACCGGTTGCGAGCGCAACTAGATGCGAGGACACGCGATTAAGTTCCATCATCATGACGCGAATGACGTTGGCGCGCTCCGGTATTTGATTTTCGATTCCCAGTAACCGCTCCACCGAAAGGCAGTAGGCAGCTTCGTTGAACATTGGTGAGAGGTAATCCATGCGGGTTACATAGGTGACGCCCTGAACCCACGTGCGGTACTCCATGTTCTTTTCGATTCCGGTGTGAAGGAAACCGATACCGCAGCGAATTTCGGTGACGGTCTCGCCTTCAAGGTCCAGAACGAGTCGAAGTACGCCGTGCGTGGATGGGTGCTGTGGCCCCATGTTCACCACAATTTTTTCGGTTTCGCCTTCGGGTGCGGCACTGATTGTTTCCCAGTCGCCACCGCCACCGAGGTTGTACACGGTGCCTTCGACAGTGTCGTAACTGCCGGCGAAAATATCTGCGGACTCTGTGGTGGACATTAGTTGTACGACCTCCGGTTATCCGGCGCGGGAATGCTGCCACCTTTGTACTCCACCGGAATTCCACCGAGTGGGTAATCCTTGCGCTGCGGGTGGCCTACCCAGTCGTCCGGCATTTGAATGCGGGTAAGTGCGGGGTGACCATCGAAAATAACGCCGAAGAAATCCCAGGTTTCGCGTTCGTGCCAATCAGCCGAGGGATAGATGGCAACAATGGAAGGGATATGACGATCTGAATCCGGTGTGGTCACCTCAACACGAATCCGACGGTTGTGCGTGATGGAAAGAAGTGAGTAGACCACATGAAGTTCGCGACCGTCGTCATGTGGGAAGTCAACACCACTGACGCTCATGCACATTTCGAAACGGAGGGCGGGTTCATCGCGGCACTCGGTCATGAAAGCCACAATGTCTTCTTTGTTGACAAAGAAAGTGATTTCACCGCGGTCCACAACAATTTTCTCGACGGCGCCCGTAACTCCGGCGTCAGCGAGGGACAATGCAATTTCTTCAGCTACTTCGTCAAACCACCCACCAAATGGTGGATTGGAACCTGTGGGCATGACAATCGGTGACACGAGTCCGCCGAAACCGCTTGTGTCTCCTGATCCGGTTGTTCCGAATGCACCTTTGCGCACGCCGACAATGTCGATCTCCCGAACACCGTCAGGAACAACGGGTGTTGATTCGTTCACCGCATGAGTCCCTTCATCTCGAGGGTTGTGGGTGCGGTGAGAGCGATTTGTTCCTGCGCAATGATTTGGTTCTTGCGGTTGACACCGAGTTTCATGTCCTGGATTTGGTCGTGAATTTTCAAGATCGCGTCAATGAGCATCTCGGGCCGCGGTGGACACCCCGGAAGGTAGATATCAACGGGAACAACGTGGTCAACACCCTGAACGATTGCGTAGTTATTGAACATTCCACCGCTGGAAGAACACACGCCCATGGCGAGCACCCACTTGGGGTTAGGCATTTGATCGTAGATCTGGCGAAGTACGGGTGCCATTTTTTGACTTACTCGACCGGCAACGATCATGAGATCAGCTTGTCGGGGCGATGCGCGAAAAACTTCCATGCCAAAGCGCGCAATGTCATAACGAGGACCACCGGTGGCCATCATTTCAATGGCACAGCAGGCCAGACCAAATGTGGCCGGCCACAGTGAGCCTTTGCGAGCGTAGCCGGCAACCTGCTCCACGGTGGTAAGCAAAATTCCTGACGGAAGTTTTTCTTCAAGACCCATGAGTTACTCCTCCTACAGTTTTTGGCATGTCAATCCCATTCCCATCGGTCCCATTCCCATCAATCCCATTCCAAACCACCGCGACGCCATTCATACAAATATGGAATCGCGAGGTTGATCAAGAACAATGCCATGGCAATGAATCCAAATGCACCGAGTGCATCGGCTGACACAGCCCAGGGGTACAAAAACACAAGTTCAATATCAAAAATGATGAACATCATGGCGGTGAGGTAATACTTCACCGGGAATCGGCCGCCTCCCATTGGTTGGGGTGTTGGTTCGATTCCACATTCGTACGCTGCGTATTTTGCTCTGTTGTAGCGCTTTGGACCCGTGAGCGATGCGATCACGATCGAAAAAACAGCGAATCCGAATGCGAGAATTCCCAGCACCAGGATCGGTGTGTAAACGTTCACTCGTGCCCTCTCCGATCAGGTGCCTGCAGACGTGACCTTGTACTGAAATGTGCTTGGGTTCTGTTACTTGTGCGCTTGTGAAAAACTTCACGACCACTCCAAGCATAGTGGTCGTTTCTATGAGGCGAAACCCCGGTGGATTGCCACAATGCCGCCGGTGAAATTGCGCCACCGAACTCTCTCCCACCCCGCGTTCGTCATGTCCTGGGCCAACTCCGATTGCGTGGGCCAAGCCCGAATGGACTCGGCAAGGTACCGGTAGGCCTCCGGATTTGATGCCACCCGGTCCGCCAGAAACGGTAAGGCGGCCATCAGGTATTCGGTGTACGCGGTGCGAAAGGGCGCAAAGGTGGGGTGGGAGAACTCGCACACCACCAGGGAGCCGCCCGGCCTGGTCACCCGGAGAAATTCGCGCAGCGCCTGTTCCCGGTCGGCCACATTGCGCAATCCGAAGGAAATGGTGACGGCATCAAAACTGTTATCAGCAAAGGGCAGGGCCAGGGCATCTGCGGCAACAAATGACAATCCTGGATTCCGGCGTTGCCCCACTTGGAGCATTCCGAGGGAAAAGTCTGCCGGTATAACGATTGCGCCTGTTGCGGAGAACGCAGCAGAAGACGTTCCGGTACCTGCGGCGATATCAAGAACAACATCGCCAGGGGACAGATTCAGTGCTTTGCGCACGGCAGCGCGCCACCTGCGGGTTTGGCCCACAGCCAAAATGTCATTGGTGATGTCATATTTTTCCGCAACGGTGTCAAACATGGCAGCAACATCGGCGGGATTCTTGTCTAGATTCGCTCGTGCCACGCACTTAGTCTGTCAGAAATCCGCTCAAGTGGTTGACCGACGTCCTTGCCTCTACTCTTGGGAGGTGCCAACAGCAGATCAACCCAAACTCACCTTTCGCACGACTTCATTGGAGTCAGAGACCGGGGGCCCGGTCAACTTGCTCGATGTCCTCCCTGCACAAGATCCGGTTGCTTGGATCCGTCGCGGCGAAGGAATGGTGGGGTGGGGTGTAGCCGCCAATTTGCAAGTACGCGGCGATGAAACTTTTTCCCGTGCGCAACGCTGGTGGAACCGAATGCTCGCCGAAGCCAATATCGAAGACAGCGTGGATATGCCCGGTACCGGTGCCGTCGCCTTTGCATCATTTGCATTCGATCTCAATGAACTTTCAGAAATCGTGATCCCTCGATATGTCGTGGGCACCAAAGGCGGACAGTCGTGGGTCACCAGTGTGGGAGTGGAAACACCCGTGGTAACCACCCAGCCACTTCCTGTTGCTCCAAGCAACGTCACCTGGTCGGAAGGAAGCCTGTCTCCACAAGATTGGGAAAAAACAGTGTCCCAGGCTGTGGACAGAATCCACGCTGGCGAACTCGACAAGGTGGTACTCGCCCGCGATCTGGTGGCGCACGTCGAAGGAACTCTTGATGTTCGGTACTTGATCAACAAACTGGCAGCCGCGTATCCCACCTGCTGGACATTTGTTGTGCAGAATCTTTTCGGGGCGACACCTGAACTGTTGGTGCGCCGGACGGGCGAACTTGTCGTGAGTCGAGTACTCGCAGGTACCGTCCGCCGACAAGGAACCACCTCGACGGACTCGGAGTTGGCAACTGCCCTGCTCAAGAGTGACAAAGACTTGAATGAGCATGCCTATGCTGTTCACTCCGTTGCTCGCGCACTCGCTGCCCATTGCACAGACCTTGAAGTTCCGGATAGTCCACAGGTTCTGGAACTTTCCAATGTGCAACACCTGGCCACAGATGTCACCGGACAGTTGGCAATCAACGCACCCATCCTCGCCCTGGTCGCCTCCTTGCATCCCACGGCAGCGGTGTGCGGAACCCCTACCGAACGCGCGAAGTCCATGATCGCGGAGCTCGAAGGAATGAGCCGCAAGCGCTACGCCGGGCCGGTGGGCTGGTTTGACCACCACGGAGACGGTGAGTTCGGTATTGCATTGAGGTGCGCCGAAATTAACACTGATGAACAAACTATTCGTTCATTTGCCGGTTGCGGGATAGTTGCCGGTTCCGATCCTGAAATGGAACTGGCAGAGTCGGTCGCCAAACTTGCACCCATTCGTGATTCTCTGACGTTGAGTTAAACCTTTTTTTCAAATGCATTAATTGCTGGGCCAAATTCAGCCGATGGGAAAAGCGTCCAATCATGTGAGCGCAACAAGCCCTGCATTGCTACATTGTTTGTAAGCACATAAGCGACTAAGCGCTTAAATCCAAGGCGCTCCCCGATTTCTTCACTGTGGTTAATCAGAATGGAGCCGAGCCCACGCCGATGCCAGGAGTCATCTACCAAAATGGCGATCTCACCGGAGTCGGTGTTCTCCTCTGATTCGGGAAAAATATTGCACAGCGCAATGACTTGTTGTGCGCGATCAGTGACAACAAGTGTTGCGCCACGGTGACCACCGCTGACTTTGCGAAGGTTCTCTTCCCGCCAGGTGTTCTTAGGTGTGAAGTATCTCTGGTAAATGGACTGCTCAGATGAGCGGCGATGTAGGTCCTCGACAGCCCGCGTATCTTCAGGGCGAGCCAGCCGCACCCACACACTGGTGTCGTCACTGAGTTCTTCAGCCCAGCCATATGTGGTGGGCAAGTCCCTCACGGTTGTAATTGCCTCCACTAATTCCAGTAACGCTGACGCTCTTTCATACTCCACTCGAGTAAACGGTGCTTGATCACGCCGAAGAACCACGTGGCGGTCCACGGTCCACTGCAAACGCAGAACGTGCTCCGAGGCGTTTGGCCCGGTTGTTGCATCCATCACTTCCCATGATCGAGCGAGCACAAGATCTGCCGCAGCCTGCGGTGCCTGTTCTGGCCATTGCACAAGGTTGCTACTCAATCGCAATACTCGACTCGCAATATCGCTGGCATCACTTTCACTCCCGTGAACAACAATTACTTCACGTCCCACCGAGTCCACAGCTTGGGCGAGAGTTGAACGAGCAAGGGATATGGGTGCTTTCACAATGGCGTCCACCTGCTGTTCCTCGTCTGTGAGGTCAACCACGGTCATGTACACAATTGCTGTGTCGAGTAGGGACAGCACACGAAGAAGACGGGCGGTGGCTGTCGGGTTTGCCGGAATGGTTGTACGCACCCGCCAGTAATTTGTTTGATCACCCGGCTGAGGAAGTTGCGGATCAATCGCGGCCAAAGATTCAAGGAGGCGAGCGCTGAGGGCGGTCCACGCCTGTGGATCTACGCTGACATTCAGTACCGGGGTGAGCAGTGAAATTCCAATGCCAACCGCAATGAGGTGCAAAACAATTGCATCCACACTCATGGTTGGATCAATGGCACCTGCTTCCTTGAGTCGTTCCACCAATGCTCGTGATGCACCCCAGCGATGCTGAATTCTTTCGGCGAGAATTTCCACCATTTTTTCATCGAACTGCGCCCCTGCAAGTGCCTGTAACTCTCGTGGATCCCATGCACTTGCAGGGTCTCCCCAAATATCCCTGGATGCGGTCATGAGCAACTCGAGGGCGGGACTATCCGGGTTATCAAATTCCTTAGCGATCTTTTCTGTCACTGGCGAATACGGAAGTTGTTGGACCACCCTGCGCAAAAACTCTGAGCGAGTGTGTGCAACGGAGTTCACCGTGCGTGCGCTCATTCCAGATTGCTCCACAATGTCGCGACGCGAAACATTCAGTACACCCAGTGCAAGGTATAGATCAGCAGCAGCCTGCAGGATCTTGGTCTCGCTAGCACTGCTCGCCACGGCGGATCAGCTCCCGGTCGCAGCCTCGTGCACCGCTTCGCCAATGGTCGTCAAAATCGCAGCTTCGGTTTCACGGGAACACATGTGCGCCACAATCACGCGCACTCCCCCGCCATCGCGTTCTTCCAATGCATGGTCGAGCGCCTCAGCGAGTTCATCCTCGGATTTCACCGTCACGGACTTAACTCGCATGGCAGTGCTCACCGCCTGCGGATCAATATCGAGGGGTACACCAAAGACTTGATCGAAGTACTTGGCATATGCGGGATTACCCTGTTCAAGTGTGGAAAAAATTCCCCCACCATTGTTGTCGAGGACAACAACAACTAAGTTCACCGACTGCTCTGTTGGTGGTACGAGTAACGCATTGCTGTCGTAGAGGAATGTTTGGTCTCCCACAAGGGCAATGACCGCGCCATCGTCTTGGGCTTGTGCGGCAATGGCAACTCCGTAGGCGGTAGACATGCACCCGTCAATACCTGATGTTCCACGGTTTCCCATCACCATGGCGTCGGTGACACTGTTAAGAGCGAAAGACGCAACATGACGAACCGCGGAGGATGCACCCAAAAATAGTGTTCCTGCTTCTGGCACCATGCGGGTCACAATCCGAGCGACCTGCATGCCGGTGAGTTCATCTTTCGGGAGCACAGTCTCCACGGCAGCTGCGGCCAGAACATCGGCTCGTTGCCACGCTTCTAACCACTCGGGTTCCACTTCACATTCTTCTGGTGGCAGTGGCACGGCTGACAACACAAGATCGGCTGATCGAGTGGGATCAGCGAAATGCGTGTGTGGATCCACCGCAATGTGAAATTGTGCTGATTGAATGAGTGCGAGTACCGATCGAGATAACCCAATATTTCCCACGGTGAGTACTAATTCAGGAACATGGGTTTCACGAAACTCTTGATTGGCCACAAGAAGTGAACCGTGGGACAGGATCAAGCCGGCAGCTCCCATATTGGCACTTGGTTCGGCAATGATTGGCCAACCGGTTGTGTCACTGAGTTCATCTACCAAGTCCATGGCATCAGGGTCATTGTGGTCGCCAACAACAATCACACCGCGCGCGGGAACAACCGATTCCTCGTCAAGAAATGACATGAGTTCGTCAATGGGTGTGCTCATGCCAGCCATCAATCGGGCATCAGCAACCCACGGTCGACCATCGGGCCGCCCAGCCAGGCTTTCGATCCATTCACCACCCTCACTGACCAACGGCATGGAAAATGGCACATTGATGTGCACGGGGCCTGGTTGCATGGAATCAGTGGAGATCGACACAGCACGTGCAACCACACTTCGCCAATACGACACCTGACCCTCCACCGGTGCCGCGACAGACATGTCAACAAAGTCACGTACGTACCCACCGAAAATATTGATCTGATCAATTGTTTGATTTGCACCGACTCCGCGCAACACGGGTGGACGATCAGCGGTCAGAAGCAGCAGCGGAACAAATGCCAAATCCGCTTCAATGACGGCGGGCATCAGATTGGCTACCGCCGTACCGGAGGTCGTTATGACGGCTGCAGGTACTCCCGTGGCTTTACCAATACCCAGGGCTACAAATCCGGCAACACGTTCGTCAATGCGCACATGTAACCGAAGGTCGAGGCGCTCACAGGCGGCGGCAACCTCCAGTGCGAGGGGGGCCGAACGAGATCCTGGAGCCAGAACAACATCGGTGACACCACAGCGAACAAGTTCGTCCACCATGACGATTGCCTGTGCGGTCGACGCTTCCATGGGGCTCAGCCTTGCACACCTGCTTGACTCCTTCTAGGGACCATCACTAGAGGGTGTCGCGGAGAAGTTCAATACTCTCCTGGGGCAGGTGGGTAAAGGCGGCAGCGAATCGCTGGTGCCAATGTTCGCGTTCCTGCGCAGATAAGCCCCGGGCGTTCAACAACTCCTGATCCGGCTCACGCCGGAGCACCGGCAGGACACCCTCGTGCGGCACCGTGATGGGATACACCAGATCAGTGGCAAAGAGCGCACCCGTTCCTAGCCCTGCTGCGCAATCTGGGGCTAATTGCCACGCGGCAAGTAGTGAGGGGAATAACCCCACCGATGTCTCAAGCGCCCCACTTATTCGAACCGGAACGCCAACACTTTCAGCGATGGCATAGGTGGCACGAAGTCCACCTAACGGCGAAACTTTCACAATGGCAATGTCGGCAAACTCCTGAACAGAAGTATGTCGATCAACTCGAATGGATTCATCTACCGCAATGGGGATATTCACTTGCCGGCGCAGCTGCCGCAGACTGTCTGTATCTGAACAAGGTTGCTCTAAGTACTCGATCGGGTAGTTCTCCAATTCCTTACATGCTGTGATTGCTTGCTCTAATGTCCAGCGCCCATTGACATCGGCTCGAATGGATATTGGATGGACAAGTCCAGGTTGCTCGCCAGCCGCTGACACAATCGCATCTAGTTTTTCACAACTGCTCACAAGATCACTTCCAAGTTTTACCTTGATTGTTGTGCAACCAAATTCTTCGATGGCCCTGCGCGTAGCAGCACGGACATCTTCATGGTCACCGATGATCGCGTTGACGGGGATCTGTGCACCCAACGGTTCTACGACAGGCAAGCACGCCGCTTCAATGGCAGCCTGCAACCACAGGGCTGCACGTTGATCGGAGTAGTCGGCGAATGGACTAAATTCACCCCAGCCGGCAGGTCCCGGAAACAGGACACCTGCTCGAGAGGTGACTCCCCTGAACGTGTGCTGCAGTTCCACACCAAAGCAATGACCGTTGGACCACAACTTTTCGCCGAGTGAGCTGAGCACAGTGTGCTACGGACGTTTGGGGAAACGCGAGAAATCAGGCTTCCGCTTTTCTTTGTACGCGTCGCGGCCTTCTTGAGCTTCCTCGGTCATGTAGAACAACAGGGTTGAGTCACCCGCGAGTTGCTGAACACCGGCAAGGCCATCGTCGACCGCATTATGTGAGGCCTTGAGCATGCGCAGGGCAAGTGGCGACATGGTCAGCATTTGATTAGCGATGTCACATGTTGCTATTTCCAAATCAGGAAGGGGCACAACTTCGTTGACCAGCCCCCAGTCATACGCCTGCTCGGCACCGTATTGATTGCAGGTGTACCACACTTCGCGTGAGCGCTTCTGCCCAATGGTGCGAGCGAGCAATCCGGAACCGAAACCGCCATCGAATGAACCCACCCGTGGACCTGTTTGGCCAAAGCGTGCGTTGTCAGCAGCGATTGTCATATCGCAGACCACATGAAGAACGTGTCCACCTCCAATGGCATAGCCAGCCACCATGGCGATGACCGGTTTAGGCAGGCGCCGAATTTGAATTTGGAGATCAAGAACGTTCAGGCGACCAATACCTTTATGCGCAACTGAGTCATCGCCGATATAGCCATCATTGCCACGAATTACCTGATCGCCACCGGAGCAGAAGGCCAAGTCCCCCTGTCCGGTGAGAATGATGACTCCGACCGTGTCATCGTCTCGGGCAGCATTAAATGCATCGCTTAACTCAAAGAGTGTTTGGGGACGAAAAGCGTTTCTCTTCTCAGGACGCCGAATTGTGATTTTGGCAATGCCCTCACCGGTGCCGGTGCCTAACTCATAAGAAATATCGTTGAACTCACCCACTGATTTCCACTCACATGCGGGAATGATGGAGGAGTGGCTTGGATCCCGGAGGGCAGGTGAGCCGGGAGCCGCGACCGGTGGAAGTTCATAGAGTTTTCGAGTGTCCATGGCTCGAGATTACCCGCATCTCCTAGTCTCGCCCAATGAACACCGGTCAGAATCACCTCGCTGTTGTTGAGGTCACACCTGGTGCAGACGGTGTTCTGGCCGTGCATGACCAACTGGTCCGGGCGTTGGAGACAGGCAGTGCGCTCGCTCCAATCCCTGCGGTCAGCAAACACTTTCCCACCGCCTTGGTGAACAGTATTCGTGCCGCGATCAATCCCGCGCTACCCACTCGGCCACATACAATCGTCGCACTCAGTACATCCGGTTCCACCGGAAATCCGCGCGGCGTTGAGTTCACCGCGGATCAACTTGGTGCCCTCAATGAATTCATTAACTCGGGCTCCGTTGTGGGCCTTCAACTCGATGCATCACCGCGGTGGGTCGCCGCCTTGCCGGTGACATCTGTCGGCGGCTTCAACGTTCTTGTTCGCTCGATTGCCGCGGGAGCACCACCGGTTGCGCTGGAGAGTGTTGCGGGCGCAGGAACATTTAGCGCCGAGGAAGTAACTGATGCGCTACGCAACTGTGGAGATTCACCAGCCATGATCTCTTTGGTTCCCGCACAACTTCGTCGACTTTTATCCACCGAGGAAGGGACCCAAGCACTGTCCCGCTTCGCAGCCGTGTTGGTCGGTGGTTCTGCCACCTCGCTGAGCGATCAGATCCACGCACGTGATCAGGGAATCGCAATTGCATTCACTTATGGCATGACCGAAACAAGTGGCGGCTGTGTCTTTAATGGGGTTCCAGCACCTGGGGTTGCCATTGATATTGATTCGATTACGGGCGTGATATCGATTACGGGAAAAGTCATTGCGACGGGTTACCGGCCATCAGGGTCCGCATTGAATGACGAACTATTTCGCGGTGGCTTCACCACCCAAGATCTTGGTGAATTGGATAACACCGGGACTCTTCATATCAGTGGTAGAACCGATGACATTGTCATCATTAATGGTGTCAACATTTCTGTTCACGCCATTAAAGAGATTATCGATGCCCACCCTCTGGTGCAAGATAGTTTCGTGTTACCCGATCTGACCGCTGTGGTTGTACCAACGGGTGCCGATCTCCGATTCGAAGATGAACTTCGGGCAGATATCTCGCAGCGATTAGGCAATGTTGCAGTTCCTCGTTTCATGATTGTTGATTCACTGCCGTATTTGCCCAATGGGAAGCCCGATCGCCAACAGATACAGACCATGGCTCACCCCAACCCCTACGGTTAATGCGTGGCTACGACAGCGGAATGGATTGAAGGTGCACGCCCACGCACTCTGCCGGCAGCATTTGCGCCTGTTGCAGTCGGTATAGGAATTGCACTCGGGGCCGGAGCATTTAATGCAGGGCGCAGCCTTCTTGCTCTGATCGTGGCCGTGGCGCTGCAAATTGGCGTGAACTACTCCAATGACTATAGCGACGGCATTCGTGGCACGGATCGCGTCCGGGTGGGTCCCGTTCGTTTGGTGGGTCAAGGTCTTGCCCCACCTCAAGCGGTCAAGCGAGCTGCTTTCACTTTTTTCGCAATCGCCATGGTGGCAGGCACCGTATTGGTGTTCCTCACTGAACAGTGGTGGCTTTTTGCCGTGGGTGCGGCCAGTGTTGCAGCAGCCTGGTTTTACACAGGCGGTTCGCGACCCTACGGCTATGCCGGTCTCGGTGAAGTGTTTGTGTTTATCTTCTTCGGTGTGGTGCCGGTTATGGGCACCGCATATGTCCAGACCTTGCAACTCAGCGTGGTGTCACTCTGGGCGGGTGTCGGTGTGGGCGCACTTGCCTGCTCGATTTTGATTGCTAACAACCTGCGCGATCTTCCAGGGGATACCGAACACGACAAAAAAACACTTGCTGTGCGTTTAGGTGATTCGAAAACCCGCACACTCTTTTATGCAACCGTGGCAATTGGGTTTCTGGTCCCGGTCATCACGGCGGTGATTTCCACACCGTTTAGCCTTTTGGCGTTTCTTTCCTTACCCCTGGCCATTCAGCCCATTCGAGTGGTGGCCCAGGGAGCCAAAGGACCCGCACTAATTCCGGTCCTCAAGTCGACCGGGATTCTCCTGTTGTTCTACGGAATCACTTTCGGCTTGGGCCTTGGCCTGGGCAACGGTTCGATCTGACGGGAGTTCTACCTCTTCGACGATCACCGGATCGTCGTAATCCTCTTTGACGATCACCGGATCGTCGTAATCCTCTTTGACGATCACAAGATCGTCGTAATCCTCTTTGACGATCACAAGATCGTCGTAATCCTCTTTCGCGGCCGCGGCGTCAATGCGCTCATTGATTCGGCGGAAAAAGCCGAACATGGATCCACTCATGGCATCGCGTTGGCGGCCTAGCAGCAGAATGCTGAATACCGCGGAAACCACAATCGCTAGGGCAACCGCCCACGCCCCACGAAGGGGGGTGGTGATCTGGATCAGGAGCCAGGCAATGACCAAAAAGAGCACCCGATACACGGTGTACATGACCCACGCGCCTCTTTTGGTTTCCACAAGCGCACCGTACCCCTGCACACCGTGGGGTATTGGTTTACCCTCAGGTCAATGGTTCCTCGGTACATGAGGGACAATTCCCGAACACGGCAACACACCGGGTGTCGGATATGCAGTAGTAGACAGGTCGAAGGAGGTGCACATGGTCTTACGAGTCGGTGGGGTCCTCCTCGCAATTGCCTTCTACATTTACACGATTATTGACGTGATTCGCACTCCTCAGTCAAGTACACGCACCTTGCCCAAATACGTCTGGTTGATTATTGCTGTTGTTTTGCCCATTATTGGTGGCATCTTTTGGTTGTTCTTTGGTCGGGTGTGGCCTGAGTCGGGATTTCGATCCAAGCGCCGCGCACCCCGCGCCCCAGACGATGACCCCAAGTTTCTTCGCACCTTGGAAGAGCGCGCATGGTCAGACAAAATGCGCAAACGCCGGGAACAAAATCCCTGACACTTTCAGCGTGATTTTTTAAACTCCCGCATAACTGTGCAGGCTGTTCACAAAAATATTGACGCCGAAATAGTTGATTAAAAACGCCAGCCAACCCATGATCGCGATCACGGATGCCTTCTGGTGTTTCCACCCTGCGGTCGAGCGGGCATGTAAGTAGGCAGCGTAAATCACCCAGGTAATAAAGGCCCATGTCTCTTTGGGATCCCAGCCCCAATAACGCCCCCACGCATTTTCTGCCCAGATTGCGCCTGCGACAACCGCGAATGTCCACAGTGGGAATGAGAACGCCACGATTCGGTGAGTCAGTTTCTCCAGTGTTTCACGACTTGGTAATTGTTTAATCCAATGGCGATCCGCGATCAACGAAAGCCCAGCGGTTGATGCTGCCACGGTGAACGCTCCCCCGCAAATGATTGCGGCCAAAACGTGGATTACCAGCCAGTAAGATTTCAAAGCAGGAACGAGTTGTGCGGCTTCGGTGTACAAGATGGTGATGGCCACCCCCAGGGTCAACAACGCTGGAATGGTGACAAAAAGCCCAAGCCAGCGAAGATCGCGCTGGGTGGACCAGATCAAATACACCAACAAGATTCCAAGTGCAGATGTGATCGAGTACTCGTACATATTGCCCCACGGCGCACGATCAGCCCAGATTCCTCGCAGGATCACGCCAATAAGCAGGAGTCCCGCCGACAACCAGGACAGCGATAGTCCAATATTGCCCATTCGCCAACCCGGGTTTACCGCCGTGGTCGCTGACCCTGAATCACCTGCAGCGGGTACTGGTTCCCCCGCTGAGTCCACCAGTGCTCGGGTTTCTGCACGAGTTCGGCCAGCAGAATAAGACAGAGCAAAGAAAATCGTGGCAAGAAAGAGGGTGACCATGCTCGCATAGACGAAGTTGTTACTCATTTCCGCCAAGTCGATGGAATTCACTTCGTCTCTCCTGTCAGGTACTTCACGAGTTCGTCAACATTCTCTTTTGGGTCATCGCCGGATGCCTTTGCTAATCCTGCTACCTCCACTGTAGTTCCGCCACTTTCGAGATCTGGGCGCACCTTGACCCATACGCGTCGTCGCTGAATAAAGAGCGACAGGCTCAATCCGATCATGGCAAGAACTGACGCAATGAGCGCAACTTCCTTGCCCGGGTCAGATGCAATTTGGAAGGACGCCCACCGCTCAAAACCAATAAACTCAATGGAACCAGCCCCACGAGGGAGGGCCCAGGTCTCCCCAGGGCGCAAGGCCCGCAAACCGAGTTGTTCCATGTCATCTGAGGTCAGCGTGTAAATACTTTGGGGAACCCCCGAATCCAGTCCGAGATCACCTTCCCACGCCCCCAAGAAGACGGATGGGTCATCTGGTGCGGGGAAGGAGGAAAATGGTCCGCGCTCTTCACTGAGTGCGGTGGTGGGCAAAAAGATTCCGCGGAATCCCAACTGCGGTGTGGAGTCAGGGACCTTGATCACACCTGTCGAAGTAAAGCTGCCATCTTGTGGCAGAAATACAACAGCGTCATCAAAGACAATATTGCCGGTGGAATCGCGAACGATGAAAATCGGAGCGTATCCGTGCCCCACGAGGAAAATTTTGGCAGACTCAATTGCCATGGGGTAATTCACTTCAATGAGTTCGTTGACCGCTTGTGTTTCACCGGGGCGCACCACCGCAACATCGGCTTCAAAAAGTTGCGGCGCTCCACGTTGTGATTCTTCGCGGGAAAATTCCACATTGAAGTCTTCTAGGGCAAACGAGAATGCTGGAAGTGCGTCCGGGGAGATCAAACGACCACCACCCCAGGCATCGTATTGAGTTAACGTGTTGGAGAACCCTTCTCCTTCGCGAATAATCACGTTGCCTCGCCAGCCAAAGAGTCCGCCATAGGCAACAGCGAAAAGAATCAGAATCAATGAGAAGTGGAAAACAAGGTTTCCGGTCTCTCGGAGGTATCCCTTTTCGGCGGAGACCCAGTCATCGCCTGATCTGACCACTCGCCAACGATCTTTGCGCAAGTACTTTTCTGCACGACTGAGAATGAGTGCCGATTGATCGGTGACGTTAACTGTTTCACCCCCGAGTCGAGTGAGATAGCGGGGTGCAGGGGGCGGTGGTTGCCGCATGGCATGCCAGTGCACGCCAACGCGCGGAAGTACGCACCCGATCAGAGAGATGAAAAGTAAAATATAAATTGCTGCGAACCATGGTGCTGCGAATACGTCAAAGAATCCCAATGAATCAAGTACCGGGCCCCAGGTGGGGTTGTCGGTTAACCATTGATCCACGAGAATGGGATTGGTTCCGCGTTGCGGAAGAACTGATCCGGGAACACTGGCCAGTGCCAGGAGAAATAGCAGAATCAATGCTGTTTTCATGCTGGTGAGTTGGCGCCACATCCAGCGGAAAAACCCGGAACGAGACATGGGGGGCAGTGGCACCTGCTTAGTCGTTGTGTCGGTGGCCATTACAGAGCCGTTTCAAATCCGGGAAGGGTCACGCGCAACCAAATGGTGAAGTCTGTCCACCAGCCCGTGACAAGAAGTACGCCCACAAGGACCAGCATGGCACCACCGATACGCATGATCAGCAGGTTGTGTCGGCGCAGGAACTTAATTGCGCCGGCAGCGCGAGTAAAGAGCAATGCGAGCAAAATGAATGGCAGTCCGAGACCAAAGGAGTACACCAGCGAGAGCAGTGCGCCTCGGGCCGCACTTGCTTCGGAGAATGCCAGGCTCTGCACCGCGGTGAGTGTGGGTCCAATGCACGGTGACCAGCCAATGCCAAAGGCCACGCCCAGAAGTGGTGCACCCGCGACCCCCCATTTGGGTACTTGATGAAATCGATACTCGCGCTGTAGACCGGGAATGACACCCATGAACGCCAGACCCATGATGATCACAATGACGCCGAGAACTCGATTGATCCAGTCGGCATATTCCAATAGGACCGAACCGATTCCGCCGAAGAATGCTCCATACGAAACAAACACCACGCTGAACCCAAGAACAAATAGCAAACTCCCGGCAAGTACTCGTCCCTTCTTGCCCTCGGAGAGTTCTGCTCCGGTGAGCCCGGTGATGTAGCTGATATATCCGGGTGCGAGTGGAAGGACACACGGACTCAGAAAAGCAACAATCCCGGCGGCGAATGCAATGGGAAGAGCAAAGAGGAGTGACCCACTCGTAATGATGGAGCCGATGTCACCCATTGGTTGATGCGCTTTCTTGAGCGAGCTGGTCAATGATTCCGCCCAGGGTTGAAGCGTCGACGGCACCGAGTGCACGTGCTGCCACCATCCCATTGCGATCAATCACGATCGTGGAAGGAATTGCCTGCGGAGGTAACGTGTCATTAAAGAGCAATTGCAATCGACCATCGGTATCGACTATCGATGGAAAGCTCACACCGTAATTTTGAATAAAGTTTTTGGCCGATGCTTCTGAGTCTCGGGTGTTGAGCCCAATAAGTTGCACACCTTGATTCGCGTATTCAACGGCAACTTCTTCTAAGGCTGGTGCTTCCGCTCGGCACGGTGCACACCAGGAGGCCCATACGTTCAAGACAATGATGTCTCCGGGGAAATCTGCGGTGCTCAATGAATTGCCATCTAGGTCAAGGCCGTTGACTTCGGGCGCGAGCGTGCGGGCCGCCGGATCAAGAATTGTGACGGATCCATCGCCGGAGACGAACCCTGCATCGGTGGCTGGATCAGAGGAGCAACCACTGAGAACTAGCACTGCTGCGCCCACGGATACCGTAATTCGGGCTAGAAATGAGCGCATGCCACCATGTTAAGCGCCAGCGATCTTGCTCGCCTTTTCCAGTAGGTCCCTTGATGGTTCGGTGTAGGTGATGGCCACGAGGTCATCGTCTTGATAGGTCAACGAGGTAATCGATGCCAGGGTGCATTGCCGCGACCGCGGGTCGTGCCACAGCCTGCGATTCTCCGCATTGAGTCGAGAAATCCAAATCGGCAACTGGTGACTGACCAGAACAGATTCACGACCAGGGGCTCCTAACCGGGCGGTATCAATTGCCCGTTGCATGCGCTCGGCCACCACCTGGTACGGCTCTCCCCATGAGGGTGTGAACGGATTCCAGAGGTGCCGCCATGCTTGTGGCTGTTTCAGAACGCCATCGCCCACACTCACGCGTTTACCCTCAAAGACATTGTCTGCCTCAATGAGATCGGTGTCGGTGACAATGTCGAGTTTGTGGCGCCCAGCTATAGGTGTTGCGGTCTGTTGTGCTCGCTCCATGGGAGAGGAAATCACGGTCGCAATATCGCGATTGGCAAGTGCCACAGCTGCCCGCTCTGCCATTTCGTGACCAAGATCACTCAGAACATAACCCGGCAATCGCCCATAAAGGACCCCCTCGGGGTTGTAGACCTCACCGTGACGGAGCAGGTGAACGGTTGTGTGATCGGAATTCTTGGCCACGGTGGGCTACTTACTTGCTTTGCGCCGTGCCACGGGACGCTTTCGACTTGGACGCCAAGAGCTTTCGCCCGATTCTAAGGATGAATCCCGCAGTTTCTCTGCGTAGACAGAGAGTGCATCGACAAGTGCTAACGGTGTATTAATTTCCGCCAGAACATCAACACGCAAACCATGTTCGAGTGCTGTTTTTGCCGTCTGTGGTCCAATGCACGCGACAACCGTTGTTGCATGTGGCTTTCCAGCAATTCCCACCAAGTTGCGCACGGTGCTGCTGGAAGTAAACAGAACAGCGTCAAAGCCACCTGTCTTAATTGCCTCGCGGGTCTCGGCGGGGGGTGGAGCTGCACGCACGGTACGGAATGCCGTGATGTCTTCCACTTCCCAACCCAAATCGGTAAGACCAGCTACCAAGGTATCGGTGGAGATATCTGCCCGAGGTAGGAACACTCGGTTAATGGGATCCATCAGCGAGTCATAAGGCGGCCACTCTTCGGTCAATGCCGCAGTGTTTTGATCACCGTCTGGAATCAAATCAGGTTTGACACCAAACTCGATCAGAGCATCGACTGTCGCCGCACCGACTGCTGCGACCTTCAATCCGGAGAATGAACGGGCGTCTAGGCCATACTCTTCAAGCTTTTCCCGAATCGAGCGAACGGCGTTAACGGATGTAAAGCCCACCCATGCGTAACGTCCGGTAACAAGTCCGTTCACAGCGCGATCCATTTGCTGCGGTGTGCGCGGAGGCTCAACCGAGATGGTGGCAACTTCTTTGGGAATAGCACCATGGGCCCGCAACACCCGAATCATTTCCGCGGTGTTGTCTTGGGTACGCGGAATCAGTACTCGCCAACCAACAAGTTCCTTCTTTTCAAACCAGTTGTACTTTTCACGTTGGTCAATTACTTCACCGACAACAACAAATCCCGGACCCGTCTCTTTAGCAGACTTCAGAACGCCAGCGATTGTTCCCAGTGTTGCCACCGTGGTGCGTTGGTCCACCGTGCTGCCGTGACGAGTGATGGCAATCGGCGTCTCTGGATCGCGCCCTGCCTTGATGAGCGAGTCTGCAATCGTGACGGCGCTGTCACCACCCTGTGGGAAAACGAGTGTTGCACGTGGGTCACCCAATTGATCCCAAGGAATGGTGCTGTCCTGTGCATCAAGGATGCGAACTTCCGTAGCCCTGCCGCCTGTCAGATTGAATCCAGCGAATGCGGGTATGCCAGAGATCTCGCTGACTCCTGGAACAATCTCAAAGTGAGCGTGTGATCGACGAAGGATGGAGATCTCCGGAACCAAAGTGCCTTGCACAATCGGATCTCCCACGACCAGACGCACCACGAGTTCGTGTTCGCGGGCATGCTCAAGCGCCAACTTGGCAGTGTCTGCGGGATCAAGTGCATTTTCTTCAGCATCAATGGCGACAACGATTTTTTCAATAGCGACATGTGCCTCAGCGATACCGACCGCGGCAATATCAGCGATCACCGCACCGGCCTTTTGCAACATGGCGACCGAACGCACCGTCAAGAGTTCCGGGTCACCGGGGCCCGTTGCAACAAAGACGATGGTGCCAATTGTGGGCTTCTTGCGCGGCGGGGTGGGTTGAACATCTACGGCCGCGATATTGGGAACAGCCGTGACAGCCTTCTTGACAATTGGCTTACTCGCGGATTCCTTAGAGGAGGGAGCCTTCTTGGTGGGTGTGCTCACAGTTTCTGCCTTTATAGATGTTTTTGCGGACTGTTTTGGTGACTCACTCATGCGATACCAGCCTTAAGTAAGGGCGGTATGCCTTGTTCATCTTTTTGATTTTGCAGGTGTTCATGGAATGCGAGTATTTGGAGTTCCACGGCAAGATCCACCTTGCGAACTTCTACCGATTCCGGAACGTTCAACACCATGGGAGCAAAATTCAAAATGCTGATCAATCCCGCAGCCACCATGTGGTCCGCGATCTCCTGAGCTGCTTCAGCAGGCGTGGTGATCACACCGATTTGAGCATCAGAACCGGCAATTACAGAACCAAGTTCCGAGACCGGAAGGACGCTAAGAGTGTTGGCACCCACACGGATCTGAGTCCCAATGATTTCGGGGTCGCGGTCAAGGACTGCAACAACATGGAATCCCCGTTCAGCAAATGCCCGATAGGAGGCAAGTGCGCGTCCCAGATTTCCCATGCCAATGATCACCAATCCACGTGACTTGGTGATTCCTAGTTCGCGGGCAATTTGGTAGGTCAAGAAAGTGACGTCGTATCCGACTCCACGGGTGCCATAGGAACCGAGGTGGGAGAGATCCTTACGAAGTTTGGCAGATGTCACACCACATGCGGCGGCAAGTTCCTCACTGGACACGGTGATCACGCCATCGGTGGCCAAAGATGCAAGTACTCGGTGATAGACGGGTAGACGAGCCACGGTGGCGCCCGGTATTGACCCCGATTTGCGGGTGGGAAGTGTCACGGTCTGATGTACCTCGATAGACATTGGGTAATAGGGCTAAGGAAAATTTATGGAACGTATGAAACATGCAGCATGTAACGCGCGTACTCTATTGATGCACATGGGAACATTCCAAATATTACCGGACGTGTTCGTCCGTTTATCGGATTATGCGGGCAGGAGTTTCTCCCGCAGCCGTATTTCGTTCACCCGCCAGAAGTCAAAGACTTCACCATCAATTAACAGCACGGGAATCCGCTCCCAATACAAATCAGCGAGATCTGGGTTGTCGTCTATCGAGAGAACCGTGTAGCTCAAGCCCGCCTCAGCGCACACGGAGGCCACGACGTCCTCGGCGTCGGCGCACAGGTGGCACCCTTGCCGCCCAATGAGTTCAACCACCATGTCGGCTACAGATCGAGTTCGTAGACCTCGCGCAACCGGCCCTTGGCAATTTTGCCGGTTGCCGATCGCGGAAGGCTTTCCACAATTCGAATTTCTTGGGGGCACTTAAACCGAGCAAGTGACCGAGCGGCCAATTCAATTATTTCCTCAGTGGTCAAGGATGACCCAGATCCCAACACCACAAGTGCGGTGACAGCTTCACCGGTTTCGGGATCCTGGCGACCGAGCACCGCAGCTTCCGCAACTCCGTCAATTCCTTCTAAGACAATTTCCACTTCGCGAGGGAACACATTAAAGCCATTCACGATGATCAATTCGCGTCGGCGATCCACCAATCGCAATGCGCCACTTTCGTCAAGTAATCCAATGTCACCCGTACCAAACCAACCATTGGAATCTGGGCCATTGGAGTGATCCGGCCAATAACCGCGGAATACACCCGGACCGCGCACCCAAATTTCACCGGGATCACCATGCTCTGCTTCTTCGCCCGAGTCCGCCATGATTTTGATCTCGGTTCTGGGAATAGGCAAACCCACACTCCCGGGAATTGCTCGGCCATCCACGACCGTGGAAGTAATGACCGGTGAGGTTTCGGTCATGCCATAGCCCTCATATATGCGCATGCCAGTGAGTTCTTCAAATCGCGTAAATACTTCCGGGGGCAATGGTGCTCCGCCACTGGAGAGCATGCGCACAGGGCGCATGGCCTCACGCACCGATGGGACCCGCGACCACATCAGATACATGGCGGGTGCGCCTGCAACTGTCGTGACATGTTCGCGTGCGATCACCTCGAGGGAATCCACCGGATCAAAGTGATCCAAGACAACGACACCTGCACCTGCTGAAATCGCCAGGGTCAACACGGTGTTCAGACCATATACATGGAAAAGAGGAAGCACCGCGAGCACCGTATCTTCAGCACTCACCGTTGGGGGGTTGCGCAGGTCGGCTAATGCTTGGACATTGCTCACCAGATTGCCATGGGTGAGCATGACTCCCTTGGGTGCGCCATCCGAGCCCGAGGTGAAAAGCAATAGGGCAAGATCGTCGGGGACAACGCGCGGGAATGCGATGCCTGTGGGTGCCTTAAAACGAACAAGTGATCGCAGGGACTGCTTCAACAGTCCGCGCAAACTTTCGCGTTCGGACACAACTTCATCGCAGAAAACAACGGTGCAGGAATCACCTGCAGCGCTCTCCCCCAGATCACCTGTTGCAGAATCCACAATTAACAGGTGGGCATCACATTGTTCCAAGATCTGGGTGAGTTCTGTCACCGTGTAACCGGGGTTGAGAGGAACCGCAACCAATCCGGCACGGATCACCGCAAAGTAGGTCAGGGCGAAATCAATGGAGTTTCCCAGCAACAGGGCAACGCGGTCACCGACGCGAGCAGAAAGCAGTCCTCGATCGATCAGGACCTGTGCGGTCGAGGTCACCCGTTCATCGAATTCCGAATAGGTCAGCCGCTCCCCTGTGACTGGATCAACCAGGGCAACCCGTTGGGGGTCACGGGCAGCAGAGATGCTGAGGTAATCCGAGACCGATGTCACGTGGATCGAGGAACTCACCCCCTGAGTCTGACACATTGGGTTCAGAACAGAAGCACTCTCGGCAGGTTAATGAGTTGGGTACTCTGCCTCCATGGCACAACCGGATATCCAGGCAGCGGGCGATGTCCTTTCCAAGTACCGACGCTCGGGTGCTGCCGCGGCGGCCAAGGCACATGGGGGTCGCCCACAAAGCCCTACTAAGGCCGCTGCGTTCTTTGATGTCGACAACACGATTATGCGGGGGGCGTCCCTTTTCCACTTCGCTTCCGGGCTGGCCAAGTTGAAATATTTCAGTGGCCGGGAAATTTTTGGATTTGGTGTGAAGCAATTGAAATTTGTACTCTCCGGCTCTGAAGATCCTGAAGATGTCGCCGCAGCCACTGAGGCGGCTTTGGCATTTGTCCAGGGGAGACATGTCGATGAACTAACTCGACTAGGTGAATTAGTTTTTGATCAAAATATGGTGGACAAACTCATTCCAGGTTCCTTGGCACTTGCCCAGAAACATTTGGATGCCGGCCAAGAAGTGTGGTTGGTCACGGCAACACCTGTTGAGCTCGCCGACATTCTGGCGCGCCGATTGGGCCTGACCGGGGCGCTAGGCACTGTGGCAGAAACCCACAATGGCATTTACACCGGTCGGCTCGACGGATACCCGCTCCATGGTCTGGCAAAAGCGGAGGCTGTTCGAGCTCTCGCGGTGAGCGAAGGCTTAGATTTAAGTCAATGCTCTGCATATTCAGATTCATCCAATGACATTCCCATGTTGTCGAGTGTGGGCCACGCCACCGCCGTTAATCCTGATTCTGAGTTGCGCTCCTACGCCAAAGAAATGGGTTGGGATATCGCGGATTTCCGTCGTCGGGCTCATGCGCGCGAATATGCCTTGCCCGCGGGTTCAGCAGCAAGCGGAATTGCCGTGGGTTTAGCCGCGGGTTATCTATTGGGGCGACTTGCTCGACGGCAAATACTTTCTTAAAACATACGTATCAAAAAATACTTTCACGCCGTTCCAACCCGGACAGGATCATCTGGCGCAATACTTCTTGGACACCGTCTGTGAATTCAAATGCGGAAATTATCGATGAATCACTCGGTGGTGCCATGGGTGCACCGAATGTCACGCTCCAACGTGCGGGAAACGGAATGAGCCCCAGCGGACCCAGTGCTGGGAAAGTGGGCGTCACCGGCAAATACGGAAGTCCGGCCCAGTTGAGAAGGCCCGACACCCTCCCCACAAGCGGATAGGTTTCTTCCGAGCCAATGATGGCGGTGGGGACCACCGGCACATTGAGTTCACTTGCAATCCGGGCAAAACCGCCGCGGCCAAATTTTTGTAGCCGGTACCGTTGATCGAAAGTTTTTGCAACGCCGCGCACTCCTTCTGGCCACACCCCTACTAGTTCGCCCGCCTCGAGCAGCTCCCGAGCAATGGCCGGTGTTGCCGGCCGCACTCCGAGTTCATCGAGGAAAGAGTTCACACCAAGGTGGAAGAGAAAGTCAGCGCCTAAGACGCGCAAAGTGCGCTCGGTGTTCTTGGCCACGGCCATCATGGTGATCAAGCCGTCAATGGCAAATGCGCCTGCATGATTAGCCACCACAAGGGCCGGTCCGCTAGCGGGAATGTTGTCAACGCCATGAACCTGGGTGCGGAACCACTCGGTGTAAATCGGGTCAATTAGCCTGTCGGTGAGCTCTCGGCCCAGAGCCGAGGGAAGCGACGACGCTGATCCCACGGCCATAAGTTACTTCTTGTTTCTGCGCTGGACTCTCGTACGACGCAGCAGTTTGCGATGCTTCTTCTTCGCCATCCGCTTGCGACGTTTTTTAATTACTGAGCCCATTAACGATCCTTTGTGACTAAAAGAAAATTACGCGAAAGCTTTTCGCGAACGAACGCGAAGGCTTTTCGCGAACGAAGTGGAGTCTATCTGCTCCCGTTTCGGTGAGAACCGACCCCTTGGGAAAAGCGGTTACGCGGTCTCGATGAACGAGTCGCGGAGGTAATCCTGCACCGCCTGCTCGGGAACACGGAAAGAACGACCAACACGCACGGCAGGGAGTTCGCCGTTATGTACCAAGCGGTACACGGTCATCTTGGAAACGCGCATCACTGACGCGACTTCTGCAACGGTCAAGAATCGCACATCGCCTAGTGCCGAAGTGGCCATACGTATCTCCTGTTTTCAAATGGTACTGATTCGAACTGGTGGTGAGCACCCGCATAAGGCGCTCACCGAACCCTAGTGGATAGGGGGCCTCACTTGTCACCCAATACCTGAAATTAATTCGCTCGGGGGTTCTGACACGCTAGAACCAGAAATCAACTTCAGGGTCCAGATCGTGATGAGGAAATACGGCTAACCGAGTCTGCATGATTGCGGAGTCCACCGGATTTTGTGGGTTGAAACCTTGGTCAATTGGTTTGGCCCACGGTTCTGCCCCGTCTGTCATGACGGGGGTCATCACAGTACCGGTGAGCGCCCTGACGAATTCAATAAATGAATCCGGAATCGGTGTGGTTTTATCCAGCGGCACATCCGCCATCACCGCAACAAGGTGCGCCCAGGATCGTGGGACAGCATCGAAGAGGTCATAGCCGCCGCCGCCAACGGATACCAACTTTCCACCATGTGCGTGCGCAAGTCGGTGAACGGCTTTATATGCACTGAGTTGACCGTCGACGGTTAGCGTCAAATGAGTCAGTGGATCTTCTAGATGTGAATCAGCGCCGTTTTGGCAAATAATGATTTCGGGACCGAATGCATTCACAATAGGTGGCACAACCGCAGAAAAAGCTCGCAGAAAACCTTGGTCACCGGTTCCCGCTGGAAGGGCAATGTTTACCGCACTTCCGAGGGCATCGGGGCCACCGATTTCACTTGGTTCCCCGGTTCCGGGAAACAGGGTTCGGGGGCTTTCATGGATGGAAATAGTGAGGACTCTGGGGTCATTCCAGAAGATTTCCTGAACACCATCACCGTGGTGGGCATCAATATCGATGTAGGCAATGCGCTGCGCCCCACGGTCAAGTAATTCGGCAATTGCGACCGCGATGTCGTTGTAGACACAGAATCCCGCCGCAGCATTTGCATGGCCATGATGCAATCCGCCTGCGAGGTTGACCGCATGTTCTGCTTCACCCGTCCACACTGCAATGGCGGCTGCAGTTGTTGCGCCCGCAACCCGTGCAGCTGCCCGATGCATGTGCGGGAACACCGGGTCATCTGAAGTACCGAGTCCGTGTTCGGCAGAGAAGTAATGCGGGTCATCGGAGGCCTGTTTAACCGCCGCGATCAGTTCGGGGGTGTGCACTCTCATCAGTTGCTCATCTGTGGCAATTGCAAAGTTGGGTGTCAGCGTGACGCCATCAAGGACACCCAACTCCTGTGCAAGACGCATGGCCAATTGCACCCGGATCGGCGCAAGCGGATGAGTGGGTCCCAGATTGTACTCAGCTAGGTCGTCGTTCCATGGAATAAATAAACTCGAGGGACTCGACAATGTCATGTTGTGCCACGTTGCTGTGCACCGAGTTCATTAGCTCCGAGTTCACTCGCACCGAGTTCATTGGCGCGATCGGTGCCCTGTGCCAATGCTGCAATAACCGCGGCACCAACATTGGCTTCGTCGAGGACCTGCATGGCCGCTGCCGTCATGCCACCGGGGGAAGTTACCTGCCGGCGGAGTTCCTCAGGAGTGCTCGCGGAGGTTGCCAAGAGTTCAGCTGACCCCGCCAGTGTTTGGCGGACAATTTCTTGGGCCGTGGGCAGGTCCAAGCCGAGTGCCTGCGCACCCACAAGCAGGTACTCAGCCAGATAAAACAGGTACGCCGGCCCACTGCCGCTCACAGCGGCGAGTGCATTTTGTTGGGACTCGGGCACTTCCACAACCGCCCCAACAGATGACATGAGTTCGCGGGCGAGTTCGAGGGATTCCCGGGTGCATGTGGGCGATCCACTAATGCCGGTCATTCCCTTGCCAATAATCGAAGGCGTATTGGGCATTGCCCGAATAATTTGGTCGGTGTTGGACAGTGTTTTTGCGATGAACTCGGTGGTGATCCCCGCGGCAACTGAAATTATGACGGTTCCGGGGGCAATACATGCAGCAAACTCATGAAGAATCTCACGAATCATCTGTGGCTTGATCGCAATCACAATCACGTTGCACTGCGCCAATGCTTCGCGGTCTTGGGTCACGGTCACCGCATATGTGGACTCGAGATGGGCGTATTTCGCAGAATCGCGTACAACTGCCACGATCTGGTTTCCCGTTCCTGAAGCGCCAGTTGCTGACCAGCCGGAAATAAGCGCCTGTCCCATGGAGCCCGTACCAATTATTCCAATGGTTCTCACGGGTGTGCTCGCAACGCGTGAGTCAGACATGCCCTCAGCCTGCCACATGTTCGGGAACAGTCGGGCTAAGCAAGTGGTTTCGTGGGATCAATCAGATTTTGTATCACCGGCGCCACCATGGCAACAACCTGATCTTCTGGCAATGACGCCAGAGGTTCCACTTTCAAGAAGTAGCGATAAGTGATCACTCCAGAAAGATATGCGCTGATCAGCGCACCCCGCATCCGGGCATCAGGGATCCCCACCGCCATCAGCACCCGGTCAATCACAGCGGTCTGGAAATAATCTGACAAGGGCTTGATCACCCCGAATACATCGACCCCGGAGATGGTGGTTCCCTGAACCATCCCGGCTGCCTTGCCGAGGTCGGTGCGGACATTGTCATCTGCGACAAGCTGGAAAGTCGAACGAACAATGCGCTCCCCCATTCCATCAATGCCGGGAGCAACAAGTGCGGGAATGGCGCGCTGAGGATCAAATGGCAGGGCCATGGCGGCAGCGAATAAAGCTTCCTTGTTGTTGTACAGGCTGGTGATGACAGTGGGCGCGACCCCCGCTGCCGCAGCGATGGACTTCACCGTTGTTCGGGCATAGCCGCTGGCAAGGAAGGCTTCCCGGGCGGCTTTGACCACACCGTTGAGATCGCCAGGATTCGAACCCTGATTCGGCGTTTCCGCCATGCTTGCCTCCCACGTGATAAACCGATAATTCAGCCCAACAGGTGCGCTCGACCGAACTCTAGGCTCTCACGAATATCGCTAATGCGCTGTTCTCGGGTTGCCGCTCCGCGCGTGGAGATTTCAGAGATCACCATTCCATCAAATCCGGAGGCCCTCAGCAACGAGAATGATTCTGCAAGTGGCTGAGTGCCTCTTCCGGGCACCAAGTGTTCATCTGCTGCCGAATCTGTGCCATCGGCCAAGTGAATGTGACCCAAACGAGAACCCAGATCTCGAATCATGTCCTGTGGGTCGGTTCGAGATACCGCCGTGTGGGAGAAATCCAAGGTGACACTGGAGTAATTCTGTTTTCGCACATCCCAATCGGGGGCATAAGCCGGCACCGCGCCTTTACCGGCACGCCATGGGTACATGTTTTCCACCGTGAAGGTGACCGGGCTGTTGAGATTGAGTTCGGCAATTCCTGATTCGAATTTCTTGGCATAGTCTCGCTGCCATCGAAAAGGCGGGTGCACCACCACGGTTTCGGCACCCAGTAATTGGGCGACTTCATCCGCTGTCGTCAGTTTTCCCCATGGGTCAGTTCCCCATACTCGCTGGGTAACCAGCAAACACGGTGCGTGCAGAGACACAATCGGAATTTGATAATGCTGGACCAGGTTGCGCAGCACAGTGGAGTCTTGACTCATGGAATCAACACCGACCATGACCTCGACACCGTCGTAGCCGGTTGCTGCCGCAATTTCAAATGCTGCGGCCGTGGACTCCGGGTACACACTAGATGTCGACAGTCCAAATTTCATAACTGCGCGTCTTCCTGTATTACTTCTACTTCAGGTGCTTCGCTGGGTGCCCTGCGCCACTTATCCGTGTACACGGTGACCGCCCATACCGCCACAGCACCGACCAACCCCACAGAAATACTAATCACACTGTACTTTTCCGGGCCCAACGTCAAAGCGAAGAACTCTGAAAGAAACGGGATGTACAAAACGGCAACAAACATCAGGACCATGGTGAGGACAATTCCAATGCGAATCAGATTGAGTGGTCGAGCACTTTGTGCCAGCACTGCAATCGTGACAATAAAAAGCGTAATTGTCGCCGCCGATTGTGCATTGAGCATCGGTTCCTCGAAATACAGCGCCGCGCCGTAACTCACAAATGCGGATACCGCCGCAATGATTCCTGCAGGTATAGCGAAAAGAAGCACCCGATTAAAAAATCCCGGGCGGAATCTTTCCGTGTTTGGCATGAGGGCCAGGAAGAAGCCGGGAATACCGATGGTCAGCGCACTCACCAGTGTCAGGTGTCGAGGCAGGAAAGGGAATGCGACCGCGAAGATTGCCGCTGCAGCGCTCACGATCATGGCATAAAAGCTCTTGGTGAGGAACACGTCGGCTACTCGCTCAATATTGCCGAGCACCTTGCGGCCTTGGGCAACAACACTGGGCATGACCGACCATTGATCATCAAGTAGCACGATTTGCGCAACGGCACGAGTTGCACCCGCACCGGATCCCATGGCTATTCCCAGATCGGCACTCTTTAGGGCCAGGACATCGTTGACACCGTCACCTGTCATGGCCACTGTTTTGCCTCGGGTGTGCAGTGCTTCCACCATTCCCTGCTTCTGCGCTGGGGTGACTCGACCAAAAACATTTTCGGTTGCGAGAACATCTGCAATATCTCGGGTGCTGGTAGGCAAGTGGCGAGCGTCGTACGGGTGATCCGCTCCTGGAACACCTGCTTGCTGGGCAATTGCTCCCACTGTTTCGGCATTGTCACCCGATATCACCTTGACATTCACTCCTTGGTCAAGGAAATACCGGACGGTGGGTGCGGCATCGGATCGCAGTGTTTGGCTAATCACCACCAGCGCCACGCTCATGACACCGCCAGACTCGGTGAGCACGTTTTCAGCGGTCAGTGGGGTGCTGTGGGTGGCAAGTACCAGCACGCGGGCTCCTGTCGCCGCGTATTTATCTGATTGTGTGCGCATTACCGAGTTGTTTGGATCCACCATTTCTGGGGCACCAATGATCCAGGTACCGTGTTCATCAAAAGTTGCCGCTGCCCATTTGCGTGCGCTGGAGAACGGCACGCTACTGGCTTCCACCCACTGTGGTGAGGGAAACTTTGTAGCAATTGCGGTCAGCGTGGGGTTCGGGTTGTCGTCAATGGACGCCAATGCGCCCAATGCGCGAGGAATGTCAGCGAGGGTATTCGTATCGGTGGTGAGGTCGACAATGTCTTGCACCTGCATGCCCGGTTCAGTGAGGGTTCCGGTTTTATCCGCGCAAACTGTGTCCACGCGGGCAAGGACTTCAACGGCTGGTAGGTCCTGTACCAGCACCCGCTTGCGTGCTAATGCAATTACAGAGACGGCCATGGCAATTGATGTCAGCAGAACCAGGCCTTCGGGGACCATGGTGACAACACCGGCAATTGTTCCTCGGATTGCTTCGTCGAGTGGGAGCTTCGCTCGATATAACTGAGACAGCAATAGCAGTATTCCGACCGGCAGCAAGAAATATGAAACGTATCGAATGAACCGGTTAATGGAATCCCGAAGTTCGGAGTCAGTTTTTTGAAATTTCTTTGCCTGTTCGGTTAATCCCGCTGCGAAAGAATCACGCCCCACGCGTGTGGCACGGTAGTACCCCGAACCTGCAACAATAAATGAGCCGCTCATGGCTTCGTCACCGACAGTTTTGTCCACCGGGTCTGCTTCACCCGTCAATAGGCTTTCATCAATCTCCAACCCATTGGAGGCCACGACCACGCCGTCAACAACTAGTTGATCACCAATCTTGATTGCAAGGAGATCGTCAAGAACAACGTCCTTGGAGTTCACTGAAATATCTTCACCATTTCGACGAACAACCGGCTTGGCTTCTCCGATCACGGCGAGTTTGGCCAATGTGCGTGAAGCCCGATACTCCTGGGTTGTTCCGATCAGGGTATTTGCCACAATCACAAGACCAAAGAGTGAGTCTTGCCACGGTGCCACCATCAGCATCACGATCCACAATGAGCCAATCAGGAAGTTAAACCATGTCAGAGTGTTTGCACGAATGATGCTGGACAGGCTGCGGCTATACGCATCAGGTGCGTCATTTGTTTCCCCGCGCGCAACCCGCTCCTCGACCTCGGCGGTTGTCAGACCATGTAGAGCATCGCGATCATCTTGAGTAACGCGAGCATCTTGAGCATATTGAGCATCGAGAGATTGCTGATCTTCCGTGGTCATGACCTCATCCCCTCATGCGTCCAATTTCCCAACCGGCGTAGTTCACCACTGCGATGTAGTTCACCACAGCGGTGTAGTTCACCACAGCAATACTGCCTTGGCTAGTTCGAGGGTTAATTCTTGGGCAACCTACTCAGATGACATCGAGTCCAGGGACCGCAGAATCACGCCCTCGCGCAGGGCCCACGGGCAAATCGAGATTTCGGAGGCATGAAAAAGTTCCATGGCTGCCTCAGCAACGAGCGCCCCTGCCAGCATTTGACCTGATCTGCCTGCCGAAACGCCAGGGAGTTGCTGGCGCTGTTGCTCGTCCATGGGGGCCAGA
The DNA here is from genome assembly GCA_018402075.1 of Candidatus Nanopelagicales bacterium. The sequence goes on along the minus strand of JAGYJP010000006.1, from coordinate 9,558 downwards.
CGATCAATGATCTGACTCACTCCCGCCAGGGAGAGGTTGCGCTCCACGTAAATGCCCGCCGATGAATCCGGGGCGCCGGCGATCCTGGCAAGTTGCTTAAATGATTTAGATGTTCCGACATGGGCCCGCGGCTTCTCCCCTTTGGACAGTTTGCTCACGGTGGCAGCGATTTCTGCTCGGATGTATTTGCGCAATTCCTTGATATGAGTGGCCGAGGGTGGATCTGCGGGGATGAATTCCCGGGTCAGTAGCCCAGCGCCAAGGGGTAGGGACACGGCGACATCGGGTTCTTCATCATGACCCACGGCTAATTCCAGTGATCCGCCACCAATATCGAAAACCATTAGCGGACCGGCGGACCAGCCCACCCACCTGCGGGCGGCAAGAAAGGTCAATTCGGCTTCCGTCTCACCACTTAATACATTGATATGAATGCCGGTTTCTTGTTCTACCCGTTCTCGTAACTCAGCCTGATTGGGCGCATCGCGGATTGCAGAGGTCGCGAACGCAATTGTTTGACTCACGCCCAACTGTTCCGAAGTTATTTGGCTTTGGGTAATGAAGTCAATGAGAGTATCGATTGCTTCGGTGGATATCACTCCGGAGGAATCAGCAAATTGAGCCAGGCGGAGTTCAAGTTTGCTCTTATTAGCCGGTGTGGGTGCCCCACCGTAATGTGCGTCAACAACAAGTGAGTGCACGGTATTCGAACCGATGTCCAACACTCCCAATCGCACGGGATTACATTACCGTCTGGACCTTTACCAGTTCGGTCTCAACGCGCGCAACCGAATCACTTGAGTCCAAGCAAGCTATCCAATGCTGCAGCGAAATGGCAATTGACCTAGGCTCAGGCCGTGCCTGAAGTCCCCCTTGATTTCCCCCGCCAGTGGGTTGAGTTCGTTGATCCTGCAGATACCGATCAATTGATTCGTTGTGACCTCACGTGGCTCACCTCAAAATACAACTGTATTTTCGGTCGCGGATGCAAAGGCATTGACGCTGATAAACCCGATGCCGGCTGTTGCGTACACGGTGCCCATTTCTCCGAGAAAAAAGATGAGAAGCGCGTCAAATCCTGGGTCAAGAAACTCACCCCAGAGTTGTGGGAGAACTACGAAGTTGGGCACGGCAAAAAAGGGTGGACCGAAAAAGAAGATGGTGCGGACAAGACCCGAGTGATCAATGGCGCCTGCATTTTCCACAATAACGAGGATTTCGAGGGCGGCTACGGCTGCGCACTGCACCACCTGGCAATCCAAGAGGGCGTGTCATTTATTGAAACCAAGCCAGAAGTCTGTTGGCAACTCCCCCTTCGCCGCACCTATGAAAAGCAGGACCAGGAAGACGGACGCGAACGCCTGGTTGTGGTTCTCGGTGAGTACGACCGCCGCGGCTGGGGCGAGGGCGGCCACGATTTCCACTGGTACTGCACCGGCAATACCGAGGCCCATAATGCCCCTGAGCCGGTCTACATCAACTCCAAGGACGAAATCGTGGCTTTGATCGGCGAATTGGCGTATGAGGAGCTCGTGAAGCTGTGCAAAAACCGGGAGAAAGTACTCACAGATTTCAACCAGCGGGGTAAAAAAAGTGCCGAGGCTGCCAGAATTGGCCTGTCCGTTCACCCAGCGGATCCACCCGTTAACTGAGGATTTCACCCATGGCAAAGGCAGCCGCGAAAGCACCCTTATATAGGTGTGCCGAATGCGGCTGGTCCAGTGCCAAGTGGGCCGGTCGGTGTGGTGAGTGTCAAGCGTGGGGCACCGTTGAAGAAGTCGGCGCCGCGAAAGGCACAACGCAAGCAAAACGCTCCAGCACCCCGGCCATCCCGATCACAAGTATTGATGTCACCCAAGCACAGGCCGCCAGCACCGGTATCGGTGAATTCGACCGGGCACTGGGCGGCGGATTCGTTCCCGGTGCAGTGCTTCTCCTCGCTGGTGAACCCGGTGTGGGCAAATCCACCCTGCTTCTCACCGTTGCGGCCGAGTGGGCCAAGCAAGGAAACAAGGTTCTTTATGTCACCGGCGAGGAATCCGCGGCGCAGGTCCGGCTTCGCGCAGAGCGCATCGGTGCTCTCAGCGATTCCCTGTACCTAGTTGCCGAAACCGATTTGGGCCTTGCACTCGGTCACGTCGAAGAGACCCAACCCACATTACTCATTGTGGATTCCGTGCAAACAATTCAGAGTGCTGACATCGATGGTGTCTCTGGTGGTGTTACTCAGGTCAAAGAAGTTGCTGCCGCACTCATTGCCACCGCCAAAGCCCACAACATGACCACGGTCCTCGTTGGTCATGTCACAAAAGATGGCTCTGTTGCTGGCCCACGGGCTTTGGAACACCTTGTCGACGTTGTTTTACAGTTCGAGGGTGACCGCCACGGGCCTCTGCGATTAGTGCGCGCTGTCAAGAATCGCTATGGCCCTGCTGACGAAATCGGCTGCTTTGAATTAAGTGAAGACGGTATTCATGGCTTACCCGATCCCAGTGGTTTATTCCTTGGCGATCGCACCACTCCCGCTGCGGGTACGTGCGTCACCATTACCGTGGAGGGTAAGCGCCCACTGGTTGCAGAAGTTCAAGCTTTAATCGCACCAACCAGTTCCCCTCAGCCCCGCCGGGTCACCAGTGGTCTGGATTCCTCTCGCACCGCCATGATGCTCGGTATTTTGGAACGGCGGGCAAATCTCAAGCTTTCCACTTCTGATTGCTTTGTTGCCACGGTCGGTGGCATGCGACTCATGGAACCCGCAACTGATCTGGCAACGGCCCTTGCGATTGTCAGTAGCGTGAAAGATGTTCCTTTACCCAGCAGCCTTGTTGCCATCGGTGAGATCGGCTTAGCCGGTGATATCCGCCGAGTCACCGGTTTAGAAAAGAGGCTGGGTGAGGCATCGCGCTTGGGCTTTACCCATGCGATTATTCCCAACGGAACAAAAGTCAAGGTTCCTGGAATTACCACTCACCCTGTTGCGAATATTTCAGAAGCAATTCGGGCGATCGGGGAGGTTGCGCGCGAGTTCCCCAACACCACGCAACCTCCCGCCGCTTTCTAATTGTGGATCTCGCCGAGTTACTCGCTTCGCGCTTTCAATAGCCGACACAGTTATTTCCCCACTTTCCTAAGTTGTGATCGCAACACCCTGCGGACCTGCGCCAACTGTCACGGTGTTCACCACAACGAGCGCGGGTTCATCTGCTTATGAGGTCACTGCGAAACATGTAGGGAATCCCCCACATGCCTACTCTCCGAGAATCAGTCCTTGTTAGTAATCGCGAAGGGTGTGGATTCACTGCGCACATCAAGGTTGCGGCCAATCACCACATACCGTCCGGGTCGGGCTATTTTTTTGATGTCAGGGCAGCCCTTCTGGCTGAGGCGGCCATTCCAGGTAATGGTGGATTGCACTTTATCGCCTGGCTTCAGGGTGACCACACGCACTTTTTTGTTATTGCTGCAGTCATCGCTCGACCACACGTGATACCCACCGGATTCGACTTCCAGTTCATTTGCTTTGGGACCGACGTCACGCAGGCAGGCAACATTTCCCCTGTTCTCAATGGTCAGGGTGAGTACCGGCTTCGATCCGACAATGTAGGCACCCGCGTCGGTCGTCGCCTTGACCAGGATTGCCGAGTCCAGGCAATCCACCGGCTCGCTGGCCACAACTTCTTCTTCGACCACGACAACTTCAGAGGTGGTTTCGGTGGTGGTCGTGGTGGTATCCACGGCAGTGGTCTCTGCCCCCGAGTCACTGCCGAACACGCTGCGAGCCAACCAGAACAGGGCAATGACAAGAGTGAGAACCACGAGTACCAGTGCTGCCCGACGTACCCAGTACACGCTGGGTGCCTCAGGGCCGATCGGGTTCAAGCTCACACCTCAAGACTAATACGGCACCGCTCTCCCGAGCTTTCATGGCGGGCGTGAAACCATTCGAGGGTGCAACAACCGGCCAATCCCCCACAGACCAGCACCGTTATTCGGTGGTTTGCGGGTTCGGCGCGGGATCTGCCTTGGCGCAGGTCACCAGAAAACGTAGAGCCTGACCCCTGGGGGGTCATGGTGAGCGAGTTCATGCTCCAGCAAACCCCGGTCAACCGGGTGCTTCCGGCCTGGCGAGCCTGGATGGCCACCTGGCCCACCCCTGCAGCTTTGGCCAAGGCATCGCCCGCGGATGCACTCCGCATGTGGGCGAATCTTGGTTACCCACGGCGTGCCGTGCGGTTGCACCAAAGCGCGCAGGTTATTGCGACCGATTACAACAATGAAGTGCCGCACACATTTGAGGAACTCATTGGTTTGCCCGGTGTCGGCGAGTACACGGCTAATGCCATTTTGGCTTTTGCCTTTAATCAACGCACACTTGTGGTGGACATCAATGTGCGGAGGGTTATTTCACGAGCGTGGTTAGGCCAGGCGCACCCAGCGAGTTCGCTTTCGGCCGTGGAGCGCGCATTCGCGCAATCACTTATTCCCAAGAATCCCCAACGTGCACCAATGTGGGCTGCGGCTTCCATGGAGTTGGGGGCCTTGATTTGCACGGCCCGAAATCCCGAATGCCATCAATGCCCCATCCGCAGATCGTGTGCGTGGTTCACCTCTGGTCAACCCGATAACGCAAACAAGCCGCGCGCCCAGGCGAAGTATGAAGGTAGCGATCGTCAGGAGAGAGGTCGAATTTTGCGCAAACTTCGATCCAGCTACAACCCAATTCCGATCGAGGAAATAATACAGAGCGCGAAAGATGAACGGCAGTGTGAACGCGCCTTGGAATCATTGCGTCAAGAAGAACTCATTATCGATGTCCCGCGGGGGCGAGTATCACTACCTGAGAGTTAATTCCCCAACTTCAACCGATAAATGCGGTCGTCAACGCGTGATGGATCACCGCGACCATCGGTGTTACTTGAGATCAACCACAGTGAGCCATCTGGTGCCAATTCAATTGTGCGCAGGCGACCCAGGTCTCCCAACTGCACCGGGATGGGTGTCTGTGCTTTGGGATCCGCAGAGTTGACACCTGTTAATGGCACCTGCCACAACACCTCACCACGCAAGCTGGCAACGAATGCATTGTCTTTGGCAATTGCGATCCCACTGGGTGAGGCGGTGGATGTCGGTGACCATTCCATTTTCGGGCTTACATAGTTTGGGTTTGTGCTGTAACCCTCATATAGTGGCCAGCCGTAATTTCCTCCGCGCTGAATCAAGTTGAGTTCGTCGGCATTGCTGCTGCCAAACTCACTCGCCCACAGTTGCCCGCGGCCGTCGAGGGCAAGGCCTTGAACATTGCGGTGGCCCGAGCTAAATATTCGCGGACCACCCATTGCTTTGCCGTTGCGATCAATGAGCAAGATTTTGCCCGCCAAGTTATTGGGTCGTTGGGAAAGGTCGGGGTCACCGGCATCGCCGGTGGCCACATAAATTCCACCATCGGGTCGCACAAGAATGCGACCACCATTGTGATACGTATTTTTGGGAATCCCGGAAAGAATCACTCTGGGTTTGCCTAACTTCCCGCCAGAGATTGGGATTCGCACAACACGATTGTCATTCCTCGCCGTGTAGTAGGCGTATAACTCGTTGCCGGAATTGGACAGCGCAATTCCCAGGAGTCCGCCTTCACCCGATGGCACAACGCCAGATACCTTGCCCACGGTTCGAGTGTTTCGACCTGCGGGCTTGGTCGGGTCAATTTCTTTAATCAGTGCTGTGTCGCGTTCACTGACCCATGCCCTGCCATTGGGCAGAAATACCAGCCCCCACGGGGATGTCAGACCCTGTGCGACCACTTTGTCACGCTGGACTGAAGGTGCAGCCGCTGCAGGGGTGAAGCCCAGAAGGCCTACAACCACAGCAATGGCAACAACAGCGGATGATCGCATCGAGTACATATCTATATCAAAACACGAAACTCCCGCTGAGGCAACACGTAGCCTCACCACGTGAATCGACCAGTCCTTGCCATTGTTATCGCCACCAGCCCTACCATATTTCCACGGGTAGCGGCCTCTGCTGCCGATCAGTCCGCTGTCTACTAAGTAGACACCCATTGCAGTGGTTCATTCTCACCGAAGACTTCATCCGCTTCCCGTGCGTCCAATTAATCATGGAAGTGGTGGCGGCCGAAACCGCCACCACTTGGCACTCACGTGCTACTCGCGTGCTACTCGCGCAGCACGTGAAATAACCGATGGAGTAATTCCCGGAGCACAATGCTCAGAAGAACCACTCCAACCCGTGTTAAGATCCGCTTGGTTAGTGCGAATCTATTGGTTGGACCCGGCCCCACGGCCGGGTCTTTCCCATTAGGTAAAGGATTCGCCATCCTTCACATCACCCCCGATCCCCTCGTGATTACCCAGAAACACGCAGACAAAACGCGCACCGAGCTCGAGGACCTAGGTCAGGGACACAGAAGCAACACCGCAGCAACACACCTACTTAACAACACAAAACTAGGAAGAGACACGGTTATTGCCAAGAAGCAATATGAACACTGTGGACAACAGCAGTAGCCAAGGTAAGCAACACCTGCCCGCTACTTACCAAGCCACACCTTAAATACGTGCGTCCACCCATTGGCTCCCAAGTTGGTGGAGACAACTTGACCGCGAGCACCGGAGTATTTGCCTGAGCCACCGATTACTGGACGAATGGTGGTTTGACCGTCGGCCAAGGTAGCTCCGGCCTGCGGGTAGAGAGAAATTCCACCGACAACCATTTGATCCTTTTCAGCACCTAAGACGAAGGTCAGGTTTGATGAGCGCAACTCTTGCCCACTTGGCATTGCCGTATCCAATGTGGTCAGCGTGCCGGCCAAGTACTGACCATTTGCTGCGGTGCCGTTTACGGCGATGGGAATGAAGAAGGTGCGCACCGCGCCAATTCCAGTGCCATTCACCGCGATTGGATTGACGGCCTGGTGATACACCCGAACGGTGATGGGCTTCTCCGACGCAACTGCGGGGGTAACTCCAACAGCGGTTACTAAACCAATGGACACAATGGAGGCAAGAAGAACACGGATGAGTTTCATGCCCGAACTCTAGTCCTCTCAGCCGGGCTCACTACCGTGGAAATCAGATGAGTCACAAAACGTAAACGAGGGTATTGGAATTGATATCCGACCTAATGTGACCAAAAAGTGATCAACTGCTCGTATTTATGTAGTCGCACTTGCGTGCTCGTACGCACGCATGCGCGCGCTCGTCTTTTAGCACCCGTAGGGGTGCTTTGAGTGGTGACCGTGTCGACAAACGGTCAACACATCACTCCAACGAAAGGAACACCATGCCCAACGGCGGTTATCCCAGGAACCTTCTCACTCCCATAGGTGAATCAGGCATTGAAATTCTCACCACGGGCTGGCACGTCTCTGTTCGCCGTCGCCTCGAAGAGGGGTTTTATGAATCTGGCGGCTTGAATGAAATCCAAGTCTCAGCATTGCTCTATCACTTGCTGTACTGGATGGGCTACGACAACAACGAAACCATGGCTGGAATGCGGGATTCACTCCGAAGCCGCGGCTTCGAACTCAAACCCCATTTCAACATTCACGGTTGCTATTACGACTACTAAGTCGCTTTCCGTGGCTAACTCGAGGACAGCGCCTGATTTGCTAATCGCGTTCCTTCTACTCGGGCAGTGATTTTGGCAAAGGCAATCTCTCTGGACGTGGACGTATCATCTCCGAAGGGCGAGAAACCACAGTCATCGGTGGTTCCCAATTGATCGACGGGAATAACTGCCGCAGCCTGCATCACCAGATCACGGACTTCCTCCACGGTTTCCACTCGTGGATCAAGAACATTTGTCACACCGAGAAAAACTCTTTGCCCTGGACCTAAATTTTCTGCGATTAAATGCAGCAGTTCTTCTTTTGCGGGCTCCGCAGCAAATTCCAAGTAGAAGTTACCCACATGCAAGTTAAAGAGGAGCGGCAGCAATTCACTGTAGGGAACATCAGCGCTATGCGTTGAATCGCGATCACCACCAGGGCACGAGTGAACACCCAGCCTCGACTGCTCGGCCGGTGTGAAATGGTCAAAAACACGATTATTCAAGTCAATAAACTGCTGAAGCAAACCTTTGCTTGGATCAAGTTTTACGGACAAGCGTGCTTCAGTGAAGTCGACTTGGACATTCACGGCCCCAGCACTAAGTGCTCCTCGAATATCTGCCACAGCTTGGTCCACCAGGTCGTCCAGAAACTCTTTCTGCGAATACCCGTCAATTCCATCTGCCGGGTACAGCAAACTGATTGCCGAGCATGAAATAACTGCTTGTTTGACAGGACGATTAGCCAGGGTTTGCGCCGCCCGGAGGTAATCTTCGGTAAATGCGCCGTACCGAAATGGCCCACTTGTCAAACGCGGCAGTTGACGAGTGTGACCATCGACAAACGGAATGATCACACCGTCGGGCGCAAGATTTGTCAGACCCGCCAACGGATATGTAGCAAAACTGGGTTTGGTTTGCTCCCCATCGGTGATCACGGGAGAACCGGTTTTTTCGAAGGCCTCGATCGTTTCCAATAGTGCTCGATCGCTGGCCGCCTGCAGTTCCGCCGCGCTCACGGATCCCTCCGCGTGGCCGACCATTGCGGCGATCAGGTAATCCGGTCGGGGAACGCTGCCGACGGGCTCAGTGGGAATCATCATCACTCCTTTTTTATTTGAGGCTAAGAGTAAGGGTTTAGCCTTCCCCGAGGCGGTCATTTCTTGTGAATTTCCTTACCTTCGTTCCTTACACTGCGACAAATCCCCGCGCAACAATCTGATCGGTTATGGGGCCATATCTTGACCACTGAATTCATCTAAAATCCTCTGGGCATTCCACTCGTGTCGCTCTCGACTCGTCTCCTCTGTCTGAATAATTAGACCTGCAGAAAGAACACTTCCCATTCATTCTCATTCAGGAGGAACCGTGATTAGAAGACCCGGAGTAATCACATTCATTGGTGTCATCATGATCATTCAGGCGACCATGTCTGTTGTGTCAGGCATTGTCCTAGCCGCCTTAAGTGGTCAGCAGAGGATTATCGATGAAACAACCATTGACCGTGCCGGCTTGATTACTGCAGGCATTGTCAGTTTGATTATCGGCGCAATCATTTTGCTCGTCGCCTTGGCTCTCTTGCGTGGCAGCAAGGGCGCACGAATCTTGGTCACAATTGTCCAGGTGATCGCCGTTGCCAGCGCTGCGTGGACCATGTTCACCCACCACACCGGTGCATTCCTCTTCCAGGGATTGATCACCACTGCTATTGCAATCTTTGTTCTCTGGGCTCTCTACAACGAGCGCTCCGAGGAATACTTCAACAGCCTGTAATCACCTCAAGTTCCTCATGTGGGGAGCCACCTCTTTTGGGTGGCTCCCCACATGAGTTACTTAATTACCAAAAACAATTTGGAAGTGTGTGCCAAGAGCTTAGGACTGACCAAATCACACCGTAATGAAACCCGCACCCACCAATGCGCTGCGTGCGGTGGCTGGCACACCACCAGCCGGGAATCCATGGCCATGTCTGCTTAACGCACCAAATTA
>JAGYJP010000055.1 GCA_018402075.1 Candidatus Nanopelagicales bacterium | reverse complement strand
ACCGAGTACGCATATCGACAAGGTCTTCCGGTGTCGACGGTTGTCAGGCTACTCGTGCTCAGAGAAATCTCACCAGATGTGAATCCCCAGTTGGGCTTGAGAACTCAAAGTAACTGAGGCGCGCCTCGTGATTGACCGCGTGATATCGACCCTGCGATATTGACCGTGCGAGGAGAAGCCCGCATGCTAAACCTTAATTACATTGGCATCGAGCACATTCTGCTTGCCTTGATCCGCGAGGGCGAAGGTGTTGCCGTGCAGGTCATTCAACTTCTCAGCGGTTACCAGGGCAAAGAGCCCGCAACCTCACCGCTGCCGCACCGGTTCCACAATCAATGAGACGAAGTAGGTGCGTCCATCCGCAGAGATGAGTCGAACCGGATATTTGCCCGCTCGCGTGAACCGGATTGACGGCAAGGTCACCGTTCCCTTGGTATTGGAGATCTCGCTCCCCACAACCCGCCAACGCCGGTTGATGAGCATCTGTGTTTGAAAAGACGTTGATGGGCGTGGGGTTCGCACAACCGGCACGGCCCAGCGCCTTACCTGCATCGCCACGTCTGGCGCATTCGATCGCTTTTGCGTCGCTTTCGCATCTGATCGAACCCGCTTTGTGGATGCGACGTTTGGTCCTGTCGAAATAAGAACTCCCGAGCCAAGGGAGAACACGGCGGGGGGAGCAGGTGGCGACGTGGGTGCGGTGGCCGGAGGAGTCACTGTAGGCGCTGGAGTTGGTTGCGGTGTCACTGTTGGTGTCACTGTCGGTGCTGACGGAGCGGGGGCCGGTGGAGCCGGGCTGAGTCGTGTGATCAGCAGGTTCACCATGGTCGTGAAATTCGGAACGCCCATTCCGGTTGACATGTCGTATCCGGAGAGAGCGTCCCAACCGCCGAGGCTGTGAATGTCGTTGTTGCCGGCAACGACATCCGTGAACGCACTGCGATACTCAGTGGCATAGGTAATGGTATGAACGTCCAGGCTACCCCCCGCGTTATCGACGAGCGGGAGACCTCTGGCACTAAGAACAGCGTTGAC
>JAGYJP010000054.1 GCA_018402075.1 Candidatus Nanopelagicales bacterium | reverse complement strand
GTCATTGCCCTTCCAAACGACGAATTCGAAATCCCTGAAGAACCCGAGCGTCGTCTTGACCTGACTCGTTACATTGTTGAGCAGGCCACCGGGAAATATGGAATTCCCATTGAAGATATTCTGATCGACCCACTGGCCATGCCAATCGGTGCAGATTCACAAATGGTTGTTCGCACCTTGAAGACAATCGAGTTGATCCGCGATGAATTCGGATTAAATATGACCCTCGGGGCATCCAATGTTTCCTTTGGCATGCCAGACCGTCACACCCTCAATGCGGTCTTCCTTCCCATGGCCATGAAAGCCGGGTTAACCAGTGCAATCATGGATTCGCGCACCGCGAGCAATGTCAATGCTGTGCGTGCTGCCGACCTCATGATGGGCAATGACGAATGGGGCGCCAACTGGATCGCCATGCACCGCGCCAAAGAAGCCAAGTAGCTGGAAGTAGGGCAGGATCACCCCATGTCGCTAGCGCAGGGTCCGGTTATTCCGCATCCGGAACACCCGACCGTCGAGGAACCGACGCGCGTTGAAATTGAATTTCAACCTTCGGGAAAAACCGCTCGTGTTCCGTTAGGTGTGACGGTTTTCGATGTCGCCAGTTGGAATGCCCTTGCGGTGGACTCAACCTGTGGTGGCCACGGCACCTGTCGCAAATGCAAAGTGCAAATTGTGTCGGGTGACATCCCGCACGGCACCGCTGATTCACGGGCGTTCACCGAAGAAGAATTGGAGCAAGGTTGGCGCCTTGCGTGTCAGGCATGTGCGTTCACGAATCTGAAAGTCAATGTCCCTGAGCTCACCACGCGCCCTAAAGCTTCAACGGTTGGTGTTGGTCGCCAAGTAATTCACCGCCCCACATTGCTCAAGAGGTTCTTGCAACTACCCGAACCCGATCTGGTGGATCAGCGTCCTGATTTACGTCGGGTTCTTGACGGCATCACCGACATGACCGCCAATGTCGATCCCATGGTCGTGCGAACCTTGCCGGCACTCTTGCGGAAAGCGAATTTCGAAGTCACCGCCGTCGTGGTGGACGATGTTCTCATTGCGGTGGAGTCGGGCGATACCTCTGACAAGCTGT
>JAGYJP010000053.1 GCA_018402075.1 Candidatus Nanopelagicales bacterium | reverse complement strand
CTCCACACCGTAGTCTGCGGACATGCAGATTCGTTCGATCGTCACTCAAGTCACCCAAACCCATCGCGAGGCTGACGCTCCCGTTGATCCGGCCACCGTGATTGCCGTTGCCGCTTTGGTGTGCGCCAATCCTGGGGCGGGTCGTGGGCGGGTCGAGGACCTCACCGAGTTGGAGCAACTTGGTGCCGATTCGGCAACTCGGTTAGTCACCGAAGCCTTGTCAGCGCTCGCCGCCGTGGGTGTGACACCGGATCAGGTGCGTGGTTATGGCAAGGGTGCAATCGTCGGAGTTGATGGCGACCGCGAACACACCGCCGCGGTATTGCATCCACGGTTCGGTGCACCGGTGCGGGCAGCAATTGGTGGTGGCGCCGACATCATTCCAGGGACCAAAATGGTTGCCGGACCTGGTGCATCTATCACCATGCCCATCGGTAATAAAGATGACCGTTGGGTATTTGATGACATGGACGCTGTCACTATATCTATTCCTGATGCTCCGAAAGCAAATGAGATCGTGATTGCCCTTGTGCTCAGTGCCGGTGGGAGACCCAATGCACGAGTGAAGAAGCCGTAGTCATGTTTAAGGCGATGATTATGTTGACGCGACGAGATGACATGACCCACGAGGAATTCAAAGCCTGGTGGTTGGGCGAGCACCAACCACTCGTTCGCCAATTACCCGGCGTGCTCAAGATTCGATTCAACGTGATTGAACAGGATGAGACTGCGCCGTGCGATGGCATTGCCGAGTTGTGGTTTGAATCCCAGGACGCATTTGCTGCTGCCTACGCCACCGAGATTGGTCAAGCTGTTGCCGCTGATTCCTTGGCACACCTGGCCAGTCGAGTTCGCATGTTCACCGAAGAAGTCGAAGTTCTCGGTTAAACATTGGGAGTTACCGGACGCACATCAAGTCCGGTAATGCCCTCGAAGTCGTGGGCATTGCGCGTGTATAGCGGAAGATCATTCGCGAGCGCGGTCGCTGCGATGAGTGCATCAAATGCTCGGGCTTGTGTCTTGCGTCCTGATTGACGCAAACTTCCCGCGACAATTGCAAACCGCCGGGCACACGCTGCGTCAAATGGCAACGGATCAAATGATGCCTCTGTCTGTTGCAGAACTAGCTGACGCTTCTGTCGTTCATCTGCGGTTTTCGACACCTCTGGTCCAACACTGAGTTCAGCAAGTGTGATGACACTGATGGTGGGAAAAGCGGGAAGATCTGCCGTGGAAAGGATTGGCAACTCAATCACGACGCTGGTATCGAGGAGTCCCACCGGA
>JAGYJP010000052.1 GCA_018402075.1 Candidatus Nanopelagicales bacterium | reverse complement strand
GGCTGCCATGCTTTTCGGATACTCAAAGGAAGGTGAAGTTCGTCCCAGGCTTCAACAAGCAGCGCACCGTCAATGAACTCATTGATATCTTCAGGCGACCCTTCAGCCAAAATAATTTGGTAGACAAGCATTCGCTGTCGTCGGTCGGCCAAGTTTCTTGGCCGACTACGGGTGGACCACTCCACGTGTGGCGACAGAGTAACTGTCGCGAGGGCTTTGTTAATTGGCAAGCGTGGAAGCAGATCAGGTACGTAAAAAGGCTTTCCGCGCCTGTCTGTGTGTTGCTCGTAGCGCAAAGTCGGGATAGCAACGAGGCTCTGCCCGTTAGCAGCCAATACTCGTTCAAGTGTTTCGAGGGTTGGGTTGCGCTGTCCATGCTCGTACGCAGACAGGGTAGGGCGCGATGTTCCTGCTCGGCGAGCCACCTCCGACTGTGACAAGCCGGAGGTTTGGCGAGCTTGTGCTATTAGGGTCATTCATTCCTCCTGGGGAGTATCTTATAAGATACCTCCCGGCGTTGGCACATCGCACAAATTTGGTGAATATCGTTTCGCGGTGTAATGTCTTACAAGTTCGATTTGAAAATCCCCTGAAAATGACATGGGCACCGCCATGTCATTTTCGAAAGGGGTAAATATGGCAAATCTCGATCACCTTGGCGCTGAAGTGATTCGGCGAGCTCGGTCTTTTTCTCGTGATCGCTCAGGGGCGCGCTACTGGGACGACCTCCAGGCCTGGGCCGAGCAGGATCACGGCGACATCCCGGCGTGGGAAAGCTATGAACCGGCGCTCTGGGAAGAAATCCTGGTCCTGTGTGAGGGGCTCGGAGAGATGGCGGCCATTGATCCGCAATTACTTTTTCCACCCACCGATCCCTGGGAGAGTGGTTACGGATTCAATCCGTAATCACTTATCAAGACCACTTATCAACCCGTGTTGCGCAGGCCCGTTGCAATCCCATTGATGGTGAGTGACAGGGCCCGGCGCAGCTCGTCTGTTGGTTCACCCATGCGGGCTCGCTCCAGCAGGGAGATCTGCAGGTTGTGCAGAGGCAATAGATATGTGTCGCGGGTTTCCAATGTGCGCGCGAGGGATGGATTGTTGGTGAGTAATCCGGTTTCACCCGTGATGGACAGTATTCGGGTCACGGTGAGATCGTGTTCGGTGCGAATTACATCAAAGAGGTACTGCAAATCCGCAGGAACAAGTCGTTCCACATACTGCTGCGCCACCGACAGATCTGTTTTTGCCAGGGTCATTTCAACGTTGGACACAAAGTTGCGGAAGAAGTCCCAGTTCGCGTACATCTCCGCCAA
>JAGYJP010000051.1 GCA_018402075.1 Candidatus Nanopelagicales bacterium | reverse complement strand
TCGCAACCGAGTTGATAACAAAGTCGGATGTATTTCTTTCTTATGGCAGGGAGGGATACGGCATCCCGGTTTTGGAGGCAATTCGACTTGGCACGCCCGTTCTATTTGATGGCGAGCAGCCTGCTGCTGAACTTATGATCGGTCACGGTGCATACCGAATCCCGATTGATCAGGCATTCCACAGATCGGTACCACCCCCGGTCACCATTGCTGATCCGGAATCAATCCCTCTTTGGCGGGATTATGCCCAACAGGTTGCCGCTACTCTGAGAACTTCCATGAAAGAAGGCAGTCAGTGAGAGTCGCGATCGACGAGCAGATCTTTGCCCTACAAAAGCATGGTGGGATCTCACGCCTGTTCTACGAACTAATCTCGCAGTACACAACTGATCCAAGTTACGGGGTAGAAGTTTTACCTTTTGATCGACCAATCATTAACGATTACGTTTTACTGGACTATCAGTTAAATCATTATTTGGGAGCGGTTGGATCCTCAAGTACCATCACAGGTTTGTTCAAACAGGCTGCACCAGGAAAATATGACAAAGATGCCGAGATTGTGCACCACACCTTTTATTTACCGCCGGGTTTATATCGGTATCGACATGCAAAAAGGATTGTCACCATCTATGACATGATCCCGGAACTCATGCGTCACACCAAGAGAAGACTTGACTTTGCAACACGCAAACGCAAGTTTCTTGAGGCAGCCGACCATGTCACGTGCATTTCGCAGTCAACCCTGAATGATGTAAAAAGAATTTGGCCAGATATTCAAGTCCCTATGACGGTCACCTATTTGGGGGTGAATCCAGCCTTTAGCCCAGATACACCACATGATTTGACTCTTCCTGAGAATTACATCCTTCATGTGGGAAATCGAGCTGGATATAAGGATGCCTGGACTCTTACTAGGGCATTTCAAGCTCTAGCTCCTGAATTCCCTGATCTTGTCCTGTTGTATGTGGGTGGGGGGAAGCCGACTCCGGAGGAATTGAAAGAGTGGGGAACCACAATCAGATGGCTGGAAGCGACCGAGAGTCAACTTCCAGCCCTGTATGCCCAGGCTCGACTCTGCGTTGTCCCTTCACGCTATGAGGGCTTCGGTCTACCAGCCCTTGAGGGGCTGGCATCTGGTACCCCACAAGTGATGGCCAATACATCCTCCCTGCCCGAGGTCGGTGGAGAGGCTGCCAAGTACTTCACCCCCGGCAATATTCCGCAACTCACCGATTTGATGGCTGAAGTACTCACCAACAACCGATTGGCAGAACAAATGTCCATGGCAGGTCTTGCGCAGGCAAGTAAATTCACGTGGAATGCCTTC
>JAGYJP010000050.1 GCA_018402075.1 Candidatus Nanopelagicales bacterium | reverse complement strand
GCACCACAGGTTGGCACGTGTCTGTTCGCAGACGACTTGACGAAGGGTTTTATGAATTCGGTGGGCTGGATTGAGGGATCCGCTCAGGAGTCGCGGATTCGAACTCAAGCCTCACTTCAACCGGCATGGTTGCTATTACAACTACTAAGTCGCTTTCCGTGGCTAACTCAAGGAAAGAGCCTCGTTTGCCAATCGAGTACCCTCGACCCGGGCAGCAATTTTGGCGAACGCTATGTCTCGAGAAGTGGAGGTGTCATCGCCGAAAGGCGCGAAACCGCAATCATCGGTGGTACCCAATTGGTTAACCGGGATCACCGCGGCAGCTTGCAACACAAGGTCACGTACTTCCTCCGCTGTTTCGACTCTTGGGTCAAGAACATTTGTGACACCGAGAAACACACGCTGACCTGGACCCAAGTTGGCTGCGATTAATTCCAGCAATTCTTCTTTTCCAGTCTCGGCCGCGAATTCCAAATAGAAGTTTGCAACGTGCAAACTGAAGAGTAAAGGCAGTAGTTCACTGTATGGGATGTCAGCGCTGTGAGTTGAATCGCGATCACCACCCGGACACGAGTGAACACCCAGAATCGACTGCTCGGCCGCGGTGAAATGATCAAAAACTCGATTATTCAAATCAATAAACTGCTTCAGCAAACCCTTGCTTGGATCCAACTTCACTGACAAGCGTGCCTCGGTGAAGTCAACTTGAACATTCACAGCACCGGCATTCAGTGCTCCGCGAATATCGGCCACAGCTTGGTCCACGAGATCGTCCAGAAACTCTTCTTGTGAGTAACCATCAATACCCTCAGCCGGGTATAGCAAACTGATGGCCGAGCACGAAATCACCGCTTGCTTCACGGGACGGCTCGCCAAAGGTTGCGCTGCGCGAAGGTACTCCTCGGTGAATGCTCCGTATCGGAACGGTCCGGCTGTGAGACGCGGCAGTTGGCGGGTGTGGCCATCGATGAACGGAATGACCACGCCATCGGGTGCAAGATTTGTGAGGCCTGTCAAGGGGTATGTGGCAAAGCTGGGTTTGGTTTGCTCACCATCGGTAATCACGGGCGACCCGGTTTTTTCAAAAGCCTCAATCGTTTCCGCTAATGCGCGATCGCTTGCAACCTGTAGGTCCGTCACGCTCACCGAACCATCCGCGTGCCCCACCATGGCAGCGATCAGGTAATCCGGACGGGGAACACTGCCAACGGGTTCTGTTGGAATTGTCATAACTACTCCCTCGTTTGTGTGAGGCTAAGCGTAAGGGCATGACCCTCCCGAGGAAGCCATTTTCGTGAATCCCTCTGGCATGATTACTACCGCCTCAGCCGCCATTGTTCACTTAATTGTCAGACCCCCATGTAAATATGGTCACCAGGA
>JAGYJP010000005.1 GCA_018402075.1 Candidatus Nanopelagicales bacterium | reverse complement strand
GAGCGGCTTGGACTCGGCAAGTGCTTCCTGCAACCGCACACCAAATGCTGCGGTAGGTTCTTCAATGGCATCTGCACCGCGTCCAAGCGGTAAATCCCACACGGGCACAACGAGTCCTTGGGCACGGAACATTCCCACAAGACGAGTGTCGGGACCAATGGAATCAGCATCGGCGGCATGCAATCGAGCAAGTGCGTTGAGCAAGTCATTTTCCGGGGTGGACATGATCCACCGCAGGTGTTCCTTGGATCCCATTTGAGTCCAGTACCCGGCTTCAACGGATGTTAGTTTTTTTGTTGGATTGGCGTATTCACTGGCACGCTCGAGGGAAGCTTGAACATCCTGTGTTACCTCGCCACCACTTTCCACCCAGAAGTCAAAGTCGTCATGGACAACAACATTGAGTCTGACTGAAGGGTCAATGAATTCTTGGGCTGAGGGTGAATCGGTGGTTACCCGATCAATGCCGACGGGTTCACCGTACGGTGACTGAAGGGCTCGCTGCAATGCATTGGCAAGGTCACGGGATGCATCTCCGCTGCCGGTGTTGATTTGCAGCCCCAACAGAATGTCCCCATTGGCCCGAACAAGTGCGGGGTAGGCCATGGGTAGCACCGTTGCCAGAGTGACCAAGCGATCCTCACCGACACCCTTACGCAATGTGAGTTCGGCTGTGGCGGCTGGCACCAGTTCGCGCATGGCGACAATGTCGCACTCACTCACAAATCCTTCAAATGGTCGGTTGGGGGCAGCCACCGCTTTGGCCGCTTCCTTGCCGTGGCACGCCTTATAGCGCCTTCCTGACCCACATGGACAGGGTTCCCGCAGCCCCACAACGGGGACTTCTCCTTCAATCACGGAGACGGGTGCCAGGTTCTGCTTCTTTGCCATAGTGGCACAACTTACCTGCTGGGATTAGCTGAGGACTTTCAGGTGAGCGAGTACCTCGCCGGGTCGATTCGAGATGATCGCATCCACTCCGAGTTCCACACATAGGTCAACATCTGACATGGAATCAACCGTCCACACGTGCACCTTGCCACCCTTGCGGTGGACCAGGTCAACGTATTCGGGGCGTTTACGGATGTACTGAATATCAATGCCGGAAATCGCCACTCCCTCGGGAAGTGTTCCATCGCGATACTTGGGTGCGACCCGTTCTTGAAGGAACACAACATCGGTGGCAGGGGAGAGTTTCTTGAAGCGCTGCACCGCCCGTCTGCTAAAACTCATGACTCGAACCCGTGGCGAGTTTGCTAGTCCGTAACGATTAAGTACTTCGAAGAGTTCCAGTTCAACATACTTTCCGTACCGGACAGGGTGTTTGGTCTCAATGGCAAATTGGATCTCCTGTGACGCATCGAGTACCAGGGTCAACAGGGTTTCCAGGGTGAGCAGCCGGGTGCGGCTTTCATCGGGCCTTGGATCTTCAAAGTCCATCCAGTTCTCCAAGCTGCCGCTGAAGTCACTGCGGTCAAGTTCGGAGTGAAATTGGCTGGATACCGTGCCGCGTCCGGAGCTGGTGCGATTAATCCGGCGGTCGTGTATGCAGACCAGGGTGCCATCCATGGTCAAACGGACATCGCATTCGACCGCATTTGCACCCTGCTCAATGGCCCGCAGGTACGCGGCCACGGAATGCTCGGGCTCGGTGTCATTGGCTCCACGGTGGGCAATCACCTGCGGCGAACTCACTGGCATACCGTGCCATATTCCCGGCTGAAAGGATGCAGACATGGCACAACGTTCAGAAGTTGTTTTATTTGACCTCGATGGCACCTTGACCGATGCTGGACCCGGGATTCTCAATTGCATTGAATATGCCCTGGAGGCGCAGGGAATTGAGTACCCCGACCGTTCCGCCATGCGTGCCTACCTCGGTCCACCCTTGGCGGTCACCTTCCGCGAGCGGTTCGGCATGAGTGACTCCCAGATCACCCAGGCGATTGAGAAGTACCGGGAGCGGTACCACGATGTCGGTTTGTTTGAGAACAGTGTGTACTCGGGTATTCCTGAACTTTTGGCAACATTGCAAGAAAGCAATATTCGCCTTGCAACTGCCACCAGTAAGCCCGAGTACTCCGCGACCCGGATCCTGCAGCACTTCGAACTCGACCAATACTTCGAGTTCATTGGTGCCGCCGCCCTTGATGGCAGCCGGGATTCCAAGTCACTGGTGATCAAACACACTCTGGAGGCAACCGGCACGCACCCGGACACCCACCGCATGCTCATGATTGGGGATCGTCACCACGATATTCACGGGGCGAAGGAACATGGCATCAATTCAATCGGTGTGCTTTGGGGTTATGGCGATCACGATGAACTAGAACAAGCCGGTGCCATTGACATTGTCAGTGACCCACAGCAACTTGCCGAGCTACTACTTAACGATTGATTACCCCATGCCTAAACATGTTAAGAAGGGCGACCTACCCCGCAAGGTCTGTGAACGTTGCGGGCGCGAGATGGTGTGGCGCAAATCGTGGGCCAAAACTTGGGATGAAGTGAAATACTGTTCGGAGAAGTGCAAGCGAGGTTAGCCAAAGGACTCAATTAGGCAATAAAACTCCAGGGTTGAGGATTCCCTTGGGATCCAAAGCTTCCTTAATCCCCCGCATGGCTGCGATCTCGGTGGCACTGCGGGAGAGGTGAAGGTGATCGGCCTTCATGTGACCAACACCGTGCTCTGCTGAGATTGATCCTCCGTGAGCCGCAACGAGTTCAAGGACTGTCGTGTCGAGTGCTTCCTCGTGCGGTCCGTCAGTGTCGGTTGTGAAGAACACGTGGAAGTTGCCATCCATCAGGTGGCCAAAGAGAACAACATCGCGCACACCGGGTTGATCCAGATACGTGGTGATTTCTCGATATACGAAGTCGAGATCTGCGAGGGGCACGCTGATATCGAGTTTGTGACTGACACCTGTGCATTCCACCGCCATGGCCTCGGTGATGCGTTCGCGCAGCGCCCAGTAGTTGTCGCGGTCGCGCGCGTCCATGGCCAGCGTGACGTGCTCCAGATCCGTCAGTGCATCCGAGTCAATACCTCCGGTTACTTCCACCAACACGTGAAATGGAGTGGGGAAGGGAGCAGTGATTCCGGTGACACGTGACACCGAATCAACCCCACCTCGATCCATGATCTCGGCAGCCGCAATACGGCCGGTAAATCGTGAAGCGATCATCAGAGCTGCGTTGACGGAGTCACAGCCGGCAATGATCAACTCGGTATCGCGGGGTCGGATCAGTTGCAGCGACACCTCGGTGATCACACCGAGGGTTCCTTCCGATCCGCAGAACAACTGCGTGAAGTCATATCCCGTGTTGTTCTTCGCCAAACCGGACATACTGCGAATTACTTCACCGGATGCCAGCGCAACTTCAACACCGAGCACCTGTTTGCGCATCATGCCGTTGCCCACCACGTGAATGCCACCGGCGTTGGTGGCCACCATGCCACCAATTGTTGCTGAATCACGGGCCGCAAGATCAACACCGAATGCCCAACCGGCAGCTTGAACGTGAACTTGCAATACAGCCAGGGTTACTCCTGCACCAACGGTCACTTGACCCGTTACGGGATCCACCGGACTCATGGAGTTCAACCGGGTCAGTGACAACACGACAGCACCGGAATCAGGAACAGGGACGGAGCCACCCACTAACCCGGTGTTTCCTCCTTGGGGAACAACACCGACACCGGCGATATTGCACGCGTGCAATATCGAAGAGACTTGCTCCACCGTTTCCGGACGAACAACAGCACAGGCATCACCCCGATAGCGCCCGGTCCAGTCGACCACGAACGCGGCCATTAATTCAGTTGTACTCAAGACGTGGTTCGGCCCGACAATGCCCGCTAGTTGGTCAATCATGGAATGTGACTGCATGGGCACATTCTCCAATACATCTAATAGCCAACGATTCCGAGCCCATAAGCCCTAAACCGCTGCGCCTGAAAGGTGAAAACCAACTCCGGCTACCATGGGAGGTAATAACAGCACCACGAGTCCCACCCGCTTCCCCGAGCACAAGGGAGATTCACATGGCCAGCAGTCGATTACCCCGTCAATTACGGAATCTCGCTTCCCTGAGCGTGGCCGGTCTCCTCTTGCTGTCGGTGCCTGCTGCCCATGCGAATGAACTTGCTTTTGATAATCCCGCCACCACCGAGGCCACCGGTATTTTCACCATGACCACGGGCCCTGGGATTCAGCCAGCCTGGGATTCAGCCGGAATCACGCTCACGGCAATCTCTCCCGGCAGCACATCCGCCTCAACCGCCAGCGCGACCACCAAAATCACTCTCCCCGTGGTTGCCAAAACCAGCACGGCGAATGCGACCGCCGGCGGATTCAGGTTGACCAATACCAAAACCAAGGAATCTGTTCGCTGCTCACTACCCACGGTGGACACTCGTGCCCGCGTCATTGATTGCATAACCGATGCCGGCTACAACTCCACCCTGTTCACCATTGACTCGATCCAGACTCGGGAATTTTTCGGCAACGGCACCTTTCGAACCTCGATTTTCACCGGAATGGTCATCAAAATTACCTCACCGGAATTTGCCAAGATCCTCAATGAAGCGCTGTCCACCACCGTGTTTTCCGCCAGCGTGACCATGGCGATTGGGGACCTGACCGTGACCCGCCGCCTGCCCCAATAAGTTATCCACACTCTTTTTTAACCTGTTTCGCTTCACGTGATTCTGGGTAAACCTTGGTTGTCAGCAAAATTACTCACCCAAGGACTACCCCATGTCACACAACCGAACCCGCACCTTTATCGCCCTCCTGATCGGCGGTCTTGCTATTGCCGCCGGAATCAGTGCTCCGTTGAGCGCCTTCGCCGCGGACTCCACCCCCGGCGGAGTGGTAATCGCCCAAACCGGTCAGGGGGCGGTGACCACGCCGAAAAAGGTCACCCTCGCGGCCACCCCAACGAAATCTAGGCAGATAACCGTCACCGCATCCCCACGGACAAAAGTCTCCATGTCGGGAGGCACCTCGAAAATCACTCGAACCACCAACTCGGTGGGCACAGCGGTGTTTACAAAACTCACCCCGGGCAAGGACTACACCTTCACCGCGAACAAGAAATCAGTTCGTGCTCGAGCTCTCGCCTCCACTGCCCCAGTCACGAACCTGACCGTGCTCACCACCACAACACCAGATTCAGTGGCCGTGAGTTGGAATCATGTGAGTTCGCCTAAAACCGGGGGTGCGGAAACTGTTTACACCGTCACGGCCACTCCACAGAATACTCAGTTAAATTCAATAGACCAAACCACCAAGAACACCGCGGTTGTTCTGACCGGGCTCAACCCTGACGCCCTCTACACCTTCACGGTGACACCACACAATGCAATTGGCGCGGGGGCGAGCACCGCTGCCGTCATGACAACAACCCTGCGTTCACTAACCACCAGTGACAAACCAATAGCCCGGGAAATCAAGCAAGCTCCCGCGCAATCGGCACAACCATCCGCGAATACAAGGACCATCTATGTGTGCCCAGATACTTTCGTCGAGGTAAATTCAATTTGCCAAAAAACAGCGAGTTACACGTTTTCCTACCTTGACTACACGTATCACACCGTAATCACAAATCTTCCGTACACTTACCACACCGAGCAGACTGGACCCGCACCAATTCTTGACTCATTTGAAACATTTACCGATTCATGCCCTGCCGGTTACAACTTGGAAGATTACGGTCCGAATGGCAAGTGGTGTCGGCTTTATGGTCCTGCCCCAACCATTCAGGTTAAAGATGCCCCGCCAGCCGGCTACACCGACAACGGGACCAACTACACCAAGAGTGAGCAAGTCAAAGACGCACCACCAGCCGGCTACACCGACAACGGCTCCCAGTGGGTGAAAAAAGATGCGGCACCTGCCGGCTATACCGACAACGGAACGGAATACATCGCGACCGCAAACAAAATTGAGAAGGTTGTTCCCGCCTAATCGCGAGACACGGATGTGCTCAACACTTCAAAGGAACCCTCGCCGTACCAACTCACCCGCAAGGTGAACCCCTGCGGCTGAAAACTCCTAAAAGGAATCCCTTGAGAGATCGTGGATGCAATCCCGTCGGTCGCCGGTAATTCACCAGCGGCCACCGGGGTTGCATCTGCCGTTGCGAGTAACTCCCACTTCCCGGCAACCCCTGCAGCCACGGAGCGGTACTCCACACTCCAGGTGTAGGTCCCTTCCCGCATATTCCAGGTGGGCCCGCCCGCGACCACTCCAGAAGTAGATCCAACAACGTTCTGCTCCACCACAACCAGTTCGTCGCCGGGAACGGAAACCACACCCGAGGCGATGACGAGGGCCACACCAAGAACACTCGCACCCACAGCCAGCATTCGCCGCACGTGCACAACCGAAATGATGATCACGCCAATCAACACAACAAGCCACACCCAGTTGCTCCAGAAACTCCACGCCCATGTGAGGTCATAAAGCGCCGGCACAAATTGTTGTAATGGGAAATAGAACACCGAGTAGGACTCAAGCCAGGAATCTGCAGGTTTCGAGTACAAATCCAGTGCGACCGGTCCGCCGGGGTAGCTGCCACCGATAAACACCTGGGTCAGGAAAATCCACGCCGAGAACAGCAGGCTCCCAACCGAAACCACAATCAACCAGCGTCGCGATAACCGAGCGAGAACAAACATGGTCGGAACCATGAATAGCAGGGCCACACCCCACCCGTAGCGACCAATGAAACTGCCACCGCCATAAGAACCTGGGTGCGCCGCACTGGGCACCAGAAACAAAATCACACTGAGAAGCCACACGACACCAACCAGACGCGAGCGGCGGAACAATCCGACAATACCGAACAGCCCGAGCCACAGCAGGGGTGAATAAAACAGAAATCCCTGATTCTGATCAAGTACCAATCCGGACAAGCGCATCCAGAACTCTGGGCCGTACTCCACCACGCCGTCGGCGAAAGCACCAAAAGGTGAGTCATACGCATACCACTGGAACAGCAGCAACAGCACCGCACTCAGCGCACTTGCCGCAACAACGGCAACTCGATTTCGCGAGGCAATGAAGATCCCGATTAGTAGCACTGCCGCAATCGGTGCATATTTAATTCCCACCCAGGGCATCAGTGCCACCAAAAATGTCACACCAAATGCAATAACCGAAGACGCGACCGGGCGACCCGCTACTTCCCGCATCAGCCAATACACACCGAGTAGCGCGAGTCCGCCGGCAGGCAAATCCGGGAAGATCTGATTGGACGCGAGCAAGAGTGGGTAGGTCAACGCCACCACCAGTGATACAACAAATCGCAACCGAACCGATGTTGTCACCAGCCCACTGAGAAGGTAGATCACCAGAACAATTCCTGCGCCCAGCGCCACCATGGTGATTTTCGCGCCAAGAATTCCAAACAGGCCAAATGGAACGGCCAGCAACCAACCGATCAACACTCCGTGCCAACTGAACACCCCATTGGAACTCTCCACAACGTGCCCCCACGACCAATCCGAGCCGAGGGCAACACCGTCAGGGGCCAGTCCCAATGGATACAGGTTCGGAATCAACGCCTCTTTCAAATACGCGGCACTGATGTCAAAACTCTGGAAACTCCACAGGGCATCTGAGATCACCAGATAGTGGGGCTCGTCACCGCTGAGGCCGTAAAGGCCGCGGGCATCCCAAATCAGTAGTGCAGCAAGATTCACCGCAAATGCAATGACAACAACAATTAATCCCGCTTTACGCGAGGAAAACTCTCGCACCTGGTTCACCCCAGCACCGCGTAACCCTCTGGCGGCAGCAAAGAGTTATCAAGTTCAAAGAAACTTTCCCAACCGCCGTGCAACAGGGCACCCGACCAAATAACAGGTACGGGAACAATCAACGCAACCAAACTGGTGTTTCGCCATGCGCCAGCAATATCACGTTCCTCGAGCAGATCTGGCAGAGCAACGACAACACACAACACCGCGGCAAAAAGGGCGAGTGCAACGGTTCGTGAGGTATCCAAGGTGATCCAAGGCAATAGCAGGGATAACAACACGGACTCTGCAATCAAGATCCGAACCAGACTCAATCTCACAAAGCGCGGGCGCAGCAACACGAACCACAGCACGCCAAGGGAACTGAAAAACAGCAAGGGCATTGAGAAAAAGAATCCCTGAACGTATTCGTCAAACGACCTCTGATTGAACCAGTCACTCCGCGAGGTTGAGCCACCCCATGCGTCCATGAGGTACCCGTTGAGGAAACCACCAAGTCCAACGCCAAGCCCGGCAACAATAATTCGCACCACCGAGCGGTTACACCACCACGACACGATTGCCCAGACGACCAGCGCAACTATTCCAATCGAAGAGTGATTCAGGGTTGCAATAAACCAGCCGAAAACAGCTAGATATTTGTTCCGACACAGCGCTGCAAACCCCAGCCCGATCAACGTGACCGCGTCATAGCCGTTAACCCAGAGCAACAGAACCGGCAGCGTTGCCCCACCCGCGATTGCAATGAACATTAAGCGCGATCGCTCAACTGATTCGCGAACAACCGGCATGAGAAACGGCAACACGATTGCAAAAATCGCCAGCACGACATGAAAAGTGAAATGGGAAACCACGGTGGTGAAGCCAAGTGCGCCCGCTACCCAAGCCGCAACGAAATTGGATTGTAGGTAGTCGGCTGGCGCAACCATCAGTGGTGACAGTGATGGGTCAGACCAGTTCACCGACAGGTCATACATATAAATCCAGTCAGGAAGTACCCCGATCCCGTATTTCACCAAACCAACGAATGCTGCCAAAAGTCCCAGTAGTACCGAGATCTGCCATGGGCGCAACCGAGTGATCGTGCCCACTAACCGATCCCTTTCACCAGAACATTTGTCGGGCAACGGTAAAGGTCTACGAGATCTGCATACTCTCCCGGCATTGGTGAGATATATCGGCAAGATTCACTCACTAATTGCTCAACTGCACCGGATGTGGTCCAACGATCTAGCCCTGTTGGCAATGCAATGCGACCGGATGCAACACCCACCGTGACTTCTGGTGACTCGGTAATTGAAGGTGGAATAGCTAGACGATTGAAATTAGATGTGATCGCGAAGACATCACCCGCTGATGCATAGGCTACCGGCAGCACTTCCCAGTAGTCACCAAAAATCACAGAGACATTATTGTCCTTAAGGGATTGCGCTACCCCGTCAATTTCCTGTTGCTGCTCCCATTTCAATGAAGTTGTGTCAGCAACACTTGTGAAATAGTCAACGGAAAACAAGCTCATGCTTCCCATCACGACAATGATCACCACAGCAATGAATCGCCCGGCGAGAGCGGCAGTGACCCATACCAGGAAACCTAAACTCAAGCCATAAAACCACACGGTGGGAACAAGGGCGGCAAGGAAAAGTGCCAGAGCCAGCCCCGTGACCCACATAATCACCAGAAAACCAACTGAATCTCGCCATGACCTGTCGCCGCGAAGAATCATGATCGTGCCAATAATGCTGAAAACAATGAGGGCAATAATCAAGGCCGCGTTCAGATAGAACTGGGCCGTGTAATTAACCCCGAAGAATGTGAGACCACCATTTTGGATTCCGAAGGCACCTGGCAGCATGGAATTTGGCCATGCCTGCGCCATGTCCGTCAAACCCAACATGTCCATCACCCGGGGGGGTGCGAGATCCGTGGGTGACCACACCACGACCTTCTCGGTTTGGGTGAACTGCGCCAGCGCCATGGGGATTAATCCCACGGCAATCCCAATGGCCGAGCGCAGGTAATCCCGCACCCCGAAGCCGAATCGAATGGACATGGCCAACACCAGAGGTAGTGACATAAACGCTGAAGACGCATGTTCATACACACCCAGTCCAATGAACAACCCGCCGATGAGCAAGAACTTGCGACTGGAAATCAAATAAACACCCACCGCACCCAGCAGCCAACCAAAGGGGTAAATGTCACTGATCGCACGAAAGTCGTGCATAAGTGCTGGCCCGGCAGCTGCGGCCCCCGCGAACCACCACAGGTTCACACTCGGGAAAACCCTTCGCAAACTCAGAGCCAGCAGGACGCCTGTCAGGGGGACATAAAAAATTCGAATAAAAGTAAACCCGTACGGGTTACCGGGTGCGAGTAATTCCCCCACCGCCATGATCGGGTACTCAACAACCCCGCCGTGCAACTGCCCGGGGTAGGACCACACCCACGAGGGATCCCGCAGTAAATCCTGCACCGCAATCGCTTCAACGAGGATGTCGCTATTAATCCGCACCGTCAAATAAGCGTGTAATGACCAAAGGAGCAGTGCGGCAAAAGTGACCGCAACCGGCGCCCATACGCGCCCCCGGACCAACTGACCCCGCACGTTAGTCATGTAACCGAGTCTAAACCGATTTCCCCTAAGGTATGAACCGTGACGCATGCAGAGAACGCCGTAATCCCTTGCCTATCTCTGGTCATGCCAATTTATAACGAGGAACACACCCTGCGTGAATCACTCAATCGTGTGCTCGCGCAACCGTTTGTCGCGGAAGTGATAGCGGTCAATGACGCATCAACTGATGCATCCAAGGAGATCCTCGAATCACTCAATGACCCACGTGTCAAAGTGATGCACCATGACAAAAACCAAGGCAAAGGTGCCGCGATCCGCACCGGAATCCAAGCAGCTACCGCCGCCTACGTTGGTATCCAGGACGCCGACCTCGAATATGACCCGGCAGATCTGCAACGACTACTCACCCCCTTGCAAGCTGGTCTCGCCGACGCTGTCTATGGCAGCCGATTCCTCACCACCGACTACCACCGGGTTCTCTATTACTGGCATAGCGTGGGCAACCGAGCCCTTACCTTGGCTTCCAACATGCTCACCAATATCAATCTCACCGACATGGAGACCTGTTACAAAGTTTTCCGACGGGAACTGATCCAATCGATCCCAATCGAGGAAAACCGCTTCGGTTTTGAACCAGAAATCACCGTCAAACTTGCCAAACGCAAAGTAAGAATCTACGAAGTTGGTATCTCCTACTCCGGTCGCACCTATGAAGAGGGTAAGAAGATCAACTGGAAAGACGGGGTCTCCGCCATGCGGTGCTTGATCAAGTACTCAGTTACCGTGCGTAAATCCTGACTCCAGGGAATCTCCACGCACCGTTAGGCCCGGAGTCGGCATTCCTGAACACCACGGGTAGGCATACCAACATTGATCATCCGCGGGTGGCATTTGAATGAACTGTCCATTCCCCACCGGCACTAACTGGACCTTGACATTAGGAACTGACTCGGAAAGGTTCGGGTACACCAAGATTGCACTTGCAATTACTGCAGCAACAGAACCAAGGACGAATACTGATTCACCCCACCCGATTCCGAATCGCGAGTGAAACCACAGCCAGGCGAATGGGATTGCGCCCACAAGAATGATCGGTCCCCAGACATACCGGAGATGCGGTCCGCCGAGGAAGAACCACACCAGCAGCATGGCAATTTGCGGCGCCAGGACAAGTAACGGGATTTTCCAACCAACTGAAATGCGATCACGCCAGTTGATGAATAGCAGTATCAAGCAGCCAAGGAACAGTGCAAGGATTACGGCCCCAAGCCAGGTGCGCACATTCGCGCCCAGCCACGGAATCACCCAGTCATAGCCGGTTTGAGCTGACTGGTAATTCGGACCAGGGAGCCTGGCCCATTGCTTTGTGGCGTCGGTAAGGGCGGTGGGATCAGGTGCCAACCAATCCACATTGAAAGAGAAAATCTTAAACGGATATAACACCCAACCGCTGAGGAGATAATCGCGTGCGATTCCGGCAATCAATAAAGCACTTGCAAGGACTGAGGGAAATACAAATGGTCGAATAGACCTCACCCGCCTCAGCGCGATTACGAATGTCAGTGCGAAGACAAACCAGAAATATGGCCGCATGCTGGAGGCAACGGCCAAAGGTATGAGTACAACACTGAGATCAGCCGTGGTTGCACGCTCGGTGCGCAATAGATCCATGAGGGCCGCTGCTGAAACAATCACCAGAATCGCGACCGGGGTATCAAAGGTTGGACTGATCACCCAGTAGTCAGCCATCCACACCATGGCAGGCACAAAAATTGCACTGGCCACCAACAGAACCCGGGTACCTGGAATTTGGCGCGCAGACCCCGCAAGTCGAGCAATTAATTCCACGGAAAGCAAAAGGAAGAAAAGCGGGATGATTATGCGATAGGCCTCGTAACCTAATGGCAGGTTGGCAAACACCCCACCTAGTGGCGCAATCGAATTGCCGAATCCCAATGATAGATACAGGTTTGATAATCCTGGAATGGTGCCGAAGTCAGCCGCGTACCAGATTTGTGGAATGTGGTAGAGCCCACTGTCATAGTTTGTTGGCGCTTTCATGGCAACAACTAACCACCAGACTTGCGCCACAACGAGCGCGAAAATCACAAGCCAGCCGAGTGATCCCAAGCGAACTACATCACGTGACAGTGAAATTTTGTGCCGGGCAACAACGAGAACCATCCAAAGAGCCAACAAAACAACAACTAAACCGATGATCGCGCTACCAGATCGCAACGGCGCAAAGAGGCCGGCCACCATTGTGTAAATAAGGAGAACAGCGATACCAAGCCATACGGTTAGGCGCGCGCAACCTGTCCAAGATTTGGCCAAGAGCAGTGCAATGGGTGCACCAACCACCGCAACCAGCACTAATGCCAAGGTTAAGGTGAAAAATCCGTAGAGAATTGAGTAATCGGGTGGGGCAAAATTACCCATGAGCAACGATCTCAGCAGGAGCTCTCTGGCGTAATGAACGCACGGCGGCAATTACTGAAAATAATGAGACCGTGGCCAACATCAAGAGCACTGGATCCAATTCCGCGCGAAAACGCATGTTCTCGCCGTATTCGAGCAAGGTACTCACCATTGCGTGAAAGACCAGTAAACCTGAGCCAAGCCAATATGCCCACATTCCTCGAAGTGAAGAGGATCTGACAACAAGTGCACTCAGCCAACCGAGTATTACCAATATCCATGTCACCGGCGCGAATATCCGGGAAATCACATTGAGTTGGTCCGCGAATGGCAGTGACTTCATTTGTTCGGAAATGAACGGGAATGCTTCCGCGGAACTCAGGTACAACTCCAGTCCGGATGCCCGTGTTCCTTCACTCGTGCCAAAAGCCATTCGAGCCAATTGCAACGGGTCAGCGCGGACGACAATTGACATGAGGTTTGTCCATTGCTGTGAAGCCACCAGTGCATTACCAGTGTTGTAGTTCATGTCGCCCTCGAGCCCCAGAACACCTTTATATGGTGCATCCCATGCAAGGATTCCGCGTTCGGTGGCTCTGGGCACGGCAAGGCAGCCGGGGAGGTTCAATTGGCCGCCTGGATCCCACACATTCACCTGCCGATTCTCAAATGTAATCAGAATGTCAGTGAGGCACGGATCAGCTGCAATTTCTGCTCGGGCATTCGGTGTGACATTCAGAGTGCCTGCGGTGGTGAGGGCCTTGGCGATGTTTTGCCCCGACCAAGAGCTCATGGTGGCGAGCCCAAAGGAACTGAAGTAATGCACCTGCAGTGCAATTCCCAGGCTCACTGCAATAACAACCGAAACAATGCTCCAACGTAGTGCTTCGACACCCATTCGTGAGCGCGACTTCAAAAGCATCAGCACCAACAGCACCGCCCACACAACAAGCAGCACCCAGACAAATGTTGATCGGGTAAGCACCAGGCCGAGGACAGAAAAAATGCTGACCGTAATGCCGGTCACTGGTCGGGAGCGAAATAATGCAACACCCCACACTGCCGCAACCGCTAGAAACGCGGTGAGAATCACGTTGTAAGTCCACAGTGAGTACAACACGGTGCTGGGGAGTAGCGCCAGAATCACGCCGGACACAGCAGCCCACACCCGCGGAACACCCAAGCGAACACTGGTGTCCACCACCAAGACAACACTGCCGAGTGCGCAGAGGAAATACAGGAATCCCAAAAATAGATGACTTGATGGGGTCAGCCACAGGTCAACAGCAAAGAGGGCATTCAGTAGTGGCGGTTGAATGTGCAGTACCGACAGACTTCCCCAAGGATCCGTGGTCAGGAAATAGTTGCCAAGGCTCTGCCACAGGAAATCAATGTTCTCTGAAACGCTCGAGGCAAAGCCGAAATTCCGCCAGGTCAAGATCCACAGCAAGGTGAAAACCAGTGCACCGGGAATTGCTGCTGCTCCGGGCAACGCCGCGATTCTCGCCTTCACAATCAGGATTACTACCACAACTACCATTCATGCATGGCATTCCTCGAGAAGATCCGGGCAGTTCCTTTACCCCGCCTCGCGAGTTCCCTCATTCCCATAGGTATCAGCACGGCCACCATTTCCACCGCGCTCCTCACAAATAGGTGGAATCAATGGGGGGTGCAAGCCATGGATCCTGCCACACCCTCAGCCACTTCTTTCGCTGATTTAGCGAATATCAGCCTCACCGCAGATTGCTTGGCTAATGGGGAACCGATCGAAGGGTGTGACCCCTATGGCCGCCCTTTCCAACCCTATGTTGTGCTTCCCGCCCGAATCCTGAACCAATTAGGACTGGGGATCGCGAACACGGGTGCCCTCGGGATCCTGCTCGTGGCCTTTTTCATTGCAACTGTTGCTGCCCTGTCCGTATTCATTGTGTATCGAGCATCGCAACCAGATTCACTAAAATCCGGCAAGCAACTTATTGCCAGCCAATTGCTGCTTGCGCTCGCAGCCATCAGTCCAGCCACCATGCTCGCTGTTGAGCGAGGACAGATCGAGCAACTCACCTTCTTCTTGGTCGTCATTGCGCTACTCCTGTTGAGCATGCGCAACCAAGCAGTCAGTGCTATCGGTGGTATTTCTGCAGTGCTGGCCACAACTACTAAGTATCTATCTGTCGGCATGTTCATCCCCTTTATTGGTGCCACCAAGAAGGTCAACCGAATTGCCCTGGGTGCATTCGCAGTCAGCGTTATTTATCTACTGGTGGAGTTACCCAACCTGCTCCAGGCCACGGAGGCCAGTCGCGCCAATACACCGCAGACCACAAAGTCAGCATTTGGTGTCACAACCATGCTCGCAACACTTTTCAGTGACGACCCGCTCCTATTTGATCCCAGCAATGATGTTATTGCGAACTGGTCCACGATTCGTGTTACCAGCGTCGCCCTATTCATTGTGACCGTGGCAGTGGCACTCTCGCTCCTTCGCAAAGTACCAATCACCTTGAATTCAACAACAACCCTGTTACTTGGTTCAGGTGGGGTTCTCCTTCTCCCCTACATGGTTGGCACAAGCCACGACTACCGACTAATTTTTCTGATACCCGTTATCGCCGCAGCGGCGGCGCTGCCGGTCAGCACATTCAGCGTCACCATTGCACTGACCTCCGTATTCGCATTACTCACCAGCGCCGCAATTGTTCCCACTCCGCAGGGCTGGCTGTCGCCAACGCCGCTCCTGGTTGTTGGGGATGCCGCTCTAATGATTGCCCTCGCCACCACTGCAGCCCTCTGGCTGATTCTCCTGTGGCGCGGAATCAACAAAAAGTGGCTCCGCCGAAACATCAACACACTTAAAAGCAAATTTCCTGACATGGGAATTATTGCTGCGATCACCGCATTTTTCACCCTGATCAGTCAGCGCTGGACCGGTTTGGACACTCCGGATTCCAGTTTCTATCTATCCCTCGGACTGTTCGGAAGTGAGGTCACCGACCGGGCACCCATTGATTCTTATTACGTGACCCGGCTCGGTCATATTGTTCCCGTCAGAGCCCTGACCGAGGTGTTTGGAACCTGGATTGGTCTTGAGCTTTATCGCGTGATTCTGATGGCAATCATTGTTGCTGCGACATACATTGCCGTGAAAGTGTTTTCAACACGCACCTACGCAGCCTTCGCTGCAGCCCTCGTGATCTCTAGCACGGTGATCCTGAGTTACCTCGGTAACCCGTATGTGACCGCCCCCAGCATGGCCGGAATAGCCATCACAATCACCGCTGCGGTTTATTTCAGACGAAATCACTCCATTACTTCAACAATTGTTGCCGGGGCAACAATTGGCTGGCTGGCAATGGTGAACCCTTATGCAGCAATCATGGCCGGCACCTTGTGGCTTGCAATGCTGATTTCAGTTTCCATCACGACGAAAAAACTTCACGCCGCACTGACATCAATTATTCCTAGTGGAATCGCTGCGATTGCAGCCTTCATGTTCTACCTTCTAATCGGCCGTGTTGTTTTCCCCGACATGAATTGGTTCAGTACATATCTTGAGTGGAATGCAAAACTGGACTATAGCGATTTTGCCAGCACAACGCCCGTCTGGTTACAAGACATTTCTCTCCTAGTTCCACTAGCCGCACTCCTACTCACACTCAGTCTGTGGTGGCGCAATCGTGGAGCGGAACAAACCCAGATCGCAGTAATCACCCTCTTTACAGCAATTGGTTTTGCTCTTGTGTTCTCCCCGCTTCTCGGTGGCATCACCATGGAAGCCCCGATCTACACCTCCATGCTGTGGATCCCCTCGCTCATGTCTCTCACCCTCGCGGCCTGCACCTACGCCACCAAGATCTCACCCGCAATGGGTATCGCGATGGCTCTGGGAATTGCGGCAACAATCGCCGCCGGATTCATTGCAACAGAGTTCACCATGCCCGTAGGGATAGTGGTCATGGTTGTCGCCACCGCCATTGCAGCATTCGCAATCCCTCGGGCAGGCTTGTTCCTAGTTATTGGACTCACCCTGTTCGCCGTTTCCAGTCAATTGGTGCAGGATTCCCGGCGCGATCTTGGCCTGTATTTCCTGAGTCCATTCTTCTGGGCTTATCAGGACAACCCGATTCAAGCCAAAGTGGAAAACTCCATCAAACTCCAGGAATGGGTGCTGGAAAACACGGCCCCCGAGGATCAGCTTCTCGTATGGGTCGACGGTGACTGGCTCGGCGGAGACAGAGATTTATTCGCAGCCGCAGGAATGCAACTGTGGGGAGAGAACCGAAGCGGGGTTGACCGCACCTTGCGACCAGAAGACCTCCAACGCGTTCAAGACACCAAACCCACCGCACTAATCCTTTACGGCCCCAACAAAGTTGACCTGGAGATTTATGTCCTCTCGCTCCCCAGGGAACTCAATGTGGGCCGCCTAGAATGCGCGACCTTCGATTGGCCTACCTTGCCCCAACAAGCCAGCGCCTGTATTTCCCCACTAGGCGGGCCATAGCAGGCGAATCGAAGGGTCGGTTATCACGCCAATGAGAGTTGAATGCACCGAGAACCCGTGCGACTACCATTGGGTTTACAGCGCTTTAGGCTCAAGGGGGATTTCTTGTCGATAGTCATTGTTGGTGGCTGCGGCCACGTTGTACTACCGCTTGGTATTACGCTAGCAAACGCCGGCCTGGACACGGTCGCACTCGACATTAATGCCCAGAAAGTGGCACAGATTCAGGGCGGCCACATGCCATTTCTGGAGACGGGAACCCAGCCACTCCTATTAAAAGTTCTCGCGAAAAAACATTTCGAGCGACCACGGATCCGCAGTCAATTTCGGATGCAAGCACAATCATTGTGGTGATTGGCACGCCTGTGGATGAACACCTCAACCCGGAACCTGATGCTGTTGTTCATGCAATTGACGATTGCGTGCCATTTCTCAAGGACGGGCAACTCATTATCCTTCGAAGCACGATTTTCCCGAGTGTCACAAAAAAGATTGAATCTCATTTAGCCGATCGCGGGCTCAAAGTCGACATTGCTTTCTGTCCCGAGCGGATTGCAGAGGGCTTTGCCCTTGAGGAACTGTCCTCGCTCCCGCAAGTTATTGGTGCTCGTGATGAAGATTCATTTGCGCGCGCTGAAGAACTCTTTGGCAATCTCGGGGTCGAAACAATCCGGGTGTCCCCCGAAGAAGCCGAGTTGGCGAAGCTATTCACCAACACCTGGCGGTATATCAAGTTCGCAATCGCCAATCAATTTTTTGTCATGGCTACACGAGTGGGCTTGGATTACGAGAACATTCGTCACGCGATCACGCACAATTACCCGCGAGCCAAGGACCTGCCCAAAGCCGGTTTCGCTGCCGGTCCATGTCTGCCCACGGACAATCAGAAAGTAATTCTTGAACCATTAGGTTTCAAGGGTTCCGAAGTGGAAACTGGATCTATTAATGATTATCCGTGGCTAGCCCTGCAAATAGTGACAGATATCTTGAAAGTTATCTCGTTGGGCGAGAGAAACATGGGATCTACTGTTCGAGCAATTCGTCCCGACTTTGTTGTCGTTCGGAAAGGTAAATTGCAGAGTTTCAACCCAAGTGATCACCTTGAATAAGCGGAATACAAGTTGCTTGCAATTATTGGGAATCTCTCTGACAGTGACGTTGTTTTCACGGGAGCTACCTACTCCAACTCAGATCGATATTTTTAGATTTATTGTCGCTGACCTTCCTTGTGAACCCTTGAACCGTGTTAGGTTTTTGCGGTGAAGCACCGCACGGTCGCAGTTCGGAGTTTGGCACTCACTCTGGGCGTATTCACGTTGTTGGTTGCTTGGGGCCTCAGTTCACCTCCAGGTTCCACACCGGACGAAGAGTTTCATACAAATTCTATCTTGTGCGTGAACGGAGATAACGAGTTTTGTCAAATTCTAGAGACAAGTCCTGAGGGATATCCGATTAAGGCAATTGTTCCGCTGCGTGCTGCTAATGTCTGTTTCTTTACATCCTTCCCCTCTAAAGACGCATCCTGCATAGCCGAGCAGTCAGGTCTCAAAACAGAAACGACTCGGATCAACACCATCCATGTCTCGAACTTTTACTACACAGTCATGAATCGATTCCTCGGTTCCGATTATGAATCCTCTATTCGGAATATGAGAATTTTTAATGCATTCTTGTTTAGCGCTCTGCTTTTCCTAGCAATGATTACCGGGGTACCGCGCATTAGACGTGGGTTCGTGCTTCTGATTCTGACTTCCTTGATTCCTTTCGCTGCTTTTTATGTCCCGTCGATTAACCCAAGTACGTGGGCAATCACCGGAGTTGTGTTCAGTTGGGTATTTCTCTATTCATTGATTCAGTTGCTGAAGCCTCCCGTCAATTGGCTGCGAATAATAGGCGTTTCATTTGGATTATTGCTGAGCGTGGCTATCGCACTCGGAGGCAGAAAAGATCCTCAAATTTTTTTAGTTGTCATTTCCATTGCGACAATTATTCTTTTTTGGCCTCGGTGCAATCGAACATTTAAATGGCTGCTGGTCGCACTAGCAGGAGTAGTTGGAATAATTGGCTATTTGATTCAGTCTGACAGGATCGCAGGTTTTGCACCGGTAATAGCCAAGAGTTTCTTTAACCCAGGAATTTTAGTTGAGAGCCTCGTTGAACTTCCTTCGGTTATTGCCGCAACCATCGGATCCAGTGCACCAATATTTAGAAACATCAACTTTTTCTATTACGGCCTTGGTTGGCATGAAGTACAAATGCCCGCCTCCGTTATCTTAATAACCCTTGCGACCCTGGGTGGTCTTGTCTTTACATTTCTACCTGGCGCGCGAAAACGACAACTTGCAGCAGTGGGCTTTGTCGTTGTGCTGATGGTGGCTATCCAAATGTATTACGTGGCAACTCTTGTTGGCCAAACCTATCCAATCGCGACACCTCGGTACATGGCTCCCCTTTTCCTGACCGCAGTGCTCATGTTCTTCACTGTGGTTAAAGTCAGTAGCAAGTTCCCATCTCGCGGCCAGGCTGTGTGGCTATTTCTTGCTATGCCACTGGCGAGTGCGATTGCCCTCCTGACCACGATTCGGCGATACACAAATGGTCAAGCCGAGACTTGGTTCAAGTTGTTCTTCGAACCAAATTGGTGGTGGGAAGACTTCCCATTGAATCCAACTGCTGTGTGGTTTTTGGGAGTCGGCGGTAGCTTGCTTGCGGCATATTCAGCGATTGGTCTACTGCGCAAACCGAAAGCAAGGTCCGGATCAGCGAGTTGGCGGCACTACACTCCTCGAATTGTGTTCGCGTTCTCGTGGCTTTTCAGCCTTGTATCCGCTTGGAGTCTGTTGCGACTACCTGGTGAACTTAACCCTGCTGCAAATCTCTTTCGCGGCTACTTCCCCACAGACCAACTTTCCTATGCAGGAATCTCCGCTTCAGCGAAAGCCGGAAGTTTCGGGCTGGTCGAACCTTTCACTCAGACGGGTGTCTCGTTCTATCCCAGTTGGTGGTACAAAATCATTGGTCAATTTGCCAGCTATACGGGCATGGGGATTCCTGCTGCGTGGTCTTTCTTGGGTCTAGTTGTGGTCCTAGGGTCATTTGCTTTCATTGGATTTGCGGCATACCGAGTCACTGGCAGGGCTTGGGCGCCGCTGGTGTTAGGGGTACTTCTCTGGATTGGTCCGCTCTCGGCTGTCCTGTTTGACAACTGGTACGTCAATTTGAACTCACATGCAGTCCTGTGGGGGCCTTACGGTGCGCTTTACCCACTTAATGCTGAAGCCGTAGGCCTGTCCATTGGATCTGCGGCGCTAGCCCTTGGATACTGGACACTCAGGCGCCCCCAATGGAGTCCTCGACGGCGAATCGTTTTATTGGGATTGACTGGATTGGGTATCGGGATAACCGCCAACTTCCAGACCTATTCCTTCCTTACACTTACCGCCGTCACGTTTTGGGTACTCGCGGTGGCTGGACTGCAACGCTCCAAGTCGCGAAACCTACTGATTGCCACGATTGCCATAC
The DNA here is from genome assembly GCA_018402075.1 of Candidatus Nanopelagicales bacterium. The sequence continues at coordinate 95,067 of JAGYJP010000005.1, read as the reverse complement.
TCGTGTTCGCATTGATGCTCGGTGCTTTGATGCGAGGAACGGTCGGTGCGTTACCTGTATACGTCTTAATGCTGATTCCGACGTTGCCTGGATTGTGGTACTTCGCCCAGAAGCGCCTTGTTTTGGTATCGGTTGGTCTGTTCTCCTTTGCTCTAGGGGCTGCACCCCAGGTACTCTGGATAATTTCAGGCACACTGGCTCAAGACCCATTCCTTGCCTACCGGGTTGACCAGTCGGGGGCCTTGGGAGTTCCACTCTGGGCGTTTGTTCTGATTGGTTCACCCGTCCTCGTAACTTGGGCATTGATTCTGTGGGCTCAAATTTACCGAAGGGGCGTCCCTGAAATTGCCCTACTCGTTGGTTGGTTTATTGCATTCATGTTGTTGTCATTTAATAATCTCTGGGGCTTCGGGCAGGAGCCGTATCGCTTCTGGATTAACTCAGTCATTGTCTTCGCCGTGATAGCTGCTCTCACGCTCCCCTCTGGGATTGTGACCGCCCTTCGATCGAATGTCCGAATGCGAATCCTGGCAGCTCTTGCTGTCGTATTGATTTGTGCATCGGTGTGGAATGTTGGAGGCTTCCGAGAGTACGTGGCTGAACAAGGAAATATTGACTTTAATTCCCCTCGGCTAGTGGCACTCGAAGAACTTGTCAACGCTAACCCTCTAATTGCGGGTCTAGTCACCTCAGAACCGTGCATTGATCCGCGAACATTGAAAGTTGTTACCGGCGTCCCCGTAGCTTTTTACAATCTCGGTTTGGCGTGGCCTGAGAAGAAAGCCGAAATAGATGCTTTGATTGAGGCGACTAACGCAGGTGTGCTTGATCTTGAGTTGATGCGTGCCGCTGGAGTTTCCTACCTGGTAACCGACACAGGTTGCCCCACCCAGTGGTACCCGGGAGGGAATTTAGGGGTTGCACAATTCTCCAGTCTCGAATACCCAACGGATCAAGGCAACCAGCGACTTGAACTGTGGCGAATCCTATAGGTCAGCTTTGCGCGACTCCCGCATAAAAAATATCTTTCGAGCGATAGTTCGAACCTTTAAGTTAAATGCTGATTGAACAATCTGCATCTTAGAGAGAACAACGAAATTTGTGTCGAGCTCACTTGATTGCCAATCCGCAAACTGTTGCTCTTGTTGACCTACCAGCGATGCGCTCCATGATGTTGCCGCGATTCGAAATGAAGCTTGAACTCGGTCCGAAGTAACTAAGTCACCATGTCTTAGAACCTGAGCGTAAGTCGCAATATCGGTGACGTAAGGCCACCACTCATGCCAAGGCATAACCTGCTTAATCACGTCAGTTCTGAAAAGGACCGAGGCCGGTTCACCAAAAAGATTCGTGCCGGCTAGGAAACATTTCTTGAGTGCTGTTGAACCGTCTTCACACGTGTGCAAGCCGGTGAGCCCATGGATCTGCTTGACAATTTTGCCCTGTGAGTCAATTATTCGGCGCTTACTCGCCGCGATCACTGCATTAGGATTCGCCTCCAAAAGCTGAACTTGAGTGCGAGTAATATCGGGATCCAGCAGGTCGTCCGCGCACAATAATTTTGCGTAAGCACCCGTTGCAAGTTCAGTGGCTTGGGTCCAATTTTGGGCGGGCGGCTGGAGTTCATCACGGTAAACCACGACAAGTCGCGGATCGTTTTGCGACTTCAACCATTGGGTGGTTCCGTCTTGGGATGCATTATCAACCACTAAAACTTCCAAATTCTCATAATCCTGATCAAGGGCTGATCGAAGTGCTTCCTTGATGAATGGCATTCCATTATGCACGGGAATGACTATTGAAACTTTAGGCTTCACTGATGCGTTCCTGCCAACAGATGGTCAGTCCTTCGGTCAATTTAACCTGTTCTCCCCAACCCGGTAACAACTCACCGAATATCCAATCGGAAGTCATTTCACGTGGTCGCGGCTGACGAGCACCCCAATTAACATTCAGTTTCTTTTCCGTCACCTTCTCAATTTCTATGACTAATTCACGGATCGAGATTGACTTCTCTGCCCTCACCACATAGTTGTGAAGCATTGGGGCACGTGGCAACCCGGCGATTCCTAGAATGGCCGTAACCACATCACTGACGAAAAGAAGATTGATCAACTGATCACCCGGTCCCATGTCGAGCTGCTCGTTACTGTTCGCTGCATTGAGTAGTTGACGTATGAGTTTATTTCGCTTGTCAGCCGGACCGTAGGTGTCATACAGAGTGAGATTGCGGAGGTCTAAACCTGTTTCACCGTAATACTGGGCAATATCCGCAAATGCCTGTTTAGTGGCTGCATACAGTGACACCGGTGAATACTGCCGTGACTCAAAGTGCTGCCACGCAGAATTAATATTGACAAATACTGCACCCGCCTCTTTCGCCGACTCCAGCAGATTCGTTCCAAGCTCCACGTTGCTTTCTATTAGCCCCTTGATGTCCGCAGGTGAATGTGACGATTGAAATCGGGTAGCAAGGTGAATGACCACCTCCGGATTAATCTCCGAGATCACTTGACTAGAAAAACCACCATTATCCATCGCGCTAATCCAATTAACGGCCTTCGTGGCGGGCTCTGTTCGAGTGATCACTGACACCTGGGCGTTGAGTTCCAATAGCCGCCTCGTGACCTCCGAGCCAATGAATCCTGTTGCACCTGAAACAAGAACCCGCTTATCCGACCAAGTATTTGCATCAGCTTGGAAGTGTATGGTCACGATCGAGGTTCCCAATTTGGGTATTCGGATTCATCGAACCTGAAAGCGGACTTAAATTCGGCGAGGGTTGGTAGGTCAAGATCACGTTGGGACACTTTTTCGTGTGCCAAACTAGAGTAAAGCCCAAGAGAGGCCATGTTTACCCCCGTATCGAATTCCTGATTGTAAAAAGACTCTTGAGCGTAGACCAAAACAGCGGGGCCCGACTGGACACTGAATCCGTGTGCACACCCTGCTGGGATCAATACACCCGCGCTGACAGCGGAAAGGGTGGTGGACCAGACCTCGTGGAAAGTTGGGCTGCCTACGCGAAGGTCGATCACATAATCCTTCACGGTCCCTGTCGCAGCAAAAACAAGTTTTCTCCCATGAAAGGGCGGGGCTTGAACATGCATGCCGCGGAATACACCCTCTTCCGAAGACGACCAATAGATTTCCTTGAATAAAAGTGGCCGGAGTAATACAAGACCTGCTGGCGGCTCACAAAGGATTTTGTGAAATGAGCCGCGAGAATCTGTGAACAACGGCTTGCCCACCGTGTACAGACCAGGTATGGATTGCGGAACCCACACATCATCCATGTGCCAATAGTATTGGGCAATGGATCGGAGGCCTTTGGACACTTGTATATGACTTCGGAAGTTCCAAATCAGGGCGCTAGGGTGTGTCCGTGAGTGGAAGCATGACAAGTGACATGATTCACGGGATAAGTATTGTGATTCCCGTGTACAACGGAGGAAACACGCTCCCCCAGTTGCTGGCCGAAATTGAGCCTTTGACCAAGCCCCGACGAACCTCTTCGGGATTATCCTTCGTTGTTTCTGAGGTATTACTCGTCTGGGATGGCGGCTCGCGCCATTCGGCAGACAGTCTCAGGAAAATAGACGCCCACTACACATGGGCTCGACCCATTTGGCTCTCCCGCAACTATGGGCAACACGCGGCAACTTTGGCAGGTATGTCCTCCTCTGCTGGCGAGTGGGTCGTCACCCTAGATGAAGATGGTCAACATGATCCTGCCTTTATAGGGCAACTTCTCGAATGCGCACTCACTGAATCGGTTCAATTGGTTTATGCCTCGCCGTCGAATGGGCGTCCCCACGGGATATTTCGGAATCTCAGTTCTGCGAGCGCACGTTGGATGTTTAATCGATTGATCGGTGAATCAGATATTAACCAGTTTCATAGTTACCGATTGATACTTGGTGAAGTTGCTAGAGGCACCGCCGCCTACACGGGTCCTGGTGTCTATTTAGATGTCGCACTGTCATGGGTCGTGTCCTCGAGTTCAGTGACTCCAATACCGATGCGAAGCGAAGGAAGGGAAGCAAGTAACTACTCGTTAAAGAAATTACTGGCGCACTTCGGGCGCCTAGTGATCTCTTCTGGGACACGCCCACTGGTTATCGTGTCTATTATCGGATTCGTGTTTTTCATGCTCGGAATCATTTTTTCACTCTGGGTGCTGTTCCAGCGATTTTTCACGGACACAATTCCGCAAGGGTGGACCTCGAGTTTTGTCGCCACATTAGTTGTCGGTGGTTTAACGTTATTGTCACTTGGCGTTATCGCTCAGTACCTAAGGACCGCAGTCAACATGTCACTGGGCAAACCACTTTATGTTGTCGTTGATGATCCCAGGAAACACTTCCCTGAAGTCTCACCGACTGAAAAATAAAGAATGACGGTAATGGAAAACGCAAGATCGATGTGGATTCTTGGTCGAGGTGGATTCCTTGGAACGGCAATTGCCCGTGAAGCCGCACGCGGCGGATATTCAGTTTTCCCCCAGACAGCTATTCCTTGGAATTCACCTTCACAACGAGAAAATGCCCTCAAGGCAACGGCTGAAGAATTCAGTGTCTTCACACGTGACACAGCACCAACAATCATTTGGGCAGCAGGATCAGAGGGTGTAGCCATTTCAAGTAGTCATTTGGCAAGCGAGAGCGACTCATTCCAAGATTTTGTTCACATACTCACACAAATCGACACACTCATGGGAGCGACAGTAGTCATCGTTTCTAGCGCTGGGGGTGTATACAGTGGGTCACCCACACCGCCATTTAGTGTTGATAGCCCTGTTCAAGCGATCAATGAATACGGGCGCAATAAAATTGCCATCGAGGATCTGGCAGTAACTCAATTAAACTTGCAGCATCGCGTTCACATTGCTCGGATCACCAATCTCTACGGACCCTGGCCCGGGCCACGTCAAGGATTGATTAATCGCTTATGCACCGCGGCGGCAACTCGCAAAGCACTACAGATATATGTCCCGTTGGATACTGTTCGGGATTACATCTATGTATCAGACGCTGCCCGATTGTTACTGCTTGAAATCGACCTCGCACAAAATTCTGGGGCTTCAACCTCAATCTCACTCATTGGATCCGGCGAAAACAGTTCCATCGGAACAGTCATTAATACCGTCACGCATGTGTCTCACCGCAAGATCCCAGTCACCATGGCGCAAGGTAAAGCCACCCAACTTCAACCTCGGGATTTGCGAATGCAACCAAGTTGGATTGAACGTGAAATATCAATGGAACCTACAACGCTTGCCCAAGGTGTCAAGAAATTGTTTGACTCGTTGGTCACTGTCCCGCGTTGGAACTAACTGAGCCACGGCCGTTTGCCGCTGTCCCACAAATCATTGAGAATCTTTGACTCACGAAGGGTGTCCATCGGCTGCCAAAAGCCACCATGTTTATAGGAACTCAAATTGTTGTCGCGCGCTAAGGCAGCAAGTGGCCCTGACTCAAGAACGCAATCCTCCGTGAAGTAGCTCAATGTTTGCGGGTTGAGAATCATGAAACCAATATTTATCCAGCCTTCTAATTGGGGCTTCTCCTGGAAAGAAGTGACCTCACCATTTGCATCGAGGTCAAGGACGCCGAATCTACTGGTTGGCTGGACAGTGGTAAGGGTTGCAAGTTTCCCTGACTCCTTATGCCTTGCTTTTAGTTCATCAATATCGACGTTAGCCAAGCCATCCCCGTAGGTTAAAAAGAAGTCTTCTTGTGGATCCAAATACTGTGAAGCTTTAAGGACTCGACCACCCGTCTCAGTTGCGTCACCTGTAAAAGCCACTGTCACGGTCCAGTCCGATTCATCATGCTCGCCGTGAATTTGGAGTGAATCCCGATCCCCCAGTGAGATGGTGAAATCATTTCCCAATGGTTCGTAATTGAGGAAGTATTCCTTGATCATGTTGCTCTTATAACCCGTCGCAATAATGAAATCCTTGATTCCGTAACGCGAAAGATGCTTCATGATATGCCAGAGAATTGGCCGCCCCCCGACCTCCACCATGGGCTTAGGCCGAAATTCTGTTTCTTCACGGATACGTGTTCCGAGACCACCGGCAAGCAATATTGCTTTCATGTCTTTATGTTAGCGTCAGAGGTTCTGCCATCGACAAAAGTATCAACCCATATGCAACTAGGAAGCTCTTGTCGACACATTCATCTCAAAGACATTGGTTCACTTCTCATAGGAGGCCGGTCAGAGAAATTCGGATTGGACGACGCCCTCACCTGAACCACCAAACGGCATTAAGCTGCCGCATTATCGGACAGAACTTAGCGGGTTCAAGCCCCGGAGCCATCGTCTCTAGGGGCGCTACCTCTTGACCCTTGACGCACAATGAAATGAGTTCATCCTGTTTCGCACTTTGCTCGAGTCGCGGCCGATCCACGTCTATCGCTTGAGATGCCGTCGTGGGAAACATGACGACGGCGAAGAGGAGAATTCCAGATCCAAGGACCCCAAGGACCCTCCTGACTCCAGTTGAGGTTTTCGCCAACGTAGCCGTTAGCAGTAGCCAAAAAAAGGCTACGGGGATCAACCACATCATCCCGTACCGAGGCGGGAACATATTTCCACTGCGAGCGATTGCCATGACGGCTGCAAGGAGTACAACGGGGCCCAGCAGTACCGCGACAAGTGGAAGAAGATCCTTCATTGCCCACTGCACTCTGGGGGCTTTTCTCACCAATAAATACCCCACGGTACCTATCGCAAGACTCAATGTAGTCAGGATCAAGATGTGAGAGGCAACAAATATGGCAGTAGTGGTTATCACCGTTTCATAGACGTAGGCAAACGGAATAAGGGGAGACATGAGCCATCCGACCGAAAGTGACGTAACAGATTCGACTAATCGACCAGCGTTAAGGTTTTCAACGAGAAAGCCGCCAACCTCCGGCGGCACTAGATCGTTGGAGGGCGCGTAACGCATAACTTGATAACCAACAAGGGTTCCCCCAACCCCGGCAAAAATCATAGCGATCCCGAGGAAAATGTATCTTCGCGACAAGGTGTTAGTTCTTGCCCAGTACACCAATGCAACAGCAGCAATTATCGCTGCATTTATTACAAACATGCCAGACATCGCCATCCATGACATCATCATGAAAATAACCACGAGCGGTGGATGCCAGTGTCGCGTGATGGCAAGTGCTGCTAGTAATGCCAACGCAACACTCATTGGCCATGAAGTTGTAAGCACGGTCGAATTGACAGACACTTGCAGTGTGAGCGGATAAATGAGCAACGGGACGAGGAGGTACCAAGGAGTATTTTTTGGGACTAGATCCTTGGCAATCATCCACAGCAATAGACCGATAATTGCACTCAGCAAGGTATTGACCAGGATGTAACCGGCATACCAGGTGCCAAACAGTCGAACCTCCACCCACGTGATAATTGTTGAGAGCGGCCACCAATTCCCATTAACTCCGGCAGCCATCAGTTCAAGCAGTGAGTCATTGAACTGTGACTCAAGAATGAAATAATCATCCCAGTAGAAGGTGAGATCTCTGGCAAGAAACATCCATGAACCTGTGTAGATCGCGATGAGTACGAGGGCTACCCATTTCCCCTGTGTCAAACTCTTCACCGCTGTCACCCTTGCTCCCACAGGTCAGATAGATCCTCCTCAAGGAAAGTCGGAGCCATCCCAGCTCTAAGTTGCATGCTGAGAGCATTGTCCAAAATGAAGATCATCTGATCACTGGGTCGAACCTCACCGCTCCAAAATTGAATAGGGGACCGAATCATGCCTGCAATCCACACGAATAAATCCGAGATGGCCAACGAATTATTCGGTCCTCCCCCCTTCATGGGCTTCGGCCTGAATTCGGTTTGCCTCAGCACCTTAGTTCCAAGCCCACCCGTAAGCAAAAATGCTCTCATGCGTGGATGTTAGCGGAGGTGGTCCTGTCCTTGAAAAAAGGAGTCAACCAAAAATTAGCTTCGTTGATCCTGAAGTAGCGTTCTTCTCAAAGGCGGCCGGAACAAGAAACCCATGCGATGAAAATTTCAAATAAATTGCCTAGGCTGACTTTTCCGATCGGCGTGCATCACCCCTTGGCCACTCAACGGATTCAATGCGAACTTTCACTGCGCTACTGCCGATTACAAATACACCTAAGGTTGAACAACCCATTTTCTTCGAACCATGTCATAAATTTTATGAGTTACTACATCGCTGCGAGCCCAAAGAGAATCCCCTTGTATTCCATCCATCTGTGTAATGTGCTCAATCAACTGGAATCCCTTTGACTCGAGAAGTTCATACACATCAGTTTGAGTGTGTTGATTCTCCCAAATTGGCAAAACCTCAGTCTCTATTTGAATGCACGCCACTTTGTGAATGAACTCGCCCAGTCCATCAAGAACTTCGAAAGTCATTCCTTCAACATCAATTTTCAGAAAGTCAATTTTGGAAATTCCTTGAACTTTAACGAAGTCATCTAGTCGGATGACTTCAACAACGACCTCGCTCACACTCTCGAGATCGTTCACACGATGTTTTAGGAGAGATGAGATACCTGAATTTGACGTTTCATTAATGTTGACGGCATTGAAAGTTAACAACCCATTCAGGTTCGACACCGCTTTTTGGTTCACCTCAAATTGATAGTGACCAGCCACGGCTGTTGCAATAACAGGGTGTGGCTCAAAAATATAGACATTGTGTGCCGGAATATCCCACTTTTCGGCCAGGTAAACGGCGTCCTGTGCATAATTTGCCCCCACCTCGAAAAAAATCTCCGGTGAAATTGTGGTAAGTCGGCTTATCAGATCCATTACGTGATCTAAATATTGGTAATCGAGTTTTGACCCTTCCATGGCTGGGGTCAGTTGCTTTGGTAACTTCTCAAGAACCACAACAAAGCCGAACCTACGAGCTATCCACTGCACAAGCCCGTTCAACAAACCAGTTCCTTAGATTGTGTGACCAAAGACTCATCGTTTCTCTAGAGCATAGCCCCTGCTTCAATCCCACGTGACTTGAACACTCTGGTTGGGACTATCTCATTAACGGTGTTTCGGGCTTTTTCATTTAGTAGTTCTCCGCGGCCGGGAATCGGTCTGCGAAGGTGATTGCGAATGCGTTGAGAGCTGGTTTCCAACGCATTGTCCATCTCACTTGGCCCTTACCTGTCGGGTCAAGAGACCTTGTTACGAGATACAGACATTTCAGTGCTGCACCCTCAGTCGGAAAATGCCCTCGTGCTTTCACGGCCCTACGGTAGCGGGCGTTCAAACTTTCGATCGCGTTGGTGGAGCAAATCACTTTCCTGATTTCGCGCGTTTACGCCGATGAAGGGAATGAATTCTTCCCACGCGTTCTCCCACGCTCTGATGATCGCGGGGTATCTGGCGCCCCATTTTTCTTTCAACGACTCGAAGGCATCCCGTGCAGCATCGGGACTGGGAGCGGTATAAATGGGCTTCAGGTCGCGTTTAAGTTCGTCCCAGTATTTCTTCGACGCGAGCCGAAAAGATCCCCGGATCAAATGAATGATGCAGGTTTGCACCGTCGTGAGCGGCCAGACGTTGCCTACTACTTCGGGCAAGCCCTTAAGTCCATCACAGACCAGGATAAACACGTCCCTGGTTCCCCTGTTGCGAATGTCAGTGAGCACGGACATCCAGAACTTGGCGCCTTCACCACCGGTCCCAGCCCAAAGCCCCAGAATGTCTTTCTCACCCGCGAGAGTGACTCCAATTGCTGCATAAATGGGCCTATTAGCCACTTGACCGTCCCTGATTTTCACCACAATCGCGTCAATGAAAACGGCCGCGTAAATCTCATCCAACGGGCGAGCTGACCAGTCATTCATTTCCTCAATCACTCTGTCAGTGATCCGAGAGATGGTTTCCTTGGAGACAGATGCGCCATAAATTTCTGCGAAATGCGCACTGATCTCACCCGTAGTCAAACCTTTGGCGTAGAGCGAGAGAACTATCTCATCGACCTCACCCAAGCGTCGCTGTCGCTTCTTCACGATCTGCGGCTCGAACGTGCCCGCCCGATCCCTGGGAACCTCAATATCGATAGCCCCCACCGAATCTGTCAGAACCGTTTTCCCACGGGTTCCATTGCGAATGTTCCCGGACTCTCGCCCCGCAGGATCATGTTTTTCATAACCCAAATGTTCAGTCATTTCCTCATTCAGAGCTGTTTCAATCACCGTTTTGGTGAGTTGCTTGAGCAGTCCATCAGGGCCGGTCAACGCCAGGCCCTGTTCTTTTGCCATCCGAACAAGTTCGGTGGCGGCATCCATCTCCGCACTCTGCGGCTTCGGTGGTTTTTTCGGGGTCACATCCCCAATTGTTATCGTCATCATCGAACCTTCCCGCCAGCACCGCTGGCGATCAAGCCCGAAACACCGTTTTCAGCACAGTCCCCTCTGGTTATGTCGTTATGTGGCTATGTGGTTATGTGGCTATGCTTTCACGGTGAAAAGTATGGAAACATTGAGACAGCAGATCCTCGATCTCGTCGCTGATTACTCTCTGTCATTTCTTAAGCGCGAGGAGTTTATTCCTGGGGAAGGCGTTGTTCCGGTATCTGGGAAAGTTTTGACACCAGGGGATCTGGTTGCACTCGTTGATTCGAGCTTGGATGGCTGGCTGACTGCGGGTCGCTTTCATGAGCAGTTCCAGCGGGAGTTAGCTAAATACGTCGGATCGCGTGGGGCTTTGATGGTCAACAGTGGGTCGAGTGCGAACTTGGTGGCGTTGAGTGCTCTGACGAGTCCGAAGTTGGGTAAAAAGGCTTTGAAGCCAGGCGATGAGGTTCTCACCGTCGCAATGGGTTTCCCCACGACAATTAATCCGATCATTCAAAACGGTTTGAAGCCAGTCATGGTCGATGTCAATTTAGGGACCTACGACGCTATGGCTGATCGATTGCGTGAAGCGGTTGGTCCCAAGACTCGCGCGATCATGATGGCGCACGCTTTGGGTAATCCATTCGATCTGGATACTGTGCAGGAACTTTGCAAGGAACACGGCATGTGGTTGATTGAAGACTCATGTGACGCATTGGGTTCAGAGTACCGCGGAAAGCGCACCGGAAGTTTTGGTGACACCGCGACTGCCAGTTTCTATCCCGCTCACCACATTACGACCGGTGAAGGTGGTGCTGTTTTCTTTAAGTCACCTTTGGTAGCAAGGCAAATCGAGTCCTTCCGCGACTGGGGCCGGGATTGCTACTGCGAAACAGGGTGCGACAACACCTGCTTGAAACGATTTGAATGGCAGTTGGGTGAATTGCCGGAAGGCTACGACCACAAATACATTTACAGTCACATTGGCTACAACCTCAAAGCTACCGACATGCAAGCGGCATTGGGCCTCTCACAACTGGCGAAACTTGATGGCTTCGTTGCTGCTCGTAAAAAGAACTTCGATTTCTTGTATGCAAAACTCTCCGGTGTTTCCGGGTTGATCATGCCGCAAGCAACAGAGCACTCTGAGCCTTCGTGGTTTGGATTCCCCCTCACATTGGATCCCGAACTTGACGTGGATCGTGAGGAACTCATGCGATTCCTTGACGCTCGAAAAATTGGAACGAGGCTGATGTTTGCCGGAAATATCCTGCGGCAACCCGCCTATAAAAACGTCGAAGCACGAGTAGTTGGCGATTTGACCAACACCGACATTGTTATGCGCCGCACCTTTTGGGTGGGGGTTTACCCGGGGTTGACCGAACCCATGCTGGACTACATTGCTCACAGCATCACCGAGTTCGTCAACGATCCCAAGGTCAAGCCCTAGTCTGGCCCTAGTATTGAGGGCATGCATTACCTGATCACCGGGCACACCGGTTTCAAAGGTGCTTGGCTGACCTTGATGCTGACCCAACAGGGTCATCAGGTTTCTGGGCTTTCCCTGGATCCTGAACCGGGATCCCTCTTTGAAGTCGGTGCCGTAGGCGAACTGATCCAGTACGACATTCGCGGGGATATCCGATCCGCTGACACTGTTCGCGCGGCCCTTGAGACCACTTCACCTGACGCCCTTTTTCACCTGGCTGCGCAACCTCTGGTTCGTGAGTCCTACCTAGATCCTCGGACCACCATAGAGACCAACGTGATGGGCACCTACAACGTCATAGAGGCCATTTCCACTGTTCCTTCGATTAAAGCCTCAGTGATTGTCACGACCGACAAGGTGTATCGGAACGTAAATCAAATCCAGGGGTACACCGAGTCTGATCCACTAGGGGGCCACGACCCCTACAGCGCATCAAAAGCAATGGCCGACATTCTGGCTCAGTCATGGATGCTGAGTTTTCCGGGCCCGCCAGTGGCGATCGCTCGTGCTGGCAATGTAATCGGTGGGGGTGACGTGTGCCGGGACCGTCTCATGCCCGACCTCATGCGGGGCTTTTCCGAGGGTTCTGACGTGTCTTTGCGCTACCCCGGGGCGGTCAGACCGTGGCAACATGTTTTGGATTGTCTCACCGGATATCAACTACTCATGCAGGAATTACTGGCTCGCAACCCCACTGCTCTCGAGCAGCCAACCTGGAATTTTGGCCCCGGGCCGGCAAATTTCCGGACAGTCGGTGAAGTCGCTGACCTAGCGGCACACACGTGGGGATCGCCGGCATCATGGTCGGTACCTGCGCAAGCGCACCCACATGAAGCCGAACTACTCGCACTCGATGCCACCGCGGCTCGCCAAAAATTGGCTTGGTCAGACCGTTTGGACTTCAGCCAAGCTGTTGAGTGGACCGTTAATTGGACTAAGAATGTAAATTCAGGGATGGATCCACGCGCCGCCACAACCTCACAAATTGATCAATATGTGTCGTTGGTGAATCAATGAGCGACGACAACGTGGAGTTGGATCCGGTCACGGGTACAAAAGTGAGTGAAAGCCCCCGGGATCGAACATTGCTCGAATCAGTGCGCGCTTCACTTGCGCTACTCACGAAACGGGACCGCCGCCTATTCGGATTAGCCACGCTCGCCCAGATGCTGCTCAGCATTCTTGACCTCGCAGGAATTATTTTGATCGGGGCAATTGGGGCCGTGGCTATTTCCGGAATTGACCCCAACGCACTGCCCAATTCACTGCTCAACTGGAAACAAAGATTCGGATTGGAAAGTTTGACCGCCTCACAACTCATTGGCCTGCTGGCCGCGGCCGCAGTTGTACTTTTGTTGACCAAAACTTTGCTTTCGGCATTGATCACCCGACGTATGTTTCGATTCCTTGCTAACCGTCAAGCAGATGTTTCAGCCCGACTGGCCCGCAAAATTCTGAGTCGACCACTCCTTGAGGTCCAGCGGTGGAGTACATCAGAAGTCCTTTATGCACTCACCGGTGGTGTTTCAGCAGCAATCACGACCCTATTGGGGTCAACACTCATTATTGCCACTGAGGTTTTCCTGTTTGTGATTATTGGTATCGGTCTTTTCATTGTCGACCCGTTACTCACCCTCAGCGCTGCTGGGTTCTTTGCAGTAATCGTCTACTTCCTGCAAATCTGGCTGGGTCGCGCGTCCTCGCGCAATGCTTCGATCCAAGCTAATCGTGGAATGTCTACTATCACCACAGTGTCAGAAGCACTCACCACCTACCGGGAAACTACTGTTCTAAACCGGCGCGATTTCTACATTGATCGATTCGATCGGCTAGCACGTGAATCTGCTCGAGCCGGTGCAACAAATGCCTTCCTTGCTGAGACCCCAAAATACGTCCTAGAGTCTGCTCTGGTTGTCGGTGCATTCGTGTTGGCAATTGTGCAGTTTCTTACCAAGGACCTTGCCGCAGCCGCTGCAATAGTTGGTTTGTTCCTCGCTGCCGGGTTCCGAATCATTCCTGCACTTCTGCGACTTCAAGGGGCCGGGATATCGATCCGATCCTCAGCCGCTGCCGCTCGCAAGACTTTTGAATTGGCGTTTTGGTTTGGCCTCAAAGATGGACAAGGGGAAACAAGTAACCGAATGAGCGATTCACAAGCTCGGGCGATCCGCCAAAGAATTGCCGCAGGCCACGGTGACTTTAATGCCGAGGTTGTTGTCACTGACGTGAGTCTGATTTACCCCGACGCTGAACGACCTGCTGTGGTGGGTGCTTCCGCCAGAGTGAGGCCAGGTCGATCACTGGCGTTGGTGGGGAGTACTGGTGCCGGGAAATCAACACTCGCTGACCTTGTGTTGGGTGTTTTGGAACCTGACGCCGGTGAAGTGCTGATCAGCGGGGTCCCACCACGCGAGGCGGTTGTTCGGTGGCCTGGAGCGATCGCGTACATTCCCCAAAGTGTTGGCCTAACCGAGGGAACCGTTCGTGAAAATGTTGCTTTGGGTCTGCCTGACCTGGCAATCGACGACGACCTCGTCTGGGAGGCCCTAGAACGTGCCCATCTTGCTGAATTCCTTCGAGATACACGTGAGGGCCTCCACACCGTCATCGGTGAACGTGGAGTTCGACTCAGCGGTGGGCAACGCCAACGACTAGGGATTGCACGTGCCTTGTACACGCGGCCACGCTTACTTGTGCTCGACGAAGCCACAAGCGCTCTCGACGCCGAGACCGAGCAGGCAGTCACCGAGACACTTCGTGAACTCGAAGGTGAGGTCACCACAATCACTATTGCCCACCGACTCGCCACGATTCGTTTCGCCGACGAGGTCATATTTATGCGTCACGGTGTTATCGAAGCGCGGGGATCCTTTGAAGAAGTACGCGCCAGCACTCCTGACTTTGAACGTCAAGCACACCTTCTGGGACTGTAAGGCTGAGTGTGTCTATTCTCCTAGCTTCCGTGGTGATTTTGGTCCAAATTGCCACAGGAGCTCTCATACTTCTGTTGATACCCCAAATAAATATTCGAAGTAAATACGCAATCGTTGGGCTTGGCCTAGCAATCGGCACTCTGATCTCAATGCTGTCTTCTGTCCTTCTCAACGCAACAGCATTGCAGTCGATAGCTTGGGCTATTCCAAGCGTCTTCATTGCCTTTGTCTGCACACTCAGAGGGTCCGCAGTGCGCGACCAATTTCGTAAACTGCAGACACAAAGAAGTGAATCCCTCGCAGTAATTATCGGACTTGCCGCAGGGTTGTCATTACTTGTGATCAATTGGGTTCGCGTACCACTGAGTTCCATTCGCGCTGGATCTTCCGTGGACATGTACTTCCTTGAAGCACTCTCACGGGGGATCAGCCAATTTGGGCCAGATCACAGTATTTTGATGTCGGGTGGGAATCTTCGTTACCACTGGTTCACTTATGGGTGGGCTGGCGAACTCACTCAAGTAGCTGACCTAAATTCTTTCGTTGCCCTAACGCGATTCCTCCCCCTTGTCGCACTACTGGGAATAGTCTTTATTGCTGCCTCGTGGGCGGCATCAATTCGAATTAATAGCGAAGTGAGCCCCTGGTGGGTGCCATCCCTTGCTGTCCTCCTGATCGTTGTTGGCGGCTACACCGGCGCTCTCTACGGTGTAATTCTCAATTTTGACTCGCCTTCACAATCAATGACCACCGTTTGGCTTCTGGGACTCGTCTTTCTGTTTCTGCATGGCTTGAGAACTCAATCGAGAACGGCACTTTTTTTTATTGGATTTGCCATCTGTCTACTAGCCCTAGGTACGACCGGTGGAAAAGCCAGTCACGCCGTTGTTGCCATCGGTGGAATAGGACTCGTGGTGGTCGCCTCATTGCTGTCTCGCCAAAACTACTGGAAGAGAGCCGCATCACTGGGACTGGCTGCCGCCCTTGGTGTCGGGATTGCGTATTTCTGGGTTCTGTTTGGGGTTGGAGTTCAGGAAAACCTCTCCGAGGTCATCTCCGTACGGGCTTCAACGTGGCAAGGCCTTGATCCTGTTTCGGGCAAGTGGGGTCCATTGCTCGGCACCATTGCACTGGTGTTGGCAGTGCTTGCTCGCCTAGCGGGAACCACGTGGTTGTTCACCACTTCGGCGGGGAGAAAGTCGCCCGAGCTCGTATATTCCTTAGGCGCGTTTCTCACCGGAGCACTCACACTCCTCTCATTGCGGGAAGGAATCAACGAACTGTGGTTCTTACTTGCAGCGTCGGCACCTGTCGCCGTGATCTCGGCGTACGGAATAGGTCAAGCGCAAGTTTTGCTCGTCAACACAGTCGGTAAAAACAAAGCCGTATTGATCACTCTTCTAACTGCTGGAATTGCTTCCCTGGTTTCACTCATACTGAGCCAAAATTGGGTTTTCGAATCGATCCCCCTCGATTTTTTCCAGTGGCCAGGCGTCCTTTACTGGCTGTCCGTAGCCTTAGTGTGGTTAGTGATACCACTTCTTGCATTCCTGCTTCTGCGAAAATCGCCAAAGACAGGACGGCATTTTCTTCGTTCAATTGCCTTGCCGATTTTTGCCGTTAGTACCAGCGCACTGGTATTGACATCGATACTGACCCGACCATCCGTGTTATGGACGGAGTCACGTCCCCTAACCACTGGGATTGGGATAGTTCAACCTGGTGACCCGTCTGCTGCAGATGAAAGCCAAACACCCTCAGGCTCTGTTGATTCACGTGGAATCGAGGCTGGTTTCAATGCGGCTGATTGGTTAGTTAACAATTCGCAGGTCGAGGACATTGTTGCCACCAATCGCCCGGATACGTCCTTCATCCCGGCTTTTACCGGTAATCAAATGTATTTAGCCGGTGAGCGTTACCAATATGGGCTCGGCGCAGCAGACCAAAGGGCAGAGATAGAACGTCGCTCGCTCATCTCACGAAGCCTGACAGCTGGACTAGATCAGTCGACATTAAGGACCCTCTGTCAAGTGGGAGTTGATTTTGTGTGGATGGAATCTCAGTCTGATCCTCTTCCGCTCATTGATGAGCTTGCATCCGAATCATTTGGAAACATAACGCTTTATGACCTCCGTCAAAACTGCGCGATCAACTACTGAAATCTTGTTCTAGCAGTTCGTAAGATAGGACTTTCGAAAAAGCGCCAAGAGATCCAAGCAACTGACCATGAAATCGCGGCCGAGACAATAAACATTCCAAGCAGTACCAAAATATTCCAAAAAGGTGAGGTACTAGGTTCAACACCAAAGGTGTTTCGGTATACGATTTCCAATTGACGCAAGACTAAGAAATGAAAAAAGTACATGAAATATGAGTAGCGGCCAATACTCCAAAAGACAGCATTCAATCCAGGGATCCGGTCTATGGCAATTCCTAGCAATGCAGAAAATGCAACAAATCCCGCCACAAAGTAACTTGGGGTTTCTTGATTGTAAAAAATTTGTGAGCCCAGCAGAAGCGCAACCAGTAAAAGAGCCCCAGTTCTGTAACTGAAACCCATTTTCCCCGGTGAAGACTTTACGCGCCAGGTAGTGAATGCCAAGTAGGCCAATCCACCGAACACAAAGAACGGCCACGACGTGAACAGGCTCAACCGTAACCAAGCAGTTGCAGCGCCCTGGATGAACGCCTCCCCTGAAAGTGCAGTGACCATCCATTTCGCCAAGAAGAAGGTCGTGTAACCCATGATCACCGATACAAGGAAAAAGTCGACACTCCTTTTTCGGAAGAACCAAAACAAGGCGTAATGGCCCATTTCTTGCTGAATCGTTAGTCCACCCGTGGGGACAGCCACTAATGCGGCCACGGTCCACCCGAGGAAAAGTAAACATAGAACAATGGCCAACCATGTGGGCAGCCCAGCTGTTTCCTGATCGTAGAGAACAAAGTACAAAAGGACAAACAGGGCCCACAGAGGCCAAATGCGGGCTATTCGGCGTGCCCAATAATGCGAGCCACTCACCTGTGGTGATTTCCGGTAGTAGAGACTAAAAATTAGCCAGCCTGAGAGAGCAAAAAATACTTGCACGCCGAATTGGCCGTAATCAAACAACATGAAAAGAGATTTTGGGAGGTCATAACTCTGCGTTACTGCGACCGAGGCGCTCAGGGAATGAGTTGCAATTACCCCCAAAACAGCGATTGCTCGAACTGCATCGAGAGAGCTAACTCTGCCCTTTTCTAAGGGCAAAACAGGAGTCAACGCGCCTTCCTCCCATTATTCGGCGTACGATTTTGACTAGCGGTAAATGTCGAGCCTAGTGAATCAGGAGTCTACGTGTCACTCATCACTCACCTGGCGGATCGAGTAACTGGCGGTCGCCTCACTAAACGCGACTTCGACAACAGGCTCGAGCGGTACACAAAAACTGGAAAAAGTGCCCCTGGGGACGGTGAAATCTTGAACGATGCGTTTCTCAAATCTGCTGGGGCTTGGCTCACGGAGGGTTCACGCGAGATCGCAACCCGTAACGGCCGCTCTGACTTCTCCGAGGCCCAGGATTTCCTCCACCTGTGGCAGGAGCCAGGATCCATGGAGCACACCCTTAGCCAGCTAAATACTGATGGTTACGCAATCTTGGATACCAAATTTGACCCAGAGATAGTCAGGGAACTTTCCACCTATTTTGCATCGGCGCCCTGCACGTTGACTTCGGATCAAGAGTTGAACATGGATCCAGAAGATCGCGTTGTGGTTGACTTTACGAATCCACTTGCGGTGAAGTACTCCGTCGACACAAATACGATTTTAATGAACGCCACAGTGCGCAAGATGCTTCTTGACCGCGGTCTGCTCCAGATTGCACAGGAGTATCTGGGTTCAACCCCCATTGTGGACATCGTCACCGCTTGGTACTCCTTCCCCTCAGCAAACCCGAGTCATGAGGCAGCGCAACTTTTCCATTTTGATCTCGACCGAGTCCGCTGGCTAAAAGTGTTTCTGCTGCTCACCGATCAGACAATTGAAACCGGTGCGCATGTATACATTCCGGGAACCCAGCGAGATGGTGGGATCTCTTCTGATCTGTTGGCCAAGGGGTACGCTCGACTCGAAGACTCAGAAGTTGAGGTTTTCTACCCCAAAGAGACTTGGAAATCCATGGTGGCGCCTGCCGGTTCGATCTTGCTCGAGGACACCCGCGGGTTACACAAAGGAATCTCCCTGCAACGAGATCACCGTCTCATGCTGCAGTTTGAATATACCCAGACCCTTTTTGGTCATGTTCCATTCCTTGCAACAGTGCCGTTGGATGATTACCAGGATGAGTGCTGGAACACCATGAAACGAAATCACCCAGAAGTTTTGGCGGCGCTGAGTCGATAAGCACGTTTATTCAGTCGTTGGGCAGCGATTCTGGTGGCTACCCTCACCGGTTGCTCCCAGAGCCATTTGAGTTTTTCCTGCCTTGGGGAGAGGTAACGGCGTTTAATTTCTTCACTCTCGTGGAGGGATTTACTGCGATCACTTACCGTGAGTGAATCAGGATGCCAACGAAAACAGGAAACGACAGAATCAACCGCGGTGAAGTCACCGAACGCACGCAACTTAAGTAGGAGATCCAGATCAAAAGCGTGACTTAGGGTTTCATCTACGCCACCCACAGATTTCCATGCGTCTCTGCGAATCAACATTCCGGGCTGTGGGATCAAGTCCGGTCCCCAGGTGAGAATCCGGTCAGCCCACTTTCCGGCTTTGCTTACCCAGAGTTCCTTTCCTTGGGGGTCGACATACCGACAGGACCCATAGGCAACCACCGCTCGTGGGTTGGATTTGAGAGCTCCGGTTGTGGACTCAAGGGACTTGTCGGTAAGGAGGTCGTCATCACCCAACCAATTCACGTAACGGTGCTGAACACCGGCCTGGGCAACCCCGAGATTGATTGCTGCCGGGAGTGAACCGGGGTCATCAATCACCTGTGCACCGAACTCGTGGGCTAAGGCTCTGGCTGCGACCGAACTTGTCGGAGTGACGACCGTTACATCCGCCTCAACTTGCTGGTCGCGGATGGACTCGAGGGTCTGCCTCAGATAGTCGACTCGCTGACCCAGGGTGGGAATGACAATTAACACCTCGGTGGCCACATGGGAACTCTAGCGGAGCAACTGCAACGGGTACGCTTTCACGAAATAACATCCGTTGAAGCGATTTATGAGAGGCGCGACTTGTGAGCATCCTGCTCTTTGGCATTGGCTTAATTGGCCTTCTCGCGTTCGCGATTATTGCCAGTCGCTCCATGGCACGGTTCGCCATTCTGACATTTTTCACGGTCACGGTGTCCGGAGCGGGGCTGCAGTTTTTCAGTTACCACTCCCTTAGCGTGACGTTCGGTTTAACCCAGTGGTGGCTTGTGATTACGGGGCTAGTGCTCGTGCTCCTTTCCATTTATTACGGGAGAGCCAACGGGCACTCGGCCTTGTGGAGCAGAACCAGTAACGCGATCCTGATCGGGAGTTCAGGACTCATCACCGTCGCTTTCCTCACCTCCCGGCTGCTCGCTCCCGGGGATTTGACACCACTGAGTGCAGTGGGCTTCTTCGTTGAGAAAGTCGCGGCCGAAGACAACGCGAAATGGCTCAATGCAACTTCACAACTTGCCGATTCAGGCGTCATTGATACCTGGGCAAATGTTGGTGGGCCGATCCTGCTCATCATGTCAGTCGGTGCAACCTTGATCGGGGCTGTTTCATTTCTACTTTATGGATCGGTTAATGAAGTCGCGGTCTCAGCAGGGTCAGTCATTTTCACCCAAATCTTTTTCGTTGTTATTGCACCCTTTGCTCTAGCACCAGTTGTCGAAAAAACGTATCGGAAGATAGCAGGCGGAGCACAGCTTCCCAAGTTGTATTCGTTACTGAGTATCGCAATTATCAGCGCAAGTAACGCGGTTTTGCTGACCTACGGTCACATCACACTTCAATTCACAATAATTGCGTTGACCCTATGGATCGGTGCCTTCTTGGCCCCGATCTCACGTTTCCCTGCACGTCTACTCACCACCTTGGCCGTGATAGCGACGTCTATGGTGTGGTTCCCACTCGCTGGTCTTTCCCTCGTTGTTCTGCTGGGTGCGCTAATTTATTTTGGGCGAGAACTATTGAGAGGTCCCCGCGAATCGCGAAAAGACTCTGCGGTTGGCTTTGTCCTGAGCCTGGTTCTTGGTGTGTTGACAATCCAATTTCTCAATGAGGCCTTGCGTTATTCCCTCGGTGTTGACGGTGTGAGTGCTGCCCCCGCTGGTGGTGAATCCTTTTCTGGCTTCGCTGGTGGGATCTCCACGGCGGTTCGCTCAATAAGTGCACCGACTCTGCCGCTCTTTGACGACCCAGGAGGCACCGAACAGATCACGACTCTGCTTCTGGTTCTCACGCTAGTGTCGATCCTCGGACTTGTGTGGGTGCGAGTTGGCAGAAATACATTCACCCGCGGTCGAGTAATTCCATTCATTCCTGTTGTGTTAGCTGGCGGCTACGCCTTGGCAATCGCTTTTGCAGATTTCTGGGCTGTGGGAGATGGCCCCAACTACGGTTCCCTCAAAATCAGTTTCGCTGTTTTCCTCCCGATCTTGGTGTGTTCCCTTCCGTTCGCCCTCATGACATTCCACCGGGGTTCGGCCAAGGTAAATGGTGTCGGCGTAGGTGCTGTCGCGTTGATCGTAATCATGTTGACCTTGGACACACTCTTTCCTCGGGCAGTTCTTCAACTCAAACCCGCGAATTGGCCCGGAGTTACTGGATCCCCCTACTGGTACCCAGCCGAAGTGCGCGACACTGGTGATCAAGCACTTGCCAGCAATCCCATTGGTTGCGTGTTCCTTCAACAAGGGGCGATCGCTCCCACCGGGTTGCCGCAAGGACAACTTATTTACACCTGCACCAGACTCCTCGCCGGAGTTGCTGGAGTGGAAACACTCGCTGCACCAATAGTCAAGTGGGAACTGGATGAGTGGCTACAAAATCGCAGCATGTGGAGTGAAGTCCACCCCCAATTCAGTGCCCTGAGTCCGGAAATTCAGAAGCGGACCCTAATACTGTTGGACAATGACCGTCAAGTGGTTGGCCTCGAATCCGTGGGGGTTTTGCTTAATCGATTCCCTCCGCTAGAGCCTTAATATTGGAGATACAGTGCAGTTCGTTCAGGGTAAGCGAATGGAGTGTTCTTCGCATGTTGCATGTCACTCAATCTAACGATTGTGTCAGTGCGCGGGGAGCCAGCCTTGTCTATGACTCTAGGTTTAACGCCCGTTTAATCCTCATCAAGGTTAAGATAATTGATGAGACGTTGTGATTCAGATAGTTAAGCGAATTCCACGAAGGGGTACTCCGATTTTTTCAGGCAGAAGTGTGAAATCGATTCTTCGGCTTCCAGGCTTCCGCGTCGCATCGAATTCGATGTTTGAGTTGTCGGAATGCCCAATAACCTTATTCGATTCAAAAATTCGTGAAATGTTTTACATTGTCTAACATGCCTGACCCGTCAAGGATCATTAATGCGCATGGTGTCGATGATCATCTGAATTCTAAATTAAGTGTCCTAAAAGTTCTGTTTCTTAGGTTTCTAACGACATCTGTATTAAGCGCATTTGTACTTTTCACGATCTTCTTTGTCGCAGGAGTTCCCACGCAACTTGCAGCTCAAGCAGCTGCACTATTGGTGTTGAATGCCTTGCCATTCGCTTTCATCTGGGCGATTCTTCGCAGCAGTCACATCGCATCAAAACCATCATTTATTGAAATACTTGCTGTAGGAATTATTGTCTCTATAGCTTTTCAACTTCTCGTTAATATTGCTTGGACTTCGATAGGCTTCGGGCAAATTCAATGGTTCTTTGTGTTTGCATTAGAATTATCCTTAGCGCTTTTTGTCGCCATTCGAACGCGCAGTCACAGCTTAGAATTTCAATCAAGCGGATCCGTTCTAACAGCTGTCGCAATTTCACTTCCGCTTTTTATGTTTTCACGAATCATTGATTTTTATCAAGCCCCCACGTTGGATCAAGTTCCCTTTGATCGCATATATCCAGACCTGTATCTCTTTGAGGCCATTGGAAATGCGATTTCTCGATTTGGTCCAGGAGAATCGGGTTTGCAACTCGGGCAATCTGTAAGGTATCACTGGTTTGCATATGCTTGGTCAAGTTGGTTTTCGGATCAACTGGACGCTGGTCCCCTCATAGTTTTAGCTCGAATAACGCCCATGCTTAGTGCGGTTTTATTGGCCGCGCTTGTTGGAGTCCTCGCATCTTTCTACTTTAGAAATTTTTGGATTCCATCAATTGCAGCGCTGGCTCTACTGGTCCCCACGAATTTTGACTATTACACTGGCGATGCTGTCTCTTTAGGATCCGGTTCTCATACCCTCGGCGCGGTCTGGCTTCTTGCTATATTGCTCATTTCTACGAACTTTTGGCCCGAAAACAATTGGCGGGTATCGACCCCTTTTGTGCTCCTATTCAGTGCCGCCGCAATGGGGAGCAAAGTGAGTCATGGGATCGTCATCGTTGCAGGTGTTGGCACACTATTTTTAGCACGATTCCTTATGTACCAAAGATTTCCAAAGCGCTATTTTTTTCTTTTCCTCATAACCTTCATACCAATTACAGTTGTCTATTTCCTTTATGAGTCAGGACAACCAAGTTCTGGTTCACTCGGGACTAGCGTCAACCTGTTCAACATTCGAGACTGGAATGATGCTTACGGGCTTTTCGTGGCCACAGCAGTAACAATCCTCGCTCGGGGATTGAGATGGATTGGGCTCGGCTACGCGGTCACGAACAAGAAAACTCGCTCTTGGAACATTACATGGCTCGCACTCGGCGCTGCATTGATTTCGATGGCCGCCGCTCCAATTCTTAGAAGCGAAAGTGGGACGGAGCAATGGTTTTTGGAATCAGCAGCTATCTGGGTCATTCCCGCTGTTACCCTCGCATCGCTCTATTTCATTCGTGGGGTAAAACTTGCTCAACCACATCACTTCAGACGAATAGTGGGCAGTATTCTTCTCGCTGGAGTGTTCACAGGATTCATCTTCCAATTATTGCTCGAATCGGCAATTAATATCACATGGCCATTTTTGCCGGTAGTCATCACATCTATGGGTGCTTTCGCCTTCGCAACACTGATTACCTTGCGATGGTTCCGCGTACGTTATTTAGGATTAAACTGGCTTGGGATTATAGGTTCACTAGCCCTTATTGCCGCTTTCATTTTCGCATTAATTGCACCATCACAAAAAATCCAAGCATCAGCATTGTCCCAAACTCGCCCTGTCCTATATTACCCCTGGGCAAGAGATTTCATTATGGAGTCAGAAGATCCTCAACTAAAATCAGCCGCTGTAAGCGCCGCCACATGGCTGCGAGAAAACGCAAATGCCAATGATGTTCTTGTGGTCTCATTTCCCACTCAGGCCTGGCTTGGTGCACTTTCCGGTTTGCGTCTCTATAACTCATTCCCTGAACAATTAGCTGCTTGGTCCCAAATTCATGAAAATGTGAAAACCAATTGGCGGCCCAGTGCAACACCTTCATCCGATGCCTGTGATCTGAGTACTGTCTGGCAATTAAGCCTCGATTCGACCATTAACCGAGACAAGATAGTTGTGACCAACTTATGTTTAAATCAATCAAAAGACTTTATATCAACGCCGCAAAGCTGAAGGTGCAAGTCAACACCTCGTGCCACCATGCACCACAGCATGGAAAGACTGAGGGGTAGGCCAAGGGTTCTTAGGCCAACGCCAATAACACCGACCTAAAACCGTTTTGTCTACGGCTATGTTCCACCGTCTTGGCCTGAATGAATAATCTATGAACACTAAGAATCTCCATGCTCGACAACCCGCTTATCATCCGAATTGAAGCCGATTTTTCAACGCATTGAATCAATTACGCCGCTCAAGCCAGTTTCAAGTTTTACCTGTGGACTCCAACCGGTCAACCTAGAGACGCGTGCGTTGTTGGATATAAAGACCTTCTGGTCGCTTGGACGCTCTGTCCCCGTCCTGTATTGAATTCGCGCGTCGGTAGATCCCTCGAGCAAACTAAAAAGTTCAAGTATTGATAGCGAGTTCTCTGGTCCGCCACCTACATTGAAATGATTAACCTGACCTGGTTCGAGGTGTTCGGCGAGGGAAACAAATAATCGAGCCAAGTCCGTTGCGTGAAGCAGGTCTCGAACCTGCTTCCCCACCCCATTTAACTGAATTGTGCGATCCCTCATCGCTTCATGAACCAAGTGCGCCACCCAACCCTGATCGGAGCGTGGATGCTGATGCGGACCATATACGGATGACTGCCTAAGACTCGCTGTTCGCAGCCCATAGGTTCTTGCGAAATCAGCCAAATACTGGTCCGCCGCACCCTTTGAGCAGCCATATGGGCCGCGAAAATCCAAAGGAAGTGTCTCGTCAAACCCGTTTGGCCAATCCGGTGCAACATACCTACTTTGATCTTCACGTATTTTGACGTGGCTTAAATCACCATAAACTTTGTTTGAACTCATTCCAATAATTACGGTTTCTGGGCTGTTTAACCGAAAGAAGTTGAGAAGATTCAGAGTTCCTTTAGCATTAATCTCAAAGTCCCGCATCGGCTCATTTATTGACTCCAGGAGTGAAACTTGCCCGGCAAGGTGAGCGACAGCGTCAATTGGCGATTGCGACGCCAAGAAACTAGACACGGGCCCCTCCTGTGCGATATCAATCACGGTCGGGGAAGTGCCATAGTTGCGGAGTAAGAATTCGGCATTCTTTTCCACTCCGCCCCTGGACAGGTCATCTAGGATCACCACTTCATGCCCGCACTCCAAAAGATGGACTACCAGGTTAGTGCCAATAAATCCCACTCCACCCGTCACTAACCATTTCATTTCATTTCCTTTACCGTAATTTTGATTCCCTCTTCCAGCGGTGTAGAACATTGGAGGAAATTAGTCGAATTGGTGTCTGCCACTTCGTAAGGGTGAGCATCATTTAGAGTGGGGGTTCGCACTCTGATAAGGGACGGTGAAGCACTAACCGTGTCACACACCGTATTCGCTACATCTAGTAAAGATACGCCCCGTCCCGTTCCTATCTCAAAGTAAATTCCCATGTCATTACCTTTTAACAATCTTGCGAGGTTTTCCACTACATCGTCCACGTAGCAGAAATCCCTGACGCGAGCTGGATAGCTAATGTCAAAAGGCTTACCTTCTCGCAAACGTGAAATGACCGACGCAATGAATCTGCCTCGTGGCTGTTGCGCACCGTAGGTGTTATGAACGCGTGCAATTGCATAATGACCCTCAGCACTTCCAAAAATATCGCGTACTGCCTCCGTGCCTAGAGCTTTGCTCCTGCTGTACTCAGACTCAGGCTCAATTTTCGCTACTAGACTAGGTTCGGTGCTAGACGCTACATGAATGAAAAATGGTGCCCCATTTCCTATTTCAAAAACCGCTTTTGCGAGGTTCTTAACCCCATCACGGTTGACTTCAAGCATTTCCAATTTGCTTGCGGTTCCTGAGGTGGCCCCTCTACCCGCGAGATTAACGATAGCATCGTAATCGCCCTTTGCCATGATCCTCTTACACGTTGAGAAATCCGTTAAATCAAAACTGTTAGCTGCCCCAGGATTCGACGATGTTCCGACTACCTCATGTCCTGCGCTCGACAGTAATTCGCTCAAAGCTTGTCCTATAAATCCTGTGGCACCTACTACCAGAACCTTCATCTGGATACACGTCGCAAGCGCCATCGATGTTTAGCCAAAGTGGTGATCTGTGAGGTAACGAAAGGCCCATTTTTCCTTTTTGTGGTGCCAAATGGACGCTCTTCATAGTGGTCAGGCACCTCAGCAATCACGAATTTCTTACTATTCTCGATTTTAATTCGGAAAAGAATTTCCTCAGGCGCCTGTGACATGACTCTCAAGGAATTCACCTCCGCAATTGCCATCTAAGTTGTAACAACGTTCGGATATAGGAAACGATGAATGGTCCCAACCTCCTTTTAGTCTGCCCATGTTTGCGATCGAAGAAATGATCGGGAATCTCAAGAACATTAAAGGAATCTCCGTTCATGACCTTTAGCCGGAAGAAGATCTCCTCGACAATATCAAAATTCTGACACTTCAGATCCAGCTGCATTAAATCTTTGCTCCTGTACCGTTTAAAATTCGTCGATATGTCTTTGCATCTAATCCCCAAAACTATCCCATAGACAGCATTCAGGCCCCGACTCATTAATCGAGATGCGAGCGCGTTATCCGACGAGCCACCTGTGGCGTACCGGCTGGCGACAACAACATCAACCAAAGATGAGGCAGCCAAGAGTCGAGGGATCGTTTCAGGCGCATGACTTCCATCCGCATCCATGGTAATCACCCAATCGGCTTCACGTGACACCGCAGAAAACCCACAACGTAGAGCATCCCCGAATGAGTTAGTGGGTTCTCGAAGAATGACACGAGCACCAAACTCTTCAATCAATTGGACGTCGTTTTGCGTTGCAAAATCTGGTAATACCACAATTATTTCATAAACATTAATAGCAGTTGAAGCAATCTCTCTATTGATGGATGGCAACAATTCCAATAGATTTGATAACTCCTCGTATGCAGGAATCACAATTGAAGCGCACCCTAGATCCTTCGCGAGTCCCATTACTTAAACTCTTCAACTAACACAACCTTTTGGAACTTGGACGAGCGCCTAAAATTAATCCAAGATACAAATGCCGTGGAACAGGTAGCAATAACGAATAACATCCAAGCCACGCTTGCTGCTAAAGGCATCAAGTTCAAAACTGGCTCACCTTCGACGGGTGAGGAAATCGGTATGATGAGAGGGCTTAGCGTCGTAACAACTGCGATCACCAAGAAATATCGGGCCGTGGATTCTCTCCCCAAATGTCCATTTTTTTCTACTTTAGAGTCCTCGGGGCTACGAAAAATGAGCGCAGCAATTGGCAAAGCGATAGCAGAGTAATAAACAAATGCAATTGGCAATACAAAAAATGAGATCGCCAAGATAGCCGAAATGAGAACTAACCGCGATAAATTACGACCGAATAAAATGAGAATTATCAAAACAATTAGGACTGCTCCCTGTATTAACGAGTTGTAGAAGTTGTCCGTAAGTCTAAGAATTGATGAAGAACCTTGGTCTAGCTGATCGTCTTCTGAAACATAACTATGTAAATATTCAACGGCGCGCCGGACATTCGACGCAAAAGAGAGGTTTATAGGATACTCGCTACTTAGAGGGACGCTCTGAGACCACGAGTGTGCGCTGCTCAACCAACCCCTAAAGGCAGATGGTCCTTCACTACCCATCAGCAAATATGGCCCTGCAATCACAGCACCTATTCCTAGCAGGGCCAACAATCCGGACAACCAGTACCTGAATACAAGAAACACCAACACCAATATGGCGAATTGTGGCTTTATTGCTGTAGCCACGACCAGACATATAACTGCAATTTCAGGTCGATTTCGAAGTATAAAAAACATGAAGCCGAACAAGAAAGGTACTGCAAGAGCAAGGATCTGTCCCCTATCAAGAAGACTTATAAAAGGAACAGTCGCTATCGCTGTTGTGAGAACCACCGTTGGTCGCGAATAGCCGGGGACTTTAGAAGCTGCCCAAAAACTCGGAATCAGAAGGGCAATGATACAAATCACCATGAATACAATCAAGCCTGCTTGAAATCCCAACAACTGGCCTACTGACCAAGGGACTATTCTGATAAATCTAGTTGAGAGGGGATAGACAGACTCAGGCCCAACGGCTGGTTGAAGGATCGACTCAAATCGTATGGCTGCGTAGTCTCCGAAGCAGTGGCTCCCTAGACCTTCTTGAGGGGTTTGACACCATCCATCTGCACCCCAGAAACTCAACGTAGCAAAAACATCAACCCCAAAATATGAACCCAAAATCCACCAAGACAAAATGGCGGGGCCAAGGAGTGCTGATAACCATGACACCGAACGCCATTGGGTTTTCGTTGCTGTTTCGGGGTTCACTACTGTGATGCTACAAGGCATGAGAACCGTCTACATCGAGAAGCCCCAATAGAATTCGACTACATTTGGTACGACTCAGCGGTATCAAGAGGTAATCGATCAAAGTTGTGTCGAGGGTTTAATGATGATTCTTAATCCCCCGCTCACTTCCTAATTTCTCGGACTTGGACCGAGGCAAATGTCCTTTCTCTACCTTAAACTATCCATTGGCTTTATTCCTTCAACACTTTACAAAATCGTTTTTGAGGCCCTGCGAATGGCTAAATTTTAGCGTAAAGCCCAGCTACTTGAAGTTCCCGGGCAATTTTCGTAAACGCCATGAAACTGGAGTTTCCCTAGGGAACCGTGCAACGAGCATTGTCAGCGGCGCTGAGCGAATTCAATAATAACTGGCACCACAACAACCAAGGACTGACAACCTTTCTGGCTCACTATGCGGGGTAGGTCAGGACTGGTTCTGTGCTCCCTCCACCGGTTAAGTCCCCAACACTGAGCCCACCTCTCTGAGCGCTAAGGATCCGTGAACCAATTTTTTCGACGACAAAGGTTTAGCACTTCAACTGACATGCAACATGTTTACACCTGTAACATCACATTATTCCACCGAACGCCGATGCCGAATTCCTGATTTGCCAATCTAGATCCCCAAGATCAACACCCACTACCTCAGCCATGATTTCCATCGAATTTGATCGAGAAAAATAGTGATCTGATGGGGTGTCGTGGGCTTCTTGGACCAAGGATTTTCCGCTGTTCATCAGGGCCAGAATTCGTTGCCCTAAATGTGCGGCAGATATTAGCTCGCCACCAGAGTCCAGGTCCATGGACATGCCAAGCTGTGCGAGAGCATTGGCTACTGACAGGAACTGACCGGCATCAACATATCTGCGTAGCACTTCATGTTTAGCGCTTATATGAATTTCTTCTTCGAAAAGTGCTTGGTACAGAAGGTTAAAGAAAAGAAAGTTTCTAGGTTTAGGACAAAAAGCTCCAGTCACAGACCAGATACGGGCGTTTACGCAGGGTATTTGCAAGTGGTCGCAAACGTTTCGCAGAGTTTCTTCTTGCTCGAGCTTTAACTGCCCGTAGATATCATCAGGTTTGAACACTGCACCACTTGATGCATGAACCACTGCGGTAGGGCGAAATTTCAAAATTAATTCTTGCGCTGATTCAGTGATTGTACGATTTGCAGATATGTAAGAATCAACATGCAAGGTTGACAGGCGCTCGCGCGTAACAAAGGCTAAGTGAACGAGAGTCCAGTCTTCTTGCCCTGCCAAGTCAGCAGCGAGAGTGTCGACGTGCTTAGAGCCAAGCCGTGGGGCAGGGATAATACGTGCATCATTTTCCCTAAGCTTCCAGTTATGAATGAACTCCTTCCCCATCCAACCGTTCGCCCCAGTCACAACGATTGTCTTTTTTGACGAAATTCTATTCACCGGCCGTTGAGCACCTTCCATCGCGATTCCAGCATGTCAATCCTCTTGTTGTCCTCTTGTGTGATACGTCCATAGTAATCACGCTTGTTGAGAAGCCAAAGAAGTTCAAAGTGAACTGCGTTCAGGAGACCCTGGTCAAGATTCGGTAAATCTACGGCCTCACGGCCAAATACGACTTTTCTTGTTTCAAACCTACTTAGGTGAACTGCTGCTACCTCGCGAACTACATGAAGTGCATCGATGGATACCCCTCCTCCCATGACAAAGTCAAGATTCTTGGCGCGAGCCAACGCAGCAACTGCAATTATCTTCTCGGTAATATCGGCATCATTGATTCTGTCTCTGTCCCGACCGATGGAGCCACAAAAATCAACTCGGCCAAAGACAATCCCTTGTGCTCCATTCGCGCTACCAGCAAGATCCACGACCTCCTTGCGGCTGTTGAAGCATGTAATTGTCTCCATGTTAAATAAGAAATCAGTGTCCTCAATTTCATCTTCGGAGTAAACCAAGTTCTTTGCAGCAATAAACTTTTCTAACGCATAAGGTGTTTCTACCATCGGAGCTACGACGTATTGCACGCCGATTTGCTTTGACTCGAGAAGATCACGTATGGCTTCGCATCCACCGATCTTTACAGTGAGAGGTAAGCCTGCGGTTCGGGCCACGTCAACAAGTCGAAGAAGTTCGTCCATGCGAGTACCTTCCGCCTCGAACTCAGCTTTAATTGATACGACTCCATATTCCTCCCGACCTTTAACTAAGAGTTCGGTCATTTTTCGTTCAGTTTTGTTCATATCTAAAGCTCTCCTGTAAATAGGGCATGACCGTGTCTCTAACCTGATCGGATAACAGTGGATGCATGAGGTGTAGTGGGTTTGACTCCATAGTGCCATTCTTTGTGATTCGACTACTTATCTTTGGGAAGTATGTTTGTTCCGGGTCAATTGGCACTATGAAAGCGGCAGGCCCGGGTTCCAGCAAAAATTGCATTGCATTCTCATCTAGGGGAATCGTCGGGTTCAATTCCATGACTGGAATTCGGTAAGCCTTAAAAAGGGAATCCCAGTCGGGCAAGCCTAGACCTGTCGAAGTGTCGCAACCCATGTAAGCGCCCTCAAAGTAGTTTCGCTGAGTCATTCGGATGGATGCGTAGCCGGAATTTGCAAATATAAAGATTTTCAGATTCAGCCGCTGAGCCGCGACAGTGCCTAACTCTTGTAAATTCTGGGCAAATCCACCGTCTCCCTCAACTAAAATCGTCCTACTGCCTTTATTAGCTAACGCCGCGCCAATTGCTCCAGATAGGCCGTAGCCCATGCTGGCAAGACCCTTATTGGTGATGATCCGCTGGCCATCCTTTTGAGCAAATGCTTGCATCATCACAGTGAAGGCACCTCCACTGCTGCACGGGACGATTACATCGTTGTCTTCGAGTGCGGCACTGAGGATCTGAATAAATTCATAAGGGTCCACGAACCCTTCAGCGTGGGCGTTTAGGGGATCGTTGGTTGGGAGTAGCCCGGCCACATCACGTCCAAAGTTGACCCAAGTCTCCCATTCACCACTAGCACCTGTCCCATCTGGCTTTGAATTGATCTCCGTCGTTAGTAGCTCAAGGAATTCGCTTGCATCCGCTCTCACCGCGATATCCAAGATTGGGTGTCCTTTCAACAATTCATGTTCATCAATGTCAACTTGCACTACTTTGGCCAGCGGAGCAAATTTTTGCCAATTAAAACCGGTCTGCTGCAATCCCAATCGGGTACCTAGTGCTAGGACCAAATCTGCCTGCTGAATCAGGACATTTGACCACCGCATTCCCCAAGTATTTGGCCGACCGAAGTAGAGCGGATGCTCGCTGCCAATCCGATCAGCAGCATTCCATGTCGTGGAGATAGGAACGCCCAGTTTCTCAAGTTCCGGCATAATTTGCTCGGCCTTTTTTCTGCTTACACCCCCACCCAGCAAAATCAGGGGGCGCTCCGCTTCAGAAAGCAATTGGACCACCTGAGTTACAAGGTTCCTGTCAACTTCAGGGACGAAGGCAACAAATTGATCCTTCGCTGAATTTGTGATGGATTCCTCTACAGGAGGAGCACCCTGCGCGTCAAGACAAAAGTCAATGAATACAGGACCTTTACGCCCAGAGCGACCTTCCCGTACCGCATTTACTATCTCGGTCCGACTTAGTGGCTCACGAATCCGTAGAGTCTTTACCGTAATTGGTTGCGCCAGAGCCATCCCATCGATTTCTTGGATGCCTCGTTGTCTTAAGCCACCTGTGGTGAGATCATCGCTTTTCACCTGGCCTCCAACAACGAGGAGATCGCGGCTCTCTAAGTACGCTCCAGCCATAGCTGTAAGTATGTTGGTTAAACCAGGGCCCGCTGTTACCAATGCAAAGGCTCTTCCACCTCCGTCTTCGTTCGACTCATTGAAATATTCAGCCGCGATTCCGGCGCCAACTTCGTGTACAAAGGACACGCACACCATCCTCGTTCGAACTGAATTGAGAAGGTGCATAATGTTTCCACCAGCGACATAGAAGCAATGGGTGTAGCCCTCTTCACAAAGCCAATCGACAAACTGATCCGAGTACTTCATGCGATCACTTGTCCTAAACTCTGAGCCATTGATTCCCTAATGGCCTTTAATGATTCGGAACCTCGAGGGAATGAGACAAGCCCCAGGCCCCCTGAGGACACCGGTAGAACAAGCCGAATATCGTTGCGGGAGCCCTTCTTATCCGTAAGGACAGCCTGCTCAAACAGAGTCCAATCCACCCTCTCGGAAGTCGAAGTCACTAACTCCCCAATCGGGGCAAGAAGTTCTTGGCAGTAGTGCTTCAACGCTTGGGTTCCTGAAGATTGAACGGATGCCGGATGTGAAATTGCCCCCAGTATGCCGAGAACGACGGCTATTCCATGCGGAAGGGCAAACCCTGATGCCGATTCGAGGGCGTGAGCAAATGTATGTCCAAAGTTGAGAAGCTGTCTCTCCTTCCTGTCAAATTCGTCCACCTCGATGAACCACTTCTTTGCAGACAGTACGTGCAGTAGAAGGTCTTCGGTCCTTGGAGTTTTGCCGAATAGTTCCGGGGATTCTGCTAATTCCAGGTATTTACCAAATGCCGATTCACCCGTTGCAAAACATATCTTGACAGCTTCACCTAGTCCGGAAATTTTAGCCTCAATTGATAGTCCAGCAGCAAGCGAGGGGTCAATCAAGACTTGCTGTGGCGGATAAATATTGCCGACTAGATTCTTAATCCCTGCAACGTTGATCGAACTCTTCCCACCGATGCATGAATCTGCCATGGACATTGCCGTAGATGGGCAGTAGATCCAAGGGATGCCACGCATATATAAGGAGGCCACCAAGGTGGCCGCGTCTTGTATGGCACCTCCGCCCACGGCAACGAGGACGTCGCCTCTTTTAGTTCCCAAGATGTTCATCTGTCGAAGGATGTCTTCACACCCCGCGAGTGTTTTAGTCTCCTCGTTTCCTGGGACGGAAATCGTTGACGGGTTGGGAGCATCTAGAAGAAGTCTTCCAACATAATCATCAATTAGGACTAAGTCAGCATTGGTAGTCGCACGAGTAACTAGATTCTCTCCAATTTGAACCTGATAACTGCCACGAGAGGTCGAGACGCTGAATTCAGACATATCGAACTTCGTTCCAGCCACCATCCACTGTGATGAATTGGCCATTGACTCCAGAACTCATGGGACTCGAGAGCCAAGTACAAACATGGGCAACTTCATCCGGTGATACCAATTGGCCATTTGGTGTACTTTTCTCAAGGTCTCGAATCTGCTCCGCTGTGAGGTATTTTCGAGACATCGGAGTTTCAACAACACCGGGGAGCACCGCATTTACTGAAATTTTTAGGGGACCGAGGTCAATAACTAGCGAGCGCACCAAGCCAGAAAGTGCCGCTTTTGTTGTGACATAGGCAAGTTTTTCATTACGGGCCGTTTGTTGCCAAACGGAACTAACGATGACTAGTCTGGCAGGCTGCTCAAATACATTTCGGTCAATTAGCGCACGTAATGTTTGAGCGACAAAAAGCACATTGACTTCAAAGAGAGACTCCAACTGGTCAACACCGGAGTTGAGGATACTTCCCTCTGCGTTCAACCCTTGAGCCCAGATAACTTGATTGACACTAAGTGGCTCAATCTCATTTGGCCAATCAGGTGTTGCCAGTGAAAGCCACCCAGTGTCACGGGACTCCTTCCTTGAAACTCTGAGAACATCCACATGGTTCGACTCAAGATTCTGGCAAATTGTGGATCCAAGGGCCCCGCTCGCTCCAAACACAATTGCTCGACTACTCATTGTGAAACCCTAAGGATTGCGAAACGATGTAATTGGGCCTTGCTTTGACTTCCTCATAGATGAGGCCCACGTATTCGCTGACGATACCGATCATGAAGGTCAAGACGCCAAAAAGCAAAAGAACCAAAGCTACAATCGTCCCGAACCCGACAAATGGAACGCCTCGCGCGAGCCACAAAATCGATAAGGTTATTAGTCCCAAAAACGAAATTGCAGAAATGGAAATTCCTAAGATGGTTATAAATCGAAGTGGGATATACGTGTGGGCGAAAATTCCTTTGAAGGCTAACTCAATGACTTTTAACGAATGAGCATTAGACACGCCAGCAAACCTTGGTGGTCTCTGGAACGGAATGCCGATTGACTTAAAGCCTACCCAAGCGACCAGTCCTCGAACAAAACGATTGCGTTCCTCCATCGAGCAAACAGCCTCATAAGCAGTTCGGTCTAACAATCGAAAGTCGCTGGCGTTGCTGGGAATTTTTCCATCAGTCAATTTTCTTGCCAGCCAATAAAATGCTTTTGAATTAAAGGTTCGAATAGGCCCGGTACCCTGACGTTCGGTAACCACACCGTAGATATTTTCGTAACCATTTTCCCACTGTCGGAGGAACTCATGAATGAGTTCTGGGGGATCCTGCAAATCGGCAGTCATCAACACACATGCGTCGCCACTTACAAAATTGAGGCCTGCGGTCAACCCTCCATCCATTCGAAAGTTTCGAGCCAGTCGAACAATCTTAAAACGATGATCTTGTTCATGGATGCGTTGCAGTTTATTCCATGTGTCATCAATCGATCCATTTTCGACGACTATCACTTCCCAGTCATAATCTGATTCCACGTCGAAAAGATTCGTCAATTGGAGAGCCAACTCATCAACGCAATCTGTCTCGTTGTACGCAGGAACAACGATTGACACTAATTTCTTTTTCACCGCTATCACATCTTTCACATCCAAGAACCAGTCACACACAATTTATGAGACTTTTTCCCTTTGAATGCCGAGCATAGTAGAATTTACCAGTCAATTGTTTTTGTGAGCATTCCAATTTCCACAAGAATCTACTTATGATGAGGGGTCCCTCCCGAGAACACAGACACCACTCATATATTTCTACCTCGAACTGTGGTTGCAGCCTTTTCGCCAACGAAAAGGCCACTCTTTCTCTCCTATGCTCCCCGTCTTATGTAACGTGAGAACGAAGTGATTTCGGTTTTCCAGTTCGTCATCGCAATCACTGTTCCCCAGTCCGAAATTCAGAAGAATCTCTTGGGTAATTCGGCCTGAGAATTAGGTGGGCGCCCCCGACAGCCTAGGCGTGAGGACAATCATTCACATAGTCGTTTACTGCCACTCGTCCAACAATTTTGATTATTAATGCCAGTGTTTTCGCGTCCCACACAACGCCTTTAAGTACTATTAGCGATGAATCCAAATTAAGGTGGAGATTGCTCGTGACGAACGGCTTAGCCAGGAGAGAACCAGAGATTTGGCTTTCAGGCCGTCCATACGGCCAGAAGGCCTATTCGCTTTCTTGAATACGTATTAAAATCGCGAGATTTAAATTCGTCGCGGCACCGATCGCCAACTGGAAGTTAGACAAATGGGTAAATGAAACTACCCCTTGGGAGGAGTGGGACGTGGAAGTCTTTGCTCGACCATCAGGAGTCTTGCGTCGAAATGCCATTCTGCTCGATAACGATTTGAACAGGGTGGACATGGATAGCTGTCGAATCTGCCAGACCAGTAAACACCGACTCCAGCCCATATCTCCTGAGTGTTTACGATGCTAAACAATTTACGTGCTGCCTTGGTTCCTCCCGCCATAAGCAATTGGGCCGCACAACACAGCAGATACTCAACACGGTTTCACCAAGTCAATTCTTGGGATCAGGCAATTGAAGAGTCTGTCGGCTATTCCGATCCGGAAATCACCTTGCGAGTTGACTCAGCCACCCGCACCATCCTCGCCGGAAATGCTGCCTTTGAGCGCGATGGGTTTCTCTTCACCGAGCCCGCTATCCGCTGGCCAGTCCTGGCCGGGCTCCTTGGAACGCATGCGCGCGATGGGTACTTGCGCGTTGTCGATTTTGGCGGCGCACTGGGCTCGGTGTATTGGCAACACCGAACCATCCTTACTGGGCTAAACGTTGCGTGGGCTGTCGTTGAGCAAGAAAGTTTTGTAAATTTCGGTAGAGATTTACCGACGAACGAAGTCAGTTTCTTCACAGATCTCGATCTCGCCATGTCAACTATCTCACCCAATGTAATTCTTTTTTCCAGTGTCTTGCAATACTTAGCCGACCCATTTGCGTTGCTATCAAAGGTCATCCAGGAAACTCAAGCCACAATCATTATTGACCGCACACCAATATCCACAAGCCCAACCAACATTCCAGTGATACAGCGAGTACCAGCTCACATCTACACCGGTTCATATCCTGCGTGGATCATTTCGCAGTCAGAATTGGATTCCCGATTAGCCCTACGTGGATCCCAATTTGTTTTTGACGGTATTGAACCGAGTACGCGAACTGATAAGGGTCTGCTAGTAAACTGGCAAGGACGGATGGCGATTCCGGCGCGTGCCCGGTGAGCAGTATGAGCAGTTTGAACACTGTGAGCAATTCAGCTATTGGTCTGCTGATCAAGTCATATGCACCTGACCTAAAATACACCCGACGTCTCATGGACTCTATTGAGTCATTCAATGTTGAGCACCTACCGGTCTTCCTTGTTGTTCCTGAAAGTGATCTAGGAATTTTCTCGGAATTCGCTCACCCTGATGTCGACATTCTGTCCGAAGAATTGTTCGCCTCGCATCTCGTTCGAGGACCAACGGCTGGATTTTCTTCCGGATATATCAACCAAGAGATTGTCAAACTTTCTTTCTGGGAATTGGGTCTCTGTGAGAACTACTTCTGTGTGGACTCTGATGCCGAGTTCATTCGCCCCTTCACCCACCGTGATTTCCTGCACCACGATCGGGTTCCTTTCACATTTCTCACAGAAGACCGCGAGTTAATTGTCGAACCCGACTATTACCAATCCACGTGGGTGAATCGCATGAAATCTCTGGAGAAGATTCGTGAGGCTATCGGGTACACCGGTCCGTGGCTATTCACCGTCCACGGTCACGCAGTTTTCTCAGCCAAGGTGCTTAAGTCGTTTGTTACCGATTTTATGGAACCGCGAGGTTGGGATTACAAGGATGCTCTCGCAATTTCGCCCTATGAGCCAACCTGGTACAACACTTGGTTACTCCACACGGGCGTAATCGAGATTATTCCTCGCGAACCACTGGTCAAGACATTTCACAATGCGCAACAACATTTGGAGTATCAGCTCCGTGGGATTCGCAAGAAAGATGCTGCGCGCGGATTCTTGGCGGTAGTAGTGAACTCAAATTTCTCCCGAGGTCATGGCGTGATGGATGCAGAAAACTCACTGAAAGACACTCTTGCTGCCTATGTCCCTTTGCCACAGTTGCTTCGGGCATTCGGTTTCAAATTGAAGCGTGACGTATTTATTCGACGAACACCACTACGCAAACTCCGTGTCTGGTTAGGCGCGATCGCTTTGAAGATTCCCGGTGTGCGCCGACTAGTTCAATCCGGTTGACAACACTCGGCAACAACTTTCCAAAAAACACTGTCGTTGACGTACTGCGTCATGGTGGTATGGCCACTGTCTGCGATTCGCTGACGTAAGTCAGAATCCGTTGCAAGTGCAGTGAGTGCGGCAACGGCTTGGTCAACGCCCTCAAACTCGAGGTAGTCCGCGTCTTTAGTGAAGTACGGGAATCCACCCTCAACACACTGTGCGACTAGAGCCGTTCCAGCAGCCATCGTCTCGGCGTAGCGGAATACTGCCTGGCGCACCCAAATCCAATCCATGGATCCGCGGGTGGGACCTTGCAGTGTGGTGGTGAAAATCATGTCTGACTCTACCAAAACCCGCCAGTAATCGTTATTGGATGTACCGGCTTTATCCGAATTGATCGTGAGCTCAATTCCTTTATCAGCAAGTTTTTCTTTAACCACCTGAAGGAATTCATCTCGAGGCGAATACATCGAGCCGATGAATTGAATTACCAGAGGTGCGGTCGAACTGCGGCTGGCTGTAAAACGAGCTTTTGCCAATTCCAATTCTGCGACACGTTTTCGGGAGATCGGCATGAACAGAGGACCACTTATTCGAGAGTGCGGGAAAATTTTGCCTGCAATATCTGTGTGAGCGAAAGTAACCACGCACCCGTGAAATGCGGTCAGAACTGCCGCCTGCCAGCGGTGTCGACGATAAAAGGCATCGGTGAGAATCACAATTGGTGTGATTCCATGTCGGTTCAGGTACCAGGCCACCCGAAATCCCTCAACCAGTGAACGTGGCCAACTCTGTCTAGGAGTTCGCACGTCAAGTACTACGGTATTTGCTTTACTTTGTCTTTGGTTAACCACAAATTGCGGGTAGTACGGCTGATCACGGTCAATCACTTGCTTCTGCACATGATTCGATCCAAAAAAATCCTGGGCCGAACCCAGAAGTTCTTCGAAGTACACATGGGTCCAGCCAATGATTCCCGACTCAATTGCTACTTGAGGTATTTGGTCGCGGTTGCGGCGGCGAGCACCCGTCCCCAGCACCCGAGCTGGTAGTAGAAACAGCCAATAGACCCAGAATAAGGGAATAATCAATCTGGGGAGTATCTGATCCCGCCAAAGTCGATGTGTTTCGGGCGGGTTGAACCCGCGCGAATACAACTGAGCCTGCTCCACCCGCCTAGGCTAGTGGGGTGACCACCGCTCAACCGATTGCCATTATTGCGGCACGCGCCGGATCCAAGCGGATTCCCGGGAAAAACTCTCGATCCATGCTTGGGGTTCCCTTGATTACCCGCGCGATTCGGATCTGTCAGGAATCTGGGATATTCGAATCGATTGTGGTGAGCACCGACTCGGACCAGATAGCTGAACTTGCCCGAGCTAAGGGTGCCCAAGTTCACAACCGACCCCTTACTTTAGCTGACGACCACACCCCTTTACTCCCTGTGATCGCCGAAGCCACAGTGGACTATGACCCGACCACACCAATCTGTTGCTTCTACACCACCGCCGTCACCGTGCACCCCGATGAACTGGTCAATAGTTGGCAGGTCTTTGAGGCAATGCTGGCTCATCCGGCCAGCTCCAATTCATTTCTCACAGCGGTCGTGCGTTACCCGCATCCCATCCAACGGGCACTGGAAATCAGTGATGGTGGTGAGTTGACCATGCTTTCACCCGAGTACGCCTCGACGCGCACCCAAGACTTGCCC
Source organism: Candidatus Nanopelagicales bacterium (assembly GCA_018402075.1). Next base: position 55,132 of record JAGYJP010000005.1, on the reverse strand, counting down.
GAAAGTTGGCACGATGCCGGGGCGTTTATCTGGGGCAGTGCACTCACTTGGTCACAGAGCGAACCCGCATTAACCCGAGCCCATGGGTTTCCACTTTCACACGCCGAAACTGTGGATCTGGATACCGAGGAAGACTGGATACGAGCTGAAACACTGCTCACGGTGCGAGAAAACACGTCCGTAACGGAGACCGGTAGTCTTAACCAGCACGGAAAACTCACATAAGGAGACTAAGTGTCAGTCATTGATGAATCCTCGATTTTGATCACCGGGGGCACAGGTTCCTTTGGTAAGGCATTCCTCCAAGAGGTTTTGACAACTCACAATCCTCGCCGGGTTGCGATCCTTTCCCGCGACGAACTCAAGCAGTCAGAGATGCGGGCACACTTCACCGACAAACGAATTCGCTGGTTTCTCGGTGACATCCGCGACAAAGATCGTTTGATCCGGGCCTTCCACGGTGTGGACTACGTGGTCCACGCCGCAGCCCTCAAACAAGTTGATACCGCTGAGTACAACCCGTTCGAGTATGTACAAACAAATATTCTCGGCAGTCAGAATGTTATTGACGCAGCCATTGATGCTGGTGTGAAAAAGGTCGTTGCACTCTCAACTGATAAGGCGTCCTCACCCATCAATTTGTATGGGGCAACAAAACTGACGGCCGACAAATTATTTGTTGCAGCTAACAATTACAGCTACAGTTACAACACGTCTATGGCGGTTGTGCGCTACGGCAATGTCATGGGCAGTCGAGGGTCCGTGATTCCGTTCTTCCAGGAATTAATCGCTGAGAACAAACCACTTCCCATTACCGATCCCAACATGACCCGATTCTGGATAACCCTGCCCCAGGCTGTTCAGTTTGTGATTGACTCATTCGACACTATGCATGGTGGGGAACTATACGTCCCACGGATACCCAGCATGCGAATCATGGATCTGGTCGAAGCTCTCAAGCCGGGTGTCGAAACTTATGTTGTTGGTGTTCGTCCGGGTGAGAAACTCCACGAGGAAATGATTGCCTCTGACGACAGCTACCGGACACTGCGCCAAGCAGATCGCTACGTAGTGCAGCCAACAGTTAAGGAGTGGTGGTTCAAGGATTCAGAGGGTGAAGCGGTTGCAGAAGGTTTCTCTTACTCCTCCGACACTAATGACCAATGGTTAACGATTCCGGAATTGCAAAACTGGATTGCTCGAGGCTAAGTGAGCCAATCCATGATTCCCTACGGCCGCCAGCAGGTGGATGCCGCTGACATTGCCGCTGTTGAAAAAGTTCTCAAGAGCGACTGGTTGACCACCGGTCCGGCCGTTACCGAATTCGAAGAGGCTCTCGCCGACTACGTTGGAGCGAAATACGCGGTCACATTTTCATCAGCCACGGCGGCCCTCCATGCTGCGTGCGCTGTCGCAGGTTTGGGACCCGGAGACGTGGTTCACACGAGTCCATTGACTTTTATCGCAAGTGCAAATTGTGCTCGCTATGTCGGCGCCACACCGGCGTTAATTGACATCGATCCGTCTACTTTCAATATTGATACCAAACAGATCACCGAAAACATTCAAGCCGTGATTCCTGTGCACTATGCAGGACTCCCGGTGGAACTCGGTGCTCTACCCGCTCGCCCACGGGTGATCATCGAAGATGCATCCCACGCCCTGGGTGCGCGGAGTACAACCGAGAAGATTGGCGCCACAACACACAGTGACATGTGCGTTTTTTCATTTCACCCGGTCAAGCCAATCACCACGGGCGAAGGTGGCGCAGTCACCACCAACAACGCGGATTATGCCCAAGCGCTTAAGGAATTCCGCTCCCATGGAATCAAGACGAATACGGATCCACTGTCCTGGGAATACAACGCGGCTAACCTCGGTTACAACTACCGATTAACTGACATTCAGGCCGCTTTGGGTCTTAGTCAGTTGGGGAAACTTGACCGGTTCATTGCCGAACGTAACGCTATTGCCGAGCGGTACCGGGAGAAACTGTCAGAACTACCCCTTGAGTTACCCCCCGGCGCACCTGCAGGTGCGCTCCACGGCTACCACCTTTTTGCCATTCGGGTTCCCCAACGACGCGAAGTATTTGCTGATTTACGCAAACGCGGAATAGGTGTGCAAGTGCACTACGTCCCCGTTCACCACCACGGTGTGAGTACCGACATCGCGATCCCACCGGGTGGCTACCCCCACGCCGACTCCGTCTATAACGGACTGATCAGTATTCCTACTTTCCCTGGACTCACCGAGTCAGAACAGGACATTGTGATTGCAACCTTGACAGACGTTCTGGAATTTCATGGTTGAGCATGACCCCCAGTGGGATTCGGGCTATCGCTTCTTCCCCGAGCTCACCGCCACAAGTGCCGATAACCGATACCAACTCAGACCTATTCACTGGAATGATCGTCATGCAATCCGAGAATGGCGCAATGCCCAGATTGACGTCCTGCGGCAACAAAATCCTTTATCCGTGGCTGATCAAGATAACTACTTTTCGAACTTAGTCCTGCCGCAACTAGCCCAGGAACAGCCTAAACAGATTCTGTTTGCTTTCCTCGAGGATTCCCTACTTGTTGGTTATGGCGGTTTCGTGCATATTGTCTGGTCTGATCGCCGCGCTGAGGTGTCGTTTTTAACCGATATAGATCGGTCTGAGCACCATATCTTTTCCCAGGATTGGTGTGAGTACCTGAAGCTTCTTGTCCAACTTGCTCGCAGAATTGGCTTCCATAAACTCACCACCGAGACGTACAGCATTCGGTCGGAATTGATTGAAATCCTCGAGGATTTCGGTTTCACCCAAGAAGGTCTCTTACGCGATCACCATCTCATCAATGGTGCACCGGTTGACAGCTTTGCCCATGCTTATTTGATCAACTAGTACGTGGCTTGCGTCCTCGACCAAGGAGCGAACGAATACGAGGTGCGCGAACAAACGTTCTTTCAAATACGGCACCGAAAAGAACCCGATAGCTGATATACCGAGAAAGCGTGTTGGCAATTGGTTCCTGGAAGTCAATGACACCGTGATCTTGAGCAAAACCGGAGTTTATCAATACTGCAACATAGCCTCGAGCAAGGTCGTTTTCGGAGATTCCTTTCAGTGAATACTCGAGGTGCTGGTGTGGTTGATGCAGCATTAACACAATTGGCTCACGAATTTTTCTAGAAGTTCCCTGCACCTTCTCAGTCCAGAAGTTATACCACCCGAATTCATAGGGTGAAATCTCCAATGCACTCGCCCAGTTCAATCCACGATCCGCCAGATACTCTTTGAGGTTGAGTACCTGCTCGCTGGAAAACACCGCCATGTTGTGACAAGTTGCGATCGGAGTTGCTGGAAGCTCGAGGAATTCACGAATCTGTAGAAGAAACTGCTGCCTAGCAGTCCAATATGCATCAAAGTAAATCGGATCGACATGCAATTCGTGATCTTCAGTTATGAACGAGTAAGGGACTCCGGTGGGGTCCATGAAGTCGTGAGAACTAAATGGACGAATGAAGACCGCCTCCGAATCGGCGCAGAGATAGTTCCTGAGATAGCCGCTTTCGGCAAAAGCTAATTTAATGATCTCTTGATTGATGTAACCAGGATTGTTACCGTGGATTGGGTAGTCCACTAATTGGTCCGCCCACAATGACTCGGGCAACACTGTTGCATGACTAACAAACACCTCAGTAAACGCAGGGATGTCTTGGTCGGGCACAACAACAAAAAGCGGGATCGGTTCAGTTGCATATGCGAGAAAGGACTCAAGAAAACGCTGGGCATATTGCAAGTCGGGACCATAAGACTTCAGCATGATCCCAAAGTTATCCATTGACACAGCTTTAGTAGCCAACAACTTCAAGGTCGGGGAGTGGGAAAATCAAACGGCCGCCGCCGGCAAGATATGGCTGCAAGCGATCCATAAAAGTTTCACGGAAATGCCACGGCAGAATCAAGAGGTAGTCCGGGTTCTCCGCGAGCACCTCTTCCTCGCTGACAATGGGTATCTGGGAACCGGGCAGGAAGCGCCCGTATTTGTAGGGATTAACATCACCCACCTTAGACATCAGTTCCTGCGTTACCGGTGTGGTCATAACGAGAACATTGCCTTTAGTTGAGGCCCCTAGCCCCATGACGCTCGCACCTGAATCTTTGAGTCGTTCCAGGAGTGACCTAAGGTCATGTTGACGTTCCTCCACCCGGTTCCGAAATTCTATCCATGTTTGCGGGTCATGTACTTTTGCTTGCTCTTCTTGTTCAAGGAGCCATTGAGCGTAAACAGAAATCCCTGCTCCTGGTGATGGTGAGGCGAGAACTGAGACAGAACCGCCATTAACAGCATTGGTTGCCGCATCGATCAAATACAGTCCGGCATCATCAAGGATTCGCTTGATTGTTGTCAGGGAGTAATACTCCAAGTGCTCGTGGCAGATCGTGTCGTAGGCGCCACTACGCAGCATCCAGGGCATGTAGCTTTGCTCGAAATACCAGATTCCCTCGGGGGTCAGGCAATGCCTTACGTCCTGGGCAAAAGCTACCGGGTCATCAAGGTCGTAAAACATGGCAATTGATGTGACAATGCTCGCCCGGTCTTTACTGACCGCATCAAAGTTCTTGGCGTTAAAGAAATCGGGAACCGTCGTGACCGGGTTGGTTGCCTTTTCTGCTTCGTAGAACTCACTGAATTTGGAAATTGTTGGATCAATTCCGATTTTTGTAAGGCCGGGCACGCTGTAACTGCGCAGCAAAGTACCGTCATTTGCCCCGATATCGAGGACTGTTTGGGCGGGGAGCAGGTTCGCCCGGACTTCTAGGCGGCGGGCAATTCTCGCCAAGTGAGCAACCATCGAGGCATTGAGACCACTCCGGTAGCCATAGTTGTCCCCGTACATTTCTTCGGGTGGGAAGGTGTCACCAAGTTGAACCAAGCCGCAGTCATTGCAGACCATGAGGCGTACTTCACCCGAGGAGATTTCCTCTTCACGAGAGGCGGGGAACACCCCGGTGAGGGCCAAATCACCGAAATTGAGGATTTCAACGAGGTCCGTTGTGCCACAGACCCGGCAGTTCTTCAATTTCGCCACAGTTTTGGCTCTCCCTCTGATTACAAGATTCACGGCTGACTAGGTCCCAACGCACTCGGATAACCGATTAATCAATTATTGTCTCGTCCTAGACTAGCGAAGTCAGTAGCTCGATCCAAAGAACTAAGGGGTACAGGCGCGTGGCCCATGATCTCGTTGAGCACAGTCAGCACATTCATAACAGGGCGGTGCCTAAAGCAAAACGAACTTTTCGTTTGGTGCCTATTTCCCTTGGCTTAAGCAGGGCTAACCACAAAGTTGCTTCAGCTGCCCACGAACTCACATCCCAAGTGGAATGGGGCGGTGATAACCCCCGAATATTTTGATCACTTCATTGACCAACACTGGCATGGTCGCGAATAGACAGTCATTCCCGTGGGAGCGCGGTGTCTACTCCTCGCTTGCCCTGCAAGCAACCCGTTGTGGGAGCCGACTGCCCAAGGTTTTGGAACTCTGCTGTGGCGACGGTTTCAACACCTATCACTTCTACAGTGCTCAAGCCCGAATCAATTACCTCGATCGATTTTGATCCCTCGGCGATCGCGACAGCTAAGAAGAATTGCTCCTACTCAAATATTCGCTACCTCCTCGGTGACATCAGAACCGATATTCCTGAGAGGTTCTACGACAATGTTATTTGGGACGCGGCTATTGAGCATTTCACGGAAACTGAAATCAAGCTGATGGGAACCATAAAGTCGCGGTTGGCTGAGGGCGGAATTCTTTCCGGTTACACCATCATTGAGCCCGACGACATTGGCAAGCACGCCTTTGAATACGAATTCCACGACAAATCCGATCTTGTTCGCTTCCTTGAACCATGGTTTTAAGAACGTTCAAGTCTTGGAAACCGTGCACCACGCAACGTAGAAATCTATACTTCTGGGCAAGCGATGGGCCACTGCCCATGGATCGTGGAATCGCGCTGACCGCGGTCACCGAATGACGTCAGCATTTACTATTGAAAAATACCTAATTTTCCTTCATCGATGAGACCCGAAATGAAGGTGTTACGGCACTCAAGTCTGCAGGTTATGATTCCAGAAAAGCCTCAACTTGACCAGCGCACAACCTCAACTCTTTCGTACTCTCACCCCGGCACAAATGTGCTTACAAAGTGTGCCACACTGAGGTTAACCCGCAATGGGATGATCAGGTCGGCGGTGGGCACTGGAATCTACAAACAGTGCACAGGGCTACCAATGGACAATGATCGACCGAGACACCAAGCTCCTCGTCGCTTCTGTAAGAATCTGATGCTCAATGGGCAGTCTCTGCACCCCCGGATGGAGCGAATTCCCAGATACCCCCATCAGTGACATCGTTCGCCCGCTTGCCAGGACAAGGCCCTCCTGGTGGGTTACACCGGTCACTGCGAGGAAGAGGGGATCACTCGGCCCACCCCCCGCGCAGCGGCAGATGCCCATAGGAATAGGGACTACTGTCAGTGAAACTTCGAAAACTGAGTGACTCGCAATAACGATCCATTCCACTCTCCATCAGACAAGGCACCAATGTCTACTTCGGGGTCCGGTGTAGGAACGGAAGGATTCAAGTGCCATTGATGACCATAGGATACTGGCATTGCCACGCATAACTACAGACTATATGGCAGAGATAGGTCGAGCATGAATAAGGAAGAGATATACGACCATTGAATAGTTGGGCTCAAGAACACGGTGAAGCGATCAGAAGCGACCACTCAGACAGGCAAAATCATTGAGTTATCTGCCTTGAACAGTGCATTTGCTCGGTACGTCAGTTGACGCAACGCCAGCTCCTGTTCTCGAAGTAGGGTGCGGAAACGGGTTAACTGCGTCTACATTGCATCAAAGTTTTCAAAGAGTCAAATATTCGGTATCGATTTTGTTCCCGAGATGGTGGAACATGCTCGCGGTTCTGCACGATCCGCGCACACCTATGAACGTTGCACTTTCCGCGTTGGTGATGCCATGCAACTTGAGAAATTGAAGGTTACCCACCGACTTTGATATTACTTCACCGTTCGCTGTCTCATCAATTTAGAGTCTGGTGAGAACCAGAGGCGAGGACTGAAGTCCATTGCCGAGCGAGTTGCTACTAACGGTTACATCTACGATTGAGAATAGTCAACAATCGTATGCACGCCAAAATAATCTCACACAACTCTGGGACTTCAACCTCGCCTCCGGCTTCCTTTAATCCCCTTCATCGATGAAGTGTCATTCCTTGAGTTCGCCAAAGTGCGGACTCACACTTCAAGGGATTGTTGACATTTCAAGTTTGCATGACACGATTGCTATACGCACTTGCGCCATCGACTAACGGCGGGACAGATTGACTACAAACATCCGCTAGTAGAAGCCGCAACAAAGCTGAATCGCCCACCACACAGAGTTAGGATCCCCGTTCGGTGACTTCGGTCAAAACAGGCTCTTCATCTTTCACAGAAATCATGAAAACTGCCTATTCCTAGATTTCGATGGAACACTCGTTGACTCCATTTTCACAGCACTGCACTCGGCGTATCTCCAGATTTCTCCGTGAATTCAACATCGAAGGATCCACTGCTGAGTTCCAAAGTTCCAATGGGCCGCCACTGCCCATCGTTGTTGCTGAACTGAAAAAAGAATATGACCTCCGCGAGCCTGAACTAATCTTTGATGATATTTGGAATTATTGACACCATTGACACACAACTACAACTAGCACCCAGGCCGGATCGCTCCTCACTGCAGCGCAGACCCTAGGCATCGAGCTTGCAATTGTTACCTCTAGCCCGGTGAACCGGGTTTCCAAATGGCTTGACCGGCATCAATTGGAATCCATGTTCAAAATGTGTCATTGGGCGGATTCCACCGAATTTGGAAAGCCGCATGCTGATCCATATCTACTTGCGCTCCAAACTCAATGTGACTCAGACCAGGCGATCACGGTCGAGGACTCAGCGAAAGGTGCAGCAGCCTCACTTGCTGCGGAAATAACTACGATTCTCCTCGGCAGTCACCCGGACACTCTCGAACATGCACTCCTCATACCCATGAAATCTCTTGATGACGTTACCTGGTACGCAGCGGGGTGCATAGAGTTATCATGGGTCTTTGAAAATTGGTGGCACTGACGTTGGTCCAGGCTTGCCGACTTACATCATTGCTGAAGTCTCCGCGAATCACCAGCAGGATTTCGGCAGAGCCCAAGCAACCGTTCGTGCTGCTGCCTCTGCAATACCGCCAATGCTGTGAAGTTTCGACTATCACCCCGGACCTCATCACCTTCGAGTCTGATTCTCTGATTTTTCGTAGATTGAACATGGCACAGCCTGGGACGGACGCACCCTGTATTCCATTTATTCAGAGGGGTACATGCCCTGGGAATGGCACCAAGAGTTATTTGAGTTGGCTCAATCACATGGAATGGCCGCTTTTTCCTCACCATTTGATCCCACCGCTGTTGACTACTTGGCCAATCTCAATGTTCCGGCCTTCAAGATTGCATCATTTGAAATAGTGGACATTCCTCTCATTCGCCATGTCGCCCGCCAAAGAAAACCCGTCCTGATTTCCACTGGTATTGCCAGTGAAGCTGACATTTCCGCTGCCGTTGCTGCATGTCGCGATGAAGGCAATGATCAGATCGTTGTCCTCAAATGCACCTCTGCATATCCTGCTCCCGCCCAGGATCTGAACCTGCGCACGATCCCAACGATTGCACAAAAGTTTGATGTCATTCCCGGCTATTCAGATCACACCATGACACCAACCGCGGCCCTTGCTGCCGTGACTCTTGGAGCACGGGTGCTTGAGCGACATATCACCCTAGATCGCAGTGCTGGAGGACTCGACTCAGGATTCAGCACTTCAGCCAGTGAATTCAAGGAGTTGGTCAACCACATTCGCGAGCTTGAAAGTGGCCTTGGAATGTCAACATTTGAGTTGAGCGAAGCCGGAAAAAGTAGCCGCAGATTTTCGCGGTCACTCTTTGTTGTCGCAGATGTCATATCAGGAGAAATAGTCACAGCTGAAAACGTGCGGTCGATCCGGCCGCATAACGGCCTTCACCCAAAGCTTCTCCCCGAAGTGCTGGGCCGGGTTTTCTCCGCCAATGTCCCTGCGGGCACACCATTGTCTCTCGATATGTTGACCTAGTTCCCCGCTCCGGAAATGTTGTTCCAGATCTTCTGTACTTCTTTGATCACTCGCTGTTTCTCCTCGGCCTCGGACAAGGGTGTCCCGCGCGTTATGGCAGTCGGATTCCACACGGTGGAATTATCAAAGCCAGCCATCCGAGTGATGCATTCGTTGATCCACACAGGTGAATTATCTGATTGTTGGGTATCGGTGATTTGTTTCGTGCGCTTGCGCTGCGACTGAGTACGTGATACTCGTTCCCTGAAACTTTCCGGCAGCGCGTTACGAAGCCATTGAAGTTTCGGTGGGGATTGCGTCGAGTCATCAGGTTGCGGGGTGTCCCATGATTTATGCGTAACTGCACGCAGCAACGTCACCGCGTACCAACGCCACGCGGCAACCGAATTTTCTGCAGAAATAGGTGTGTCTAGTGCTTGGGCTAAGGCCTGACGCATGCCTTCGTGATCACAACGAGCGACCTCCAACCCAAGACCCGGTGGGTAAGCATTGAGGCGCGGAGGATCGTAATGAACCACAGGAATTCCTAGAGCAAGTAACTCCAATCCGGCACTTGATGCATGGTTAATGCCCACCTGCGCAATCCTGGCAACGTCATAAAGGCCTATTCCGTCATTGGGCACATTGGTGACAACATTGTCTGGTAAGTCTGAAAGGAGTTCTTCAATTGCATCTAGATCAGGAGATCGAAGTTTTTCCCGTTTATTTGGTGCTAGGCGTGGGTGCAATCTAAAAACAAAATTGATGTGTGGTTCATGACGAGCCACCTCAAGGATCTGTTGAATGAATTCTTGAACTGATGACACTTGATCAATGGGGACTCGCTCAAATTCGGCATCTACGAGTGCCGATGACCGGGTTTCATCTGGGCTGCCAATCACCACAAGTGCAGCGGGACGATCCGTACTGATTCCTAGTTTCCGCTTGATCACATCGATACCAAGTGCAGTGGGTGGGGTCGAGTAGACCCAAGGGTCACTCCCCTGCACGAGTTGGCCTACATGTCGCGCCACCAACCTGATTTCCAATTCGGACATGGGCACACTCGCAGACTCCGTGATTGTTTGTGAATCCACAACAGTTTGACTTGACTTAATACTTCGATACAGCGCCAGGGTGGCAAGCCGCTCCGGAACATAACCTGAAGCACTCAGGCCCACATATTGAATATCCGGCTTTTGCAGAACCAATTCCGTGAACACTCGGTTGGTCGGGTATAGCGGGTTATACACAACAGCGTGTGTAGGTTTTGTTTCTTCTACAATCGTCGGCAGTGATTTGATTGCGTAGATTGAATTTTTCAAGTCACTCAGGTATTCATTCCAGGAGTTTTCCGATGCTGTGACATCAGGCACTTTGTAATGGAGCATGGATAAGTACGTTGCGTATTTTCCAATGGATATCCCCAACTGTTGGATATCGGACCAGTTTCTTGGATTGACCGAACTGATCTGTGCATCAACTTCCCAACGGTCGGAATCACTCAAGTAATTGTCAATCCAAGTGGTCGAGTAATGCGCAACGCTTCTGAGTGTTTCCTCTTCTCGGCGGCAGGCTCTGCAAATACTTGCTCTCTCAGCACTCGTAGATTCCGCAGTCAACTGGTCTGCTTGCATTGTGGGACAGAAAGAATCAAAAAGTCCGTTACAGCGAATAACTGTGACCTGAGCACCTTGTTGGGCCAGTGCGTTTGCTAATTCATGTTCAAGTTGACTGGTCTGCCATAAGCCGGCATTGGGTGAGAAAAATAACACCCGCCATTGATTCACCGGTAGATGTTGATTCATGGATTCTTTTTTCGCGAGACTTTATGAATAAACGACTTCAGGGAATGGGAGGAATCATTCCGCGCACCGAGGAGGGTCTGTGAAACAGTGTTCCGAGCTAACTCGGATTCACATACCTCAATTGTTTCAAGGGGCAAAACAATTCTTGTTGCTTGCACTTCGTGTGAGGAAGCAGATTCGGAATGGGTTCCACTGCCTTCCTGTCCAATGTTCTCCACCAAACTTTGGCCGGGGTACAACGTGAGTTTGTTCTGTAGGAAAGCAGAGGCGTACCAACGAATTGCCCAAGAATCAATTCCGCCCTCGGCTTGATCCTTCAGCATCTGCCGATACGGAAATGCACCATTGAAATCAAAGTCCGCCCGATCAGGTGATCGATCCAGTTCCTCAAGTAGCTTCCTAGAGTCAGGTTCAAAAAGTTCCCACCCGCGACGCCAGGTGGCCCAACCCCAACAATCAGCACCGCGAAGGAAAACTGACTGAGGCAGGATAGGTGGCACGGCGTACATGTAGCCGTGAATGCTGATCACTTGATCCACATCCCGATAAAGGCCGAGCCCCTGATTCATGTAGTCCAGGAAGTCGGTGGAAACCACGAGATCGTCTTCCATCACGATCACCCTGTCATGTGATTCCAATGCCTCGGTCACGCCGGTAATCACTGACTGTGCCAGACCGAGGTTCCCCTCCCGCTCCCTGACGGTGAGGCTGGCAAAACCCTGGGCATTTCTCGCGACCGCCCTGGTGAGTTCAACCGCTTCACGGTCCTGCGATCCTCGAGGCCCATCGCAATAAATGGTCACCTGGGTGGAATGAGCAAGTGAATTTGCAGCCAATGAGCGTAAAGACCGCTCCAAGTGATTAGGTCGTCGGTAGGCGAAGAGAACTACCGGAGCAGGATCGGCGGGCACCGTATGAGCATAGATCACGTTACGCTGCTCTCCATGGCGCCAAGTCCCAGTGAGGAGTTTCGTGGATCACGTATTCTCATCACCGGTGGGCTGGGGTTCATCGGGTCCCATGTAGCCAAGGAGCTGGTGGCTGCCGGGGCACGGGTAACGCTTATTGACAATCTCGTTCCCGAATACGGTGGCAACCGGTTCAATATCGAATCCATCAAAGATCAGGTCTCCGTGCACATCGGCGATATCCGTGATCGCACCCTGATTGATAATTTAGTTCCTGACACAGACTTCATTTTCAACCTGGCCGGGCAGACCAGCCATCTGGACTCTATGGCAGATCCACATACCGATCTCGCAATTAATGCGGACGCGCAACTGTCCATTCTCGAGGTGTGCCGAGCCCTCAATCCGCAGGCACGGATCGTCTTTGCAAGTACCCGACAGCTGTACGGGAGACCAGACTTCCTCCCCGTGACCGAAGACCACCCCATTCGTCCCGTCGATGTCAATGGCATCAACAAACTTGCCGGCGAGTGGTACCACCTTCTCTACCAGGATGTTTATGGAATTCCCGCCTCCGCTTTACGCCTCACAAATACTTATGGTCCCGGTATGCGGGTCATGGATGCACGGCAAACATTTCTGGGTATCTGGATCAAACAAGCCCTCACCGGACAGGTGATTCAGGTATTTGGTGACGGGAAACAGCTTCGTGACTTTAACTATGTTGATGACGCGGTCAATGCCCTTCTCCTCGCTGCGACCTCACCCAATGCCGCCGGCAGAGTTTTCAATCTGGGCAACAGTGAAGTGGTCTCCCTTGAGCAACTGGCGCAATTGATTTGTGAGGTTGTCCTTGGTGCGCAGTACGAATTGGTTCCCTTCCCGGTTGAACGCAAGAAAATTGACATTGGTGACTATTACGCAGACACCACTCTGATTGAAAAGGAACTAGGCTGGAAGCCCAGGGTGTCACTCGCTGAGGGCATTAAGCGCACAATTGATTTTTACCGCAATAATTCAACCCAATACTGGAACGATTAAGGGCTTGACTGTGATTTCCATGAACGGGTTCAACAAGGAACCCCACGAGATTGTTGAAGCTGAACTCGCTGCCGCGCGAACAGTTCTTGAATCGCATCATTACATTCTGGGCAAACAAGTCACCGACTTTGAATCCGAGTGGGCAAACTTTTGTGCAATAGAGCATGCAGTTGGGGTTGCAAACGGACTCGATGCACTCGAAATTGCTTTACGGGCACTCAATATTGGTCCTGGCGATCAAGTCATCACTACTCCCATGACAGCTGTTGCGACCATACTTGCAATTTTGCGGGCAGGAGCGACTCCAGTACTGGCCGATATTGATCCAGCTACCGGGTTACTTGACCCGGAGAGTGTGAAGCGCTGCCTAACCGAATCAACACGTGCTGTGATTTTGGTGCATCTCTACGGTCAGGTGCGCAATATGGCTGCCTGGGTTCAACTGAGCGACTCACTTGGTATTGCATTGATTGAGGATTGCGCACAAAGCCACGGCGCAAAAGACCAGGGCATTGGTTGCGGAGCTTTCGGTGTCGCTGGAGCGTTCAGCTTTTATCCAACAAAGAATCTGGGTGCAATTGGCGATGCTGGAGCCTTGGTAACCACCAGGACCGATATCGCGGAACTTGCCCGCATGCTGCGCAATTACGGACAGACCAACAGGTATGAACATTTGGTAATTGGCATGAATAGCCGACTAGATGAAGTTCAGGCCGCCATGTTGCGGGTGCGCCTCGGGTACCTGACTGAATTTACCCAGCGGCGCCAGGAAATTGCCGCACGTTACCTGGCGGAGATCTCAAACCCATGGGTCACAACACTTGCACCACCCTTGAGCACCGAGCAACATGTGTATCACCTATTTGTTGTCACAACGAAATTCCGCGAGCAACTTCAGGACCACCTCAAGAAGAGTGGAATAGAAACACTTATTCATTACCCCGTATCTGCAGATCACCAAGTTGCTCTGCAAGGAATTGCTACTGATCCACAGGGTCTGCCACATGCGCATACACACGCCGCAACGTGCCTGTCTTTGCCGTGCCAGCCTCAACTCACTGATGCTGAAGTGGAGTCCGTCATTGCTGCCGTGAACTCATTTAAGCCGCTGGAATCCTGACTTCATGACAGAGCACTTCGTCACCCTATTTGATTCAACATTCCTGCCTAATGGCTTAGCTCTCCATAAATCCCTCATGAGAAATGCTGAGGATTTTCATTTATGGGTTATTTGCATGGATCGCACCACCGAGCGAGCCATTCACGAACTAAAGCTCGAACATGTCACGACTTTGCCCTTGGAGTCAGTAGAAACCAAGGAGTTACTTGCAGTGAAGTCCGGACGGTCAATTGCCGAGTACTGCTGGACACTCACACCATTTAGTGTCGACTTTGTTTTTGATCGCGCACCCAATGTGGATCGTGTTACCTATCTAGATGCTGATGTCTGGTTTACCAAATCCCCTTCACAGATCCTTGCCGAAATGGGGGATGCGCAATCACTCATCACACCCCATGCCTATTCCCCTGAACACGCGGCCAATATTCGCTTTGGCATTTATTGTGTTCAGTTCATGCCATTCACCCGTACGGGCTCGCTCGCTATCCGGAGGGACTGGCAGGAAAAGTGTGTCGATTGGTGCTTCGCGCAAGCTGAACCTGATCGATTCGGTGACCAGAAGTATTTGGACAACTGGGTGGAACAGTTTCCAGAATCCGTGCAAGTACTGACATCGGTGGAGAAAACACAAGCGCCGTGGAATGCCACAATTTTCTCACCCGCTGATGCAGTCCTTTTCCACTTTCATCGGCTTCGCTTGGCAAGTACATCGCGTGCATATGTCGGCACCTACCGACTCCCGCGTGCCACCGTTCACAATCTGTACCGCCCCTATCTAGCTGACATAAAGATCGCCAATACCCAATTAGCGGGTGTCGGGATTCCATTCACACCTCAAATTAAGGAACTCACCGGCTGGCCCCTTATCAAGGACTATCTAGATTTTCGACGCCACAATTGGCGTGACTTCACTGCACCATATGTTTTGCGCTATTAATTCAGAGTTAGCTACTTTGATCCGCCTTCTGATGCATTGAGCCCTGGAGAAATATCCTGGTTCTACCCACCAGGTACGAGTGTTCGGGTGGGCAAGCATCACTTCATTGAGCCGCCAGTCAATCGGCTTTACCGGAGTGAGGTTCGGCGGTGAAATATGTTCCTGAAATATTTTGGCGAAACTATGCGAGTAATAGTTTGCGCACACGGTGTTGGTTAGCGGGGTATCCAGTTCAATAACGGTGACACGATCACTGAGGTCAACAGGTCGAGCTCGACTCACGATTGCACTAATACCGAGTTCCGGAGCAGATATGGACTGCGACAAATTTATGAAGTCGATTTTCTGCTCACCCGCTTGAGTCAGCACCCGGGCTAAATCTTCAATGCGGTCCGGGTGGGGCAGTGAGGCATCATCTTCAAGAATGACTATGCCTGAAGCACCTGAATCAACTCCCGCACTCAAAACTCGCAGGTGGGAAAGATCTATGTTGATCAGCCGCTGAAAAGACCTGGCTGCAGCCGAGTCTTTACCTCGGAAGGCAGCCAAAGTCCGCTTAGCCCGCATGCCGAGATACATGGCATGGTTTCGCGCCTTTGGAATAATGCCGCCGCCCGCCCTACCGCTAACAAAATCGCGCCAGTCACGCTCCAGAACGGATTGGGCGGTCGCGGCTTTCACCAGCGATTCACGTGTGACCGGATATTCAGCCGGTGAGTAGTCATTGCGATCACTGACCAAATACTCAACGCTCAGCCCAAGTTGGGTCAGCGCCAGCGCCAACTGCTCCAACGACTTACTCGACCGATTGTCACGGTTAAAGGCAGAGGCTGGGTGAGTAACCAGCCCAAGGAATAGATCCGGTGCGTTCGACACCCATACTCCTTTCGCTCACCCTGTTAAAGTCGGTTCGTGCCCATCCTGTCCGTGATTACTGTAGTTAAGGATGATCCAATCGGGTTAGGGCACACACTTGAATCCGTTCGTGATCAGGACCTGTCGGGAGAGAAAAGTCAATCCTGGGAAATAGTTGTGGTAGATGGCTCGACCCCACGCCTTGAGGACATCACTCTGAATGCAGGGATCACACAGATTCGCTATTGCCACCAGAAACCCGATGGTATCTATTCAGCCATGAATTTCGGGGCGCATGAAGCCCTCGGTGACTATCTCTTCTTTCTCAACGCCGGTGACACATTGGCTAACTCGGCGGTCTTGGGGGCCTTAATTGAGCAACTGGAACACAACCGGCCGCAGTGGGCATTTGGTCGGGTTGATTTCACATCCGAGAGTGGTCGGAGCCTGGCGGAGCCGGAGTGGGACTACCCCACGGAGGCGGATCACTTTTTTGCACGGGGATTATTCCCCTCACATCAAGGAACCATCATGAGCCGTGAATTGATGCGGAACCTAGGAGGTTTTGATCAAAGCTTTGCCATCGCGAGTGACTACCAACTCATGCTTCGGGCTCACCAACGGGCACAACCACTTGAGCTGGGATTTGTGATTGCGCGCTTTCAACAGGGAGGGGCATCTACCGTGCACTGGCGGGCCGCGATCAGCGAATTCCACCGGGCTCGAGTAGAAGTTTTTCACCCACAGGGATTCGCCAAGATTCGTGAATTATCTGATACCTGTGTGCAATACGGGAAGACTGGACTAGGTCACGCTGTGAAAGGATTTCGTCGTGGCTGAGCCGTCGGTGTCCCTGATTGGATGGTTAACAGCTCCACTTCACAAGATTTTTCCGGATTTGCACTACCGCGTGTGGAATCGACAACGTGATAAGGAAATTAGGTCACACGTGGCAGCCCTGAAGTATTTAGGTCCGTTGCTGGCCCAAAGTTCCCAGAATCCGACCCGCGAATTACATGTAGTGGTCATTCCTCACTACGGTCCCAATGCCCCCACCTGGCATATTGCCGGGCAGAATCATTTCTTTGAGATCTACCAATCCTTGGTGGAAATTTTGGGTGCTGATCGGGTAACACTGTGTGGCACAGATTCCTCCGATCCTGACTTTGCGTATCACACACATCTACTGGAAGAAATCATTCGCACACGGGCAACCCATGTTGTTGGTCAAATCGAAACCGATCCCAATAAGGGTGACCAATGGTCGTGGGATATCCCCATGACCCTGCTCAATGAATATTGGAATGGTGTGTTTATTGGCGTGATGTGGGACTGGGCCTATCCCTGGTTAAGTGTTCGGGCAAAAAGACTTGCACGCATCAATTCACAATTGCTTGTCGCTGAACTGTGCCAACCAATATCGGGGCTGACGGTCAAAGGTCGGGTGGAAGCCGGGCCAATGACCATGCCACTATCCCGTGCCACCACCGAAGCGATTCTGGAACGAATTTCCGGGGCGGAAAAGATTTACGATCTCACCTTTATTGGCGCCCTGTACGACTATCGGGTTCAACTTATTGACCAGTTACGCAGCGATGGCGTGAACGTTGCGGTGAACCCGCACCGACCAGATGTCACTACAGACTTTATGGAAAGCCGGGTGAATCAACCCTCATATTTGGACTACATGTATGGGCTAGCCCAAAGTCAATTGACCATCAATTTCAGCGCTGCAGCGGGCGGCCCGGGCGAGCAATACAAAATCCGACTCCAAGAGGCGGCCTTGGCTAGGTGTCTGTGCCTGACCGATGACAAAGAAGGAACGAAGCACTTCTTTTATCCCGATCAGTATGGATTCTTCGACAACGTCTCACTTCTAGAGGCAGCGGCCAAGGCAGCCCTTTCTGATCCAATCGAATTACGCCAGCGGCAACTGTCGGCCCAAAAACGAGCACTTGAACTCGCCCATACAGATTTCTGGGGTCGCATCGAGGCGGCTCTCCAGGCCCGAGGGTTGCGATCTCTCACCGGGGTGAGCGCACCCGCTGAACCATCCAGCAATTAATTCGCTTTCACCAGTTCTTTGAAATAGGCAATTGTGCGATCAAGACCTTGATCCAGCGGAATAGTTGGTGCCCAACCCAGTTGCTCCTTGGCTCGCGTGATGTCAGGTTGTCGGCGAATCGGGTCGTCTTGTGGCAATGGCCGAAACACCATCTCACTGGTGGTGGGGACCTTCGACACGATCATGTCCGCTAACTCCCGCACCGTGAACTCACCGGGGTTACCCAGGTTGATTGGTCCGGTAATTGACACATCACTTTCCATCATGGTGGTCAGGCCATCGATCAGGTCATCTACATAACAGAATGAGCGTGTCTGACTTCCATCGCCGTACAGTGTTATGGGGTTACCGGTTAAGGCTGCCATGATGAAGTTGGAAACCACTCGGCCATCTTCTGGGTGCATTCGCGGACCATAGGTATTAAACAGTCGCACTACCTTGATCTCAAGATTGTGTTGACGCCAGTAATCAAAAAACAAAGTTTCAGCAGCGCGCTTACCTTCGTCATAGCAAGCTCGGGGACCAATGGGATTCACATTGCCCCAATAGTCCTCGGTTTGCGGGTGCACCTCCGGGTCTCCATAGACCTCTGAAGTTGATGTTAATAGCACTCGAGCTCTTGTTCTTTTAGCAAGACCCAACATGTTGATGGACCCATGAACAGCTGTCTTGGTGGTTTGCACCGGGTCACGCTGGTAGTGGATCGGTGAGGCGGGACACGCCAAGTGATAAATCTGATCCACTTCCACAAAGAGGGGGAAAGTCACGTCATGGCGCAGCAATTCAAAACTCGGGTGGGGTAAGAGATGGGCAACGTTTTCCCGGGTTGACGAATAAAAGTTGTCCACGCACAGGACTTGATCACCAGATGCCAAGAGTCGTTCACATAGGTGAGAGCCAATGAATCCGGCACCACCTGTTACCAACACTCTCTTGGACATCAGTTCACTCCCCTACTGTTCGCCCGATAGCGCAAAAATTGTTGCCATAAGCCTATCGGTGTTGCTTGATAGACCAATCGATTCATCTGTCGATCGGCTTGTGTATCAACTCGAACAGGTGGGTGCTTCAGTGGAACGGAGATTTCCTGAACGGCTTGGAGTGAGCGTGGTACTTCGCGCGTGTGAGTTGCACTTTCTCCCCAGCCAATGTTCTCAACGAGATTAACACGAGGGATCACTGCCAACGCTCTATTTCGCATTGCTGCATTCACCAGTTGTATATCCCAGGTATCCACCGCCATGCGCGTCATGAGATCGAAGTTGGCGGACCAATAGGCAAATGCACTGGGCGAATAATTCACGGTTTTAAAAAGGCTGAGATTGGAAAGTCCTCGGGAGCGCCAGTTACCAATATCTAGGGAGTACTTTTCCCACCGGTCACGCCACGTGGCCCAGCCCCACACTTGGGGAATACTGGAAAAGCGATACGAAAACTGCTCTGAAAGTTTCTCACTGGGAATTCGATTCGATCCACTAATGCACCACACCCGTTGGTCATCCCGATATCTCTCGAGGAGTTCTGAACAAAATGGGAAGAATGATGGATCGGGGAGGACATCGTCCTCGAGGATTATTCCTTCCTCCACGTGCGTGAAAAACCAATTAATTCCTGCCGTCACACCATGCGCACACCCCAGATTCTCAGACTGGAAGAGGGTGTGAACGATGCAGCCCCAATCAAACTCCAAGGCAAGCACCTGGGTTTGTTTGACAAGTTCCGCGTCCTTTGACAGATGCCCGCGTGGACCATCTACAGCAAAGAATATTTCTCGGGGTTTAATGATCCTGAGTCGTTCAATGAGCTGCTTGACCCGATCTGGCCGATTAAATCCCAGAACTAGAACTGAGATGTCAGCCTGGGCCATCTGACTCCTCTAATCGGCGCAGTCTTTCACTCAAGAGCGCTGTCTCTTCAGCTAGACGGCGAATTCTTGCTTCATGGCGACTTAGTTCGAAACTGAGTTGAACGTTAACAAGAATTAACACGACAAGTGTGACAAAGAAGACCAGATTTGATGGGATGGTTACACCGATTGAGTCACTGATCCATTTCAGTGCTCCCGGGAAGACTGAAAAGAAGAGAGCCCCGCCGGTAAATACGAGCCAGAGCACTGCGTACTTTTCCTTGAGCACTCCCTTTCGCATCAACCAAAGAACAAAAATGAAAAGCAGAGCTGCGAAGAATCCCGCGAGAATGCTGGCGGCCATTATGCGTTCTCCTCAACTTTGGAACCCGGGCGCTTAATCGAGTTCACTACTATTGCCAACGATGCGCGACCTAAATACAGAGCGGACCACAACGCATTTTTGCTGGGGCGACCGTATTCACGGAAATACATGGTGACCGGTACCTCCTCGATCTTCAATCCCGTGCGGATTGCAATCGAGAGTGATCCAACCGTGTCACCCAGATACTCGGCCGGGTAGTTTGCACTGAACAGATCAATGGCCCGCGTTCCCGCGGATCGAAAGCCCGAAGTCGGATCACTGATTGGTGTTTTGGCCATCCGGCTTAGCGTCAGCGAGAGCATCCGCATGGCCCAGCGGCGTGGTCCGCGAACGTGATAGGTGGAATTCGGATGAAAACGCGAGCCCACCACGATGTCGCACGAGGCCAGCCCTTCAATTAATCGATCGAGTTCGGCTGGTTCATGTTGTCCATCAGCATCAACTTGAACAACGCACTCGTACCCTTCGCGCTGGGCATAAAGGAAAGCCGTGCGCATGGCTCCCCCGACACCCACATTGAAGGGCAGGCTCACAACGTTGGCGCCCGCTAATTGAGCGACCCCGGCGGTGTCATCCGTGGAGCCGTCATTCACTACCAAAATATCGACATCAGGTCGGTGTTGTGTGATCTCGCGAATAACGCCCCCGATCGACAGCACTTCATTCCATGCGGGGATCGCAATCAGGATCTTGCGGGGGACCATGGTCAGACGCTAGCCCAATGTCTCGCGATAAACGTGAGCGGTGGCACCTGCAAAGGCATTCCATGTGAATTTACTTGCCTGCACCGGGCCCGCTGCGGACATTTCCGCTGCCAATCGGTTGTTGGTGAGTACTTCAGTCATCAAGTTGGTGAGTTGCGGAATGTTTCCCGGGGTGAAGTACTTGGCTGCGTGTCCACCCACCTCGGGCAAGGATGATGTGTTAGCCAGTAACTGAGGGGTACCAGATGCCAGCCCCTCAAGGGCCGGTAAACCGAAGCCTTCATAGCGTGAAGGGACAACACAGAGTCGGGCCTGGGCATACAGTGCTGGAAGTTGACTCTCGGTCGCTTCCAGCCATCTGATGGTGGGTCCCCACTCTTTCAATTCTGCTGGGGTCGGCTTACCACCACCCACATACAACAGAACAAGATCAGGGAAATCAGGTGCGAGAGCTTGAAATGCCCGAGTGAGAGTCCAGGCATCCTTGTATCCAGCTCGATTACCCACATGAAGTAGGTAATTCTCAGGAAGAGTCGAATCATGTGGTGTATCCGGGCTAAAGGCTGGATTCACTCCCAGATAAGTAACCGTCATGGGAACTTGAATATCTGGCCAGATTCTTTTTACATCATTCAGGGTTGACTGCGAAATACACGTGACATGGTCGGCTGCCTCAAGAAACTTGCGTTTGCGTGTCGCAAAGTCAAGTCTTCTCTTGGTGTGACGCATGAGCTCCGGGATCATGTCATAGACGGTGACAATCCTTTTGGCATTTCGATAGCGGTACAAACCTGGAGGTAAATAAAAGGTGTGATGCACAATCTCGGCATCTTTGTCATATTTTCCTGGTGCAGCTTGTTTGAACAAACCTGTGACGGTACTTGAAGATCCCACCGCGCCCAAATAATGGTTTAACTGATAGTCCAGTAAAACGTAATCATTAATGATTGGGCGATCAAAAGGTAAAACGTCTACCCCGTAACTTGGATCAGTTGTGTATTGCGAGATTAATTCGTAAAACAGACGTGAGATCCCACCATGTTTTTGCAGGGCAAAAATTTGCTCGTCAATAGCGACTCTCACTGACTGCCTTCTTTCATGGAAGAGCTCAGAATAGCGGCAATCTGTTTGGCGTAATCCCGCCAAAGAGGGATTGATTCCTGATCAGCAATGGTCACCGGGGGTGGTACCGATCTTTGGAATGCCTGATCAATCGGGACTCGATATGCACCGTGACCGATCATTAGTTCAGCAGCAGGCTGCTCGCCATCAAATAGCACGGGCGTGCCAAGCCGAATTGCTTCCAAAACCGGGATGCCGTACCCCTCTCGACCATAGGAGAGAAATACATCCGACGTTGTTATCAATTCAGTTGCACGTTGATCACTGGCGTCTTTTGTCCAGCAGACCGGGGCACCGCTGGCAATTGCGCGTTCAACGGCGAAGTTGATCTCGACATCGACCCGGGCGGGGGCACCCACAAAATGAAGCAGTGCCGTTCCGACCTTTGCGGAGTCAGAGTCGAGAAAGGCTTGCAAAATCTCCACAGGCTGTTTGCGGGCTTCCATGGTGCCAAGCCTGAGATAGGTGACCGGCTTACTGGATAAACCATGTGGTGCACGTGGCACGTGATCCCCACCCGGGTGAATAACCTTTGTGGTCAGGTCCTTGCGGCGCCGGAGAAAGTTTTCCGCTTGATTCTTGGTGAAGTCACTTATGCACAGCAAAATATCTGTGGTCGCGATTAACCGAAAGTACTCACTTACCGTGGCCAGTGTTCCCGGAGTGAACTTGTAGTTATACGGGTCGCTCATGGGAAGTGCATCAAACCCAATCATGGCGGTCTTTGTGGTCGTCTGAATTTTCTCGAAACGCTTGAGGACTTTGGGGGTGTAACACACTTCAGGAAGAAACCAGAGGTCATAGGTTGTGTAGAGGTCAGCCTCCGTGATCACTGGAGCAACTGCCGTGTCTATCGCTGCCGCAATTGCACCAGGGAGTTCCGATACGTGCATGGGATTCGCAAACGGAATTGTGAGGAGCTCGGATGCTTGCTCGCTGCTCAGAAGCTTGTAGGTACTGTCACCGACCGGGACAATCCAGTCAGCAGGGACCCCGGTCGGCCACTCTTTCGCGAGATACTGCACCACTCGCTGCACTCCAGATGCAAAAGGGTCAGTAACAAATTGCTCAAGATCGATCCCGATTCGCATCAGCGCACCGCCATGCCGCGTTGATTCGGGTTTTCCAACATTCGCAAGAGTTCTTCTGCGTAGCGCTTCGGGGATTTTCGATTGAGGTATTCGACTCGCTGTGCCTCAATAATTCTGGGGTCGTGTGGATGGGTAATTCGCTTTTCAATCGCCTGGGCGACCATCACGGAGCTGACATCGTCAGGGAGCTGATCAATGAACTCGGGCGTGTCAACGTCAATGCACACACCGCGACTACCAATAGCTCGGGTCCCGAAGGCCGCCATGTCACTTAATGGACCCGCAACACCCAGATAGGGACTGATCCGAAGTTGCACACCTAGATCAATTGCAACCAGATAGTCACGATACTCCGCCTCGGTGGTGAACCCCGTGATAACAAAATCCACCAACTTCACTTCCTGTGCCCGGGCAGTGAGTTCGGCGGCAACATCGGGTTGCGCTGAACCCACGAAGTACAACGCAACGGGATATCCCCACTGGGTAAGCCAAGCCGCCGATTCAACGAGGACGTCGGCCATTTTGGTACGGGAATCAACAAATCCGAAGGAGGCTAAATGAATTGTTCCTTCAGGATGCCGGTCAAATCCGAGATTAATCTTTGCTCGTTCACGAGAATCCTTGGACAGCCATTGTGATTCGGGAGCACGATAGTTGGCGAATGGGAGAATGTTCGGTGGATATCCAACCTGTTCAGCAATGATTGGCACCGCCATCGGAGTATGTAGGATTACTTGATTTGCCCGACGCGCAACTTCCCAAAATCCCATGTTCTGGATCAATCGCATGTCGTCAATCTGTTGATTGAACGGTGGTTCAATGCGCCCACGAGGGTGTGGCTCAACTGTCTTGAGCATCAGTTGTTCTACTCCGCCGCCGCGCACTGCAGCGTAATACTCGATAAATCTGGTGTCGTGGGAAATAACACTTGCGTTCTGATAATTCAACAAATCGAAAAATGGTAAGTGGAAACTGCTATTGCCAAGAACAGAGATGATGTAATCGAATTCCTGACCGACTTCAGGAGTGTCAATCAGTTCATAAACATTTCGATGCTTCAAGCCTTCCGGCTGTGCATCGGTGGTCGTGAACAGTGTGAGATCAGAAATCTTGGCGAGCTCTAGAGCTATTGCTTGAGAGAAATCAGCCACACCGGATTGCTGGGGCGGCCATGGTGTTGCCATTGCGATTCTGGGTGGTGAATTTCTCACCCTAGGTCGTGTGGGTAGTGGCTTTCGGTCCTCCGCTACAAACCCGCTGAGAGTATTGGTCGCAGCTTGCGGGGTCGATACATGGCTGTGGGTGTTCAGGTGCTGCAATTGCTTCGCATGCAATTCCCGGTTTCCTCGCGCCCGATTAATTGCCCTAGCTAGCGCCTTCGTGTCACTCGCAGGTACCAAAACTTCCTGATTACGAACCCGTTGATCCCCAAGCAGTTCCAGATGTTCAGGAATTGCAGATCCTGCGACCGGGGAACCAGCTCGCACAGCTTCAATCACCGGAAGGGAGAGTCCCTCGTCAAATGAGGCCACGACCGTGACGCTTGCGGTCGAGAGCAGATCAACTAATTCCTGATCATTGAGGCGTTGGGCTGTTTCTACTTCACCCGGGCGCATTGCCGCCAAAATTGATGTGTGGTGGACAGTTACCCACTGCTTGGACATGCCCACCACAATCACGTTGCGCTCTGGATCGTTGGTGGTTGCCAAGCCAATAGCCGAGAGCATTCCAAGGTTATTCTTCCGGGGTTCATCCCCCGTCATCACAATGATCGGCCCCTCTTTCGTGGAATGTGAGACAACATCGGTGGTGTGCTCGGAGATTGCCTCCGGCCACACAACCTGAAACTTTCGGTTGAGCGGATGTCCTAGCGATTGGGAAAGGCGTGACTGAAGATCTTCTCGAGTGCTGTGTGAGTTACAGTAAAATTCATCGTAGTAATACAGCGAATCGAAGCCCGTGCTGTATTCGACCCTCGTCGTGGCGTCTGTGAGATACACATTCGGGTAATGCATGGGGATAAAGTCGTGAAAAATTGATACTTTATAGATCTCACTATGGAGAACATCCAAGATCGGTAGCACCGTTGCTGTCATAGGGGAAGGTTCAAAGAAGACTCCGAACCTTTGAACGTCTTCCGACGTAACCGAATACACGGTTTCACAGTCGCCAGCGACTTCGGGCGGGAGATCCATCAAATCCGGATCAATGAGCAGCGTGATCAGTGAGTCACCAACCTGCTCGCGCACCGCTCCGAGCAATTCATAGGCGTACTTTCCAATTCCTCGCGTTGCATACTGCGGAGCCTGCAAACAGCGCACGTCAATGAGCACTCGTCCCGGTGTATCAATGATGCTTTTGAGATTATTTACCGGCTTTTGGGAGTTGAGAAGTACACGTGTACGCAATGCTGTTCGAAAGCGCCCGAACTCATCACTCATGCCATCCAGTCGATCGATCAAGTCCTGATCACTGTCCAAGGTGTGAGTGCTCATCCATTCTTGGACAACTTCTGCGTCTGCATCAGTGAACACTCCTGGCTCGAGTCCACGAGTGGGGAACGGGGTTGTGCGCTCGGGTCGAAGCCACCGAATATTCACGGTGTCAGCAATAGTGTCAGTGACCTGGTAGCGAGGTTGTAAGTACCCGGGATTGGTATGCGTACGGAGTTGTTCGGTTACGATTTTTAAGTGGCGCCGGCTATTGAGTTTGCGCTGGACCGGGGGCGGCATTTTTTGGATTGCCAATTTTCCCCAATACAAGGCGACCCTGGGTGACTTCTTGATTTTGTCACTTAATGATTCACCAGCAGCCATGGTGAAACTCTAACTTTCGCGCCAGAGCGCATTGGGGTTGTTCAGGAGTTGAATGTCGTATTTCACCATTTCAGCGGCCATGTGATCGAAGTCGACCGTGTGTCGCCAACCCAATTCAATGTATGCCTTGCGACTGTCACCGACCAACAGGTTGGTATCTACTTTTCGCATGTTGTCGGTTGTGCTCACCACAAAGTCCTGCCAATTGGTGATTCCCACCGCGGCAAAAGCCCGCTGCACAAAGAATGACAGTCGGTGCGAAATACCCGTTGCCAGAATGTAATTGCTGGGTGTTGGCGCACCGAGCATAAGCCGCATGCACCGGACATAATCGGGTGCCCAGCCCCAGTCCCGTGCAACTTCAATGTCACCCAACTCCAGAATGTCTTGCTGTCCCTGAGAAATCTTGGCAACAGCCATGGAGATTTTTCTGGTAACAAAACCCTCACCGCGCAGTGGTGATTCGTGGTTATACAAAATAGCTGCAGTCGCAAAGAGTCGATTTGTTCCCCGTGCAGCCTTAAGTAATTCGATTACTTCCGCTTTTGACTGAGCATATGGTGACTTTGGAATAGGAATGGTTTCCTCGGTTTGCGGTGCTTTATCAACCCCCTCAAAAATTGTTCCACTAGCCGCTGTGACCAGCTTTGGCGCAAAGGATTTTTTCTGAAGTGCTTGCATGCCACGGAGAATCGCTTGAACTGATCCAACATTGACCTGATGCGTGAGCTCCGGGTAATTTACCGATTCCACGATGGAACTTATGCCACCGAAGTTGTAGATCTCCTGCGGCTCGGTATCGACAACTACTTTTTCGACTGCATCTTGATCACTGAGTTCCACTTCCCGAATATCCACCTCTGGTGCGTAGCGCAACAGTGAGTCGGCACTCGTGCCGGGCTTGATCAGGCCGGTGACGTGAAAGCCTCCCTGGATCAAGGCCTGGGACAAAATGGTGCCATCCTGTCCAGCAACACCGGTGACTAACGCTTTCTTGGAATTGTGAGGCATTGTCGTGGCTAGAACTGCCCCTCGGGAGCGCCATCAAGTCGGGCGATATCAGCGTCAACCATGATTTTCGCTAACTCTGGTGGGTGCACCTTTGCTTCCCAACCCAACTTCGCTTTTGCTTTCCCAGCGTCGCCAATCAATTCATCCACTTCAGTTGGGCGCAAAAACTTGGGATCAAATTTGACGTAGTCTTCCCAATTCAGGCCCGCATGCTCAAATGACAACGCTAGGAAATCCTTGATTGTGTAGGCGGTGCCGGTAGCAAGGACAAAGTCATCGGGCTCATCTACCTGGAGCATGCGCCACATGCCGTCGGTGTACTCGGGTGCGTATCCCCAATCTCGAATCGAGTCGAGGTTGCCCATCCATAATTCCTTTTGGAGCCCCTTCTTGATTTTGGCAACCGCCATGGTGATCTTTCGGGTCACAAATGTTTCACCGCGTCGAGGTGATTCGTGGTTAAACAACTGCCCGTTGACGGCGAACATGTCATACGCCTCACGGTAATTCCGGGTGATCCAATAGCTGTAGACCTTCGCGGCTCCATAGGGGCTACGCGGATAAAACGGGGTGTCTTCATTTTGCGGGGGTGGGCTGGCACCAAACATTTCACTGGTACTGGCTTGATAGAAGCGAATGGATTTATCAACGCTGCGAATCGCCTCGAGGACATTCAGAGTCGAAATACCGGTGGCCTCAGCCGTGTAGAGGGGCTCGTCAAAAGAGACCCGGACGTGTGACTGGGCGGCCAGGTTGTAGACCTCCTGGGGGTGTAATTCCGAGATCAATTGGTGCATGCGGGCGGCATCGGTGACATCGCCGTAATGCAGGTAGAGGTTTCGGCCGGGTAGGTGATCGTCGTGGTGCAGATGATCAATACGCCCGCGGTTGAAGCTGGAGGACCGGCGGACCAGACCGTGGACTTCATAGCCCTTGTCTAGGAGTTGCTGGGCCATGTAGGAGCCGTCTTGACCTGTGACGCCGGTAATAAAGGCACGCTTGGTCTCACTCACATTTGCCTCCTGGCCCCATAAAAACTATTCGTCCAACCTTATCGCCCCACGACCGCCGTCCCGCTTCTCCTGCGGGGATATGCTGAAACCGTGCCGGCGGCCCATGACCTTTCCGTAGTGGCACTCATTGCCACCTACTCGCCCGGTGTTGCCACCTACGAACTCGCACGCAGTATCACAGCAGGCGGAACACCCGTACTGGTGTCCGACGATTCTTCTCCGGTCACCGCTGACCCAATCCTCAGGCAACTTGGTGAGCTGGACGGAGTCCGGGTTGTTCGGCATCATCACAACCGTGGAATCGCCCGAAGCCTGAATGTTGGGCTGGCTTATGCAACAGAGGTGGGTGCGACATGGTTACTCACCTTCGATCAGGACTCACAGATTGACCCCGGTTACATTGCGGAGATTGTCGATTTTGCGGAATCGTGGACTTCACTCTGGAGCGAGGAAATTCGAATTGGTGCGGTGGGCGCAGGTCAGGTAATGGATAACGGTGGACAACTGCACTACCCAATCACCCGGATCATCACAGGGCGTGGCGAGATCTCATGCACCGAAGAAGTAATTCAATCGGGAACGCTGTGGTCGGTGTCAGCCATGAATGCTGTTGGCGGATTTGATGAGAGTTTAGGAATCGATGCGGTAGATGCCGCCGCTTGCTTGCGTCTGCGGGAGCAGGGATACCGGATTGCCCTGGCACCTGAGCTTGTTGTGGATCAC
The DNA here is from genome assembly GCA_018402075.1 of Candidatus Nanopelagicales bacterium. Next base: position 26,502 of record JAGYJP010000005.1, on the reverse strand, counting down.
AATCTGGGTGCATCGCGTCCGGTTCAGATTCTTGGCAAGACCGTTTTGGCAACGGGTCACAGTGGAGAGCGTCGAGCGACCATGATGCGCAACAGGCTGCGCCTAGCGCCAGCAGAGTTCCGTCAATCACCCAAGCACGCATTTCGAACCTTGCGCAGAGTCGGCATGAACGCTGTTCTCGGGGTAACGGTTGAAACTAACCGATTAGAAAAACTCAAAGGCAGTTGGAATGGTTTGCGGAGAAAGAGAAATTAACTCCTATTGTGTCTACAGGTGACCAACTGATCCTCATGAGACCAATTAATGGACGCTGGCGTACTTTCCTATACACCATAAAAGTTCAATAAGCTATGTGATGCCAAATCAAATTCACCAACGCGATCCCAAATAAAATGAGAGCCAACATCTGCTTGATTCCAATGCATTGGTGTAAATCCCTTGTAATCCTTTTTTCGGGTTGATAATCTCCTGAGCAATTCATGAGGCACCGTGATGGTGGTCACGTTTTCGAATCGAGGTTTCACGCCAAATTCAGCTGATGTATCTACGTGGTTGGGATCTAGATTAATAGTTACCCAGTCAGTTCCATCTCCAATAACAAAACTGTTTGGGATCGCAATTCGAGCTCGAAAACTTCTTTCCACAACCGATTGAGCCGCATTGATAAGATCATTCGAAATATCACTCCACGACTTAGCAACAACATCTTCGTATGCGAAACTTATTTTCGAGATCTTCACCATGTAAGCCTGATATACATCTCCAGAGGGCTCTTGATAGTCAGTGCTTTTAAAGCCCGTCGATAAATTAATTTCACCCCCCGGCATGACAGATATAACTTCCTTGGAAGTTAACTTCCTTAAGTATTCAACCGCTTCATCCAAGGGTAGCGTTGCTCTTTCGGGATTCAAATGGCTTAATCGTCCACCTAGAACGTACTGTCCGGCAAAAGGCATCACGTACTTGACATCGAGGGCGTTAGCAGCTGATATCAACATGTTGCATGCCGTGTCCATAACTTTGTCAGCCGCAGCTCGCTTGTCTTTGACACCGGGGAAACATTGCGGGAAAGGGCTTGCCCCACCATAGTGACCCATTAAAAGATCAGCTTGTCCAATATTTGCGGCGATACGAGGAATGAGCTGAACGCCCATAGCATCATTAGCGTTTACAACTATTAGACCGTCAGCGCGAAAGACACCGATCGAATCAATTCCTCTCAAATCTGAATCCGGTTGGCACGGAACACTGACGCCACAAACCCTCGGGTTGCATGTATCCGCAGCAAAGATACTCAACGTAAGTCCTGGTGCCACTTGCACTTCATGCAATGTTGGGAGTTCCACGACTTCCGTCATGTTTCCAACGACTGCCTTGATTGATCTCTTTAACCAGGGGTGGCCGAACTCAGCAATGTAGATGGGCACTTCTGGTCTTGCTCGCGAAAATTTCGCGATGAACTTTGGATCGTAATGATCGGGGTGCAGATGTGAAATATAGATGCCGTCACACGGGGCATCGATCAGTTGATTTTCGAGATCATTAGTTATTGGTGGCCAATGAAACCAACTCCCCAAAAAGGCCCCGCCATTTACCCAAGGATCGCACAAGATATTCGCACCTTCGGAACTACTAATTCTTACGCATGCATTGGTGTAATACGTAACCTTCACGTAACTAACTATAGCCTCGTAGACACTGAGATTTTTGTTGGTCGCACGACTCAGGACTCCTCAGAGTCTGTCAGGCTTGCCCGCCACTCGACCGCTGGTTTTCCGAGTGTTTCACAGTGAGGGGAAGCCACAGACTAATCTCGGGGCATGAAAGGGATCATTCTTGCCGGAGGAACTGGGAGCAGGCTCTGGCCAATTACCAAAGGCGTGAGCAAACAGCTATTGCCGGTATACGACAAGCCCATGATCCACTACCCCCTCGCCACCCTGATGGCCGCTGGTCTGCGTGAAGTTTTAATCATCACCACTCCCGAGGATTCGGAATCGTTTTCACGTTTATTGGGCGATGGATCCCAATGGGGCATGAGTCTTGCTTATGCCGTACAACCCAAGCCTGAGGGTTTGGCACAAGCGTTCTTAATTGCGGAATCTTTCCTTGATGGCGATAGCGCAGCACTTGTCCTTGGAGACAATCTTTTTTATGGTCCATCCCTTGGTCGCAAGCTTGGTGAATTAACGTCGGTTGCTGGCGGGCACGTCTTCGCCTACCAAGTCGCGAACCCCTCGGAATACGGCGTTGTTGAATTCGACGAAAATGGAGTTGCTCTTTCCATTGAAGAGAAACCCACTCAACCCAAAAGTGACTTTGCTGTTCCTGGGTTGTATTTCTATGACTCCAGTGTTGTGGGAGTTGCCAAATCAATTGCACCCTCGACACGCGGTGAGTTGGAAATCACCGCTGTCAATGACCATTACCTCCAGCAAGGTGCACTGACAGTGACTGTTCTGGAACGTGGGACCGCATGGCTGGACACAGGAACCTTCCGTTCCTTGCAGGATGCCGGTGAATTTGTTCGCGTGATGGAAGACCGCACGGGCACAAAGGTCGGTTGCGTGGAGGAAATTGCTTGGCGCAATAGGTGGATCACCGATTCACAATTGCTGTCACTGGCAGAAGATCTCATGAAGAGTGGATACGGGGAATACCTCGTTCGCCTCGTGAAGAACTAGCGCTTAATTTTTGATTTTAAATTGCGAGCTTTTTCTAAAGCACGCCATGATTTACTAGAAAGAACCGCGGCGAGAGCTGCTGTGTCCTTGCCGCCATCCGCAACAGTGCTCGTGAGAATTGGTGGCAGTTGAACGATCTGAGTGAAGAATTCAGCCAAACCTTCAGCGAATCCATTCCAGGTGTGTTCGGTGATTGCTTTGTGTAAGTCACTTACCCGCTTGTCACTGGCGTTTTGGTCAGTGAGCAGCAAAATAATGTCGTTGGCATAAGCCTCAATATTCCAATTGGTGGGAATGTCATTCAGTTGCGCAATCTCAGCGAGTGGACCGAAGTGAGTGAATGTCGCAGGAGTACCCATGGCTGCTGCTTCATACGGTACGAAACCGAAACCTTCAGCACTGGACGGGTACAGGGCAACCGCTGCTTTGGAGAGCAGCCATGCGCGACTGGCACTACTCACATGTTCGGCTGTGTACACCGAACCACGCAGATCCACATGCCTACGAATCAACTCAACCTCGCGTTCGCGCGAACTACTGCTTTTCACATGCAAACCCACGAGCACCAGATCACACGGGGTTCCCGACTCAAGAACCTTCTCCCACACGGCAATGGCAAAGTCGCGATTTTTATGTTGGAAATCATTGCCGAGGACCACAATGAATGGCTTGGTGGTGAGTGACTGCTTGATTTCAGCAAGATCCGCATCCGGTTGCACGGGCACTTGCTCACGAGAGACGTGATCAAGACCAAGGGGCAGTGGTTGCACACGTTTGGCGGATAGTCGTGGGACTTCGGCAAGGAGTTGACGAGCAACATCCACACTGATGGTGGTAATTCCGTCAACACTCAATGCGATTTTGCGTTGCAAGGATCGGTAGGCCAACCATGCTTCGGTGGAACCGTGGTAGCGAGGAATGTCGTAGGCGATCAGATCCAGGTAGGTGGTGACGACCCTTCGGCCCAATTGGCGAGCTTGCGCAATATTGCTCCGCTGATCGATCTGATTGGGGTACCACACAATGTCTGCCTGTTCGGGTTCAGCATCAAGTGGTTGCAGGGTTACTTTGGGATTTTCGGTGACGTGAACGGCGTACGTGGGTAGTTCGGCAAGACCAGTGAGAGTGATGGATGCAATATTCGGCTGATTGGCAAGGGCCGTAATCGCGGCTGTGGTGAGAACCTGTGCACCGGTTTCATGCGGACCCAACCAGGTGACGTCAATGGTCACGGTGAGTGCATTGGGTTGAGTTGTCCTGCGGCTCATGTAGTGCGCTGCCGCTCCACTGGGATCATGTAACTCGTATTGATCGACCTCTGAGACAGCAATTTCATCAGCGCTCAAAACATCGCGGTGATTGGACAATAACCAGTTGTGACGAAGCCCGCGATCTGTTGCCGACTGCACCCACACATCTATGGAAACGGGATCCTCTGGATCGATCTCACCCACCAGGTCGGTGAAGTCGAGTGCAAATACTGTCACAACACCTGCTGGGGCAGACTGTCTGACCACTATTCCCGAGTTCGTGGAACTGCCCACCAAAGACACTGTTGCGATACGTGGATCCGCGTCAAAAATCTGTGAGATTTCCTCCACTCTGTCCATGGTAAGCAATGGCAGGTTTCCCACGGCCGTCAGCACGCGCCCACCGCGGGTCTTAATGGGTTTCATGCGCACTCCGTAGTTTGCTGGTTAGCGGGCTTCATACATGCGATCAAGATCAGGTTTCAATGCTGGGGAATAGTACGGATCCACAGCGTACTTCTTTGCCCACCGTTCCTGGAAAATTGCGAGTTCCTTCGGGTCTGATTTGCGCCGAATAATGGATGCGCCCTCGTGATGGGTGAAATGGCAATACGGGGTCCAGGCAACCCGGTAGCCGGAATCGCGCATTCGCAGGCAGAAATCGACGTCGTTGAAGTCCCTGGCAAAGACGGTGTCAAAGCCCTGTAGCTGATCAAAAAGGGTGGTTCTGACCAAAAAAGCAGCAGCCGTGACAGCGGAGTAGTTCCGTGGGGTCAGAGTGGCACCAAAGTAGCCGTATTCATTTGCGCTCTTAGAGATCCACGGGTGGGTGGGTCCACTGGGAAGCATGACCATGCCCACATGCTGCAAACGACCGTCCGGGTAGCTGAGTTTCGCTCCCGTGATCCCCACATTGGGATTCTGGCCAACTTCGAGCAACCTCGTGATGGGGAGATCACCGGCTGCCGTTGTGTCATCGTTAAGAATGAGCAGATATTGCCCCGTGGCCGCTGTCCGTCCGAGGTTGATCGCTTCCGCGAAATTGAAATTCTCGGTGCGATACACAATTTGTTTATCTGCTCCTGGTATTGGTGGTAACTCACCCGTGGTCACAACCACAACCTCGAATTCCGTGACAGTCTCTTTGGATCGAAGGGTGGCAATTGCGTGGTTGACCATGGGAACGCCGGTTTTTTTGTCGGCGGTACCGATCGTGGGAATGATGACCGAAACTTTCGCTGGGTTGGAAATTCGGGGGTGAACCTCGTTCAAACCCTTCACAGCAGACGGTGTGACCTGACCGCCGCCGAATTCACGGTCAATGTAGTCCTGCTGGGCACGAGCACCTGCCTGTTGTGCCCAGGGCTTGGCATCAATACTTTGTGCGGTGCTCTCGCTCCACGAGCGCCAGTGATACAGAGGAAGTGGAATATGCACCACGGTGGTCAAGTGTGGGAGCAAACGCAAAGCCAGATCAAAATCCTGTGCTCCATCCATCCCGCTGCGGAACCCACCTTCTTTTCTGACGAGTTCGGTGTTGAAAACAGTGAAGTGGCATAAATACATTTGGGTGAGCAGCAGTTCTGGGGAGAAATCCGGTTTGCAGTACAACTCAAAGTGTTTGCCCTTTGTGTCGATTTTGTCTTCATCTGAATACATGACCTGCACACCGGGATTGACGTCAATGTTTTCCGAGAACACCTCAAAGCAGATGGGGTTCAAGCGGTCATCGTGATCCAGCCAACCAAAGTACTCGGTGGTAACACACTCGAGGCCTCGATTCTGTGCCGCCGAGATGCCGCCGTTCTCACCGCGAATCACAATTATCCGTTGATCCTGTTGGTTTTTTTCGGTAAATTCGTTGAGGTAGTTAACGACTTCGGGTTCGGTGGAGCCGTCGTCACTGACAATCAGTTGCCAATTACGGGCACTCTGATTAGTCACCGAGTCAAGGCATTCGCGCAGAAAATCAAGGGGTGGGTTATATACCGGGACAATTACGGCAATGGGGTTTGTGTTGTCCACAGATTGTGGTGTTGCCGTGCCAGAGCGCGCCAGCCATTCCCGATACTCCTTGCCCACAGACCGTTCATAAGCCCGCCGCTTGAGCCACCGCTTACTACGGCCTGCGTGCCAGCGCAGTTTTTGGTGGAGAGTTGGATTGCTCATTGCGGACGTGTTCAGGATTCCAAAGTGAAGTTAGCGGGTAACTCAACAAATCCTTGACCGATCTCACCGCGTTGGCTGCGCACAGGGAATTCAAGTGCGTCACTCCAGTTGTCCAATAGTTTCGCACCCGTGTGATCAAAGACATCGATGTGAATTCGATAGCGACCGGGGAGCAGCGGGGTGTTGAGCAGGTCCACGAGCACCGTGAAATCACCCTCAACATGACCCAGATCAATTCCTAGACGGTGATTGTTCAGCATGGTGACAAGTGCACCACCCTCACTTTGAATTGCGAGGCGCACATTGGGTCCGAGAATGTTTTCTTGGGCGTGCAATTTCACCGTGAAGCGGGTTGTTGTTCCAGTCTCGGCGTGATCGAGTGGTGTGTTATTCGCACTCATGAGCGCAATGGATCGCGTACGGATTTGCCCACTTCCCGCCCGCATGCTGGTGGGATCGTCGCCACGAAGTGATGCAATCTCAGCATTGCGAATTGACTCCTGGTTATTCACTCGCTCGAGATAGGAGCGAATCACCTTGGTGGCCGGCCCAGTTTCTTGGACTTGACCGTGTTCCAGCCAACTGATTTCGTCACAGAGCCCCTCGAGCTGACCCATGCCGTGGCTCACCACAACAATTGTTTTTCCTGCACGCCGAAGTGAGTACAGGTGATCTTCGCAGCGGCGTTGGAATTCTTCGTCGCCTACTGCCAGTACTTCATCCACCACCAGAATGTCGGGCTTCATGTGGACGGCAACACTGAATCCCAGACGGACATACATTCCACTGGAGTAATGCTTGACCGGATCATTAATGAACTCCCGTAACCCACTGAAATCAATAATGTCCTGGGTGGAATCGTCAATTTCCTTGCGGGATAGTCCAAGGATGGACCCATTGAGGCGAATATTTTCCAACCCGGTCATATCCGGATGAAAACCTGCACCTAACTCAATAAGTGCGGCCAAGCGACCCTCAGTGTGAATTTTTCCTTCGGTGGGGCGATAAATGCCAGACATGAGCTTGAGCAATGTTGATTTCCCGGAACCGTTATGGCCGATCAAGCCGTAAACGCTGCCTTTGGGGATCTGAATACTGACATCTTTGACCGCCCAAAAGTCTTCCGAAGTTCTCGCCCGACCCCGGATAATGCGTTCCTTCAAGCTATTTCGTCTGTCCACGTGGCGAATGAATCGCTTACTCACATGATCCATGCTCACGGCGATATCGGTCACAACAACTCTCCAATATCTTCGCTACTGCGATTAAACACAGCGAGCCCGATCACGAACGTGGCGAATCCCACAACGAGAAGCCCGGGAATGACCCACCAGGTGGGAGCCTGCAGGGAATACATGACATCATGCATCGCTTCAACAAACCAGGTGACCGGATTTGCTTCAATGAAAATAACCAGGTTGGAAGCGGTGGCTTCCACCATGCTCATGGGGTAAATAACCGGTGTGAGGAAATACAACGCACCGAGAATCACCACAACAATGTATTGAACGTCGCCAAAACGGGCATTGAGAATAGACAGCATCAAACCAATTCCTTGGGCAAAGAAGGCCATGGCCACCAAAATGGGAATGGCTAAAATCCAGGTCCAGCCCACATTGAGCAAGAACAACAGCATGAGGATCAGCACAATGAGCTCCAGCGCAACCTGCACAAGCTGAACAATTGACGCACCCAGCACCGGTGCCCACCCCGGGAACTGCACCTTGCGCAACAACTCGCCATTGGATTTCAACTGCGACATGGACAGCACAATGATCGAGTTGAACATGTTCCAGGTCACCAAACCGGTGAAGAGGAACGCTGCGTAACTGCCTTTGTCAGGATCAGAACCCAACGGCGGCGGTTGGATCCGGAACACCACGCTGAACACCACGGCGAACACCAGCAGGGTGGCCAGCGGCTGCAGCAGCGACCACGCCCACCCCAACACACTAGAGCGGTAGCGGGTGGCAAAGTCTCGATGGGCAAACGCCCAGATCAGTGCCCGACGCTGGTAGAGATCGGCTAGCACGCAGATCCTGCTGCCTGCTGGTAGGCGCCCAATCCCCTGAGGGATTCCGGCAACCCGCTGATCTGCATGGGTTCATGGTAACGACCAGCCCTTTCTAGGGCTGTAATGCCGGATCTTGGGAGGTTGGACGGTATCCTATGAATCCAATGAGGAGGTTATAAATGCGAATTTCTCGTAGCTCTCGCAGTGCCCGGGTGTTTGTCGCCGCAATTCTGACCATGGGACTCGGCCTGAGTGCCGGTTCTGGGGCAATATCGCCCGCGGCCGCCACAACCAAAAGTTTCGTGTCCACTCCCAATGGCATGGTCGGGATGACACAGGAAATCCTGATTTTCGCGCCAGCACTGAGGGGGCAAGGTATCACTATTGGCTTCGCCCTTGGTAGCGCTGGATCAAGTCAACAGACTACGGTCGGATCAAATGGTTATGCATACATGAACTGGACACCGAATCTGGCTGGTTCTTGGACAATTTCCGGTCTGGGTAATGCCTTGGGTGTGGGCTCCACAACCATCAGCATTGCTGCAATGCCGACCACAACCCAGTTATTCGTACCCTCTCAGGCTACCTCGAATGCAGTTTCAGTGGTGGCTGTTGTGGTGAGCGCTCTAGACGGCAGTCTCGCCCCAGAAGGTATTGTGAATTTGAACACTGGATTTGGTAATCCAGTTGGCACTCAGCAACTCACCCCAATCGCCGGCAGTTCGAGCTCATATGCGAACTTCAATTGGCAGCCACAGATATTGGGCCCATTCCCACTGGTGGCTTCCTATAACCCCAGCTCGAATGCAACCACTGCGTCTTCCGCTCCGCAATCAACCTCGCAGATTGTCCCAAATGCCGGTGTCGTTGAGCTACGCCTTCCCGCCACATTCCGGGTTGGTGTGCCAACCCTGCTTAGTGCAATGGTCACGCCGAGCAATACCGTCGGTACCGCAGCCTTCCAGCTCAATGGCGGATACCTCAGTGGCTCAATTCCACTCTCAAATGGAATAGCAACGACCCAGTGGACACCAACTCAACAGGGCAACCAAACGATCATCACCCAGTTCACCAGCACCACGCCCGCTGGGTTGACCGGTCAGGTGTCACAGGTCGTCAATGTTTTACCCCCCCTTCCGGCTGACACGATCAATGTGAACGCACCCAGTGGACCGTGGGGACCTGGCCGTCCCATTGCCATCACAGCAGGAAGGTCCATCCAACTCACCCTCAGCACTAGTTCTAATACTCAAGTACTCCTCAGTGAGAACGGGCCATGTTCCATAAATGGTGCTGTCATTACCGGACTCGGTGCAGGTACCTGCACACTTACAGCGGTATCTGTCGGTGGAAATGGTTACTCTGCGAGTTCATCGCAATTCGTTGTGACTGTTACAGCACCACCGCGCAAGCGGCGTTAGTCGGTTAGTCCTTCACAGGCCTGTTCAGTCGCTTCGATGCGCGACTGAGCAGGCCTTGTGATTTCCGCTCGAGTTCAGCGCGGGCTGAATCCAATTCACTGTTCAGTTGTTCGATATCGGTGCGCAGTGCTTCATTTTCGGCCTTAAGTTTTTCATTGACAAACTTGTCAAGATTCTCTGAAGCCATGGCGCTTTCTCCTTCAACTGTTAGTGACGTTAAACCAATAAATCCTTGATCACTTGGACCCACATCGGTTGCTATCAGGCGTATTTCGACTGGACTGTTCACGTGCCCTGCACCAACACTGATGCTGATGAATTCGCCGCGTGAAAAGGTATGTGTCTCAGTGTTGGCCACAAGTGTGACGACACCAGGTTCATTGAGGGTTCCAATATGCACGGTGAGATCTTGGGAACTGGGGCGCATGAAATTAATGCTGAGTGATTGATTGATGTGTGAAGGAATACCCCACGGCTGGGGGGCATATTGAACTCCAACAATCAGGCGGTCGGTGAAGTCTGTGTGCGGAGCCCCGAGTGAGTAGGTCTGCCACTCGTTGAGACTCGGAATCACTCGCTCAAGTGGTCTCTCCGTGAACGCTAGGTCCACTTCCTGTTGAATCTGCTGCGCTACCGACCGCCACGTAATTGGGGTGCGATTGCGAAGCGCAATGCGTTCCTTGATTGCGGTGCGCTGTTGCTCATTGAGCATATTGACTTCAATTGCTGTGACAAAGTCAGTGACATTACCTGTCTCGAAATACACCGCTAGGTCCCCGCCAGCTTCGGGCAAAGACGAATTATTCGCCGCTACAACCGGGGCTCCGAAATACAAACTTTCAGTGACAGGTAAACCCCAACCTTCGTAGTCGGACGGATAAATACTGAATTCACAATTTCGATATAACTCGGCTAGTTCACCATCGGTGACACCGTCTGTGCGCAACTGGATTTTGCCGTTCAGGTTGTCGGAGTCTCGCATTCTTTCCAGAAATGGCTCGCTATTCCAACCGACTTTGCCCACACACACCAATGTTGGGATTGCATCCGCGCCGTGTGTGTTGATTAATTCCTGCCACACATTGAATGCGAGAAGGTGGTTCTTGCGCGCCTCAATGGTTCCGACCATCAGGGCGTACCTATTTAACCGATTCTCCGATTCCGTGTTCGCCACTGGGCCTTCTTCATGAATCACGCCCGAAGGAAGCCCCGTGGCTGAACCGGGTGGGGTACGCCACTCCTTGCCTGCGGTGTAGCGGGCAAGATCATTTCGGCTGGATTGCGAGATAGCGGGTACACGTTCAGCACAATCACTCAAAAGTGCCAGATAACGCTCAAAAAGAGGTCGCAATTGCCCGGAGTGACCCGCATCCAACACGGGGGTGAGGTCATAGAAGAGATCAACAAAACGAACCCCGGTAGCAACAGCCTGGCGAATTGCCGCCATGAGTTGGTCATTAATCCACACGGCCCCCAAAGCCAGGAGAACCGCATTGGGTTCCCGGATCAGATTCGCCGGTTGAGCCGTTCGGGCACGGTCAAGACACTCGTGGGCCGGTTGAGCCGCCACCGCTACTCCACCCCGCACACCGTTGGTGATCAGATCCGCGACTTCTTGGTTGGTCAGTTCAATAAAATCACCACGGCTGCGGTCAAGAACTACCGCACGGGAGTTGTCGGTCAGCAGCAGAGGTGTGAGATTGGCGGAAACGCGTTGCACGCCTGAAACCGTGGTTCCGGAGGCGAGGAACTCCACGATATCGGTGACATCAATCCACAACACGGTGTAACCCTAATTCGCTTTCGTCTCACCGAGGAGTGTTGCAATGTCTTTCATCTTCTTCAGTGTTGTGGGCAGGTTGCGGAATTTATGCCACAACCAACTCAGCCCACTGTGTTGACCGGCCGTGTCCAGCCCCACCTGTTGACCGGGAGTGACTCGGTAGTCAATGACTAATTCAGAATCAATCCACATGCAGTGTTCCCGCACCGCCCGCAAACTCCACCAACGATCATGTAGCCAGCCATCGGGGACGGCAATGGTGCTGAGCCGATCTGGTGCAATAGCACAGGCACCACCGGTGGCAATACTGTGTTTGGCAACGTATTTCCATTGCTCACGTGCAACGAGTTCATTGAAATTCTCTGGAACAGGAAAGGTGGTGCGGATTGTTCCCGCAGGAGTTCTGCCATTGCTTGCGATAAATGACACCCTGTCTTGCTGGCTTAAGATCTTACTTTGGTGCGCAATACGGTGCGGATGCCAGATATCGTCATGATCCCCAAGAACAATCTGTGTTGCACCCATGTTCTGGGCGGCGGTCACCGCTTGCACAAAATTTTGGGCGATTCGAGTGGTGATATCGGTACTGACACCCTCGGCACCTATCACGGTAAATCCACTCTGTGCCAATAGCTCACGGGTTCGGTCGGTGGAGTGGTCGTCCAGCGCAAGTCTAATATCTGGTTTCAGTGTTTGGCGATCAATGCTGGCAAGAAGTTCGGGAAGAAAACCTTCCGAGTTGTGGGTCACCAACACCGCGGCAATCATGTGCGCGCCAATTTTCTAATCAGTTCCTCGTACTGATCGGTGACTCGATCCCATTGATAGGTGCTTTCAACTCGGGCCTGTAACTTCTGGCCCATTCCGGTGGCGGTGTAATTATTCATTAATTTGGTGTACTCCTCAGCGGAGTTCCAATACAGAGCGAGATTGTCCGTCACCTCGCGATTGAAATCGCAGTCGAAAGCCAGAATCTCGGCACCGGCGCCCATGGCCCGCAAAAGACTCGGGTTCGTCCCACCCACCGAATGCCCGTGGGTATAGGTGGCGGCGTGTGCATACAGCTGATTAAGTAGCTCTTGGTCATACACCGCACCCACAAATCGGGTGCGTGAATCTGCCGCTGACTTCACCTTGTCGACATACCAATCGCTATACGGGGCTGAGCCAACAACCACGAGCGGTGTTATTTGATTCGAGCGGGTGTATCCAACAACGGATTCGAGGATGTGATTCTCCGGTTCCAACCGAGCCAGAATGAGGTGATAGTTACCGGGTGTGAGATCAAGTTCTGCAAGCCGATCACTATCGGGGAAAATAACATCTGCACCGTACGCAATCACTTCGCTGTCACGGCCATATTGAATGCTCACATGTGCAGCGATTGCTTGGGCATCGGAAATAATGTACGTCCCGTGTTTCACCGCTGATCTTTCGGCCCAGCGGTAATATTTTGCACCCAATCCGCGCCACTTCTCGCGGCGCGACTCCAAACCATCAAGGTGAATTGCAGTGGGAATACCCGCCAACTTGAGTGGTCCGAGAAAAGGAGCATTGCCAGCATTCATCAGTAGACACACATCAGGTCGATCTTTAATAATCGCATGGGCGGCACTCAGGGAAGTGTGACTCAAAGTTTCGGCCATCCGGTGGTGGATTGCTGGAAGGTTGACTAACTTCATGCCTTTGTACTCAGTAATTTTTTGATCTGGGTTACGGCAATACACGGTAACCTGGTAACCGCGCTGCACCAAGCGATACCCAATCTGCTCCACCGCTGTCTCGAATCCGCCGTACAACGCGGGGACTCCGCGGGTTCCCATCAGGGCGACCTTCACCGGCGTACTCATTCGCTAACCGTACTGCGATTGGGTTAAGCGTCCCAAGCATGCACGTGGACTAGTCTGAGTGAGTGCAATCACGAGCCCTGTCCATTGAAGGTGTGTGGGAGTTCACTCCCGTGTTGCGGCCCGATGACCGTGGGGTTTTTTTGGAGTCGTTTAAATCATCTGTTTTCGAAGAAACTGTTGGTCACCTATTCGACCTCCAGCAAATGAATATTTCCGTCTCTAAAGCGGGCACGGTTCGTGGGATTCATTTTGCCGATGTGCCCCCGGGGCAGGCCAAGTATGTTCAATGTTTTGACGGCGCCATTTTGGACATTGTTGTGGATATCCGCCAGGGTTCACCCACATTCGGGCAATGGGAGGCGGTGGAGCTCAATGCTGAAACCCGAGTTGGTCTCTATATTGCTGAAGGACTCGGGCACGGATTTTGCGCATTGAGTGAATCAGCCACGGTCGGATACTTATGCTCGGAGCCATACTCACCCACCGGTGAACACGGTATTCATCCACTAGATCCGGATTTAGCATTGCCGTGGCCGGCGGGCAAAGACTCGGTCCTTTCCCCCAAAGACGCTGAAGCTCCGAGCTTTGCTGCTGCAATCGAAAGTGGTCTGCTACCGCAGTATCAGGCTTGCATCGATTGGTATCGGGAACTTAAGGCCTAACACTCTTCGCACACCGCCGACTTCATCATGGGAACTTGCGCTTGGGTGACACGACCCGTGGTGTTGCTCTCGACCCAGGGAATGATCAACTCACCGGAAACTGGGCGGAACCACAGCACGTTTACCTTCAGGTCGCCGCCAATTGAAAGTGCAAAGTTCAAGGCGTCCAATGTTTGGTTGTCATAAGGGAAATCTGGCAGTGCGTCATAAAAATTGGTTTGATCGGAGGACAACACACCGGTCAATGAAGCCACCCATAGGTTTTGAAGTTGGCCAGATGCATCCCACAGCATGGGGGTGTGATCATTCTCCTGACCCTGGGTGAGGGCGGAGTTGATCAGAACATGGCCAATCAGAGCATCGGAAATCCACTTATTCCGCTCCGCATTCACCTGCACGCCCGGTGCGGCACTAAAGCCCACCGACAAACGTTCTGGGTCGGTTCCCACGTAACCGAAGGAGCTCGCCGCGAGCACGCCGACCGTGACGAGCGCGAGCACCCGAACAGGTGCAGTTACTTTCACGAGAACCGACACCACAATGACCGCAGCAATACCTGCGAGGGCCGGGATCAGGATCAGCATGCTGGCATCAAGGGACTTCAAGGCGTAGTAACTTGCAATGCGCGGCACCTCGGATGAATCAGCTCCAAACATGAACACTGCGGCGAGCACTCCGGCGAGAGTTGCCGGGACAAGCAGGGCGGCCATGAGTGTTTTGGCGTTAGGCATGACCCGAACAAGCACTATTGACAGGAGAATTCCAATGAACGGTGCACTCAGGCCGAGGGCGAGGTTGAAGGGAACCATACCGATTCCCACCGCACCAATGTCATTATTGAAGTCCAGTGCAGATTCGGCATCGCTTGCGCCGATCACCGCCTGAGATTGAGTAATCACGAGATACACGCCGAGGGCGCCACTCGCAATCAGCCAAGTAACTCCCAGCACCTTGCGCTCGCGCCACAATGCAATCGCCGTGACAACACCTGCCGGGACTAATGCAATGACGAGGGGAGTCCACAGTCCGATCACAGCAATTCCCGCTAGCGGAATCACGAACCAACCGAGAGTTCGAGCACTCGCCATGGAACGAGCGCTTAGATATGAACCGACAGCGACCACAACCACAGCAATGAAGAAGTTGGTGAATCCTGCACTCAAGAGCAGTTGGACGCTCCCTAGGAACCCAAAGATCATGAAGCCGATCGCGGCAACGTAAGCGGCGTACTGAGGCAAAGAAAAATACTGCGCGAGCCTTCGAGCAAGGTCACCACTGATCCAGGCCATGGCACCGAGACACACCGCAAATGTTGCCGCCTGCCAGATTGCAAATGGTTCCAACAGGGCTAGGCGTCCCGGTGTTGCATCGCTGACGGCGTACTGAGTCAGTGACCAGAAAGTGCCGTGCAGGGATGGATACCACTGATTCCACGCAACGCTGCCATCGATTGTTTGCCACAGGGTGCTTTGCTGGGTGAACGTGTTAGAGAACATGGTGAAGTGGCCGTGGTTATCCCACCCAGTATGAAAAAGCGCACTAGTGGTTCCCTCAATACTCGCACCTCTGAATGCATTTATTGGAATCCAGGCAATAAGCGCAATAAAAACCGCAATGAGTACATCGAGAATCCGGGGTCGTGGATAGCCCACCGTTCGGAACCGCGGAATTAAACGCAGAGCGAAAGCACCGACGAGGACCGCAGCGAAAAACACCCGTGCAGAAAGATGATTGACCGGGAGCAGATCACTGGCACGCGGGAACACCACCGCTGTGAGTCCTAGGAGAACAATTCCAGAGATCACCGCGCGTTCAGTAATGGTCCTCCCCCACGGAGGCAGAATTACAAACAACACGGCCACCGAAATAAATCCAACCGGCGGCGCCAGCCACATCAGCGCGATCGCCAACACCAGCGCAACACTGCGAATTACCGTGGGTGTTTTCATCGAGTGAAGCCTATGGTGACATCCACCGGTCCAGACTGCACCGCACTCACCGTTGCCGTGCCACTTGCGATATTCATGCCCGGTTGCCGCACCGGGGAGTAGCCCTGAGGCCCGGTGACCTGAACGGTCAACGTGGAATCAATAAAAAGCGATTGCGGATCCGCTAGCAGTGTGTATTCCAATTCATTTGTCTCAGGCGAAATAAAGGTGCCGGGTGGAAGGGTGTAACTCACTGACACAGCCGACTGTCCACCCGGTGGCGTCCACCCCACGACTCGAATCAGGGGATTACCGAAACCATCGTCCACCCAACCTCTCCCCAGCTGCTGAAATGCATGGCCCTTGAACGGCCGCACATTGAACCCGGTGGGGAAATCCACGCTGAAGTTCTGAGCACGGTCCGGGATGTACATGATGTAGGCATTCTTCAACCACATGGTTTCATAGCCAATTCGCTCGGGTGGGCCTTCAGGGCGATCAGCCGGTGTGGCATTAGTGATTGTGACCTGTTGGGTTATTTTCGCTGAGCCATCTTCCTGCAGATTTGCTGTCACCAACACATTGCGCTGCTGGAACACGTCCACCTTGCTCTGATTACCGTTCTGGGTATACACCGCTGACCAGTCTCCGGTTTCAGGTGAATCCACAAAACCTGCTGACCCACTGTCCAATGCCAATTGCTCCAGCACTGGATCTCTCATCCATAATTGAAAATGACGCCCCGGGGCGGTGCTCGCCATTGCTTGCGCGGCGCTAACCAGATCAGAGCCGGAAAGTAAACGAACCAATAGGTCATCGAGCAGTTTCTGATTTGCTTCCTGTCGCACAACGGCATCTTCTTGGCCAAAGTCAGCGTATGCGTCCACCAACAGAATTTGGCCGAGTTTCTCACCGTTCACTTCACCAAAAACTTCGGACTGCACCGGGCCGGTGGCTTCCAAAACAGCGGCGATAGCGGTGAGATCCACGGTCACGACTCCATCAACCGAGGGGTAGCCACCGCCTTCCCACGCGGCCGCCATTTCACGCCCGGAAAACACCAAATTCGGGTGAGTGTTGGTCACCACAAATGGACTCAACCGGGGATTTCCAGCGAAGAAAGGATTAAGCGCAGGGCCGAACCAATTCACCGGAGCATTCAGTGGCGGGAAAAGTTGGGTGCTTGTCTGACCCTTAATCGGAATGGAGATTCGACCGTTGTCCATTTCCACCATGACCAGGGTCAATGGCGCCCCGCCCGCCGCGCGCATCTCCGCTTGATTACCAATCGCCACCAGGTATCTCTTGGCACCATTTGCTCCTAATGCATCCGGTAAAACTGGAGCAATTGAATTCAGTGCATTCACTGCCTGTTGCACCGGCTGCGTTTCACGCAAGGCTAAGTCGCGAACTCGATCCAATGGACTCGCAAAGACCGTTGTTGCCGACACAGATTGCAAAAGCTCAACGGACTGATCCAATTGATCTTTGGCCGAAGCCACCCGCGGTGGTAGTTGCTGCAATCGCACCAGATCCACGGCGCCATCGGAAAAAATATTTTGACCCCCAGCGTCACCGGATAAATCACCATACAGAGTGATCAACTCACCGGTGGAGTTTGAAATATTTGTCGTTGCCCCCGTTAATGCGCGCCAGTTGTCCACCGAGACCGTGAACCCTGGCACCGCGCCGATCACATTGAGTTGCCAGGTCCCCGCACTACTCTCCACAAGATCTGATGACCTTTGCGCCTGCTCAAATTCCGACTGTCCCAGAGCGTAATCACCACTGGTCAGGGCATCTGCTGCCTTGGACAGATGGCTCTGCAATCCGAAACCGCCCCAACCCAGAGCCAGGAAGGAATAAACCAATCCCACCTGAAGCCAGAAGACAAACCCACCCACAACCACGAGGAGGGCGGCCAGCAGCCCTCTCTTCACGGTTAATTGCGGCATTTGGACAGTCTACGTTCCCACCCATTTAAGACTGAATTAATAAGCGCCTTTGCCGGTGAGCACAACTTTCACGGTCTTTGCCACGATTACCAGATCCAGTGCCGGTGACCAGTGCTCGACATAGTCCAAATCAAGTCGCATGCGTTCATCCCAGTCCACCGCCTTGCGTCCCGATACCTGCCACAGTCCGGTCAAACCGGGCTTGGTCAGATGACGCCGGTGATCCTCGTCGGCAAAAAGAGGAATTTCATCCAGTAACACCGGGCGCGGGCCAACCAGGGACATGCTGCCACCAATGACATGAATGATCTGCGGCATTTCGTCAATGGACCAGCGACGCAGGAAACGACCAAATGGTGTGATGCGAGGGTCATTTTGGTACCGCTCGGCAATACGGTCATCGGGGGCGCCAATGATCTCGGCCCGCACCTGGTCAGCACCCACATGCATGGTTCGGAATTTCACCACCGTAATAACTTCACCACCACGGCCAATTCGCATTTGGCGGTAGAAGGCTGGTCCACGGCTGCTGAAGAATGTTCCAACCGCCGCAATAATCATGAATGGCAGGAAAAGAATGAACAAAAGGGTGCCAAACACAATGTCAATAGTGCGCTTAATGACACGCTTTGAACCGGTCAAGTGAGGTTCGTCCAAATGAATCAGGGGAAGATCAGCTTGCATACGCATTGTGACTCGAGGACCGGTGAAGTCACCCAGAGTTGGTGCAACCAGAAGATCCACACGTGGACCCTCAAGACGCCATGAGAGTCGCTTGATCACGTTTTGGCTGAGTGCATGTGATCCAGCGACCGCAACGGTGTCAACATCTGCCAATTCAATGCGCGCCATGACTTCATTGAGCCACACTTTGAGATCTTCTTCAGAGCAATCTTCCTGGGGCTCTTCAGCAATATCCACCACCACGAATCCCGCCACCGGATCTCGGTCGAGTAGATCGGATATTTCTTCTTGACGAGCACCGTTGCCAATCACCATGGTGCGGTGCAAGTAGTTCCCATAACGCCGCTCGTGACGCAACCACGCTCGTAGCAACCAACGGAATATGAGCAGCAGTGTTAGGCCAACAACAAAAGTAATGAGAACGAATCCGCGAGAGAGATCCAACTTGAATGCGAACGCAACAATCGCTACCGCACCGAATAACCCTGCAGATGCTGTCACAATGCGCTTGAATTCCTCAGAGCCCACACCCAGAATCCGGGTGTCATATGCACCACGCAGCACCAATGCACCGAGCCAAGAGACCACCACAACGAGTGCGAACACCACGTAAATGCCATCGGAAATATTCAAGTTGTAGGGAATGGTCCACCGCAGTACGAAACCAATCACAGCAGCGCTGAACACGGCAACCGAATCCAGTATCACCGCTCGCGTGGCATACACCCTCAGTGGATCTCGTCGTGCTGCCGGTCGATCATGCCTTTTTCGGGCACTCGCCCACCCTTGGGTGGTGTGGGCTTCAACAGCGATTCGGCGCCAAGCTCCGGTATCGGAAATATTGGAATCACTCAGGCTCTGCGGATTCGGTGTTTCATTGATCACTGTTCACCTCCACTCGCCCCATTGAAGCTAGATTCATAAAACTTGCTGCGTTCAGGTTACCAGCGAATTCAGCCACGCCTCGGCTTCTAACCCCAAATAAGGGCGTCCTCCTTGGCCAACCGGGGGTTTCTGGGCTTTATTCCCTCGGGTGCAGCATGCCCAATATTGACCACATAGAGGGAATTCCAACTGGTTCCCGCAAAGAACTCGGAATCCATACCCATGGTGGAGAAACCCGCCATGGGTCCAGCATCGAGCCCTACCGAACGCACCGCCAGAATGAAATATCCCGCCTGAAGGGGCATGTGGGAAGTGCTCCGGCAAGCGTTTCTTGCCCTCTGGTGTTCGCACAAAGAGTATGCGCAACGACTGCGAGTTCGTGGGAGTGGGTGCAAACTTCATTAGTTCGTATATTTCCTCGAGTTGTGCGTCACCCACCGGTTCCGATGTAAACGAGTACGCCGTATGAGCATTGGTAAATAGATCGTCAGGTGTCATGTGATTGACGCCGGCTACTGCAGGTAGATGCGTACCGGCACCGTGGTGAGCGTGATGGGTGAGTTCGGTCCAGCTTCCTGGCAGTTCGCGAGCGGGTCACACACCAGTTGAGAGTTTTCAGGTGTGGTGTACGTCGCTTCACCTGACTGCGCCCATGCCACAATCCAATTTGATTCACCCTCACTGAAGTCACAGGTAACTACGCCACCTTCTTCGGTGCAGCCGTTGTAGGCAGCGCCGATTACCCAATCATCGAGAGCGAAGAAACCCTGCTCACCGTCTGAGCCGGCGTAGGCCTGCACGCCGAGTAGGTCGTAGGGACGTAAAGTCCAGATATACCAATAGGAACGCTCAATGCCGTAGCGCAGATCGTCAATATAGGTACGCACCACGAACCCAGCAGCCTGAGCGCCGGTGATTTCTTGTTTGGGCAGGTCACCGGGACCGGCCAGACCGTAGTTCAACTCGGTATCCCACAGGGGGAGATCCGGTGCACCCGCGGCTACGAGGGCATCCTGTGCCTTCTTAATGAGCGCACCGCGCGCCACAGGGTCACCGGTTGCATCTGGATAAGTGTGGATCGCCATGACATCGACCGGCCAACCGAGCGCACCCAGTTCGGTCAGGTACTCCGGATAGAAACGATCAAATGCCGCGGTTAAACGCAATGATGGTGACGGTGCAACAACGAGCGCTTCGGGATCATTTACCTTAATGATGTCATAGGCACGCTTGGTCATTTCGGCCATTTCCGCCGGGGTACCGTTGAAGAAATTCTTGAGGTTGACTTCGTTCCAGATCTGGTAGGCCTCGAACTGTCCCTTGTATTTGGCGGTCACCGTTTCCACCCAGTTGTCCCAATCCGCAAGATCGGCAGGTGCACTCGCAGCACCCGGCTGTGGGTAATCGGTGTCCTTGACTTTTTTGGCTGCCCATTCGGGAGTGGTGCCAAGCACCAGCATCACATTGGTCATGCCCTTGGCAGAAGTGTTCGCAAGAGCTCCATCGATGTTGTTCCAGTTGTACACGCCTTTTTGTGTTTCGATTTGTGACCAGGCGGTGCCGTTATCCCAGAGCCGAAGCGAACCGAATGGAGCCGAAGCCCAGGCGCCCCCCTCGACACCTTCAATATGCAAGCCAACCGTGTTTGCCGGGACGCCATTGGGTTCTACCGGGACTGCGGTGTCTGTGGCCGTGTCGGTGGCAACAGGTTCACTGCTGCCGCCGCCACATGCGCTGAGGACTAATGCCCCCACAGTCACAAGTGTGCCAATTGCGACTACTGATTTCCGGTTTGTCCTGCGGGTGTTCCGAACCATAAGGGCATGTTTCCAATCGCTACTCGAGTTCCTGGGGTCACTGCGGTGCAGGTATTGAGAGCATCACATTGCACCGTTGCTCCTGCTGGAACAGTGTACGTCCCCGAACCGGAGGACACCCACGCGACAGCCTCCGGGTTATTCAAATCACCCATCTGGCATACGTTCGTCCCATCGACAACCCCGCAGGTGTAGTAGGAGCCGGCCAACCACTTGTTCACAGTTTGGTAGCCAATAGCCCCCGTGGTTCCGTCTTGCAAATTAATGCCCACCCGGCCATCGGCGGGTGCCCAGAAATACCAGTAACTGCGGTCAATGCCCAGAAGTAGGTTATCCAAATATGTTTGAGCAACCCACGAGGCGGCCTGAGCACCACCAATGGACTGCCCGCGGGTGCTACCTGGACCGGGAATTCCGTAGTTCACCTCGGTATCCCACAGGGGCTTGGATGCTGGCACCTTCGCCTTGCGAATATCAGCCTTTACCTGATTGATGTACTGAACTCGGGTCTGCGGGGTTCCCTGACCATCCGGGTAGGTGTGAACGGAAATGACATCGACCGGCCAGTTCGCTTTTCTCAGTTCGTTGAGGTACTTGGGAAAGAATCGGTTGTAGGAGCTTTTCAATCGCACCGTGCTGCTGGCAGAAACAATTTTGGCCGTTGGGTCGTTCTTGCGAATAATCTTTGCTGCAGCCTTGGTCAGGTCTGCCATTTGCTTGGGCGTTCCGGCCCAAAAGTTGGACAGATCCGCTTCGTTCCAGATTTGGTAGGACTCAATGCTGTCACCGTGACGTTTGGTCACGGCCTGCACCCAGTTTTTCCAATCCTTCATTTTGGGCACCGATGCCGCCCCTTTATTGGGGTACGTACCCTGCTTCTTATCCGATGCCGCCCACGTGGGCGTACTTCCCAGTACATACATCACGTTCGCACCTTGCTCATTGGCATTAGCGATCGCAGCGTCGAAACCGTTCCACCAAAATAGGTTTTTCTTTTGCTGTACCTGCCCCCACGTGATTCCCGAGTCCCACATGCGAATGGATCCATAGGAAACACTGGGGTTAGCACCGTTTGCGATCTGGGGCACATGCATGCCAAATGCGGGTTCCGGTAGTGGTCCAGCGGCCTGTATCGCTGGGACAAATGTGAGAGAGCTAGCGACGACGGCAACCGATGCCGCAGCCGCAATGAATGTTCGACGCATTCTGCAAGCCTTTCAAATAAGGGAAGTTCGGGCGGGAATCAGTTATGGGTTTGAACCTAACCCATGAGGTCTGATTTTCCCTTTAGCGTCGCCGTAAAACATACAAACTTTGGCCATCTGTTTCCTGGCCGTACTCAAACCGGTCGACCGCCAGACCACCAGATCTCACCAGCGATTCGAAATATTGGCGGGAAAATCGAGTGCAGTGGAGCCGTCCCTTCCACTCCAGGGGGCCATATCCCGCCGGATTCTCCTCCCACTCCGAAACATCTTCTTCCACGAAACACGTGACAAATGCTTTGCCCGTGGGTGTCAAGGTGTGTCCCAGAATCTCCAAGTAACCGGCCGTATCTGCGGCATTCATGTGCGAGAACACCGAGTAGGCGTAAAACACATCCACACTGTGCGCCTCGGCACTGAGTGTGCGTTCCGGTGAGCCGTCGGGGTTGTAGCGCTCATTGCTCACATCAACAAAAGTAAACCGATACCCGGGACCCCCCA
This sequence comes from Candidatus Nanopelagicales bacterium, assembly GCA_018402075.1. The sequence goes on along the minus strand of JAGYJP010000005.1, from coordinate 3,694 downwards.
GATTCTCCTGACACCAGTCAATGAGTTCATGTTGAACATCAACACCGTGATAGTCGCGAATAGATTTCAAGTGCTCTTTAATACCAATTGCGAGGCGCCCGGCACCGCACCCCCAATCAAGTATCGCGGAGTCGACCGTGAGCCCACAGTATTTTTCCAATCGTTTGACGTCTTTGACCGAAGTGCGAATGAATGCTTTGTCGTTCTTGAAATGTTTGCCACCCATGCGGTACTTACTCGGAGGAAGCGGGGTCTTGGAACCGAAGTTGAGCACGGCCTAATTGTAGTCTGCAAAGAGGCTCATTTCTATTGCCGCTTTGGTCAGGTCATCGCGAACACTCGGGTGCGCAGCAAAATTAATGATGTTACGAGCCTGTTCACCTTGGCTGCGACCGAATACATCGGCAATTCCATTTTCCGTTGCGACGGCAGTGTGTTGGAAACTCGTAACCGGATTCGTGAGCAACGGAAGGATCGTGGACACATTTGCTTTCGCGTGCCATGACGGAAGGGCGATAAACGATTGTCCCCCGCGGGAGTGAAGTGAGCCCACAACGAAATCCGTTTGTCCACCGAACCCGGAGTAAATTTGACCTTTAATGCGACTGGCATTCGCTTGATCAAGGAGATCAACTTGCAGTGCACCATTCACACTTGTCATGAGTGCTTGTTTCTCAATCCGGCCGGGGTTATTGGTGTGCTCCGTGCGCATCATGCGAACACTGGTGTTCAGGTGCACCCAGTCATAGAGCTCACGTGATCCAAAAAGAAACGAAGCGGTTAGCGGTCGATCAACATCTAGTGCACCAGCTTTGTGCAGATTCAGCACGCCATCGCTGAACATTTCCGTCCAAATCCGTAAATCCTTCCCCTTTGTCAAACTCGAGAGCACCGCATCTGGAACAGCACCAATTCCCATTTGTAAGGTTGCACCGTTGGGCACGCGTGCGGCAATGCGATCGCCAATCGCAGAACTACATTGATCAATGGCACCAGGGCTGTGTTCGGTAATGGATTCATCCACTTCAACCAAGTAATCGATCTCGTCGGTGTAGATCTGTGCATCGCCATATGTGTACGGCATCTGTTTATTCGCCTGTGCAATTACAAGTCCACCGTGGGCCCGTGTCGCTTCAATTGCGGACGGCAATACATTAACTTCCACACCCAAACTCACGGTGTCGTGTCTTTGTTCAGATGCATTCAGCAAGACAACATCTGGTCGGTAGTGGTTACGAAAAATTTCCGGCAGCAAACTCAGCCGCGCGGGAATGTAGGTGAGACGTTCGTGGTGCCGCATGCCTGGCCCCACAAATGCTGTCTCGTATGTCACACCGGGTCGGTCTGGAATTCCTGGCTGGGCATTCAACATGTGCAACCGGTACTCGGGCAGAGCAGCATCCACCGCCGCGAGCAGTGTGTGTGGTGCCGCGAAGTTGCCTGATGCCACCACGCGCGGATTGGGACCTAGTTGAGCAAGGATCGATTCAAGCTTCTCCACTGTGACCACGCGCATTGCGTAACCGTATCCCGTGGTTCTTATCCACAGTACTTTCCCTAACGAAAGGGCATGCACACATTCAGCCGGTGCCATGTACTGAACAAGTGAGGCACTGGATAGTCAGGATGTATGAAGCCGGAATCGCTACCCTCCACCAGAGAGTATGGGTTCACCTTGTACTACTGCGACGATTCGGGTTCGCCCAATGATGGATACGTGGTCTACAGCTGGGTGGAAGTGAGTGCCGATCACTGGTCTTCAGTATTACAGCGATGGCTGGAACAACGAAAGGCTCTATACGCCCACTATGGTGTGCCACCCTCCGAGGAACTCCACGCGACAGCATTGATTGGCGGGCGCGGAACTCCATCACTCAATTCCAAATTTAATAAGTCAAAGCAGTTACGTCGTGAACTGGTTCAAGATGCTTTGGCAGCAATTGGACTAATTGATGGAATTCGGATTGGAACTGTTTATCGATGTACATCCGAACGTGGTCGGAACTACCATCACATCAAAGCGGACGTCTATTCCGAACTACTTCAATACTGGGACAACCAATGTGCTCAAGAGAGGCGATTTGCTTTGGTCTATATGGATGGAGATGGAACGGATAAGAGCTACCTCGATATTCATCGACGGCTGAACCTCTGCACTCGACGAATCATCGAAGATCCGCATCATCAGCATTCTCATATCTCTCAATGGGTTCAGATGGCTGACCTCATCGCGTGGACCGCGTATCAGAGCGTGCGCCGACACAATAAAAAGAAATTCGCATGGGACTGGTACGACCGATATATAGCCCACTGCAAGCCTGATTCACTGATGCTTGAGTTGTAATGGACATCTAAAAAAAGCTAGACCCGCTTATCCACGTGTGTGGGCAGGTCCGCCGGTTTAGAATATCAGAGATCCTTACGCGCATGCAAGGCACACATTTGAGGGAATCGATCATCCGCACAAACTCGGTCACGACCCTATGGGAGGATTCCACAATGGCGGACATTGACTGGTCGAATTCAAAAGTTTATGTAGCGGGACACCGCGGCTTGGTCGGTTCAGCCCTGGTTCGCGCCCTCGAGGCCGCAGGTGCCGGCGAGGTCATCGGGTGGAGTTCGGGGGAACTTGATCTGCGCGATCGCGATGCCACCCTTGATGCCATCCATGAAGCTCAACCTGACGTTGTTATTGACGCAGCCGCACGAGTTGGCGGGATCATGGCGAACTCCACCTACCCGGTGGACTTCCTCAAGGACAATTTGTTGATTCAAACAAATGTTATGGATGCCGCACACGCAGCGAATGTAGAACGGTTCCTCTTTCTGGGTTCTTCCTGCATTTACCCGCGACACGCAACACAACCAATTCGTGAATCTTCTTTGATGACCGGGCCACTCGAACCCACCAACCAGGCATACGCCATGGCAAAGATCGCCGGAATTTATTACATCGAAGCTTTCCGTACCCAGTACAACCGTCGGTGGATTTCAGCCATGCCGACCAACCTTTATGGACCTCGTGACAACTTCAACCTCGAAACTTCACATGTATTACCAGCATTTATTCGCCGTTTCCATGAAGCAAAGCAATCCGGTTCAGACAAAGTGACGGTGTGGGGAACGGGCGCCCCGCGTCGCGAGTTTTTGCATGTAGATGACCTCGCGCAAGCATGTCTGATGTTGCTTCAGAAATACGACTCCTCCGAAACAATCAACATTGGTTGGGGCGATGACCTCCCGATCAAAGACCTTGCGGAAACCGTTGCAAATGTCATTGGTTTCGAAGGTGAGATCGAATGGGACACCAGCAAACCCGATGGCATGCCACGCAAACTCCTTGACACCTCGCGCATTAACGCCCTCGGTTGGTATCCATCCATCAAGTTGCGTGACGGTGTTACGTCCACCTATGACTGGTACCTCGAGAATGCCTGACACTCCAGCACGAGAACCACTGCAAGCGTTTCTCCCGGGTCGGCAGGCATTGATTGTTCGCCTCACCGCACAAGAGGGTCAGCGAGCGGCACTATTGGACATTCTGAACACCTACGCTGACGGAATCGGTGAGGAACCGGGCACCGAGGTCTATATGGTCGCGGTTGATCCAGACGATGAAAACTTGGTATGGCTCTACGAGATTTTTCACGATGAAGAGGCCGAGAACGCCCACCGCCAGTCGACCGGGTTCGCA
>JAGYJP010000049.1 GCA_018402075.1 Candidatus Nanopelagicales bacterium | reverse complement strand
TTCCTCCACATTTCCACCGACGACTTCCCACATGTGATCACAAACTTCGTCAAGGAACCAACGATCATGGGTCACAGTGACGACGGCGACTTTTGTTCTCTGCTTGAGATGCTCAGCAAGCCACGCAATTACTTCAACATCCAGGTGATTTGTTGGTTCGTCCAGAAACAGAACATCAACATCGCGAATCAATTGCGCTGCCAAGTGGACTCGCCGGCGCTCACCCCCGGACAGCCTCGCCACCTGGCGATCAAGTTCGTGTGCACCGTAACCGCCGAGGAGCGAGGTCAGAATTTCCCGAACCGATGAGTCCCCAGCCCACTCATATTCTTCACGGGCGCCCAATACGAGATCGCGAATAGTTTGAGTCTCCTCAAATTCACCCACCTGGTCGAGTTCCCCCACAATGACATTGGCACCGCGAGTGACCCTGCCGGAATCAGGTGGCTCACCCCCTGCCAAAACATGGAGGAGGGTGCTTTTCCCGGCTCCGTTACGCCCCACCACACCGATTCGTTCACCTCGCGCCACCCCGAGGGACACATTGGCGAGGAGCGGTCGCTCACCATAAGACTTATAGATGGACTCACAACTAATCAAATTAACGCGAGTCGGTGATGCCACCGGGACATCATGCCCAGTGTGGGAAACTCGGTTTCACTCAGTACCTCATTCAGGTTGTAATTCAGGTTGCACCAGATACACGGGAATTTCACGGGAGATATTCCGCCGGTACATGTCATAGGCCGACCATTGGGCAATCAACCCCGAGTAAATGCGTTCCCTCAGTTCGCCTGTAACTCGAGTGAATGTCGCTTGTTGCTCAATTCCATCTACGTCAATGCGGCCGTGGTCATGTGCCTCGACGTTGTACACCCAGCCAGGAATTTTCTCCTGACCCGCATTCGATCCGGCAATTCCCCAGCCATCTTCAATGGGCACGGCGAGGAGCGGTGTCCTGCGCCATTCGCCAGACTTGCGGCCGAGGGTTGTGATCCACACAACCTTGGCACCCCCAGGGAATGTGCGACCAAGTTTGCCTTTGCTTGCCCAATGCAGGAATCTGTGTAAGTGGGTCGTGGTACGCAGTGCCGTGCCCCATACCAAATCGTAACTTTTCGATCCCACATCGGAAGCCTAGTTCTGCGCGACAATTAGTGCATCAATTTCGCGAGCCAACTGAAAGTCCAGATCAGTGACTGTCCCCGCTGAGTGTGTGCTGAGCACAAATGTCACCGTGCGCCAGCGAATGTCCATATCCGGATGATGATCGATTTCCTCGGCAGCAATTGCCACGAGGTCAACAAGTTCAATGGCACCCATAAATGTTGCGCACGTCACCGAGCGACGAAGAACATCGCCTTCATTCACCCACTCAGATGAAATATCAAAGCTCATGCTCGCACCAGCGGAAAGAGCTCATGTTCCATGGGAGCCCCTGCGGGAATCTGCAGATTCAGGCCATCGAAGTTCGGCGAGGTCACCCATTCGCGTGGAGCATGCACCATGTCATCGCCAAGGAATCGCAAAGAGAATGCCCGACGGCGGTTCTTGCCGGGCACGCCATAGGAGTGGTGAATTGTCAGCATGTGGAAGAACACGGCATCGCCCGGTTGCATTGCCCACCCACGAATATCAAAGTTGTCGCGATTCGCTTCA
>JAGYJP010000048.1 GCA_018402075.1 Candidatus Nanopelagicales bacterium | reverse complement strand
TGCAAGCACCGCAATGCCAAGAAGGCCGGCGACGCCCAATGCTGCAACTTTTGTAGTTGTTGCCTTGGTTGCCGCTGCTTTGCGTGTCCTGATCATGTTTTCTCCTTGAATTGATTGAAGTATCGACTGTTTGGACGGTCGCGACTGCGCAAATGTTCCACCGCCAGCGGGAAATCTACTCACATCAAGCTATTGAGTTGGGCTACCCGAGCCGCGTGTCGCCCACCATCAAATGACGTTTCAATGAACACTTGAATGAGCTGCTGGGCGATTGCCGGCTCGGTTGCCCTCTCACCCAGACAGGCAATATTTGCGTCATTGTGAGCGCGGGATAACTGAGCATCTTCGACGGTGCGCAACACAGCCCCTCTAATTCCATGGATCTTATTTGCGGCCATGCAGATCCCCTGTCCACTACCGCACACACCGATACCGATCTGAGCATCACCTGAGGCAACTACTCGACCCAGTTCGGCGCCGTATTCCGGGTAATCCACCCGCTCGGTGCTGTAGGTACCGACATCGTGCACTTGGTGACCATTTTCCAAAAGCCACGCACTCAGGAAACTCTTCAAAGCGAATCCCGCGTGATCAGAGCCCAATGCAATAATCATCATTATCCTTCGGTTCGGGGAAAACCTCCCTGCGCGACCATTCTCCCACCATGAAAGTATCCACTTGTGAACCAACCCGAGCCAGGCTCAAAACCCATCATTGTTGTAGTTGGCAGCCTCAATACCGACCTCGTGCTTCACATTGAACACTTCCCCCATGAGGGGGAGACTGTGCTCGGAGATTCAATGACCCAAGAACCTGGGGGTAAGGGTCTGAATCAGGCAGTTGCCGCGAGTCGGGCGGGCGGGTCGGTTGCGCTCATCGGTGCCGTCGGTGCCGATTCATTTGGTCGTCACCTAAAGGAAGTGCTCGCAGCCGAAAACGTCAAAGATTTCGTTGACACTGACCCAACCCATGCGACCGGAACTGCGGTAATTGAGGTCGAGGCAGGCGGTGCGAATCGAATTATTGTGGTAGCTGGCGCGAATGACCATGTCAACACGGATCGCGTTGAGGAACAGCTGCGGGCCCTTTCCAGCCAACATCGCATTGGCGTTGTTTTGGTGCAAGGTGAAATTGATCCTGAAGCAACCGAACGCGCTCTTGTGGTGGGTCAGGAACTTGGTGCACTGACGGTTCTCAACCCTGCACCCATGCGCGATTTCCCTCGGCGCGTATTTGCCAGCACCGACTACCTGATACCCAATGAATTTGAGGCCCGAGAACTGGCCGCTCTCTCAGATTTGCCATTGACCTCCATGCTCGACTGTGTCGAGGCCGCTAACTCCATGGTGGATCTTGGAGCAAAGAACGTGATCGTGACTCGCGGTGAGAAAGGGGCTGTGTGGGCAAATGCCAACGGTTCCGGTCAGGCCGGTGCATTTCGAATTGTGCCGGTGGACACGGTTGCCGCGGGCGACTCCTTTTGCGGGGTTTTCGCCTGCGCCATCAATGAAGGGCAGCCACTCTCAGAGGCACTCCGCTGGGCCAGTGCTGCCGGTGCATTGGCCGCAACAAGAGCGGGTGCGGTGACATCTCTGCCGCAACGTGTAGAGATCATGGATCTTCTCGGCCTCACCGACTAATTCGGTGCCGGAAATCCGACCGTAATTGGCGTGC
>JAGYJP010000047.1 GCA_018402075.1 Candidatus Nanopelagicales bacterium | reverse complement strand
CTATTGCCAAGCGGGCCGTGAAGCATCCGGTGATTGGCTGGGAAGTTTCACCGGATCAGCCGCCATATAAAGGTGCCCGAGGTCGGGGAACTATCCAGATTATCCATGATCCAGAACAGGCGGGTGCGGTTCTTCAGCGCCTTATATCTAGGTACGGGCAATCCGGAACGGAGTTGGAAACCTGGCTTCTCAGTCGGGTGTCAACCGAGATCGCCTTCTGTATCACCGACCTTGAGGTGGTCTCGTGGGATTATTCGCCGCGCATGGACTCGAGTGACTAGTCTCAATATCTGCAGATGTGAAAGAGAAGTCTGACCAGACCCTGGTGATCTCCCCACCAAAAAGGGGAGGTTGGTTTCACATGCATTGCTGACCAAGTATCTTGACGTGATGCGTATCGTGTACTCGCATGGAACATATTATTGGCGGTATCGGGACAATTCTTGTGCTCACAGCTTACTTTCTGGTCTCCACAGGAAGAGTCCCATCCAAATCACTCCGTTTTCAAGGGATCAACCTGGTGGGTGCGGCACTCCTCACCATTTATGGTCTCCTGTTGTTCGCTTGGGCAATAGTGGCGCTCAACGGCATCTGGGGTCTGATTGCGATCGCCGCTCTCTTTCGAGTGTTTCGTGACCGATCGAGACGAAATGGGTCAACGAATGCTTTGACCTGATACTTGAAACTTACCCATTCACTCATTAGTGCTAAGTCGGCAAGACAGGTTCTCTTCACAATCTAGCCAATAAGTCGCAAAACAATTTATAAGAATATCTATTTGAGGCGCAACAAACCCTCTCAAGCACTAACTTCACTCCAACTTCAATCCTCTCGCAGAGTAGTTGATGATGAAGGTATGAACAAGTCAAGCAGGGATTCAATGGCCGGGGGGATTTAGGCGGGAGAAATATCTTCGCGAAATGAGCTCGCCGGGTATGTGCCTAAAATTCGAACATAAGAAGTGTAGAACGCGAGTTCTTCGAGTGCCAAGCGCAGAGGACGATCCTCGGGGTTCCCTTCGACATCGGCATAAAACTGCGTTGCGGAGAAACTGCCGCCAAGTTGGTAACTCTCGAGTTTGGTCATGTTCACTCCATTGGTGGCGAAACCACCCATGGCTTTGTAGAGGGCTGCTGGCACGTTTCGTACGCGGAAGACAAAACTCGTGATCACCGGACCCGATCCTGTTGCAGGAGCAATATTGTCACGAGCCAGTGTGAGAAATCGGGTGGTGTTGTTGTGCTCGTCTTCGACATCGGATGCGCGTATTTCTAATCCGTAGAGTTCAGCGGCTAATGTCGGCGCTAGGGCGGCAACGCTGGGGTCGCCAGCCTCTGCTACTTCGCGTGCAGCACCTGCTGTGTCATCTGCAACGATTGCGCGCCACCCATGTTCGCGAATTAGTCTGCGACATTGACCCAGTGCATGGGCGTGACTGCGCACAACTCGGATGTCCTCCATGCCGGTACCCGGGATGGTCATGAGTTGGAAGTGAATAGGCATGAAATATTCACCGATAATGTGCAAGTCCGAATCGGGTAGGAGGTGGTGAATGTCGGCGACCCGACCCGCAATGGAATTCTCCACCGGGATCATGGCTAATTCGGCTTCGCCTTCGGTCAATGCTGCAAAGACATCTTCAAAAGTTGGACATGGCACGGCTTCGAGGCTGGGATATACATTGCGGCAAGCCGCATCGGAGTTTGAGCCAGGCTCACCTTGGTAGGCGATCTTTGTCACGGATTCGCCCGGTTTACGGACTGAACGGGTGGAGGCCTGCGTCATGTACCGAAGCCTAGAGGCCACCTGAACTGCGAATGAGTCCGGTTGGCGCGGCGGCAGGGCAGTTTCATGGGGTGAATTCATGGGGTGAGGGATTCCCATCAAATTTTGGGATTGGTGACCTTTTTGGTATAAATGGGGTACTCGAAAGCGCGGAATTCATCCTCGCTTGCCATCAAAACATATAGGGGAAAAACCATGTCAGACAAGACATACATGCTTTACGCTGCAAGTTACGCTTCGAAGGAAGACGCCATGGAAGATCTCAAAGCACTCAAAGAGATTAA
>JAGYJP010000046.1 GCA_018402075.1 Candidatus Nanopelagicales bacterium | reverse complement strand
TGTCGGTAAACCTCTCGAACATGCGTCACACTCCTTTATCCACGGATCTTCATTTTGACCCAAGATCATTGTGCCCCATGTCACCCCATCCCGATACCTGAGTTGGGGGGTTGGGCGTACGCCCACCGCGAAATCGGGGCTTTGGCGAGGCAGGCGCCGCAGTCCAGTTATGCGGCCACATGGAATGAGCCCCAGTTCCAGCCCTAGGCGATCTTTCGATCCTCGGGCCAGCACTCTGGGGCTCCAAACGTCCACGCATAACGTGGCTGGCAACACTTTATCCAAGATTCCTTTGATGGGTCAACAAAGTGCAATCCGGTTTTTTTATTAGTAAGGGATGCAGACCGCGTGGAACGATCACATGAGTGATCGAAGAGGGGTTTTAATCTTCACTCTCACCTCATAGGATGCCTAAATGCGAATCGGGGTGCTTGTCGCCACGACGGCGCTCCTTGCCTCCGGGATCGCGGTGCCGATGGCGGTGCCGGGGAATGCCAGCACCACTTTCACCACCCCGGATTACCCCTCGGCAGATTGCACTCCCGTTTCGGGTGGACGAAACCTCGGGCTATCCCCCCAACAATGGCGGGCGGCGGTTGGCCTGCCCCTCACGCCTTCCGGTACTCCGTTGCCGCAACGCATTGTGGTGGGGGAATTGGATCAGATAGCAAATATCGCAGCAGTCAACCTTTTGCTTGAGCAGTGTGGTCTGCCAGCGGTATCAATAACGACTCGAAATGCCGTTGCGCCGTGGGCGGTGGCACAAACACAAGTTGGCCTGGAAGCAACACTTGATATTGCGGTTATTGCCTCCGCACTGCCACCGAATACCGAGATCACCTTGGTCAACGCTGCGTCGGTCGACAACTGGTACGGGATGATCGCTCAATCAGCCGAAGCATGTGGGTTGGTATTTGCTTCGGATCCGCTTGCTGGACCAAGTTCATTGAGCAAGGGGCCAAACTTTCCGAGTGGCGGATGCATCATCACCATGAGTTACGTACTCGCTGAGCCACAATTAACAGGCGATCAACTCACCTGGTCAAACACCCTGCTCGATCAACTGGCTGAGCAGGGAGTGATTGTCGTCTCGGCAGCCGGAGATGAAGGTTCGGGGGCGTGCTTAGGGCAAAGCACCACCTTCGCTTCCAATGCCACTCGTGTACCGATTGCCATGATCGGCATAGCCAGCAACGTCATGACGATTACCACTGCAACGCCACACGGATTCAGTCCGGGAAACCAGGTGTACATCGGCGGGTTGTATCCCGAATTCGATCGGATGTACACCATTTTGACCGTGCCATCCGCCACTACTTACACGGTCGCGAAGGTGTTCCCCGATGTCGGACCTGGGGCGGTTACCGGCCCCTTCACGTCGGTGAATTTCGGCGGCTTGGTTCCACAGTTTCCCAGCACGCATGCAGCAGTATTGGGTGTCGGCGGGGTGCAGTGGAGTTCACCCGCGCAGGCCATGGCCGACGGCCTCAACATCACATATGTACCCGGAGCAACCACTCTAAACTATGTGTGGCGCGACAGCTCCCCAAATAGCAACTGCGCGAATCTGCCTAACTATCCAATTAGCGGCGGACAAGCCACCGGTGGTGGTCAAAGTTCGAGCAACCCAATGCCCGCGTACCAGGTTGCCGCAGCCGCACCCAATTACCCAGGTCTCCCCGCCCGGAGAATGGCGCCGGATCTCGCGGCCCTTGCCGGGTGGCCCACTTACGCGATCGCCAACCCTGGTCTCAATATTGATGGTGCCAAGGTAGCGAGCAACGTGGCAATGTTGTATTTCGGTCCGGCTCATGGGCTGGTCAGCGGCGAACAAATAATCGTGAGCGGAATGGCCGCGCCTTTTGACGGATTAAACGGCCCGCGAACAATCACGAGCACAACTACAACGACGGCCTCGTTCGCGACAACAGGCATCGCGGATATTCCTCCGCAGTACGTCACTTCGGGAGCGGTAACCCAAAGTTGCACTGCGCCATGTTCCAACACCGAGTTTCCGTGGGTTTCCGTAATCGGCACAAGTGCATCCGCTCCCCTGATTGCCACCGGCTTCGCGAAC
>JAGYJP010000045.1 GCA_018402075.1 Candidatus Nanopelagicales bacterium | reverse complement strand
AGATAAACGTACTTGTTCACTAGTGAAATGTGGGTGTGAAAGTTCACCGAGCGCCAGCCCATTGACTTGACGTATGCCCTGGTTGTTGGTCCCAAATCCGCGCGAGCAGGCCTGCGGTCAATCATGTGTGCACCCTACTTGCTGGGCTCACCGAAAATTCAAAGGCGGTCTAGGCTGTAAACGTGCGTTATCGGGTGGCATGGAGCGCCGCGGTCATTCTGAGCCTTTCCTTGACTTCGTGTTCAACCGACTCATCATCTTCATCTGTTCCATCCGACATCGGAGAGCTGAGAATTGTCAATGGATCTGCAGAGATCTCAGTTCCCGCTTTGTGGGCTGGAACAAATTCTGAGGGCGCAGCTGTCGGTGGGATCGAGCCGGCCCAGATTGTTGTTTCTACCGCAGGGAATACACCGGAGTATCGAGTTGACCTCGCAGACATAGAAGCCGAGGGCGCCGGTGACGCTTGGCAGGCTGCAACCAGCATGGCTGCCGCATTCGCCACTGTTTTCGTGGGAGCGGATCCAGCATCGGTTGATCTCAACTTCACCGTTACCGGACCCATCGATGGACCCTCGGCAGGTGGCATTCTGACGGTTGGACTTATTGCAGCATTCCAGGGTGAATCCATTTCGCCCGGTCTCACCATGACAGGAACAATCACCGCTGACGGTTCAATCGGCGTGGTAGGTGGCGTCCCCACGAAACTTGAAGCAGCTGCACGAGCAGGATTCACCACGGTTGTGCTTCCCGCATCACTGAACGATGGTGATTGGACAGAAGGAAGTGCTCTCGTCACGCTCGCCGACTCACTCGGGATAAAGGTCGTGCCGGTAAACACCATCGGTGAGGCGTACTCCGCAATGACGGGCACGCCTATTGAAACCCCCGAACTTGCTTTCACAACAGTATTTCAGCCAGCCATGCAAGGTGTGATCCAGGAAACAACTTCATCCAATATCGATGAACTGCGGTCAATGCTTGATAAATCTGCTCAAGTGATTGACCCGGAGTTATTGAGGTGGGCCGAAGACAAGTACCGAGAGGCGGCAAAAGCGCAGGACACCGGCAACTTTGCAGTGGCGAATGGCGAAACGGTTTTGACGCTCACGGAGGTTTCTCGCGCAATAGCTCGAGAAGAAACCGTTGCCAATATTCGTACCGAGGGCGTTGTGGAAACACGGCGAAAATTACTCGCAGATGCCCAGCAATTATTGGAGTTCAGCTCAATCCAACTTGAGAAATCCTCCCAACTTCCTGTTGTGGGGTTATCTCAGTGCTTTGCGCTTCCGACCGCCATGGGATGGGCGTCATTCACTCAAGTCACCATGGATGGCATCATCACAAAGTTGTCGGGAGCTGAAGAAGTGGCCGTTTTAGCGGTAATTTCTGAATCAATTGCCGAGGGTCGGCTCGGGGTAGAGAGATTTCTCCCACAAGCCCTGGACGCGGTCACATCGCTGAGCACTGGTGCAGGAGAGGATTGTGCGCAGGTTGCAGGTCACCTCAGCAGTTACAGCAGATTTTTGGTGCAAGCCGCACAGTCGAGCGAAAACTATCTGCGCGATGTTCTTGGGTTGAGCCTTAACGATTCATCTACGGGTCTGTCTTCGGATTATGTTGCAGGAGCACTGTCTGCCAAAGAATTTTCAGCGAGACTGACTCAGAATGTTGAGGACTACCCGACCGAGGCGGAGCAATTAACCACCGCGGTTACTTATTTCTGGTTGACCAGTTATGCGGTTTCAGCAACCCAAGCTTATGTAGTGATTCCAGATTTGGCGACCGGCGATTTTGATGCATTGAGTCAGTCCTCAATGAACACGGCAATAGATCAAACGTGGTGGTTCATTGATCTGCGCAGCAAGGTTTTGGAATCGCAGGGTCTTGATCTCGGTTCGCTGAATTGGTCTGCTCGCTGGGCCCTTGAAGCATCACTGGGTAATCGTGACGGCGAATTCGCTACCCAATCAGGCTGGTTGGCTCAGGGTGAGTTGTGGTTCGACGCGTTGCAGGTAATGACCACCCTCTCCTATCTCGAACCCACCACAATCAGCCCTGCGAGTTCACCGGAATCCTGACTCGAACTCCTACGCGACCGACAAAA
>JAGYJP010000044.1 GCA_018402075.1 Candidatus Nanopelagicales bacterium | reverse complement strand
TGCAATTCTGTCGGCTAGGAGCACCGCTTCATCTACATCGTGGGTGACGAAAACGACGGTGGTGTCAAGTGCCCGTACCCATTGACGAAACTCTGATTGCAGCTGTCGGCGAACAATCGGGTCGAGTGCTCCAAAGGGTTCATCCATAAGCAAGGTCGCTGGCGCACTGGCAAGAGCGCGGGCAACGCCGACTCGTTGTTGCTGACCTCCAGATAGTTCATGTGGATAGCGATTCGCGTAGATCACTGGATCAAGATCAACAAGTTGAAGCATTTCATCAACGCGATCGCGACTCTTCTCGCGATTCCAACCAAGGAGATTGCACACGGTCGCAATGTTTTCGGCAACGGTGCGGTGGGGAAATAACCCGATCTGTTGAATCACGTAACCGATACTTCTGCGCAGTTCCACCGGATCGATGGTGTCGATGTCGATACCTTCGAGTGAAATCGATCCACCATCCAGCTCAAGGAGTCGATTCACCAATTGCAGGGTGGTCGACTTACCGCAGCCACTTGGGCCAAGGAGCACAAAAATTTCTCCCTTTCTAATCGCGAGGGATAAATCCTCAACTACTGCGACGTTATTGAACTCACGACGCACAGATGTAAGCACAAGATGGTCGGATTCCATATGCTGCATGCGTGCGAGTTCCTTCCAATAGTTCAAATCCTTGGATCAGTGTGGACTATCTCACGAGTTCGTGGAGTGAACTTGCATCTGCCCTCGCTGAACATATTGCCATTACCGTCGCTGCGGTTGTCCTGGCGACGATCGTGGCAATTCCCTTAGCGATTTTCGCGGTGCGCACTCGGTGGCTCGCGACGCCGACACTCATTGTTGGTGCACTTTTGTACACGATTCCATCTCTCGCACTCATCACCGGCCTGTGGCCAGTATTCGGTCTCTCCGCGACTACCGTCATTGTTGCTCTCGCGCTGTATGCGCTACTTGTGATTTTGCGCAACACAATTGTCGGATTACAAGGTATTCCGGAGGAAGTTCGTCGGGCTGGACTGGGTATGGGGTACAGCGAAGGTGCGCTCTTGGTTCGAGTGGGAGTACCCTTGGCCCTGCCCGCGATCATGGCAGGAATTCGGTTGGCGGCGGTGTCCACTGTTGGTTTGGTTATGGTGGGCGCATTGGTTGGGCATGGTGGCCTCGGCTTGATTGTGTTAAATGGATTCACCAATAACTTCTACCGTGCTCCTATCCTTGCGGGAACTGTGCTTGCAGTGATTTTGGGCTTGCTTATTGAGTGGTTACTTGTTCGCTTGGAGCATCGATTAAGCCCTTGGGCGGCGCGATGACCCTGATTCAGTGGTTCACCGACCCAGCGAATTGGAGCGGGCCCAATGGAATACCCGTTCGCCTGATTGAGCAATTGACAATTACCGGTTTTGCGGTGCTCATTGCCGCTGCATTTGCTCTTCCCATTGGTGTGATTACCGGACACATTGGTCGGTGGAGCGGAGTTGTCACGAGCATTGCGAACCTGGGTCGAGCAATTCCCACATTCGCGCTGTTGCTCTTGCTCGCTGCGGTGGGTGGGGTTGGCGTTCAAGCGGCAATTTTGGCTCTCGCGCTATTTGCTATTCCACCTATTTTGACCAACGCAAATATTGCGATCGTGGGCGTTGATTCACAAGTGCGAATGGCCGGGAAGGCAATGGGTTTCACCGGACATCAGCTGTTGTGGAGAATCGAGATTCCACTCGCCACACCACTAATCTTCGCGGGGTTGCGAACAGCAACGGTGCAGGTCACCGCAACGGCGACGCTAGCAGCGTTAGTGGGCGGTGGTGGATTTGGGCGTTACATTCTTGACGGATTTGGCCTACAAAACACCACTATGGTTCTCGCTGGTGTCATATTGGTTGCGGTCTTGACCGTGAGCATGGAAGCAGGGCTTGCACTCTTGCAAGCAGGTATTACACGTCGAATTGGTAGGGCACCAGGTACAGTCCGAACGGGTTTTTTGCGAGTTCTTCGCACAAGGTAGGCGCACTTTACTTGCGCGTTCAGCGTGCTATATCTGACACATCTGGCATTATTACGCCATGCGTATTCGCCTTGCCCTTGGGATAGCCTTGTCCGCAGCTGCCTTGGCAGCATGTTCCTCGGATTCTGGGGGTGAGTC
>JAGYJP010000043.1 GCA_018402075.1 Candidatus Nanopelagicales bacterium | reverse complement strand
CAAGTCCGTGAGTGTGTTGTTTCGGCTGATCCTTGACGTTTGGGTTCCGCTTTCAGGGTTAAGTGGCTTTGCCTGGGTGGGGAACCAAATGGGAAACAGCTTTAACTAACTTGTCAGAAATATGACCAGCCAAAAGGATCGGGCTGCCCCTCGTAAGCGTCAAAGCCGTGATTTGCTTAGAAGCGGATGAAGGGATCAGACATGCGTATGCACCGCGCTGCAACGATTGCATTGGCCGGCGGTGGTCTGCTACTTACGCTCACGGCATGCGGCAATGCAACTTCAGGGACCAGCGACGTCACCTTCGCAGACTTGGTTGCATTGAGTTATAGCTCATCAGATATTCAGGAGAACGGGTCTCAGCGAGCCCTGGCCACAGAAACCCCCATCACCCTCACCTTCACGGAAGACGGCATCTCGGTGAATGCAGGCTGCAACACGCTGTTCGGCAGCGCTGCCATCGAAGACGGTCGGCTCACCGCATCTTCACCCTTGGCCAGCAGCATGATGATGTGCGAAGAACCACTCATGTTGCAAGATGAGTGGCTTATCGCGTTTCTCAACGCCTCACCACAAATCACCACATCTGAAGACACCCTCACATTGACTACAGATAACAGTTCGATTGAGTTCACCGTCGTGGAGACCATTGGGCTATATGACACACCTATATATGGCCCCGAAGAGCTGCCAAATGTTCAAGCGCTGTGTGACACCCTCGTTGCCGATGGTGCGACGACTGATCAAGCACGCGCGGCCGCAGAGGATCAAGGCTACGTCTTTCGCATCATCAAAGAAGACGGTGAATCCTTCCCGGCAACCATGGATTTAAACCCGGGGCGCCTCAACGTCGAGATTGAAGGTGGCGTCATCACCGCCTGCAGCCCCGGTTAATACCAGCGTCACACCGTGATGGGGCCTTTGCCTGCTCCCCATCGAATTTTGACAAGGCTTACTCCACGGCTAGGATTCAACGAGTCAATGTCCTCCAACTGGGTGGTTCTGAAACCAGTTGAGAACACCTCAATCCCTGGAGGATTCATGGCAACAACCTCGCCTACAACAGCCGGGGTTCAGCCAGACTCCATTGGAACGGCACTCACATCCATTAATCAGCATGTGAACTCAGACGATGATCCAATAACTCAACTTGGTGAGGAAGCCTTTGCAGTAACCAGTTACAGCTCTGCGTTTACAGCAGTCACTCTGATTTCAGCCGCGTCTACTGATTCAGACAAATAAAAGGACCACAAAGTGTGTACAAATTTCAAGTATCCGACCGCCACAGATGGCACGGTGTGCGTTGGTCGCACCATGGAATTCCCGAACGTACTTCCATGGGACCTAGCCGTGCTCGCTGCCAATGCGTCACATCAGAGCCAAATAGTTCCCAATGGGAAAAAGTGGCAGAGCACCTACGGTGTCGTTGGTTTCTCAGGATTCAGCAATCCACAATGGTTCGCAGACGGCATGAACTCTGCGGGCCTTTCGGCGCATGCCCTTTACATGCCCGACCATTGCACCTACTACGCACCCAAGAACGATGGCTCAGATATCGGCATTCTCGATGTCATTGGATTCGTCTTAGGAACGTGTTCTACAACCGCGGAGGCCAAGGCTGCGTTGGCAACATGCAATGTGGTGAACGTGGTTCCACAGGGAATTCCCATTGCACTGCCACTGCACATTATTGTGCATGACAAAGACTCGTGTGTGGTCGCCGAATTCCACCCAGACGGCATGCGAATTGTTGACAATCCTGTCCAGGTTGCTACCAACTCGCCCTACCTTGACTGGCACCTAACCAACGTTTCGAACTACCTGAGTTTCTCGCCAGAGAATCCCGCACCCATTGAAGTGGGGGGCACAACATTCGCCCCGTTTGCTCAGGGACAGGGTTTTCGTGGACTCCCTGCCGATGGCACCTCTCCGAGTCGATTCATTCGCGCACTCACCATGGTTCGCTTTGCAACCACACCCGCAGACCAACAGGCGGCGGAATTGGGAACAATTCGAGTTCTGCATGGTTTCGACATTGTTGCGGGAACAGTTGACGAAAAACCCGATGGTGCCGAACCCGAGTTGACCATGTGGTCAACAGTGTGCGATTTGACCGCCAATAGATACTTGGTGAATACGTACAGCGATCCCCAGTGGTTCGTCATTGAACTGGCTACAACTGATTTCAGCAACTCGCGCAATGTTCCACTGCCTACTGGCGGCGGTCCTCAAGCACTCACCATCTGATTCGCCCGGCTGACTCAACTCACAGCAAAAGGATTGACA
>JAGYJP010000042.1 GCA_018402075.1 Candidatus Nanopelagicales bacterium | reverse complement strand
CTTGGTGGTGTCATGGTGTTTCATCCCAATTCGCGTCGAGACTCATGTCGAGAGCCTGATCAAGGTCGCGCCGAAAGGATTCGGTATTAATGAGTGGGACGTTCTTCCAGTTTTCGAGTAGCGCGGTTGCGCTCAAGCGCGGTTGGCGCAGCGGCGAGATCATGGCAACGGGTGTGCCATCGCGAGTAATGGTCATGCTTTCACCACTTTCCACTCGATTCAGGATTTGACCACCGTAGTTGCGCAGTTCACGTACCGATACCTCGTTCACCCACCCAGTGTATCACCGGTGATACATCTGCCTTCCTGTGGAGAAGTGCCCACCGGCATCTCAATGACTACGTCATACTTGATAAACGATCACCATGTATGGCGCAGATTGGTGCGGCGACTGTGTGCGCACCAAAACCCAGCTCACCGAACTTGGAGTGGAATTCGAATTCCTCGACACCGAGGCAGGACACAGGGAAAAGGCCATTGAGGTAAGCGGGGGGCAAGCAATTCCTGTTGTCGTTTTTCCTGACGGTGAATTTCTAGTTGAACCATCCAATGACCAGGTTGAAGTGAATCTGCGGTCCTTAGATCTACTCACCTAAAACCTGGGAACGTGGGGCAAAAGTCTTTCCCACCACGAGTTACTGAACTGCAAGTCCCCCGAAGGTGCCCGACTGATCAATGCACGCGGTCAAACGCTGTTTGTTGTGATGGCTGAGTCCACACCGCGCACGTCGACCTAACCCGAAACTAGCTCGCATCACACACCGGTACCCTGTGGCAACACAAGTATCGTGATGCGAAAATTCCCTCCCTCGTGCCTTCATGCGTCGAAGGCTCCTGAGTGGAAGACTTGGACGTCGAAGAAGTTGGAGTAAAAAGTGGGCGATGCAGATTACGCAAAACGTCTGGTGTCGCTTCAGGGTGCCCGCTGGAAGCAATTACTGGATGTTCAACGCCCCTACCGCAAAGTGCTTGATAAATACTGCGCTGGGCGGGTTCTTGAGATCGGATGCGGAACCGGTAGAAATCTGCGCAACTTACAGGGGCGTGGCGTCGGGATCGACGTCAACGAAGATGCAGTTCGGATCTGCAAGGATCAAGGACTCACCGCGTACACCCCGCAGACTTTCGCAGGGAGTGCTGATGACCTCCCCGGCACATATGACGCATTGCTTTTCTCACATCTCCTTGAACATGTCACCGTCGAAATGGGCGACGCCCTCATTCGTGACCACTTGCGTTACCTCAAGCCAGGTGGCACGGTGCTGACGATTTGCCCTCAGGAGCGGGGATTTAGTTCCGATGACACCCACATTCGTTGGGTCGACTTCGACGGCCTCGAATCACACCGTCAATCTGTCGGTCTGGATTCAGTCAGGTCTTTTTCATTTCCTTTCCCGCGGGCATTTGGTCGGCTGTTCATTTATAACGAGTTCATTCACGTGATGCGTGCGCCCGTGAACGGAGAGAATTCCCATTGAATTTTTCGGCTCCAAACTGACCAAATATTCAGTTGCATGGCGCATGGGGATGGTTCCCAATCGACGACGATGGACCACCACCCAGACGAGTACCGCTATGCAGGCGAGGGTGAGTTCTGCCTCCCAAGGTCCAGCAGGCAGGGTCGGATCCAGTTCGATTGTTACGGGCGCGGTCTCGCCGATCCCCAGTGTGGTGCCGAGCTGGGCTGGGAATGGACCGGCCTTGAGCCCACCGGGTCCGTTGCGCATTGTGAGAGATCCGCTGAGGTCCAGTGCTCGACCTCCCGTGTTGCGAACGGTTGCCACCACCGCGGGGATTCCTTCTGGTGAACGTTCTGCCGTAAGGGATTCGATAACGAAGTCCGCGGCGGGAGGACCGCCCGGTCCAACGGACAGATACACCCTGACACCGACGCGGCTGATCATGGCGACCCCGCCCTCAGCAGTTGAGCGGGCCTCGACCCACACCACCGCGTATTGCTCGCCCGGTGCCGCATCAGCGGGGACGTTAACCTTCACGATTGCCGTTGCGACTCCGTTTGCTGGGATGTCGATGTAACTCGTTTGACGAATTGATTCGTGCTGAGTCATTAATAAGATCATCGCAACTGTGATTCAGTCATGAAACAAAAAATGTTTAGCGGAAGTAGATGTAGTTGACAACGAATATTGCAAACTTGCAATATTCAATTCGGCAAAGGTGTGAAGCTGCCAAACTCTGGTTGATAAACAACGTAATTTTGAAAGCGAGTCGGTGCGAATTTCTTGAGAGTTGATCGCCATAATTTCACTGTGATGGGAGACCCTGGACCTTGCCCCGCTTGTGAACAAATGGATCTTGAACGTCGAGGTGGTAAGGATTTCTGTCCTAAGTGCTACTACATCCAGCCCTGCTGTGACGGCGGGTTTTGCTCCTAGCCATTTACATAAAAACTTGAGGGATCATGCACAAAACTCTTCGGGGTGGCAGAGTGCACCTAGTAAACGTCTTGGGCAGTATCCAGGCTAAGTAAGGGGGCGAGGCCATGGCGAACTCACTCAATCGATTTGCCCGCCGAGCAGTGAATCCAATCTTGGCGACTTTTCATCTTCGGGATCGAAGGGCTCGCCACCAGTTTTC
>JAGYJP010000041.1 GCA_018402075.1 Candidatus Nanopelagicales bacterium | reverse complement strand
CCATTCCTTCAACGTTCTGCCAAGAAATCCCATGCGAATCATTACCACACATGACGACGATGATCGTTTTATCGAGATCGTTGACGCAGTGATCGAGTCGGTCGTGCATCGTGACACACCAAGGTCGCTGAGGGTGATCCGGGTCGATAATTGGTTCGGTGAGAAGTGGCGAGGATTTGCTGGTAAGGTGCTCGGTGCCTTCGGGGTTGGTCGTGGGAGATTGGTAATTCCTCCATTCGTGCCATCAAGAGTCGATTCAGAGTATTCCTGGAGCAAGGGGGAATCTGGATACGTCGTAGATTCAGATTTTGACGTTCTTCACAAGCGGATGCGGAGTGAAGCGAATCTGAGACGGTATTTCGATCAGCTTTGCCCTGATACAATCGCTGTATGGTTTAGTTCGAAGTCCGCATCGAATGGCCGAGGATCTATCATGGTTTATTCCGATGTTGGCATGGAGCGAACTTCCTCTTGGTATGTGGAGCTTTCTGAGACCAAGGCGTGGCAGCCATCTGTAGCCAATGGGATCACAATATCAGAGTTTATCAAGCTCCTCACCCATAACAATGAAGAGGCAGAACAAGCCGCGTCGTGACAACCCCTACCAGCCGTTCTGTTTCGATGATATTCCGTAACTACAACCCTAACTCCGTGATCGACGTGCGCCGCCGCTGGTAGGGGTGCACGCGCTTTACGTTCGGCTCCGAAACACGTATGAAAGAATTCACGAGATTAATAAAACAATGAATAAAACAAGATCACTCTACTTAGCGTTCATCATAGGAGGCGTTATGTCGCAATATTCGTCGGCCGCAGACAAATCACCTCAAACCGATTGGCTCAAAGATGCGCGCATCGGCGCGTTCATGCACTACTTGCCGCGCAACGCTGAGCAGTTTGCCAAAGTCAACGACTTTGATGTCGAGGCATTGGCAAAGCAACTCGAGAGTATGGGTGCCAAATATTTCGTGCTAACCCTAGGCCAGAACTGTGGCTTCTATAACGCGCCCAACGCCACCTATGATCGCATCACCGGCTACCAACCCGGCGAGCGTTGCGCGACTCGCGATCTACCACTTGATCTTTATCGCGCGCTTCACCCAAAAGGTATCCGCTTGATGCTCTACTTGCCATGCCAAACACCGTACCGCGACATCCGCGCGCAGAAAGCCTTCGGGCTGCCAGAAGGCCCAAGGGACCAGCCCATTGACCTCGCCTTCGCCAAACAGTGGGCCGAGGTTATCCACGAATGGTCTGCGCGATATGGCGACAAGGTTTCCGGTTGGTGGTTCGATGGGGGCTATCAGCGCATCCACTTCAACGAAGAGATTGCCACCGTCTATGCCGATGCGGTCAAGCGAGGGAATACGAATGCAATCGTCACCTTCAATCGCGGCGTCCCACCCAGCCGCTACACGCAGGCCGAGGACTACACCGCAGGCGAAGTGGTCAACCCGTTTGGCATTGTGCCCACTTCGCGCTGGGTCAAGGGTTCGCAGTGGCACGCGCTCACGTTTCTTGGCTCAGGCTGGGGGAAGCGTGATGTCCGGCACCCTACCGAACAGTGGCGGTCATGGTTCCAGACAGTTGTGGCCAACGGTGGTGCTGTGACACTGGATATAGGGCCTAACATGGATCCCAAACTGGGGCCTATTGGTGCCATTGCGAAGGAACAGATGGAGCAGTTCCGAGCCATTGTTCAACAAGATGACCGCCAGATTGAATCTTGTAGAACCCAAAAACAGCCGAACAAGCCGGATGCAGTCGACGGCAAATAGCCGCGCCTGATCCGCGACGTTAGCCGAAGAAAATGCGCACAATCCCCATCCTAGCTATTGCCGTAGGCATGTTGCTGCCATCTTGCATCGTTGCCGTGGCTCCGGTTCATGACGAATCGTCGGTGGTGGCGAATGATCTTTCGGATCATGTGGCGACATTTAGTTTCGCGAATTTGTATGATCGGGACTCAAGGGGGAGTAACAAGCCTGGAGGAATTCGGATGCATCTCAAGATGCGGAAAGTTGGACCGATGAATCTCCGCTTAGGACAAGTGAGCGTATCGAGGGATGGAGGGCCATGGCAAGCTTGCGAGTTTGGACAGCGAGCCTACAACGCAGGCGGGAGTCGCCCATACGATTATTCGAGCATCAGAGAGTCCCTCAGGTATCCGAACTATTTCAACGTCTTGATCCTTTGTCCCGCTGAGACGGTCCCGGCTGACCGTAGCAATGGGTATTCCGGAATCGACCCGCTGAAGAAGGGAGTATACAAGTTGCGAATTTCCTACACACTCAACGGGAGGAGGCACGATCAGGAGATCGAATTGAAGCTAAGCAGAAAACTCAGAGCTGGCACGGGCACGATTCTGGATGCGGTCGCGCCTTGGTCATCAATGGATGGCTAACAAGGCGTCGCTCTCAACACCTGCCCCGCCGCGAGTTCAAACCGCCATGACCATTCAACCTTCAACCCACAGTCGAAGCCGCGCCCCCGGGCAGGTGTGAGAGGACTTCGACGTTGGCCTAAAATTAATCCTTGCGAACGTGCGTCATTGGCGTATGATCTTGCTCGCAGATGATTTTCTATGAGACTGACGTATTCACAG
>JAGYJP010000040.1 GCA_018402075.1 Candidatus Nanopelagicales bacterium | reverse complement strand
ATCAAAGACCTTAATATTTCTCTTTGCAATACTTAAGTACTTTGCGGCTCTATCTAAATCTTTGAGAGACAAGGCAGCATCAACAACCCCGATGCACGCCCACAGTGTCAGGAAATGATCAACTCCAAAGGCCGATTCGCAATTCTCCATTACTTGCCCATACATTTCCGTCGCCTCATCGATGCTGCCACTGGCAAGAAGCCACCTTGCAAGCCCTCGTTGAGCTTCCGCAGTTTCTGGACCTTTGTCACCGAATCTTCTTGAGCAATCCTCATAAATCCCACGATATTTGCTGACTGCCTCCGCATTTCGTCCGGATTCGCCCATGGCCCTAGCTTCACCGCGTCGTGCTTCTAAGGAAAGATGGTGGAACGGATCCAATACTCGATCAGATCGGACTATTGATTCCTGATATAGCTTCGCAGCTTCCGCCCAATCGGCATTTTCGCCAACCCAGAGTGCCAACCCATTTCTGATTTTCATCTCCTGTTCGGCGGATAAAGAAGACTCGTCCAAATATCTGGAGGCCAAATCGTGATACAGAGTCAAAGCTTCTGCGCGTTGTTCGCATATTCCGGTCCAATTGGCCAGAGCAATCTTGCAATCAACTACCAATCCCATTGGGACGTTTTCCAATGTTTCGCATGTCTGCACTAATCTAATGAAAATTTCACGGGCCAAATTTATGTCACCGCTATCTGCCAGCCAATTGCCAATCTGTATAGCGGCCGTCAGAGTCTCCGGATCTTGAACGAAGTTCATAATTCCACGCAAATTCAACAGGCTTTCAGGGAGAACTTCGCACGCGCCTTGATAGTCCCATGAGCGTGCCTTAACCTGTGCGATCGTGAGTTTTAGTAGCAAATCAATATCCTCATCGAGTTCCGCCTTCGATCCGAGCGTGAGTCCTCGGAGGTTCCATAGCCAACCTGCTAAGAATGCGGCACGATCATTTCGAGGATCAGAAATATCTATCCAACACTGTCGCCCAAATTCATCGCCAAGTTCACAAGCAATCTGTTGAGTAATTGACACACGCAAATTCCCTTGACTTTCACGTGAAATCAAATCATCAATTGCACCTATAGCTATTTCAGCAAGAAAAGTTTCCCTGAATACCTCTGCAATCTCGGTTTCTTCAAGCCACGACGTAGCCAACGCATGTGAGAAGTCATTTAGTAATTCAGCAGCTAGGTCTTCAATTGCAGATTCGTCTGATTTCCATCCCAGGGAAGATTGCCCTGAATCGATTGCTTTCGCAATTATCTCAATTACAAATGCATGATTAGGCATACTTGTTGGTATTGCTGCAGCAGCTGCTGCCAAAGCTTTCTGTACCTCAACATCAAGCGACTGCCATCTGGCTTCATACATTTTTCGAAGTTCATTTGGATAGCCTTCTAGCTCCTCAATACCCATATCTAACTTCATACCCTGCTCGGTGGGGACTAATCTTTCATCAATCGGTCGCCACGCGAGAAAGAGTTTCAGAAGGTAGGGGTTATTCCATCTTTTCACCAGGTACTGCTTCACCTCATTTGTTGTCCTTGGTGCGTATTGGTCAACTATCCTGATCAAATCCTTGGCTTCAAGCCTTGGTACCTGAAGTAACTCTGCTACGCCTTGTTCCACCCATGATCGAATTTGATCCTCTGCGGATTTAGGGGTCTCGCTATACGGCCACATGGTAGCTAGAACAATTACAGGATGATCTTCAACTTTACTCGCTAGTTGAGTCAACAGGACCGGCAACTCGGAATCCATCCACTGAAGATCTTCAATCGCAACAATGGTCGGCATATTTGAATTTGCAAATTCACGAACGGCTGACGCCACTTCCGAGGCTCTCGACTCTAATGAAGTACTGTCTGCTCCAATGTGAACACGGCCCTTCAATGCCTTATTTTGCTTAAGTTTATTGTTAAGCATCTCACTCGCAGCAGCCGATCCGGAAAATACATATCCTATTCCGGGTAGAAGTGAAATTCCACCAACACTTAAGAACTCAACCATCAAGTCAACGTAGTCTTTCGTTGAACTATTGCGAAGCATTCGAATGCCATCAAACAAGGCTTTGGAGATCTTCTCTGTCGCAGAAAACATTATTTGATTTCCAACTAATAGCGGTAAGCCATTCAACTGAATCGAATTAGATATTTGAGTGCATGCTGTGTTCATGAAGTCGGAAGATCCCATTTCGAACCTTACGGGTATCCAATTAAATGTGGGGATTGAATTTTCGACCCAAGTGAAAGTGACGAGGTCCGTTGGTCCCAAGACTTTGCGTTCCGACAGAGGGTCTCGCACAGACTCAACACTTTTTTCATTAAGCCCATTCGATAAGTCGGGCCAATACTGTCCGTACGTTTTAAAAGTTGTTTGCCTAAGACCATCGTAAACTTCTTTGATTATTCTGGACTTTCCTAGCCCACTTTCACCCTGCAGAATAACGATTCTGGGCTGTTTTACGTCTCCCTTGCTTATCCCATCAATCTTATCTAGGATAATGTCTCGAAGATTCCGATGAACATCTCCAAAAAAATTCTCCACAATACTCCCCGATTTTTTTGCCACTCACATTATCAAACTGAATTCTACCAAAGGAGCGGCATCCGAGCGATGAAATCTGTGGTAATCATGTAGGAAATGAGTTTAAAGACTCTTGTCAAATAGCTCCAATCCCATCTAGATCAATTTCAAACCACCATTTTTATGGTTAATTCGGATCAGTATTCGGAGATCTGAGTTATTAACTCGCCTTTCAAAAGATCCCACCTGCTCATATCACTGTCGACAAAAAGAATCTCAGTCTGGCGTGCATCGGAATACATGACCCGCGTGCCGAAGTATTTCCGTTCCTCATCAAATAATCCGCAGCCCACCACACCTGGGCAATTGTGAACGGACCAGGTGTCTTCATTTTCCGCAGGAACACCAGCGGGTAACAACCGTGCCTGCGCCTGTCCGGTCACTCGATCAGAAGGCCACGCCACTACCCGACCCAAGGGA
>JAGYJP010000004.1 GCA_018402075.1 Candidatus Nanopelagicales bacterium | reverse complement strand
AGAATACATTGCCAGTGCATCTGCAATGAGTGACTCATTATGACCTGCTGAATCCCAGGTCGGCGAATAGATGTTTGAGGTATCCAGAAATGTAATACCCAAATCCAACGCGCGGTGGATCGTAGCGATCGCCTGCTCACGGCGCACCAACATGTGACTGAATGACAATGGCATGCAACCGAGGCCCACCGCGGAAACTTTCCAGGGACCAATTGCTCGTTGGGGAAGTAGATTCATGACACGATCCTATTCCACAAAGTGATTAATCAATGTCGAGCTAATCCGCTAACTCTGTCGCAACTTCCAACCACTGTTCCTCGATCACCTCACGTTTAGCCTTCATTTCACGCAAAGCAACATCAAGTTCACCCAATTTGCTGTATTCATCTGCTGCTTCAGCCATCTGGTGATGTATGACAGATACGTCGGCATCAATTTTTGTCAGTTGACGCTCGTATTTGTCAAGGAGTTTGCGCAATTCACGTTCACGAGCCGGATCACTTGCACTTTTGGATGGGCTTTTCCCTCCATTTCCAGATGCATTCATGTGCCCACGAATTTCCAAATACTGATCGAGCCCGCGAGGCAAATCCGTCAGTGCCGAGTCACCCAACACCGCAACAAAGGAGTCGCATACGCGTTCAAGGAAATAACGATCATGGCTAATGATTAATAATGACCCGGGGAACCCATCGAGGAGATCCTCAAGAGCAGCGAGCGTTTCAACATCAAAGTCGTTGGTGGGCTCATCAAGTGCCAAGACATTTGGCTCCGTCATCAAAATGCGTGTGAGTTCAAGGCGCCTGCGTTCACCACCTGAGAGTTCGGCAACGCGCGTGAATTGACCATCATGGTCGAATCCCAGCCGTTGACACACTTGACTAGCGCTGAGTTGCTTGCCTTTACCCAGGTCAATGTAATTGGCAACTGCCTCCACCGTCGCGATCACCGTTTTAGATTCGTCAAGTGCGCTTAGGTGCTGACTTAGAACTCCCGGCTTTACAGTGACCCCTTGAACTCGCTTTCCCGACAGAGTTGGAATCTCGCCCAGCACGGTGCGTAAAACAGTTGTTTTCCCTGCACCATTTGGCCCAAGAATGCCAATGCGAGCACCCGGAGCAATATTCCATGTCAGTCGATCGATCAATGTTCGTGAGTCAAATCCGATCTTGGCATCGTGAAGCTCATAAACAGTTTTGCCAAGGCGGGCACTGGCAAACTCCAGTAGTTCTACCGTATTGCGCGGTGGCGGTTCAGCGGCAATGAGTTCATTTGCGGCATCGATTCGAAACCGCGGCTTGCTTGTTCGCGCGGGGGGCCCTCGACGAAGCCATGCAAGCTCCTTGCGCATGAGATTCTGCCTTCGAGATTCACTCGCAGCTTCCTGCCGCATGCGTTCTGCTTTTGCCAATACATACGCCGAGTAGCCACCTTCATATTCCTCAACGTTTCCACCAATGACTTCCCACATATGGTCACAGACCTCGTCAAGGAACCATCGATCGTGAGTGACGGTGACCACTGCAATTCTTGTTCGCTTCTTCAAATGTTCCGCTAGCCATGCAATAACTTCCACATCTAGGTGGTTGGTCGGTTCATCGAGGAAGAGAACATCAACATCGCGAATTAATTGAGCGGCCAAATGAACTCGGCGACGCTCGCCCCCAGAAAGTTGCGAAACCACTCGGTCCAGCTGTTCTGATTCATATCCACCCAAGAGTTCGCCGAGAATCTCTCGCGTGGATGCCTCACCGGCCCATTCGTAGTCTTCACGATCACCGAGTACCAGTTCCCGGACAGTTTGGTTGGCTTCAAATTCACCAACCTGGTCGAGCTCCCCGACCACGACATTGGCGCCACGCGTGACGCGACCCGTGTCCGGTGCCTCACCTCCAGCGAGCACCCGAAGTAACGTGCTCTTACCTGCACCGTTGCGCCCTACGACCCCAACCCGTTCACCTCTGCCCACTCCGATGGATACATTGGCAAGGAGTGGCCTGTCGCCATAAGACTTGTACACCGACTCACAACTGATGAGATTCACTTGAGTTGTTGGCGCCACCGGGACATCATGCCCACCTGTCGCTCACTTACACACACCGGTTGCGACTATATTCTCCTAGCGTGGGCCTCTTTAGCGGTAAAAAACCCGATTCGGCTGCACCGCCTGCTCCAGTCACACCACGAGTGTTGTCACTGGGTAATGGCGTCACAGTTCCATGTCCCGCGGAGAGTTATCCGGGATTTCTTGAAACATTGCGCACCCAATCTCCTCTTAGCCCCACTGCAGATTTCTTCATCGATTGGATGGGTGTGCGCACACGCATGTCCATGTTGTCCTGGGCACCACAAGAGTTGGCCAACACCCTAAGTGTAGAACTACCTATTCCCGACGATGGCTATCGCTCTGAGGCCGAAGAATATGTGGGGCTCGCCCTCGCTCTTGACAGAGCCGATGACGACTTTTGGGTCGTGGAAGTCGGTGCCGGTTGGGCACCGTGGGTTGTCAGTGGGGTGGTTGCCGCTCGGGAACGAGGATTAACTGCGCGTGGAGTTGCAATTGAGGCACACGCCGAACATGCGCGGTGGGCTGTTCAACATGCCCACGACAACGGCATTGATGTCGAACTCATTGAGGGCACCTCCGAGGAAATCTTGGATGGCGCACGAAACACCAGCGCGACAATGCTCGTACTCCTCGCTGCGGGGTGGCATGTGAACACTGTTCTTGAGTTTCCAGATGTTGACGCTATGGATATGGGCTTAGCGGTGTGCACCATGCCGGATTCGGGTACCGACTATCGCGGTGCACATTTAAAGCACAAAAAAGTTTCTGCAATTCGCCTTGAAGATCTTTTTGATGCTCTCGGTAATCCTCGAGTTGATCTTCTTCATGTAGATGTGCAGGGAGTGGAGTTCGATTTACTACACGCACAAGCTCGTGCAGTTCAAGATCACGCACAATTAATGGGAGTGGGCACACACAGCCGACTGGCTGAAGGGCAGTTACAGGATTTTTTCTTGGAGCGCGGCTGGGGAATCATCATTGATCAGCCATGTGAGGCGATCTTCGCCATGACCCACCCGACTCTTGCCGGGTTTACCGTGCGCGATGGATTCCAGCTTTATGAGAATCCATTCTTACTAAATAACTAACACCGTGACGGGAATGACCCCGCGATTCGATAGCCTCGCACCATGAAAGGGATCATTCTCGCTGGGGGTACGGGTAGTCGGTTGTGGCCAATTACCAAGGGTGTGAGCAAGCAACTTTTGCCCGTGTATGACAAACCCATGATCCACTACCCGCTCGCAACCTTGATGGCAGCGGGTTTACGCGAGGTCCTTATTATTACCACCCCCGAAGATTCAGAGACCTTTTCCCGACTACTAGGCGATGGCTCCCCCTGGGGCATGACCATTGAATATGCGGTGCAACCGAAACCTGAGGGCTTGGCTCAGGCTTTCATCATTGCTGAGGATTTCCTTGCCGGAGACAGTGCCGGTCTGATTCTTGGTGACAATCTTTTCTACGGGCCCAGCCTAGGTCGCAAACTGACGGATCAAACAGCGGTTGTCGGCGGACATGTTTTTGCCTACGAAGTTGCAAACCCCAGTGAATACGGTGTGGTGGAGTTCGGCCCGGATAGCGTTGCGATTTCCATTGAGGAAAAGCCCGCGCGGCCAAAGAGCAACTTCGCTGTGCCCGGTTTGTATTTCTATGACAGCAGCGTTGTGGGTGTCGCGAAAGCGATTAAGCCATCTGCTCGTGGCGAACTCGAGATCACCGCCGTCAACGATCACTACCTGCAACAAGGGCAACTTGGTGTCACCGTCCTTGAACGCGGAACCGCATGGTTAGACACCGGCACTTTCAAGACTTTGCAAGACGCAGGCGAGTTTGTTCGCGTCATGGAGGATCGCACGGGAACCAAAATCGGTTGCGTGGAAGAAGTCGCTTGGCGCAATGGTTGGATTTCTTCTGACCAATTGCGAGAACTAGCACAGCCACTTATGAAAAGTGGTTACGGTGAATACTTACTCAATTTGGCTAAAGCCTAAATACTTACTGGCTTCACGAGGAATACGGGAATCTCGCGTCTAATGTTTCTTTTATACATGTCATATGCCGACCATTGCGCGGCTAAACCCGAATAAATACGATCTTTCAGTTCTCCATCCACTTGCGTGAATGTCACCTGCATGTCCTCGCCATCAATTTCTAATATTCCCTTGTCATGTGATTCCACGTTGTAGACCCAACCCGGAACTTTCTCTTGACCCGCATTTGATCCGGTGATTCCCCACCCACCATCGATGGGAACGGCAAGTAGTGGTGTTCTTCGCCATTGACCTGACTTTCGGCCAAGGGTGGTGATCCACACAACTTGTGCGCCACCAGGGAATGTGCGACCGAGTTTTCCTCTACTCGCCCAGGACACGAATTTATGTAGGTGGGTTGTGGTACGCAGCGCTGTTCCCCACAGTGCATCATAACTTTTCGATCCCACGTGAAAAGCCTAGTTCTGTAATGCAATAAGTGCATCAATTTTGTGGGCAAGTTGAAAGTCAAGATCGGTAATTGTGCCGGCAGAGTGTGTACTGAGCACAAATGTCACCGTGCGCCACCGGATATCAATATCTGGATGATGATCCATGTCTTCAGCAGCAATAGCCACTTCACGAACAAGATTGATGGCATCGATAAAAGTGGTGCATGTCACCGAGAGGCGAAGGGAGTTCCCTTCATTGAACCATTCGGAAGAAAGTTCAACACTCATGTTCGCACCAGGGGAAAAAGCTCGTGCTCCATGGGAGCGCCAGCGGGTATTTCCAAATTCAGGCCATCAAAGTTGGGGGAAGTTACCCAGTCGCGTGGCGCGTGAACCATGTCATCGCCGAGAAAGCGCAGCGAAAAGGCCCGGCGACGATTCTTGCCGGGCACACCATAGGAATGGTGAATCGTCAACATGTGGAAGAACACGGCATCGCCCGGTTGCATTGCCCAACCTCGAATATCAAAGTTGTTGCGATCCGCTTCGATTTGAGGAATCTCTGACATGCTGCCTTCGGGGAACCACTTGGCTTGGTTGTCCATAAATGTCCGCGGCATGAGCCACCCCATTTTGTGTGAGCCGGCAAGGAATTCCAAGGTGGATTCCGGCGCAACCGGATCCACCGGCGCCCACATGGAAACATTCATGACACCGTCCACGTTGTAGTACGGCTGATCTTGATGCCACGGTGTGTGCTGAAGTGTCCCTGGTTCTTTTACCAACATGTGATCATGAAAAAGCCGGACGGTATTCCCGCCCATCAATGCAAGGGCGACATCGGCCGCCTTTGATTCAAATGCAATCTGGCGGAATTCATCTATTCGACTCCAGTTGCAAAAGTCCTCAACGAACTTTCCTGGGTCCTCGGGGGTGCTGGCCACCTTAAACATGGGACCAGGCTTGGCCAGATTCTTCTCAATGCCGCGCTCAATCACGACTACTTCTTCGGGGCTGAAAAGCCCGCGAATAATTGTCACGCCGTGGTCATGGAATTCATTGATTGATTGCTGCTCCACGAACTGCATTCCCCAGCCCCTATTCCTTGACTACTCGGATCTTGGTTCTCCAGTCGAAGGGTACATTGCGCTGAAGTGGCGCCCGCTAAGTATCGTTCAGCACAAATGTCAACTGAAACTATCGATCTCAATTCACCCCTCGTGGAAGTTATTGAGCGTGACTTCCGCGGCCTGTTCTCGGGTGAGTTGGGCTTGAGTTCCATTCCCGGAGGCCAGACTGCCGCGGATGCAGCGCTTGCAAATCTTGATATCACCAACTATGCCCAACAGCGCTCTGAGGTTTTACCGAAAGACAAACGTGGTGCAAGCATGCTCTCGCCATATATTCGCCACAACATTTTGACTCTGGAACAGGTGTACCGCGCAGTATCAACTGCGCCATACAAGGATCGCGAGAAGTTTCGCGATGAACTTTTCTGGCAGGAATACGCCCGTCACCTCTATGCGCGGATTGGCAAACGTCTTTATGAAAACCTGCGCTTTGACGCGAATCGAAATGCACCAGGTCACGGCTGGAATCGCGAGATGCTCTGTATTAATGAAGTCCTTGCAGAATTGGAGACAGACGGCTGGCTGGTCAACCAGACTCGCATGTGGCTTGCATCGCATTGGACCGTGCGCAATGACATTGGTTGGTGGAGCGGGCAAGAGTTGATGTACCGCCAACTAATTGATGGTTCACGTGCGGCAAATCTACTGGGTTGGCAATGGACGGTGGGCGCTGGAACCGGCAAGCCATATGGTTTCGCTCGTTGGCAGGTCGAGAAACGAGCACCCGGACTGTGCGGTAGGTGCCCACTGAAATCCGATTGCCCTATTCAAGAATTTCCGAATGAAACAACTCTGCGCCAACTTCACCGAGATCCACTTCTTGACCGAGATCCTGACCCCATCAGAACTTCAGGTCCGCTCAGCCCAGTTGTAAATCAGAAACCGACATATGTTCTCTTGACCATTGACTCAATGGGAGATGCCGACCCAGCCCTCGTTGCCCACCCTGACCTCCCCGTTGTCTTTGTTTTCAACGAGCCCGCATTAGCGAAACTGCAACTAAGCTCGCGGCGAATCGGCTTCTACTTGGAAACATTGAAAGACCTCAGCGAACGGCGAAACCTGCAGGTGCTCCTTGGCGATCCATACTTGTTCACCCAGAAAAACCCGGTCGCCGTCACCTTCGCACCTGTTCCTTCATTTCACAAGTTCGAAGATCTCGCTGAGATCCACCCCTACCCCTGGCTCACCACACCGCACACAGGTTCAGTGCGCAGTTTTTCATCCTGGCGAAAGTCGAACTGATACTGCGGTTACTGACCAAGTGGCTAGATTAATTCCATGGGCTTTCGCGGCGGATTGCGCAATATTTCCTACTGGACACAGTTGACGCTCCTCACGTTCTTCGGACCAGCGCAACAATCAGAAGAAACAGACCCCATCGCAATCCTCAAACGCAAGTACGGGAAATCGAAGGAAGACTGAAAGAAGACGGGACTCTTTACCCCACAAGCTCCACAATTCCGAAAGCGCGCCCGTAGGTGCCCTGTTTCACGACATATTTATCGCATGTCCCACGACATCCTTATCACTTGGATGAGTCAACTTTGACAGCCTTTTGGCCATGTCAAAGCATCGAGTGGTCGTTGAAGCAGTTCTCTCAGGCAAGTCTCAAAGGGAGGTGGCCAGGCTCTACGGGCTTTCGCAGCCTCGAGTCGCACAGCTCCTAGCAGCGTGGCGGACAGGAGGATGGCAAGCACTCGAGCCACAATCTCGACGACCCAAAACCAATCCCCGCACCACGCCACCAGCGGTAGTCCAACGCATCATGACCTTGCGTAAGGAACTCATCGATTACGGAGCCGACGCCGGTCCGCACTCCATCCATGCAGCACTGACCACCGAAATGAAGACGCCACCAGCAGTAACAACCATTTGGCGCATCTTGACCCGCGCCGGCCTGATCACTCCCGAACCACGCAAACGCCCACGCCGCACCTACCTACGATTTGAAGCTGACCTGCCCAACGAAACCTGGCAATCAGACTTCACCCATTGGCGCCTAGCCAACGGACACGACGCGGAAATTCTCCTCTGGCTCGACGACCACTCCCGATTCCTCATCTCCGCCACCGCCCACAAACCCGTCACCGGCGCAATCGTGTTGACCACCTTCCGTGCCGCTTGCGCCACCTACGGCACACCCCAATCCACGTTGACCGACAACGGATTCGTCTTCACCACCAGACATCGTGGCGGAGCCAACGCCTTTGAAATAGAACTCCTCAACCTCAGCGTTCACCAAAAGAACGGAACACCCAACCACCCCCAAACACAAGGAAAAGTCGAACGCCTCAACCAAACACTCAAACGCTGGCTCACCGCACGACCACGAGCAAGCAACCTGACCGAACTCCAACACCAACTCAACGAATTCACCGACTACTACAACACCCGCAGACCCCACCGCGCACTGAACCGGAAAACCCCCACCCAGGCCTACACAGCCAGAGCAAAAGCCATCCCCGACCACAACACAACAAGACACTTCCGCATCCGCGACGACACCATCCACGCAACAGGATCAGTCACCTTGCGACGAGGAGGACGCCTGCACCACATCAAACTCGGCATGGAACACGCAGGCACACCCATCCGCATGCTCATCCACGACCTACACGTCATCGTCATCAACCGCGACACCGGAGAAATCCTTCGCGAACTCACCATCAACCCCGACAAAAACAGCCAACCCCGCGGCGCGAAACCCGGACCCAGACCCGGACACAGAAAAGGCGGAATGCCCAAGGGATACAAGTTCAAAAAATAAGGATGTCTCGAGACATCCGATAAGCATGTCCTGAGACATCACAAAGCGCGCCCGTAGGGATTCGAACCCCAAACCTTCTGATCCGTAGTCAGATGCTCTATCCGTTGAGCTACGGGCGCCGAACATGTGCAGGGCGTGAGTCTAGCGATCACTCGTGTTCACACTCGAGTGAGCCCAGCCATCACTCGGGCACACGGCGGAGGCGGAGGGATTTGAACCCTCGATGGGGATGAACCCAAACCGCATTAGCAGTGCGGCGCCATAGACCGGACTAGGCGACGCCTCCCCGCTGCTTCCCGGTAACCCGCGAAAGCAGCCCACTTAGCCTAATGCCTCGCCGTTTAGGGCAGACTTGCGGATCGTGACTGCTCGGGAAATGGACGTGGTCGAGTCCAACTCAATTAACACCCTTGCCATTGATTGTGGTGGCGGCGGCATTAAGGGAACCGTGCTGGATGAAAACGGCACCATGCGCGCACAACCCATTCGCGTACCTACCCCGTATCCATTTGGCACCGAGCTGTTCGTGTCGACCTTGGTCGACCTTGCTAATCAACTTCCACCTGCGGAAAGAGTGACGGTGGGTTTACCCGGAATGATTCGTCACGGCGTGGTGATCACCACCCCGCACTACATCACGCGTTCAGGGCCGCGATCCAAAATTCTTCCAGAGTTGGTGGCGCAATGGGAGAATTTCGATGCGCGTGCAGCACTTACTGCCGCATGGAATAAACCCACAAAAGTTCTTAACGACGCCGAGGTGCACGGAGCCGGCGTGATTTCCGGTCAGGGACTCGAGCTTGTCATGACACTGGGCACAGGTTTAGGAAGCGCATTATTTGATGGTGGCACCCTGGCACCACATTTGGAGCTTTCCCAAGCACCTGTCCGTTGGGGTCTTTCATATGACACATATATAGGTGAACATGAGCGCAAACGTCTTGGCGATGCCATGTGGTCGCGCCGAGTTGCTCGCGCAGTAGATGTGCTGCGGCCTGTGTTCCTGTGGGACAGGCTCTATCTGGGCGGCGGTAATTCACGTGCACTAACACCAGCGGCCGTGAAAAAGTTGGGGGACGATGTCGTGATTGTTCCAAATTCCGCTGCTCTTGTTGGTGGCGCACGAGTCTGGCAACTGCGGACAGATTGATGTCTGACACCTCCGCTCGCGTTCACAAGGTCAATGCCGTTGGCGTTGCTATGTATCTTCTTGCCGCATTCCTTTTCGCATTCAACGGATCAATATCCAAACTCGCAATGACGGCAGGGCTCGATCCTGCTCATTTAACGCAGCTGCGAAGTGGTGGCGCCATGGTGGTGCTCGTCATCTTTGTCGCGCTGACTAACCGCCGCGGATTCAGGATCCA
The DNA here is from genome assembly GCA_018402075.1 of Candidatus Nanopelagicales bacterium. The sequence goes on along the minus strand of JAGYJP010000004.1, from coordinate 136,713 downwards.
ACGCGGTGAATTGCCATTTCTCCTGGCATACGGCGTCATCGCATTTGTTCTGGTTCAGTTCCTGTACTTCTTCACTGTTTCATTGCTCCCCCTCGGCCTGGGAACACTTCTAATCTTCCTGGCACCTGTTGTTGTTGCCCTGTGGGTTCGATTCGGCAAAAAACAACCCGTGAGCAACCGGTTATGGCTCGCCATTGTGCTGAGCCTTTTCGGTCTGGCTCTTGTTGCGCAGGTGTGGCAGGGATTCAGCGTCAATCTTTTGGGTGTTCTTGCCGGACTATTGTGTGCTGTCATTTTGGCGCTGTACTGGTTACTCGGTGAGGCTGGGCAAAAGAAACGTGACGGAGTATCCCTCACCATGTGGGGATTTATCTTCGCCACTTTGACCTGGTCGATTCTGCAACCATGGTGGAACTTCCCGTGGCCAGTCCTCGGGGAAATGTCCACTCCAGAAACATCCTTCTTCCCCGCACTTCCCATTTGGGGCATCATGTTGTGGGGCGTGCTCTTGGGAACGATTGCTCCGTTCCTGCTGGTGTTGGGTTCGCTGCGCCGCATTGGCGCTCAACGTGCTGGCATTGTCGCCACCACGGAACCCCTGTGGGCTGGACTCATCGCGATTGTTGTTCTCGGCGAAACACTGAACTGGGTACAAGCCTTGGGTGGGTCAATTGTGATCATCGGTGTTGTCCTCGCTGAAACATCGCGTCGAATGAGCAAAATCGAGGATGAAGAGAGTCTGCCTAACCCAGTCTGATGCGCCATAGACTTACTGAATGATGACCAAAGCTTATGCAGCTGCCAGTGCCGGTGCACCACTTGAACTCATGGAAATTGAACGTCGCGAACTGGGTCCCCACGATGTCTTGATCGACATCAGTTTCTCCGGAGTGTGCCATTCTGATATTCATCAGGCTCGCGAGGAGTGGGGCCAGTCAATCTTTCCCATGGTTCCGGGTCATGAAATAACTGGTCTGGTCAGTGCCGTTGGTTCAGAGGTTTCAAAGTTTCAGGTTGGAGACCGAGCGGGAGTCGGAGTTTTCGTTGACACCTGCCGTGAATGCGATAACTGCACAAACGGTTTTGAGCAGTACTGCACGGGCCACATGGTCTCCACATACAACGGCTTTGAGACTGACAAATCCACACCGACCTACGGTGGCTATGCAAGTTCAATTGTCGTCGACGAAAATTATGTCGTTCATATTCCTCACGGTCTCGCACTTGATGTTGCTGCACCCCTTTTGTGTGCTGGCATCACCGTGTATTCACCTCTTCGGCAATGGAACGCTGGTCCCGGTGTCAAAGTGGGTGTGGTCGGTTTAGGCGGGTTAGGTCACATGGCAGTGAAGTTTGCCCACGCTATGGGGGCCGAAGTCACCTTGATCAGCCATTCCGCACACAAGAGAGACGATGCTTTTCGTCTTGGTGCCGATCACTTTCTGCTCTCATCCGATAAAGGGAGTATGCGTGAGAGCAAAAACTCTCTTGACCTGATTATTAATACTGCTTCAGCAAATATTGAACTCGATCGTTACTTGTCCCTGTTGAAACTTGATGGAACACTGGTCATTGTTGGACTTCCCACTGAACCTCTGTCGGTACGAGCATTCACTCTGACCATGGGCCGTCGCCGATTGGTGGGATCTGGCGTGGGAAGCATTGCCGAAAATCAAGAGATGCTGAACTTCTGTGCCGAACACGGATTCGGATCCGATATTGAGGTGATCAATGCGCAACAGATCAATGACGCTTGGGATCGGGTAGTCAACAGCGATGTTAAATATCGTTTTGTAATCGACGCTTCAACGCTGTAAGTCGATGTCGGTTCCTTCGCAAAATAAGCAGGAACATGGTGTTACCCGAAATAACAATCACCGCAAAGAGCAGTGTGATCCACCATGGGTTGAAAAACGTTAAAGGAACCCAACTCACAATGGATATCCAATGCACCCACTCGGCTCTGCGTAACTCCACCAGGTAGTGATCCAGATCTTCCACGGAGCGACCGGGCAGTTGGCTTTTACTCTCTCCACCAAATGTTGCCCCCAACTCGGGCAGTGCCCGAGCTAGTTGCGCAACCCGAAGCGAGCGAAAGAAGGCCGGACTCTCCCACGGCATCTGCGCTAACGGAAACGGGTCAGAGCGCAAGAAGCGAGCGCTGACTCGTGGGGCCAGAGCACCAACACCAATGGAGATACCCGCCACGATAACAATGTCGACCAGGATCAGAACGACCAATTCAGACACGGTCATCTGAGCTACGTTCATCTGTCACCGCCCATAAGTACTGCCCCAGTCAACCCCCAGCGGCGAGGGAGGGAACCGTTCACTTGGGCCAAGCCCAAGCTTCCTCCCAAATCCCACGCCACACCAGCGGCGAGGGAGGGATTTGAACCCCCGGAGAGTTTCCCCTCGGGCGCTTTCAAGGCGCCTGCAATCGGCCGCTCTGCCACCTCGCCATGGCCACCCTCAGCTACATCACGAGTGATATTTCCAAGATTGTCCGGCGCTAACCGTATCTGACCCTCAAAAAAACTTTCCAGATACTGCATCCAAATAGCCCCCCTCAGCGGTAATAGGGGTAGCAATTCCATTCAGATGCACCTTTTATTGCACCTAATCACAAGGAGAACCACATGAAATCTGCCAAGTTCGGAAATTCGGTAGGCCGCCGGTCGGCCATTCTTGCAGGGGCGTTGCTCGTTCCTGCAGGCCTATTTGCTGCCCCAGCGATGGCCTCTGAAGATGCAACAGTCTCAGTTTTACACGCTATTCCAGCCGGTTCTGGCGCCGATGTCGTTGACATATACGCGGGCGATGCCCTGTTGATCGACGACTTCACCCCAGGGTCCTTGGAGACACTGACCGTGCCCGCAGGCACATATGACCTGGGTGTGTACGCCGACGGCGCGACTCCCGCAGACAGCGATGCAGTTCTGTCCGCCATGGGTGTTGAGGTTCCCGCTGGCGCCAATGCCACCGTTACCGCCAACCTAGATGCCGATGGCAACCCAGCACTCAACGTCTATGTCAATGACATTAGCGAAGTTGCTGCTGGCGATGCCCGCTTGACCGTACGTCACATTGCAGCTGCACCTGCTGTTGATGTTCGTGCCGATGGCACTCCATTGATCAACGACTTGGTGAATCCAGATGAGGCCATTGCAGATGTTCCTGCTGGCACCTACACCGCAGATGTTGTTCTCGCCGGGACTGACACCGTTGTGCTTGGACCAGCAGATCTGGACTTGGCAGAAGGCACGAACACAATCGTGTATGCATGGGGATCTGCTGAGGCAGGAAACCTTGCACTTGCAACCCAGGTGATCACCGGACTTGATGGCATGCCCGGTGGCGTACCCGCAGGTGGCGGCGCAACTTCAGGTAACAATGCTGCACTGATTGCTGCCGGTCTCATGACCGTTGCCGCGGTGGGTGTCGCAGGTGCTGCTATCCGCCTTAACGGTAGCCGCGCGTAGTTCGCATTGAAATAGCTAAGAACATCCTGATGACCAGACTTCGTCCCGCCCACATTGTGTTGGGATTTAGCGCACTCGTGCTGATCCTCACGCCGGTGTGGTTTGCGGTGACGGGGTCTGGTCAATCGGATTCACAAGTAAATAGCGTTGGTCAAAGTCGAATCAGCACTCCCGTTGAGGAAACGCAGCAACCCGTTGAGCGAATTGGAACTCAGGTCATCGAAGTCATTCCGGAGCAGGTTGCGTCACCAATCGAGTTAAGTATTCCTGATCTGGGTGTGACCGCAGAGATTGTTCCCGTCGGAGTGGATCAAGATACGCAGGTTGTAGTTCCTGAAGATATTGCCCAGGTCGGTTGGTACAAATTTGGTGCAACCCCGGGTTCCGGTCAGGGTTCCAGTGTTCTTGTGGGTCACCGTGACGGTCGGAATTACGGGAAGGGTGCCTTCTACAACCTTGGCGCCCTCAAACCTGGGGACATCGTGACGATTCGCAACGCGGAGGGCCAGCAGACCTCCTACCAAGTCACGGGTCGGGAATCTACCTACAAGCAAAAGCTCCCTATCCGCGAGTTGTTCAGGGAAACAGGCACTGAGGTCTTGACCTTGATCTCCTGTATCGGTGTGTACGTCCCCGGTGTCGGCTACGACCAAAATGTGGTCATCACCGCTACCCCGGTCGCGGGGGCATGATGCACACTAGACCCAATGAAACCGCGACAACTGCTCCAGAACAGTACCGGCTTGGCTTCACCGTGAAGGACCTTGCCGACGAAGCACTCGCCACCCGATTCACTCTGGGTGACGACACCGTTCTTCGTGATATCTATGAACGATGGTCCTCATTAGTGTTCACCATTGCCTTGCGATCCATGGGGAATAAGGAGGATGCTGCGGACATCACTCAACTAGTTTTTATTTCGGCGTGGAAAGGAAGGGAGGGGTTCGACATGAACGCGGGGAATTTGCCTGGCTGGTTGATCGGCATTTGTCGTCGAAAGATTGCGGACCACTTCGGATCCAAGGCCCGCAAGGAGACCGCTTACTCAGAAATCGACCTGGGCACCATGGAAGACACCGTGAACACCACCGTCGACCGGGTTGTGTTAGCTGACGAGCTTGCACGATTGGGTGATCCACAACAAAAAATCATGGAACTCGCGTTTTTTAACGACCTCACGCACGCTCAAATCGCTAGTGTTCTCGACTTACCACTCGGAACAGTCAAAAGCCATATTCGACGTTCATTAGATCGACTTAAACACAGATTGGAGGCCGCAAGTGTCACATCTTGATTCCGACACAATTGCCCTGATCGCACTCGGCGAAGGTGCCACGCCCATTGACAACGATCACATTGCGCAGTGCCCCAAATGCCAAAGTGAGTTGGATGAATTCCGCAGCGTTGTTGCCTCCGCGCGATCCATCACCGACGCCGACCGACCAACAGCGCCACCCGCCACGGTGTGGCAGGGTATTGAGCAAGCGATTGCTGCTGACACTCTTGCAATAAGTCCAGTTGCTTCCGCCCGCAGCAAGCGAAGCGCGGGCTGGTTCGCACTCGCTGCGAGTGTTGGTGTGGTGATTGGCGGTCTGGCAACTTTCGTTGCCATGCAATCCACCACGAACACACCAGCACCGAGCGTGATTGCGCAGGCAAGTTTGGAGCCGCTCCGCGATGTCGAGCAGCCTGCCCGGGCGGTTGTGCAACAGGTGAACGGCAAAGATGTTCTCGTTGTTCAAGCTTCCGGTTTGCCGGCAACTGATGGCTACTACGAAGTGTGGTTACTTGCACCCGATGCACAGTCCATGGTGTCGGTAGGCATGTTGGATTCATCTGAGGGCGGCACATTCCCTCTACCTGCTGGTTTGGATCTCAATCAATTCCCTGTTGTGGATGTTTCACTTGAACATTTTGATGGAGATACATCGCACAGTACTGACAGTATTTTGCGCGGAAAACTCGAGATTTAGTTCGCTCTTACTCAGCGGCTTCAATGGGAATATCGACTTTCCCCGCATTTCGGCGATCCAGTAGTAGTCCAACAACGGTGAGTATGAGTGACACGACAACCACGGTGGTCACGATTTCAGCGACGGTGTCGTGGCGCCACACTGCAACAACGGTGACGAGCACCGCAAGCGCCCCCCACACTGCGAGGACTGCCCGCCTGTCTTGAGCGGCAAGACGTGCATAAAGAAGGACTTGTACGAGTGCGAAAGCGGAGCCTTCCAGGGCAAAGAGCCAAGCTTCAGATCCGAGGCCTTTGTATTGGGAGCCGCCAAGAATTCCAATGACCAAGTTTCCTGCGAAGACACTGACGAGTGTGATGACCAGTCCCAGAAGTGCGGTGAGCCCTGTTGCGATGTACACCGCCCGGGTGGAATCTCCCGCGCTCATCTTGGGGAACAACACAATGATGATCGCATTGGGTAGAAAGAATGCGATTTTTGCCAAAAGAACCCCCACGGAGTATTCACCCGAAAGGTCTTCGGTCAAAAAGATTCGAGCCAGGAGAACGTCAATGTTGGTGAGGGTGAAGAGCACAATGAGAGCGTGCGCCACGTGGCCGAATTCAATGCCAATGCCATCGCGCAATTTGGAACTGAAGGTGCGGGGACAGATTAATTGATAGCTAATTACTGCACCGACGGCACAACCGATCAGAATTCCAATTCCCACACCCGTGACGCTCTGTAAAACGACCACGCCAATGATGCCGCCGACGGCACGGCCAACTCCGTTGGCAATAAATGCCATGGACAACTTGATGTGTTCCTCGCGACCTTGGGCAATTCCCATGGATGCCGACCCGACCACCACGAAAGCCAGTGAGGAGATGCCGGTGATAACGGCCACGACCGGGATCGCGAAAATCGTGCTTACCGGCCACGCCAAGATAAATGCGCCAACGACGATCGCGGCACCGACAAATATGGAGAGCCGGATTGCTTGGCCCTCGACTTCGGATCTATTCGCTACGGTGGCGGTAGATACTCGGCGGGCGGTGAGCGCCTGCGTGGAGATGCCTAGGGTCGCAATAATCACCAGGAGCCCGAGGAGTGCTCCCAGGGCACCAAAGTCGGCCTGGTTGAGGATCCGGGCCGAGATCATGCTCAGCAGATATGCGGAGCCATTGCCCACCAACGTGGCTGCGCCCACAAAGATCAGACCCTTGGCCACCACGCTGCGCGAGTCACTCACGAGAGCCGAGCCTACCCGTGGGGGACCCTGAATTTAAGGGTCGCAGGGCTGTTTACCTCAATGAGGGGCGACCGGTGACTTATGTCACAGACGTGTCGCAAACGTGTCCGTATTTCGGTCGTTACATTTCCGTTATCTTCTGCGGCCGTTTAGCGTCCCCTTCCTACCGAAAAGAAAACCCACCCGAAAGAAAACCCACCCGAAAGACGACCTACCGACTCTGCCGATCTTGGCGGGGCACGAGGAGATCAGATGCTGGTGCACGACAACGGAAATTCGACCGAGCCTGCTTCCCTGGGTTCGGGCACGGACCATGGCCATTCGTTCACAGTCTTCATGGCTCTCCTCCTTGCATCCCTGATGACCACACTGGGTGTGAGCGGTTGGGTTGCCACCGCGAATGCCGCTGAACCAACTCGCGAGATCGAGACAATTGGCCAAACTCCCATACTCGTGGGCATGCCCACCGAAATGAAAATTCGCGCCCTGATATCCATGAAGAATGAAAACGTGCGACAAGGTCGATTCAATCGCGTTGCCGAAAAGAAGCATAAAGTCCGAATCGTTCGCACTAAAATTGTAAAGACGGCAAAGGCTCAGATCGGTGATCCTTATCGCGCCGGTCACTCCGGTCCCAATGCTTTTGATTGCTCGGGGTTTGTGCGTTATGTGTACAAAAAGGTGACAGGAAAGACTCTCCCCCATTACTCAAAAGCTCAATACAAGCAAACTCGCAAAATTAAGAAGAAGGACGCACAACCCGGCGACCTCGTATTCTTTTTCGAAAAAGGTGCTCACCACGTGGGCATTTACATTGGCAACGGAAAAATGATCGATGCGCCAAGAGCGGGTGAGCATGTGCGCGTCAGCCCCATTAGCGGTTCATGGTGGGGTCGCAGTTACACCGGCATGGGTCGCTTGCTACCGGCTTAAGACCAGACACATGCCCAGTGTTACTACTGTGCAGCGAGTGAAATGTAATCAGTTGTTGTTGCTGGGCGATCCAGTAATCGCCCATCAGGGAGCGGAACCGCCACCGGTGAACCCGCGGAATCAACAAACTCCACCGCACCGAGACCTGCACCAGAAATACTTACCACCACCTGACCCAAGACAAGGACCTGTTCATTCGGTGGCAGAGCAGCGAACTCAGGTGACAGCGCAATAAACACTGAGGCACCCGGTTCCACGATCACCGGTTCACCTTCAAAAACAGAAACAAGGGGATTACCAGTTAATGGGTCCACCACGACTGTGCGCAATTGTTGATTCTCTGGCGGACCCGCAACCAACCCGGCGAGAATCGCTTGTTCACTGTCCGGTGGAACAACCTCAGTGGGCACCCGAACCAATCCGGTATCGCCGGCAAACCAAAGACCAACAAGGACATTCACCGATTGAGTTGGTTCTGGGGAATTCGTTTGCTCGGGGGTCACACTCGGACTGGGAGAAGGTGTTGCCGGAATTGCTGGCGGGGCAATAACTTCGGTGGGCAAAGGTTGTGCGGTGTCTTGCGTGGGCACACCACAGGAAATGAGTGCAAGGCACAGGACGGCGGTTCCTGACCAGAGCACAACACAGCGTGCGCGCCGCATTCTGTTGCCCCAACATCTGTTCATCAGAAGCCCTCTTCCGCTAGCTCCGCTGGGAGTTCATCGGTGAGTGAGGCCGGTATCTCAATCACAAAGCGCGCACCGCCACCGTCCGGTGACTCAATACTTACTTGAATGCCCAATAGATGCGCCTGTTCAAATGCGATCGCTAATCCTAGCCCCGCACCAGAAGTCTTCTTGGCATCTTCCCCTCGAGTGAATGGCTCAAATAACCGGTCAACCTCACTCGAGGCTATTCCTGGACCGTTGTCCTCCACGCATACTCGGACACAACCCTCTTTCGGGAATCCACATCTGTTCAATACGCACCGCGGTAACTCCGCCTCCGTGTCTGTTGGCGTTGTCAATCAAGTTGCCCACGATTCGTTCAAATCGCCTCGTGTCGGTTCGGATCACTTGAGATGAACCGATGACAAGATCTTCTGGCAAGTTGCGCACATGAATGGCATCAAGACACAGGGTTCGCACGTCCACCGATTCCAGCAATGGTGGATCGTCGTTGCCAATGCGGCTGATTTCCAGCAGGTCGATCAACATTTGGGACATGCGTGCTGTTTGGGTTTGTAATGTGGAAATAAGTCCCTGCTCACGTTCTGGAAGTCTGTCCACGTACTTATCCAAAAGATCTACCGTGCCCACCACGGCGGTTAAAGGCGAACGCAATTCATGGGAAACGTTGGCGCTGAATCTCTGTTCGCGTTGAATACGTGACTGCACCGACTCTGCCATTCCGTTAAAGGATGCCGCAATGGGATCCAGATCGGGATCTTTGGTGAGTGGGATTCGGGTGGACAAATCACCGCCGGCAATTCGGCGCGCACCCGCACCCAACCGAAACAGTGGACGAATTATTCGACCAAACGCATACCGACCGATGAGCACACCCACAAGACCCGCTGCGAGTGTTTGGAGCGCCAATAACCAGCCACCAATGGTGAGAATCAAATCAAGGTCGCGCAATAGAAACACTTCGACGTAAATGCCGGTGGGTAACTGGACGGCAACGATTAAATATTCTTCATCGCCTATTGCGGTGCGTTGCTGCGCCCCACCATCACTAGCCGTGACAGCAAGCAGGCTGGTGGGTAGTGCATCAGGTGGGACGGTGACACCCGATGTGTACCACGTACCCGAGACTTGAATCATGGGCTGAGAAGTTCCCACGGAGGGAATCTGAGCAAGTGCCTCCAGGGGGCCAAGACCTGCGGATAGGGCGGCGCTTGCGGCGCGTGAGTCAAGAACCGCCCTAGTAATTGCCGCATCTTCTCGTTGGCTGAGCAAGTACCAGCGGGCTACGGAATATGTTGCTCCAGCAACAGCGCCCGCAATAACGAGCGATAGCAATCCAAATGCCAGCGCGACTCGTGTGCGGAGTCCAAACCGCATTTAGGACTTCATTCGGTAGCCGAAACCCCGCACGGTAAGAAGGAGTTCCGGATTCGCCGGATCCTCTTCGATTTTATTTCGCAACCGGTAAATCAAGTTGTCCACGACTCGGCCATCGCCTGCATTGCCGTAGCCCCATACTTTGCGAAGTAGGTGGTCACGACTCAATACTTTGCCTTGAGCTCCAATAAGTTCGGCGAGAACATAAAACTCGATGCGTGATACCGGAATCACTTGCCCATTGCGGACAACTTCTGCAATATCCATGCGCAACTCGATTGGCCCACAGACCAACCCCTCTTGTACTTCATCTTCACTATTTGCTCGGCGTAGTTGGGTGCGAATACGTGCCATGAGTTCCTTGGCCACAAATGGTTTGGTCACATAATCGTCAGCACCGGCCTCCAAGCCTGCTACGACATCGTGGCTATCTGTCTGTGCGGTCACAATAATGATCGGCACAGAACTCGTGGCTCGAAGGGAACGAACCAGATCCAGCCCATGGATTCCCGGAAGCCGCAGGTCAACGAGCACAACATCCGGTTGCTCGTCCTGAACAATCACCAAACCTTGTTCAGCGGTGACCGCCTCGAGTACTCGATACCCTTCGTCTTCAAGGTTGGTGCGAAGCACCATACGGATTGCATCGTCATCTTCAACAACCATGACCGTGCGCATCATGTATATACGACCATCCTGACTCAAAGACTCAATGCTTGTAGATTTTTAGCCCAGTAATTGACTATTAACCATAACCATACTGTGCCTGACAAGTCCCCTCAAATACGACCGCGACACAAAAAGAGGTCCTCTCATCTGCACTTCACCTATTTATCGAGAATGTTCCCCGCTTCGATACCGGTAACCACGTGATCGGCGACGGCTAAGGAACTAGTCCATGCTGGAGATACCGCATTGAGTAGGTGGGTCGAACATTCGCCTTGCTGGACAACAAAATCCATTTCAAGTCGACCTGTGGGTACATGTATCAGTTGCGCCCTCACTCCCGGGCGCCCTTTGTCATAAAAGTCCTGACGGGTCACGGACGGCACCAATCGAGAGGCTTCCGCCAGGAGCTTTCTCCTCGAATATTTTGGTACTTCAGTCCTCATCAAGTTCCACACATTGTGGTGCTTACTCGAGATAAAACCCGGGTACAAGCGTACGATTTTGGCCATTTCAGCTGCAGAGAAATTTGCCACTCCACCGTAATCCTCACGCCAGAGTGAGGGAATTGCTGTGGGTCCCACCTTTGCACGCCCGTCCACAGTCACGGTGACGTGAGTACCCAAGAAGGGGTTTCGTGGATCTGGAACCGGATACACATGTCGCTTTAATCGACCTGGTTCCCAATTGCCGTACCAATACAAACCTTTAAACGGCAACATTTTGTATTCCAGACCAACCCCACACCAGTGAGCAATAGTGTCGGCATAAAGTCCCGCGGCATTAATCAAGTGTCCGAAGGAAATGGTCTCTGAGTCACTCAAGAAGACTTTTCCCGATGTGACTCCAACTACTGACTTGCCCAGTCTGAGCACGCCACCGCGTTCAACAACTCGTTGGGCCAGGGCCTGTACCACCTTCACTGGATCAGCAACCGCAGTCGTGGGCGACCAAAGGGCCTGCTCATGCGTACGAGCTAATGGTTCCAATTCAAATAGTTGAGCTTCATCAATCTTCTCCAACTTGACACCGTTTGCTTGTCCTCGCTGAAAAAGTTGTTCAAGTGCGGGCAACTGGTTAGCTGAGGCTGTGACAACCACTTTTCCCGTTTCGCGCACCGGGACATCCCGCTCTGAACAAAATTCCTTAAGTAGCCGATTGCCATCCCGGGTCAATTTGGCCTTTAGCGAGTCGGGTGCATAGTAGAACCCCGCATGTATAACTCCACTATTACGGCCAGATGCGTGCATGCCCAATGAGGATTCCTTGTCAATCAGAATCACGCTGTCGCGCGGGTGACGCGCCAGCCAGGAATCTGCCAACGCCAAGCCCACAACTCCCGCTCCAATGATGACAACGTCAGCAGCGGTGGTCACATGCGGAGCATATAGTCGTTCTCAACGCAATGGCCCAACATGCAATATCACTGCGGGAATAGAGAAAAATTAAAGGAGTGGCTCAATTTTAGCGGCGAGCGCTGGCTCCGGCTGTGCGCCAACTACTCGATCCACCACTTTCCCATCTTTGACCATGACAAGGGTCGGGATGGAACGAGCGTCGTACTGTGCAGCAGAGCGTGGGTTGTCATCAACGTTGATTTTTACCACCTTCAACGACCCCGCGTACCGTGCAGCCAACTTCTCGAGGACGGGTGCCACCATGCGACACGGTCCACACCACGGAGCCCATAAATCAATGAGAACCAATTTGTGGGTGTCCAGCGCTCCAATCAGGGATGCATCCGTGGCATCTGCTATCCAGGGCAGTGACTTTTTACAGGATGCGCAGCGTGGAGTTCCTTTACTGCTCACCGGTACGCGATTCTTGGTTCCACATACCGGACAGGGCGTGATCTTAAAGTCCTTGATCCCAGAGTCATTGACCATACTTACAGGATAAATCAGAGACGGGCATGCATCGGTAGAAGACCCACCAGCCGATAGGCTCGCGGAGGGTTTTAACCCAGCGGTACCCGCTCAGCAGGAGGATCACATGTCATCGGTGTCACCCTTGAAGGATTCTTCGATCCTGATTACCGGTGGTACCGGCTCATTTGGCAAGGAATTCCTCCGCACGGTTCTCAACAACCACGACCCACGCCGCGTGGTGATCTTCTCCCGCGACGAACTCAAACAGTATGAAATGAAGCAGGAGTGGGGCACCGACGATCGAGTTCGATTCTTTTTAGGCGATATTCGAGATTACGACCGTTTAGTAATCGCCCTTCACGGTGTTGACCACGTTGTGCATGCCGCTGCCTTGAAGCAGGTGGACACGGCTGAGTACAACCCCATGGAATACATCAAAACAAACGTGCTGGGTTCAGAGAACGTGATTCGCGCTTCTATGCAGGCCGGTGTGAAAAAAGTTGTTGCCCTTTCCACCGACAAAGCGTCATCTCCTATCAATTTATATGGCGCCACAAAGTTAACCGCGGACAAATTGTTTATTTCAAGTAATAACTATTCAACGAATGCGGGCACCAAATTCGCTGTGGTTCGGTACGGCAATGTCATGGGCAGCCGTGGTTCCGTGATTCCCTTTTTCCGCGACTTGGCACAAAAGGGTGAGCCACTACCCATCACTGACATGCGCATGACCCGATTCTGGATCACTTTGCCACAGGCGGTTGATTTCGTTGTGCAAAGCTTCGCCGACATGAACGGCGGTGAGCTGTACGTTCCTCGAATTCCCAGCATGAAAGTGACTGATTTGGCGGAAGCAATTGCACCCGGTGCACCTCTGGTTGAAATCGGTATTCGACCGGGTGAGAAGTTACATGAAGAAATGATTTCCGCTGAAGACGCGCGCCGCACTTTCGCCCAACCAACTCGGTACATCGTTCCACCCACTCTCGCCGAGTGGGGTTTCATTGATCCAACGGGAGAGATTGTCCCCGATGGCTTCTCCTACTCTTCCGATACAAATGACCAATGGCTCAGCGTTGAAGACATTCGGGCGCTCATGACGGAACTAGGTGTGTAACTGCAACAGGTTGGGGCGGGCATGGACAACTCTGCATTAGGTCTTGACGGCCTACTCGGGTGGTCTCAGGCGCGACTCATTGCATATTCCGCCGGTCGGCCACTTCCATTCGCACGAGCACGTCTTGATGAAGCAAGTGGTTCACTTCTTGGCGAACCCCTGTTGAGTTTGGTAGATGAACCCAGTACCGATGTCGCCGAATTCGACGGCTTTGCGGTGTGCGCTGCCGGTCCGTGGACCATCACCGAGTTGGCGCCCGACGTTGCTCTGTCACCGCATTACGCGGTCAAGGTTCGCTCACTTGAACCGATTCCACCACACACCGACGCGGTGCTTGCAGTCACTCAGGCTGTTGTGGAGAAGAACACATCAGGTGAGGTCAATGGCGAGACGTTGATTGCCCGCGATGCACTCAACGGCACCCCCGACGAAAATGCGCGCCCTGATTTTGGGGCAGGAATTATTCGGCAGGCTGCAATTGCAACGGCTGGGCGGGAGTTGGTTTCCGCTGACACCTTGATTACTCCCCAGGTAATTTCACTCGCTGCCGCAGCAGGCCATGACCAGATCACCATTTGTCGCCCACCCGTTGTGACAACACTTGTTATCGGTGGCTCCCTACTGGATCGCGGTGTTCCGCGTGGTGGTCGAGTTCGTGACTCCCTGGGTTTAACTGTTCCCGCATTTGTCGGAGTCCTTGGGGGTCGCGGCAATCCGCCCGTGCGCGCTCCGGAGACACGTGATTTGTTGTTACAAGAGATCGATGATTCAACGGCGGATGTCATTATCACTACCGGCTCAACAGCACCCGGGGGCAATAACCTGCTGCGCAATGTATTGCGTGACCTTGCTGCCCACTGGTTAATCGATGGCGTCACCATGACTCCCGGTGCTCAAGTGTTATTGGCTCGACTCCCGGATGGTCGCTTACTCCTAGGCCTTCCCGGTGACCCGCGAAATGCTCTCGCGGCATTACTCACCGTTGCTCCGCCCTTGATTGCTGGGTTGCGCGGCGCGAAGTGGCAAGAAAGTACATCAACAGCGGTTCTCATTGAAGAAGCGCCGCTGCCGGATTACGCCGAAGACACCACAATCGTTCCGGTGGCGGTACAGAAAACCGCTGCGGGTCGAACCGCAACACCGCTGCCCCGTCACGGCCCCGCCGGCTTGGCTGGCTGGGCGCAGGCCACCGATTTCGCGGTTATTCCCCCGGGATTAGGGGCTCCGGGCGATGTTGTTCCCACCATCAGCGTGACGGGTACATGATTTAGCGAGTCGGGCTGGCATGATTGCGTGTGAGATCTATCAGATAGATGATGCTGAAAATTGGAGTTGTGGGAATCTTGATGGCTCGAGAACATGCCCAGTAGTAAACGCACCAGCCGACCCACTCGCAGTGGGCGCCCTCGCCCAGCTGATAACCAGCTACTCGATGACCGGACCGGTGGAGGCATTCAGCGCACCCTGATGTTCGCCGGGCGCCGCATGAGCCCCTTCACCAATATTGCCGTCAGAATCGCCGTTGCCATTTTCGCCCTGTTTCTCACCGCCACCATTGTGTACGTAGAACAGGACTGCTATCGCGACTCTGGAATGGACGGCCCTATTTCATGGGCCGATGCCCTCTATTACGCGACCGTGTCACTCTCAACCACCGGCTACGGTGACATTGTTCCCGTATGCGAGTCATCGAGATTGGTCAACATTTTAGTGATTACCCCGTTGCGTTTTCTCTTCCTGATCGTTCTGATTGGCACAACCATTGAAGTGTTGACCCGTAAGACTCGCAATGAAATTCGCTCCCGAAATTGGAGGAAGCACGTGCAGAATCACACCATCATCATTGGCTACGGAGTGAAGGGCCGCAGCGCAGGCCGCGCACTCGTCGATGCGGGCTACGACAAAAACACGATTATTGTGGTGTCCCCTGACCATGAGTCCTGTGAACAGGCAACACGCGATGGCCTTGTTGCCATCAACGGTGACGCTCGCAGTGAGGAAGTGCTGCGCGATGTTTCCATTGAAAAGGCCGGTCAAATTATTATCGCGACCGATGAAGATGACACCAGCGTGCTTGTCACGCTGACCGCTCGCCGATTGGCCAAACCTGAGTGTCGGATCATTGCAGCCGTGCGTGAGTCGCAGAACGCAGATATTTTGCGTCAATCCGGTGCCAATAGCGTTATTCCTACCGCTGAATCTGCTGGCCGCCTCATGGGTCTGTCAGTCATTAGTTCTGAGGCGGGTGCCCTCATGGAAGATCTTCTGGATTCTTCCCGTGGTCTTGAAGTCACCGAACGCGAGATCAATAAAGATGAACTCGGGCTCTCTCCCAATGAACTCGACGTCAACGGACAAATTGTGTTGGCGGTTATTCGCAACGGTGTTACCCACCGGTTCTATTCGGAAAGCATTCGTTTACTAGAGCGCGGTGATCATCTCGTGGTGATTAAGTACAACCGCGAAGATGACCAACCCGAACAACCGCAGAAATAGCGACAGATCTTATTCAACGGAAGGATCAACCATGTATGCAATCACCCAGAAGGAATATGGTGGTCCAGATTCACTCGAATGGTCCAAGGTTGCTGACCCGCACCCCGCACCCGGTGAAGTAATCATTGATGTCAGTGCCACCGCGGTCAACCGCGCAGATATTTTGCAGCGCGAAGGTAAGTATCCACCTCCCCCCGGCGTGACAGACGTCCTTGGTCTGGAGTGTTCCGGCACAATCGTCAGCGTGGGCGCAGCGCTCACTTTGGATCGCATTGGCGAGCGAGTCACGGCTCTGCTTTCCGGCGGCGGATACGCACAGAAAGTGGCTGTCCCGGTGGGTCAGGTCATGAGCGTCCCCGAGGGTGTGAGCCTGATTGATGCGGCCGGGTTACCCGAAGTCGCTTGCACGGTGTGGAGCAATCTCAAAAACGTATTGAACCTTCGCCAGGGTGAATCCATTTTGATTCATGGCGGAGGTTCCGGTGTGGGAACCATGGCAATTCAGGTGGCTAAAGCAATGGGCGCCAAGGTTGCGGTGACCGCGGGTAGTAAGGCAAAGCTCAATACGTGCGCATCACTCGGCGCCGACCTATTGATCAATTACAAGGATGAAGACTTTGTTGAGAGGGTAAATAGTGCACTGGGTGGGGTCGACACGATCCTCGACAACATGGGTGCCAGTTACTTGGAAAGAAATATCGACGCACTCAAGCGCAATGGCCGCATGGTGATCATTGGCATGCAGGGTGGCATCACCGCTGAATTCAATATTGCCCAAGCTCTACGCAAAAACGTGACGATCTCAGCCACATCATTGCGTGCACGCCCTGACAATGAAAAGTCAGCGATTTGCCGTGAAGTGGAAAAAGTTGTGTGGCCGTGGATCACCGATGGCACGGTAAAGCAGGTCATCGATCGCGTCATGCCGATTGAACAAGCACCCGCTGCCCAACAACTGATTGAGAACGGCGAGATCACCGGAAAAATTATTTTGCAGGTGCGTTAATTAATTACGTGAGTTAATTAAACAAGCGCTGCGATACGGCGAATCAAATACGGTGAAAAATAGCCTGCGTATTTGACCTGGAGTTCAGGCTTGCGCCAATCCATTCCGGTCACAACTTCACGGCAGGTGGGTTGTTCACACAGGCAGGTGAATTCATCGTAATCAGATGCGTCGCACATTGCATAGTCAAATGAGAGTTCTTCGCCCGCTTCAATATCGCGCATGGCAACAAGGACCTGCGATCCCACTAAACCGCAATTGGGTTCGCAGGAATGATTGAGCATGTCACCGGGTTCCGGGGTATCACTCGACACGAGGTACAGGTCATGGTCAATCTGAATGGAACGACCTTGACGGTCTTCGGTCATGCCCGCGAGTGTTGCGCGGTCAATAACCCAGCCGCCGAATCCAGCCACGGTTTCACCTTGGGAAATGCGTTCTGTGACGAACGAGCCCCAGCCTTTCTCCCCTGCGGGTCGGGCTTGAGCTTTCGGTGTCAACCAGTTGTAGTCCAATGAAGGTCCTCTCACACAGGATGCCTCCGGACCGGTCGCCGAGGCAAAGTGGAGAAATAATGCCACATGAAGATGTTCCAGCGCCAGCCCGGATTCCCTAAGGGGCTGTCACGGTAGGTTTAGGGGGTGATTGACCCCCACATCCTTCGTAACGACCCCGAGGTCATTCGTGAATCCCAGCGCCGTCGCGGCGAAGACCCCACACTCGTCGATCAACTGGTTGCCGCGGATATCGCCGCCCGACAAGATCAACAATTTTTCGATGACCTGCGCAATTCCCAGAAGATTTTGAGCAAGGAAATTGGTCCGCTGCAGGGACAATTGAAAAAGAACCCCAGCCCGGAACTTCAGCAGCAGGTTGATCAACTGATGGAGAAAGCAACCGCTCTGGCCGCTACGGTCAAGGCCGCCGAGCAAAAGGCCGATACCCAAGCCCAAGAGGTCGATAACCTCTGGTTGCAGGTGTCCAATCTGGTGGACTTGCGTTGCCCCGTTGGCGGTGAAGATGACTTTGTTGTTCGTGAAGAGGTCGGAACCCCACGTGACTTCGCCGCCGAAGGATTTGAACCCAAAGATCACCTGATAATTGGCCAGGGAATCAAAGCAATTGACACCGAGCGCGGTGCCAAAGTTTCTGGGTCTCGTTTTTTCTTTCTGACCGGTCAGGGCGCCATGCTCGAGTTCGCACTCCTCAACCTCGCCATGTCACAGGCACAAGCCAATGGTTTTACTCCCATGATCACACCTGCACTTGTTCTGCCGCAAGCCATGGAAGGAACCGGGTTCCTCGGTCAGGCCGCTGAGAACGTATATCGCATTGAATCAGATGACATGTATCTGGTGGGCACCAGTGAAGTTCCTCTTGCTGCCTACCACTCAGATGAAATCATTCCTGCTCAGGATCTGCCATTGCGTTACGCTGGGTGGTCAAGTTGTTTCCGTCGTGAAGCGGGGGCCTCTGGCCGTGACACCACCGGGATTATTCGGGTGCATCAGTTCGACAAGGTGGAAATGTTTGTGTACTGCGATCCTGCTGATGCTGAAGCAGAACATGAGCGTCTCCTGCAGTGGGAGAAAGATTTTATTGATGCCCTCGAGATTCCGTACCGGGTCATTGATGTCGCCACGGGTGATCTTGGTTCGAGTGCGGCACGCAAGTTTGATATCGAGGCGTGGATTCCCACACAAGGTAAGTTCCGTGAAGTGACGTCAACTTCCAATACCACCGAGTTCCAAGCTCGCCGGCTCAAGATTCGCATGCGCGATGACTCCGGCACCAAACCTTTAGCAACATTAAACGGCACTCTGTGTGCCATGCCGCGCATAATCGTGGCGATCCTGGAAAATCACCAGAATGCTGACGGCAGTGTGAACATCCCTGCAGCACTGCGCCCTTATTTGGGCGGATCAACTCAGTTCACGGCTCCGGGTGCTTCATGACATTCACTATCCCCGACCGTCGTTCCGAATCACCTGTCCCCGTTCACCAACTCGGTGAACCGCTTCCCATTGACTGGCACCCTGAACTTATTGCCCTCGATATTGACGACACTCTTGTGGAACACACCGGCAGAGTGCCCGGAGTTGTTGTTGACGCCATTGAGCGCGTTCAGGAAGCGGGTATTAGGGTCACGCTGGCCACAGGTCGATCCAGCAGCACCACCTTCCCCATTGCTCGCGCGGTTGGCGTTGAAGATCTCGTTGTCACCAGCAATGGTTGTGTACTTTCTCTCGTGGAAACGCGCAAAACAATTGAAGCTATAACTTTCGATCCCACCGATGCACTCAATAAGTTAATGGAACTTATCCCTGATGCTGTCTTCGCGGTCGAGGACCTGCACGGTGAATTCCTCACCACACACCTCTTTGACACCGGGCCCCTCGGACTCAGTATTCGCCAGGTCCCCATCGAAGACTTGACCAAGGAACCGGTTGTCCGATTGGTGGTTCGCAATGGAAGCCACCGAACAATTAACTTTGCCGAAGTTGCCCAATCACTTGGTTTTCACTCGGTGGTATTTGGTATTGACGATGTCGCCTGGATGGATGTTGGCCCCTTTGGCACCAATAAAGCCAATATGTTGAAGGAGCTGTGCGCCCGTCGCAATGTTGATCCCACTAAGACGATTGCCATTGGTGATAGTTGGAATGACGTGGAGATGCTCGATTGGGCGGGTCTAGGTGTGGCCATGGGCAGTGCACCATCCAAAGTTGCGACGCATGCCAACCTGATGACCGCACCTGAACCCGGTATCGGGGTAGCTCAGATCTTGAATTCCATTCCCCTTTAAGGATCTCTTTCCCCCGTAAAAATCCGCCCTGCGCGATCAACTCATGGAGGTTGCCCGCGCTGAGGGGAAAACGGCCGGCAGTCTGATCGAATCCCTACTCCAGGAACACTTAGAGCGAAAGATTCTGGCTGAAGCGAAAAGGCGAATCAAGGAGACTCCCCCCGAAGTCATGAAGGAATACCACGCAGAGGTATTCGAGTGGGACTCCGTTATCGCCGACGGTCTTGAAGAGTATGCCGGCGAATGGGACGAGGAATGGAACGCACTTTTAGAGCGCGACCCCGAACTTGCCAAGCGATTTGGGAAAAATGAAGACCGGTGAACTTTGGTGGGTTGACCTTGGAAAGGGGATAGGCCGCGAAAAGCGTGGAATCCGGCCGGCACTCATAGTTTCAAGTGATTACTTCGCGGAGCTCGTTGATACCATGACATTAGTCATACCCTGTACAACGCGAAACAGAAATTGGTTGAACCATGTTTTTATAGAGGGCTATACAACTCTCAACAAAGATACCTATGCCATGACGGAACAGTTAAAGGCGATCTCCCAAGAGAGGCTTATCAGAAAAATTGGTGAGGCAAATCAGGAAACCATGGACAACGTGCAGGCGTGGATTAATCGATTGCTGAAGTAATTTTGGGCATTGCTTCATGTAATGCACTTCGCCAGTCGCGCATTGGTTGCATTCCAATTTCAGCCCAACGCCCGTGACCCAATACGGAATAGGGCGGCCGTGGCGCTAAGCGCACAAAGCTAGATGAATCCGTGGGCAGGATTCGTTCGGGATCTCCACCAATTTCCGCCACAATCTGTCGGGCGAATTCGAACCAAGATGCTACTCCACTATTGGTGGCGTGGAAAATTCCCCGCGCTCCGGGTATGTCAATCAAATCGACGATTGCATCTGCTAAATCGCCGGCGTATGTGGGTTGGCCCACCTGATCGGTCACCACGGTTAAGACATCGCGCTGTTCGAGTGCAGCAATGATTGTCTTCACAAAGTTCTGGCCGTTCACTCCGTAAAGCCACGCTGTGCGAACAATCAGGTGATTATCGGGAAGGATTTCCTGTACATATTTTTCGCCCGCAAGTTTGGTGCGACCATAAGCCGTGACCGGCTCAGCGTGATCATTTTCTTGGTAAGGCTCGGTGGCATCTCCTGCAAACACATAATCGGTAGAAATATGCACCAGACGGGCACCGACTCGGGCGCATTGCGCCGCAAGTACCGCAGGACCTTCGGCATTTACCGCGTAAGCACCGCGTTCATTTTCTTCGGCGGCATCGACCGCGGTCCACGCGGCGCAGTTAATCACGACATCGGGGGTTATTTCGTCAAAGAGCGCGGCAACTGATTCGAGTGAGGTGATGTCGAGGTCAGGTAAATCGCCCACAAATACGGTGTCCATTGGCCGATCCGCGTAGCGGCTGACCAGTTCGGAACCCAGTTGCCCATTGCTGCCGGTGACAAGAACTTTCATGAATGATTACTCACCATAGCGTTTACTTGATCGCAGCCTTTGCCTGCAACGGCCGCCACCAAGCTTCATTGTCCTTGTACCACTGAATGGTTTCGGTAAGTCCATCGGCGAATTTGTGTTGTGGCGCGTATCCCATGGCGCGCAACTTGGAGTCATTAACCGAGTAACGGCGATCATGTCCTTTTCGGTCTTCAACCGGTTGGACCATGGACCAATCCGCACCCATGGCCGCGAGCACCTGCTCGGTTAATTCCTTGTTATTGAGTTCCAGGCCACCACCAATGTTGTAGGCCTGGCCCGCTTCACCTTTTTCGGCTACCAGTGCAATGCCGCGACAGTGATCATCCACATGCAGCCAATCGCGGACATTGAGCCCGTCGCCATAAAGCGGAACTTTCTTGCCGTCAATGAGGTTCGTGACGAAGAGGGGAATGACTTTCTCTGGGAATTGATAGGGGCCGTAATTATTCGAGCACCGGGTCGAGGACACGTTTAATCCGTAGGTAACAAAGTAGGAGCGCACCAGTAATTCAGCGGCCGCTTTCGCTGCCGAGTACGGCGAGTTGGGCAACAGTGGTTCGTTTTCTGTCCAGGATCCTTCATCAATGGATCCATACACTTCGTCGGTGCCAATGTGCACCACGCGCGGAATGTTGTTGCGCAAGCACGCATCAAGTACCGTTTGCGTACCAACAACATTTGTGACCACAAAATCCTGGGGGCCGTGAATTGAGCGATCCACATGTGTCTCGGCAGCGAAGTTCACCACGAGGTCGTGGCCGGGGAGCACCTGATCCAGTAGGTCTCCATCGCAAATATCACCCTGCACAAATGTGTAGCGGGGATCGCCAGAGACAGAAACAAGGTTTTCAAGGTTGCCCGCGTAGGTGAGTTTGTCGTAGACCGTCACACCCTCGATGACTCCGAGACCTGGATAGGACCCAGCGAGTAATTCACGCACAAAGTGGCTACCAATAAACCCGGCACCGCCGGTGACAAGAACGCGCACACACACCTCTTCCTTTGGTACCTATCCAACCACTGTGGACAGAACTAGATTCCACACCCTAAAAAGACCCATTGATTGAGGAAATATTGTCAGACAATATTATGTGATGAAGGTGGAACATACCCAGCCAGCCCGCAAACATCGAGTTGGCAGAAAGAGAGTCCTTGAAGTCCTGGCACTTCCTGTAGCTGTCATAACACTGAATGACGCTCATGGCAGGAACACGAGACTGGTTTTCTTGGGGAAGGATTGAAGTGAACAAATCTGGGAAACACAAAACATGGAAGTTGAAATCCGGTTCACACATCACGCAGGCCGACGCTCGTGCCATAGCGGAGGAATTTGAGAACTCTGAAGTTGATTACTCAAGCGTGGATGTACTTTTTCCCCGCCGCGCTGGACGCCCCTCCCTGACCGGACAGTCAGAGGAATCCCCACAAGTGTCATTTCGAGTCAGCCAAGATGTGAGAGAAAAAGCTCAACGTGAGGCAGCTAAGCAAGGGACAACTGTCTCTGCACTTGCTCGTGAAGCTTTGGAGTCTTATCTGCGTAAGGCTGGTTGAATCCCATGACACGTGCCAGGAACAATCTCTGTCATCACGGCTAATTACCCGACCTCAGCGAAAGTACTTCACGCACATACCCTCTCGAGATGTTCACGAGTCAGGGTCTATCACACTTCATCGCATCAATAGTTGGACTGATAAGGCTAACTTTTTGCTGAACTTTACCTAGCAAAAGCAAAACTAGAGGGAATTACTTCCCGCCTCGCAGCGCAATGGTGACCGCTTCTTTTTCTTCCGGTGACAGATCGATCTCAGACACGCCGCCCACAATTGATTTGAGGTAGGAGCGGGTCTCGGAACGCCCATGAAAACTCGTGATGATCAAGCCGTCGCCGAAATCGTCCACAAGTGCTGCCGAGAAGGAGTAGCGGCCACCCATGTTGTCAAGGGCGTCGTAGCGAACCACGGCAACATGACGCAAAGCAATGGACAGGCCGCGAGTGACCTGTCCCACGGAATAGTCCAAACCCTTCACATCGTCGGAAAGTTCAGCGAACTCCTCACGGGTGCGGGCGAGTACATCAAGGAATGAATCGCGGCCTTCGGCAACTTCCAGCAGCGCATAAGAACGATGCAACCGAGAGAGTTTGGCAAGAGCAATCACACCAATAACAATGCCTATGGCACCAACAACAATGCCCACGAGAGCCACAATCGTGGCGGTTTGGGCATCAAGATCCATATGTCGAAGCGTAGTGCCCGAGCAGACCATGCCACCATGTGTCATGTGGATGCCATAGATAATACCTTTGTGCTTGAACTCTTTTCCCGAAGTGCCGCAACACTTCTTGGCATTTTTCTGTTCATTGTCACCACCGTCAGCCTGCTTCGCACCGTTGTTGTTCCTCGTTCCCTGTCTTCCACCATTGCTAATGTGGTCTCCCGCTCAGTGACCGGAATCCATCGATTTATTGCCTACCGACGCAAGACTTATGAAGGTCGAGATTCGGTGCTGGCGTGGAGTGGTCCCATGATCATTGTCAGTCAGTTGATTGTGTGGTTGCTGTTGTACTTCTTCGCTTTCGCACTCTGGATTTATGGACTCGCGGGCATGAATTTCGGTCAAGCATTACGCCAATCCGGTTCGAGTTTATTTACGTTGGGGTTTGCTAACGCCAAAGCTGCTGAGCCCACTGCCTTGGAATTCATGGCAGCCGCAACAGGTCCTATTGTTATTGCACTTCTGATCGGTTTCCTTCCCACCATTTACAGCGCTTATGTAGACCGAGAAGTAAATGTCGCGCTGCTCAGCGTGACCGGCGGCGAGCCAAGCTGGGGTCCTGAGTACTTGGCACGCCTGGCCTTGAACAACCAACTGAATGACTCCACCGAAAGGTTTGGCGTGTGGATTACCTGGATGGGCAATGTTCGATTAACCCACACGACATATCCCGTTCTCGTTCAGATTCGCTCGGCAACACCGTACCGACACTGGCTTGTATCAACCCTGTGCATCATGGATGCCGCATCCCTTCAATTATCCCTGACAAAATCACTCCCACGCGCAACTGCCTCGGAATTAGTGGTTCACGGAACCGAAACTTTTAAAACCCTCTATGCCAACATGTTTGTGAAAAAGAAATTACGTGATCGCATTCCATTCGTTGGCAAGTATTTTGGCTCACCAAATCCTTCAGAACGCGAAATGGAAAAAATGCCCGGTTACCGGCCAGGAACCATTGCAGTGGAGATGGCGGCGACATCAGATTCCACCCGCGGGTTCTCGCAGAAAGCAATTGAGCTCATTAGCGCTGGTCAAAGCAAAGGGATTGAACTCACCCGCGAGGAATTCAACTCCGCAGCGGCAATGCTCAAAGAGGCTGGTTATCCAATTGAGGTTGATCTTGACACCGCATGGATTCAGTTCTCGATCTCGCGCAAGCGCTATGAATTTGCGGCTTATCAGCTCTGCAATGCCCTAGACGCGGTACCTGCTCCGTGGTCTGGCCCACGCTATAAGGGAACCGGTGTGATTGCCCCAGCGTCCGCGGTCGAAATTCTGAAGACCCAAGTAGAAAACGATCCATCTACGAGTCGCAACCCAACTCCGCCCGACTCTACGAGTCCCAGCTCCACTCCGCTCAATCCTAAGAATCTCGCAACGTCACCTGACGAGTCGTAAGCCCCGACCGGGCACGCCGCTCCGCATCTGACAGCGGCTTTGACTCAGCGAGCGCCTCTTGCAGTCGCACACCAAATGTTGCGGCAGGTTCTTCAATGGCCTCAGCGCCGCGGCCAAGTGGTACGTCCCACACGGGTACAACAAGTCCTTGGGCACGGAACATTCCTACAAGACGTGTGTCGGGACCAATGGAATCTGCATCTGCCGCATGCAGCCGGGCAAGTGCATTGAGCAATTCATTCTCGGGTGTGGACATGATCCAGCGAAGGTGTTCTTTGGATCCCATTTGAGTCCAGTAACCGGCTTCAATGGATGTCAGTTTTTTGGTGGGGTTGGCGTATTCACCGGCACGCTCAAGGGATGCTTGAACATCCTGCGTGACCTCGCCACCACTTTCCACCCAGAAATCAAAGTTGTCATAGACAACGACATCGAGTTTGACCGAGGGATCAATAAATTCTTGGGCCGATGGTGAATCTGTGGTCACTCGGTCAATGCCGACCGGTTCGCCATGGGGCGCCTCAAGTGCGCGCTGCAACGCATTGGCTAAATCGCGTGATGCATCACCGCTGCCAGTGTTGATTTGCAGTCCGAGCAGAATGTCGCCATTTGCGCGAACAAGTGCGGGATAAGCCATGGGGAGAACGGTTGCGAGGGTGACTTTACGACCATCGGCTATCCCCTTGCGCAGGGTGAGTTCTGCGGTGGCAGATGGCACGAGTTCGCGCATGGCCACAATGTCGCACTCACTGACGAACCCCTGAAACGGACGATTGGGTGCAGCGACCGCTTTGGCTGCTTCCTTTCCGTGGCATGCCTTGTAGCGGCGCCCTGAGCCACATGGGCACGGTTCGCGCATTCCGACTACAGGGACTTCCCCCTCAATCACGGAAACGGGTGCGAGGTTTCTCTTCTTTGCCATAGTGGCACAACTTACCTGCTGGGATTAGTTGAGGACTTTCAGGTGAGCGAGCACCTCACCCGGCCGGTTGGAAATGATTGCTTCCACCCCGAGTTCCACACACAGATCAACATCTGACATGGAATCAACCGTCCATACGTGCACTTTGCCTCCCTTGCGGTGCACAAGGTCAACGTATTCGGGGTGTGTGCGTATGTATTCAATGTCAATACCGGAAATAGCAACGCCTTCGGGAAGTGTTCCGTCGCGATACTTGCGCGCCAGTCTTTTTTGGAGGAAAACAACATTGGTATCGGGTGAGAGTTTTTTGAAGCGTTGTACCGCTCGCCTGCTAAAACTCATGACGCGCACACGAGGTGAGTTGGCCAGGCCGTAGCGCTTGAGCACGTCAAAGAGTTCAAGTTCCACATACTTGCCGTAGCGCACCGGGTGTTTTGTTTCAATGGCGAACTCGATTTCTTGTGATGCATCTAGAACCAATGTCAGAAGAGTTTCTAGGGTGAGCAGCCTGGTACGGCTTTCATCAGGTCGGGGATCTTCAAAGTCCATCCAGTTTTCCAAGCTGCCACTGAAGTCACTGAGGTCTAGTTCGGAGTGAAATTGACTGGACACGGTGCCGCGGCCGGAACTGGTGCGATTAATTCGACGGTCGTGCACGCAGACCAGGGTGCCATCCATGGTGAGGCGAACATCGCATTCGACCGCATTGACTCCCTGCTCAACGGCCCGCAGGTACGCGGCCATGGAATGCTCGGGCTCGGTGTCATTGGCACCACGGTGGGCAATCACCTGCGGCAAGCTCACTGACATACCGTGCCATATTTCGGCCTGAAAGGATGCAGACATGGCACAACGTTCAAAGTTTGATTTCGGGATTGGTTTAGAGGTCGCTTTATTTGACCTCGACGGCACCCTGACGGACTCGGGTCCGGGGATTCTCAATTGCATTGAATATGCACTGGTAGCACAGGGCATTGAGTTCCCCGACCGTGCCACCATGCGGACGTATTTGGGCCCGCCGCTGGCGGTCACCTTCCGGGAGCAGTTCGGCATGAGCGACTCGCAGATCACCCAGGCGATCGAGAAATATCGGGAGCGGTATCACGATGTCGGCCTGTTTGAAAACAGCGTGTACTCGGGTATCCCTGAACTTTTGCGAACATTGCAAGAAAGCAATATTCGGTTGGTCACTGCCACAAGTAAGCCCGAGTACTCCGCAACCCGAATCCTGCAGCACTTCGAGTTGGACCAGTATTTTGAATTCATTGGCGCTGCCGCCCTTGATGGCAGTCGGGATTCCAAGTCTCTCGTGATCAAGCACACCCTGGAGGCAACAGGTACGCACCCCGATACCCACCGCATGCTCATGATTGGGGATCGTCACCACGATATTCACGGGGCTAAAGAGCATGGCATTAATTCCATTGGTGTTCTCTGGGGTTATGGCGATCACGATGAACTAGAACAAGCCGGTGCCATTGACATTGTCAGTGACCCGCAACAACTTGCCAAGTTACTCCTTAACGATTGATGACCGCGTGCCTAAACATGTCAAGAAGGGCGACCTTCCCCGCAAAGCCTGTGAACGTTGTGGGCGCGAGATGGTGTGGCGTAAAGCGTGGGCCAAAACTTGGAATGAAGTGAAATACTGTTCGGAGAAATGCAAACGAGGTTAGCCAAGTCACCTATGTGGCAGGAGCACTCCGGGGTTGAGAATTCCCTTGGGATCCAGTGCTTTCTTAATCCCCCGCATGGCTGCGATTTCCGCAGAACTGCGGGACAGGTGAAGATGCTCTGCCTTCATGTGGCCAACTCCGTGCTCCGCGGAAATTGATCCGCCGTGGGTCGCCACGAGTTCCA
This sequence comes from Candidatus Nanopelagicales bacterium, assembly GCA_018402075.1. The sequence goes on along the minus strand of JAGYJP010000004.1, from coordinate 109,108 downwards.
GGACTGCAGTGTCGAGTGCTTCTTCATTCGAACCGTCAGCGTCGGTTGTGAAGAACACATGAAAGTTGCCATCCATCAGGTGGCCGAAGAGAACAACATCGCGCACACCGGGTTGCGCTAAGTACGCCGTGATCTCTCGATACACGGAATCGAGTTCTACAAGGGGCACACTGATATCCAGTTTGTGACTTACTCCCGTGCACTCCACCGCCATGGCCTCGGTGATGCGTTCGCGCAGCGCCCAGTAGTTCTCCCGATCGCGTGCGTCCATGGCTAGCGTGGCGTGTTCTAAATCTTCTAACGATTCAGCAGAGACACCACCGGCTACTTCCACCAACACGTGAAATGGGGTGGGGAAGGGAACAGCAATTCCGGTGACCCGTGACACCGAATCGAGTCCACCTCGATCCATGATCTCAGCAGCAGCCAGACGCCCTGCGAAACGCGAGGCAATCGCCAGAGCCGTTTTAACGGAATCACAACCGACCATAATCAACTCGGTGTCGCGGGGGCGAATGAGTTGCAGCGACACCTCGGTGATCACGCCAAGGGTTCCTTCTGATCCGCAGAGCAATTGCGTCAGGTCATATCCCGTGTTGTTCTTGGCCAACCCGGACATGCTGCGAATCACTTCGCCTGTTGCCAACACCGCTTCGATACCAAGCACCTGCTTGCGCATCATGCCATTTCCCACGACGTGAATGCCGCCAGCGTTGGTGGCCACCATGCCACCGATTGTTGCTGAGTCGCGGGCCGCAAGGTCAACACCGAAGGTCCAACCGGCAGCGTGGGCATGGGCATGCAGTGCCGCGAGGGTCACTCCTGCGCCCACAGTGACGTGTCCGGTGACCGGATCCACCGAACCCATGTGGTTCAACCGAGTCAAGGACAACACCACGGCACCCGAGTCAGGAGCCGGTACAGATCCACCCACCAACCCGGTGTTTCCTCCCTGGGGAACAACACTGACACCAGCGATATTGCACGCTTGCAATATCGCGGAAACTTGTTCTACCGTTCCCGGACGAACAACTGCACGGGCATCGCCCCGGTAACGCCCGGTCCAGTCGGTGACATAGGACGCCATGAGATCTGGTGATGTCAGAACGTGATCGGCACCAACAATTTCGGTCAGATCAGGGTCAATCATGAGACTCGAACAGGCAGCATCCCAATGGTGACCGTGCTATTCGTGACCGGCGTACATGCGTTGCCCAATAAGTCACACACTTGCGTGCCGATCCCGCTCACATTGACCTGCGATGTTCCCGCCCGGGTCCACATGAGGGTAAAGGGAGCGCCTCCACCGGGCGCGAATTGGCAGGCGAATCCAACATCAACGGTTTCCGTACAACGGGTCATGCGTGAACCGTTCAGCATTCCCCGAAGGTTATTCCACACGGCATTAGAAATCGGGGTAGCCGGATCCAGCTGAGCGCCGAGCAGGCTGTACGTTCCGCGAGTCCCGGTCCACAGGTACCAGTAGGTCACATCGATTCCATACTGAATCGACTGAATAAATGACTGCGCAATATAGGCCGCGCCAGTTGCATCATCGATTGGCCGTACAGGTTGACCCAATCCGGCAAGACCGTAATTCAGTTCGGTATCCCAGATCGGTTTCACCGGTGCGCCACGCAAGGCCAGCATAGTTTTGAATTTACCTAACTCACTGACGCGCTCAACCGGACCGGCACTTGCAACCGGGTAACTGTGCACGGTGTAACCATCCACCGGCCATCCCAATGCGGACAACTCATCAAGGTAATCACCATAATTTGTGACAAATGCATGTGTGGCACGCGTTCCCGTGCTTGCCGCCAGAAGCATGCTGGTGCCACCGAGTACATCTTTCATTCCCTTGGTTAATTTCGCTAGTTGAGACTGAGATCCGATCCAGTAGCTCGGCAGATTTCCTTCATTCCATACTTCATAGGCACCGATACGCGATCCGAATTCATCCTTGAGTGCACGAATAAAGTCCAGTGCCGAATCATTCGTGGTCGGTGCAAAACTCCCAGCCCGTCCACCATTTGCCCAACCCGGTGTGTCACCCAGTACATAGAGAACTCGCGCTCCGTAGCTTTCGGCAGACTCAATGGATGCCCGCAATTTTGTGAAATCGATATTCCCTTGGGTGGGTTCCATTTGTGCCCAAGACACACCCGCATCCCATAACCGAACCCATGAAGCTCCAACACCAGGCTTACCCCAATCAACCGGGGCATGGATCCCAAATGCGTCTCCTGGAACCGGGACTCCGCTCGATGCCGCGGGGTAGTCACTAAAGAGTTGGGCCACACCACTTGGTGTCACACTTGGTTTGGGTTCTTCCGGGGGAACCGTCCATGTGGGTTTAGCGGGATTGATTCCATTGAGTCTGTAGGACAGTTCCACCCCCACTGAGGAGTTTGCGCAGCCTTCATTGATGTTTCGCATGAGCGCCCACAACTCTGGGCTGACCGATAACCCCCATGCGGTGACATTGGATGCTAAATGCACCAACTGGTCGCATTTAGCTTTCGCGCCTGCCCCTTGTAATTCCTTTATCGTGTTCGCATATCCGGAGCCAATGTTGGAACCCCACAATGACCAATAGAGGGCGCACGAGAGTGTAAACGGCCGACAGACATCTTCAACTACACCTTTAATGGTCTGCGGTAAAATTCCTAATTGAGATTGCCAAAACTTTTCATCTGTCGTAGCCGAACGGATGGCTGCATTCTCCTGTTTAGAAATCAAAGTCTGCGTAACCTGATTATTTGTCACCCCTTTGGCCCGAGTCTTGGCCCCACTCACCTTGGTGTTAGTTGCCCACGCCAACCGTTGCTCCGGTGTCCACGCAAATGCTCCCTGACCCCACGCATCCTTGTACGGCATGATCGGCCCGATGAGCAGGTTCGCAGGCTTGGTCACTTTGGAACCCAAGGCAGTGGTCCACACCCCGCCTTTCATTTTGCAGCCCTTGCTCACCTTCGGTTTCTTGGTTGCCAGGTCAATGATCATGCGTTGGCGCAGGTTGCAGCCGAACTTGTCTTTCTTATTTGCCACCGCAGCCGGAATGAATGACTGAGTTCCGCGATACCCCACAAAGATTGGATCAACAAAGGGCAGATCATTGACTAACTGCTTGGAGTTCACCGTAACGGTGGGTGCCGGCGCAGCCTGGGCGCTCGTTGTAGTCACGGTCGGCAGGGTCGCAGCGACTAGGGCAATGAGCACAATCGGTCGGATTACCTTGTTGATCATGACTGAATCATGCCGTATCGAGAAGCTTCCCCATACCCCAAAGTCCCTAATCGGTCTGCCTTTTCGGAAGTAGTCCCGCGATACTTCCCTTGGCTCTTGCGGTGCGATTCTTGCCGAGCACCGCACCGAGAACTGAATTCACCGTGACTCTGCGAACCGTGCGGAATGCGTGTCGGGGTGATTGTTTGAATTCAGCAGGGGCGAGTGCCAGTCTGTTGCGCACCATGGTGGTGCGGCGTGCTGGTGAATGGCTGGTCACCATGATCGATCTTCCGAACAGCCTCACTTGGCGTGAGTCACCAAGATTGTGCTGCAGTGTGACCGCGGGTGTGAGTGCAATAAGGAATCCAGCTTCTCGAAGATGCAAGCATGCTGCTGCATCTACCGCATCAATTCCAAGTTTTTCATCAAATCCGTGTATCTTTTTTAGAGTGGTGACTTTCCACAGCGCACCACTTTGAATAACTTCTTCGGTTGCCATAACTCCATCTATTGAGTGAGTCGGGTAAGTGATATTTCCGCTGTTATCCGCGATAACAGCGGGCGCAATTACGCCCACTCGGTCAACAGACAATGCATCAAAGGCCCCCACCAGATCGTTCACGTAATTCGCTGGTACGCGTGAGTCTTGATCGAGAGTGAGGAGAAACTCTGCACCCATATCGATCGCAGCAAGTAGGCCTTCATTGAGTCCGCGGGCTATTCCTTCGTTTTTATGGTGTCGGATTACATCAACATGTAGATCACTGCCTGCGGCTCGCAGGATTGAATCGGCGGTCACGGGACTTGAATCATCGGAAATAAGTATGGGATAACCCTGCGCGCGAATGTCAGTGATTAATTGCAGAAGTTGTTCACTCGGTCGGTAGGTCGGGATCACGATGAGCACACGAGGAGCGCCCACATTCGCGACTCCTTGTGTCTGTTCCTGAACCTCCGACATGCCCAAAACCCTAGCCCCTTGGGAAAATCCCCGAATTTATTGGGTTTTACCCGGGTGCATGACGGATACCTTGGCAACGTACCCTTGTGAACGTACCCTTAACCACATGAGCCACAGTGGTAACAGTCACTCATGGTCATGGGGAATACGCATAGGTCGGAAGGAGCGCCATGAACGCTGGTCGAACAGTCGCCCGCGCACTTATAAGTGCCTGCGCCGTCGGCGCTCTGGTCCTCTCCAGCAATGCAGTTGCCCAGGCTAACGACATTGCACCCACACCAACCACCACCGTGCCCTTTACCAACCCTCTCACCATTCCCGCGTCCGGTGTCTTCACGTTCACCACGAACCCTGGAATCCTGACCACCTGGGAAGCAGCAGGGATCAGCCTGGTTGGTATTGCTCCGGGCAGCGTGATTACCTCGAGTCAAAGCCTTAACGCCCGAGTCACCCTTCCGGTGGTTGCTAAAACCGGAACTGCCAATGCCACGGCGGGTGGGTTTCGGTTACTCAACGCCCAAACTGGGGTAAGCGTGCGCTGCCAGGTCCCCACCGTGGACACCCGTGCCCGCGTTGTGGAATGCATTATGGCTGACGGAGCCCGCGACACTTTTTTTGTGATTACCGATATTGCCCAGAAACAGCGGTCAGTTGTGGGCACCGAGACGACCACATTATTCCGCGGAATTGACCTATCCCTGCTCGATGCAGCCAGTGCCACCAAGCTCAACCGAGTCCTGAGCACCAATGTTTTCAGCGCCAGCGTGTCGGTGGCCCGTGGGGACATGGAAGTCACCCGAGTTATCCCCAGGCCGTAAATCACTGATTGAAAGTGCCCGATTCTGGGCACAACCTTGGTAAGAACACCTACCAAGGAGCACCATATGTTGAATCACACGACCCGCCGCATTGCCGCGATTGCCGCCGCACTGACACTTATTCTCACCCCCACCGCGGCACATGCCAGTGAAGTCATTGCTCAGGACCTGACCGTCACCAGCTCACCCGCCGCAAAACAATTGCCGCCAAACCCAATGGCCCCAACTCATTGGTTATTACAGCTGCCCCCGGATCATCCGTGAAATTGAAGGCCGCGGGCACCAAGTCACGCTCGGTCACCACAAACAAAAAGGGAACTGCTGTGGTCAAGAAACTAGTTGCCGGCCGCACCTACACAATCAGTTCAGGAAAAGAATCAGTTTCCGCCGTTCCGGTTGTTCCCGTTACCGGTGCATCGGGTCTGCGGGTGGCAACAACAGAGACCCCGGGAAATGTGGAACTCACCTGGAAGCACACCACAACTCCTGCCCAAGGTGTTGTGAAGTATCAGGTCGCCGCTGAACCAATCAACAGTAAGGAACTGGCAGTCACCGGTGAAACTACCCAACAATCACTTGTTCTTATTGGACTTGATTTGGCAACTCGCTATCAATTCACGGTGACACCAGTAAATGCCCTCGGTGCCGGAACACCTTCCACCGCAATCATGGCGAACACCCTGGGTGAAATCACCGGTAAGTCAGTTGTTGAACAACCACAACCTGCACCAGTACCAGCTCCTGCACCGGCACCTGCACCAACTCGAAACACGCAACCAACACCTGCTCCGGCACCTGCACCCTCAACTCGCACCATTTATGTCTGCCCCGACGGCTTTAGCGAGAATGGAAACCTGTGTGAGAAAACCACTCCGTACACCTTCACCACACGTGCCTACTCCTACCACGACGAGACCTACACCGTCTCGGTTGAAAAGCCGGGCCCGGCCTACGCCGCCGACATTGCTCAATCAACCGGTACACCGTGCCCCTGGGGTGGCACCATCAATGCCGCCGGAGATCTGTGCTTAATGCCTTCTGTTACGGAAACGCAAACCCGAACGCGGCAGGTAAAGGACGCGATCCCTGCTGGCTTTACCGACAACGGCACCGCCTGGGTGAAAAAGAACGATCTGCCCGCCGGCTACACCGATAACGGAACCGCCTGGGTGCAGGTCACCGCTAAAGAAGCTCGCGTGGTGCCCGCTTAGGGCACCACCGACTTCGATGAACAGCAAGCCAATTGGTCAGGACTCCAACTTCCTCGAACTTCGCAATACACTCATCCAATGACGCAACGGGAACCAAAGACGGGCACCCAGCTCTGGCAAAAAGCCAAGAAGTTGATCCCCGGTGGTTCCATGTTGCTGAGCAAGCGAGCCGAGATGTATTTGCCGGAAGGCTGGCCAGCATATTTCTCCCGCACCGAAGGTTGCAGTGTGTGGGATCTCGACGGTCGCGAGTTCAAAGACCTGGGGCTCATGGGAGTGGGCACCAACGTTCTTGGCTACTCCAGACCAGAAGTTGATGCAGCCGTGCAGGAGACCGTGACCAAGGGCAACCTGTCAACATTGAATGCCCCCGAAGAGGTCTACCTCGCCGAGAAACTTATTGATCTTCACCCGTGGGCGGACATGGTCCGCTACGCCCGCAGCGGCGGGGAGGCGTGTGCCATTGCCGTGCGCATTGGTCGCGCGGCCAGTGGCAAGGACAAGGTGGCCTTTTGCGGTTATCACGGCTGGCACGATTGGTACTTGGCGGCGAACCTCAGCGACGACGATTCACTCACCGGTCACCTCCTTCCCGGGCTAGAGCCCAATGGAGTTCCCAAAGCACTCACCGGAACTTCCATTCCCTTCCAGTTCAATGACCTTGACCAGATCACGACCATCTTGGAGTCCGATCCCAATATTGGTGTGATCTACATGGAGGTGCAGCGAAGTGATCCGCCCGCACCTGGATTTCTCGAGGGTGTTCGCGCCCTTGCCGACAAACACAATGCCGTACTTATCTTCGATGAATGCACGAGTGGTTTCCGCCGTGAATTGGGCGGCATGCACCTTCACTACGGTGTTGAGCCCGATATCGCCACATTCGGTAAAACCTTGGGAAACGGCTACGCGATTACTGCCGTCATTGGGCGTGCCGAGGTCATGGAAGCCGCTCAAACTAGTTTTATATCGAGCACTTTTTGGACAGAGCGAATCGGTCCAACCGCCGCACTTGCCACCCTCGAGGTCATGGCCAAAGAGGATGCTCCCACGCGAGTTCATGAAATTGGCACCAAAGTCCAAGAAATGTGGGAGCAACTCGGCGACTCTGCTGGTTTGACGGTAACAACCGGGGGGCTTCCAGCTCTCGCAAACTTCACTGTTGTTGGACTTGACCCTCTTGCGGTCAAGACGTACATCACTTCACGAATGTTGGATCAAGGTTACCTGTCAGGGAACTCGCTGTACGTGTCTATTGCGCACACGGATTCCATTCTTGAGCAGTATTACCAAGCACTTGGAGTTGTCTTTGCCGAACTCGCAGCCATGGATGACACCCAGTTAATTGCTGCCTTGCCGCATGGAACTGCTCAAGCTGGGTTCAAACGCCTGACCTAACTAACTTTTACATGCCCTTGCAACAACATCAACGAATGTTCTCCACTTCGGGATAGCTGACGTGTCAATGTCACTACGAAGTTCCGCCACCTTTTCAGCACGCGAGTACCCGCGGAACATCTCCACCATCTGCTCATGTTTGTGACCGGGCAGTCGAGTGGCACCGACCGAATCCATGATCTCGGCCGCAGGTTGGGTTCCGGAATACAACACGGGGGTGCCAAGTGCGATCGCCTCGAGAACCGGGATTCCATAACCCTCGGTACCGATTGCCAGAAATACATTCGCGGCGGCAATGTGATCCCGCACTTCTTGATCACTTGCCCCCTGAATCCACTTCACCCGAGCACCGTTGTTGGTTGCATTTCTCAGGGCAGCATTGATTGATTCATCGGATGAATTCGCACCACCAACAAAAATCAATTCGGAGTTATCCAGGTCAGCTTCCACAAATGCCTGCAAAATCTCAACGGGCATCTTACGCGCTTCTAAGGTTCCTAGGCGCAGGAAAGTGATTGGCTCATCAGTTGACGCGGGTGCACTGACTGCAAGATGGTCCCCACCCGGATGGGCAACTTCGGTCATGAGATTCATGGGACGGCGCAGGGCCGACCACATCTCGTCACGGGCGTGCTCCGAGATACACACCACACGATCGGCGGAGGCCAATTGCCGGAAATAGTCGCTGACATACGGAGCCATGTTCGGGGGGAATCGGTAATTGCGTGGTTCGGTCATGGGCAGGGCATCGAACCCAATCATGACCGTAATCATGCTCGCATTGAAGATTCGGAATCGTTGGAGCACAACCGGTGAATAACTCACTTCTGGTAAGAGCCATGCGGTGAACATGGACAACAGGTCAGCCTCACGCACGCGCGGCGCTTGTGTGTCACTAATGGCGTCTTTGACCGTCTGACGTAGATCAGCATCCGGCGGCTGCTCCTGAAATGGAATAGAAAGGACGTTGAAGGCCTGCGAAGGAGTGAGAAGTGCGTACAAACCTCGATCAGGGAAAATGAAGTCAGCCTCTATTTCACCTACCGGCCATTCATGGGCAAGGTATTGCAGTACTCGTTGAATACCTGAGCCATAAGGGTCGCTGGCAAATTGCTCGAGGTCGATTCCCGCTCTCACGACTGATGCACTTCCTGCAATACCCGAAGAAACTCATGGGCGTATTGAGCGGGTGAATGCCCCTGCAAATACTCAACGCGCATGCGTTCGCGATCACTGTCAGGAATCTCCATCTGGATGCAATGCTCAATCTGCTGCGCCACCATCACGGGACTGACATATTCGGGAACGGGGAATACAAACTCGGGTGCATCAACATCGCGCACCAGACCACTGCTAGCAACAGAGGTCACGCCGTAGCCGGCTAGATCACCTAATGGTCCACTCACTCCGAGAAGGGAGCTGATGCGCAGTTGAACTCCGATATCGGTTGCCAGCAGGTAATCCCTGAACTGTTGATCGGTGAGAAAACCGGTAATCTCAAAATCGCGCAAACCGGCATACTCTGCTTGGGCGAGTAACTGCGCTTCTTCTTCCGGTGATGCTGCTCCGGCGAAGTGCAAGCTGACCGGGTAACCCCATTGTTGTAACCAAGATGCCGCTTCAATCACTACACCTGACATTTTGGTTCGCATATCAATGAAACCGAGGCTGGTGAGGTGGATTCTTTCCGGATCAAATCCCAGTCGCTGTTGCGCTGCGGCTCGTTCCACTGGACTAATGCTGTGCAGATCCGGTTCCCGGTAATTCGGGAATGTGATGACGGTCGGTTCAATTCCAGTCTCGCGGGCAATCCGAGCCTGCGCAGATGGTGAGTGGAATACAAATTGCTTTGCATGACGAACCACTTCCCACAGTGCAGCATTTTGTAAGAGGCGCATGTCTGCAATTTGGTCATCAAGTGACGGGTCAATTGTTTGCGGAGCATGGGGATCATCTGTTCGAAGCATCAACTCCTTTAATCCCCCGACCCCGCGAAGTGCCATGTAGAACTCATTCATGCGGGTGTCGTGGGCCACGACCACACAGGGAGTAATAGCGGCCAACTGAACAAATGGAAGGTGAAAGTGACTGTTGCCTACAACAGAAACGAAGACATCGTGATTATGGGTGCCATTGCTCGCAAAGAGTTCGTCAACCGATCGGACTTGAATCTCGACTCCACTGGGCAGTGATGCCCGCGGATTGGCATCTGCAGTTGTGTACACGGTTACGTCAGCGATCTTTGCTAGTTCGATGCCAATAATTGTTGAAAAATCCGCAACACCCGATCGCTGCGGTGACCAGGGTGTGGCAAAGCCAATATTGAGTGGTCTGTCCACTGTAACAACACTTGGCGTCTCAGATACCACTGCCGGTGTACTGACAGGAATGGCCTTTACTTTCTTCGCGATCACTTCTTCAAGGCTCACATGCTTATGCCCGAGCAATGTCCGTCTCTGCTTGGCTGCACTCGCCCCACTACCACGGTGCCTGTTAATTGCTGTGGCAAATGCAGGCAGGTCTTTCGGGTCGGCGAGATAACTGCCACGGCCAATCAACTCACGGTGCGCCGGGATATCCGAGGCAACAATGGGAGTACCAGCAGCGACTGCTTCCAGAATGGGAAGTGAAAGTCCTTCATCAAAAGATGGCACCACAATCACACTGGCACTGGCCAGAAGTTCAGCCATGTCAGAAGGTGAAAGGTGTGGGAGCGCTCGTGCCTCACCCGGGCGCATTGCGGCGGCAATCGACAGGTGATGCACGTGGTCTTTGCGGTGGGCCATTCCCACAACTTGAACATCGCGGCTTGACTCTGTGCTAGTTGCCACGCCAATGGCAGCCAGGGCGCCGAAAGTGTTTTTGCGTGCCTCGTCTCCGGTCATCACCACAATCGGCCCCGCCGCGCGACCGGATGTTGCTCCGTCGCCCGGTGCAATTGCCTCCGGCCAGGCAACAGCAGCGCTGTAGTTTTGGGTGGGAATACCGCGCCCGGTGAGGAGTTGCACCAACTCACCCTTGGTGAGTTCCGAGATACAGAGGAAATCGTTGTAGGTGGCCAGTGCATCTAGTGAGGCTGCATATTCCGCCCGAGGAGCAACGTGGCGCAGATACACACTCGGGAAATGCATGGGAATGAAATCAAAGACAATGGCAATCTTGGCAATATCGCGATGCAGTACTTCAATCAAAGGCCGCGGATCCGCGGTCATGGGTGAGGGTTGAACGATTAATGCAAAGTCCGGCACCCGAGCCGGGCTCACAGCTGCAATCTGTTCGCACTGACCAACGAGTTCACTGGGTAACTGGTTGAGACCTGGATCAACCAACAGCACAATGTCCTGATCAGGTGCACTAGCTCGAACACTCGCCAGCGCTGCATGCGCGAATCTTCCAATTCCGCGAGCACCGAAGGTCGGTGTCTGAAGTGATCGAGCATCAAAAAGGATCTTGTCGCCAACAACAGAGTCAGACAATTTCGAATCTGCATTTATTCGCAGCCGGTTTCGCAGCGCTGCAAGAGTTCGACCCAGTTCATCGTTCATGCCATCGGTGCGAATTTCCAACTGGGCATCGGTATCAAATGGACCGCCAGCCAACCACGATTCAATGTCAGTGATCTGTTCCTGCGAAAGCGGACCAAGTTCCACACCGGCTGTTGGCACAGGTGGCTTCAACTCAGGGTTCGCCCACGAAGGCGTGAACGCACTCGCACTTGCCAGGAACGCTGGATCCGTGTACACCTGCATGGCGGGTTCCACAATGCGTAAATGTCGTTTGCGCGTTGTCCATCGGCGTAGTGGCGTCGGCAGTTTGCCGTTGGCCGAAATCACGGTTGATTTCACCTTGCGCAGGACTCTGTCAATAGGTTGCGCAATTCGGTGTGCCCGTGAGGTGCTCACTGCGTTGAGTTGCTGGGTAAGCGCTGCAAGTTGCTGATCTCGTTCATGTGCTGCTTCAATCTCGCTGGCCTGGTTGAGTAATAAGGCTCGCTGCCATGCGACGCGGTTATAGGACTTATTGGCCAAGTCTGCAGCTGAAGCGTTGTCGCTACTCACCCAGCCGTATCGACCTGCGTCAATAGGATTTAAAGGTGTTGCAATGTCGTCGAATAATTCAGCATGTTCTTGTGCAACATACCAACGGTTAATTCCATCGAATGCAACATCGCGGTAATTGCTGTTGATCAGTTGCGACTGCCAATTCTCGTGATTGGGCTCTTTAGTCTCCGCATCAATTGCTTCAATACAGATCACCCAAGGCCGAAACCTGTTCAGGTCGAGTCCAGCGAGGACCAGCGGTTCAGCACCTTCCACATCAATACTCATGAAGTGAATCTCGATGTTTGTGTGGTTGGCGAAGTATTCCTCAAGGATCTGATTCAACGGCTTGGTGGGCGCCCGGAACTCTTCAACAGCGAACCCGGCGACTTCGGCAGCTTGGGCTTCGGATCCGCTGAGAGTTCCCAAGCCCGTTCCCAGAACCCGGTGAAAAGTGATCTCACCACTGCGATCACTGGCAGCCACCTCCACGACCTGGTCTTCAGGCCGGAAGCGACGCAATTGCCCGGCAAAATACGGATCCGCTTCCACCAGGAGCCCCCGCCAACCCTGTTCATAGAGACTGGCCGTAATCGAGAGGTCAAATGGGTGGTTGGCTCCCACGTCCACATAGGTGAAGTGACCGCTAGCCGCGAGGGGAGTCAGGGACCGAAATGCCCGCCACAGCCTGACATCCTCACCATTTTGGGAGTAGGAGATCAGCCGCGACACTCCTCAAGCGTAGATGTACCGGAGGATCAGCCGGGTGCAGCACGCCCCAAGTGGGCAGCAAGGAAGAAAGGGATCACCGGGTTAGACTCACGAGCACCTAAAGTGACGTTCACCCGCTATCTGATGGAGTCGTATGGGAAACATCCTGTTCCTGCTCGCCTTCATTGGGCTGCCGGTTCTGGCGTATATCTGGGTTCGATCCCTGACCTGGTTGGCAATCTGGATCCTTGCTTCAGCCGCGGTCGTGGGTTCCTTTATTGACTTCACCATTGATGCGGGGCGCCTCTGGGATCTACCCAGTCTGCAGTTCGCTCTGCTGGTCAGTTTCCTCATTGTGGCGGTAGCCGCCTTCTTCTCACGAAAACTCAAACGCACAGCGAGTGTGAAGATTCAAATGCTGGCGATCGGCGCTCCCATTGTCGTGGCGCTGCTCTTTGTGATCATTTCCCGAGTTCTAGCAATTGGCCACGCCGGTCCGTGGACAGCGGTTGGATTCTTTGTTCAGCGAATCTATGCGGAAGATAATGCGAAGTGGCTGGATTTCGCAGGTCAACTTATGACCGGTGCGCCTATTGATCAGGGTGTTCCCATGGGCGGACCGCTCCAATTGTCCGTGGTGTTTGCAGCGACCGTTTTCTCGGTAATTTCGACGTGGGCTTTCGGCGGCGTGAATCAGGTATATGTCGCCTCCAACAGCATCCTGTTCCTGCAACTGGGTCTTGCCGCCATTTCGCCGATTGTGCTCGCCCCATTTGCTGAAATGCGCAAAAAGGGCACAGGGATTCACATTCCTGCACCCGCCCTCTGGGTGGGCGGCATTGCCTTAATGGCCGGTAGTTTCGCCGCCAGCGGTCTGGGACACCTGACCTTCCAATACGCCATGATCGTTGTCGGATTGTGGTTCGCGGTATTCCTTGCCGGCTCACAGGTACCGCACGCTCGAGTGCTCACTTCAGTTTCGGCGGCCGTGCTCCTCGTGGTGTGGTTCCCCCTCCTCGCCGTGAGCCTTGTTATTTACGCTGCCCTGATTGCCTATTTCATCTATTCCATTGCCACCAAGCGTTCCATCAAGTCACTGACATTGCCCGTGACTTTCACGGTGCTGACCCTTGTTTTCACCTGGCAAAGTTTGATCAGCACCCTCGTATACATATTTGATATCGGCACACCCGTTGCAAGTGCCGGTGCAGGTTTCGCTGGAGGTGGGATCAACGCAGCCGCCCAGAGCGGTGTTGACACAAGTGTGCGCGCCCTCATGCCGGCCCTCGAAGTATTGGACAGTCAAGGTGGCACAGAACAAGCCTCAGCATTTCTCACGATTCTCGCGTTATTGACCTTGGTGCTCGCCCTGCGTTACCTTAATCGAATTTCCAGGTCGGCGAAGTCCACCGCACTGGCATTCGCACCCATCGCTCTGGTGGGTACCTACGCTCTCGCACTTCAAGTCTTGGGCACCTGGTATTCCGGATCCGGTCCAAATTACGGCGCTTTGAAAATGACGTTCTTCATTGTGATTCTCACCATCACTGTCACCACACCATTTGCGGTAATGGAACTCGACCGTGCCCGCACCAGCGGTCGCTTCCCCGAGTTAACACCCGTTCGCGTTGGCGCCCTCACTGGAATCGTGTTCATTCTTGCCACCGACGGCCTCCTCACCCGTGCAGTGACCTATGTCAGCCCCGATCAGTGGCCGAGTACCGAGCTCAACCGCAATTATTGGTGGCCTGCTGAAGTTCGGGCGGTTGCCGATCAAAGCATTGCGTCGAATCCCATTGGTTGCGTCTACTTGGAGCCGGGAGACCCATTGCCAACTGTCCTTAAAGATGGTCAGCGGATGTACGCGTGCACTCGCATGTTGTCCGGGCTCTCCGGCATGGATGCAACCGCTCAGGGACTTGTTGATTTCCAACGCCGAGAGTGGTTTACCAACGAAGAGGCTTGGCTGAACGAATACCCCAACCTGATAGCGCTTCCACCTGAGGTGCGGGCCAAGAAGCTCATTTTGATTTCTGGAAACAACGATGTCACCGGTCTAGAAACCATAGATGTGCTCTTGCAGCGCTATAAGCCCGAATGGGCACAGTAAAGTCGTCCCTCGTGAGTCGGATTTTGGTGGTACTCCCCAGCCTCAATGAAGGCGTGACCATTGGTGCCCTTGTTAACGAAGCCACCGAGGAGTGTTCCTCTATAAATGCTGATCTTGAGTTCCTGGTGGCAGATGACTCTCAAGGCAGTGATCAAGCCCTCAATGAATTAGCAGCTCAGGACTCACGGGTAAGGCTTTTCATTCCCACCTCACGCTTGGGTCATCAGCGCGGCCTCACCGCAGCCCTGCGCAATATTCGCGATGAACTCCCTTCCTTTGATGTAGTAGTAACAATGGACGCAGACGGTGAAGATCGACCGCGGGACATTCCTCGATTGGTGCAACCCGTGTTAACAAACTCGGTTGATCTGGCTCGAGCCAAGCGAGGTAAGCGCGAGGTTCACCAGTCCTTCAGCCTTGGTTACTTGACCTACCGAGCACTCTTTCGCACCTTGACCGGCATGCAGATCACCAGTGGGAATTTCGCGGCCGCTCGGGGTAGTTGGTGGCATGCTGAAATTCAATCCAATATTTGGAATCTCACTTTCAGCGGAACACTCGCCAGCATCAGCGGTCGAGTAGTCGATATTCCGTGTGATCGCGATGCCAGGCGTGAGGGTAAGTCGCGCATGAACTTCTCCGCTCTGATTGGTTACGGTCTTACTTTCGCGCTGCCCTTCTCAATCAAGATCGCCGTTCGAGCGGCCGTACTCACCGCCGCCGCAAGCGTTCTCGCCGTGATCATGATTCTCACCGTTGTCGCATTGCGATTGTTCACAGAAACATCGACCCCGGGTTGGACCACCACCGTGGCTTTTGGTGCAGCGGGAGTCGTGTTGATTGCCTTCGTTGCACTTACCAGCGCTTTGGTTCTGTACGCGAGTACCAATGCCGCTCGTTCTGACTCGGGGCGCATCACTCGCCCATGACAGTGAAATCCAAAGTTGTTCTCACTGTCCTTGGGATTGCCATTCTTGCCCTGTATTCCTCGTGGGGTCGACCACTCTGGCTAGATGAATATCTACACTTTATTTTCGGTGGTTTTGCCACGTGGGGAGACGCGTGGGCGGCTGTGCAGAGCAGCACCACCAATATCAATCACGGTCAAACCGGGTTTTACATCATGCTCGACTACGGTTTACTCCAAGTTTTCGGAGCGAATTTATTTGCTCTACGCTTGCCCAGCTTGATTAGTGGGGCACTCCTCCTCTTTTCCGTTGCTCTTTTTCTGCGCCGAAAGAATCTCGGTGCAGTAGCAATTGGAGCCGCGTTCCTGCTTCTCGCTGCTCAACCCAATCTGATGTATTTCACCGGTGAGGCTCGCCCTTACATGCCGTTAGTTGCGTCCAGCATGGCCGCGCTCGCTTACTTCTCAAGCACTGCAGAACAGCGTGCAACCACTCCCATGAAGATCTTCATATGGCTCACCATGGTGTGGGGGGCATTAATGATGCCCTACTACCTTGTGTATCTGCCGGTCATAGCTCTCACCTGTTTTGTGATTGCGCGCTTACCGTGGAATTTCACCGAGTTCAGGCGATTCATTAACCTGCCCTTGCAGATCACCAGCGTGGCACTCGGGGTGGCTATTGGTGCGCTTACCTGGTTGCGCGGTAGCCCGAATTTCCAACGCGACCCGTGGCTGATCCTGAGACCCTTATTTGATTCCCTCACCCTGCCGCACTACATCGCTGCCATTACCCTACTAATTTTGTTCATCATCACGATCCGACTTGGGCGAACCAATGCTCGCGGACCGATTCTGCTCTTCATAGTGATGGGCGGTATGTCCGTTGTCTTTGCCATTCTCAGTCTTGCACAGAGTTACTGGATTCTTCCGCGTCAATTTATTGCTTCACAAGCGATCATGACGGTTGCGGTTGTCTGGGGAATTGGGCTAGCACTCAAGGCAACCCCGCGCAAGGAGCAAAAGATACTCGCCACCATTTACGCGATCGCCATTATTTTGGGTTTCGGAAGAGCCGCCGTGGACCAGGTGCAGAGTTTGCGGGACTGGGAAAACAATGGTTTCCCTGTTGCAGGAAACCCTGGGGATGCGGATTTCCAAGGTATTGATGTTGGGCCAGCGAATCAGAATGTTATTGACGGCGGTCCAGTGCTGTCTGAGTTAGCGGAGTTCTACGACCAGCCTCGCTACAAGTCGGGTGAGGAACCCAGCCAGCCATGAGTAAGCGCGATCTCGGCGCTATTGCTGGCATCAGTGTTTTCATATTCATTGCTGCCCGCATGTGGACCGGGCTCGACACCCCGGATTCAAGTTTCTATACCTCCCTCGCTCTTTTCGGCGATCAAATAACCGACCGGGCACCCTTTGATTCCTATTACTGGACTCGGCTGGGTTACATCGCACCCGTCATGGTGCTGACCTCACTCACCACACCTGAGATCGGTTTCGCGATCTACCGCTTCATTTTGATTGCTGTCATCGTTGCCAGCATTTTCTCAATACTTCAAAGGTTTGCACCCAACACAACAACACTCACTCGCACCTACCTCACCACAGCAGCAGCAACCAGCACGGTGATTCTGAGCTACCTGGGCAACCCTTATTTAACCGGCTTCATTCTTGCCGCAACGTGTGCCGTGATTGCGCTGGTCGCAACTCGAAACACCGGCTTGGTGGTTCTGGCCGGCGCGATTGTGGGCTGGTCGGCACAGGCAAACCCCGCGGGGTCAATTCTTGTTGCAACACTCTTTATCGCCACAGCGTTGTTTAGCCACCAACGATTCCGTAATTACCTGTTTGCAGCGGGCACGGCAGTAATTGCTTTCATCTTTTTTATTGCAGTGGGTCTACTTATTTTCCCAGGCCTCAGCTGGTGGGAATCATTTAATGCAACCCGAGAAATGAACCTCAGTGATTTCGCAAGTACGTCACTTGTGTGGTTGACCGACATTTCTCTACTTGTGCCACTGGCCGTACTTATTCTTGCTATCGCCTTATGGTGGACGGACCGCACCAACAATGCATACAGATTCGCGTTCGTTATCTCGAGTGTCAGTCTGAGCTTTTTCCTTGTGTTCTCACCTGTCATGGGTGGAATTGCCTTGGAGGCTCCCATGTATCAAGCAATGCTGTGGCCGCCAGCCATGATCGCTGCTGCCTTGCTCTTCAGTGCACTACCAAAAACACGGTGGTGGATTTACGTCCTCAGCATTGCCGTGATCATTGGTGCAGGCGCATTACAACCGACTCTCACATTCGCGGTCGGTGCCGTAATAGCTCTGGGCATGATCCTCGCCGGCGCGGTCGCCGCTCAACGCACCGCACTCCTGGGAATCGTGGCTATCACAGTATTTTTCTCAAGCGCGCAACTCCTTCAGAATTCCAGAACCGACCTCGGCCTGTATTTCCTTAGCCCTTATTCCTGGGCCTTCGCTCCGAATCCGGTTGCCGAGAAGGTCAGCACCGCCATTGATGTTCAAGAATGGTTACTTGCCAACACAACTAATGAGGATCAGATCCTTACTTGGGTGGATGGCTCCTGGACCGAGGGGGACCGAGAGTTATACGCGGTCGCCGCCATGCAACTGTGGGGCGAGAACCGACTTACCCTGGAGCCAACAGTAGATGACTACGCGCGTGCAATTGTGGATCAAGTGAAGCCAACCGTGATTGCTCTGTATGGCCGCAATCAAGATTCGATCACCACAATGCTCGAATCATTGAATGAAAACAATCTGCCTGCAGGCGATCCCCGTTGCATTGACTTCTTCTGGCCTACCTCCAGTAACTCTGCTTTTCCGGCTGATGCAGGTATCGCGTGCGTCAGCCGACTAGATTTACCGTAATGACCAAAACTTCCGCCAGAGCCGTTCTTCAGGATGCCGGGATCGCTGCTGCGCTCACCACCGTGCTGATTCTGTATGTTTTTGTGCCCATTGCGAGTCAGTTCACCCAGCCTTGGGCGGCCGGAGACATGTTGAGCACATATGTCGCCGCAGACAACTGGGGGATCTTTTCTTACACCCCAACCACCGAATACGGCTATCCGCTCGGAATGAACATTAATTACTTCCCCGGGCTCGACATCACGACAAACCTATTCAGCAAAGTGATAAACGTGATCTCGGGAAACCCTTTTCTCGGCGTCAACTTGCTGCTATTTCTGAGTTTCCCCGTGACCGCTGCATTCGCAGTTGTTGCCCTACGACTGGTGAACTCACGGGGCGTGATTGCCATCATGTTGGCAACCGCATTCGCAGTAATCCCGTATCACTGGGGCCGGGGCCTCGGTCACACCTACTTGGCCACCAACTACTCGGTGGTAACCGGAGTTATCCTGGCACTGCTCATTGGAACAGGTCGGTTCCAGCGAGCGCTCGCCCAGCGCAACACGCCTCGCCTTGTTGGCATTGCTCTCCTGGCTGCTATCACTGCTTGGTCAGGCGTGTATTACGCAATCTTCGCTCTGATTCTCATGACCGCTGCCCTGCTCTGGCGGTTCGGTAAAGGTGACCGGGCCAAGGCCCTCGCTATCGGGTTCATCCCAATCGTAATCACCGGGCTACTGGTTATTGCCGGCTTCCTCCCCGGACTTCTCACTACATTAAATAACCCGCCGTATGCCACATTGAGTGAACGTCTCCCGTACGAATCTGTACTCTTTGCCGGAATACTCGCCGCCGCGCTCATCCCAGCCCCCGTTTTCACTTTTGGTTTTCTCGAGAAATACAACTCAACTATTACCGATGCAATCAATGTTGCACCCGCATTTGAGAATCGTGTACCAACAAACTTCGGCACCATTGTTACCACGATTGCCTTCATCCTTCTCGTAATCGGGTTGCTTATGCGCGCTCGTAACACCAGTTGGAGAGAATCAACAACGCAACTTCCCTTTGTCACTTATTTGCTCGCAGTATCGACATTGTTCTTCGTTCCGTGGGGGTTGAATTACCTATTCGCCGGAATTGTCACCGCTCAGATCCGAGCGTGGAACAGATTCCTGCCCGTAATCCTGTTACTGGCAATTCTGGCAGCAGGAATTGTGCTCAGCAGGTTCACCAAACGTGGCATCGCGCTCACGATTGCTGCTGGAGGAATCGCAGCGACATTCATCAACTCGGTAATGCCTTTTGCCAGCAACTACAAGGTGAGCGCAGCCCAAACAACCCAAGAAGCAACCGATGCCAGAAACTACACCGAGGCAATCAACTCCGCGATTCCCGAATCATGTGGAATTCTCCAACTCCCCTATATGCAGTATCCGGAGAATGGAAAACTGCTTGAACTTGATGACTACGGGCCTTTCTGGTTCCCCCTGACTCAGGAAAACGGAAGCAAGAGTTGGAGTTACGGTGCGGTCAAGAACACCTCTGCCAGCACTTGGATGGCCGCCCTTTCAGAGATTCCACGTCAAAGTGATGTTGACGCGATGATTCAAGGGGGCTTCTGTGGCATTCACGTTGATTCACGTGCCTACGTGCAACCAGCCGCCGAAAGAATTAATGCCGACCTCACTCAACGATTCGGTACTCCAATCGCAACGGGTAAAGAGGGTAAGTGGAATCTCTATCAAATTACCGACCAGGTCCAACCCAAGCCAGATCAACTACCCAGTTACTTTTACACCCCTGCTCTCACCGCTGATACCCCCACCGCAGCAAACCCAGGAACCGTGGCTCCACGCGGCTCCAAAGGGGATCTGATCTGGTGGTGGACAATCGCCCCCACGGCAACATTCACCATCAATCAGATTTCCACAGAAGTCCCCATTTCAAATGTCTCACTTGGTCTACGCAGCTCCGAATGCGAAAGCGCAGAGGCAACCATCACTCTCACCAACTCCACAGGGACACAAATCGCTAGTCCAGTGACGACACTCATCAACCCCCGCACAACAACGGAAATAGCACTTATAGCAACCAAGCAGACTAACAGCGCCGTACTCACAATCACCTCAAGCGGCCAAGGATGCACGATAGAGAACTATCCCTACCCGCAATTCGTGCAAGTGATTAATCCGAGCATCAGTTCGGAAGCAGCAATCCCAATCTCTAGCTAGAAAAGCGTGTGCCAACACATATTGGCCTCGACTTGACTAATTTCTCTCGTAATGAATCAAGTATTAATTAAGGAGTGGTGGAAGTCTCCTGCCACGCAATACTTGATCTATTTCTGTCCAAAAATTAGTGACCGCAAGTACCGTCGCTCTGTTTTGCGCCAGTACCGCCTTTTCGCTCAAGGTAACGCGATCAGATAATAGATTCTGGATAAGTTCTGGTAACTCATCAACCGAGTTGAAAGTTGCGAACTCATCAGCTTCGAAAAACAATCGAGTTCTGTCTTTGTCATCAGTCAATAAAAATGTTCCTGCGAGCGTAGCCTCAATGACTCTCGTCTTCAATTGCTCGAAAGGGCCTGCACTGGACTGAGAAAAATTAATCGTCATGTGGCTGCTCGCCAGGCCACGCATATATTGCAGCCAGCTTGGCTGGTTACTTCGACTGGAAACAAAGTCCGTCGTCTCGTCTGGCCGATGTGGATTCACCGCAACTTTGATACCTCGCGAGCGAATTCTTTTAATTAACTCGACTCGATACGGGTACAAGGCTCCAATGAAGGAAACATCAAATTTTTTCTCAACATCTCCTATTTCAGAGTTAACCAGTTGAAGGGACATATTCGAAACTGGCATGTTCACCGGACCAACTTCCTGGCGACCTTTAACAAGCATTCCATCCAGTGGCATGCAAATGTCAACTGCAACAAACTGCGGCGACATTCGAGCAAGGCGGCGACTTCTCGCTCTTATCCATTTGAAAGCGGAATCGAAATTCACGCCAAGGAGAGCGCCATCCCAATCTGAGTCCAGTAGCCGTTGAAATGCCTGGTCCCATGTCCAGCTGTCATTTGGACCTCCTGGATCGCCCTCAATATGGGTCAGTATGTGAGTGGCACGTGTCTTGTTCACATACTCAACTAGTCGGGCTTGCCAAGTTTCTGGATACTCATTCTCCTTTGCACCGAAGAATGAAACCTTGTCTTGACCAATTAGTTCAGCGAGCAACTGACCAGCTTCAAAATAGATATCTCGATTACCAGCCTCCAAGCTTGGATCGCTCAATGGAACCTGTGGAATGACAACAAGGTGCACCGGTCTCTCTACGAAGGGAACGATCCTTCTTGTTCGACCTGGCCGAACCCCAGAAGCGCGCATGCATGTGTCTCGCTGTCGATTCCACGGAATCTCATCCCAGTAGGGGTTAACTTTGAATAAACCCTGAATGAGTAAATCCTTGGGGTTCATTGGAGCTTCTCAGGTGGCTTGGAACGCGCAAATAGAGTCAACGGCTCACGTTGAGGGATTTTGCAAAAGAGAAGCGCAATCGCTCCCGCTACCACGAACACTAACCAGTCAATGGAGAACACCAAAGTTGTGAATGGGTTCACCGGTTGCGCGACACTCGCAGCGGCAACTAGAAGTACAAGTAATTGACCCAAGCGGCCACTTCGCCAAATAATGACAAGAAGTGGAATTCCCATAACAATTGAATGGAACCAAGCAATTGGACTCACTGCGAGAATCAACCAGTTAAGTACCCAGAAAAGCTCTTGCTTGCGGCGCAAAGCAACGATCACAACAACAAGGGCAAGAATCCAAGCAAAGTACTCACTGAATCCATACCTGCGGAAGATTGATCCTGGTGTCAAGAGATCAGCTCTGGCCATGTTTACTGCAATTGACTCTCGCGAGGTCGTGAGAAATGAAGCGATGATATCGGGTTCAAAGGCCACTGCAATTACTAAGAGACCTAGAACAACCCCTGCAGCAATAAATACGGTCTTCCATTGTTTGCGCGCGAATGGATAAAGGACGAGGAGTAATCCGATCCCTCGAGTTGCTCCAAAAATACCGAGAGACACACCTGCTGCAACCGCTCTGTTTCTGTAACGCCAGGCCATCGCAACAAGGAGCGCCGCTACGGGGTAGGTACTCACCAATCCCCATTTGCCGGGCACAGAAAGAGAAATAACGAGCGCTAGTGGGTAAGCGATGTGCGCCGGAACACTCAATGCGCGCATTGATAAAGCAATCATCATGACAGCCGCAATAACCCAAAATGACAACCACCAACCATAATCAATGAAGCCCAAGGGAATGCCTAAGGGAATGCTCATGGGTGGGTGAGAGTGCGATGACAAATCAACGAAAATCACGTCCATGCCAACAAGCGGATGGAGGACTTCAAGTGAGTCATACGCTGAGTAGTCACCTCGGATCAACCCAATGGCGGAAGCAACCTCCCAGCCAATATCAGTCCACCCGCCATTGCCGGCCAGCATGCTCCCAAGATCACCAAATCCGAACTGCGAAAACGCCTCAGCAAACCTAGACCACAACACCCTGGCCAGTAGTGGCACAACCAGAATCACTGCCAGAACCGAGAGTAATTCGCGAGCGTGCCTGCGGATATCAATCACCATGATCACCAAAAAGTACCTGACCCCTGATTAGATGAACCCGTGGGCGCGCAGATTAGGACTTATCAGTCACTCACAACAGCGCTCGCCGCAATTCCAGCAGTCCTGAGTGCCCTTGTTCTGTGGTGGTTGATTAATAGCGGAAAGTGGAACCTTTTTGGGATTTGGACACTGGATTCCACTACGGGTGAAAAGACTGGCTTTGGCGATCTGGCCTTCATCACAGCGGCAGCTAGCTGCTATGCCGCCGAATCCGCGGGTAGCACAGTTGACTTTGATGCGTGTGATCCCTATGGGCGCCCATTTAGTCCCTACGGAATCGTTCCCGGAAGATTCCTCGCATTTTTCAATATTGGATTTGACCAAAACACTCTCCTCGGGGTCTTGCTAGCAGGAGTTTGGGTTGTTCTTGTTTTCGGTCTTGCTCTCAAAGTGACTCGCAACTGGTCTGCGTCACGAGTGGAATTAGCTTTTGCGATCTTCTTCATTTCTGCCCTTGCCATTTCCCCCACCGTGATGTTGGCAGTTGAACGCGGGACATTAGATATTCTGGTGGCAGCTCTTGCCGCACTCGGATTGATTGGCTTTGCCTCTGGTGGTGCCGTGCGCCACACCGGATCAGCTCTTCTTCTCCTTGTTTCAGTAATAATCAAGTATTTCGCCGTTGGAGTCTTCGCACCATTTTTTGCCCCTAGGCGCTGGTCGGTGATTGCGCTGATCGGCGCTGCCGCGACATTGATTTTTCTTCTTTTAAACTTTGACAATTTGCGCTCTGCCCAAGAGATCGCACAGGCAGACACCCAATCCACCACGCGAATCATGTTTTCTAGCACAACCGGGATAATCACGTTTTTGGTCGAAGATCCAAATGCATTTTTTCCGCCCGCGAATCAAATCCTCAACAGCACATTAATTCAGGTCATTGCAACTGGGATTTTCCTTCTCATTGTTGTGGCTTTCGTAGCACTACTGGCAGGAAATCTCTCGAGTAGCTCAGTACCTACTGTTTCATGGTTTCTGATTGTTGGCGGCAGTTTCGCTTTGACTATTCCATATTTCTTAGGACCATCTAATGACTACCGACTGGTCCTTCTCTTACTGCCACTGACTGGAATCCTGATGTGGATCGGGCAGGTGATACCTCGAGAAATCAGGATCACTTTGTGGGTTGTCGCAGGAGCTACGGTGATTGCAGCACTGACAGGATCTTCAATGCAACCAAATGAATTCGGATTTATTCTCCCTAAATCCGTTGTCATTCTTGGAGACGCCGCCCTGGCCACTTCACTCGCATTTGGAGTGGCACTATTTATTCACTCATGGCTACCTCGTAAGTGGAAAACTTCATGAGTAAACCGCTGGTTTCAGTTGTCATTCCAGTCTTTCGAGGAATGCCGCACCTCGCTGCACTCATTGCATCTCTCGAAGCGCAAACTTATCCGCACATCGAGATAACTGCCTCCGTCACTCCATCAGGGGACAGGAGCGAGGAAATACTTCGGGAGGCCGGGATTACTGTCATTGAAACGCCCACCGGAACTAGTGCTGCGGAAAACTGGACAATAGCCACGCAGTCGGCAACTGGTGAACTCACCAAATTGATATGTCAAGATGATCTGCTTTACCCAAATGCCATTGAGAAGCAGGTTAAAGACCTTCAGGCAAACCCAACTTCAGTCATGGCAGTGGCTCAACGTGACATTGTTGATTCCCAAGGAAAGATTCTTTTCCGAAATCGCGGCCTATCTGGTGTACAAGGGAATTTGGCTTCTGGAAGTGAAATACTTCGAAAGTCATACTTGTATGGTGGCAATGTTTTTGGGGAGCCCCTTGCAGTTCTTTTCCGAACTACGGTGCTGAAATCCGTTATGCCTTGGCGAGATGACAATCCCTTGATGCTGGACGTCAACACCTATTCACTTGTCGCGCCATTGGGGAGTATTGCGCTGCGCCATGAATCAGTGGGTGCATTTCGTGTGAGTGGTCAATCCTGGTCAACAAATCTTGCAAGAATTCAACTCAAGCAAACTAAGCAATGGCAGCAGGAATACGCGTTAACTTATTCCCCAAGCAATAAAGACCGGATGCGCGCAGCACTGGGAAGGCATATTCAAACAAATACCCGACGCGCTGCCTACACCTACCTGTCATTGCGAGGTGCGCTGTGAATAGTTCAGTACCCACATGGCTAGTCACTGGCGCCAGCGGATTTCTGGGCTCTAACTTTGGGGCAACGCCACATACCGATCACTTTGTCGCTTTATCAGAAGGGATCAGATTACCCGTTGGTTTTGAATCCCACGTAGTTTCCGATCTGCTGAATGAGAATCAACTAAAAGAAGCACTCGAAATTACGCGACCCGATTACATTCTTCATGCGGCCGCACTGGCATCCCACGAGGAATGCGAGACAGAACCCTAAACTTGCACGCGAGGTGAACGTTGAAGCAACGGAAAATTTGGCTCGGGTCGCCCAAAAATGGGTTCTGAAGTTTATCTACATTTCCACTGATGCAGTTTTTGACGGCAAACGCGGTAACTACACTGAGACTGACTCACCTGCACCTTTTCTGTTTATGGCAGAACAAAGCTTCAAGGCGAATCCGTGGCACTAGAGGTCAATCCTGATTCATTGATTTTGCGAACAAATTTTTTGGTTGGAGCCCAAGTGGTACTCGCTCAATACTGGAGTTCTTTGTCAATAATCTTGAACAGGGACAACCCAGTAAATGGCTTTACCGATTTCACTGTGACATCCATATACGCAGGTGATCTCGTAGAGGTGATTCACCAATTGCGCGATCAGATTGGCACGTGGCATGTGGCTTCCCCTGACTCATTAAGCAAATATGAATTTGGCTGTGCGGTTGCCGAGGAATTTGGGTTCAGCCCCAACTTGATCCTCCAATGTCCGGCAAGGGTGAAATCAGTCGCTCCAGGGATATTTCACTCAATACTGACAAGCTGCAAAGTTATCTGCGCTCCAACGGGCTGTCGGCCCCGCTATCTCAGCGAGAGGGCATTAAGCGCGCGCATCAGGATCAGAACCTAAGGACAGTCAAGCCCTAGACTGCTCACAATGACCAGCCACGACAATATCTCGATCAGTGTGGTGATCCCTGTGTACCAAGGAGATCAGACACTTCCCGAACTCATGGCGGAAATAGAGCCACTCACCCACCCCAATAGATCTCCCGAAGGCCACGACTATCAAGTAACTGAGGTTTTGTTGGTGTGGGATCGTGGGCCGGGCAACAGTGACCAGATTATTCGTGAACTCGCCGACAAATACACATTTGTTAAGCCAGTCTGGCTCAGCCGCAATTTCGGCCAACACGCTGCCACCATCGCAGGCATGAGTTCCTCGGGTGGGGAATGGATTGTCACCATGGATGAAGACGGACAGCAGGATCCGCGTTTTATCCCGCAACTTTGGACTGTGCATACCGTGAGCGCGCCCAATTGGTTTACGGAACTCCGAGCAACCCTCCACCGCATTCACGTGTTCGCAATACTGCATCAAAGGTCACCAAAAAGCTTTTTGCTCAATCACTTGCCAATGGTGGTTTCGCGAGTTCAACAGTTACCGACTGTTGCTGGGCGAAATCGGACGCAGTGTTGCTGCCTACACCGGTGCCGGTGTTTATTTAGATGTTGCATTGAGCTGGGTCGTGGCCGACTCCACCGAGTACCCGGTGGTTGCCCGAAGAGAAGGGCGCGTTGCAGAGAATTACAGCTACCGGAAACTGGCCAGCCATTTCGGTCGCTTGATTGTCTCCAGCGGCACCAAACCTTTGTTCTTTGTATCAGCTCTTGGCTTCACATTTTTCGGGGTCGGATTCATTGCGATTTTGTGGATCATTTTCCAACGTGTTCGTGGGGAGTTCATTGTTGCTGGGTGGGCCTCAACATTCACAGCCCTCATGTTGATCGGTGGCTCAGTTCTCTTGGGCCTTGGAATCATTGCTCAGTACGTGGGGGCAGCAACCAACATGAGTCTCGGAAAACCTCTTTATGTTGTGGTGCGTGACCCACAACGAATCTTTCCACCAAACAGTTCACCTAAAGATCAATAACCAACAGTCATGCATACCTGGATAATCGGCTCCGGTGGACTTCTCGGTGGCGCACTCATACGAGAATTTCCTGAAACATTCCGGGGTACTTCAATCAATTGGGAAGACGCGACACAATCAATACGCGATCTTTCAGAGAACCTCACAGCATTTCGTACATTAGTGAGCACTAACCCACAACCATGGTTGATTGTGGGCGGCAGGGCACGCCACTGTGACAAGCGATAGGAGACTTGCCACAAAGAACTCAAAGTGTTCACGGAATTCATTGGCATGATTGAAGAACAATTGCCGGAAGGCCCCGGAGTATTTTTCCTCACATCTTCTGCTGGCGGGGTATACGCGGGTTCAACGCAGGCTCCTTTTTCGGCAACCAGTGCTGTTGCGCCTCTCAGTGAATACGGATTCCTGAAGCTGCAGCAAGAGACCGTTGCACAGAATCTGGCGGGGGTTCGAGTCATGATTGGTCGATTGAGCAACCTTTATGGACCTGGCCAGGACCTCAATAAGTTACAGGGTGTGGTTTCGAGACTCGTGAAAGCCGGTCTCGAAAAAGAAACCATAAATATATTCGTTCCCCTGGATACCATCCGCGACTTTATTTTCGTCCAGGATGCAGCGGCAACAATTGCCGAAGTGACCCAAGATTCGGGATCACCAAACTTAATAGTGATTGCCTCGGGCGAACCCAAAAGCCTTGGCACGGTGATTGCCCAGGTTCAAGATGTGCTTCGGATCAAGATTCCCATTGCCTATGGCGTGCACGGCAGTAGATTTAGTCAGGCATCAGACCTGCGTATGACTCCCACCGTGCTGAGCCCTCGATCCACACCCTTTCCCGTTGGAGTCAAGTCCGTGATTTCGGATTTACTCGACCGATTGCAGAACCAGTAGTACTCAAACCGATACCGTAATCGCGTGAGCCCCCAAGAATCCGGTCGAAGGACAAGTAATCCCAAAATCCTTCATTTAAGTACCTACGATGCTCACGGTGGAGCTGCTCGTGCGGCATACGCTATTCACAAAGCTCTTTTATCTGATGGTGTGAAGTCAACAATGCGTGTTGCTCAGAGTGCCCACAACGATTCAACCATCAAACCCAACCGTAAGTATCCATTTAAACTTGCTAAGGAACTTGACAGAAGGATTTGGTCACTTCAAAAGAGTATGACTGATACTTGGCGTTCGCCCGCGCGATTTGGCTCAATCACAGCTCGGGAAATAAATTCGAGTGATGCGGATGTTGTTCACCTTCACTGGGTCACCGACGGATTTATGACTGTCGAAACAATTGGCGCAATCCAAAAACCTATTGTCTGGTCCCTTTGTGACGCTTGGGCATTCTCCGGGGCTGAGCACTATGCAACTGAGATCAGCAACCTTCGATCCCATCAGGGGTATTCGAAGGAGAATCGGCCAAAGACCGATTCGGGATTTGATGTGGATAGGTGGACGTGGGAGCGAAAGAAGCAACACTGGACTTCACCAATGCATCTTGTACCCTCAAGTAGTTGGCTCACCAAATCCGTTGAGGAAAGTGAACTGATGGGTGCTTGGTCGACCACCCGAATTCCACACATTGTGAACACAGATGTTTTCAATCTTCGTGACCAAGCAGACGCTCGTTCAGTGACTGGCATACCGAATGGTCGCCCAGTTGTACTCTTCTTAGCATCTGCGGGAATCCACGACAGACGCAAAGGTTGGGATCTCCTCAACCAAGCATTGCAGGAACTTGAAAAGTTGCAGCCGTTAACTGTTGTCATAGTCGGACCACCACCATCGCAAGAAGAGCAGCAAGCCATCTGGGCCAATTCTGTCCACCAATTAATTTTCGTTGGCGAAGCAATGGGCGACGAGCAATTGGCAGGTCTTTATGCATCTGCCGACATAACCGCAGTCCCGAGTCGCGAAGACAACATGCCGATCACCGCGATGGAAAGCCAGAGTTGTGGTACGCCCGTAGCGGCATTCAAGGTCGGAGGCCTTCCTGACATTGTGATACATGAGTCAACCGGATACCTGGCTCAAGCCGAAAACCCAAAAGATTTGGCATACGGAATTTCTTGGATTTTTGATCGAAAATTACGTAGCCGTGCAGACCACATGCAGTACACATGGTCTCCCCTGCTGTGATTCCTCAACTCAGCTCTGTCTATCGGAGGTCCTGTCCTCGTGATGTCCAAACCGATTTTGGTTGTCATGGTGTGGCGGGGTGGAGACCGCTTCCTCTGATGCCTGAGATCAATTGATCACAGTGCTAGTACTTCTCGAAAATCTTAATCTCAGTGACTTCTCATCCCAACTCACCAGACATGATTGCCGCCATGAAATTCTCATCTGCTCACCCGAATTGTGAAGTCATTTGTTCCGGGCGTTGAGTTACCCACAATGCGTCATCAAGATTTTTGGGTCACTCATCTGGAGAGCACTGGGGTAAAACCCAAGGAATGGATCTACTGGTTGGCTTATGGACGATCAAGTCTGCCCTCGCGGCCTCGCCACTTTACGAATGAGCGCGTGTGAGTTGTTGACCTGCGGCCTGATTGCTCTGAATAAATCAGAACACTGACCTTCTGGTCGGGATCCCAAAAGCTGGGCCATGAACTAATCGACCAGTTCTTTTGTTTCTTTCTTCCGGCGGAATCAATGACCCGCGCAAGGGATGGGATCTGCTACTCGGAGCATTGTCCAATTCAGTGGGCCATACGGACTGCACAGTAATTGTTGCCGGGCCAAAACCAACTGAACGTGACCAGGAAATTGCGCAGGAAAAGACGACACACAAGTTGATCTTTATAGGAGAAGTGCACGGCGATGAACAGCTCTCATTGCTGTACTCGGCCGCAAATGTCACTGTTGTGCCCAGCCGCGAAGACAACATGCCGCTTAGCGCCATGGAAAGCCAGAGTTGCGGAACTCCTGTTGTTGCGTTCTCCATTGGTGGCTTACCGGACATCGTGAAGCAGAAGGAGTCCGGGTTTTTGGTTGACATTGGTAATCCCGCTGAGTTAATGGTTGGGATAAATTGGGCGATTTCCTCAGCGTCCCGAGATGCTGTTAGAAATCACGCCATGTCAACATGGAGCCCTTCGGTAATCACTCCACAACTAATGGAAATTTACTCAACAGCATTGGGCAAGTAGAAGTTCCAATTCTTTATTTTCGTGATTGAGCCGGATGGTTGATTGAGCAAATCAAGATTTACTCGGTTGACAACTCTTCAGGCTCAACACGTTGAACTTGTTGAGAGTTGCCCTTCTGTTCTGGAATTGTGCTGGGGAAAACCAAAACAGCAATTGCAAAGAGGGGCAGAACAGGAAATATGTGACGACTAATGTCGTATCCGTCGGAGGCCCACATGAGGAAAATGAATCCCGCGCTAGCGAGACCAACGAGAGCAATGCTCAGAATTGCTTGGGTTGTGACTCGCGGGCGAACGCCCACGACAAGAGCTGCCCCAACTCCAATGAACAGATAAATCAGCATCCAGAGCCACGGTTCCGTTGGGTTCAAGATCACGTTGCTCAGCCATTCAGGCATTGCTCGGCCTTCGCTCATTACGGAGAGGTGCACTCGTGTCATGGAGCCAATAAAGTCCAAGAAAGCCGCAATGGGGTCACTTAATATCCATGCTTGAATACTGGTGTCAGCGGAATTGAACCAGATCCACGTCTCAGGGCACGAATTCATTAACGTACCTTCAAGCGCCTGCACTTCATTCCAAGGTGCTGGTCCGTTCAAAGCAGCAGGAATGGCATCGCATTGAGGCATGTTTTCTAATGCGTACGGGCGAAATGAAGAGCCTTTGTCTACCAAGTTATTCAACGCATATCTGAATTGGTAAAGCTGCACAGTTGACAATTGGAAAATTCTGTACAAACCAATTCCAACGAACGGCACCAGACCTAACCCTGTGATCAATGCCATTTTGGTCACGTTATTCCTACGGGAAATCCAAATGAGCAAAATGATTTGAACGGGAACAATAAACAGTAAAAGTTGTGGTCTTGTGAAGATTGCAAGCCCACCCATTAACAACAAAGCCACCAGAGGCAATTTGGATTGGTGAGGTGAACTATTTGTCAACCAAACGATTGCGGCAAACCACAGTATCAAAGTGCTGACGGTCAAACTTTCGGTGAGTAGTACCGTGTTGTAATTCCAAATTGGGGTGGTCATGGAAAAAACTAGAGTCAGAATCGCCAGCGGCCAGCGAATCCATGAATTCCGTAATCGCTGAACCAAAGCCAAAACAAGTAGCGACCATGCGGTAACAGATACGAATGTCAAGACATAAATGATTCTTTGGTGATCATCAATCAACATGAACAAGGCCGTTGTTGTGAACCCTGGATTCTGAACATCAAATACCAACCCGAAATATCGGTAGGTGTCGAAAGATTCCTGAGCTTGTGCGTTAAGCACAGCGAGCAGATTCCACAGGGCATACCCACCGATCAGGAGCACGGTCCAGACAACTGACGACCGCTGATCATTGGATCGACGCAGACCCACCTCTTGAGTTGAAGTCAACGAATCTCACTCCATAATTGCTCAAGTTCAAAAGCTAAACGTGGATCCGTCACTTTCTTGGGGTCTCCTGTAGCCACCGCCTCCACATAGCCTTCAGGGATCTCGCGGGATAAGTGCCCTGTTCGCCACGCGAACGGCTCAAGGGGAGTAAATGGCTGCTGAGCCAGGAAGCGATCGGTGAGTGCGCAACTATCAATCAGATGTGTGATCGGACCAGTGGCCATGCCCAAGTATCCAAGCCCTCCGCAAAATACACCCACTTCACTTGGATTAGTAAATCCGGCATCGTTATCGGGCCAATTTTGCGCAGCCCTATTGATTTCACGCAATGTGCGGTTCAGCCCAGCGCCATCGCCCAGCGCGGCGATATCTGGGTTGGTGTAGGCCAATGAAAGTTTGTCAACAAATTCCTTAATCCCCTTCCCATTTGCAATATAGAAGCCGCGTTCATCTGATATTCCACCATTAGTGTTTTGCTCAAATTCCCAACGAGGAGATTGATAATTCGCCATCGCGACTGGGGTTGAACCCGAGAGGGACGCTCCCACGGCTAAGAACGTCAGGGTCACAAGCGAAATGCCAGGGGCAATCAGTTGGTACTCCCGGGGAGCTTGCTCTGTTTGTGGATTGTCGCTTTGCTTACTCGAGCGAAGTGAAATCGATGCCAAGATTAATGCACACGCAAATGCCGGCACCGCCATGAATCTGCTCGCCATGAAATCCCCACCAATTGAGATCACGTAGAACAAGTACAACAGGATTCCCAATGTCCAAGCGCGAATGAGCAGTCCCCCGAAGACGAACCCCCCAAGAAGTCCGAGCACTAAAAGAATAAGAATTACGGGGTCTCGCTCAAATGAAATAGAGAAATATCTGAACCCTTGAACAGCCAATTCTAATTGCGGGATTTCCACATTGCGTTTGGCCGCAAACGTATTTGGGAGCAGGGACTTGTAGGTCAGCCAGGTCCAGCTGAACCAGATAATGACTGGGATCGCAAAGGATACGGAAGCTACTGCAATTACCTTCCACAATCTCCGTTGCGAGTAAATCAATACAAGGGCTACCGGAGCAATTAATACAATGAGATCGAATCGGGTAAGAAATATCGCTGCAAATGTGAGGCCCAAAAGCGTCGGCAAAATCCACCATTTGCCACTCCGCCCAGAAATAATGCTCATAGAAAGTGTAAAAGCAACAGCAACAGTTAGGTAAGCGAGTGGGTTTTCAAGACCAGAGGTTGAGTACTCAATGAAGCCATTCGAGAAAATCAACATTCCGGTGAGAAGAATGATCCGTGCAATAGAAGTTGTTCTCCATGCGAGGACGCCGACAGCTGCTGACGTCATTAGGATTCCCGCGAGCAGAATCCCCCAGACCCACTGATTTGTCGTCACGCCGATTGTGACCCACAGCAGAAACCACAGAGGGTGGGTATAGGCCTGCACCGACTCAGTGGCATTAAACCCAGGACCCCAACCGTGGGTTATATTCAGAGCGGTCCGAAGGGTAATCAGTGAATCGTCAGATAACCAAGCCAGCCTAAATGCAACGATAAAAACGGCAGCGATTGCCAAGAGTCGAACAGTCAGAAGGATTTTTTTATCCTGCAGCATCTTTTTACTAACTCTCCCCTGTTGACTTCATGATCAAAACCTGCCACAGCATACTAGAGTGAGCCGTATCCGTGATCAAGACTTGAGGTCCTTCGTTTTAACGACAATGCGCAAGCAATTGCTAGTTAGACTGCAGCCAAGGTTCAGGAAATGAGGAGCGCAGAAACTTGCAACAAACCGATAAACAGAGCACCATGGCGATTGCCGGTGATTTTGTTCCCTCACCCGACCCCGCCCACCGGGCATGGCCCTTGGACATTCTGAGGATCCTTGCAGCCCTGTTGGTGCTGGTGCAGCACTGGTCAATTGTTGGCCTCAGCGACGTTTTCGACTCACAAATCGCCACCTCGATTTTCAGTTACGGTTTTCTCGGTGTCGATCTATTTTTCTTTATATCCGGCATTGTGATCACGCGCTCCGCACTTAACTCGAGTGCACGCAAATTCACTGTTTCACGTTTTGCTCGACTTGCTCCCGCGTACTTGGTGATCTTGCTCATTTCGATTCCAGTTGGCATTTTCACCAAAGACGTTCGTTATGAGGCTTCCTCGATTTTCTCTTCGCTGACCTTCTCTGAATTTGTAACCCAACCTCCCGGAGACGATCTCCTCATTTTGGACTCTTGGACACTATGGATTGAAATTCAGTTCTATTTCACTATTGCATTGATCCTCTTAATTTTCGGTTTATGGCAATTGGTCTCGCGCAATAATGAAAAACTGACACTTTCAATTTTCAAAGTCATTTTCTCGATCTGGCTGGGGTTTATTGCATTGAACGCAGCCGGGGATTCCGGAATACCAGCCCTGCTCACCCTTGGCGGTTTCGCTACGGCATTTATTTGCGGTGGGCTTTTCGGGACGGTGACCAATTGGAGTTCACTGATTCGATTAAGTCCAATTTTGTTACTCCCAACCACACTTATGTTCTACGGCTTCTATGACAGATCCCTTAATTCACTCAGTGAGATCGGTGGACTTGGTCTCCAATCGTCGCAGGTGCTCGTATCGGCGGTTCTTGTCCTGCTGTGCCTTGTAGGGGTGCTTGCCGGCCTCAAGGTAGGTCCGCTACCAATAAGGGCCGCAAAGGTGCTCACAATTTTGGCCTTAGCCACCTACCCGCTGTATCTCATGCATCAGGAACTTGGAAACAGGGCGATCCTGAAGTTGACGGAATGGGGAGTACCTGTGACATTTTCGGTAATCACTACATTTGTGGTCAGTGTGGCATTTTCGGTCTTTATTTCAATGAAGATTGAACCCCCTTTGCGCCGCGTAATCCTTGATCGCGGAATGGGATCCAATTAAATAGATTTTCTCTTTTCCTTAGGTGGAAAATTCACTAAGAACATGGGGTCATCAATTCCAAAGTGTTGTGCGATCTCTTCTTTTCGATCCCAGATTTCTTCGTATCTGATCACAAGTAGGTGGGAATAATTCCCAACCCACGATCGATACTGGCGATCGGACGCACGGTTGAAACGAGCTTTCCTCATTTTCGCAGGCACTAGGAAAAACTCATAGGCGTCAAGCGAATAGCTTGATGAGGCAAATAGTTTCGAAGCAACAGACTTTTCACAATCTCCGGTACATCGCCAGTGATAAGTCACGCGGTGAACGCCAATTGGCTGCTCTTTGGGCGAAGTCGAACGGTGCTTCAACCCATTTTGATTAGCAGGATCATTCACTGTAATGAATTGGCTCAGGTGGTTGATAATCATTGTTGAAGCAACGCCTCCTGGCGAGACGACGATTCCGTCAATTTCCTCAGGAACAATGCATGCGGAAAATCGATTCTTCAGGGCTTCCCACCATTCCACCCTGTACTTCAATGCAGGTTAGCCCGTTTTGACCTATTGACACCTTATTACGTTGCGATTTCAATACTCAATGACAAATGGGCTACCGTTGGTTCTTGTGCCAGCCATGCGTACCCTCATCGCCATTCCAGCGTGGAATGAGGAGGGATCAATCGCAGGTGTCGTCTCATCTGTCATGCAGCACCGTCCTGGCGCAGATGTTTTGGTGGTGAACGATGGATCCACTGATGCCACCGAAAAGGAAGCTCGTGCGGCTGGCGCCAGGGTCGTTTCGCTCCCATTTAACGTGGGGGTTGGGGGTGCCATGCGCACCGCTTTTCTCTACGCTCAGCGTGAGGGTTATCAAGCACTTGTTCAGGTCGACGCTGACGGGCAGCACGATCCCGCTGATCTCGACAGATTAATCGAGGGCCTGAATGAAGCTGATGTGGTCGTGGGCACTCGTTTCCACCCCAATTCAATGTATTTCGTTGGAGGTCCCCGACGTTGGGCCATGGTCCTGTTGTCAAAGTCTTTAAGTTGGATGAACAAGGACAAAATCTCTGATCCCACATCTGGATTTAGATCGGCAGGCCCTCGGGCAATCGAACTTTTTGCAGTTGAATACCCCGCGGACTATTTGGGAGACACTGTTGGATCTCTCGCAATTGCTATTCGCAATGGGCTGACCATTCAAGAACGCCCAGTGACCATGTACTTTCGCCAAATTGGGCGACCAAGTAAAAATGCAGTCTGGTCCACTCTGTATTTGGGAAGGGCGAGTTTGGCCATCATTGCAACAGGCCTAAAAAAGAACAAAACCCCTCGAGAAGATGCAGCATGACCGCCAATATCTTGGCTGCAGGGGCAGCATTCGTCACGTTCTTCTTTGTGTTTTATTTGCTGCGCAGAGGGGCATTACGGGAGAAATACGCGGTTTTATGGCTCTTTTTCTCCGGTGCCGCTCTCTTCTTCGCGATCTTTCCCAGTGCACTCGTGCGAATCAGCCACCTGATCGGCGTTGCCGAGCCGGTCAACCTACTGTTTTTTCTCACCGTTGTGCTTCTGGTTCTTGTGGCCGTCCAGCTGAGTTACGAACTCAGCCGACACGAGATGCGAATTCGCCGGCTAGCAGAAGAGGTCGCGCTCTTGCGGGATGAAATCAATCAAGGGAAACAACCCTCCGATGATGAATGAACCAATTCTCCTCATCGCATTCAATCGCCCGCGGCACCTTGAGGTTCTCCTCAATCGACTCAGGCAAATAGCTCCCACAACCATTTATGCGACAGTAGACGGTGCTCGTTCACACAAATCGGGAGAGGAACGAAAAGTACAAGAGTGTCGAGACCTTATTCTAGGAATTGACTGGCCGTGCACTGTTGTCACTAATTTTCACGAGACCAATTTGGGTTGCGGATTAGGTGTAAGTTCGGCTATCACTTGGTTTTTTGAGCATGTAGACCGCGGCATAATTCTCGAAGACGACATCATTCCTGATCCTAGCTTCTTTCCCTACTGCACCGATTTACTTAATTTGTACTCGCACAATCATTCAGTCTTCGCGATATCCGGCTGCAATTTCGTGCCCTCGAATTTTCAAACAAACCCTCAGGACTCTTTTCGGTTCAGTCAGGTTCCGCATATCTGGGGATGGGCCACTTGGCGAGACCGATGGGAAAAATACTCCCTGGACATTGACGGGTGGCGCTCACAACTCAACTTCCGCGAATTGTGGAAAAAATCGGGCGGGAATTTGCCCTCGGCCGTGTATTGGGCGAGCACATTCGAACTCTTGGCTCGCAAGGAAGTGGACACCTGGGACGGTCAGCTTGTGTACTGCTCCATGGTGAATAACAGCCTGACAGCGACCAGTAACGTCAATCTGATCGAAAACATCGGCTTTGATCTTGAGGCAACTCACACAGTTGAAGATCGCAATGAATTACTCCCCGTCACGCCCATGCTTTTCCCCATGTCAGTTCCTCAATCTGTTGCATTAGATAGGAAAGCAGACGCTTGGACCCGCACCAACCACTTCAGGGCAACCTGGCGTGGCATGCTTGATCAAGGTGACCGATACCTCAAGCGCAGAAGGCAAATCAAAAAGGAGAGTGTCTAAGTGACGATCGCAAAAGGACGCGCCCTGGTTACCGGAGGAGCGGGATTCATTGGCTCACATCTGTGTGAGCGGCTCCTCAACGATGGCTATGAGGTGCTATGTGTGGATAACTACTATTCCTCTACAAAAGACAATATTGCACACCTACTCAATCATCCACGTTTCGAAGTGATTCGTCACGACGTGACCTTCCCGCTGTACGTTGAAGTTGACGAGATTTATCATCTTGCGTGTCCCGCAAGCCCAATTCACTATCAACGAGATCCTGTGCAAACCACCAAGACTGCCGTCCATGGATCAATAAACATGCTTGGACTTGCGAAACGAACCGGTGCCAAAATCTTGTTAACATCAACATCCGAGGTATACGGCGATCCGCTCGTACACCCGCAAACCGAGGATTACTGGGGGAATGTAAACCCTATCGGCCCACGAGCTTGTTATGACGAAGGTAAGCGAGCGGCCGAAACTCTATTTTTTGATTACCGGCGCCAACATGGTCTCAACATAAAGGTCGTGCGCCTTTTCAATACTTATGGACCACGAATGCACCCTCAGGAAGACGGAAGGGTGGTGTCCAATTTCATCATGAGTGCCCTCACAGGCACACCGTTGACTGTTTATGGCAAAGGTGAACAAACTCGTTCCTTCTGCTTTGTGAGTGACCTGATTGACGGACTCATTGCCATGATGCACAGTGCCGATGAAATCACCGGTCCTATCAACCTGGGTAACCCAGGGGAATTCACCATTGGTGAACTTGCTGATTTAGTGATCGCCCAAACAGGCTCAGGATCCAGTATTGATTATTTGCCACTGCCTATTGATGACCCGGTCAGGCGCCAACCAGATATCACCAAGGCCATGAACCTTCTGGGTTGGCAGCCAACAATCAAACTCGAAGACGGACTTGCCACAACCATTTCTTACTTTCGGGAGAATGTCATCACATGATGCTGGGAACAATCCTCGTTCTCATCTCTTGGGTTTTTCTGATTCTTATTATTGCTGTTTTGGGTCAATCCTTAGTTCTTCGAATTGCCACACCAAGAAGTAACAGGCGTAATTACTCCGTCCACACTCCGCATGTCTTTGTGGTGGGGACTCTTAATGTTCATCATTGCTGTTCTTGTGCTGAACCTTTTTCTCCCACTGAGTAGCGGATTGAGCGCAGCAATATTTCTGGCCCTGGTAGCCCTGGCCTTATTGGTGTCGCAATTAAGCGTCCAAGGCTTGGGCAGATGAGGATTCCAAGAAGTAGATGGATTCATGTCGTCACGACCGTGCTCATTATTGCCGCCGTTTTTCTGGCATTTGCAGCTTTGGGGCCTGTGACCAATTACGACACCGGGTTGTATCACTTGGGGGCAATTAAGTACGCGAGCGAGTACTCAACAATTACCGGCCTTGCCAACTTGTACTTCCCATTTGGGTATAACACCAGTCTGTACCCGTTCGCTGCATTCCTTGGCAACGGACCCTGGGGATCTGAAGGATTCAGGCTCGCTAACGGCTTGATCGTTGCTGTTCTGATTTGCGATCTGGTCTTGCGTCTCTTTGCCAGTCGTGGAGATTTACGCAGGCTTAGTGTTGGTTCCTGGATTCTCTTTGTTGCAGTATTGATCGCTTTGGTTCCTCTTGTGGCACTGTCGGATTACTGGGTGACCAGCCCTTCCTCTGACGCGCCGGTGATGCTGCTGACCTTTGCCTCCTGCGCATATTTGGCCGACGGATTGTGGAAGCACAAAGGAACATTGATCTTGCGACATCCTTTGTCATTGCAGTAATACTTTTTTCTTTGCGCCCCACCATGGCAGTTTTCCTGATTGGGATCCTGATTGTCATTGCCGTTTGGGTATTGAAGTGCCGAAGGCAGTTCACATGGATATGGAAGTTTCGTTCCACTCTTTCTGGCCGGATTTATGGGAATCGCGCTTCTGGTTGTACAAACAATTCGTGATTACTATCTCAGTGGCTGGTTCCAATTCCCGCTTTCAATCTATTCCTTCGGTACTCCATGGGCCGCGCTCGACCCAACAGGCTTTAGGGCGGCCACGCTAGGTAACGCCCGCAATCCTGAGGACATTTGGGGATCGGTTGAAGGCTTCGCTTGGGTGGAACCATGGGTGCGCCGGCTCCCCGAACAGTGGGAACCCTTTCTGATAATCGCGCTAGCGCTCGCAGCGGTTATCCTTGCGGATCTCCATGAAGAAACAGAAGGTTCAGATTCGATTTCGATTATTGATTCTGCTTGTGTTTCCCTCGATTATCACCTCTGTTGTGTGGTTCTTCTTTTCACCACCTGCATTTCGGTTCGGTTGGGGACCGATTTTTAGTCTTTTCATTATTCCAATTGGCGTTTTCATTTATGGGCTCATGCGGAACAGTCGAACGAATTCACCGCTTCAATACATTGCCCCAGCTTTTATCGGGGTACTCGTTATTGGGGTATTCGCGGTTACGTCTTACTCAGCAATCGTACGTTTACCGAAGCTACTCAATCCCACGGACCAGCAATTCAAGTTGGGAAACCTGTATTTCCAATACCAAGCAACACCGGTCATTACGGTTCCAGTTTTGAGTCGAAACCTGGTAAGCGGTTTGACCATTGAGCAACCAACCGAATCAGATCAGTGTTGGAGTAATTATCCCCTTTGTACGCCAATCGTTTCCGAGAC
Source organism: Candidatus Nanopelagicales bacterium (assembly GCA_018402075.1). The sequence goes on along the minus strand of JAGYJP010000004.1, from coordinate 69,353 downwards.
CGTGATCATGCGTGAGGGAAATATACAAAGCGGTTTCCTCCCCTAACGGAACCAATGATTCCGAGGGTAATTCACAAGGCTTCCTGCTAATTCTTTAGAGCGTGATCGAACACGCTGAATTGCATGCCCGTGCAAGGCGATGCTGGTCTCCAATGATCCAGCCATGACCGCGGCCTCATGGCCAAAAGATGAAGCGGCGAAATAGACCGAAGACTGGGCGTGGCCAAGAATCTTCCAATCAACCATGGCACCAACTCCAGCTTGAGTCCTAAGAACACTGTCCAGAGGGACTTCAGCCGTCCATGGTTTGAGTCCGGCTCTCTGCAACTTCCTGAACCATTTGTCTCTCGCCTTCTCCGTGTCACTGGCAATGAATACAGAGTCGGTGGATATCAATTCCACCTGACTCGAGATTGCTTGGTCAATTGCCCTTTCAAGCGGGGTTTGGTGTGACCTGTCGGTGTAACGCAAATGGAGCCCAACGTATGGATCGCGATTTGTCAGAAATTCATTCACCCGAGACTCAATGGCGGCAGAGAACCTAAACTTTCGGTACCAATCGCCCCGCTGGGAAATCGCAGTCTCTGGCTCGGAAAAGGAAAAATTGCCACCCGCAGAGAACACCAAGGTTAACGGTTGCTGTGACTGCTCAATGAGCGACTGCAACTGGGGCATAAAGGCCTGCTCACCCTTGTCCAATCCAGCTATCGAGACAACAGAGGCGCGAACATTTAAGTAGGCTGGAACCTCGTTGTATTGGAATCCAGCAAGTCGCGCAAAATCACTGGAGTCAATCACATTGCGCTCAACAAAGTTAGTCGAGAAAATTTCACTGACTGGTGCAGGTGTGACATTTACATCTGCCCAACACACTGCCAACTCAGTGTTACATTGATCAGCAATTATGGAGGCGCTCGCAATGGCCTGTAACCGATTTATGTATCCACTCAAAGGAACAACTACTACTCGATTGACTTTCATGCTTCCAGAATCTGCCACGCGTAGACCTACTTATTTGGACCAGAAGTTGAGAATCTTCTGAGCTATTTCCATGGTTGAAAGACCCGCTCTATCCCGCAAGTACCCTTGGGTCCCTATTTCACTCTGCGAATTTGTGTTGAGCCCGATAGGAAGAATATTCATGCGAACATTATTCACAGCAAACTCTTCAAGTACCGGCGCTGCCGAACCCACCTGACAAAGTGTGCTCCTCAAGCGTCACGATTCCTTGAGTTCCAGCCGCAGACTCTTGCAAATTTGCGAGATGGAGCGGCTTTATGACGGGAACCGACACAACACGCAGGGAAATCAGGTGATCCGAATAGAGCAAATCTGCTACCTCGATGCCAACTGAGGCAATTGATCCGGTGACTAGCATTGTTAAATCACTTCCAGATCTCAAAGTGACCGGTGTGCCGCGTGACAGGTCAGGAACGCGATCCTGGAGCTTAGGTTCTCGATTCTTTCCCAAGCGCAGGTAATTTGGCCCTGAAGTCGAACAAATGGCATCCACGCATCCAAAAACTTCCATTGGGTCGCACGGCGAGTAGATGGTGATACTCGGTAGGGCACGCATGACTGTGAGGTCTTCAACCGCATGATGGCTGTATCCCAGAGGGTCCATATGCCAAACCCGCTCCTACTGAAACGATCGTGACATCAAGATTGTGATAGCACACGTCATTCCGTATTTGTTCCAATGCCCTCATGGTGGGAAAATTTGCTATCGAGTAGACGAAAACCTTTTTTCCTGCTGCGGCCATTCCCGCTGCAATTCCAATCATGGATTGTTCAGCCACACCTGCATTGAGGAATTGCTGCGGAAATCGACTAGCGAAATCATCGATGACACTGAAGCCGAGATCCCCCACAATCAAATTTATGTCAGGATTCCTGCTCGCTTGTTCAGTCAATCGCTCGATGAAGGCGTCTCTCAATTGGTGCCTGCTAACTGAACGAGGGCTGCCGCGAGTTCCTCGGAATTCGGTGATTTGTAGTGCCAGTTAACGGCGCCCTCCATAAAGTCCACACCGCGCCCTTTAACAGTGCGTGCAATGACCACGGTCGGCATTGTTTGGCAAGATAAAAGTGAGTCGATTAACTGGCGGTGGTCATGTCCGTCCACTTCGGACACATGCCAACCAAATGCTCTCCATTTGTCGGCCAACGGTTCAAGACGCACGGTCATTTCAGTCGTTGCCAGGGATTGAAGTCCATTCCGATCAATGATCACAGTGAGATTGCCTAAACTGTGGTGAGCCGCCAAAAGAGCAGCCTCCCAATTGCTTCCTTCATCACACTCACCATCAGACACAACAACAAATACACGCCGATTCGAATTTTCGCGCTGTGCAACAAGTGCCTGACCTAACCCAAACGGCAACGCATGACCGAGAGATCCGGTTGAGAACTCCACACCGGGGACACCGTGGGTTACATGTCCCCCTAAACGAGCACCATCGGAGCAATAGGAATCGAGCCACCAAAGTGGGAAATACCCTGAATGAGCCAAAACAGCATACAGTCCAGCTGCAGCATGTCCTTTGGATAGCAGGACGACATCACGATCAGGTGAATCAATAGTGTCTGGGTGGATCGACGCAACACTTCCATACAAAACTGAAAGAATGTCAATAACGGACAGAGAGGAGCCAATGTGTGCAGCGCCCGCACTCGAGCACATGGTCACTGCACTGATTCGAGAGGCACGCGCGAGAGCTTCCGTCGGTGAATCCGGCACGGCCATAGGCTACGCCACAGTGAGTGACCAATCTGGTGGGGTGGCGAGTATTGGATCTAGGGAATCAAGAAGTTGACTTTATCTCCTGAAGAAGAGGTGTCGCTCGTGCGGACAGTTGTCGGTCACAACCATGACTTTCTCTGAGCGCGCCAATGGATTGGGAACCTTTCAACAGTAAGCACAAACCGCTTCTTGTCGTACCGGTGTACAGGGGCGGCGACAGATTCCAGAGATGTCTCTAGTCAATAAAGGATGCAGGCGAATTTTTTGCGGGCGTAGTTCTCAGCATTAACAGCTCTGTGGACTCCCAAGACATGCAAAGGGCAATTCTGTTTCAGAAGGATGTAAATTTCCCAGTCGCCGTCTTCAATACCGGAAGCGAGATGAACTCCATGAATCACACTCGATTTTGGGCCCAGCAGATCCTGGAGCATCGTGTGCCGCCTGATCAATTCATTATGTGGCTAGGACACGACGATGAATTAGATGTCTACAAATCTCGCACAGTTATGTCCCCGGAAGAGCATGGCCATTAGCAGCCAAAACAATGGTTCTCGGCCCATGGAAAATGCGCCACGAATCCATAGATGAAATGTATGAGGTGCCAGATGATGAAGTATTGGAGACATGGACGTGCTTCCCCAATAACTCACAGATCCCGCTGAAGTCGATGGATTGGGTAAGCGATCAACTCTTGCACCCGACTTATTTGAACTTGACTGGGGGAATCTTTCCTCTTCGTAGCGTGTGCGAAATCCTAGAGTTTAGAGTCCATAAGGCTTCAGGTATGCGGATGGAAATGACATTGACGACCTCTCCAAATATTGAATATGTGACGGAATTGCCTGAGCCAATAACAATCGTTTATGGGAGAGCAGACTCTGACCGTGCGACCATTCCTCGGCGCGATGCGGTCAGAGATGACCGGCACTTACTGCTGTGGCTCACTAGATACACCTTCTTGACTCCAGGGAGCAGGAAAAGATTCTTAAATACGATGTCAAAGATTGCACGCCTCAGGTTCAAGGTTGTCATTGGCAAAGCTGAACTTCCTCAGGAAGCACTGGGTGGTTCGCGGTGACTGAATTATTGAGGCCTTATCAAGCTCTTCAAAGTACACTCCGTGCGGACGATCGGATTGTTATCAGCGGGGCCTCGGGCTGGATCGGACGCTCCTTGATTCAAGAGTTGTATTTGGCTGATCCCAGTATTTTTCCCCACCGTTTAATGGCTTTGGGGGTGAATTCCAGAGAAATATCCATTTTTGAAGGTCCAAATGTTTTCATTAATGAAACAAACTTGAACCTCGTTCGCGAATGGCAACCCACTATTGCAATTCATTTGGCCTATTTGACAGCTGATCGACTACCCGGCATGGATTCACGGAATTTTGAGGAAAAGAACAAGGAAATTTCACAATTCGGTTCAGACATGCAGTCCATTCCATCCTTGCGTGCATTCATGTTTGCAAGCTCGGGAGCCGCACTTCAAGTCGGTACGCCTTCTTCACTTGGAAACCATCCCTACTCCGCTCAAAAATCTTTTGACGAGTCCACGTATACGAGTTCGCCTCTAGCACAAGACACATCAACACTTGTTACTAGACTCTGGTCTGTCAGCGGACCACACTGCACTCGACCACAAGCGTTTGCTTTCAGTGACATGATTCTGCAATGTCTGGACACAGGTTTAATCAGAGTGCATGCCCCAGAAGCAGTGTATAGAAGGTATGTAGATGCAGGGGAATTCCTTTCAACTTGTATGGCTCAAAATTTACAAGGCGTGGAGCGGAATAATTGACTCGGCAGGACACTTGATCGAGATCCGCCAGTTGGCCGAGGAAATAGTAAGAGTGCTTGGCGGTCGCGTGGAAAGCACCCCAGTGAATGAGTCTCTGAAACCAAATACCTACTACACGAATTCAGATTCAATGGATGAAGTTGCACTTCAACTCGGAACCGGATTTTCCGGCCTTCACGAACAAATAAGTCAAACCGCACAGGGTTTAATACAATTCATTAAGTGAAGAAACGTCTCACCAATTTTTCCAGGGAGCTTCACCTGAGTCCCATAGGTTATTCAATACGAGTGATTCCCGGTAGGTATCCATAGGCTGCCAAAAGCCAGGGTGCCTATAAGCCGATAGCTTTCCCGCTTTAGCCAGATTCGCCAGAGGTTGTTCCTCCAATACAGAATCTGGGTTGAGGTAATCAAGTACGCCGGGCTCCATCAAGAAAAAGCCAATGTTCACCCAACCATCCAAAACTGGTTTTTCCCTAAAATGCTGCACGATTCCATCATTGTTCACATCCATAACACCAAATCGACTCGACGGACGCACGGTCGAGACCGTTGCTAGAGTTTCCGAATTCTTATGTGCATCCTTAAGAGCATTAATGTTTATATCCGCCAAGCCATCGCCATAGGTCACCAAGAAAGTTTCATCTTCAAGATACTGCGAGGCTTTCCACACACGCCCACCTGTCATGGTGGACTCTCCTGTGTGGGCAATTGTTACTTTCCATTCAGCTTCATCATGTGCCCCATGAAACTGCAAGGATTCCCGTTTGCCCAATTCGATACTGAAATCATTGTTCCAGACCTCATAATTAAGGAAATAATCTTTAATCATGTTGCTTTTATAACCAGTAGCAATAATGAACTCAGTAATTCCTTGGGTGGAGAGATTTTTCATGATATGCCACAAAACAGGTCTACCTCCGATTTCCACCATTGGTTTAGGGCGGAATTCGGTTTCTTCGCGGAGTCTGGTACCAAGCCCTCCCGCTAGGAGAATTGCCTTCACCGCGATACCTCATAGCAATGGGACAACTCGCACGGACCTGAGCCAAGACAACTCTGTTTCACAGCCGTAGTCTATCCCCTATGTATAACGCTTCCAGTCATGATCGCCAGCACATTTTGGACTCTGTGAGGGAGTATGCAACTGAATCTTTGGCTAATGCGCCATTTGTTCCAGGCGAGACATCCGTGCCAGTGTCTGGAAAAGTTCTGGATCCAAGTGATCTAGTAGCACTGGTCGATTCCAGCCTAGATGGCTGGCTAACCGCCGGCCGTTTCACCGCCAGATTTGAGAGAGCACTGGCGAAATATGTAGGCACAAGATCAGCACTCTTCGTAAACAGTGGATCCAGTGCCAATCTTATTGCCCTGAGCGCCCTCACAAGTCCACGTCTAGGCAAGCGTGCCCTGAAGGAGGGGGACGAAGTACTCACCGTTGCCATGGGATTTCGACAACGGTTAATCCCATTATTCAGAATCGCCTTACACCTGTAGTAGTCGATGTTCACCTGGGAACCTACGACGCCATCGCTGAGCGGTTACGCGAGGCAGTGGGTCCCAAAACTCGCGCGATCATGATGGCTCACACTCTGGGAAACCCATTTGACCTGGATACAGTCCGCAGAACTTTGTCACGAACATGGACTCTGGTTGATCGAAGACTCGTGCGACGCGCTGGGCTCCACTTACGACTCTCAAAGAACCGGAAGTTTCGGAGATACAGCGACTCTAAGTTTCTATCCTGCGCATCACATCACGACAGGTGAAGGCGGAGCAGTGCTCGTGAAATCGCCATTGGTAAAAAAACAGGCTGAGTCTTTTCGGGACTGGGGGCGTGATTGCTACTGCGAAACAGGACATGACAACACCTGCAAGAAGCGGTTTGAATGGCAGTTGGGTGATCTGCCCCAAGGGTACGATCACAAGTACATCTATAGCCATATCGGTTACAACCTTAAAGCCACGGACATGCAAGCTGCACTCGGACTGAGCCAAATAAATCGAATCGATGATTTCGTTGCAGCTCGCAAGAGGAACTTCGCCCACCTCACTCAACGACTCAAAGGCGCAGAGGGCCTTATCCTTCCGAAAGCAACTCCAAAATCCGATCCATCCTGGTTCGGATTCCCCATCACTTTGGACGACAGGCTTCCCATTGATAGAGAGGACTTACTTCGTTTCCTCGATAGCAGATTGATCGGTACTCGCTTAATGTTTGCGGGAAACATCCTTCGTCAACCGGCTTATCAAAATGTCCACTTTCGCGTTGTCGGGGATTTAACCAACACGGATATTGTCATGCGCCGAACATTTTGGGTTGGGGTATTCCCTGGACTCACTCTCGAAATGGTTGACTTTATCGCTGACTCGATTCTTGAGTTTGTGACAAATCCAAAGAACCACAAGGCGTTGGCGCCGAAAAAGGGATTGTAGAAGTGCACTACTTCATCACTGGACACACGGGCTTTAAGGGTGCCTGGCTTACTCAAATGTTGCGTGAGCGTGGACACTTTGTCTCAGGGCAATCTCTGGAACCACTTCCTGGTTCATTGTTCGAAAATGCGAAACTTAGCAGTTGGTTAGAACATGACTTCAGAATTGATATTCGAGATTCCGCGGCAACGGCGAAGGCAATGGCTCAAGCCCAACCCGATGTTGTCATTCACTTGGCCGCACAACCGTTAGTGCGTGCTTCATATCAAAATCCGGAGGAGACTTTCTCCACCAATGTCATGGGAACCATGAATGTTCTCGCTGCCGTCACGAACTGTTCTTCAGTCAAAGCCCATCTGGTCATTACGACTGACAAGGTGTACCGCAATGTGAACCAAGAAGGCCGGGTACAAAGAGGACGATCCCTTAGGCGGATCAGATCCTTATAGTGCTTCTAAGGCAATGGCAGATCTCCTCACCCAGTCTTGGATCTCAAGTTTCCCGAGTTGTCCTACCGCCATTGCGCGTGCTGGAAATGTAATTGGCGGAGGCGATGTCAGTCCTGATCGACTCCTGCCCGATCTGCTCAATGCGTTCCAACGCAACGAGCCCGCACAGATTCGTTACCCCAATGCTATACGCCCTTGGCAGCATGTACTCGATTGTCTGAATGGATACCTGGTCCTTACCGATTCACTCCTTGAGGGAAAGAACCAGGGCGCGTGGAACTTCGGCCCTTCGGATGCACATGCTCACCCGGTCAGCGTTGTAGCCGATTTATCTGCTCAATTGTGCGGCACTGGCGCTCACTGGACCACAAACCTTCAGGAGCAACCGCACGAGGCTTCGCTGCTTCTCCTCGATTCAGCAAAGGCACGTAGCGCACTGAACTGGCACGACAAACTGAACTTCCATAATGCAGTTGCGTGGACTGTGGCTTGGGAGAAGCAAGCAGCCTCTGGAGGCTCAACTCTTGACCTGTGCCAACAGCAACTGCGCGATTTCGCAGCAATAAATTGATGAACTCAAGGGTGAATACCCTTGGCGCAAATCGTTAGTAGAATACAAAAGTGCGAGTCGCCTTAGATGAACAGATCTTTACGATTCAGGAGTATGGCGGTATTTCACGACTTTTCTTCGAACTCGCTCGTCAGTTTGAGCGCAATCCTGAACTCGGTGTAGAAATAACTCCAATTAATGCTGAGATCATTAATCGTTATGTTCTACAAGACCCCCAACTTGCGGGCAAACTTCAGGTGTCACAAGCAAGGGGAAAGTACCGCGCACTCATAAAATATTTGATTCGAAAAATAGCCGAATCGATGTCGATATTGTTCACAACACTTTTTACCTACCGCATGGTTTGATCGGATACTCAGATTCCAAAAGAATTGTCACCATCCACGACATGATCCCCGAGATGCTGCCCAGAACACGGCGTCGTTTGGACCTCTTGACGCTCAAGGGAAAATACATTCGCGAAGCTGATCACATTATTTGCGTATCTTCCGCAACTCGTGGTGACCTTCTTCGCCTGTACCCTGATGTTCAGGCACCAATCTCGGTTGTGCACCACGGTGTTGATCCCATTTTCACCCCCGCTGTCCCACGGTGGAGTGACTTACCCGATCATTACATTCTCTTTGTTGGCAATCGTGGACAGTACAAAGATGCAGATGTTCTATGGAGAGCTTTTGCTCGCTTCAGCATTGAGTTTCCGGGAACCACGCTCCTTTTTGTTGGAGGTGGAGCGTTTACGACTCAGGAACAATCACTCATGAAGTCACTTGGAATCTCGGCTCGAACTCAACATAGGATGCTCCCGGACGCAGAAATGAGTGCCGCGTATGGAAATGCATTGTTCACCGTTTTCCCGTCCCGATTCGAAGGCTTTGGCCTACCTGCGCTTGAATCAATGGCCTGTGGGACTCCAACTATCTTGGCCAACGCCACATCACTCCCTGAGGTAGGTGGTAACGCGGCCGAGTATTTCATTCCGGGCGACGCTTCAGATCTCGCCCAGGTCATGCTAGGCCTTGCCCAAGACAATGCGCGCCGAACAGAACTATCATCATTAGGCGTATTAAGGGCTGAAACATTTTCATGGGAACGCTGCGCCAGCGAGACCGCGGATGTTTACCGCCAGACTCTAAAGTAGCCTTGGAACACCATGCAAGAAGTACCCGTGCGCGCCGAGCACGATTCACTCGAGGGCATACCTCTCCACAGGTGTTCTGACACCAGCCACAGCGTGACAGAGTCGCTGCTCACTAAGCTTCAACCATTGGATATTTCGCCCAGAGGGCACTTGCCTAGATACCGGCTCTGGTGCTTCACAGCATGGGAACCCGAAGTTTTTCGCTTGCCTTCTGGGCGAATAAGACGCCCCATGCTCGATGTCGCCTGGGCCACCTCACCAACATTCACCGCAATATCGCTGCCAGCCCAGCCAAGCCGTGAACAGGGGATTCAGCAAGCCCACTCTGATTTCGCAGTGGCGTACCCCGTTCCAACACTTCTTCTCCCGCACCGCCGATACGACCGTTGGAAGCCTCGGGGAGACTTGCGCCTGCCAGATAAATTAAATCGAACCAATATTCGTCAAATGTCGCTACCGCGGTGCCGACCCTGGGTCGATTGCGATTTTGCAGGTGCACCCAACAACGGAAACTCCACTTACCGACGCATTCCTTTGGCCGCGCAAGTGGAGGTGAAAGAAGAGCAGCTCGCTCCTTTGCCTATGTGTTCGATCAGAACCCTCGATGCGATTGAGCGTCACGGTGATCACCGCGATCGCCGTGTATAACGGACGGTTAGCTGTGCACGATCGTGCTGCTGCGGCGGCGGCGCTAATCACGATGGGCCTTCAGCTGTGCTGAGTTACGACCTTAGGGTGGCCTCGAGACCGACTTTGATCTCACCATTGACGACACTCGCGACTAGGGACGCTCTGCAGTGTCGCATGCTAAACATGTATGAGCACCTGGGACCCTGCCGCAGCGCAGATCGGGTGGGTAGCAGCGTGGTTCGTGCAACGCAGTCAGCACCGTGGATCCCTTCGAATAGCAATGTTTGTGGAGGCGCAGGAGATTGAGCAAATCAGAGGTGGTCTGCCTCAGTGATCAGACCACGGTTGTGCGCTGCCCGGGTTCTTCCGGCGATGAGATCGCGGAATTGGACTTGAGTTGGAGGCGTGCCTATCTTCGGCGGGCGGGAGATACGCTGCGTAGGTTGCTCGGCGCGGAAGAGTGTCGTGGAATAGAAACTACTGCCTGGTGGTTCGTTCCCATCCCCACAAGCGAATGAAACCCAAGGAGGATGTATGCTGAATGGCTGGCGGCGGTTGAATGCAATAGCCAGCCTGGACATTCACGCGGATCCTTTGCCGGCGTGGACTCCTACACCCTGATGCGCCAGGCTGGTCGTGATCGTGACCTACGGCTCCAGCTACGGGGGTTGAGGCGGCGTTTCGCCACAAACCTGTCATTGTGATGGGCCCCTAGCGCCTACGTCAAGCTGGGTGCCGCAATCAGGGCGTGTCAACACCTGCAGAATTGAGCTCGCTAGTGCACTCAGTCGACCTCAGAACCTGGGTCGTTAATCGGCGCGGTGCCGTCCCTTATGGGCTCATGATGCATGCGCCGTGGCTTTTGTTCACCGATCTGACAGGCCCTCCGTCAGTCGAAACCCCCAGTGATGGATTAGTTATTAACGGAGTTGATTTGGAGGATTCCAATCAGTTACCTGTTCGCAATCTCAGCCACGCGGTGGCTAAAGAGTTCGGCGACAGTAACTTACTGGTGGAAGCGGTCACGTGCTGTAAGGAGTTTCATGAGCTCGTTTCGGGAGCGGATTCCTGGAATTCCGTGCCCGTTTTCTAGCGGACGTTTACGGAAGTTCGCCATCGAGTAAGTGGAATACGACGCCAGGCCGCGAGTGAATTGCATTCACGCACTCATTTCTTGGTAGCGAGATCAAACTCGATCTTGGCGGAGCTGATCCCGGACGGAATGGTTGGCTCAGTGTTGACATGACAGACCAGTGTGACCTCTACTGGGACTTGCGCCTTGGGCTTCCCTTTGCCAGATAAATCTGTAGATCACATCTATTCATCGCACCTTTTCGAACATCTCACCTACAAAGAAGGTCAGGCTTTACTTAAAGACTCGCTCAGGGTTCTAAAACCTGGTGGCACGTTTTCGATCTGTGTGCCAAATGCTCGCATCTACATTGAGGGCTATCTGGGGATTCATGATGTCCCAGCCGAATTTTATGGTTGGGAAGCGGCATTTAACTCAACTACATCAATAGATGCAATTAATTCACGTGGCTTATATATGGATGGTGAACACAGAGTACATGTTTGATAGCGAAAATCTATTAGCATCATCTTGACATCTGCTGGACTTACTGAGGTAACCGAGAGAAGCATGGACCCACTCTTGGATCGGCCTGAGCGAGACTACGAATCTCTATACGCTGTCGGAACGAAACCCGTTTAGTTTGCAGCGTATCTTTGGAAAACCCACTGGGTACGCGGTTACCCGCTCTTTGGTGAGCGCCGTTGCATTAAATGTCGGAACTTCATAATCCATGCCAAAAAGTGACGTGGCAAATTCGTTCTCTAGAGCCAATCGGTCACCGTTAATGGGAGTCTTCCCTTTATGAAGCCCAATCGTGTCCACCGCCATGAGAGTTCCGGCCGGCCCGCAGATCTCAGTGACGTTGTCCCACAGTCCAGCCTCGCGTACCGCTTGATCAGTTTTGCGACCATCTCCGCGCAAGGAACGCGGAACTCCCAGGTGAGAACCTTTGAGATAAACATGCGGTCCAGTGTCTGGTTGGACATCAGTTAGGTAAATGAAGAATTTCAGAAATGACAGCCGGTCACGATCTTGGTGAAAGAGCTGGGCATTGACATTGGCGTCTTCGGCACGTTTGTTGGTGGTCCACCAAAATGCGACTTCATCCATGAGAACGGGTTGTCCAAGATACTTCTGGGCAATCAGACCCATGAGCGGGTCCGTGGCGAACTCCTGAACTTCAGCACTGGCGAGTGCAGGTTCTTCATCAATGTCGTAACGACCCACCGCAGGATTAGTTCGGGGATAGGGTGCCGGGGCCGTTCCGGCCCCACGAGCAACAGAAGGTACTTGCTCGGCGAAACTGCGTAAAGCTTCGACGACTTCAGCTGGGGCTGTGTGCTGAAAGACATAAAAACCATCACGCTGAATGCCAGCAACGGCAGTGTCTACTTCACTAGCGTCAACAAATCGGGTGGATGGCAGATTTGTGGGGAGTAGTTTGCCCAAGGGATTCTGCTTGATCGATTTGCGGGAAATCCATTTACCGACCTTTGGGTGAATGTCCATGGCAGAGCGCATGTTGTATTGGCTTTGAGGCTTTGTTGACTCAGGCAGCGGTGTTTGCCCGTCAAATTCCTTTGGCATCCTGCATGGTCTTCCACAAACGTGGATATCTCAATACAGATTCAGCAAGCTCACTCATGATGTACCCCTCCCACTAGATACCTCAAATTCTAGCGAGAACTCCGGCCAAATCGCCGTGACACAGTGTCTGCAAACTTCGCCTTGATTGACTCCTGCAACTTCCCCATAAGACAGGTATCTGGCAACATTCACAGATTTAGTTGAACCTGCATCTATTACCCCCGCACCGCGAGAATAGTTCGAGTTCACTACCACTCCGACATACCCACGAGCAATGTCGGTAAGGGTTACCCCTCGCATGAGGTACTCCAGATGCTGTGACTCGTTGTGGAATACCTTGATCCACGGTTCCCTGGGGTGAATGTCAATCACATTCGATTTCTGCAGCCACATGTTGTACCAGGTGAATTCATATGGTGACAATTCCAGGGCATCTACATAAGTCCACCCACGTGGCTTTAAAAAGTCAGATACAAATGACTTCAGCACTGCGCTGGAAAAGACCGTGTGCCCGTGACAGGTCAACACAACTCGGGTATCCAAACCGACTGTTTCAGCGATCACTGCAATTTCACGTTCCCGGGTTTTCCAGTACTGGTGGAAGTACTCGGGCTCAACGGCAAGTTCTAGATCTTGAACCAGTACCGAATAGGGCGTGTGTTGATCAAACATGAAGTCCGTGACTCGGAATTCTCGAATAAACTCGGCATCCGAGTCAACACAAAAATAATTTTCGGCCAGTTCCAGTTCCCAGAATGCCAGTTTCACTATCTCTTGATTGATATACCCCGGACGAATTCCATGTACCTCGTGATTCACCAGGTACTGTGAAAAACGATCCTCTGAGATCAGGGTGCAGTTGGGCTTAAGAATTCTTTCGAATTGGGCAAGGTCTGCTTCCGGAACAACCACAAACAACTCAATGCCGTCTGCATTGAACCTGGCAAAAGATTCCACGAGCCTGGTGGCGTATTCGATATCTCCCGAATAGGACTTCAAGAGCATGGCGAATGGCTGCACGGGCGTCAGTCTTTCACAGCCTCGATAACACCCGCGGAGCACAGGAACATGCCGCGCCAAGATTGATCCCCCTCGAGATCCATTTGTGCTTGGCGATACACCTTGGGGTCAATGTTCCCCGCAATCATGGGGTAGGCGGGGTGGTAGTTGTACCAATGGAATTTGAGGTCTGAATAACCGAAGGATTTCACCACCTCAGACAATTCGAATGGGTTGTGAAAACGGGACAGGATTTCGTCGTATCCATCCCCTGTTGGTCGGGTGCGCAATGGTGGTTTGTCCACGGCCAAGCGCTGGTCAAGATCAGCTTGCACAACCTGGCGAACTGATTCGGGAACATCTGGGATTAATTCATCCAGAATGAATTCCTTGGTCAACCTGTTAAAGGTAAACATGGAAAACATGGAATTTCGAAACTGCAACAGTAATCGCCCACCGGGGTTCAAGAAAAGATCCATGGATGACACAAATGCGTGGTCATCAGTCACATGCGGGATTACCCCCAGAGCCATGACCGCTTCAAAATCACCCGCACGCTCACGCTCCGCCGTAATTGCATTGGAGTCTTGAACATCGAGGAAACTAATGCTCTCCGGGTCAAGCCCGTGCTCGAGCATATTTGCTCGAGCAACCTTGACCATCTCCGGTGAAACATCGTTGCCCGCAACGCGGATTCCATCTCCCGCAATCGTGACAAGTGGGGTTGCATCTCCCACACCGTGTTCATAAAGGGATTGAACGCCTGCTTCAGCCAATATTCGGCGAACCATTTTGAGCCGAAAGTAGTTGGCCGGGTATTCCTCGTTCGTCCAGATCATTGCTTCGTTGTACTGATCGGAATAGCTGGAGGCGCTACCGTCGTAATGGGATGCAACCGACATGTGAGTCCCTTCTAGTTTCTGACAACTCTGGGGTTTACTTGTTCAACAAGTCCGTGATCGAGTAATTCTGACACGAGGATCTCAATTTCTTCTTGCGGCCGAGCGGTTAACTCAGCAATATCGGTGACGGAATGAGCGCCGTCAGAGTAGGCAAGAATGTGCGTGCGCAAAAGGACTTCATCTGCCACCGTGCGGGCATGCATGGTGTGATACAAACCGCGCTTACCTAATTGCGGTTCACCCTTAATGGGTGTGAAGAGGTACACGGAGTTCTCCAAATCAAGTATGCAATCACGCACTAACTCAAATCCTCCTTGAAGCCCAGCAGGAGTAACAAACTCGAGGTTGTCCAGCGATGTGTGGTACTCGGGATATTTGCCGTATCTGGTGCGCATTAATGACACCAACGGTAAGTCCACACCAGGTGCGCAGTATTGGCGTTCGTCACTGCCGCGATCCACAAACGAATAAATCACCGGCCGTGGTGTTTTCTCCACAACGCGGCGAGCAATTCGATCAAGTGGAGTGTTTCCGTGACGCGAAGCTAGGTAGGAATAATCGCCTTCATCGCCAATGCAGGTCAGATTAAATCCTGCAATGACATGTTTCCTCAAGTGGTCAAGGTGTGCATCAATATAGGTGACTGCCCCAATTGTTTCGGGAATGAACACAAATCGATAGGTGAACTTTCGGTTGTCAAGGGACATGACCCACCGAGCGATTGCGGTCGCGACAACAGGGCCGGAGAGTTCATTATTCGCCAGCGATGGGTGGCACACATAGGTCGAGATGAATACTTCGTCTGTGGACTCACCGGGAATAACAAGTTCCCCGTAAGTCATTGAGCCCGGTTCCAGTGTGCTCTTAATTACAGCGCGATACATGCCAGGTGCAAGTGCATCTCGTTGCTTCTGCGTCAAACAAAAACCCCAGGTGCGGTTGTAATAACTGGTGACATACGGGATTGCATCGGGAAGCTCAGGATCCGAGTGCAGGTGCGCTTGCAGGTCATCGAGTGAGATTTCCAGATCAACCGGCTCTGAGTAACTCACAACGTGCACATTGCTATCTGCGAAATCAATTACCCGCTCGCCGTCAGGTCCAATCAGATATGCCTCGGAGATATTCCATTCATCAGGAACAACCCAGTCGAGAACCTCTGTACCGGAGGGGACTTCATGAACGGTCAACCCAGGGAGGTACTCCCCGAGCACCTCAAGTGTTTGCCGAACCCCGTTCCCGGTCAGACTTCGTGGGAACGGCCAGAGCCTTTGAGCGAGGGAATGCATGAACTCACCCTCGGCAAGCCCAGTTTGGCCAGATTGGGAAGAATTCACTCGCCTAGACTAGCCACACCATGGCCTCACAGAACCCGGCACGAGTTTTGATCGTGATTGCGACACTGGGTCGCAGGCCGACCTACCTCCGCCAGACAATCGAATCCATTAGGAGCCAGTCGGTCACGACAGACATAGTTCTCGTCGCACCACCTGAAAACCCCGAAATCGTGGCCATTTCCGCCGAATTCGGCATTCCAGTGCTCCCCGACCCGGGCTCCTTACCCGAGGCCATCAATGTCGGAGCCAGTGCCTTGCAACCCCACCATGAATACGTCAACTGGCTCAATGACGATGACTACCTAGAGCCTGACTCCATGCAGGCTGTTCTGCAGGCCCTAGAAACTGACCATAGGGCGGTCGTGGCCTTTGGCTACTGCCGCTACGTGGACACTGAAGGCCGCGAACTCTGGGTCAGTAAGGCCGGAAAGCTTGCACCCAATGATCCTGCCCTGGGGCCCTGACTTAATCCCCCAACCAGGAATGCTGGTTCGAGCATCAGCATGGAAACAGGTGGGCGGAGTGGATCCATCCTTTGACCTAGCTTTTGATCTTGATTTACTCCTGAGACTTAAGAAAATCGGAAAACTAGTCAGTGTTGATCGGGTGGTGTCTAATTTCAGGTGGCATCCAGACTCACTCACGGTCGAAGATCGCACCAAGAATCTCCGTGAATCCGAACGAGCAAAGCGACAGTCACTTCCGGCAGCACTAAGACCAGTTAGTCGAGTGTGGGATGTACCCGTGCGCGGGGCAATTAAGTTCGCGGCAAGAAATGTTTCGCGCAGGGCTACTAATTCCTGAACTGCAGCGCGCGAAGTGTTTTAACGATTCCGACCTTTGAAAAATGTTCAATCGTGTCGACATACTCACGAACTGAACTGAAGCCAGTTGGTGCAAAAATCTCGCGCCGCGCTCGGTGAAATTCTCGAAAAGATTTTTGCCAATTGGTAGTAGAAGTTCCGCCCTCAGAAAAACGTGCAATCGCATATTCGACCACTGCAGGTTCGGATAATCTGGGTTAACTTAAGAAAGAGTGCGTAGTCAGCGGCAATTTCAAACGATGTATCAAAGCCACCCAACTCGCGGACAGTAGATGTTCGAGCGAATGTCCCCTGATGTGGCGCAAATAATCCGCGAGCAAATAAACGTGACTGTTCAGTTGAGAAATTCCAGAGCGGTGACTTCACGATTCGACCAGACTGCTCCGCTATCTCAATTGGACCCATAACCCAATCTGGTTCACATTGCTCAATCACATTATGAATATCTGTCAATATGTCCGGAGAGGCAAACGCGTCTCCTGCATTTGCAAAATAAATGTATTCCCCAGTCGAATACCGAATACCTTGGTTCATGGCGGAGTAAATGCCCTCTGGCTCAACCCAATAAACCGCTGAGTTGGTTATTTCGCGTGAGTTGACCCGATCAGCAACACCTAACCTGTCGCGTGAACTGTCAATGACAATGTATTCGACTCCCCTCAAATCTTGCATGTGAAGTGAGTCGAGAGTGACATCAAGTCCCTTGGGGTCATCTTTGACAACTGTGACCACTGAGAGCCAGTTGGCAGAAGTACTCAATCTATGAATTCCCAGCGTGCACGGAAGCCGGTGGCTCAGTTGAGGAATATCCCTGTTCAATCGAAAGTTTGCGAATCACATCCACCGTCTGCCAGGCTTTGGGATCCACCTGATCGGTTAATTTCGCTGACTGAGGGTAAATCTGTCGGCTCACCAGAAAGTAGGTCGGACTCCAGGTCCAAGGGGCCGAGGGATTGTGTTTGAAGACCTCCAGGGCAGAGGTGTGCGAATATGTTGAACGCGTGGGGCTTGGGTAAATAAAATCCATGGTGATCACATGACCGCCGTCATTGAGCAAAGAATCCACACTTGCCGCGAGCGGAAAAAGATCCTCTCGCGGCAGCAAATACTGCAAGTGACCGATAAGCACGACATCAAACTTTTCCCCAGCCCAATGCTGTAAGTCTCTCGGTGCCGCACCTACACGGAGCTCAACTTCCGGGTACAACTGATTTCCTTCGGCAACAGCTGTCGGTGAGATCTCGATGCCAGAGCACCGAGCACCAAAAGCCTTGCGCGCCTTTTCCAATCGAAATCCGGTTGTGCAGCCAATTTCAAGCACAGATTGAATGGGTGAAACCTGATGCAGAATTTGCATTTGTTCAAAAGCTGGATCAGCGATCGTTCCAATGCCAGCATAATTTCGTTGATGGTAACCATCGCCATCTTGAGCGAGCGCTTGCTCCTGTTCAGGAGTCATGTGCCACCGTCTTAATCATTACTCGCCCGGAGTAATCAATTGGATGCATATAGGGGCGGAATCCAAGCTTGTCAAAATATTCATCAACAGCTTTGCGAGCGCCCTGCCAATGTCCGTAATCATCAAGTATGCACACACCACCAACACTCAGACGTGGATAGAGAACCTCTAGTTCGACCTTGGTGGACTCATACCAATCGGTGTCCAGTCGAAGGAGAGAAATTTTCTCAGGTGCATTTTGTCGCAGCGTCTGAGCAACATCACCTTCAACGAATGTGAACTGTTCAAATGGGTACCCGGTTGAACGAACATTTGCCTCTACATCTGCACGCCCTGCCACGCACCACACATTGTCACCATCCTGAACTGGTGTTGTCGCCAACATCTCACGAGCAGTAACCCCTGAACCTGCTTCTATGTCAGCCGAGGTGGGAGCAGTCATTCCCGCAAACGTGTCGTACAGCCAAATCCTGCGATCATTGACTCCCAAGGCACGTAATTCCTTAGCCATGGCCATGACACTGCCACCTCGCCACACCCCACACTCCACGAAATCGCCTGGTACCCGGTTGTCAACTACGTGCCTCACTGCATTGATTAGGGACCATAAGCGCTCACTCGAAGTCATTGTGTACGGCCTTAGGGAGTGGATAAGGTCCATGTCACGCTGCGTAGCCTCTACGGGCAATTGCGATCCAACCGAGGAAACCCGAGAAATCTGCAAGCCGAACTTCCGCGCTGTTTGGTCAACAAACCTCTCCAGGGAACTCACCGACGCATTATGTCACTTACCCTCGCGGTCTCGAACCATAGAAAGTTGAATAATTGGAGCTGGCTCCACAAACCAGCAATCTCCCGCTCCGATCAATCCTTTATTCCATAGATTCATTAATGCCTGGTTTAATCGCCAATCAATAGGGACTACCGGTTGCATCGGAATCAACTCGAGTTCCCCAAATAGGTACTCTAGGAATCGGCGTTTGTAGAGAATCGCACAGACAGTGTTTGTTGCTGGTCGGTCAGCAATAAGAATCTTTCTTTCACTATGCCCAACCCATTCATTTTCATCTGTGGAATGGAGTAGGTGACCTATACCCAAATCTGAGAGATCAAATGAGCGGGAAAGATTCACGAAAGAGATTGGAGGGTTGAGAGTAAAAATTCCTACCAATCCATAAGCAAGATCCACAGTGTCTGGTGTCGCAGCATCATCTTCAATTATCAAGACCCAGGGTGCCCCTGAGTCCAAACCCTCTTTCATTAATCTCGTGTGAGAAAGCTCGATGTTGATCAGACGTTGAATCTCTGCAGCATTGGTCTTACGAAACAAAAATGATTGAACGCGAAGCAAACGAGCAAAGTGACGGGCCCAAAAAGTCATTCCTTGACGAACGCCAAGAAATGCATTCCACTGACGCTCCAGCCGAACCTCTTCTGCAATGCCAGACCGAAACACTGATCTGGTTGCCGGAACTCCAGAGGTATCAAAATCATTGCGAACATTTATCGAGTATGAAGCAGAAGTACCTAGGTCACTCAATTGCTTAACGAGATTTGCGGCAAGTCCTTCTTCCCCCTGATTCACGGTGAAAGTGGAACGCGAATGGCTCACCACACCAATGAATAGGGTTGGGCTAGCCATGAAAGTAGGCTAGCCGTATGGCAAAGACGCCGAGAGTAACCCCTGAACCAGATAATCCCCATAATGGTCTCAATGTGGTGGACTTCCCCAAGCCCTCAATCATCGGAGGAATTAGTAAGTCAATCTCCATGCTTAACCCTGGGAAAAGACGCTTGCTTTACATTGTTGCTGGAATCCAAATATCGCTTGGAATCTTGGATCTCATCGGAATTGCACTTATTGGACTTCTCGCCGCGGTGGCCGTTACCGGAATTGGGGTCAACGAACTTCCCGAGTGGGTTTCCAGTGGATTAGATCGATTTGGACTGGGCTCTTTCACTGTTTCACAATTGAGTGTCTTGTTAGCTTTAGTCGCTGTGGTTATTTTGATCTCTAAGACAGTCATTTCAGCTTTCTTAGCCCGTCGAATTATTCGTTTCCTGGCAAATCGCCAGGCTGATCTATCTGCACGTTTGGCTCGCGAGTTCCTAGGGCAACCTCTAAGTTTTGTTCAACGTTGGACCACTTCCGAGGCAACATATGCACTGGGCAGCGGTGCCAGTGCCGCCATGGTTGCCCTCCTAGGTTCAACAATCACTATCGCGGCGGAAGTTTTTCTCTTCAGCATAATCGGCATCGCACTTCTCGTTTATGATCCAATCCTCACACTCGCTGTGGCGGTTTTCTTCGGGGTTATTGTTCTTATTCTTCACAGAGTGTTGGGACGACGAACAGCGCAATACGCCCAAGTCGTGACTGATACTTCGATCGATACGCTCACTGCCGTTTCAGAGGCACTAAGCACTTATCGGGAAACGACTGTTCTCAACCGCCGTGATCTGTATATAAATCGGTACGAAGCCCTTGTTGGCAAGTACGCGGGTGCAAGTGCTTCCAACTCATTTCTCATGGAAATTCCAAAGTACGTCGCTTGAGGTAGCGCTCTATTTTGGAGTCTTGCTTCTTGGAATTGTTCAATTCGTCACAAAAGACTGGGCGGCAGCCGCAGCAACTGTTGCTCTCTTCTTGGCTGCTGGATCGCGAGTGGTTCCCTCATTACTTCGACTTCAGGGAGCTGGCATTACAATCCGAAACGCCAGTGTCATGGCGCAACCCACATATTTCATGTTTGATGTACTGCAAAAGAATCAAGTAGACTCCCAAAAGAAGACTGCTCCACGAATCACCGCAGACATGATCCACGATCAAGTAATTAAAGGTTTTCCGGATTTTGAGTCCACAGTTGTCGTTCATAAGGCGACTTTGAGTTATCCCGATGCCCCATGGCCTGCACTCCTAGATGCAAGTTTCACTGTCCCTAGTGGCACGTCAATTGCATTTGTCGGTTCAACGGGTGCTGGTAAATCCACACTCGCTGACGTAATTCTGGGAGTTCTCGAACCTGATGTGGGTTCCGTCACAATCAGCGGCCTCACTCCACGGCAGGCCATTGACCGTTGGCCAGGTGCTATTTCTTATGTTCCGCAAGCAGTCGCACTCGTAGAAGGAACGGTCCGAGACAACGTTGCTCTAGGTCTCCCACGAGGCACAGTGAGCGAGGACCTCGTGTGGGATGCCCTGCACCGGGCACACCTCGCTGATTTTCTGGCAGAGAATCGTGAAGGGCTCGAGACAAGAATTGGCGAACGCGGTTTCAAACTTAGTGGTGGTCAAAGACAACGACTTGGTATTGCCCGAGCCCTTTACACCCGTCCAAAGCTACTCGTCCTTGACGAGGCCACGAGTTCCCTCGATTCTGAAACAGAAAGAGCAATAACGGAGACATTGCAAGAACTTGAAGGCGAAGTCACCACAATCACGGTTGCCCATCGATTAGCTACTGTCCGCAATGTCGACAAAGTAGTTTATTTGCATGAAGGCGAGATAGTTGCCATCGGAACATTTGACGAAATTCGACAAAAAGTTCCTGATTTCGAACATCAAGCGTCTCTTCTCGGTCTGTAATCACCATGGAATCTGTCAGCACTAGGGACGTATCAGCAATAGTTTGCACAAAGAATTCAATCTCCGGAATTGAGCAATGCCTCCAATCACTGCGTCAAGCAGATGTCGGACAAATAATCGTTGTTGATGCTAATTCCACTGATGGGACCGCTGACATCGCCCACGGGCTCGCAGACCTCGTTCTCACCGACCCCGGTACGGGTCTAGGAAATGCACGTAATATTGGAATCGCTCGCAGCACGGGTGCTTATGTCCTAAACATGGGCTCAGACAATGTCATGCCTGAGGGGCAACTTGATCTAATGCTCACCACGCTAATTCAGGGTGCCTATCAAGGAGTAAGTGCTCAAACAAAAATTCAAGAAACTGGTTTTGTGGCGAATGGCCTAAACGCTTGGCGTGAGGGGAGATTTATTCCTGGACCAATTCGGATCATCGGTACGCCCAGTCTCTTTTCTAGGTGAGTTGATTCGTCAAAACCCATACGACCACTCCACAGTTTTCTCTGATGACTCCGAATTATGTGAACGGTGGCTAGAAGAATTCAATGCCAAATTCGCCATATCTCCCGCATTCGTGTTCGAAATTGGCAAAGTTAATTGGGACGAAGTCAAGATCAGGTGTCGCATGTATGGCATCTCCGATCACGAGGTGTATGAAAGAGGAAAAACCAATGGCTGGGGTTTGAACCGAAAGCTCAAGTCACTGAGTCACCCGTTAAGGGCTGACTTCCTCACGCCCATTCGGAGCATCCCAATCTCTAAGGCCGTCTCGAATACCCCGTTTCTTGCCTCCTTTACGGTTCTTCGTTATTACTCGTGGATAAAGGAATCGTTGATTCACTGAAGTGGGTTGAATATGGGGTCATAGGCGGAAGGCCTAATTTGTTCGAGACATTCTTTGCGTGACGCAAACCAACAAAGCAAAGATTCTATCCAAGGACCTCAAGCTAATTGGGAACTTCAATCTTCGCCGTCGCTTCAACATTTGGTGACCACGGTACAAACAACAGCAGCAATTTAGACGCACTTAATCTAGCAAGAGTTACTTACAGTTTGGAGAGGATATTGTTTTGCCGCACTGGCTCCCAAAGCAGGTGGTTACCTATATTGACATTGGATCAGGGCATCCAATCGTTGGATCCAATACCTACATATTCATCCAATGTGGGTGGGGTGGTTCTCGTCGACCCTAGCGAATCCAATGTTGCTAATTCGAGATCAACAACTAATTCGCAATTTCAGAATCAGCTTGTACTCTGTCGCTTTTGGACTGTGATCCACTGTGACCTTGAATGTTACTCGCCAAAAATACGCAGAACAGTAGTGCCAACATATAGATCGTGGCATAAGACCAAGAAAATACTGTCTCAGTTGATCCTGCAAGAAATACAAAAGTGACCATCGCCAAACCCTTTGATGTGAAGTACCCACGTCGTGCCACCCACGTAATAAAAAATGCGACACTAAAAATCGCAAGTGTTATCAACAACCACGGAATTCCATAACGAGCAAAGCCATCCACATAGATACTGTGACCGTGGTCAAAAATCGGCCCTGGCAAGTCTGCTTCATTCACTTGTATGACTGCTGAACTAACCCCGCTGTTTCCCACACCAGTCCAGGGTGAGCCCTGTATTAGTCCCCAGTAGAAATCCCATGTTGGAGTTCTGTAGTTGAACGTAGGATCAACTAATGCGATGTAAAAGGCTGTGAGCGCCATCGCTGAAATTATGGAGATCCAACGAATGAGGTTGTGAAACTTGAGTCTCAAGAACGGTGAACTCCAGAACACGAAAATCATCAGGCCAAAAAGTAGGGCAAAGGCACTCGTCCGAGCTTGACCGAGAAATAATGTCAACAGCCCCGTGAAAAGAAATAGTCCCTTATGCCACCCACGATAATAAAGGCTCAACATTACGAGAAGTGATCCCGCAGCCGATGAGATATTGACGCTCCCAAAAGGACCACCCCACCTACCGTCGATGCCAAGGAAATCCGTTATGAAGGGGATTCGGGTTGAGTCTCCGCTCTCGGGCGTATCAAAACCATTCGGGATACCTACCTGACCGCCGAAAATCAAGGTCACCAGAAGGATAAATACCAGGCTGTACCCCAGCACTAGTCCCGCGATGATGAAATCCGATTTAGTTGGAGGCTTCAGGTAAATAAGTATTAAAAGTAGGGGAACAAAATAGGTCGTGTGATTAAAGAAATACCCATCAAACGCAGATGCAATAATTTGGAGACCCCAGGCGGCAACAATAAGCCAGAGGAAGACTTTAAGCGTTCCAGTCATTCGGCTTTCGGATCTACATGGGATCCAGAGAATTACTACTAGTGCGGCAGTTAGTAGGCCAAAAATAACCGCCAAGTTTTGAGCCTTAAAAGTCGGCTCAAATGGTGCCATCGAATTGATCAGAATGGTTAACGGTGAAGCAGCAAAAGCAAGCCACAAATACCAAGCCCTTGCCCCCAATTTCATCACGTTGCCACTATATATGTTTGAAAGATATTGCTAGGAAATGTCGCAAACTAGGGTAGCCTTCCCGAGTCTCATGGAGGATTGTGTTGCTGGAACGACTGGGAGGCATAACGTAATAAATGATAAACTCACGCAGTAAGCGGAGACTTTCAAATAGAGGATTTGTACTCTTAGCGGGCCTGTCTTGCTCTCTTTGGGCGTTCCTCGCATGGCTCGCGGTAATTCCAAATCAAGACATGTTGGCAGATGCCGTTCAAGTGCAATCTCTTTTCAGCGACCCTCGTGTTGTTTTGTCCTTCCCTGGGCAAAAGCATGCTGGCCCTATTGAGTATCCAATTCAAATCCTTGCCGAGGCAATTGCACCGGGTAATTTCTATTTACATACTTTTCCTAGAGTTTTCTTCGCGTTTTTCACAGGCTTCTTCACAGCCAAGCTCTTTCTCAACCTTTTTCCCAGTGGACATCACTGGGCATTTCTTATTTCAATATTCATTGGCCCGACAATCATTCACGGTCTTTCAGGTCCAGAAGGAAACAGGGTTGGCAATTGGTGGCTCGTAGGAAATTACGACACATCATGGTTATTGGTGGTTATTGGTGCCTATCTATTCACTCGGTCGACCAAGACAGGTGGCTGGCGCATTCCGATAGCGGGCTTGCTGATTGGACTAGGCTTTTTCGCACATCCCAATGTATCGATTCTTATCATTCCACTTGGCATTCTCGTTCTTCTCATTACTCGACCTATCATCAAACAAATATTCCAACTTGCTGGGGGGTTCATTATTGGGATTCTGCCGGCCGTTATCTCCTATCTATTCTTTACTGGAAACAACACGTGGGATCCATCCCGGATACCGTTTTTTGTTCGAGACATTTATCTCAATTCACTTGGCCTCAATGGCATTCCCGACTACACCAGCGTTGTCCTGCCTTACGCAGTTGGACTCCCCCCGTCTCAAGATTTCATCTCCAGTTCGGTTCAATCCGCAATAACGTGGACACTCGTCCTGAGCGTGATTGCCGTTGCTCTGAGTGGTTGGCTCCTAGCCTTACGAAGGAGGAAATGGCCTCAAAACATCGTCTTGATTTCAACGGCTTGGTGCGGCGTGATTTTCAGCATCATGCTCTTTGTCACCTTCGTTGACACGGTTTGGTTCTACGCAACATCACTATCGGTCTTGTTCTGGATCACTATTGGTGCACTTCCGACTGCAATTTCTCCCAAGTGGCTTGCGGTGTCAATTACATCCGCTTTATTGGTCTTAGAAGGAACTTCCATGGTCACCCACAATTGGGCCTTCTACAAAGATTTGCCCACAAACATTGAAATCAAGAAGCAGTACCAATCAGAGATCATGTCCCAAGCCAACGCATTAAGAGATAACGGGGTGCAGGTCGTGTATGGGTCTTATCTTGATGTGATTCCAATTTCATATGCATCCTCATTCGATCTCCGCCCAATTAGCGTTCGCTATGACAGATTCCCACTCGCAGGTAGTGAGGTTTCCCAAACCTACGTAACGGCCGTAAATGCGAACCCGATCGAGCCATGGGGAGAGGAAGGGCTTTTGAATGCGCGCATGGGGTGCGCTGAAATCGAGAAAGTTTCCGCTGGTTCACAACAATACTTGATCTTTCTATGCCCGGGCTCAGCATTGACCATGGAAGAGTAATTGGCTTGGACTAAATATGCCGAAAGCAAATCGAATGAAAGGCTTGCGTCTCTAACATGGCGCTACCAGTAGGACTGGATACACTCGTATCTCAAGGCAGAAAAGATTTGAAATAGGGTAATTGGTGTCAGTCGAAACCGTATTTGTTGGAGTGGGGCCAACCGTTCTCGCTGCAGCAAGGACTCTTCAGAAGTTTGGGTATGCTGGCTTGGTTATCGAATCAGGTGGCCGGGCTTCGGGTGCAAATCGCACCGTTGACAGAGATAGTTGGAGTATCTATATTGGTGGTCAACGCTTTATAACCCAATTAGTGCGAGTCGGAAAAATTTCACATGAAGTGTTGCCCGGGCTTAGAAATTTCAACCGTTGGCGCCAATAGTCATAGATGGATCTTTTCAGAAATTAGTCCATAAACCTAGAGGGTTGACGAGTAATTCCTGATCGAAGCCCACCATTGCAGCAGCCATGGAGTCAAAGTCGACCGTATGCCTCCACCCAAGTTCAATGTAGGCAGATCTGGAATCACCCACTAATAGATTTGTATCAATCTTCCGTTGATTGACTTCGGTGGACACAACACGTTCCTGCCAATCCATGATTCCGACAGCGCTGAATGCCTTCTGCACAAAATACGACAGACGGTGGGATATTCCTGTAGCAAGTACAAAGTCCTTAGGCACACCATGATCGAGCATTGATCTCATGCCATTCACGTAATCAGGTGCCCAACCCCAATCACGCGCCACCTCGATATTTCCTAACTCAAGGGTCTCTTGCAACCCTGCAGCGATCTTCGCAACTGCCATGCTGATCTTGCGGGTGACGAACCCTTCGCCGCGGAGGGGAGATTCGTGGTTATACAGAATCGCACTAGTGGTAAAGAGTCCCTCAATTTCCCGAGCAGACCGCAACATACGAATAACTTCGGCTTTTGATTGCGCGTATGGCGAGTTTGGTGAAATCTCAGTTTGCTCCGTCTGTGGCGAACGATCCACGCCTTCAAAAATCGTTCCCGATGCTGCTGCTACAAGTCGTGCATCAGTGCCACGGGATTTCAAGACGCGCATTGCACTAAGAATCGCTTCCACCGATCCAACATTTATTTGTCGTGTAATTTCGGGGTCACTGATGGACTCAACGATTGAACTGATTCCGCCAAAATTAAATATTTGATCCGGTCGAGCGTCTACCACGATTTCCTGCAATGTTGGCGCATCAGCCAAATCACATTCACGGATCTCCATGGAAGGCGCGTATTGCCTTAAACGATCGAGGTCAGAAGAATCGTGACCCGGCTTGACTAAGCCAACTGTCTCGGCATTTTCACGCTCGAGCAGGTGAGCAAGAATCGTTCCATCTTGCCCGGCAACCCCGGTAATGAGAACGCGCATTGTGCTGACTAGAACCCTCCCTCAGGTGCACCTTCAAGGCGCGCAATATCAGCATCCACCATAATCTTTGCAAGCTCCGGTGGAAAAACCTTTGCTTCCCAACCGAGTTTTTCCTTTGCTTTTGAAGCGTCGCCGATTAGTTCATCTACTTCAGTTGGGCGAAGGAACTTAGGATCAAATCTCACGTAGTCTTCCCAATTCAATCCAACATGCTCAAAAGACAAAGCAAGGAAGTCCTTAATCGTGTATGCGGTTCCTGTTGCTAACACAAAATCGTCCGGTTCTGATGCTTGCAGCATTCGCCACATTCCATCGGTGTATTCGGGTGCGTAGCCCCAGTCACGGATGGAGTCGAGATTACCCATCCATATTTCCTTTTGATTGCCCTTCACAATATTGGCAACTGCCAACGTGATTTTCCGGGTCACGAAAGTTTCCCCGCGCCTGGGTGATTCATGATTGAAGAGTTGACCGTTCACCGCGAACATGTCGTACGCCTCGCGATAGTTGCGGGTGATCCAGTAGCTGTACACCTTGGCCGCACCATATGGACTACGTGGGTAAAAAGGTGTGTCCTCATTTTGGGGTGGGGGGCTTGCACCAAACATTTCGCTCGTCGAGGCTTGATAAAACCGTATTGATTTATCTACACTTCGAATTGCTTCAAGTAGGTTCAGTGTGGAGACACCTGTAGCCTCGGCGGTGTAAAGGGGTTCATCGAAAGAGACCCTGACATGCGATTGCGCAGCGAGGTTATACACCTCATGGGGCTTAATGTCGGTGACTAATTGATGCATTCGGGCAGCATCTGTGACATCTCCGTAATGCAAATGCAGATTTCGTCCGGGCAGGTGATCCTCGTGATGCAAATGATCAATTCGACTACGGTTAAAAGTTGAGCTACGGCGGACCACACCGTGGACTTCATAACCTTTGTCCAATAGTTGACCAGCCATGTAGGAGCCGTCTTGACCGGTAACCCCGGTGATCAAGGCACGTTTCGTGTCGCTCAAGGTTTCCTCCGATATTTCAGATCGCGTATCCGAACCCTATCTAGTGCTTCTTTATTGAGTGAAATGCTCGATAACGGAATGTCGGGGCACAAATCACCTCTGATAATCGAGTTGCCTTCCTTGATCATTAATCGGACCTAAATTTCCGCAGAGGCGCAGTAACCTTCCATGACTTGCTGTTGAGAACCTGGGCCAAGGTGGCGGAGTCAGCCGCCTGGGAGTTACCAAGCGTCGCACTGGGGGAGGTTTGCATTGTCGCAATTTTTAGTAAGAAATTAACTAGTTCCGTCGCGAAATGCTCCCATGACATGCTCTGGATGACCCTTTTCATGTGAGTGACCCGGTAAGGCTCAGATTCCGAACACGCCAAAATTTGATCGAGATCACTTGTGAAGGAGTCGATCCTCCAGAATGATGGCAAATCTTTTAACTGCGATATTTCCTTGAGAGGACCAAATCCCACAAAAGTTGACGGAGTGTTGAGCGTGGCAGCCTCGTACGGGACAAGACCGAAACCCTCGGCGCTCGAGGGATAAATGACAGCTTGTGCATTTTGCAGCAACCAAGATCGTTCCTCACTCGAGACATGACCAAGAGTGTGAGCGGTGCCACGAAGGTTGACATGCCTATTTGTCAATTCAATTTCTAGGTCTTTAGAACTGCTACTTTTAACATGTAGTCCTGCAAGGACTAGATCAATTGAGTGGCCTTGGTCAAGGAGTTGTTGCCAGACTTTAATAGCAAAGTCCCGGTTTTTGTGTTGGAAGTCGTTCCCTAAGACTAGGAGAAATGGTTTGTCTGTTTTCAGGTCTTTGGGCTTGGTCATTTCCAGTGTCGGCTGTGATGTGGTTTAGGCCGAGGGGGATTGCTTGGATTCGCTTGGGGTCAAGTCCTGGAGTTTCTTGGTAGAGGCGTTTGGCCACGTCTTTGCTGATGGTGGTGATTCCGTCAACGCTGAGGGCGATTTTGCGTTGCATGGCACGGTAGGCGGCCCAGGATTCAGGCGATGCGTGATATTTAGGAATGTCGTAAGCGATTAAATCTAAATATGTGGTGATAACGCGTCTACCGAGTTTGCGGGCCTGAGAGATATCCACTCGCTGATCGATCTGGTTGGGGTACCACATGATGTCGGTTTGGCCTTCTCCACCAAGGGTGATCTTGGGATGATCGGTGAGGTGTCTGGCGTAGGTGGGAAGTTCATTCAGGCCAACAAGTCGAATGCTCTTGATGCTTGGTTGCTCGGCTAGCGCTGCTGTTCCAGCGGTTGTCATGACTTGCGCACCGGTTTCATGCGGGCCAAGCCAAGTGACATCGATTGTCACCGTGAGGTTGTTGGGATCAATCGGTGTGTTATTGAAGGCCGCGTAATGGGAGGAACTTGGGTCCTCGCGCTCTTGGAGATCCATGGCACTGGGTTCCGCAATGATGGGAGCCTTCTGTGCATCCGCACTGGTGGTGAACCACCAGTCGTGCCACAAGCCTCGCTCTGACGCTGATTGAGCGTCAGTTGCAATGTCGTTTCTTGCTGTTGCAATCAGGCAGCCTGCCGGGGCGGTGGCTCGCAGAAATGTTCCATTGAGGTTGGCGTTGTCCGTGGCCATGATGCTGATGGTGAAAATGCGTGGGTCGGAATCAAAGTGCTCACTGAACAGTTGAATTCGATCCATGGTCAGAAGCTGAGGGTCGCCCTTCAACGGTGACAACGCGACCAGACTTGGTCTTGAAGGTGGGTGATTCCATTACAGGGCCTCGTAGATTCTCTGCAGATCTTGATTGAGCGCTGGGGAGTAGTAGGGGTCAACAGGGTACTTGCTGCCCCACCGCTGCGTGAAGAGTTGTTGTTCCTGCAGGTCTGATTTCTTGCGAGTCAGACTTGCGCCCTCATGGTGGGTGAAATGGGCGTAAGGGGTCCAGGCGATTCTTTGTCCCTGGTCCTGGATTCGCAGGCAGAAGTCCACGTCGTTGAAGTCTTTGGCAAATGCAGTGTCAAAACCATTGAGTTCGTTGAATAGTTGTTTGTTGACCAGCATGGCTGCGGCAGTAACTGCGAGGTAGTTGCGTGGGGTGAGGGTGGCACCGAAGTAGCCGTAGTCCTTGCCGGATTTGGAAATATACGGGTGGGTGGGCCCACTGGGAAGCAAGAATGATTCCGGCATGCTGCAGATTGCCATTGGGATAGGTGAGTTTGGCACCGACTGCACCGACACCGTGGATCTGATTGAGTTCCAGCAAACGAGTGATGGGGTTGTCTGATTCCGCAGTGGTGTCATCGTTTAACAGGAGTAGATACTCACTGTCCTTACTTGCATGTTGGGCACCAAGGTTGATTGCTTCACTGAAGTTGAAGGTTTGGGTTGGGGGAATAAACAACCTGTTTGTCCGCACCGGGGATTGGTGGTAGTTCTCCTGTCGTTACCGCGATTACTTCGAATTCTGTTTGGTGTTCTTTATCTCTGAGCGAGCTTGATGGCGTCCGCGACGAATGTGTTGGTGTTGTTGTATGTTGCTTGTTCCAATGGTGGGAATGATCACCGAAACTTTTGTTGGTTGTGTTTTCGGGTGAATTTCATTGAGGCCTTTGACACTGCTGGGTTGTTGATTCGCCACCACCGAACGTTTTGTTGAGGTAATCCTGTTGGGCGCGTTGCGCTGCTTGTTGAGCCCAAGGTTTGGCGTCAATGCTTTGCGCGGTGCTTTCGCTCCACGAGCGCCAGTGGTAGAGGGGTAGCGGTATGTGGATCACTTTTGCGTGTTGCTGGGTGAGGGTGGGGAGCAGGCGCAGGGCGAGGTCAAAGTCTTGCGCCCCATCCATCTCGGTTCGCAATCCACCAACGGAGTTCACCTGGTCACGTTTGAAGGTGGTGAAGTGACAAAGATACATTTGGGTTAACAGCAACTCAGGGGAAAAATCTGGTTTGCAATACAACTCAAAGTGATTGCCTTTGGAGTCGATTTTGTCTTCATCTGAATAGACGGCATCTGGATTTTTGCTTTCGAGGATCACTTGGGTGAAAGTGCTGATACACCGGGGATCCAAAGTGTCGTCATGATCCAACATGCCAATGTATTGACCCGTGGCCTGTGCCAATGAATGATTAATTGCGCTGGAGATTCCACCATTGGGTTTGGTCAGAACCTTGATCCGAGGGTCGTTGGCGTGCTGTTCTTTGAATTGGTCCAGGTAGGTGTTGACTTCTGGGTTCGTGGAACCGTCATTGGTGATTATCAGTTCCCAGTTACGGGCTTCCTGATCTATCACTGATTGCAGGCACTCCTGAAGGAATGGCAATGGTGGGTTGTAGACCGGGACAAGAATGGAAATGGTGATTGCATAATCCAGACTGCCTGGCGTGGTGTGGCTGGCTTGCTCGAGCCAGACTTTGTATTGCTTGCCGATATTGCGTTCGTAGAGCTTGCGCTTAATGGCTCGTTTGAGTTTGCCCAGTGGCCGGCGGATTTTCTTAATCATGTGATTGTGAAAGTCGCTGGGATGGTGACGAATCCTTGGCCGATTTCACCGCTGGCGCTGCGCACGGGGAACTCGAGGACTTCATTCCAGGTGTCCAGCGTGCGGGTGCCGGTGTAATCGAATACATCTATATGTACGCGGTAGCGGCCGGGCAGGAACGGATTGTTGGGAATGGTTGCGGTGACGGTGTAGGTGCCAGGCTGCAGGACACCGAAGTCAGCGCCCACGCGGTGATTGCTGACCATGGTGACCAGTGGGCCGGTTTCATGCTGGAAAGCAATGCGCAGGTTTGGTCCGAGGAGTTCCCCGGTGATTTCCATGGTGACATTGATATTGAATGTCTTTGTTGTTTCGGTGTGAGTGAGTGGTGCGCCGTGTTGGTCCGTGATGGTGGCGCTGGTGACCGCGAGTTCGTTGTTGACAATTTCAAGGGGGAGCGGGTGGCACTGACCTGGCGACTGCGAGCACTCTCCTCGGTGTTCACTCGTTCCAGGTAGGCATTAATAATTTCGGTGGTTGGTCCCGGTCTTTCTGCACCTCGCCGTGGTCTAGCCAGGTGACTTCGTCGCAGAGTCCTTCGAGTTGACCAAGACCATGGGAAACCACCACGATTGTTTTGCCAGCTTTGCGCAAAGCAGAGAGGTGATCGAAACACTTGCGTTGGAATTCTTCGTCGCCTACTGCAATGACTTCATCTACCAACAAAATATCGGGGCGCATATGCACCGCAACAGAGAAGCCCAACCGGACATACATGCCACTGGAGTAGTGCTTGACCGGGTCATCAATAAAGTCACGCAGTCCACTGAAGTCAATGATTTCGTCGGTGGCATCTGTGATTTCTTTTTGGACAGACCCAAAATGGAACCGTTGAGTTTAATGTTCTCCCGACCGCTCATTTCCGGGTGAAAACCTGCGCCCAATTCAATGAGAGCCGCGAGGCGACCGCGGGTGGTAACGGTGCCGCTGGTGGGGCGGTAGATTCCCGAAATCACTTTCAGCATGGTGGACTTGCCACTGCCGTTATGGCCGATCAAGCCGTACACACTGCCTTTGGGAACCTGCAGGTTCACATGCTTCAGGGCCCAGAAATCCTGGCTGCGCTTTGGCTTTTCCGCGAATCAAACGCTCTTTGATGGTGTCGCGCCGGTCGGTGAAGCGCGAGAAGCGCTTACTAATATCTACGGCCTCGATTGCGTACTCGGTCACAGGATCTCTCCAATGTCTTTGCTCAACCGGTTGAACACCGTGAAGCCCAGCCAGAACACGGCCATGCCGAATGCGAGTAGTGCGGGCACCACCCAGATTGGTGGGAACTGCAAGGAATACATGACGTCATGCATGGCAGTCACGAACCAGGTCATGGGGTTGAGTTCCACGATCCACGCGAGCCAACTGGCGGTGTTCTCGATAAGTGACATGGGGTAAAGGATCGGGGTGAGGAAATAAAGCGCACCGAGAGTTACCGTGACAATGTATTGAACATCGCCGAAGCGAGCGTTGAGAATCGCGAGCATGAAACCCACACCCTGACCAAAAAGGGCAGCGGCCAGCAGGATCGGCACTGCCAGGATCCAGGTGATGCCAATATTGCCCAAGAAAATGAACATGCCGATTAGCACCAGAACTTCCAGACCGACTTGAATCATCTGGACAAGTGAAGTTCCCAAAATCGGGGTCCAGGCGGGAAATCTGACTTTGCGCAGAAGCTCGGCATTTGAGCGCAGAGAGCCCATGCTTTGAATGACCAGACCCGAGAAAACGTTCCACGTCACCATGCCGGTGAACAGGAAGGCGGCAAAGCTGGTGCGCTCGGGGTCAGATCCCAAGCCGGGCGCCTGCACCCGGAACACCAGGCTGAACACGGCGGCGTAGATCAGGAGCTGGATCAGCGGCTGGACCAGTGACCAGAGCCAACCCAGACTGCTGGTGCGGTAGCGGGTGGAAAGGTCCCGGCCGGCAAATGCCCACACGAGTGCCCGCTGCTGGTACAGGGCGGTGAGCACGCGGGGTGGGGTCCTCTCGCTGGGCCAAGTTCGGCTTGGATAGCCATTTAGGGCACATTTCTGCGCCAAGACCATGGTAGTAGCCCTCAGAGGGTAGCCTTGAGCAACCACGAGTTGGAGGAGAACATGATGTCACGGAGAATTTCCCGCATTGCGCTGAGCGCAGCCCTTGTCTTTGGAGTGGGCCTTGGAGGCTCACTGGTCACGGCTGGCGCAGCAACCGCCCGAACCACCCAAGGCACCTTTATTGCCACCCCAAACGGAATCGCAGGGGTTACGCAAGAAATTGTTATCTCCGCCCCAAGATTTAGCGGGCAGGTTGTCACCATTGGATTCCAGTCGGGCGGAGTGGGAGGGTCCCTGCAAACCACCATTGGGAGCAACGGCTACGGGTACCTCAATTGGCTGCCGTCAGCGGCGGGCATCTGGACGATATCTGGTTTGGGAACTGCCACAAGTTTGGGTACCACCAATATCACCGTGTCACCACTGTCCACCAGCACAACCCTGCTAGCGCCAAACTTCGCGCAACTCGGCCAGAATGCACCGCTCACCGCGATTGTCACAGCGCCCGTAGGCACTGTTTCACCACAGGGCACGGTGACGGTGTACAACCAAAACCTGAATGTGATTGCAACAGGATCGCTATCACCCATCGCTGGAACCGGTTCCTCGAGTGTCACCATGAATTGGTCACCACAAGCAAATGTTGGATCGTCATTGTCCGCAACATTTGTGCCGAGTAACACAACAGTCACCGGATCGGCCTCGCCGCAAACCACTGTTAGCCTGCAAAGCGACGTGGTGCCCATTGCAATGCGAATTAGCCAGTACATCTACGTTGGCCAGCCGGTGCTGCTGAGCGCTGTGCTCGGATTCAATATGCCCGAAGGCAGTGCTGCATTTATTAGCAACCTAGGCGGGATCTCGCCGTCTATTCCTACCGTCAATGGAGTTGCCAACTGGCTATGGACACCGAATGTGGTCGGCGTGCAGAACCTGCGAGTTGACTACTCATCTACCGTGCGCAACTCAAGTGGTTCCTCGATGCAGTCGGTCAACGTACTTCCGCCACTGCCACAGGATTCCATTAGCGTCCGTGCTGCTGGGTTCGGAACTCTCACCGGCGGGTCACCATTGACCCTGACGGTCGGGCAGAGTGTTGCACTCACTGGTACCACCACAAGCGGTGCACCCGTGTTGTTCTCCGAGCAGGGGCCGTGCGTGATCGCAGGCAATAACATCATTGCAGTCGGAGTCGGACAATGCGTGGTCACAGCCATGACACCGGGAACAGCTTTGTACACCACAGATACAAATACATATGTTGTGGGCGTGCAGGCTCCACCTAGAAAGCCCCGCCGATAACCCAGTAATTGTCAGTAATGGAATGGGCGCGGATTAATTTCCGCGCCCTTCCCCATTTCCTCTGATGCCAGTACCGCAAGGTGAATAATTAGTGGTATATTAGTGGTAAATATGGTGGTGAAAGGGGATCCGATAATGCCAACAGATATTGCCGTTTCAACACATCAGGAAACAACACGCCTGGAAACTCATGAGTTAGTGGGTCGAATGAACATGCACCTAGGCGCTTCACTCGTCGCTACTTTGGCCGGTGTCAACGACTCAAAACTTCCATACCGGTGGGCGAAAATTGATGGACCCACACCCAAAAATGGGGCCTTGTCGCGCCTCACCACTGCCCATAGAGTGTGGCTCATGTTGGCAGACGCTGAGTCAGATCACGTGGCGCGAAATTGGTTCGTGGGTGCCAATCCTTTCCTTAACGAGCAAGCCCCTGTTGTGGCGCTTCGCGAAGGAAACGAACTAGAGGTATTGAAAGCCGCAGAAGCTTTCGTTGAAGGTACGTGGGTCGGCTAACCACATGACGGCGGACGCGGAGTCACGCATCTGCCGTTCTACCGGTTTACGTTTGGTGTGTGCTCCCCGAACGGCTCTATGGCGGGTCCATCGCAATAATCATGGGCCCACCCGCCCACCTTTAAGGAGTGGATCACCCCAGCCGACATGGGGTCGCTTCGACGTTGAGGGAGTCGCATCTCTCTATGGTGCTTCAGACCGCAAAGGTGCCTTCATTGAAGCCCTGGCGCCATTGAAACTTGCAGAAATTGATTTCCCTCACTTCCTTGACGGTGTTCGCAGCACTGAAGATCCACTTGCAAGGGACTGGCGAGAACTTGGTCATATGAATCCAGGAAGCGTCCCCGCGCAATGGCGGTTGGCTCGATCCATTGCCGAAGTATCCGTCACACCTGAAAGCAGGTACATAGACATAACATCATCTGAAACTATCAGCGTGTTGCGGCGCGCATCATCTCAGTGGAAAGATCATTTGGGCGCCGCCAAGAAACCATTAGACGTATCTGACATTACTGGTAAGAACCGTGTACTCACTTGTTTCATTGCTGCCTGGTTAGCAACACAAACCCTTGACGATGGGTCACGACCAAACGGACTTCGGTACCTGTCGAAACATGGCGGGGACTTGCCATGCTGGGTCACATGGATCGACCTCAAAGGAATAGTCACTGCGGATGAGGCTCAAAATCGCATAGATTCGGAAGTTAACATAATGAGTAATTCCGCCATTCAGTTACCTGACCCCGACTTGAAATGGGCAGCTTCCAATCTTGATCTCACATGTCATTAGACACTTGCCCATATCGGTGCAACTACTGCGAACTGCGCCCTTTCCATTTGCGCAGGGGTGCGGTGACTTTCCACGAACGGGTGTTGGTCACGAAATCAAGTTCTTGACGCAGCGCTTGGGCGGCGGCTTTGTGGATTAGCAGTTCCGCGTGAGCGTCATTTGTTGGGAGAACTACAAAGGACCTGACCCCGAGAAAGCCTTCAATAGAGTCGGTGGCGTCGGTCACATGGAAAACAACTTGCGCTTGCTCACCTTTCTTGCCGTTACCGAGGGGAAGGGAAAGCACAGCGCCTGCGTACACGTTCTGACGGGTAGGACCACCGGGGCCGGTGGACTCCACTGAGATGACACCGGGCATGGAGCGAGTGGCGAAGTGAACGGTGAGTTCACCCTCCGTTGGGAGGGTGATGCGGAAAGTAATTGTTTTGCCCGGTCGGAGTTCATATCCCCAGGTCTGCGGGGAACCAAATTGACCGGTGAGAGCTGCGTCGATAACAGCCAGATCTTCAGGGTTGCGTGGTTGGTGCAACAGGGGTGAGTAGTTCTCCCGCGCAATGTGATCCAGATACTGATCCGCGTAAGCGGCACTGGGTGCTGGCTGACCCGTTGCGATCACGTACTCGTGTCCAATCTCGATCTCTGGTGGCATGACAACTCTCGCCTTCTGTTGTTGTGCTGCGTTGATATCGCGTTCAATTGTCGCGGCGACTTCCTGCCACGTGATGGAGTTCGGTGCAGTGGCCTTGATCTTTACTTCTCTTTGCATGCGGTTGTTGGAGTTGAGTGCTTGCTGGTTGAGCACCGAAACAAAGTCCTCGAGGTTGTTGCTCTCAAAGTAGTCGGCACGATCACCGCCTGCTTCGCGGAGCGAGGAGTTGTCCGCCACAATCGTGACTTTGCCGAAGGCAAGGGACTCCGAAACCGGAAGTCCCCACCCTTCATAGGTGCTGGGGTAAATCGTGAACAGCGCGTGTTGGTAGAGGTTATGTAATTCCTGATCGGTCACACCAGAATCGATCACACTGACTTTGCCGTTAAGTCCATTGGTGGCTAGATACTGATCCAGGAAATCATTCGCATTCCACCCCAACCGGCCCACACACACCAGATCGGGTGGATTGTCTAGCTGCTTCCAAGCATTCAGCGCAAGCAGATGGTTCTTGCGACCTTCGATTGTTCCCACGAAAAGCGCGTACTCTCGTGGCCACGGTGATTCACTGGAACTGGATTGGGGTGTGATCCCCGGTGGCAGTCCAGTTGCCGACCCTGGAACGGCAACCCAGTTGTGTTGGGCGCAGTAACTTTCAAAGTCACGGCGGCTTGATTGCGAAATCGCCGGAACACTACTGGCCAATGTGCTGGCAATATCCAAGTAGCGTTCAAAGAGTCGATTAACTCCGGCAGTGTGGTGCGCATCAAGCACCGGAGTGAGGTCGTAGAGCAATGTCACGAGTTTTGCGCCTTGTTCGTGTGCATACCGGGCAGCGAGCATTAGGGCATCGGAAATCCAGAGAGCGCCCAAGAAAATCAGAATTGTGTGGTGGTCAATTACTACCGGGGTTGCCGACTTTGCTCGGTCCAGGATCGATCGAGCGTGCTGGGCGAGTTCGCTTCGGTCGATTGTTGTGCCTATGTCCGCTCGGACACCAGTGTCGATTACCTGAGCTTTTTCGGCCGGTGTCAGGGTAATGAAGACACCACGCCCGCGATCCAGAACAACAGGTGTGGTGTCCGAGAGCAACGGCCCAACCTCCGCCACCACCCGCTGCACCCCCGACACGGATTCCTCGCGTTCGAGGAACTCCACTAGGTCGGTGACATCAATGAGGCGCACGGTGTGAGCCTAATGCTGACGAGGTTGGTAACGGCCTATGTGCTCTAGAGTGGGATGAATGAGTCACCCTGAGCAAACCAAGTTTGTGCAACTGGTGCGAGATCTCAACGCCGAGGCAATTTCAGGGTCGCGGATCCTTGAGGTCGGCAGCTTTGACGTCTATGGGACTTTCCGATCTATGTTCGCCTCCGCCGGGGAATACATTGGAATCGACCTTGCCGCCGGACCAGGTGTTGACCTAGTTCTCAGTGCCCACGACATGGTCGGATATGTAGGCCTTGAGGGTGAGTTTGATTTTGTGATTTCCTGCGAAGCCCTAGAACATGACCCAGATTGGCGACTGACAATTGCCAATTCACTAGCCATGTTGGCAACACCCGGCATGTTGGTGGTGACGTGTGCTTCAACGGGTCGCCCCGAACACGGAACTACCCGCACCAACCCAGAAGAAAGTCCTGGCACCCAATCACTGGGGTGGGATCACTACGCGAATGTTGGTATCGAGGAATTTATTGCAC
The DNA here is from genome assembly GCA_018402075.1 of Candidatus Nanopelagicales bacterium. The sequence continues at coordinate 30,752 of JAGYJP010000004.1, read as the reverse complement.
ATGTTCGTTCCGTTGATTCGACCGTGCGCGTGCATGCATGGCGCAATCCGCGGATCTTTGATCTCTACGCAGTGGTGATTAAAGGTGACCCGGAAAATCACACTTTGACCGCACCCACCGATTATCAGGTTGCCCAGATTATTTCCAGCACGCCACTGGTGTATCAAATGGCGCGCTGGCCAATTCGGGTGGTGAGTGCGGTGGGAGGTGTGTCGCGAGGTGAAACATTTGGCCGGCACTGGTGGACCGCGCTGAGCAAGCGCATGGCGGGGTCGGTGCGCGGATCCCAGGTTGACTGATTTTTCACTAGTGAGTTGTTTTCTCTTCACCGAGTAAGTTCGCAATATCTCGCATTTTTTTGAAAGTTGTTGGTGCTTGGGTGACTTTCTTGAAGGCCCAGGTGACCGGATTTCCCTGATGGTTGGTGTCAAGTCCCACCTGTTGGTCCGGTGAGATTCGGTAGTCGATCACCACGGTGGGGTCAATTGCCATGCAGTGTTCGCGCACGGCGCGCAAACTCCACCAGCGATCGTGTAACCAACCATTCGGTACCGCAAGTGTGCTGAGCCTGCTGGGGCGCAGTGCTGATGCGCCGCCGGTAGCAATGCTGTGTTTGGCGGCGTAGCGCCACTGATCGGTGGGAAGCAGGTCGTTGAAGTTTTTCGGAACGGGAAACGTAGAACGGATCGTCTGCGTGCCTGTTGTGTTGCCATCGCTGGCGAGGAATGCGGTGGTGGGGTTGGCATCCAGAAAGGCGACCTGATGCTGCACGCGGCGCGGGTGCCAGGTGTCGTCGTGGTCACCGAGGATCACAATCTCTGCGCCACCCTTCATTGCAAGTTGCACCCCCTGCACAAAGTTCCGGGCAATGCGGGTTGTTTTATCGGTAGCGGTTGTTGTAGCTGCGTGGACGGAAATTACGTGTTGGTTCAGGATTTCAATGGTGCTGTCGGTGGAGTTATCATCAATGGCGAAAATCACATCGGGTTGTTGGGTTTGGGAGGTAATGCTGGCGAGTAACTCCGGAAGGAACTGCTCGGAGTTGTGCGTGACAATCACGGCTGCGGTTCGTGGGCTCACTTCTTTGCCTTGCGCATACCGTTGAGTCTGAAGGCAAGTTGCTCGTACTGATCCGCAATTGCATCCCACTGATAGGTCGTGGCAACGCGGTCTTGAAGGGTGTTCCCCATGTCGGTGAGTTCTTTGTGGTTGAGGTTGTTCAGCAGGGTGGTGTAGTCCTCGGCAGTTGACCAATACAGCCCGCGGTTGTCGGCGACCTCGCGGGTGAACTCACAATCAAATGCGAGCACGGGGGCACCAGCGCCCATGGCACGCAGCAAACTCGGATTGGTGCCACCGACACTGTGACCGTGGGTGTAGGTCACCGCATGCGCGTACAACTGATCAAGGAGTTCTTGGTCATAAATGCCACCCAGAAAGCGGGTTCGCGGATCCGCTGCGGCCTTCACCTTGTCGATATACCAGTCACTGTAGGGAGCGGATCCCACCACAACCAGCGGCCTTGTTTCACTGCTGCGGGTGTAGCCCACAACGGCTTCCAGTACGTGATTCTCCGGCTCCAGTCGCGCGACAATTAAGTGGTATCCATTGGGTTCCAGATTGAGTTGATTGAGCCGATCACTGGGCGGGTTGATCACCTCGGCTCCGTACGCGATCACGGTGCTGTCTTTCCCGTATTGGGCTTTTACGTGGTCGGCAATAGCTTGGGCATCGGCAATGAGAACTTGACCATTGTTGACCGACGACTTTTCAGCCCACCGGTAATACTTCGCACCCAGTCCGCGCCACTTCTCTCGCTTAGATTCCAATCCATCCAGATGGATGGCGGTGGGAATTCCGGCAAGTTTCAACGGACCGATGAATGGGGCGTTACCTGCGTTCATCAGAAAACACACATCCGGGTGATCTTTGATGATTGCGTGCGCACTGCTCAACGCCGAGTGACTGAGGGTTTCGGCCATGCGGTGGTGGATCGCCGGCAGATTCACCAACTTCATGCCGCGGTATTCGGTGATTTTTTGATCGGGGTTGCGGCAGTAGACCGTGACTCGGTGGCCCTTGGCTGCAAGGCGTGAACCGATTTCCTCCACCGCGGTTTCGAAGCCGCCGTACCGGGCGGGGGCGCCGCGGGTACCCATGAACGCAATGGTGAGTTGCGTTGACGGGTTTTCCACAGAAGTCACGACACCACGGTAGCGGGCTAAATGTCAGAGCCCCCAAATAGATTGAGGTTTCGGTAGGAGGGATTACATGGCCAGTCACAACCCACAATGGGACGAGGCTTTTGTCACGGCCACAGGTCACACACCCACGTTCGCCAACACCACCGATTGGTTGGTGTGGCATTTAACGCACGTGGAGAATCTGGAGGGGATTCTCGGATCGGGCTCACTCCTGAATTTCCACCAAGCCGTGCCGAAAGTTCGAGTAGCCCTAAACAGTGTTCAAACCCGACGTTCAACCACCATCATCCATGGCTGCGAGGGTTACCCGCCGGGAATGACACTGCACGATCACGTACCCTTCTATTTCTCGGCACGGAGTCCAATGCAATACCTCATTTCCCAAGGCCACCCCGATTACTCCGGTGGAACCGAACAATTGATATTCGTGGGAGTGCGCATTGGCACTATTTCCGAGCGTGGATACACCTGGTGTTTTAGTGACCGCAATGCCACTATTGCTGGCGCCCAATTCAGGTCACGAATATCTGATATTCCACAGACGATATCCCTCGATATTTTAGGCAGGCGTTACTGGCACGACTCACCGGAACTTGATGCCGCACAAAGACGTCAAGCTGAGTTCCTTGTCCTGAATCAGGTCCCGCTGCAGGACTGCGCCGCAATCGTGACTCAAAATTCCCAGACACTTGCTATTGTCGAGCATGCATTGAATGGTCAAGATTTACCATTAGTTGCGAGTTGTCAGCCAGGCTTCTATTTCGGGAAAGGATGATCCCTTGATTACTGAGACGTCGGGGAACATCCTTGAATCGCAGGCTCAAGCAATTGTGAACACGGTGAACTGCGTTGGGGTAATGGGCAAAGGTCTCGCACTGCAGTTCAAGCGAGCCTATCCCGATAATTTTCGTGCCTACGCGGCCGCATGCCGTGCTGGCCAAGTGAACATTGGCAACATGTTCATTCAACGCACCTCATCACTTGATGGTCCCGAATTCATCGTCAACTTTCCGACAAAAGAACATTGGCGAAATGACTCTGATATTGAATTCATTCGCCAGGGACTTGCCGACCTCAGGCGAGTTATTTCCGCCCATGGAATTACCAGTATTGCAATTCCGCCCTTAGGAGTTGGAAATGGTCGATTGAATTGGGACACCGTTCGCACCACCATTATTGAGTCCCTAGCCGACATACCGGAGTTGCATGTTGAGTTGTACGCACCTTCGGACACGAAGTTTCCCATTCACGGCTCCAACATTCGCATGACCTGGGGAAGGGAACTCATTACTCGCATCACGATCGGCTATTTGGAACAGCGCACGCAATCCGACCCCTGGATGAAGTCTGACTCAATAACCGAATTGGAAATTCAGAAAATTATTTATTTTGCTGACCTTCTGGAACCGGGCCTGGCATTGAAGTACACCAAGGGAATATTCGGTCCTTACAGCGACACTCTTCGTGCGATTTTGGTTGACATGGAAGGTTCATACCTGGAGGGCATGGGCGATGCAACCTCAGCCGTACTGTCACTTGAACCAATAGTGGTCACGCACAAAGCCTTTGATGCACTTGCTAGGAGTACTGAGCCTGCACGAGGTAACATTCCTGAGGTAACGAATCAAGTACTCGCCATTGTTGAGAACTTTGAAAGTCCTTTCAATATGGAGTTACTTGCAAGTGTGGATTGGGTTGCTCGTCACAACCAATTGTCCTCACCTGCCGCTATCCACCAGGAAATCATGGCGTGGACACCACGCAAAGCCAGCCTGTTCTCCCCCGCCGAAGTCACGTTGGCATATAACCATTTAGTTCAGTCAGGATTCTTGGGTAATCGGGTATCAGCCTAGGTGCTGTTTGAATGAGTCCCAGCGCAAAGCGCGAGTGCTAATGTCACGTCCGTGGAAGCACGCGAACTCTCTCTGGCCGGCGTGTGGGAGTTCACCCCGGTTCTGCGGGGCGATGACCGTGGTGTGTTCCTCGAATCCTTTAAATCAGAGCTCTTTGAGTCGGTGGTGGGACGACCATTGCACCTGGCGCAAATGAATGTGTCGATCTCAAGGCCGGGCACGGTCCGCGGGGTGCACTTTGCCGATGTCCCGCCCGGGCAGGCGAAGTATGTCCAGTGCTTTGCCGGGCGGATCCTGGATATTGTCGTGGATATTCGAGTCGGGTCGCCCACCTTTGGTGCCTTTGACGCAGTCGAGTTATCTGATTCCACCCGCACCGGGCTGTTCATTCCGGAGGGTTTTGGCCACGCGTTCTGCGCACTGAGTGATTCGGCAACGGTGGGGTATTTATGTTCTGAGGAATACTCCCCCGCTCGTGAGCATGGAATTCATCCGCTGGATTCGGAGTTGGCCCTGCCGTGGCCGAATCTTGATTCGGTCGTGTTGTCACCGAAGGATTCCGAAGCACCGACGCTTGCTGAAGCTGCTGCTGCCGGGTTACTTCCCAGTTACGCAGCGTGCCTTGATTTCCTTGACGTGGTGAACGGTCACGACAAGTGACTCGTGAACTGATTTTCACGGCCACCTACAACGAAGCAGCCAATATCGAACCGTGGGTGCGCGGAGTTGTTGCCGCTCGGCCTGATGCAGATATTTTGATTGTCGATGACTCCTCACCTGATGGCACCGGGGCGGTTGTGGAGAAACTGGCCGTTGAGTTCCCGCAGATCACCCTGCATTCCCGTCCCGGTAAATCGGGATTAAGTAGCGCACACATACACGCAATGCAATATGCCGTGGACAACAACTATGACACGTTGGTGACTATGGACGCAGACGGATCACACCAGCCCTCGCAGATTCCTGCGGTGTTGGGTGGACTCGACAGTGCCGATTTTTGTATTGGCACCAGAACTCGCGGAGGCTCCCACCAGGCAGCATTACCCCGACGGGTTCTCAGTCACGGGGCCAACCTCACCGCACGTGTTCTACTCCCCATGGGACTCAGCGAATACACAACTTCATTTCGAGCTTTTAATCCAGTTTCCTTGCGAGCCGTGTTGGCTCACGATTTCTCCGCATCCGGTTACGCATTCTTTATTGAATGCCTGGAAGTTATGCATCGCGCGGGTGTGAGCATGACCGAGGTGCCCATTGATTTTCTGGATCGCTTTTCTGGGACATCGAAAATTCCTAAGAATCAGATCTACTTAAGCATGTTGGCGCTGACGCGCCTTTCGTTAAACCGCACACCTTTTATTGGAAACAGGCACTAACCAACGACACACTCGGGGCACAATGCCGAAGGGGGAATGAACACCTGCACGGTGGTGAAGCGCTGCGGGTCGAATTTCCTCGCCTCCGCTTCCAAGAACACACCCGAATCGGGACGGAACCAGTACACGGCAACGTCCAAATCTTTATTGATGTTCTGGGCGAATGCGGTGTACTCCAGGGTTGCCATGTCATAGGGGAATTGTGGGAGTCCACCGAAGAATTCCTGCTGGTTCACCGACAAGGTTCCGGTCAAACTTGCTAACCACAGGTTGACCAACAACCCGGAGCCATCCCATTGCAATGATGTGTATTTCAGGTTGTTGCCTTCCTCAATGGCGGTACTCGCGGTGGAAATAATCCCCTCGCCCACCAATTCATTTTCCACACCATTGGCCCGGATCAGACCTGCTTCAATTCCCGGGGCGGCAATAAATGTGGAGGAGCGAGTATCCGTCACCGGACCCACGTATCCGAAAGCAACAACCAGGAACACCACACCCGTTGCTACCGTGAGAACCCGGACGGTGACGGAAACCTGAGCGAGCAGTAGCGCGGCACCGATCGCTATGAACGCGGCGATCACCGGAATGATCGTGAGCAGCATTCCATTGAGCACTTTCAGCACGTAATAGGAAGTGAGAATGTCGGTACCGCCAGCCACGGCACCCGAAGCGAAAATCACCGCGAGAATCACACCGGCGGCAATTGGCCCTGCGAAACCAACACTGAGTGTTCCGCGCTTGCGTTGAATTAACAAGGCAATGAACAGGACGGCCAACAAGGGCGATGCAATCGCAATGCCCACATCAAATTGCACCATTCCGATACCCACGGTGCCAATTGATTCATTGAAGTCAGATGCACTGGCATTATTTTCCGCACCCAAAATTGCCTGAGCCTGAGTGAAAACGAGAATGACACCTGCTGCAAGATTCACCAGCAGCCACACAATCGAGTAAGCCCGGTTGTAATTCCACAGGCGCCACAACACCACCACGCCGGCGGGCACAAGACCGAGCACCAGCGGGGTCCAGAGTCCAATCGAGGCAATGATCGCCAGCGGGAGGATAAACCACCCCAGGGTGATCGAACTGCGCACACTTCGGGTGCTCAGGTAGCTCGCAACCAGAACCAGTGCGACACCCATGACGAAGTTGGTAAAGCCTGAATTAAACAAGAATGCCGGCGAACCAAGGACTGTGAATGCGCCGGTAATAAGGATCGCAATCACGGCCGCGGTGCTCTTGCTGCGAGTGGTAATGCGCTCAGCCATGTCGCTGGCCACCCACACGATTGCGGCCATGGCGGCGGTGAAACTCAATGCCGTCCACTGGACATAGGGGGCCAAAAGTTGGGTGCGAGTGAGTTGGTCGCCATCGGCTGCCATCTCGGCCAAGGTCCACGTGGTGCTGTGCAATGCCGGGTACCACTGATTCCAGGCGGTGCTTCCATCAAGTGTGGTCCATGCTGTTTGCTGGTCGATATACGTGTTGGCGAACGGGGTGAAGTGACCGTGGTTGTCCCAACCGCTGAAGAACAGCCCGCTGAGAATTTCCGAGGGATCGGCACCCATATATGCTCGCACCAGCCAGAAGGTGGAGCCCACAAACAACAACAGGATCAAAGAATCGGCCACGCGCACGCGCGGGAACTCCACTGTCCGCAACTTCGGAATAAACCGCAAGCCGACCGCCATCACAATGAAACCCGTGAAGGTGATGCGTGCCGTCACTGAATCAATTGGCACACCGGTGTTGCGCGGGAAAACAATTGCGATCACACCCAACATCACAATTATCGAGATCACCGCCCGCTCGGTGTAGGTCCGACCCCACGGCGGAAGGAATGCAAATGCGGCCAGCGCCACGAACAAACCAACACTGGGGAGCAGCCACAACAGTCCAATGGCAATCAGACCAAGAATTGCGGGCATGAACAGCAGACGATTACCCGACAATGAAGTACTCGTCACGATTGCTTCTCGAATGCAATCGCAACGTTGACCGGGGCACCCTGCACAGCACTCACGGTAGCGGTTGCATCGGTGATTTTCATGCCCTGTTGGCGCACGGGTGCGTAACCGGCCGGCGGGGTGACCTGCACGGTCAAAGTGCTAGGAATAAATAGCGACTGCGGCTCGGCCTGGAGTTGGTACTCCAAGGCGCTGACACTCTCCGCAGAGAACGTTCCAGGCGGGAGGGTGTAGGACACCGACATGGCACTTTGACCACCCGGCGGAGTCCACCCCACCAATCGAATCATGCGGTGCCCGAAGCCGTCATCCACCCAGCCACCACCGAGTTGTTTGTGACCACGAAACGGACGAACGGTGAAACCCACCGGATAATCGGCGCGATACCCCTGCGCTGCATCTGGGACATACATGATGTATGCATTGCGCAGCCACATGGTTTCGTAGCCAACACGTTCCAGCGGTCCCTCTGGACGATCCGCGGGGGTTGCATTCGTCAGCGTCAACTGCTGGTTCACCTGGGCACTTCCATCCGCAGCGAGATTGACTCGCACCAACACATTGCGTTGTTGGAAAACATCGACTTTGCTCTGGTTACCGTTCTGGGTGTACACGGCCGACCAGTCACCAATATTGGGATCCTCCACCACACCGGCAAAACCAGCATCTAGTGCCAACTGCTCAAGGCTCGCCTCTCGCATCCACATTTGAAAGTGCCTACCCGGCGCCGTGCTCACAATTGCTTGAGCGGCGGGAACAAGTTCACTGCCGGACAGAACTCGCGTCAGCAGTTCATCAAGAAGTTGCTGATTGGCCGCCTGACGCTGATCGGCTTCCTCTTGTCCGAATGTTGCATACGCATCCACCAAAAGGATCTGACCTATTTGATCACCGGTCACCGTTCCGTACACGGATGACTCCACCGGGCCGGTTGCGTTCAACACCGCAGCAATCGCGGTGAGATCCATGGTGACCACACCATCTACTTCCGGATACGAAGCGCCTTCCCAACTCCCCGACCACGCCTGCACCATCTCGCGGGCGGAATATAAAAAGTTCGGGTGAGTATTGGCCACCACAAATGGGTTGTTTCGCGGGTTTTGCGGAAAGAATGGATTTAACGATGGCCCAAACCAACGAATATCAGCATTGATCGGTGGAAAGAGCTGAGTACTTGTTTGGCCCTTGAGCGGAATACTTATTTGTCCATCTTGGAATTCGATCATGATCAAGGTCAACGGTGCACCGCCGCTGGCTCGCATCTCCGCCTGATTGCCCACCGCAATTAAATAACGCTTGGGGCCATCTGCTCCCAAAGCATTGGGTAACACCGGAGCAATTTCATTGAGGGCATTCACCGCTTGCGACACAGGTTCCAGTTCACTCAGTGCAATATCGCGAATTCTTTCCAAGATTCCGGTTGCGAAAGTCCCGGTCCTAATTTCTTTAAGTCCGAGTGCTGCCGAATCGATTCGACCCTTGGCGGCACCAACCTCGGAGGGGAGTTCCTCAAGCCGATCTAGGTCCACCCGCCCATCGGTGAAAATTCGTTGACCGCCACTCTGGCCGGAAAGATCTCCATACAGACCGATCAGTTCGCCCGTGGCCGCCGAAATATTTGCCGTGGCTTCCACCGATTTACGCCAGTTCTCCACCGCGGCTGAGAATCCCGGTACGGCAGCCATCAGGCGCACCTGGCTGGTGTCCACCGACTTGAGCATTAGTGTCGTTGACTCATTCGCCAAATCGAATTCCGCTTCACCCCGTTCGTAGTCACCATTGGTCAGCCCCTCGGCAGCCGCACTCAAATGGGACTGCAGACCATTGCCACTCAACGCCAAGGCACCGAATGAAGCCACCAGACCCACCTGGAGCCAAAAGAAGAAGCCACCGACCAGCACAATGGCTGCGCCCCACAGCAGCACAACTCCACGGGGCTTTTTCGGCACTTAGCGAGTATAAGTGAGCGAAATCGCCACTCGACTAGTAAGCGCCGTTGCCGGTCAGAACGACTTTGACCGTTTTGGCCACAATCACCAGGTCCAGGGCGGGGGACCAGTGCTCAACGTAGTCCAAGTCCAAGCGCATCCGTTCATCCCAGTTGACCGCCTTGCGCCCGGATACCTGCCACAACCCGGTCAGACCCGGCTTGGTCAGGTGACGTCGGTGGTCTTCGTCGGCAAAGAGCGGGATTTCGTCGAGTAACACCGGTCGCGGGCCCACGAGCGACATGGAGCCACCGATCACGTTTACGATCTGGGGCATTTCATCGATTGACCAACGACGCAAGAAACGGCCGTAGGGGGTGATTCGAGGATCATGCCGATACCGATCCAGAATCCGGTCATCGGGTGCGCCGATTACATCTTGACGAACCTGATCGGCACCGACCTGCATGGTGCGTAACTTGACCACGGTGATCACTTCACCGCCGCGACCGATTCGCTGTTGTTTATAAAAAACTGGACCGCGACTACTGAAGAACGTGCCAATAATGCCGATCACCATGAATGGCAGAAACAGAATGAACAGAATACATCCGAAGAGAATGTCAATTGTTCGTTTGATTGCACGCTTTGATCCGGTCAGGTGCGGCTCGTCCAAATGAATCAGGGGTAGGTCAGCCTGCATGCGCATGGTGACTCGGGGGCCGGCAAAGTCACCAAGTGTGGGTGCGACCAAAAGGTCAATACGAGGTCCTTCCAAACGCCAGGACAACTTCTTAATTACATTTTGGCTTAGTGCATGTGATCCTGCCACAGCAACCGTGTCTACCTCGGAAAGTTCAATGCGGGCCATGACTTCGTCCAGCCATGACTTCAAGTCAGCTTCGGTGCAATCCTCTTCGGGTTCATTCACTACATCAACAACCAAGAACCCCGCTACCGGATCACGATCGAGCAGATCTGAAATTTCTTCTTGACGAGCACCGTTACCAATCACCATGGTGCGGTGCAAGTAGTTTCCGTAGCGCCGCTCGTGCCGTAACCAGGCGCGTAGTATCCAGCGCACCGTGAGTAACAGTGAAATACCCGCCACGAAGGTGATCAGCACGAAACCGCGCGATAAATCAAGTTTGAAGGCAAATGCCACAATGGCCACGCCCGCGAACAACCCGGCCGAAGCGGTAATGACCCGTTTGAATTCCTCAGATCCCACCCCGAGCACGCGGGTGTCGTACGCACCGCGAATGATCAACGCCACACTCCACGACACCACCACCACGAGGGCAAAGACCACGTAGGTGCTGTCAGAAATATTTAGGTTGTACGGAATGGTCCAACGTAAAACGAACCCGATGGTGGCAGCAGCAACAATCGCAACGGTGTCCCAGATCGCAGCCTTGCGGGCGTACACCCGCAATGGGTCCCGGCGTCCGGTTGGTCGGTCTCGGTGACGATCGGTGGTGGCCCAGCCCTGCTGGGCGTGAGCCTCAAGCGCGATGCGACGCCAGGTGCCGGTATCGCTCATGTCCTTCGGGTCCAGGTTTGGGTCCAGGTTTGGGTCCAGGTTTGGGTTCACGTTTGGAGTCTGTGCATCCTGGGACATTCGCACACCTCCGACTTTCGTATTAAAAACAGAATGACTCTACGGTACCAGCGCTACAACCAGATCAGGGCGTTCTCAGCGGACAAACGAGGGCTGCGAGGACGCACTCCCTCAGGGGCGGCGTACCCAATATTGACCAGATAGAGGGATTTCCAGGTGGTCTCCCCCAAGAATTCCGAGTCAACTCCCTCACGGCTGAAGCCCGCCATGGGTCCAGCATCAAGGCCCAAGGACCTGACCGCCAGAATGAAATAACCGGCCTGCAGGGTGGCAATGTCCTTGGCCGCCGCGAATCTCTTGGCCGGATCGGAGTAGGAATCCTTAGCGCCGACATTATGTGGCGCGAATTCCGGAAGGTATTCGTGGAATTCGGTGTCATAGGCGAGTACCGCAACCACCGGGGCACTTGCACTCTTGGGTCGATTCATCTCCGCTAGGTGCGGGAGAAGGCGCTCTTTGCTTTCTGCAGTGCGAATAAACAGCACCCGCAGGGCCTGACTATTCATGGGTGTTGGTGCAAACTTCACCAACTCATAAAGCTCTGCAAGTTGCGTATCCGTTACCGGTTGGTCGGTGACGGAATACGCGGTGTGCGCATCGATAAAAAGCGTGTCGGTAATTGAGGTCATTGTGTGTGATCGATCATGACGACAGGTAAACCCGGACCGGAATCTCGGTCAAGGTAATGGTGCTACCACCTGCGGCTTCCTGGCAGTTCGACAAGGGATCGCACACCAGTGTGCTGTTCTCGGGTGTGATGTATTCCGCTTCACCTGTTTGCGCCCACGCCACAATCCACGGTTCGCCCGCGCGACTGAAGTTACATGTCACAATGTTGCCTTCTTCAGAACAACCGTTGTAGGTGGCACCGGTCACCCAGTTGTCGAGTGCGAAGAAACCTTGCTCACCGTCCGAACCCGCATACGCCTGCACGCCCAAAAGTTCGTAAGGACGTAACGACCAGATGTACCAGTAAGAGCGATCAATTTCATAACGCAGATCATCAATGTAAGTGCGCACCACGAAGCCAGCCGCGCGAGCACCCGTGATCTCTTGCTTGGGCAAAGGACCCGGTCCAGCAAGCCCGTAGTTCAATTCGGTGTCCCACAGTGGCAAATCAGGTGCACCGGCTGCGGTCAAAGCAGCCTGCGCCACCTTGATCAATGCCCCGCGTGCCACCGGGTCACCATCTGCTGCCGGGTAGGAGTGAACTGCAAAAACATCGACCGGCCAGCCCAATTGAGCGATTGCAGACAAGTACTCGGGGTAAAAACGATCAAATGCCTTTGTTAAACGTAAGCTAGGAGACGGTGCAATAACGAGTGCTTCAGGATCAATTGCTTTGATGATGTCGTAGGCACGCTTGGTCATGTCGGCCATTTCTTGGGGTGTGCCGTTATAAAAATTGATGAGGTTGGCTTCGTTCCAGATCTGATATGAACTGAATCGACCTTTGTAGCGGGTCACAACCTCGGTCACCCATTCATCCCAGTCCGCCAGATTCTTGGGGGCACTTGCAGCACCTGGCTGCGGGTAATCTTCTGGATTAACTTCCTTGGCCGCCCACTCTGGTGTGGTTCCCAGCACCAACATGATGTCAGTCAGGCCTTTTGACTCTGCGTTCGCAAGGGAGTCTTCAATGTTGTCCCACTTGAATTCACCCTTGGCGAGTTCAATCTGCGACCAGGCGGTGCCGTTGTCCCACAGGCGTAAGGCTCCAAATGGTGCAGATGCCCAGTAGCCACCTTCCACACCTTCAATGTGCATGCCCACCATGGTGGCGGGAACGCCATTGGGGTCAACGGTGCTCTCTGTTTCAGTTGCGGACTCCGTGGGCGTGGTATTCGTGGCAGCGCTGTTGCATGCGGTGAGCACCAATCCTGTGGCACTCACCGCTGCAATAAGTGCTACGACTGATTTGCGGCTTGACCCGCCGGTGTACCGAACCATAGAGGCATGCTTCCAATCTGAACTCGTGAGCCTGGGGCTACCGCTTGGCAGTTATTGAGAGCATCGCATTGGACGCTCACTCCTGCAGGCACAGTGTACGTTGCCGAGCCTGTGGTAGCCCATGCGATGACCTCAGGGTTGTTGTTATCGCCCAACTGGCAGGTGTTCGGGGTGGTTCCGGTTCCATCGGTGCAGGTGTAATAAGAGCCGGCCAGCCAGCCATTCACCGTCTGATAGCCCACAGCTCCGGGAGTACCGTCTTGGAGGGTGATTCCAATTCGATTGGTAGCCGGTGACCAGAAGTACCAGTAACTCCGAGCCACATCCAGACGCAAATTATCAAGATACGTTTGAGCCACCCAGGATGCTGCTTGTGCGCCATTAATGGATTGGCCGCCGATTGATCCGGGTCCAGGAATTCCGTAATTCACCTCGGTGTCCCACAAGGGCTTATTCGCCGGAACCTTGGCTTTTCTCATGTCATTTTTGACCTGTTCAATGTAACCCACTCGGTCCGCGGGGTCACCATTTCCGGCCGGGTATGTGTGCGCGGCAATCACATCTACCGGCCAGTTAGCCTTCTTCAATGCCTTGAGGTACGCGGGGAAGAATCGGTTATAGGAACTCTTCAAGCGAACGGTGCTACTGGCCGACACGATCGTTGCGGTGGGATCGTTCTGGCGAATGATCTTGGCAGCAGCCTTGGTCAAGTCAGCCATTTGCTTCGGCGTGCCCGCCCAGAAATTGGTCAGGTCCGCTTCATTCCAGATCTGATACGAGTCAATGCTCGCGGCGTACCGACTGGTCACGGCCCGCACCCAGTTCTTCCAGTCCTTCATTTTGGGAACAGACGCCGCACCCTTATTGGGGTAGGTTCCCTGCTTCTTATTTGATGCAGCCCAGGTGGGGGTGCCACCTAATACATAGAGTGTGGACACCTTTTGTTCGTTCGCATTACCGATCGCGGCGTCAAGGCCGTTCCACCAGTAATAACCTTTTCGCTGTTCCACCTGTCCCCAGGTGACACCCGAGTCCCACAGGCGAATGGAGCCGTAGGTCACCCCAGGATCGGTGCCATTCGCAATTGTCGGCACATGCATGCCAAAGAAGGGCTCAGGAACCGGGCCGCCCGAGGTGGCCTGCGCGGCCGGAACAATAGCGAGTGACGTGGCAACAACAGCTGCTGCCGCCAGGGTGGAAATCAGGGATCGACGCATGGAAAATGCCTTTCGGGAAGGGGAAGACGGGTCAGTAATACCTTGGAACCTAACCCATGGGGGCCGAATTTCCCTTTAGCGTCGCCGCAGAATATACAAACTTTGGCCATCAGTTTCCCGGCCGTATTCGTACCGGTCCACTGCCAGCCCCCCCGAATTCACCAGTGATTCAAAATACTGGCGGGAAAAACGAGTGCAATGCAGTCGGCCTTTCCACTCCAGCGGGCCGTAACCAGCCGGGTTTTCCTCCCAGTCAGGCACATCTTCCTCAACGAAACAGGTAACAAATGCTTTGCCGGTTGTGGTCAGTGTGTGTCCCAGAATTTCCAAGTAACCGGCCGTGTCTGCGGCGTTCATGTGCGAAAACACCGAATAGGCATAAAACACGTCCACACTGTGCGCCTCGGCACTCAAAGTGCGTTCGGGTGAACCGTCGGGGTTGTAGCGCTCATTGCTTACATCCACAAATGTGAACCGATACCCGGGACCGGCCAGATTCACTTGGCACCAGTCAATGAGTTCACGCTGCACGTCAACGCCGTGGTAATCGCGAATAGATTTCAGATGCTCTTTAATCCCGATGGCTAACCGACCGGCACCGCACCCCCAGTCGAGCACCGCGGATTCAGTGTTCAGCCCGCAGTACTTCTCCAGTCGCTTTACGTCTTTGACCGAGGTGCGAATGAACGCTTTGTCGTTTTTGAAGTGTTTGCCACCCATGCGATACTTACTTGGTGGCAGCGGGGTTTTAGGTCCGAAGTTGAACACATGACAACTCTAGTCCGCGAAAAGGTTCATTTCTATTGCCGCTTTGGTCAAGTCCTCGCGCACACTCGGGTGCGCGGCAAAATTAATGATGTTCCGAGCCTGCTCACCTTGACTGCGACCGAATACTTCGGCGATTCCATTTTCGGTGGCAACGGCACTGTGCTGAAAACTCGTGACCGGGTTGGTCAACAACGGAACGATCGTGGACACATTCGCCTTCGCATGCCACGACGGCAGTGCAATAAATGATTGTCCGCCGCGTGAATGCAAAGCACCCACAATGAAATCGGTTTGCCCACCGAACCCCGAGAAAATCCGGCCTTTAATGCGACTGGCATTCGCTTGATCAAGGAGATCAACCTGCAAAGCACCGTTCACACTTGTCATGAGCGCCTGCTTTTCAATGCGCCCTGGATTATTGGCGTACTCCGTGCGCATCATGCGAACTCTGGTGTTCAGGTGCACCCAGTCGTAGAGCTCACGTGATCCAAAAAGAAATGATGCGGTCAGTGGTCGATCAACATCTAGCGCACCAGCTTTGTGCAGATTCAGCACACCATCGCTGAACATTTCCGTCCAAATCCGTAAATCCTTACGATTCATCAAACTTGAGAGCACCGCATCTGGCACAGCACCAATTCCCATTTGTAATGTCGCACCATTGGGCACGCGCGACGCAATGCGATCGCCAATCGCAGTGCTGCATTGATCAATAACACCAGGGCTGTGTTCGGTAATGGATTCATCCACTTCAACCAAGTAATCGATCTCGTCGGTGTAGATCTGCGCATCGCCATATGTATACGGCATTTGCTTATTTGCCTGTGCAATTACAAGTCCGCCGTGATCCCGTGCCGCTTCAATTGCGGACGGCAACACATTGACTTCCACACCCAAACTCACGGTGTCATGTCTTTGTTCAGATGCATTCAGCAATACAACATCCGGTCGGTAGTGGTCGCGAAAAATTCCCGGCACCAAACTCAGCCGCGCTGGAATGTACGTGAGACGTTCGTGGTGCCGCATGCCTGGCCCCACAAATGCTGTCTCGTATGTCACACCGGGTCGGTCCGGTATTCCTGGCTGGGCATTCAACATGTTCAACCGATACTCGGGCAGAGCAGCATCCACCGCGGTGAGCAGGGTTCGTGGTGCCGCGAAGTTGCCTGATGCCACCACGCGCGGATTCGGACCCAGTTGAGCAAGGATCGATTCAAGCTTCTCCGCTGTGACAACGCGCATTGCATAACCGTATCCCGTGGTGCCGGTGATCACACGACCTTGTCAATCCTCTCTGCTATCCATGTTTTGATAACAGATTGCCGAGTAATACCCAAACGTATTGCTTCCTGATCAAGTGAATCAACCATCCATACAGGGAAGTCCACGTTAACTCTCTTCACGTCACGACCTGGCCTGCGCACTGAAGACATGTCCAGATGCGGACTCATGTCCTCTACCCCTTCATCAAAAACCTGATCAATATCTTCAGCTCTCATATCTTTTAATCTCCTCCCTCCTTGCCCTCCGAACAGAAATCACCCGAACAAACTCCGCCCGATAGGTGATGATCGCCGTCCAATATTTGTCACCAATCAATCCCGTCACGATCCAACGGTTCTCCGTATCCGACAAAACCCGAACTTCAACTCGGTTGCTGTCGTTCCACATTTCTTGCGCTTGCTGAAAATCAATCCCGTGTTTTATCAGGTTTCTCGCTGACTTTTCAGCATCGAACACAAATCTATAAGACAAGAATATCACCTTTTTTATATATAAATTATATATTTTGGCCGAGCTGGTGCCGATGAACCTAAGGAAGTTCATCTAGGAGGGCAAGACGCCATTGAAATTCTGTGGACAATCTCGCACTGCGCGTGATCCGGTTCTCTTATTTCCGTGTGGGAGGATTCCACAATGGCGGACATTGACTGGTCGAATTCAAAGGTTTATGTGGCGGGACACCGCGGGTTGGTCGGTTCAGCCTTGGTTCGCGCCCTCGAGGCCGCCGGTGCCGGCGAGGTCATCGGGTGGAGTTCCGGGGAACTTGATCTGCGCGATCGCGATGCCACCCTTGATGCTATTAATGAAGCTCAACCTGACGTTGTTATTGATGCGGCCGCACGCGTTGGCGGGATCATGGCGAACTCCACCTATCCCGTGGACTTCCTCAAAGATAATTTGTTGATTCAAACAAATGTTATGGATGCCGCACACGCAGCGAATGTGGAACGGTTCCTCTTTCTGGGTTCTTCCTGCATTTACCCGCGCCACGCAACCCAACCGATTCGCGAATCTTCTTTGATGACCGGGCCACTTGAACCCACCAACCAGGCGTACGCCATGGCAAAGATTGCCGGCATTTATTACATCGAAGCGTTCCGTACCCAGTACAACCGTCGCTGGATTTCCGCCATGCCCACCAACCTGTACGGACCGCGTGACAACTTTAACCTCGAAACATCCCATGTATTACCAGCATTTATTCGCCGGTTCCATGAAGCAAAAGAGTCAGGAACAGACAAGGTGACAGTGTGGGGAACGGGCGCCCCGCGTCGCGAGTTCCTGCATGTAGATGACCTCGCGCAAGCATGTCTGATGTTGCTACAGAAGTACGACTCCTCAGACACAATCAACATTGGTTGGGGCGACGATCTACCTATTAAGGATCTTGCCGAAACCGTTGCACATGTCATTGGTTTTGAAGGTGAGATCGAATGGGACACCAGCAAACCCGATGGCATGCCGCGCAAACTCTTGGACACCTCGCGCATTAACGCCCTCGGTTGGTACCCATCCATCAAGTTGCGCGACGGTGTTGCATCCACCTATGACTGGTACCTCGAGAATGCCTGACACTCCAGCACAGGAACCACTGCAAGCGTTCCTCCCCGGTCGGCAAGCGTTGATTGTTCGCCTCACCGCACAAGAGGGTCAGCGAGCGGCACTCTTGGACATCCTGAACACCTACGCTGACGGAATCGGTGAAGAACCGGGCACCGAGGTCTACATGGTCGCGGTTGACCCAGACGATGAAAACTTGGTGTGGCTCTACGAAATTTTTCGCGATGAAGATGCCGAGAATGCCCACCGCCAGTCCCCCGGCTTCGCCGAACTCATGCAGGCATTGCCTCAGTACATCGAAGGATCACCCGGAGTCCTGCGCATGCAACCACTGCGCATGACCGTCCAGGAGAACATGTTCAACGAAGACTGGAGCTTCTAAATCCAATCCTACTCATGGTAGGATTACCCTATGGCCGTTGAATCTGACCCCGCTTCGAGTCCAATCGAGGATGCCCTCGCCGATCTCCTTGCTGCCCCCTTCGACAAAGTCAGCATCACCATGCCCGCGGCCCTCAAGTCTCGAATCGCAACCCATGTTGCGAAATCTCCGGAAGCAAACTTTTCCTCCTATGTCACCGAAGTACTCGCCCGAGAGGAACGCCGTCGGGCCCTCATCGATTTCCTTGATTACATGGACGATCTTTATGGGCCGCCAAGTGAAGAAGAGATGACCGAAGTTGATCGCAGATTGGAGGAGATGTGGGAAAAATACGCGGCCTACCAATCCGCTCAGTCGTCCTCGACGCCAGTGCAATAACCATCGCTGCGAATGAAAATTCAAAAGTTCGTGGTGTTCTGCGCCGGTGGCAGGAAGACAGCGCTGATATTTACATCGCTGCATCCACATTGACGCAGGTACTTCGTGGACATCCACGCGACACCGTCATTCATCGCCTACTGACATCGCTGAACGTTCATGTAATCGATGCAGGAATTGGTCGTGCAGCGGGCGAGCGCATTGGACGCACTCGGACTCGTGGCAATGTCGCACTCGACGCCATTGTCGCCGAGGTAGCATCGACACTTCCTCGACCCGTTGCTGTTTTGACCGCAGACACTCTTGACATCACAGCACTCGTTGATCCAGACGTTATGGTTCTCAATATCGCTGCGTAAGTTCATTCCTCGTCACACCATCACAGGAGCAATCCATGATCCGCGAAGTCGTCCACGTCACCGTCCTGCCAGAACACAATGCCGACTTTGAACGTGATTTGCAACGCGCAGTTACGGAGATTCTTTCCCAAGCTAGGGGACTCATCACGTTTACGAGTGTCGGCTGGGGCATTGAAAGACCGAATGTTTATTTGTTCACCATTGACTGGGAAACCCTTGAAGACCACACCATTGGTTTCCGTGAGTCAGATCTGTTCACCCAGTGGCGAAAAATTATTGGTGTCCACTTTGACGGCCCACTGACAGTGGAGCACTTTTCATTTTAATCGCCCCGATAGATGTCTGATCTGTGTGCGACCGATAACACGGTAACCATTCTCTCCGATTCATTTATTCGATAAATAATTCGATAACTTCCCCTGCGAGCCGAGTATCGATCATTAAGCGGTGGCAACAGAGGTTTTCCGACTCGATGCGGATTCTCTAATAAAGTGTGTGAGATAAACTCAAAGGCAGCGAAGGCAATGTTCTGCGGAAGATGCTCAGCAAGTTGCTTTCGAGCTGTTGGTGCAACCGTCAATTGATACTTGTTAATCGACACTGGACTTGCGTTTGCGTTCCGCCATTGCAATTCGTAATTGTTCTAGCGATTCACCCTGACCTTGAGCAATCTCGGCCTCGGCAGTGAGAAGCTGTCGCATGAGGGGCTCATCCGCGAGGATTCCAATGGTTTCTTCCATGCTTTCCAAATCCTCTGTAGACATCAACACAGCCGATGGTTTTCCATGCACCGTCACGGTAACTCGTTCATGTTCGGCCTGAACCCGTGACACAAATTCAGATAGCCGGGCCTTGACCTCAGCTAGCGGTACGGAAGACATGGTCATAAGTATGACTATTTTTGGGGATTGTGTCAATTTGTCATTAACTAAAGGGCGGGCGTTCATCCAGCGCAATGGAGCGGCGCCCGGCGAAATTCCACAATCTGGCGGTGACATCTGTGTCCTCGGGGGTGATCAGGTTTCCCATGACCCGCAATGCAATGGTCATCAGGAAAGTGGAGCGCATGCCGATTGGCCCAAAGGTGGGGAGCAGATGTGGCACGGTGATTAAACCTGCTAGGCGGCGGGCAATCGAGAACGCGGTGCCGTACTGGACCAAGAGCTCCTTGGGCCACACCCTGCTGTAATCCATGTGTGGATTCACGATTGTCTTTGCGAACAAATTCGCTGCCATGCGACCGGTCTCTAGGCCATAGTCGATTCCCTCACCATTGAGTGGGTTTACGCACCCGGCGGAATCACCGATCAACACCCAGTTCGCTCCCGCGACATTGCTGACCGCACCACCCATGGGCAGCAGTGCCGACCACGGTGCCCGAACGTCACCTTCAAATTGCCAGGTCTCTCGTTGTTGATCTGCATAATGGGTCAACAACCCACGCAAGTTCACATCGGCTGGACGCTTACTTGTTGCCAGGGTCCCCACACCCACATTTACTTCACCGTCTCCCAGTGGAAATACCCAACCGTAACCGGAGAGCAGTTCATTTCCTTCACCACGTAATTCCAAGTGACTGGAAATCCATTCGTCGTCACTTCGGTGTGACTTGATGTAACCGCGTGCCGCAACACCGTAGGCGGTTGAGCGGTGCCATTCGCGACCTAGCGCGCGACCGAGTTGTGATTTTGCTCCGTCGGCAACGATTAATCTTTTGCAGTTAATTGTTGTTCCGTTATTGAACACAACTCCGGAAACTTTATTGCCGTCCATCACAATATCTTTTGCGCGCAACCCTTCGAGTACCTGTGAACCCGAATCAATTGCAACCTGTCGAATCGCGGCATCGAGTTCGAGCCGGGGTGCAGCACCGCCGTGGTTCGGCAGGTTTCCACCGGGCCAGGGCAGATACAACTCTTGACCAAAACCTGCTGCCCGCAATCCCTTGTTACGCGCACGACCCTCGAGCCACGGCGACAATCCCAAGGAATCCAATTCAGCAATGGCACGCGGAGTGAGGCCGTCACCGCAGGGCTTATCGCGCGGAAACTGCTCGGCATCTACGAGAAGAACATCAAGGCCGTGACGCGCACACCATGCTGCCGCCGCTGAACCAGCCGGGCCAGCGCCCACGACGAGGACATCAGTGCTTATTTGGGTGTTCGCCACGTCCCTATTCTGCCGCTGATCACGCCTTGTGCAATTGCGGCACCAAGCACCACGAGTAGACCGCCCAACGGCTGATTCCAGGTGATGTTCTCGTTCAACAGCAGAGCTCCAGCAATAACCGCGACGAGGGGAGTGAGATAGGTGACGGTGCTGGCCGTGGTGGCATCGGCTGCGGTGATCACCTTGAAGTTCAGGACATACGCGATGCCACTCCCCAGCACGCCAAGGAGAACAACCGCAATGAAAGGACCGGTCTGAAACGCTGTGTCCGTGATTCCGGTGAACGCCACAATCGGAGTTGTCACCACCAATCCCCACAGCATCATGCCCATGGCCAAGGAGATCGGCGTGATACGTTCGCGGGCGGTTGGCCCGGTGAGGTACCTGCGAACAAAAGGAAATGCAATGCCGTAGCAGGCAACGGCAGTAAGTAACGCCAACATGCCGACCGGATCATTTTCCCCGCTTGTATTCCACACTCCAACAACAATCAGGATTCCAATGAACCCCAGAAGCAGTCCAATAATGCGTTGACGTGTTGGCTTTTCTTCCGGGAATGCAATCAGAATTGCCAGCAGGGTCATCAGCGGAGTTGCCGCATTAATGATCCCAGCGAGTGCCGATGACACTCGTGTTTCAGCAAATCCGAACAGCATCCACGGAATAGATACCCATAAAAGTGATGCAACGAAGATGTACTTCCATGACCATCGAGGTGGCAGCGGGGTCTTGGTAATCAGGCTCAACACGACGAGGGTGAGAGCACCGAAAGCTATCCGGCCAAAGGCAACACCAACGGGGGTGAACATCTCCAGTCCATATTTAATGAAATAGAAAGAGAATCCCCAAATTAATGCCAGGAGTATGTAAGAAGGCAACCACGTGCGCCAATTGGTAGTTATTGCAGCCGTGGGCACCAGCCAAGGCTAGTCACTCGAGTCACTTGAGTCTCTTGAGATAGATGGAACAAAAATGAGGTATTGCAAACTTGCAATATTGAGAGTGGCAGTTGCTGTGGATATCCGGTTGCGCCCAGAGCGCGAATCGATGAGCATGGGCTCGTGTTGAGGCATGCGGTCCCGAATGACCCCTTGCGTGGGAAATTCGATTTAGGAACGTGGGCCCACCCTGATGCCCCGCACGCCCCAAAGGGCATGCGCGATACCTATCTCCACGCTGGGACCGCCCGGCCGCTGTTGAGTTGGCGACTTGCTTTCTGGCTCGGAGAGATCCGGGCCCAATCGGGACTGACCCAACATGAACTTGCCGGGCTCATTGAAACTACCCAGCCAGCACTTTCCAAATGGGAAAACGGTCGTTCACTGATTTCACTGGACACACTTGGTCGACTCGGTGAGTGCGCCGGAATTCCAGTTGCTCTTTATGCATCTTTATCTGCGAATCAGACTCGCAGTGTGATTTGGCTGTAGGCATTTACATACCCTGGGGGGTATGCTAGGATCTCATTTCACTCAATATTTCACCCAGTTGTTGAACGGAGCTATCAATATGTGTAGTCCAGCGCCCTGCCGCTACTGCGGCAAAGTCACCTGGTCCGGTTGCGGCGAGCATGCAGCTCAGGTCATGGCCAGCGTTCCCGAACCACAACGCTGCACCTGCCACTAATCCTGCGCCTGCACCGTAGTTCGCAGGAATGCAGATTCGCTCGAACTTCACTCAAGTCACCCAGACCCACCGGCGCACCATGCCAATCGGATCAGCATGTTCACCGGGGAATTCAAAGTTCTCGGCTAACCGTTTGGTGTTACCGCGCACACTTCAAGTCCGGCAATACCCTCAAAATCCTGGGCATTGCGCGTGTATAGCGGAAGATCGTGCGCCAGCGCGGTCGCTGCGATGAGTGCGTCAAATGCTCGGGCTTGTGTCTTGCGTCCTGATTGCCGCAAACTTCCCGCGACAATTGCAAACCTACGTGCACACGCTGCGTCAAATGGCAACGGATCAAATGAGGCCTCTGTGTGTTGCAAAACTAGCTGACGCTTCTGTCTTTCATCTGAAGTTTTTGATACCTCTGGTCCCACACTGAGTTCAGCAAGTGTGATGACACTGATGGTGGGGAAAGCGGGAAGGTCCGCCGTGGAAAGGATTGGCAACTCAATCACGACGCTGGTATCGAGGAGTCCCACCGGGCTTGGTGGTGTCATGGTGTTTCATCCCAATTCGCGTCGAGACTCATGTCGAGAGCCTGATCAAGGTCGCGCCGAAAGGATTCGGTATTAATGAGTGGGACGTTCTTCCAGTTTTCGAGTAGCGCGGTTGCGCTCAAGCGCGGTTGGCGCAGCGGCGAGATCATGGCAACGGGTGTGCCATCGCGAGTAATGGTCATGCTTTCACCACTTTCCACTCGATTCAGGATTTGACCACCGTAGTTGCGCAGTTCACGTACCGATACCTCGTTCACCCCCTCAGTGTATCACCGGTGATACATCTGCCTTCCTGTGGACAAAGTGCCTCCAAGGCCAACTCCCCACATGCACCATTTTTGCGCAATGATTGCTTCATGATCACCATGTATGGCGCTGATTGGTGCGGCGACTGTGTGCGCACCAAAACCCAGCTCACCGAACTTGGAGTCGAATTCGAATTCCTCGACACTGAGGCCGGTCACAGGGGTAAGGCCATGGAGATTAGCGGGGGTCAATCAATTCCTGTTGTTGTGTTCCCTGACGGTGACTTCCTGGTTGAACCCTCCAATGACCAGGTTGAAGTGAAGTTACGGTCCTTAGATCTACTTACCTAAAAACCCTGGAACTACCCCGAACAGAACCCGCCATCACAGCACGGCTGAATGTAATAACACGTGGGGCAAAAGTCTTTCCCACCACGACGTTCAAGGTCAGTCTTCTCGCAAGCAGGACATGGTCCTGGATCTCCCATCACCCCGGAATTATTTCGCTGCAACGACAGGTAGGGCAGCATAGACATGCATACAATTCTCCCTATGCACGGCCGCAACTTTGTCTAGCGCAACTGTCGGCGATGCGTACTCGGTCATGTTGTCAGCGAAGGATGCGCGCTCGGCGGGTATTAGCAACGCCCACATGTCGAATTTTGATGTAGCTAACTCCACCAAGGGAACACCAGATGCTCCGTGGCTGTGCGATCTCAGTGGCGCAAATGAAGTGGAGGGGAAAGGCGCAACTAACCTTCTGTCATCTGGGTTCATCAATCTCGCTGGTAAAGATGTCACCAGCCTGACTCAGGAAATCCACTGGTACAGCAGTACCAAGGCAGCCAAGAAGGCTTATGACGGGATCGTGAAACTGATCAAGAAGTGTGAAGGTCAACAAACCCCATCAAATGATGACACCGACCCAGTTCCGTTCACCATCACACAATCACTGACCAATGGCACCGGCAAAGCCAAGGACGGGGATCCCTATTTGTGGGTGAAGTCAGAAACTGTGACGTCTGACCCAACAAATAACTTTGCGACCACGACTACATGACCGTGCGTCACTTTGGATCATTCATTCAGATTGTGAGCATGGACTCTGAAGGCACTGACGCTCCACCACTTACAGCTAAGCAACTTGCTGCAGTAAATCGCCTCACCGATTCACTCGGCGATGCCTGGCAGTCGAAGTTCATGTAATTCGGAGCCCGAACTTTGGTTTGTGGCTATGGGCCACA
Source organism: Candidatus Nanopelagicales bacterium (assembly GCA_018402075.1). The sequence continues at coordinate 6,076 of JAGYJP010000004.1, read as the reverse complement.
ATCCAGACGAGTACCGCTGTGCAGGCGAAAAGAATTGCAATGAACACGGTCAACGCTGACGGGGTCGAATCCATGGGTCTGTTGCGCATTATGAGGGAACAGTCTAGGTCGAGTGCTCGGCCTCACGTGTTGCAGACTGTTGCCACCAGCGCAGGGATTCGGTCATGAAACAGAAAGGTGTTTAGCGGAAGTACATGTAGTTGACAACAAATATTGCAAACTTGCAATATGCGATTCGAAGAAGATGTGAAACTGCCACCACACGTAATGAAGTGCTCGCACAAGTTCAGCTCTTGCGTGTGACTCAAGATAAAGACTCGGGAATCCTGGGCGCGAATTCACACCATGCATTTTCAGATAAATCATGGCGCGGCTATGCTCGGTTGGCGATACTTTGAGGTGGCAGAGTGCACCTAGTGAGTGTTTAGTGAAACATCCAAACTGGGTAAAGGGGTGAGGTTATGGCGAACTCACTCAATCGATTTGCTCGCCGAGCCGTGAATCCCATCTTGGCGACCTTTCATCTTCGGGATCGAAGGACTCGCCACCAGTTCTTTAACGATGCACCTTCTGCCCAGGCCGCTGTCGACATATTTGCCAATGAGTGGATCACCGCCTTCCCTCCGCAACTTGGTGTGGTTGCCGGTTCGGTGAATCACTTTGACCCGCTCATTGACCCGAGGGTCACGTGGGTTGAGTCTCACTTGCCAAACGGTTTGCAAGGGATGTCAGTCCTCGAGCTAGGTCCATTTGAGGCTTATCAAACTGCACTGATCGAGCAAGCTGGTGCCGCTTCGGTGGTCGCCGTCGAGGGAAGCCAGACCGCATATTTGAAGTGTCTGATTGTGAAAGAACTCCTCAACCTCCAAGCGAAATTCCTTTACGGCGACATTCAGAAATTCTTGGCTCAGGACCCTTCTCATTACGACATCGTCTGGGCGAGTGGAATCCTGTACCACCAACCCGACCCCATTGGCCTTCTCGAACAAATCAGTGGTCACACCAACCGGGTATTCCTCCACACTCACTACTTTGACGCCTCGCAGACGTTGCCACCACAAGTTGCCAGCCGCATGAGTCCAGCCGGTGACGAGCGAATCAATTGGCACGGTAAAAGTCTGCATCTTCACAAACATGAATACGCCGATGCAACCATCACGAATCGATTTGCGGGTGGGCCGCGGCAATACGCGATGTGGATGGAGAAAGATGACATCGATTTCGTGTTGCGAACTCTTGGATTTGAAACCCTCACCTACGGAGTTGTCGATGTTAATAACCCAAATGGTCCAGCGATGTTCCTGCTTGCCTCGCGTGACTAGATGCCATAGCTAACGCAATTACGACAATTGAAAATGTCGGGCGCTGGGTAGGTCAGAAGGCGAGGTAAAGAACGAGGTAAACACGCATTGCCAGCCGAGTTACTCAGTCAAGAGAGCCTTGGGTCATTAATGCGTCGATCAGCCACGTGAGTGTAGTGTGAAATGCCGTCTCGTTGTCGCGGTCGATGTCTTCGGATGTGTGAATGAGAGTGTTGAAATCAGGGTCATTCAGTTCTTGGATGCGCTGTAGTCGCTGTGTCAGGTGGTTCGGTGAACTGTAACCCTTCCTCGGGGAACCCCAGGCCCAAGATGTTCGTCGAAGACACGTTCATCATCACTCAGACTAACTGCGCTGCGTTCACTGGAGGCGAGCCAGCTGGTCAGTTCAGCTACGGCACTCTTGGATCCGAGACCTCCGGCACTGGCGGGTCCCTACTTCCTGGACAGAAGATCGTACTCCATGCAACAACCACTAATCTCGCGCCAACGGGCGTTTCACTGTGTAGGGGCTCTAGTCGCGAACCGGAACATCCAATGCAGCTGCGCCCACCACCCTTAACTGGAGCGGCGTTCCCAGCGGCGGTTGGGGTGAATCCTGGGCGAGATGGATGAACAACGGCAACGGTGGTGCCGTGTGCACGCGCACACTCACATACAGTTCATCTCAATCGAAGTGGGTTGTCAGTTGATCTGCGGCCACTAGGACAGCCACGAACAAGACGTGTCGCTCCCCCTCACTCATGCGTGAGGGGGAGCACCGTATTTATTTCAGATTGAGTGATCTCATTGCGCGATAATTATTGGATAATCCTTCCCATGCTTTACTTGCGACCCCACAACAAATAAAAAGGAGAACTCCATTAATATTTCTCGCACTCTGACATTGGCTGCCGGCGTCGCGGTGACGTCCCTCGCGCTCACATCATTACCCGCCCAAGCAGTAACGATTTCGCCAGCAACCTTGGCCGACGCCTACTCCGTAATGCTCACCCCAACGCAGGCCCAGTTGGTCGGCATAGGTAAGCAAAACCTTTACGACTTTGGTGTTGCACAGTCTTCTAAAGGCACACCTAATGCTCCGTGGCTATGCGACCTAACCGGCACCGTCGAGGTCGAGGGAAATGGCGCAAAGACTCTACTGACTTCTGAAGTATTTGACCTGAATAGCAAAGATGTATCTTCACTCTTCCAAGAGATCCACTGGTATGGCAGCGAAAAACAGGCCAAAAGGGCTTATGACGATCTAGTGAAAAAAATAAAAAGATGCGAAGGTGATCATTCCCCGACCAATGACCTTGATGCCGACGTGACGTACGCAATCGACACGAATCTGACCAACGGGACCAAAAAGGCTAAGGATGGTGATCCATTCTTATGGGTGCGCTCGGAGACCACGTTGAATGATCCCACGACAAACTACGCGGGCCACGAGTACACCACCGTGCGACAGATCGGAAACTATATCCAACTTATTGACCTCAAATCTGAAGGAGTGGAAGCTAAGCCGCTGACTCAGAAGCAAATTGCTGCCGCCGACCGACTCACCGATTCACTCGGTGATACCTGGCGCGGGAAGTTCATGTAATTAATTTCAGAAGGCTCCCCCTCACTGATATGTGAGGTGGGAGCCTTCTTTTTTGGCATGCGAGGGGTTTTTCTTGAACCGATATACCCGTTTGGGCTAACTGTTCTGGACTCGAAGCGTGGCAAAAAAGCGAGATGAATCGCTCGACTAAATTTTGCTTGGTGCGCAGTGCGTGAAGGGACTCAGTTGGACCCTGAGTGCACGCGGAGTGCATCCATAGAGGTTCCTCGAAAGACGAAAGCTGCGAACTTCAGGATCGCGCTTCGGATTCAGCATGCTCCACGAATCGTGAGCGCTTTAAAGGTCAGATAATTCGCGCCTGTTACCCGCATGATTGGCTCACTAATTCGCTTGAATAGTGACTCGGTTTGATTTCACCGATCCATCTTCGGTAGCGAAATACACGGTAACCCTCTTGCCAGTCTTTCGCTGCCATACACCTTCACCATTTGCATCAATTGTGATGCGAGCTGCTCCAGGGGTGAACTGAGTCTGACCCGGGAAGCGGATGTACGGCACCAGTTTGGTTCCTTCTTCAATTCCTTTAGTGGTGATATCGACTTTGATACCGGGCCTACCGCTCACCGTTCTACGCTCACCTTCAATAAAAATTGTGGGATCGGGAATTGTCTGCGCAACTACCTGTTCGCAGGTTGGACCCGCTTGCTGCTGGGCTAATTGCCCTTGCAAATACGCAGGAAGTTGATTCCAAGCGTTAAAGATCTGCGGTGTTTGCGGGGTGAACTGAACTCCAAGGAGGTCATATGGAGATGCCGTGAACTCATACCAAAATGTTTGATCAATGCCCAAGGCTTGTGAGTCTCGATAAGCCAACTGCAGCAGTGTCGCACCGTCCGCGTCAGAGTAGTCCGTCTTTGGGCTGCTTCCTGGTCCACGCAAACCAAAGTTCACTTCCGTATCCCACACCTGCTTGGTTAGCCACGGAGATGTGGGCCCCACAGCTTCCACGAGTGCCACTTGCCAGCGCTCAATGTCATCGCGTCGGGTTTGCGCAGCACCAACAGGTCCTGGTCCTGCGTCACCTTTGGGATAGGTGTGGATCGTCCACACATCGATTCCACTCGGACCAATTGTTAGTGCATCGATAAACGGCTTCATAAAACGGGCGCCACTGGCCAAACGTGTGGTCACGGATGGTGACATGACTAAGGCTGATTCGCCAATGATCTGAGATGCAATGGATGTCATTTCCGCCATCTGCTGAGGGGTTCCTTGCCAGAATGTGGTGAGGTTTGCTTCGTTCCATATTTCATATGCTGCAATTAGGCCGGCGTATCGATTCACAACCGCTGTGACATATGCACGCCAGTGATCCATTGATGTGGGGGGTGCAGCGGATCCTGCTCCCCAGATTCCATTGCCTGCCCCAGGATTCGTTGATGCCCAGGTCGGAGTCAAACCCAGTACCAAAACCGGGCGCGCTCCCCAACTGTTCACCAGTGCGATCCGCCGATCAAGTTCGGTGAAATTAAAAACTCCCGGGGCTGGATTGATGTCATTCCACGCCACCTTCATGTCCCACAGTCGATACAACGGTGCCGCTGGGGGCACCACCCCGGTCAGCCCCGCATTCCAACCAACCTCTGGTCCCACGGAAAGAGCCGGTGCAGCTGGCGCGGTGGGCAGTTTCTGTAACACGCAGACACCGCGCGCAATTTCGGCCATGGAGTACGCACGTGACGGCACCCCCGCAATGGTCGTCAGTCCCAAAACCAAAGCGACAGATGAAACAATTGACAAAGCACGACGCGACCGAATGCTCATGTAATAACCGTAACTCAGACGAAATTGAGACCGGCCTCCAAGGGTCCTTCATCTGCATTCAGTAAGCACGAATCCCCCCACATTTTGTGAGGGGATCACCGTGCGCGAGGGGGGAGTTGAACCCCCACACCCTTTCGAGTACACGGACCTGAACCGTGCGCGTCTGCCTATTCCGCCACTCGCGCTTCGCTCCTTAAGGAGCGAGGCAAGGTTACATGCACACATATATAAGGGTGCATTGGCTCAGCACATAGGTGCACGGGATAGGTAACTGGAGCAAGTAACATCTCTATGTGGGCATATTGGAGCGATTTGAGGATTCACTCGACCGAATGGTCAGCGGAGCCTTCGCTCGGGCCTTCAAGGCTGAGGTGCAGCCGGTGGAGATTGCCGCAGCCCTACAGCGGGAAATTGATGACCGGGCGGCAGTGATTGACCGGGATCGCACCGTTGTTCCCAATATCTTCCATATTGAGCTGTCGACCCATGACTACAAGCGCCTGGCGGTGTTCAAGGACGCTCTCTGTTCAGAGTTGGCCACGTTGGTTAAGGACTATTCCGGTGAACAGCGCTATACCCTGCTGGGGGCGGCGTTGGTCACATTGGGCGAGGATGAAGATCTTGAGACCGGGATTTTCCGGGTTCGGTCAGAAGCTCGTGCTGAGGTCAGTGCTGCGGGTGGAGGGGCTGCTGTGACAGGCCAGCCACGGTTGGAGGTCGGTGGATCGGCCTACCCACTGGTTCGGGCAGTGACCCGCTTGGGTCGCGGAACAGATGTGGATATCCGGGTGGAAGACCCGGGTGCTTCACGCAACCACTGCGAAATTGTCTTGGGACAAACCGTTTATCTACGTGACTTGAATTCCACCAACGGAACATTCCTCGACGGAAAGCGCATTACCGAAGGTGCATTGGTCGACGGTGCTGTTGTTCAAATCGGAGCAACCTCTCTGGTGTTTCGGAGCGGCTGAGTCGTGTCGGAGCTTGCGCTCACAATTGTGAGACTAGCGTTCCTTGGCTTGTTATGGGCATTTGTTATCGCCACCGTCATGGTCCTGCGCAGGGATATTCGCCAACCCGCTGAGGGTATTGGTGGAGTGAATGGGACTCGAGCAAGGAGCAAGCGAGCACCCAAGCCGCCCAAGCCGCCACGTGTTGCACGCAAACAGAAGGTGCGAGGAACAAAACTAGTTGTCATTGATGGACCACTTATTGGCACTGTTGTTCCACTCGAAGGCCAGCAGGTCACTATTGGTCGTGCCCCTGATTCCACAATTGTGATTGACGATGACTATGCATCTAGCCGCCACGCACGTGTTTATGAATCAGAAGGCTCCTGGGTTGTTGAAGACCTTGGTTCCACCAATGGCACGTGGATTGATCG
>JAGYJP010000039.1 GCA_018402075.1 Candidatus Nanopelagicales bacterium | reverse complement strand
ACAAATCGATCAGTGGCGCGGGAATAATTCCCAGCACCACGGTGATGGTGGCTGCGGCCGCAAGAGCGATGGTGGTGAATGCAGATGGAATGGCCACGGTGGCTGTTTTCTCGGTTGGGGCCGAGAAGAACATGACCACAATTACCCGGACATAGAAGAACGCGGCGATCACACTGGCACCCACCGCAACTATTACCAACCCGGTGGCGCCGGCCTGAATTGCGGCAGCGAACACACTGAACTTGATCACGAAACCACTGGTTAATGGAATCCCTGCCAGTGAGAGCATGAAAATACTGAAAACTGCAGCCACCATGGGTGACTTCTTGCCTAGTCCGGCCCACTTGGACAGGTGGGTGGCTTCACCTGATGAATCACGCACCATGGAAATCACCGCAAATGCACCAATGGTGACAAATCCATATGCGATCAAGTAGAACATGACTGCCGCAATACCTGCTGCGGACGAGGATGCAACCCCCACGAGAATGAAGCCAGACTGAGCCACCGCCGAATAGGCCAGCATCCGCTTGATGTCACTTTGGGTAATGGCAATCAGTGAACCGACGACCATGCTCAAAATGGCAACAATCCAAATGATTATTTCCCAATCCCACTGCATGCCGCTGAAACCAACGTAGAGCAGGCGCATGAGGGCTCCGAAAGCTGCAACCTTGACCGCTGCACCCATGAAGCCGGTGATGGGTGTGGGTGCGCCCTGATAGACATCTGGAGTCCACTGGTGGAATGGAACGGCACCCACTTTGAAGAACAATCCAACAAGAAGCATGGCCAGGCCAATCAGGATTAATCCGGTTTCTCCCGCGGTGGCCGAGATGCTCTCTGAAATCTCTGGGAGCGAAATGGTGCCGGTGTAACCGTAGACCAGCGCGGCACCAAAAATGAAAAACGCCGAAGCGAAAGCGCCCAGAACAAAATACTTGAGAGCTGCTTCTTGGGATAGCAGGCGACGCCGGCGTGCCATGCCTACCATCAGATACAGCGGGAGGGACATGATTTCCAAGGCCACGAACATGATGAGCAAATCGTTCGCAACCACGAAAAGCAACATGCCGGTCACGGCGAAGAGATAAAGGGTCCAAATTTCGGTCTGGGTGAATCCGCGAGCGGCAAGTTCCCGTTCGTCGACTGAACCGGGAAGTGCGGAAGCGCGCGGAGCGAATGAATCACCCATGGAATCCAGTGAGCGTTCCGAAACCAACATGGCACCGAAGATTGCAAGAATAAGAATCGTGCCTTGCATGACAAGTGCGGGTCCGTCAATGGCAACAGCGCCGTCGCCGGTGATCACTCGAGTATCGCGAATGGTGATCAGCCACACGAATGCGGCGATGAGGCTACCGAAGGTGAGGATCATCTGCAGGAATCGACGTGCCCCACGCGGCACGAGTGCCTCAATCAGCACCGAAACAAGTGCCGCACCGACAACGATCAGGATGGGTCCAAGTGCCGAGTAGTCAATCAGAGGGGCGGTGAAAGTGTTCACTCCACAATCCCTTCTATCTCGGCTGCCGCATTGGGTGAAAGGCCGACCGTAATTTCGGGATCGGTCGCACCGATGGTGATCATGGTTCGATCCACCGCAGGTTCAATTACATTGAGTAGTGGCGCGGGGAATACACCCAAAATGATGATCATTGCGGAAATCGGAACAAGTGCCGTGATCTCCCGACCATTGAGGTCTTTCATGTTGGTCAGGTCAGGATTGAGTGGGCCGGTCATGGTCTTTTGGTACACGCGCAATACATAAGCTGCGGTGATCACAATGCCAACGGTGGCGATTGCACCAACCCACATGTACTTCTGGAAAGTACCGAGCAGCACCATGAACTCGCCAATGAATGACACCATGCCCGGGAGTGCCAAACTGGATAGCGCGGCGATCAGGAAGAACCCGGCGAGAACCGGAGCGACCTTGTTGACCCCACCGAAAGACGAGAGTTGCGCTGAGCCATTGCGGCGGGTCATGAGGTAGCCGGCACCAATGAACAGGGCCGCCGTGGACAGACCGTGGGCCACCATGTAAACAACCGAACCGGTTTGACCCACCGTGGTGAATACGAAAATACCAAGAATGATGAAGCCGAAATGGGACATGGACGAGTATGCGAAGAGCCTTCGCATATCGGTTTGTTTCAAAGCGACGAGTGCGCCATAAAAAATGCCGATCACCGCAAATGTAATGACAAATGGGGCGTAGAACTCACTCGCATCGGGGAAAATTTCTAGGCAGTAGCGAAGCATGCCGAATGTTCCGACCTTGTCCAACACGCCAATGAGGAGGACAGATGTACCGGGTTGCGCTTGAGCGGCTGAGTCAGGTAACCAGGTGTGAAATGGCCACAACGGTGCTTTGATGGCGAATGCCAAGAAGAAGCCCATGAACAGCAACTTCTGAAGTTCGGGATCAATATCGAGACCGACCAGAGTGGTGAAATCAAATGTCCCCACACCGGTCATTTGAAAGGACACTACATAAAGACCCACGAGCGCGGCGAGCATGAGTAATCCGCCCACCAAACTGTAGATCAGGAACTTGACGGCTGCGTAGGACCTTTGTGGACCGCCGTAGCGCCCGATCATGAAATAGACGGGAATGAGCATGGCTTCAAAGAAGACGTAGAACAGGAATACATCTGTCGCGGCGAATACCCCGATCATGAGGGTCTCAAGGACGAGGATCAGAGCGAAGTAACCCTTGACACTTCCTTGGGAATCGGCAGCCTCTGTCCACCCGCCCAGGATGACAACGGGAACGAGCGTGGCTGCCAGGGCTATGAGGACTAATGCAATGCCATCGATTCCGAGGGAGAAGTTAATGCCGAACGCTGGTATCCAGGAGTAACTCTCGGTGAATTGGAATTGCTCGGTGGCATTTCCCTCAAACCGCAGGGCCATGGCGATAACCGCGCCCAGGGTAACGAGTGAGAAGAACAGCGCGAGCGATTTCGCGAGCGCCGCATTCGCTTTGGGCACCAACATGACAATCACACTGCCCAGCAACGGGATGAGGCCGATGGTGGTC
>JAGYJP010000038.1 GCA_018402075.1 Candidatus Nanopelagicales bacterium | reverse complement strand
GGAGTCAACCAGTGTTGACCAGCGCAGTGGCGTGTCCGCACGGTTTTCCATTGCGTGCGTGGAGGAACTGTCCGGGGCCGCGCTGCGCCGAGCCGCCATCAATGGTGACGGTGAGCCGGTGGTGCGAATCGGCGACCTAGAAGATGTGGTGGCATCGCTTCGGGGCAAGGTCGAGTTCGAAGTCTCCCAAGAGGGATCAGAAGTGGAGATTCTTTCCCTTCTGGCCCGGCAAGCAACGGCGGCGTCGTGGCGGACCCTGTTGGGCGGGCAGAGCACCCGGGTGTTTCTGACCAATCTTGTTGACTGGTTCGATGCCGGCAACACGCTGGCGACATCTGACCTGATGAGCAGCCAAACAATCTTGGAAGCCATTGGTCCCATGGAGGGCATTGGCCCGCTGTTCACCGCGACCGAACCGCACATGGCGGAATCCGCTGCCCTGGTGGCTTCGTGCATTGAGTTTGCCACCGAAGGATTGTGGTTGACCCGCCGAATTGATAAAGATCTACTGGACGGAACGAGTACCTATGGCAGTTCCGTCACCGAGGCATCAGAAAATTGAGTCGGCGTAAGCCTGCTATCTACGGGCCCTTCAGAGGGGGCCCTGATCCGCTTGCCCCCCTGGTGGACACGGGCAAAGGTGTAGACGAGTTGGGCGAGCGAATCCTGGCCGGTCAGTCGGTACAAGAAGCACTACGGGACCTGATGCGCACGGGAAGTAAAGGCCGACAAGGACTTGAACAGATGTATCGGGATATTCGCGATCGGTACAACAAAGTCCGGGAATCTGCGTCCATGAACGGGTTACTTGATGACCTACACGAGATGCTGTCTGAGGCCCTAGATGTTGAGCGCGGAGCATTATTTCCCAACCCCAGCGACGATGCCCGCTTTGCCGAGGCAGTTCTTGATGCCCTCCCCGACGATGTCCCGCGCGCCATGGCCGAACTGGAGAATTACCAGTGGCAGTCCCCGGTTGCCCAGGAAATATTTGAACAGATGAAAGAGCGGTTGCGCCGCGATGTCATTGATCAGCAATTTGCTGGCATGAGTCAATCCCTCAAAGACATGGCAAACCCGGAAAGCCAAGCGGCCATGGCGGACATGATGAAAGACCTCAATCAGTTGTTGAGCAAGCACCGTGAGGGCACCGCCACCGAAGCGGACTACGAAGAATTTATTGACAAGCACAAAGATTTTTTCCCCAATGCACCGGAAACGTTGGATGAATTCATTGACGAGTTAGCGCGGCAGTCGGCCGCCATGGACCGCATGTTGGCATCCATGTCACCGGAGCAACGAGCAGAACTCGCCGAAGCCATGCAGCAAGCCCTCGCGGACATGGGCGTGCAGGAACACATGTCCGAGTTACAAGATCACCTCAAGGCGTTGCGGCCGGAGTTCTCCCGCCGCAGGGGGACACCACTTAATGGCGATGCATCCGGGGGCCTGCCCCAAGCCACCCAGTCCTTGGCTGAAATGGGGGATTTGGAATCCCTGGTCGGTCAAATCAGCGATGCAGATGCCATGGGGGACCCATCGGAAATTGATTTGGATCTTTTGGAGCGCGCCATGGGACAGGCGGCACGTGCCGAAGCCGAAGCCATGATTCAACTTCAAAAAGATCTGCAAGATCAAGGGTTTTTGGTGACTGATCCGGATTCAGATTCCCTTCGCCTGTCCGCCAAGGCGGTTCGGCGAATCGGGGAATCGGCACTGCGTGAAGTTTTCAAGCACTTAGACAGCGCGGCCCGCGGTGGTCACGAGACGCACCAAACTGGTAAATCTGGGGAAGCAACGGGAACCCACCGTCAGTGGAGTTTCGGGGATGACGGTGTCATTGATGTTGTGCGCACCGCACAGAATGCATCCTTTAGGCGCCTGGCGACCGGGGATTCTGCAAAGTTGCACCCCGAAGACTTTGAAATTGCGGAAACGGAAAACTTGACCAAGGCTGCGGTTGTGTTACTTGTCGACCAGTCCTATTCAATGCTGATCAATGACACTTGGAGTGCCGCGAAAACAATGGCGCTGGCCCTGCACTCATTGTCCTCAACCAAGTACCCACTAGATGCGCTGCAGGTTATTGGTTTTTCCAACCTTGCCCGTGTGGTTAGCCCCATGGATATTCCCAACTTACAAGCCAGTGAAATACCGGGAACCAACCTGCAGCATGCACTCATGCTGGCGGGCAAATTCCTAGACAAACACCCCGGGTCACAGCGGATTGTCATGGTGGTGACAGATGGGGAACCGACCGCGCATCTGTTATCCGGTGGTGATTGGTGGTTCAACTGGCCACCAGATTTCGAGACGGTTGATTTAACGGTGAAGGCGGTCGATGAAATGACCCGCCGCAAAGTTGCCATTACATGGTTCCGTTTGGGTGAGGATCCACAACTGGCCCAGTTCCTGGACACCATGGCCCGCCGCAACGGAGGCAAGGTGTTGGCAACGGACCCCGAACGACTCGGCGATTATGTTGTCAGTGATTACGTGAGCACCCGCAGGTCTGGCTGAATCACCGAACCCGGTAGACCACATCAGCCGGAGCTTGTGCCGGGTCGTGCAGGAGTGCGGCAACCGCCTCCACCCCGTCGACAAGTCGGGCACCGGGTCTGACCACCACGGAATCGGCATCAATGGCCCACACCTCGCAGTCCGCGGGCAACAGGTGTTCAATTTCCCGAGCCTGTCTGGTGGCCGCTTCCAAGTTGTAGCCGCACGGTCCAACGATTACAACATCCGGTGTTGCGGCTGCGATCTGTTCCCACGTGGTGGACTTGGATTGTGATCCGGCTTGGGAAAGCACGGGTTCACCGCCGGCGGCCGAGACAATATCTGGAACCCAATGCCCGGACCCAAACGGCGGATCGGTCCACTCCAAAACAAATACCCTGCGTTGTGGCTTTCCCACCACGCTTTCGCTCACACGAGCAAGTCGGGCGTGCAATCCTGCGGTGAGTGCAATACCTCGCTCGGGGACACCCGCCGCCACTGCGATTGTGTTAATGGAATCAATCACTTCATTGAGATTCTGCGGATCAATTTGCAACACATTCGCATCACATGAAAGGCGCTCCACGGCGGCTTCAACGTCCCCGGTTGCCACCGCACACACGCGACACAAATCCTGACTCAAAATCAGGTCGGGGTTGCATCGGGCCAACGCAGCATCGTTTAACTCATATAAGTCCTGCCCGGCAGATACCCGGGTGCGCACGAATTCGTCAATCTCAGCGGGAGTCAGTGAAGAGTCAATGCACGTCTCGACCACGATTTCCCGGCCTGTGCGAACCCCCTGCGGCCAGTTGCATTCAATGGTCACACCGAGAAGTTGATCAGCCAACCCGAGATCACACACAATCTCCGTGGTCGAGGGCAATAATGACACAATGCGCATGGGATCAGAGTAGGGGTAAATTCAAGAATCCACTCTGTTGTGTGCGATGACAAGGTAGTCCAGACCATCAGGTCACCAGATTAATAGGTTTGGGATTCCCACTTTCGGGCAGCGACAAGTTCAGCG
>JAGYJP010000037.1 GCA_018402075.1 Candidatus Nanopelagicales bacterium | reverse complement strand
GACTTGAAGGCCCGCGTATTGATTTATTGGTCGCACCGACACTCGGTGACTTCGCCGGTCCGCGGGTGACCATGCGTATGCAAGCCGACTTACCGTTGATCCATCTTGATGAACCACACCTCACCGGATCAAAGCGCGCAATCAAGCGCACACTGGACATTGTTTTCGGTGCCATTCTTTTCATTCTTTTCCTGCCCTTCATGCTGATCGGTATTATTGGAACGTTTTTCAGCAGTCGTGGTCCGGTGTTGTACCAGCAACAGCGAATCGGTCGTGGCGGCGAAGTGATCACCGTGGTGAAGTTGCGCACCATGCAGGTGGGTGCTGATCAAGTGCGCCAAGAAGTGATCGGTGCCCCCGATGACCGAATTTTGGATCGGTATCGGCACGACCCACGAATCACCACCTATGGCCGTTTCCTGCGTCGGTGGTCCATTGATGAAATGCCCCAGATTGTGAATGTCATCGGTGGCTCCATGTCTCTGGTGGGACCGCGTCCGGTGTTGCTGGATGAAATCCCCCTCTTTGCCGACCAGGATCACCGTCGTCATTTGACCAAGCCGGGTCTGACCGGGTTGTGGCAGGTTTCCGGCCGCAAGGCGGTGGACTGGGATGAACGCATGCGCTTGGATCTGGATTACGTGGAGCACTGGTCCCCGGCACTTGATCTGGTGATTGTGGCCAAAACGGTCAAAGTTGTGATCACGGGCAAAGGCGCTTACTAACCGAGCGATCGTTTCACTCACTTATACTCGCTAAGTGCCGAAAAAGCCCCGTGGAATTGCGCTGCTGTGGGGCGCGGCCATTGTGCTGGTCGGTGGTTTCTTCTTTTGGCTCCAGGTGGGCTTGGTGGCATCCTTCGGGGCATTGGCGTGGAGCGGTTATGGACTCCAATCCAATCTCTCGGGGGCGGCGCAGGGTCTGATCAATGGGGATTATGAACGCGGCGAGGCCGATTTTGAATTGGCCGACCAATCCACCGCCCTGATGCTCAAATCCGTGGATACCACCCAGGTGCGCTTTATGGGTGCGGTCCCGGGGATTTCGGCTGCGGTGCAGAACTGGCGAAATTCCGTAGCGGCAGCGGCGAATATTTCAGCGCCACCGGTGAGCTCATTAACCTGTAAAGGAAGACCGTCCGGAAAGAGTTAGACACCAACGAATCTTCACCGACGGTCGCGTGGACATTGAACGGTTAATGGGAGCAGCTGGAAGTTCGTTGTAGGGGTGGCAAAGAGCCGAATTCGGCAGATTCCTTATTGCGTCAATTGAGCGTGGGAACTTTCGCTGCGGGAATTTTGGAGAGAATTCGCGATCTTGGTCTGCGAGAGTTGGAACCGGTCTCTCAAGCGGTGAATTCACTCAATGACATTGCTCCGGTGTTGCCCAATGCTTTGGGCGCTGACGGCCCCAAACGTTATTTGATTGCAATTGGTAATCAGGCCGAGATGCGTGCCAGTGGTGGTGCGCCGTTGACGTTGATCATGATTGAGTTCCAGGATGGTCAAATCAGCATTCCGCTCAAGGGCCAAACTAGTACTCAATTGTTCCCGCCGATCAATGCCGATATTCGTTGGTATGGGCCGTCATTGAATCCATTTTTTGCCCAGAACCCTCGCAATAATCCATTTGTAGTTACCAATACGCACCCCAACTTTTTGTACTCCGCACGTGAAATGGTGCAAGCTTGGTCGGGAACGTGGGACGGAGCCTCGTATCCCGAAGTAGATGGTGTGGTCGCCATGGATCTCACCGCGATCGCTGCAGTGTTGAATGCAACCGGCCCGGTCGAGTCATCGGTGTATGGCACCGTGACCGGTGATCAAATCGGCCAGATTCTTTTGGTTGATGCCTATGCCACATTTGGTCAAGAGGAAGCGGATCAACGTCAGGCAGCCAATCAACAACTCCTTGATGAACTTCTCACGCGGGTTCTCTCGGGCAGTGAACTTGTTCCCGCGGCCCAAGCAATTGCGGGAACCGCACCGGGTCGTCACTTCCAAATGTGGATGCGGGAGTCACGTCTGGAACAGCTGGCCCTCGATGCTGGTGCCGCGGGTGTTGTGGAAGATCCCAATATCGGTGACTGGTCAGCCATGTACACCCAAAACGGCAACCAGAGCAAAGTCGATGTTTTCCAACAACGCAATGTGTTGGTGCGAGTGAATCTCGCTGAGGACGGTAGCGCCCAGGTCAATCAGCAGTTGACATTGACGAATGCAACACCCCCTGATCGGCCTGAGGGTCCACCGCAGCGGGTGGGCTACGAAACTATGTGGCTCAAGAACGCGTACATCATGTACGTCCCTGATGCTGCGCGTAATTACCGTGCGGATTACCCCGTTGGTTTCACCGTTCGGCCGTTCCGCGGGCAGAAGCAACTGGGTGGCGGTTGGGTGAACGATGGCTTTGGTCATCGCATGATTCGGTTAGTCGGTTGGACACCACCCGGTGGCCAAAGCGCCCTTTCGGTTTCCTACACACTTCCGCCCGGCACATTCAGCACGGACACGGCGGGCACCACGAACAACGCCTTGGAGTATCAACTCCAAGCTGAACCCCAGTCGTTGTTTATTCCCAGCACCTTGACCGTGCAGGTCACTCCGCCGGCAGGTTACACACCCGTGCGCCAACCGGGCATGAAAATCACCGATGCAACCGCTACCGTGAGTGCTGTGCAAAGCGCCCCGGTCAATGTTTCGATTGCATTCGAGAAGCAATCGTGACGAGCACTTCATTGTCGGGGAATCGTCTACTGTTTATGCCCGCAATCGTGGGTCTGATTGCCATTGGCCTGTTGTGGCTGCTACCCAGTGTTGGTTTGTTCGTGGCGTTAGCCGCATTTGCATTCCTTCCGCCGTGGGGTCGCACCTACACCGAGCGGGCGGTGATCTCGATCATTGTGATGTTGGGTGTGATTGCAATCGTTTTCCCGCGCAACACCGGGGTGCCGATTGATTCGGTGACTGCGCGCATCACTTTCACCGGCTTCATTGTGTTAGCGGTGGGCTTGCGGCTCATTCCAAGATTGCGCAAGGTCGAGTTCCCTCGGGTACGCGTGGCCGATGCCCTGATCCTGCTGCTATTCGTGGGTTCTACTTTTTGGCTGGTACGCGCCTATATGGGTGCGGATCCCTCTGAGATTCTCAGCGGGCTGTTCTTCAGTGGCTGGGATAACCACGGGCACTTCACCCCGTTCGCCAACACGTATATCGACCAGCAAACCGCGTGGACAACCCTTGATGGCAGCACCGCCTGGAATCAGTGGTACCCCGCCCTGCACAGCACTCTGTGGACGCTGGCAGAAATGGCCGCAGATGGCGACCAGCTTACTCGGATTCAACTCCTGGCCCCATATGTCCAGTGGACCGCATTGAGTTTCACCGCTGCCATGGCGGCAATTGTCTGGGTGGCCAGTGACTTGGCTGAGCGCATTACCACTCGAAGCAAGAGCACCGCGGCCGTGATTGCGATCCTGATTACTGGCGCATTCACCGTCTTAGGGTCACCCGCATTTTTATTCAACTCAGGCTTCACCAACTTT
>JAGYJP010000036.1 GCA_018402075.1 Candidatus Nanopelagicales bacterium | reverse complement strand
GTTCATTAGGCGAAAGCAAACCATATCCGACTCGAATCCGGTGTTCCCAAGTGGTAGCCGGTTGGTCAACCGGTTGGTTAACCGGCAGGCTATGTCCATGGCGAGCATGCCCGTGGCACGATTTGGGAGCATTTATGCCTCGGACCTGATGAATGTTTCGCACAATATTGCGGATTTACGTCAGGGTGGCCGTTGGGCTATTGCCATTCCGTTTGGGGGTGAGCCCGTGCTTGCTCGCTTTTCCACGTGGAAAGAATCGCCGGTTGATCCTGATTTCATTGGGCCGTGGACCGGAGTCTCACCTCAATCGTGGAGTAGTTCACTAGACCAACGGGGCTACCAGAATGCGGTGGCCACTTGCCAGGAACGGATCGAACGTGGTGATGTTTATCAGGTCAATATCTGTCGGGTGAGAACGGCGAAATTGCCACCGGGTAATGACATCATGGCGCTTGACGCACTGTTGCAAGAGGGGAATCCGGCTCCATTTGGGGGCGCAATGCGGTTACCCGAGCAAGGAGTGCACATTGCTTGCGCCAGCCCTGAACTCTTCCTCTCTCGCAATGGATCCGTGATTGTTTCTGGGCCCATAAAGGGCACTGCGACAGAAGCATCAGGTATATCTGGGAAGGACGAAGCGGAGAACATCATGATTGTCGACTTGGTGCGCAATGACCTCTCCAGGTGCGCGGAGATTGGGAGCGTGTTTGTGAGTGATCTTTTGGAGATTCAGAAACATCCGGGACTTGTCCAATTGGTTTCAACAATTACGGCAGAGTTAGCAGCAGGAAGTGACTGGGTGGATCTCATTGAGGCCACATTCCCGCCGGGATCTGTCACAGGGGCACCCAAGTCGACGGCCTTGACACTCATTGCTGAATTAGAAACTGAAGATAGGTCCTACTACTGCGGCGCATTTGGTTGGATTGACGCAGATAATCATCAGGCCGAGTTAGCGGTTGCTATTCGAACGTTTTGGTTTCACGGGTCTGATCTGAAGTTTGGCACGGGAGCGGGAATCACGTGGAATTCAGATGCAGCGCACGAATGGGAGGAGACCGAGCTCAAGGCTCGTCATCTCTCCGAAGTTGCATCGTGGAGCAGGTGATTGCGTGAATCGGAGCACAAGTTGGCTTGATGGCCAATTATCCGTCAACCCGCAGGTTTCGACGACCAACAGAGGGTTTCTCGTTGGAGTGGGTGTTTTCGAGACACTGAAGGTCAGCGAAGGTCATGTTGAGTTTCTCGAAAGGCATCTGAGGAGGCTCGGAGATGCATGGAAGCAATTGGGATTTGACGAACTTGATCTTGAATCCGTGCGTGCAGGTGTCAATTTAGTCATTGAAGCAAATCCTGAACATCAGAAACTTGGGCGCTTGCGAATCACTGTGACCGAAGATTCTCAGAATTCAAGTATTCTCGTCACATCGAATGTGATTGGCCCTCCGCCGGCCGAAGCGACGTGCGCCCTGCTTCCGTGGGTGCGTAATGAATCGTCACCATTGGTGGGGATTAAATCCACGTCCTATGCAGACAATGTTCTTGCTTTGAACTGGGCCAAGAGTCATGGATTTACAGAGGGGATTTACCTCAATACTCGTGGTCATGTGTCCGAGGGAACCACCACGAATATTTTTGTAGCTCGCAACGGTGAGATTTTTACTCCACCCCTATCAAGTGGTTTACTTCCGGGGATTGTTCGTGAAGTCATTCTAGAAAATAGATGGGCCCAGGAAATCGAATTGACCTTGGCGGATCTCGAGACGGCTGAGGAGATTTTTGTGACGTCAAGCATCAGGGGCGTACAGCCTGTAGGCCGTTTTGAGGAACGTGAGTTCGCGCACGTGGGGGTCATGACTCAGGAATTGATTGATAGGTACCGAACGCTGGAGACGTGATGTCAGATAAAAATGTGCGGTCTCCTTTGGGGAGACCGCACATTCCCTTTTTTGAATCAGCGTCCCGTGTAGTTGCGGGCCGTTTGGAACTTTAGCCATTGGCCGGACACACCGGGCGCCGAACCAATCACCGTGCATGTTCCTTTGCCCTTGATCTTCAGGGTGACCGCACCTGTACTCGGGTAGAGAAGTTGGCAGGTTTTCTTACCTGGCTTCTTGATTTTCCAACTAATGTTCTGCCCGGCATTGGTGTCCTGTTGACTAGGTGATTCGAGAACAAGAACTCGACCTACCTTGTAATTGCCGGAGACGGGAGCGGATAACGTGGCAACCTGTTGGCCAGGAACCAGATTAATCGTGTAGTTGTATGTGACGCCCGAATAACCATTCCCGCCGGCGGAAGTGGCCTTCATATTGCAGACACCAGCACCTGTATTTACCTGGAGTGTTAGCCCTGACACAACGCATGGACCGGTTTCACTCAATGTCACGGGCGCACCTGAGAGTGAGCTCGCTTGGAAGGTGAAGTTAGAACCATTGCCCATGTTGTAGGAACCACCGTTACCCCACGCTCCCCAACCCGGTTGAACGAGAGTGATGACGTCAGTTGCAGAAGGAGCTCCTACCGTGACTGTTTGAGTGGTTGAGCCTGAGCCGCCATTCAAAGTTGTGTAACTGGCACCCAAGGTGACATTCCCCGCAGTTGTGGGTGTCCAGCTGAAAGACGCCTGTCCATTATTTAAGGGGATTGATGGGCTGATCCAGTTTCCGTTGACGTTGAATCCCACCGATCCTTGGGTATTTGTTGGGTAGACCGTGGCTACGAGAGTCACTGGAGTGCCAACGCTGAGTTTCGGTGGAGCGGTAATGGAAATTGTATTGCCCGAAGGTGTGGCAATGACGGCATCTTGAATTGACACAGACTGGGTTGCCAAACTCCCTGCAGATGGAACATAGGTAGCAATGAAGAAGAATGTTCCGGCCGTCTTGGGTGTCCAGCGGTAGTAGGCGAAAGATTGACCCGGGGTCGAACTACTCGTCAAATTCATTAAGACGTATTGAGCGCCGTTAGCATCGGTGAGGCGAACTTGCCCTGGTGGCGTGTATTGACTTCCATCATTACTCGTCACCGTCACATTAATGGTGGTTGATTGCCCAATCGTTGCAGTATTGGGTGCACTCACGACCGTGGTCGTGCCAACAACACCACCAACGGTCAAGGTCACCGGGTTCGCCAAAACCCATGCTTGCTCATCAACGTTCCACACGTTCAACTTGAGCGTTTGAGCGCTCGAAGGGGTGTTAAAGGTGAAACTTACTGGACCCGAGCCAACACCGGCTGTGACAGATGCGTAGGGCTGTTGAATGGTGACGTCTTCAATTTGCAGAACTCCTGATGGAGGACTCGACAAGGTAAAAGTCACCTGCTGCGAGGGTGCAGCCGAAGATGGGCCGGTCAAAGTTGAATCGGCATGGGCGGCGGGAGCAGCCACGGTGAGGGCCCCGCCGATAAGGGCAACACTCGCGGCCGCACTGCTCAGTACTCGCCAGGGACTACGTTTCTTCATGGACATTCCTGCTTTCATGGTGCTTGGGGAAATAATGGGGTTTTCCCCATCGTTCCCTAAGGTAACCCCTCATGCGGCACTTTGTGGTATTTAGATTAGGTGATTTATAGATGCACTGTGCAATGTGCTGGGTC
>JAGYJP010000035.1 GCA_018402075.1 Candidatus Nanopelagicales bacterium | reverse complement strand
GAACTCATGCAGGCATTGCCTCAGTACATCGAAGGATCACCCGGAGTCCTGCGCATGCAACCACTGCGCATGACCGTCCAGGAGAACATGTTCAACGAAGACTGGAGCTTCTAAATCCAATCCTACTCATGGTAGGATTACCCTATGGCCGTTGAATCTGACCCCGCTTCGAGTCCAATCGAGGATGCCCTCGCCGATCTCCTTGCTGCCCCCTTCGACAAAGTCAGCATCACCATGCCCGCGGCCCTCAAGTCTCGAATCGCAACCCATGTTGCGAAATCTCCGGAAGCAAACTTTTCCTCCTATGTCACCGAAGTACTCGCCCGAGAGGAACGCCGTCGGGCCCTCATCGATTTCCTTGATTACATGGACGATCTTTATGGGCCGCCAAGTGAAGAAGAGATGACCGAAGTTGATCGCAGATTGGAGGAGATGTGGGAAAAATACGCGGCCTACCAATCCGCTCAGTCGTCCTCGACGCCAGTGCAATAACCATCGCTGCGAATGAAAATTCAAAAGTTCGTGGTGTTCTGCGCCGGTGGCAGGAAGACAGCGCTGATATTTACATCGCTGCATCCACATTGACGCAGGTACTTCGTGGACATCCACGCGACACCGTCATTCATCGCCTACTGACATCGCTGAACGTTCATGTAATCGATGCAGGAATTGGTCGTGCAGCGGGCGAGCGCATTGGACGCACTCGGACTCGTGGCAATGTCGCACTCGACGCCATTGTCGCCGAGGTAGCATCGACACTTCCTCGACCCGTTGCTGTTTTGACCGCAGACACTCTTGACATCACAGCACTCGTTGATCCAGACGTTATGGTTCTCAATATCGCTGCGTAAGTTCATTCCTCGTCACACCATCACAGGAGCAATCCATGATCCGCGAAGTCGTCCACGTCACCGTCCTGCCAGAACACAATGCCGACTTTGAACGTGATTTGCAACGCGCAGTTACGGAGATTCTTTCCCAAGCTAGGGGACTCATCACGTTTACGAGTGTCGGCTGGGGCATTGAAAGACCGAATGTTTATTTGTTCACCATTGACTGGGAAACCCTTGAAGACCACACCATTGGTTTCCGTGAGTCAGATCTGTTCACCCAGTGGCGAAAAATTATTGGTGTCCACTTTGACGGCCCACTGACAGTGGAGCACTTTTCATTTTAATCGCCCCGATAGATGTCTGATCTGTGTGCGACCGATAACACGGTAACCATTCTCTCCGATTCATTTATTCGATAAATAATTCGATAACTTCCCCTGCGAGCCGAGTATCGATCATTAAGCGGTGGCAACAGAGGTTTTCCGACTCGATGCGGATTCTCTAATAAAGTGTGTGAGATAAACTCAAAGGCAGCGAAGGCAATGTTCTGCGGAAGATGCTCAGCAAGTTGCTTTCGAGCTGTTGGTGCAACCGTCAATTGATACTTGTTAATCGACACTGGACTTGCGTTTGCGTTCCGCCATTGCAATTCGTAATTGTTCTAGCGATTCACCCTGACCTTGAGCAATCTCGGCCTCGGCAGTGAGAAGCTGTCGCATGAGGGGCTCATCCGCGAGGATTCCAATGGTTTCTTCCATGCTTTCCAAATCCTCTGTAGACATCAACACAGCCGATGGTTTTCCATGCACCGTCACGGTAACTCGTTCATGTTCGGCCTGAACCCGTGACACAAATTCAGATAGCCGGGCCTTGACCTCAGCTAGCGGTACGGAAGACATGGTCATAAGTATGACTATTTTTGGGGATTGTGTCAATTTGTCATTAACTAAAGGGCGGGCGTTCATCCAGCGCAATGGAGCGGCGCCCGGCGAAATTCCACAATCTGGCGGTGACATCTGTGTCCTCGGGGGTGATCAGGTTTCCCATGACCCGCAATGCAATGGTCATCAGGAAAGTGGAGCGCATGCCGATTGGCCCAAAGGTGGGGAGCAGATGTGGCACGGTGATTAAACCTGCTAGGCGGCGGGCAATCGAGAACGCGGTGCCGTACTGGACCAAGAGCTCCTTGGGCCACACCCTGCTGTAATCCATGTGTGGATTCACGATTGTCTTTGCGAACAAATTCGCTGCCATGCGACCGGTCTCTAGGCCATAGTCGATTCCCTCACCATTGAGTGGGTTTACGCACCCGGCGGAATCACCGATCAACACCCAGTTCGCTCCCGCGACATTGCTGACCGCACCACCCATGGGCAGCAGTGCCGACCACGGTGCCCGAACGTCACCTTCAAATTGCCAGGTCTCTCGTTGTTGATCTGCATAATGGGTCAACAACCCACGCAAGTTCACATCGGCTGGACGCTTACTTGTTGCCAGGGTCCCCACACCCACATTTACTTCACCGTCTCCCAGTGGAAATACCCAACCGTAACCGGAGAGCAGTTCATTTCCTTCACCACGTAATTCCAAGTGACTGGAAATCCATTCGTCGTCACTTCGGTGTGACTTGATGTAACCGCGTGCCGCAACACCGTAGGCGGTTGAGCGGTGCCATTCGCGACCTAGCGCGCGACCGAGTTGTGATTTTGCTCCGTCGGCAACGATTAATCTTTTGCAGTTAATTGTTGTTCCGTTATTGAACACAACTCCGGAAACTTTATTGCCGTCCATCACAATATCTTTTGCGCGCAACCCTTCGAGTACCTGTGAACCCGAATCAATTGCAACCTGTCGAATCGCGGCATCGAGTTCGAGCCGGGGTGCAGCACCGCCGTGGTTCGGCAGGTTTCCACCGGGCCAGGGCAGATACAACTCTTGACCAAAACCTGCTGCCCGCAATCCCTTGTTACGCGCACGACCCTCGAGCCACGGCGACAATCCCAAGGAATCCAATTCAGCAATGGCACGCGGAGTGAGGCCGTCACCGCAGGGCTTATCGCGCGGAAACTGCTCGGCATCTACGAGAAGAACATCAAGGCCGTGACGCGCACACCATGCTGCCGCCGCTGAACCAGCCGGGCCAGCGCCCACGACGAGGACATCAGTGCTTATTTGGGTGTTCGCCACGTCCCTATTCTGCCGCTGATCACGCCTTGTGCAATTGCGGCACCAAGCACCACGAGTAGACCGCCCAACGGCTGATTCCAGGTGATGTTCTCGTTCAACAGCAGAGCTCCAGCAATAACCGCGACGAGGGGAGTGAGATAGGTGACGGTGCTGGCCGTGGTGGCATCGGCTGCGGTGATCACCTTGAAGTTCAGGACATACGCGATGCCACTCCCCAGCACGCCAAGGAGAACAACCGCAATGAAAGGACCGGTCTGAAACGCTGTGTCCGTGATTCCGGTGAACGCCACAATCGGAGTTGTCACCACCAATCCCCACAGCATCATGCCCATGGCCAAGGAGATCGGCGTGATACGTTCGCGGGCGGTTGGCCCGGTGAGGTACCTGCGAACAAAAGGAAATGCAATGCCGTAGCAGGCAACGGCAGTAAGTAACGCCAACATGCCGACCGGATCATTTTCCCCGCTTGTATTCCACACTCCAACAACAATCAGGATTCCAATGAACCCCAGAAGCAGTCCAATAATGCGTTGACGTGTTGGCTTTTCTTCCGGGAATGCAATCAGAATTGCCAGCAGGGTCATCAGCGGAGTTGCCGCATTAATGATCCCAGCGAGTGCCGATGACACTCGTGTTTCAGCAAATCCGAACAGCATCCACGGAATAGATACCCATAAAAGTGATGCAACGAAGATGTACTTCCATGACCATCGAGGTGGCAGCGGGGTCTTGGTAATCAGGCTCAACACGACGAGGGTGAGAGCACCGAAAGCTATCCGGCCAAAGGCAACACCAACGGGGGTGAACATCTCCAGTCCATATTTAATGAAATAGAAAGAGAATCCCCAAATTAATGCCAGGAGTATGTAAGAAGGCAACCACGTGCGCCAATTGGTAGTTATTGCAGCCGTGGGCACCAGCCAAGGCTAGTCACTCGAGTCACTTGAGTCTCTTGAGATAGATGGAACAAAAATGAGGTATTGCAAACTTGCAATATTGAGAGTGGCAGTTGCTGTGGATATCCGGTTGCGCCCAGAGCGCGAATCGATGAGCATGGGCTCGTGTTGAGGCATGCGGTCCCGAATGACCCCTTGCGTGGGAAATTCGATTTAGGAACGTGGGCCCACCCTGATGCCCCGCACGCCCCAAAGGGCATGCGCGATACCTATCTCCACGCTGGGACCGCCCGGCCGCTGTTGAGTTGGCGACTTGCTTTCTGGCTCGGAGAGATCCGGGCCCAATCGGGACTGACCCAACATGAACTTGCCGGGCTCATTGAAACTACCCAGCCAGCACTTTCCAAATGGGAAAACGGTCGTTCACTGATTTCACTGGACACACTTGGTCGACTCGGTGAGTGCGCCGGAATTCCAGTTGCTCTTTATGCATCTTTATCTGCGAATCAGACTCGCAGTGTGATTTGGCTGTAGGCATTTACATACCCTGGGGGGTATGCTAGGATCTCATTTCACTCAATATTTCACCCAGTTGTTGAACGGAGCTATCAATATGTGTAGTCCAGCGCCCTGCCGCTACTGCGGCAAAGTCACCTGGTCCGGTTGCGGCGAGCATGCAGCTCAGGTCATGGCCAGCGTTCCCGAACCACAACGCTGCACCTGCCACTAATCCTGC
>JAGYJP010000034.1 GCA_018402075.1 Candidatus Nanopelagicales bacterium | reverse complement strand
CGGAAACACCACAGGCACGCAAACAATCCGATCCACGTTCCCCGTTCCGGAAAATTTCAACGACCTGCCTCCCACCGATCAGTGGCGCTACGCCGCCAAACACAGCATTGCCACCGGCGGTGCATCAGCACTGCGCCCCAGCAAGCTCAGCACACTTACGGTGCCCACTGGTTGGTTGCATGACCGTTGGTGGAGTCTGCGCGCCGTTCGCGAACACAACATGCATATTGATCCGACCGTGGTGATCGACTACCGAATCTCACCGGAGCAGCAGGTGGGATTGAACACCAATAATCAGGGCAACCCCATCAAATGGGTGGTCAAGAAGATCACTGAAACCCCAACAACTCTCAAGAAAATGCGCGATATCGCGAACCTACTCGGTGAAGAAAAACGAACTAGCTAACCTGCGACCCTCGCACGCCGCCGCCACACTTCGAGCTGAGCAGTTTCCACCAATACCGACCAAATGTTTCACCTCGCGAGACACCTCCCACCGCACTGACTACTCGGATCGGCCAGCGCGCCATTTGGTAGACCAACGGCGTGCTTGAAATAATCTGGGCAACCTGATAATCGGTGGGTGCGATCAGAGTGTGATTTTCCGGGTCACCTTTTATCACCACGGCATAGAGATCAAAGATCCGCGGATTACGCCACGCATGCACACGCACGGTCGAATCAATGGAACGAACATGTGCAATAAATTCCTCGATACCAACATTCGCGTAGTGATCCCACCCCAGTGATTGGGTGCCCGGGCTCTCTTCCGGGTTGGTTCGGGTGGTTCCGTGTTCGGGGCGACCCGTGGAAGCACACGTCACCACCAACATGCCGGGTGTTGCCAACACAGCCAGTGAATTGGCAACCGTCAATTGCCAATCGGGGTCATGTTCTAGCACCTCGCAGGAGATCACAAATTTAAAGTCGCTCCCGAGCCCTGCATTGCCCACCATGTCATGGGCACTGAGCACCAGATCAACACCCGGGCCGGCGGAGAGATCGATTCCAATGTATTCCCGGGCGGTGGCGAACATTGATCGGAAAGTCCCGTAGACATCAAAACTGCCGACTTCCAGAATCCGAGAGCCGGAAATCGCTTCGGCGTTGAGATCTCGCACCAGTTGCACAAACTTGGTCTGCTCCGGGTGGCTCATTGATCCCACTCTAGAGCACACAGGCCGCTACCAACCTCGCCAGCATTAGGCTCACACCGTGCGCCTCATTGATGTCACCGACCTGGTGGAGTTCCTCGAACGCGAGGAATCCGTATCGGGTGTGCAGCGGGTGGTGGCAGAGGTAGCACCACTGCTCTCGGACATCACACCGGTTGTCCTGGACCGCGGGCGCGGAGTCTTTATTGCTCTCACACCAGCCGAGAAAGCTCAGGTAATCGACACCGGTGCCCGAGCGAACACCAGCTCACACACCGACCGAAGCGAACTCGCCCACCGTGCTCGATTAATCCTGGACCGAGCAAAGTCGGCAACGCCGGTGTCCATTGATCACCACACGATTCTGATCTTCTTGGGCGCGCTCTGGATTTCCGATGCCCTGATGCTTGCTGCCCGGAACGCCCACAACCAAGGCGCAAAGCTCGTGACTTTGCTTTATGACCTGACTCCCGTACTGGATGCGCACCACACCGCCGGAGTGAACCGACTCTTTGAACGCTACCTGGATATTGCCGGCATGTTGGCCAGTAGTGTTCCGGCGATCTCACAATCAAGTCGCCGGATTTCCACACTTACTGCGAGGACCACGGGTGGTCAACGCCACCGGAGTCAGCAACCGGGCTGCCCCGGGTATCACACCCCAATCCACCTCCGGTGAATCACCGTGGCCACGACCCTACGCATTATTCGTGGGTACAATCGAAGGCCGCAAAAACCACCTGCTCGCTCTGAATGCGTGGAAACAATTGGACAACCCACCGGATCTGGTGTGTGTGGTCGATTGGGGTGGAACGCCAATGAATTCCTCGATGAATACCTCTCAACCAAGGGTCTTAATGGCACCGTGAGTGTGATCGATTCTGGTGTCACCGATCAGGAATTACATAACCTCTATCAACACTCGCTGTTCGCGATTTACCCCAGCACCTATGAAGGTGGGGACTCCCGGTTTCGAGTCCTTGGCTTTCGGCAAAGTCACGATTGTGGCGGATAACTCCTCACTGCGCGAAGCGGAGGTGGTGATCCTGGCCGACTACTTTGAGAGCAACAACCTTGAGGCTTTTGTCGCGGTGCTCAACGAGCAGGCACTCAACACTAGTAACCGAACACAAAGAGAAGAAGAGATCAAGGCCACTGCACCGAACTCCATCACGTGGCAGGAAGTCGCCGCGACAATTGAACGCGATATCACCGCAGCACAACAACAGAAGGCGAGTTGTCATGCCACCAGAGATTGAGATTGGGCACGAGTACGTGATCGCAACGGGCAACAGGCTCCCAGTGCTGCGTACGCGGATCAGTATCTGGATCACATTGCGCGGGAGAACTACTCTCGCCCTTGTTGAATCAATCACGCAACCCTGAAGACCCCGCAGTTATTGACGGCGCAGCTCTCATCGGACAGTTCGGTTCCCGCAAACCTGGGGTTATGAACTCCGACCGGGCAAAACAATCACTTTCCGCATTACCCGCCCAACCGAGGTGATCTCACCGTTCACTTTGCAACCCGCTCCATGCCCGGCGTCATCACGGTGGAGTCCACCGGCCCGGGTGTGGTCCTACCCGTCAAGATGTACGCGGGTTCTGTGCTGTCCCTGCCCCTCGGTAACGCACAACAGGGTGAACAAGCGCAGGTGGTTTCCACGTGACCGATGCCACCGACTCTATTGAGGGCTTTCTTGGCATTAGGTCCTTTGTTGTCTACCACCAAGGACGCTAATGCCGAGCCTAATCCACAAAGCCGCCGCCCAAGCGCTGCGTCAAGAACTTGATTTTGTGACCAACACGCGTTCGTGGAAAGTCACCGCACCTCTGCGCAAATGGAAAGGCGCGGTTCGCAGTAGTTGCCCCGATGTGGACGAATGTCTAATGACATATGAGACTCAAGATTGGAAGCGTGCCCATTTCAAGTCAGGGTCAGGTAACTCAATGGCAGAATTACTCATTACGTTAACTTCCGATTTATGAATCAGCACGTAGAACGGTAGATGCGTGACTCGGCTTCCGCCGTCGTATGTGGTTAGCCGACCCCACGTTCCTTCAACGAAAGCTTCTGCGGCTTTCAGTACCTCAAGCTCGTTTCGCGAAGCGCCACACAGGGGCTTGCTCGTTAAGGAAAGGATTGGCACAGAACCAATACTTTCGCGCCACGTGACCTGGACTCAGCGTCTGCCAACATGAGCCACACTCTATGGGCAGTGGTGAGCCGCGACAAGGCTCCATTTTTTGGGTGTGGGCCCATCAATTTTCGCCCACCGGTATGGCAGTTTTGGGTCGTTGACACCGGCCAAAGTAGCGACGAGTGAAGCGCCTAGGTGCATGTTCATTCGACCCACTAACTCATAGAGTTTCCAGGCGTGTTGTTTCCTGATGTGTTGAAACGGCAATATCTGTTGGCTATTGACTCCCCTTGTACCACCATATTTACCACTAATATAACACTAATTATCTACCGTGAGGTACTGCCATCAGAGGAAATGTAAAGGACGCGGAAATTAATCCGCGCCCTTTGCATTACTAACCATTCCGCAGTTATCGGCGAGGCTTTCTTGGCGGAGCCTGCACGCCAATTACATAGGTGTTCGTATCTGTGGTGTATTTGGCCGTACCCGGTGTCATGGCCGTCAGCACGCATTGTCCAGGTCCGACGGCAATGATGTTGGCACCTGCGATCACGCACGGCCCCTGCTCGGAGAACAGCACGGGTGCACCGCTTGTGGTGCTACCAGTGAGCGCAACACTCTGCCCGACCGTCAAGGTCACCGGAGATCCGCCGGTAATTGTCCCGAAACCAGCAGCACTGACGCTAATGGAATCCTGGGGCAATGGCGGAAGCACGTTTACCGACTGCACCGAAGAACCACTTGAGTTGCGCACGGTCGAGGAGTAGTCAACGCGCAGGTTTTGCACCCCGGCCACATTCGGTGTCCACAACCAGTTAGCAATGCCATTGACGGTATTGATCGAAGGAGAAATCCCACCGAGGTTGCTAATGAAAGCAGCGGTTCCGTCCGGCATATTCGTGCCAAGCACTGCGCTCAGGAGCACTGGCTGACCCACGTAAATGTATTGGCTGATTCGCATGGCGATTGGCACCACATCGGTTTGCAGGGTAACTGTGGTCTGCGGCGAAGCCGATCCCGTGACAGTGGTGTTACTCGGCACAAATGTTGCGGACAGTGTCGATCCAACATTTGCCTGTGGTGACCAGTTCATGGTGACACTGGAGGAACCGGTGCCAGCGATGGGTGCCAGCGATCCCGTTGCAATCACATTCAGGTTTTGGTTGTACACCGTCACGGTGCCCTGTGGTGACACATTGCCAACCGGTGCGGTCACAATCGCCGTGAGCGGTGCATTTTGAGCGAGTTGCGCAAAGTTTGGCGCTAGCAGGGTCGTGCTGGTGGACAGTGGTGACACGGTGATGTTGGTGGATCCAAGACTGGCAGAACTCCCCAAACCCGATAGCGTCCAAGTGCCCGCTGCTGACGGCAGCCAATTGAGGTACCCGTACCCGTTGCTCCCAATGGTGGTCTGCAGGGACCCACCCACGCCACCTGACTGCAGGCCAATGGTGACCACCTGGCCGCTCAGGCGCGGTGCTGAGACCACAATCTCCTGAGTAACTCCAGCAATCCCGTTCGGGGTGGCAATAAAGGTGCCCTGGGTGGTCCGGGCGGCGTGCGCCGCTCCAGCGGTGACCAAGGATCCGCCAAGGCCCACCCCACCGACTAGGACTGCGCTGAGCGCAATGCGGGAAATTTTCCGTGAGAACATATTTACCTCCAACTCGTGGTTCCTCAAGGCTACCCCCTCAAGGCTACTACCATGGTCACGGCGCAGAAATGCGTAATAAATGGCTATCCAAGCCA
>JAGYJP010000033.1 GCA_018402075.1 Candidatus Nanopelagicales bacterium | reverse complement strand
GCAACACCGTATGCGGTTGACCGGTGCCACGTGCGACCGAGTACGCGACCAAGTTGCGACTTCGCCCCGTCAGCGACAATTAATCTTCTGCAGTCAACTGTTGTACCGTCGTGAAAGGTCACACCGCAGACTTTGTTGCCATCCATGACAACATCTCTTGCCCGCAGGCCTTCGAGGACATTGGCTCCGGATTCAATCGCGACGTTGCGAATTGCGGCATCCAATTCCAGGCGGGGTGCGGCACCGCCGTAGTTCGGGAGATTTCCACCAGGCCAGGGCAGGTACAACTCTTGTCCGAATCCCGCGGCACGTAATCCCTTATTTCGCGCTGTACCTTCGAGCCACGAAGAAAGTCCCAGGAAATCAAGTTCCGCGATCGCGCGGGGAGTGAGCCCGTCTCCACAGGGTTTATCTCGTGGAAACTCTTCTGCGTCCACGAGTAGAACGTCAAGTCCGTGACGCGCGCACCAGGCAGCTGCCGATGACCCAGCAGGTCCCGCCCCCACCACTAGGACGTCGGTGCTTATTTGTGTGTTCGCCACGTTCCTATTCTGCCGTTGATCACACCTTGCGCAATTGCTGCACCAAGTATCACGAGTAGCGCACCTGCGATAGGGGGTCCCATCCGGAAAGCCGAGTCCGTTACGCGGGTGCCTGCCGCGGGCGGTGAGTCAGGTCAGATACATGCGTGCGAACGAAAACGCAATGCCGTAACACGTAACTGCAATAAGTAGCGCAAGGATTCCTACCCATCAACAGCAGCGATGCGATGAAAATGTATTTCCATGAACACCGGGGTGAACATCTCTTGTCCATATTTACTGAAATAGAAAGAGAATCCCCGAATCAAGGCGAGGGGTAAGTACGAGGGCAGCCACCAGCACAAATTGGATGCTGGTGGCAGGGTTATCGGTGGCGGGGATGTATTCATGATCTTCCATTGATATCCCTAGTCACTTCAGTCACACAGAGTTAATGAGAAGAATTATTCGATATTGCTTACTTGCAATATTGGCCAAAGCCACAGCAAAACTTCGTGTGTGGATAGTCAGTTGTGGACAGTTAGTTGTGGACAGTTAGTTGTGGACAGTTGGTTGCGCGCGCATCAGAATGCCACCAGCATTACGACGTGGTGTATAGGACATTTGCCCCGGAGCCCCTGCGGGGAAGATTTGACCTGCGGACCTGGGCGCACCCTCACGGGCCACACTTTCCACCCGGTGTACGCGACACCTACATCCACCCGGGAAATGCTCGGAGGTTATTGAGTTGGCGCATGTCATTTTGGCTCGGGGAGATCCGCACCAAAGCTGGGCTGACCCAAAACGAACTCGCCGGACTCATTGATACAACCCAGCCGGCTCTGTCCAAGTGGGAGACCGGGCGCTCCCTCATTTCACTCGACACTCTCGGTCGACTTGGTGTGTGCGCAGGTACTCCGATTGCCCTCTACGCCTCCATGCCGGCTAATGAAGGTGGCAGCATTATTTGGCTCTAAAGAAATTCGCGGGCACGTTTCACATACCCTGGGGGGTATGCTAGACTCGGTTTACCCGATCATTTCAAGGAGTAATGAATATGTGTAGTCCAGCTCCCTGCCGTGCCTGCGGCAAAGTCACCTGGTCCGGTTGTGGCGAGCACGCCGCCCAGGTCATGGCCAGCGTTCCCGAACCACAGCGCTGCACCTGTCACTAATTTCGCTTCGACACCGTAGTCTGCGGACATGCAGATTCGCTCGATCGTTACCCAGGTCACCCAAACACATCGCGAGGCACATGCGCCGGTAGATCCGGCGACAGTTGTGGCTGTCGCCGCACTGGTCTGCACAAATCCAGGTGCGGGTCGCGGCCGTCTCGATGACCTGGGCGAGTTAGAGCAACTCGGAGCGGACTCTGCTACTCAATTGGTAACCGAGGCATTGGCGGCACTCGCTGCCGTGGGTGTCACACCAGATCAGGTGCGTGGCTACGGCAAAGGCGCAATCGTCGGTGTGGACGGCGACCGTGAACACACCGCGGCCGTATTGCATCCGCGATTCGGTGCCCCGGTGCGCGCAGCGATTGGCGGTGGTGCCGACATCATTCCCGGGACCAAGATGGTTGCCGGGCCTGGCACATCAATCACCATGCCAATCGGAAATAAGGATGACCGATGGGTATTTGACGACATGGACGCTGTGAGCATCGCAATTCCTGATGCACCTAAAGCCGATGAAATTGTCATTGCCCTTGTCCTGAGTGCGGGTGGCCGGCCCAATGCGCGAGTAAAGAAGCCGTGACACATGTTTAAGGCCATGATTATGTTGACGCGTCGTGAGGACATGACCCACGAGGACTTCACAAGCTGGTGGCTTGGCGAGCACCAACCACGCGCACAACAACTGCCGGGCGTTCAGAAGATTCGATTCAACGTTATTGAGCAAGACGACACTGCACCGTGCGATGGCATTGCCGAGTTGTGGTTTGAGTCGCAGGAAGCATTTGTCGCTGCGTACGCCACCGAGATTGGTCAGGCTGTTGCGGCTGATTCCATGGCGCACGTGTCCGGGCGTGTTCGAATGTTCACCGAGGAAGTTGACGTTCTCGGCTAAACCACTTCTTCACGTAAGGTGTTATTTCACCGGGCGCAGGTCGAGACCCGCAATACCTTCGAAATCCTGTGCATTGCGCGTGTAGAGCGGAATGTTGTGCGCCAATGCGGTCGCCGCGATAAGTGCGTCAAAGGCTCGGGCTTGTGTCTTGCGTCCTGATTGATGCAAGCTACCCGCGACAATTGCGAACCTGCGTGCACATGCGGCGTCAAAGGGCAGCGGATCAAATGATGCCTCTGTGTGTTGCAGCACTAACTGGCGCTTGTGTCTTTCATCAGAAGCTTTCGAAACCTCTGGTCCCACACTGAGTTCAGCGAGCGTGATGACACTGATGGCAGGGAAAGCGGGAAGATCCTCTGTGGAAAGGATTGGCAACTCAATCACGACGCTGGTGTCGAGGAGTCCCACTTGATGTGCAGGTGTCACCGTGTTTGATTCCAATTCACGTCAAGGCTCATGTCGAGTACTTGATCAAGGTCACGCCGCAATGAATCGGCATTAATGAGTGGGACGTTCTTCCAGTTCTCTAGCAACGCGGTAGCGCTCAGGCGCGGTTGGCGTAACGGCGAAATCACAGCAACGGGTGTGCCATCGCGTGTAATGGTCATGCTTTCACCGCTTTCCACTCGATTCAGGATCTGACCACCGTAATTGCGCAGCTCACGTACCGATACCTCGTTCACACGTTCAGTGTATCACCGGTGATACAAATCATTTGCTGTGGATAAGTGCCTCCGAGTCGAACTCCCACACACACCATGTTTGATCCATGTTTGCACCATGTTTGCACCATGATTACTTCATGATCACCATGTATGGCGCCGACTGGTGCGGAGACTGTGTGCGCACCAAAGCCCAACTCACCGAGCTCGGTGTGGAGTTCGAGTTCCTCGACACTGAGGCGGGGCATCGAGTTAAGGCCATTGAGATAAGTGGAGGACAGGCAATTCCTGTTCTTGTTTTTCCCGACGGTGACTTCCTCGTGGAACCATCAAATGACGAAGTTGACACGAAATTGCAGTCCTTAGACCTTCTCCCCTAACCGAAGTACCGACTTGCCCAGGCCAACGCCAAGGCGCAATGCCTCGCCTACATTGCACTTTTTGACAGTTTGAACCCCGACGGGTCCAGCAACATGCAAAGCCCTGATTGGATCGGTAACTTCCGGCACCTTGGGTGATCGGTGAGTGCTTCCCAACTTGAACTAGGAGCAGAATCCACCGTCACAGCATGGCTGAATGTAGTAACAGGTGGGACAAAAATCTTTACCGCCACGACGTTCAAGATCAGTCTTCTCGCATGCGGGGCACGGTCCTGGATCTCCCATCACCCCAAGATTATTTCCGCTTGAGGACTGGTTAGGTCGGATTGACATGCAGATGCACCACGAATACCTTTGATTCATATCTTTCGCCATTAATCGTTAGGAATGGAGAACCCCTGTGCGCGTATCTCGACTTGTCAGTGTGGCTGCTATCACCAGCGCAATAACACTGGTCCTCGCAACCGTTCCTGCCCAGGCAGCAACACTCTCGAGCGATACGGTCAGCAAGGCCTACTCGATCATGCTTTCCACAAAAGATGCGCGCCTGGCAGGCATCGGCAAAGCACACGTATCCAATTTCGGTGTAGCAAACTCCACCAAAGGAACACCCGATGCTCCGTGGCTGTGCGATTTGAGTGGAACAGATGAAGTGGAAGGAAAAGGCGCAACAAGCCTTCTCTCATCTGAGTTCATCAACCTCGCTGGGAAAGATGTCACCAGTCTGGGTCAGGAAATCCACTGGTACAAAAGTCCCAAGGCAGCCAAGAAGGCCTATGACGGAATCGTGAAACTGATCAAGAAGTGCGAAGGCCAACACACACCAGCAGAAGATGACACCGACCCCGTGCCATTCACCATCACACAGACACTGACCAATGGAACAGGCAAAGCCAAAGACGGTGACGCTTTCG
Organism: Candidatus Nanopelagicales bacterium; assembly: GCA_018402075.1. The sequence goes on along the minus strand of JAGYJP010000033.1, from coordinate 636 downwards.
TCTGGGTGAAGTCAGAGACCACCATGACAGATCCGGAAAACAACTTCGCTGACCACGACTACCTCACCGTGCGCCACTTCGGCTCATTCATTCAAATCGTGAGCATGGACTCTGAGGGAGCCGATGCACCTGCCCTCACGGCAAAACAACTGGCTGCAGCGAACCGCCTGACTGATTCACTCGGAGATAGCTGGCAAGCAGCGTTCATGTAGTTGTGTAGCTGTGTCGTCGTGTAGCTGTGTCGTATTCAAGATCACGACTTGGTATCCAAGACTTCGGTCTGTGACTACTTCGAGCAATATTGCAACCTTGCAATATCGAACGTGGGTTCAGCGGAAATGCGCACGCGGCCATACTTCGGTGTGGAACAGTGCACCTAGTGCACATCTAGGGAACAAACCAAGCGAATCAAAGGGGTGGGGTCATGGCGAACTCACTCAATGGATTTGCCCGACGAGCAGTGAATCCGATTTTGGCGACTTTTCATCTGCGAGATCGAAGGACTCGCCACCAGTTCACTCACGATGCACCGAGTGCTCAGGCAACTGTCGACATCTTTGCCAATGAATGGATTACCGCCTTTACACCGCACCTTGGTGTAGTTGCCGGTTCGGTGAATCACTTTGACCCGCTCAC
>JAGYJP010000032.1 GCA_018402075.1 Candidatus Nanopelagicales bacterium | reverse complement strand
CCGCGACCACACCCACTAATGCGAGGGTTGCAAAGGTGGCGTCCATGTGCAGACCTTAACCGAATCCATCGGTGATTCCACTTGCTTGTCGTCGCCGTTTACTGCACGCTCGACCCATGGTCGAAGCCCCAAGTTCCCATGATTCCGTTAAGCCAAAAGTTCGCACCGGATCTCGACGAGCTCGAATAGCAACGTGGATTGCCGTAGGTATCGCGATTGCGTGGCTATTGGTGGGTAGTTGGGCGGGGCCATTGGCCGGGAGCCTGAGCCAGGTTCAGGAAAATGACAATGCCGCTTTCCTGCCGGCATCGGCTGAATCCACTCTCGTGGCGGATGAACAGGCCGGGTTCGCCGACAGCGATGCCCTGCCGATCCTGGCGGTTATTTCCAAACCCGATGGTGGAGTCTTCACCGCAGCGGATCAAGGCGTGGTGGGCGAGTTCATTCAGGGAATCCCATTCCTCACCCTCTCTGATGGCACCGAAGTCAGCACCTATCTCGATCCCCCACCACTGTTCCCCATTCCATCCGAAGATGGCGAAGCACTCCTGATCAGTATCAATGTCAACAGCGATCTGGGCGCTCAGCAATTGGAATCCGGTGAACTCGCTTTCGCGGAAATCGCCAATACGATTCGCGACTACGCCACCAACTTCAGCAGCGTGCAAATCAATATCACCGGGCCCGGTGGCTTTCTCGCAGATCTGATTGAAGTTTTCGGTGCAATCGATGGTGCACTGTTAATCGCCACCGCACTGGTGGTCGCCATCATCTTGATTTTGGTATATCGCAGTCCGGTGCTGTGGCTGATCCCCCTGGTCTCTGCGGCTTTCGCGCTCGCGGTCGCCAGTGGAATCGTGTATATCCTCGCCGACTCAGATGTTCTTGTTCTCAATGGACAAAGTCAGGGGATTCTCACCGTGCTCGTTTTTGGTGCCGGAACTGACTACTCATTGCTGTATGTCAGTCGGTATCGAGAAGAGCTCCACAAATGCGAGTTTCACACCGACGCCGTGTGGGCAGCTTTTAAGGGCGTGCGCGCCCCCATTATTGCTTCGGCGGCAACCACATCTATTGGCCTGATGTGTTTGCTCCTGAGTGAGTTGAACTCCAATAAGTCAACGGGGCCCGTCTCTGCGGTCGGCGTTGTTGTGGCCATGGTAATCATGTTGACCCTGCTTCCCGCACTGTTGATTGTGCCCAGCTTCACCCTCCCCGTTCTGGCATTCCTTGTGCCCACCGTTATTGGATTCGCACTGAGTTTTGTCGTGGACATTCCGCTGCTCCCGTTCGTGTTGACTGGGGCTGGCTTTGCCGCGATCACAATTGTTTTATGGATCGTTTTTGGATTGATGCGAGTTTTCGCCGCCTCCGGTGGCCCGTTCAGTCGTGACCGGTTCCCTTCAGGTCGCTGGGCTTTTTGGCCCAAGGTGCCCGTGGTGGGCACCCCCGACAACAAAGAGTCCGGGCTGTGGGCGCGACTCTCAGGCTTGGTGGGTCGTAAACCCAGAGTCACCTGGGTGACCACCGCCATCATCCTGTTGATCTTTGCCGGCTTCAGCACCACGTTGAACTCAGACGGTGTCGCGACTTCGGAGTCTTTCACCAACCCCACCGAAGTTGATTCGGTTATTGGCCAAGACGTTTTGATTCAACACTTCCCCGCCGGCCTTGGCAGTGAAACGATTGTGACCGCGGCGCAGGATTCCAGCGATGTGGTCCTTTCAACGATCGCCGCAACACCGGGCGTTGCCGACGCTCAACCACTCGTTGACCAGATATCAGGTGAAGTGAGAGTCACCGACTCTCGGGTGCTCTTCCGAGTGACCCTCGCCTACCCATCCGATTCCACCGACGCTGAAACGGTTATCGGTGACCTGCGAACGCAATTCGCCGAAATCCCTCAGGCCGAGGCGCTCGTGGGCGGACCAACCGCCGTTGCATTCGACATCAACGAGGCGAATCTGCGAGATCGCAATGTGATCATTCCGACGGTGCTCATTGTGATTCTGATCATTCTGATCATTCTCTTGCGAGCATTTAATGCGCCACTCATTCTGATCGGCACCGTGCTCCTGTCCTATTTCGCAACCCTGGGAGCCTGCGCGCTGGCATTCAATTACCTATTTAGTTTCCCCGGCGCCGATCCGAGCTTCCCGCTCTTTGCATTCGTGTTCCTTGTCGCTCTCGGGGTTGATTACAACATTTTCCTGATGACCCGAGTACGTGAAGAAACACTTACTTTGGGGACGCGTCCGGGAATTCTCAAAGGCCTCACGGCAACCGGCGGTGTCATTACCAGTGCAGGAATTGTGCTAGCGGCAACATTCCTAGTCCTCGGTGTGCTGCCACTGGTCGCACTTCGTCAAGTGGGATTCGCGGTGGCACTCGGTGTGCTCATCGATGCCTTTATTGTGCGCACCACACTTGTGCCCGCGTTGGCGTACGACATCGGTCCGAAAATCTGGTGGCCCAGCAAACTCGCCAAAGAAAATGAGAAAGAAAAAGACAAGGAAAAAGAGCCCGTTTAAATCACATCGCCATTTGATTCGGGTAATCCTTCAACAAAGATCTGTTTGACTCGTTCCGGTAAATCAAAAAGTGGGGGCTCAGGAATTGCCCGCTCCAATGGTTCCTGTGCATCTATGAATGACTGATTCACCAATGGTTGTGTCACTGTGAATGCCACCGGATCCTGTTGAGCAGATTGCATGTACGCCTGCCACGCGTAGTTGTGCAGGAGGTACGCCTCACGCGCTTCCACAATAGCGGTGTGCCACGGCAAAATGTTCAGCCTCGCAATTTCGCGGCCAGCAGCACCAATTGCCAGCTCGCCATCCACTGCAATGGTCGCCAACTCCGCCACCGCAGCAATCGTTGCCGCATCAAGTTCCTCACCGTTAGTCGGCACTTCACCATCGAGTTGATCGAAAACGACATCGACTCGAACCAGGACGTCTGACATGGCGGCTTCGGACTCCTCAATGGCGGCCACGAGGCGATCCATCTCGATATTGCTCGCCCACCAGTTCGTGCCCACCACGCCGCCCACAACCAGGGTGAGCATGAAAGCAACCGCCCCGGCGACATAGGGGATCCAGTTACGTGGCTTCATTCCGACATTGTCCCCCACGCTTGCCATGTCTGCTGCCGCGGCTATCAGTGTTTTGAATCAGTGTTTTGAATCAGGATTCCAAATAAGTATTAAGAAATGGTGGCAAGGTCGCGCCACCGCAGGTCAGGGACGCTCGCGAATCCTTGGTCTGCACTGATCAGTTCAGCATTATGTGCGAGTGCCACCGCGGCAAGCACACTGTCAAATGCTCCCAATTGCGGTATTTCCTCCCACAATTTCAGACCAGCAGCAAGGTGTCGCGATGTAACCGGGAGTAATGGTCCAAGCAGTGAGGCATATGCGGTGGCGATCGTGACCGCATCCGCACGATCTCGGCGCCTTGCTCGCACGTGGGCGAACTCCTGGATCACCTCGGGCGTTGTCTGCGCCCGAATCTCTCCACGTTGAAGTTGGCGCACCACCTCTCGAGCCGGCGCTGTGAGGGGGTGATCAGCCCCAACGGCATAAACAAGAACAGTCGTGTCTAGAAGAATCAGACGTGAATTTATTGGGTCGAGAGAATCAATGTCGGCGAGGGTCGTGCTCACTCAAATCGCCCTGCATGCGCGTTAGCGATTTCTTCTCGCAGGTCAGCGGGATCGGGCACCCGCATGGGTTCCGCACCCAATATTGATTCCGCTGCTTGCTGGCGCGCAACATCGGGTTCGGTCCACGCGAGGTGAATCGCCTGGCGAATGAGCGCTCCCACCGAACAACCCTGGGATCTGGCCCGGTGGGCCAATCGCTGATACTGCTCCTCTTCTAGGAGGAGTTGTAAGCGGTGCGTCAAGGCCATACACATACATTACCATGTGTATGTATTGACAATCTCAACCGCACGGCTGCTCGCCGCTAGTCAAATCCACTAGATTTGGTCGGTGGCTTTCCCCCTGACAGTTGATTCCGAGTGGCGCTCGCGTTACAGCGCTGCCGTGGGGCGAATCAGTCGTCAACTTGCCACCATCAGGCCCGGTCAGCCGGTGCGACTGGCTAAAAAAACCAGCAACCTGTTTAGGGGTCGCTCCCAGACCCAGACGCCCGGTCTGGACGTCAGTCAATTCAGTCATGTTTTTGAAGTTGACCCGATCAATCGAGTTGCCGAAGTTGGTGGCATGACCACCTATGAAGATCTGGTGGCCGCCACCCTCCCGTATGGCCTGATGCCCATGTGTGTCCCACAATTGCGCACCATTACTTTGGGTGGCGCTGTCACGGGACTTGGAATTGAGAGCGCCAGCTTCCGCAATGGCACACCCCACGAATCAGTGGTGGCCATGGACATTCTTACCGGCACGGGTGAAGTCCTTACCGTGACCAACAAATCAGATGACCCACACCGTGACTTGTTCTACTCATTTCCCAACTCTTATGGCTCACTCGGCTACGCCCTCAAACTCACCATTGAGTTGGAACCCACCAAGCCATTTGTTCACGTTCAACATGTTCGGTACGCCAGCGCGAGTGCATTGACCCAATCCATGCAGGAGATTGTTGCGTCAGGTGAATTCCAAGGTTCCCATGTTGATTTTCTTGACGGCACCGTCTTTTCACCAACTGAGCAGTACCTGACGATCGGCACCATGGTGGGCGAGTTACCTTCCGGTCGTGCCACCAGCGACTACACCGGCATGGCGATCTACTACCGCTCCATCCAGACCCTGACTAACGATTACCTGACCATCGGTGACTACCTCTGGCGGTGGGACACCGACTGGTTCTGGTGCTCACGCGCATTCGGAGCGCAGTTACCGGCCGTCCGCACCCTCTGGCCCAAAAGCAAACTCCGCAGCGACGTGTACTGGAAGTTCATTGCCGCGAACCGCAAGTTCAAGTTCGCCGAGAAACTTGCTGCAATTCAGAGAAAACCGCAACGAGAGTCCGTTGTGCAAGACATCGAGATTCCCGTTGAGCGGCTCCCAGAATTCCTTGACTTTTTCCACGCGGAAATAGGTATTGAACCGATATGGTTATGCCCGCTCAAGCAACGTGATCCAAATGCTCGTTGGCCTCTTTACGAATTTGACCCGGAGCAGCTCTATGTCAATGTCGGATTCTGGTCCACGGTGCCTTTGGTTCACGGTGAAAAACCTGAAGACGGCGTCAAGAATCGTCGGATCGAAAAAATGGTCACCGATCTTGATGGGCGCAAGTCCCTGTATTCGACCGCGTTTTATTCCCGCGACGAATTCTGGGAAATTTACGGTGGCAATGAATACACATTAATGAAAGAGAAATACGACCCAGATTCTCGACTTCTGGGTCTGTACGAAAAGGTGGTTGAAGAACAGTGAAAATCGCTGATGCATTCGCAATGGTCGTTGGCCCCGAGCGCAATGTCTCATTCAAGGCATACGACGGCTCCACATTTGGCCCGCAAGACAACGACATTGTCATGGAGTTGGTCTCCCCCCGAGGAGTGGAATACCTTGCTGGAGCACCCAGCCAATTAGGTCTGGCCCGCGCCTACGTTAACGGTGACCTTGAAATTCACGGTGACGCCTACACCGCACTTTCCCGGCTCTACCCCATGGATACATCA
>JAGYJP010000031.1 GCA_018402075.1 Candidatus Nanopelagicales bacterium | reverse complement strand
GTCCTTCTTCACCATCTTCGCCCAACTCGGGCACCGCTGAATCTTCCTCGCTTATTGCGTGAGCTTCAATGACTACGGCAAGAGCTGATTCATCCCAGCCCAATGCCATGGCACCCACTCGAAACTCTTCCATGAGTGGCATGTCCAATGGATCAGAATCAGTTAATTCAACAGGTGCCGCTTCGGGCACTAAATTTTGTGGATCACGGGACGCCCTGACTTCGTCGAGTAACTGATCAATGCGTTCCGCCAGGACAATGGCTTGCTGCTTTTCAAATGCCACCGATGTGAGCTGGCCCGCAGATTTTGCCTGCAAATAGAAGGTGCGCTCACCCGGCATGCCAACCGTTCCAACAACAAATCTCTCTGGTAGGCGGTACTCCAAAACTCTTCTTGTCATGAGGAACCCCCACCGACGGGCGCATCAGATCCGTGTTCGGCTGCCGCCGTGATAAAGCGCGACACCCTCTCCCCACTCGCGTTTGTCGCCACAACAAATGGCCTCAAACTTGCGTATCGCACGACTGACACTGATCCGGGGTCTATCACAATTCTTTGGAAATGATCCAGATGCATGCCGAGTGCATCGGCAATGATCGATTTAATCACATCACCATGACTCACAGCGATATACAGCGACTCAGGTCCGAGTACGTCGTTCCAGCGGCGAATAGATGCTACGGCCCGACTCTGCATGTGTGACATGGCTTCGCCGGAGTCCCCTGGAAACACCACTGAGCTTGGATGATCCTGAACGGCACGCCACATGTCATGTTGTGAAAGCTCCGCCAACGGCTGGCCGGTCCAGGATCCATAATCACATTCAATTAACCCAGGCTCATGCTGTATCTGAAGTGGCAAATCTGCCGTCGATAGCCCTTGAGCGAGGATGTCTGCGGTGCGAACGGTGCGTTCCATGGGAGATGTGATTAAGGCTTGTGGAGCCATGCCCTTAAGGGCTTTTGCCAACTCCGTAATTTGCTGGACACCGGTGTCATCAAGTGGAACTCCCGGAGATGTTCCAGCAAGAATCCCACTTACATTCGCAGACGTCTGGCCGTGACGAATGAGGAGAACTGTTGCCATGGGAAAACGGTAGCCGTCAATGGAATTGCGGGCTCGAAAATCCCCCTCTGTTCGCAGGTGGCGGAATCTAGGGACAATGGGGCCATAATTCGTCGAATGGGCGACTACTCCCCTGTGGGCAATTTTGACACAATCGCGGCTGGCGCTAACTCACCAGGACACCCATGCTGAGAAGCACGAGGACCGAGGATCCAACTACGACCCTGTAAATCACAAAAGGTACATATGTACGAGTTGTCAGCCACCTGAGCAACCATGCGATCACCCCCAATCCAACAAAAAACGCGATTACCGTTGCCAGAATCGTGGGACCCCAGGAAACGTAGCTATCGTCACCGATTTTCCGTGCTTCATAAATGCCCGAACCGAGTACGGCTGGGATAGCAAGCAAAAATGCATAGCGCGTTGCGGTAATTCGATCGTATCCAAGAACCAGTCCAGTAGTGATTGTTGCACCAGATCTTGAAACTCCGGGAATTAATGCAAGCGCTTGTCCAAACCCAAACAACAGGCCATCGCGCACATTCAATTGATCAAATGTCTTCACTTTCCGTCCAAAGCGATCTGCTAGACCAAGGAATATTCCAAACACGATAAGCATGACACCAACGAGCCACAAATTCCGCGCAGACGTCTCAATCTGATGCGCAAAGGTGAATCCAATGACGGCAATGGGTATCGAACCGATAATCACATACCAGCCCATTCGAGCATCAAGATTCGATCGCAGATCGGGTGTGACCAGAGAGCGTGACCACACTGACATTATTCGCCAAATGTCCTTGCGAAAATAGACGACAACCGCGGCTTCTGTGCCAATTTGGGTAACAGCGGTAAATGCGGCACCTGGATCCTCCCAACCAAAAAGTTGACTCAGAATCAACAAATGCGCGGAAGAGGATATCGGAAGAAACTCAGTGAGACCCTGTACAACTCCCAGAAAGATGGATTCGAACCAGGACACGGGGCTAGTCGCCAACTCCAGAGTCTGAAAGAGCCTTCTTCATGACATGCAGTGTGGCTACCCGTTCATCTAACGTCCCTGCAAACGAAGCGACACTTAGTGTTGTAACACCTGCTTCCGCGTAGGCTGAAAGTCTTTTCGTGATTCGTTCGGGCGGGCCTATCAGTGAAGTTGCATCTATAAATTCAAGAGGTACGGCCGCGGCGGCACCAGCGTAATCCTTGGCCATATATTTTTCTTGGATCTCAATTGCCGCTTCTTCATAGCCCATGCGAACGGCCAGTTGGTTATAAAAGTTCTTATCGCGTGAGCCCATACCTCCGACGTACAGAGCTGCATAGGGTCGCACGTAATTGGCGCACTCTTCAACATTTGCACCCGGCACGACCGGCACCGTCGGCACTACATCGAAACCATCCATAGTTTTGCCGGCTTTTGCCCGCCCTTCCAAAAGTGGTTTCATCAATTCTGGCGCATTTTCTGGCGCGAAGAAGATGGCAAGCCAACCGTCAGCGATTTCACCCGTCAATTCCAGATTCTTGGGGCCAATTGATGCTAGGTAGATCGGGATAGTCTCTCGAACCGGATGGACGGTCAATGTCAGTGCTTTGCCAGGACCATCGGGCAATGGGAGGGTGAAAAATTCGCCGTTGTAGCTCACTCTCTGTCGGGACAATGCCAGGCGCACAATGTCGACATACTCTCTCGTGCGGGTGAGGGGTTTGGTGAAACGGACGCCGTGCCAGCCCTCGGAAACCTGTGGACCCGAGACACCAAGACCTAAACGAAAACGTCCGCCGGACAAAGTGTCAAGGGTTGCCGCTGTCATGGCTGTATTCGCGGGAGTTCGACCTGGGATTTGGAATATTGCACTTCCCACATCAATCTGACTTGTTTGAGCCGCGATCCACGTCAGAACAGTGGCCGCATCGGATCCATAGGCTTCCGCCGCCCACACACAGGAGTAACCGATTCGATCCGCCTCGCGAGCCACTTCCAGATTATCTGCGTCGTTGCCTGCGCCCCAATAGCCTAAATTCACCGCTAGTTTCATAGGCGCAGCCTACGGTGTCGCAGCACGTAAATCCCCGCAGCGGGGCACTACGGTAATGCCATGCACATGCGACCCCTGGGCAATTCCGGAATTCGAGTGGCGAATTTGGGACTCGGGACCATGACCTGGGGTCGAACCACCGATGAATACGATGCCCGTGATCAGTTGGCTGCGTTCCTCGATGCCGGTGGCAACCTGGTCGACACGGCTGATGTCTACGCCGATGGTGTGAGCGAAGAAATGTTGGGTACCCTCATCCAGGAATTCGATTGCCGGGACAACATTGTCCTGGCAACCAAAGCTGTTTCCGTGCCTAGTACTGAGAGACGCTTTAACGCCAGCCGCCGCCACTTACTCGACGCATTGGACCGCAGTCTAAAAAGGCTCGATGTTGAAACAATTGACCTTTGGCAATTGCATGCATGGGATCCACTAACTCCAATCGAGGAAACCCTTCACGCGATGGACTCTGCTGTGGCATCTGGCAAAGTCCGATACATTGGAGTTTCAAATTATTCCGGTTGGCAAACCTCCCAAGCTTGCACAATTCAGAGCATTAAAGGGAGTAACCCGATTATCACAACTCAAATGGAGTATTCCCTCCTCGAGCGTGGAGTAGAACGGGAGATTGTTCCATCTGCCAAGTCTCTTGGAATCGGATTACTGCCCTGGTCACCACTTGGCCGCGGAGTACTCACCGGAAAGTATCGCCACTCCATTCCTATTGACTCGCGCGGAGCTCACCCTGACACAAGTGCATTTGTCAATGCCTATCGAGATGAAAGAGCCAAGCGAATAGTTGATGCTCTATCCACTGCAGCTGAGGGACTGGGTGCAAGTCCAGCCGAGGTTGCATTGGCCTGGCTGCGCGATCGCCCCGGGGTGGTTGCCCCAATTCTGGGAGCTCGAACAGCGCAACAGCTCGTACTTGTTCTCGGAAGCAACGAACTCACGCTCCCAGAAGAAATCCAAGCAGCGCTCGACGACGTATCGGAGCCGCCCATGGGTTACCCAGAGGCAGGCTGGGCTCAGCGCCGGTGATCAACTTCCCATTGGTTTTTTATTATTTCTTTCTTACCCATGGGAGGGCATGTGACACATAACATGAATCAATCTGTCTGGGAATTTCGGGAGTTGTTTTTTTCACGAGAGACTGGTCTCGAGGAAACTCGAGAACTACTTACCTTCAAGGCCGAACGAGGTCGCTGGGAGTTGGACCAAACACGCATTTATCGTGATGGTCGGAAAAAGGTGCGCATTAGACGCAAAATAATTCGAGTTCCCAAGGGATGTTGAGTAGAGCGGCTTCCTCACACCTGCTGCATGAAACGATCCAAGGTCCGCACACCAAACTTCAGACCTTCGACCGGGACACGTTCATCGACCCCGTGGAAAAGACTCCAGTAATCTAATCCGGCAGGCATCTGTAACGGCGAGAAACCGTAGCAATTGATTGCCAAGGCACTCAACGCTTTTGCGTCTGTGCCACCCGAAATCATGTACGGTACTGCTACTGAACCCGGGTCTTCTTGTCGCAAAACGCTTGCCATCAAATCTACCGTCAAAGTGTCGAACGGCGCTTCGATGGCGATGTCACTGTTCAAACACTCCATGTCAACACGGTCACCGACTAATTGCTTGATGGTTTCATCAAATTCGTTCTCATAACCTGGTAGCACGCGTCCATCAACGTGTGCAAATGCCTCTGAGGGAATCACATTTACTTTATAACCAGCATTGAGCATGGATGGGTTAGCCGTGTTCTGCAAAGTCGCTCCCACCAATAGACCAAGAGTGCCCAGTTTTTGAATGACATCGGCAGAGTCTGTTGGATCAATCTCAACACCGTAGGTTTGAGAAAGTGATTCCAAGAATTGATCGACAGTCTTCGTGCGTCGAATCGGCCACTTGTGGTCACCAATTCGAGTGACCACTCGTGCCAGCTCTGTGACCGCGTTGTCATTCTGAATCATGCTTCCATGTCCAGCCTTGCCGGCCGCTCTTAATCGAAGCCAGCGAATTCCCTTCTCCGCCGTTTGGATGGGGTACAACCGCAGGTCGTCTCGAATGGTGAGAGAAAAGCCACCGACTTCGCCAATCGCCTCGGTGGCGCCTGTAAAAATATCTGGTCTATTGCGCACAAACCATTGAGATCCGTGTTGCATTCCGGCTTCTTCATCCGGGAAAAAGACAATGATCGTGTCCCGGCGCGGGCGAATCGCCTCCCGAGCCCAATGGCGAACCACTGCCAAGATCATGGCATCCATATTCTTCATGTCCACAGCACCACGACCCCAAATGAAACCGGCATCAATTTCGGCAGCAAACGGTGGGTGCGTCCAATCACCCGCCATGGCAGGCACAACATCTAAATGTCCGTGCACCACAATGGCATCGGCACCTGAATCGGTTCCTGGGATTCGCAGTGCCACACCCCTACGCGAATCTGATGTAGTGACAACAACCTCCGGGTCATACCCCACTTCACGTAACTTCTCTGCGCAATAATCCGCTGCCTCTGCTTCGCCAACAGTCTCGGCCGAATCACCCCAGTTGCTGGAATCTATGCGAATAAGCCCTCGGGTCAACTCGACAACGTCATCTTCCAATACCGCGCGCGATGCCGCAGTGAGGTCAATGACTTCGCCCATACGGAGATCATGCCACCTGCACGCATTTAGTTCGCGGTCAAGCCAAATCGCGGTTGCTTGCGGGAATCATATGGACTACCCATTCCCCGCCCAAATCCCGATCGGTATAGTTACGATTCGCCGTGAAAGCGGCAACCCTGTCCGGGTGGCGGAATAGGCA
>JAGYJP010000030.1 GCA_018402075.1 Candidatus Nanopelagicales bacterium | reverse complement strand
CCTGTCCATGTCGCCGGTTGAGACATCACGCATCGAAGCTGCGGTCGGACCAGAGTCGATCGCTCGGCCGCTCCCTGTTTACCGAACCAGTTGTCAAAGCAATGGTGCAGCAACCCTCGCCTGACTGGGCGATCCCCGAAACCGTTCACTGTCGCCATCACCGATAAGATTACCCTGGAGTTAGATCTCCACCCTTCGCCCAACCGTCCGCCGCCACGAAACCCAAATCAGGGCCAATCACTCAGAGATAAAAGATAACCTTAGACAACTAACACCAGAACATTCGATCTTGGAGCCATGGCCGTTGAGGTCCCGCGACCTGCAATGGAATCGTTTTTCTCTCTACAAAAGCGTTTGAACGGGCAATCGATGGGAATACCACCAGACGAGTGTTCTACGACTGGAAATCCTATGGATGAGGACCTCGGCCGTGGGCCCGTTCCGGCAAACTCACGCCCATCTTTGAAAGAATCAAGAACTGCGCCCGCGCCATTAAACAACCTGTGAACTAAACTCGGGACCCGACTGCTCTTGCGTAGGACTCGATAAGCATGTCGGCTGAGACCGCCTCCGTGCCCTGTTTCACGACATATTTATCGCATGTCCCACGACATCCTTATCACTTGGATGAGTCAACTTTGACAGCCTTTTGGCCATGTCAAAGCATCGAGTGGTCGTTGAAGCAGTTCTCTCAGGCAAGTCTCAAAGGGAGGTGGCCAGGCTCTACGGGCTTTCGCAGCCTCGAGTCGCACAGCTCCTAGCAGCGTGGCGGACAGGAGGATGGCAAGCACTCGAGCCACAATCTCGACGACCCAAAACCAATCCCCGCACCACGCCACCAGCGGTAGTCCAACGCATCATGACCTTGCGTAAGGAACTCATCGATTACGGAGCCGACGCCGGTCCGCACTCCATCCATGCAGCACTGACCACCGAAATGAAGACGCCACCAGCAGTAACAACCATTTGGCGCATCTTGACCCGCGCCGGCCTGATCACTCCCGAACCACGCAAACGCCCACGCCGCACCTACCTACGATTTGAAGCTGACCTGCCCAACGAAACCTGGCAATCAGACTTCACCCATTGGCGCCTAGCCAACGGACACGACGCGGAAATTCTCCTCTGGCTCGACGACCACTCCCGATTCCTCATCTCCGCCACCGCCCACAAACCCGTCACCGGCGCAATCGTGTTGACCACCTTCCGTGCCGCTTGCGCCACCTACGGCACACCCCAATCCACGTTGACCGACAACGGATTCGTCTTCACCACCAGACATCGTGGCGGAGCCAACGCCTTTGAAATAGAACTCCTCAACCTCAGCGTTCACCAAAAGAACGGAACACCCAACCACCCCCAAACACAAGGAAAAGTCGAACGCCTCAACCAAACACTCAAACGCTGGCTCACCGCACGACCACGAGCAAGCAACCTGACCGAACTCCAACACCAACTCAACGAATTCACCGACTACTACAACACCCGCAGACCCCACCGCGCACTGAACCGGAAAACCCCCACCCAGGCCTACACAGCCAGAGCAAAAGCCATCCCCGACCACAACACAACAAGACACTTCCGCATCCGCGACGACACCATCCACGCAACAGGATCAGTCACCTTGCGACGAGGAGGACGCCTGCACCACATCAAACTCGGCATGGAACACGCAGGCACACCCATCCGCATGCTCATCCACGACCTACACGTCATCGTCATCAACCGCGACACCGGAGAAATCCTTCGCGAACTCACCATCAACCCCGACAAAAACAGCCAACCCCGCGGCGCGAAACCCGGACCCAGACCCGGACACAGAAAAGGCGGAATGCCCAAGGGATACAAGTTCAAAAAATAAGGATGTCTCGAGACATCCGATAAGCATGTCCTGAGACATCACAATGGAGCCGCCTCGGGGATTTGAACCCCGGACCTACGCATTACGAGTGTCTGTCGACTGTTGCAAGGTGAGTCACTATGCATCACAACGCCTCATGGGTTTTGTCAGCATGTGCGCATAGTGATTCACCCTGTTTCAGGGCATTTCAGTGTGAATTGTTAGACAAAATGTTAGACAGGTCGTTCAACAATTTCCTACCAGAAGCACTAGTGACCTGACCCCTGTTTTCTGAGCCAGCTTTGTGTTAGTCCACGATTGCCTTTATGGGCGAGGAGGACGACGATATGAAGAGAAGGCATCACACGCCGGAGCAGATTGTTCGTAAGTTGCGGGAGGCTGACCGGATGCTTGGTGAGGGCCAACCTATGGTCGAGGTGTGTAAGCATCTCGAGGTCACCGAGTTTGGACTCACTTTCCGTATTTGCCGCGTCAGTTGAGGGATTCTTCCCGCGTTCTCCCTGCGTGATGATACGTGATTGGGTATCGCCCATTTTCTTATCAACGACTCAGGCATCCTGGAAGAGGGTATAAATGGGCTTCAGGTCACCTTTGGTTCGTCTTGATTTCTTCACCGAAAGTCCCCGGATCAAATGAATGATGCGTTTCACCGTCGTGATGGTGGAACCGCGTTGCTACTTCCGGCCATCCATCACAGACCGTGAAAACAGTCCTGGTCCCCTGTGCAATGTCGGGCACGGACATCAAGCCGAACGTGGTTCAGCCGGTCAGCCCAAACCCCAGAATGTCTCCGCCGGCAGTGCATGCTGTAAATGGGCCTGTTGCCAGAACGTCCGATTTTCACGGCCTCAATCGGGTCAATGAAAATGGCTAAATCTGGACATCACGCGAACCGTCATCATTTCCTACAATCTCTGTCGTGATCGGAGAGCTTCCTTGACAGATGCGCCAAATTCCGCGAAATGCGCATGATCCACGTTAATCGGCATAAAGGAGATATCTCATCGACCTGCACGCAAGCGTCGCTGTCGCTCTACGATCCTGAACGCTCAGTCAAACGATGTCCCTCCCGTCAGGAACCTCATATTCGATACCCCGAATTTCTGGAGACCGTTTTTCCCAAACGGGTTCCACGTGTTCCATGGGACTTCGCCCCGCGTCATGTTTTTCATTAACCGGCTATTGGCGTCATTTCCTTCGCAAAGCTGTTTGGATCACCGTTTTGGGCGATTTGTTGCGGTGACTGATTTAGGGCCGGTCACCATGTGTCGCCATCTGATCTGGTTCGGTTGGCGGTCCATCTCCGTCTGCGATGGTGGTTTGTGTCTGGCGGTCGAAGTCCCGGGTTTGTTTGGTCATCATCGAAACCTATCCCGCCAGCACCTTTTGGATCAGAAAACCGTTATTCTTCCGTCCCCATCACGGTGCGCGCTTCGGGTTGACTTCTGGCGTTTTGCCGGTGGCTGGTTTCTGGGACTGTTGACCAAGGTGAGTCACTCAACGACTCTGGTTTTGTCAGGATTTATGCGTGTTCACCCGTGCAGTGCAAGCTCGTGTCCTGTTAGCCGTCACGGGGCCGTCACATTTTGTTGGGGATGGGATCAGATCACCCCCGATTTTCTTGATCGTTATTCCAGCATTGGCCAACGATTAATCGCGGCTCCGTCCCCCGATTCCGGGTGAAGTGTGTTTGTCCGTTTTCATGCCCCTTACCGCTCAAGATGGAATTGGACCGTGATCCACCAGCGCCGTAATCCGTGCCGGGGCCAGGAGCTCGTTGGCGTGTCAAATGCGACGCACCGTGACGGGTCTACTCGCCATCTCGGTCTCGTCGGACTCACCGTTGCTGGTCGTTACGCTGCGGACCCCCCTTTCTTGTCGCCTTTGACCTCGTCATTTCAGATGCGGCGCACCGAGCAGGCCTTGGTTGCGGTATCGCGTCCCGTGGTCTTCATCGCCGACGATCGCGGGGACCTGATTCGGAGCGGCGGCATTGGTGGCGGGTTGTTCCATGGTGCTGGGTGCTGCCTCGGAGGGTGAAAGATGTTGATCATCGGTCGCCCGCGGCTGGCGCCATCATCATTCAGGTGACCCTGGAAAGGTCTTCAGACAGCGACGGGCCCTACCGCTCGATCCTGATGTCGCCTCTTTGGATTCGATCGTTTCACCTTCTCGCTAGCGTACCTTCGTCTCGCTCGTCGGTTACTGGCGATGGACCAGCTGGGCTATCGCCGCTATCGTCGTCATTGCCTGGGTTACGGACCGTGTTGGACCGGGATCACGCGTGGCGATCCATCCGGGGTCAATGCTGGTCAATCCTCGCCCTGCGTCACTTCGACGGTGGGCAGGAGTACTGTCGACTCGGTGCTAGGCCACCATGGTCATACTCGCTTTCGGAGTGCGGTATTCGTCGTAGCGATTTTCGCTCTGATCATGTATGAAAAGGCTGAGTTTGAGCGGCCCAACGTATCCGGCTGACCGCGCTGCGCCCGCCTTCCACCAGGGGTAATGATGTGGCCGCTGATGGTCGGCAGTCTTCTGGCGTTTCACGATCTCACCTATGTCTCCTCCATCTACCTGAACTCGGGCCCGTAAGTTTTTCTGATCGCGCCGGCCCAACTCGGTGCAGTCATGGGCAGTTTGTGGCCGGGTGGAGCTCCGCTGGGGCGTAGATCGATCTGGACGCGGCCGATCATCGCGACTGGTGTTTGATGCTTCTGCTCGTTTATCAGCCATCCGCCCGTTACTTTTGTTGCTGTCCACCGCTGTCCCCGAGTCTGACGGGAACTTGCCCGGGACAATCCCGTGGACACCTTGATTTCATGGGATGCCTCCGCCGAGCCGTCGTATCGGCCCTTTCGTAACGGGTCCGTTGGACGGGTTCCCAGGTTCCTATCCGTTGTTGATTCAAACGTGGTCGTTCGCCATGACGAGTGGACTTTTGAGGATTTACCGAGTTCGCTCGCGCGTCGATGATGAGCATCCGCTCGCCGGGCCTGCGCGACGGGGATCCAGGTTCATTATCGGTTCGCCGGTCCTTCACTTCCATATCCGCCCGTCTTGTTCCATGTTGGCCCGCCGGTCGTTGGATCCCCCAGGTCACCAGCTCATGACGCGGCGAGTACGCGGACGTTCAGATGCCCCCTTGCTGATTCGAGGCGAACTGATTGCTTATCGAACCACCGGGTGATGGGCCGTGGTCAATTCAGGCCCGAGTTGAAACATTCTCGGACGTTCTGACCCGTGTTCAGACCCCGGTTGACATCCCGGTCGCGGGGATCGCCGTCATGTTCTCTGTCGGCTACTCGATGCGGTCAAAACCGGTGTCCAGAGATAGAAGCTGTCTGGAGAACGTCATCGTTCCGGTCGTAAGTGGATCGCTCAACGTATCCGACGTTTTACATCACCGAAGTTGACATGCCGCACCCGCAGGGAAAGCGTCTTTGGCCGTGACATTCCTCAATGACTGCCACGGTCCCTCCTAATTCCTTTGGATGCTGGCCACCGCAGAGTGGCGCGACGCTCGTGGTAACCGAAATGCAGTACGTCGCCGCCGCCGCCTGCGGACTGCAGCGATCTTTAGCGATATCCGGGCTGAAGTGCGCGACTTTTAGAACTGGATTGCGTTCAAGTTCGCGCAAACAGGTCAGGTTGAAAGTCCCTGGGAAACTCGTCCACTGAACGCAGTCTCTCCTCAGATGGACCCCGTTGCCAGACTCTTGTCAAATCATCACGATCCGGACCCCAAACCTGACTCCCTCCCGCGTTACCATCGCCCAGCGTTCTTATTCGAACGACCACTGCTGCTGGCACGTTGTCTCCAAGGCACTACCGGTGCGATCACTGGATCGCTCACCCAAAGCCAGTGGAGACTGCTACCAGCTGCCGGCACACCTCGCTCACTTCGCAGCTGTCACCCGGTGGTTTCCTGCAATGACGTCGCTGCCGCCCTGTTGGTCACGTCATTGCGACATGGAGCCTGCGCTCACGGGCGTTTCCGTGTCTCGACCGTACGTCACCGAATTCGGCAGGCCCTGACGAAAGCACTGACGTGACCGATCCGGCCCGATCTACCCCCCCTTCGCCACCGATTGGCCGTTGGACCTGTTGATCCGACTCAAGGTGTGCGTGACTGGATCGTAGTTATCCCCGCTCGAAATCCGAAGGCGATCGGTGCGTTGTCTGTCTGGCGCCGCTCAAGGCCTGCACCTGCCATCGATGGGTTGTCGTCATGGACTCGCTCGTCCTCCGATCAACCCTTCATAAGTCGGTGCCTGTCATCCTCGCCGCGCAAGGTCGGCCCGATCCCTAGGATCCGCGATGCCGAGAACGCGGCTCTGGAGTCGAGTTCGTGACAACGCCGAACGTCACCATAAACTCATCGCCCGATGCTCGATTCCCTGCATCGGACCACACACAGGAGTCATCCCACTTCCCCTGACAACCTCGGTGACACAGTTTCGCGTGCCTGCATCGAT
>JAGYJP010000003.1 GCA_018402075.1 Candidatus Nanopelagicales bacterium | reverse complement strand
TGACCCGAGGGTCACGTGGGTTGAGTCTCACTTGCCAAACGGTTTGCAAGGGATGTCCGTCCTTGAGCTAGGTCCATTTGAGGCTTATCAAACTGCGCTGATCGAACAAGCGGGTGCCGCTTCGGTGATCGCCGTCGAGGGGAGCCAGACCGCATATTTGAAGTGTCTGATTGTGAAGGAACTCCTTAACCTCCAAGCCAGATTCCTTTACGGCGACATTCACAAGTTTCTCGAACAAGACTCTTCTCACTACGACATCATCTGGGCGAGCGGCATTCTGTATCACCAACCCGATCCCATTGGTCTACTCGAACAAATCAGTACTCATACCAACCGAGTCTTCCTCCATACTCACTACTTTGATTCCTCGCAGGCGTTGCCACCGAAAGTTGCGAGTCGTATGAGCCCCACTCATGATGAAAAAATCAATTGGCATGGCGAAGACTTTCATTTACACAGACATGAATATGCCGATGCAACCATCACGAATCGATTTGCGGGAGGACCGCGTCAATACGCGATGTGGATGGAAAAGGATGACATCGAGTTTGTACTGCGAACTCTCGGATTTGAAAATCTCACCTATGGGGTTATCGATATCGAGAACCCCAATGGTCCAGCAATGTTCCTGCTTGCCTCACGTGATTAAGTGTAGGAGCGAGTCACGCTTTACGGCGACGCCGGAACACAACCCAGCCAAGCCCCACGATCCAGGCCAGAAGGAATGCAACGAAGACGCCCACCACTGGCAAGATCCACGCCGGCATCGTGCGTTCACCCTCGTCCGAGGACGATTGGCTAGAGCCGGGGAATGTTATGGCATCAAAAATCGTGCGCTCATTGAGACCGCTGGCAAGGGTAAGCTCTGCATCCCACGGCCCTGAAGGAAGTCTGGGGTTCAAATCCACTCTCACCGGTGCGGTCTCACCGATCCCCAATGTGACGCCAAGTTGGGCTGGGAATGGGCCCGCCTTGAGCCCGCCCGGTCCGTTGCGAAGTGTGAGTGTTCCGCTGAGATCCAGTGCCCGCCCGCCCGTGTTACGAACGGTTGCCGTCACCACCGGTGCACCAGATGATGAGCGTTCTGCATTCAGTGACTCGATCACGAAGTCTGCGACGGGTGGCCCGCCGGGTCCAACGGACAAGTACACCCGAATACCGACACGGCTGGTTAGGCCGAGCTCACCTTCGCCGCCAGTCGTTGAGCGGGTCTCAACCCACACAACCGCGTATTTCTCTCCAGGTGCCGCATCAGAAGGGACGTTAATGCTGACGACTGCCGTCGCGACACCTTCTGCCGGGATATCAATTGATGCAGGTGTTACAGATATCCAAGTTGACACGTTATTCAGTGTTCGGTCTCGCGCACCTTCGAATGTTCCATCTTCAATAGTTGCGGCGGCGGCATACAGATCAACCGGCATTGGCGATTTGGCCGTGGTTGACACCTCGAGTCGTCGCTCGAAACTTGTACCTGGAGCAACGTGATCAATGATGTAAAGCCCTGCGCGTGGATCCCGGGAAAGTTCCGGAGGGGCATCAACAATCCTGATACCTATGCTGGCAACACTTTGATCTGCATCTTCGGCGACAACCGGTGAACTGGGCGCGACAACGAAAACAATTGCGACCAGCGCAATCACACGAAAAAATCCCAGCCATTCAGAGCGAAACATGGGATTAAACGACGGAGTGTGTAATTTTTCCCGAGTAAACATTTGCCACCAGGCCTACGGCTATCGTCACCTTAATCGTGGGATTCCAAGTGGCGGAATTGTCACCAGTGATGCCCGTCGCGGTCACCGCCGGCACGACGCCGACCAGAGATACCTGGTCATGTGCTGTGTAGGTTGCGGTGCCCACCTTGGTAATGGCACCAACGGTGTAGCCAATCGCAGCCGCTCCGATTGTCGGTCCCGATAGTGGAGTGAGTGCGGTGGAGATAACACTCGCCACCCAGCCGGCACCTGCAGCGGCACTTCGCGCATCGAGCACTCGCACTTCACCCAGTGGACCGCTAATGGTGCCTTCCCCCACCGTGTTTACCCAACTACCTAGATCCACGGAACTAGTGGGGACAGTGATGGAGAGAGACCCTCCGGTGAGAGTGACTGTTATCGGAGTCTCATGTGCTGCGGACGCCGGTGTAGCTGTTGCGACAACAAGGGCGCAAATGATCGAAAGGGTAAATACTGCTTTGGTCCTCATGGGACACCTCAATGTGGATGATAGGCCCAGAGCGACAACTCTTAAATCTTTAAATGGCCTTTTCCTCTTTCATGGTACGCCTGCTAACGATTCAATCTTTCACGAGGGTCGTCAACAAGATATCTGCAATCGATCAAGACTTGATAGTGAAATGACTTTTAGTAACTACCTAAGATCAGCGGCTTTGAATAGTGACTCGGTTTGATTTCACCGATCCATCTTCGGTAGCCAAATACACGGTAACCCTCTTGCCAGTCTTTCGCTGCCAGGATCCTTCACCGTTCTCATCGATCGTGACACGAGCTGATCCAGCGGTAAAGGTAGTTTGACCCGGGAAGCGGATGTACGGGACCAGTTTGGTTCCTTCTTCAATTCCTTTGGTGGTGATATCGACTTTGATCCTGCGGTAATCGCTCCCCTTTCCCCGCTCACCAATAATCGTGATTGCCGGATCAGGAATTGTCTGCGCTACTACCTGCTCACAGGACGGACCTGCTTTCTGCTGAGCTAATTGCCCTTGCAAATACGCAGGAAGTTGGTTCCAGGTGTTAAAAATCTGTGGTGTTTGTGGGGTGAACTGCACGCCGAGTAGGTCATAGGGATAACCAGTGAATTCGTACCAGAATGTTTGATCAATGCCTAGAGCTTGCGAGTCGCGATACGCCAACTGCAAAAGTGTTGCACCATCCGCATCAGAGTAGTCAGTTTTTGGACTGGCTCCTGGTCCGCGTAAACCAAAGTTCACCTCCGTATCCCACACCTGCTTTGTCAGCCACACAGATGTGGGCCCCACAGCTTCAACAAGTGCTTTTTGCCAGCGCACAATGTCATCGCGACGGGCTTGCGCAGCAGCTTCAGGTCCGGGACCTGCATCACCTTTGGGGTAAGTGTGAATCGTCCACACATCAATTCCACTCGGTCCAACAGTGAGCGCATCAATAAACGGCTTCATGAAGCGAGCACCGCTGGCCAAACGTGTAGTGACCGAGGGTGACATAACTATTGCTGAATCGCCAATGATCTGAGATGCAATAGATGTCATCTCCGCCATCTGCTGCGGGGTACCTTGCCAGAATGTGGTGAGGTTCGCTTCATTCCACACTTCATAAGCTGCAATTTGGCCGCCGTATCGATTCACAACCGCTGTGACATATGCACGCCAGTGATCCATTGATGTGGGGGGTGCGGCGGATCCTGCTCCCCAGATTCCATTGCCTGCCCCAGGGTTTGTCGATGCCCACGTCGGAGTCAAACCCAGCACCAAAACCGGGCGCGCTCCCCAACTGTTCACCAGTGCGATCCGCCGATCAAGTTCGGTGAAATTAAAAACTCCCGGGGCTGGATTGATGTCATTCCACGCCACCTTCATGTCCCACAACCGATACAACGGTGCCGCTGGGGGAACCACTCCGGTCAGTCCGGCATTCCAACCAATCTCTGGTCCCACGGAAAGCGCCGGTGCTGCTGGCGCATCGGGAAGTTTCTGCAACACGCAAACGCCTCGTGCTATTTCGGCCATTGTGTATGCACGGGCAGGAGCACCCGCAATTGCTGTTAGCCCAAAGACCAAAGCGAAAGATGAAACAATTGACAACGCACGACGCGACCGAATGCTCATGTAATAACGGTAACTCAGACGAAATTGAGACCGGCCTGCGAGGGTCCTTCATCTGCATTCAGGAAGCACGAATCCCCCCACATTTTGTGAGGGGATCACCGTGCGCGAGGGGGGAGTTGAACCCCCACACCCTTTCGAGTACACGGACCTGAACCGTGCGCGTCTGCCTATTCCGCCACTCGCGCTGTGCTCCAAGTGGAGCGAGGCAAGGTTACAGGCTTGGACATATGTCGGCACACACACCTATATATAGGTGCATGTATATCGATGCATGGGCTCGATACATGGGTGCACGGGATAGGCGAGTGGAACAAGTAACATCTCTATGTGGGCATATTGGAGCGGTTCGAGGATTCACTCGACCGAATGGTCAGTGGCGCATTTGCTCGGGCCTTCAAGGCTGAGGTGCAGCCGGTGGAGATTGCCGCAGCCCTGCAGCGGGAAATTGATGACCGGGCGGCAGTGATTGACCGGGATCGCACCGTGGTTCCCAATATCTTTCATATTGAGTTGTCTACCCACGATTACAAGCGGTTGGCCGTGTTCAAGGACGCTCTGTGCTCCGAGTTGGCCACCTTGGTCAAGGACTATTCGGCGGAGCAGCGGTACACCCTGCTGGGGGCGGCTTTGGTCACATTGGGTGAAGACGAAGATCTTGAGACCGGAATTTTCCGGGTTCGCTCGGAGGCTCGTGCAGAGGTAAGTGCCGCCGGTGGGGGTGTTGCGGTTACCGGGCAGCCACGTCTGGAAGTTGGCGGATCCGCGTACCCACTGGTGCGCGCGGTGACCCGTTTGGGTCGCGGAACCGATGTTGATATTCGCGTAGAAGACCCTGGTGCTTCACGCAATCACTGCGAAATTGTTTTAGGACAAACCATTTATCTTCGTGACTTGAATTCCACTAACGGAACATTCATCGACGGAGAGCGCATTACCGAAGTTGCCTTGGTCGACGGCGCTGTTGTTCAAATCGGAGCAACCTCCATGGTGTTTCGGAGCGGCTGAGTCGTGTCGGAGCTTGCGCTCACAATCGTGAGACTGGCCTTCCTCGGCTTGTTGTGGGCATTTGTTATTGCCACCGTGTTGGTTTTGCGCAGAGATATCCGCCAACCTGCTGAAGGTGTTGGTGGTGTGAATGGCACTCGAGCAAAAAGTAGACGAGCACCTAAGCCACCCAAGCCCCCGCGTGTTGCACGCAAGCAGAAGGTGCGGGGAACCAAACTTGTTGTTATTGATGGACCACTGATTGGCACTGTTGTCCCACTGGAAGGTCAGCAGGTCACCATTGGTCGAGCACCTGATTCGACAATCGTGATTGACGATGACTACGCGTCTAGTCGCCATGCACGTGTTTATGAATCCGAGGGTTCTTGGGTTGTTGAGGATCTCGGTTCCACCAATGGCACATGGATTGATCGTGTTCGCATTACCACCCCAACCGTGTTGCCTGTTAGTGCGCCATTGCGCATTGGTCGCAGCACCATGCAGATTCAGAAGTAGTCGGGATTAGATAGTTATGCCTGCTCCCACCACCCCGCACCTTGGATTGCGTTACGCCGCCAAAAGTGACGTTGGTTTGGTGCGTCAAGGAAACGAAGACTCCGGTTATGTCGGGCCGCGTTTGCTTTTAGTGGCCGATGGCATGGGTGGTCACGCCGCAGGTGAACTTGCATCTTCCATTGCGATTGCCACGGTTGCTGATCTTGATGTTCACCCGCCGATTAATGCAGATGTTTTGACTGCTCTTGCGGAATGTATTGACCGTACCGGTGAAGCAATCGGTGAAATCATTGCTGAAGACCCAGCGCTCACCGGTATGGGAACTACAATTACGGGGCTGTATTGGCTGGGTGGTCGTATTGCTGTTGTTCACGTGGGTGACTCACGTGCCTACATGCTGCGTGATAGCGAACTTGTGCAGTTGACCCATGATCACACCTATGTACAAACACTGGTGGACTCTGGTCGAATCACCGAAGAAGAAGCAGCGGTGCACCCGCGCCGCTCGTTGTTGATGCGCGCACTTGACGGTATTAATCCGGTGGAGGCGGACCTCTCCGTGCGTGAGGCACGTGCGGGCGATCGGTACTTACTGTGTTCCGATGGCCTTTCCGGCGTTGTTAGCGACGACGAGATCGCCTTTGTCCTTAATGGTGGTGAACCAACCGGAGTTGTCACCCGCCTTGTTGACCTGGCGCTGGAGCGTGGCGCACCCGACAATGTGACGGTTGTCGTCGCCGATGTCGTGGACCGTCCCGCCGGTGAGGAATTACCGCTGACTCCACCGGTTGTGGTGGGTGCTGCTGGTGAGCCTCGGGTTCGATTGCAACTGCCAAATACTCGATTCCCTGACGATGCCCAACCCGATCCTGACCGACCCGATACGCCCGCCCCGATCGAGGGTGGTCCAGAAACCGCACCGCAGGTGTTGATTGACTCAGAGTTGATTGTCCCCGCTGCCGAGCAAGCACGCTATGACCGAGAACTCGCTGAACAAATGCGAATTGACTCACGGGCCCGCACAAAAAGAGTGGTGGGGATTGTTGCCTCGGTTCTGGTAATTGCAGCAATCACATTCGGTTCACTCTTTGGTTTCCAGCAGTGGTTAACCTCGCAGTGGTACGTCTCCGTCAATGGCAGTGCCGGTACGGGGACCGTTGCGATCTATAACGGTGTGCAGGGAAGCTTTGCCGGTTTCGAATTGGGCTCACTTGATACTGATACGGGCCTCATGGTAGGAGCCCTTCCACTCTTTGATCAGGAACTGGTGAGCAAGGGAATTCCAGCAGCCGATTACCCTGATGCGCAGCGAATCGTTGCCGAGCTGCAGTCTCGAGCACAGGATTGCCAAGCACTTATTCCCCCACAGGGGTGTCCGGGGAGCTTGCAATAGTGCGAACCCGAAGAAATGTAGAACTCGTACTGATTATTTTCGCGTGGCTCATTGGCGTGCTGGGCATTTTGCAGGTGGGTTGGGCTACCGGTGAAGGCACACCACCTCGGTTGTGGATCACCGCGATCGCTGTCTTGGTCATTGCTGTCACCATGCACATTGTGGTGCGCCTTCGGGCAACTTATGCAGATCCCATTCTTTTGCCCGTGGGCACACTACTGACAATTCTCGGTCTGATCATGATCTACCGGCTTGATGTCGCCGATGCACGGCGGGCCCAACTTAATAGCGCACCCGCACCGACACCGGACGTGTATTCGCAGTTGACCTGGTTCGCTGTAGCCGGAATTCTGTTCTGCGCGGTACTGATCCTGTTACGTGATCATCGACGATTGCAGCGCTACACCTACACATTTGGTCTCATTGGTTTGATCCTCATGGTGTTGCCGCTGGCGCCGGTGATCGGTACCACCGTTAACGGCGCCACCCTATGGATTCGCGTTGGCGGTTTCTCCTTTCAACCCGCTGAGATCGCAAAAATCCTGATCACGATTTTCTTTGCTGGATATCTGGTGAAAACCAGGGACTCTCTTGCACTCGTGCGCACAAAAATCCTTGGTATTGGATTCCCCCGTCCCAAGGATCTTGGACCGATTGTTATTGCATGGTTCATTTCCCTTGGCGTGCTGATTTTCCAGCGCGACCTCGGAACATCTTTGTTGTTCTTCGGCTTATTCGTCTCCATGTTGTATATCGCGACGCAAAGACGATCCTGGTTGATCATCGGCTTTGTGTTATTTGTCGGTGGCGCATACTTCGCGTATTCCACATTCGGTCACGTGCAGGCGCGTGTCACCGTGTGGCTGGACCCGTGGGCGTACTCCGACACCACCGGTTACCAGATTGTGCAATCAATATATGGATTAGCCAATGGTGGAATTCTGGGCGCTGGTCTTGGCCAAGGGTTTCCCAACCTGGTGCCATTCGCGAGCACCGACTTTGTCGTGTCAGCTCTCGGCGAAGAACTTGGCATTACCGGTGTATTCGCGATCCTGATGCTGTACGCACTCCTTATTGAGCGAGGATTCCGAATTGCGATTGTGTGTCGCGATGCATTCGGTCAACTCCTTGCAGCAGGCTTATCCATTACCTTGGCATTGCAAGTTTTTGTGATTATTGGAGGTGTCACCGGGTTAATTCCTCTTACCGGGTTGACCACACCGTTCCTCTCCTATGGTGGTTCGTCTCTTATTGCGAACTGGATCATCATTGCTTTGTTGCTCCGAATCTCGGATCGAGCGCGCCGCCCCGATACATCTCAAGTCTCCCCAGACGATGCCCTCACCCAGGTGGTGCCACGTGTCTAGGCAAATTCGTCGACTGAGTTTTGTGTTCGGTATTTTGCTGATGGCGTTATTGGTCAACGTCACTTTGATCCAAGTGATAAATGCGCGTGACTACCGTGATCGGCCAGGTAATCAGCGAATCCTGCTGGCTGAATATGACCGGGAGCGTGGTCCCATTCTTGTTGCCTCTGACCCGGTTGCTCGGTCGGTGGAAACTGGCAACACGTTGACTTATCTCCGTGAATACAACAATGGGCCGTTGTACGCCCCGGTTACCGGTTTCTATTCCCTTGTGTATGGCGCCACCGGACTTGAGCGCACGGAAAACAGAATCCTGAATGGAAAAGCTGATATTTTCTCGGTGGACCGTATTCAACAATTGGTGTCGGGACGCCAACCGGTCGGTGGTGCCGTCACCACCACCATCGACG
The DNA here is from genome assembly GCA_018402075.1 of Candidatus Nanopelagicales bacterium. Next base: position 258,209 of record JAGYJP010000003.1, on the reverse strand, counting down.
CTGCAGCGCAGCGGGCAGCGTTCAAGGGGTTGCGCGGTAAGCGTGGAGCTGTGGTGGCAATTGAGCCGGCCACCGGCCGGATCCTGGCATCGGTTCAAATGCCGTCCTTTGACCCGAACCGGCTGTCCAGCCACAACCCCTCGGATATTCGCGAGTATTACGCCGAGCTTGAAGCCGATCCCAATAAACCATTACTCAACCGTCCAATTGTGGCCCTGAATCCACCCGGCTCCACTTTCAAAGTGGTGACCGCGGCAGCGGCTCTGGCATCCGGTCGATTCACCGCTGATTCGATTCTGCCTGGACCACGTACTTATCAACTTCCCAACTCCACCAAAAAGTTGCGCAACTGGAATGGCCGCGAGTGTGGACCAAATGGCAAGGTCACTCTTGAGCAAGCACTCGCAATTTCCTGTAACACCGCTTTTGCGTGGTTGGGTAATGAACTCGGTGCGGCGGCAATCCGGGAACAATCAGAAGCATTTGGTTTCGATACGGGATTTGATATTCCGTTGCGCGCGGCAACATCTCTGTTCCCTGAAAATCCGGATGCACCGCAGACTGCCTTGTCAGCGATTGGTCAATTCGATGTTCGCGCCACCGCCCTGCAAATGGCCATGGTCACCGCAGCAATTGGTAATAGTGGACGCACCATGAACCCATATCTGGTGCAAGAGATTCGCGGGCCTGATTTATCCATTCTGCAAACCACGGAGCCCTCGCAATTTGCCGATGCAATGAAACCGAGTAACTCTCTGTCTCTCACCGACATGATGGTGAACGTGGTGGACAATGGCACCGGAACCAACGCCCGCATTCCTGGAATCCGTGTTGCCGGGAAAACCGGAACAGCGCAAACGGGTAACGATTCCCCTTCTGTCGCGTGGTTCATCAGTTTCGCGCCAGCTGCAGCACCTAAAGTTGCCGTGGCTGTTGTCATTGAGGAATCCGGTGCGGAGGAAGTCAGCGGGAACGGTCTTGCCGCCCCAATTGCCAAAGCCGTAATGGAAGCGGTGTTGGGACGTTAGGGATTAGGCCAGCCTGTGGGATGATCAATCAGCAAGAAAGTTGTAGTAGGAGGAAATGTGAGTAACGGGAGCGACGACAACACCGAAGCTCGCATGCTCGGTGACCGCTACGAGATCGGTGAAGTAATCGGTCGCGGTGGCATGGCTGAGGTACATGAGGGTCGGGATCTGCGTTTGGGTCGCCGCGTTGCCATTAAGATTTTGCGCCCTGATCTTGCTAAAGATCCCGCTTTTCAAGCTCGCTTTCGCAGGGAAGCCCAGAGTGCCGCATCATTAAACCACCCCAACATTGTTGCGGTTTACGACACCGGGCAGGACACCTTGCAACCCGAGGGTGACAACGGCGAGCCCGCAGTTGTTGTTCCCTACATTGTCATGGAATATGTCGATGGCATGACCCTGCGGCAATTGCTGGCATCCGGTCGCCGTCTTCTTCCTGAGCGTGCCCTGGAAATTACCGCAGGAATTCTTTCGGCTTTGGATTATGCGCACCGTCACGGGATTGTTCACCGCGATATTAAGCCCGCGAACGTGATGCTCACCCGCACCGGCGATGTCAAAGTGATGGACTTCGGTATTGCCCGAGCAATCAACGATGCCGGATCCACCATGACTTCAGCATCTGCTGTTATGGGCACCGCGCAGTACCTGTCCCCAGAGCAAGCGCGCGGCGAAGTTGTCGATGCCCGCAGCGACCTTTACTCCGCCGGTGTTGTTCTTTTCGAGTTGCTCACCGGCCGCCCTCCTTTTACCGGAGACTCAGCCGTGGCGATTGCATATCAACATGTTAGTGAAATGCCCGCCTCTCCCTCACAGATCGATCCGGGTGTGTCACCGGAAATCGATGCCGTTGTGCTGCGGGCTTTGGCCAAACGCACCGACGACCGTTATCCCAGTGCCAGTGATTTCCGTGCAGATGTGGAGCGTGCCATTGCCGGGTCCCCGGTCACTGCAGCTCTGCCCACCATTGTTTCCGATCAAACAACCATGATGTCACCACTTGATGCCTCCGGAGTTATTCCCGCAACGGCAGCTGGCGCCACGAGAACAAAGTCTAAGAACAGTGGGGTGTTCTGGGTATTGAGTTTGATTGCTGTGTCCGCCGCGATTATTGGTGCGGTCGCTATTGGTCGGTTCTTGATCGGTGGGGAAAGTGGCAGTGTGGTGAACGTTCCTAATCTGGACGGACTCACCATTGAACAAGCACAAGAAACACTCGCTGAATTCGAGTTGCGCCTCGGTGCACAGACACCGGAAATATCAGAGCGCCCAGTAGGAACAGTGATTGCACAACAACCAGCACCCGGTGAAGCAATTGAACAGGGCCAAGCTGTTAACGTCACAATCTCCACAGGACGTGAGCAATCGACCGTACCCCAATTGGTGGGCTTGACCTCACTCGACGATGTTCGTGTTGCCTTGTCTGACTTCGGTTTGGAATTGGGAACAATCCTTGAGGAGGACTCCAATCAACCTGCCGGCTATGTCCTATCCCAAGATCCCGGTGAAGGAACCCAGCTGCCCGCGGGCAGTGCGGTGAGCATTGTTGTGTCATCGGGTCTAGTCGAAGTACCTGCTGTCACCGGTGCTACCGAGGCTCAAGCGCGCAGCGATCTTGCCCAGGCCGGATTTGTTGCGCAGATGGTGGAGCAGGAATCTGCAACCACTGCTCCGGGAACTGTGTTGGCTCAGTCACCTCAGCCGGGCACTCAATTGGAGCGCGGTTCACTTGTCACCATTACCGTGTCGATTCCTGCACCCACACCTGAGCCAACTCCCACACCTGAGCCAACAGTTGCGCCGACACCGACAGAGGTGCCGGTACCGGAACCCACCGATGTTCCTCAGCCAGTGGAAACCGCAGCCCCGTAAATCACAACGGGTTCAATATCTGCAAGGCGTTCACGTGCTTGCGGGAATCCGCAGTCCTCTAACCAGTTGGCCAGCATTTCGTGGCCACCTTCGGTTAGCACCGACTCGGGGTGAAACTGCACACCCTCAATTGGTAGCTCACGGTGACGCAGGGACATGATCACACCTGTTTCCGTGCTACCTGTTACTTCAAGTTCGGCGGGAACAGTGTCAGGATTTAATGCGAGTGAGTGGTAACGAGTTGCGGTGAAATCCTGCGGCAATGTGCGCAGAACACCCTTTTGGGTGTGGTGCACCTGCGAGGTCTTGCCGTGCAGCAGTTCCGGTGCCCGGTGGATCTCGCCACCGAATGCTTCAGCAATTACCTGGTGACCTAAACAGACACCAAATATGGGAACTTGACCTTTGGTTTCCTTGACAACGCCAAGGCATACACCCGCCGTTTGTGGCGTGCCCGGACCGGGTGAAATCAAGACACCGTCATAGGTGAGACATTCAGACACCGTGACTTCATCATTGCGTTTGACGGTGACCTGCGCACCAAGTTGCGCCAGATACTGCACCAGGTTGAATACAAAGGAGTCATAGTTGTCGATGACCAGAATCCGAGGCGCTGCGTCAGCACCTCTGCCTAAGTCTGTGCCCGTGCCACTTTCACTGTCTCCCATGCTCACATTGTGGAGTATGGCAGGCTAGGGTCTATCACGGAGTGGCTCGCACGCGCGGGCCGAGTTTCATGTCTATGTACGAGTGGTCGAAACTGAGGGAGTTCACGGTGCCAGAGTCCAAGCGTCGCAAGAAAGATGCATTCACGCCACCCCCCAGCAAGGGTGAGCGCAAAGTAGCCCGAATTGGCTCGCCGAATTGGCTCGCCCCCGCCATGGTGGCCTGTTTCATTATTGGCTTGGCCTATCTCGTGGTGTTTTATATTGCCGGCCCCCAAGTCCCCTTCATGAACTCTGTGGGTGGCAGCCTCAACGCCCTGGTCAACGTGGGAATTGGTTTCGCTTTCATCATGGTGGGTTTTGCACTCGCTACTAAATGGAAATAGTCGCCCCAGTTGTCACATCAGGCATCAATACCCCCACCAAACACCGGGGTATCCCTTAAATTGTGGATAATTATGGGGGCTGTCCACAGAGTTATCCCCAGGTGTGGAGAACTACATGTTTGTAGTTTGAAGGAGTAGATGATTATGAACGCCGAATCGGCTAGGGAGAAAATTGACTCCTGGCCCGGCCACCTTCACCGGGTTCGTTGGTCAGAGGTTGATCCCCAACGCATTGTGTTCAACTCCCGGTACATGGAATTCTTCGATATCGCCATGACCGAGTACTACCGAATGGTGGGCTACCCGCCCACGGATATTGGATCCACCGACTTCGATCCGGTGGTGGTGAAGGCCGAAATCAACTTTCACATTTCAGCGGTCATGGACGATATCCTCCGGATTACCGTCGCCTGCACTCGTATGGGCACCAGCAGTCTGGATCTGGGGTTCGAAATATTCCGTGAAACAACCCACGAACTTCTGGTCACCGCCACGATCACCTATGTAAACGTGGATCAAACAACGCGTAAGTCAACGCCGTTTCCGGCGGAGATACGCACCGCCATCGGGTTTTAAAGCAGCTCAATTATTGTGGCGTTCGCCATGCCGCCACCTTCACACATGGTCTGCAAACCAAAGCGAATATTTTCCCGCTGCATGTGATGCAGCATGGTGGTCATGATCCTGGCACCGGATGCGCCCAATGGGTGACCCAATGCGATTGCACCGCCATTGGGATTGGTGAGTGCGTGATCGGCCCCAGTGTCTTTGAGCCACGCACCGAGAACAGAAGCGAATGCTTCGTTAACTTCGAATGTTCCAATGTCACCGAGACTCAGTCCTGACTTTTTTAATACTTTTTCGGTTGCCGGAATGGGACCGGTCAACATGATCACGGGGTCGACACCGGCCATAACATTGGTGTGAATCCGGGCAATGGGAGTCAGGCCCAATTCCTTGGCACGTTCACTCGTCATGATTAGAACTGCGGCAGAGCCATCGGAAATTTGCGACGCATTACCTGCTGTAACCACACCATCGGGATTAAAAACTGGTTTAAGGGCGCCAAGTGACTCGACTGTTGTTCCCGGGCGAATCCCTTGATCGGTATCCACGCCATCAATCGCAGCGATTTCCGCCTTGAACAAGCCCGCGTCACTGGCTGCCGCAGCACGTTGCTGGGATATTGCGGCGAGTTCATCAAGATGCTGTCGTGGCAACTTCCATTGTTCCGCAATCATTTCCGCACTAATTCCTTGGTGTACCAAGTCGGGGTAACGCTTGATCATTTCTGGACTGAATGGTCCGGTGCCGCCGGCCATATTCGAAGACATGGGTACATGTGACATGGATTCAACACCACCAGCAATGACAACATCTGCGTTACCGCTGATCACCGACGCCGCGGCAAAAGCAATGGCCTGCTGGCTTGAACCACACTGGCGATCCACCGTTACTCCGGGCACGGACTCGGGAAAACCCGCAGCGAGCACCGAGTTCCGTGCGATATTCGTACTTTGCTCACCAACCTGCCCCACGCATCCCCAAATGACATCGTCTACGTGCGCGGGATCCAGCCCAGCTCGCTCTACGAGTGCACGTAGGGTGTGGGCGGAAAGATCACCTGGATGAATGGCGCTCAGGGCACCTTTTTCTGGTTTCCCAATTCCCACGGGGGTTCGGACAGTTTGGACAATGACGGCATCTCTCATGCCGCAAGTATTCCCTATGCTTCAGACGATCACGCAATTGCACCTGTCACCGGTGCAAAGAAATCTTGAATTTGGGCAGTGCGCACAAGTGTCAGTCCAACCAGGACCAGGGCGAAGCCAATGATCCCGGAAGTTTGCACCGCCACCCGGATGCGCTTGGGTGGGAAAACCATGATGGCGGCGACCATTGCGCCGACAACTAATCCACCGAGGTGGGCGCGCCAATCCACCGAAGGTGAAATAAATCCGATCACGACATTGATTCCGAGGAGCACAAGAACTTGGGTGATGTCATATTTCAGGCGCTTACCCGCCACCACCAGGGCACCCATGAGTCCAAAGATTGCACCCGATGCACCCACGGACACGGTATTTATGTCAGAGAACCAGTAAGAGGCAACCGATCCGCCGAGAGCGGCAAGGATGTAAAGAATCAGGAATCGCGCATGACCCAGGATTCTTTCCAGTGTTGGCCCAAGGAAAAACAGGACGTACATATTGAATGCTATGTGAATAAATGATCCGTGTAGGAATGCGCTGGTAAATAGGCGCCACCATTCGTCATTCATTGCTATGCCAATGGGCCACATGCCATAATCGACGGCTAGTGAATCAACTCCTTGGAGAAACTGCAGTGCGAAGATCGCGACATTGACGGCAATGAGTGTGTACGTGACTCGTGGGGTAAGAATCAGGCTGCCGCCGGCGACTGTTTTAGCCGCGGGCACACTGCGAGAATCAGCACACTCCGGACACCGGAAACCCACCGGTGCCTCAATCATGCACTCGGTGCAAATCGGCCGATCACACCGTGAACAGCTGATGCGTGTGTCACGATCTGGGTGCCGATAACACCGGGGTACGTCAGGGGTTGGGACCTCAGGATCCACCGAGTGAAACTCTTACTGCTTTAGCTACGAACAATGTCAATGGACGCAATCACAACATCAGACTTGGGACGATCCTGAGCACCTGTTTCCACCGCTGCAATAGCGTCAACAACATCGCGTGATGGTTGATCCGCAACTTCGCCGAAAATGGTGTGTTTAAAGTTCAACCAGGTTGTTGGAGCAACAGTAATGAAGAACTGTGAACCATTGGTGTTGGGACCGGCGTTTGCCATGGCCAGAATGTATGGCTTGTCGAAGGTGAGTTCTGGATGTGTTTCATCTTTGAACTTGTAGCCCGGGCCACCGGTTCCGGTGCCCAATGGATCGCCACCTTGAATCATGAAACCCGGAATAATCCGGTGAAAGACCACGTCTTTGTAAAGAGGGGCGGTGGACTTGGCTCCCCGTGGGTCGGTCCACTCGATGGTGCCCTCCGCTAGACCGATGAAGTTCTCCACGGTTTTCGGGGCCTGATCTGGGAAAAGATTAACGGTGATATCGCCAAGGTTTGTGTGCAGAATCGCTTGAGTTGTCATGGGTGAATACTTTCATGTCAGGTCCTGACGTACTCGCGCGGGATATTGATATCCAGCACGGGAAGATCAACCTCTGAGCATGCTTCCACCAAACGTTGATCCAAGGTGATCATGGCCGAAGCATTGGCTGCCAGCGCTGTTGATAAATGCAGAGCATCAAGACTGCGCAGGTGTGGTGGTGGAGTTTGTCCTGCTGCACGAAAAATGGCCGGGGTGATCTCAATGATCTCTATTCCGCGTAAAACGGAGGACACCTCAAATTGATCGATGTCTAAACGAGTTGCTGCGCGACGCATTTCCGTCTCAATAATGCGCCCTGAAATCACATAATGCTGATCAACTCTCAGGTCTTGTAGGTAATCCTGAACTTGTGATGTGGAATCTTCTGCACGAATTAAAGGAATGGCAGCGGATGTGTCCAGGTAAATAATCAACCCTCACCACGCAGGCTTTCCAGAATCTGGGCATTGGATTCCATGTCAGGGCGCGCATGGGCGGAAATTGTGGCGAAGGAGAAATGTGGATCTGACCGAGTGACCGTGAGTCCCGGGAACGGATCGTCTGAGAGTGGACAGATGGTTGCGACTTCGTGGCCGTTATTGGTAATCACAAACGACTCGCCCTGTTCGACAGCTTTAAGGATCCGGCCGCTTTCATTGCGCAGGGTGCGGTGGCTAATTCGCTCGATCGCCATGTTGCTACTGTAGCACGATGTAGCACATGAGACTCCGGATAAAAATCCCGGCACAAACTGTGGAGCTTAGGAGACTCGAACTCCTGACATCTGCCTTGCAAAGGCAGCGCTCTACCAACTGAGCTAAAGCCCCGGGTGGGTTATTACAACCTGCGGAATAGTAGCCGAGGGGTTAGCGCAGGTCTTGGTCGGCTCCGATTTCCGACCAGAGGTCGTCATCGTTTTGGTTGGCGGTCACCTGGCGGTACACCAGATAACCGATTCCCGCCAGCGCCACGAGCAATAGGAGTTTCTTCATGTTCTGAAGATACCGCCTTTCAGAAAAAAACACACCCAGTGGTCACAAGGTGGGCCCAGATGGACTTGAACCATCGACCTCTTCCTTATCAGGGAAGCGCTCTAACCAAGCTGAGCTATGGGCCCGAAATAGCAGCCTGAGCCTACACAGCCTCGGTGAAAGATCCGCACTGAGGACCACTACAACTCCCCTGAAAGGGGTTCAGGTCAAAGGTGACAGATAGTTATTCGTCGTCGAGATCGGTGAGGTCGTCAAGGAAAACCGGCGACGTGGGATCCCGCTCGATTTCGGGTTCTTCCTCGTTCTCGAAGTACTCAGGAGTCATGTCATTCATAACTCTCACCTTAAGCCTGAGTTGGGAAGTGTTCACCCCTTCTTGGGTGACATTTCGATGAACAAACGAGTGCTGCCTTCCTATACGTCTTCGCTGAGGACCACTTCAACTCCCCCGGTGATGCCCACGGTCAAGTTGTACATGATGGTGAACAAACCGGCGAGCGCGGAGACTAAAACGATCTCAACTGAAGCCACGATCAACGTGGCGCCAATAACCTGACCGAAGCCAAGGGTGGTGACAAGGTCAAGGCCACTTGTTCCACCGACAACATCGGTGACAGTTCCCGACAGTGACACGATCACACCGGTGCGATCCAACACGAACCACACCACCGATACTGCAACAACGAGAACAATGGCAATAGCAAGTGAGAGTAGGAACGCAGCCTTTGTTACCGACCAGGGATCAAACCTGGTGACATAGAGGCGTGCGCGCCGACCGCTCATTCACTTACTTCCGTTTCGGGAACCTCAATCTCTACTGCAATTACTTGATCTACTTGACCTTCTTGATCCATTTGATCTTCTTGATCATCTTCATCGACTTCGCCTCCACGGGCAACAGCAACCACACTGGTGTCTTCACCAAGGCGCATCATGCGCACACCCATAGTGTCGCGACCTGAAGCCCTTATTTCATCGACCTTCGTGCGAATCACCACTCCGTTAGATGCAATGGCAAATATTTGATCGGTATCCGAACAGACCATGGCACCTACCAGGTGACCGCGCTCCTCCGGCAACTTCATGGCGCGCACACCAGTGCCGCCGCGACCCTTAGGTTGCCACTCGTCGATGCTGGTACGTTTGCCAAAGCCACCATCGGTAATCGTGACCACATAACTATTAGGTGTTGCGACATCCATGGATAACAGGGAATCACCTTCTTTGAAACGCATGCCGATGACACCACCTGTTGCTCGACCTGTTGGGCGTAAACTTGAATTGGCCGCACTAAATCGAGCCGAACGTCCCTTCTTGGACACCAAGAGCAGATCATTTTCTTCAGAAACAAGGCGGGCACCGATCAAGTGATCGCCTTCGTGCAGGTTGATCGCAATAATTCCACCCTGACGGTTGGTGTCGTATTCACTCAACTTGGTTTTCTTCACCAGACCAGCTTCCGTGGCCAGGACCAAGTAGTCACTGGCTTCATAATCTGGAATCGCGAGCACCTGGGCAATTGTTTCATCGGGTTGGAACGCCAGAAGGTTTGCCACATGCTGACCGCGAGCATCGCGACCAGCTTCGGGGAGTTGATACGCCTTTGCCCGATACACCCGACCCAGATTGGTGAAGAACAAAATCCAGTGATGGGTGGTGGAGATAAACATGTGGTCCACGACATCGTCTTGGCGAAGGGCCGCACCCTTGACACCACGACCACCACGACGCTGAGCGCGATACAAATCACTCTTGGTGCGCTTGGCGTAGCCACCCGAGGTGATAGTTACAACAACATCTTCTTCGGCAATGAGATCTTCGTCGGTGACATCGCCATCCCAGGCCACGAAATCTGACCGGCGGTCATCGCCAAACTTGTCAGAGATCTCGGTAAGTTCATCGCTAACAATCTGACGCTGACGGGTGGGGTTTGACAGAATGTCATTGAAGTCAGCAATCTTGACCATCAAGTCTTCGAATTCATCGATGATCTTTTGGCGCTCGAGTGCTGCCAATCTGCGTAACTGCATATCAAGAATCGCGGTGGCTTGAATTTCATCGATTTCCAGCAGGTTCATTAAACCGGAACGAGCATCCTCGACCGTGGCACTGGACCTGATTAGCGCAATGACTTCGTCAAGTGCATCAAGGGCTTGAAGGTAGCCACGCAGAATATGCGCACGCTCTTCAGCTTTGCGTAGCCGGTATTTGGTACGTCGCTGAATCACTTCAATTTGATGGGTGACCCAATGTGACAGGAATGCTTCAAGACTTAAAGTTCGCGGAACTCCATCAACGAGGGCCAACATATTGGCACCGAAGTTGTCTTGAAGTTGGGTGTGCTTGTACAGCTGGTTCAACACAACTTGAGCAACTGCATCGCGTTTGAGTTCAATGATCAAGCGCATGCCGGTGCGCGAGGATGAATCATCGCGAACATCGGAGATGCCGGTGAGTTTGCCGTCTCCGACCAACTCCGCTATGCGAAGTAACAGGTTGTCCGGATTAACCTGGTAAGGGAGTTGGGTGACCACGAGAATCTGACGGCCGCGTTTATCTTCCTCGACGGTGACCACCGCGCGCATGGTGATGGAGCCTCGGCCGGTGCGCTGGGCATCTTCAATTCCTTTACGCCCAACAATTAGCGCGCCTGTGGGAAAGTCTGGCCCTTTGACCAGTTCCATCATGGCGGTTTGACGTTGTTCAGATGTTGATTCGGGGTTGGCTAACAACCACTGGGCCGCAGCGGCGATTTCCCTTAGGTTGTGTGGCGGAATATTGGTGGCCATGCCCACGGCAATGCCCGAAGCACCGTTCACCAAGAGATTGGGGAATCTGCTGGGCAGAACAGATGGTTCTAATGTGCGACCGTCGTAGTTGGGTTGGAAATCAACGGTGTCTTCGTCAATGTCGCGAACCATTTCCATGGCAAGAGCAGCCATGCGGCACTCGGTGTAACGCTGAGCAGCGGGGGGATCGTTGCCGGGTGAGCCGAAATTACCCTGGCCCTGGACAAGTGGGTAGCGCAATGACCACGGTTGGGCCAGGCGAACAAGAGCATCGTAAATGGCACTGTCGCCGTGCGGGTGGTAACTACCCATGACATCGCCGACAACGCGAGCACTCTTGGAGAAGTTGCGATCGGGGCGATAGCCGCCGTCATACATTGCATAAATAACCCGACGGTGCACTGGCTTGAGGCCATCGCGAACATCGGGGAGGGCGCGGGAAACAATGACCGACATTGAGTAGTCGAGATAGGAACGCTGCATTTCAGTTTGCAGGTCCACCGGTTCAATCCGGCCGTGACTACTTACTACTTCAACTTCAATGTCATCTGACACGTGTATCTCCGTTTATGTATGAATGGTTGTGGTCTAGTGAAACTCGTTAAATATCCAAGAAGCGAACATCGCGTGCGTTTTGTTGAATGAAGTTACGCCGTGATTCAACGTCTTCGCCCATGAGAACACTGAACATTTCATCGGCTTGAGCCGCATCGTCGAGGGTGACCTGCAATAGAACGCGATCCGCGGGGTTCATGGTGGTGTCCCACAATTCATCTGCGTTCATTTCGCCGAGACCTTTATAGCGCTGGAGTGCTTCTTCTTTGGGTAGCCGGCGACCAGCAGCGACGCCTGCTTCAATCAGTAGATCTTTTTCGCGCTCGGTGTACGCGAAGTCAGCGGTGTCGCGTGACCACTTGATTTTGTACAACGGCGGCTGAGCCAAGTAGACGTGACCTTGCTCCACTAGCGGGCGCATGAACCGGAACAGCAAAGTTAATAGGAGGGTGCGAATGTGTTGTCCGTCAACATCGGCATCTGCCATGAGAACAACTTTGTGATAGCGCAGACGGTTGAGGTCGAATTCCTCTTGCACACCCGTACCGAAAGCTGAAATCAATGCTTGCACTTCATTGTTTTGTAACACCTTGTCAATGCGTGCTTTTTCCACATTGAGGATCTTTCCTCGAATCGGAAGGATTGCTTGGGTACGTGGGTCACGACCTTGGCGCGCCGACCCTCCAGCGCTGTCGCCCTCGACAATGAACACTTCACACTCTTCAGGTTCGCGACTTGAACAGTCAATCAACTTGCCCGGCATGCCAGCACCACCGAGTAAACCTTTGCGATTACGGGCCAGATCACGAGCCTTACGAGCAGCAATGCGCGCTGTTGCGGCATTAACAGACTTTCGCGCAATCTCCTTGCCCTCAGCAGGGTTTTGTTCAAACCATGCGCCGAGTTGGTCATTTACCAACTTCTGCACAAATGCTTTCATTTCCGTGTTACCGAGTTTAGTTTTTGTTTGGCCCTCAAACTGTGGTTCAGCAAGTTTCACACTGACAATTGCGGTGAGACCTTCACGGATGTCTTCACCCGAAAGATTGGGGTCTTTCTCTTTGAGAATATTCCACTCACGGGAGAACTTGTTGACCAAGGATGTCAACGCGGTGCGAAAACCTTCTTCATGGGTTCCACCTTCCGTGGTGTTGATTGTGTTGGCGAAGGTGTACACGGATTCGGCATAGGTGTTGTTCCACTGCATGGAGATCTCTGCACTGAGGGTTTTGTCTTCTGATTCGGAAGACAACTCAATGATGGTGGGATTAGCCACCCCTTTACTTGCATTAATGTGCTTCACAAAATCGGTGATACCGCCGTCGTACTTGTAACTGACGTGGCGAACTTCCTCCTTCTCTTCAATTACTTCACCGACCTCAACCACAGTAATTGCGGTTGCGCGCTCATCAGTGAGCTCGAGCTTGAGTCCGCGGTTCAGGAACGCCATTTCTTGGAAACGCCGGGAAAGTGTGGTGAAGTCGTATTCTGTTGTTTCAAAAATATCTCCGTCGGCCCAGAAAGTGACGGTGGTTCCGGTGCGATTGGTTGTCTCCCCTTTTTCTAGGGGAGCTACCGGCACGCCGTACTTGTAGCTTTGTCGGTAGACAAAACCATCGCGATGAATCTCCACATCAAGGTCAGTGGACAGTGCATTCACCACGGAGACGCCAACGCCGTGAAGACCACCGGACACGGAATAACCGCTGCCACCGAATTTGCCACCGGCGTGCAACACGGTGAGAACAACCTCCACCGCTGGTTTTTTCTCGATGGGGTGTTCGTCGACGGGGATTCCGCGGCCATCGTCAATTACCCGGACACCACCGTTAGCCAGGATGGTCACCTGAATATCGGATGCATATCCGGCAAGGGCTTCGTCAACGGCGTTATCCACTACTTCGTAGACCAGGTGATGGAGACCACGTTCACCGGTGGAGCCGATGTACATTCCGGGGCGCTTGCGAACGGCATCTAAGCCTTCAAGCACGGTAATCGCACTGGCGTCATACGACACTGGCGAGCCTCCTTATAGGGGTTTCCACAGCGGGTCTTCTTGAAGACATACTTCAAGCCCGAATGCAGGGTGTGTGAATCCCAGTCTAACGACTTTTTGCAGGACCACCTAGCCCATAGCGGGGGTTCTGGGCATAAGTATGGGATTTAACCCCCTACCTATGCATAGGGGTACGAAATATGGGAGAAAATGTCACCTTGGTGAATTCAGGGGCAAAATTCGGGGTCTCAGCCATAGGTGTCACGTGGACCTCTACCGGGCACCCGCCAGGCACCTTTTTTCCACGAAGGACCCTGTGGCCCGGTAATCCGAAGCCCGCTCACCACACTTGGGCCAATCTCCCCTGCAATAGCCCCAAGAATCGTGGGAGTGAGGAGTTTAAGTTGGGTAGCCCAGGCGGTGGATTCCGCTTGAATATGCAAGATCCCGGCCGAAAACTCCCCTGGTGTGCTGTGGGCGGCAACATCAGGGCCAACAATGTCCGCCCACCTAGTGGTGAGGGCAGCTACGGCGCTGTCCTGCTGCCAGCCCTGTTCCACCAACAATTTCTCTAGTGCTGCGCCAAGCAGTTCGGGATCTCGCCCGGTCCGATCCTTTTTCTTACGGGTTCGTGAGGGACCACCTTTCGTCACCCGGCGGAGCGAGCGCTGTGCTGCAGCGTCCTGCTCTTCCGAAGTGAGAGCACCAGGTTCAGGTGCGACAGGTTTGGGTGCGACAGGTTTGGGTGCGACAGGTTCAGGTGTGTCCGTCATGTGGGTTGCACACTCCCTTTTGTTACGACATATCGTTTACCACCCATTGATGTGGGTATATCGCTTTCTACCGCAGCAGTAATAAAAACCTGTGGGGAGTCAGCAACCAGATCTACCAAAGTGTCGCGACGTAGGGTATCGAGTTCGGCGAATACGTCGTCCAGAATGATGATTGGCTCCACGCCGTCACTGCGAAGAACATCAGCACTTGCCAGACGTAGAGCTAGAGCTGCTGACCATGATTCACCGTGTGATGCAAAACCTTTAAGTGGGAGATCTCCAAGAGTGATGAGGAAGTCATCGCGGTGTGGGCCTACCAAGGTTACTCCCCGAATCATTTCATCTTTTTTGCGCATATTTAACGCTGACCGAAATTCTTCAGCAATCTCAGCGGGAGACAGTTCGGTTGACGATAAATACTGAGAGTGATAGGTCACGGAGATTTCCGATGAACTTACGGCGTGATCCCCCCCGCATATTTCCAAATATCGTTGGGTAAAAAGAGGTTGCAAGTCACGTAGCAACTCCATACGTGAATGAATAATTTCGGTACCAACTCGAATAAGTTGTTCGTTCCACACATCTAATGTGCTGTCGATATTTTCCTTATTGGGTGAGCGCAGAAGTGCGTTCCTTTGTTTCACAATTTTTTCGTAATCTGTTTTCACACCAGCAAAACGGGGAGACCGCTGAACTAAAGTTTCATCAAGGAATTTCCTTCTGTCCGAAGGATCACCTTTAACAAGTGCCAGGTCTTCAGGTGCGAACATCACCGCTCGAATAATTCCCAGAATGTCTCGGACTCGGGCTACGGGAGATCTATTGATATTGGCCCTATTGGTTTTACCTGGTGAGATTTCAATATCAATATTGACGGAACGATCTTCTTCCATAAATCGCGCTCTAATAACTGCAGAAGATTGGCCGGCTAACACAAGTGGTAGATCGGAAGCGACTCGGTGACTACTTAACGTTGCCAAATAGTAAATCGCCTCAACAATATTGGTTTTTCCTTGACCATTGGCGCCCACAAAAATATTTACTCCTGGCTCACACTCAACAACAACATCAGAGTAGGAGCGGAAATTATGAAGGTTCAGGGCCTGCACCCACATGTGTCAGCCAGTAAGACGAATAGGCATTAAGAGATAGCGGTAGTCCTCTTCCACTGTTTTGCCTTCTGTTGTCAGTCCGGTAATAACCGCTGGTTTTGTTGATTGGGTGAATGAGAACAATGCTTTGGGAGCAGAAATAGCATTAAGGCCGTCAATGAGAAAACCTGGATTGAAAGCAATCTCGATGGTATCGCCTTCGACTTCTGCACCGATTGATTCATTTGCTTGGGCATCTTCGCCGGTTCCAGCACGCAAACTTAAATCACTACCTTCAAAGGTCATGCGAATTGGAGTGTTGCGCTCTGCAACTAGAGCTACGCGTTTTACTGCATTGAGTAGCTCTTGGGTATCAACAACTGCACGTGTTGCGGATTCATTGGGTAATAGTGACCGGTATTTAGGGAACTCACCATCAAGTAGTCGAGTTGTGGTGCGCATGCCTTCTGACTCGAATCCAATGAGTTTCTCACCGTCGGGGGCAATGGCGAAGGACACTGTTTCAGCGCCAGCCATGTTCTTGGCCGAATCAGCCAGGATTTTCGCTGGAATGAGGGTGTTTAATTCCATGGATGATTTTTTGGGCGACCACGGGAATGTTCTGACCGCTAACCGATAGCGGTCAGTTGCGGCAAGGGTGACATTAGTGCCATCAATTTCCATCCGAATACCCGTGAGAACTGGCAATGTGTCATCGCGGCCGGCTGCAATTGCTACTTGGGCAACTGCCTGAGCGAAAATATTGCTATCAACATTTCCGGCTGTATCAGGCATGTCAGGAAGTGATGGGTAATCCTCGACAGGAAGTGTGGGAAGAGTAAATGAGCTGCGCCCACATTCAATAACAGCGCGATTACCTTCAATTTTTATAATTACTGGTTCGGCGGGTAGTGCTTTCGTAATATCTGCAAGAAGCCTGCCAGAGACAAGTGTTTTACCGGGCGTGAGTACATCTACCGGGCACTGCACACGTGCTGAAATTTCATAATCGAAACTGCTAAGGGTTAGTGAGTCACCTTCGGCAACCAGCATGACACCTGATAAAACGGGCATTGATGGACGGGTTGGCAGGGTTCGAGCGGCCCACGTCACAGCTTGAGCCAATACATCGCGTTCGACTCTGATGTGCATGCAGGTTCTCCTTGATAATTTCGAACAAATGTGTTGCTAAAGGTTTTTCACTGAACGCTAAGACTAGTGTCATTCATTTGTTTTGGGAATTACGGATTAAGTACTTTGGATAAAGGAAGATTCAAAGATCAGTGGACAATCCACAACCCTGATGCATATGAGTAATTAGGAAATCGAATAAGAGTTATAAGTAGTCGTAGTCATAGGTCCTGTGGGGATTGGGGATAACGGGGGAAACAAGCGTGAGTTCAAGCGTTGCGTCCTGCACAGAGCCTGTGGGAATACTTGCGCGTGTCTGGGGACTACCGTGGATATCCAGTGATTTCGTAGGGGTTCTACACAGGGACGGTCACAAGTATCCACATAAACGGTTGTTGTCTACGTAAATTATCGGTACTTATTCACAGGTTGTGCACTATTGGGGATTGGGGGACATTTGTTGTTCATGTTGTCCCCTATAAAACTGTAATTCCACAGTTATACACAGGTTTATACACATAATTTATCCACATCTATGGATAACTGTGGGGATAAAGATATAACTGATATCGGAAGTTGCTGAATGGTGCCCTTGTGAATTGTGAAGTGAGCCCGCGTTACATGGGCCGGGGTTGGGACTTGATTCTGCTGGTGAGGTCGGTGACCTGGTTATAGAGGCTGCGGCGCTCGGCCATGAGTTCACGAATTTTCCGGTCAGCATGCATCACCGTTGTGTGATCCCGGCCGCCAAATGCCTGACCGATTTTGGGAAGTGAGAGGTCGGTGAGCTCACGGCACAGGTACATGGATATTTGGCGGGCTGTCACAAGTGTGCGACTACGGCTTGCACCGCATAACTCTTCAATACTCACACCGAAATAGGAAGCGCATGCACCCATGATCTGAGCAGCCGTTATTTCCGGCCCAGAATCGTTCGGCAGAAGATCTTTTAATACAGCTTCAGTGATTGCCAGATCAACAGGTTGTTGATTCAGGGAAGCAAATGCGGTAACTCGAATTAAAGCACCCTCAAGTTCACGAATATTGGTTGAGATTTTCGATGCAATGAACTCCAGTACTTCTGGTGGCGCAGTTAATCTTTCTTGGACTGATTTTTTCCGTAGAATTGCAATTCGAGTCTCAAGGTCCGGTGGTTGAACATCGGTGATTAAACCCCACTCAAATCGCGAACGCATCCGATCTTCAAAGTCCTGCAACTGCTTGGGTGGAAGGTCACTGGTAATCACAATCTGTTTATTAGCGTTGTGGAGTGTATTAAAAGTATGGAAAAACTCTTCCTGGGTCTGAACTTTTCCGCTAAGGAACTGAATGTCGTCAACGAGAAGAACGTCAATATCGCGATACCGTCTTTGGAAGTGGGCCGCTTTGTCGTCGCGGATACTATTAATAAATTCATTGGTGAATTCTTCAGAACTGATGTACCTAACGTGGGTACCCTTAAAAAGAGCCCTGGTGTAGTGGCCAATTGCGTGGAGGAGATGAGTCTTACCCAGTCCAGAGCCACCATAAATAAATAATGGGTTGTACGCCTGTGCCGGTTGTTCGGCCACTGCAACTGCTGCTGCATGGGCGAATCTGTTGCTTGTACCAATCACAAATGTGTCGAAGGTGTACTTGGTATTCAAACGGCCAGTGTCTTCTTTATTAGCAGGTGAACCCATTCCGGGACGGGCATTGGACTCTGGGGTGGTTAACTCGACCGGAACATCGAACTCGGATGCGTAGGTACTGTCTGCGAGGTCATCTGTTTCATCTTCGTCAAGGGCAGGGGCAATGGATGGATCCACCGTGACTGCCAATCGAATTTCGCGACCAACAATGAGACTTAAAGCTTGGGTGACAACGGGGCGCAGTCGGGTCTCCAGAACATCTTTGGTGAATTCATTTGGGGCAGCGATCAGTGCGGTGTCTTCGACGAATCCCAGTGGGCGGGTCAGATTGACAAATGCTTTTTGTTGGGGGGTTAACGTGCCATCGCTTAGGGTTGCGAGAGCCGCAGTCCACATTGTTGCAAGATCGGAATCCCCAGCCATTACCCCTCGTCATTCCTTATTTTCCCCGTGCTGTCCACATGTTTATCCACAATTGTGGATCACCGCGATAACATTAGTGGGGTAATCCTCACTTTGACAAGCCAAGTGGCAATATTTGTGTGTCGCTTCCAGGAACCCAGGCACACCGGTGGTGGGGCAACCAGTGTCAGTGGGGGATTTATTGGGGTCGAGTTTGACCGTGTGACGGGTGTGGCGTAGTCTCAGGCGGCTACCATCTCATGGGAGCAACTGCTCATGGGAGTAACTGTCGGTAGCGCTGAGTTTGGTCATTTTTATCTGAGGAGCATCATGAAGCGCACTTTCCAGCCTAATAACCGTCGTCGTGCAAAGACTCACGGTTTTCGGGTTCGCATGCGCACGCGTGCCGGCCGCAGCATCTTGGCCGCGCGTCGGACAAAAGGTCGCGCACGCCTATCCGCGTAACTCGATCCACCCAGTGTGCTTTCACCATTTAGTGAATCTGCCCGCTCAACCGATGTAATCGAGTGCTCGCGGAGGTTATTGTGCTTCCCTTAACCCACCGTCTCCGTACAACCGAGGACTTTCGTGTGATTCGGCGTGCCGGGAAGAAATATGTGTATGAGGGTCTCATTGTTCATATATACCAGGGTTTTTTCGGTGATCAACCAACACGAGTTGGCATAACTACCGGTAAAGATTGCGGCAACTCCGTTGCTCGCCATCGGTTAAGCCGAAGAATTCGCGGAGCAATGGCATCCCTTGTTGATCAACTACCCGTTGGCAGTGGTGTGGTTATTCGCGCTCTGCCTACTGCGACGGAGGAATGGGATATTCACGGTGCGCTGGCGGATTTCACTCGCAAGGTGGGATCGTGAAAGATTTTGTGCACTCGGTGGGTAGGGGTCTGCTATGGGCCTGGGACCACACCTTGGGCTTTGTACTTCGATTCATGCTCTTGGGCCTGATCAGGGCTTATCAACTCACGATTTCACCCCTGCTACCGCCGAGCTGTAAATTTCATCCAAGTTGTTCGGTGTACGCATATGGGAGTGTGCGTACCCACGGATCGGCCAAGGGCTTAGCCTTAGCCACGGTTCGTCTACTACGGTGCAACCCTTGGAATAAAGGGGGCGTTAATCCGGTGCCCCCTTCAGGACGCTGGGTAGCCGATGTGTATCCGGATGGACGACCTCGACTAAAGCCGAACGGAGATCATGTTCATTCTTGATTGGCTGCGTACTGCAGTCAGCTGGGTATTGGTGCAATTCCACCAGTTACTGAGCAACTTCATGGATTCGACCAGTGGATGGACCTGGGCGTTGTCGATCGTTGGCCTGGTAATCGTGATGCGCATACTTTTGATACCACTGTTTGTGAAGCAGATTAGAGCGCAGCGAAATCTGCAAATTATTCAGCCACAAATGAAAGAGATTCAAAAGAAATATGCGGGTGACCGTGAGCGTCAGTCACAAGAAATGATGAAGTTGTATCGGGAAACCGGTACAAACCCCTTGGCTTCATGTCTGCCAATCCTGTTGCAGGCACCCATCTTTTTCGCTTTGTTTAGTGTGTTACAAGGTATTGCAAACCGTGTCCCCGAGGGTGTTTTCAACTGGCCCCAATATGCCTACCTCATGGTGGAGGCTCGCGAAGCATCAATTTTCGGCGTTCCCCTGTACGCAACTTTCTGGTTGGCAGACGAAGTCGCAGTAGACGGCTTTAATCCATTGAACACCCGTGTGCTGGCATTTATTTTGATCATCCTTATGAGCGCAACAACATTTCTCACCCAGCGCCAATTGATTGTGAAGAACACTGCACCGGGTAACCCGATGGTCAAACAACAAAAAATTCTTTTGTATGTGTTCCCGGTGGTTTTCGCCGTCGGCGGTGTGAACTTCCCAATTGGTGTTTTGATCTACTGGTTCACCACCAACCTGTGGACCATGGGTCAACAGTTTTATGTGATCCGAAACAGCCCGCAGCCGGGGACCCCAGCCTTTGAAGCCCAACAAGCGCGTAAAGCCGCGAAGAAGAAGAGCAAAGGTGCACCCGCCGAAACTGAAGAAGTTACCGACACTATGTCGGTAACCCCGGAGCGGGTACAACCCAAGCGAACCACCCGGAGTAACCGTTCCCCCAATAAGAAAAAGAAGAAATAACCCAACGAATAAACCTGCGGACCGTGCACCAGCACGGTGATCATCGTGAATTCACCGTTCAAGTCTGACCTAATGACTTGACCACAATGAGGAGTCCCTGTGACCGAGACAACCGAAGAACGCACAACAGATAAGAAGCTTCTGGATCAGGAAGGTGATGTTGCCGCCGATTACCTGGAAGGGCTTCTTGATATCTGTGATCTTGACGGCGATATCGATATTGAAGTAGATGCCAGCCGTGCCCGAGTCTCCATTGTGGAGGTAGAGGCCGGGGATCTTGAACATTTAGTCGGCGAAGGTGGCGATGTTCTTCAGGCCCTGCAGGAACTCTCTCGCCTGGCTGCAGCCCGGGAAACCGGTGAACGCTCCCGGTTGATGTTGGATATTGCGGGTTTTCGGACCAAACAAAAAGAGGTGCTGGAGGAAGCGGCCAAGACAGCGTGTGCCGAAGCTCAGCGCACCGCCGCTCCCGTTCGCATGGCGCCCATGAACCCCTATGAACGTAAAGTCGTCCACGACATGGTGGCCACCATGGGCCTAACCAGCGAGTCAGAGGGCGATGAACCTGCTCGACGCGTGGTAATTCGAGTCTCCTAACGTCATGGTTTCCCGTGAAACATCCCGGGATTTGCCGGCCTGGATGCAACCTGCCCAGGAAGGTCTGATCAGGTACGTCGAGATCCTCGCCGGGCCGGGTGTTGAGCGTGGTCTGATGGGTCCGCGGGAAGTGCCCAAGTTATGGGATCGTCATATTCTCAACTGCGCGGTTGTTGCTGAGCCAGCCCTTGATCTGATTCCCCTAAACTCCCTGGTGGCGGATGTTGGCTCGGGGGCCGGGCTACCTGGACTGGTGTGGGCGCTGGTGCGCCCCGATCTCACCATGGTTCTGGTGGAACCACTCCTACGTCGAGCCACCTTCCTCACCGAGGCGGTAGTTGCCCTCGAGCTCACCGACCGAGTGACCGTGGTGCGCGGTCGGGCCGAGAAAGTCATGACCAGCCCTGAATGGTCTGGAGTGGACATTGTGACCGCTAGAGCGGTGGCTCCCCTGGATCGACTCCTCGGTTGGACAATTCCCCTTCTCAAGCCCGATGGACAACTGGTTGCCTTGAAGGGAAGTAGTGCCCCCACGGAACTAGATTCTGCCCAAGCGGTCGTGAAGGAGTTCAATTTGAGATCCATAGAGGTTCTCACGTGTGGTGCAGGGGTCGTAGAGCCAGAAACCACCGTGGTGCTTGCCCGGCGGGGAACGCAGTGACTCCATGAGGCAGAATGACGCCGTGACCGTACCCACTACCCCCGAACCGGAAATAACAGAATCTGGATTGGGGTGGCCCACCAATGTTTCCCGTGAAACATCCCACGAGGAGTTGGAAACGAAGACCGGCCTTGGGTGGCCCGCATGACGCGGATTATCACCATTGCCAATCAAAAGGGTGGGGTAGGTAAAACCACAACCACAGTGAATATTGCTGCAGCCCTTGCTCAAATCGGCAAGAAATGCCTGGTTATTGATCTCGATCCACAGGGCAATGCAACCACCGCCTTGGGAATTGAGCACCATGAAGGAACCCCCGGTGTCTATGAAGTCTTGATGGGGGACAAAACCCTTCAGGAGGTAATCGTGGAATGCCCCGATATCCCGGGACTATGGGGGGCACCGGCCACCATTGACCTGGCCGGAGCTGAGATTGAATTGGTCTCCCAGGTTGCTAGGGAATACCGGCTAAGTAAGGCCCTGGAACAACTTTTAGCCCTGACGCGCTTCGATTATGTGATTCTGGATTGCCCGCCGAGCTTGGGATTATTGACACTCAACGGCTTGGTGGCGGCCCGTGAGGTGCTGCTGCCCATCCAATGTGAGTATTACGCCCTTGAGGGGCTATCCCAATTACTCAAGAGTGTGGGCATGGTGACCGAACACCTCAATCCCTCACTCAGTGTTTCCGCAATCATTTTAACCATGTATGACGGCCGAACCAGGCTGGCGAGCCAGGTGGCCGATGAAGTTCGCGCCCACTTCGGCGCGACTGTTTTGGAAACTATTATCCCCAGAAGTGTCCGGGTCTCGGAGGCACCTTCCTATGGCC
This sequence comes from Candidatus Nanopelagicales bacterium, assembly GCA_018402075.1. The sequence goes on along the minus strand of JAGYJP010000003.1, from coordinate 235,505 downwards.
AGACCGTGCTCACCTATGACCCGACTTCTTCGGGGGCAATTGCCTACCGGGAGGCTGCCGAACAACTCCATGCACTCACACCACAGCAGTCCATCAACCTATAAATAAAAACATTTATCCACAAGTTATCCACAAAAAGAAGGAGTGCTGACATGGCCACACCCAAACGCGGTTTAGGTAGGGGCCTCGGAGCACTTATTCCCACCGGACCAACGGATGATCCGGTGCCCACCAACACCCAAGACAATTCCCGGGCCATTGTGGGGTACCAAGAACTTCCAATTCAATCGATTAAGGCCAATCCACAGCAACCACGTTCGGTTTTTGATGAAGATGCGCTCCAAGAACTAGTGTTCTCCATTTCCACAATTGGATTATTGCAACCGATTGTTGTTCGTCCCTTGAGCAATGGGAACTTTGAACTTGTTGCGGGTGAACGCCGATTGCGTGCCAGTGCGCTTGCAGGAATGACAGAGATTCCTTCAATCATTCGGAACACTGAAGATGCAAATATGTTGCGTGATGCATTATTAGAAAATCTACATCGCTCTAATTTGAATGCACTAGAAGAAGCTGCGGCGTATTCGCAAATGCTTACCGACTTTGGATGCACTCAAGATGAATTAGCAGCACGCATTGGCCGTTCACGCCCGCAGGTCAGTAACACCCTTCGGTTGCTCAAACTCCCGGCGCCCGTACAGAGCCGGGTGGCTGCGGGAGTTCTAAGTGCGGGGCATGCTCGGGCACTGCTTGCGTTATCCGATCCAGATTCTATGGAAGTAATGGCAAAGAAAATTGTTGCCGAGGGCTTGAGTGTTCGGAGTGTCGAAGAACTTATTGCACTGGGTGCCGTTGATGGAAAACCTCGCAAAAAGATTGACCGTAAAAGAAAGTCACGCCCTGAAGCGTTAGAGGAAGCAGTTCGCGTTATGACTGAGTCGCTATCTGATTCACTCGATACGACCATCACGGTGGAAGGATTCTCGAAATCTGGTGCCCACGGAAAGATTGTGATTGAAGCCGCTGATATCGCGGACGCGCGAAGAATCACTCAAATAATCACCGGCGAATAGCTTCGCGCACGAGTTCAGCAAACACACTTCCCACATCGAGGTTGGCAGCGGAAAGTGCTTGCGGCACAAGGGAAGTTTCAGTCATACCGGGTGCAACATTGACTTCTAAGAACCACACATTGTCATGTGAATCAACAATGACATCGGTGCGAGAAATATCGCGAAGATGTAAAGTTGTATGCACCGTTAATGCAAAGTCTTTCACCTTCTTTTCCATGGCAGGATTCAAGCGGGCGGGGACAAAAAACTCTGTTGCTCCGGCCGTGTATCGAGCGTCATAGTTGTACACACCACTGACGGGGACAATCTCTACCGGAGGAAGTGCTTCGGGTGACCCCTGGCGATCAATTACGGTGAGTGCTAGTTCCACACCACTGACCGCTTGCTGAATCATGACAGTGTCGGAGTAACCGAAGGCGGTAACAAGTGCCGTGGGTACGTCCGACTCTGTGACACATTTGGTCACACCCAGCGCTGATCCGCCGGTTAGCGGTTTCACTATTAATGGTAATCCCAAATCCGCAATGATTGCCGCGATCACCGATTGTGCGCCCATCTCTTTAAAGAAGCTCTGGGGTAACGCAACAAAACGAGGAATATTTTCTTGGGGAAGAAGGGTGGATGCCACACCTTTATCAAAAGCGATACGCGAAGACTGGGCACCGGAACCAACAAATGGAATACCGAGTGCCTCAAGAACACTGCGCAATGAGCCATCTTCGCCAACCGAACCATGGATCATAGGTATTACACAATCAGGACGAGTCGATTCCACGACGCTGAGAGTTTCCTCGGTGAGATCTGACTCGGTGATCTCGGTCTGCGGCATGCTGGTCCGCAATGCTTCGGCTAACCGGCGCCCTGAACGCAGGGAAACATCACGTTCCGGGGATAAACCCCCGGACAGCACCACAATATGCACGCCAATCTCCCTAGGTGATGTCAGTTCGAGGCGTGAAGGCCGGACTGTCGTGGGAAGAGTTGGTGGCAGAAACAGGACCAAATGTGTTCACCAATTCGATTTCAGCCTCCACAACGGTGGATAATCGCCTCACTCCCTCACGGATTCGTTCTGGATCGGGATAGCAATAGGACAATCGAAGATTTCGCGCTCCCTGACCATCGGCATAAAAACCGGTGCCGGGAACATATGCCACCAACTCGGCCACTGCTCGCGGCAACATAGTGGTGGCATCGAGACCCTCTGGAAGGGTGACCCATGAATAGAAACCACCTTCGGGGATTGTCCAGGTTGTATCAGAGGGCATGAGTGCTTGGAGTGAATCTAAAAGAGCATCTCGCCGTTCGCGATACAACTCTTGGAACACTTTTATCTGTTGCTGCCATGGTTGCTCGGCAAGGTAGCGAGAAATAGTGAGTTGTACGAAATTACTTGGACACAGAGTTGCCGCCTCCGCAGCCAACACAACTTTTTCTCGAACACCATGGGGTGCAATCACCCATCCCAGGCGTAACCCTGATGCAATTGTTTTGGAAAACGAACCAAGATAAATCACGTTCTGGTCATCTAGTGCGCGAATAGCTTGTGGTGGCGAACCTTCAAAACCGAGTAACCCATAAGGATCATCTTCAAGAATAGGAACCCCGAATTCCTGAGCAATTGCAAGGATTTCTTCACGTCTTTGTTGTGATTGAGTTAGGCCGGCAGGATTATGAAAGGACGGAATTGTGTAAATGAATTTGACTCTCTTATGTTCTCTCAATGCAGAACGCAGTGATTCAGGGTTCAGACCGAATTCGTCCATGGCGACATGCACAACATTGCATTGATAGGAACGAAAGACTCCGAGCGCACCAACATAGGAAGGGGACTCCACAAGAACGGTATCCCCTGGATCACAGAAGATTTTGGTGACAAGATCTAAGCCCATCTGTGAACCCGCAGTCACAACAATGTCGTCGGGGTGTGAATGCACACCCACCAATGAAGTGATGTCCAGAATCTGTTCCCTTAATTTCTGGTCACCTTGGCCCGATCCATATTGCAAGGCGGTGGTGCCCTGCTCCCGAATTACCCGCGCGGTGATGTCTGCGAACTGGTCAGCATCTAAAGCATTGACATATGGCATCCCACCAGCAAGTGAGACAACCTCTGGACGCGAAGCTACTGCAAAGAGGGCGCGGATTGCTGAAGCGGTGAGACCTTGGGCACGCTGGGCATAAGACTCCACCCAGGGATCAAGGCGCGATCCCACCTGTTCAGACATGGAATAAGCGTAGTAACCATCAAATCGGTTGAACAGGTAACCTTCCCTTATGAAACCATTTCTTCGGGCCGCAGGGCTTATTGCCCTCGGAGTGGGCGTGGGTTTCCTCGTGCGGTTGCTGTGGCCTACCGGGGTGAACAAAAGGCAGTAATGGCAGCTGCAATCCCTTGGGCGATTGCGTCGTGGAAGGCCTCGGAGCTCAATCTCTTAGAGTCATCGACATTAGACATGTAACCAAGATCCACTCGAACCGCCGGCATTGTGGTCAACCTCAATAGATCCCAGGTGCGCGGATGTGTGCGGCAATCTTTTCGATCGGTGCGGCGAATAAGTTCATCGGAAATCAACTCTGCCAACTGTTTACCTGCAATTGAATGATTTCCACCGATGGGGTTTCCAAAATAAAACACCGCAATGCCATTGGGTTTGGGACTATCCGATTGGTCGACATGCAGGGAGACAACAAGATCAGCGGTGACGTCGTTGGCAAAGGCCGCACGTTGTGCGGGTGTACCCGGAGCGATCGGGGTAGCCGGTCGTGTCAGAATCACTTGAGTACCCAGGGCCGCCAAGCGTCCTTCCACCCGTGTTGCAATTGCATGAGTTAATTCCGGATACGCGAAGTCACCCGGATCAATAACAACAACTTTGTCGGCTATCCCTGTTTGTAAGGAACTGATATGCGCCTGCTCGCGCAAAGCTCCGGAATCCCCACCAATTACTGAACGCGAGAGTCGATCAAATGAGCGCAACGTATCGAGACCGCAAATTCCGTCCGCACTCACTCCGACCCCACGTTGGAACTCACGCAGTGCTGTATCTGTTGCGGGTCCAAAGATTCCGTCGGGGCGACCCGCATTAAACCCCAATTCATTGAGTTTGCGTTGAAGTTCGGTGACGTCATCGCCGATCATTAGATGCCCTGCGGTGAAAGACAACACCCGGTCGCCTAATTGCCAGCGTGCCTCATCTAGTCGACGAAAAGTTTCTGGCCCAACAATGCCATCGACGGTGATGCCGCGTTCTTGTTGAAAAATCCGCACGGCTTGATCAACATCGTTGTCATAAACATTGACGGTTTCGTAGACGGAATTATTCAATAAACCGAGGTGCGCGAGCCGTGCGCGAACCTCCGCTACGGCCGCCCCGGTGGAACCAAGGCGGAGCATCCAGTACCTACACGCCTACAGATACGGCTGTAAGTCAGCGACCAGAGCAGCCTTGGGCTTGGCGCCAATAATTGTCTTCACAATTTGGCCGCCCTGATACACATTCAGAGTCGGAATGGATGTAATGCCGTACGACCCTGGGGTAGATGGGTTCTCATCCACATTCATTTTGGCAATAATCAATGAGTCTTGTTCGGCCGCTATTTCTTGGAGAATCGGGCCGATTTTTTTACAGGGGCCACACCACTCGGCCCAGAAATCAACAAGTACGGGTTTATCGCTCATGAGGACTTCCTCAGCGAAATTAGCGTCGGTAACTACTTTTATTTCTCCCATGAAATACTCCTTTAAAGTCAGGGCCTAACTTAGTCGAACGGGTGAATAAAACGTTCAATGGTCAGGATTACGGGGGTTATTACTCCGAGTGAGAGAGGAAACGCTCAGCATCCAGTGCCGCCGAGCAGCCGGTGCCCGCGGCCGTGATTGCTTGGCGGTAGGTGTGATCAACCAGATCACCGCAGGCAAAAACGCCTTCGACAGAGGTTTTGGTGGAGGGGGATTCAACCGTGACATAGCCCTCGGCATTGAGGTCGACCTGACCGTGCAGAAGCTCGGAGCGAGGATCGTGCCCGATGGCTATGAACAGACCTGTGATGGCAAGTTCCCGTTCTTCACCTGTCACCGTGTCGCGCAAAGTGATACCGGTCAACTTGTCACCACCATGAATTGCTGCAACTTCGCTATTCCAGGCAATCTTTATTTTGTCATTGGTGAGGGCGCGTTCCTGCATGATTTTGCTCCCACGGAGTTCATCGCGACGGTGAATCAAAGTGACGGTCCTGGCAAATCGGGTCAAGAAGGTGGCTTCTTCAAGTGCAGAGTCACCTCCACCCACAACAGCAATATCTTGATCACGGAAAAAGAAACCATCGCAGGTTGCGCACCACGAAACACCGTGACCACTGAGCCTTTTTTCATCGGGTAACCCCAGTTCACGGTAACCCGAACCGGTGGCAAGAATCAAAGCGCGTGCTTGATGCACATTGCCGGCACCGTCGGTCACCGACTTAATGTCTCCATGAGCCTTAATAGCGGTGACGTCGTCGGTCACAATCTCTGCGCCGAAACGCACGGCTTGAGCCCGCATGTTTTCCATCAGTTGTGGACCCATGATTCCTTCTTCGAATCCGGGGAAGTTTTCTACCTCGGTGGTGTTCATTAGCGCGCCACCGGCGGTTACCGCACCTTCAAAAACAAGGGGATGCAGTTGCGCACGGGCGGCGTACACCGCGGCCGTGTAACCAGCAGGACCTGAACCAATGATTATTACGTTACGGATATCACTCACAGTGGATCACAACTTTCACTTGACGCACCAAGGCTCCGCCGAGGTTGATTGATTTCGTGTACACCCAGTCTACGCGCCTGCAGTAGGTGTTTCAGAGGGCCTGATTGCTGGGAATTAGTTCTATGAAAATTAGTTCAATGAATTCAATGAATACGTGATGTGGGAGTACACATCGAAGGGAACGGTGCCGCAACCCGGCCCGACCACCCAAATATCGAGGAAGCTCAAATATCTGTCACTATCCAAGATTGCCTGACCGACAGCAAAACGCTCGCCATTGGCAGGAACTGAATCCATTCCTTTGACCATGGCAAAAGGAATAATCACGATTCCAGCCTCTTTGCCCATGTAGGTTCCTTGATCCACGAGCAAGGCCTGTGAAGTCTCTGACTTGGTCAGCTCCGTGATGCAATCGCGCAAAGTGGACTCACTTTGCATCATGCCGCTGGGGGCACTCATGGACATTTTTTGTACGGGAACCCGGAAGTAATCAATAGGTGACTTCACCCCCACTTTATTGAGGGCACGGGTAACCGTCTGGGTCAAATTCTGCGGACTGTAGTCAGCGCCACTGGAGGTAACCGCCACAGCGGGGGGAACAAAACCGGCTTGGACAACCTGGGGTGCTGTCTCAGCAATTGTCTCGGCAACTGTTTCAGCTCTGGTCTCGGATCCGGGTTCAGAGTTAGCCGGTGCATCTGCCATGACCGTGCCCGAATCTGAGCCCTGGTCGGTGGTCAAAATATTGGCGCCAATACCGACAGCCAACAAGGTGACACTGGCAGCAACCAACCCGCCGACCCACTTGGTACCCAAACGGCGTTGCCGGCGATCGGCCAGATCCGTGACTTCATGGGCGGATTCCAGGGACAGGGCGGTCTGGATCTGCTCCCAGACCCCTTCAGGCATAGGGGTAATCGGCTCGGCATCGAGAAATTGGGAATAGGAACCCAGGGCATCACGAACAAATGGGTGATCTTCAGGGATCAATGACTCCGGATTTTGTGGAAGATCGGGGTCAAAATTATTGGTTGCCATGCTCGGGAGCTCCTCCTCTCGACCTTGTGACGGTAGTTGCGGGGTCTTGGTTCCGCAGATAGGAAAGTCGTTCTGCTAATTTCGCCCGACCCCGACTGCTTCGGCTCTTTACCGTGCCAGGGGGGCAGTTGAGTTCGGCCGCGGCATCGTCGATTGAGTAACCCTCAATGTCAATCAGGACTACGGCATCGCGTTGATCCTCGGGTAATTCCGCGAGGGCTGCAGAGATTTCCATCATGGTCTCCCGCTCGGAAATATGGTCACGGTTTTCCGGGATTTCCACCGAACTGTTGGCATAGTGATCGGGAAGTACGGTGGTGGGTCGAACTGATTTACGCCGAAGCCGATCCAAACTGGCATTGACCACAATCCGGTGGAGCCAGGTGGTGACGGCGGCATCGCCCCGGTATTGCTCGGCCCGACGATACGCCGAGATGAGAGCGTCTTGAAGGGCATCGGATGCTTCCTCAGGATCATTGGTGGTTCGAAGTGCCACCGACCATAGGCGATCCTTGTGCCGTGAAATCAGGATATTGAAGGCCTGGGGATCCCGATTAATGTGCGCAGCCAAAAGCTCACGATCGGTGAGGTCATGACTGGTGGAGTCCGGCACCCGTCAAGCCTAATGATCCCAAGTCGCGAGTGGTCGTCGTGACCGGCTAATTTTCTCCGAGGTCACTTCCCCCAGGTTCAACGGCAACCGTCCCTAATACGGCGATATTGCTGATTCCCCCACGATAGGCCCCGGAATCCTCGGTAAGTGGCAGCCCGGTGAGCCACACCAATACATAACGGCCGGTCACCGGCCGAGGAGCGCGCAACTCGATATTGGGTCCTGCGTTATCAATGGCCACCAGCTTTGTCCATAAATCTGGATCAGCCTGAAGATCCTCCGATACCCGAACCTGGACATCGGTTCCGTAACCGACCAGACCAAGTGAGACACCTTGGACGGATGCAGTTTCACCGAGATCAACGATCACACCTACCCCACCCTTTTTACCGACATTTCGGGTGGGATATTTCTTGGTCAACCAAGCACTGACCAGATCACCATCAATTGCAAGTGGCGCGAGTTTCTCGCGTTCAGTTCCCGACAACCCTTGTTCGCCACCCAGAAGATTCTTGCCACGGGGATCAAATGAACGCGCACTGACAATTGGCAGGGAGCCCTCCGAGTCACCTACTTCAATTTCCACAAAGGGGGTGGCAGGTGATGTCAGAATTTCCAGCGCTTGATCAGGGGTGAGACCACTCGTTCCCGGTGCCGGACCGCCCGCCTCAATATTTCGTGGTGAACTCAAGAGTGAAACACCAGTGATGATCAACACCACAACAACAGCTAATGCGATAACAGTTGCAATCCCTCGAGCGACATAGGTGCTCGGAGTATTGGGTGTGGTCATAACAGGGCCACGTACGGTTGTGGTACTTACCGGCGCGACATAATCTCGAACTGATGCAATGGCATTTGCAAAACCTAATGAGTCCTGGATTCGAGTGACACCACGTGCTCTATTTACTCCGGTGACACTGCGACTGACGACATCATCAACACCGCGGGGAATACTCGCGCGAATACTTGAGGGTAATGGAACGTTCTTTCCAGTTTTCGGAGTGAACGGAACACGCAGTGGTTCAGGTGCTACTTTTGCATTAACCGGATACGGCCACAGGCCAGTGGTGAAGCAATACAACAGGGAACCGAGACCCTCGACGTCGTTCTTCACAGAGTCATCGGAGCCTTCACGAACAAAAAGCGGACCAAAAAGAGCGTGATCAACTGCCACACCGCGCACAGCAATTTCTTGTGAATCAGTGAGGAACACACAACTTGGGCGCAAACGGCCGTGCTCAAGGTTTACTTTAAGCGCAGAGTTCAGTGCCCAAGCAACATTAGCCACATGCTCAAGGGATTCCTCGGCGTCAAATGGATTACCCTCACGCAGTTGTAAAGCTTGATCAAGGGGAGTGCCCGTGGACCATTCACTGATAATGGCTGTGTAGGCGGGGTCCTCGAATGTCGCACCGATACTGAGAACATCGAGAAGTCGCAATAATCGTCGGTCCTCCGTGCGGGCAGCGGCCTGGGCAGCCCCAAGGACGGCGGAGATCCGGGAATCATCTGACCGCAGCAATCGAATGGATACGGAGCGTTCAAGAATTTCATCGCGTCCCCTCCACAGTTGCACGGTGAATTGACCCGGTTCCGTGGGTGCGTGCTCGCTGATCAATTCAAGGAGTGTGTAGCGACTTAACGTTGTGCCACTGTTAATCATGAATGCACCCTACGATTCAATCTTTGGGCAATAACACGCTGCGCAACAGATATTTCCCGAACTCGAAGGATCCACGCCGCAATCAGGTAACTCAACAAGCCAACAACACTCACGACCACCAAACGGATCAGCACGGTGCCTTTATCCGAGTAGTTGATTCCGTTACCGCCGGCAATGAATAGATTGTTGAACTGCTGCGATGCAATCAGCATGATCCCCACGGCAACAACACCCGCGAGGAACATTCGAGTAATTGACCACAGGGTGCGCCCAGATTCCATTCCTCGAAGTCTTCTCGCAAGAATCACCCACGCAATAACTAATCCCACCCAATAAGAAATTGAGTAACACAAAGCAATAAACGCGATTTGTGTTCCACCACCTTCGACTGAACTAAAGAGCGGAACCAAGATGACCAAAAGGATAATGGAAAAAATAACGGTGATAATAAAGGGCGTGCGAGTGTCTTCAAGAGCGTAGTAGCCACGCAACAGAACATAGAAAAGGGTGAATGGCACCAAGCCCAACATGAAAATGGAAATAACAAACCCAAGGAGTTCAGCCTGCTCCGTTGTGGCAGCACCGTAGCCAAAGAGCAGAACCGCAATTCCAATTCCGGCCACAAACAAGACAGCAGTAATAGGAATGACAAAAAATGAGACAAGTCGAATGGCGCCAGAGACATCGCGACCCACCTGCGAAAGTTTGCCGGCATGTGCCACTCGACTGAGGGCTGGTAGCAGCGCAGTGACAATAGAAACGGTAATCACACTATGTGGCAACATGAACACCAAATGTGCCTTTTGGTATGTGGTTAAACCAGCTGCAACTTCGCCGGCGGCTGCAGCGTTGACGTTGGCCTGCGTAGCCAGACGGGTGATCACTAAATAGGTCAATTGATTAACCAATACCAACCCGATTGTCCACATGGCCAATGTGCCGGCTTTTCCTAAGCCGTGGCCGCGCCAATCGAATCGGGGCCGCCACATGTAGCCGGCTTTACTCAGTACCGGCAACAAAATGAGAGCTTGGGCAACAACTCCTAGGGTGGTACCAATCCCGAGAAGCAGAACCTGATCGGTGGTGAGATTCCCACCTTCTGCCGCAGATGTTCCTGCAATGGCAATGAACAGAAGGAAGGTGGCGATGGCGACAACGTTGTTAGCAATCGGGGCAAACATGGGGGCACCAAACTTGCCTCGGGAGTTGAGTACTTGGCTCAACATTGCATAGACACCATAGAAAAAGATTTGCGGTAAACACAGGCGCGCAAATGCCACCGCAAGATCAAATTCCTTTTGCGGGTAATCACTCGGTGTGTACAAATCAACAATCAACGGTGCGAGAATGACTGCCACTACCGAAAGCAACAGGAGTGCAATTCCGGTAAGAGTGATCAGTCTGTCTGCATACGCTTTGCCATCGTCTGAGTCCTCTTGCATTTTCCGCACCAACTGCGGAATAAAAACGGCATTAAGTGCCCCACCGATCACCAAAATGTAAATCATGGTGGGTAGGGAATTACCGAGTGAAAAAGCATCCGAGACGAGGAAAAATCCTAATGCTGCGGTCATGGTGATATCGCGCAAGACACCGGTGATCCGTGACGTCACTGTCCCTGCAGCCATGATGGCGCTGGGCTTCATGAGAGAGCGCTCAGACATGGCGCCCTCCTGTGGTTGCTTTATGAATTCTTCGACTAATTCCGACAACGACAAAAATTACAATGGCAATAAATGCAGCGGCAATAACCCAGGCTGCGGCTTGTGCGTACGCCGTTGATTCCAGTTGGATCTGAGCTGGACTACCGAAATTTTGGCCATCGGGGGTGAGTAGTTGTACCCCGGTACTCAAGGCGCTCCCACCAACCACCTGGGCGCTGAGTTCCACACTCACCTTTTTACCCGGTTCAATTGTGATGCCATACAGTGGTGCACTGATTAAACGTGCTGCTGGCGCACCACGAAGTTGAACTCCCACCGTCACCGCACGATCTAAGTCATTTGCAATCGTGACAGGAACAAGTCCTTCTTCGCCGGACAATGTGATTGTGCCAGCGGAGAGGGCATAGACCTGACGTATTTGTTCCGTTAAACCGAGGCGAATACTGCGCAAGAGTTCAAGACCTGTTTGTGGCTCCTTTCGCCATGCAGCCGATTCGGTGCGCACAATCGCCTCGGCATAAGCATCTGAAAACCCGGTCGGATTATCGAGGATCGCCGTGAGGGATGCTAATTGTGTGGACACACGTTGTACCTGCCCCAAATACTCCTGAGTGATTTCAGACTCTTTGGCCTGGGGACCGTATCCGCCGCGTTCGCGCGCCGTGGTTGTTGCACCCTCGGCCAGTAATTCTGTCAATGTGCCGCTTCGAAGCCACGGAGCTGTCGTGGTTGCCTCAAGGAGTTCACTCAGTGCAGTGGCATTGGGATTCCATCTGATATTTGCGGTGCCAGCAACTACAAAACGAGAAGGAGCATCGGCAGGTACCAGCTGACTTGTGAGGAGAGTTTCCGCAAGAAAACGTTGTCGCATATTGATGGATTGCGAGCGCGAACTTTGTGGCAACCCCAGAGTCGTTGTCAGTCTATTGTCCATTAACACCGCATTCATGCCACCGACCGTGGTTCCCACCACACCGAGACCGGTACTCGGAATGCCAGTACTCGTGGGAGGCAGGGCATTGGAGTTCAGAATCACCGTGCGCACTCCCGCCGAAGCAAGGACATTCCCGGTCTTCTTATTCAATCTGCCAAATGGCGCCCAGTACACGGTGCCACTCACACTTTTGCGCAGGATCGTTGAAGCAATTGCAGGGGACATGGTTGTTGCTCGTACCAAATCGACATCCATACCGGCACGTTCCAATGCACTGGCATCGACATCGGCATAGGGCATAACATGCAGGGGCAGGCGATCTGCGGCAGACGCGTCTTTGCGCGGCGTTGCAGCCACGAGTGCGGAGTCCAAGCGAGAGAGCCAATCACCGGCGCTTTCAGAAAGATCCCCGACAATTACGCGATTGGATTCATTTGGTTCAGCGCCATTTGAATTCACACTTATTGAAGCTGGAACCCGCACCTGATACCCCGATGCAATTTCCGTTGCTGATTGCAGTAATTCTGAATCTGCGATCCAACTCACTTTCCCGGGATGAGTGCTGCCGATTGTTAAGAGATTATCAAGGCGTCCGCCGGGTGCCAGGGATCGCGGTGTGTTCTCGTTAAGGAGAACACCATTGGCTTCACGCGCGGGATAGTCGGCAAGTGGCCACAGCCACACGAGTGAAATTGGGTCAATCTTTGCGGTGACCCATGGCAAGAAAGTTCGGAGTCCACCAATACGCGTAAGTCCCGACTCACCAACTGATGCACCAAGAACCTCAATCATGATGCTATACACACCGTCTCTTCCGAGAGGGAGTGAATCAAAGGGCTCCTGAATGAGGAAGGATCTTTCGTCGCCAGCGCGCAGTGGTCCAGGGATCTCCTGCAAGGTCCTATCCAAGAAGTAGTCAATCGGGTCAATCTCAGGAACAAGGGTTAACTCTGAAATATCGGTAATACTGGATCGGGAGGGCAATGGACTGGCTGAGATTCCCAGACGAACAGAGACCCGATCAATGGAGGAGCCAGAGGTATTGACCAATCTCCCGGAAATTCGCAGAGTATCGCCAGGGGTCGGGATGACGGGGGTGAGTCGATCCAAGACCACGGTGACCTGAGAACCCAATGGATCGGCCTGCACGGTGGATTGCTGAGCAATGGACAGGAGTGGGGCGACCAGAATTGTCAGGACAAGACCTGTGAGCAGGATCCGCATCCTGCCACCTGATGTCGCCATATGGTGAGGATAAACCGCGCAGGTGGTTATCCTTGGTTGCCGTGTCCACTTCCCCACAACGCACTGCGATGCAGAACCTCGCATCTGTTGCGGAATTACTCAATGATCTCGGTAGCCGATTCCACAATTCAGGTCATCAATTGGCGCTCGTTGGTGGTCCGGTACGCGATGCTCTCCTCGGGCGAATCACAGATTTATCTGATTTGGACTTCACCACGGATGCTCACCCAGAGCAGATCATGTCCTGCCTTACCGGTTGGGCGGACAATATTTGGGAAACTGGAATCAAATTCGGCACCATTAGTGCTGAAAAAAATAATCGATCCATTGAGATCACCACGTATCGCACGGAGAGTTACCAGGAAGATTCCCGTAAACCAGAAGTGACGTTCGGTACAAATTTGGATGAAGACCTCAGTCGCCGCGATTTCACTATTAATGCAATGGCACTGACGCTTCCCAACATGGAATTGGTAGATCTATTTTCTGGACTCCAAGACCTTGAGAATCAACTCATCACAACACCGCTCACCGCGAGAGAATCATTTGACGATGACCCACTCCGCATTTTACGCGCTGCGCGTTTTGCCGGACAGCTTAACTTCGTAATTGCCCCAGATGTACTTGATGCCATGCGTGAGCAAGCACAACGTTTGGATATTGTTTCCGCGGAACGTATTCGCGATGAACTCATCAAGATTGTCATGTCGCAAAATCCACGAGTGGCGCTCACTGCAATGGTCGACACCGGTGTTGCCGCTTATGTGTTACCCGAACTCCCACTTCTACAATTGGAAGCAGATGAACACCACCACCATAAAGATGTATACGAACACACGCTAACGGTGCTAGAGCAGGCTATTGCTTTGGAGACAGCGCATGAGCCCCAGTTACCCCCGGACTTAACACTGCGCCTTGCGGCACTCCTGCACGATATCGGTAAACCAAAAACACGTAAGTTTGAATCAGATGGACGAGTTTCGTTTCACCACCATGAAGTCGTGGGTGCTCGCATGACAAAGAAACGTCTCAAGGCACTTCGATTCAGCAATGAACAAATAGAGGACATTTCTTTACTCGTTGAATTACATCTGCGTTTCCACGGATACGGAACCGGTGAGTGGTCAGACTCAGCAGTGCGGCGCTATGTGAGAGATGCAGGATCCATGTTGCTGCGGCTGCATAAATTGACGCGTGCCGATTCCACAACGCGTAATGCACGAAGGGCGGCCAAGCTCCAACGGGCGTATGACAACCTGGAGGAACGAATCAGAGTGCTAGAGGCGCAAGAGGAACTGAACGCGATCAGACCCGACCTAGACGGCTCGCAGATTATGGAAATTCTGGGAATTGGACCGGGGCGTGAAGTAGGTGAGGCTTATAAATTCCTTCTGGAATTTAGGTTAGATCGCGGACCTCAATCACCTCAACTTGCTCAACAAGCACTTCTTGCCTGGTGGGCCGCTCGGAAGCCCGAATGAGAATTTCTAGACCGGTCCAGATTCCAGCCATGAGGAGTGTGAACATAATGCCGGAGATACTGCCGAGGTACGTTCCGCTCAACAGGAACACAAGCCACACAATAATTACCGCCCAGCGGATCCACGGCGCATAGGGTCCAAGGGCATCGCCGGTTCTCCACCCGGTACGGGCAGCAACTTCATTGAGACCATTGGTGAAGTGTCCGCGAATATATTGTGCTGAATTGGTTCGACCGGAAAGCCATCCGCCAATCACGATAATGATTCCGAGAACAAAGAGTGCTTGAACCCCGGCAATCAAGTAAGCGAGGAAGTTCTGGTAGACGATTACCGCAGCGGATTCAAATATGGAACCAACAAATTGGTTGGTGAATGTACCCTCACCAATGCTGACGATGGCATACAACAATACTGCGCTGGCCATCACCACAATTCCTGCTGCCACCGCAGTGCGTGCTCGCCTGCGGGCCAAAAGAATTGCACCAATAAACATGAAGGCAACAAGTACAACAATCCAATTTAAAATTGGCGACGAATATGAATAAAGGGTTCGCGCTTGCTCTAATGCGGGAACACTCATGAGAATAAATTGACGATCAGTTTGTGGAACAGTCACATTCGCGGCAAAGGTAATTCCTTGTTCCACAAGTTTTTCTTGTCCAAGGGCAATAAGTGGATCGAGGTTCAAGACAAGGTTGTCACCTTCGACTTCAATAGGACCGCCAGGCTTGCCTTCAAGAACCGCGATTAATCCTTTTTGCGCTGCAATATTTAATGTCAACCAAGCCTGTGTAAATGCATCAGAAGTCACAAAAGTATTGACGGCTTGGCCGATCAAGCCATTGATCCCTGTGGCAATAGGTCCGGAGAGTCGATCGCCCACTAATGGGAGCCCAGGGAGGATGCCATCGAGGAAATCACCCACAATTTCTTCGGTATCCACTTGCTCAAGGATTGCGTTGGTGACAACCTCGCCGAAGGCCGCTTGGACTTCAGGGTCCGCACCAATGGGGCCGACTGTTTCAATATAACGCTCAGCGTCAATAACGGTCGAATGCACCCAGTGACCCGTCACCGCGATGGGAGTCAGGATTGTGGCCAGAACAAAAATAATAATCGAGAAGATGCTCCGAGGGCGAATGCGATCTCGGGTAATCGGGCTTCGCTGATAAGACTCGGTGGCGCTTGTAGGCATAGCGGAACTCTATAGAACCTCGCCCTAGGGAACAACAGGGTTGCGTTTTCTGAAATACCAGATACTGGTCAACGCCAAAAACACTCCTACGGCGAGGTACACCACGGGTGCAACACCGCTTTGTGGGGCAAGAAGGGCAACTACAACAATCCCGACTATGAGGGCAATGTTGACCGTCATATCAAAGATGGAAAAGACGCGTCCCAATCTGCTATCGGGAATATGCCGCTGAATCAGGGTGTCAGAGCACACCTTGACGGCCTGGCCAGCCAGACCAAGACTGAATGCGGCAATTGCTAGAGCAGGGAAATTGGTTTCGGATGAACCCCAGGCGAATACCACCATTCCCAGTGAGGCCTGAAGCACGACGAAGGAGGACCACCGCGGAACACCGATTCGGCGAGTTACCCAAGGTGTGAGGAGTGCGGCAATAAGTGCTGCGGTGGCGGAAAAGCCGGTAAGAATTGCGAAATCAGCAAGGGCAGCGTTGGGGTCATTCGGTGCATGAAATGTATTGCGCAGTAGCAGTAGCGACCCAACAATAATAACGCCGAATGAAATACGATTGATGGCAACAAGCAGAACAGATCGTCCGGCAATCCGATGCGCCAGTAATGTCCGGACACCGTCAACGAGGTCGTGGGTGACTCCTTGAAGTGAGTCCACCATACGGCGCGATAACGGGGAATCAGGGCCAAGTGCCAATGGCGTAAAAGTGGCAGCGATAAGCCCAGCGGACACAAAGGTTCCGACAGCAAACATAAGTAGTGCGACAGTGCCCGGGTCGCCGCTACCAAATATTTCACGAATACCCAGGCCAGTTGTTCCACCGAGAACAAATGCAATTGTTCCCGAAGTCGGGGTTAAGGCATTTGCCGTTATCAGCTGTTGACCACTAGCCACATGTGGAAGTGATGCAGATAAACCGGCCAATACGAATCTGCCGACTCCAAGCACACTCAAAACAAATATGCCCAATAACCATGAGTCGTTACCACCTAATACAACTGCAATGACAGGAACCACAAGAAGTGCTTTGAGCAAGTTGGCTCTCACGAGAATATTTCTACGAGACCAGCGGTCCAAAAAGACACCAACGAATGGTCCAAGTAATGAATAGGGAACTAACAGGATCGCGAATGCAATTGCAATTGCCATTGCATTGGGTTCACGCTCCGGTGAAAAAAGAACAAAAGAGGCAAGGGCTGCTTGGAAAAACCCGTCGCCAAACTGCCCAACGAGCCGAGTGCTGTACAGCGCCCTGAACTTACGATCCCGCAAAAGGGAACGAAAAATGGGTAGCGCCTCCACAAGGGAGACGCTACCCATTCAGAAGTTACTAGCTGTCGATGGTCCCTGCAATGAAATCTTCTACCGCTTGGCGGGCTTCAGAGTCGTTGTATTGAACAGGTGGTGACTTCATGAAGTAGCTGGATGCCGAAAGAATCGGGCCACCTATTCCACGGTCCATGGCGATCTTTGCTGCACGAACGGCATCGATGATGACACCGGCACTGTTGGGAGAGTCCCACACTTCCAGTTTGTACTCAAGGCTTAGTGGAACGTCGCCGAACGCCCTGCCTTCAAGCCGAACAAAAGCCCACTTGCGATCATCGAGCCATGCCACGTAATCAGATGGGCCGATGTGCACATTGTCTGCACCAAGGTCATGGGAGAGTTGGGAAGTCACCGACTGAGTCTTGGAGATCTTCTTGGATTCAAGGCGGTCACGTTCCAACATATTTTTGAAGTCCATGTTGCCACCAACATTGAGTTGATAGGTGCGATCAACAATCACGCCGCGGTCTTCAAAGAGCTTTGCCAACACGCGGTGAGTGATTGTGGCTCCAACCTGGCTCTTGATGTCGTCGCCAACGATTGGGAGACCTGCGTCCTCAAACTTCTTGGCCCATTCAGGTGTACCAGCAATGAACACTGGAAGTGCATTGACAAATCCGCAGCCAGCATCAATTGCACATTGTGCATAGAACTTTGCGGCATCTTCTGAGCCAACAGGGAGGTAGCACACCACTACATCGACCTTGTTGTCCTTGAGGATTTGCACCACATCAGATTCAGGGGCATCGGACTCGGTGATTGTTTCGCGGTAGTACTTACCAAGGCCATCGAGTGTGCGACCACGCTCCACCTTGACACCTGCTGATGGGACATCGCACAACTTGATCGTGTTGTTCTCAGATGCACCAATGGCATCAGCAAGGTCGAGTCCGACCTTCTTGGAGTCAACATCAAATGCAACAACAAACTTGACATTGTTGACGTGATACGGACCAAACTTGACGTGCATGAGTCCGGGGACAAACTCATTTTCTTTGGCGTTCTTGTAATACTCAACACCCTGAACCAAAGATGCCGCGCAGTTACCAACGCCAACAATTGCTACACGGATTTCTCCGCCGGATTGTGCACTCATGTGTTACCTCTCATTGGTTGTTGCTGTGCTGTGTGGTGGTGTACTAGTTACTTCTTGGTCAATTAGTTCGGTGAGCCAGCGAACTTCGCGCTCGGCCCCCTCGAGTCCGTGTTGTTGTAACTGCAATGTGTATGCATCGACTTTCTCGCGACCGCGCGTTAAGGAGTCGCGCAGTGAATCCACCCGTTCTTCCAGGCGGGAACGCCGGCCTTCAAGAATACGAAGACGGGTGCGTGCTTCGGTGGCGGAGAAAAATGCCAGGTGGGCGGCAAAGCCCTCGTCCTCCCATGCTTCTGGTCCGGGGCGGTTCGCCCACTCTGTGAAAACTTCTTTGCCCTCTGCGGTGATTGCATAAACGACGCGTGCTCGACGTCCGGTGAGCGCGGGGGCCGTGGAATCAATTGCGGGTGTCACCGAGGCTTCTTCAATGAGCCCGGAAGCGTTCATGCGCTTGAGTGCGGGATACAGGGAGCCATAGGAAAGTGCCCGGAAGGGCCCCAACACGGTTGTCAGTCGTTTACGAAGTTCATAACCGTGTTGCTCGCCATCGCTGAGCACGCCAAGAATGGCGAAACTGAGAACATCACGGCGACTGGACATAGAGGTCAATATATCGAATCGATATATCTAGCGCACAATTACCCTGTATTTGGGATGTGAATTTGGCGGAAGCACGGCGGATCAATCAGGGTTAAACTTCTCGCATGGCCCAGATGCGACGTCCCGCCGTACGTGGGCGTATTGCTCGAGGGGAGTCCACCTCACGATCAGCCACAAAATCGACCCGTAAAGGGCCACTTTCTCCCCCAGAGCCCGTTTCTGACCCCACTGCCCCACGATCCGTGGTCGATTATGCTCTGCAGCGAGCCGCCGATATTAGGCGCTTTCACAAAGGTGGCATGCTGAGCAGTGATTTCTGCGATCCGGACCCGTATTTACTCAAGGCGGCTAACTTTCATGGGGAATCGGTCACCCGGCCATGTCCTGCTTGCAGTCATGATTCCCTCAAGGAATTGCACTATATATATGGAGATGAACTGGGCCCCTACGCTGGCCGCATCCGAAAGTCGGATGAATTGGCCCCGATGTGTCGCTCATTTGGGGAATTTCGGGTCTACCAGGTCGAAGTCTGCGCGGACTGCGGCTGGAACTATCTGATCAAAGCATTCTCTCTCGGCGATGGAACTCCGCGGCGTGCCGTGCCGTCCATTCATGCAGATGATCTGGTGAACTAGGTATCAATTGGACTGGCAACCAATTGGACTGGCAACCAATTGGACTAGACCCGCACACCGTTTGCTCAAGCAAAAAAGCTCGCCCCCTTCCCCGATTGGACACCTGTGAGCACCCCACGCACCAAGGCTTCATCACGAAAACCTGCATCGCGAGGTGCGGGCAAGAAGCGCGTGACCCACGAGAAACCTCGCCTTTGGCGCCGAACCTGGTTTCGACGGTTGCTGTGGTTTGTGATCCTGGTTGCTGCTATCGGCACAGCCATATTGGCCGTCATCTTGGTGCGCACCGAGGTGCCAAGTCCGAATGAACTCGCTACCAGCGAAGCAACGGTTGTTTACTACGCAGATGGAAAGAATGAAGTGGGCAGGCTCGGTGAATCAACCCGGCGCAGTGTTCCTCTAGATCAAGTTCCCCTCGATGTTCAGATGGCGGTACTCGCCGCTGAGGATCGCGACTTCTATAACCACGGGGGTATCTCGCCGATTGGAATTGCACGCGCTGCGTTTAATAACGTAACAGGAGGAAACACTCAGGGCGGGTCAACCATTACCCAACAATACGCAAAGATCGCTTATCTCACACAAGATAGAACATGGGATCGAAAAATCCGTGAAGCCCTTCTGGCCTTCAAATTGGAAACAATTATTTCCAAAGAACAGATTCTTGAGGATTACCTCAACACAATCTATTTTGGTCGCAATGCAAATGGCATTGAAGCGGCATCAATTACATACTTCGGGGTACCCGTTAGCGAGCTGAACTTTGAGCAGGCTGCCGTCCTTGCATCGGTGATTAAGTCTCCATCGGTGTTGTCAGCCGATGAAAATATTGACTCACTGAAAGCTCGCTGGGCCTATGTCATTGACTCCATGCGCGATATGGGAGCAATTACGCCAGATCAAGCCGAATCGGCCCGCTTCCCCGACATTATTGAGTTCCGTCAAAAGGATCGATTGGGTGGACAGGTTGGTTACCTACTGACCGCGGTTGAGCAGCAATTGCTGGCCCAAGGATTTGATCAAGAAGAAATTCAGCGCGGCGGCCTCAAGGTGTACTCCAGTTTCGAACGCAGGGCGCAACGCGCAGCGCAACGCGCCGTTCGCGAAAACGGCCCAACAACAGGAACAGAAGGTTTGCGAATTGGACTCGCTGCCGTGCGGCCACAAACAGGTGAAGTGGTTGCCATGTACGGTGGAAAAAACTTTATTGATGACCAGATCAACAACGCAACCCGACAATTTGCCCAAGCGGGATCCACATTCAAAACATTTGCGTTAGCTGCTGGACTCCAACAAGGTCTACCCCTGAACTCTTTGTGGAGTGGAAACTCACCATCAACGGTTAACGGCTACACATTTAATAATTATGGAAATAATTCCTATGGCACCGTGTCACTGCTCCAAGCCACGGAGTTGAGCATCAACTCTGCCTATGTCGAAATGGAGGCTGACATTGGTGTGGGGAGTGTTGCTGAAGCTGCTATGAAGGCGGGGATTCCTGCGGATACACCCGGCATGAACTTAGACGCACTCGACCTCACATTCGTTCTTGGTACAGCATCACCGTCAGCACTGAACGTTGCACATGCATACGCCACATTCGCTAATGAAGGTGTGCGTGCTCAAACAACCTTCATTTCCCGAGTGATTGGATCAAATGACGGACTTTTATTTGAATTTAAACCCCAGTTAATTTCAGAGTTCAGTCCAGATGTTGCCAACTCAGTGAATTACGCATTAGAGCGAGTGGTTACCTCTGGAACAGGAAAAGCAGCCCTGTTATTGGATCGTCCCGCGGGGGCTAAAACGGGAACAACAGATGACAACAAAAGTGCCTGGTTTGCCGGTTACACGCCCCAGCTTTCCGCTGCAGTTTTGATGGCCAAAGAAGATTCCGCTGGAATGCCGATTTCCATGTCGGGTACTGGCGGGTTGCAAACTGTGACAGGTGGCTCATTCCCGGCTGCGATCTGGACAGCGTTTATGCGCGATACCCTCAAGAATGAACCGGTTGTCGAGTTTGTTCCACCGCCCGCGGATGCATTGGTTCCCATTGAATGCCCCGACTTTATTGAATCTAACCTCGAAGACATTCCCTATGGCTGTCCGATTCCCGATGTCATTAATGAGTTCGGCCCTGAAGAAAGCATGGGGTCGGGACCCGACCCATTTGAGGGAGGAGAAGAGGATCCTGCGGTACCGGTGGAACCCGTGGACGAGTTCGGTCCTGAGCCGGTAGCGGAATTAGAGGATCCCACCGTCGATGAAGGTAGACCGGACTAATTCCTGCTACATCCTGCGGCCTAGGGCATGATGCTGCAGTGAGTGAGCGACTCGGCGGCCCCATGGGAGTCTTATCCGGTCGCGGTTACACCATTCTTCCGCCCTTACAAGCCCTGATTTTTCTTGCCGCTTTCACATATTCCTTGGGCTATTTCTTGGATTACAGTTGCGTGGTCAATGGCTGGCAAGACCCCATGCGCTACATGCACCTGTGTTACTCCGATATTCCCGCGCTCTATGCCGAGCGGGGATTCGCTGAAGGAATTTTTCCGTATGTACAAGCGGGTTCCAATGGTGCGTATTTGGAGTACCCGGTACTCACCGGCTTGTTCATGTACATCGCGGCTGGGCTGACCGGAATAGTGACGAGTTTCTACCCGGATGGATTTCGGGCATTCTTTGACATCAATGTCATCCTGCTATTTATCCCATTTGCCGTCACGGTTGTCGCAACTGCGCTCACATTCAAGGGCAGTCCTTGGCGAGCATCCATGATCGTATTTGCGCCCACGGTTGTCTTGGGTGCAACAATCAACTGGGACCTCATTCCTGTTGCTTTGGTTTCCTTGGCGCTCTTGGCGTGGTCCCGCAATCAAATCACCCTTACCGGTGTCTTCTTTGGATTGGCAATTGCCGCCAAGTTCTATCCCATCATTTTGCTCATCGGTTTTGTCATTTTGGCACTAAGAACAAAAGCGTGGCGGCCGACCCTGCACATGATCGTTGTCAGCATTATCACCTTCTTGGCCGTCAACATTCCATTTGCTATCGCAAATTTCCAAGGCTGGTTTCACTTTTATCAATTCAATGTAGACAGAGCAATCGACTTTGGTTCTATCTGGTACGCGATAAATCAATATGGAATACCCACAATCCCGGAGTCAGTCCTCAATATTGGCGCAAGTGCATTATTTATTGCCCTGCTGATTGCCATTGCTCTATTCGTATACAAAACACAGCACACACCCACCATTTATCAGGTACTTTTCCTGGTACTCGCAGCCTTCGTGGTCACCAACAAGGTCTACTCGCCCCAATACGTACTCTGGCTCATTCCACTTGCTGTTCTTGCTCGGCCCAACTGGCGTGACTTTCTGATTTGGCAGGTGGGGGAGCTGGTGTATTTCGGTGGAATTTGGTGGTTCCTTGCCGGCTACGGGATTGAGGATTCCAAAACGCTTACATCGCAGTGGTATGCCACCGCAGTTTTTATTCACGTAGCGGCGACCGCATACTTCGCTGCCATGGTTATTCGAGATATTCAGACGAAATCAATGGAATCAAATCGGGAAGTGGTAAAGCGAACCTCGGTAGGAACGTGATCGCCCACACGAGGTAGTGGGGTCGAATTTGGTAACCACACCATGGACACATGTTGGTGAGGTGGCTCCACAAACCACCTTTGCTTGCCGCCAATGCTAAACGGTGAAAGTGCCCGGCCGGTTGCATCAAGTGCACCGGTGCCGAGCGACACAATCCGCTGACGAATTGACGTGGAGGGTGATGGCGCAGTGAGGCCAATCCCGTGAGCGGTCCCACCAGAGAGAATCACGACACTTGAGTCTTTGGGCCCCGTGCGTTGTCGATACCCGACTTTCATTCCCTCAGACAGTGGATGAACAGCCAGCACGGTTGCTTGTGCATGCAAAACACTTCGGTCACCCAACCACAAACGGGTGCCCACACGCATGCGCACAGATACTTCCCGCAAACTGTCGCGCACCAGAGCAAGTTCAGCATCGGTGCAATGGGAAACCCACACCATTGGAGCGGGAGGAGAGTGACCTTCCCACACCGCTGTCTCTGATTGCCACAGTCCTGCCCACCGCATTACTTCATGTGCATGAGCATCGGGGCCTGTTTTTTCCAGAGGAAGGTGAATGGAAAGACCTTCAACAAAAATGCGACCGGTGGCCATGGCATGGCGAACCTTTTCGTTCTTCAACGCTCCGAGCAGTTCATCTTCACTAAAACCAAATCGGGACATGGTGGATCGGGCTTCAAGAATGATTCTCACTTCACCGGGACCATCGAGGAGCTGATGCAATGCTTCGGGCGTAGCAATTGTTCGAATAATGCGACCGGAAAAATACTTCTGGCTAATGTCCCACCACTGTGTTGCCGCACTTGTGTCCCGATGGTCAAATGGTTCTAGAACAATAATGTCGCCTTCGGTCACCGAGGTGATTGACTCAATCTCGAATACGGTACCCACTGCAATCGTGTCGGCACCAAGATTCATGGCCTCAGCAGCGAGAAGAGCTTGGCCGAGACCATAACCATTACCCTTAATGACGGGGACAGGTGGCGTCCCACTGGCCACCGCAATTTCCTGGTAGACAGCGTGTAAGTGGTTATGCCACTTCTCGGAATCAATCCGAAGAGTAAATGACACTCGATTCCCCTTGTTTGTAGACGCTTACCAACCCGTTGCTCTTACTGATTCGACACTTTACAGAGTTATGAGCGTGACTGGTAGAACCGAAAAGCGCGCGCCCACAATCTGCGAATATCGAAATCCCACTCACCCACGTATTCTTGGGCAAACCCACCGGTACCCAATTTGAATGTTAATAAACCGAAAAGGTGGTTATTCGGGTCAAGAGTATGAGAAATTCCGCGCAGGTCGTACGTTGTGCATCCTTTGCTCTTTGCAGTGGTAATCATGTGCCATTGCAATGCATTAGAGGGGCGAACGTCACGATCTGCGGTGGTGCTGGCACCGTAGGAGTACCAAGCATGTGGTCCAACCGTGATCATGATGGTTGCCGCTGCCACATGATCTTGATACTCGGCAATGTGTAGTGAGAGGTGAGTTCCTAGTGCATCCCACATGCGTTCGAAATACACCAAACCACGTGGCGTAAAGCCATCGCGCTTAGCAGTTTCTACATAAACTTCATGGAAATCGCGAAGCTCAGATCGATCGCCAATCCGAACACGCACCCGTGCCTTCTGTGACTTTCGAATATTTCGTCGCCAGAGTTGATTGAAGCCAGCAAATATTTCGTCATCACTTTTCCCACTCAGTGGTAATTGGAAAACGAAACGAGGTTGAACATCTCCAAAGCCAGCGCCAGCCGTCCTTTCCTGGGTCCAACCATTTTTTTCCAGTGAGTTAATAAGTTCTTGGGCATCAGGGTAAGTGTGATCAGGAGTGAGGTCACTTAGCACGAGCGATGAACTTTGCTGTGCAATCGCTGCCTTAATTGTCTCTGCATTCCACTGGGCCAAGGGAGTAGTTGGACCCATTTTGATCTGGAATGCGCCACGGGATTTCACGTGAGAAATCAAAGCTGATGTCCATTCACTGACTTCCATCTGTGAATCAGCCAGTACGGGTCCTTCGGGAATGTACGCCAATGATCGTTGCGGGAGTTTGGGAATTGGTCGGTAAAGAACTAAGGCAACTCCCACGAGGGAGGATTCCTTGAAGAATCCAATTGATTCAGGTCTCCATCCAACTTTCACCGCACCCCATTGCGGTAGCTGCAGGAAGGAAACATGTGCGCTAGTGGAGTTCACAAACTCCGTGTGAGTCTCTGGGCTGATTTGGCGAACGGTAATACTCATGTGAGATCAACAACCACCGGAGCGTGATCGGATGCGCCCTTACCTTTGCGTGCGTCTCGATCAACATAGGCATCAGTGACTCGTGCATTAAATGCAGTATTGCCATAGACCAAATCAATTCGCATTCCCCAACCACGGTGAAATGAACCATTGCGGTAATCCCAGAATGTGAATGGCTCGCCCTTCAATGCGCGCGGCATCACCTCACTTAGCCCAAGGTTGGAAAGATCTGTAAGCGCAGACCGTTCCGCAGCGGTCACATGCGTTGAATCAGCAAACTGAGAAATATCCCACACGTCAGCATCGGTCGGTGCAATGTTGTAGTCACCGATAGCAGCAAATGGCTGTTCAGGATTTGCTGCGATCTCTGACTCGACCGTTGCATTTAATGCCTTAAACCATTCCAACTTGTAGTTGTAGTGGTCGTGCCCGGGCTCGCGACCATTCGGGCAGTACAAACTCCACACTCGAACACCACCGCAGGTGGCACCAATTGCGCGAGGCTCGGCAGCACCTTCATATTCAGGTTGACCAACCAACCCGCGAACTACATCGGTAGCGCCGACCTTGGTCAGGATCGCGACCCCATTCCACCGACCGGTGCCGTGCGTCACGGCTTCATATCCGGCCGCCTGAATCGGCAGGTGCGGGAAGGCTTCGTCGGTGCATTTCAATTCCTGCAATGCCACAACATCAGGCTGGGCGCTCTCCAACCACTCCACCACCCGGTCAATTCGGGCCCCGATCGAGTTCACATTCCAGGTAGCAATCCGCACGGACGCAAGCCTATGCGCCGCTCGTTCCCATCCGATTAACCCGCGCTTACAGAGTACGTAAACCAACTTCGTGGCAGGCCCGAGCAAACTGTTTGTCTTGGGTGACTACCGACTTGCAGCCGCTGATAAGTGCGCTGGCAAGGTGAATGGAGTCCAAAGTCTTGAGGTGCCGGACGGGCAGTTCTGAGGCGAGTCGGAGAACTAGGGGTCGGGGTGCCACGAGTTCGCAGCCGGCAAAGAGGTTAAGTTCCGGGGTCATTCCGGACTTCCCTTCACGGATGAGCGTCCGACTCAGTTCCACCACCGTCAGTTCGCTTGTGACCAAAGGAGTATTACTGCGCGCGGCTATCTCGGCGAGTGCGTAAAGTTGAGCTCGGATATTGGCATGGGTCACACTCCCTACCAATACATTTGTATCGACATAAGTTTTCATGGTGCGAGCCGAGTTCGTGATGCCAGCCGAGTTCAAGGCATTAACCGCGGCTGTCGCGGTCTTCTCGGATGGTCTCCACAATCGACTTTTCTCCGGACCACCCCGTGGGCGGCGGTAACTCACCAAGAATCTCGCTCAACAGCCGTGAAGCTGGCGTGATCGCGTGTCGAATCTCCGGCGGGTAGGCCTGAAGTTGGTAATCCCGCAGGTACATCCCGATGGCGTCTCGGATCAGTACCTGCTGCGACTTCCCGGTCTCCTTGGCCAAAGAACGAAGTTGGTAGGCGAGTTCATCAGGTAGTCGCAGGTTCATGCCCATAGGGAAACGGTACCACTTTCGGTACCAATTGGGTGAAGCCGCCGTAATGGACATTTCTGCATGATTCCTCGGGGGATTACCAAAAGGTAGGGGCCGGTGCGGAATGTGTATCTGGGGGCAGCGAAGTTTGAATCTGTGGATACAGGTAACCTACGGGGGCAGAAACCCTCCTGTCACGGATCGACCGTGGCCGTTTAGTCCGAAGGAGGTGGGTTAATTCATGCGTAAATATGAAGTCATGGTCATTCTCGACCCTGAACTCGATGAAAAAACAATTGCCCCCAGTCTCGATGCATTCCTTAATGTCATCAAGGCCGATGGTGGTTCCGTAGAAAAAGTTGATCTGTGGGGCAAGCGTCGCTTTGCTTACGAGATCGCTCACAAGTCGGAGGGTTACTACGCGGTCATTGAACTGACGTCTACCCCCGAGGCAGTCGCTGAGTTGGATCGTCAACTCTCCCTCAATGAAGCTGTCATGCGGACCAAGGTGCTGCGCCCTAACTGGTCAGTCGCCGAAAAGGTGAGCTAGTGGCTGCCGGGGATATCAATGTGACGGTTGTTGGGAACTTGACCAACGATCCCGAACTGCGTTTCACCCCGAGTGGTGCCGCTGTTGCCTCTTTCACGGTTGCAACCAGTTCACGTTACTTGGACAAGACAACAAATGAATGGAAGGACGGAGATCCGACCTACCTTCGTTGCAGTGTCTGGCGTCAATACGCTGAAAACGTTGCCGAGTCGCTCACCAAGGGCACAAGAGTCATTGTTTCTGGCAAGTTGAAGCAACGTTCGTATGAAACCCGCGAGGGTGAGAAGCGCACCGTAATGGAAGTTGAAGTCGAAGATGTTGGTCCCGCATTGCGTTATGCAACAGCGAAGGTCAATCGAGTTCAGCGCTCAGACGGTGGATTCTCCGGCGGTGGCCAAGGAGGCGGCACCACTGAACCAGCCGACGATCCATGGGCAACCGGTGCACCGGCAGCGAACTTTGACGAACCCCCCTTCTAATAAATCACAAATTTTTCAATCATTAACAAGGAGCTATTAATGGCACGCGATAACAAGCGCCAACCAATGTTGGACAAGAACAAGATGGTCAAGGCCAAGGCCTGCGCCTTCTGTAAAAAAGAAGTCAAGGGACTTGACTACAAAGATGTGAACTTGCTGCGCAAATTCATTTCTGATCGCGGCAAGATCCGTGCACGTCGGGTGACCGGCAACTGCACGCAGCATCAGCGCGATGTAGCAATGGCCGTGAAGAATGCCCGTGAAATGGCACTTCTTCCCTACTCAGCGGCAACACGCTAAGAGAGGGAACTGACATGAAACTCATTCTCACCCAAGAAGTTAGTGGTCTCGGTAACCCAGGAGACATTGTTGAGGTCAAGGACGGTTACGGCCGCAACTACCTTCTTCCACGTGGCTATGCCATTGGCTGGACCCGTGGCGGCGAAAAGCAGGTCACGTCAATCAAGCGTGCCCAGAAAGTGCGGGAGATTCGTGACCGCGACCATGCCAATGAAGTCAAGCAAGCACTAGAAACCATGACAATTGTTGTCCCTGCCAAGGCAGGCGAGACCGGCAAACTCTTTGGTTCAGTGACCGCATCTGATGTGGCTCAGGCAGTGAAGACCGCTGGCGGCATTTCCATTGACAAACGCAAGGTCACTTTGTCCAAAGCGATTAAAACTGTTGGCAAGCACAATGCAACGGTTGAAGTTCACCCGGGCGTCACCGCCAAGGTTTCCTTTGAGGTTTCCGCAGGCTAAAGAATCGCTAAATGCGTAAAGTGGGGTTGCTCAGTTGAGCAGCCCCACTATTATTTATTCATTAATTCAGATGTTTATTGTCCGAAACACCTTTTCAATACAGAGAAATCCACATAAATAGGACAGGCTTGGGGTGATGAAAATCCCACAAGCTGTGGGATACCGCGATTTCTGAGGGAGAGCACGTCATGAGCAGTTTGAATATTGCTGAAGTACTAGATGAAGCTTGGAGCCTGACCAAACGCCATTACTGGAATTGGTTGTTAGTGATTGTTGTCGGAATTCTTGTTCCGACGATCATTGTTGGTATTGGAATTGCCGCAGCAGTGGCCATTCCGGTACTGGGTGCTATCGTGATTTTGATTGGTGTCCTGGGGTACTTTTATGTATTCCTCGGAATTCTTCGCAATGCCTACAATGCAAGCGAAGGCGCCAAACCTTCATTAAGTGTTCTGTTTCGCTCCGATCGCTTCTGGTGGTTTCTGGTCGCAGGTGCGGTGTACATCGGGATTGTGGTCACCGGTCTATTTGCCTTTATCATTCCCGGTTTGATCTTCGCATTTATGTTCGCACTATTCCCCTTTGCGTTGATCGGCAACCCCGGCATGACCGGTTTTGCTGCGCTTGCACGCAGTTGGGAACTCATCACCACTGCGTTCTGGCGATACATTGGATTGCGCATTGTTCTGTTCGGCGCAACTGCTGCACTCGTTGTTGTGAGTTTGGCCATCCAGGCAATCTTTGGTGTGGCTGCGGGTGATTCGGGGGCCGGGGCACTCACGGCAATCCTGTTGATTGTTGGTTCGATTCTCGCAGTACTGATCAACGTGTTTATTTCGGCATTTACCTACTTGGCTGATGCACTTGCCTACCGTCGCCTTTCCAATGACGGTGAAGTACTTCGCCCTAGCTAGTTCACGTTATGAATTAGTACGCTGATCTAATCGAGCGGGCAACTGGGAAATTAATCCGCTGGTTGCCCGCTCGATCATGTTCAGGACATCGGTGAAGCCATCGCCGGTTCCGTAGTAGGGATCGGGAACATCAAGTTCGGGGTGTGGGGCGTCTAGGTGGGCAAGGTCAGGATCAAATGACCGGAACATCATCAACTCAGGGCGGTGGCCGGATTGTTCAATAATTTCTTGGACATTGGTGTAGTTGCTCGAGTCCATTGCCACAATCAAATCCAACTCGGACATCCAGGTGTAATTGATTTGACGTGCCTTATGTCCTTTTGCCGGCGCATAACCACTTCGGGCTAGTTCCCCCTGAGCACGTTCATCGGCTGGATATCCAATATGCCAATCACCGGTTCCCGCGGAATCCACCTGCACCAGATCCGCAAACCCCGCTTGGCGAATGCGCTCTTGCAGTACCACCTCTGCCATGGGAGATCGGCAGATATTGCCCAAACATACGGTGGTGATTCGGTAGGGATTGATAGTGACCATAGGGGGAACTCTAACCATGGGAATTATTTTTTATCCACAGGATGTGGGGTGATCCCCGCCCATGAAAAGGAGAAAATCGGGGAAAATAACTGAGCGATGCACAGTTTCTCCACACACTTGGCACAGGTAGTGCCCAATGGGTGCACAACTTGGCACACAGGGTGAATAGACACCGGTTCGCAGAGTCCCTAACGTCAGACCCTTGGTATTAACTGTGTGGTGTCAGGGTTTAGCACGGGAGAGGGTCAGTGGTGAGCGTTACCGAGTTACACGTTCCTGAGGAACCGCGTGAATCTGTAGACCGCACCCCACCCAATGACATTGCCGCGGAGCAATCCGTACTGGGTGCAATGCTGCTCAGCAAAGATGCCATCGCAGATGTTGTCGAGACACTGCGTGCCGACGATTTTTATCGGCCATCTCATACCACTCTCTACGACGTCATCCTTGATCTCTATGGTCGCGGTGAACCGGCCGATGCCGTCACCGTTGCGTCTGAACTCACCAAGGTGGGTGAAATTTCACGTGTTGGTGGCGCATCGTATTTACACACCCTCGTATCCATGGTTCCCACGGCGGCGAATGCAAACTATTACGCGCGCATTGTGCGTGAGCAGGCAATTCTGCGCCGACTTGTCACTGCAGGCACGCGTATTGTTCACATGGGCTACAGCGGTCAAGGTGAAGTAGATGACGTTGTCGATCGCGCCCAAGCCGAGGTCTATGAAGTCACCGAACGCCGCACCTCAGAGGATTACGCACCACTGTCGGACATCATGCAAGGAACACTCAATGAAATCGAGGCGATCTCCAATCGCGACGGTGAAATGGTGGGCGTTCCCACCGGCTTCGCGGAATTAGATTCGCTCACTAACGGTTTGCATCCCGGACAACTGGTGATCCTTGCTGCACGTCCCGCGCTTGGGAAAGCTCTGGCGTTAGACACTCCGATCCCCACTCCAACTGGTTGGACCACTCAAGGAGACCTGGTGCCTGGCGATTGGGTATTCGGCGACAATGGGAAACCAACTCGAGTTCGTGCAATCAGTGAAACTTGGCAGGACCGTCCGTGCTTCCGAGTCCATTTCAGCGATGGCTCGAGCATCGTGGCGGATGCGGAACACGAATGGCTCACCCACACTCGTTCGTCGCGTCGGCGCGGCGGAATATATCCGGCAATCTCTACAACTCTGGAGATTGCGAATTCAATCAGGTGTGAGACTGCTGATTCTCGGTTGAACCACAGCGTCACGAATTCACTTCCCCTTGATCTTCCCCAACAGGAGTTACTCATAGCTCCCTACACACTTGGTGTATGGCTAGGAGACGGCACCTCTGCGGCTGCTCACTTCACCAGCGCTGATCCGGAGATTGTCATGAACGTTGAGGCAGACGGCTACGTCTGTCCTGACCTAGGCGGTCTGCGATTTGGAATCCGACTCCCAGCACGCGAACCGGTTGCCTCGCGTAATTGCATGGTGTGTGGTGTCGAATATCTGCCGGCATTGCCCTGGGTGCGGACCTGCGGACAGTCATGTGGCGGAAAACTCAAGATGATTGCTCAACCCGTGCCTCCCACTACGTGCCCCGATTGTGGGGGTCCCCGAACCGGATTCATCCGTTGTCAAGCTTGTCACGAAGATCACGGATCCGTCCAGGCACTGCTGAGGAAGTTGGGCGTGCTCGGGAATAAACACATCCCGCTTTCATATCTGCGAGCATCAGAGCGTCAGCGCAGGGCACTCTTGGCCGGGCTCCTTGACACTGACGGAACCGTGACTTCCTCTGGAAACATTCAGTTCACGAGTACGTCTGAGACGTTGGCAATGCAAGTTCGCGAACTCATTACCAGTCTGGGCTACCGAGTGTCGGTGAGTAAAAAGTTAGTTCAGGGTCGCACACCGAGTTCATCCATTGCATTTAACCTGAACTTCACCACCCATGATTCCGTTTTTAGACTTGAGCGCAAAAGCATGTTGGTAAAAGAGCGCATGCGCGGAAAGTCAGCAGCACGCCACGGCTCCCGCTTCATCACAAAAGTTGAGTCGGTTCCCAGTGTTCCAGTGAAGTGCATTGAAGTTGATAATGCTTCGCATATGTATCTTGCTGGCTCCAGCATGATTCCCACCCATAACTCCACCCTTGGTTTAGATATTTGCCGTAACGCTTCCATCAAACATGGAATCACCAGTGTGATTTTCTCGCTCGAAATGTCTCGCAATGAAATCGTCATGCGCTTGTTGTCCGCTGAAGCTCAAGTGTCATTGCAACATATGCGTTCTGGAACCATGACGGAAGCGGACTGGGCCAAAATGGCCAACAAGATGGGCGTGGTCAGCGAAGCACCATTGTTCATTGACGATTCACCCAACATGACCCTCATGGAGATCCGCGCAAAATGCCGCCGACTCAAGCAGCGTCACAATCTCAAACTCGTTGTCGTTGATTACTTGCAACTCATGACAAGTGGTAAGCGGGTGGAAAGTCGTCAACAGGAAGTATCCGAATTCTCTCGGTCCCTCAAACTTCTAGCAAAAGAACTCGAAGTTCCCGTCATTGCAATCTCGCAGCTCAACCGCGGTCCCGAACAACGCCAAGACAAACGACCCATGTTGTCAGACCTTCGCGAGTCGGGCAGTTTGGAGCAAGATGCGGATATGGTTGTCCTTCTTCACCGTGAAGATTTTTATGAACGTGAATCACCGCGTGCAGGTGAAGCTGATTTCATTGTTGCCAAGCATCGCAACGGCCCCACAGCGAACATCACGGTAGCTTTCCAGGGCCACTACTCGCGTTTTGTTGACATGGCCCGAGATGGCATTTAGTGTCAATCACTTTGATTGTCGCAATTACTGCCCATATGGATGTCTGAGTTAGCGTTCACTTGTGAAGGTCTTACATACATCCGATTGGCACTTGGGCCGAAAGTTCCTTGCCAAGGACATGCATGAACACCAGGAATCCTTTGTTGACTGGTTAATTGATACAGCTGCGGATCTTGGCATTGAGTTAGTCGTGATTGCCGGCGATATTTTTGACCGTTCAGTTCCACCGCAGGAGTCTGTTGCGCTCTTTGAAAAAGCATTGATCGGATTGAGTGCGTTGTGTCCGGTGTTTGTCACTCCGGGAAATCACGATTCGGCTGTGCGCTTGGGCTACGGTGGCACATTCTTTGCCGCCAGTGGGGTACACATTCAATCCTCAACAGAGTCTATTGATCAACCATTAGTAATCACATCACCTGATGGCACTGAACTCGCGGTGTACGGAATTCCGTATTTACATCCAGATATTCACGCAGCCGAGTTTGGTGTGAAGCGATCACACACAGCAGTGCTGACCCATGCCATGAACAGAATTCGCACCGACCTTGCTCACCGGAGTCCTGTTCGATCCATGGTTGTGTCGCACGCATTCGTGACCGGTGGAGCGGCTAGTGAGTCGGAGCGGGATTTGGAAATAGGTGGAATCGGCGATGCTCCTGCTTCGGTTTTCTCAGGGGTGGACTACACCGCCATGGGTCACCTGCACGGAGCGCAGGTAATTGGTAGTGAGTCAGGTGTGATTCGGTATTCGGGGTCACCACTGCCGTATTCGTTCTCCGAAGAAAAGCACGTGAAGAGTGTGACCCTGATTGATATTCCACCACGTGGTGAGATCACAACGACAGTGATACCTGTCCCTCAACCCGCACCACTTGTGACATTGCGCGAAACCATCGAGTTTCTGGAGACGGATTCTTCACTGGACGTGCACACTGATTCGTGGGTGCGTTGCCAGATTACCGATCAACGCAGGCCAGAGAACGCCATGAAGCGTCTCTCCCAGCGCTTTAATCACGTGATGCACCTTGAATTCACGCCCGAAACGAATTCACCCGGTGACCTGGACTCGGATGCCGGGGTTAACTCACGACTAGATCCACAAAAAACACCACCATTGGAGTTAGCGTCGGCGTTCATTGCCCATGTCACCAATGACCAGGTCACTAAAACAGAACGAGACTTAATGCAGTCAGCCATTGAGACAGTGAATTCACAAGTGATGGAATCGTGAGAGTTAAAAGACTTGAGCTGACCGGAATTGGTCCATTTCGTCACCAGCAGGTAATTGACTTCGCGCAGTTATCCGAGTCCGGTCTATTTCTCATTGACGGACCAACAGGAGCTGGTAAGACAACAATCATTGACGCAATCGTGTTTGCCTTATTTAGTAGCTTGAGTGGTGAATCAACATCCAAGGAACGAATCCGCAGTGATCACGCCTTAGGCAATGAAAAATCCGAAGTGATTCTCGACTTCTCCGTTCAGGGCCGGCACCACCGAATCACTCGCTCACCTGCTTATGCAGTGGTAAAAGCTAATGGCCAGGGATTCACCAACAAACCCGCAAAACAGACACTGACCGAATACAACACCGATGGCTCAGTGAAGACAACACTGACAAGTGCCACGGATATCGGTGTGCATGTTTCCCGCCTGCTGAACATGCAGGCCCAACAATTCCGGCAACTGGTGGTTTTGGCTCAAGGAGAGTTCGCAGCACTTCTCCGCATGAAACCGAAAGAGAGATTAGAGGCACTGCGCGGCCTGCTCGGAACAAAATTTTTCCAAGATCTTCAGACGGTGATCGCAGAGGAAGGTACCCGCAGCCGAGAGGTTCTTGCCCAGGCTCGAAAAGAACTCCAGGTCACTGCCACCCAAGCCGAAGTCTTCATTGACGAATTCAATCGCGTTGAACTTGACCCACTCTTTGAGATTTTGCGAGATTTGGATGCGAGTCCCGAGCAACGAGGTGATGCGTTCGCTCGAATCGCAGAGATTCTCTCCATGAATTCTGCACGCCTGGAAAAGGACCTTGCACAAGCACGCACGGAATTAGAACCGGTGGAAAGGGAGTTCACCGCAACTTCACACGTGATGGAAATGATTGCAGACATTGACCAGGCTTTGGCCGCTGTTGCGGCAGCGGAACTGGCACTTGACCCAATAGATGCGGGAATTACCCCTGTCGAGGCACAAGCTCGTTCTCAGTCACTCACCATTGAGGCAGGAGCATTGCAGCCATTGGCCGAGTGGGAATCACAAGCGCAAGTGCGAGCAGGACAGCGCGAACTACTCGCCGCCAAAGTCACTGAGACTTCGGCTCGCGTAGTGGAGTGCGAGACCGAACTAGCTCAACTGCCGACCACCCTCGACGCATTGCGTAAGTCCCTTGCGAGCCTTCCTGCCATTTCTGAGAAGTTACGAACAAAGAGTGCACGACTACTCGAGATAAATGGTCAATTAGAACTAATTGATCAATTGAGCGAAGCACAACGGATTGACTCCCAATTGGCGATCTCCGAAAAGAATGCCGATACTGAACTCAGTGGAATATCCGTTTCCCTTGAACAGGCACGTGGCGCGGTGACAGCATTACTCAACCAACAACTCGAGCAGCGAGTCGCAGTATTAGCGCAAGCTCTCATTGACGGTCAACCGTGCAAGGTGTGTGGCTCTACAGTGCATCCTGAACCGGCGCACACCGAAACAGTCGGTGCCGTTGTAACTGAAGAAGAAGTGCAGTTAGCGGAGCAATTGGTCAGTGAACTCGTGTTGCAACACGAGGTAGTGGCAGCGGCGGCTGAAATTGCGCGGAAAGAGCATCAGGAATCCGCACTCGTTGTTGCGCAACTCCAGGGACAGGTCGGTGCAAGTACCGCTGAGTCATTAGCGCAGGAGAAGGTAGATGTATCTCAATCGGTCGCAGATCTTGAAGGTGAGGTAGATCGTCTCACGCAGAGCCAAGAACTCATTGCCAGATTGGAAGGTGAACTGGAGAACGGAAGAGCGAATCTCACGGCACTCAAAGAGGCACATGCGGATTCACTGAAGGAAATGGAATTCTTTGATCAGCAGGTAACAGATATGTTGGCCAAGATCGTTGCGGCGGTAGGCAACAAATCGAGTGCTGCTGATCAGCGCGCGATTCTTCTGGGGCGGGCGGAAGAACTGGCTGCCTTTGGTGCGGCACATGCCACCCTCAAAGAACGTGAACGCACACTCACAACTGAAGTAACAGATATTGGTGAACTCACTGCGCGATTTGAAAAACTCACTGAGACCCGACAGGAGTTAGTTACAAAAGTTAAATCACTCGCAGACTCCTTCGCCATTGCAGAATCCGCTGCTGAGTCAATGGAAACTCTCCACAAGAATTTTCAACGGCAAATGAAAAAGAGTGAAAAGTTGGAGGCCGAACACGGGCCATCTATTCGGTTGGCGGGAATTGTGACAGCGCAATCTTCACAAAATGTGAAGAAACTTCCATTAGAGAGTTATGCACTCCAGTTGCGTTTCCATCATGTTCTCGAAGCTGCCAGTCACCATCTCGACAAAATGAGCTCTGGTCGACTGAGTTTTGCATTAGATCAAGAGTCACAATCAAATGCTCAATCCGGCCTGGGCATTGACATTGTTGACTCATGGACGGGCGATTCCCGTCCACCAGCATCACTTTCCGGAGGCGAAACCTTTTATGCATCACTGTCGTTAGCTC
Organism: Candidatus Nanopelagicales bacterium; assembly: GCA_018402075.1. The sequence goes on along the minus strand of JAGYJP010000003.1, from coordinate 199,038 downwards.
TGGGTCTAGCCGATGTCGTGCACGCCGAAACAGGGGGAGTCAGTCTTGAAACACTTTTTGTTGATGAAGGCTTCGGGTCACTTGACCAAGAAACCTTGCAGGTCGTCTTAGATCAGTTGGAGAATTTGAAGTCAGGCGGACGTGTGATTGGTGTCATTAGTCACGTAAGTGAAATGAAGGATCGGTTCCCTGAGCGCCTGTTGGTGGAGCCTCAACCTGATGGCACCAGTGTTGTTGTGCAGGAAGTTACTTCTTAATTGGTGCATCGCCTTTCACGTGCTCGGCGGGGAAGCGTTTTTCCACCGAGGTGAATTTGGCGTCGGTGACTTCACCCAGATCCAAGCCAACGACACTGGCTACTCGGGCGAGGTAGAGCAAAATATCTGCCAGTTCTTCGCCCACTCGCTGCTGAAGTTCGGGTTGCTGGGCAAGTGTGCTGGCTTGGTCAGCGGGGAGCCATTGGAAAAGTTCCGCTAATTCACCCACCTCACCCATGAGGGCAAGGATGAGGGACTTGGGATCATGGAACTGCTCCCAGTCGCGCTCCTGGGCGAAGATGCGCATGCGCTCCTGAATCCCACTCAGGGAATCAATGTTCTCCGACTTGTTGTCTGACACGGGCCCAGTCTGCACCATTGACAATTTTCTGTATATGTATATACTAAGACAGTAGTGTCTAGACAGGTACATTTCTTCCCCTAAGTGCTAAGCCTGTCTGGCGGAAAGGAATCATCATGACCAATCCATTTCACAGGGTACGTCGGAACCCAATAGGCGCTGTTCTGGAGCGCCCCATAAAGGCCCACATCGTCGACTCGGACTTCTGCTACAGCAAGTGCCGATTTATTGTGACCTGTTCCTGCGGTGCGTCTCATGAAACTCGTTATATAGATGAAGCCCTCGAGTGGTCATCCATGCATCGGGAGCTTGCCCCTCTAGCCGACACCATGGCTGGGGCACTGACCTCCCATGACTAAATCCCCCAACCCCAAAAAACAGCAGGCACTGGCAGAGATTGAATTGGCTGCCACGGAGTGGCATGCCGCAAAAAAGAAGGAGCGGGCGCACCGCGATCAATTGGCTACCTTGGTTCGGGAACACGTGGACAGTGAGCTTTTGTCCGAGAACAAAGTCTCCACAGCAACCGGAATTCCACGCATGACTATTCGCAAAATGTTGGGCAAGTCCTAACGCTGCTGTAATCGTGTCGGTGCGGGGAGGGTTTCCTCAATAGAATGATCACGTAAATAATGATCACGTAAATAATGATCACGCGTTCACTGGGAGGAATGATATTCGTGCTGGACCGCGACAAACTCACCCAAGAACTTGCCCGTGAACGCGAACTTCACCTAACGCGGACGCCCCAATCCCGGGCACTCTTTGGTGCAGGTGATCACCTACTAGGTCGCGTCCCCATGACATGGATGAACAAGTGGGCTGGCGGATACCCGTTGTATTTGCAGAGGGCAAGCGGAAATCGCATTACCGATGTTGACGGCAATGAATATATTGATTTCTCCTTGGGTGACACCGGAGCCATGGCGGGGCATTCGCCCGAGCCCACTGTTACGGCAGTGAATCAGCGCATTGGGTTTGAGGGTGGAATCACCACCATGATGCCCAGTGCAGATGCCGAGTGGGTTGCCCAGGAACTCAGTAATCGGTTCGGGCTGCCTTTGTGGTCATTTAGTCTGACGGCAACCGATGCGAATCGGTGGGCATTGCGCATTGCGCGCCAAGTGACGGGGAAATCGAAAGTCCTCGCGTTCTCCTACTGCTATCACGGCGCAGTAGATGAAACACTCGTGCGCACCGGAGCAAACGGCCAGACGGATTTCCGTGAAGGCAATGTTGGACCAGCCGTCCATGTTTCAGAGACCACGCGAGTTGCTGAATTCAATGACTTGGAGTCAGTCGAAAATGCATTGAAGCACGGAGATGTTGCTGTAGTTATCACTGAGCCAGCATTGACCAATATTGGAATTGTCCTGCCGGATCCTGGCTTCCTTGAAGGATTACGCGAGTTGTGCAACAAATACGGATCACTGTTATTGATTGATGAAACACACACCATTTCCGCTGGGTGGGGAGGTTGCACCAAGGCCTGGAACTTACAGCCTGACATTCTGGTCATTGGTAAAAGCATTGGTGGCGGCATTCCTTCAGGTGCATTCGGCGTCACACAGGAACTCGCCGACAAAATCTTTGCGGCGAAAGATGCTGACCTCGAAGATGTCGGCGGGGTTGGTGGAACGCTTGCCGGAAACGTGTTGTCCACAGCTGCCATGCGTGCAACATTGGGAGAGGTACTCACGCCCACCGCATTTGACCACATGATTGAACTGGCAACTGTTTTTCGTGAGGGCGTGGAAAAGGTTTTGGCGGAGACACAAATGCCGTGGAGTATTGCCCAACTTGGCGCACGAGCCGAGTACCGATTCTGCTCCCCCGCACCAAAGAACGGCACCGAGTCCGCGGCCGCCTTTGATGCAGACATCGAAGAGTATTTACATCTGTATATGAGTAATCGAGGTGTGCTGATGACACCGTTTCACAATATGGCGCTCATGTGTCCGGCAACAACCCGTTCGGATGTGGAGCGGCACACGGAGTTATTTGCCGAAGCCGTGGCGCGGATTACTCGATAACACCCAATGCGCGGCGTGCGTTTTACAGGGCTTCACTGCGGTTGGTCGCCACCGGAAACTCAGTTGCTGAGGTATGAACACAATAAAGGGCCGGTGGGATTAGCCACCGACCCTTTATTCAACGCGTGAATTTAGCGAGTCAAGAGGATTGGCGCAAAAGTGCGAACCTTGCGATTAGCGGGCACTGCTTTGCATTGACCGTCTAATGTGCACATTTGCTTGTAAACCTTTTTGACCTTGAAAGACTTCACACCCTTTTCGGTGTAGATAATCTGATCTCGGCCATTTTTGGTATTGAAGTTACAAGTAACTTTGCGACTCTTTTCCTTGCATCCTCTATAGGTACTGCCAACAATCCAATCCTGCAGGGTATCCATGGCAATGGCACCAGGAGCGGTTTCGTTGTACTGAATTCCCCACAGGGGATTGTTGGGGCCCCACTGATACATGTACACACGGGATACCCCCAGACGAAGTGCGTCAAGGTAGGTAATTGCGGTCCAGGCGGCCGCCCGATTCCCTTCAATATCTTGTTTGGGATTGTTGGGGCCGGGCCCTTTCAGACCGTAATTGTTCTCGGTGTCCCATAGAGGCAGGTCGGGTGCGCCGGCGGCCTTCAGATAACCGATCCATGCATTGGCGAGGTCGGCTCGGTCATTGGTGTCGCCCAGGGATGCTGGATAGGTGTGGGCTGCCCATACATCTACCGGCCAATTGCGCTGCTTCAATCCCCGAAGGAATGCGGGATAGAACTTCTTAAAAGGACCGCCGAGCCGCGTGCCGGTACTTGGTGCCACCACTGTTGCCGTGGGATCGACGCTCTTAACGATGTCGTATGTCCGCTTGGTTAGCTCGGCCATTTGGGCGGGAGTACCGGTGAAGAAAGTGGTCAGGTTTGCTTCGTTCCACGGTTGGTAATTATTGATTCGTCCCTTGTAGCGAGTGGCTACCGCTCGAACCCAGTCATCCCAATCACTGAGATTGCGGGGCATGCCAGAAGCATCAGGTCGCGGGAGGGCATCAGGGTTGCGCTGATCGGTTGCCCACGCGGGGGTACCGGATAGCACCATCAGGATGTCATCCATGCCGTTCTTTTCAGCATTGGCAATCGCATTGTCCAAAGTGGTCCAATCAAAAACACCTTTGGAAGTCTCAATATTTGCCCAGGTGGTGTCATTGTCCCAGAGGCGTAGGGAACCGAACTTAATTGAGGGCCACACGCCATTTTGTTCGTCCCGCACATGAAGCCCGAAGAGGTCATCTTTGACAACTGTGCCTTTGAGGTTCTGGGCAGGTTTTACCAACTTGGCGGCTTGAGCCGGGGTGGCCATTGGGATTACGAGGGCAGCAGCAATTAGGGCTGCGAGTGATGTGGTGAGTGATTTTCGCATTCGGCTAGTGTGCCATGGAGCAGATTTACCCGATCAATCAAGTCGACTGATTGCCACCACGGTGGTGTCATCGCTATGCCACCGAGGAGCCACCTCACGGATATGTGAGACGAGTCGGTGGACAACTTCTTCGGGCTGCCGCCGAACAGGGGCGTCCATGGACCGCACGATTCGAGCAATGGATGCACTCTCCGCTTCGGATTCTCCGGTGGTGAGTGCTTGGCCTTCGAGGAAACCGTCGGTGACGCCGACGAGAAGATCGCCGGGCTGGAAGTCACGTACCTGAACTTCCCAGGTACCGCCGAGTGAAGAAATCAATGGACCCGTCACGTCGAGATAGAAGTCTTCTTTGTCATGGGTCACCCCAATTGCTGCCGGATGTCCGGCATTAATCCATTCGATGGTGTTCGTTGACGTATTGACAAGCAGCAAGATTGCCGTGACGAAGTGTTCGTCCGCGACGGTCGATGCTGAGGCCAAGGTGACTGCCTCTTGCAGTGAGCCGGTTTCAGCCAAGGCGGCCTTCATAATGGCGCGGACACGAAGTGCAACGACATTAGATGTCGGTCCGTGCCCGGAAACATCGGCAACAATTAATGCGACTCGAGAATCGTCCAGTGGGACATAATCCCAATAATCCCCAGCGAGTGAGCCTTCGGCATTTGAGGCCAGTCCTGCAATTGCAACGCCAGGGCAGTGAATACGAGTGTCCACCTGCATTTCGGATCTCACTGCGGCCACGAGCGGAGCATCTTGTTGTAATCCCTTGCGTGCACTCGCGGCTTCGTCGATCTCGCCCACAAGTTTCCGGCGGAGTGATTCGGCGTCTTTGGCAAGTGTGGTGAACTCAGGCGGACCAAGTGGCTCAATGGGGTGAGTATGTGCGGGATCTCGGGTAGCAAGTTGTAGATCTTTGCGAATATCCATGAGCGGGTAAATAACCCAGCGTTGGAAGTAGACGAAATAAGCAATAAACCCAGCCAACAAAATGACGCCACCCAAGATCAGGAAAAAACCAAGTGTGCGAGCAGAGCTGGACACGCTATTGACGGTGGCAGCTCTCTGAGTTTCAATTTCTGCCTGTAAGGCACCGGTTGCCAGAATCATGGAGTCGTAGGTACTCCAGGCCTTTTTCTTATTTGTGATTCGACCGGCCTTGGCGGAGTTGCCATCCGCCATGGCGTCGAGGGTTGGTTGAGCATCGGCACTCAACCATGCGCGTTGCGCTGCAGCGGAACTTTCCACGAGGGCAATTAGTGCAGGATCGCTCTCACCGAAAAGTGAAATAAGGGAACTTTCCAGTGACGATGTGGTCGAAAGTGAGCTTTGATAACTCGCGAGTGCTTCCTCAGAGCCGGTCAGTACATAATCTGATAGGTCCCCCGAAGCAGAAGTTTGAGCAAGAATTAACGAGTCAGCCAATTGAGCCGCGGGTGAGAGAACATTGTCCAAGCGGGATTGAGAGCCAGACACCGAACCAAACTGCACCAGCACAATAATGAAACCGAGTACCACAATGCCGAGCGCTGATCCGGAGGCAATGAGCACGCGCCTTCGAAGAGTCATGGCCTAAGGTTACTAAATCGAGTTTGTGAATCACTTGTGATTTGATTTTCCTCACAAATCGTTGTTGATTACTCAGTAATCTGAACCTGTGGAAAAAAAATCGACACCTGTGCCCGTGAAATTCCCGAGAAAAACGTATGAAGAGGAATTATTTCGCCTTCAAGCTGAACTTGTTAATTTCCAAGAATGGGTTCGCCTTGAAGGCAAGCGCGTAGTCATTTTATTTGAGGGACGTGACGCTGCGGGCAAAGGCTCAACAATTAAAAGGTTTACCCAGTATTTGAATCCTCGGCAAGCGACCATTGTTGCATTACCTGCACCGACAGAACGCGAACGTACCGAGTGGTACTACCAGCGGTATGTGCATCATCTCCCACCCGCAGGTGAAATGCGCTTCTTTGATCGTTCGTGGTACAACCGAGCAGGTGTGGAAAAAGTGATGGGATTTTGCAGCCCAGAGGAATATCAACGTTTCCTCCACCAAACCCCAATTTTTGAAAGACTGTTAATTGAAGACGGAATTATTTTGCGAAAGTATTGGTTCAGTATCAGCGATGCCGAGCAGGAGCGTCGATTTAAATCTCGCCTTGAAGATCCCATGCGAAGGTGGAAATTCTCGCCTATGGACGTTGAATCAATTGCGCGCTGGGAGGACTATTCCAAGGCAAAAGATGAAATGCTTGTTCACACGGACACTGCTGAGTCTCCTTGGTACATCGTGGAAGCTGATTGCAAGCGACGGGCACGAATCAACACGATTCACCACTTTTTATCATCGATTGATTACTACAGTGCGGAGCCGCGCGAACTGACCATGCCCAAGCGACCGAAGGCTGTCGGTTACCAGCGCCCTCCGCGAGACTTAAATAACTATGTTCCCGAATATGCAGATACTTTGCTGCCGGCGAACCCAATGTAGATTATTGACGCCTAAATAGGTTCTTGAATAAGTTGCTTAGGTCGGCGTTCACCGGAGACAACCAAGACAACCCCGCCCACAACAATCGTGAGCCCCAGAATTACGTCTGTGGTTATTGGCTCACTCAAAATGAAGTAGCCAAGAAGCACGGCAACAACCGGATTGACATACGCGTAGGTAGAAACAAGTGACATGGGTGCGTTACCAATCAACCAGACATATGCGGAGTAGGCGATAGCCGAAGCAATCACCAAAAATCCCCACCCAGCCCACGATGCAGTGGTGTACTCCGACATATTCCATCTTTCGCCGAGCAGAAGTCCAATCACCGAGAGCACCACCGATGCAGTGAGCATTTCAATGACCGTGGTGACGAGTGCATCACGTGGTTGCTCAACGCTTGTGGACTTCCACGAAAAGAAGGCCCACGAGAAACTTCCAAAGGCAATTGCGACTGACCAGATGGCTACTTGTGCGTTACTGGCACCTCCTACTGGTTCGGTTCCCCCGGGAAGAAGCATGAGTCCCAATCCAAGGAGCCCAATGCCCACGCCTATTAATGTCAGCCTGGACGGACGATCAGCCGCCTTCAATCTGAAAATAATGATCCAGAGAGGCATGACCGAAACAATCAGGGCAGCAATGCTGGAAGGCACATACCTTTGGGCAAGGGAAAGAATGCCGATTCCCACCGACAAGATGAAGACACCCATAAATGCAGCACCGCGGAACTGTGCACCGGTTATTCGGAAAACAGTAGGTCCACGAATAAGGAGAACAACTACAGCAAGTACGGCGGTAGCGGCTAGGAATCGCGTGCCGGCGCCCATCAAGGGCGGCATGGACTGCACCACAAGGGCAATACCCATATATGTGGAGCCCCACACGATCCATAGCGTGATCAGAGGCGTGAGGATCCGAGAAAGCGGTGCCTCGGTAACCCCACGAACATCCATCACCGGGTCCGAGGCCATGGTGGGACTTTAGTCCCTGAAAGAAGAACTGCTTTCCGGGATTAACTGAGGTGCTGTTCCACAAAACTCGTGGGCATCGAAGTCTTGGATTTTGCCCGTTGGCAGTTCGGAATAACCACGGTCTACCACTTCTTCTTTGTACCAATTTCTTTGTACCAATCTCACTTGGCTTGGTCTGGTTTGTGGCCTAACCATGCGGCAATCATGTGCGCGCCAACTTCACCCACGGCTTCCGTATAGTTTTGTAGATTGATGAGATCTGCGAGTCATGTTGCCAATATGCCGATAACCATGCCTAGGGGGTGGAAGGAAGTTGCGAAATGAACTCTGCTGCGAGATCTCCGTTCATAACCGCGGCAGCCAAAGATTCTGATGCAGGTACTCGCCCAGTAAATGCATTGAGGAAATCAGGCCATGACATGGAGATGGTGGTTGCACCGTTGACCTGTGAATCAATAAAACTTGCTCGCCCATCCGAGTCGACCACAATATGAACGGAACCCTCCACTTCGGGTCCGGTGAGTGTCAAAGTCAATGCGGATCCCACGGGTGCTCCCACTTTCTTTCCCCAAATCAACGGAGTCGCTGCGATCATTCGTTGAGCGGTTGTGCGTGCGGGGTTGGTTCCAAGATTTCCGGGTAACTTGACGGTAGCGCGAATATCTTGTTCATGTGTCCAGGCGTCAAATGTGCGCATGGATAGGAAACGATCCAATGGAATTTCATCTTTCACCCAGGGAACCTTGATGGTCGGAGAATTGCTGCTGAGAAATTCCATTAACGCGCCGGCAGTGTCGTTGAGTTGTTGTAGGAGAACTGCCGGAGGTGTACCGCGCCGGTAATCCACACCTAGTTCGGTGAACTGATTCGATGGACTCTTGACGTGCGGAAGGGAATCCCAGTCTGGGGAATGATCAGGCTTTGGCTCGCCCATTGCCATGGCATCAAGGTCAATCAGATGCGCCACGATGTCGGCCACCGTCCATCCGGGGCACGGTGTGAGTAAATCCCACTGTGACCGATCAAGTCCCTCGAGTAACTGACTGATGTCGCGAATGGACTCCTGGTAGGTGGCCATGGGGTCGGCGAGGGAACTGATACTGCGAAGATCACTTGTCATGGGAAAAGTCTGCCCGATCTGCCCCTTTGACGCAGGTAATACGATTAATCCATGGGTGTGAGAACGAGTGTGATTCAGCTTGACTGTTCTGATACCGAAACACCTGAATCACGCGTGGATCGTGTCCTCGAGAATCTTGACCAGCTGTCAGGAACAACAGATGTGGTGCTTTTGCCCGAACTCTGGAATGCCGGGGCATTTAACCTCAATCTGTGCAGGGAGTTAGCCCAGCCCATTGATGGTCCATTGCCCACAGCCTTGAGCAACAAAGCCCGTCAACACGGAATATGGATTCACGGTGGATCATTCTGCGAACGCGATGGAGATCACCTATACAACACGAGTGTCGTGTTCAACGATTCCGGTGAACTAATAGCGAAGTACCGCAAAGTCCATGTCTTCACCTACGCTCGGGAACAAGACACAATGACTCCCGGACACGAATATGTTCTTGTGCACACTCCACTCGGCCTCACCGGTCTGGCTACCTGCTATGACGCCCGGTTCCCGGAAATGTTTCGAGCAATGCGGGAGGCCGGTGCCCAAGTATTTCTTATTCCCTCCGGGTGGCCAACAAAACGTATTGCCCAGTGGAATGCGGTACTGCCTGCTCGGGCGGTGGAAAACCAAGCTTGGGTAATTGCTAATAATCAAGTGGGTCAACAAGGCGCACATATTCTTGGAGGAAACTCAGCTGTAATTGACCCACTGGGTGTTGTTCACGCAAGTGCGGGTGACACAGAGGAAACCTTCACGGTCGAAGTTGATCCCAACCTCGTCACCGAATGGAGAAATGAATTCCCCGCTGCCAACGACATTGTGGCGAAACCCGTTGCCGTCTACTAAGTAACTTCAATCAGAACGACCGGATTTTCCTCTGGATCAACCCAGTTCATAATTCTTTTCATGACCTTCTCCGTGATGGCTATACATCCGGCAGTTCTATTGCCATTGCTCACATGTAAAAAGATTCCACCACCCATTTGGGTATTGGCATACTCCGTGGTGCGATTAATTCCTCGGGCCCCTTGGGTGATTTTTCCAGGTGGAAGGTTGTAGTCCAACACTGCTACATAGTTATATTGCTTGCCATAGGAATACAGTCTTTCCACATATTTACCGTAACTGGACCAACTCCGATTAGCACTTTGAAACATGTTGTAGGTGCTCGGGTAGCGGGGGTTATATGTCCACGCATCATTGCGATCGACCCTGATGTAATCCAATTTTGTTCCCGGATCAGCTTTGCGGCCGAAACTCGTTGTGATGGCGTAGGTGCCTGTGGGTGTTTTTCCAGTCCCCTGCCTTCTTTCCTTACCGGGTACCAGACCGCCATAGCCGAGGTCTGCGGGAATAGTGGAGACAACTTCGATCCACTTACCGTTAGTTCGCTCAAATGCGCGAAGAGTCCCTCGGGTGGACTTCCAGTTTGGTGCTTGGACTAAAACAACCTGATTTGAATCCCCGACAGTGTTGAGCACCGCGGGAATTGTCGGCGCAGCATGTGTAGGTGAGGACAGAGTTGTGAAAGCAAATGAGGAGAAGATGATAGAAAAAACAATGGCGAGCGATGTAATCGCTCGCCATTGAAAGGAGATCATGTCTATGAAACTACAGGAAGACCTGCTTGTTCCCAACCGGAGATACCTGATTCCAGTTCAAAGATTCCATTGATGCCTTGACCGGACATGTAATCGACTGCCGCAACGGAGCGGTTGCCGCTCTGGCAGTAAACGGCATAGGTTCCGGACGAGTCAAGTCCAGCGATTTGGGTACCAAAATCGGGACCCTCGACATTGAAATTCACGGCACCCTCAATGTGGCTGATGGCGAATTCTTCGGGGGTCCGAACATCGATGATGGTCACTCCTGGGGTGGCCACGACATTGGCGAACTGGGTAGCATCAACACGCTCAGGGCCGGCGGGTTGCTCGACGACGACCGAGGAATCCGGGGTTTCAACCGTGGATGATGTCGAGTCACTGGAGCACCCGGCAAGGGTGATGGACATGGCAATGGTGGCGGCAGTTAGGACAAGGCCGAGCTTCTTAGTAGTCATACCCCCTAGGGTATATCAATTCGGGTGAAACTTAGCCTCGGGGGGTGGTTCGGCGGTTCATTTCGGCGAGCCGGTCGTTGTATGCATTGAGTTCGGCATCGCCATCTCGATCCGCCTGCCGGTCCTTGCGCACCGCTTCCCGATCATCGCTGCGGGCCCATTGCACCATGATCGCGATCAACACAATGAGCGCCGGAACCTCACCCAATCCCCAGGCGACCTGACCACCGTAGAGAGTGTCTTGGAGTGGATCGGTTACCCAATCGGGACGGACAATTCCGTACCACTCCACGGCCATGGGTGTTGTGCCCATCATCATGATGACGGCAAAAAATGCGTGAACACTGAGCGCAAGGAGTAGCAGAACAATGCGACCCCAGTAGGGAAGCGGCTTAGGGCGAGGATCGATTCCGATCAACACCCAGTAGAACAGGTACCCGGCCGTAATGAAATGGATCTGCATGATTACGTGACCCACGTGGCTCCCCATCAGCCAACCGAATGCGGGCGTTAAATACAACCCATACAAACCGATTACATAAACGATGAACACGTACACAGGGTTGGTGAGCACTCGAGAAATTGGACTGTGGAGGAACCACACGAGCCATTCGCGTGGACCGCGCTCACCGGTACGCGATGGCCGCAATGCCCGCAAAGCTAATGTCGCAGGTGCACCCATGACGAGGAATATCGGACCAAGCATGGTGAGGGTCATGTGTTGGGTCATGTGCAGTCCAACAGATACCTGTGAGTACAAGGCAATTCCTGAATTGGTGCACCAGATGACAACTGCGATCCCGGCCATCCAGGACACAAGTCGCATGATGGGCCATTTGTCACCGCGCTGGCGGAGGCGGGCGTAGCCGATTGCGTATAAAGATGCAGCAATGAGCGAGCCGATCAAAAAGAGTGGTTCAAGTTGGAAGCCCAGAGCAACTCTCTCCAGAGTTGGGGGCTCGGGATATGGATACCCGAGGAGTGATTCGCCGAAGGAAAGTAACTCGAATTCCGCCCGTGGGTAGGGACTAGCCGCTAGTGCCACGCCAAGTCCCATGGCCATCACCATGATGATGAGTTCGGTCAACGCTGTGCGCGCAAAGATCATGGATCGTGACATGCGATCCAATTGGGGAATCACTCGTTTGCGCAGGAAGTATCCAATGACACCCAGTCCAATGATCAATGTCATTTTCATAACGATGACTTGGCCGTAACCGGTGGTGAAAAGTTCCACCGGTGAGTTCAATCGGGTGTAAGCATTTGCCAAACCACTGAACGCAACCAGAATTATTGCGGTGAGAGCAAGTGGTGAAAACCTCTCGACAGAGCGCTGAAAGGGAATGTCTTTACGCAGTGCGTGCAAGATCAAGACAAATATTCCACCAATCCACAACACCGCACCTGCAACGTGTGCAACGCCCGCTGTGAGTGCAAGTGCATGGTCACCAAAGCCTGAGCCATGTCCGGCGAGGGCGGGCAGGGCTGCCGCGAGCACTGCGAATACCAACCACGCGGCGCTAACTCCTGTAGTAGATGTCACGAATGCACCTAAGGAAATGACCAAGGCCATGATGGCAATGGCAATTAATGCTCGAGTTGCCGGGACTTCGGTGGCGTATGTGCTGATGACAGTGGGATTGATTGCATCCGACAAGGAAATGCTCAGGACATTAGCCAGGAGGAACACGGTTTGCACCAATGCAAAAATCATCCAGATGATCGCTGCCAATGCTGCACGAAGAATGTCTTTGCGCCCAGCTGGTGAAAGGATTCCGTCTTTGCCGGATGGATCAAGAAATGCGGCGGCCAAAAGAAAGCCGATTGTCACTACCGCGGCAATGTCTGTGAGAACACGCAGTAATACGGAACCCCATACAACGATCGGTCCAGGATCGGAGATACCAATGGGTGCAGGTTCATAAGACCCGCCGGCAATAAATAGGCCGCTAATTGTTGTGGTGAGAGCAAGGACAACCAGCAACGCACCAACAAGTGAAATGCGCGCAATCGGCATTGTTTGTGGGGCGCTGACTGTTGTCTTCACTGTTCTATCTTCACCTATTAACTAATTGCTCGCTTACTGGCGCGTCGCCACATGATGTAGCCAATCCCAGTACCAATAACAAGCCCACCGATGATTAACCACACGGGCGCGATTCCCGTGGATTCCGGCTCCTGGGTTTCAGATGTTTCGGTCACCACGATCTCTGATTCCACTGTTGTGCTCGCGCCGCTGCCGGTATAGCTAAATGAGATGGCACCGGTAATCGGATGACCGTCATTGCTGACAACGCGGTAGGCAACCTTGTAGGTGTTATCGGGCAAATCTTGTGGCCACGTGACTTGAACCGTGGAACCCACCGTGGTGAATTCGGTGCCAGCAATAAGCCCCGCTGCTTCTGTGGTCACGGCTATCTCCACCGTGTCAGGCAGTAGATCCTCATTAAATGTCAGTTGAACCGCCGTGGGCGGTGAGGTCAATGCACTACCGTCTTCTGGGCTGCTTGACACCAAACTGGCGTGGGCGTGGGCTACCGAGGTGCCGACCATCATGAGGAAAATTGCGGTAACGGAGGCGAGTGCCATCTTCATAAGTGAGTGCATATTTATGAGGGTACGGCCCGGGGTCGTTGATCCCACCACCAGCCAACCTGTTCCGCGAACCTGGCCAAAATCGGTCCCGCTGTCGCAGTAATCAGGATGTATCCGGCCACCAGCGCCTGGAAATCTGAGGGTAGGAGCGTGCTGGTCGCGGCAAGACCCGCAATGATCACACTGAATTCGCCGCGGGCACTGAGTAATGCGCCGGCGCGAAGTCTGGAGATTGTCGATGTCGCTACGGTTCGGGCGGCAATCCACCCGGTGACAAATTTTGTGCCGATTGTAAGTACCGCGAGAATGATGGCGGGAATGAGCATGCTGGGAATTTCGCTTACATCGGTACTCAATCCAAAGTACACAAAGAAGATTGCGGCAAGTAACTCGCGAAGTGGATCTAGTCGACGTCGCGCGACTTCGGCGATTTCACCGGTGAGCAGCAGACCTACCAAGAACGCTGCAACCGGTGGAGAGAAGTCCACCATGCCGGCAAGTCCACCGGCGGCGACAGCGGCACCAAAAACAACAAGGAGAATGCCGACCGGTTCACTGGCATTGAAAAGTTTTTGTATTGTGCCGGCGCGCCTGATAGATATAACGAACACAATTGCCACAACAATGAGGGCCACGCCCACACTTATCAGGCCAGCGAGTAATCCGGTTCCGGTCAGTATCACTGTCAGGATTGGCAGGTATGGCGCCATAACAAGATCTTCAATAATGAGAACGCTCACAACTGGTTTGGTTTCTGGATTTCGTCGCCAACGAAGATCGCGCACCACTTGTGCCACGATGCCGGAAGAAGAAATATAGGTAACTCCACCTAATGCAACAGCACCGGGCAGACCCCAGCCGAGTAGCCAACCAAAAAGTGCCCCGGGCGTGAAGTTTGCAATGAAGTCAATGGCCCCAGACTTATTTTGTTGGCGGGCTGTGTCAATAATTTCTCTGCCGGAGTACTCCAGCCCGAGTAACAGAAGTAAGAGGATTACGCCAAGTTCAGCAAGTGTGGGGACCAGAGTGTTTGTTTGATCAATGACATTGAATCCACCTTGGCCGAAAATCAAACCTGCTACCAAGTAGAACGGGACAGCCGAGATATCCCATTTGCGGGCGAGCATGGCCAATAATCCGAGCACGAGGAGCATGGAGCCAAACTCAAGGAAAAGGGCAGGCAGTTCTGGATCAGATGCTGCGGCCCCCACGAGCGTTTCCACGGTCCCAGTCTCTCAGGTCAGGACCCCCGACAAAAATCGCATGCACAAAGTCACGCCCCGGAGAGTGCGAAGTGATGAACTGTGGCTGTTTTAGAAGGCGGACTCTGGAATTTCCATGATCTCGCCTGTTGTTGCTTCAGCGATATTCCGTTCGGCAGCGAGTAACGGCAAACGGTTGCGAGCAAACCAGCGAGCCGCCTCCACCTTGCCGGTGTAGAAGTCACGGTCACGCTCACTGGGATCATTGGCCAGTGCAGCGAGTGCAACTTCGGCCTGGCGAACCAGCAGCCAGCCAATGATTAAGTCGCCCGATGCCATGAGTAGGCGGGTGGAGTTCAGACCCACCTTGTAAATCTCGGTGACGTTTTCCTGTGAAGCCATGGCCCATTGGCCCATGGCGCCCAAGATTCCCTGAACATTCTCCAGCGCCTGTCCAAGCAATTCGCGTTCCACGGAGAGTTGACCCGAGCCTTCGTCACCTTTCACCGTTTCGGTGATCTGCTGTGCAAGGAAACTAATTGCTTTGAATTGATCCTTGATCATTTTGCGGAAGAAGAAGTCAAGACCCTGAATTGCGGTGGTGCCTTCGTAGAGGGTGTCGATCTTTGCATCGCGCAGGTACTGCTCGATTGGGTAGTCCTGCAGGTAACCGGAGCCACCATATGTTTGGAGGGAGACCGCGAGCATTTCATAGGAGCGCTCGGAGCCCACACCCTTCACGATGGGAAGCAACAGGTCGTTAACGCTCTCCGCGAGATTCAGATCAACCGATGTGTCACCAGCTTGACCCATTTCAATCAGGTCTTGCCAGTACGCGGTGTAGGCAACCAGTGCACGCATACCTTCGGAGTATGACTTCTGCAGCATGAGTGAACGGCGCACGTCAGGGTGATGTGTGATGGTGACGCGTGGCGCTGTCTTGTCGGTCATTTGTGTTAAGTCAGCACCTTGAACACGCGTTTTTGCGTACTCGAGTGCATTGAGGTAACCGGTGGACAGGGTTGCAATTGCTTTTGTGCCGACCATCATGCGGGCATATTCAATGACCTTGAACATTTGCGCGATGCCATCGTGGACATCGCCCACGAGCCAACCAATTGCAGGCTCTTTCTCACCGAATGTCATTTCGCAGGTGGTGGAAACTTTAAGGCCCATCTTCTTTTCAACGTTGGTTGCGTACACCCCATTGCGCTCACCAAGTTCACCCGTCTCCAGATCAACATGGAACTTGGGAACCACAAAGAGTGACAGACCCTTTGTGCCGGGGCCAGCGCCCTCTGGGCGAGCAAGAACAAGGTGAATGATGTTGTCGGACATATCGTGCTCACCACTGGTGATGAATCGCTTAACACCTTCAATGTGCCAGGAACCATCGGGTTGTTCAATGGCCTTGGTTCGACCAACGCCGACATCAGAGCCAGCATCGGGTTCGGTGAGAACCATGGTGGCGCCCCAAGCGTTCTCAATCATTAATTCCGCCCAACGCTTTTGGTCGTCATTGCCGAGTGCATCGAGGATTGCGGCAAAGCCGGGGCCGGACATAAAGAGGAATGCACCGGGGTTCGCACCAAGGAGCAACTCACTTGCTGCCCACCGAAGTGATGGGGGAGCACCTGTTCCGCCAAGGTGCTCGGGCAGATCCAACCGCCACCATTCGGCATCCATGAGTGCTTGATAGCTCTTCTTGAAGTCTTCAGGCATGGTGACGGACTTGGTGGCGGGGTCGTAGATGGGCGGCACGCGATCTGAGGTATCAAAACTTTCAGCCAGCACACCGGTAGCTAAGCGATTGACTTCATCAAGAATGTCTTTCGCGGTGTCCACATCCATTTCGGAGTAGGGGCCTTTACCCATGCGTTCACCAGCACCAAAGACCTCAAAGAGGTTAAATTCGAGATCTCGCTGGTTGCTCTTGTAATGCGCCATTGTCTTCTCCCAAGTACGAAGATCGGGCTAAGTTACCCGTCAGTAACAATGATGATGGCAAGTGACAACTTTTGCAAGCAGAAGGGACAGTATTTTTGGAATTTTCCCCGATTACCCCACGCAAAAGCCGAAAACTGTCACACTCAACGCCATGATCATCTTTAAGAGTCCGCTGCCGGACGTCGAGATCCCCAATATCCCGGTCACCGAGTTTATTCTCCGTGAGGCCGATCGAGTGCCCGACCGAGAAGCTTTGATCGATGGTCCCACAGGACGCAGTTATACCTATGGACAACTCAAAGGCATGATCCATGCATTTGCCGGTGGGCTGGCCGCCCGCGGATTAGGTAAAGGCGACACCATCGCATTGATGGCACCTAACATCCCGGAGTTCGCGATTGTGTTTCACGGCGCAGCAGTTGCCGGCGTTGCGGTGAGCACCATTAACCCGACATACACGGCAGATGAAGTCAAATTTCAGCTCAATGACTCCGAAGCGAAGCTACTAATCACCATTGGACTTTTTGCTGACACAGCGAAAGCGGCTATTGAAGGAACTGGTGTTTCCGAGATCGCAATTATTGGCGATCCCGTTGAAGGAACAATTGCTGTGACCGATTTATTCGGTGCACCAATCGGTCAGGTTGATATTGACCCTGCCACCCAGGTAGTGGTTTTGCCTTACTCCTCAGGAACCACCGGTCTGCCCAAAGGTGTCATGCTCACTCACCGCAATCTGATTGCAAACCTCATGCAATGCGAAGATGCCCTTGAAGTATCCGATGGCGAAGTGGTGCTCGCCGTTCTTCCGTTCTTCCATATATATGGCATGCAAGTTCTCATGAACGAATTCCTTTCCAGGGGCTCCACCATTGTCACTCTTCCCCGTTTTGATTTGGAGCAAGCACTTGGAATCATTCAAGATCGCAAGATCACCCGCTTCTTTGCGGTGCCACCAATTGTTTTGGCCCTTGCCAAGCATCCACTCGTTGATAAATACGATCTATCAAGTTTGAAGCAGGTGTTCTCGGGTGCCGCTCCATTGAGTGCGGAACTCGGTCAAGAAGCAGCAAAGCGAATTAACTGCGATGTTGTTCAAGGTTTCGGCATGACCGAGCTTTCTCCCGTTAGTCATATTTCACCCGTGGGCAGATCAAAGCCGGGAACGGTCGGTATCACCGCGCCCAACACGGAAACGCGCATTGTTGATCCTGAAACCGGTGAAGATCAAGATGTTGACGGTGTCGGCGAACTGTGGGTGCGCGGACCGCAGGTAATGCTCGGTTACCTCAACAATCCGGAAGCAACCGCGATCACCATTGATTCTGAGGGTTGGCTCAAGACTGGCGACATGGCCATGATCGACTCCGAAGGTTTCGTCACAATTGTTGACCGACTCAAAGAGCTCATCAAGTACAAGGGCTTCCAAGTTGCTCCGGCCGAACTTGAAGCATTCCTACTCACCCACCCGGCAATTGCCGATGCCGCGGTGATTGGTGTCCCGGATGACGAAGCCGGTGAAATCCCCCGGGCATTTGTTGTTCTCAAGCCAGGCCAGGAAGTCAGCGCTGCGGATATTACTGAGTTCATGAAGGGGCATGTCGCCACCTACAAGGTGATCACCGACATCGTCTTCATTGATGAAATACCCAAGAGTGCGTCAGGCAAAATCCTGCGGCGGATGTTGAAGAACTAGCCCGCAATCGGGAATTTCTGTGGGTCGGAAGCTTCGCTGTGCCAGATTCTGAGCACAATAGGGGGATGTCGAAGTCTGGCCAGCCCACGGTTGGCATGTGGGTGAACTCGAAAACACCCATTGCTCCGGCGATCTCCATGGATCCCGGCCCTAGGTTTCTGGCATATGCAGGGTTGGTTACCGGTGCTTGGTCCTCCATTCTCAGTTTGGTCGTCTATGCGTTTGCCCGCCTCATTGGTGTGCCATTGGAAGTGGATACTGATCGACTTCCCGTCATGGTTCCGTGGATTGCGATCGTGGTTGTTCCACTTGCCGCCGCCGAGATTGGTGCCATGGCCTCCCTGTTGGCGCGCGGGCTCCCACATGCGCGCAGTATTGTTTTTTGGAGTGGCACGATCATTGCTATTGCGTCACTCGCATTTCCGATCATGCGATCTGATCAAGTTTCCACCGCCGTTTGGCTTTCGATTCCGCACGTGATTACCTGGTTCCTCGTTGTTCCACAAATTGCTCGGATCATTGGCGATACCGAACCAGGTCTTCGAGTTGATCGGCCGGTGTTGTAGGTGGTCAAGACTCGGTCGCTGCCCGTTGCGGCATTCGTGGCGCTGCGTCCACGTCAGTGGGCCAAGAACGTCCTGGTTTTTGCTGCACCACTTGCTGCTGGAAAAATATTTGAACCGGATGTTTTTTGGCCAAGTATCGGAGCATTCGTTGCCTTTTGTTTGATTTCCAGCGCAACCTATTTGGTGAACGATATTCGCGATGTCGCCAGCGACCGCGAACATCCGACCAAATTCCGAAGGCCGATAGCCGCGGGCGAACTGCCCGTTCCTCTTGCCATCAGCATGGCGGTGGCGCTGGCAGCTATTTCATTAGTCGGGTCTTATCTGATTTCCCCAGCACTTGCAGGGGTAATTCTTGCTTACGCTGTGTTCACACTTGCGTATTCATTGTCGCTGAAGCACGAACCAGTTATTGAGTTGGCTTTACTCTCCATGGGTTTCCTTCTTCGTGCTGTTGCAGGTGGAGCCGCATCTGGCCTTCCTATTTCACAGTGGTTCTTAATTGTTGCAGGATTCGGTTCCCTGTTCATGGCAGCCGGTAAGCGCTACAGCGAACTTAAGCGTGAAGAGGAATCGGGTGTGGCCAAAAGCGACATGCGGCGCAAGGCGTTGGCCGGTTACACATTGGGTTACCTGCGATTTGTGTGGTCTGTTGCTGCGGCCGTCGCAATCATGGGTTATGCCCTGTGGGCATTCGATGTTGCCCAGACCCCCTCTTCCCTGCCCTGGGCAGAGTGGAGTGTGCTGCCATTCGTGTTAGCGATTTTGCGTTATGGAGTTGTCATAGATAAAGGTGATGCTGAAGCACCCGAAGATGCTGTGTTGGGAGACAAGGTACTCATGCTTCTTGGACTAGCGTGGCTCATTCTTTTCGGCTTGGGGGCATTAGGCGCATGACAACAAATCCAGTAAGCAACCCGCAACCACTATCGGGCTGGGGGCGCGCCATGACATCGGTCGCGAACTTTGTTCCTGCACACCACCCGGAAGAAATGTCGCAATACATACGTGCAGCGGGTTCGCGAGGTGTTCTCGCCCGAGGCCTAGGTCGTTCATATGGTGACGCGGCACAGTCGGGCGGCGCCACCGTTTTCGACATGACAACTTTCAGTAACTTCACCCTTGATCCGGAAAACATGACGGTCACCGCAGATGCGGGTGCAAGTATCGATGCAATTCTCCGGGAAATTGTTCCCCTAGGTTTTTTTGTCCCTGTCACCGCAGGAACTCGAATCATCACTGTGGGTGGGGCGATCGCAGCAGACATTCACGGTAAAAATCACCATCGCGATGGCAGTTTTGGTGCCCATGTCCTAGAGATCACTCTGATTGACGGACTCGGGGATATTCGCGTTCTCACGCCCTCGTCACCGGAATTCTGGGCGACCATCGGCGGCATGGGTCTCACCGGAGTGATTGTGTCAGCAACATTCACGGTGATACCGATTCAGAGTTCCTATATTTCAGTTGACACCGAACGTGGCAAGGATCTCGACGATGTCATGTCACGCATGACTGAACGTGACGACGAATACAAGTACAGCGTTGCTTGGATTGACTCGGTAGCGACATCAGGTCGGGGGGTGATCACTCGCGGAGATCATGCAACGTTGGAAGAGTGCAGGCTTGAGGGCGTTACGCACCCGCACGATTACGACCCGAGGAACATTGCAACAGCACCTGGACTTGTTCCATCGGGTTTACTTAACCGCTGGAGTGTTCGTGCCTTCAATGAAGCCTGGTATCGCAAGCATCCGGCGCACCGAGTTGGGGAACTTCAGGGTATCGGTGGTTTTTTCCACCCACTTGATGGAGTGCAGGAGTGGAATCGCATTTACGGGCCCAAGGGTTTCTTGCAGTACCAATTCCAAGTTCCTGACTCAGCCGGCTACCTTGTGGAGTTGACTTTGCGTAAGTTGCGCGAAGTCGGCACCCTCAGCTTCTTGACAGTGCTGAAACGATTCGGCCCCGGCAACCCCGGCATGTTGTCTTTTCCGCAGTCTGGGTGGACATTGGCAGTTGATGTTCCCGCGGGTGTACCGGAGTTGGGCCGTGCCCTCGATGAACTCGATGCTCTCGTGGCCGCAGAAGGTGGGCGCCTCTATCTTGCCAAAGACTCCCGCCAATCGCCCTCGATGTTTGCTCGCACATATCCTCGACTTGATGAATGGCGAGAGATACGCGACCGCCTCGACCCGAACCATGTTTTTGCATCCGACCTATCTCGACGACTCGCTATTTGAAAGGCAATAACATGATTGATGCATTGGGAGAACCACAATCGGTTCTGGTTCTTGGCGGTACGAGCGAGATCGCTCTTGCCACCATTAAGCAAATGCCCAGGCAGCGACTCCGTCGAGTGCTGCTGGCCGGCAGGCCCTCACCTGCTCTCGATACCGCTGTTGCGCAGTTACATGCATTGAATATTGCAGGGGTAGAGAGTATTGATTTTGATGCTAAGAACACAGACTCCCATGGCGCCATCATCGATTCCGCATTTGATATTTCTGACATCGATGTTGTGATTTTGGCATTTGGTGTGCTCGGTGATCAAATGAGTGCTGAGGCTGATCCGAGCCAAGCTGTGGAAATCGCGACCGTGAATTACACGGGTGCGGTCAGTGCTGGTTTGCATGTGGCGCGGCGCCTTAAGAATCAAGGTCACGGCGCTCTTGTTGTTCTTTCTAGTGTGGCAGGTGATCGTGCCCGCCGGTCCAATTATGTGTACGGATCCACGAAGGCGGGACTCGATGCATTCGCCCAAGGATTAGATGCAGCGCTCGCTGGTACGGGAGCGCATGTCTTGATTGTGCGCCCGGGCATGGTGCGCACCAAAATGACGACACACCTTCCTGAGGCACCCATGACTACTGACCCGGAAGACGTGGCGAAAGTGATTGTGAGCGCATTGCGCAAGGGAAAGAGCACCGTCTACGCACCGGGTCCACTGCGTTTTGTCATGGCCGGTTTAAAAGTTCTGCCGAAAAAGGTTTTCCGCAAACTTCCCTCGTAAACCTTTGTCGTTACATGCGCATCATTTCACCGATAGTTGCGCCGCCATCGAGAACAAACTCGGTACCTGTTGAGAAGGTGGCATCAGCAACCAAGAACAGGATCATGGCGGCGACCTCAGAGGCCTGACCAATGCGGGGAATGGGTCTGCGTGAGAAACCGACATCAATTCCTGCTGTCATGGGTGTTTCAATGGGACCAGGATGCACCGACACCACTCGAATGTTGTACTTGGACAGATCCAAAGCGGCTGACTTTGTGAGACCGCGCACGCCCCATTTGCTGGCGACATAGGCACCAAGTTGTGAGTAACCCATGAGACCCGCGGTGGAACTCATGTTCACGATCACGCCCCCACCGGCGCGCTTCATGGAGTCGGCAACATAGCGGATACCGAGAAATGTGCCGGTGAGATTAATTCCAATCACGCGATTCCACTCGTCGAGATCGCAGGTATCCAGGGGAGTGAAACCGACAACACCAGCGTTGTTGATCAGAATGTCAACAGGAGCAAATGTTTTCTCAGCGAATGCGATTGCGTCTTGCCACTGGGCCTCGCTGGTTACGTCTAAATGGTGGTAGACGCCACCCACTTCTTGAGCGAGTGCTTGACCTTCTTCGTCGAGGAGATCGCAGACCACGATTCTTGCGCCCTCGGCGGCAAGTACTCGGGCGTCTTCCGCGCCAATGCCTCGAGCTCCACCGGTGATTAATGCGACCTTGCCATCAAGTTTTCCCATGCGTCAACCATAGGTGAATCGCTATTTCTTTGTCAGCACACCTTCAAGTTCTTGTTGGGTGAAGGGTGCATATGAGCCCTCGCCTGTAGTGAAGTGGAAAAGCGCAACAGAAAAAATTGAACGCAATGCGTTACCGAGTACGGCAGAAATCATGAGCAGCAAAATCCCGATGCCCAGAAGAATAAGTCCCAAGCTCACGGAAGCACCGGAACCTGTGAGAAGGAATATCCCCCCAACGATCAGTGCAATGGCGGGTAAAACAATGATGAGTAGTCGTAGGCCAATTCGAATTCCGCCCGTGACCTGCGTGCCCCATTTCTCTTTCACCATGCTGACCGAAGACTTGAGTGCTTGAACTGGGCCTTGTCCCTTGAGCATGATGAATGGAGTGACAAATAGGGTCACGATCGACCAAGCAGCTGCACCGATTGCCGAGAGGATGTTGCCGGCAATTGCTGCTCCTCCATTGTTGTTCCCACGCAGCAGACCAAGAAGTGCTGATACTGCCGCCTGAATCAAGGACCAGATGAACAGTGCGCCCATTCGGCCAAAGGCCTTGCGAAAACCATGTCCAACCGAGGAGTCCTTGCCAGAGAGTTCTTCATCTACCACAGCTACCAATGCTGCACCTGAAATGGTGAAGGCAAGGTTAATGAATATCAAGCCAACTGCGGCAACGACGATTGCCCACACATTGATTTCCTCGACGGCTAAGGCGAGCGCTCCGCCACCGAATACGAGGAACGGAATAATCGAGAGGAGAAAACCGATAACGGGAAACCACAGAAAATATTTGTTCTCCTTGAGAAGTCCCCAACTCTTGTTACTGAGTGCTTTGCCATCTGCCCATTTGCCCATGTCGGCATGCTACTTGTTAATGCTGGGCAGTGAGCTCAATGATCAGAATGCCAATCAGAATCATTCCGATTCCTAGAAGCATGACTCGCGTGAGTGGTTCCTTGTAAATCACTCGGCTCAGGACCGCTGTCAGTGCAACGCCAACTGCCGCCCAAATTCCGTAGGCAATGCCCAGAGGAATACCTTCACGCAGCGAAAGTGCCAAAAGGGTGAACGCGAGAATGTAGCCGCCACCAACTACGGCATACATTTTCCGGTTACCACGTGCGGCAGCTTTGAGTGACAGGGTTGCACCCACTTCGCCAAAAATCGCGAGCGCGAGGAATACGTAACCCATGTCAGGTCACTTCCTGTTCATTCTGTTGCGGGTGTGAACCGAACTCAACAAGGAGAACCCCACCCATAATGAAGATGATGCCTAAGCCCATGAGTGCCGTGAGTGGCTCACCAAATATCGCTGACGCAAGTACTGCCGTGAGAGCGACACCGGTGGCCGCCCAAATTCCATAAGCAACCCCGAGGGGTAAGCCAAGACGCAATCCACGGTCGAGTAGCACAATCGCAATGGAGTAACCAATGGCAACCCAGATGTACCACCATGGGTTTTCTACAGCGGCCTTCAAGGCCAGGGAGCCAGAGACCTCAGCAATGATCGCTGCAGTCAGAACGACCCACTTCATGGTGCGCCTACTTTCCAACTGAGAGCGTGGGATCTGAGACTAGTAGGGGGATGTGTTGACGGGAATCAAAGGGGTGATGCCGTGAGTTGGTTAACCGAGCTCATGACTCAAGGACTTATTGAAGGCTCTCGCGAGCATTATCGAGGGCAGCTTTTATCTGAGCTGTGGCATCAATTTGCTTGACAAGATTGGAATGCCGATTGTGGATCTCCTGCTGTAGATCCGTTATACGTTCCTGGAGAACAAGTGCTCTGGGGCTGCCCGGTTTAACTCGAGATACTTCATTAAGTAGGTCCACGAAGTCACGCATTTCATCAAGGGAAAAACCGAGTGGTTTCATGGCTTTGAGTACATGAAGTCTGGTTTCTTGTTCGGGCCCGTAGAGCCTGAATCCACCTTGTGATCGGGCTGCCGGTTCAAATAGCCCAATTTCTTCGTAGTAGCGGACTGTCCGCAAACTCAACCCGACTCGTTCCGCCAATGTTCCAATATGAACGAGTCCTGTGTCTGTGCCTGGTGATCGAGGCATTAGTGCCCCGAAGGTAGGCGACCATCGAGGCGGGCTCGGAGATCTGCACTGTACTTATTGAGGCCAACGACATCGACGGTTTTGCCACGCCGTTCATACTTATAAATAACGGCATCGAGTGCTGCAACTGTCGAGGCATCCCACAGGTGTGCGCCGGTCATGTCAATGATCACCCACGGGGGATCATCGGTGTAGTGAAATTGATACACAAGATCATTACTTGATGCAAAGAATAATTCGCCGTGTACTTCATAGGTCACGTGATCACCATCTTCTGCAACTTCACGCGTCATGGTGACCAAGTGAGCCACTCGGCGAGCAAAGAGCACCGTTGCTGTGACGACTCCGGTGATCACTCCAATGGCCAGGTTGTGGGAAATGACCGTGGCTATGACCGTGGCAAGCATCACGATTGTTTCACTCTTGGGCATGTGTGCCAAGGATTTAAGACTATGCCAATCGAATGTTGAATATGACACGATGATCATGACAGCTACGAGTGCGGCCATAGGAATAACCGCAACAACACTGCCAAATGACACCACCAGAATCATGAGAAATACCCCGGATAGGAATGTTGAGAGCCGGGTGCGGGCTCCGCTGACTTTGACGTTGATCATGGTTTGACCGATCATGGCGCAGCCACCCATGCCACCAAAGAATCCGGTGACAATGTTTGCAACACCCTGCCCCCATGATTCGCGGGTCTTATTGGAATGAGTATCGGTAATGTCGTCTACCAACTTGGCGGTCATGAGGGATTCCATTAAACCGACGAGCGCCATGGCAATGGCAAATGGCGCAATAATGCCAAGGGTCTCAAATGTGAACGGGACCATGGGTATTCCAAGAATTGGTAAGCCGTTGGGGAGTTCACCCTGATCGCCAACTGTTGGGACATTCCACCCCAAGCTCACAGCAGCCGCAGTGAGAAGGACTACTGCAACAAGTGGTGCGGGTACCGCGGTGGTCACCTTGGGTAGCAAAATCATGATGGCGATACCCGCGGCGACCATGGGATAAACAATCCATGGAACGTCGATGAGATAGGGAATTTGAGCCATGAATATGAGAATGGCGAGTGCGTTAACAAATCCGACCATGACACTGCGGGGTACAAAGCGCATAAGGCGAGCCACCCCGGCGACGGCAAGGAGTATCTGCAAAATACCCATAAGAATGACTGCGGCTATCAGGTATTCGAGTCCGTAATCGCGAGCTAGAGGTGCCACGATTAACGCGATCGCACCGGTGGCGGCCGAGATCATGGCGGGTCGCCCACCTGTGAAAGCAATAGTGACAGCCATGGTGAAGGAAGCAAATAACCCCACACGTGGATCGACTCCAGCAAGAATCGAGAAAGAAATGGCCTCGGGGATTAAGGCAATGGCAACTACTAATCCAGCGAGCACTTCAGTCTTGAAAACACGAGGTGAAAGCCATGCGGGTCGGGAAACTGCGGAAATTGATAAAGACAAGAAAGAACTCCGTGACTTGATAAGAGATGAATGTGATCGTCAGCTACTGACTGGAATTCACAAGGAATAGCCCAACTCTAACGTTACGGAAGAGTAGTGATGCAGGGCACCTTGGATTCGCGCGACCCACTCATTCTGAGCGGGTGACGGGATCCGTCGCTTTGCTCCTCCCGATTCGCGCGACCCACTCATTCTGAGCGGGTGACGGGAATCGAACCCGCGCTCCAACCTTGGGAAGGTTGTGTGATGCCATTTCACTACACCCGCGATGTCTTTCGGCTACTAGAAATCTAAGTGTATCGGTTAGCGGACACCTTAATCGGTGACCGATCTCAGCAAGTGCTTCGAGGCTCGGGGGATATCTGAACTAGGTATTAATAGCTTCAAAGATGAAAACGGGAAGTCACACCTGCCGGTTGATTTCATGAGAGTCAAAATATCTCGTGCCAAAAATGGGCGAAGTGCAATATTCACGATTCGCTATTTCACTACTCACCGTCGGTGTCGCGGATAACCCGGGGGTTCCTCATTGAAATCCATCTTCGTGGAGGAGTGAGTCGACGGATATCGGTCAAGGACATCAAAAAAATTAAATCAAACTTTGACAAAAACTGGAACTATTGTTTGGGTCCGGGTTCCAACGCGTTGGCCATCTCGGGTGCTTCGGTGGGTGCTTCGGTGGGAACGACGGCGGTATCCACTTTTATGACGTTGGGATTAGCCAAACGTTCTGCACCCTCGGCAATCAGATCAATCTTCGGGTGCGCAAGGTAGTGAGCCAAGATGCGATTAACAATGTTGAGCAACACTGTCATAAACAGTGTGACCAATAAAAACTGTCCCAGTACTCCACCTAGATCAACACTGGAGTCTTGAAATGCTCTCCACAATCCGCCCGCGCTAAAGATCAAGGCAATGATCATGGCGAGTGGTATGTAAGCAATCATCAGACTGAAATGCTACCAATCTGTTCCACCACAGGGGAAGAGATTGGACTCGTAATTTCGGCACTGTCTTCAAGGCAGGGCATTCCATCCATTAAGACGATGGGTATGCCGAGGGCCTTGAGGGTTTGGGGATTCTTTGGCTCTTTTGCGTTGACTACCGCGAGTGCGGAGATGTATCCAAAGCATTGGGTCCACCGACTGAGAGATGAAATAGCGTGCGAAGCATCCACGATCGCCCACACGTGTGGCGTTTCCAGAGCTTCGATTGCCTTAACGATTCTTAGTCTCTCGAGATCGTCACTGCCAATGGGGAAGGGTGCATGCACAATCACGATAGTGGGTGAATCTGATCGGCGAGCAAGGTCAAAGACTTGGTCGGCATATGAGTGCCGGAAGTGATCTTCTTGGTCAACTCCGGGAACAGAAATACCTGCGGGCGCAATCACCAGAACATCGATTCCCCCGCAATCGGCAATCTCGATGATGGTGCTTGCCTGTTGATAAGCCTCCTGGATATCTCCGATCAGGACGAGGACCTCACCAGCCGAGGTCGGGATGCCCTCGGGAATATTCGCGCCCGCGTGCGTGACGGGTGCGAAATCCGGGGCTTGAAATTTCACGGCAAATCTTGATGGCCTGGGTGTCGCAGGATTTGTCGCGTTCACGACGGGTGCGAATGATTGTGCAACAGGTGGTTGTTCGACGTGGTTAGAGATTGTTTCCGATGAAATCTTGGGACTTTCACCCGAAGTTTTTGTGGGTAACGTGCGAGCAATTGTTTCGGCCATGGCGAAGATCTGGATCCGGCGGGCTTCTTCGGTACCAATGGGCCCCCGGCGAGCATAGAACTTTTCTACCTTGTCCCGCTGCGCCTTGATTTGATCAGCAATCTGTACTCGCCAATACGCTTCGCTCTCTTGCCCGAGGATGTGGTGCGACGTGTGGTGCGACGGGGTCAAAGTTGGTGCAGGTGCAGGTGCAGGTGCAGGTACGGATATGGGTGCGGCAGCGACTACTTGAACTTCTTCTGTTTTTGGAGCCGCGTTAATGCGCACACCGGCAATTACTTCGTTCGAAGCAGGTTCCTTCAGGTTGTTGCGCATTAAATGCGGGGTGCCATCCATCTGCGCGACAAGTCGAGCTGCAGGTGGCAGATCGTGAAAGTTGTCATCCTCGTCTTCAAAATCTTTGTCGTTGAACGCAGCCATTATCTGCGTCGCCGAAATGACTTCGGATGCCGACTGATCCTCAATCTGATCCTCAACGAGTGGGCCGTGGGTCAAAAGTTCTTGTAGTCGCTTTTGTTGTTCGGCACTGGCCGGAGCCGTCCGGCTAGAACCGCCGGCGGCACGCTTGGCTGCCTTCTTGCTGCGAAGATTGAGTCGGAACTTGCGAGGCTTGCGGGTTCGTGAAGTGAGATTGCTCCAACTACTGGCATCCGGATCTTCTTCGGCGTCAGAGTTTGGATCTGAATCCGCACCGAGAGAGCCATCTTCGGTACCGCTTTCGGCCGCGCTTAAAGCTCGCGCTCTTTCGAGCAGATCGCGGGCCCATTCTTGGGAGGATGCCGCGGCTTGATCATTTTGACTTCGGGTGGATAGTTCATGAAGAGACATTCCCGCTGTCTGGGGTTGGGCGGCAATGTCGGCGGCCACTCGGGGATCAGCGATCTCAATGGTCACTTCGTAGTGCTGTTTGGTGAAGAACCCGCCCATGCCACCGGAGCGCACCTGTTCGGCTTGGATCACTTGGAAGTCACGACCGTAGTTTGTCTCGACTTCGCGCAGGATGCCTTTAAGGTCTGGTCCTTCAAGCAACATTCGCAGGCTCATTGCCAACCACTCCTACTGTTTGGATATCAATGGGACCACCCAATTCTGAATACGACAGAATGGGAAGCCGGGGGAATTCATGACGCAATTGCCGGTAAAGCGGCGCCCGCAATTGACTTGCACAAATCAAAACCGGCGATATTCCAGCCTCCTCGGCTTGATTTGCCAGCCGGCCAACATCAGTGCTCATGCGGCCGAGAACCGTTGCATCAATTGCCAACACCTGTCCTTCTTGTCCCGCTCGTGAAGCGGCGAGCAGACTTTGTTCAAAAGTTGGATCTAGGGTGATCACGTGGAGGATCCCCTCCATGGCGGTTTGGGAACTGATTGCCGAACCCAGTACTTCGCGAGCGGACTCAACGAGTGCTTCGGTGCCCTGATGTCCGGAGCGAATGGTTGCCGACATGGCCTCAAAAATGCGAGCGAGGTCTCGGATCGCGACCCGTTCCTTGAGCAGGCCCTGCAGTACTCGTTGGATTTCTCCAAGCGATGCCTGCGCCGGGGTGAGTTCCTCAACCACGGATGGGTGTGATTTGCGCAGTGAGTCGACCAACATTTTCACGTCTTCGCGCGAGAGAAGTTCAGCTGCATGCTTGCGCACGGTTTCGGCAAGATGGGTGGTAATAATCGAGGCGCGATCAATCACGGTAGCGCCCATGAGTTCGGCTTGGCGCTGGAAGGCAACGGGAACCCACCGGGCGTCAAGGCCAAAGACCGGTTCTTTTGTGGGCTCGCCGGGTAGTTCTTCCATGTTGTCGCCAATAACAAGGACGTGTCCGGGGGGAGCCTGCCCACGAGCCACTTCCACCCCGTGCAAACGGATTCGGTAGGTGGCCAGTGGTAAATCTGTGTCGTCTCGCGTTCGGACCGTGGGGAGAACCAGACCGAGTTCCATGGCAAGTTTGCGGCGAAGGGCCTTTACGCGGATCAAAAGGTCCCCACCCACATTTGGGTCAACCAGGTCAATGATGTCGTAGCTCAGACCGAGTTCGAGGGCGTCGACCTGCAGGTCCTGCACGATCCCCTCGGGACTATCCGGCAATGGCTTGCCAGCAGGTAATTCAAGTCGATTGGCTGCTCCCTCGAGGGCTTTTTTATCGGCTACGCCGGCCGTGCGGGTCAGTCGCTGTCCGATCAGGATCAGTCCGCCACCAATAATAAGGAAGGGGAGAGCGGGCATGCCGGGAATAATTGCCAAGGCAGCGATACCGATTCCGCCGAATGTTAATGCGCGCCGCTGTACCGAGATCTGCTTCATGACATCTGAAGACATGTCACCGTCTGTTGCGGCTCGGGTGACCATCAGGCCGGTGGCCACCGCGAGCATGAGCGCCGGGATCTGAGCGGTTAAGCCATCGCCTACCGTGAGGAGACTGTAAGTGTTGATTGCCTCGTTGAAGCTCATGCCGCGTTGCAGAACACCGATGGCTACGCCGCCGAAGAGGTTAATGATCGTGATGAAGATGGCGGCGATCGCATCGCCTTTGACGAACTTTGATCCACCGTCCATTGCACCGTAGAAGTCTGCCTCGGCACCCACTTCGGCTCGTCTGCGCCGGGCCTCCGCATCGTCAATCAGACCGGCATTCAGGTCAGCATCGATCGCCATCTGCTTGCCGGGCATGGCATCCAGGGTGAATCGGGCGCCAACTTCAGCGACGCGCTCTGAACCTTTTGTCACCACGATGAATTGAATGACAATGAGAATGAGGAAGATAACCAAACCAACGATGAGGGATCCGCCAATGACGAAACTTCCGAAAGCGTCTACCACCTGACCGGCATGGCCGTTGACCAGAATCTGGCGGGTAACACTGACATTGAGACCGAGTCGAAAGAGGGTGGCAATGAGTAGGAGGGCGGGGAAGGTGGCGAATTCAAGGGGCTTTCGCACATAAATTGCCACGAGGAGAATAACCAGGGCGGCGGCAATATTGAAAGTAATGAGTAGGTCGAGAATGAACGGGGGTAATGGGACGATCAACATAACGATGACAAGGACCACAGCGATAGGAATCGCGAACTGAGCCCACCGAATTCTCCGCACAGATGCCCCTGTCATTGGGAAAACCATCCATGGGAAAACTTGCCATCCTGGCAATTGGTTCATCGGCCGCCCCAAGCCTGACTTAATGATTTCTGTGAGGCGGGATTGATTCACTTATTGTGGGATCAAGTGGTCCACTTCACGGGAGCTGTGCGTACCGGTTGGTGCCCCTCGCCGCTTCAGGCTCATGACGAAGGCAAGTACCCGAGCCACGGCGGTGAAGAGCTCGGTAGGAATTTCCGATCCCACCTCACAGTTGCGGTAAATAGTCCGGGCCAGTGGAATGTCCTCCACGATCGGCACCCGGTTTTCCGTGGCAAGTTCCCGGATTCGGGTGGCAATCTCGCCGGCTCCCTTGGCCACGATTCTTGGGGCCCCGAGGTGCTGGGTGTATTTGATGGCCACCGCGATGTGGGTCGGGTTGACCAAGACGAGATCCGCGGTGGCGACATCGGCCATCATCCGGTTTCGCGAGGCCTCTAGGGCCCGACGACGAATAAAGGCCTTGAGCAATGGGTCACCTTCTGACTGCCGGAATTCCTCTTTGACCTCGCGCATGGACATCATTAGTTCTTTGCGCACTCTTTTCTTACTGACTAAATAATCAGCGATCGCGATCAGTAATCCCGTGGCGACCACGGCCTGGACCAATCGAATCCCCTCGGAGGCGGTGATCTCGGTCAAAACGGAAAGTGGGAGTAGACCTGAGCCGAAAATGATTTCCACGGTTCGGGTGATGACCAGCCAAAGCACCAAGCCGATGGAGGCGGTTTTGAGAATCTGTTTGGCCAATTCCCATAAGCCCTGGGTGCCCAAGATTCGTTTCGCATTTTGTTGCGGACTGATTTTTCGGCTTTTGGGCGCGATCCGGGATAGATAGGGGCGGGCGCCACCTTGGATCCAGCCAGAGATTTGCGTTACGAGCAGGATCACTAAGAGAAAGGGAATGAGTAGAAGCGAGATGGCAAAGACTGCAGGCAGGACAATACTGCCGAGTCGCTCCGGGGTTGGTTCGAGGGCAATGTCCGGGAGCATCAGGAGTAGGGCTTCGAGTTGCTCGGTTAAAAGTTCGAGCATGAATGGAAGCACAATGGTGAAAGCGAGCAGTCCGGTCCAGGCTGCAAGGTCTGCCGATCGGGCGACCTGGCCTTGTTTGACCCCCTCTTTAATCTTCTTCGGGGTCGGCTGTTCGGTCTTGGCAGCGGAATCAGCCATGCCTCACCCCCCGACAATTCCACGCATGGCATCAACGGATGAATCCGTGAGGCCGGCGATGACCGGGCTCAATTGCGGAATTGCAATACCGACCAAGAGCAGGGTGAGCCCGATTTTTACCGGGAAACTCAGGACAAAGATGTTAATGGTGGGAGCCACTCGGGTGAGCAGGCCGAGCCCAATGTCTGCCAATAGCAGGACGGCAATGATCGGACCGGCAATTTGCAACACGGCGACAAAAGCCATGCTGAGTGCGCCGGTCAAAGTTGATGCGGTTGTACCGAGATTCAGGCCGCCGCCAATTGGCAAAATCTCGAAGGTTTTCATGAACCCGGAAAAAAGGATGAGATAGGCACCGGTTACCAAAATCAACACACCAGCAAGTAGTTGATAAACCCGGTCAATGACCGCAGCCTGTTGCTGCATCAGCGGATCGTAGGCGGACGCGAGTGAGAATCCGCTGGAGACGTCGATGAGTGCGCCGGCGGACTGAACGGCTGAAAGCAGAATCAGACAAGCCAGCCCGAGGGCGACACCGATGGCCACCTGGATGGCGAATTGGAGGAGCAGGTTCACCGGATCGAGGGAGATTCCCCCTGAAGCCGCAATGGCACCGGGAGTCATGGGAATGGCAAATGCCAGTCCAGCCATGACGCGCACCAACGGAGGAAGGAAGCCGCCACCAAAAGGTGGAGTGAGCCACACCCAGGCGCCAACGCGTGCGAACACCAGCAGGTAGGCAATTATTTCTTCGGTGGTTACTCCCAGTTCAAACACTCGGGCTCCTCACCCGAGCAGTCCGGGAATGAGTGCAAAAGCATCGCGGGTGAAGGACAACAGAGTTTGGACCATCCAGCCGGCTGCCAGCACCAGTGCGATTCCCACCGCAATTATCTTGGGGACAAAGGACAGGGTCTGGTCCTGGAGACTGGTGAGCCCTTGGAAGAGGGAGACGGACAAGCCCACCAACAAGGCGGTGAGCAAAATGGGTGCCGCAAGCAGCGCTGCTGTCCACATGAGCTGCATGGCAAGTTGAACTACATATGTTTCACTCATGTAATCACCTACGCGTAACTACCGACGACGGAGGAAATAATCAGAGTCCAGCCGTCCACCAGTACGAACAGCAGAAGTTTGAAGGGCAGGGACACCAGTACCGGCGGGAGCATGATCATGCCGACCGACATCAGACCCGAGCTGACCACCATGTCGATGATCAAAAAGGGTAGAAAAATGACGAATCCAATGATGAAAGCCGCGCGTAGTTCGGAAAGAATAAATGCGGGCACCAATGTGGTCAGGGACACGTCCGCGGGGGTGGCCGGTGGGGTTTCATTTGAGACCTGCACCATGAGGGCCAATTCCTCGGGGCGAGTATTTGCCAACATGAATTCTTCGAGCGGGATGCGACCGAGGTCGAATGCCTGGCCAAAACTGATTGTGCCATCAAGATATGGCTGAAGTGCATCTGTGTTGACCAGTCCCAGAACGGGTGACATCACGAACAGGCTGAGGAAGATTGCTAATCCCGCGAGTACTTGATTGGGTGGTATTCCCTGCAAGCCCAAGGCATTGCGGGTAATGGACAGCACCACGATTATTTTTGTGAAACTGGTGACCATCAGCAACAGCGCGGGAGCGACGGCAAGAACGGTTAACGAAAGCAGCAACACGATCGCACTGGATGGTCCCTCACCGCCGGTGAGGTCGGGGAGTTCGATCGTGACGGCCTGCGACGGCGTGGCAAGTGCGACACCTATCACCACTGTGCCGATCAGTGTTGCGGACAGGGCGAAGACAGCACGCACCCATCGACTCATGAGCGGACTGTCTTCTCGCGCAAAGTCTCCGTGAGGGCTCGCCAGGTGTCCCGCGAGAGCACTGAACCGGCAAGTTTGCTATCGGACTGTGAGTGCTTGAAGGACTGTGATTGCTTCAACGAGGTGACGGCTTCTTTGTCCAGAGGGTCTAGGTCAAAACCTGCTGACTCTGGTGAGTCCATCAACTCAACCATGAAGGAATCAAGTTGGATCGGTCGTCTTTCTTCTTTGATCTCCAGAGTTTCCGGTGGCATATCAATCACACTGAGCAACGAAATATTGTTATCGGTTGCACCGATCATCAGTTTTTTGCCGCCAACTTCAACAAGCAGCAGGCTGCCCTTGCGGCTTACTGGAATTTTGGACAGCACTTGGATCGAGCCTGAGTTTGTGGGACTGATGCGCTTTTTCACCCGGGCAAGTCCCCAGATCAGACCGAGGACAACAGCCAGTGAGACCACGAACCTGAGAACGAGCCATAAGGTATCCATCAATTCACTGATTCGACTTGAATCAATCCGTGGTAACGACTGAGGTCACTCGGAATCCGAACTGATCGTCCACGACAACAATTTCACCGCGGGCCAGCAGGGTGCCGTTGATAAACATGTCGAGGGGAGAACCCACTTCACGATCGAGTTCCACGATCTGCCCGGGTTGTAGTTGCAGCAATTGACCAATGGGGAGTGAGGTACGGCCCACTTCAATCGTGACTTCCATCTGCACACCGGCAAGTGCGTCCATTTGCTTCGGCGTACTCAGGGGGCTGAAGGTCGAAGCTGCTTGTGCAGGTGCAGGTGGAACCGGAGCAGCAGCTTGAGCAGGTGCAGGTGGAACCGGAGCAGCAGCAGGTTGAGGTGCAACAGCAGGTTCAGATTCAACAGGCACAGACTCAGCAGCTGGGGCAAGGAACAGCAGCACCGCCCCCACAACCGCACCGTCTACCAATAGCGGCACACTCACGTCCGGAGCAATTGTGGGTGCACCTGAAGCTGGCGCCGGTGTTCCAATTTCTGAATCCATCACTTGCGACATGGCATCCATGGCTGCTTCGAGTTCTTCGACCAGGCCCTCGGAAGTGGTGATGTCTGGGCTCGCACCCTCAAACAGCGCGACCATCAGATTACCGTTTATTGATCCTTCCACCGAGACAACGGCGAGCGAAGTGGTCGAGGTGATCTCAATGTCTAATGGGGTGAGCGATGGTTCACCAGATGCAACGACCGATGTCACGGACAGGGCATCGCACAATCCAGACATGGACATGCGCATCTGTTCCATAATGAGTGCCATTTGGCCCTCGTTGTTACCAACAGTCATATCGACTCCCTATTTGTTAAATAACTCGGAATGCTGCTTGAGTGCCTTCGCCACCAAGGAGCGCGTGTGCGAACACCACACCGTGACTGGTGACTTCCCACGGTGAGTCAGGTGAATGGCCAAGACGAAAAACATCGCCAACCGAGATGTTGGCAAAGTCGGCCAACCGACCCTGAATGGGCCGCAGACGTACGGACACGGTCACGGGGGCCATGCGAATTCGCGATTCGAGATCTGCGGTGAAGTCGCGATTTTTTGCCCCACCCTTCTCGGCCTGTCGATCCGCGAGAGTGGCATCCAGTGACGGCAGGACGGGGGCAAGTGGCAATGCGAGCATTGTTTTGAACTCTTGTTCTTTGATTTCCATTCGGAAGGTCGCGACCAGCATTTGGTCTCCGTGGGAGCCGGCATGTGCAAGTTCCGGAGTGGAAAATTGGCCGGTGAGAACGGGAAACCAGGTGATGATTCCGTCAAAACTAAATCGCAGGGCACCGGCAAGACTGCTGCCAAGATCGCCAATGAGCATGTTTTCGATTTCCGTCAAACCACGCTGGGGTTGATCGTCGTCGCCGGGACCGCCCAGGGGAAGGTCAACCGCGAGCATGGCAAAGTTCAGGGGCAGGTGAATCATTCCCACTGAATTCAGGGGATTCAGGGACGTGACCAGCAGCACCGTTTCTTCGGGGAGTGAGTTAATGAAGCTTGCATAGGTTGTTTGCTGCAGGGATTCCAGGTCGTGGGAGCAGGATGCCCGCAGCTTCGAGGTGATCACCGAGGCGGTTTGGTCGGCGTAGGCCTCTAAGCCCTGTTCGAGTAACCGCTGGTGATCCCGGGTGAACTTGGAAGGATTTCGAAAGTCATAGGTCTCAGTCGCTGCGCCGCCAGCGCGATTCCGGGCAGATGTATTTGCGACCACGAAGGACTTATCGTCTGCTGAATAGATTAACTGAGTGATTCGCCACAAAAAGTGCATCAAATTCGGGAAGATCGGGCCGGTTCCTTCCAGCCTTTCCACCCTCGAGCCCTGAAAGTCAGTAGCCCGAGATCATGGGTCGCATTTCATCCGTGGCGACCGGGTCAGTGTTACTGCATTACAAACTCCGTGAAGTAGATATCGGTCACCTGGGGGCCATAGCTTTCGGTCACCAGTTCGATTAACTGCTCTTTGAGTTCGCTGCGACCGGTACCACCGACCAATTGCTGGATATCCTGGTCGCTAAAGACCTCAATGGCGGCGTCAAGAGCCATCGAGCCATCGAGCTCGGCGTCGCCGTCCGCGAGGGTGGTTTGCAGTGCCATTCCGAGCTTGAGGAAGCGCTCGTCCTTGAGATTAATGAAAATCGGTTCAAGTTTAATGACGGCGCCTTTGACGACGGGCTCGGTCAACACGACTTCGGTCCCGGCGGGCGCCGGTGCGGCGTCCCGTCCAAGGAATATGTATACGCCGCCCGCGACCACCAGAATCGCCAGCGCAATAACGACTATCCGCAGGCGCGAATTGCCCTTCTTGTCGCCGTCTTCTGATCCGGACTTCTTAGTAGCCATGATTTTCCTCCATGGGGTTAATCGGCTTTCCGAACCGAATCTTGAGCGAACTGAGTGTTATTTGCTTCACTGTCCGTTGTTTCCATTAGAAATCTCGCTGGCAACCCTCGCCCCAGCGAGGAGGGACCGTTGTTCATCGGTGAGACTGCTGGCCAACACGATCGCAACTCGCCGATTCAGTCGAAGGTGATCGGGGTCAGACTCGGGGACTAACGGCGAAGTGTCCGCATAGCCGGCAACATGCATTCTGGACCGGTCAATTCCACCTTCAGAGTTCAGGAACCGGGCTACCGCTCCAGCACGCGCGCTGGACAGTTCCCAGTCGCTGGGGAAGTTGATCGGCTGGACGGGGGCCGTGTTGGTGTGGCCTTCAACGATTAGTTGGGATCCGGTGTCTTTGATTGCCGGGATAAGCGCCCTGATGGCATCGGAGCCGCCGGACTGCAGGGTGGCGCTGTGGGGCGGGAAGATGATGTCGTCAACAATCAGGGTCACCACCAAGCCGCGCTCTTCTCGGCTGAGCACGACTTTGCCGGTAAGCCCCGCGGAGCTCACGGCGCTAGCAAGGGCTAGTTCAGCCTTGTTCAGGGAAGCCTGGTCGGCGGCTTCTGCCGCCACCGCGGACTGAACCGCAAGGCTCGCTTTCACCGCATTTACGGTGTCCGGCGTTGACATGGCAGCTGTCACCTGTTCCCGAAGTTTGGGCATGATGTCTGGAATCACTACTGCTGGGACATCGACGGGAGGGGTCGAGCTCAAGGTCACGTTATCTCCGGCTTCGGGCAAGATGCTGTCATTGCCATCGGAGACGTTTACGACCGTGCCGAAGGCAACGGCCAAGGAAGTGGAGAGTTCATCGAACTTTTTTTGGTTGACCTGACTGATGGCGAACAGCAGCACGAACAGGGCGAACAGCAGGGTGACCATGTCGGCATAGGAGATAAGCCACCTTTCGTGGTTCTCGTGTTCCTCCTGGATATGCCGACGGTTGGTCAAGGTCAGGCTGCCTTTTCAAGATCCTGAAGTACGTCGGCCGGGAGTAGTGCGCGGAGCCTGCGCTCAACCATGCGTGGATTCGCACCGGCCTGAATGGCCAAAATTCCCTCAATGATTACTTCGCCCTGTGTTGTTCTGAGGTCATTGAGCAGTTTCATCTTGCTTGCGATCGGCAGCCAGAAGACGTTTGCGGAGAGCACGCCCCACATGGCTGCGACGAAGGCCGCGGCAATTAACCCACCGAGTTCATCCGGGTTGGCGAGGTTGCCAAGGACGGTGACCAGACCGAGAATCGTGCCGATAATGCCAATGGTGGGGGCATAACCACCCATATCGGTGAAGAGTTTTGCTTGGCGTCCGCCGTAAACATTTTCACTGTGCAGCTCTGCTTCAAGAATTCGGCCAAGATCCCCCGGATCGGTGCCGTCGATTGCTAATTCCAGCCCACGGCGCAGCAAGGGATCTTCAATCTCGCTTACCGTGGCCTCTAGCGAGAGTAATCCATCGCGCCTCGCGATATTCGCGCATTCCACGAGGGTTTCCAACAGACTTTCATACTTAGGTGTCGCCGAAACGAGCGCTTTTCCGGCACCTTTTAACGATGCAACGAATAATTTGCCCGACATTCCAGCGGCGCCCACGGCGAATGTGCCACCAAATACAAGAATTAACGGGGCCAGGAGCAAAATGGACGCGGGGGATCCGCCCTCGAGAACGAGGACGACCATCACAATGATGAAGGCCAGGAGTACGCCAATAAGCGTTATTGGATCCACGGTTATCGACGCGGATTCATTGAAATAACATTCGGGCCGGCTGGACCGGCTGGACTATCGACGGCATTGGCCACGTCCTGGGCAATTGCAAGAACGGCGGCGCGATCTAATCGAATAGCGTCGATAATTTCGGAGAGCCGTTCGGCCACCATGATGTGTTTCCCGTCTACAAGGGTCAACACCGTGTCCGGTGATTCCTCGATCCGCTCGATCAAATCACAATTCAACGCGAACTGCTCGCCATTGAGCCTAGTTAACATAATCACGGTGCCTGCTCCTTCCATGAGTCTGGTGGCTCCCAACAGTGTAATCGGCAGAAAGAGCGTCCACTTAAGGTCTGAAGGTCGAGAAGCAACACAAATGCCCCAAAACCCCGTCACGGCAGCAATGCGGCTGCCGGCAAACAAGGATTCTGGGTGGGTGGGCACCATTGGCACCCACCCACCCAGAATCGCAAGTCAACGCGTACTTATATGCAGCTTCAAGCTAGTCAAGCATCGGTGCGTTAACGCTTGATGCTCATGAGCTCCTGCAGCATTTCGTCAGCAGCCGTCATGGTTCTGGAGTTAGCCGCGAAACCGCGTTGGGCCACGATCAAGTTGGTGAACTCCGAGGCCAGGTCGACGTTGGACATTTCCAGGGTTCCACCCTGGATTGATCCACGCCCACCAACGGTTGCGGCGCCAATCAGGGCCACACCCGAGTTAACGGTAATCCGGTAACTGGAGTCCCCGACCTTCTCCAGACCATCGGGGTTATTGAAAGTGGCAATTGCCAGTTGCGCCAACGCCTGCTTTTGACCGTTGCTGTAGATACCGATGAGTTGGCCGTCGCTGGTCGTGGTGAAGGTGGTGAGCGCACCAACGCCGGCACCATTTTGTTCGGTGATGCCAAATGAACTCGGTGCCGAGTACTGGGTCAGGCCGGTGATGTCCACTTCGAAGTTGCCGACCGGTACCGCTACGACCGCGGGGGGACCAACTGCGGCATCAACGGCAGGCCGGTTGAGTGCGGCAATTGGCGAAGCCGTAGTCAGGACACCGTTGGCATCAAAGGCGATAGCGACTGCGACTCCAGGAAGTCCACCTGTGGCATTTAATGTAACGTTCCAGTCACCGACCCCCGCAGCCTTGGTGAAGGTGGCGGTGGTTTGACTTTCTGCTCCGAGAACATCGTAGGTGGTGATGGAACTCACTACCGTTGTACCAGCAGCTGCATCGGCCGAGAGGTTGCCGGACATCTTCATGGTGGTGCTTGCCACGGCTGGCAGCAACTGATCCACCGGCAAGGTGATAGCTTCTGGTGCGGCATTCGGGTTAACAACACCAGCGGCATCGGCCATGTAACCCTGAACAATGCTGCCGTCGGGTGAAACCATTCGGCCATTGG
This sequence comes from Candidatus Nanopelagicales bacterium, assembly GCA_018402075.1. The sequence goes on along the minus strand of JAGYJP010000003.1, from coordinate 159,168 downwards.
CATCGAGGGTGAAGGAACCCGCCCGGGTGAACAGGTTTTCGGTGCCATTGTTGGTGGTGAAGAAGCCAGTACCTTGAATGGCGAAATCGGTGGAGACTCCCGTTAACTGGGAGGAGCCTTGACCGAAGTTGGTTGACACGCCGGCAAGCTGCACACCGAGTCCGATTTGGACTCCGTTCACACCGCCTCGCGCAGCGGCATTGGCGCCGGCGGCAACAGGTGCACCGGGGGCCTTTACCGCCTGAGAGATCACTGACTCAAAGACAGCTGTTTGTGATTTGTAACCAGCCGAGTTGACGTTGGCAATGTTGTTACCGGTGACGTCCATCATTTGTTGGTGGGCGCGCAGACCGGTGATTCCTGAAAATAGGGAGCGAAGCATTTTTTACCTCCGGTTGTTGTTGAGTTGAACCATTCGGCTCAACTGCTTCTTGATCAACGCCATCCGTGGCCTCGCATTCAAAGGTGTCGCAATCCTTGGCTCTACCTTTTTACTACGTTTATTACGTTTATTGCGTCTTGACTAAATTCTTTTTATCTCTTACTCAACCGCAGTTGGCCCAGGCCTAGTGCGGTTGCCAAAAAATGTGTCCTCACCCCTCTTCCGCAGCGGGAACAGTTGTGTCACTGTTTTCCGAAGGAGAAGTTGTAGTCGGGCTCGAAACTGATGGGCTCGAAACTGATGGGCCAAATTGAGTGAGCCCCAATTCCTGGAGTGCCCGAACTAATTCGGGTGCAAGATTGGCAGATAGTGATGGTCCGAGATTGTTCAGGGCTTGGGCAACATCCGAGTCACTTGGTCCACCATTAACTCCGGTGACCGCGGAGAGTTTGACCGACTTCCCATCGATTACCAGTGTTTGACCATCGCTGGCGAAGGAAGTGGATTCAACCATTCCTTCTAATTTTGCACCGGTTGCACTCACGTAGGTGACCTGCTTACCCACCAGTTGGGCGGCCTGAGTTTCTTGTTGACTCAGAGCCATTTCCTCACCTTGCGTAACCATGGTCGTGAGTTTTTCCACCATGGTGAACTGGGCGGTTTGGGCCAAAAATTCGGCACCATCGGCGGGGTTGAGAGGATCCTGGTATTTCAATTGGGCAACCAGAAGTTTCAGAAAAGCATCGCTTCCCAACGATCCGGATGGATCGGCGGTTTTCGCCGGCTTCGGTGCCATCAATTCGGACATGGGGGTGGCGGTCGAGTTGATCGGGGTGGTGGTCATTGGGCGTCCTTTCTTTTCTGGCGAGGTGCATTTTCCTGACGGAGTACGAGTTGGTTGGATCCAGGTTGGTGGGAGCTAAACGCGAACATCTACGCGACCTCCCCGACTTGGATCGATACTTGTGAGTGTTTCAATATCGACCCCATTCACAACATTGTGTTGACTTGCGGAACGATCGGGATTGTCGGCATCAGCCATTCGCCCGCTGGACGATTCCTGTTCATTGCCCAGGAAGGCGGATCCCTGGTCAACCTGACTATCAACAAGATCAAGTCCGGATCGAAGTAGGTCTTGGCGCAAATCAGGCATGGCTTCGCGCAGTGCTTGAACCGCCATGTCGCTGGCCCCAAAGGCGTGGATAGATACGGTGCCACCATTCACTTGGATGCGGACCGACACTTGGCCCAATTCCTCTGGGTAAAGACGCAGGGTGGTCTCGTAGGTGCCATCGGCCATGCCCTTGAAGGTGCTCAAGTGCGCGGACATCTGGGTGAAGACCGGCGCGGGTGCTTTTGGTTCGGCTGTTGGTAAAGCCGAACCGGTACCCAGGGTGACCGAAGACGCTGCGGATGCTGAAGCCGGGTTGGTCACAATCGGCGAACCGGATCCATCAAGACTCGCCCTGGTTTCCGGGCCTTGAACGCGATCAACCGGGACGCGATCTGTTGGCACGTCCTCAACTCGCGCAGAGCGATCCATTCCCATGGCTTGCTCATTTGAGCTGCCCGGAGATGAACCTGAATTACTTTGCGGTGTCGAACCAGATTCGGATTCGGTATCGGTTGATGCAGAGTTGGTCAGCGACGACAGTGCCGGATTGGAGCCATTTGGAACTTCCGCACCTTCACCGTCGGCTATGGCAGGTGCATTAGTTGTCACTTCTGATTGGGAATCCGGTAGTTGTAAACCTGTTGGTTGCGATGCAATGTCCGGAGATTCAGTTACCGAGCCATCAGCGGTTGGCGAATTAATGTTCTTGGTGTTGGACACTGGCATGGTGCCCACGTTGTTGTTGACACCGGATTTGGCATCGGTTGAATCGGTTGCGAGTGAATCAGGCGCGAGTGAATCAGCTGCAAGTGAATTCGCCGAGCTAATGCCGCGCGGATTGTTAATAGCTTCGCCGGTATCAGTCGCTGAGATCCCGGTTTCTAGATCCACAGTTTGAACATTGCCGGATTCAACACCGTCAGTTTGCGCCATATTTTCTATAGTCGAGAGAGAAGCATTCAGAGACGCTTGGTCGGGGCTCATTTGACCGGAGCTCATTTGACCAACGACGTTTGCGGGTACTTCAATTGACGCGGTTGAGTCAGCACCGGTTGTCACCGATGTTGGTGTTACTCCAGCGAATGCGGCAGCAGCCAATCCTTCTTGGGATGCAGCTGAAGTCTCAACCGATAGGTCGATGTCTGTCGGGTTGATTTCTCCCAGATCGCTCACTACAAGATCGCTCACTGCAAGATCGCTCACTGCAAGATCGAACATGTCTGAATTAAATGGGTCAGTTATCACGGGTTCGGCAACGACCGGAGCCGTGACGGCGAGTCCGATTGCGGTGGCATCTGAGCCGGCAACCTGATTGTCGATTTCCTGCTGATCGGTCACAGATTGATCTGACTCGGACTTTGTTGTGTGAATTCGTGGGTCATTGTCAGTAGATGTTGGTTCGGAGTTAATTGCACTGTTGTCAACTGTGCGATCAATTTGATGATCATCTTGACGATTAACCGATTGATTCGAGCGCGCCGGCTGTTGCCCATCTTGGCGCTCGCGTGCCTGTTGGGTGGTCTTGGTCAATTCTGTTGCGAACTGGCCAGATGAGTCAGTTGAGCGGGCAGGGCCGGTGAATGCCGCTGCGTCTGCAGGAGTACTAGCCGAAATGGTGGCTACCGTTGTCATGAGTCTTTCCCCTTTTTGGTAGGTCCTTTTTTGCGATAAAAAATTATGTTTCTGGCCCGCTCGTCTGAGTCCAGTCGCTCTGCGCGGTCGCTGGCAAGGTCGGCAGCATTTTGCTCACGATCTACCATTCGTTGACTGATCTCTCGATCTTGGTCGGTGGCCAGCCAAGCTCGGCGCGCATTCTCGGCGCGCATTTGCGACAGCATTAATGAGTCGTTGATTTGCCTGATGAAAGCCACCGAACTAGATCGCTGGGCCGCAATGAATTTCATGTCCTCGACCCGGCGACGGCCGTCGAGCATAAGTTCGGCCAGGTTGGAAGATGCTTCCTCAAGTTGAAAAGTCAACTCGGCAACAGCCACTTGTTCGACCCCTAAAGCTGCCAGCGCTTGGCTTTGCTTGGCTTTGCGCACCTTGAGCAAGACATCGAGATTACGGTTCTTCATTGGGCACCTACCAATCCGAGGAGCTGCTGGTGTGATAGGTCAAGGCTGGGGACTTCGTGAGTGGGCTGCCGTAGAAACGCGTTGATGCGTGGCATGAGTGCGATGGCTTGGTCCACGTCGGGGTTGGACCCGCTCACGTAGGCACCGACTTCTACCAAGACTCGAGCGTCCCGATACGCCGCTAGAAGTTTTTTCAACTCGGCACCGCTCGCCTGAACGTCGCCGGTGGTTACATGTGGTGCGACTCGGGAAACAGACCCGAGCACATCAATTGCCGGGTAGTGATTTGCCGTGGCCAATTCCCGATCTAAAACAATGTGCCCGTCCAGGATTGATCGAGCGCTGTCAGCAACTGGATCTTGGAGGTCATCGCCCTCAATGAGAACGGTGTAAATCCCAGTGATGGTGCCCTCACTTGACGTACCGGCCCGCTCGAGTAATCGAGGCAACATGGCGAAGGCGGATGGCGGATATGCGCGGGCCGCGGGCGGTTCACCTGCAGAAAGTCCCACCTCGCGCTGTGCGGTCATGGTGCGGGTGATGCTGTCAATGAATAATAAAACGTTTTTCCCTTGGTCGCGAAAATGCTCAGCCACGCGAGTCGCCGTCGAAGCCGCCTGAAGTCGGACCATGGGTGGCATGTCGGAGGTGGCCACCACAACCACTGACTTAGCCAGACCTTCGGGGCCTAGGTCGTTCTCAATAAATTCCAGTACCTCACGCCCGCGTTCGCCAACCAGGCCCACGACAACAACGTCGGCTGATGTATTTCGCGCCATCATGGACATCAGGGTTGACTTGCCCACACCCGATCCAGCAAAAATCCCGATTCGTTGGCCGCGCCCAATGGGGATCAAAGTGTCAATTGCTCGAACTCCCACGTGCAATTGTTCGGTAATGCGCTGACGAGAAAGTGGGGACGGAGCTTGGTTGGTGGTGGTCAATAACGGCATTATTGGCAGGGGACCTTTGTCGTCAATTGGACTGCCGAGGGCATCAATCACCCGCCCAAGTAGTTGATCGCCAATAGGAACTCGTACCGGTGCATTTGTGGCCCGAGCGGTAACCCCGGGTGCCACCCCGGACATTTCACCAAGGGGCATGCAGGCCAAGCGATCACCGGAAATTCCGACTACTTGAGCAAGCAGGCTTTGCCCTTGAATGTCCAAATCGAGTACGTCACCAATTGCCGACCGCACTCCTTCGAGCCAAATTGTTAAGCCGTTGACGCCAACGACTTCACCGCTCACGGAGAGTCGAATTGAGTCCCGGCCTCTTTCGAGGGTCTGTTGGAGGTTCACGTGGAAAGCGCCTCCTTGAGTTGATCAATCCGTTGGGAGATTTGCGAATCAACCCGAGTGCAGCCACTGGTCACCACAGCTCCGTGAATTTCGACCGAGTCATCGGCCAACAGGCGCACCGGACGCTGGAGTGTTTCTTCGAAATCAATGTCCAAGCTCTGAACTAGTTCGAAATCGTCTGGGTGCAGGGACACGCGCACTTCGGAAAGACCCGGTATTTCGGCAACGGCGATACTGATTGAGTTGATCACGTGTGCTTTGTCCGCGGAAAGTTCCGCTCCAAGAAGTTCTTCGACCAGCTCAACAACCACATTGCCGAGGTCCTTGCCAACCTCGGTGTACAGCGGGATGGTGGCCGACTCGATGGATGACAGTCCACTTGCCATGGTGTGTAGGGCCATTTCCAACTTGTTTTTCAACTCAGCGTGTTCCAACATGATGGCCGTGTGTTCAACCAGGAGTTCAGCGCGGACTTCAGCAATCATCTGCTCGCGACCCTCGTTGTAACCCGCGGTGAATCCGGCTTCGTGACCGTTTTTGTTACCAGCGTCAAACCCAGCGTCAAACCCAGCGTCAAATCCGCGGGCGGTGGCACTGGACGCAGATTCGCCGGACATTGATTCGGTGGTGTGATCTGACATGAGGTGCTCGGTGGAAAGGTGCCCGCCCTCGGAGACAGAATCGGGGACAAGATCAACCGGGATCAGTCGTAACTCGCTGTCAAACCGAGTTGCCGTGAGGGTACGTGCCTCCGCCGGAGTCACCCGGGTGGCGCTAAACAACGAAGTCATCGTCACCACCGCCGACGCTGATCTCAATATCGCCCTTCTCGTCAAGTCGGCGGATAACAGCCACAATTTTTCCTTGGGCTTCCTCCACACTGCTGCGACGAACCCGACCCATGATTTCCAATTCCTCTTCCAGCATGTCTGCTGCACGAGTGGAAAGATTTCTAAGGACCTTTTCGTGGACTTCGGTGCTCACGCCCTTCAAGGACATGGCGAGATCTTGGGGGCTGACCTCACGGAGAATCAACTGCAGTGACCGGTCATCAACTTTCGCAATATCTTCAAAGAGGAACAGGTGCGAGCGAATAAACTCCGCCAACTTCGGGTCGCGCTCTTCAATGCTCTCAAGGAGAACTTTCTCGGTCTGTCGGTCGGTGCGCTGAATAATGCTGATCAAGGGATCAATACCGCCGATATAAGACGATTCCGTTGTGACCAGCACATTGGACATTTTGCGTTGCAGGACGGATTCGACCAAGCGGACAGAGTCCGGATTGACCCGACCCATGACGCCAATTCGACCGGCGACCGATCCTTGGGTTTCGTCTTGCAGGGAACAAAGAACCGACGAAGCGAGATCTGAGGGCAAGTAGGCGAGAACAACAGCGATTATCTGCGGATGCTCATCTTTGATGAAAGACAAAATCTGCGAGGAGTCCATTTTGCGCATGTAGTGAAATGGTTGTTCAGCAATCGAACTCACCAACTGCTCGAACATTTCATCGGCTTCGGTTGGTTCAAAGATCATGTCGAGTAAATCTCGGGCGACATCGAGGCCGCCACTGCCCGCCATTCGGGTGCTCGCGGCGTAGGTGATGAACTCGCGGATAATTTCTAATGCCAGTGTCGGGTCTACTTCTTTGAGTCGGGCAACTTCACCCGCAATGGTCTGAATATCTTCATTGGGCAATTGCGCAAATACCGGTCGGGCCGCGGCGGGACCCAGTTGAGCCACAATCACGGCAGCTTTATAAGAAGGTGTGATCTCCTCGGGGCGAATGGGAGCCATGGACCCGACCTACTTCGCAATCCAGGTACGCAGCACTCGAGCGACCTGTTCGGGCTCTTCGGTGGCAAAGTCCCGCAGTGAGTCATAGGTCGCTGAGCCAGGGCTCTTGATGTAGGTCGGAACGATTTCTTCCTCTAGCGTGGCTACTCCGCCCGCACCGACTGCTACGGGAATGGCAGGTGCGAAGATCTCATTACCGTCTTCATCGAGGCGCTCCAGAGTGACCTGGCCGCCAAATCCTTGGGCTTCCAGCATCTCCATGTCGATCATTGTCCGGCGCTGGCGACGAAGTGAAAGAACACCCAAAATTATGACCGCCAGGACCAGCACGGCTATACCAATTTGGCGTCCGATATCAAACAGCGCGGCAGATTGTTCAGCGGCCAGAGCTTCAGCCGCCGCCGCCTCAGCAGCTTCCGCCGCGGTGGTGTCAAAAGCTACCTGCGACACCTGGATTGCGTCGCCACGTTCTACATTGAGTCCGACGGCATTTGACACGATCGCCTCGACCTCGCCGAAGGTCGCTGCTGGAACTGCGGCGTCCACCAGAACTGCAACCGTGAGTCGACGAATGTCTCCGGGAGCACCAATTCTTTCCGTGATGGTGCTATTGATCGGATTTGTCTGCGTCGCAGAAGCTTTTTCATAATCATTCTGGGAATCGGTGGTGGTTCCTTCACCGACGACTATCGGAGGCTCGCCAACGACGGGACCATCGATTGCGCTGTTATCGGTTGCCGTGTAAGTCTCGGTTGTTGTCTGACCGGTGAGTGGAGGTAACTCTTCGGGGTAGGCGTATTCCTGCGTGGTGGTAGACCTTTGGTCAAATTCCAGGTCAGCATTCACGATCACACTGGAAACACCGGGGCCGAGAACTTTGTCCAGCATTGTCTGTGCGGATGCAATCAAGCCTTGCTCGATGCGGGCGGCCTGGGAAACCGATGCTGCGCCAGCCACTCCGCCGCCGGAGAGCAGCATGCCGGAAGAGTCTGAGACACTCACTTTGTCTGGGGTCAGTCCAGGTACCGCGGAGGCGACCAAGTTGGTAATTGCTTGGACCTGCTCACCATCGAGGATCTGACCTCCACCCATCACAATGAGGACAGATGCCGTTGGTTTATCTGATGCCTGGGTGAATACCGTTTCAGCGGGAATGGCAAGGTGAACCTTTGCGGACCGAACACCATCAATGCCTTCAATTGTTGTGGAAAGCTCACCTTCGAGGGCGCGTTGGAAAGTGACATTTTGCATGAATTGAGAAGTGGTCATGCCCTGTTCATCAAGCAAGGAGTAGCCGCTACCCGCGTCAGCTGGCAGTCCGGCGGCGCTCATGGCCAGTCGGGCTGAGGACACGTCTTCTGGGGCAACAAGAATCTGGGTACCGCCTGAGTTGAGTTCGTATGTGGTGCCCTGTGCGTCAAGTTCTTCAGAGATCGCAACCGCGTCCTCACTGGACAAGTTTGAATACAACGGGGTGAGCGGGGAGGCGGTCACTTGCAGCAGTAGTACTGCGCCCACGAGTAAAGCAAGAATGCCAATAACAATGGCGGTGATCTGTCCGGGGGTGAATTGGCGGAGGGCGGTAACCGCCCTGGTGCCGAAAATTTTAAGAGTTTCGATCACAGTGGCATCCTCATGATTTCATTGAATGCTTCGAGGGCTTTATTTCGCACGGCAACCGCGGTCTGGGTTGAGATGGACGCTTCCTGTGCCGCCATGAGGTATTCATGTGGGTTCTTTAGCTCACCGGTGGCGACCTTGGTGGCAAGTGCGTCTGAGTTTTGGTGGAGTGCGCCCAACTGGTCCATGGCACTTGCCAAACTGGATCCGAAATCCAAGCCGGTGTCGGCGCCGGTGACGGCACCGCCAACCCCGGTCGTTTGAGACGGAATGGCACTCGGGCTGATACTTGGGCTCGGTGGTGTTGGCGGCAACGGTGGCAACGGTGCAGCTAGTGAAACTCCGGGAATGCTGAAGGCCATGGGTTATCTGCCTAACTGAAGTGCGGCTTGATAGGCCTCGGTCGCACGCTGAACTACCGCAAGGTTTGCCTGGTAGCCGCGTTGGGCAATGATCATGTCGGCCATTTCGGTCGTCAGGTCAATATCTGGACGACGTACGTATCCATCTTCGTTGGCAAGTACATGTTCGGGTTCGTAGGTGACCAGACCTTCTCCTGAAGCGGATTGGACCATGGTGAAGGAAACCCCAGCTCCCACGGTGCCACCGGTCCCGACCATGTTGGGTGCGGGCGAAGTATTTGCGCTGCCGACAACCGATTGGCGCCGCACGGCACCTTCTTCCATGGTGCGGACCGTGTTGACATTGGCCACATTGTGCGCGATCGCGTCCAGCGAGTTCTTATAAAAGTTAACGCCGGTGCTGGCAACATTAAAAATCGATAACATGATCAGCTACCGCCCAACACGTAACGGATGGCATTAAATCTGCCCTCGGCAGCGCGCAATGCGAGTTCTAGCCGCAGGTTTGTTTCCGTTCCCAGCAGTGTTTGTTCTTCGAGGCTGACATTGTTGCCATCCTGCTTGCGGGGAGCTTCAGAGGCAGCGGTGCTCATGAAACTTTGGGTCGTGGTTGTTCCGATGCCGGGCATTTCAAGAGCCGCATTCAGGGCGCCCTCAAATTCCACGTTGGTTGCCGTGTAATTGGGCGTAGACATATTAGACACGTTATTAGCAATAGCTTCTTGACGCAGCATTAATCCGTCAAGTGCGATGCGAACCGCCGGATTTACCAAACCAAGGTCCATGTGAAACCCCGTTCACCAATTAAGGCAATTGGGCCAAATCCATGGCGAGTGCGGCGAGCTTCCTGCTCAAAGGAGTTATCGGCCAGGGGGGTTACCATCTGAGAGTTTTTCCTCAGATCGAAGGTATTGTTTTTTAGGCTGAGAAGTTAGCCGTTAAATGGACCGGCAAGGCGCCGGATTCCCACTAGTTTTTCTACGCTCACCTCGCTGATTCGAGTGCCCGCGCTTGGGTTGGCGGCTTCGACCATGCGACCGTCGCCGAGATACAGACCAACGTGATTAACTTTGAGCGCAGATGGATCTCTGCTGTGCCCGGAAGGCTCGTGGAAGAAAACCAAGTCGCCGGCTCGTGCATCTTTGAGGGAGGCCACCGGCTCACCGACCTTTATCTGTTGCCAGGACACCGGTGGAATTGAGAGTCCATGTTGTTTGGCAATCCATTCGGTAAAAGCTGCACAATCCCAACCGGTTTGGGGGTTGTTTCCACCGGCCACATATGGCACTCCAACAAAATTGACCGCATACTCAGACATTCGCGAGCCAAGTTCGGCATCCGTTGACAACAATCCCGAGCCAGCGGGCTGCTGGGACAGTGGATTCATTTGACTTTGTGAACTGGATAATCCCGCGATGCCAGGTAATCCAGCCGCCTGCCCGGTCACCGTGGCGAGGGCGGACTCAAAATCCACCGCTGTCGGGCTAAGTAGTTGCGAGTTGGCCGGGATGGTTTGGGTCCCAGCCATGGGCGCTGCATATCCGCTTTGCAGTGGGGGCATGTTGAGTCGAGACCGGATCTCTCCGATCCGCGCCATGACTTCATTAACACTCACATTGGCTCCCAATTTGGGTCGCGTGACATACACGTATTTGTAAGCGTGTAAAAAAACCACGCATCAATAAGCAGGTATCGGTACCAGCGAACTAATTATTAGGAATTCAAGACTGGGGAATATTTAGGCGCCTCAATTTTTAGCGCTTGGGGGCGGTTGCCTCAACTCCGTCAACCTTAGAGAAGTGGGCAGCGTTGGCCAGAATGGCTGGAACACCATCGCGCAGGGAGAGGGCGAAGGACTTGCTTGGAACCGCTTCTTTGTTCATGAGCCGCTCATAAATCTCCTCGAGGCGCACGGCTTCCCGCCATAAACAGAAGGTTTGAAACCACGGCAGGTTGGCGGTGTCCAGGTGGGTTGCGATCCGGAACACGTTCACGAGTTCGTTTCGGGACAAAAATCCGTCCTCGTCGCGGGTGACGGGGGCGGTATCCAGCGGAGTTTCCGGGAGGTCGCGGGCCGAGTAGGTGGCCGTGAAGTACCCCAAATCCATGAGCGGGTCGCAGGCGGTCGCTCGTTCCCAACCGAAAACCCCGGAAATGGTTGCGGGGGCTTTGTCCAGAAAAAGGAGATTTTGCATGCTGTAACGGCTGTGACTGAGGACCGAGGGATGAGGTTCGGGCGCGTTTTCCAGTAGATAATCCCCCAGGATCTCGAATCCGGGTAGACGGCGCATTTTGAGCTTGCGGCCAAGCCGCTTGGACTCCAACACGAGTTTGCGTAAGTCGCTGCCCCCGTGATCAAGGCCCGCAACTTCATGAGGGGAGACTTCCACCTGAATGCGGGCCAGGTCGTCAATGGCCCGGCGGGACATCCCCACCTTTTCTTCCACATTGTTCAGAGCATCTGGAATGGAATTGACCACCCGCTCTCCGGGCAGGAACGCGCTCAAATAAAAGGGTGCGCCAATGATGCTGGCGTCATTACACACATGTAAGACATCGGGTGAGTGCAGATGATGGCCCCGAAGAACCTCCAATAACTTGATTTCATCCGCCAAACTCATGACATCGGAGGGCTGCGGGCCATCGAGGCGCCGTTTGAGCACGTAATGGACGTTTTCGTCGCGGGCAATGTGGAAACTACCCGATGATCCCTGCGAACCGAGCCGGCCCCACAGCAATTCCCCGGTACCGAATCCCATTTCGTCCAAATAGGCCTGCAGGGACTCGAGAATTATTAGAGGGGGAGCCTTTTTTCGTTCCGCCATCTGCTCTGCCTTTTCAACCGAGGCGACGACGGTCACGCCGTCGGGGACAGGCGAGAGGGTGATCATGGGTACCGCTTCCCTTCGTTGACATCTAAAGCACAGAACTAATCAGAACTACACAGAACTACATAAAGTTACACAAGTAGTATCGACCGCAGGCACGTGAAATTCGGCTTTTTCCAAAAATTCCCGACGCCGGATATTTACGAAGTCACGATAGGAGCATTCATGGCGCGAAAATCTGGTTTGGGCGCGGGGTGGGATCCAGTAACAAAGGTTTTCGTCATATTGGCATTCATTGGCAGCCTCATTTACATTGCGGCCATGCTGAATGATTCCGTGAATGACATGATCAATGACTCAATTGGTATTGATATCCAAGGCCCATGACCTTGGCCCGCTAGCCAAATAAGGGTTGAAAGGTATAGACTTTGGTTATGGAAATTTGGATCTTCTTCTTGGTTTTCTTGGTGGCTGCCTTAGGCATCCTTGCCATGATGGGTTACGTCAAGAATGAAACTGAACGCCTGGAACTTAAGCACTTTATGGCAATGTCGGAGTCCAAGCGCGAAATGGTGGAGTTGCAGGTTCAGCACTCGGCCAAGGTTGAACAAGATCGCGAAACCATTGAAGAACTCAACCTTAGAATCAGTGAGTTGAATATTCAGATCGATGAAGCAGCCACGACAAATCGCAAGTTGCAGGCCAGCCTGGATAAACTGCGCGAGGACATGGCTGAGAAGCAGCCCAATCTTCTCGCGTCTTAAACTTCACCCGGTCGCGCCAGAATCATTCGTTTTTTGATTTTTGATCCACTTTGGTGTCTTTTCTTTCTGCATTGCATTCCCAAATAAATTCGAGAATTTCCGCCATGATTTCTTTAGCCTGTATCTCTGCGGCACCGAGTTCGACCTCTAAAGTTTTATTGAGTACCAATCCCAAAATGGTGTGTTCCGCGACAATCATTACCTGTTCATTATCCCGAGCAATAATCTCGATCAGGAAATGTCCGCGACGTCGAGGTAACAGTCGTTTGACCACATATAGCTTGTCAACTCCCTGAATTTTGACACGCAACTGATTGCTGTTGAAAAGACAATCGTGATCCAACACTGTTCTGGCGATTCCTAAAGTTCCGTACGGATGTGATTGCACCAAGCGATAAAGCGCCAGGATCAACCAGTTCACATAGATCAACGGATTGTAGGGAAGTTCCTCGGTTTTAATTGGCTCTACGGTGGACAGTAAGGACGTGGCCCGATCCACTGAGTAGTCGTAGGTGAAAGTAACCGCGCCACCGGTGTTGTCCCTTACCGTCGGGTAAACGACGGTGGAGCGGGTGCCATCGGTCAGCCAGTGCCGACCTCGAGAGTCCAGAGTAATCATCAGGGGCAACTTGTTACCCGGGTCAATTCCAATGTAATGGACCACCGGATTCCCGCTCACCTGTCCGCATTTCACTTCGCTCACAGCCCGATTCTTTCATGGACTCGCTGATTCAACATCGCGCCAATTGAACAACGCGCTAATTTAACGACGCGCTAATTTAACGACGCGCTAACCAGACTTCAACCTCTGGTCTAGGATGCGGTTATGGATCATGGCCTGGACAAAAGCATCTCCGAAGGCTCGGGCGAGGATTCAGTCGGTGAAGTGATCTTTGAGGAGCGCCGTGCATCGGTGCGCGCGATTATCGTGACCTTGACTATCTGGTTCGCAATTATCTTTGTCTTGGGTGCAATCACCTGGGTTCAGATCAACGGATCGCTGGCGCTCTTATTGTCCCTACTGTTATTGCTGTTCCCGTTATTCAGTTTTATTAACTGGGTAATGTTTCGCATGTTTATCGACGCAGAGAAAATTCAGGTGGTGCGAACCTTCATTTATCGGAACAAGGAGTCCCTTGAGTTCAATAAAATTGAAGGCGTAGACATTCAACAGGGACCATTCGGTCGTGCTTTTGATTATGGAAGATTAACTATTTCCGGTGTTGGAATTAAGCAGTTACGAACAGAGCCCATTGATCATCCCGATCAGGTGGCTGGCGAGATCCGCGCACTAATTGCCCGGCGCTAATTGCCCAGCGCTAATTGCCCGGCGCTACGTCAGCGCCGTTGTGGCAGATTAGTCGCGAGCTGGCCAGGAAATTTTCAGATTACTTTGGATCTTTAGCTTTTGGCATGGTTGGCAGGCCTTTAATTGCTGAAGCAAATTCGTCCATGGCTGCCAGAGTTGGTGCGAGTGCTTCACGGTTCGCTGCTTCAATTGCTTCGAACACTTCGCGGCGGTGCACTTTCACCTGTTTGGGTGCATCTATTCCGACGCGGATCAGATCCCCGCGAATCTCGAGGATGGTCACAACTACATCGTCGCCGATCACAATACTTTCGCCGACCTTGCGACTGAGTACCAGCATCTGTTGCCTACGCAGCCATCAGTGGGGTGCGCACGGACAAATCATTATTCTCGACAATTATTTGTTCGGCGATTTGTGCATTCGGATCCAGTAAGAGTGGAGCCATCAGGTTCACGGTTGAGTCTTTGAATGTCTCACCTAATGTGACAACGAGGAGCAGCAGCACTTCCCGGCCACTTTCTAGGTCGAACCGCTTCGCTACTTCATCGTCAACGACCGGTGCGTAATTTGGGAAGAACGATGCTGCCGGGACGACAACAAAATTTATAGCGGCTTCTTCAAGGGATTGAAGTCGGTAGACCAAACCTTCGTCGTTCATTTTGATCAGGGTGAACTTGGTGAACTCAGGAAACCCCAGAAGACCGCCGCGAATCTCCACAACGGGGACATCGCTCTGCGAGTCATTCTGCGCGTCATTGGGCGCGTTGTCTGACATGGAATCTCCGTTTTCAGCTTGGGTATTCATTTAACGTGCTGGTTCTCTCAGGTCGGTTATCTTAAAAAATCCATTAAGGATGGCTGCATGATACTTGCCGTGGAGAAGAGGGTTGCTTCGTAGCTTGTTTGCTGCATGGTTAATTCCATGATCGTCTTTGTGAGGTCGGTGTCTTCAACCGCGGCCAGAGCCCCGGTGATACTCAAAAGCCGGTCTGCGGATACGTCGCGAAGTTCATTGAGTTGATTGATTCGGGAGCCAACGGTTGCTTGGGCGCCGCGAGCGGTGGTGATGACCGAATCCAATGAAGTCAAGTTGGCTGCCAGGTTGGCAGGTGTGTTGCGCAGGCTGTCGGCAATCGAGGTGAGTACGGCGAAGGCATTTGCTGCTCCCGTGCCGAATATCTCAGGACCGTTCAGTTCAATTCGGACGGTGGAACCGAAGTCGTCAACTCGGGTGGTGACCGCATTTGTGTCACCGACGTAGGTGCCTCCCGCGTTGTAGGCGGTACTTGCTGAAGTTGCACCGGTGAAAAGGGCGCGTCCGGCAAAATCACTGTTCGCCGCTACCAGCAGACTGGAGGCAATAACGTCAATCTGAGCGGCCAATGCCGAACGTGAGCTTGCTGTTGAGTTTGAGGCCTGACCCTGAATCACCAGATCGCGGGCCTTGAGAAGTTGATCGTTGATTGAGTCGACCTGGGTGCGCGTTGCATTGAGCCTGAGTAATCCGTGGTCAATGTTCTCCGCGTACTGGGACATGCGAGTTTGTTCCGCCCGAAGTGTCATAACTGACCGGGTTCCGCCCGGGTCTTCGCTGGCGCGCTGGATTGCCTTGCCCGAGGAGATCTGCTCCTGTAATTGGGCCATTCGCTTGCTCATGGCACCCACCGAGTCCATGTTCTGCAGACTCTGCGCACCAGTTGCCATGCGGGAAATTGAGGTCATAGATTTTTCCTATCGTCCAACAAGGCCGGTACGGTTGATGAGGGTGTCGAGTGCTTCGTCAATGGAAGTAAGTACGCGCGCTGCTGCTTCGTAGGCACGCTGGTAGGTGAGTAGATTCGCCATTTCTTCATCTATGTTCACGCCGGACTCCGAATTAATCTGGCCGGTGATGCCGGCCATGAAAGCCTGTACGGTTTGTGCGGTTTGCTGGGCACCTTGAGTGGCAAACCCCAGGGACACAACCAGATTTTGATAAAGTTCATCGGGTCCGCCAGCAGATCTTCCGAGCGCCGCCATGGAATCCGCATTTGATCCATTGAGTGAGGCAACTCCCCCGACGGGTGCAAGTGTTGAAGCGGCGATACTCGAGCCAGTGGTCAGGGCCACGCCGATGGTGGCTGCCGTGGTTCCCGTGAACAGGGCCGCGCCAGCATTTCCCAAAAGATCAAACCCGGCAGCCTGTGCGGTATTCACCGTTGAAGTCAGCGCAGCGGCCACGGTATCGAGCGTTGCCGCCCATGCTGGAATGGTGGTGTTGATCGCAGTGAGGTAACCGCTGGCGTTGCCACTGGATACCACGGCCGTGGAATCGTCACTGGCCCATTGGACCGAGGTTGTGCCGCCTGCGGTGGCAACTTGCAGGGTCGCGTAATTTGTCGGACCGACAAGGGTCGCTCCACCAAGGGAAACACTCATCTTGTTATTGCTATCAGTTAGGTAGGTTCCACCAACAGCTTCGGCGAGTTGAGATGCTGCATAAGACCGCTGATCCATGAGAGCATTTGTTGCGCTCGTTCCCTCGGGGGACATGCCGATTGAAACGTTCAGTTCAGCAATCTGCTGGGCATACGCGTTTGCCGAGGTCACCAGATTGCTCAAGTTTTGTGACTGGCTGGTCGAGATACTTGTTAGCTGTTGGGCTGCGTCGTTGAGCCAACCGGTGAGAACATTTGCCTGGGCAATTACCTGAATCCGGGCCGCGGCATTGTTGGGGTCTCTGGAGACATTTGAAAACCCCGACCAGAGTGCGTCTAATTTTGACTGAAAGCCAGATGTGCTCGGCTCGGGAAAGACTTGTTCAATTTGGGTCAACACGGCGCTTGTCACGTTAAGGTCGCCCAGGCGAGCACTCTCGGTTCGCGCTCGGTCGCCCAGTAATCCACTGTGCAGTCGTTGGATCGAAGACACATCCACCCCAATCCCGGCTGTCATCTCAACCCGTTGCCGGGAGTATCCGGGGGTGCTGACGTTAGCAATGTTTTGTCCGGCAACGTCCATGGCGACGCGCTGCGCCTGCAATGACGACAGTGCGGTGGATATGCCCGAGAAGGTCCCCACTTTAAAGCCCCTCGTCCACGAACACGGACTTGCGATCGAGTTTTTCTGTCTCACCGGACTGCGCGTATAGATGTAAACCTGGATCCGAATCGCCTCGGATGCTAGTCAGAATCGCCTCGGTGGCTATTTGGGCGGAGAAGGCTAATTCGCGATTGAGTGAGGTAATGGCTTGGATTCGGGACGCCAGCTCCAAAAAGGCTTCATAGTGTTCGGCCAGCAGGCTCTTCCATGGCTCTTCAGCTGCCTCCGCGATTGCGGAAAGGCTTGGAGATGCCTCCAAATCAAGATTCCCGGCCACCTCGTTGAACCGAACGGCCCGCTCAAGTTCAATAATTCGAACCTGCTCCAAAGCAGTCTCGATTTCCCGGCTGGCCCGCACCAACCACCCGGACCGCCCGCTCATGAGGAGCAGCTGCTGGACATCGAGTTTAAATAGGAGATTGTCCAAAATGTCCCGTTCGCGCCATAGCAGGGAGGAAAGCCCGGAAAGATCCACGGCTACCTCCTCAAGGTCGTTGGGTGGAAGCGGCCCTAAGGCCCACTCCCTGACTACCTAAGTTATCGGATGAAAACCGAGAACCCTGAGGAAAATTGTTCACTAAGAAAAGAAGAAAATCTGTCTCTGAGTAAATAATCGGAAGAAACCGCACAGACCTGAGGAAATGACCCCTCCCCACGCCTTCAGGGCCCCTTCACGAAGGGCCCCCAAAATTACTGGATCAGCCGAAGTACCGCGTTGGGTAGTTGCATAGCTTGGGCGAGCATTGCCGTTGCCGCATCCGTCATGATGTTCGCTGAGGTCAGGTTCATCATTTCCTTGGCAATATCGGTGTCTTGGGCCTGACCGATACCGGCCATCTCATTTGCTGCCACCGAGTTGAGCACCTGCAAGGTGTTCTGCAGTGATGCAATGTTGCCCGCGTTCGTGGCCCTGTTGTCGATTGTCGCTTCTACAAATGTGTTGTAGGCCGTCAAAGTGGACGTGATATTGGCTGCGACCGCAGGGTCGGCCAGCGCAGTCACTGTTGGTGCTGCGGTGAAAGTTGGCGTCACTGTTATTGAGACCCCTGATGTATCGGCACCGTGCAAAGCTGCCACACCCACGTCAGGGTGCTACTGCGGTGGTCCAACAGGTCGACGCCATTGAATTGCGTGTTGAGTTTGAATCGACGTGATACCCGCTTGTGAGTGCGGTCAGTCTGAGCGTCTAAGCGCTGAGACGTCAGCACCTGCATCCGCCCCTCGACTTGCCACTTCCATACCTTTTTGGCCCAGGGCGATCAGTTCACCGTAGGCGGCATCTGCGGCCTGTAGACGGTTGATTGCGCTTTGCACCTGGCTGATGGAGCTTTGGGTGGCTTGGATTGCCGCATTGAGTGTTGCTGCGGTTCCCTGGCTTGCGATATCGCCACCACCGGCGGCTTTGAGGCCACTGGAAATCCGGGCAAGTGCTGCACTGGACTTTGCCTGATGCACCCCGAGGTTGTTATACACATTCAATGCCGTGACATTGGAATTAACTTGAAAAGCCATGATCTTCCTCCTTGAAGACTACTGTCGGTCAGACCCATCCTTGGGCTGACTCATAACCAAAGTTGTTGAAGTAAGTGCTGACTACTGGAGCAGTTTGAGCACGCTGTTGGGTAGTTGCATTGCTTGGGCGAGCATTGCTGTTGCTGCTTCGGTCATGATGTTCGCTGAGGTCAGGTTCATCATTTCTTTGGCAATATCGGTGTCTTGGGCTTGACCGATACCGGCTGCCTCATTTGCTGCCACCGAGTTGAGCACCTGCAAGGTGTTCTGCAGCGAAGCAAGGCTGCCCGCATTCGTGGCCCGAAGATCGACCGTGGCATTCGACATAGGTGTGAATGCTCCGCCGCAGTGGCTGCAGTGGCTGCGTCGGCATCCGGAGTCCTCCACGGCTGGTGCCGCAGCGACGGTGGCGTCGCTGTGAACGAGTGCCGACACCGACGTTGGGGGTTGACAGCTGGTGCCATGCAACAGACTGCCCCATTGAATTGGTGTTGGTCTTGGATTGAAGTGATACCCGCTGTGAGTGCAGTCAGCTTGAGCGTACAGTGCTGAGACGTCAGCACCAGCATCGGCGCCTCGGCTTGCAACTTCGATCCCTTTTTGGCCGAGGGCGATCAGTTCGCCGTAGGCGGCATCTGCGGCCTGTAGACTGGTTGATTGCGCTTTGCACCTGGCTGATGGAGCTTTGGGTGGCTTGTAGTGCCGCATTGAGGGTGGCTGCGGTTCCCTGGCTGGCGATATCGCCACCACCGGCGGCTTTGAGGCCACTGGAAATCCGGGCAAGTGCTGCACTGGACTTTGCCTGATGCACCCCGAGGTTGTTATACACATTCAATGCCGTGACATTGGAATTAATCTGAAAAGCCATGATCTTCCTCCTTGAAGACTATTGAAAATCAGACCCATCCTTGGGCTGACTCATTACCAAAATTGTGGAACTTATAAAGGTGAAGTGAAGATGAACTGTGATACTACTGGAGCAGTTTGAGCACGCTGTTGGGTAGTTGCATTGCTTGGGCGAGCATTGCTGTTGCTGCTTCGGTCATGATGTTCGCTGAGGTCAGGTTCATCATTTCTTTGGCAATATCGGTGTCTTGGGCCTGACCGATACCGGCTGTCTCATTTGCTGCCACCGAGTTGAGCACCTGCAAGGTGTTCTGCAGCGAAGCAAGGCGACCCGCATTCGTGGCCCGAATGTCCACGGTGGCATTTACATAGGTAGTGAAATCGTCCGGCCGCAGTGGCTGCAGTGGCTGCGCTCGGCAATTAGGATCCTGCCAGGGTTGGTGCCGCAGCGACGGTGGGTGTCGCTGTGAACGAGCCGACACCGACGTTGGGGGTTGAAGCGGTGGTGAAAACTGCCCCATTGAATTCGGTGTTGGTTTGGATTGAGGTGATACCAGCCTTGAGTGCCGCAGCCTGCGTACCCAGAGCCGAGAAATCAGCGCCAGCATCGGCGCCCCGACTTGAGACTTCCAGGCCTTTTTGGCCGAGGGCGATTAGTTCACCGTAGGCGGCGTCTGCGGCCTGTAACTGGTTGATTGCGCTTTGCACCTGGCTGATGGAGCTTTGGGTGGCCTGCAGTGCCGCATTGAGGGTGGCTGCGGTTCCCTGGCTGGCGATATCGCCACCACCGGCGGCTTTGAGGCCACTGGAAATCCGGGCAAGTGCCGCACTGGACTTTGCCTGATGCACCCCGAGGTTGTTGTAAACGTTCAATGCCGTGACATTGGAATTAATCTGAAAAGCCATATCTCCTCATCCATGAAAACTAAACGCGATCAGCCCATCCGTGGGCCTAGCGGAGATCATTGAGATGCCGCTTATTTTAAGATAAGGCCTCGAGCCTGCCTCGGCAAGACCGAGCTGCACTTGAGGAAAAAAAGTGGTAAAAACCGATGCGCACCCAAACCCACATCCGCACTCGCACCTGGATCCACACAAGTTGTCACACAGTGTTCACACAAAAAACCGGTGGCCACAGTGCAGATATCTGCACTGTGGCCACCGGCCAGAACTACTCCTGAATTTACTGGAGCAGTTTGAGCACGCTGTTGGGTAGTTGCATTGCTTGGGCGAGCATTGCTGTTGCTGCTTCGGTCATGATGTTCGCTGAGGTCAGGTTCATCATTTCCTTGGCAATATCGGTGTCTTGGGCTTGACCGATACCGGCCAACTCATTTGCTGCCACCGAGTTGAGCACCTGCAGAGTGTTCTGCAGTGAAGCAATGTTGCCCGCATTCGTGGCCCGACGTTGATCGTACCGTTGTCAGCATAATGTATCGATAGTTCGTAGCATAGTCGGAGTCCGCAATTGCGTCGCAGTGCTGCGCCGGCAGTTGGCAGCCAGCGACTGGTGCTGCGGTGACAGTCGGTGTCGCGTGTGAAACGATGCCGACACCGACGTTGAGGTGCTGCAGCTGTGGTCAATAGCTGTGCCGTTGAATTCAGTGTTCGTCTCGGATTGAAGCGATACCCGCTGCGATTGCTGTCAGTCTGAGCGTCGAGAGCTGATGAAGTCAGCACCGGCATCGGCGCCTCGACTTGCCACTTCTATGCCTTTTTGGCCTAGGGCGATAGTCTCACCGTAGGCAGCATCCGCGGCCTGAAGTTGGTTGATTGCGTTTTGCACCTGGCTGATGGAGCTTTGGGTGGCTTGCATTGCCGCATTGAGGGTCGCTGCGGTTCCCTGGCTGGCGATATCGCCACCACCGGCGGCTTTGAGGCCACTGGAAATCCGGGCGAGTGATGCACTGGACTTTGCCTGATGCACCCCGAGGTTGTTGTACACATTCAATGCCGAGACATTGGAATTAACTTGAAAAGCCATGATCTTCCTCCTTGAAGATTATTGAAAATCAGACCCATCCTTGGGCTGACCCATTACTGAAATTGGAACTTATAAAAGGTGAAACAAGATGAACTAGTGACTACTACTGGAGCAGTTTGAGCACGCTGTTGGGTAGTTGCATTGCTTGGGCGAGCATTGCTGTTGCTGCTTCGGTCATGATGTTCGCTGAAGTCAGGTTCATCATTTCTTTAGCAATATCGGTGTCTTGAGCTTGACCGATACCAGCCAACTCATTTGCTGCCACCGAGTTGAGCACCTGCAAGGTGTTCTGCAGTGAAGCAATGTTGCCCGCATTCGTCTGCCCGAGCTGTCGACGGTACCGTTAACGTAGGTGGTGAAGTCAGCCGACTGCAGTGCCTGCTGTCGCGTAGCGTCAGTAATGGCCGCAAGTGTTGGTGCTGCCGTGACTGGTGGTGGTGTCACGGTGAAAGCAGCCGACACCGACGTTGGGGGCTGCTAGCGGTGGTTAATGGGCTCGACCCCATTGAATTGAGTGTTAGCCTGAATTGATGTGATACCGGCTTTAAGTGCGTGCAGCCTGAGCGTACCAGCAGCTGAGAAGTCAGCACCGGCATCAGCGCCTCGACTTGCCACTTCCATGCCTTTTTGGCCGAGGGCGATTAGTTCACCGTAGGCGGCGTCTGCGGCCTGCAACTGGTTGATCGCGCTTTGCACCTGGCTGATTGCACTCTGAGTGCCTTGCAGTGCCGCATTGATGGTCGCTGCGGTTCCCTGGCTGGCGATATCGCCACCACCGGCGGCTTTGAGGCCACTGGAAATCCGGGCGAGTGATGCACTGGACTTTGCCTGATGCACCCCGAGGTTGTTGTAAACGTTCAATGCCGAGACATTGGAATTAACTTGAAATGCCATGATCTTCCTCCTTGAAGATTCATTAACTGAGGTCCGTCCTTGGAACTCACAGTGAATAACGGCAATGGCCGCTCTGAGTTAAGTAATTTGGGAAAAGAACCTAAAAGGCCTGCGCGGTTCGGGTCGGTCAGTGGCTATGACTGAGCGTCAATAAACCGCGGACCGCTGCCCATGCCCTTGGCGGCGTTCGCATCCAGGTACTGAAGGTGCCGTCTGACTTTTCGCCGGGTCAATTCAAGTTGGGTGAGCAACTCACTTTGTTGCTTGAGCAGTTGCCGCGCCCGGT
Organism: Candidatus Nanopelagicales bacterium; assembly: GCA_018402075.1. Next base: position 137,009 of record JAGYJP010000003.1, on the reverse strand, counting down.
CCACCACCTCGGGGGGCATGGGGGGAAGGTCAGCGGGGGTGCCCAGCCTTCGGGTGATTGGGCCATGGGATCACTTGCTAGTGAACTTGCCTCTTGAAGGTCAAGTTCAATGTGGTCGAGGGTGCGCTCCCAGACGTGAATGGCCTGATTGTTGTCAGACATCAACGACCCGCAGCGGCTGTGGAGTTGAAAGTTCACCGGCTGATCTTTCGGCCTGGGTCCAGGCATCTCGCAGGCCCACAATTATTTCCAGACTGTCTTTGATCAAAACCGGATTCTTTTCAATATTGGCAGTGATCAGACTTTGGTGGACAGATAGGTAAATGGTGCCGAGGCGGTGAGCGTGTTCCCACGCGTCGGTGTCTAGGCCGGAGAGAAGGGCCATGAGGAGTTCTTGGGCGTGAATCAAATGGGGGTGGGGGTGCTCACCGGCCTCAAGGGCGACCAATGCCCGCTCGAGGTCAAGGGTCAGGCGTTCAAAAGCCAACACCACAATTCGGGCCGGCGATGCAGTCGTGACCGCGTGGTCACGGTAACTGGCGACGGCCTGATATGGATTCTTTTGCATATAAATCAGTTTTTGGTCAATGCTTTAACGAAAACATCGAGTGAGGTTTGCAGGAAACTTTGCTTGGATTGGAGCGCCTGAATCTTGGCGTTAAGTTCTGAATAGAAAATTGTGAGTGAATCCTCGCGTTGCGCTAGGGCTGTGTCCATGTTGGTGATTTGTTGGGTAAGGTCCGACACGCGGGTCTGGCGGAAAGACACCTCGCGGGACAGGGAGCCCGTTACCGATGTTGTCGATGTCGCGACTGCTTCGACGCGGGCCGCGAAGGCCGCAACCTGACCGATAATGTTGTAAGAAAACGGGGTAGTTGCTTTGTTGTCATACGCATCACTGAACGTGGCTTGATCAAAAGTGAAAGAGCCGACCTTGGTCAATTGAATCCCGGCGTCAGACTAAGGATGCGAGGGTATTTGAGTCAAATGTTGCGCTGAGTAGGTCTTGGGAGACCTGCCGGGGGTGTAAGTCCGTTTCCAACGGCCCGTTAGCTGAAGTCTGAACCTTGATCAAGTTGAGCGTGTTATTGAGTGCTGTTACCAGGTTCTGAGCGGCCGCGACCATGGTGGCTGATGTCGATGCACTGGGCACCTGCGGCGTCAGGGTCACCGTTCCCGTCGTGGTACCGGACACTGTGATGGTCAACCCAGGGAAATCCGCCAGATTGGAAAAGGTATTCGAGGTCGAGGTCTGAGTCACCGTCGAACCATTTTTGGTGTAAGTAATGGACGCGGAGGTTGAGGCGGGATCTAGCGTTGGATCCACAATCGAGGTCACGGTGAACGGGTAAGGTGAATTACCGGCAACAGCCCCTGCAGTGGAAAACGCTGAAACTTTGCCAGCATCAGCGCCGTCGGCAAAAGTGACCGTGGTGCTGGCGGGGACCCATCTGGCTGAACTGGTAATCGCTTCAGCGGCGGATGCCACCGCCGCCATGCTGGTGTTAAGTTCTTGGTAGGCCGCAATTTGCAGATCCTGGGCGGACTTTTGCTCCACGAGTCGGTTACTGCGCATGGATTCAACAGCCATGATGTTAGACACAATGGCTTGCACGTCGATCAAGTTCATGGACGATATTCCGACCACAACACACCTCCACCTACCTAATCGGCACCACTTGGCTTTCTAGCAGGCGATTGGATAATCGGATTTACAGCAGTTTGAACACCGCATTAGACATCTGCATGGCCTGAGCCTGCAGGGCCGCTGCGGGGTCCGCCATGATGTTAGTCGAGGTCAAGTTCATCATTTCTTTGACCACACTCACGTCCAGAGCCTGCCCGATTGCCGCTTGCTGATTGGCGATCGTGGACTCGAGAACCTGAAGCGAGTTCTGCAGTGAAATCAGATTGCCCGCATTTGCTGAGCGGGAACTCGTGATTGCAGCGGCGGCCGCCTGGAACTCGGCAATACTGCCGGGCTGGACCGGGATACCGGAGTTCACCGAAGCAATTGGATCGGGGGTCACGGTGATGCTGGCACCGGTGGAGTTCACCGCGGCCGTCACCGGATTGCCAAGAACGGGAACGCCCCCGAAGGTGGTGTTGGCACCAATGGAGTCGATTCCTGACTGCACAGCCAAAAGCTGGGTGTCAATGGCCGCGGTATCACCCCTGCCGTGAGGCGATCGGTCGCCAGAGCCACACCCTGTTGGGCCAGGGTGACGCCCTTGGCGTAGGCGGCATCTGCGGTCTGAAGGACATTCACCGCGTTTTGCGTGCTGGTAATCGCAGTTTGAGTGGCCGCCAGTGAGGAGACCAGACCCGCGGGCGGGTTGGTCGGGGCGACCTGGGCAACATTGGCAGACTTGACATCCCCTGAGATCTTGGCCAGCGCACTGGTGGCATTGGCCTGCAACAGGGCGATATCCGGCCTGGTGTTAACCGCATTTGCGCCCACCGGGGCGATTTCAAATGACATGAGATACCTCTTCTACGTTGATGCTGATTGCGTTAACGGTGTTCGTGTTGATTGTGGTGTTGATTGTGGTGTTCATGACGCCACTCCGGCGGTGCTTGGTTGACGCACTCGGTCGGCGGCAGCTTTCTTTTCTTCGGTTAGGCGCTGGTCCAAGCCCAGCAAGCGATGCTCGGCAACGGATGCGAAGTAGGCGGACCTGCGCCGGTCCACCGCCCCGCCGGGTCTCGTTGATGCGGGAACCTGCTCGGGGGCAAGGTGGGCGTTCATGCCGTCGCGCAAGAGAACGAGGGCTTCAGCGCGCAACTGGGAAACCCTGGACTCGGTCACCCCGAGGTCCTCGGCAATGTCTGCCATGGCATGGCCCTGCAGGAAGTAGCGGGTGATCACGGTGCCGAGGCGGTCGGGAAGTGCCGAAACTGCTGCTCGGAGGTAGGTCTGAAACTCGGTATCCAGAATATGTTCCTCGGGACCGAGGGACTCGGCGTCCACAAAATCTGTTGCCTGACTTGAGCCTGAGGCCGGGTCAGCGTCGAGGGAGAGAACACTCCCGCGGGTGAGGAGGCATCCAGGGTGCGGAGCTCTTCAATACTCACACCCATGTATTCGGCGATCTCGGTGCTTTTCGGAGCCGAGCCCAAGGTGGCGATCAAGTGGTCCACCGCTTCTTCGCGGGCCCGACCAGCCTGACGGACAGAGCGGGTGGCCCAGTCCTTGCGCCGGAGATCGTCCATGATTGCCCCTCGAATTCGCAGGGCGGCGAAGTGACGAAATGGCACCCCGCGGTCCTCGGAAAATGAATGGGCGGCCTGGACCAGGCCCTCGAGGCCGGCCGACCGAAGGTCGTCGCGATCGATGTAGGTGGGAAGTTTCATGGCGAGGCCGCTGACTACATATCCGACCAAGGCAAGGTTGCTGGTGACCAGCAGCTGCCCCTCTGGCGAGAGAGTCCGCTTTCCTCCTGAGGAATTCGTGTCAAGCATTTTGGCTCCTATGTGCCCCGGCACCGAAGTGCTAGCGCGCTAGTGAAGTGAGCTTCCATGCCCGGGTGCACCGGATGGTGTTCCCTTTAAACTTTTGAATCGAAATCCTTTTCGACACTGAGTGATGTCCGGTCATTAATGTCAGATCATGTCTGTTTATGTCCGATCAACACCCAAGAAGAAGTAAGCCGTATGTGGTGCAAGGGTGTCAATATCGCAAATTAATATTCGGCAAAAAATATTCGGTTTTTACACTATTCGAATACTATTTTTGAAGAACTGGGGCAAAATGTCCTAAGGAACTTCACATGAGTGCCAATAGATAACTACTGGGTGACCTTCGAAATTGCATGTTCACCAGAATTAACCGCCCAGTAAGTGAATTGAACTTGGTGCCCGGTCCGTCAGGGGCAACATGCTTGTCCTCGGCGGGTGAAAATTCTTAAATCGCAACTCTAAAAGCCGACTTCGGGAGATTTATGGGCAAGAAATTCCAGGTGCGGGTGTTGTTGGCCGAAGACGAGCCATTCACCCTGGCTCTTTGAGTGATGCACTTGCTTCCGCAAACTTTGAAGTCAGTGCCGTATCCACGGTGTCCGAGGCAATCTCCACGATCGAATCATTTTCACCCAATGTGGTGGTGACTGACCTGAATTTCGGTCCTGAGCTCCATCCGGTGCCGACCTTCTCGCCCACATCGATGCACATTGTCCGTGGATCGGAAAAGTGGTCTTGACTTCGCACGGTTCTGCTTCATTGGCATTACCCATTGGCAGTAAATTGGCCAGCGGGGTTACCTATTTGGTGAAAACCCAACTTAGTTCAATCTCTACTTTGGTGGCCGCAGTTAACGAATCGATTACTAAGTCCGCCGGAACAACGCCCAAACAAGCAACCGCCGGGGATCAAATTTTGATCAGCAAAGCACAAGGCGAAATTCTGTTGTTGATCGCCGAGGGGTACACAAATGCCGCGATTGCCAAGAAGCGAGGGACATCTGTCCGCGCGACAGAGGCGTTGGTCCAACGGACGTTCACGACCTTGGGCTTGGGAAATGATGTCGATTTCAATCCGAGAACCAGAGCTGCGCGAATGTGGCAGCAGGGGAAAATTGTGGTGAAGTGAGGAACGCTCCCCTGCAACAACAACGCCGAACCGCAAGCGCTTAGGGAGTAAGTCACGCTAACCTCGGGGTGTGGATCAACTCAATGTGCACGGCGAGGCCCTTGAAATCTGTAGCGTGGAACCCCTTACCGGTTTTTATCGTGATGGCTACTGCAATACCGGTGCAGATGACTTTGGATCGCACACCGTGTGCACCGTGGTGACGGCAGAGTTCTTGGAACACCAACGGTCGGTGGGAAATGACCTGTCAACGCCGCTCCCGCAATTTGATTTCCCTGGCCTCAAACCTGGGGATCGCTGGGGAGTCTGCGCGGGGCGCTGGCTGCAGGCGTATCAAGATGGTGTGAAAGCGCCAGTGGTGCTCGCGGCCACGAATGAAGCCGCCCTAGAAGCGGTCCCGCTTGCGGCCCTGGAGGAATGCGCTGCTGATGTTCCGGATGATTTGTCAGGACTTGGTGATTAGTCGGCCGTAGCGGTGCATGGTCTGAGAGATTGACTGTTCTTTTACCCAGTGGGTCAGTTCGAGCCGACCTACGCTGGTGACCGGAGCAGTATCCACACACACGCCGTACTTGTTTGCTTGTTCATAAAGTTCCCCTGAGGCGGGCGCGAGAATCCGAAGTCGCACTTCACCGGAACTTCTGCCTAGCCGCGTGCCAAGAGCCACCTCTGACTCTTGACTGCGAACAGAAATCTCGAGTGGAACACCGGTGACACGAGAAGCTTCACGCAAGAGATCGATCTCAGGAACTGTCGGGTCACTGCACCGAACGAATACTTTGTCAATTGGCAGGTATCGCAAAATATTTGATTCGCTCTGCAAACCGGACGGATCATGTTCTTGAGTGAAATAGTCATCCCACTGTTTACGGTAGTCATTGGTCGAGGGATCCAGTTGGGGCTGCGTCCATGTGCCGTAACCGGATAGGTGATTGGGGCCACCGGGTTTTGTCCCGGGACCAATACTGGATCTTTTCCATCCGCCAAATGGTTGACGCTCAACAATGGCACCGGTGATATGTCGATTGATGTACGCGTTACCGACCTGCACGCGGTCAGTCCACAGGTCAATTTCCTTCGGGTCAAGTGATTGCAGCCCGCCAGTGAGACCGTAAATGGGAGCGTTTTGTAATTCGATCGCATGATTGAGATCAGTCGCGCGCATCAGGCCAAGAACAGGGCCGAAGCACTCGGTGAGGTGGAACCAGGAACTTGGCTGCACGTCTTTGCGAACCCCTGGCGTGTAGGTGTTGTCATTAATCTTTTGGGGCTCGACCAACCAGGTTTCACCAGGTTCGAGAGTGGTGAGTGCACGCAGAAGATTTCCGCTGGGAGCAGTGATTACCGGGCCAACCATATTGCTGAAGTCACTGGCCTCGCCGACCGTCAATGAACTCACCGCATCTGCGAGACGGGTATGAAAATCCGGATCATCGTAAACAGAAGCCTCAATTATTGCCAGGCTTGCCGCGGAACATTTTTGTCCGGCATGACCAAATGCTGACTTAACCAGTTCCTTGATTGCTTGATCGATGTCTGCGGCGGCAGTGATGACCATGGCGTTCTTACCGCTTGTTTCCGCATTGAGATACATGTCCGGTTTCCACGACTGGAACATCTGCGCTGTTTCGAGACTGCCGGTGAGCATGACCATGTCCACTCCGGGGTGGGTCACCAAGTGCTTGCCCACTTCATTATCGGGTGTGCAAAGCAACTGAACCAGATCCGGTGGCACACCAGCTTCATGGAGTTGTTGCACTAGTGCGGCTGCAACAGCGCGCGCTTCAGGTGCGGGCTTGAGAATCACGGCGCTGCCTGCGGCAATGGCGCTTACCAAACCGTTATTGGGGATTGCAGATGGGAAATTCCACGGGCCGGCAACAAGTACAAGGCGGTGGGGCGTCCAGGTGAGCCCGCGCCCAATGAACTCTTCGTGAGCAATGGTGGAGTGGGCAGCATAGGTTGCGAAGTCAATTGCTTCAGACACTTCAGGATCACTCTCGCGAACTGTTTTCCCCACGGTGTTCGCCATGACCACGAGTGTTTCATGGCGATACTGCTCCATGACTTCGGCAATTTGAGCCAAGACAACGCGGCGAGCGGCAAAGGACATGCCCTGCCACTGTTGCTGGGCAGCGTGCGCACGGTCCACGGCTGCATCCACGTCAGCGACGGTCCCTACCAACTCTGGTTGCGGGATAGTGGTGGATGCGAACGCGGATTCAATCCACTTGCGATTAGCCGGAAGAGTGAAATCGGTGTCGACACTGGGAATGAAGGTGCCGTCAACCGGGTATCGGATTATTTGCTGTCGCCTGTCCTGGGTGCGACGAGTGACACGTGAAACCGTGTGCCGCGCATGAACCGAATTGCGAAACCAATCCGCCTGACGATGCCACTCGGGTGAACCCGGGGTGATGTCAAAGAGCGCCCGCAAGAAATTTTCCGGAGCTGAGTTTTCGTCGAGCCGCCGGGATAGATAGGCAATGGATGCATCGCGATCCTCCTTGGCTACCACGGGTGAATAAAGGAGTAGTTCGCCAGCATCATTACGAACCGCACGAGATTGCGGGGGCGCCATTCCTTCCAGCATTTCAATGTCAATAATGTCGTGAGCGTTAAGTAGATCGCGAAGAGTGAGTGCCCATGCAACTTCAAAAAGATTATGGCTGGCAATACCGAGGCGCACGGCGCCGCGATCCGAACGGGTGAGCGCGGTTTCCAGCATTGCTTTATACGAAGCGTCGACATCATGCTTTGTGGGGTATGGCGCCTGTGGCCAATCGTGTAACTCTGCTTCTACGAATTCCATGGCAAGATTCGCACCTTTGACCAAACGGATCTTGATGGGTGCACCACCGGATCGGTAGCGTTCATTGGCCCAGTCAATGAGTGTGACCAGTGCACTGTGGCTGTCGGGGATGTAAGCCTGCAACACAATGCCCGCGCTCAAATTTGTGAACTCAGGCATGGACAGCACCGTTATGAAAGATTCCACCGACAGTTCAAGGTCGCGGTATTCCTCCATGTCGAGATTCACGAATGTGGGTGGAGAGGCTGCAGCAGCGGCCCGATATAAATCAATCAAGCGTTCTTCAATGCGTGCCAGTGAGTCCTTCTTTGCCAAGATGTCGAGGTTTGCGCAGATTGCTGAGATCTTGACGGATACATAATTGACATCGGCACGCTGAATCCGACCGCGCACCATGTCGGTGCGAGTTGTCGCTTCCTGGTCTCCCAGAATCGATTCACCGAGAACATTGATGTTGATTCGGAAACCATCAGCTTGTCGATTCCGCACGTATTTACTGAATGCAGGATCTTCAGCTGGCAAAATCACACCGGATGTGTCCTTGGCAATTCGCCAATCCACGGCCTTCTCGGTGATGCCAGGGATCAGCGGTGCCACCTTGCCAAGGGATGCCAGACCGAAGCGATCGAATCCCCCGAGTGATTCTGGGACTCCGGACTCGGTGAGGTCGGAAAGGCGTCGCGCGGCCCGCTTGGGGTTACGAATGCGTAGGACCTGATCGGTCAAGTCGAGTAAAAGATCACGACCGGATTCATCTGCCAATAGCCGTGCGAGGCGTTGAGCAGAGGATGCTTCTTTTCTCGACGTGTCGGCAAGGGAAGCCTCGAGGAGTGCAAGTGCTCGCGCCTCGGTCAGAGCAATGAGTTCGTCATCAGAGGGCAGCACGGGGATGCTGGTGGCCAGTTCCGAGGTCATGCCTCTATCCAATCGGGGCTGTCTTGTGTCAGAGTGTGTCGGTGGATGTCGAATTGATACAAAATCCGGCTGTTGTGTTGTTCCGCCAATTGGTGGACGGAATCCCTCAGGTGCTGGGATCGGTGAAGGATCTTGAAGACAGACATGTCTATGCCAATGAGGGGTTTTGTGCGCGTCTGGGGCTGAAATCCGCTGATGTGCTTGGGCGCACCGTACCGGAACTCTTTGGCAGGGAGCTGGCCGAATCCTATTTGACTCAAGATGAATTGGTACTAAAGACAGGACGCCCGGTTCAACATCAACTGGAGTTGATCGTTCGGGCTGATGGCCAACTGGGGTGGTACGTCACCAGCAAGTCCCTCATTCGTACCGAGTCAGGTCAGCCGAGTGGAATTGCCGTGCTGTCGGTGGACCTGCACTCACAGGTGAACAGTGCCCATGCGGGCTTGGCGAAAGTCATTCGCGCCGTACGCGATCACATTCACAGTCAATGGCGAGTGTCCGAGATGGCCGAGGTCGCGGGAATCTCTGCGACGTCTTTGGAGCGTTTGGCGCGGCGCACCTTGGGGCTTCCGCCCCAGCAACTACTGCAGCGCCTGCGCCTGGAACACGCTGTCGCTCTGATCACTCAGACGGACATGAATCTGGGAGACATCTCCGCCGAATGCGGGTTTTATGACCAGAGTTCCTTCACTCGGCAATTCCGCAAGGTTCTGGGCCTCACACCCGGCGCCTATCGCCGCACCCGCTGAGCCAAACCGATAACCTCAGACCGTGCTGCTATCCGACCGCGACCTGCTCGCTGAAATCGACAACCAACGTGTGGCAATTGAGCCATTTGATCCTGGCATGATCCAACCATCGAGTATCGATGTCCGTTTGGACCGCTGGTTCCGCGTTTTCGAAAACCACCGCTACCCACATATTGATCCGAGTATCGAACAGGCGGACCTCACTCGACTAATTGAGCCTGAAGCCGATGAACCATTCATTTTGCATCCGGGTGAATTCGTATTGGGATCCACCTATGAAGTGGTGTCACTACCCGACGACATTGCAGGTCGACTCGAAGGTAAATCCTCGCTGGGTCGACTCGGACTTCTCACGCACTCAACCGCAGGCTTCATTGATCCTGGATTCTCCGGCCACGTCACACTTGAGCTATCCAATGTTGCAACATTGCCCATCAAACTTTTTCCAGGGATGAAGATCGGACAGTTGTGTTTATTCCGATTGTCGAGCCCGGCTGAGCATCCCTATGGTTCTGAGAAATACGGATCGCGATACCAGGGTCAACGCGGACCTACACCAAGTCGCTCATTCGCGAATTTTCACCGCACGCAAGTCTGAGGATTACATTCAAGGCGCAATGTCGCTGTGAATGATCGACTCTAACGGTGCTTTTTGCATGGATTTCTCCCACATTCTAGGTACATGAGTGTGGGCGAAGAATCTGAGAACCTGCTAAGGCGGGACTCGCTGAAGGACGCGGGAGAGCGTCTTGAGCAAGCTTTTGTCCTATGCGCATTTGCCACTGAACTGGCGGGCAAGGCACGATCGTGACCTCGCTCGATCCAAAGCGAATATTCGCAACTCTCGACAAGCATGAAGTCGAATACCTCACGATTGGAGCTTGGGCTGTCATTGCGCACGGCTATGTTCGAGCAACTGCTGACATCGACTTCGTTGCCAGGCAAGATAAGAAAAATTTCGAGCGCTTATCAAGGGCGTTCAAAGAGCTTGGTGCCACATTGCGGGGTATTGATGCCGACAAACTTGATATTAACCCGACAGATGCGCAGACTTTGGGGAACGGTGCTTCTTTCACACCAGACACTCTCGCGAGCCCTATCGACTACCTCAACGATGTACCCGGTGCGGCCAACTTTGATTCCATGCGCAAGCGAGCCCGAAGGGTGGAGGCAGGAGGAGTTGGTGTCTGGGTTGTTGGGTACGAGGACCTAATTTCCATGAAACTTGCGTCAGGACGCGATCAAGACTTATTGGGCGTTCGGGAACTACAGGCCATTCACGAATCACACAATGACTCAGAGAATTAACTCTTAGCGCGCACTGACTCCAAAAGAAGGGTCGCAACATCCTGAACCTTCACGCCCTCAGCAATGCCTTCTTGCTGACGTGAAGTGACGGCATCATTGAGCATGACGGAACAGAATGGACAGGCCACCGCGATTGTCTTGGCGCCGGTGGCAATTGCTTCGTCGCCGCGGTTCTTATTGATCTGTTGACCAATTTTTTCTTCCATCCACATGCGTGCACCACCGGCGCCGCAGCAGAATGATTTTTCACCGTGACGCGGCATCTCAATTTTCTCGGCTCCGGTTGCTTCAATGAGCTCACGTGGTGGCACGTAAATATTGTTGTGACGACCCAAGTAGCAGGGGTCGTGATAGGTGACCGTCTCGCCGGGCTCGGTGACGGGAGTTAGACGACCCGTATTCACTAGCTCGCGCAGCAGTTGGGTGTGGTGCACAACGTCGTAGTTCCCACCAATCTGCGGGTATTCACGCTTGAGAGTGTTGAGGCAGTGCGGGCAGGTAACAACAATTTTGGTTGCCTTGATTTCATTGAGCATTTCAACATTTTGCTGAGCCTGCATTTGGTACAAGAATTCATTACCAGCGCGCCGGGCGGGGTCACCCGTGCACGTTTCGCCGTCGCCAAGGACCATGAACTTCACACCAGCAGTGTCGAGAAGTTCTGCAACTGCTTTGGTTGTTGCTTTGGCACGGTCTTCAAATGCACCGGCGCACCCAACCCAGAACAGGTAGTCAATGTCTGCGGGGATTTCATCCTCGCCGTCGCGACCGAAGACGCGGACGTCAAAGTCAACTTCGGCGATCCACGAATTGCGATCCGAGGCGTTCATGCCCCACGGATTTCCTTTTGATTCAACATTTTTAAACATGCCGTTGAGTTCGGCGGGGAATTCGGTGGTGACCATGACCTGATTGCGGCGCATGTCGGCAATGTGGTCAATGTGTTCAATGTCAACAGGACATTGATTGACGCAGGCGCCGCACATGGTGCAGGACCAGAGGACATCGTCCGCAATGATGGGAAGTTCCAATGAGAAATCACGGTGGCCATTAAATGTGTATCCGTCGGTGGATTCATGTTCTGAATCGGCACGGGAGCCAATAAATTGACGCTCCACCATCTCGCGTTGTGATTCGGTCAAACCTTCGAGTGCTGTGGCGTCAAGTTCACCCATGTCGGGGCGAGCACCGCGTGCTGCCAGGAGATAGGGAGCAGACTCGAAGAGGTTCTCGCGAAGATCCATGATGATTAATTTCGGGCTGAGCGGTTTCTCGGTGTTCCAGGCGGGGCACTGCGACTGGCAACGACCGCATTCGGTGCATGCCATGAAGTCCACGTAGTTCTTCCACGTAAATTCTGAGATATGCCCTTTACCGAAAGTGGCATCGTCGGGGGGATCTTCAAAGTTGAGTGGCTTGCCGTCGTAGTAGATCGGAAGAAGTGGGCCAAGTCCGTTGGGACGGCGTGAGGTGTACACGTTCACCGGTGCAGTGAAAATATGGAGGTGCTTGCTGTTGAGGACAAGCAGTAGGAACGCAAGGATCACACCAACGTTAAGCCACAGGCCAATGGTCTCGATCCATTCATTTGTATGTACGCCCAAACCTTGAATCCAGGTGGCGAAGTATTCAGATGCAAATGCACCTTCGGGGAATGGGAAAACACCGGTATTCACCTGCGCCGCGCGGTAGAGGAACAGGGTCCACACCACATTGAAAATCATGAACAGGACGAGCCACGCGCCAGCGGTATGTGAGCCAAAGAACCGCGACCAGCGACCCTCCTGAGAAGGATTGTTCTTGATGCGAATCGCGGCGAACATGACAATACCCACCAGGACCAAAATGGCGAAGAGATCTTCAGCAAAGCCAACAACCGCCCATGTTCCAATGAGGGGAACGGCAAAGTCTGGATCGTAAAGAGCACCAAAAGCTTCAATGACGGTCAGGCCAAGTACCAGGAACCCCCAGAATGCAAAAACGTGAGCTGTGCCCGGAACGATCCACATCAGTAACTTCTTTTGACCGAGCACCTCGGTTGCTTCGGCCTCAACACGCACTGTGGGGTCGGTGAATCTGCCAACAGCCGGGCGCCCGGACCGCGCGAGGGAGAACAGGAACCATCCGCGTTTTGCCGCCAAGGCGAGCAGGACAACAATGATGACGGTCCCGACAAGGGCTCGAAGGAGCAATTGATCCATTGGGAAAGATTACTCACAAGAGGCCAATCTGGTTGCCTGAGGCATTGAGAAGTAAGGCAGCCGGCGCCTTTAGCGACCAATCTCACATTTCCCAGCATGTTCACCAACCGGTTATCCTCCCAGCTCTTACCCACACTTCTCCGTAGTAAAACTGAATTGAGTCCACCCGACTCAATTAATATGACACCGATTTGACGTATTGCCTGATATAGGGCACACTAGACGAAGATTTATCAGGAATTCTCGAAATAGAAGTTCAACGAAAAACACACATATAAAGGAAAAGAGGAGCCACACAATGGCTAGAGCAGTAGGAATTGACCTCGGTACCACCAACTCCGTGGTCTCAGTACTCGAAGGCGGAGAGCCGGTAGTGATCGCGAACGCTGAAGGCGCTCGCACCACCCCGTCGGTTGTCGCATTCGCAAAGAACGGCGAGGTGCTCGTTGGCGAAGTCGCCAAGCGCCAGGCCGTTACCAACGTTGACCGCACCATTCGGTCCGTAAAGCGCCACATGGGCACCACCTGGGATGTAGACATTGATGGCAAGAAGTACACCCCCCAGGAAATCAGTGCGCGCACACTTATGAAACTCAAGCGCGATGCTGAGGCCTACCTCGGCGACACCGTCTCTGACGCTGTCATCACCGTCCCCGCCTACTTCAGCGATGCTCAGCGTCAAGCCACCAAAGAAGCCGGCGAAATTGCGGGCATGAACGTGCTTCGCATCATTAACGAGCCCACTTCGGCCGCTTTGGCTTATGGCCTTGATAAAGGTGACGTTGAACAAACAATCTTGGTCTTTGACCTCGGTGGCGGAACATTTGACGTGTCACTCTTGGAAATCGGCGACGGAGTCGTTGAAGTCAAGGCAACTAGTGGCGATAACAACCTCGGTGGAGATGACTGGGACAACGCTGTTGTCGATTGGATGGTTACCCAGTTTAAGAATGCTCACGGTGTTGATTTGTCCAAAGACAAAATGGCCACTCAGCGTTTACGTGAAGCAGCTGAAAAAGCAAAAATTGAACTATCCAGTTCCACAGAGACGAGCATCAACCTTCCGTACATCACGGCAAGTGCCGACGGTCCTTTGCACCTTGAAGAAACACTGAGCCGCAGCAAGTTCGAGTCGCTGACGGCTGACTTACTCAAGCGCACCAAGGCTCCCTTCGAAGCAGTGGTGAAGGATGCCGGCATCAAGGTGTCTGACATTGATCAGGTTGTTCTGGTCGGTGGCTCAACCCGTATGCCAGCAGTTGCTGACCTCGTCAAGGAAATGACCGGCAAAGATGCCAACAAGGGCGTGAACCCTGACGAAGTCGTGGCAATCGGTGCAGCACTGCAAGCTGGTGTACTTCGTGGCGATGTCAAAGACGTTCTCCTCCTTGACGTCACACCACTGTCCCTGGGTATTGAGACCAAGGGTGGCGTGATGACCAAGTTGATCGAGCGCAACACCACCATCCCGACCAAGCGGAGTGAAACATTTACCACCGCTGAAGACAATCAGCCATCAGTGTTGATTCAGGTCTACCAAGGTGAGCGCGAAATGGCGGCGTACAACAAGCAGCTCGGAACATTTGAGTTGACCGGTTTGCCACCTGCACCACGCGGTATCCCGCAGATCGAAGTCACATTTGACATCGATGCTAACGGAATCGTGCACGTCTCTGCCAAAGACAATGCAACTGGCAAAGAGCAGTCCATGACCATCTCCGGTGGTTCGTCTTTGAATAAAGAAGACATTGACCGCATGATGCGCGATGCAGAACAGCATGCTGAAGAAGACAAGGCTCGCCGCGAGGAAGCCGAAGTTCGCAATAACGCCGAAGCACTCGTCTATCAGACGGAGAAGTTCTTGGCTGACAATGCAGACAAGGTCCCTGCAGAAGCTAAGTCAAATGTTGAAGAGCCCTTGGCTGAACTCAAGAAGGCAATCGAAGATAACGATGCCGCGGGCATGCGCACCGCGACTGACAAGGTTGCTGCAGCGAGCCAAGCACTGGGTGCAGCCATGTACTCACAGGCAGAACAAGATGGAACGGCTGCGTCCGCCGACGCTGCCGGTGAAGCAGCTGACATGTCCGAGGAGGACGTCGTCGACGCTGAAATCGTCGATGAGGATGAATCCAAGTGACACAGGAATTCGATCCACGTGACGAGGGCGTGCGCGTCAATGACAAAAGACGAATAGACCCCGACACTTTTGAGGTTCGCCAGACTAGTTCTGGCGAACCTCAGTCGGAGTTTGACGCAGAAGCGACCGTGATTGAAGGCGAAGTTGCCGGAATTGAAGCGAAAGTCGCTGAACTCACGAGCGATCTCCAACGAGTTCATGCTGAGTATGCAAACTATCGCAAGCGTGTTGATCGTGACCGGGATGTGAATCGACAGATTGCAATTGGGTCGGTGTTCATGGAGTTACTTCCAATCCTTGACGACATTGACAGGGCTCGTGAACACGGTGAACTCAACGGTGCCTTTAAAACCATGGGTGAAAGTTTGGAAGCAAGCTTGACCAAAATGGGACTTGAAAAATTTGGTGCCGCCCAGGAACCATTCGATCCAAATATGCATGAGGCACTCGCTAATGAGGAAGTAGAAGGTGTCACTGAACCTACAGTGATTGCCGTTTTCCAGCCGGGCTATCGCCAGGGTGAGCGCATTCTCAGGCCAGCACGCGTCAGCGTTGCCGGAACCTGAGTTCAACAAAAGATTGAGACTATGAATGAATAAAGACTGGATCGAGAAGGACTTCTATGCATCCCTTGGCGTGACAAAAGATTCCACGCCAGAGGAAATGAAAAAGAAGTACCGCAAACTCGCACGTGAATTACACCCCGATAAAAACCCGGGGGACAAAAAAGCTGAGGAGAAATTCAAGGAAGTCTCTGAGGCTTACGATGTCCTCTCGGATCCAGCCAAGCGCGCCGAATATGACGAAGCCCGTTCCCTTTTCGCCTCAGGTGCATACGGTCCCCAAGGCGGTTTCGGCGGCGGTTTCGGTGGCGGTGGGCGCGGTGGCGGTGGCTACAACGTTAATTATGAAGACCTCTTCGGCGGTGACCAAAGTGGTTTTGGTGACTTCCTGGGTGGCCTATTCAATCGCGGCGGCGGCAGTCAAAGAAGCCGTCAACCCAGACGTGGTGCTGACATGGAATCAACCGCGACCTTGTCTTTTGCGGACTCCCTCGATGGCGTGACATTGCCGCTGCGATTAACCGAAGATGCACCCTGCACCATGTGTCACGGCACGGGAGCGAAAGCGGGATCCACACCTAGTGTGTGTCCCACCTGTGGTGGCAATGGTCAGGTGTCACGCAATGCGGGTGGCTTCGCCTTTGCTGAACCATGCCCCACCTGCCAAGGACGCGGCCTTTATGTTGACGACCCGTGCACTTTGTGTCATGGATCTGGTCGCGGAAAGAAAACCCGCACCGTTCAGGCACGCATACCAGCCGGTGTGAAGGACGGAAGTCGCATTCGGCTCAAAGGTAAAGGTGCACCGGGCGAGCGCGGTGGCCCCAATGGCGACCTGTTCATCAAAGTAACCGTCACGCCAGACAAGTTGTTTACCCGAAAGGGAGACAACCTCAGTGTCACCGTCCCGGTGACATTTGCTGAGGCCGCATTGGGTGCTGAGATTGAGGTACCCGTTCCCCGTGGCGGCACCGTCAACATGCGGATTCCAGCGGGAACAACAACAGGTCGAACATTTCGGATCAAAGGCAAAGGAATTAGGGGCAAGGACGGTAAGAACCACGATGTCCTTGCTGCCGTCGAGGTTTCCGTTCCCCAGAATCTCAGTGCAGATGCAAAGAGTGCATTGGAAGCATATGCCGCGGCAACCGTTGATCACGATCCTCGTAAAGATATTTACGCAATGAGCGGCAAGTCCGCGAAGTCGAGTACCCCATGAGCCAGTCTTATGAAGACCTTGTTGTTTCCTCGGAAACTCCGGTATACGCAATTTCCATTGCAGCGCAGTTAGCCGGACTGCACCCGCAGACACTTCGGCAATACGACAAAGTCGGGCTCGTTATTGCGCGTCGCGTGGGCGGTCGCAATCGCCTTTACAGTGCACATGACATTCAGCGGTTGCGATACATATCGCAGCTATCCCAAGAGGGATTAAGCATTGAAGGTATTCGACGCGTCTTGGAGTTAGAGCAAGAAGTAGAGAATTTACGGGGTCGCCTTGATGAATTTCATCGCGAACGATCCTCACGAGCCTTGGTGGTGTGGCGACCACAACGCAAGAAAAGGGGTTAGACAATGGATATTCAATTCACCACCAAGAGTCAAGACGCACTTGGTGCCGCCATTCGCATAGCCGCATCTCAGGGTAATCCTGTGGTGGAACCAATTCACATCTTGGATTCATTACTCCAGCAGGGTCCGGGAATTGCATCTGAATTGCTGGAAATTGTGGGTGTGGATTTACCCGCGCTGACGGCATCTGTTCGCGAAGCAATCAAGGAATTGCCTTCAGCGGTAGGGAGCACCGTGGCATCCCCGCAGTTGAGTCAATCGAGCTTCAATGTTTTGACGGCCGCAGATAAACTCGCCAAGGAACGTGGCGACGAATACGTGAGTACCGAGCACTTGCTCATTGCCTTGAGTGAAGCTGGTGGGTCTAATGTTTCGGACCGACTTGCGTCCGCGGGTGCAACTGCACCAGCATTGTTATCAGCATTACAAGACACGAGGGGAAGTGCACGCGTGACCACTCAAGATCCGGAAAGCACATTTCAGGCCCTAGAAAAATACGGTGTTGATCTCACCGCACGTGCGCGCGAAGGCAAGATTGATCCGGTCATTGGTCGTGACGAAGAAGTCCGCCGCACCATCCAGGTTCTTTCTCGCCGCACCAAAAATAATCCGGTTCTCATTGGCGAACCCGGTGTGGGTAAAACAGCGGTCGTTGAAGGGCTTGCCCGGCGTATTGTCGAGGGCGATGTCCCCACTTCGCTCGCTGGCAAAACTTTGATCTCACTCGACCTGAGTTCCATGGTCGCTGGCGCCAAGTACCGTGGGGAATTCGAAGAACGCCTCAAAGCTGTCCTCGATGAAATCAAAAACAGCGATGGCCAGATCATTACTTTCATTGACGAACTCCATACCGTTGTTGGTGCGGGGAGTAGTGGCGACTCCGCCATGGATGCCGGAAACATGCTCAAACCAATGCTGGCCCGCGGTGAGTTGCGCATGATTGGCGCCACCACCCTTGACGAATATCGTGAGTACATTGAAAAAGACGCTGCCTTAGAGCGGCGCTTTCAGCAGGTTTATGTTGACCAGCCGTCGGTGGAAGACACTATTGCGATTTTGCGTGGAATTAAGGAAAAGTACGAAGCCCACCACAAGGTTGTTATTTCTGATTCCGCACTCGTTGCGGCAGCAACCATGTCTGATCGTTACATCACCAGTAGATTCCTGCCCGACAAAGCGATTGACCTGATGGATGAATCAGCCAGTCGGCTGCGCATGGAAATTGATTCTTCACCGGTAGAGATTGATGTTTTGCGGCGGCAGGTTGATCGGCTGCGCATGGAGGAACTCGCTGTCTCAAAGGAAACTGATCAAGCGTCCAAGGATCGACTTGAGAAGATTCGCTCCGAAATCGCGGACAAAGAAGAAGAGCTTCGCGGCCTTCGCACTCGCTGGGATGCCGAGAAGCAAGGACTCGATCGCATTGGTGAAATCAAAGTCCTCATTGATGACCTTCGTGCGATTGCCGACAAAGCTCAGCGAGATGGTGACTTTGAGCAAGCATCGCGAATTCTGTATTCCGAGATACCTACATTTGAAGAAGAATTGGAACGAGTAACGGCTGAAACAAATGCCCGTGAATCCTCCATGGTCAAAGAAGAAGTGACCGCTGACGACATCGCTGAGGTTGTTGCCAGCTGGACCGGAATTCCCGCCGGCCGCCTGCTTGAAGGTGAAACCGAAAAACTCTTGCGCATGGAAGATGAACTCGGCCACCGAGTTATTGGGCAAAAGGAAGCGGTTCGCGAAGTCAGCGATGCTGTTCGCCGTGCTCGCGCCGGCATCTCCGATCCTGATCGACCCACCGGTTCATTTATGTTCCTTGGCCCAACGGGTGTGGGAAAAACTGAACTCGCCAAAACACTTGCCGAGTTCCTCTTTGATGATCAACGCTCCATGATTCGGATCGACATGAGTGAGTACTCCGAGAAGCATTCGGTATCCCGCCTGGTCGGTGCTCCCCCTGGTTACGTTGGCTACGACGAGGGTGGTCAGCTCACCGAAGCAGTTCGTCGACGTCCTTATTCGGTGGTTCTCCTCGACGAAGTCGAAAAAGCACACCCGGAAGTCTTCGATATTCTGTTGCAGGTTCTTGACGATGGTCGCTTGACCGATGGCCAAGGGCGTACCGTTGATTTTCGTAATGTGATTTTGATCCTGACATCCAATATGGGCTCGCAGTACCTGATTGATACCTCGGTGCCATTTGAAGAACGCAAAGCACAGGTCATGGAGGTTGTTCGTCAACAGTTCCGCCCTGAGTTCCTTAACCGCCTTGATGCCATGGTCACTTTTGATCCACTCGATAAAGAAGAACTGGCACGCATCGCTGGTATTCAAATTGAGCAGTTGCAAAAACGGCTCGATGATCGACGGATCACCCTTGACCTTGACTCAGATGCACGCGAGTGGTTGGTTGATCGCGGATTTGATCCGGTGTACGGCGCCAGACCACTTCGTAGGTTGGTGCAAACCGCGGTGGGTGACAAACTCGCCATGGCGATTCTCGGTGGTGAGGTGCGTGACGGTGACACCGTGCACATCACGGTGGAACCTAGTGGTGACGCCCTAAGTCTGAAAGTCGATTAATTGCCGCACTGAGAACTTCAGGTTTCTTGCAAAAGGCCCAGCGCACATATGTTGTGAAACCCGTTCCGCCTTCGGTCAAAACTTGGAATGGTATTGCCGCCACCCCAAAGGTGGTGGGGAGCATTCGACAAAACTCCATGCCATCGGTGTAACCGAGGGAAGAAATATCGGTACTGAGAAAATAGGTACCTTCGGTGGGAAGAACGTGCAATCCGAGATCGGCTAAACCGCTGCCGAGTTGGTCCCGTTGTGCTTGAAGTGCATTGCGAAATTCAGTGAAGTAGTGATCTGGCAGTCCTAATGCGGTCACCATGGCCACTTGGAATGGTCCACCAGATACGTAACTTAAATGTTGTCTTACTGCGCGGACCGCACCAATTAATTGGGTAGGACCTGTTGCCCAACCCACTTTCCAACCGGTGAAGGAAAAACTCTTTCCACCTGATCCAATGGTGATGGTTCGTTCGGCCATTCCGTCAATGGTGGCGAAAGGAACATGTCGGTGTTCAGGAAACCACAGGTGTTCATAGGCTTCATCGGAAATCACAATCAGATTGTGTTCCATTGCAATGTCCGCGATTCCCTGCATTTCTTCGGGAGTGAAGACAATGCCGGTGGGATTGTGTGGCGAATTCATGAGCAAGACTCGGGTGCGTGGTGTAATTGCATCTGCCAACCGATCGATATCAGGGCGCAATCGCCCATCGGTGCTCACCGTGAAGGGCACGCCCACAGGAGTAGCACCTGCGAGGTCGATTCCGGCTCGGTACACGTCAAATGCAGGATCAAAGAACACAACTTCATCGCCGGGTTCAACAAGTGCCAACAGACTGGATGCAATTGCCTCCGATGCTCCCGTTGTGACAACAACATCTGTATCAGGATTCAGGACAATGGAATAAAACCTGTTCTGATGAGATGCAATGGCTTGCCGAAGTGCAGGAAATCCGTGTGCGGGCGGGTATTGATTGCCTTCCCCTGACTCAATTGCGCGAATCGCTGCTTGGGTGACCTCGGGTGGACCATCGGTGTCAGGAAAGCCTTGACCAAGGTTGATTGACTGTGTGCGCGTTGCCAGTTGCGACATTTCACCAAAAATTGACTGCGCGTGTGGGCGCATGCGAGCAACAAGTGGGTTTTCCTCCGAGGTGATGTCGCTCACGGCGAAAGAGTAACGTGGTGATCATGGCTGTTCCCGCGCATACCGATTTGCCACCCGCATGGCAGGACGTGCTCAATCGAATTGCTCAATCAGCGGAAAAATCGGATCGTGCGGGAGTTCCACGCAGCCACTTCAATGATTTGGCTGAAGTCGGTGCTCACGGGACACCCGCTGGCGTCAATGAATGGCGTGAATTGACCGAGCGGATCGCTGGGGCGGATGCAAGTACCTGGTTTTGTTGGGCTCAGCACCAGACACCATTGCGCACACTTGAAGCAGGGGGCAATCAGCCTGCAGCCAACGCACTGCAAGAGCAATGGCTATCGGGTCTTCAGTCCGGCGAGTATCTCGCAGCTGTTGCATTTGCCCACATCCGGCGACCGGGTCCGGCAAATCCGGTGGCCGTAAAAGTAAATGGTGATTGGCAACTTGATGGCTCACTGGACTGGGTGACCAGTTGGGATATCGCGGATGTTGTCATGGTGATGGCACTCACAGCCGATAAATCCGACATCGTCACGTTTTTTATTCCCACCAATAAATTCTCGGAATTGGTTCAGGGAAGCACGGTGGGTGAGCCGCTTGAATTGCTATCCATGTCGGGTACACACACTCGACCCATTCGATTCGAGAACTCGGTGATTCCATCAGACTTTGTATTTGAGGTCAGTAGTTTCGCACAATGGCAAACAGCCGATGCTCGAAAAACATTGGCACCAAATCCTGCGGCGCTCGGACTGGCACGAGCTGCAATTGACGAGTTGGAATCGATTGGAATTGCGAGGAATAGTTCAGAGATTATGTCTCTCGTGACCACACTCACCCAACAATTCAATGCACTTCGTCACAACGCATACTCACTCCTCGATCACGGTGAAGCTGCCGGTTCGGCTGATCTCATGCGCTCCAGGGTGGAGATATTGGAATTTGCTCGTGAGTGCACTTCCGCGGTGGTGATTGCTCGAGCTGGTGCGGGAATGCAGTCGGGAAAAAGTGCAGAGCGTCGAGTTCGCGAATCCATGTTCCTACAGGTCCAGGCTCAAACGGAACTTACTCGCAACGCAGCACTGAACAGAATCAGCAGTCGGTATCCGATTGTGCAGTGAGCGTGCAACTGCTCAATACCTAGCGCTTGATAACCCGAACAGGTGACACACCGACGCCTATTTCCGTTTCAATCCGAACTTGGCAGCGGTAACTAACTCTGACCAACTTTGTGACCACGGCTCTGTTGTCGCGAATGGCCGCGCTCCTGTTGACACCAGGGCCCACGGGTGTACACGCCACCTGTTCGCTGATCACTGAGGAGCCATTGGGAATTGACGGCGTTGTGGTGAATCGCGCAACAGACTTCTTGCGCTGCACCTTTGTGATACTCCCAGCGATGGGCATGGTGCTGGGAGATGCCGTCACGGGTGCGCTGGCGGGCGAATTCCCTCGACCATTCGCTGATATGGCTGTCACCGTGTACTCGG
Organism: Candidatus Nanopelagicales bacterium; assembly: GCA_018402075.1. The sequence continues at coordinate 114,933 of JAGYJP010000003.1, read as the reverse complement.
CACCGTTAATTAAGTCACTCACGGTGCAGTTTCCCGCAATCGAGTTTCCAGATGGTGCTGCGAAACAGTTTTGGGTGACGGCAACGGTGGGAGATTGATTTGTCGGTCCCGTCACGGATACCGCGTATTGGGTGACCGAAATTCCATCGGCTCCACCGGTGACGCGAATATTCAATTCACCAGTGAGTGGCGTGATTGATACAGTTGGAGCGGCTACCGGAGCGGATTCTGCGATCGCCTTGTTGTCATTCAAGAAATTAGTTTCTGCACTGATTCGGGTGTACACACCTGGGTACTTGCCCGCACAGTCTTCACCCCAACTGACCAATCCAATCAACATAGGCCCAGCACTACCCTCGGCAACAAGTGGACCACCAGAGTCACCTTGGCAGGCATCAATCACACTGCCATTTGGAGTTGTACCTCCGGCGCACAACATGACTGCGGCATTTACTTCGCTACTGGGGAACCCGAGGAAGCGAATTCCATTCACTTCGTACTTTGCGCCACCACCGCAGGAAGAATCGGGAAATACAACGAGGTTGCCCACTTTGAATATGGCTGGATATTTATTACCGGAACTCACCGTGTTTCCCCAGCCCGCAACTTTCGCAGGGTGACCACCTGTGGTGTATTCGGCCGCAAGGTCTGGCGTAATGACTGCAATCAAGGGAATATCTGTGACTGGCTGACTCAGCGTCAATACAGCGATGTCATTCTCAGTGGATTTAATGACGTATCCCGGGTGCACACTAATTTTTGAAACTTGACGGATAGGGAAGTTCGTAGAATTCAAGTCTTGGGTGAATCCAATAGTTACTTCATCTGCCCTCTTGTGCTTGCCTGTTTCCTGGTTCACCACACAATGCGCTGCCGTCACAATGGTGGTGGTCGATGTCAGGCTTCCCGCACAGAATTGCGCTTGGAAGGCACCCGATTGGGGAAATTTCTTGGCATCAAGTAGAGCAACCAGAAATGGAAATTGCCCGGGCGTGCCGTTAGTGCCATGAACAACGCGTGCCGTGAGCGAGTGGTCCAGTGAATGGCCGGGTACAGGAAGGACGATAAGAACCAGTGCAAAGACCAATGAGAATGCGCTGGCAACCACGGCCGTCCTCGTTCCGTTCCTCACCCTCTAACGGTACGCCCCGGACCCCACCGCAACACTCACTGAGCCGAATTTGATTGGTCAAGAATGAGACGAGCGAGATCATTTGAGTCACAAAAATGGGCAATTCGGAAACCGCGCAGGGAAACAGACCGCTCAGGATCCTCGTCACGGGGCAGATACACGGTCACGGGCGCCTGCGGCCACAGATCGGTGCTTGTCGGGAAAATTGGGCGAATCAGGGAATACCCAACGATCGGACGGTGGGCGGCGGCCTGAGCTCGGGCAATCGCGGGAAGATCCAAGCATCTACTTCCCATCGCAGCGAAAACCACCGGAGCCTTATCCACTTCTCTGTTAGCTGCTTCCCTATTAATGTGTAAACACGCTTCGGCGACTGTGAGATGTGCGGGTAGAACCACACATTGGTGTGCATCCATCATGTCTGACGTTGCCGTGCGTTCGAGTGCATCGGACAACCCAGATGGGCTTTCCGGCGAGTCCCAATAAATAAGGCGAGGCATCGGCCCTAACTGTAGATGCCCCGACTGGACTTCCTTTGTGCCCGTGGCCGATCAGTAGCATGGTGATATGACTCAGTCACCCGAGTGGATCCAATTACGTCAGCAGATTTTGGATAAGGCCGTTGTGCGGGGCAAGGTGATTTTATCCAGTGGCCGTGAAGCGGATTACTACATTGACCTGCGCCGCGTGACACTTGATGCCGTGGCGTCACCGCTGGTAGGTGCCGTCATGCGCCAGGTAAATGTCAATTTTGATTTTGCTGCAGTGGGTGGTCTGACATTAGGCGCTGATCCGGTTGCAACATCAATGATGCACAGTGCCGCGCAGGATCGCGAACTCCTTAATTCATTTGTTGTTCGTAAGAGTGAGAAACAACACGGACTCCAACGTCGCATTGAAGGACCAGATGTCAAAGGCGTTCGCGTACTCGCCGTTGAAGACACTTCAACGACAGGTGCATCTGTTTTGACGGCTGTTGATGCCCTGCTCGCCGAGGGTGCGGTCATTGCTGGTGTCAGTGTGATTGTTGACCGAGGTGCTCGCGCAACAATTGTCGAGCGAGGATATGAATACACGGCTGCGTACACCTTGCAAGATCTAGGACTTGAGTGAGTCTTCCTGTTCTTCGTCTTCCTGTTCTTCGCTAAGACCAAATCGCCGCTCGACAACCAGCAAAACTGCGACAAAGAGCGCTCCTGCCACAAACATGCCAATGGCCAGTCCCAATTGATCTCCAGGCGCGAGTAACGCCCGATCCTCTCCTTGCCACGGCCACAGCGCCCGCAGGGAACCGATCATGAGTCCGGTAATGATGACCAGCGTGATACGGGCCTTATGTTCAAGTAACCAGCGCAAAATCGAAACGAACACGGCCAATCCAAGAATGGCACCGAGTGCAAATACTCCGAGATACACAAAGTTTCTGTCATTAACGGCCGCAATTGTTGTGTCATACATCCCTAAGGTGAGGAGCAGGAATGATCCGGACACTCCAGGTAGGACCAATGCGCAAATCGCAACAGCTGCGGAGAAGAACACCGCGATCAAACCCGGATCTGCAGCATCTGCGGCGGGTAATCCGGTGAGGAAGAACAGGACCACGGCACTGACAAATGCGATGAATACATACAGGGGGCTCCAGCCGCCCACTCTGAGCACCATGTGTGCCGGAACGTAGACGCCCACGATTACCAGTCCGAAGAACAAGGCATTCATGGCGATGGGTTGTTCATCCAGTAATGGCTCGAGAATTCTTGCGCCCACCACGAGTGCGATTCCCATGCCAATTGCTAAAGGGATAAGTACTCGCCACGGAAGCCCCCGAATGGTCCTGATGGCGGTGGCTGCAGATGGCTTGGTGCCAGCGAGTCCAAGAAGCTGCCGGACGGCAAGCACCGCATCGGCGATTGCATCAAGGAGTGTTTGATACACACCCACAATCAATGCGAGCGTTCCACCGCTCACGCCAGGGATAACTTCTGCGATCCCCATGAGTGCGCCGCGAATGAAATTGGCAAGAGTTTTTAGCACCCTGACAGGGTAGTGGTTAAGTTCACTCTCATGGAGGAAGTAGCGGTGCAAGTCGACGAACCCGATGGTGAGCCATTCAAGGTTGTTGGCGTTGGCCCGTGGGAAGGCCAGTGGCCCACCGAGGATCACTTCGATCCGGAACTACTTCGCGATGGTGACCGGCGCAATGTCACTGACCAATATCGTTATTGGAAGCTCGAAGCAATTGTTGCCGATCTCGATACCAAGCGACACCCCATGCATATTGCGATTGAGAACTTGGGTCATGATTTCAACATTGGCACGATTGTGCGCAGCGCTAATGCGTTTCTTGTTGGTGAAGTTCATATTGTTGGCAAGAAGCGTTGGAATCGTCGTGGCGCCATGGTCACCGACCGCTATCAGCATGTTCACCACCACGAGAATGCTGAGGACTTTATTGAGTGGGCCACACAACAGAGCATGCCCGTCATTGGGATCGACAATATGCCAGGGTCAGTGAAGCTTGAGAAGTTTGTGTTCCCGGAGCGCTGTGTCCTTGTCGTGGGCCAAGAAGGCACCGGTCTGTCTGACGCCATGCGAGCAGGCTGCGACACCCTGGTGGAGATTTCCCAATTCGGGTCCACCCGTTCCATCAATGTGGGCGCTGCGGCTGCGATTGCCATGCACGAGTGGGTACGACAGTGGGCGGTTAATTAAGGGTCATTTACGTATGCTGTTGCAGTTCTATGTTTGTGGGCGGGCCACGTTAACCGGTGACATGACCATAACGAGCGAGTGGAAAGATAGGGTGCAAGAGTTCACTTTAAAGGGGAGTTTCCATGCCAATTGCATCGCCAGAAATTTATGCCGAAATGCTCGATCGAGCCAAGGCAGGCAAGTTCGCTTATCCCGCGATCAATACTTCCTCCTCTCAAACAATTAATGCTGCGATTCGTGGTTTCGCAGAGGCAGAGTCAGACGGAATCGTGCAGGTGTCATGGGGTGGCGCAGAATTCGCATCCGGTCAGGCAGTGAATGACATGATCACCGGCGCGGTCGCTCTCGCGGAGTTCGCACATATTGTTGCGGCGAAATATGACGTGAACATTGCACTGCACACCGACCACTGCCCCTTGGACAAATTGCCCGGGTTCATGGAGCCACTCCTGGCAATTTCGCAGGATCGCGTTGCCAAGGGCATGCAGCCGTTGTTCCAGTCGCATATGTGGGACGGCTCCGCTGTTCCTCTCAATGAAAATCTTGATATTGCAGAGAAAATGCTCGATGCATCCGTCAAGGCTCACACGATCTTGGAAATTGAGATCGGTGTTGTTGGTGGCGAGGAAGACGGCATTGAAGCATCACATGACGCAAAGTTGTTCTCCACCGTTGAAGACGGTCTCGCTACCGCAAAGAAGCTCGGTCTCGGGGAGCGTGGCCGTTACATGGTTGCCGCGACATTCGGCAATGTGCATGGTGTGTACAAGCCCGGCAATGTTGTTTTGACGCCCTCCATTCTCAAAGACATTCAAGATGCCGTTGGAAAGGAGTATGGAGTCGACAAGCCATTTGACTTGGTATTCCACGGTGGATCCGGTTCGCTGTTGAGCGAAATCCGCGAATCACTTGACTACGGCGTTGTAAAAATGAACATTGATACTGATACTCAGTATGCATTCACCCGCCCAATCGCCAATCACATGTTCGTCAATTACAACGGTGTATTAAAAGTTGATGGCGATGTCGGAAACAAGAAGCAGTACGACCCGCGCTCCTACGGCCGAGCAGCTGAAAAGGGTATGGCAGATCGTGTGAAGTTGGCGTGCGAAGACCTGCGCTCTGTCGGAACGAAGATCAACTCATGAGCATCTCTGGTACAAATCTTCTGGGCGGACCTGAACCAACCCTGTTGCCCGCAGGGGATCCTGCGCAAACTGAACTGGAAGCAGGAGCCGATCCTCAGGATGTCGTGAAGGAGTACCCGACAAGTTCATTGGCGTGGGCAATGTTGAGTGATCAAGCGTGGGATGCAGGCGACATCGTTGCCTCTTACGCCTACGCCCGAGTTGGTTATCACCGCGGCCTCGATGCATTACGGCGCAATGGCTGGAAAGGCCATGGGCCGGTTCCCTGGAGCCATGTACCCAATCAAGGTTTCTTGCGTTGCCTTCAAGACCTTGGGAGGGCAGCAGGGGCCATTGGTGAAACCGATGAAGTAGTTCGAATTTCCGAATTCCTTGTTGAGTGTGACCCAACTCTTGGCTAGCACTGAACTCACCAGACCGGTTCTGATTGTTGGCGCAGGCATCACAGGAATAGCGTGCGCTCGAGTTCTGCGGTCTCACGGAATTCCATTTCGAGTGGTCAACAAAGGAAAAAAAATTGGTGGGCGCATGGCATCTCGGGTCGTGCGCGACTCAGGAACCAAATATGACGGTCGCATATTCGATATCGGTGCTTCCTATTTCACAGTGAGTGATCCGGAATTCCAGCAACACGTTCACGAGATGCAGGATCGTGGAATTGTGAGCGAGTGGACCGACACTTTTCATGTGGCCGATGACACGGGAATTCTCGGCGTGAAGGTTGGGCCAATGCGGTACAGCGCTGCGAAGGGAATACGCAGTGTCGTTGAGTATCTCGCAGAGGGCATCGAAGTTATTGAGGGCGAAGTAGAAGAACTTGATATTCCTCATGAACGAGTTGCATTGTGTATGCCAACACCTCAAGCGGCAAAAATCCTTCCGCAGGCAAGTGAATTGAACCCAACTGCATGGGAACCCGTGATTGTTGTATCCATGTTGTTCGCCGAGAAGTCGTGGCAGGACTTTGATGGCATCTTTGATAACTCGACAAGTGCAGTGACGTGGATCGCGAACGATGGTTCACGCAGAGGTGACCATGCACCAGCACTCGTTGCACATGTTCACCCGGTGTTGAGTTCACATCACCTCAGTGATCCATCGGGTGTTATTCCATTTGCAGTGAGTGCCGTGCAACAAATCTTGGGTTTCGATAACGAGCCGGTCTGGACAAGTGCGCATCGGTGGACATTTGCCAAGCCGGTCGAGGGCACAACACTGAGTGAACCACTTTTTTATGCGGCACCAAGTGAAGAAATATTCATGGCCGGTGATTCATACTCTGACCGCCCTCGCGTGGAGGCCGGTTGGATCTCTGGGACAGCATTGGGAAAGCACTTGGTGGGCAAGCGTTAATCCCGTTAGTGTCAAACATGCTGGCGTCCGGTAACCTTTCGCGGTGCCAGCAATTGTTCTCCTCGGGTCCCAATGGGGCGACGAAGGAAAAGGAAAAGCGACCGATCTGCTGGGCGATCGCGTTGACTACGTTGTCCGCTATCAGGGTGGAAACAATGCAGGGCACACCGTTGTCATTGGTGACAAGAAGTTTGCGCTTCACCTTTTACCGAGTGGAATCCTTACACCTGAAGTTATTCCGGTAATCGGAAATGGCGTGGTCATTGATCCTGCCGTGTTATTACAGGAGATAGCCGGCCTGAATGCCCAAGGAATTGACACATCTAAATTACTCATCAGTGCAAATGCGCACCTGATCACCAGCTATCACGTGACACTCGACAAAGTCACCGAGCGGTTCCTAGGCAAAGCCCAAATCGGAACAACTGGCCGCGGAATCGGACCGACTTACAGTGACAAAATCGCGCGCGTTGGAATACGCGTTCAAGACCTTTTCGATGAATCAATCCTGAGACAAAAAGTTGAGGGAGCGCTTGCCAATAAGAATCAGGTGTTGGTCAAGGTATTTAATCGACGAGCAATTGAAGTAGATGCCGTTGTTGAAGACCTCTTGCAATATGCAGATGCTTTGCGTCCCTGGGTCACAGACACTTCATTGTTACTCAACCAAGCCTTGGATCAAGGAAAGGTTGTGTTGCTGGAAGGCGGTCAGGGCACGTTACTTGATGTTGATCACGGGACATATCCATTTGTTACATCAAGTAATCCAACGGCGGGTGGTGCATGCACGGGCAGTGGAATTGGCCCGACACGAATTGATCGCGTGGTGGGAATTTTGAAGGCTTACACAACTCGTGTCGGTTCGGGACCATTCCCCACGGAACTCTTTGATGACGATGGCGAGAAACTGCGCACCATTGGTGGCGAACGCGGAGTCACGACCGGACGTGCCCGCCGCTGCGGGTGGTTCGATGTTCCGATCGCCAGGTTTGCCACTCGTGTCAATGGCCTGACCGACACATTCCTTACCAAGCTAGATGTGCTTACCGGGTGGAATGAAATTCCGGTGTGCGTTGCTTATGACATTGATGGGGAGCGCACCGAAGAAATTCCCATGACCCAAACAGAGTTCCACCATGCCAAGCCGGTGTACCAGCTGCTTCCAGGTTGGAGTGAAGATATCTCTGGAGCGAAGTCACTTGCTGATCTACCTAAGAACGCTCGCGAGTACGTGAACTTTCTTGAACAACAATCGGGAACTCGAATTAGCGCCATTGGCGTGGGCCAGGATCGCAATGCCACGATCGCCATTAATGACCTGATTGGCTAATCGGTGGAACCGGAACTCATTGCCCGTTACACCCCGACCTATGAAGTAGATGGATCTGGAAACCCGGTCGGTGTTCCGGTGCCTGGTTCCCCCGAGCCACAGCGTCCCGCAGGGAATTTGCTTGGCATCTATTGCCGTCTTGAACCACTGAACGCGGATCGTCATTCTGCTGATCTATTTACCGCATTTGCTGGAAACGATCATCTTTGGACCTATCTGCCACATGGACCATTCGCCACGGAAGCTGCTTACCGGGACTGGGTGATTTCCCGCGAAGGCGGTATTGACCCATTCTTTTACGCAATCATTGATCGAGAAACAGAAAAGGCCACGGGCGTGGCAAGTTACTTGCGCATTGATCCGCCCGCCCGCAGTATTGAAGTGGGCTGGATCACCTACTCCCCGGCATTACAAGAGTCGCGCGTTGCAACTGATGCCATGTTTGTCATGATGAAGAATGTATTTGATCTGGGATATCGGCGATACGAGTGGAAGTGCGATGCCCTCAACCAGAAATCACGCAAAGCGGCAATCCGGCTCGGAATGACATATGAAGGAACATTTAGGCAAGCCACCGTCGTGAAGGATCGAAACCGTGACACCGCTTGGTTTTCCATCCTCGATTCCGAGTGGCCCACCATGCGCCGGAATTTCGAGCAATGGCTGGCGGAGTCGAACTTTGATCAACTGGGTGGGCAACTCACCCGACTGCGACCATTGGGAGTTGACCCCGTTGAGGCATGTCCTACAGTTTCCCCATGACTACAGCAGATCCCACAGAAGGTAAGCGCGTCTACGACCTTGACCGCGAGTATGTATTCCATTCCTGGAGTGCGCAAAAGGCGCTCAAGCCCATGTGTATTGCAGGTGCTGAGGGAAGTTATTTCTGGGACTACGACGGTAACAAGTTCCTCGATTTTTCATCACAGCTGGTCAACGTGAACATTGGTCACCAACACCCCAAGGTCATTGCTGCTATCCAGGAGCAAGCCGCCAAGTTGGCAACTGTTGCACCGCAGCATGCCAATGACAAGCGTGGTGAAGCAGCACAGCGCATTGTGGGTCTTGCCGGGCCGAACATGTCGAAAGTTTTTTTCACCAACGGTGGAGCAGATGCCGTAGAGAATGCGATCCGCATGGCACGGCTGCACACTCACAAGCACAAGGTGCTATCGGCGTACCGTTCCTATCACGGTAATACGGGTACAGCTATCCAAGCAACCGGTGACCCTCGTCGTTGGCCAAATGAATACGCAGCACAGCAGGTTCACTTCTTTGGCCCATACTTGTATCGGTCGGAATTCTGGGCGACAACACCCGAAGAAGAGTCCGAGCGTGCACTGCAGCACCTGGAACATGTTATTCAATTCGAAGGCCCCAACACGGTTGGCGCAATAATTTTGGAGTCTGTTGTTGGCACTGCGGGAATCCTGGTACCACCACCGGGCTATCTCGAAGGTGTGCGGGCGCTGTGCGATAAATACAACATTGTCTGGATCGCCGATGAAACAATGTCAGGTTTTGCTCGGACGGGCAAATGGTTCGCATTCCAAAACTGGTCAGCGCAACCGGATCTGATTGTTTTCGCCAAGGGTTCCAACTCTGGATATGTCCCCGTGGGCGGCGTTGTGATCTCAGGCGACATAGCGGCAACATTCGATGAAAAAGTATTCCCCGGTGGTCTCACCTACTCAGGGCATCCGTTGGCAGCAGCCTCGATCGTTGCCTCAATTGATGCCATGACGGAAGAGAAAGTCGTGGAGAACGCGGCGAGCATTGGCACAAATGTTTTGGAGCCTGGACTGAATGCCTTGATGCAGAAGCATCCGGTAATTGGTGAGGTACGCGGACTCGGTGTTTTCTGGGCGTTGGATCTTGTGAAGAATCGCGAAACCCGTGAGCCACTTGCACCCTATGGCGGGACTTCCCCTGCCATGAACGAACTGGTCACGGAATGCAAGAACCGTGGTCTGATGCCATTCGCAAACTTCAACAGGATGCACGTTGTTCCACCATGTGTTGTCACAGAGAGTGAAGCGAAAGCAGGGCTCGAGATTCTCGACGAAGTCTTCACCATCATTGATGCTCACTACGAAAACTAATTCCGTAGGGGTTGAACGGTGAAGTGCCTTGTCATTGGTTCTGGTGGGCGAGAGCATGCCATCACAGCTGCCCTATTGCGAGACCCGAGTGTGCAGAGCATTCATGTAGCACCGGGTAATGCGGGTATTGCGCAATTAGTTCCTTGTGTTCCAATCGATGTCACAAATGCAGTAGCAATCGCTGATCTAGCGGTTGAATTAGACGTTGACCTTGTTGTCATTGGACCTGAGGTTCCGCTGATGGCAGGCGCCGCCAATGAATTAGAAGGTCGCGGGATCCCGTGTTTTGGCCCACATAAAGAATCCGCATTGATCGAAGGCAGTAAAGCTTTTTGCAAAAAGGTTATGGCCGAAGCAAATATTCCGACTGCCATGGCACGAGTGTGTGCATCCGAGGAACAGGTAGACGTTGCACTCGATACTTTCGGCGCCCCCTATGTTGTGAAAGACGATGGCCTTGCTGCGGGCAAAGGAGTTGTGGTCACCCATGATCGCGCTGAGGCCGTGGCACATGCGCGTGCATGCTTAGCCTCGGGAAACTCACTGGTCATTGAAGAGTTTCTTGATGGACCAGAGGTATCCATCTTTGGGATTTCCGATGGCACAACAGTGGTTCCCATGCAGCCAGCTCAAGATTTTAAAAGAGTTGGCGAAGGTGATTCGGGTCCCAACACTGGTGGCATGGGTGCGTATTCACCCTTGCCATGGGTGCCTGCCCATGTTGCACAGGATGTCACCGAACGTGTTCTCCAGCCCATGGCAACTGCCCTCAATAAAAGGGGAACGCCGTTTATTGGTGTCTTGTATGCCGGCCTTGCCATGACTTCGCGTGGTGTGCGGGTAATTGAATTTAATGCCCGCTTTGGAGATCCGGAAACTCAAGTTGTCCTCGATCAATTGGAGTCTCCCCTCGGTGAACTTCTGCTGGCCGCTGCCACCGGGCGACTGGCCCAGTTCCCCCCACTGAAGTGGAGAAGTGGATATTCAGTAACGGTGGTTATTGCCGCTGACGGGTATCCCGCGAAACCACGTACAGGGGACTCGATCACTGGGATCGAACAAGCGGAAGGCTTGGGCAATGTGACCGTGTATCACGCGGGCACCCAATTGCAGGGCTCGAAGCTGATCACCTCAGGCGGTCGGGTTGTGTCCGTCACCGCCCATGCCGACACCTTGATTGCGGCGCGCAACAGGGCAACAGATGCCGCGGCGCTGATCGCGATTTCAGGCTCACATTTCCGCGGGGACATTGCCCAACTCGCAGCAGATGGGCGCATTTCCCTGAAGTAAATACTGAGGTGGAAGGATAGGAGGGTGACCTCACCCCAGGCTGATATCCCGAGCAATGTTCTCGCTGCTCGATACGCATCAGCAGACATGGTTCATATTTGGTCCCCTCAAAACAAAATCCGGATGGAACGCAGGCTGTGGGTTGCAGTAATGCGCGCGCAGAGCGAACTCGGAGTGGATATTCCTATCGGAGCAATTGACCGTTACCAATCGGTGATTGACGCGGTAGATCTGGACTCAATTGATGCTCGTGAGCGGGTGACAAAACACGATGTCAAAGCGCGCATTGAGGAGTTCAACTCTTTAGCTGGACATGAGTATGCGCACCTTGGCATGACTTCACGGGATCTGACCGAAAATGTTGAGCAGTTACAAATTCGTTCAAGCCTGGAATTGGTGCGCACTAAATCTGTGGCGGCATTGGATCGCTTGAGTGGCCTTGCGGTTGCTTACTCCGAACAAGCCATGGCTGGTCGCTCACACAATGTTGCAGCTCAAATCACTACCTTGGGCAAACGAATGGCTACTTTCGCCGAAGAGTTGCTCATTGCCTTCGATCGACTTGAAGCCTTACTGAACTCGTATCCGCTGCGTGGAATCAAAGGCCCGGTGGGCACAGCCCAAGATATGTTGAGCCTGCTTAATGGCAACGACGAATCTCTCCATCTTCTGGAGGCACGTATTGCGACTCATCTTGGTTTTGATCGTACATTTGTCAGTGTCGGTCAGGTATACCCACGGTCCCTTGATTTCGATGTCACAGCGCTGCTTGTGCAATTGGCATCCGGTCCTTCCAGTTTCGCAACAACCGTTCGCTTAATGGCAGGGCAAGAATTGGCCACTGAAGGATTTCTTCCAGGTCAGGTTGGATCTTCAGCCATGCCGCACAAAATGAATGCCCGATCATGTGAACGCATTAATGGTTTCCACGTAATTCTTCGCGGCTATATGAACATGACAGCTGATCTAGCCGGTCAGCAGTGGAATGAAGGCGATGTTGCCTGTTCGGTTGTTCGCCGAGTGGCACTGCCCGATTCCTTTTATGCAATCGATGGACTTTTTGAAACATTCCTCACAGTCCTAGATGCATTTGGGGCTTTTCCCGCAATGATTGACCGCGAGTTACAACGATTCTTGCCGTTCCTTGCAACAACCAAAATATTGATGGCAGCGGTGCAGTCGGGGGTTGGCCGTGAAGTTGCCCATCAAGCTATCAAGGAGCATGCCGTTGCAACCGCTCTCCGAATGCGAGAAACACCAGATGCTGAAAATAATTTACTGGAACAACTTGCACGTGATTCGCGGTTGACATTTGATCTGGCAGAGTTGGAATCACTTCTTGCGCACCCTATTGAGTTCACCGGAGACGCACGCAATCAAGTGAAACACCTTGCCGATCGAGTGGAAATAATCTCGAATACATATCCGGAGGCAGCCACCTATTCACCGAGCGGAATCCTGTGATCACAAGTAATTACGATCTTCCCGAAGGTTATGAACATGTCTACTCGGGCAAGGTCCGCGACATTTATCGCAACTCCCAAGGTCGGTTCTTACTCATTACGAGTGACCGCATCTCCGCTTATGACTGGATTCTCCCTACCGAAATCCCGGACAAAGGCAGAATCCTCAACGGTATATCCCAATGGTGGTTCTCCCAATTAGAGGGGCTGGTGTACAACCACACCACAACCTCAAAGGTGCCTAAATCTGTTGAAGGTCGCGCAGTGGTGTGCGAGCCGCTGGAGATGTTTCCCGTGGAATGCGTTGTGCGCGGATACTTGGCCGGTTCGGGCTATACGGATTATCTGCGCGAGCGCAAAATTTGCGGACAGGGTTTACCACCGGGACTCAAAGATGGAGCACTATTGCCTAAACCTCTTTTCACACCGGCGACCAAAGCGGCGGTCGGCGATCACGATGTCAACATCACTTACGACGAAGTCATTGTCGAACTGGGACAGGAAGAAGCGCAGGAATTGAAGCGCCTGTCACTGTCTGTATATGAGTATGCGGCCGAGAAAATGGAACGACGAGGCTTACTTTTGGCAGACACAAAGTTCGAATTCGGTGTAGCACTTGGTGGAAAGTACAAGGGTCGCATTGTTTTAGGCGATGAAGTCCTCACCCCTGATTCATCCCGATACTGGGAAAAGGACCAATGGAGTCCTGGTGGTACCCAGCCATCATTTGATAAACAATTTGTTCGAGATTGGCTGACCTCGCCTGCATCAGGGTGGAATAAGGATTCGGGGGAGGCGCCACCGCCACTTCCGGCAGAGATCGTGGAAAAAACTCGCGAAAAGTACGTTCAGGCTTATGAACGCATCACGGGGAACAAGTTCGAATGAGTGCTCACTCATGAGTACATGGCTGATTACTGGAGGAGCGGGGTATATCGGTGCTCATGTTGTGCGCGACTTACTCCAAAGAGGGATTACCCCGATTGTTCTTGATAATTTCTCGGCGGGGTTGCGCACTCGGATTCCGGAGGAAGTCATCATTATTGAAGCGGATATCGCTGATCGATTAACAATGGAAAAAGCACTGCGTGATCACCATGTCACAGGTGTGGTGCACTTGGCCGCTAAAAAAGCTGCCGGAGAATCCGTAGAGATTCCGCTGTATTACTACTCCGAGAATGTCACGGGATTGATCTCATTATTGGAGGCCATGCACGTTGTGGGGGTGAAGAATTTTGTATATTCCTCTTCGGCTGCCGTGTATGGAACACCTCAATCGAATCCGATTACTGAATCGGAGCCATTGCGACCCGAATCTCCGTACGGTGAAACAAAAGTAATTGGCGAATGGCTTGCCAAAGATCTGGCCACGAGTTGGGGCATGAATTGGATCGCCTTGCGATATTTCAATGTTGCGGGGGCTGCGAATGACTCCCTCGGGGACAACAGTGTGAACAATCTGATCCCCATGGTGTTTCGAGCACTTGGCAATGGTGAGCGACCCAAGATCTTTGGCGATGATTACCCCACCCCTGATGGCACCTGTATTCGGGATTACATCCATGTGGAAGATCTCGCGGGAGCTCACGGTGAGGCAGTGCGCTTGTGTGAGCATGGAGAAGCCAACCTCGCCATCAATATTGGACGCGGCCAAGGTGTTAGCGTGGCTCAAGTCATGGCCGTCGTGGCCGAGGTTTTGGGTAAGGACATTAACCCTGAAATAGTGGGGCGCCGGGCAGGGGATCCCCCGGCATCCTTTGCCAATGTCGATCTCAGCGCCGAAAAATTACAATGGTCGGCCACACATGATGTGCGATCGATGGTGAGCTCGGCTTGGTCAGCTTGGGGGAAAGTCATCAACTGACCTGCACCGATAGAGTTGAGTTATCTGAGTGTGAAATATCCACGAAAATCAGGAGAACAAGTGGCCCGCGTCGTTGTGAACGTCATGCTAAAACCAGAGATTCTTGACCCCCAGGGCCGTGCGGTGCAGGGGGCGCTAGGCCGGTTGGGACTTGTTGGTGTCACCGATGTTCGCCAAGGCAAGCAGTTCGTTATTGATCTCGATGGCGAATTTGATGCAGAGCGTGCGGCTACGCTCGAGAAACTCGCAGGTGAACTTTTAAGTAACCCGGTCATTGAGGATTTCACCCTCACGGTTGTGGAGTAATGGTGAGCGCTCGCATAGATTCGGTTCGCATTGGTGTGGTGACTTTCCCCGGATCCCTCGACGACAGAGACGCAGCTCGCGCAATTCGCATTGCAGGTGGACAGGCAATTGAACTCTGGCATGGTGACAGTGACCTAAAGAATGTCGATGCCGTTGTCCTCCCGGGTGGATTCTCTTATGGTGACTATTTACGGTGCGGAGCAATCGCGAAATTCGCGCCGGTCATGTCCGTGATCATTGAGAAAGCACAGCAGGGGTTACCCGTACTGGGCATCTGTAATGGTTTCCAGATTCTTTGTGAAAGCCACTTACTTCCAGGCGCATTAACTCGCAATGATCACCGCCATTTCATTTGTCGGGATCAAAAACTGCGGATTGAATCAACGGACACTTTCTGGACGAGTGACTTTGAGGTAGGGCAGGAGATTGTGATCCCATTGAAAAATGGTGAGGGCGGCTATGTTGCCGATGAAAAAACTCTGGACCAACTTTTTGCGGAAGGCCGAGTAATTGCCACCTACCAAGAAGTGAACCCCAATGGCAGCTATCGCGATATTGCCGGAATATCAAATGCCCGCGGCAATGTTGTTGGTCTCATGCCGCACCCCGAGCATGCTGTCGAAGCACTCACCGGCCCGAGCCTTGATGGAATTCCTTTTTTCACTAGCGCTGTTCGGGCGTTGGTGGGTGCATCATGATCGACTCGGTGTCCCATGCATCTGAACAACCCGATCTTGAGCAACCATTTGCGGAGTTGGGCCTGAAGCCTGACGAATACGAACGCATTAAGGAAATTCTTGGGCGCAGACCAACAAGTAGTGAGCTAGCCATGTACTCCGTCATGTGGAGTGAGCATTGTTCATATAAATCCAGCAAGGTGCACCTGCGCCAATTCGGCGACAAGGCACCCAAAACTGATGCTCTACTTGTGGGCATTGGTGAGAACGCCGGCGTGGTGGATATTGGCCAAGGTTGGGCGGTCACATTCAAGGTTGAATCCCATAATCACCCGTCTTACGTAGAGCCATACCAAGGTGCGGCAACCGGTATCGGCGGAATTGTGCGCGACATTATTTCCATGGGTGCGCGACCACTAGCTGTCATGGATCCGCTCCGATTCGGTCCAGCAGATGCCCCGGACACCCATCGCGTTCTTCCCGGGGTGATCGCGGGAGTGGGCGGCTATGGCAATTGTTTGGGACTCCCCAATATTGGTGGCGAGTTGGTTTTTGACGAGAGTTATGCGGGGAACCCGTTGGTGAACGCACTGTGTGTGGGAGCCATGAAACATGAAGATATTCACCTAGCCAGTGCTAAGGGTGTGGGTAACCTCGTTGTTCTTTACGGTGCTCGCACCGGAGGAGATGGAATCGGCGGTGTCTCGGTATTGGCATCAGAAACATTTGATGCAGATGGCCCCGCTAAGCGACCCAGTGTTCAGGTGGGCGATCCATTTATGGAGAAGTTGCTCATTGAAGCAACGCTCGAGGTTCTTCATGCGGGCTTGGTGGAGGGTATTCAGGATCTTGGTGGTGCGGGTATTTCCTGTGCAACAAGTGAACTCGCCTCTAATGGTGAGGGCGGAATGCATGTGTGGCTTGATCGCGTCCCGTTACGTGATGCCTCGCTGTCACCCGAAGAAATTCTTATGAGCGAATCCCAGGAGCGCATGTGTGCAATCGTCACACCGGGGCACATTGATGCGTTCATGGAGATTTGTGCAAAGTGGGATGTTGAAGCGGTTGTGATCGGTGAAGTGACCGATACGGGCAAACTGGTGGTGCAGTGGCACGGCGAAGAAATTGTTAATGTCCCACCGC
Organism: Candidatus Nanopelagicales bacterium; assembly: GCA_018402075.1. The sequence goes on along the minus strand of JAGYJP010000003.1, from coordinate 98,416 downwards.
GCACAGTTGCCCACGAAGGTCCGGTGTACGAACGTCCGTATCACCGGCCGTCCTGGCAAGACGCCCTTCAGGCCAATGAACCAACAGCAAGTGTGATTCCCCGACCCGAATCGGGTGAACACCTGAAAGAAGCCTTGCTGCAACTTATTGGTGCACCGAATCTGGCTTCCAAAGCGTGGGTCACATCTCAATATGACCGCTATGTACTGGGCAACACGGTTCTTGCACAACCAGAAGACACCGGCATGATCCGGATTGACGAAGAAACCGGACTAGGTGTTGCAATCGCCACCGATTGCAATGCAAGATTTACAAAACTTGATCCCTACAATGGTGCGAAGTTAGCCCTCGCTGAGTCATATCGAAATGTGAGTGTGAGCGGCGCAATTCCACTTGCGGTGACCAATTGTTTGAACTTTGGGTCACCTGAGGATCCTGAAGTGATGTGGCAATTCGCCGAGGCAACTCGTGGGTTGGCAGACGGTTGCTTGGAGTTGGGTATTCCTGTGACCGGCGGCAATGTTTCCTTTTATAACCAAACAGGTGAAACGGCGATTCATCCCACACCCGTAGTGGGAGTTCTCGGGGTGATTGACGACGTTGAGCGACGCACCCCCATGGCGTGGAGTAAGGATTCCGACGGTGAATTAATTTATGTCCTGGGTGACACCTCAGATGAATTCGGTGGAAGTGAGTGGGCGCATATTCACGGCCACCTAGGTGGCATTCCTCCGAAAGTAGATCTGCAACGGGAAAAATTACTCGGTGAGATTTTGGTAGCGGCCTCACGTGACGGCATGATCACCGCAGCCCACGATATTTCCGATGGCGGTTTCGCAATCGCAATTGCCGAGATGGCAATGCGTGCAGGTACGGGTGCTCGCCTGTGGATCCCAGACAATATTGAGCCGTTTATTTTCCTTTATGCCGAAAGCACCGGTCGAGCGGTTGTGGTGATCCCTCGTAGTGAGGAACTTCGTTTCACCGAAATGTGTGCGGCCCGCGGACTGCCCGCCGAACGGGTAGGGGTTGTTGACTCGGGGCTGGGTGTTGATTCTGGATTCCCTGACAAACAGGTGATTGTCATGGGGGACTACTTCACCCTCACGCTTGAGCAACTGCGCCAGACCCACGAAGCCACTTTGCCAGCGATTTTCAACTCCTGATCATGCTGGCACCGTACGACCATGAATCATTACTTACCCTTTTGGCCAGTTATCAGGCGGGAGAAAAACCAGAGCGTGAACGTGAGCGCGCGGCGGTAAAGGCGATCCTTGCGGAACTGTCAGAAGTAGCACCCGGTCGCAGCGTTGAGCTGCGAATTCCACCGTATGCTGCAATTCAGGTGGTAGCCGGTCACACCCACCGCCGCGGGACTCCTTCTGCCGTGGTGGAAACAGATTCGCACACCTTGGTGGCTTTGGCCTTGGGGGAGTTGACCTGGGAGCAGGCGGTTGCCGGCGGGTCACTCATTGCCAGCGGGGAGAGATCAGATCTCTCGGCCTACTTCCCCCTTGTCTAAGTGGTATCAATTTGATACCGTTTTGATATGGCTATGACACTGCGATTGACCGAAGAAGAGACCGAGGCGCTCCGCCGACAGGCTGAACGGGAGCACCGATCCATGCATGAAGTGGCGCGAATGGCTGTCCTTGATCGAATCAGTCGTTCTGAGCGATCCACCCTCATGAGAGACATTGCCGACGAGATCATGGAGCGAGACGCCGAAGCACTTCGACGCTTAGGGGAGTGAATCCGATCTCATGCGATACCTCGAGATCGAAGATGCTGTTGTGCTCGCTGAAAGTATGGGTCTATACGCCCGCGACTTAGGGCTCCTGGCTTCCGCAGTTGGGCGTCCGGGTACCAGTGCTTTTGGTGAAGAGATATACCCGACACTTGAGTTAAAAATCGCCGCCGTCATGCATGGAATTAATCGCAATCATCCAATGATCGACGGGAACAAGCGCTTGAGTTGGATGTGTTCGGTTGCATTTGCGCGAATCAATTTTTTTGACCTCCGAGGAACGGAAGATGAAATCTATGACACGGTGATCGCCGTTGCAGAAGGGCGAATGGAACTTCCAGCGCTCGCAGATTGGATTCAGGGCCACTTGCACCCTAGGCCGTGACGAACCTGTTGATCAATGTCATGATCAAGATGCAACTCGCGTAGGCTGGGGCTGTGCCTCGCGGTGATGGTCTACTGACCCACGATCTCCTCCCTGGTGAAATGGGCCCGCAGGATGCCTGCGGTGTTTTTGGTGTGTGGGCCCCGGGCGAAGAAGTTTCTAAACTCACCTACTTCGGTCTGTACGCATTGCAGCATCGTGGTCAGGAATCAGCGGGTATGGCGGTCAGCGATGGCTCGCGGATTGTTGTGTATAAAGACATGGGTCTGGTCTCACAAGTTTTCAATGAAGGTGCACTTGATTCGCTGTACGGCTACGTTGCAATTGGGCACACGCGCTACTCCACAACAGGCGCAAGTATCTGGGAGAATGCTCAGCCAACTTTTCGCACCACCGCAACCGGTCATTTGGCATTAGGTCACAATGGTAATTTGACCAACACAGCGGAGTTACGTAAGCGGATCATTGAACTCCAGACGGATTCCGGTGAACTTCCACTCAACGCGGGCATTCAAGCGACAACCGATACTGAGATCTTGACCGCACTTCTTGCCGCGCATCCGGACCTGTCCCTGGAAGCGGCAGCCATGCTGGAGTTGCCGCTAGCCAAAGGTGCTTTTTCTTTGGTGTTTATGGACGACACCACCCTCTATGCCGCACGCGATCCCCAGGGAATCCGGCCGCTGGTCCTAGGCCGGCTAGAAAACGGCTGGGTGGTTGCCAGTGAGTCGGCGGCGTTGGACATCGTGGGAGCTTCGGTTGTTCGCGAGATCGAACCCGGTGAGTTGGTCGTGATAGATAGTGAAGGACTTCGATCGCACAGGTTTGCCGAGGCGGCACCCAAAGGTTGCCTGTTCGAGTACGTGTATTTGGCGCGACCTGATACGTCTATTGCGGGTCGAAGCGTTCACGCCGCTCGAGTCGATATTGGTCGACAGTTGGCGCGCGAGCATCCTGTTGACGCGGACCTCGTCATTCCAGTTCCGGAGTCGGGACGCTATGCCGCAATCGGTTATGCCCAGGAATCGGGCATTAGTTTTGCCGAAGGACTCGTGAAGAACTCGTATGTGGGTCGAACATTTATTCAGCCATCACAAACAATTCGTCAACTTGGTATTCGACTAAAACTTAATCCACTCAAGGAAGTAATTGCCGGACAGCGACTCGTTGTTGTAGACGACTCGATTGTGCGCGGAAACACCCAACGGGCTTTGGTGCGCATGCTGCGTGAGGCCGGTGCCAAGGAGGTCCATGTCCGAATCTCCAGTCCACCGGTGAAATGGCCGTGCTTTTATGGAATTGATTTTGCTTCGCGTGCAGAACTCATCGCCAATGGCCTCACGGTGCAGGAGATTTGCGCGTCCATTGGTGCGGATTCGCTGGCTTTTGTTGAACTCGATGCTCTCATTGAATCCACTCATGTTCCCAAGGACAATTTGTGTCGGGCCTGCTTTGACGGTGTGTACCCCGTGGAGTTATCGGAGGAACACAAAGTCAACCTTCAAGTGTTAGACGGAATTGAGCGTCGCGTGGGTAAAGAAGATCACTTGCATATTGACCCGCTTGCCACTGACGCTTTGACTAGGCCTTGATCTGCATGCAGTCATCTGGATCAGAAACGACCTACGCTGCTGCCGGTGTTGATGTCGAATCGGGTGAGCGTGCCGTAGAACTCATGCGCGCATCAATCGCTGTCGGTACTCGACCAGAAGTAGTCGGTGACTTCGGAGGTTTTGCGGGGCTTTTTGACATCTCAGTAGCCAAGGGAATGCAACGCCCACTTCTGGCCACCTCCACCGATGGTGTGGGAACAAAAATTGCTGTTGCACGGGCGCTAGATGTTCACCACACCGTGGGACTGGATCTCGTAGCCATGGTTGTGGACGATCTTGTTGTTTGTGGTGCTGAACCACTCTTTATGACCGATTACATTGCGGTGGGTTCGGTGAACCCAGAAAGAGTTGCCAGCATTGTTGCGGGTATTGCACGCGGTTGTGAGTTGGCAGGGTGCTCCCTTATTGGTGGCGAAACCGCTGAGCATCCGGGGCTGATGGCTCCGGACGAATACGATATTGCCGGTGCCGGCACGGGAATAGTTGATGCTGACCGACTCCTCGGGCCAGATCGAGTTAGAGTCAACGATGTAGTTATCGCTATGCCGTCGAGTGGCTTACATTCCAACGGCTACTCACTAGCACGTTATGTGTTACTCGGTGACGGAAAACTTGGTCTGCAGACACATGTTGCGGAACTGGGCCGAACAGTGGGAGAGGAACTGTTAGAACCCACACATATTTATGCTCTCGATTGCCTAGCATTGATCAATACAGTTGATGTTCACGCATTCAGTCATGTCACAGGTGGAGGTATTGCCGCGAATCTCGCGCGGGTATTGCCTGAACACGTTGCCGTCGATGTCTACCGACAAACATGGACACCGCCTCCAATTTTTGATCTGATTCAACGAGAGGGATCGGTTCCACTCCAGGATGCGGAACGAACATTCAACATGGGAATTGGGATGTTTGCGATTGTGCCCGAGTCGGATGTTGACCAGACGCTGGTCACACTAGCGGAGCGTGATCTTGATGCATGGGTATGCGGAATGGTGCGTGAACGACAGCCTGGGGAAAAAGGTGATTCGCCAGCAAAAGGTGGTGGCGGTGGTGCAGTCAGCGTGGTGGGAAGTTACGCGGACTCGTCTTCTTCTTCGTAATACTTTGCATAAGGGTCATCCGCATAAGGATCATCGGCATAGATGTCATCGGATTCATCGACTTCATCTGCGACAGGCGAAGGAGCGGTCACAGGTTGACCGCTGAGTTCCGCTTGAAGCCGATCGAAATCGGTTTGCGGGCCGCCGTACTTTAATGCACGTGCGACTTTCGTTTGCTTAGCCTTAGCTCGGCCGCGCCCCATGGCTCGACCCCCTCTTCCAAGTAACCCCGGTTATCCCGGTAATGCATGGACTGGTGAACAGGTGGGGGCATGATCGCCCGCCACCGAGCGATACTACCCGTTCCAAGATTTTTGGGCAGAGGTACTTACCCCGCTGTGGAGAAAATGCCCTAGATCTCGAGAGAAATACGGGTGAAATCCTCAGGATGCGGCGGCGATCCGAGCCCACGCCTCGGATTCGGCAGCGGCCACGGGGGTGATGCCCTCGGTCGCGGCCCGCTCCAGCACCGTGGTGGTGGTACCGAACACCTCCATGACCTTGGCCCTTGCTCGCTCGATATTTGCCCCCACGAGTTCCTCCGCCACCTGAATCACCCCACCACAGTTCACGAGGAAATCTGGGGCGTAGAGGATTCCCCGTTCGGCCAAGACATCTCCGACCTCGGGGCTGGCCAACTGGTTATTGGCTCCTCCGCAAATCAAGGTGACAGAAAGTTCGCGGGCCAGGTTGGCGGTGATGAACCCACCCATGGCATTGGGAGACAGGACATCAGGCTTGCGAGTGAGTACTTCTTGAATGGAATCAACAAATTCCACTTCAGGGAATGCCGCGCTGACCTCGGTGCGAACGTGGGCATTGGGATCCATGGCCACAATCCGTGCACCTTCTTCGGTGATCAAGTGGTCGATTAAACGACCACCTACTTTGCCGGCGCCGATCACTGCTACAAGTTGGCCCTGCAGGCTAGGCGTCCCGTAAACGAATTGGGCGGCCGCCTTCATTCCTTGCCAGATTCCAACGGCCGTGAGGATCCCGGAATCACCCACGCCTCCGTTCTCTGGGGAACGGCCGGTGACCCAGCGACTGCGCTCACCGACGGTGTCCATGTCGACAACCTGCATGCCCACGTCTCCCGCGGTGACGTATTTCCCGCCCAAGGATTCGATCAAGTTACCGTAGGCCAACAGTTGATCACGTGATTTGTGGTGTGGGTCCCCCAGGAGTACCGCCTTACCGCCACCATGCGGCAGCCCAGCGAGTGAGTTCTTAAGTGACATGGCTCGAGCCAGTCGCAAAGCATCTGAATAGGCCGCCGCTTGGGGGTTCGGAGCGTCCGCATACAAAGACATGCGGGTACCACCGAGGGCTGGACCAAGTGCGGTGGAATGGATCGCAATGACTGACCGCAGACCGGTGGCGGGGTCGTTTGCGACCACCACCTCTTCATGGCCATTGAATTCAGCCCAAGGGTCCACCGGCGTTTGCATGGTCCCAGCGTAGGGGAGTGCACCTAGACTTAAGTTGCGGAATCCAGGAACCCCAATAACGTTGGGGATACTTGCATTTGCGTTCTGATGAACTGCGGTTCCTTAGGAAGGGGTGGTGACATCATGGTTCATGGTTTAACGCCTTCTTATGGCTCTCACCCGGAATCTATTCCGGAAACGGAGCATCTCATGACTCCCGGCGAGGTTGCGGCACTTTTTAGGGTCGATCCCAAGACCGTGACCCGGTGGGCAAAATCTGGCAAGTTGGCCAGCATTCGCACATTGGGTGGTCACCGTCGCTATCGATCATCTGAAGTCAAAGCGCTTTTGGAAAAAAGTGGTGCTCGCCTTGGAGACACTGGTTTTTAACTCCCGGTAGTGTTGTGGTGTGGCTGATTCGCTGTACCGAGCAATAGTCCTCACCGCTAGGGGCCTGTTCAAAGGTCTGTCACTTGATGTCGATGTTGTCGGGGCCGAAAACATTCCACTAGAGGGTGGCGCATTACTCGCCATAAATCACACCAGCTATTTGGATTTCGCTCTCGGTGGTATCCCTGCGGATATCCGTGGACGTCGACTTGTCCGGTTCATGGCGAAGGATTCAATTTTCCGTCACACAATTGCGGGTCCACTGATGCGTGGCATGAAACATATTCCGGTGAATCGCGATGCAGGGTCGCAGGCCTTTCGTGATGCCGTTAATGCCTTGAAAGCTGGTGAAATTGTGGGTGTCTTCCCCGAAGCAACCATGAGTCGATCACTTGACATCAAGGAATTAAAAAGCGGTTCAATCCGCATGGCCAAGGTTGCAAATGTTCCGGTGATCCCCATGATCATTTTTGGTGGCCACAGGATTCTGTCTTATGGTGTGAAAGATTTTTCCCGTGGTAAGCAAGTCTGTATAACTGTTGGTGAACCACTTGAGTTTTATCCCGGAATGGATCCTGACCAGGCAAATGAACTTTTGAGCGATACTCTCAAAGCGCTTTTGGCACAAACGATTGAGCGCTACCGCGACAAGCCTGCAGGTGCTGCGTGGATTCCCGCGCGTTTTGGAGGTGGTGCTCCGACTCTCGCCGAAGCCGAGGTTATTGAAAGTCGAGTTCGGGCAGCCAAGCAACTCGCACGTGATTCGGATAATCAGAAGTAACTTTGTGATGCTCGGGTGGTACAGCCCCAATCGAGTTACTGATACCCCCTGGGGTATATTACGCGTTAATTCACATCCCCCAATAAAGGAACTCAGCCATGTGCCGTCAAGTGACCTGTAAAGCCTGTAAGAAACCAACCTGGGCGGGCTGTGGCCAACATAAGAACGAAGTGCTGCGAGGTGTACCCAAGAATCAACGGTGCTCATGCACCGCTGCGGAAAAGGCCGCGGCAAAAAAGGGCGGATTCTTCTCGCGCATATTTGGCGGATAAGACCCGCCGTGCCTTTCTTCCCATCCGTGAACATGTGGTGAGATAGCGGGCGTGAACAAATCTGGAGCGTTACCTATAGCCATCGGAGCGCTTCTGAGCCTGATTGCTGGTTATTTCGTATTAGAGCTTGTTGTTATCAGCATCGAGTTCACTTGGGTTACTGTTCCAGGGGAATTGGGCGCTGCCCCTTGGTACGTGCTTTTGGTTCTTGTGACTGCGGCTATCGCTGTTTATGTGATTCGGAAATATGTGGGCGACACGGGACATTCACCCCTGGGCGGCATCAAAATTCACCCCCTAACGCCACGTGAATATCTTGCCGCCATCCTGGCGATCTTTGCCTCACTTGTGGGAGGTGCGGTTCTTGGCCCGGAAGTTGCGTTGGTTTCAACTGGCGCAGTGATTGGCGGATTAGTGGCCAAGGCGTTCACAGTTGAGAATCCTAAAAAAGTTGTTTCAGCCAGTGCAGCGGGAGCAATATTGGCGCTCTTCATTAATCCGCTCCTAAGTGGCTCACTGTCATTAAGTGATGCACCCAAGTCAGTTGAAGTGGATCAATTGCTGTGGGCAGTAGTTGTCGCCTTGGTGGCTGCACTCCTGACGGCGCTCGCACGCTTTGGTGCAACGCAAATCAATCAATTCACGGGTAATAAGCCACACCTACCCGCTCTCGTTATCACTGCGGTAGTTATTGGATCTCTGGCCATTGCGCTCAACATGTGGACAGATTTGTCATACGCATATATCGCAACTTCAAGTGAGGAACTCCTTACAGAACTTCCCACCCTTACTTCGGTGAGTGCTGTTGTTGGCATTGTCGCGATGAAAACAATTGCCTATTCACTCTCAATGGGATCAGGTTTCCGCGGCGGTCCGTTCTTTCCGATCATGTTCATTGGAGCTGCTTCCGGCTTGCTCTTCTCGCTGATCATCCCTTCGGGACCGCAGGTCACCGCAGCTGTGGCTGTTGGTCTCATTGCTTCTGTCATTGCGACAGCGCCAATGAAATGGCCAATTGCTATTGCGCTCGGAATCGCCCTGGGCTACTTCATGGGTGGGTGGGCACTCGTGCCTGCCGCAATTATTGGTGCGATCGTTGCACGTGCAGTACCGCGGTTTGGCCAGCGTTCCCAGGCAGAAATATCTTCATAAAGAAGCCAGGCGCGAGTAATAAAAATCATTGATATGTGTTGAAAGTGGACATTTCGGGACTGCTTTACCCCCGTGCTGCGCGACTTAACCCCCCGTGTTGCAATAGTTGCGATGGTGATCCGTCCGATCACACGCAAAATCAAGGAGAAGTAATGAAATTGAAGCGACGTACTGCCCTCGTAGCAGTGGCAGCCGCCGCCGCACTCACACTCGTGGGTTGCAGCAGTTCAGACGATGAAACAGCAACTGAGTCAGTTGCCGCTAGTGAAGTTGCCAGCAGTGGAACTATTGTTGACATTGCCTCGGCTAATGAAAGCACGAGCACACTGGTGGCGGCAGTCTCTGCGGCCGGTTTGGTTGACACGCTTAACGGTGAAGGTCCATTCACGGTCTTTGCACCAACAAATGAAGCTTTCGCAGCACTCCCAGCGGGTGTTCTTGATGCGCTTTTGCTGCCGGAGAATAAAGATGTCCTCACTCAAATCCTCACCTACCATGTTGTTCCCGGAACAGTCATGGCTGCCGATATCACCGATGGCGATGTCGCAACAGTTGAAGGACAGACAGTAACTCTTTCCACCGCAGACGGTGTAACTGTCAATGGTGCCAATGTTATTCAGGCTGACATCGTTGCCGACAACGGCGTTATCCACGTGATTGATGCAGTGATCTTGCCACCAGGCGTAGATCCAGCTGCACTGATCGCTCAGTAATTTCCCAAAAGGTCCCGTGACTCCACGATTGTGAAGTCACGGGACCTTTTACTGAGCGGAGTTATGGGCATGTCACTCTGAAATGGTGACGCCTTTCCAAAATGCGTAATAGCCGGCAATATTGCTGGCGGCCTCCTTTGGCTCTGGGTAGAACCAAGCAGCGTCAGCGTTTACTTCATTACCCACCGTTATGTGGGAGTAAGACGCAGTTCCCTTCCACGAGCACACCGTGCGAGTCGGAGAATCAGTGAGAAGTTCTGCTCGAACTGAATCGGGTGGGAAGTAGTGATTGCCCTCCACAACAACTGTGTCAGGGCTTTCTGCAATCACCGTTCCGTTCCAGATTGCTTTCATGTGGTGCCTTCCTGTGCTTTAAGTGCTGCTTCAATGAGAGTGTGCCACGTAACTTTCCCGAGTGAAGTCCCGCTCGGGTTTGTAATCGTCACCGATTCGGATCCTTCGCGCAACATAAGCGTCAAAGCATCATGTGCAGATGCAGTTGAACTCAATGCAGTTTTCTCATTCTTAACTGATTCGCCACTAACATTCTGAGTCATTGCTTGGGTAACGGGTATGACCGTGAGGGCGCGTAAGACTCGGTCGTGGCCGAGAAACTGTTCTACCGCTCTCGAAGAAGGCTGTCCCAAGACCTCAAGTGGTGTTCCCAGTTGTTCGATCCGACACCTGTCACCGAGGATCGCAATTCTGTCGGCTAGGAGCACCGCTTCATCTACATCGTGGGTGACGAAAACAACGGTGGTGCCAAGTGCCCGGACCCATTGACGAAATTCTGATTGCAGTTGTCGGCGAACAATTGGGTCGAGCGCTCCGAAGGGTTCATCCATGAGCAAGGTGGCTGGAGCACTAGCGAGAGCGCGAGCAACGCCGACTCGTTGTTGCTGGCCTCCAGATAGTTCATGTGGATAGCGATTCGCATAGATCACTGGATCAAGATCAACCAGCCGGAGCATTTCATCAACGCGATCGCGAGTCTCCTCGCGATTCCAACCAAGGAGATTGCACACGGTCGCAATATTTTCTGCAACGGTCCGGTGGGGGAAAAGTCCAATCTGCTGAATTACGTAACCGATACTTCTACGAAGTTCTACCGGGTCGATTGTGTCGATGTTGATACCTTCGAGTGAAATAGATCCACCGTCTAAATCCAGGAGTCGATTCACCAATTGCAAGGTGGTCGACTTGCCGCATCCGCTGGGGCCAAGGAGCACAAAGATTTCTCCCCGTTCAATTGTGAGGGATAAATCCTCAACTACTGCGACGTTATTGAACTCACGACGCACAGATGTGAGCACAAGATGCTCGGATTCCATATGCTGCATGCGTGCGAGTTCCTTCCGATGGTTCAAATCCTTGGATCAGTGTGGACTATCTCACGAGCTCGTGGAGTGAACTTGCTTCCGCCCTAGTGGAACATATTGCTATCACAGTTGCGGCCGTCACTTTGGCAACGGTAGTGGCAATTCCCTTAGCGATCTTCGCGGTGCGCACTCGGTGGCTTGCTACTCCCACACTCATCGTGGGTGCCCTGCTGTACACGATTCCATCTCTCGCACTCATCACTGGCCTGTGGCCAGTATTCGGTCTCTCTGCCACTACCGTCATTGTTGCTCTCGCGCTGTACGCGCTACTTGTGATTTTGCGCAACACGATTGTCGGATTACAAGGTATTCCGGAGGAAGTTCATCGGGCTGGACTGGGCATGGGGTACAGCGAGGGCGCCCTATTGGTTCGAGTAGGAGTACCCATGGCCCTTCCCGCGATCATGGCAGGAATCCGGTTGGCGGCGGTGTCCACTGTTGGTCTGGTCATGGTGGGTGCATTGGTTGGGCATGGTGGCCTCGGCTTGATTGTGTTAAATGGATTCACCAATAACTTCTACCGTGCTCCTATCCTTGCGGGAACTGTGCTTGCAGTGATTTTGGGCTTGCTTATTGAGTGGTTACTTGTTCGCTTGGAGCATCGATTAAGCCCTTGGGCGGCGCGATGACCCTGATTCAGTGGTTCACCGACCCAGCGAATTGGAGCGGGCCCAATGGAATACCCGTTCGCCTGATTGAGCAATTGACAATTACCGGTTTTGCGGTGCTCATTGCCGCTGCATTTGCTCTTCCCATTGGTGTGATTACCGGACACATTGGTCGGTGGAGCGGAGTTGTCACGAGCATTGCGAACCTGGGTCGAGCAATTCCCACATTCGCGCTGTTGCTCTTGCTCGCTGCGGTGGGTGGGGTTGGCGTTCAAGCGGCAATTTTGGCTCTCGCGCTATTTGCTATTCCACCTATTTTGACCAACGCAAATATTGCGATCGTGGGCGTTGATTCACAAGTGCGAATGGCCGGGAAGGCAATGGGTTTCACCGGACATCAGCTGTTGTGGAGAATCGAGATTCCACTCGCCACACCACTAATCTTCGCGGGGTTGCGAACAGCAACGGTGCAGGTCACCGCAACGGCGACGCTAGCAGCGTTAGTGGGCGGTGGTGGATTTGGGCGTTACATTCTTGACGGATTTGGCCTACAAAACACCACTATGGTTCTCGCTGGTGTCATATTGGTTGCGGTCTTGACCGTGAGCATGGAAGCAGGGCTTGCACTCTTGCAAGCAGGTATTACACGTCGAATTGGTAGGGCACCAGGTACAGTCCGAACGGGTTTTTTGCGAGTTCTTCGCACAAGGTAGGCGCACTTTACTTGCGCGTTCAGCGTGCTATATCTGACACATCTGGCATTATTACGCCATGCGTATTCGCCTTGCCCTTGGGATAGCCTTGTCCGCAGCTGCCTTGGCAGCATGTTCCTCGGATTCTGGGGGTGAGTCCATCTCAATTGGTGCATTTAATTTCACCGAAAGCCAGATACTTGCCGAGGTGTATGCGGGTGCACTTGAGGCTAATGGATACTCCACTACGATTACGCAGTCCACCAACCGCGAAGTACTGCAACCGGCACTTGAATCAGGTGAAGTTCAAATGGTTCCGGAGTACCTGGGGACATTCACTGAGTTTTTGAATATTAAAGAGAACGGCCCTGATGCGCCTGCACTTGCCAGTGGGGATGTTGATTCAACTTATGCGCAAGCACAGACCCTTGCTGAGAAAGTGGGAATCACGGTTCTCACTCCGTCTCCTGCCGCGGATCAAAATGCATTCGCTGTTCGAGGTGATTTCGCCAGAGAAAACGGTTTGATCTCTCTTTCTGATTTGGCCGCCCTCAGTTCGAGCACTGGCCTTCGGTTAGGTGGCCCGCCCGAGTGTCCGCAGCGTCCGTTCTGTCAGCCAGGCCTTGAGGGTACTTATGGAATGACATTTGCAGAGTTCGTTCCCCTCGACGCTGGCGGCCCACTGACCAAAGAGGCACTCTCCCAAGGAGTAATTGATGTCGGCCTGATCTTTAGTTCAGATGGCGGCGTCGCAGCCAATGACTTTGTTGTTTTGGTGGATGACCTAAAGCTGCAGCAGGTAGACAATATTGTTCCGGCACTATTGAGATCGGCGGTTACCCCGGAAATTAGTGAGATCCTGAACGCAGTGTCCGCCGCCATGACAACCGATGACCTGATTGCCATGAACAAGGCGGTTGACATTGATAGGCAGAAAGCGAGCGATGTCGCCGCTGAATTCCTAGCTTCGAAGGGTTTGGCGTAAAAACTAGTCCTTCTGTACAGCCTGCTTGACGGTGTCGATCACTTCCTCAGCTTTGTCTGCAACACCTTGAATCACATTCTTTGCATCGCCAGCAATTTGATCTTCCTTGCCCTCGTTCTCTAGTTTTTCGTCGCCGGTGAGAATTCCAGCGGCTTCCTTGATCTTGCCTTTTGCCTGGTCGCTATTCATGGTCATCAGTTCCATCCCTTTTTGTTGATGAGTGCACGTGGTTGCCATTAGGCACTATCCCAAGGAAAGAGTCAAGTCGAGCCTGAGATTCCAACGCGAATGACAGGTCAATATGAATAAATGGGAAATCAATGGTAGGAAGATGCCATGCGCTGGCTGATCGCACTCATTGTGGTGGTTGTGGGATTCGTGTCGCCTGCCTCGGTGCAGGCCAGTGACCTGCTGTCTCAGATGCGAGATGATCGCGGCCTTGTTGTGCTCATGCGGCATGCAATCGCTCCCGGCGGAGGTGACCCGGCAGGTTTTAGGTTGGGTGATTGCAGTAGCCAACGTCAACTCTCCGCACAAGGACGGTCACAGGCTCGTGCCATTGGAAAAGAATTCACATCACGAGACATTCCCATTGCGGGAGTTCGTTCAAGTCGGTGGTGTCGTGCGGTTGACACTGCAACGCTGCTTGGTCTTGGAAATGTCCGCAAGGCATCCGCCCTTGATTCAGTGTTCACTGCATCTGGGCGGGTAGCTGATCGAAAAAAGCGGCAAACAGAAAGAATCATTCGTGACCATCGAGACAAAAATGGTGTGCTTATTCTGGTAGGGCACCAAGCGAACATCATTGACCTGACCGGGATTGCACCTGACTCAGGAGGAGCTGTTGTCGTGAAGGCGGATGCATCTGGGCGCATTCGGGTGATCGGTCAGTTGGCACCGCCTGACTTTTAGTCATAGGCTTTAGAAACTGAGTGTTCATTGGAGGTTCGGCATGATACGTATCGCATTCAGCACGGTCTTAGCTTGCGCAATGCTCACATCTGGAGCAGTTGCTCATGCTTCTCCCATGCAGAACACCCCACCCGATCTTGGCGGTGAATGGAAGACGGTGTCACTCACTCAAAACCGGATCGGTTATGAAATGAATCTCAAGGAAGCTGGTACTGGCAACAATGCCTATCAGGGCACATTGCAGTTTCGGCATCGCGATGGTCGTAAGACCAAGTCGATAAAGGTTGGACTCGCGGTCGGAGCACAATCAAAGGGCAGTTACCGGGTAACTATTGTCATGCCGGGCGGTGCACTTGCTACTGGCAAAGGGACAGTCAGTGGGCGTCTTTCAAAAACTGACGGATCGATGTATTTTCCTAAGTGTTCGAAAGTGTGGCCACTGGCCATGAAGGGGGAAGAAGACACCGACTGCCTCTTCCGTGAAATGCCCAGTTGATAATGAGGTAGGTCGTATTCAACTCTAATCTTCTTGTGCTTGGAAGAAGATCTCAAAGAAGTTCAAGCATTAATGGCATTTCAATTCTTGGTTATATGTACGCTGATTATGCGGGGTATTCTTTCCTTGTGAAAGTTCCGGTCGTTCATCGTGAGGTGGAACGCAAGTTCGTGGTCAGCGAGGACTTTGTCCTGCCAGACATAAACGCGGTGCCATCCATCACGTCGGTGACGAAACACCCCGCGTTCTCTATGGAGGCGATCTACTTCGACACTGTTGATCTGGCCTTGTTCAGGTGGGGAATCACCCTGCGGCAGCGGCGCGGCGGGGAAGATGCCGGATGGCATTTGAAACTTCCCGTGCGCTCCGGTCAAAAGGATGTAAGGGATGAACTCCATGTATCCGATCAATCCGAAGTCCCGGCAGCTTTCGTGGAGATCGTCTCGCCACTTCTCATGGGTAGGCCACTGCAACCCTTGGTGACGTTGAAAACGGTACGGCAACCATTTAATCTCATTTCAGCGGAAACCAAAATTGAACTTGTTGATGATTGGGTTTCCATTTTTGAATCCGGAAGTCCCACGACCTTTTTCCGTGAGGTGGAGATTGAAGTAATTTCAGGTGGTCAGCATTCAGATGCTGTACTCGATGAACTTTCTGTAGCTCTCGTGGCTGCAGGTGCGAAGCCAAGCAGTATTTCCAAGGTGGCTCGTGCCTTTGGCAAGGGAACTCGGCAGGTCCCAGATGTTGCTCAGTTGCCAACGCCCAAGGCCACAGACTTAGCGGCCAACGCTCTGCGTGCAATTATCTCAACGGATGTTACCCGGTTGTTGCTGGCAGATGTTGATGTCCGGCGCGATGCCAACGATGGCGTGCATCAAATGCGAGTTGCTGCACGACGATTGCGCAGCGCACTGCGCACGTTCTCACCGCTCTTTGACCAATTGTGGGCTGATGGACTGCGCGAGGAACTGGCTTGGATTGCAGGTGAGTTGGGCAATGTGCGCGATACTGAAGTGCTTCAGCGGAGGTTGATCCTTCACGCTGATTCCCTGCCTGATTCGGTGCGCGTTGATCTGGTCCCATTCCTTGTGGAGTTCCTTGATCGGCGGCAAGACAACGCACGTTCCAGTGCACTCGCTGCTTTGCGAAGTGATCGGCACGATCATTTGATTGAGGATCTTGTTCAGGCAACCCGTGATCCACAAGTTACCGACGAGGCATTTCGACCTGGTTCGAATGTCCTGATCCCACCCGTCAAGCGATCTTTTCGTGTCCTTAAGCGCGCCATGAATCGTCTCGATGACAATCCCGCCACGTGGCATGCAGTACGAATTAAAGCAAAGCGCACGCGCTATGCGGTTGAGTCACTTTCGCCGATTTTCGGTAAGGAGTACGTGCGACTTGGCAAGTTGCTCTCGCAACTCACCGAGGAACTTGGCACACACCAAGATGCCACCGTCGCACAGCAGCAACTCGCTGACATGGCCGACAGTGCTTCGGGGAACGTGGCTTACGGGCTCGGCATGCTCAGCGCATATGAATTATCGGTTGCCATGAACGATCGTGAGTCTGTCTCGAGGCTGTGGCCAAAGGTGAAACGTGCAGCTCGAGGTGCAGGCTTGTGAGATTGATGCTCATGTGATTGATGCTTATGAGTTTGATCTCGCCAGCTCAGATACGTTCCGCGGCATTTGAATCCTAATTTGTAACCCGCCGCACGGGCTCTCGCTTAGTTCAATGAACCCGGAGTGGGCGTCAACGACGGCCTTTACAATGCTCATGCCGAGACCAAAACCGCCAGATTGAGTTGATCGTGACGGATCCAACCGGGAAAAACGGGAAAACACTTCGTTTCTTTTTTCCACGGGTATTCCTGGACCACAATCGTTGACGACAAACTCAACCCAGTCTTGGTTATTAACAACGATTGACCGAAGTTCGACACCAACCTCCGACTGTGCTGGTGTGTACCGGCTAATGTTCTGAACAATGTTTCCGAGGAGTTGTTGCCACGCGTTGGGATCACCCTCAATTGTTAACTCTTCGAGCTGATAGGTGACCGGTCTTGGAGATATTGATTCCAAATCGGCGAAATGAAGCCCAATGAGTTCATCAAGTTCAAATGTCCTTTGTGAAACCGATCCAGATTGCTGTATATCAAGTTCCAATAAACTGGTCACGAGACGTTCGAGGCGCTTTGACTCTGAATCTATTCGCTCGATAGCGCGGATATCCCGCTCTGAAGCACCACTGCTTTCCGTTCTCAGGATCTCGATATAACCGCGAATAACAGTGAGCGGCGTCCGGATTTCATGTGAGGCATCAGAGATGAAGTTGCGTAAGGTCTGTTCAGAAGTTTCAACGCGAGTGATAGCTTCGGTTAAAGAGTTGATCATGGTATTGAGGGAAACTGACAGATCACCGAGCTCGGTTCCGGCCGGGGCACTTGGCACTCGCTGAGAAAAATCACCTTGGGCCAGGGCGCCCGCCGTTGCGATCATGGATTCTACGGGCGCAAAGAACTTGCGAACGATCAACCAAGAGGACAAGGCACCGAGAACGGTTACCCCAAGGACAAATAAAATCGTACTGATCAAAATTTGGTTCATGGTCGCGCGAAATTCAGCAAGTGATGTAACTGCAATAACGAGAAAATCACGGCCAGCGGGTCGAGCGACCAGTCGATAGGAATTGCCAGTTGATGCATCGGTGAAGGAAATGGTTTGAGTTGGATCAGACTGGATTTCTGCCACGGGGAGAGTGGGGAATGCCTCAGGGTTCCCTTCAGTTCCGGCTGGGCGCACAAGCGCCACATTTCCCGCGGTGTCAAGAACTCCAATAGCAACGGCTGAATAAAAGTCATTGGGGTTATTTCCTCGCGGCGACCCTCGTTCGAGAACACGCCTTGGGTTGGGTCCAAGTGAGTTCTGAAGACTCGAGTCGATTGAGGACATCTGTGCTTGAGAGACGTTCAGGTAACTGGCCACTCCGATCACCGAGGACGCAATTGCAATCATGACAGCGGTAAGTGTGGTTATTCGCCAACGCAGTGTCATGGCACAACCTGTTCAGTGAGTTGATAGCCAACCCCTCTCACCGTGCGAAGTGGTAGACCGGCGCCAAACTTCTTTCGCAAATACGAAACGTAAGTTTCTACAACATTTGGATCCGCGTAGTTGTCGACACCCCAGACTTGTGCGAGAAGTTGATCTTTGCTTAAGACGCGACCTGGGTTTTCCAGGAAAGTTTGGAGCAGTCTGAATTCAGTCGGGGAAACATCAATAGCGGTTTGCCCCAATGAAACTTCATGACGATCAACATCCAATGTGATCTCACCGGATCTGATCACGGAATCGATTGGCGCTTGGCCCTTGAAGCGCCGAAGAACAGCTTGAACCCGCAAGGTGAGTTCTTCAATTCCAAACGGCTTCCGTACAAAATCATCTGCGCCCAATTCGAAAGCTCGCTTCGTATCTTCGCGATCCATCCGGGCGGTAAGAACGATGACTGGCAGAGTGATCTCGGAATCGCGCATTTTCTGTAGAACTTCATAGCCATCCATGATTGGCATATTGATGTCAAGAATCACGAGGTCAATATTTTCATCCCTCATCTTGACCAAGGCCTCCATGCCGTGGGTTGCCGTGATGCTGGAAATGGACGCAAGGCTCAATGCATCAACGATTAAATCGCGCACACCCGCTTCATCGTCGACAACTAAAATCCGTGGTGCTTCCATGTGGACCATTTCCCTTTCTGGTCATCTTGAGACCCACGAACTCGCGATTGAACGATATGACAAGTGCGGAGTGAACCGTAGTGGCTCACTCCGCACTGTAGCGTTGAAATAATCAGGCTTGTCGACCTTGACCTTTCATGCCCTGGCCCTTCATGCCCTGGCCCTTCATACCCTGACCCTTCATACCCTTGCCACCTTGAGCTTTGGCTGCTGCCATGGCATCTGATTGGCTTTGGGTGAGGGTTCCATCTGCAACCAAGCCTTGAAGAACTTTGGTCCTGGTTGTCTCCTGAGCTGCTTGCATGGCCTCGCGCAGTTCCATTAGTTGAACTTGGGTTATGGTGCCGTCTGCGACGAGTGCACCTTTGCCGCCCTTTGATTCAACTGCTGCCAAAGCATCTGCCTGTGCCTGAGTCAAGGTGCCATCCTTAACTAGTTGAGTGAGCGCGGCTGCTTCGGCTACTTCATGTGCCGACTGCATGGCTGTGCGGACCGCATCTGCCTGTGCTTGCGTGATGGTTCCTTCAGCGATGAGCGAGCTTTGCATCCCACCTCGCTTGCCTTCACCCTGTGACGAACCTCCTTGGGAGTTGTGCGCCTGCGCTACTCCAACGGATCCAAGAATGAGGGCGAAAGCTCCGGCACTAATTGCAGTTCCGGTAATCCATTTCGACGATTTCTTCATGACTACTCCTTGTGATTGGTTTGTTGATCTCATGTAAATCAGCATGCCAACCTCGATTGGGAATTCACTGGGTTAATCCTGTGAATCTGCTGTGAGTTATTGGGTGAGGATTACCTGGGTCCAATCGAGTAACTGCGTTACGACAAAATCACAAGTTGAACGCAAGCAACGACGGCAAGAGCAAAAATTCCACCGACAACCATTAAAGGAAGCTGACGCGGAGTGACTGTCGGCAGTTTCTTGGCGAGGCTCGTGAATCTATTAAGTGATACAGCGACCACTAGTGCGGCAAAAATACCAGCAAGAATTGCAAGTGCTGGCCGCTCTGTACCGGTGACTCCGCCGCGGACAAGTAAAAAACCGGTCACGATAACTGCAAGGCTTGTGCGAATCCATGACATGCGAGTTCGCAGAATTGCATAGATCGGGAGTTGCGGTTGAGAAGTGGTACTCATGCTCCTGTGTTCTCCATGAGTAAGGCCACCGCGATGGCGACAGCCACGATCAGCACGGCAATACCGAGTAGCGGCATGACTCGTGATTTAGGAATTGGCTTACCGCTATTCATTGCAAGGTTTGTTCGTTTCCATTCGATCACACCAATAATGGCGACCAATGCACCAAGTGTGATGACAGCAAACGCAATCACGCCTACGGTAATCGCACCCTTTTCTGCGGCAACGAATTGATCGAGAGCAACCCCGCCTGCAATGAGGCCAAGGCTGGTTCGGATCCAAGCGAGAAATGTCCGCTCGTTTGCGAGCACATCGGGGTAACCGACCTGTTGTGGTTCATCGCTCATGGAGACAAAGTCTAATGGTGAGCAAGGCAGTTCTAGAAAATTGTTGGCACGGTAGCCTCTAAGGGTGCATAACTGAGCCTGGGTCGTTGTTGCACTTGTCGCTGCCGTCGTGGGGATCGTGGGATTTGCCCTGGGTTCTCAGATACAGGGCAGCTCATCTGCCGATGGTAGATCTATTTTGTCCAACCGTGATGACACTTGGACGTTGACCTGCGCACAGGTCGGCGGTGAACCCATTGATACCGCAGTAGAGGGGTCCCTTATCACCCTCCGTGGCGCCACACAATATCTGTGAGAAAGTTGCAAAAGTCATGGATGGCGGCAAAGCAGCCGAGACTGTCCATCACTGACTGAACCGGGATGGGTCAGTCAGTGATAATCGCTTGACACAAATACTTTTGGAATTCGGTAAACGTTCCGCGATTCTTCTTTGCATCACTCACTAGATCAGATGAGTAAACAGGTTTCATACAACGGCCACGGAATTGTTGCGTCATCTGGGTAACCGCCATCTGCTGAAGGAGTTCCACACACATCAGCGCCATTTTTCGGGATCCAAAACTGACCTTCTTGTTCAAAAATAAAACTCGTTGGTGCTCCGATAGGCCCGTCAGCTGGAGCATCCTTTGCACCCAAAGTTCCAACAGCTACCGCCCACCCGTTGGAGCACGTCACTGAAGCCGGGTACCACTGGTTATCGCTGCCCATATCCAGAGCAACCTTTTCAGCTTCTGCGTTGATGATCGACTCAGAGCATTCGGTCATGCCACCCACCTGCGCTTGATCGGACTCCGAGGATGAAGAGCACGCTGCCAATGTGCCCATTGCAAAAAGACTCACAACACCAATAGCGACTACATTATGCATGCCGAACTCCTAAAGTGCTGATGGACTCTGAGATTTAAATACAGAAAGAAGCATACCGGAGTTATGTCAACAAAATGGCTGTAATCCCCGCTTGGCGGAGACGACTAACACGTTGTCTCCGCCATCTATTGCTCATCCACACCAGCCAACCGTGTAAGAACCGCACAGTCTGCCTTCCCAGTGAGAGTTGGCCATGCCGCCAGTCCAGAGTCAACTCGACTTGCATGCCTCCATTGGGTCGTCTCCGAGAAAGATGAAAATCGGACCCTTTGCCAACCCTTGGGGCACTTTCCTTGGTTGCCCTACTCGGCAGAATAAGGTGACGAGTTCAAAGGTCGTGGGTCTGTAAGCGGAAAAGTGTATCCGGCACGTTCAAGTTGCACTGAGTACAAGGACTCGTCGAAGAGTCTCTCTGGGTCGGGAGCACCTTCTGGCAGGCGGCTGCTCCATTCGGGTTTGTTTGCAACAACACCCCCCACCTTGGCAGCGGTGGCAAGAATGGGCAGCATGATGTTCTGCAGCCACACCGGCGGTGAGGTAGCTCGAATATCATTGCGGAAGGCCCAGAAGGTGGCGCCAAGTTGTAGTGGATTCTTGGGTGCACCGCTGCTGGAATGAGCCATGGTGCTGGAGATGCCGGCAAGAGCGTCATGGAGTTCTGCGGTGTGAGACGCTGGCTGTAGTTCAACAACTCCTCGCACGACTTTGCCGCTCAAATTCATCTCACCATGTATTACCCCTGGGGGAACAACAGCGCTCTCTCCCGAACCCACCGTGATGCGCTCACCTCCTACCGTCAAAACTACCTCGCCATCAAGGATCGTGAAGATTTCAGCACAACTTGGATGGGTGTGATCGATAATCTTGCCACCAGGATCGGAAGTCCAGCGGTAACGAACGAGTGCTCCCGCTGACTCCAAGCCCGTGACCGTGTATTGAATGTGCTCACCCGTGGCCGGGTTGAACGTTGTGCGGTAATTCGCCATGTGGCCTCCTACATGGTGCAACCGCTGCAGTTATCTGGGAAGCTCGCACCAGAACAGTGGCCCTAGCCTAGTAATTCGCCTCGTCAAAGGCTCCCATTTTACGGTTTCCTTTCAATTCTCATTAGTGCTTGCGGCGGATCAGTGCGATAGTTACGACATGTCTACGATTGTGCGCGCGATCCAAATGGCGTTCCCGGATCACGTGCGAGCTCAGGACGATATTGCACGCGGGCTGGCTGAGGCGATGGGACTTGATGCCCACTCCAGTGAGCGACTTCGCCGCATTCATGCTGCCACCGGTGTGGAAAGTCGTCGACTAGTTCTGCCACTTGATCGGTACGCCCGCTTAGAGAACTTCACCGAAACCAACAATATTTGGATTGAGGAAGGCTTGCGGTTATCTGAGCAGGCAGCGAAGGCGGCTTTGAACGAAGCTGGGATATCGCCAGGAAGACGTTGATCTGATCATGGTGGTTTCGGTCACAGGTATCGCAGCCCCGTCACTCGATGCCCGACTGGTCAGTCGGTTGGGTTTGCGTAGCGACGTTGCCAGAATCCCGATTTTTGGCTGGGGTTGCGTCGGAGGAGCATCGGGAATCGCGCGAATGCGTGACGTCCTCGGTGGCCGGCACCGTGTCGGCTTGCTGCTGTCCGTCGAACTCTGCAGTTTGACCGTGCAGCGTGACGACGTCAGCCTCACTAACTTCATCGCCAGTGGACTTTTCGGCGATGGGGTTGCCGCAGTCGTGATGACCGCCGAAGATCCCAACGATGCACCATCCGGCGAAGTGTTCCCGCAGGTAGTGGATTCACAGGCACGCGTGTACCCGGACAGTGAAGATGTTCTCGGATGGGACATTGGGGAATTCGGGTTCCGCATTGTTTTGTCCTCTGAGCTCAGCGACATGATTCGCAACCATCTCGGTGAAGAGGTCGATCTCCTCCTCGCACGGAATGGTCTCTCGCGCGAAGACGTGTCCACGTGGATCGCGCACACCGGTGGCCCGAAAGTCATCGATGCAATCGAGAGTGCCTTAGCTCTGCCGCCCGAGGCACTGCGGCATACCCGTGAGTCACTAGCTCAGGTCGGAAATATTTCGAGTGCCAGCGTCATTGATGTGTTACAACGCACCGTGCATGACGGCACCGCACGTGCGGGTCAGTTCGGAGTGCTCATGGCCATGGGTCCTGGATTCTCCAGCGAATGCGTGCTGCTGTGCTGGAAATGATGAGACATTAATGATGAGACATTAATGATGAGACAAAAATGATGGGACAGCAATGATCTGGTACTTCGGGCTCATCGCACTTGTTGGTGTGGAACGTCTCGCCGAACTCGTTGTAGCTAAACGCAATGCCAAGTGGTCGTTCGCCCGCGGTGGCATCGAGACCGGTCGCGGTCACTATCCCGCGATGGTTGCGCTGCACACTGCATTTCTCCTCTCATGCATTCTCGAAACAATCGTGTTCGACCGCCCGTTCATCCCGCTGCTCGGTTGGACGATGTTCGTACTTTTCCTGGCGGCGCAGGCGCTGCGCTGGTGGTGCATCGTGACACTCGGGCACCAGTGGAACACGCGAGTAATCGTTGTTCCAGGGATGCAGCGCATCACATCGGGCCCATACCGGTGGATGTCCCACCCGAACTATGTCGCCGTGGTGGTTGAGGGCATTGCACTTCCACTTATTCATACCAACTACATCACCGCCATCGCATTCACGACCATCAACGCTTTCATCCTGTGGCTTCGAATTCGATCTGAACGCGAAGCACTTCACATGCTTGAGGTGCGCGAATGAATAGGAAGATTGACGTCCTCGTTGCCGGTGCCGGACCGGTCGGCTTGGCGACTGCCATCTACGCTGCCAAGTCTGGGCTTGAGGTTGTCGTGGCCGATCCGCGTTCGGGTGATATGGATAAAGCGTGCGGCGAGGGCCTCGATGCCAACGGCGACCGGGCACCTTCGAGAGCTCGACATTGAGTTGAGTGGCCATCCGATACGTGGCATCGCATACTTATCAAGTGATGGCTCCCATCACGTGCAGGCAGCGTTTCGCGGTGAGCACGGCATGGGCGTGCGGCGCACCGTCCTCGCTGAAAAACTGGCAGCCGAGGCGGCCAGACTCGGAGTTCAACGGATCGATGCCCGCGTCGAGCAGGTGACCCAAGACGATCACGGGGTCCACGCAGCAGGTATCGATGCCCGATGGCTCGTCGCAGCCGATGGACTGCACTCGCGAATTCGCCGCGACCTCGGCATGAATCGTCCGAGTTCTGCATCCCCGCGTTTCGGCCTCCGCCGACACTTTGCGTTGGCGCCGTGGAGTGACAACGTTGAGGTGACCTGGGCGGAGGACACCGAGGCGTATGTCACGCCGGTCGGTGACCGAAGTGTTGGTGTCGCCATCCTTGGGGGCCGTGGTGGTTCATTCGACGAAAGACTTGAGCGCTTCCCGAACCTGCGTGATCGACTTCGCGGTATAGGTATAGCAGGCGGACCCGTCCTCGGTGCGGGGCCGTTGCGACAGTCGTCGAGTCGCCGCGTGTCTGGCCGCGTCCTGTTGGTCGGCGATGCTTCTGGTTACGTTGACGCGCTCACCGGTGAGGGCATCTCGGTCGGACTTGCCCAAGCAGAAGCGCTCGTGCGTTGCCTTGTTGCCAACCGATCAGAGGACTATGAGCGGGCATGGTGGCGAGTTACCCGACGGACACGAACGCTGACACTCTTGCTCCTGGCTGCATCGCAGCGACCGGCTCTGCGCCGCGGATTATTACCTGCAGCCTCCCGACTTCCGTTCCTCTTCTCTGCCGGAGTTCGCGCCGCTGCTTGAGTGGTAGCCATGTGTGAGGAAATATGCATGAAGTTAGGTGGCCAGGGACGGGATCGAACCGTCGACCTTGCGATTTTTTGGTCGGCAGCAGCACCGTTGCATAGGCGGAGCATCCACCCGGGTGAACCTCGCTCGGTTGATTCGATTTATCGGCCGGCAATCAAAGCCATCCTTTGGCTTTGAAGGTAGCGAAGAGTGCGACCGACGTCGCCAGCATTAGTCCAAGCGCCATCAGGTAGCCGTATTGCCAGTCCAGCTCCGGCATATGTGTGAAGTTCATACCGTAGGTGGTCCCTACCAAAGACGGTGCGAAAATGATGGCCGCCCACGCTGAAATCTTCTTCACTTCATCGTTTTGGCGGTTACTGACCGCCGAGAGCTGAGTCATTTCCTCGTTTTGCTCTTGGGTGATCATTGTGGCGTTCACCGTCAACATGTCTCGAAGCAACGAACGTGTCTCATCGGTTCGATCGATGACATGTTCCAAGTGGTCTTCGATGGCGCCAAGGGATCCTTGCAGCACTTTCGGTGTTTGGTACGTGCGAAAACCTCGCTCTAAATCTCGAATAATCTCCCGAAGGGCTCGCGTGGAACGTTGGAAATCGATGACCTCACGGGATAGCAAATAAATTCGACGGGAAACATCGGGTTTTCCACTAAACACCTCGGCCTCGATTTCCACCACATCTTTTTCCAGGCCGGTAACAACAACTTCGTCCTCGTCGACAATCTGATCCAAAATTCCGAACAAGACCGCCTCCGGACCCAATGCCAATTCGTCCGGCCGGGTTTCCATTCGGCGCCGCGCCACCCGCAAATCGGGTGTGTCCGATTGTCTGACCGTGATGACGAATCGTGACCCCATAAGAATGTGCAGCTCTCCGAAGTCAACATCCTCATGGGCATCGATGTATTGCGGAATGGTCAGTGCCACGTACAGGGTTTCACCGAAGCGCTTGAGCTTCGAACGATGATGGGTGGATAGTGCCTCGGCGGCAGCACGCTCGTTGAACCCAAAGAATTCACCAAGTTCCCTGATGATCTGTGACGTCGGTCGATAAAGTCCGATCCACGCCATCGCTTCGGGGTGATCGACGAGCCCGGCGCGTGCCTCGCTGAAGCTGCTCGGGGTCGCTATTCGATGCCCGCTGATGTAGAGGCCAGCATCGACCATGCCAAAGGTCAAGCCCGCATCCGCCGCAGTCACGGCCTCATTCGAACAAACTACGAGTAGTTCTTCCATCCCTTTGCAGATAAGTTCGCCTGTTTGTTACCTGCAACACCCCTCCCGTTTTCATTCACTCACTGTTCAGTTCCTCTTCTCTTTACAGGGGTAGCCCTGGGGGGCGCTGCACCCTACTCTCTCTAGATGACACCTATTGCCTTGCGAAGTTGGACCCAGACATGAAGTTGAAAAAGAAGCAGTCAGCCATCGAGGCAACGTTGTCGGAATTGGTTGCACTGGTGCCCACCTGCGCTGCAGCGTTGCGCGATGTTTTGGCAGCACCACCCAGCGAGCGCGCAGCAAAAGCAGAAATAGTTTCCCAGATGGAAAATGAAGCCGATGATCGGCACCTAGCCTTGGTTCGCGATGTGGGTAACACATTCATCACCCCTTTCGATCGCGAGGACTTATTCGATCTGCTGGAGAATCTCGACGACATCATCGATGAAATTGACTTAACCGCACGTACGTGTGCCGCTATTTCTATCCAAAAACTCCCTGAGCAGTTGCTGGCCAGTGGCCAAGAAATTGCTGCGATGGCGGAGTACCTGAGCAAGGCGGTGCACCTAATCAAGGATCCTGAGGAACTCGTCAAGACCCTGGTTGCCGCCAACGGCCACTACTCGCAGGTGCGCACGCTGTATGTGTCGTATCTCGCTGAGGCGTTGGCCGATGATCGATCGGCCATGGAGGCTCTTCGCGGCAAGGTGATCGCCGATCAGATGGAATTGATCGCAGGTGAAATGGAATCCTTCGGCCGCGCGTTAGGTTTCATGGCCATCAAGGAAACCTGATGACATGGGAACTGGCCTTGGCGATTGTTCTCATCGCCATCGCCTTGGGTTTCGACTTCACCAACGGATTCCACGACTCCTCGAACGCAATCGCAACGTCCGTCTCGACGCGTGCGATCTCGCTCAAAGTTGCCCTCATCATGGCAGCCTCACTCAACTTTGTTGGCGCGTACATCGGAGCCATCACAGGTGCAAAAGTTGCATCAACCATCCAAGATGTAGTTCCGAACATCCCCACTGGCGCACCAGCTTTGGCCCTGATTGGTGGCGCGCTCATCGGGGCAATCGGATGGAACCTGCTGACCTGGTACTTCGGTATTCCTAGTTCCTCAACGCATGCGCTGATCGGAGCGGTCGCCGGATCGGCGATAATCGGCGTTTGGATCGGTGTTGCTGAAGATCAGGTCAACTGGTCGGTGTTGTTGAACAAAGTGATCATCCCAATGATCACCTCCCCGTTCGTCGGTTTGATCTTGGCCTTCATTTTGATGCGCATCATCGCAAAGATCTTTGGCAACATGAATCCTCAGCGCGTTGGTCGCGGCTTTCGGCACGCGCAAACCGTTTCGGCGGCATCCATGGCTTTGGGCCACGGGCTTCAGGATGCGCAGAAGACGATGGGCATCATCATGCTCATCTTGTTCAGTGTCGGTGAGGCTCAAAAGGATTCCGAACCCTTCTTGTGGGTGGTTGTCCTGTGTTCGGCTGCCATCGGACTCGGAACCGCCGCCGGTGGCAAGAAAGTTATGAAAACCCTGGGTCGTCGCATCGGTGAGATCGATCCGCCGCGAGGTTTCGCAGCAGAAACCGTCGCCTCAGGAATTTTGTACTTCACCGCCTACGTCGTCGCAGCCCCCGTTTCCACAACCCAGGTAATCACCGGCTCGGTCATGGGCGCCGGAGCCGAAAGGCGAGTCCAGGCCGTGCGTTGGAGCGTCGGCAAGCGCATCTTGATGGCTTGGATCATCACACTGCCGGGCGCGGCAGTTTTCGGAGCCGTCGCACACGTGGTCATTCGCGCGATTTTCGGCTACTAACGAGAGCTAACTCCAATGGGGTGATGAGCCGTTCCCAATTACGAACCACCGTGCACAAGTAGTCGATCACACGGGTGCACTGTGATTTGCATGTTATTGCAGCTAAAACTAAAACTAGTCAGTGCGGGGATGATTATGTGTGATGAGACCATCTATCGCCCGGTCTTCAAGAGGTTTTCGTGGTGGCCAGGGACGGGATCGAACCGTCGATCTTCGGATTTTCAATCTGGCGCTCGGCGGCAACCACGCCCCGCTAACTCTTTTCGGCCGCTGAAGTGGATCTGGCGGCGAGGAACTCGGCCGAGGCGAGTAATGCATCGCGAGACGGGATGTAGGTGAAGCCCAGCACGCGGGGGCCGTCGCTGGCGTCCACGTCTAGGTTGCGACCGAGGTTCGACGCGATGGTTCGCATTAGGGGGACGAAGAGGGCCATCGCCTTTACCAAAAAATCGGGTGCCTGCCGAGTGGGGATTTTTCGGTCCGGGTACGCCACCTTAAGTACGCGAGCCATCTCGATCATCGACATGGTTCCGGCGTTGGCAGGGAATCGCTGACCCTCAGTGTCGTGGGTGAGGGCGGCGACGTGCATGCGGGCTACGTCGCGAACGTCGACAATGGGTAGGGCCATGCTGGGGTATGCCGGATCCGTGCCGTTAAGGATGCGCTCCGCGTAGCCCAGTGACGTCCCGTAGTGCTCGTCCATCGGCACTCCGAAAACGCCCCCGGGATTGATGGTGGTGAGTTTCATCTCCGGGTGCTCCGCGACGAAGTCCCACGCTGCTCTTTCTGCCAGAGTCTTGGACGCCTCGTAGGCGGAGGTAGCCTGTCCATCTGGGTCGGTCCAGTTGGCCCGGGTCGAGCGCTCCAGCGGCGGCTTTGCCGAATCCTTATAGATGGCTGCGCAACTCGAGGTAAGCACCACTCGCTTCACTCCGGCCTTCTGGGCGGCCCGCAGGGCCCGGAGCGTTCCCTGCACGGCGGGTGCGATCAGGTCCTGGGGGTCCTTCGGATCAATTTCGGGGAAGGGGCTCGCTGTGTGCATCAGCACGTCGACACCGAGCATGGCCTCGTCCCACCCTTGCTCCTCGAGCAAGTCCACACGGACGAATTCGATATCGGCGTCGGGGAACAGGGCGACGAGCTGTTCCTGTCCGCGGTCCGAGCGCACGGTCGCCTTGACCGCGTAGTCATTCTCCAGTAGCTCACGGACGATGTGCTTAGCGATGAAGCCGGAGGCTCCGGTCACGAGGACGGTGGTTTTGATGGTCATGTTTGCTCCTTTGAGCTGAGTGGCACTTGGGTTGGATGGTGATTCGGTTGGATGGTGATTCGGTTGGATGGTGATTCGGTTGGGAGAGGAGATCAGTCGGCGGGAGCCTGCTGGAGGGATTTCCAGGCGAGGTCGAAAGCTTGGGAGCACTGCTCATCTGTGAGATCGCTCTGGGCAGTGACCTCGAGTTGAGCAATGAGGCTCTTCCTCAGGAAGTCCAGCGGAAGGTCTGATAGGACGCCGGCGTTCTGCGCGTCCATGAGGATCTCGTGGAAGCGCATGAACTTGCCTTCGCTCCGTTCGACAGCGTCCGGGCTGACGATGCCGGAGCCGCGAAGGAGCTGGCTCACGTGATGTCGAGCGGGGTAGCGACGTACCCAGCCGATCCACTGCATCCACAGGGCGCGAAGTGGATCGGTCGTTGCCAGGTCGTCGGGTACGTCGCCGATGTCGGCGATGAGATCAGCCTTCAGCCACTCGTAGAGTTGGTCGAGCAGGTCCTGTTTGGTACCGAAGTAGTGGAAGAGCGTCCCGTTTGAGACACCGGCCTCCTCGGCCACCTTGGCCATGGACACCCCGACGCCCTCGCGGTTTAGCAGGCGCACGGCCGCCTCGAGGATGTCGCTCGACTGGTACTTCATGTTAGTAGAGTAAATGCTCTAGAGTAAATCGTCAAATCGACGGACAAGTCGACAGGCAAGTAGCCTGCTGGATTAGCTGTGAACACAGCACTCACTTCACTTGTCTACTACCCGTGGAATCTGATACCATCGATGGTATGTCGTGGGGCTCGGTTGAGGAAGTACGGGAATGGATTGAGAGGCTTTCAGACGCTGAGTTCGGTCACGTGGCCTTCTACATCGATTTGCTGGCTGAGCGAGGTGCGCTGCTTTCGGAGCCGTACACCAAACAACTCGATGGCAAGTTGCGTGAGTTGCGGTTCTACCTTGGCCGCTCCTCAATGCGACTGACGTACTGGATTGCACCAGGGCGCCGGATCATTTTCCTAACGGTCTTTACTAAAACACGAGGTAGAGAAACTGCGCAAGTTGCCCGAGCGGTTGCTGCGATGCGTAGGTGTATCGAGGCGAACCACATAGTTGAGGAGGAGTAATGGCGACGAGATCATGGGATCAGGTGAAGGCTGCTAGAAGTGGTGACTCAGCCGTCGAAGCGGCATACGCGGCGGCGAAACTGGCTTTCGAACTTGGTGAACAGGTCCGCTCGATGCGGGAGGAGCGAGGGTGGAGCCAGCGGGAACTATCCGCCTTGACGGGTATGAGCCAGCCGGCAATAGCTCGCTTTGAGGCAGGCGGCACTACACCCACGCTGCCGATCTTGGAGCGCATCGCGATTGCTTTCGACTCAACTTTGAGTGTTCAACTCAAGCCCAAGGAAGTTGCCTAGTTCGCTGAAACATCTCTCATGAAAGGGATGGACTCGAATTTCCTATAGGGCCGGCAGGTGTTTGTTTTAGTCGGGAGAACGGCTCGCCAACGATTGTCTTTCTGGTGGCCAGGGACGGGATCGAACCCTCGACCTTCCGATTTTCAGTCAGCCAAAACACGTCTCATTGCGTGTCAGCACTCATGATGCTTCCCACAGTTTCCCATGGCGATTCATCGTTTATCACCTGACCGCATGTGTTCGTGAAGGGGCTGTGAAATGGAGATAGTTGCGGTTGTGAACCGATCGGATTGACGCACAGAGATGTCACCCCAATGGATTACCTCGACCCAACCGTCAGTCCCGCTATTTTGCCGCCAACGCGTAACCGATTGTGTCGCCTTCTCCTTCGCCTGTCTCGCACGAAACGTCGTAGTTGTTTTGCCCATCTGCGGCTATCTGCTCCCGATTTAGCTCGCAGATGTAGTTCCCGTCGGCCCAGAACTTGCCTTTTCTAACCGCGCCCAAACTCGTTAAAAAGATGGCATTGTCGTCCTTACTTGCGAACCAATTATCGAAATCCTTAAACGACGATCCATTCGATCCGTAGCAGTTGTGGACCTTTCGGATCTGGTCCGGAGTAGCAAGGGAATAGCCGGTGGGGTACTCTTTATCTCGCCATTCGGCCCGATCGCCCTTATTATTTTGGTTCACGGCGAAATTGATGCCTTGGCACTCAAAAGTCACATACCCGGAAATACTGACCACTGTGCCGGAACGACTGCCAGAGGCAAAAACGCCCACCGCGACACCACCGGCGACCACGACTGCTAACGCAGCGATGAGCAGGTTGCTGCCGCGGCGTCTCCCGCGACGGGATCGTTGACCTGTAACTGTTGGATTTGTCTCATCTCGCATGTCGTCCATCATGGTCTCCTTGTAGTGATGTGTGCATGAAGTTGCCTTCAACGGGTATGACTTTAAAGCGCTGGATTCGCACTGACTACCGTGGAAACACGGTAATTACGGTTCAAGCCGCCACCCCTTGTCTAGTTCGCGACGTGGGCTAATGGTGGATGCTGTTTATGGGAAATGTGTGGTGGCCAGGGACGGGATCGAACCGTCGACCTTCCGATTTTCAGTTGGTGTAGTTAGCGTCCCTATATATCACCATGAACCAGTGTGACACCTGTTTTCACAAGGGCTCTCTCACCACTTACCAATACATTGCATAGTGCTCGACTAAGCATGTGACAAATTGGCGACAAATAGCTTTGGGCAATTTTCTACCGGACCAACGCATTACGAGGAGTGCGTCAGGTTAGAATTCGACATGCTGCGAACAGGGATCATCGTAATTGTCGGTTCGGCACTTCTCGGCTCAGGAATCGTTAGCGCTGCCCCGATTGTTCCAGATAGTTTTGCAGCTCCTGCCTCGCCAGAATCCGTCAGCGCATCCATCGTGGGTGACGGAGTTCGGGTTAGCTGGAATCAGGGTTCCACCGCGAATCCCCCTGTTACGCATTTCGTGGTGCATGGTGGACCCCGCTCCTGTCCGGTAATCGTGGATGCACGGAAGTCCACCGTCGTGGTCCCCGTGGCCGCTGATCAAAAGATGTTCACACCTGTGGTGCAGGCAGTTAACGCTTATGGATTCTCTGACGAGGCGCATGCGAGCGAGAAGTTGGATGTACGCCGGATTGCTGATCCCGACTTTCGGGGAGTTCAACTTCTGGAGTTCAGTGATTTTCATGGCGCCATTGAAGGCTCGGAGAGCAATGCGGGAGCCGCACGGCTCGCGACCGCATTCCAGCGCGATCGCAAAGCGGTGCAGCCCACCTTCACGGTCTCGGCAGGAGACAACATCGGCGGAGCACCTGTCATCTCCACCACCTTCAACGAGGTGCCCACGATCAGGGCTTTGAACCTCATGAAGCTTGACGTCTCCACGTTGGGCAATCATGAGCACGATCGCCCGTTGACGCACCTGCGTTCCATGCTCGATCTATCAACATTCCGGTGGGTCGCGTCGAACTACGACACACTCGCTCCTTTGCAGGGGAAGAAGAATGGCGTCGAGCCTTACGTCATCATTAAGCGAGATGGTGTCTCCGTCGGATTCGTCGGAATGAATACGGAGGACACTCTTGAGGTTGTGCGAGCCGAGAACCTTGCGTACGGGATCCAAGGGCGCAAGTCTTTGAACATCGAAACCTCGGCTCGACCCGTCCAACGTCAGATAGATGCGGCGAAGCGTGCAGGGGCTGACTTCGTCGTCGCTCTTCTGCATCAGGGATGGCAGGAGAACAAGGGCGGAGTTGCCGAGGGTCGCCTCATCGAACTGGCAAGTGCACTCACCGGCGCAGCCGTGATCTATGGAGGGCACTCGCACCAGCAGTTCGCATCCGTAATCGGCGGATCGTCCGTGGTGGAGGTGCCCAACTCAGGACAGGTGTATTCACGGACCACAGTGTGTGTGAACACGCAGACGGATCGGGTGTGGGGATCCCATCCTTCATTCGTAACGGCAAAGCAGCTGACAGGCCTCACCCCTGACCCTCGCACGGCAGCACTGGTTACCCGCTACCGGACGTTGCTGGGTGATCGACTCGATCAGGTGGTGGGCTCACTGGACAAGGTGCTACCACGAGGGGGCAACCCGCCGGTAGAGCGATCAGGAGAAAGTGCTCTGGGTGATCTGATCGCTGAGGCGATCCGCACCAGGTACCAGACCCAGCTCGCGTTTATCAACGGTGGTGGGATCCGTGACTCACTCCCTGCTGCGACATACCTTCCCAAGAACACCAGTCTGCGTCGACCCACAAACTCGAACTCCGGTCCTTTCGACATCACACTGGGCGATCTGCAATCAGTGATGCCCTTCGACAACAACGTCGCAGTAACGGAGATGTCCGGGGAGCAGCTCTGGGCGGCGCTGGAAAACGGCGTGTCTGACTACCCGGGTTCGGGCCGGTTCCCGCAGATATCTGGCTTCCGGTTCCGGTTCGATCCCGATCAGCGGGAGGGGGCGAGGATCCTTGAGGTCACACTCGAGGACGGCACGCCGATCGCCCGAGACGGCCGCATCTTCACGGTCTCCACCATCGATTACATGGTGAACGGCGGCGACGGGTACGCGGGTATGTTCAACCCAACGCGAGCCGTCATCCGTGAGCCGCTGCGGGACTCCGTAACCCAACTTTTCGCGCGCGATCGCGACGCGGGCATCGTCACTAGAGGCCCGTCTCTAGATGGTCGAATCTCCCGCTAGGCACAGCCGCAACCATCGCTGCGCTAATTCCCTCCGGGGTGGCTGCAGCCCGTGATCGAGGTCACCCCGCTCGCCCAGGCCATCGAGATGGTTCGATCGATCTGGTTCGGCCAGTTCGATCTCGGTCTCGCGGTGAACGTCCTGTATTTCGTCGCGTTCTCCGTCATCGGGGCGGCCCTCACGACGCGGCGCCTCACCGCCCTCTTCCTGCGCTGAGCCAGCCCTATGCGTACTCGCCGTACTCTCCCCCGCCGTGAGTCCCGGCGAACTCCCCGATGAGGGTCTCTCGACCCCTCTTCCGGGAAAAGATCCTGACGGTTCCGCGCGCATTGCCGCCATTCCACAACTCGCGGTGGTTGTGCTCTCCATCTGGATTCTCGTAGTTCATGAAGAGCATCTCGTTCTTCGGGCAGCTGAACTCGATCTCGATACGTGCCGATCGGGTCCAGGCCTCGATCTCCCACGTGATCGAGTCGCCGTTGGTCGTGCATTCGAACCGCTGCCCCGGGCGCGTCCAAAACTTTGAGAAGTTGAAATCGAAGAGCCGACCCTCGAGGAAGAAGCCGATGATGAGCTTGCGTCGCAACCGGCGCCCGAACACGATCGGAGTTCCGCCGCCGACATCAAGGCAGGTCAACGGGAGAGTCTCATCGCTGCCAATGCGGGTGAAGTTCGCGCAATTCAGCCATATCCACGGGTTCGTGAAGTCCTCGCCCCAGTTCTTGTCCTGGTAGCCGGCACTCGTGCTCGGCGTCACGAGGTAGCGCTCGCCATCGAGGGTGATCGTGCCGGAGTACTCGGTCTTCACTCCCTGCACATGCCAGAACATCTGGAAGGCGCGCGACCACCGGAATGGCCGACTCGCGGCAAACCCGAGGTCGTAGGTGAGCACCTTCTTCGCGGTGAGGTCCCACTCGATGTCGCCGGCATCCGACATCCACTCGGGGTGGGTTCGCACATCCTCGTCAGTCGTGACAGCCCGTCCCGAAAGCGATCCCTCGGTGACGATTGCTTCGCCGATACGCGCATCGAGTCGCTCGGGGTCGAAGGACGCTTCGTTGATCCCGTAGTAGTTGTGGATTTGGACGGGACGAAGCCCCCATGCGCCGGCGTTCAGCATTGCGTAGGACGGACGCTTTCCGCTTGCCCTGTTGGCCGGCAGTTGCCCCAGCACTGGTTCGTCGCCGCCGAGCAACGGGTTCATGGCGAAGTACTCGAAGAAGAATCCGCGCGGCTCGCCCGTGACCTCGTGGTGGGCCGTAAGCGAGTGCCACCACCAGTCGTAGCCCCGCTCAGCCAGGCCCCCGGACAGCATGTAGCCATTGCGACTCGTCACCGTGCCACCTTAGGGCAGGCTGGCTTTCCACTCGTCCAGGAACTGACCGAGTGAGTCGAAGTAGCTCCCCATGCCTGCCTTCGCGCGATCGGGCTCGCCCTCGGGCAGCTCACCGAACTGCGAGAACCTCACCCAGGTGGCGCCGCCACGATCCTCGACATCGATGACGATGCGGTGGCTCGGTCCCGTCTCGTCACGTGCCGCGAACTCATCGGCCGACAGCGTGTAGTGCATCGTGTGCTCGAGGGCGGTCATCGGCTCGATGCGGGTGTAGCGGCCGTAGAAGTACGCAACGAAGCCACGCAGCGTATTATAACTCATCGTTAATTGATTCGACCACGTTTAGGGAGTTCAGCCCCGGAATACGAAGGTGGGGGCTTCCCGTCAGTCCCATCATTCACTCGTTGGTGTATTGGTAGGTCAGCGCATTACGTGTAATGGCTGCAGTGAAAAGCGTCCGATCTCTGTCAGCTGTTGACGTTATTCGTAGTGAGTCCACATTGCAAGAACTCGAACGATCCGGTCAGATTCCAACACCTCGTAGACGAGGCGATGTTGAAGATTGATGCGCCGTGAGTAAGCGCCCCTGAGGTCTCCGACAAGCTTTTCGTACGGGGGTGGATTGCGAAATGGGTTGTCGGCAATAACGTCAAGGAGCCGCTGAGCTTGTGGCTGTAGCCCGCTGCTTGTGAGCTTCTTTGCATCTTTTCGGGCACGAGTGGTGAAGGCCAGTTCGTAGGTCACCAGGTCAACGGGGTGGTATCGATCGGTTCATCTCGCCCGGAGTTGATGTCTTCCACAAGGCCTGGAACGGAGTGCAACGCCACTGTTTCCATCAGGGCGTTCCAGTCGTCTTCGGAGACTAGGACCGCATTGCCGGACTTGCCGGTAATCGTGATAGGCATATGACTGGTGTTGACTTCGGTCAATAAGTTGTAGAGCTTTGCTCGAGCGTCTGTCGCTGTGATCGTGTTGGACATGAAACGAGCGTACGGAATAACGTACGACAATGCAAGTCCTGTGCCACTTAGCAGCGGACAGCCAGGCAAGTCACTCATCCAAAAGGTGCGGTGGCCAGGGACGGGATCGAACCTTCGACCTTCCGATTTTTAGTCGGGTTCAATCGGAGGGAAAACCCGCGGGCTCATGGTGGGAGCCCCCGCTTGCGAAATTAGTAACTCTGGCGGGTTTACAAAATAAGTCGTTACTGCGACTATATATGTCATGACTGAACAAGGAGGCCTCTTGAGCACCGCTGAAGCGAGCCGGCAACTTGGTGTAGGAACCAGGCAGGTTCAGCGCCTCGTTGCCACGGGTGCCATCACCCAAGTGGGGACTATTGGCCGCGTCAAGTTACTTGATGCCCTCTCGGTCCAACGCCTTAAAGTCCAGAAGACCAGCCGTGGTCGGCCTTGGACCCAGGCAACTATCGAGTTGGTCTTGGAATTTCTGAGCAAGGGCGACACCAATTTGGGAACGACGATTGAGCGCTCGCGCACTCGGAAGAGACTCGTGAAGATCACTGCAGAAGGGCTTGTTCAAGGTATGCGCCGGCGCGCAGTGGTGCAGCGATACCGCGCATCGGAGTCGTTTCTCGACCAGGTCACTGCAAGTGTGATGCTCACGGGAGCGTCGGCCATCGATTCGAATGATCAACTCGCTCAGGAATTCGGTCTTGCGATGAAGGCAAGTGATTCAGTCGATGGCTATATAAGTGCGAAGGGTGTTAGGCAGCTGATTAAATCGTGTCATCTGGTTGAGGACGCGACTGGAAATGTCACTTTGCGAGTAACAGATATGAAAGTTCTGCTCAGGGGTGATTTTCAGTCGCTCATCGTGGCCCTGGACCTTGCAGAGTCCCTAGACGCTCGGCAGCGCGCGGCTGGCCTGAGATTCATTACGGAATTGCTTGAGGAATTCTGATGTCTGATTCTTCGCGCGTGGTGATTATCGATGAGCCGGTAGGCGGATACTGGTTGGTGGCTTGATGGTGCAGTTACATGCAATGGCCAACGGTATCGATACGGTTCGGCCAACGATAGATCTGGACATCCTGTTAGACATTGAATTGTCTTCCTCAGTGGTGATGAAAGCGGATCGTGCGATCTCCACCCTGGGCTACGTCCTGCAGGAACCTGGTGATGTTCGTCGCAAGCAAAGCCCGCACTATCGATACGTGCGACATACGGCAATTGGTGTAGAGAAGATTGACGTGATGGTTCCGGAACACGCTGGACCCACTGCTATGCGGCGACTACATGGTCGCCCGATGTTCGAGGTTGAGGGCGGTACACAGGCATTGGGTCGAACTATGACCTGCGAATTGAAATCCATCAGCAACGATTCGGCCCGCATCACTGTGCCGGATGAGCTGGGAGCACTGATCCTCAAGAGTGCTGCCTACACCGCCGACAACAGGGAGAGGGAACGTCACCTCCAGGACGCCGCTGTGCTCGCTGCCTGCATGACCAATCACGCCACCGAACTCCACCGCCTGGGCGGAAGTGACCGAAAGCGCCTGCGAGTTCTGGCCACGGCACTCGCGGATCCCACCAACCCGGCCTGGCTCGCACTCTCGCCGGACCTTCGCGTTGCGGGAGCGGATACTTTCCGCATTCTCACCTCGTCGAGATGACGCCAGTTGCCACGTCCGAAACTCTCAAACGGGCTAGTTATCTATGCGTTAGTCCTGAAAAATTGATGAGGGCGCATCTCCTGCTATTCGGAGGGAATCGCGGATTGAAATTCTGGCCTTCAAGGGGTTTTCGTAGTGGCCAGGGACGAGATCGAACCGTCGACCTTCCGATTTTCAGTCAGTGACAGTAGCGTCTCTGTGCTCCATAGTGCTTCAGTATGTAAAGCAATTTCCTCGCAAAGCAGTATTTATGTAGCACTATCAATCATGGTGTTGCGCTACGTCTGTGACAAATTAGTGACACGATTCGCCAACTAGTTTTGGTCCCTGTGGTGGCTGCACATCTAGGGGCAACTCGCTATTTCCCCCATCTCTCGGTAACTATTGGATTGATGGAGACGACTTGCACGCTATCGGGTTCGAACTGACTCCACTTATCGAGATATTCATTGCTTTTAGACCGGTCGCGGGGTTACCTGCTGCGCTAGTTGTCTTCTCCTGCCTGAAGAAAGTTGGGTGTTCACTAAGTGATAGGCAGATTCCTTCCCCCAGTTGATTGTTGGGGTGTATCGTTTCGGCAACTACTCAACATGTGGAGGATGTATGGATGCTCAAGGTTTTTTAGCGGCGCTTGCCCCTGTGGTGACTGATGCGGATGCGCGGGAACGTTTCCTTGCCGACCCCAAAGCAGTACTAGCAGCCGCGGGGCTGGACCTACCGGAGTGGTTCACGGTGACTGCACGTGAAGGTGATGCCGCTGAACTGATCATCACCGTGCCGGCCCTACTCGACCCTGATGCTGACCTCACCGAGGAGCAGCTCGGGGCCGTCGCGGGTGGCATTGCGCTTCGATGCTTCCACGTCATTGAGCCCGCTGCCGCTAGAGGGTAGGAGAGTGGGCGTGGTTGGCTAACCCACCCGTGGTGGTGGTGCACGGTGTGGGTGATTGGTGGGCGGGTGTTCATTGACCTGGGTGCACCGGTAGGTCAAGACCGCAATGTTCGATGACGAGTTGCCAGTATCTGGATTCGTTTGTTGGTGGGCCCGCGAGGTGGCCAAGGCCGCTGGTGAACCACAGGTGCCAGTGGTGAACGTATCGTCGGAGCCGATGGTGGTCGGCTCCGTGCTCATGAAGCCGACGGGCACGTTCACACAGGCGCTGGATGCTCACCGGCGAGGGCTCAAGGTGCCGGTGCGGGTGCAGAACAAATCCCAGAAAATCACACCCCTTTCTGCCCGTCCAATGAATCTTTGTCGGGATGAACCTGTAACCGAAGGTCGGTGAGGACCTGGTGCATGCGGGCGATCGCCCGTCGAAGTAGGAATCGGGTTCGCGCCATGATGATGTAGTCGTCGGCGTAACGGATGTAGTCGACATCGCAATGCTCACGTAGGTCTTCGATGGCTGTATCCAGTGGGCTGAGATAGATGGCACCCAATAGTGGAGACAGGCTGCCGCCGGCGACCATGCCGCGACCGGTGGAGCGCACATCCGGTACTGCGAGGTATTCCTGCACAACCGAGACGATTTTCGGTGGCACTAGTGCATCTGTGATGATCCGATTCAGGACCGAGTGATCCATCGTTTCGTAGTACGAGCGAATATCAAATCGGGCGATGAAAGGTAAAGCCCGCAAGCGGGCGTGCACGAACACGACACCGCGTTTGACACCACCGTGGCCCCGCACATTGGCACAGGAGCGAGAGATCCGAGGCACTCGCGCAACCTCAATAGCTTCCTTGGTGTTCTTGATCGCTTCGATACTGGGCGCGGTCCACGACACGAACCGGTGCCCTTCAGCCCACCACATGCCCGAATAGGTAAGCACGGCCACCCCCAGCCTGGTCAGCGGTCAGATGGATACACCAGCACAATCCCCAACTCAAACCCCAACTCAAACCCCAACGCAAACCCCAACGCAAACCCCAACGCAAACCCCAACGCAAACCTCACGCTACCGGCAACCCCCAACTTCTTCAGCGCGCAATACTGCGCTTGAAAGAGATTGAACACTGTTTTGCACAGATGTGGCCAGGGACGGGATCGAACCGTAGGGTGTTGCGCTACGTCTGTGACAAAATAGTGACACGAATCCCCAACTGGTTTTGGTCCCTGTGGTGGCTGCACATCTAGGGGCAACTCGATGTTGTGCTTTTTCATCTCTCTGTGCCTATGGGTTTGATAGAGACGATTTGAACGCTGTCGGGTTGATCAGTCTCCCAAATCAGCTAGCCATATACGAATTGACGTGGGGCGGGTCGGGCTCGACCAACGATGACCGAATTATGGGAACGGCGAAGGCTCTCCCGCTCCACTAACGAAAGAAAACTAAACAACCACCAAAGTATCCCTAACAGAGCCCTGACAGGGCAGTTAATGGTTGATGGCGAGTTCCGCCCTGACCTGCGCTACTTGATTGCCACCGATGTGGTCACGGGTGAGAAGGCCCAACTGGACACCGATACGGGATAATCCCCTGCCTTCTTTGGCGTTACGACCGCTTTCCGGTTGATCT
Source organism: Candidatus Nanopelagicales bacterium (assembly GCA_018402075.1). The sequence continues at coordinate 58,374 of JAGYJP010000003.1, read as the reverse complement.
TGACTCGCACGGAGGAGGAAGGGAATGTGCCGCGAATCGAAATGTTGAGCACCGAGTCCTTCCCTTGCTGGGCCCAACCGCACTGGAATACAGTCCCCGGTCCCCTGTATTTAATGAGCTTCTTCGGACACGCACCATCTCGATACGCAAAGGTGCCTTTCGCAGTGAAGCCAGTCAAAGTCACGTCGTAGGAAATGTCCGCGTATTGCTGCTGTGTGACCGTGGACGCGACGATCACGTTCGCGGACTTGCCCCCGACTTGGCCGGGGCAACCGTGACTTGGTCGATGGTCACGTCAACAGCAGCGTGGGAGGTTGACGTCGCAGCAAAAAGCACATTCCCGCGCCTAGGACCACAGTCATAATTCGTCGCAGCATTTATTCCTCCAGGGTGCTGACCTGCCTTTGCTTACGGCGAAGTGTACCGACAATCGGAAGCGCCAGTCTAGAGCGGTGCGAGGTGAGCACAACTAGAGACGTTCGATTCGCTATCCGAGTGGGAATAGGCCCGGTGAATCTGATCGATACTCGGTAGGGCGACGCTTTTGTCCACTCTTTATGGTGTACCGGCCGATGCAGCTGCTTCCTACCTCGGTCACGATCCAGTTACTTGTCACCGGATCTACGTACAGGGCGATCACGGTCATCAAGCGGTGGCAAACGCTCTTGAGCGGTTGTCCACAGGGACGCAAGGAAGAAAATATCTGTGACAAATTAGTGACTAATTGCCATGTCAAGCAATTTGCGAACTGGCAAGAAAGCTGTTTTTGTGGGGGATTTGTGGTGGCCAGGGACGGGATCGAACCGTCGACCTTCCGATTTTCAGTCGGACGCTCGTACCAACTGAGCTACCTGGCCAACAAGTTCGGATTGCCTCCGAACTAAGCGACCCCGACCGGGCTCGAACCGGCGACCTCCGCCGTGACAGGGCGGCGCGCTAACCAACTGCGCTACGGGGCCAAACTGTGAATCCGCACAAAGTGCACTGCGCGGAACCGTATCCCCAGCGGGGTTCGAACCCGCGTTACCGCCGTGAAAGGGCAGCGTCCTAGGCCACTAGACGATGGGGACCTGGTGCAACTGGAAAAGTGTAGGGGAGAGACCTGATTCGATTCCCGCCGACCCCTTGGGAATTAGACCCTCACAGATGCGAGTGAATGCGGTGGATGTGAGAGTAAGGGCATGGTGGCGGAGTCGGAAGTGCCAATGGAACGCTTCGAAGAATTGGTGGCCCTGGGGCTGGATGAAATCCCAGAGGGATTGAGTCGCCTGATGGACAACGTGGTGGTGTTCGTGGAGAACCAGAAACCTGGACGCCCTCGACTACTTGGTCTTTATGAAGGTATCCCACTGACCAAACGGGGAACGGGATATTCCGGGGCGCTGCCCGATCGAATCACCATTTATCGGTTGCCCATTCTCCGAACCTGTAGTTCCGAGGAAGATGTGGTGCATCAGGTGAAGGTGACCGTGATCCACGAGGTGGCTCACCATTTTGGAATTAGCGATGCACGGCTGCATGAATTGGGTGCTTACTAGGGTTGCACCATGAAAATTTCTGACTCGGTCTTTTTGTTTCCGGTGGTGCATCAGGTTTGGGTGAGGCAGTTGCACGTCGAGTGCTGGCCCACGGTGCTGGTGGGGTTGTCATTGCCGACCTAAATTTAGGGGCGGCCCAAAAACTTTCTGGTGAATTGGGTGATCGGGCGCTCGCGGTTGAAGTCGATGTGCAAAGCACCGATGCGATCAGTGCTGCAATAGATGCGGGAATGAATAAATTCGGTCGGCTTGATGCTGCGGTGAATTGCGCGGGCATTGGGTGGGCAGAGCGAACACTGGATCGCGATAGCAAGGCGGCTTCGATTGACAACTACCGCCGAGTGATCAACATCAACCTAATTGGTACCTACGATGTTGTTCGACTCGCTGCTGAACAGATGGCAAAGAATGAACCTAATACAGATGGTGAGCGCGGTGTTGTTGTGTTGACAGCATCACTAGCCGCATTCGATGGTCAGATCGGCCAAGCCGCCTACAGTTCCAGCAAAGGCGGACTTGTTGGATTAACGTTGCCACTGTCTCGTGACCTGTCGCCTGTCGGCATTCGCGTCATGACAATTGCACCGGGACTTTTCGACACTCCTATTTACGATGTTATGCCAGCGGGACTGAAGGAGAAACTGGCAGCGACTCCCGTCTTTCCACACCGCTTGGGTTTGCCAGACGAATACGCTCACCTGGTACAAACAATTTGTGAGAATGCGTACATGAATGGTGAAACAATTCGGTTGGATGCAGCGCTGCGCATGGCTCCAAAATAAGTTGCACCTAAATAATCGGTGTGAATTTATTGGTGAGCTGCCCGTGATATTCGATCGCGCACCGCTGCTGCAATGCCGGACCCTTCGGGGGCAATCACATAAATTACATGAGCGTGTAATTGGTCAGCATCGCGTAAAGAGCTGTAAAGAATCTGCGCGTATTCGTGCGCATCGCGCGGCGACCCAATGCGTGTTACTCCTACTGGGGTGCTTACATCACTGGGCGCGAGAAGACATGCACCCATTGCATGGAGTTCAATATCGTTCACGGTGTTTACAACTTTCACGGTGGCGGTGGGGGCGTAATGTGATGCCAGCATCCCGGGTGCTCGCACCGTTGAGTTGTCCGATTCAGAAAGAGCCACAATCGATTCAATGTCATGTTCGGTAATGGCGCCCCGGCGCAAAATAATTGGTGACTCTCCCGTGCAATCAATAATTGTTGATTCAATTCCAATGCTGCAAGGGCCGCCGTCAACACCGGCATCTGTGCTGCTCAGGTAGGCGCCCAACTCCTGTCGCGCATGCTCCAAAGTTGTTGGGCTGACTTTGCCGAACCGATTTGCACTGGGTGCTGCGATACCGGCGCACGGATTATTCGTGACCACTCCGAGTTGATTAATGATCTCGAGCGCGAGCCGGTGATTGGGAATTCGCAGGGCGACCGTCTCCTGGTTGCCGGTAATGAAGTCACCAGCCGGGGTGTTGCGATGGAGAACCAGGGTCATGGGTCCGGGCCAGAATGCAGTTGCCAGGTCACGTGCGTAATCGGGAATATTCACGGCCCAGTAGTCCAGGCACACTGAGTTCGCAATATGCACAATCAGTGGGTGGTCACTGGGGCGGTTCTTGGTCGTGAAAACTCGATTCACCGCGGATTCATCTTCTGCGTGGGCGGCGAGCCCGTACACCGTCTCCGTGGGAATGACCACGAGGGATCCGGTTGCCAAGAGTTCGGCCGCGGCGCTCGTTCCGGTCAGCAGGTGCACCGCTTCAGGGTAGTGGATCCCGATTTATGTAAGGGGAATGTAAAGGCTGGGTAAGGGCTTGGTGATTTTGCCGTTTTGGTGGAGCCAATTGAAGATTTGGGGTGTCCAATGGAGACACGCAACAATTAGGAGAGCACATGACCATCACACCGCACACCCCCATGAATGATTTCAACCCGGAGCCATCCTTTTTCGCGGCACAGCCTACGCAACCTTTGACGTCTTTCGCACCAGAGCAGCCACGCAAGTCGCGCACGGGGCTGTTGATTGCCGGGGTTGCCGCAACCGCAGTGTTTGCGGGAGCAGTGGGAGGCGCGGTTGGGTACACCCTGGCCGACAGCGGCTCAAGCACGGCAATCACCGTGGCGACCAGCGGAAGTGTTGAGCCTGCAGCGGGAAGTATCGCCGCGGTAGCTGCAGCTGTACAGCCGGCCGTTGTACAACTCAATATCGAAGGATCTGGTGGCGAAGGAACCGGAACAGGATTCATTGTCAGCAGCGATGGATACATCGTGACCAATGATCACGTTGCCGGTCCCGCCGGTGAAAACGGAACAATCGACATCACATTCGCAGACGGAACCACGGCTACCGGGAAACTCGTGGGTTCCGATCCAGGCTACGACCTGGCGGTTGTGAAAGTAGATCGCGAAGGTCTCTCTGCGCTCACCCTCGGGTCATCGGATGCAATCAATGTGGGTGACCTGGCGATTGCCATTGGTTCACCGCTAGGACTGCAGGGCACGGTTACTTCAGGAATTGTGTCTGCACTGAATCGTCCGGTCACCGCTGGTGGTCAGGGCGATACCGCTTATATCAATGCCATTCAAACCGATGCCGCAATCAACCCCGGTAACTCCGGCGGGCCCTTGGTTAACTCAGCCGGTGAAGTAATTGGAGTTAACTCCGCAATTGCAACACTTGGATTGGGTGCGGGCAGCGGAAATATCGGATTAGGTTTTGCCATTCCGATTGATACCGCCAAACGAATCGTCGACGAAATTATTAATACGGGTACGTCCCAGACCCCGATCATTGGCGTGCAGCTGGACACGTCCTTCCAAGGACCCGGTGGCGAGGTGGCCGAGGTAACTCCCGGATCACCCGCTGACTTAGCAGGTCTGCAGAGTGGCGATGTAATAACAAAAGTCGATGGTGTGATCCTGGCTGACCCCACAGCTTTGATCGTCACGATCCGAGCTAACGCACCGGGTGACACAATTGAACTGACCGTGTTGCGCAACGGAGAAACGATAACCGTTCCGCTCACACTGGTGGCAGCAGAGTAGGCACCGTGAGTAATTAATAAATCCACATGTATCAACCAGCCCGCCGCATACCCCCGATTTGCGGCGGGCTGGCTTTTTCACCCTAGGCTTTTCAACATGCGGTTTTGTCCATTTTTAGGCAGAGTGAGCTCGTGCCCTTAGATCTTGCCCCTTTGAACCTGCTGCGTGAGAAGGCGGCCGCCGGGTTCCGGTCAATCGTTTCTGGTGAGCCCGATGGCACTCCAGATTGGGTGCAACAACTCAGTCATGGCACAGATGAAGGCTTTTTGGACCGGGTTCTGCAGCTTGGGTGGTACATGGCTCACTACCCACACTTGTGGGAGGTGTCCGATCACTGCTCATGCAGGCCTTGCACCCAGGTGCCCTAGCCGGAGTAGATGAACACTCTCGGTACGAACAGGATCCACTCGGTCGACTAGCAGGAACAACCCAGTGGTTGACCGTTGTGACTTTCGGTGACACGAGCATGGCGGAGCGGGAGTGTGCGCGCGTGCGTGGCATGCACCGAAAAGTTTCAGGCGAGTACATCAACAGCCATGGCGAGAAAGTTGACTACTCTGCAAATGACCCCGATCTGTTGCGCTGGGTCCACGTTGCATTTACTGACTCTTTCTTGTCCACACATTTAGTGTGGGGAGGTCCAATTCCTGGTGGACCAGATCAATATGTGCGTGAATGGGCAAAGGCTGGCGAACTTGTGGGGGTGGAGAATCCGCCGCGAAGCTATGCGGAGTTGAAACAACAACTTCGAGACTTTAAGCCAGATCTCATGGGAGGAAACGAGCTGAACGCACGGCTCGCTTTGTGCGAAATGCGCCATTACCACTTCCAGCAAAAGCGCCGTACAGCATCCTTTATGCGGGCGCGGCGGCAACCATGACTGATAGTCAACGATCACTCATTAATGTGCCGAAGATTCCACTTGCCGTGGTGAAACCAGCCGTGGCGGCAATGCTGGGGAGTTTGGGCTGGGTGCTCGGTCCAACATCGCCCTCAATGAAGGCAGCAACCGAGCGAATGTCCGCGACAACTGACGCTGAACCTGAATTGCCATAAGCAAACACGCCCGGGCCGTACCCTGACTTGACAGAGCATGGGTACTTCGGGTGATGATGGAGTACATGTCCTCGCTGGACCCACGTGGTCAACTTCCCTCAGCGCGCGAACACAGAACAGCTACAAGGCTGCTGGTCGCGGGTCTAGTCAGTGTTTCTCTGGTGCTTTCCATGTCAGCCATCCCCAGTGTTGCTGAAGAAGTCACTCCACCTGCTGAACCGGTGCCGGCTCAGACGGTGCCCGTTGAGACGCCACTCGTTGAGGTAGTAACACCACCTTCAGTCATGCCCACGAGTATCGGATCCTGGTGCACGGCACTGTTCCCCATGTCGGTGAAGAAGCAACGCACCGAAGCCCAGTTATTAATGAATGGCACGGTTGATATGGGTAAGGGTGGTGTTTACAAACTCAGCCAGCAACCAAATTGGCGAGCACAGGCTTCTGCTGACCTCTCCGGCAATCGTCACATTCATTCCCTTGATTGGGCACTTCCACTTTTGTATCGCGGGGTCAACACTCAGAATCAAAATATGGTGGACCGATTTCGGCAACTGATGTACCAATGGATTGATGGCTCGATCTACGGTGGGCTGCGAACTCAAACACTTGCGTGCGCCGCACAGACATTGGGCGATCCAAAAATCCAACAAGCAGCAGTTCGTGATGCAGCCAGCATGTGGCGTTCATATCGCCGAAACAAAGATATTGCGATCGGGGCCAACAACACTGATTTGGTACGTCAGACCGGGGCACTGGCGACGTTTTGTTATGTTGGTGACGTTGATTTACGCAACGCAGCATGGCGAAACCTTGTTGCAATTGCACGTGGCGTGATTCACGAGGACGGAAGCGATGTTGAAGGCTCACCTCATTACGCCATGTATATGGAGAAGCTTCTCTCCCAGATTGAGGCAGCTGCCAATACCTGCGGTATTCCAGCGGATCCCATTCCTCAATTGCGTGGGCAGTTATATAGTTTTGTGTCACAAGCTGTTCGACCCGACTTCACACTTGAGTCGCTAGGCGACACCGTGTCGGTGCCGCTGCGAAACACTTTCGGAGTCGGTGATTGGCGCGCAGACTGGTTGCGCAGCCGCGGCGCTGTGGGAACTCCACCAACCCCGACTTACACGGCATACAGCGGTGGTTACATTTTTGGCAGATACTCTTGGGTTCCTAGCGGACAAGGTCAACCGGATACTTTTTACTCACTTCGCTTTAAGGGTGAGCGTCCCGCCACCGCGCACACACATGATGACGGCGGATCCCTGACGCTGTTTTCACGCGGGGTGGAGTGGATTGGCGATCCTGGACCATTCCGTTACAACTCCAGTGCACTGCGCTCATTCGTGAAAAAGCGTGAGGCGCACTCAACTTTTACCGTGTCCAATACCGGTTACAGCCGGTGGAAAGGTGTTGTCAAAACACAAGGGCGCACTGACTCGAATATTGGGGAAATGACTATTCATGCCTGGTGGATAAAGCGTGGAAGAGAACTGAAGTCACTCGCTGTGTGACATATGTTCGCTCGGCAGACGCACTTATTGTTGTGGACTACATCAATGGTGCCAAGGTCAAGGTTCCCAAGAAGCAACGAAAGAACTACGCACCTCGAAATGTCACCCAGCGTTGGCAGTTGAGTCCAGGTGTTGGCGTGGAGGGCAATGCTGATGGCCAGTTGACCATGGTGTCAGGGGAGCAGAAAGTTGACATTGTTCAGGCGGGTGTGGGTATCTGGGATATTGCTCAGGCTCGTGAGGGTTCGTCAATTGCCTGGCATACAACCGATTGGGGTGTGAAGGCACCTGGTGCAGTGTTATCTCGCTCCGTCACACTTCCGCGAAAGGGAGGGCAGGAAGTCATGATCACAGTTTTCGTCCCGCGCGGGTCCGCTGACTCAGTGCCCGTGACAATTGGCGATTCCATGGTGACCATAACTCGGAACGGCACACCAATTACGGTCGGATTTCCGGCACCTAATTAGTCGGTGAGGTCGAGAAGCTCCATTATCTCTGCACGTTGAGGCAAAGAAGTCACTGCGCCTGCTCGAGTTGCAGTCAATGCACCTGCTGCACTTGCCCAACGAAGTGCCTCCGAAAAGGGCTGACCTTCATTGATGGCGCAGGCAAAAACCCCGCAAAAGGAGTCGCCCGCGGCAACCGTGTCCACCGGCACAATTCGAAATGCACCGGCCTGACCGGAGCCGTTGGCATTTGCCCACACGGCCCCTTTCTCACCCCGAGTCACAATCACGTTCTTTGCCCCAAGATCCACCATGGAGTTAGCGGCCTCGACACAGTCGAGCATGGAGGTCAATGGCAAATCTGAGAGAGCGGCCAGTTCTCGGGCCTCAAATTCATTGGGTATCAGGTAGTCGGTGCTGGCAAATACGCGCCGAGGGAAATCGCGCATGGGTGCAGGGTTGAGAACCGTCAGTGCACCAAGTTCCTGACCCACCACAAGAGCGCGTTCGGTTGCTTCAGGATCAATTTCACCTTGCACCAAAACAACGCCAATGCGATGTTGGCTGGAAAGGGCCCGCAGCTGTTCCTCAACGCGATCCGCGTTGACATGGTCATTCGCGCCAGCTACCACAATAATTCGATTCGCACCGCCTGCCTCGACCTCAATTACCGCAGTTCCGGTCGCATGGGTTGGGTCAGTGTCAACGAAATCTTTGACGTTTTCGGCTGCGAGCACTTCCTTTAGGTGACGACCAAATGAATCGGCACCGACGGCACCGATGAGCGCAACCGACCCGCCCGCCCGACTCGCGGCAACTGCCTGATTCAGACCCTTACCCCCAGGTTCTTGGGTCATTGAATCTCCGAGCACGGTCTCCCCTTCATGGGGGAAGTGTTCAATGTGAAGCACGAGGTCGGTATTGAGGCTGCCAACTACAACAATGATGGGTTTTGAGCCTGGCTCGGGTTGGTTCACAAGTGGATACTTTCATGGTGGGAGAATGGTCGCGCAGGGAGGTTTTCCCCGAACCGAAGGATAATGATGATTATTGCATTGGGCTCTGATCACGCGGGATTCGCTTTGAAGAGTTTCCTGAGTGCGTGGCTTTTGGAAAATGGTCACCAAGTGCACGATGTCGGTACCTACAGCACCGAGCGGGTGGATTACCCGGAATACGGCGCCGAACTGGGTCGAGTAGTTGCCTCAGGTGATGCTCAGATTGGTATCGGTGTGTGCGGTAGTGGACAGGGGATCTGCATGGCCGCAAATAAGATCCATGGAATTAGAGGTGCCGTGTTGCGCACCGTCGAAGATGCTCAACTCGCTAGGGCCCATAACGACGCAAATATTGCCTGCTTGGGCGAGAGGGCAACCGAACCGGCAATCGCCCAGCAGCTCATTCAAGTGTTCATTGAAACGTCATTTGATGGTGGGCGACACGCGGCTCGGGTAGCCCAACTCAATAGCTTGATGTGAGTAGATTTCCCGCTGGCGGTGGAACATTTGTGCAGCCGCGTCCGTCAAAAGAGTTATAACTTCAATCAATTCAAGGAGAAAACATGATCAGGACACGCAAGGCATCGGCAACAACAGCCGTGGCAACCAAAGCAGCAGCATTGGGTGCAGCTGGCCTTCTGGGTGTGGCCGTGCTTGCCGGTTGCTCGAGCAGCGATGATTCGTCCACCGAAACCACGTCATCTGAAATGTCCGAGGAGGCCACGCAAATGTTGCCCCGGTCATTATTGCTGTTGATCAGACAGACGCATCAGCAGTTGTCGGTGACTTTATTGACATTCTCTCCGACGACCCCGTGAATACGGTCATTTCAGTGGACAACCCTGAGGTTTTGGAAATCACCCAGGGGTATGACGATGGAAGCGCAATCTTCAACCCGGGTGCAAAAGCGCTTTCCGTGGGTACCGCAGTCATTACTGTGACCAACCCTGATGGTGCCACACGCAATATTGTGGTGGTTGTTTCCTAGTAACCAAGTACCTTTGACCGGTGTCCACTCGAATCGCTCTCGCAACGTGTACTGAACTTCCGGATCTAGATCCGGATGATCAACCTTTAATTACTCACTTTGCAGAAGCCGGTATCGAGGCGACACCGGTCATTTGGTCTGATCCTGCGGTGAACTGGGATTCTTTTGATCTAGTAATAGTTCGCAATACGTGGGATTACACCGACCACCTGCCGCGATTTCTTGCATGGGTGAATTCACTTGGCTCTAAGGTTAAAAACTCTGCTGAGTTAATTTCGTGGAGCACCAATAAGACCTACCTCCGGGATTTACATAATGCGGGTATCCCCGTTATCGATACTCAATTTGTCTCGACCGCTCACGATACATGGGTTGTCCCGCCCTCGGTGGATTATGTTGTGAAGCCAACTGTCTCTGCTGGAAGTCGGGATACGGTGCGTTTATCTGCCGCGGACAGTACAAGTGTGCAGGCAGCCCAGGGCTTAATTGACCTGATTGTTGCGGCCAAGAAGAGTGCCATGATTCAGCCGTATCTCGATCACGTTGACGTAGACGGTGAAACAGCACTCCTATATATAGGTGGTGATTATTCGCACGCGATTCGTAAGGGCCCCCTCCTTCACAAGGATTTGGAGGCGGAGCGAGTACACGGTCTCTACCTCCAAGAGGACATCACGGCTCGTTCGCCGCGACCTGACCAGCGTAAATTGGCGGATCAGGTGATGGCATATGTCACAGGCAGATTCGGCGCCCCCCTTTATGCCCGAATTGACCTGATTGACAACCACGTGGGTGAACCCACCGTTTTGGAGGTCGAAGCGGTGGAGCCGTCCATGTTCTTTGGCACTGAACCCACCAGCTATCAACGCTTCATTCAGGTTTCGCTCTCGTAACCGGATTGTTATCAGAAGGTGTCTGAAAAGTTTCCATTTTTTCTGGTCTGGTAGGGACTTTGCGCATATGTTGTCGCTCACAACAATTTATCCGAGCCACAGACAGGGCAGGCGAAATCAGCACATGAGTGATCGACTAACCCCCGTACCCGAAGACAAGTTCTCATTTGGTCTGTGGACCATCGGGCATCCTGGCCGCGATCCCTTTGGCGACAGCACTCGTCCACCGGTGAGCAACGCGGACTTTATTCGCGGCTTGGCCGATATTGGCGCGTGGGGTGTGTCGTTCCATGACGACGACCTCATGACATTCGGTGCACCAGAATCTCAACGTCGCGCTGAACTCGACGCATTCAAAAAAGTCTTAGATGAAACAGGAGTGGTGTGCTCCATGGCAACCACCAACCTTTTCTGGCATCCCGTGTTCAAAGACGGAGCATTCACTTCAAATGATCGCAATGTTCGTCGCTATGCAATCCAAAAAACATTGCGCAATATTGATGTAGCCGCGGAACTCGGTGCACCGACCTATGTGTTGTGGGGCGGGCGCGAGGGTGTGGAGAGTGCCGCGAGCAAGAATCCGGCAGATGCACTCTCCCGATACAAAGAAGCACTCGACTTTCTGTGCGGCTACGTCAATGACAAGAAATACGAAATCCGTTTCGCTTTGGAGCCCAAGCCCAATGAACCCCGCGGAGACACTTTCCTGCCGACCATCGGTCACGCCATGGCCTTCATTAATGAACTCGAGTTCCCTGACATGGTGGGACTCAACCCCGAGGTCGCCCATGAAACCATGGCTGGCCTGAGTTTCTTCCAAGGCGTGGCTCAGGCATTGTGGCAAGGAAAGCTCTATCACATTGATCTCAACGACCAGAAAATTGGCCGATTCGACCAGGACCTTCGCTTCGGTTCCGAGGGTATTAAAGATGACTTCATGTTGGTCCGACTCCTTGAGAACTCGGACTACAACGGGCCGAAGCATTTCGATGCTCGCCCGTACCGCAACGAATGGGGCGATGGAATCTGGGACTTTGCCAGAGGCTGTATGCGCACCTATCTCGCACTCGCTGCCAAGGCACGCGAGTTCGACCAAGATCCCCGAGTAAAAGAAGCACTGTCTGCTGCCAGTGTTCCCGAACTCGCGGAATCGACCGTTGGTAGTTATTCCACCGCTACCGCCGATCGATTACTCAATGAGCAATTCGATGTTGCTGCATTAGCGGCACGTGGATACGCAAACGAGGCACTCGATCAACTAGTAATAGATCGAATCCTCGGAATCTCGTAATAGATATCTATGCACGAAAATCACTGAGCGAGAAATACTCGCTGGGGAAGGAAACAAATGAAAAAGAAGCTCTACGTGGCTCTCGCGGGTACCGCGGCTGCTGCACTGCTCCTCACTTCATGTAGCTCAAGCGACACAACTGATGCCGCTACGGAAACTGTTGCTGAAGTAATCGAGGAAACATCCGAGGCGACAACTGAGGAAACCACTGAGGCAGCTGCCGGCACCAGCGGCAATGCATGCGTCATTCTCCCAGACAGTCAGTCATCTGACCGCTGGGAAAACCAGGACCGTCCTGCAATTCAGTCCGCACTTGAAGCAGCTGGCTTCACCGCAGACATTCAGAACGCACAGGGTGACACCACCCAGTACCTCACCATTGGCGATCAAATGCTCGCCGGCGGTTGCGGTGTCATGGTTCTCGTTGACCTGAATGGTTCCGGTGCAACCGTTGCTGAAAAGGCAAAGGCACAGGGCATTCCCGTTATCGCTTATGACCGTCCATTCGCACCTGCTGACTACTACGTGTCATTTGACAACGTAAAGGTTGGACAGTTGCAGGCTGAGGGTCTTCTGAAGTGCCTCGGCGACAAGGGCATTGACCCCGCTGCTGCTGCGGTCGTGTTCCTGAACGGTTCACCAACTGACGGCAACGCCGCAATGTTCAAGGAAGGTTACGAAACCACCCTTACAGCTGCCGGTGTGACACCCGTCAAGGACGAGTCAGTCCCCGATTGGGATAACCAGCAAGGTGGAGTCATCTACGAACAGATGTTCACCGACCTTGGTGGACAGATCGATGGCGTTCTCGCTGCAAACGATGGTCTTGGCGGAGCTGCAATTGCAGTCAACGACAAGAACGGTGTCCTGATCCCCGTAACGGGACAAGATGCAACCACCGGTGGTCTGCAGAACGTTCTTCTTGGCAAGCAGTGCATGACAGTGTTCAAGAACACCGTTCTTGAGGCTGGCGATGCTTCGGCACTCGCAATTGCACTGCTCAATGGCGAGTCACCTGCTGTCGAAAGTTCAATCGACATCAATGGCGTCACCGTTCCTGCTAAGTACTCGGATCCAGTCATCATCTACGCAGCCAACGTCTCTGACGTCATTGCTGCCACCGATGGCTTCGATGTCGCAGCACTTTGCGCGGGCGATGTAGCCGCTGCTTGTACCGAACTCGGTATTCAGTAGTAGTTATTTGTGAGGCTGTGGGCTCGTGCGTGTGCACGAGCCCACAGTTCACTTCACTGATTTTTTCCCAGCCAATATCCCGAAATACCCACCACAGACTGCGATCAACTTCTACAGTGTGTAGTCAGCGAAAAAAGGGATTTCCACATGACAGATGACTCAATGCCCATCCTCGAAGTCCGAGGAGTAACCAAGAGTTTTGGCGCCGTCGATGTTCTTCGCGGAATAGACTTTGCGGTCCACACTGGATCGGTCACAGCCCTTGTGGGAGATAACGGCGCCGGAAAATCCACCCTGATTAAGGGATTGGCCGGTATTCAACCATTCGACGGCGGAACCATTTATTTTGAAGGCAAAGAAGTCGATTTGGAAGATCCGAAACATGCTTCTGCCCTTGGCATTGAGGTTGTGTATCAGGATCTCGCTCTCTGCGACAACCTGGACATTGTTCAGAACATGTTCCTAGGCAGGGAAATGAAGCGCGGAATTGCACTCGACGAAGCACATATGGAGTCTAGAGCCGGCGAAACACTGCAGAGCCTCTCCGTGCGAACAATGTCATCTCTGCGCCAGAAGGTTTCGAGTCTTTCCGGGGGACAAAGACAAACCGTGGCCATTGCGCGTTCAGTTTTGTGGAACAACAAGGTTGTGATCCTGGACGAGCCCACAGCCGCACTCGGTGTCGCTCAAACCGAACAGGTTCTTAACTTGGTCAGGAGACTTGCGGACAACGGCTTGGGCGTTGTGATCATCTCTCATAACCTTCAAGACGTATTCCAAGTCGCTGACTACATCTATGTTCTCTACCTAGGCACCATGGTCACCAGATTGAAGACCACTGAAACGAATAGCGGTGAAGTTGTCGAATACATAACCGGTGGTCGGAAAGATGCAGACGCGATTCTTTCGGGTGAAGAGGTGTCGGCATGAGCACAAACACCAATTCTGACGTGAGCACCGAACTGCCGAAATACATGCAACAAAAGAACCTGTCCATCCGCGATACCTGGAACGCCTATCGCGCGAAAGTTCGTAGCGGCGACATGGGCTCGCTGCCGGCGGTCATCGGACTGATTATTCTTGTGATTCTTTTTTCACTGGCTAATCCGGTTTTCTTCACGCCGCTTAACTTTGCAAACTTTTTCACTCAGGCCGCTGTTGTTGTAATTCTTGCCATGGGCCTAATTTTTGTTCTCCTCCTCGGTGAGATTGACTTATCCGCAGGTGTGACTTCTGGCGTAGCGGGCGCACTTCTCGCCGTGGGACTGACCAGATGGGGATTAGAGTGGCCGGTGGCGGTTGCTGTATCCCTCCTCGCCGGAGTGGTCATTGGTATTTTCATTGGTTTTCTGGTGGCCAAGGTGGGTATTCCATCTTTCGTGGTCACCCTGGCACTGTTCCTGGCCTTCCAAGGATTGATCCTCGTGATCATTGGTGAAGGTGGCAACATTCGGATTACCAATCAGGTGATCCTTGCCATTCAAAACAACAACATGCCGATCTGGATGGGCTGGGTGTTTTACGCAATAGTGGTTGGCGGCTACTTCCTGTTTGCTTACACGGGAAGAATGCGCCGCTTGGCCAGGGGTTTTAGTGCCACTTCTGTGAACATGATCCTGATTAAGACCGGGATAATTGCTCTTGTCGGTTTTGCCACCGTTTATGCATTGAGCCTGGAGAGGAGTGTCAATCCGGAGCTCAATCCATTGAGTGGTGTACCAATTATTGTTCCCATTATTGCACTTCTGACTTTGGTTTTTGGTTTCGTTTTGGATCGCACGAGTTTTGGTCGTCACATCTACGCAGTCGGTGGAAACGTGGAAGCTGCGCGCCGTGCCGGTATTAATGTGAGCCAAATTCGCATTGCCGTATTCACCATTTGTTCTGGCACGGCCGCTTTCGCGGGAATCGTATTCGCTTCGCGGGCCGCCTCGGTTGATCCCAATGCCGGAAAATTCATTGTCCTTAACGCAATTGCCGCCGCAGTCATTGGTGGTACCAGCCTCTTTGGGGGTCGCGGACGAATTCACGATGCACTGATTGGCGGTGCCGTGGTGGCTGTGATTGACAATGGCATGGGCCTGCTCGGTTACTCGGCCGGTGTAAAGCTGATGATCACCGGTTCCGTGCTCATGCTCGCAGCAGGTGCGGACGCACTGTCGCGAAAACGTTCAACCGGGGTCATGCGTTAAGTTCACACCTCATGAATGCCGATAACCCATGATTCGTACCCGTCCAGTCAATACAGATGACATTAAGCGCCTTAATCTGGCACGTGTACTTCGCTACCTGCATGAAGGTGGGGAACTCACCCGTTCGGAGTTGGTGGCCCACACCCGCTTGAATCGCAGTACCGTCGGTGCACTTGTTGCAGACCTTGCATTTGCGGGTTTGGTCGAGGAGGGGCCCGGTTCCGGTGGGACCGTCGGTCGCCCATCACTTGTCGTTCGGCCCACTCCAACATCCGCATTCGTTGTGGCATTTGATCTACGCGTGGATCGGATCGTTGGTGCGGCGTATTCCCTGGGTGGGCATGTTCTTTCACAGGTGGAACGCCCACGCGCCGATGGCCCATTTGCCCCCGCCAAAGCGGTCAGCAAATTGGTCGAATGCACCACCGAGCTTCTTGCAGGTGTGCCTGAAGGTTGCGCATGGGTAGGAGTTGGAATTGCGATCCCGGGTGTGATCGATGCTGAAACAGGGCTCGTGCGAAAAGCCCCCAACCTCGGCTGGATCGACCTGAATTTCGTGGAATTGATCGAACCAGCCATGACTGAAGCATTCGGTGCCTCACCGAAAATTATGCTCGGCAACGATGCCAACCTCGGCGCGATTGCCGAATATGTGCGGGGTGCAGGTTCCTTGGCATCCAGCGTCGTGTACCTGTCGGGCGACGTTGGTGTTGGCGGAGGTTTTGTCCTCGAAGGTGAAGTCATGACCGGATCCAGCGGATATGCGGGCGAGATCGGCCACATGACCGTGAACCCCCGCGGTCAAGCATGTAATTGCGGTAACCGGGGTTGTTGGGAAACAGAAGTGGGCCGTGACGCGATTCTGAGAGCAGCCGGCACCAGCATCACGGAGTCCACTGTCCCCGAGGTTGTTCGGGCAGCCATGGCAGGCGATCAGGAGTCGCTTGAGGGATTACAGGAAATTGCAGATTGGGTGGGAATCGGTGTGGCTAATTTGCTGAACATGATCGATCCCGATGTCATTGTTTTAGGTGGCCACCTCGCGGAGATTTATCCTGTTGTCTACGAGCGCATTGAAGCCCGGATCACTCGTTCCCGACCGCTTTTTGAAACACGAGCTCGACTTTCACTGCCGTCACTCCCGCTCGGAAGCACGATTGTTGGAGCAGCGGAGATTGCGTTCACGGCTTTGTTGCGGGATCCGCTCAATGAAATGGAGAGGTCACTTGCCCTCGTTGCTTCCTAATCTGCGAAGTATTGAGGTCGATCAACACTGCTTAACTTTTGATATCGATCAGGGTGGTCGGGTCACCTCATGGGTATTCCACGGCCACCAATTACTGGGCTCTTCGAGTTCCAGTCCCGTGGATAATGGTTGCTACCCCATGGCTCCGTGGGCGGGACGAATTCGCAACAACCACGTTGATTGGAGCGGGCAATCCCTGAATCTCACGCCGTCTTATCAGGAGTTTGCTTTGCACGGTCTCCTACTAGACCAGCCTGTTGAGTGTGGAAACAAATCCGAAAGCGGTGATGCCGCCAGTATCGAGTTCACCGCGGATATCAGTGATTGGTTTGCCCCCTTGCGAATTGCCATGCAGTGGAATCTTTACGCGGACAGAGTTGAATCAAAGATCACGGCGCTCACCGATTCCCATGATCCCGTACCAGTTGTACTGGGATGGCACCCATGGTTTGTGAACTCACTCGGTTCATCAGAAAATCTTGTGTTGCAGGTTGACTCTGCGCAACTTGCCGTTCGCGAAGGCTTGTACCCCACGGGTGAGTTTCGCCAAGTACTTAATTTTGAATCACCCTTTGATGATTGTTTTCGTGTTCCCTCCCAGCAGGTAAATCTCCGCTGGGGGACAACTCTTCAATTGCAAGTAGAAAACTCGCATGCTTGGTTTGTTGTTTTCAACGGTGCATCGGGTTTCATCTGCGTGGAGCCGCAAACGGGGCCACCCAATGCATTTGCACAACCGCTGGATTGCACAACGCTCACCACCTCGGCAAGTGATCCACTGAGCATGTCCACCACGTGGTTGTTGACTAGTTTTTAGCGACCCTGACCTTTGTCAAGGAACTACTCAATGTGCGGATGGAGGGGTCAGTTGCACCGAGTGCCCGGTGATCACCGATTCCCGTGCAGCATCCAGGACTCGCATGGTCTGGATTGCTTGGTTGACGGTCACCGTGGGCGGAACACCAAAGTGCAATGATTCCGAGATCTCTCGGTAGTACTGGGGCCAATTGCCCCGAAGTAGTGGCTCCACAGTTTTCGCGATGTCCCCCGAGTCAGCCACGGCCCACAATTCGATAACCGAATCGGTGGGTTCAACGCCCCACCCCGCACCGGGAATAACGCCCACCTTGAGGTGGTCCTCCTGGGTATCAATGTTGGCAATCCGAACTGCGCCTCGGTTACCAAAGAGTTCGAATCGGGGCGCAGGAATCGCTGAGACCAATGACCCCACCAAATAAGAGAGTCCACCGGAAACATGCCCTAGAACCATGACGAGGTCATCGTCTGAGGAAGGAACCTCGCGCAGAGTTCGGGCAAATGCCTGCACCGATTCAACGGGACCCATGAGGTCAAGTGCTTGGTCAACCAGGTGGGGGGCAAAGTCGTACAGCACCCCACCCATTGCCTCAACGCTGGTGAGATCGCGCCAACCACCTTTGGACAGAAGTCGGAATCGCTGCATGCGGGACTCAAATCGGTGCGGTGTTCCAATGACGCCGCGGGCAACCGCAGCTTTCAGCGTGAGGTAGTCCGAATCCCAACGACGATTGTGAAAAGGGAAATACGAAAGACCCTTGTCTTCAGCAAGTTGGGCTAATGCGAGGGCAATGGGAGCATCTGGGGTGATCGGCTTGTCCACAACAACACTTATTCCGCGATTCAGTGATTCGGTGGCAAGTGGCACATGAGTCACATTCGCCCCGGCAATAATCGCTAGATCGGGTGAAAGTTCCCATAACTGGTCAATGTCACCCGTGATGAGTGCATTGGGGAAGTCTGTTTGTGCACTCTTTTGTCGTTCGGGGTCAGACGTCAAGATTCCCACGACTTCAAGATCAGGGGTTACCCGAATCAGGGGTCCGTGAAAAACTTTTCCGGCTAAACCATAACCAAAGATCACTACGCGCTTCACCCGATAACCATAGTGGCGCCTAAAACATGCATGACTAGGATTGGGGACATGGCTTACCCACTCAGAGATCTCGCAGGAACCGTCGTTGCAATCACCGGAGCAACCTCGGGAATTGGACGGGCAACAGCCGAACAGCTTGTGGAACTTGGGGCGAAGGTAGCTCTGGGTGCGCGCAATGCAGATCGCCTGGCCGGGGTGGTTGAGCAACTTGGCGCCAATAATGCGGTCGCTGTCCCCATGGATGTCCGCTCGGTTGAAGACAACCAAGCACTCATAGATGCTGCCGTGACAAAGTTTGGAAAGTTGGATTCCATTGTCCCTAACGCGGGTATTGGATTGTACGGCTCAATTCTTGACCACAGTGACGATGAACTCCGACGCATGATGCATACCAACTACGACGGCACCGTGTGGACCGTTCGTGCGGGCGTTCCAGCAATGTTGAAAACAACTGGAGCAGGCGACATTGTGATCGTGTCATCTGTGGCTGGCCTTCGTGGTGGTGGCGATGAAGCCGTTTATGCGGGCACCAAGTTTGCCCAAGTGGGACTCGCGGGAGCACTCGACCGGGAACTTCGCGAAAAAGGGATTCGCGTGACCGCGGTCTGTCCCGCGGGAGTGGGAACGGAGTTCGCCGTGGGTACGGGCCGAGTGGAAAACGACCCACGCTTCGCAGAGTGGATGACCGCTGACGATGTTGCCCACGCAGTTGTGTCAACCCTGCAACAACCGCGCAGTGTGCGCACGACCGTTTGGGCGTTGTGGTCCATGGGTCAGCAAAGTTAACCGATTGTTGAACCGGTCCGTGATTGGCGAAAGCCACGCACAGCCATCTGACCGCCAATTATCAACATCAGGACTCCGAAAGCGATCTGCAGCAGCGACCCGCTCAGCGCGAGTGCAACGGAAGCTCCAAGTAGTGCACCAATGATTGCGCCCGCTCCAAACAAAGCTCCTTCGCCCCATTGAGTCAGACCTGGTCGGGTGAGGCTAATGGCGCCGAGGAGTGCAATGGGAAACATGACGGCGAGCGAGGTTCCCGCAGCCAGATGTTGTTCATAACCGAAACTGAAAACAAGTAGTGGAATAAGCAGAATCCCACCCCCAATACCGAACATTGCGGACAGAATTCCCATGGCTACTCCTGCTGCTAGATACCCGATCGCTAATGAAACGGATAATTCAGGCACAAAATCGGCATTGACCGCGGAGTTTGCAGTGGGCCACAGCATTCTGATTCCGGCCGCCATCAACATGAGTCCGAACAGCCCTTGAAGAAGTGCATTGGGTGAACGTTGAACAATTATCACGCCCAGCCATGCACCAGCCAATCCACCAATCGCGATCACCAGTGCGGGCAACCAAGCAACTTCTTCGGAAAAGGCGTACCTCACGGCTCCAGCCGCTGCCGCCATGGCAACCATGACCAAGCTGGTGGCCTGCGCTCGCTTCTGTGGGACTTTTCTGGCCAATACCAGGAATGGAACCAGCAGAATCCCACCGCCGACTCCGAATGCGCCGGAAAAAGCGCCGACACCTGCACCGATGCCAAGGTCGGTTGAAGTGCGTCTCGCCCCACTGACCATGGTCGAAACCTAATCCCTCGTGAGTCTCACGCTGTGGTGGGTCTCCTTTGCACAATGTGCTGACCATTAGGATTACGTGCCGGTTGATTTGAAGGAGCTTCACGATTGTTCAAGTCACCGGTTGGGGTCGCTAGCTCAATGGCAGAGCTGCGGACTTTTAATCCGTAGGTTCCCGGTTCGAGCCCGGGGCGACCCACTTTTTCTGATGTTATCTCGCCTAATGTTTGCCACCGTCTCACATAATTGTGGAGTCGGCACGAAGGTTTGGCCCTCAATCAGGCCCAAGTGTCATGTATCAGTCGGAAAGTTTGAGACCAACTCCTGTCTTTAATTGAGAAAAGAAGATTCAGACAACCAAACGGACAAAATGGCTTGTGGCAAGTCAATGGAATTGGTAGTTTCGCACTTATGAACTTAAGTTCATAAATGCGAGTGGAGGGATCATGTCCGAGAGTGTCAAATCGGCTGAACGCGTGGTGCAACTACTGGAGCTCCTCGCCTCAAGGCCGCAAGGCTCCGGATTTGGTCAGATCTGCACGACGCTATCGCTCCCTAAGAGCAGTGCCCATGCCTTACTCGCAACGTTACTGAAAACGGACTTTTTGCGATTCGACTCAGGGACGCGGAATTATCACGTGGGGGTCAGGGCTTTTGAAGTAGGGCAGGCCTTTATACATGGGCTTCATGTGGTTCGGGAAGCGCTGCCACACCTTCAAACTCTGTGCGACACGATTAATGAGACGGCGCAGTTGGCTATTCTCGAAGGTGTTGACAATGTCTATGTGTCGAAGGTCGAGGCTCCGCATCATTTGAAGTTAGCGTCCGATGTCGGACTTCGCCTGCCTGCTCATGCGACTGCCCTCGGCAAGGTGCTACTCAGCGGCTTGTCTGATGAAGAAGTTCGCAAAAGATACGAAGGAAGAAATCTCGAAATGTTCACGAGTCAAACAATTGCGAACCTTGACGAACTTCTTTCTCAATTGCAGCAAATCAGGGTTGCAGGCTTCTCCTTTGATGAAGGCGAACACACAGCAGGTGTCTACTGCACGGCAGTGCCTATCCGTGACCACAAAAAAGAAGTCATTGCGGCAATGAGTGTGAGTGTCCCGTTCGTGCGCAACTCCCCCCAAACGCGTTTGAAAATATTGCGGACCCTTCAACATGAAGCGGGACTGCTTTCACGCACACTGGGATGCCCGAGTGAGGCGGCATGAAGCTGAGCGGTTGCCTGCCGGTACTTGCGACACCATTTTTACCCGATGAGCAAGTCGATACATCTGGTCTTGCAAAAATTGTCGAGGTTAACATTGCGGCTGGGGTCAACGCTGTTACGTGCTTTGGCCTTGCGGGCGAACTTTATAAACTTGACGACGCGGATCGAAGCCTTGTAATGAGCACGGTAATGGAGAGTGTTCAGGATCGGGTTCCTGTCATCGTTGGATGTGAGCACAGTGGATCGCTGGGGGCGGCGCGCCGATGCCGGCAAGCGGCAGGCATGGGAGCAGCTGCCGTGATGCTGCTTCCACCTAGTTTCACAGTTCCGCAGCGGTTAAGTATTCGGGACTACTTCATGAGGTGCGCAGACGCTGCCAATATTCCAGTCATTGTGCAGGACGCGCCTGCGTGGACCGGCGTTCAATTACCCGTGGATCTCCTGTTGGAGATGAATGCAGAGAATCCCCTGATCAGTGCGGTCAAACTTGAAGATCCGCCGATCTCTGAAAAGGCGGTTTCGTTACGAGAAGCTGGAGTAGCGGTGATCAGCGGATACGGCGCCGTGCACTTTGGCGAGGATTACACGTTGGGAAGCATCGATGCCTTCATGCCTGGTTGCGCCTTTCCTGAAGTCATGGTTCACGCGTGGCGACTGGCAGTCACTCGGGACACACCCGCCCTCAAGGAATTCTATGCAAAAATGCTGCCTCTTTTGGTCGCGGAATTAACCGACCTAGACACTTTCATTGAGGTGCAGAAGCGCGCATTGGTAAAACGAGGGGTGCTCGCCACGGCAACAATGCGTGAGCCACATCGATCAATACCAAAGAGTCGAATTTCTTACATAGATGAATTGATCGACGAGGTACTAAAGATGCGAATGGAGGTGGACAATCATGTCCAAGTTTAGTGTGAACAGTCTGAGTGTTGGATCGGTTCAAGTTCCTGGCCCGGAACTTTACTGGATGTCAGATTGGGATAAGTGGTATGACCTCGAATTTCAGGTCGTACTTATACAGGCACCAGGGATCAATATGCTTGTGAATACTGGTCCGCCAGAAGATCTCACACCAATCAATTCGATGTGGATGGGTGCACTAGGTGATCGTGGGGAATTTAAGCGAACGACTGAACAGCAAGTGCCAAATGCTCTGGCGCGGATGGGACTTTCACCAGAGGACATCACTCACGTTATTGTCACCCCGCTTCAGCTCTACTCAACAGGGAATCTCACTTTGTTCACGAATTCGGAAATTTGCATAAGTGAGCGGGGATGGATTCACTATCACACCACTAAAAACCATCCGCATGATTCCCGATGGCACAGCATCGATGAATCAACTTTGGTGTACCTGGTGACCGAAGCCTGGCCTCGAGTAAGGCTCCTTGCAGATGAAGACACGGTCGTTCCAGGCATTCGCACATGGTTTGCTGGAACGCATCATCGTGCTTCCATTGCAGTTGAGGTAGATACAAACGTTGGAACAGTGTGTATCAGCGATGCATTCTTCACTTATCGAAATGTGGAGGAAGGCGCAATACTCGGTATAAATGAGAATATGTACGAGGCACTCGCGACCTACGAAAGGGCACTTTCGACAACGGACATCAGGTTGCCGCTCTACGATCCAGAAGTTTTCTCGCGCTATCCTGGCGGGGTCGTTGCCCCGGGGGGAATTTCAGAGTGAGTGTGCCACGGATTGCAGTAATCGGGACCGGATGGTGGTCCACGGAGTCTCACATTCCAAGCCTGATTAACTATTCTGAGGTTGAATTAACGGCTCTTGTCGATTCAGATGCCATCCGCTTAGAGCGTGCCTCTAACAAGTTCGAGACACCCTATGTTTACACCTCACTATCTGAATTCATCATGGCTGATGTTGCAGATGGAGTCGTGATCGCTACACCATCTGGAAGTCACTATGACATTGCATCGCAGTGTCTGGATGCAGGGATGCATGTCATGTTGGAAAAACCGATGACAATTGAATCCGATCATGCATGGGAGCTGACGCGAAAAGCAGAGAGCAAGGGATTACATCTGACGGTTGGCCTTACCTTTCAACACACCGTTGCTTCAGACGTGTTGTGGCGGGAAATCCGAGGGGGAGTAATCGGGGAGATTATCGCAGTATCAGGTCTATTCGCCTCGATGGTGGAGGCCTACTATCGAGGGACTCCAGATGAATACCAGAAAGTATTTCAATGGAGCATCAACGGACCTACTAAGGAAACGTATTCCACAATAGCCTCCAGCGGTGGCGGTCAGGCCATGACCCAGTTGTCACACGCTTTGGGAATGGCAATTCACATAACGGGAGACCCCATTCGCGAGGTCTATGCAAAAATGAATCATCGTGATCTTGCTGTTGATCTGGCAGATGCTTTGACTTATGAATTTTGGCAAGGTGGTATCGGAACAATGTGCTCTACGGGGAACATGAGACCACATGAGCCTCATCAGCAGGAATTGCGCTACTACGGTTCTGCTGGATATGCCTTGCAAGATTTGGTTGCTGGGACGGTGTTCGTTCAACGCAGCGATGGTTCTTCAATTGAGATAAAAGGGTCCGATGTAGGCGATCCTTATCCTGCTCAGGCCACGTCACGCCATCTTGCAGATCTCATGTCTGGACGCATTGAGCGAAACAAAGCGCCAGCACTTGAGAGTGCTTGGACAATCGATGCTCTAGCAGCCTCTTATCGATCAGCCGCGAGTGGACAGCCTGAGATGGCGACGGAGCAAGTGCATAAGACAGGAGTGGTGTTGTGACGGAGATTGAAGCAGTACGGACCCGAGTGATTGGATTCTCGCGTGCCCCGAATACCTTGCGGCGAAATCTGGTCACCAATACATCGGTGCTGCCGGATTTTGAAATCAAACCGGGAGGTTGGTTCGGGTCAGCCTTTTGCACTGTGGTGGAGCTTCGGGCTGCAGACGGCACCGTAGGAGTGGGTACGGCGGGGGCGTTTAACGGAGCCGCTAAATCAATTGTCGATATGTATTTTAATGACCTCTTAGTTAATCAGGATGTGGAAAACCACGAGGGTTTGTGGCAGCGGCTTTATCGATCTCTCATCCGGTTTGGTAGGAGCGGGTCAGCTATTGCAGCGCTTTCGGCTGTTGATATCGCTGCATGGGATCTGCATGGAAAGTTGACGGGGAGGAGTGTAGTAGAACTCCTGGGAGGTCGAGTACAGGAAAGTGTTCCCTGCTATGTCAGCCGACTCTATGCACTGGAGGATTTGGATGAACTCGCGCAGGAAGCCGAGAGTTATGTATTGCAGGGGTTTAAAGCCATGAAACAGCGATTCGGCTTTGGTCCACGAGACGGTTATGCGGGGATGGCGGCAAACGTTCGACTCATTAAGACAGTGCGCGAAGCGATCGGTGATGACATTGAACTAGCTGCGGACGCTTATATGGGTTGGGACTATGGATACGCAATGGAAATGGCGCGTCGACTCGAACCGTTCAACCTCTCGTGGATAGAGGAGGCGCTGATGCCGCAGCATGTGCATTTATACGCGGATCTTCGCAGGTCTCGCCCAAGCCAACGTTGGAGTTGCGGGGAACACAGTTACACCAAATGGGACTTCTCTGACCTGATTCGTGAGCGTGCAGTCGACATATTGCAGCCGGATTTTAACCGAACGGGTGGACTAACCGAAGCGCGCAAGATTTGCGCACTTGCTGAAACTGCAGGCCTTCCCGTCTATCCGCACTCAAATGAAGCACACAACTTGGCCATTATTTACTCGCAATCCGCCCATGTATGCCCGGTTGTCGAGTACTTTCCAGATGTTGAACCAGATACTGGCAATGAGCTCTTTTGGAAACTATTCACAGGTAACGCTATTGCCGAGGGTGGATCCCTCACAATCCCAGATCGCTCTGGTCTCGGTATCGAAGTCGATCAATTGGTTGCAGCTAACCTCACCGTGGTCGATGGTGATTGGGTGAAGATCTAGGGGTCGAACCCCCATTACTGCTCCTGGTAAAAATCGACAATGTTCTGGGCAGTCAATCGACGCAGGTCAGGCAAAGCCTGAACGGAGGCCCACGCTGCATGGGGGGTCAAAATTACGTTAGGTGCAGAACGCAATGCACTATCAATAGGCAGAGGCTCTGTAGCAAATACATCAAGGGCTGCTCCGCCAACCTGTCCACTTTCTAGACCAGCAACAAGAGCTGCCTCATCGATAAGTGGGCCTCTGCTGGTGTTGACAATCACAGGTTGCTTTCGCATTAAGCCAATTGTGTGATGGTCGATCATGTGTCGCGTCTGATCGGTTAACGGGACATGTAGGGAAATGATGTCGGCTTCAGCAACGAGTGTGTCCAGATCAACAAGGGTGTATTCAGAGGACGTTGTAAATGGATCGTGCACAATGATGGTACTTCCCCAGGCCTCAAAGCCTTTAGCCACGTTGCGGCCAATACGGCCTAAGCCGACGATCCCGATAGTCGCTTGTGAGAGGCGCTTTATAACCGGGGCGTAGGTCATGGCCGACCACTGATCGGATCGAACCTGAGAATCATAGGAGGGAATTTTTCGCCACAAGCCGAGAGCTGAAGCAAATGCGTGGGTGGCTACTTCCTCGAGGCAATACGTTGGTACATTCCGGACCTCGATACCACGTTGAGCTGCGGCCTCAAGATCAATCATGTCCACACCAATACCCATTCGACTTATGACTTTGCATTGCGGCATGGCATCCATAACTGCGGCGGTAATGGGCGCCCATTGGACGATCAGGGCATCGGGCTCGGTTTCAACCACACCAGCCATTACCTCGGCTTCGGTTTGGAATTGCCGCACGGTGACCACGGCTCCCAGTGCCTTCTCAAGCGCAGCAGACTCCAATCCGCTGTCGCCAAGATTGTTGTCCGTTATGAGGACTTTGGGTCGCATATGTGAACACCTCCGATAAGAATGGGGTAAAATGTCTTTTATGTACTAATTATGATTACAAATTGGCATATTTAATAACTACTTGTGTGATAACCGATACTATTCGCCTTCTAGTAGGGCGTCAAGTAGGAGGTAACCGTGCCGGTTGTTGAATGCCGAGGACTGTCTAAGTGGTACGGGATTTCTAAGGTTCTTGACGACGTAGATCTCAGTGTCAATGAGGGCGAAATCCATGTGATCCTTGGCGAGAATGGTGCCGGCAAGAGCACATTAGTAAAGGCGATAGCGGGACTTGTAACTCAGGATCGCGGATCTATCTCCATTGATAATCAGTCACTGCGAGCTGGCTCTGTTGCGGCTGCCCAAAGCAGGGGTGTAGCACTTATCCATCAAGAACCTCGTCTGTTTCCAGATCTTACCGTCACGGAAAATATCTGGATTGACCATCGAGCCTCCTCGAGTAAGGGGCGCTTTCGTCTTTCCCGCGTGGGCGAGCGAACTCAGGAGCTGCTCACCCAGTTGGGAAGTTCGGTCTCACCCGATGCACGCGTTGCATTTCTCTCTGTTGCTGACCAACAAATCGTCGACATTGCCGCTGCGCTTCGGAGAGACCTCAGAGTTCTGATCGTTGACGAACCCACCGCATCGCTGACTCCATCAGAGGTGACAAATCTCTTCCGAGTCATCCGTGAATTGCGTGATAGTGGAGTCGCGATAATTTTCATTGGCCACCGTCTCGAGGAAATAATGCAGATCAGTGATCGAATCACGGTTCTGCGGGACGGCAAATTGGTTCGCACCTTGCTTACCGAGGAAACAAATGAAGACGAGCTCATCCGACTCATGATCGGTCGAGATATTGAAAAGTCAGTTCACCGTTCGGAAGCCCAGGTGGGTGAAACCGTGCTTGAAGTTAACGAATTATCCTGTATAGGTCATTTTGTCGACGTGTCCCTCAAAGTTCGCCGTGGAGAGATCGTAGGAATTGGCGGCCTTGTTGGTTCAGGGCGGAGTGAACTTCTCGAAACCATTTTCGGCGCCCGCCCAAAGGCGGGGGGTCGTGTTTTATTGGCCGACACGCCTATCGACTCGATATCCGAATCCGTAGCCGGTGGCATGGGGCTGGTTCCGGAGGATCGCGGACGCTATGGCCTCATTTTGTTGTCCAGCGTGCTTAATAACATTTCTGCTCCGAACCTCGACTTGACCTCATGGTTGGATATTCGACGCCCTCGGCGTGAAGTGTTCAACGCGGGTGAGGTAGTCACCAATCTGCGCATCAAGGTTTCTAACTTGCGGCAACCGGCGGGTGAACTCAGTGGGGGCAATCAGCAGAGGGTGAGTCTGGGCAAATGGTTGGTACGTGACCTGGATGTATTACTCGTCGACGAACCGACCAGGGGTGTCGATATTGGTTCCAAAATTGAAATTCACGGGTTGCTGAGAGAGTTTGCCGACGCAGGCAAAGCCGTGCTTATGGTGAGCAGCGATATGCGCGAACTCCTAGGGGTTCCCGATCGAATTTTAGTCATGCGCGAAGGGAGACTTGCGGGGGAAATTCCTCGGGGGGAAGCCACCGAGGAAGCTGTCATTCGGTTGGCGTCCGGGGTGGCGGTATGAATAACTCGAAAAGTATTGTGTCACGGAATTCACTAGGTCGGCTGCGCGAGGCAGGTATCGCGGCGGTGATCGTCGTGCTCATCATCATCTTTGGAGTCCTTAATCCACGATTCCTCAATCCAGAGAATCTCGGCTCCATTGTTTTGAGTGTCGGAATCCTCATGATCCTTGCGATCGGGCAGATGTTGGTAATTATAACGCGAAATATCGATCTGTCGGTCGGCAGCGTTCTCGGCTTGTCTGCCATGGTCATGGGGATGGTGGGTCGAGATTTTCCTCAAATTCCGACAGTCGGACTCATCTTTGTCGCAATGTTTGTTGGTGGACTCGCGGGCTGCGTGAATGGTTTATTGGTCGCGGTGGCGAAAGTTCCCGCGATTATTGCAACCTTGGGTACGCTCGCAATATTCAGAGGCTTGATATTTCTGGTGTCCAATAATGTCCAGGTTGATCCGCAAAATGTGTCCGCGGAGATGCGTGGCCTTGCGGCCTATGGCCCGCTTGGGATTCCTTGGCTTGTTGTCATTGCCATTGTGGTAGTTGTCATTGCGTGGTGGTTTACAACGCGCACACTGACAGGTAAGCGGCTTTATGCGATCGGGAGTAATCCAGATGCAGCGAGTATGCGTGGTCTCAACGTGACAGCTCTGACCTTCGGAGTTTTTGTAGCAATGGGTGCACTCGCAGGTCTTGGTGGAGCAATGTACGTTTCCAGGTTTGCAACGGTGAACCCAGCAGATGCTGGACTGGGGTTCGAATTGCTCGTGATTAGTGCGGTGGTTATTGGCGGAACAAATATCTTCGGAGGTTCAGGTACCGTTCTGGGTACTGTTTTGGGAACGATGCTGGTGGGCATCCTCGCAAATGGTTTGACGGTCGTTGGGGTAAGCGGGTTCTGGCAACGATTTGCTTCAGGAGCAATCATCTTGCTTGCGGTGGTCGCCGATGCTTATGTTCGTCGTCGCATCGAAACTCAACAATCAAGAGAAACGATGGTAAGCACACAATGAAATTTGACGAGAAAGTGACAAATTTCAATGTATTGCTCGGTCATCCGAACTGGCGTTTGCGTCTTGCGCCGTACACACCATCCGTAGTAGTGCTCGTTGCAGCTATCATTTATGGAACTATCGCATCGCCCTATTTCCTGAATTTCAGTGCTCTCATCGTGAACACTGGTCGCTATATTGAGATTGGTCTGCTGGCGCTCGCACTCACCGTTGTAATCATCAATGGTGATATCGATTTGTCTGTGGCTAGCAATTTAGCAGTG
Source organism: Candidatus Nanopelagicales bacterium (assembly GCA_018402075.1). The sequence continues at coordinate 29,433 of JAGYJP010000003.1, read as the reverse complement.
TGCGCAGCATCCATGGGGCTCCTTGTTCAGGCCGGAGTACCAGTCCAATTTGCCGCACTCGCGGCACTGGCCGTCGGTGTCTTACTGGGTGCATTCAATGCATTTTTCATCATTGGCCTTGCACTTCCGAGTTTGGTGGTAACCCTTGCCACGCTGGCGCTCTTTCGAGGACTTGCACAAATTATGCTCGGCGACAGTGCCGTAACGGACTACCAACCTGAATTTGTTGGTGCCGATCAGGTATCGGTCCTAGGCGATGTAGCCCTAGTGCCAATGCCTCTGGTGATATTCATCGGCTTTGCAATCTTGTTCGGCCTCTTGCTCAGTCGAACAAACTTTGGACTCTCCTGTTACTTGACGGGAAGTAATCAGCGTGCTGCGAGGTTCTCGGGTATCCGAACAGATCGAACTCGCACCACCGCTTTTCTACTGAGTGGTCTGATGGCCGGAACTGCCGCCGTACTGCTCACCTCGAGGCTCGGATCGACGCTATCGAATGTCGGCTTGGGCTTGGAACTTCTGGCGATCACTGTGGTTGTTCTGGGAGGAACAGACATTTTCGGAGGCCGCGGCACGGTGATCGGTACCGTGATTGCACTTTTTGCAGTGATGGCAGTCAGAGAGGCGTTGGTAATTTCAAACGTTAATGGTCAAATTCAGGATGCGGTTGTCGGCGTGATACTCATTGCAGCGATCGTGGTCCCGTTATCGGTTGCGCGCTTGCGTAAGCGCGTTGCCGCCAGAAGGCTCAGGTGATCGAAAATCAGTCACCTGATCGCGAGCGAGAGTCGCCGCGAACATCGAAAGGTATAAGGATGATAAAGATTCGCAGATCGGCAGGGATCGTCGCGATAGCGGCATCCGCAACCATGATTCTCGCTGCGTGCGGTGGGAGTAGTACCTCAACAGAGGAGACAGAAACTGAGGCAGCAACGGAAGAGGCCGTAGTCGTTGAGGAGGAAGTCACCACCGAGGGAGAAGCCCTGCGGGTGACCTACATTCCCAAAAACTTGGGAAACCCTTACTTTGATGCCATCGTCAAAGGCTTCAATGAGACTGCGCCAGGTCTGAATATGACCGTAGAAGTGGTCGCTCCCGCTCAGGCAGGTGCAACGGATCAGATTCCATTTATTGATGCTGCCATTCAGCAAGAGGTAGATGCGATTGCTATTTCTCCTAACGACGCGGATGCCCTATGCCCATCACTCAAGCGAGCGATGGATGCGGGAATTACCGTTATTACGGTAAATGGCGACACAGCAGTAGATTGCAGAGAAGCATCCATCACACCTGTGGACTTCAGTCAGCTCGGTCAGTATCTAGTTGATCTCACGGCAACTGTGACCGGTGGAGAAGGCGAGTGGGCATTCCTCTCTGCAACATCAACCGCTCCGGATCAGAACGCATGGCTAGAGGGTGCCGCCGAATACATTGCTTCAGGCTCGTCTCCTGCTGGGCTGACATTGGTTGATACCGTTTATGGTGACGATGCTCCAGACAAGAGTGCAACCGAAGCTCAAGCGTTGTTGACAAAGTATCCGAATCTTGCTGCTATCAACGCGCCGACCACGGTAGGTATTGCTGCTGCAGCTCAGGTTCTGTCACAGTCACCTCGTAAAGGCCAAGTGCAGGTCACAGGTCTAGGAACCCCCAACCAGATGCGGGAGTTCATCAAGGATGGAACAGTGCAGAAGTTTGCACTTTGGGATCCTGCTTTGCAAGGTGTCATCGCGGCGAACTTGATTGCAGGAATAAAGAGTGGCTCGATCGTTCCGGGTGAGCAGGTAACATTCGAAGTTCCCGGTGTAGGTGAGCGCATTATGGCTGGCGCGGAACGCATTATTATCGCCGGGCCTCCCCAAGAATTCGATGCGGCAAATATTGACGACTTCGATTTCTAGACCGGTACTAACAAACGCATAATGTGAGGAGGTGCACAGTGGCCAGACGCAAGCTAAGTTCACAGATCGTTGAAGAAGTCTTGCGGCAAATCAGCGAGGGCGAAATCATGGAAGGTTCGGCTCTCCCGTCTGAATTGGCTCTGTGCACCTCCTACGGCGTCAGTCGTTCTGTTTCCCGTGAGGCAATCAGTTCACTGTCAGCTAAAGGATTCATCAACGTCTCACAGGGGTCCGCTACCGTTGTTGCCCCGCGGTATTCATGGAACATTCTCGATCCTGACTTTCTGAAAGTTACGGGAGGCCAGGAGTATTTGCATGAACTCCAAGAGGCACGTGAACAACTCGAACCGCGCATTGCAGCGTTAGCAGCTCAGCGTGCATCTGTTGAATCAATTCAACTCCTCAAGGAACTCACACAAGAAATGCGGCGCGAAGTCTCAGATCCTGAGGCCCATGCGCAGTTAGATATTCGGTTCCACGAGACGATAGCAGCCGCCACAGGCAACGCAGTTTTGTTTTCGCTTCACCATTCGTTAGTTCAACTTGGATATGTCATGCGGACAGCGAATGCTGAGGTTCCGGGAGCAATTCATCGGGCTGCTGATTGGCATTTACTCATCGTTGAAGCCATTGAAAGCAGAAATCCAGTTGCAGCGGAAGCCGCCATGCAACTTCACCTGACACAAGTGCGAAGTGAACTTGAGGCCCATTTAGAACTTGAAAAGTTGAATCGAAAGGCTGCATCATGACATTTTCTTTGCAAATGTTGCCAGTCGGGAATAGTGAGGTCCCCGGCCCAGAACTATTTTGGATGAGCGAATGGGATCGTTGGTTTCCTTTGATATTTCAGGTGGGACTCATACAAGGATCCGGAATCACCGCTCTTGTCAATACTGGTCCGGCTCAAGATCTAGAGCCAATGAATAGTGGTTGGGCATCCTTTCTCGGTGACCGAGCTCGAATGAAGCGTCAGGACGGTCAATTCATTTTGGATCAACTGGCCGCCAAGGGCATCCAACCGAGTGATGTCACTCACGTGATTCTCACGCCCCTGCAGCTCTATTCAATTAGCAATGTTTTGGCTTTTCCCAACGCGGAAATTTGCATTTCAAAGCGAGGCTGGATTCATTTCAACACGACTCACCAGCATCCACATGACAACCGTGACACAAGCATTCCCCCTGAGATCCTGCAGCACCTCGTGACAGACGCATGGGATCGTGTGCGCCTCTTAGAAGATGAAGACACAATCGTCGATGGAATCCGCACATGGTGGTCAGGTGGCCATCACCGGGCCTCAATCGCAGTTGAGGTAAGCACTGCGAAAGGAACGGCAGTACTGTCGGATTCATTCTTTTACTTAGACAATGTGTATAAGGATCATCCGATCGGCATCTCGGAAAATATATACGAATGTCTCGCCGCACATCAACGCGCCAGAAGTGCTGACATAATTCTCCCCCTTTACGATCCAACAAATTTTGATCGCTTCCCGGATGGTGTCGTGGCATGAGGCAAAGTGCATTCTGCCCACCAGGAGCGTCCGCGGTGATTACCGGGGCTGGCCGGGGCATTGGCTCGGCAACGGCAGTGCGGCTAGCAGGTGAAGGGATCTGCGTAATTGCATGTGACCTTGACGCTAGCTCAGTGAAATCGACGAGTGCTGAGATTGCAAGTACTGGCGGATTGTGTATCCCGGTGGTAGCCGATGTCACAAAGATAGAAGATTGCCAGCATGTTGCCCAGATTGCTGCGGAGAGTGGGTACCCACTTCGAGGACTCGTCAACAACGCAGCAGTCGGTGCATTCAACATGGACGCTGAGAGCACCTCGCTGGAAGATTGGGAGCACATCATTGCTACCAATCTGACGAGCGTCTTCCTCATGAGCAAGGTTTGTATTCCACTGATGAGGGATTCAGGCGGTGGTGTCATCGTCAATGTTTCTTCAATTCATGCTTTTGCGACATCACCCGGAGTCGCCCCATATGCCGCTGCCAAGGGCGGTGTTCTCACTTTGACTCGCACCATGGCTCTGGATCTGGCGAAGGACAATATTCGGGTAATGGCACTAATTCCGGGTGCAGTTGATACCCCAATGTTGCGGTCCCATGCTGAGCGTGAAGGAAAGACACTTGAAGAGCTTGGCTTCCCCAGTAGTCCAAATGCGATCGCTCGAATTGCATCCCCAGATGAACTGGCAGGGCCCATATCTTTTCTTCTATCACGTGATGCAACCTTCATGACCGGTTCGGCGCTCGTCGCCGATGGCGGAATTTTGGCGAAGTTCTAGTGTGCGGTTGCCGCGCAGAGTGGAAAACCTATGAGTATTGCACAGATCCCCAGTAGTTCGACAGCGGTTGTATGTTCCGTGCCAGGGTCAGCCGAACTACAAGACGTCATTCTGCCTGTGATCGGGGAGCACGATGTCCTCATTCGAACATTAGTTTCCGGTGTGAGCACAGGAACCGACAAGTGGGTTATCAACGGACGGTTTGACTGGGGGGGATTCAGTTTTCCAATAGTCCCCGGGTACCAACGAGTGGGTGTGGTTGCGGCCGTCGGTATCGCTGTTGATTCTGTGAAGATTGATGACCGTGTTTTTGCAACATCCAGCCGTGACTTTGGAAATGCGACCGCAGGGTGGGGCGCGCACGCCCGGTGGGCAGTGTCAGAGGAGAACGAAGTCTTTCCTGTGTCTGGGTTATCAGGTGTATCGGGAGCAATGGCCGTGTCCTTGCAGGTCGGGGTAAATGCTGCATCACGACTTACGCAACCGGAGAGCCAGAGAGTACTTGTTGTCGGAGATGGAGTGATCGGAGTGAGTTCCGCTTTAGCTGCCCTAGATCGTGGTTGCACGGTCATGGTTGCCGGCCACCACGATGATCGTTTGGCTGCACTGAGATCTGCGCATGCGGATTTGACCACCGTTAATTCCCACGAAGATTGGAGCGAAGTTTTGGCCCATTGGGGACCTACTGCGGTGATTGACACCGTTCAGGATGCTCACGTCACTGAAGAATATGTTGCCGCACTGCCATGTACATGGAACTTTTCGTCTACATCGAATACTCGCTTAGGAGTAGCGGAGATCGTATTCGCGGGTCACAGCCCCGACGGAGTCACGACATGGGCAGACATGGCGTTACTGCAAAAGTTTGAGGTGACAACACACTTCGTCTCGGGTTGGACAAGGGAACGATTAATACGCACTCTCGAACTTATTGGAAGTGGCCGCTTAAGTCTCGATCCATTTGTTTCAACCTTTCAGGCAGAGACGCAGGAATGCGACCAAATGTTGCGAGATGTAACGGACGCTTCCTTCCCGGGGATTGCTGCGTGCATTGATTGGGGTACATCATGACCATGACCACGGCTAAGTAAAGGGAAAGAGAAAAATGAAAGCATTAGTTTTTGATGGCCCGTGGGAAATGGAAGTGCGAGATCGCGATGCCCGGACTCCAGATTCAGGGGAAGTTCAAGTTCGCATTGAAGCCACGGGAATATGCGGTTCTGACATCCATGGCTACACGGGTACCACGGGTCGGCGCCACAAAGGCCAGGTAATGGGACATGAAACTGTGGGTCGAGTAAGCTCGGTGGGCTCCGGCGTCAAAGGTATGAGTGAAGGAGACCTGGTCACCATTAATCCGGTGATGTCCTGTGGCGTCTGCTCGAATTGCCGTCAAGGCTCGGAGCAATCTTGTTCGGTCCTTCGGGTAATCGGTGTCGTGCCTGATCTCGACGCGGCATTCGCGGAATTTATTACTGTCCCTCAACAAAATATCGTTCACCTACCTCATCTCCAAAAAAGCTATTTGGGTGCGCTTATCGAGCCATTAGCCGTCGGTTTCCATGCTGCGCGAATCGCGAATATCGATGCGGGTAGTGATGTACTGATTATTGGGGGTGGCCCGATCGGGCAGGCGGCTGCGCTGGCTGCCCGTCGACTCGGTGCAGGGAGGGTGATCGTAAGCGAATTATCTCAAAGAAGAATCGAGTTACTTTCATCCCTCGGAATGACTTGTGTTCACCCAGCCAATGTGGAGGGTGAACTTGCGAATTTATCTGCAACACCCTCAGTTGTCATTGATGCTGTAGGGAATTCTGAAACGTTGACGATCGGCCTCACCCTTTCTTCAACTCGAGCCCGCGTTGTCCTAGTCGGCATGGCTGAACCATCGCTCACAATTCCCGCATACAGAGTCAGTGTTGATGAGCGGATCATTATGGGTAGTTTTTGCTACAGCTACAGTGATTTCCGAGAAACGGCAGACTGGGTCAGTTCCCATGAAGAAGAAGTTTCTCCGCTCATCGACTTCACTATCCCTCTTGACCAAGGCCCACAGATCTTTAGTGACTTAGGCCACCAAGCCATTGATTCTCACAAAATTCTGCTGATGCCCTAAATAGAGACGACTGGAAGGTAAATGATGAAGTTTTTTCGCTATGGCGACCCAGGGTTGGAACGCCCAGCAGTAGAAATACTCGGACAGACCTATGATTTGACTTCAATCACAGGAGATATCAACCCGGAATTTTTACGAAGTGGCGGTTCCGCTCTGGTTTCTGCCGCCTTAGATGCGGGCAAATTACCGCCGATCTCAGTTGACGGACAGCGAATTGGCCCGCCCATCGTGGGTAGCCAAGCGATTCTGTGTATCGGGATGAATTACGCCGCCCATGCCGCAGAGTCTGGTGCAAATCCTCCGGACACCCCTGTCTTGTTTCTCAAACATGCGGGATGCATCGTGGGTCCCAATGACGCTGTCATGATTCCTAGGGGCGCGAAAAAGACCGATTGGGAAGTAGAGCTGGCTGTCGTGATTGGTAAGGAGGCTCGGTATCTTTCGAGTCCAGCCGAAGCCAAGGAGCACATCGCTGGGTACACCATTTCAAATGATGTCAGCGAACGTGCTTTTCAAATCGATGAATCGGGTGGGCAATGGTCGAAGGGGAAGTGTGCTGAGACCTTTAATCCTCTGGGCCCATACCTGGTAACCCCAGATGATTTCCCTGATCCCCAAAACGTTGACTTGCGTTCCTGGGTCAACGGAGAAGCGCGGCAAAATTCCAACACTCGGGACATGATTTTCTCGGTTGACTACATCATTTGGCACCTAAGTCAATATCTTGTTTTGCGACCTGGTGACATCATCAACACCGGCACTCCCCAGGGGGTGGCACTGTCGGGTCGATTTCCATACCTAGAAGAAGGGGATGTCATGACCCTTGAAATCACAGGATTAGGCCAGCAAAAGCAGTCGCTCGTAGCGGCACAATAAGGAGGAAAGAATGGAACGCGTCGCGTTTATGCAATGGATTAAGGACGGATGCCAGGAAGATTACGTTCAGGCGCACAGTCCAGGAAGATTGTGGCCGGAGATTGTTGAGGCATCGCAACAGGCAGGTATGCATAATTACACAGGGTTTGTCGGTGGACCTGGAGGACGCCTTGTCGTGGGCTACTTCGAGACGCCAAATCTTGAGCAGGTGTGGCGTGAACTTGCTGGCAATGAGGTCAATCAGCGATGGTCCAAAGACATTGTTCCACTCATGGAGACCGGAGGAGACATTAGCAATGGATCCATGGAATTTCTTAAACCAATCTGGTATATCCCGTGAGTGGCAGCGTAAACGCCGCAGTGATTGATCATCAACTTTCACTCCTTAACGTGGAAGTTCCATCTTGGGCTTATGGGAACTCAGGGACCCGGTTTAAGGTATTCGCTCAAAAAGGGGTGCCACGGGATCCATTTGAGAAAGTTGCGGACGCTGCCATGGTGCACCGTATGACGGGGTCTGCCGGATCAGTTGCCATCCACATTCCGTGGGACAAAGTTGATGACTACGAAGCATTGGCGCAATTCGCTCGGGATCAGGGCGTGCGCATCGGTACGGTAAATTCCAATACATTTCAAGATGATGACTACATGCTGGGTAGTGTGACTCACCCAGATTCCAGAGTGCGTCGCAAGTCGGCAGCGCATCTGATGGAGTGCATTGACATCATGGATGCAGTCGGTTCCAAGGATTTAAAGCTGTGGTTCTCTGACGGCACAAATTATCCAGGCCAAGATGACATCCGGACTCGCCAGGATCGCCTGTTCGAAGTTTTACAAGAGGTTTATCAACGGCTGGGAGTCCACCAACGCATGGTGCTGGAGTACAAGCTTTTTGAGCCGGCTTTTTACACCACCGATGTGCCGGATTGGGGAGTCTCCTACGCACACTGTCTGAAGCTTGGTCCAAAGGCCAAAGTGGTTGTCGATACTGGACACCATGCTCCGGGTACAAATATTGAGTTCATCGTGGCCTTCCTTCTTCGTGAGGACAAATTGGGAGCGTTCGATTTCAATTCGCGTTTCTACGCAGACGATGACCTGATGGTGGGTGCGGCAGATCCTTTCCAACTATTCCGCATCATGCATGAAGTTGTGAAGGCAGATGCAATCGATCCCAAGTCCGAAGTCGCATTTATGCTGGATCAATGTCACAACATTGAACCGAAAATACCTGGCCAAATTCGCTCCATCATGAACGTACAAGAAGCTGTTGCGAAAGCGGCCAACGTGGATCAACAAGCCCTCACCACTGCGCAATTGGAAGGTGATGTCCTCGGTGCCAATGGCATCCTGATGGATGCCTACAACACTGATGTCCGCGATACCGTAGCCAACTGGCGTCTCGCCCATGGTGCTGAAATGGATCCCATGGGCGCATATCGCGACTCGGGCTATCCCCAACGCATCATTAGCGAACGGATCGGTGGGGAACAAATGGGATGGGGGGCTTGAAGCAGTTGTGCCCTTCCCACAGTAATTACGTCTTAACCAGGAAAAGGTAAAAATATGCCCTTACATTCAACCGTCCAGGCCTTGCTTGATCGGTCTAATCGGCTTGGAAGCGATATTCGTAACACGAATTACGCTGGTGGTAATACTTCAGCCAAGGGATTTAGTGTCGATCCCGTGACACAGGAACCGGTTGAATTGTTGTGGGTGAAGGGATCTGGTGGGGACCTAGGAACATTAGAGGAAACTGGGCTTTCGGTTTTGCGACTCGATCGCTTGCGTTCACTTGTTGATACCTATCAGGGTGTAGAGCATGAGGATGACATGGTTCTAGCTTTTTCCTACTGCATGCATGGGCAGGGTGGAGCGGTTCCTTCCATCGACACAGCAATGCACGGTTTGGTGGAGTTTGATCATGTGGATCACCTGCATCCGGATTCAGGAATAGCGATTGCAACGAGTCGTGATGGTGAAGCGCTTACCCGTGAGTGTTTTGGCGACGAAGTCGTGTGGGTTCCCTGGCGGCGCCCCGGTTTTCAACTCGGGCTAGACATCCGTGATATTCAGCGTGAAAATCCTCAAGCCATTGGTTGCATTTTAGGAGGACATGGCATCACCGCATGGGGCACGACGAGTGAGGAGAGCGAAACGAATTCCTTACGCATTATTCGTGGAGCAGAGGAATTTATTGCACAGCGAGGGCGGGTTGACCCTTTCGGTTCAGTGGTTGCTGAGTACCAGCCATTGACGAGTGTCGAGCGCCGACAGCGTGCAGCACAGTTAGCCCCTGTGATTCGAGGTATGGCGTCTACTGACCGACGAATGATCGGTCACTTCGATGATAGCGATGTAGTACTTGATTTCTTAAGTCGTGCCGAGCATCCACGGCTTGCGGAACTCGGAACATCATGTCCCGACCACTTCCTGCGCACCAAAGTGCGACCGATGGTACTTGACCTTCCACCCACGGCACCGCTTGACGAAATCATTGAACGCCTTCAACAACTACACCAAGAGTATCGGTCCGATTATGAGGCTTATTACAAACGATATGCGACGCCGGACAGTCCACCGATGCGGGGAGCGGACCCTGCGATTGTCTTGGTTCCTGGTATTGGCATGTTCTCATTCGGAGCGAACAAGCAGACGGCGCGCGTAGCGGGAGAGTTTTATATCAATGCCATCAACGTAATGCGTGGCGCGGAGGCTCTATCCACTTATTCGCCGATAGATGAAGAGGAAAAATTCCGAATTGAATATTGGCTGCTCGAGGAAGCAAAACTTCAACGTCTGCCGAAGCCAAAGAGACTAGCGGGACGAATAGCGATAGTCACTGGAGGGGCGAGTGGTATCGGATTGGCGACAGCTCACGCGTTGGTTTCTGAAGGTGCCTGTGTGGTAATCGCGGACTTGAATCAGGAAAGCGCATCAATGGTAGCCGAAGAATTAGGGAGCTCAGACGTTGCTATCGGTATTGCCGTTGATGTTTCGTCTGAAGAAGCCGTGATCATGTTAATTGAAAGTACCTGTCTTGCATTTGGTGGAGTCGATCTCGTGGTGAATAATGCCGGACTGTCACTTTCTCGATCACTTCTGGAGACATCCACCCACGACTGGGATCTTCAATACTCGGTGATGGCTCGTGGCTCATTTCTCGTAAGTCGCGAAGCCGCGAGAGCGATGCTAGTCCAGGGCATGGGTGGCGACATCGTTTACATCGTGAGTAAGAATGCCATCTTTGCTGGACCATCCAATATTGCCTATAGTTCGACGAAGGCTTCACAAGCCCATCAAGTGCGTCTCTTGGCTGCTGAGCTAGGTGAATACGGCATCCGCGTGAACGGTGTGAATCCCGACGGGGTGGTTCAGGGTTCAGGAATCTTCTCGAGCGGATGGGGCGCAAATCGCGCTGCCGTTTATGGGGTCAATGAGGAAGACCTTGGGCAGTTCTATGCCAATCGAACTATTCTCAAGCAGGAGGTTCTTCCTGACCATGTAGCGCAAGCCGTCGTGGCCCTGTGCACCGATGAGTTCTCGCGAACGACCGGACTGCTCGTTCCAGTGGACTCCGGCGTCGCGTCGGCCTTTCTGCGATAAATCATGAGCCTGATAACCGCTGTCGATATTGGAGCAAGCAGTGGGCGAGTGCTGACCGCGCACCTTGATAAAGGCGTGCCCACCACTCGTGAGATTCGCCGCTTCCGAAACGGACCAACACCATTAGGAAATCGGTGGATTTGGCCGATACAGGATCTTCTTAGTGAGGTAAAACGTGGATTAGCTGAGTCCGCAAGCCTTGGGGCGAGAACCTTCGGTATCGATACGTGGGCTGTTGATTACGCAGTTGTTGAATCTAGCGGAACTCAAAGTGGACCTGTCTATGCCCACCGTGATACTTACCACCAACGTGGAGTTGAGAAAGTCCGAAACCAGTTGACCTGGGACGAGCAGTACCGAATAACGGGTATTCAGGACATACCTATCAATACGATTTATCAACTGGCTGGAGAGAATCCAAGTCGAGTAGCGGCTGACAACAGAATGCTGCTAGTTCCTGATTTTCTTATGTATCACTTAACCGGTGTGATCGGAGCCGAAGTTACCAATGCTTCAACAACGGGGCTCATGGATCCACGCACCCGAAAGTGGGCTCCCGAAATTTTGAAGCCACTCAACATTCCGACGACGTTTTTACCCGATCTGCATGAACCCGGTCAACTGATGGGACGCAGTCGCGCCGAGGGTACAGAACAATTGTCGGCAATTAGCGTGGCAACTCATGACACCGCGAGCGCATTCGCGGGAACACCAATCTCGAATCGCGATGATGCGTTTGTGATATCACTTGGAACTTGGGCTCTCGTTGGCTATGAAGCGATCAGTGCGCATCCGGGTCGGAATACTGAGGCGATTAATCTGACTCACGAACTTGGTGTTGAGGGTACTGTCAGGTGTCTTCGCAATGTCACAGGAATGTGGCTGTTTGAAGAGTGCCGTAGATCCTGGGAATCATTGGACGGCACACCACCTGATTCAGGATTGTTATTACGCGCCTCTTCAGGTGCTCCTGCATTCCAAGCAATCCTTGATATCGATGAGCCCACGCTAGCCTCTCCAGGGCAATCTGCCGAGACGATAATTGAGAGACTTGTCGGTCCATCGCCGCACGACCGCCCGGGGTTGGTGCGGATTTTGTTGGAATCTTTGATTGCCAGACTCGCCGCTCAGATTGTCAGCATTGAGCGGATCAGTGGTCGGACTCGCTCTGTCATCCATGTCGTGGGCGGGGCGTCACGTCTGCATTTCTTGATGCAATGGTTATCGGATGCCACGGGTAAGGAAGTCATAGCTGGACCGGTGGAGGCTACCTCGCTCGGAAACGCGGCGGTACAGTGGTGCGTTCTAGGTGAGTTCTCAAGTATCAGCGAGGCACGGAGTTCTATCGCGCGGATGGCAGAGATTCGTTGCTTCACTCCGGAGACGGATCAGGACTGTTGGCGTGAGTACGCCGGAAGGTTAGGTTGGGATATTTAATGACTCGAAGACGAATTCCTCGGCCATCGGAGATTTTACCGTTGATCGGTCACCCCGATTTTTCACAGAGTCGAATTCAGCGTCGTCTTGCCCGCTGCGCCAGTGTGGAAGATGTTCGTGCTTTGGCTAAATCACGTACCCCTCGGGCTGTCTTCGATTACACCGATGGCTCGGCAATGAGCGAATCAACATTGGCTCGTAGCCGGGCCGCATACGCGCGAGTGGAATTCACCCCGCGTGTCCTGCGAAATGTTGCTGAGGTGGATCTATCCGTCACAATGCTCGGACAGGTGAGCGCGCTTCCATTTGCATTGGCTCCAACCGGGTTCACGAGGATGATGCACCACACGGGTGAGCAAGGGCCGTTGCTGCCGCTGCAGCGCAATTCGGGGTGCCATATGGCCTTTCCACATTGGGAACTACGAGCATTGAGGAATTGGCCCAATCAAATCCTGCAACACGGCGGTGGTTTCAGTTATATGTATCACGCGAGCGTGAGCAAGCCGAACAACTCATGCATCGAGCTCAAAGCGCTGGTTATGACACTCTCATTTTGACTGTAGACGTGCCAGTTGGTGGAATCCGTCGCCGCGAGGTGCGTAATGGGCTGACGATTCCTCCGCAGCTCAGCTTGCGAACCATGGCTGACATGGCCAAGTACCCGCGCTGGTGGTTCAACGTGCTCACAACCGATCCGTTGGAATTCTCAACCCTTACCCAAACCGGCGGTACGGTCGGGGACCTTCTCACGCGAGTCTTTGATCCAGGAGTCACTGCAGCTGACATCCGCTGGATTCGTGAGCATTGGTCTGGGCCGCTCATGGTCAAGGGAGTTCAGAGCGTTGAAGACGCTCGCTTAGTGCGAGATCTCGGCGTCAGTGCCATCGTATTGTCCAATCACGGCGGACGACAATTGGATAAGGCTAATGTGCCGCTGGAAATTCTTCCCGACGTTGTAGATGCAGTTGGTTCGGACATTGAAGTTTATATTGACGGTGGCATCATGTCGGGAACCGACATTATCGCCGCCCTCGCAATGGGCGCACAAGGAACCCTTATCGGGAGGGCCTACCTTTATGGCTTGATGGCGGGAGGCCATGACGGGGTGGTTCGCGTTATCCAAATTCTCGAGAAGGAAATGCGCACCACCATGCAACTAATGGGTGTCACATCGATATCTGAGTTGGAACCAAGCATGGTTCGACTTCGACAGTAGCGGTGGGCGTTAATCAATTAGACCTATGTGGGATTTGCGAAGTACTAAGTGTTGTTCTCTTTCTTCTCGAGAGAATATTTACCGACCTGCATAAGAATTGTTTTCGGATCGCCGAGTACGAAAAGGAAGCGGGCGGCCCGCATGGCATTTGTTAACGCCTAATGAGGTGATGTCCGTGACATTTACCAATTGATGTTGAATTACGCCCTTGCCGCTAATGCGGCGCCCAGTCGAGAAAGTGCAGCACTTCGCGCGGTCTTAGGAAGTTGAACTCGAATGATGGCAATTTCAGTTGAATCGAATGCTTCTGTCAAGGCCGCATCAAGTTCAAATTCGGTTTCCACCAACCAACCCTTTCCAGAGCCGATCACTGCAACGAGTTTCTCAGCAGCTAGGGCTGGAATTTCATTGAAGGGACCTTCGAGAATTGGTCTTTGAGTTCCGAACCCTTGGTTATCCAAAATGATAAAGACCGCTGGTACTCCATGAAATGCGCAACTTGCCACCTCAAAGCCGGTCATGGAAAATGCACCATCGCCCACCAAAACAACCGGCCGGTGCGCGGGGTCGGCCAACCCTGCGCCGAGGGCTCCAGGAACTGCGTACCCCATGGTTGCGTAATAGGCACTGCTGTGGCACCAAGCGGGGACTCGCATATCTACTGATGCAAAGAGTGCTTCACCTGGATCGAGCAACAGACCGTGACGCTCATCAATATGAGATGAGATGGCATCAATGGTTCGTTCAACAGTAAGGGAGGCAGCGGTCGGTTGGAAGAGTTTGTGATCGGGAAGAGGTTCATGTGAAATTTCAAGTTCCTTACCGTTAAGTGCCGAATTCAATGCAGGCAGAAATGCCCACAGTGGGACGTCTCTATAGGTGCGATATCCCACCGTGACGTCTGTGTCCGAACACAGAATTTCCCTTTTGTGATCCAAATTTGCGGTAAACGCACCCAGTGTTAGATCTGTTTGTAATACGCCCATGCTCAGAATTACGTCAGCATCTTCCACCCGGCGAACAACATGCTCCGGGCTCAACGCGCCAAGATAAACACCGAGACCTAGTGGGTGGCGTTCTGGGAAAACTCCTCGCGCAAGTGAACTTGTTGCTACCGGAATTCCGGCCGTGGTGGCCAAGGAAATGAGATCGGGCTCAACGTGTCGCCTTTCAATCATGGCCCCAGCGTGAATCACGGCAGTCGTTGCATTCTGCAACTCGGTCATGACATCACGCAAGGCCTCCTCCAGCGCAACCGGATCTAGTCGGGGCAGCTGTGTTTCGATCGTTGAGGTTGAAGTGTCGATTGCCACGTTGACCATGTCACGGGGCACCTCGATGTAGCCGGGACGTTGTTCGGAGAGCATGGTGCGAATAACCCGATCAATTTCTTCTGCCGCATTATGCGGCGAATTCAGGGTCGCCTGTGCGCAAGTTAGCTCGGCAAAAACATTGAACTGTGTGTCAAAGGATTTAACCTTGTGATGAAGTAGGGGGTCATTCTCACGTTCGCCAACACCTGGCGCCCCACTGAGAATCAAGAGGGGGACCTGTTCTGCCCAGGCATTGGCCGCAGCGTTGGTCACCTTCAAGCCACCAGCGCCGTAGGTGACTGCAACCACCCCAAAGCCGTTAATGCGGGCAAATGCATCTGCAGCGAAACCCGCACCTTGTTCATCGGTTGTGACTAAAACGGAAAAATCATCTGTATTGAGTTCACCAAATAGTCGTAGGGCAAAGTCCCCAACTATGCCAAAAGCGCAATGGGCACCGAGCTCGCGAAACCGAGATGCGAGGTATTGGGGGATCGTTGTGGGAGCAGTCATGGAGAGTGTTTACCAGACCCCACCCACGGGCCATACTTGTTGTCTGAAATTTAATTGGGTCAATATGGGAATCTCCAGTATGCATATCCAGACTTGATCATGTCGCCGTGAGTCCAGCGGATTAATGTGATCTCCTGAAATTGACTTAAGTGACCGTGAATGAAATAGCCTGCATTGGGCAAACATCCATGGCGCTCTCGATATCCGCCAAGCGGTCATCAGGTACTTCTTTGGTGTATTGCAGTTTGCCTTTGTCGTCAAGTTGGAATACATCTTCGGCTTCAAAAACGCACTGTCCATAGCTTTGACATGTATCCATATCAACTTCGATCTTGATCACTGCAATTCTCCGTTCCACCGTACCAGGGGTGACTCTCACCAGCGGTAATAATGCTAGCGATAGTTGGTGAGGAAGTAGTCAACCAACTCGTGCGCTCGTTGAATGGACTCGGAATCCAGAGCGTAGGTGTGGGCAAGCAATACTTGCGGATCTTGACCGGCGTCACGGATCACTGCGTCTTCACCCCAGTTCATCCAAGCGTCCAGAGTCGATCCAATGATCTCGGGGTGAAATTGCAAGGCGAGGTTTTTGCGTAGAGAAAAAGCTTGGGTGGCATGGGAGTTGCGTGCAAGTTCGGTGGCGCCCTCGGGAGTTTTCCAAGTGTCGAAATGGAGTTGAAACCAGCGCCCATTGATCTCCGGTACTTCCGACCACACGGTTGACCAACCAATCTCAGGTTGGGGGGCACGAGCCACGGATCCACCATGGGCACGAGCTAAAAGTTGCCCACCAAAGCAAATACCTAGAACGGGAACGGCCTGACGGTCAGCTGCCCGGAGCCACTCCAACTCAGGGAGAAGCCAGTTTCCAATGGTCGAGTCGTCCCAGACTCCCCATGGGGAACCCATGGGGATGATGACATCGAATTCACCGGGGTCAGGGAAAGTGAATGAGACGTTGGGACTGCTATGTGATTCCATGGGGACAACAACCGATTCAATAATCTCGTAGCCATGGTGCGCGAATCGCTCGGCAATGGGACCTGGGGGACTTACGTGGTCATGCTCAAGAAAAAGTGCGCGCACCAAGTTTCCTAGCTGGTAATGTCTTTGCGATCAAACTTGTAGACAGCAAACCCAATGAGAAGAGTAAATGCAATAACTGAGTAGGAAGTTCCGCGCATCATGTCGCCCCATTCAATGTCCTTATTGAGAGCACCGATCCAGGCATTGCTATAAAAGGTTGGCAACCATTCACGTAAGCCACCGAGTGCATCAATGGCGCCCAAAATGTTACTCACGATGACAACAATCACAGCTGTACCGACAGCTCCCAGAGGGACGTCAGTGAGAACGCTCATGAGGAAAGCAATGCCTGCTGCGAAAAGCAGGGAGATAAAGATGTAGATAACGATAATGCTGAGTCGATAGATTGCTTCGGAGTTAGTAAATGTTCCTGCTGTGGGCGTGGTGAGCGGTCCAGAACCGAATGCAATGAGCCCAACAATATAAGAGAAAGCGACAAGGATCACTATGGAAACAATGGAGAGAATTAACGCAACAATTAACTTTGAGGTTAAGAGTTTTCTCCTCGGGACAGGAGCCGTCAGCAAATAGCGCAATGTTGACCATGAAGCTTCACTAGCAACCGTGTCGCCAGCAAACATGGCTACTAATATCAATAGAAGAAAACCCGAGGCGAAAAAGATCATGGTGAGAGCGAAATTCCACCCACCGGAGGTCGCCAATCCCACAAGATCCAGGTCGCCATCGCCGAAGCCACCCCCACCATCGTTGTTGGCTGATGGGCCAAACTTCACCGCGGCAACGACAATCAAAGGTAGTGCAATTACCAGCAGGAAAGCAACGAGTGTTCTGCGCCTCTTGAGCTGCCGAATCATTTCAACGTGAATCGGTAACGCGTGTCGTGTCGAAATTCCGGTCATGAGTATTTGCCTATCGTTAAATCGTCGCCGATCATGTCGAGGAAGACATCTTCAAGTCGGCCACCTGTTTTCCCTGCTAACAGGTCTGTGACTTCACCGACGGCAATGAGATGGCCACGATGCATAACGACAACTTGCGAGCAGGTTTGCTCAACTTCGCTGAGCATGTGACTGGACACAATTACGGTTCGACCGGTTGCGGCATAGTTCTTCATGACATCGCGCATGGCCTTGATCTGGGGTGGGTCAAGACCATTTGTTGGTTCATCGAGAACTAGGAGATCAGGTTTACCCATCATTGCTTGGGCAATACCAAGTCGTTGTCGCATGCCTTGGCTGTAAGCCTTGACTTTGCGATCAATTGCACTGCCGAGATCAGCTATTTCAAGAACTTCATCAAGATAGGAATCGCCAGCGCGCCCTGAAGCGCGCCAGTACAGTTCAAGGTTCTCCCGACCACTGAGGTGGGGAAGAAATCCGGCACCTTCAACAAGTGCACCCACACGCGAGAGGATCGGTGCACCGAAGTAAATGGGGTGTCCAAAAACGTTGATACTTCCTTCGGTGGGTGCAATCAAGCCCATGAGCATGCGCATGGTGGTTGTTTTCCCCGCGCCGTTCGGGCCCAAGAGTCCCAGCACGACACCGGGAGGAACTTCGAAGGAAACATCGGAGACTGCTTGGTAACCGCCCTTGTATGTCTTGCTCAATCCGGATATCACTACGGGGATATCTACTTCGGCCGTATCCAAGGGAGCGCGAGAGCCGCGAGGACGGAGCACAAAAAGAATCAACCACACCAAGGCCACGACTGGAAGGATCGCCAGCAACCACACGGAATTGGAACTCTGTTGAACTTCTGTCAAAGAGGAAACCAGCGGTAGAGCAATGGCGGGGCTTGCAAGTTCAACCGAGTAAATACGTTGATCAAGTGGCATGCGGAATGCCATGTCGGTTGTGGAAACGACCAAGCGCAGCGAATCTCCCGCATTGGCTGATAGCGCAATCGTTGGCAAATCAATGGTCACCGTGGTGGGCGTAGGTCCAAGTTGGTCAAAGCGAATGGGCGCAACCAATCCCTGAGGAATTGTTGCCCTTCCGTTTGCCGCAACAATTTGCAGGCTGGCAAAGAACACAGCATCAGTAATCACCGCAGGTGAACTAAAACTCAGTTCCACGCGACTCGATCCGATTATTTGAGTTGCCGACTCGAGAGGTTGAGTTTGGAAGTATGCGCTCTGTCCGGGAAAAGCTGAACCGACAAGTGAGCCAAGATTGCCGGCAATGGCCCCGCCGATCCCTGGAAGAGATGTAATTGGGGCGGGACTGGCACCTGCGGGACTCAAAATCTTTTGTGGTGGTCCAGCTATGGCGGTCAATGCAGTCTCACTGCCAAAGAGCCCCGGATAGTTGGAGCCTGTGAGAACGAGTGCATCGGGTCGAGTGTTCTGTGTTGATATTGCACCAGAAGGGAGCGTCACTTCGAAGTCAGAGGCGACGGGGGTATCGGAGTCCAATAGATACTTGCTGAACCACTGAGTAATTATTGATTCGAGCCGATCGCGCTCATTGATTCCACCGTCGTGACCCATGCCGTGCCACACCACGGAGACCTGTGTATTCGGATTCGCAGCCAGAATCTGTTGGGCATTTGCATTTGTTTGAGCCAGTGGGAACAGCGAATCTGCTTGTCCACCGCTGATGAGAGCTGGCACCGTAATCTTGTCCGTAATTGTGATGGGTGAGGAAGCGCGCATGAGTGCGGCACTTGCGGGCGTCACGGATGCTGTGGCTGCCGACTCGGTGTATGCCTTGCACCAGTCAGGACTAAAGCGCCCGCACTCGGTGACGGAACCATCGGGATTTGTTAAACCGACACTGAAAAAGAACCCGGTCCACAAATCCTTGTATGCACCAAGTTGATCACTGCCACTGACGCTTTGGCCGAAAAGTGATGTCTCGAGGTCATTCCAAGTGATATCAGAAGCGAGTGCATCAACTCTGTTGTCATAGCCAGCAACCATTAATGAAAGTGCCCCGCCATAGGAACCACCGGTGAAACCAACGCGGGGGTCACCATCTGAGTCAAGTGTCACTTCAGAACGTGTGGAGAGAAAGTCAATCAAAGCTCGGGCGTCGGCGACTTCAAATTCAGGGGAATTGACCGAGATCAAGCCGGTTGACTCGCCAAAGCCGCGAGCCGAATAAGTCAATACAACGAATCCTGCATCCGTCAGTTTCTCCGCTTGGGAGCTCGCACCATTTTTATCCCCACCGAAACCGTGGGCAATGACAATAGCGGGCGCTGGGACTTGCTCGGGCAAGTACAGATTGGCATCCAAAGAGACTGGGTTGAGGTCGGTGGCCGAGTACGGGGCCCCGGGAATACGCAGCTGCTCAGGCTCAGAAGCGTGAGCTGCGCTGGAAGCGATGAAGAGATTTGCTGCGAGCAAGACCATTGCGGCTCCGGCGCTTCTGGCAAACTTCACCTCATAACCCTACGGGGAAACAGAGGCCAAGGAAATTCGAGTCACACATTGCCGCTCAACCTCCGGATTAACAACCGATTTGAGCCGTGGGCGAGCGTGATCATGCAAGGCTCTGGCAGCGTGCCAAGATGGCCTAGTGAGAACCACGTCGTTCAGTACGCCAGACCTGAAAATTTCGGAATCTGTTTTGGGCCCCGAGCAAAGGGCACATGCAATTACTGAATTGACGACTCGGGAATTTGACATCCTTGTTATTGGGGGTGGGGTCACCGGCGCAGGTGTTGCCCTAGATGCGGCTTCGCGCGGGCTTTCCGTGGCACTTGTGGAGAAAAGAGATTGGGCTGCAGGTACATCTAGCCGCTCCGGCAAGCTTTTTCACGGAGGATTGCGTTACCTCGAGCAATTTAATTTTGGTTTGGTACGTGAAGCCTTGCGGGAACGTGGTCTCATGTTGGAGAAATTATGTCCTCACCTGGTGCGGCCCATTGAATTCATTTACCCACTGAAGCACCGAGTGTGGGAACGGTTGTACATGGGCGCAGGTCTATTCCTCTACGACACCATTGGAGGCGCGGGCGCGGTCCCTCGGCACAAGCATTTGTCGAAGAGGCGAATTCTTCAGATGGCTCCGGGCCTGAGCTCTGAAGGAATGATTGGCGGAATTTCTTTTTATGATGCGCAGGTAGATGACTCGCGTCACACCATGGAGTTGGTAAGAACAGCTGCAGGTTTTGGTGCAGTCGTTGCTCCAGCACTGCAGGTGATTGATCTGACCCATGATCAAGTGGCGGAAGTCAATCACGTGGGAAAAGTAAATGGCGCACTGGTCAAGGATCTTGAGTCCGGAGAAGAGTTTCGGATTTGTGCCCACCATGTTGTGAATGCCACGGGTGTGTGGACAGATGAGCTCCAGAACTTTGCCGGTGGCCATGCGGACTTCACCGTCCAGACCTCTAAGGGAGTTCATATTCTTGTGCCTCGGGATCGCATTGATTCCACAATTTCAATCTTTGTTCGTGCTGAGGACAGCGTTTTATTTGTTCGCACGTGGGGTAATCACTGGCTAATTGGAACCACTGACACGGCGTGGAATAACGATCTAGACCACCCTGCTGCGACTTCGACTGATATTGAGTATCTATTGCGCAACGTGAATCGGGTCCTCAACGTTAAATTGACTGAGGCTGACATTGATGGCGTATATGCAGGTCTACGTCCCCTTATCAAGGGTGAAGAAGGTGCAACGAGTGATCTCAGTCGAGAGCACGCAGTCCAAACGCCTGTTCCTGGCTTCACAACGATTGCTGGTGGAAAGTACACGACCTATCGGGTCATGGCCGAAGATGCAGTAAACGAATCCATTAAGCAATTGCAACTCTCTGGGATAGCCACAGGGGCACCGCACTCAGATACGGCGGATATACCACTTATTGGGGCTCGCGGGTTCGATCAAGCAGCTGACGAGGTTCGCGGTCAGGCCAATACCTTGGGCTTGAGCGCAGTTGCCGTCGATCGATTGCTGCGGCGTTACGGATCCATGGTGACCGATCTCGTTGCTCTTATGCGTAGCCGACCTGAATTAGCAAAGCCCATCACCGATGGCGCAGGATATTTGCGGGCGGAAGCCGTTTACGCCGTCACCCATGAAGGAGCACTGCATATAGATGACGTTCTCACACGACGAACGCATTTATCTATTGAAACACCTGACCAAGGTTTGAGCGCTGCTGTTGAGGTCGCTCAAATAATGGGCGCAGAGTTGGGCTGGGATGCTGAGCGCACTCAATTAGAACTGGATCATTACCGAGACCGAGTAGCCGCTGAAAGAGCTGCGCATCAAGTCCCGGACGACTTAGGTGCTCAAGCAGAGCGCAATCGGGTCCGGGATATTCGGTTGACTAAGGTGTAGTTACTAAGGTGTAGGTACTGGATTCACTACGAAGGAGTCACCATCATGGAGAAAGATCTTTCCGGCCAAGGAGACGTTGAAGTTGGGGACGATCTCTCGATCAACATTATTCTAGATGAGAATGACAATGTTGTTGGTGCGGTCTCAGACGAAGTAATCGTCGTTACGAGTTCCGAGGGTTCCGTGGTGGACGAGATCATTGACGTATTGGACGCCAATGGTGACCTCGTGATAGAAGATGAAACAGTCACCGTCTACGACGCTGATGCCAATGTTGTGGCTCAAACTGAAGAGATTCGTATTCCACTCGAAGGGTAATTCCCTGCGGGTGTTGTCTCTAGAGGCCTTGGGCACGTATAGAGACGGATAGCCCAGGAGCGGGCTTGCAGGGGGGATTTCATGGGGAAAAGTTTTATGCGCTGGAAGCTGGCGCTAGCAACTTTAGTCAGCGCACTTCTCGTGGTGTCGGTTTCAGCCACTTCTGCGCCAGCTGCAACAAAAGTGGATCCGATCCGGATCTTGAATGCCCTACCTGTCAGTGCTGAAGCAGGCGCAGGCTATAACCGGGATTTGTTTCGCCACTGGTCCGATCTTGATGGCGATGGGTGCGATACTCGAGAAGAAGTATTAATCGAGGAACGCATTTCCGGTAATGTTCGTGGATGCAAAGTGGTGAATGGCACGTGGTACTCAATCTACGACGGTAAGCGAACCAATAACTCGAGTACATTCGATATTGATCATTTCGTGCCATTGAAAGAGGCGTGGGACTCAGGTGCTTGGCGGTGGGACTCAAATACTCGCCAGCGATTCGCCAATGATCTTGGCTATGCGCCGTCTCTGGTTGCGGTTTCCGCTTCTTCCAATAGATCGAAGTCGGATCGTGATCCGGCGGATTGGTTACCTCAACGCGAGCGGTGTTCATATGCTCGTTCGTGGATAGGAGTGAAATTCCGCTGGAGACTCAGTGTGGACAGCATCGAAAAGAGAACTCTCACTCGAATACTGCAAGGGTGCAAAGCGAAAATGGCAGTGCCCAGTCGTGCTGCAATTGGTCGAGACCCTCAAAGTGGATCACAACCTTCGACCCCGAATACACCTTCCCGACCTGATTCCACGACCGATCCGCGCTACTCGACCTGTGGCGAGGCAATCGCCGCAGGATTCGGGCCCTATCAAAAAGGTAAAGACCCCGAATACGACTGGTATATCGATCGAGACAGTGACGGATTTGTTTGTGAGTAATTCTCCTGAATCACATAAATGGCAGTGGTAGATAACTCACAGAATTTCCCGCTGGTGTATCACTATCGATTACTGCAAACCCGGTGGAGTGACTGAGGCCTCGGAGCATTGCAGAGCCATTAAATTCAGCAACAGAGAATGTGCCTGAATGCGCTACCCCTGCCACTAATCGTGTGCCACTTTTGGTGTAAAGATCATGGGAAGTGATCAAGGTTTCCAGTGGCTGTTGCTGAAGTCCCAGCACTGAATTAATAATCGGTTGGGCGAGTGTGAGGAGTCCAACAATTGCTGAAAGTGGGTTACCAGGTAGTCCGATCACGGGCAAACTTTTGTTGTCCGGCCGGGTGATTGTCCCCAGCATCATGGGGTGCCCGGGGCGAACATGTACGCCGTCAACATGCATGGTGGCGTCAAGCTTTTCTAGCACGGTGCGCAGAAAGTCACGGGGCCCAGATGCAGTTCCGCCGGTTGTGATCACAATGTCTGCGGTGACATTCCTCAAAGTTTCTTCAACGTCAGTCAGCGAATCTGTGCAGTGGGTTAATTGTGCAACGACTGCTCCCATGCGATTAAGCCAACCGGGCAACTGTGGACCGAGCGAGTCCCTGATCTTTCCTTTGTGCGGTATTCCTGCAAAGGTGAGCTCGTCGCCAAAAACCAAAATATGCACTGTGGGTTGAAGTCGAACACTTACCGTGTCATGTCCCGTGGCGGCCAATACACCAATAGAGCTTGGTGAAAGCCTGCTCCCGGCAGAAAGCATGAGATCACCCGCGCGGCATTCCTCACCGGCTGTGCGAATGTCTGACGAAGGAGTAACGGTGGTCACCAATTGGTCGCCACTGACGGTTCCATTTTCACTTCGAATAATTGCGGTTGTTCCACGGGGCACAGGTGCTCCAGTTGCAATGGAACAAGCTTCACCAGCGCCGAGTACCCAGGTGGGAAATTCGCCGGCAACTACGTGGCGAGTGATCAGCCACGGGCCATTGCCGGATACAGCCCAACCGTCCATGGCGGAGTTATCAAAGGATGGAAGATCGACAAGTGCTAGATGATCCTGAGCTACCACTCTGTGATCGGAATCAGCAAGAGCAATGTGTTCTGTCTGGCCCACACCCACAACTGATTCGGCAATCTGGCGGGCTTGTTGCCAGGACACTTCACCCACAGATGCACCGTTAATCTGCTTGCTCCGCATTCCAATTCTCGGCAAGTTGACCAACGCGCTGGGCAACATCTGCTGGATCAGCACCATGGGCGACAGCAATACCCATGAGGTAGGTGGAAAGTGGAGCGGCAGGTCGCTCCACATTATGGGCGGCGTCACGTGCCACGGCGAGAATCTCTTTCATGAGGGCATCAGTAACTTCGACCCCTTGTAAAGATAATTCAGCGGTTACCGCTTCTATCCACTTATGCATGACTCAACTCTATTCTCCCCACCCGCGAACTCGTAATGCGTGAGCTTTAATGAGATCCTCAGACGTATTGATATCGAGTAGTACCTCGTAATCCTTCAGGGTTTCGGTATGTGGATTATCGACATATTCGACTTCCTTGAGCCCGGAAACCACCTCCTTCATGCTGGCATTTTCGGGAGTGCCGAGTAAAAAAAGCACATGGGCAAAGCTGAACGCGTTGTATTGGGCACACAGATAGTGGGGCCTTCCATGAGAGTCCCGAGGAATCACGGCGTCGTGGTCTGGGTGAAGTGTGTGACTGAAGAGCCACGGAACGCCAAAGGGTGTATCCACCGCAATTACCCGGAAGTTTCCCGAGGAAATATGCGGCAAAGCGGCATGAATTGCAGCTACTGGACCACCGCCTTGAGGCTCCTCGCGGACATAAATCGCCGGGATATCCCTAGGTTCGCCTACGACAATGATCGTGTTGTCAGCAGGAACTAACCCAACCACAAACTCAAGAAGTGATCCCCCGCCGAAGTCCAATGACGCTTTGTCTTGACCCATGCGCCGACTGGTCCCCCCTGCGAGGATCACAATCGACCCAGAGTCAGTCATGACCGAACAATAGACGATCCGATGTTATGCACATCTCACCGAAAAATATGGCAACGCCCAGACAAATCCGACAGACTATATTTATCGCTTACCAACCCAAGCGACATGAAGGTCCGCGTGACAACCCCCCAGTTGCGCGGGCCTTCGCCTATCTCGTCACGCCCGTGACTCGTATTCACTTATCTCGTCACGCCCGTGACTCGAATTCACTTATCTCGTCACGCCCGTGACTCGAATTCACTTATCTCGTCACGCCCGTGACTCGAACATCCCCAGCACGGCGGCTATCCCCAGTACCGAACGTGGGGCATAAGCCGCTCGCCACAGGCCACCATGGTTGGCCCCCACTACAAAGAGGTCCATTGGATTGTTGAGAGGAGTGGAGGGGTTGGCCGTGGACAGTGGGTTGCGAAGATCGTGTACCAACATGGCCGCCATGAGCGCGGTGGATGTTGCAGGTTCGAATACCTCAACACCAAAGCGACCTGCGCCGGCGTAAGCAGCGGCCAAGGCTCGATTCTTAACGACCGACTGGGTCCGGGTGGCGGGGGCAAGGTTCAAGGACACTGCGAAGCCCTCATGCCGTGCAACCAATGCGCGCCATCGTTGAATGCGTTTGGCCAAAAGGTAATTTGGTCCCTGCTGTAACACCAGGGAATCGCTTAATCCGAGTTCGGTTCCGCTATCGGTGAAGTAAGTCTTTGGATAGTTGGGTTCGAACTGACCAAAGATTCGCAGTGGTGATTGCAGGGCACCTGCCACTCCGCGGTTGTCCCACCGGGCACGTGAGGCCTCAACACATTCAATAGGAACCATGAAAACGTCGGTGGGTGTCGCAAGAAACGCGAGAGTCATGTCC
Source organism: Candidatus Nanopelagicales bacterium (assembly GCA_018402075.1). Next base: position 3,691 of record JAGYJP010000003.1, on the reverse strand, counting down.
CGACGACTCTGCGCAAGTTTGGTAAATATTGCGTCTGCACTCACGCTGAGTAGAGCATGAAGAGCTCCATCGGCGTAGGTGTAGTTGCCGAGCACAAATCTGCCGTCGATCTGATTAATCCACTCAGCGATCTCGGCAGGCTGATTCAACAGGTCAATTCCTGCGACACCAGAAACTATTGAGTCATCCTCGGAGTGAACATTTCCACCAGTGGTAAATGGGGTTTCACCGAGGTAACTGGGTGAAATGGGAATACGCAGGGAACCGGGTGTGCCGCGCGTTATATCAATGAGCCTCTGCCAGATCTCCGGCCGAGGAAGATCAAGGGCATGTATTTGCGCACCCCAGCGAAGAAGAGAGCGGGTGGGGGCCATTTCAGCACCGGCACCAAGAATTGCAATGTGTGTGTCCCGAAGATCCAACCATTGGGGGTTATCCATAACGAGATGTAGGGCTTGTCCAAAACTTGGTTCAGCAATACCGGTGCTTACCCACTTATCGATTTGCCTGCGCAAGTCGTTACCAAAAATACGGCGTCCTTGATAAGGAATAGAAAACTCTTCTTCGCGTGATGCCCGACCGCGGACGGTGACAGATTCAATTGTCCCGCTAGTTGGAGGGTTATTCATTGCTTGGCTCAGGGATAAATCCTCGCCATTGACGGTAAATGCGAATCGACGGTGCGTGGAATCCAGTCCGGCACGGGAAATTGCGATTGCGGCTTGTGGGGTTCGCGAAGCACTCACAACGATGTCCCTCATGGGAGCGATGTAGCCCTTGCGCCAATCTTTGGTCTGTTCAATGCGATCGGAAAGTGGTGGATCAATTTCGCGCACAGAGTCAGCGAAAATTGCCCGGCCGGTAGCGGTGGTGCTTCTCTTTCCGTCACCACCACGGGGAAAGGTCACTGCCATTGGCACATTATGGTGTACGCCAACCGAAAGTCGCGAACCTTACGCTTTACTGATGGTTTGACTGGTTTGTCGAATCAGGTTGAAAGGTGATCAGGGCGTCACTCATTGGGGCTGACAATTGGTGAGAAACGTTGGAGAGAAGAGATTCAGGTCAAGTCATGTGGACTGGGCCAGTATCTCCATAAATTGTTTGCGGTATGGAACCAATTCCTTGATCGTGTCTATTCCAATGACACCACAGAGTTCATCATTGGCATCGAAGTACTCGACGATGCACGGTCCGTTGTAGTCACCAAATACCAACTCGGAGCGAGCTGCGCCACCCGGTAATCCATATGACTGGACTTGAAAGTCGAATTGATCCGACCAAAACGCGGGTAGTGCCGCAAATGAATTATGGGCGGGCTCTTCGTTGTTCAGTAGTGCTGCCAGAGTTGCCCCGGCACGTTTACCGGTCTCTGTCGGCATGTTCCAATGCTCAATTCGACGGGGCTCGTCTGGATAGAGAACTCCAGGGTGACGAGCAACGTCTCCCACTGCAACCGCGGGAACCTCGGTACCCGCGACCCTCATGGCGTGATCCACGAGGACACCGTTACTCAGGTCAAGTCCGTTGCCATCTAGCCACTCCACATTGGTAACCGAACCGATAGCTTCCACGACAACGTTGGTGGGAATCTCCTCACCGTTATCCAGAGTGACGCTCGTGATGTGATCGGTACCATTGAATGAGGTAACCGTGCGCCCGAGATGGAATACGACACCCTTTATTTCATGCCGGCGACGCATGGAAGCGCCGAGTTCAGCACCCATAGGCATGATCATGGGTTCCTGATCCAAGGACACAACATGGACTTTGGCGCCGAGAAGAGTTGCCGTTGCCGCAACTTCGCACCCAATGAACCCACTTCCGATTATCACAATGTTCTTATCTGGTTCGATTGCCTTTCGAAGCTCATGAGCATCGTGAAGTGTGCGAAGTGTGTAAAGACCTCGGGTGGGGCCTGGGATGGGGAGCACTCTGGGGCGAATTCCCGTTGCGATCACCAGTCCGTCAAAATCAAGGATGGTGCCGTCTGCTAACGAAACGGTGCGGTGCTCCAGACTCAATGCTGTTGCAGGTTCACCCAATAACCATTCAACATCTGCAACTGAATCGCGCTGGCGAAACTTAAGGTCGTCATATCCCAGACCAGACTTCAGGGCCTCTTTGGACAGTGGCGGACGGTTATATGGGTGAAATTGTTCATCGCCCACGATCGTTATGGTCCCGGTGAATCTGTTTGCGCGAAGTGCTTCGGCGGCACGTAAGCCCCCGAGCCCTGCACCCACAATCACTACTCGCTTATCCGTCATACCGTAATTATCTCAATCATCCAGAGATGGGCACGTCACCAGGAACGGCGGGCAACAAGTTGATCCTGATCGCTGTACATGGTGATGGACCCGGTTGACCAAAGAGCCGGAACTGTTTTACCTAAGAATGCTGTGGAAGTGGTGGAGCGTCCTTTGCCTACTCGCATGAGCCAATTGCCACCGGGGGCAATGCATGTTCCCGAAGGAAACCGATATCGGGTATTGCCCGTTTCCAGCCGGTAGCCGTCAAGGCATTGAGTTTCGGTACTGATGTTCTGGACACGTACCCATTGGGTGGCGGCTCTGGCCTTTCCCCGCTTCTTGCCCAACGACATGTCTGCGATGATCACTGACCCTTTAAGTGGATCCACTTCACAATCATTTGTGCATGGGTATTCCCTCCAGAAACGATAGTTGCCGAATCTGTCAAGAAGATAGGAGCCATCGCCAACAAGATTGGGCTCTTTTCCGGGATCCGCATAAATACGTGCCTTGTGATTGATGTAAAGAGCTCGTAGATCACTTGCGCCAGCTGGGCGCTTTCCCGTATGAACAACTCGGTAATCACCGGGAGTAATAACGCTCCCGGCTGGAAATACAAAGTGCCCCTGGTTTCCTGAATCACGAAGAGTCCATCCGGTGAGGTCAACATCGGTTAATCCGGTGTTACGCACGGTGACCCATTCGTCTGTTGGTGAACTTCCGGGAGCACCTCGACTGATTCGAATATCAAGTGATGCGTCGGGTTGTTCCAATTCGCCGCAGAGGTTGGGGTTCCACATCCCGACTTTGCGTTCCTGAGCTCCCGCAATGACATCGCGGTAGAGGGCACTCATGGCCGCTTCTTTTGCAACGGTGAACCACAGCCCCCATCCACGTTCGGCCATCGCCCATGCAATGTCTTGATCAAATTCACCTGTGAGGGGATTTTGGGTGAGCACCACTCTTTGTGGCCTTGCTGCCTTACCTTTGGAATTGGGATCAGATGAGAGCAAACGGACTGTGGCGCCGAGGGGAAGAAGTTCAGCGAGTGCATCCATGGCTTGCCACCCCCCGCATTGACCGCCCGCACCCTTACTGTCTTTTTCAGGTGAATTGATTCCCAGGAGTCGGATTCGGGACTCGGCATTGGTGACCTGATCTGTCACAATGACAGTGTCTCCATCGACAATGCGAGTGACTGTCGCAGTTTCCCAAGCTTGAACTCCATCCCACGGACCAGCATTGGCAGCTGACACACTGAATCCGATAGGAAGTGCACCCAATGGCACGAGGGCCGCGAGAAATCCCACGAATGCGGTCCGAACTAGGGAAGCTAACATGCGAGGTGAAACTCCTTTGACACAATTGGGGTTCCATTATTGTCACATGCGTTGCACGCGCCACAAGTCAATGGGTGAGCGAGTGCTGGAGTCTTCAGA
>JAGYJP010000029.1 GCA_018402075.1 Candidatus Nanopelagicales bacterium | reverse complement strand
CCCTGAACGAGCCCCTGAACAACCGAATCCTCACGCGGAGCATTGACGGACAAGAGTTACCGCAGATTCGTTAACTGTCCGCGCGCTGCTGCAAGTGGTAGCGAATCTGTAGTGCAACGGCCGCGCCCTCGCCCACCGCTGATGCTAATTGTTTGGTCGAATCGGCTCGGATATCTCCGGCGGCAAAGACCCCAGGAATTGATGTTGACATGGTTCGATCCGTGACAATGAAACCGCGTTCGTCAAGATCAACGACTCCGTCGAGCCACTCGGAGTTCGGTTTAAGACCAATGAACACAAATGCGCCGGTGGCCGAATGCTCGAATTCCTGGCCCTCAAGGTCGGCAAGTCGCAGACCCGTTAATTTCCCATTGTCCCCAGCGAGGAACTCCACCACCGTGGTGTTGAGCATGAGCGACATCTGGGGGTGGTTGGTCACCTTGTTTAACAGAATCTTGGAGCCGGCTGCAGTGTCCGAGCGGTCAATGACGGTAACGTGATTGGCAAACTTTGTCAGGAATAGTCCCTCCTCAAGTCCGGAGTTACCCGCCCCTAGCACGACAAGTTCCTCAGCTCCTTTATAAAAGGGGCCATCGCATGTCGCGCAAAAGTGAACACCGGATCCGATCAAGTCGGCTTCACCAGGTGCGTCGGTTCGTCGGTAGGTCGACCCAGCCGCAATCAATGCTGCGCCCGCGGTCAGTGTTTGGCCCGTTGAAAGAGTGATCACGGTACCGGCATCTGTGGCCTCGATTGACTCGACCGACACCGCGGTGAGTAACTCGACACCGTACCGGGCCGCTTGCTCGGCGAATCGTTGCGCCAATTCGGCTCCGCCGATCCCTTCGGGGAATCCGGGGTAATTGTCGAGGCGTTCTGTGACTCCCGCCTGACCTCCCAGTGCGGAGCGCTCCACCACGAGAGTCCGAAGATCTTCCCGCGCCGCGTAAATCGCAGCTGTCAATCCGGTTGGCCCCCCACCAATAATCACCACGTCATAGGTGGAATCAGCGGCCTCTCGAGTCAACCCCAATTTTTGGGCAAGTTCTTCATTAGACGGCTCGGCAACGTGCGATCCGTCGGGGAAGACGATTGTCGGAATGATTTGTTTTCCATCGTTGAGTTCTAGGACGGTGTCGATTTCTTCCGGGTGCTCTTCGAGGTCGACATAACGGTAGGGAATTCGATGATCACCGAGGAAGGATTTGCTCCGACGGCAGTCTGGGCACCATGTTGCCCCGTAGAGAACAATGCCTGTTTCATCCATATCGATTTCTCCCATTGAGTATCCAAATGTTCGTTGATATCCAATGTAGTCAGTTTTTACGGGGATTAATCCGCGCCCCCACCAAGGGCGGCAAAGAGCTTTGAAAATTTGTTTGCAGCTATTGCTGAAGTGATTCAGCGCTGAACTTGGCCTGGGATCTCTTTCTCGCCGACCACCAGAACAACGGCAGCCGGAGCACGCGATGTGGTCACGAATTGATAGATGCCAGCTTCTGCAGGTACCCGGTAACGAGCGAGATAAATAAATTTAGTGTTAAGTGACGGGTAGTAGAAATCGGTGCGTTCGTTGAATTTAACTGCCATTTTCTTTCCCGAGGGCGAGGTAACCACCAACCGTGGCAGTTTCTTGTTCTTCATTGCGTTCTCTGGTTTCTTATCAACAATCAAATATTCCACGACTAACTCTTCACCCTTTTTGAGCGCTGCGCGGAAAGCTTTCTTCTGACCTGATTTGGTGAAGGATGCTCGGATAGCAAATGAGATCGTGCCATCTACCAACAAAGGACCAGCATTAGGAGTTGTGTCGCTATCGAGCAAAACCACCGGTGTGTGGGCCCAAGCAGGTGTTGCTATCCCAGGCATAACCATGGCAACGGCAACAAGTAGCGCAATGGGAAATATTTTCTTCATAAGCTTTCCTCGCTTGCCTTCCTAAATGTGCCCCGACTGGTTTACCAACATCAGTCTGCCACCTTTAGCCCTAATCAGGCTACCGATTGACTATCCCAACTCTCACCAACAGATTTGTTAATGCAGATCCAAATCAAATGCGTGCGAGATTGCCTCAGCCAAATGCTTCTCTTGTGATGGAAGTAGCCAGCCAATGTGTTCACCAAGGTCAGAGGGAGAAATCGTTTGAATGTTGTCGCAGGAAATAACCCCTGCCGCGGAGAGATTGTTCTCCGCTCCAACAGGCACCTCCGAATACAGCCCACGAACCCTGGTAGTGATTGGCGCAACGGTCACCGAAGTCATGGAGTCACGGACCAACTCGCGGGTCAGAACCACCACGGGTCGAGCTTTATCTAACTGCGCCGTATATATAGGACGCATTACGGCAATTCAAGGGGAGTGCGACTGGCAAATGTGGTCAACTCCACGAGGTCACCACTCTCCGAGGCAGACCCCGCAAGGATCTGAACTTCCTCGACCATGCGCATTCGTCTAAATTCCCGCAGGAGTGCCCGCTCCACAATGGAAGCGCGGCTTTTCTCGGCACCAGAAGCAACCAGGGAATCAACCGTTTCCACGAGGGAATCAGGTAATCGAACAACGATTTCAACAGACATCAGACAAAACCCTATAACCCAAATCCCTACTCGGACTCATCCTTAGGCGCTTCCCGATCCGGCAAACTATCGATGTAATCCATGAATCCAGAACAGTAAGTCACCACATCGCCACAACACTTACAGATCCTCGGCTCACCTCGGGGTGCATCCTTATTCGTCTCCACATTATGAATTTAACGTCAGGGTGTGACGTTCAGCCTGATGAGAGCGACACATCCAATTGACCAGAGCGAAAGATCTTTCCATGGCTCACTGCTACGGATCCGCTAACCGTCTAGAGTTAAAGTCCAAGAAGTCCAAAGGGGGATACGTGCTTACACAGGTCAAGAATTCACAAGATGTTTTCTATTTGCCGCAACGCCTTCTAGTTCCTCTATTCCAGCGCCCGTATGTGTGGTCGCAGGAGGCGCAATGGGAACCGCTGTGGAGTGATGTTGTTCGAGTGGCCGAGCGACAGTTGGCTGGAGACGCAAAAGCGGAACATTTTCTGGGTGCGGTTGTATTGCAACAACAACCAAGTGAGATAGGTACATTAACTACTCGGATAATTATCGATGGCCAGCAACGTTTGACAACATTGCAACTCATGATGGATGCGATTCATGATCGACTCATGGAGCTTGGCTTTGGTGAGTATGCCCACCAATTATTAGACCTCACTCGAAATCAGGCTCACCAATTTAGTCAAGGAGAAGATCAATTCAAAGTTTGGCCGACCAATAGGGATCGCCCTGCATATGTGGAAGTCATGTCGCAGGTGGTGACTGATTCATCGAAATTGCTGAATGGTAAATCCAGAATGATCGAGGCTCATAGATTCTTTCTCGATCAAGTTCAAGAGTGGTTGACTGAGGAAGACGGACAGGAAAGGCAGCGCGTTCAGGCGCTTGTGCGATCGGTTGTCACCCAATTGCAACTTGTTGTGATTGACCTTAATGCAGACGAGGATGCTCAAGAGATATTTGAAACCTTGAACGCTCGTGGAACACCACTCAGCGCCGCTGACCTGATTAAGAATTTTATTTTCCAGCGCCTAGAGGTTCCTTCAGAGGAACAAGAGAAAATTTATCACGACATTTGGGAGCATTTCGAAACTCCATTTTGGGAAACGAGCGTGTCTAGTGGGCGAGTGAATTACTCACGCACCTCATTATTCTTAACTCAGTGGTTGGTGAGCCAGGCACGGAGCGAGATAACGGGCCGCGAGGTATTTTCTGCATTTAAACGACACGTTATTGATTCGGACATTGACATGCTTACGACGTTAAAGGAAATTCGCGCTGTAGCAGACAGATATGAACTGATTTCAAGAAATTCACAAAATAAGCATCAGCCTCTAAGTCGGGTAGAACTGTTCACCTACCGAGTCAATACCCTTCAGTCAGAAGTGGTGAAGCCAGTTTTATTGTGGCTTATTGACCCAACATTGCAAGAGATCCCTGAAGAGCAACTGGGTCGGGCTCTCAACGCCATTGAAAGTTGGCTGATTCGCCGGACATTGGTGAGGGCAACGACCAAGGGATACAACAAGTTAGTTGTTGAATTGCTGCAAACCGTTGCCAGGCGAGACCGACTTGAAGCGGGTACAAACATTGAGAAATTCCTAGCAGGTCAAACTAGCCCAACTGGCTATTGGCCGGGAGACGATGAAGTTCGACGCGAGCTCGAGGACAGCCCCATTTACTTGCGCTTATCTCGTGCACGACTCCGCATGATTCTAGAAGCCATCGAAGATGAGCGTCGCGGATTCGGATTACCTAAGCCCAAACATGAGCAACGAATAGTTAGAGAGAAGTGCACCGTGGAGCACGTCCTGCCACAGCAATGGCAAACCAATTGGGGGGTAGAGACTTTAGAAGAGCAGATAAATCGCGAGAAGTATGTCCATCGCTTAGGCAATCTCACATTAGCAACTCAAGCATTGAATTCAGGCGCTTCGAATCTGGCTTGGCTCGGCAAAGACGGCAAGCGAGAAATCTTTAACCTGCATACATCCCTGCTCATCACCAAAGAAGTGGTGGATGAAGGAACTGAGAGTTGGTCGGAGGAGTTGATAGCCGAGCGAACTGAACGAATGATTGAGGAAATAATTGCTATTTGGCCAGTGCCTGAGGGTCACACGGGAGTAGTAAGTGGAGCGCGTTCGCGTCTCAAGTCTCGAGTAACCATTGTCGACTTAGTCAACTCTGAACTTCTGACCCCAGGCCAATTGTTATATGCCAGACCAAAGGGACACCGGGGTGAAGTTTGTGAAGTAACTCATGATGGGCGCTTATTCGTTGACGGTAATTTATTCACAACACCAACAGGCGCTGCGAAAGCGGTGACAAAATCTCAGTCTGAAGCCGGTTGGTGGTTCTGGCTCATCAACCTTGATGAGGATGGTTGCCTGTCCGATATTCGCCGAGACTACCTAGACCTTCAGGGCTTGGAAGAGGCTGTTAACGAAGACTTGACTGAAATTGAGCCGGAAAGTTAGAAGAAAATACCCTGACTGCACTCATTCAGCTCAGATCGCATTAAAAGGGCGGTGACCACTCCACCTAGTTATTTGACCTAACCAGTGGCTACCATGTCAACGACAAGTGATTATTGTCGGCTGCCTAAATCAATAAACTTTGAGCAAGTTATCCGATTCGGATTCTTCATATATTCCTTCCTAACAACGAATGAAGATGTCCTTTCAGCAATCAAGACTTACCGGCATACCCTCAGCTGAAGGGCAAAGGCCCCTTTACACGGTCAACGGCTGATCTTGAGTTGGGTAATTGCTAAGAGACATTCTTTCTAGGAGTCGGTCAGCGCTATTATGTCGATGCTGTTTGGTTTGGCTAACAGCCAAATTTGTGGGTATCCATACATATATATATTCAGTCGCGGATCGGGGGTTGGGTGGTGAACACGTCGTTGCGATCTGATTCCATCTCGTCCAAAGGGCTGAATGTCTCACCTGGTTCTGTCGTCATTATTCGAGATGAAGAATGGGTTGTTCTAGCCGTTGAAGTTACCGCCGACGGCCCTCTGGTTCGCGTCAGGGGGCTAAGTGAACTAGTACGAGACACCGAGGCAACTTTTTATTCATCCCTGGACGACATTGTGTCAATGGACCCATCTCAGGCGGTCGTCCGTTCCGATGGGAGTCCGCATTACAGAACCGCTCGCCTGTGGATTGAGTCAATGATTCGAAAGACTGCGCGGCCGTTGGCTGATCCCGATTTATCTGTGTCATCGGGTGCACTTGTAGATAGCCTCAGTTATCAGCAATCGGCGGTGCGTCAAGCACTTGACCCTGCGAACTTAAGACCACGGATATTACTCGCTGATGCAGTTGGTCTTGGCAAGACAATCGAAATTGGCATGATTCTTTCTGAACTTGTTCGCAGAGGTAGAGGGGATCGGATTCTGATTGTGACCCCTCGCCATGTGTTGGAGCAGATGCAACATGAGATGTGGGTTCGTTTTTCTTTGCCGTTTGTCCGTCTAGATTCAGCTGGGATCCAACGGGTTCGCCAAAAGTTGCCCGCTACTCGGAATCCCTTCACTTACTTTCGCCGAGTCATTATTTCGATAGATACATTGAAGTCCGATCGGTATATCTCACATTTATCCAAGCAGCGTTGGGACGCTGTGGTTATCGATGAAGCTCATAACCTCTCGAATGACGCGACGTTAAATAATCGGTTAGCTCGTATTTTGGCCCGCAATTGTGATGCTTTGATTTTGGCTTCGGCAACTCCTCATAATGGAAAAAAGGAATCCTTTGCGGAGCTGATCCGCCTTCTCGATCCGTCTGCCGTGTCCCCCGCGGGAGACCTGGATGAGGATGAAGTCAAGCGGCTAGTAATCCGACGACATAGGCACAGCCCACAGGTTGCCGCGGTCGTTGGAGCAGATTGGGCGGAAAGAACACCTCCTGTGAATATCTTGGTTAAGCCATCCGCTACCGAAGATGCAATCGCACATGAACTTGATGACATCTGGTTACACCCGAGTTCCGGAAATCCACCGGCATCTGGACAGAATTCGCGGTTGTTTCCTTGGACCTTGGCGAAAGCATTTCTCTCTTCTTCGGCAGCGCTCCTTGAGACCGTACGGGAACGTACGAAGCGCCTTCTGTCTTCGGGTGTTGATCCTGATGGCGTGGAAATCCAGGCTCTCTCCCGGTTGGAGGCACTGACTGTTGCCTCTTTGGATCAACCTTCAGCCAAGTTCGGAAGGCTTGTTGAACACTTAAAATCCATCGGTGTTGGAAAGGATTCGCCTGAGCGTGTGGTC
>JAGYJP010000028.1 GCA_018402075.1 Candidatus Nanopelagicales bacterium | reverse complement strand
ATAGATGCGCGTGGCGGCAGTGCAATCCTGTCCGGTGTTGTAGGTCGCACCAAGGGTCAGGGCTCTGGCCATCTGGTCGAGATCGGCGTCAGCAAAAACAACCGCGGGAGCCTTACCACCCAACTCAAGGTGTAATCGCTTCACAAATGGTGCGGCCGCTGCCATGACGGATTCGCCTGCTGCCGTGGATCCGGTGAGCGAGATCATTCGAATTCCTGGTTCCGTCACCATGACTTCGCCCACTTCATTGCCACCACTGACCACACTCAACAGACCATCAGGTAGCCCCGCTTGCTGCGCCAACTCGGCAAGTCGAATGGAACTGCGCGGTGTTGCCGGCGCAGGTTTCAGTACCACCGCATTGCCCGTTGCCAGCGCGGGCCCCACTTTCCAAATCGCCATGATGAAAGGGAAGTTCCATGGCGTGATTGATCCAACGACCCCAATTGGTTGGCGCATCAGGAGGCTGGTGAATCCGGTCGACAGTTCAGCCGCTGCCGTGCCCTCGAGTGAGCGCCCCGCGCCGGCAAAAAACCGAAGGTTGTCTGCAGCAAATGGCAGCTCACCGTCTTGGAATACCGCCCGAGGCTTTCCCGTTTCATCTACCTCTAACCGGGTAATCCCCTCAGATTCGGCTTCAATCAGATCGGCAAGTGTGAGCAGCACCTTGGCGCGTTCACCCGGCGTGCGGGCAGCCCAACCTGGTTGGGCTGCGGTCGCCGCCGCAACCGCCTCTGCAACGTCTGCGGCACTTGCGGTCGTTACTGAATCAAACACCTCACCGGTGGCAGGGTTGGTGAGTTCAATAACTGGACCTCTGCCATCGCGGGTTTGGCCATTGATATGCACGCCTTGGGACACTGTGTTCCTAACTGTTGAATCCGACACCGAATCGATCGAGTAAAGAAAGCCACGCGCCTCGCTTGCCTGTTCGATCCTCGCGGACGAGTTGCGAGCGAGTGAATTGCACGAGTGGGTACCTAAAGGGCTCCGGTGGAAACGGAAGGGGCTTGCGCCTTACCAGAGTGAGTTCCGTCAATTCCGTTTTGCGGCGAGCCAGTAAATCGAGCATTGTGTTTGCCCCGAATCGAGATGATGCCGTGCCCAGACCGGTGTAGCCCACGGCGTACGCAACCTTGCCACCCATAGCCGAACCAATCACCGGGGTAAAGCGACTGGTTGAATCGATTATTCCCGCCCACTTAAATGAAAACCTTAGGCCTTCCAGTTGCGGGAAGGTGGAAAAGAATTGCGCCGCAAGAAGCCGATGACTCGCGTCACGTTTTTCCAGCTCTTTATTGGTGCGATTACCGCGATAGTAGATAGCGTCGTAGCCACCCCAAAGAACGCGGTTGTCTGGAGTGCGACGGTAGTAATGGAACTGGTTGCCCATGTCCGTCATGCCTTGGTTCTGCGACCAGCCAACATCAGACAATTGAGTCTCGGTAAGTGGCTCACTCACGAGCACGTGATCAAAGATTGGCAATACTCGATATTGCAGGCGTCTGAGAAGTGGAGTAAAGCCATTTGTTGCAATCACTACCTGTCGAGCACGCACGGATGCAATCCCTGCTTGCACCGCTACCCCACTTGTCCGATGCTGCGAAATAAATGTCGCCGGAGTATTTTCATAAATCCGAACACCACGCGCCTCGGCCGCACGTTTGAGCCCCCAAGAAAGGCGCGCGGGATCCATCAAACCACTGCCAGTGGTGACACGTAAACCACCTAAGTACGTGGGGGAATGAACATCTGCTTGCACAGCTTCACGATCGAGTAGCTCGCTGTTTTCACCCCATTTGGCATGCAGTGCATGCATGCTTTCTAGTGAGCGCACGGAGTGATCGTTGACCGCGACGATTGTTTTTCCGATCAGGCGCAGATCAGCGTCAATGCCTTCGGCACGTGTGAAATCCACAATCGCATTGAGATTCTCTGTCCCCAGACGCACCAAAGTTTCCATTTCTTTAGGCCAGATCGCCTCACCATGAGCTAGTCCATGGGTGAGCGAACTTGAGATAAACCCACCATTGCGGCCAGAGCCACCGAATGCAATTGTCTCCGCCTCGACCAGAACGACATCGCGATGTGGGTCTTGTTCCTTGGCAAGAATCGCAGTCCACAGCCCGGTGAACCCGCCACCAATGATCACTAGATCGCAATCGGTACTTGCCAACAACGGACCGCACGGCTGTGGTGCGCCTGGCTGATCGGTCCAGTACGGAGCGTGAATTGTGTCCGCGAGGGATCGGTCAACAAAATCCGCAGGCGGGTTTTGATCGCGCCCGGCACTTGTAATGATTGTCATGGATGAGCCTTGAGCAGCACTGCCGTCAGCGGGTCCCACGTCAATCCGACTTGATCGCCCACATTATGTTGCGGCACGCCCGGGTGGCTCGCCACAACCACGTTCTCCACCCCGGGGACGCGCACCGTAGTGCTGGATGAACCACCATAGAAGTGTGTCTCCACAATCGTTCCGACGAGAAGCGGTGTGTCGGTAGATGTCACGCCGGTAACCCGCACATCTTCGGGACGCAAAACAAGCACTGCATCGCCAGAGACCTGGTCGGGGTTGTGACAGGGAAGGGTGGATCCATAAGCGCTGAAAGAATTCTGGCTTGCGCTGCCGTGAAGCAACGACCCGCTTCCAATGAAATCAGCCACGAACACATTGGCGGGCTCTGCGTACAGGGTGACCGGGTCGGCGATTTGCTGCACTCGACCTTCATGCATGACCGCTATTCGATCCGCCATGCTCATGGCTTCTTCTTGGTCGTGGGTGACAACCACGAAAGTGATTCCCACTTCATGTTGCAGGCGCTTTAACTCGATTTGCATTTCCGCCCGCACCTTGCGATCAAGGGCAGATAGTGGCTCGTCAAGGAGTAATAAGCGCGGGCGTTTGACGATTGCGCGGGCTAATGCAACCCGTTGGCGCTGTCCACCGGATAGTTGCGCTGGTCGCACCGAGGCTTTGTCACTTAATCCGGTTGTGATCAACACTTCCTCGACTCGATCCGCGATCTCTTCTTTACCCAAGCCCTCGCGCTCTAAGCCGTACATAATGTTTTTGCGGACATTCATGTGTGGGAAGAGGGCATATGACTGGAACATCAGATTCACTGGGCGCTTATTGGGTGGTAGCGCCAACAGATTAATCGGCGTGGCCGAGTCTGACCCGAGAATGCTGATGGATCCAACATCGGGATCCTCGAACCCAGCAATGGATCGAAGCAGGGTGGTTTTTCCACACCCCGAGGGACCCAGCAACGCAAAGAATTCATTTTGTCTGATATCAAAACTGACATCTTCCAAGGCCACAACATCTCCATAAGATTTGCTGACGCCGGAGATGGTGAGCAGGGGTGCGTGAAGTGTCATACGGAATCCGTAAGTCGGGTGATCCGCTGAGCAGAGATCACAATGGTGAAGCTGACAAGCAGGAGCAAGGCAGCGAGTGCGTTTATTTCCGGGGTAACGCCGAAACGGACCATGGAATAAATAACAATGGGCAATGTTGGTGTGGTGGGTCCGTTGGTGAAATAGGTAACAACAAATTCGTCAAGACTCAAGGTGAAGACCAGCAGTGCGCCCGCAATAATTCCGGGCGCCAAACTGGGCAGAGTGATTCGGAAGAACGTGGTGACTGCACTCGCACCCAGGTCCCTACTTGCTTCCTCGAGACTGGAATCCGTTTGACCGATCCGGGCAATGACCACCGCCGCCACAAATGCCATGCCGAACACCACGTGCGCCAGCAGTACCGAGAAAAGACTCAGGGTCACACCGACCAAAGCAAAGAATGCGAGCAGCCCAATGGCCAATACTAGGTCGGGGATAATTGCCGGCGCGAGGCTGTACGCCTCCACCACGGTTGACCTGAAGTAGCGGGCAACACCAATGGCGAGCAATGTGCCCAAGATGGTGGCGAAAATCGTGGCGCCGACCGCCACGATCATGGTGTTGACAAACCCTTGTCGAATCAGGTCATTGTTGAACAGTGCCGAGTACCACTGGGTACTGAAACCTGTCCACGTGAATGGGTTCTTGCTGGCGTTGAAACTCATGACAACAAGTACCGCAATGGGTATGTACAGAAACACATAGGTGCCAATGAGTGGCACGCGGAGCCAGCCGATTTTATGCACGACTACTCACCCGCTTCCCCGTTCCATTGATCCGCCGGGAAATCGCGGCTTGCACGGCGAAGAGAATGACAAGGAGGGAGATCACAAAGAGCGCAAGCACCGCACCAAATGGCCAGTCACGTGCCTCCAGGAATTGATCGCGAATCAAATTACCCACCATCACGGTCTTTCCACCGCCCAGCAGTTCGGGAACAACAAAGTTGCCCAGGCTGGGCACGAAAACAAAAATTGCGCCGATCATGACACCGGGCAGGGTGAGCGGAAGGGTGACATCGAAAAACGCACGCGCTCGAGATGCACCCAAATTCCCCGCGGCCTCCACCAATTGACGATCGAGGCGTTCAATGGATGCGTAAACGGGCAGGATCACCAGTGGCAGGTACGCGTACACCAAACCCACGATCACCGCGCCGGGTGTGTACAGCAAACCAATGGGTGCACTGATGATCCCGGCATCTACCAGTGAGGAGTTAATCGGCCCTTCGGAGTTGAGCAGAATGATCCAGGCATAGGTGCGAATCAGGAAGTTCGTCCAAAAAGGGAGCACCACCATGACCAGTGCAACGGTGCGCCAGCGGGCGGGCAGTTTCGCAATCGCGTAGGCGGTCGGATACCCGATCAGCAGCGCCAGCAGGGTGGTTGTCCCGGCAATGACCAGTGAATTGCTCAATACCTGGATGTAGACGGGCTCAAATGCGCGCACATAGTTGTCAAATGTGAACTCCCACACGATTCCGCCGAAACGACCGCGCTGGAAGAACGAGTACACCAAAACCAGCAGAACCGGAATGGCCATGAAAGCCGTGATATAGATCAAGCCGGGACCGGCAAAGACGGTACGACCGATCAGGGCGCGGCGCCGTGCGGCGCCACGCCCTGACGTGGGGGTCGTTGTTGACATGTAGTGCTGTTTAGCTCGACGTCACCTCGGTGGCAATCTTGGTGTACAGCGGTCCTGCTTCACCAAGATCAACCAGTGACTCTTGCTCGAGCAACTGTGCGGGTGTGAGACCCATGTTTGGATACGACGCTGCCAATCCGGCACCGACAGCATCCATGGCTGCCTTATTGGGAACCTTGTACAGAATATTTTCCGCCACCCACGCATGGTTCGCTGGATCGAGGATGAAGTTGATGTAGGCGTGTGCGGCTTCCTTGTTCTTGGAAGTCTTCAGAATCACCATGGTGTCTGCCCACAGGTCACTGCCCTCAGAGGGAACCACAAACTTGATGTCTGGGTTCTCTGCGGTTCCGTAGTTGCACCAGCCATCCCAGGCAACAACGGCATTTGCTTCACCGGAGACCAAACGTGAATAGAAGGTGGTGTCATCGTATGCGAGCAAACCTGGTTTCGCTGCAATGAGTTTTTCCTTGACCTGCTCCAACTCTGCTTCGTCGGTGGTGTTCGCGGAGAAGCCGAGTGCCTTCTGAGCTGGCAACATCAGCCAACGCTCGGTCGCCAGAGCGGTGACCTTGCCATTGTTCTCAGCAGATGGCTCCAGAATCGCGTTCCAACTGGTGGGTTCTTCGATCAGGTCACTGCGATAACAGATTCCGGTGGTGCCCCAGGCGTAGGGAACCGAGTACTTGTTGCCGGGATCATAGGAAAGGTTTTGTGCTTCGGGATACAGATTCGACAGGTTGGCAATGAACTCGGGGTTGAGTGTTTCGATCAACCCGGCTTCATTGAGTGCCTGTGCGAATTGGCCCGAGACAAATGCCACGTCAATTCCAGAGTCCCCACCCGCGGTGAGTTTGGCCATGATTTCTTCGTTGGTGGCATGGTTGGTGATGGTCATGGGGGTGCCCACCGCTGCCTCGAAGTTGGCGGCCATGTCCTCGGGGTAGTAGCCGGCCCAGTTGGACACGGTCAGGGACTGCTGGCTGAGGTCTGCATCGGGATTGAGATCCGATGCGGCCGAATCGCCACCCCCACATGCTGACAGCACGAGTGCTGCTGAGGCCACACTGGCCAAGATGGCGCCGGTCCGGCGGACCGAGCGCTGAGTTGTCGGTCGACGCATCTGCTCTCCTTCAATAAAAACTGAATCTCAGTTCAGATTATTAAATAGCATAAAGAGCATAAATTTCACCTAAATGTGCAAATTGTTAAACCCATGTTTAGAAATCTTCTAGAATGCGGGCGTGGCGAGGACTAGTGAACGTAAAGCGGATCTCATCTCCGCTGCTCAGCGGGCGCTTGCTGAGCACGGCTCTGCCGTCCGACTCAACCAGATAGCCGAGGCGGCGGGGGTTTCCTCGGGAGCCATCCTCTACCACTACGCCGGCATCGACGAACTTCTCGTAGAAGCGAATCGC
This sequence comes from Candidatus Nanopelagicales bacterium, assembly GCA_018402075.1. The sequence continues at coordinate 707 of JAGYJP010000028.1, read as the reverse complement.
GCTGGCATGGAGCGCTTTTATAACGAGCGTCTCGAAATGATTGCTTCTATCCCCGACCCCGCCGAGCGTTTGGAACGAACAATCTCTTTGGGTGTGCCGCGTAGTGCCGAGGATAAAGACGTGCGGTTGTTGTGCTCACTCGGTGGCGAGGCTGCCCGCAACACCATGTATGCCGTGCTCCTCACCTCGCTCTACGACCGACAGGTGGGTCTGTATCAAGGCATCCTGGAATTAGGCGTCAGTCAAGGTGTATTTCACCTGACCCAAAGTTCGCTGAGCATTGCTCGTAACCTCGTTGCCCTCGAAGATGCCTATGGCTATCGAATAATTGCCAAACATCCGACTCTCGACTATGCCAGTGCCGTTGAATTAATCCTTGAATTTGCTCGCTTGGCAACAGGTCATGCATTACCCGCCTCAAAAGTTACACCCAAGAAAATTACAACCATTCAACCCAGAAGAGATAACCCATGACGGATAACTCCACCCGCCCGCTCACAATTTTGTTCATGCCGGAATCCGCCTACGGTCCCACCAACCAATGCATTGGAATTGGCAAGGTTTTGCTCGATCGCGGTCACCGGGTTGTTTTTGCGGCCGAGTCGTCTTGGGCGGGCAAACTCGAAGCCCTGGGATTCGAAGAAGATCTGGTTGACCTGGCGCCCCCGCCCGAGGACGCAGATGCCGAGCAAGACCCGGGTGCATTC
>JAGYJP010000027.1 GCA_018402075.1 Candidatus Nanopelagicales bacterium | reverse complement strand
TATCAAATGCCGGCATATTCATTCGGTAGTACCTTGGTCACATGATCGGGGCATTCGAATCGGTAGACCCAGTCCTCGAGGAGCGTATTTCCGCGAGTCTGGATCTGGTCGAGCAGCAACTCTTATCTTCGGTACACAGTGACTATCCATTTGTCACCGAGACATCAAAGCACCTCGTGGTTGCAGGTGGAAAAAGATTTCGACCAATTTTGACTCTACTTGCCGCTGAATTCGGTGACCCCCAAGCTCCCGGGGTGGTTCCCGCTGCGGTCGTTGTTGAGCTCACCCACCTTGCCACGCTGTATCACGACGATGTCATGGATGAAGCAACCATGCGCCGCGGTGCACAGAGCGCGAACTCACGTTGGGACAACACGGTTGCAATTCTCACCGGCGATTTCCTCTTCGCCCGAGCCTCGCAAATTCTTGCCGATCTGGGACCCCAGGCTGTTCGAATCCAAGCCGAAACATTTGAACGTTTGGTCACCGGGCAGATCAATGAAACTATTGGACCCCTCGATGGCCAAGATCCAGTGAAACACCACCTATCCGTTCTTTCAGATAAAACCGGGTCGCTCATTGCAACATCGGGGAGATTTGGTGCCATGCTTTCAGGTGCTGATCCTGAAACCGTAAATATTTTGACCGCATTCGGCGAGAGAATCGGGGTGGCATTTCAATTAGCAGACGACATCGTGGACATCACATCGATCGCAGACCAGTCGGGTAAAACTCCCGGTACCGATCTGCGCGAGGGCATCCCCACTTTGGCGGCGCTTATTGCCCTGTCGAGGTCGGATTCAGGGAGTGCGCGCCTGCGTGAGCTGCTGTCCCGACCATTGCCGGACGACCTCGAACACCAAGAAGCGCTGGAGTTCTTGCGCGCCCACGATTCCCTCGAGGAAGCACGATTAGAGGCACGCAGGTGGGCCGATGAATCCCGGCGGGTCCTTGATCCATTGCCAGATATTCCGGCGAAGGCGGCACTGGCCGCACTGTGTGACTATGTGGTGACTCGCACCGGCTAGGCGCCCGAAGCTTCTATTTCCGCTTGTTCACTCTTGAGCAGCCCAGATGCTTTGCTGTTATTACGAGTATGCCGATACATGTCGACCGAGAACACCACCAGGGCCGTCCATACCAGCACAAATCCGATCCAACTTTCCGCTGTCATGGCCTCTTTGAAAACAAAAATACCGAGTAGGAACTGGATAATAGGTGTGATGTATTGCAGAAGCCCCAAAGTGGACAGTGGGATTCGTATCGCAGCTCCGCCGAAGGCGAGCAGCGGTATCGCTGTGACCGGTCCCAACAGAATAAGCAGCATGCTGATCCCGGGTCCATCTATGACAAATGAGCTATCGCCACGTGATACCGCAATCGAAAGAATGACAATGGCAATAGGAAGAAGTACCGCGGTTTCAATCCCGAGGCTGTGAATCGACGGAATGTTTGCGAACTTCTTGAGAAGACCATAGAGGCCAAATGAAAACCCCAATGTCAGTGCAATCCAGGGAGGTTCGCCGTATGCAACTGTCAAGACCACTACGGCAACCACAGCGATACCTACGGCGACCCACTGTGCAACTCGCAGTCTCTCCTTCAAAATAACAACACCCAAGGCGACGGATACCAATGGATTAACAAAGTATCCGAGTGAGGCTTGAATTACTTGATCGGAATTGATCGCGTACACGTAAACGACCCAGTTAATGGCCAGGAAGATAGCGGCCGAACCCAAGATAATGACGATTCGACGATTGAAGGCTCGAACGAAGACCCGCCACTGTTTGCCAATAAGCACAATGATTACCACGAAGATCAACGACCAGATAATCCGATGGGCAACTATTTCAATGGGTGGAACGGAATCCAAAAGTATGAAGTACAGTGGGAATATGCCCCACAGGAGGTAGCCCAAGACTCCGATCAGGAGCCCGGTGGTGTGTGAAGAGCGTTCACGTACGTTCACAAGTGCTCGCTAATTTTTATTTCTCCGCCTTGGGCTCACAGGGATTAACCCACCAGAGACTACTCTCGACGGGGGAGACGCAGCGAATGGATAGGCTCAACGGGTGTCGCGGTACCAGATCAGTAGTAATCCCGAAGTACAGGTGGAAGTCATGACCGCCGGATTGGCCTGCTGCACGCTAGAAGTAGAAGCTGCGGTTGCCGGAGGTCACCTCGTGCCTATCGATGGCGAGTCGGAACATGATCCACAGGTCATTGTGATTGCTGGAACGGTGACGGACGCCCTGGTGCCTGCGGTGATCGACCGTCTTGAGCAGTTCCCACACGCTCAGATCATGTCCTTTGGGGCGTGTGCCACCAGTGGTGGCCCGTATTGGGATTCCCCGCCCGTGAGCAAGGGCATTGATCAATTTGCCGATGTCGCCGTCTATGTCGCAGGGTGCCCACCTCGGCCAGAGGCGCTCATCGCAGCGCTTGTGGAACTCGCCGAAATGAAGACCCCATGAGCACGCCTCTAGTGATGGACGTCATTGATGCACATGAGTGGCATGATCGTGTCAACCATGCACACGCTGAGGGATTCACCTACTTTGATTTTCTGACGGTGATCGAGCGCGAAAGCAACAAGCGTGATTCCGGGGCACAACCAGCCGTATTCGAGGTCGTGGTGCGGGTCACCCAACCGAATTTCGTTCACGCCCTGACATTGTCCACCGTGATCTCTTCTGCTGACCCGAATCTGATATCCATCACCGATATTTATCCGGGTGCGGATTGGCATGAACGCGAATGTACTGAAATGTTTGGTGTTGAATTCGCGGGAAATCCTTCCCATGCGCTTTTGCGACACGAAAATGTGGGTGCGCCACCTTTGCGGAAAAGCGTGGTGTTGAGTTCGAGAGTCATTGTGGAATGGCCCGGCGCGGCAGAGCCAGAAATAAAAGATGATGGTCGCAAGACCGGTAATCCATCTCGACGCAGACAACGGCCACCGGGAGTCCCGGAGAATTGGCTTCAGACATGATCCATTCCTTTATTGCACTGATCCCGGAAAAATGCACTTCCTGCATGCTCTGCGTCCGGGAGTGCCCCGCGTGGTGCATTCATCTGGATTCCCACACCGAGGAGGTCAGTGAACCGGGTGCCCGCCGTCCCAAGAAAGTGAATGTCTTGGATACCTTCGACATTGATTATTCACTCTGCATGTATTGCGGAATCTGTGTCGATGTGTGTCCATTTGATGCATTGGAATGGGATCAACGTCGGGCATTAACCGGGGCAACTCGCGAGTCTTTGTACCTGAATAAAGACGAACTCGCCTCGGAATAGACTCCAGTTATCTGTAATTGGTGAACTGCACCGCAAAATCCAGATCGGCACCCTTGATGAGCGCAATGACATCCTGCAGGTCGTCTCGACTCTTGCTGGTGACTCGAAGTTCACTGCCCTGCACCTGAGTCTTGACCGCCTTGGGGCCTTCATCGCGAATCAATTTGCCTAACTTTTTGGCCTGCTCCTGATTGAGGCCATTGGTGAAGGTGCCACCTATTTTGTACTCCTTGCCCGAGGATCGCGGGTCTCCCGCAGTGAAAGCCTTGAGGCTGATTCCACGCTTGATCAATTTCTCCTTGAACACATCAAGGGCGGCCAGTGCCCGCTCCTCGGTCCCGCTGGTGATCTCAATAGCTTCGTCGCCTTTCCACTCGATTGTGGTATCGGTGTTTTTGAAATCAAAGCGCTGGGAGAGTTCCTTGGCCGCTTGGTTCAGGGCGTTATCTGCCTCCTGGTGGTCTACTTCAGAGACAATGTCAAAACTGCTATCGGCCATGGGGCGTCCTTTCCCGAGCGCACAAAGTTGTGTAGTTCCTGCCCCAATCTAACCGACTGTGGATCGCAACTTGACGACATGTATTGTTTGGCGGGCATTACGGCAGGTTGCCCGAGCGGCCCCCTCGAAAGCATCCCAAGACCTTTAATGCCAGTGACTTCTCTCCCGTCGATGGGAATACAAAGGTGTAAATACTCGCTATCCGCTATCCGCGGCATCCACACACGGCATGCGCGCCTTCTAAAGAGGCGCGTCAACCAGCGGATAAGGGGAGTCTCTGATGGCATATGTGGCCTCACGACCTAGCGGACGATTCACGGGGTATTACACCGATGGTTTCGGCAAAGTGCGCTCAGCGGGCACCTTCGATGACAGCGCCGAGGCTCAGGCACATGCCGTGGCCCACGAATGCAACAGTGCTCTCGCTCCACCGAGGAAACGCCTAAAGGCGCCCAAGCGCGTGAACACCCACTCACTGGGGACCTACGCCGAATATGTACGCACATGGTTGGAGCGCGAGGATGGTTTAAGCCCCAATACGTTGCGCGGTTACGCATCCAATCTGCGCATCCACGTCCTGCCTCTTATCGGTGAGATTCCCGTCGAACAGGTCACCATCGGGGTCATCTCGGAGATGATCACCCAACTTCGCGTCCAAGGAGTAGGCGCGGCTGTGCAGGGTCAATGCAAGGCCGCGGTGGGACGCTCATTTCAGTCCCTAGTTCCCCAGCGAATACCTACCAATCCCACCCACGGTGTTCGCATCACCATCGCGCCACAGCGCTCCTACGCCTTATTGGACCAAAGTGACTTCCGCACAATCGTGGACAAACTCCCCAGCATCGGAAGCGTGTACTTCACACTTTTTAACGACCACAGGTGCCCGCTTTGGTGAAGCGACAGAAATCCGACTCGGTGACCTCAACACCAAAACCGGCGAAGTCTTCATTGGTCGCAGGGTCGTGATGGTTCCGGCTCGCTGCGAAACTGTGAATTGGCGCTCCCTCTGGTCTAACTTGTGGTTTGATGCACTTTCGCAACTGAATAAAAATCTGGGGGGGGTTATGTACGCACGAGGAAACGTTGTACGACGGCTTTCGGTGGCTTTGTTCACAGCGGGCCTTCTTAGTGCTCCGTTGGTCCCGACAGCGTCCGGGGAACCCATTCCCCCGGAAATCGAAGTGACCTCCTTCGAACCCGCTGCTGGACCGGAAAGTGGTGGCACCCGCGTCATCTTCTCCGGGTCAAATTTTGGTGCGGTCACTGAGGTGACCTTCGGTGGGCAGGCCGCCACGAAGCCCGATATCAACGACTCAGGCACGGAACTCTCGGTATCCACTCCCGCCCGGCAAAGTGACGCGGTGTCGGTGCCCATCATCTTCAAAACGATTGACCGTGATGTCCCTCTTGAACCCCTCTTCACTTACCTGAGCGAAACTTCAGTAGAACTCGATTCAGATCAATCTGACCCAGAATCCGAAGTTGATGACCATAGGACACTCATCAACGCGATGTCTCCGACATCCGGGCCTACAAGCGGCGGACAAGTCATCACGTTTACAGGTACCAATCTTGGTGGCGTAAGCGATGTCACCTTCGGCGACAAACCCGCAACGGGGGTCACTACCAACGATGCTGGCACCGAACTTCGTGCGACCACACCTTTTGCCGCAGCCGGCTCTGTCACCGTCACCTTCACCCTGGTCCACAACATACCGGTAACGTTCGGGCCCTACGAATACGTCACGCCGCTAGATGTCGCACCCTTCATCATCAACGGCGATGACGCCGTCCCCGGAGATGCACCTTGGCAGGTGGCCCTTCTCGGTATGGGGGACAACCTTTACTTAGAACAATTCTGCGGGGGATCGATCATCAACGCCCAATGGATTGTCACCGCTGCCCACTGTGTCCAAGGGACATTTGCCAACCCTGCAAATGTGCGCGTCCTTGCGGGCCAGCAAAATCTATACCTTGTGCCCGGGGCGGCAGGCCGTCAGTTAGTTCAGGCTGCGCAGGTGATTGCCCACCCGGAGTATGAAGGTGTCGCGTCAGGTGACGATGTAGCGCTCATCAAACTGGCGTCCCCCCTAAGCCTCACCGATGGTGTGGCGGAGGCTATTGCTCTTCCTTTTGCCGAAGCCGTTGCCTCGCCGATGGTCTGGCCGCCGGCAAATGATCCCGGCCTTATCACTGGGTGGGGAAACGTTGCCCCTGGTCAAATCACGGTAGATAAACCCTTCGACTACCCAAATCAGTTGCAGAAGGCAACCGTGTCCGTGGTGGGCACTCCGGGAGACATTAATGGCTGTGCCGGGTGGTCAGTCATTCCGACTGACTTATACCAACCGGGCTCCATGATCTGCGTGACAGGTACGACTCCGGCTCCTGCCAAGGTCATCAGCGGTTGTGTTGGCGACAGCGGCGGACCCTTCGCGATCACGGTTGCCGGCAACCCGACTCTGGCCGGAATAACCAGTTGGGGACCGAATCCCTTATCGGTGGGTGGCTGCAATCGTGAAGGATTCCCCAGCGTGTACGCGCGCGTCACGTCATACGTGGATTGGTTTGTGCCTGGGCAGGTTACAAATGGGCGGGCAGTGGCAGGCAACGGCGAGGTCACTCTGTTCAGTGATGCACCGATCAAAACTCCAGCACTGCCAATAGTGGGGGTCCGAGTTGAGTACCGGGCCGTGGGCGCATCTGACTGGACTGTGCTCCCAGGTGGGCCTCAAGTAAGTAATCCAACGACGATCACCGGCCTCACCAATAACGTCACGTACGAATTTCGCGGTGCTACGGTCAATGCTGTCAATCGTGACAGCGGTCCGTATTACTGGTCGGCCACCGCAACGGCCACGCCAAGCGCGGGTGCGCCGTCAGTTCCCGTGATCACATCGGTGGTTGGTGGGGAGGACATCGTTGATGTTCAGTGGTCTCCAGTGACGGGAGCCACAGAGTTCCAAGTTTCAGTTTGGCCGACGAGAACCGACGGGTCTGCGCTGTATACCGTCAACTATCTCAATCCGACCGCCACGGGTTTTCAACTCATCAACGATAACTTGAGCGTGCCAACCAGTTCAGGTGGACTTGGGATGGTGGTCGGGGGAACCTACTGGGCGCAAGTCACGTCGATCAACACCAGTGATGATCCCGATTCGACGGCAGATTCTGCCCGCGTGGAATTCAGGGTGCCCTTGACACCCGATGAGGGTACCGTTGGTGTCCGAGTTACGGACCTAGTTCCGTTCGATTCCGGCCTGCAGTACTACGCCATCCAGAACGCCGGATCGGTGACCAAGACATTCCCTGTCATCTTCTATGCGAACGGTAGTCCCCGTACTTGGAGAACCATCACGGGTCGGGTGGAGGCCTACCAGCCGGAGACAGCGTCTAGCGGTTCTGTCGTGAACGGAGAGACTTACACGGCTAAAGTTATTTCGCTCAACGGTGCCGGTTTCGGTGCTTGGTCTGATGGCCTCACCGGGATACCGACCGCCGGATTGCTGGGTCAGCCGTTCATCATCAACGCGTCAGCCGGGACGTTCTCGGCCACTGTGTCATGGGCAGCACCAAGTACCAGCACGGGCCTTATCAATTACCAAATCTCCTACACTTCAGACAATGGATTAACTTGGTCCAGTCCTACTGATGTTGCTGGTTCGGGGACAACGGTTAGTGGTCTCGATGCATCATTGTCATATCGATTCCGAGTCGCAGCCAAGACCGCAATAGGTGCGGGAGCGTGGTCATCCTCATCCAACGGGGTGACACCCCTTCGAAACACGCAAACCGTGACGTGGGCACCAACAAACACATCCGCCGTTTCCACGGCAGGCACTTTGACTCCGAACGCTCTTGCGACGTCGAATGGTGATGGCGGGATCTCGTATTCGATCGCCGCTGATGGCTCGACGCCATCCTCGAACTGCGCCGTCAACGCCACAACGGCCGTGCTTACTTTCTCCGCCGCTGGAACTTGCACCGTGAAGGCGACTGCAGCACAAACAGCGACGTTTGCTGAGGGCACGCAGTCGGTGAGTTTCAACATCACGGCTCCCGCACCACCTCCAAATGGTGGCGGGGGCGGAGGAGGAGGCGGTGGAGCACCGGCTCCTGCCCCTGCACCGGCTCCTGCCCCTGCACCGGCACCGGCACCGGCTCCTGCACCTGCGCCTGCTCCTGCTCCTGCTCCTGCACCGCAGCCGCCCGCCAATACGGTGACACCGCAGCAGATTGGCGAGCTTTCACCGGAGCAAGTGTCAACACTGCCTCCTGCTTACATGTCGCAGTTGCCACCACGAGTGGTCAGCGCGTTCAGCCGAGCACAGGTGGCGGCAATGACACCCCAGCAACTGGCAGCATTGCGCCCTGCCTCGGTTGGTCGACTGCAACCGAACGCGGTCCGATTACTTGATGGGGCGCAGTTGGCCGCGATAACGCCTGCGGGTTATGCGCGGATGCAACCGAGTCAAACCGCGCGACTTAGGCCCAATCAAATGTCGCAGATTCCACCGGCGAGTGTGCGAAGTCTCAGTCCCAGGTCGGTTGCTGCGATACCGCCTAGGGTCATCAGTCGGATGACGGCATCGCAAATCCGATCGTTGACCCCCGCACAAACTCGGGCATTGACTCCCGCGCAGGTGAGGGCACTGAACCGGGCTTCACGCTGACCAGAGGCCATATCAGTAATTTAGCAATCCGAGGGAGTGGATCGCTGAGGGTGTTTGTATCCCGCCCGCTGATTGAAGCGTACCTCGCGTGGTACCAGGGTTTGGGTAATGGCTATCAGGGCTCCGACCCCAAGGAGAACGAGCGGAGCGTTCGCCCCATCAGGGCCTTTTAGCCCCTCATCGATTGATCACTTCTGCTTTTCGTTGTTCGTTCTGGGCTTCTGGGCCGAATGGTTGCACCCAAATGCCGCTGAGTTTGGATGGAACTTGGATGTAACTGCAGCGAACGCTGGCGAACTCTGTGGAAATAGTTTGTGAGAGAAATAGCCTGTGTAAATCGGTCTGGGATTCCCCAAAATGGTGAAAGTACTCACTCGCAGGACACCTCATTTCTCGATGAATGAGTGTGTTGTAGAGTTCGATCTTCCGGATAGTGGCGGATAGTGGCGGATAGCGAAAAACAAGCCAATGATTGCTGTTGGATGGGAGAATCTTTGCCCTCGGAATTGGGAGTAAAGGTGGCTTTTTCCTCATAGAAAGAGCCAAAGTACG
>JAGYJP010000026.1 GCA_018402075.1 Candidatus Nanopelagicales bacterium | reverse complement strand
CGGAGCACTCGTTCGTTACCGCTGGACTTCGGATCCTGGTGGCAAGATTGTCGATCACACTCATCCCAGTTGTGCTGAAATCTTCACGATCCTTGATGGCGAGGTAGTTTTGACGGTAGGAGGCGAGCGCATCACGGTGGGTTCTGGAGAGAGCGCTGTTGTTCCCCCAGGCGTAATACATGGCGAGATGAATTTGAGCGGCAAACTCGTGCGAGGAGTTGTTGAACTACAGCCAGCATCCCACACCGCAGAACTCCATGACGCTCTTGCCGGCATCTCTAGCACCATGGCTCATAGCAGCAGCGGTGCACCCAAGAATCCACTACAACTCGGTGCCACTTTCTGGGCCTTCCGTAATGATATTCGAGCCACCTCACCACCGGTGTGGCTGCAGAACATCATGCTGCCCATTCTTGCCAGCGCTGCCAAGGTGGGAGGTGTTGTTGCAAACAAACCCGAATGGAGTAGCCGCCTGCCGGAAGGTGCTCCTGATCCAGAGAGACTCTTCGACGAATCCTTGTACTCAGTGCAACTTGAACGTGCCGGATACACCTTTCCGCTCACAGACCCACGACCTTTGAAGTCGTCACATCATTCCGCCGAGTAGGGCAGTGGGGTAACCAAGGTAAGTGCCCCAAGGGTTGGCAAAAGGTCTGATTTTCATCTTTCTCGGAGACGTCCCAATGGAGGCGAAACAGGCTCCCAACGATGGAATCAGTCACGATTGGACCCGAAAGGCATGCAAGTCGAGTTGAATCTGGACTGGCGGCATGGCCAACTCTCACTGGGAAGGCAGACTTTGCAGTTCGTGCGTAGTTGGCTGATGTGAATGGGCAATACAGGAGGGAGACAACGTGTTAGTCATCTCCGCCAATCGGGTATTACAGCCATTTTGTTGACATAGCTCCGGTATCATTGGCCCTGCGTTTTAATCTCAGAGTCCATCAACACTTGAGGAGTTCAAGTGCATCATTTAGTTGCTGTTGGTGTTGTGAGTCTTTTTGCGGTTGGCACATTGGCAGCGTGCTCTTCATCCTCGGAACCCGATCAGGCGCAGGTGGGTGGCATGACCGAATGCTCTGAGTCGATTATCAATGCCGAGGCTGAGAAGGTTGCTCTGGATATGGGCAGCGATAACCAGTGGTACCCGGATTCAGTGACGTGCTCAAACGGGTGGGCGGTAGCTGCTGGAACTCTGGGTGCAAAGGATGCTCCAGCTGACGGACCTCTCGGAGCGCCCACGAGTTTCATTTTTGAACAAGAAGGCCAGTTCTGGGTTCCAAAGAATGGCGCTGATGTGTGTGGAACTCCTTCAGCAGATGGCGGTTACCCAGATGACGCAACAATTCCGTGGCCGTTGTATGAAACCTGTTTACTCATCTGATCTAGTGAGTGATGCAAAGAAGAATCGCGGAACGTTTACCGAATTCCAAAAGTATTTGTGTCAAGCGATTATCACTGACTGACCCATCCCGGTTCAGTCAGTGATGGACAGTCTCGGCTGCTTTGCCGCCATCCATGACTTTTGCAACTTTCTCACAGATATTGTGTGGCGCCACGGAGGGTGATAAGGGACCCCTCTACTGCGGTATCAATGGGTTCACCGCCGACCTGTGCGCAGGTCAACGTCCAAGTGTCATCACGGTTGGACAAAATAGATCTACCATCGGCAGATGAGCTGCCCTGTATCTGAGAACCCAGGGCAAATCCCACGATCCCCACGACGGCAGCGACAAGTGCAACAACGACCCAGGCTCAGTTATGCACCCTTAGAGGCTACCGTGCCAACAATTTTCTAGAACTGCCTTGCTCACCATTAGACTTTGTCTCCATGAGCGATGAACCACAACAGGTCGGTTACCCCGATGTGCTCGCAAACGAGCGGACATTTCTCGCTTGGATCCGAACCAGCCTTGGCCTCATTGCAGGCGGGGTTGCTCTCGATCAATTCGTTGCCGCAGAAAAGGGTGCGATTACCGTAGGCGTGATTGCGTTTGCTGTCATCACACTTGGTGCATTGGTCGCCATTATTGGTGTGATCGAATGGAAACGAACAAACCTTGCAATGAATAGCGGTAAGCCAATTCCTAAATCACGAGTCATGCCGCTACTCGGTATTGCCGTGCTGATCGTGGCTGTCGCCATCGCGGTGGCCTTACTCATGGAGAACACAGGAGCATGAGTACCACTTCTCAACCGCAACTCCCGATCTATGCAATTCTGCGAACTCGCATGTCATGGATTCGCACAAGCCTTGCAGTTATCGTGACCGGTTTTTTACTTGTCCGCGGCGGAGTCACCGGTACAGAGCGGCCAGCACTTGCAATTCTTGCTGGTATTTTTGCCGCACTAGTGGTCGCTGTATCACTTAATAGATTCACGAGCCTCGCCAAGAAACTGCCGACAGTCACTCCGCGTCAGCTTCCTTTAATGGTTGTCGGTGGAATTTTTGCTCTTGCCGTCGTTGCTTGCGTTCAACTTGTGATTTTGTCGTAACGCAGTTACTCGATTGGACCCAGGTAATCCTCACCCAATAACTCACAGCAGATTCACAGGATTAACCCAGTGAATTCCCAATCGAGGTTGGCATGCTGATTTACATGAGATCAACAAACCAATCACAAGGAGTAGTCATGAAGAAATCGTCGAAATGGATTACCGGAACTGCAATTAGTGCCGGAGCTTTCGCCCTCATTCTTGGATCCGTTGGAGTAGCGCAGGCGCACAACTCCCAAGGAGGTTCGTCACAGGGTGAAGGCAAGCGAGGTGGGATGCAAAGCTCGCTCATCGCTGAAGGAACCATCACGCAAGCACAGGCAGATGCGGTCCGCACAGCCATGCAGTCGGCACATGAAGTAGCCGAAGCAGCCGCGCTCACTCAACTAGTTAAGGATGGCACCTTGACTCAGGCACAGGCAGATGCTTTGGCAGCAGTTGAATCAAAGGGCGGCAAAGGTGCACTCGTCGCAGACGGCACCATAACCCAAGTTCAACTAATGGAACTGCGCGAGGCCATGCAAGCAGCTCAGGAGACAACCAGGACCAAAGTTCTTCAAGGCTTGGTTGCAGATGGAACCCTCACCCAAAGCCAATCAGATGCCATGGCAGCAGCCAAAGCTCAAGGTGGCAAGGGTATGAAGGGTCAGGGTATGAAGGGCCAGGGCATGAAGGGCCAGGGCATGAAAGGTCAAGGTCGACAAGCCTGATTATTTCAACGCTACAGTGCGGAGTGAGCCACTACGGTTCACTCCGCACTTGTCATATCGTTCAATCGCGAGTTCGTGGGTCTCAAGATGACCAGAAAGGGAAATGGTCCACATGGAAGCACCACGGATTTTAGTTGTCGACGATGAAGCGGGTGTGCGCGATTTAATCGTTGATGCATTGAGCCTTGCGTCCATTTCCAGCATCACGGCAACCCACGGCATGGAGGCCTTGGTCAAGATGAGGGATGAAAATATTGACCTCGTGATTCTTGACATCAATATGCCAATCATGGATGGCTATGAAGTTCTACAGAAAATGCGCGATTCCGAGATCACTCTGCCAGTCATCGTTCTTACCGCCCGGATGGATCGCGAAGATACGAAGCGAGCTTTCGAATTGGGCGCAGATGATTTTGTACGGAAGCCGTTTGGAATTGAAGAACTCACCTTGCGGGTTCAAGCTGTTCTTCGGCGCTTCAAGGGCCAAGCGCCAATCGATTCCGTGATCAGATCCGGTGAGATCACATTGGATGTTGATCGTCATGAAGTTTCATTGGGGCAAACCGCTATTGATGTTTCCCCGACTGAATTCAGACTGCTCCAAACTTTCCTGGAAAACCCAGGTCGCGTCTTAAGCAAAGATCAACTTCTCGCACAAGTCTGGGGTGTCGACAACTACGCGGATCCAAATGTTGTAGAAACTTACGTTTCGTATTTGCGAAAGAAGTTTGGCGCCGGTCTACCACTTCGCACGGTGAGAGGGGTTGGCTATCAACTCACTGAACAGGTTGTGCCATGACACTGCGTTGGCGAATAACCACACTTACCGCTGTCATGATTGCAATTGCGTCCTCGGTGATCGGAGTGGCCAGTTACCTGAACGTCTCTCAAGCACAGATGTCCTCAATCGACTCGAGTCTTCAGAACTCACTTGGACCCAACCCAAGGCGTGTTCTCGAACGAGGGTCGCCGCGAGGAAATAACCCCAATGACTTTTATTCAGCCGTTGCTATTGGAGTTCTTGACACCGCGGGAAATGTGGCGCTTGTGCGCCCAGCCGGAACTGAAGGGAACCCTGAGGCATTCCCCACTCTCCCCGTGGCAGAAATCCAGTCTGATCCAACTCAAACCATTTCCTTCACCGATGCATCAACTGGCAATTCCTATCGACTGGTCGCTCGACCCGCTGGCCGTGATTTTCTCGTTATTGCAGTTACATCACTTGCTGAATTTCGCGCGACCATGAACCAAATTTTGATCAGTACGATTTTATTTGTCCTTGGGGTAACCGTTCTCGGTGCCTTGTCCTCTTGGTTGATCGTTCGCAAGTTCTTTGCGCCCGTAGAATCCATGATCGCAACGGCGGGCGCCCTGGCCCAAGGTGATTTTTCTCAGCGAGTGCCAAGTGCCCCGGCCGGAACCGAGCTCGGTGATCTGTCAGTTTCCCTCAATACCATGATCAACTCTTTAACCGAAGCTATCACTCGCGTTGAAACTTCTGAACAGACCTTACGCAACTTCATCTCTGATGCCTCACATGAAATCCGGACGCCGCTCACTGTTATTCGCGGTTATATCGAGATCCTGAGAACGGAAAGCAGTGGTGCTTCAGAGCGGGATATCCGCGCTATCGAGCGAATAGATTCAGAGTCAAAGCGCCTCGAACGTCTCGTGACCAGTTTATTGGAACTTGATATACAGCAATCTGGATCGGTTTCACAAAGGACATTTGAACTTGATGAACTCATTGGGCTTCATTTCGCCGATTTGGAATCAATATCTCCAAGACCGGTCACCTATCAGCTCGAAGAGTTAACAATTGAGGGTGATCCCAACGCGTGGCAACAACTCCTCGGAAACATTGTTCAGAACATTAGCCGGTACACACCAGCACAGTCGGAGGTTGGTGTCGAACTTCGGTCAATCGTTGTTAATAACCAAGACTGGGTTGAGTTTGTCGTCAACGATTGTGGTCCAGGAATACCCGTGGAAAAAAGAAACGAAGTGTTTTCCCGTTTTTCCCGGTTGGATCCGTCACGATCAACTCAATCTGGCGGTTTTGGTCTCGGCATGAGCATTGTAAAGGCCGTCGTTGACGCCCACTCCGGGTTCATTGAACTAAGCGAGAGCCCGTGCGGCGGGTTACAAATTAGGATTCAAATGCCGCGGAACGTATCTGAGCTGGCGAGATCAAACTCATAAGCATCAATCACATGAGCATCAATCTCACAAGCCTGCACCTCGAGCTGCACGTTTCACCTTTGGCCACAGCCTCGAGACAGACTCACGATCGTTCATGGCAACCGATAATTCATATGCGCTGAGCATGCCGAGCCCGTAAGCCACGTTCCCCGAAGCACTGTCGGCCATGTCAGCGAGTTGCTGCTGTGCGACGGTGGCATCTTGGTGTGTGCCAAGTTCCTCGGTGAGTTGCGAGAGCAACTTGCCAAGTCGCACGTACTCCTTACCGAAAATCGGCGAAAGTGACTCAACCGCATAGCGCGTGCGCTTTGCTTTAATTCGTACTGCATGCCACGTGGCGGGATTGTCATCGAGACGATTCATGGCGCGCTTAAGGACACGAAAAGATCGCTTGACGGGTGGGATCAGGACATTCGAACCAGGTCGAAATGCCTCGTCGGTAACTTGTGGATCACGGGTTGCCTGAACAAGATCCTCAATCAAATGATCGTGCCGATCACTTCGCAAAGCAGCGAGTGCACTGGAACGTGCGTTGTCTTGCCGCCGATCAAGGAACTCCACAAGGAATGGGACCAGATCAACGCGCACCGAATCAGGCAGGGAATCAGCGTGAAGGATCAACCTCCGCTGAAGCACTTCAGTATCGCGCACATTGCCCAACTCACCTGCAATCCAAGCCAGTTCCTCGCGCAGTCCATCAGCCCACAATTGGTCAAAGAGCGGTGAGAACGTGCGCAGTGCGCTGCGCAATCGTCGTGCAGCAACTCGCATTTGATGCACGCCATCGTTGGCATCGCGCCGGACATCAACATCTGCCAGCAACAACCGGGTAACATCCGTTGAGATAATTGCACGCAGAGCGTTGGCCGCTAAGTCTGTGGCCTTGGGCGTTGGCAACTGAGCAACATCTGGGACCTGCCGAGTTCCCTTGCCAAAGGCACGAGCCACCTTGGAAATACTGCTTGGCTTCGCACCTGCAGCCACGAGAGCTACAGAAAGTTCATCGAGTACAGCATCTGAATGCTGACCACCTGAAATTACTTCAATCTCCACCTCACGGAAAAAGGTCGTGGGACTTCCGGATTCAAAAATGGAAACCCAATCATCAACAAGTTCAATTTTGGTTTCCGCTGAAATGAGATTAAATGGTTGCCGTACCGTTTTCAACGTCACCAAGGGTTGCAGTGGCCTACCCATGAGAAGTGGCGAGACGATCTCCACGAAAGCTGCCGGGACTTCGGATTGATCGGATACATGGAGTTCATCCCTTACATCCTTTTGACCGGAGCGCACGGGAAGTTTCAAATGCCATCCGGCATCTTCCCCGCCGCGCCGCTGCCGCAGGGTGATTCCCCACCTGAACAAGGCCAGATCAACAGTGTCGAAGTAGATCGCCTCCATAGAGAACGCGGGGTGTTTCGTCACCGACGTGATGGATGGCACCGCGTTTATGTCTGGCAGGACAAAGTCCTCGCTGACCACGAACTTGCGTTCCACCTCACGATGAACGACCGGAACTTTCACAAGGAAAGAATACCCCGCATAATCAGCGTACATATAACCAAGAATTGAAATGCCATTAATGCTTGAACTTCTTTGAGATCTTCTTCCAAGCACAAGAAGATTAGAGTTGAATACGACCTACCTCATTATCAACTGGGCATTTCACGGAAGAGGCAGTCGGTGTCTTCTTCCCCCTTCATGGCCAGTGGCCACACTTTCGAACACTTAGGAAAATACATCGATCCGTCAGTTTTTGAAAGACGCCCACTGACTGTCCCTTTGCCAGTAGCAAGTGCACCGCCCGGCATGACAATAGTTACCCGGTAACTGCCCTTTGATTGTGCTCCGACCGCGAGTCCAACCTTTATCGACTTGGTCTTACGACCATCGCGATGCCGAAACTGCAATGTGCCCTGATAGGCATTGTTGCCAGTACCAGCTTCCTTGAGATTCATTTCATAACCGATCCGGTTTTGAGTGAGTGACACCGTCTTCCATTCACCGCCAAGATCGGGTGGGGTGTTCTGCATGGGAGAAGCATGAGCAACTGCTCCAGATGTGAGCATTGCGCAAGCTAAGACCGTGCTGAATGCGATACGTATCATGCCGAACCTCCAATGAACACTCAGTTTCTAAAGCCTATGACTAAAAGTCAGGCGGTGCCAACTGACCGATCACCCGAATGCGCCCAGATGCATCCGCCTTCACGACAACAGCTCCTCCTGAGTCAGGTGCAATCCCGGTCAGGTCAATGATGTTCGCTTGGTGCCCTACCAGAATAAGCACACCATTTTTGTCTCGATGGTCACGAATGATTCTTTCTGTTTGCCGCTTTTTTCGATCAGCTACCCGCCCAGATGCAGTGAACACTGAATCAAGGGCGGATGCCTTGCGGACATTTCCAAGACCAAGCAGCGTTGCAGTGTCAACCGCACGACACCACCGACTTGAACGAACTCCCGCAATGGGAATGTCTCGTGATGTGAATTCTTTTCCAATGGCACGAGCCTGTGACCGTCCTTGTGCGGAGAGTTGACGTTGGCTACTGCAATCACCCAACCTAAAACCTGCCGGGTCACCTCCGCCGGGAGCGATTGCATGCCGCATGAGCACAACAAGGCCGCGATCATCTCGCATCTGAGACAGCAGGTCACTGGCCTGCACCGAGGCAGGCGACACGAATCCCACAACCACCACAATGAGTGCGATCAGCCAGCGCATGGCATCTTCCTACCATTGATTTCCCATTTATTCATATTGACCTGTCATTCGCGTTGGAATCTCAGGCTCGACTTGACTCTTTCCTTGGGATAGTGCCTAATGGCAACCACGTGCACTCATCAACAAAAAGGGATGGAACTGATGACCATGAATAGCGACCAGGCAAAAGGCAAGATCAAGGAAGCCGCTGGAATTCTCACCGGCGACGAAAAACTAGAGAACGAGGGCAAGGAAGATCAAATTGCTGGCGATGCAAAGAATGTGATTCAAGGTGTTGCAGACAAAGCTGAGGAAGTGATCGACACCGTCAAGCAGGCTGTACAGAAGGACTAGTTTTTACGCCAAACCCTTCGAAGCTAGGAATTCAGCGGCGACATCGCTCGCTTTCTGCCTATCAATGTCAACCGCCTTGTTCATGGCAATCAGGTCATCGGTTGTCATGGCGGCGGACACTGCGTTCAGGATCTCACTAATTTCCGGGGTAACCGCCGATCTCAATAGTGCCGGAACAATATTGTCTACCTGCTGCAGCTTTAGGTCATCCACCAAAACAACAAAGTCATTGGCTGCGACGCCGCCATCTGAACTAAAGATCAGGCCGACATCAATTACTCCTTGGGAGAGTGCCTCTTTGGTCAGTGGGCCGCCAGCGTCGAGGGGAACGAACTCTGCAAATGTCATTCCATAAGTACCCTCGAGGCCGGGCTGGCAGAACGGACGCTGCGGGCATTCGGGCGGACCACCTAACCGAAGGCCAGTGCTCGAACTGAGGGCGGCCAAATCAGAAAGCGAGATCAAACCGTTTTCTCTGGCGAAATCACCCAGAACAGCAAATGCATTTTGATCCGCGGCAGGAGACGGGGTGAGAACCGTGATTCCCACTTTTTCAGCAAGGACCTGGGCTTGCGCATAAGTTGAATCAACATCCCCACTGGCAAGTGCAGGCGCATCGGGGCCGTTCTCTTTAATATTCAAAAACTCAGTGAATGTCCCCAAATACTCGGGAACCATCTGCACCTCACCTGATTCAAGTGCCGGTTGCAGTACTTCGCGATTCGTAGACTGGGTAATCGTGGTGGAGTATCCATTAGTCTCAAGTGCACCCGCATACACCTCGGCAAGTATCTGACTTTCGGTGAAATTAAATGCACCAATTGAGACA
>JAGYJP010000025.1 GCA_018402075.1 Candidatus Nanopelagicales bacterium | reverse complement strand
TCAGGTCGAGCCAGAGTTCACCGGTCAGTTGGTTGCCGGGACAAACGTTATTGCGGGGGTTGATCAGTTCCACGTTGATGCTTACAGTTTCGGGGCTTTCCTCGGCTGAAATGTCGAAGGTGTTGGTGGCGCATGCGCCCTCTTTAGGCAGTTGGACCTGAATCTGAATCACTTCGGGTTCCACCGTTGGCCGAAAACCAATCGGTTGAAGTTGTTGCTCCACTTGGCCGAGTTGGGAGAACGGTCCCCCACCTGCAACAAACCCCCAGAGGGTGAGCAAACCGAAAGAAATCACCGAGAGGGCAATGAAAAGACCGACCCAGCGGGGCAAGCCCTTTTTGGGTCGGTCGAATTCATTCATGCCGGGGATCAGCGGACCTTTCGCCATGAGAGCTGTCCTCAGCCCCGCATGCTTTTTCCAGTCATGGACGAAGGTTAACCTCCGTAGGTTTTATGACCGCGACGCCAGGTGCTTAAGACATTGATGGCGTTAATAGAAGTTGGGGGAACCAGCCTTGGGTCTTGGTCGAGAAGAACCAGGTTGGCAAGAGCTCCGGGCCGAATCACTCCAGCGTCGGGTCGGTTGCCTTGGAAAGCCACACCTGAGGTGTAGGCGGCGAGCGCCTGTTCAACACTCACTCTTTCCTCGGGGATCCACGGCGGACCCTCGGGGGTCATTTGCCGGGTGACCGCAACCGCGATTCCCTCCAGCGGGGCAAATGTGGTGACCGGCCAATCACTGCCAAATGAAATTATTGCGCCGGTCTGGGCAAGTGATGCTGTTTGGAATTGGCGGGCTGTGCGCTCCGGACCCAGTCGCGGTTCGGTGAGCAACTCCTGCCACTCGTCATAGCGCGACCAGTACGGCTCAAAATTCCCAATCACACCCAACTCCACAAACCTGTTCATGTCGGCCGGGTCAACCAACTGGGTGTGAGCCATGACCCACCTGCGATCCCACGGCGGGTTGACTTTCGCCGTGTGCTCCATGGCGTCTAGTGCCATGCGGATCCCGTGGTCACCGATTGCGTGAATGTGAGCGGTGAAACCCAACCTGTCCACGGCGGCAACGGCACTCTTGAGTTCCTCCGGATCCCAGTTCGGCATTCCGCGCGAATGCGGGCAGTCGCAATAGGGCTCCAGCATGGCACTTGTTCCCGATTCGAATACTCCGTCGGCGAAGAACTTGATGGTGTTGCACGTTAATTGTGTTGTGTCTAACCGCGCAATTGATTCCCGTGCGGAAACGAATCCGGCGAGTTGATCGCGCCATGAATTGGAGTCGGCCCAGAGCGCGAGGTCGGCGTCAACGGCGAGTACCCCCGCAGTGTGGGCGGCTTTCCACACGTCGATATCGGCGAGCTCAACCCAGGCGTCTTGCACCCACGTCAGTCCGGCGGTGGCAAAAGACTCCGTTGCAAATTCCAGTGCAGACAACTTCACTTGGTCACTTGGTTGCGCAATCAGGTCATGCACCGGACGCCAGGCGCCCCACTCCCGCAAGGTGCCGATTGCGCGACCGGAATCATCAAGAACGATCTCACCGTCATGCGGCTGATCAAACTCACCGACATAGCCTGCGAGTTGTAATGCCAGCGAGTTCACCCAGACGGTGTGGTAGTCGGTGGCACGCAGAAATACGGGTCTGTCTGCAATAAATTCGTCGAGCCAGGCGGCATGAAAGATTCCGTCGGGCGCAAGCGTGTGGTCGAAGCCTTCACCGCGGATCCATTCTTCGTTCGGGTGATTGGCAGCCCACGCTCCCACCGATTGCGCAATTTCTCGGGGAGTGTGAAAACCACGAACGGGTGCAAACTCACGTTCGATGCCCCCGAAAATAGTGTGAACGTGACCATCTGCGAAACCGGCCATGAGGAAACCACCGTCGCAATCAATTGTGACGTCAGCCGAACTGCTAAAAGCTGAATCACCCGTTGCAATAATGCGATCACCTTTCACAAGTAGTGCGTGCGAGGTCGCCCACGAACCGTCTGGGAGTTGGTAGCCCAACCACACTGTGGCGTTATGCACAAGTGTGGTTGTCATTATGGATTCACTCTGACGTTGATTCAGCACAACCTTTTGCCATTCTCTAGTAGCATCTCCAGTGAAGAAAGTCATTACATTTTCCGAGTGTAGTCGTAGACTAACGTTGTTTGGTAGAGAGGAAAAAATTGGCAAAAACTGACCCGGTGACGCGGGTAGGCAAGTCCAAGAGGATTAGACCCGCCGTGCCCGTCACGCCGGATCGAATCGCCCTAGCCGCCCTGGAACTCTTGGACCAAGCCAATATCGAGTCTGAACTCACCGTCCGGGCACTGGCCAGTCGCCTGGGGGTCAAAGCCCCCTCCCTGTATGCCCATGTGAGCGGGATCGACGAAGTCATTGACCTCATTCACGGCCACATCAATGCTGGTATAGACCTGAACTTGATCAACGGATCTACTGACCTCGATGACTTCAAAGACTTTATTGTCAGCTACCGCAATGCCTATCGGGCGCACCCGTTAGCGGCCTCGATAATCAGTAACCGAGAAATCAACCTCGATCATGCACTGAAAGTGTATGAAGAAATTGCAGCATTTCTGATTAGGGTCCAAGTTCCCCACGACAAGATCATGCCGCTCATGGCCCTGCTCGACAGTCTGGTGTTGGGATCCTCCGTGGAGCCGTTCGCCGCCGGTTTTAATGAACAAATTCGCTGGTATCGCAAGAGCTACCCGGCCCTGGCAGTATCAATTTCCGCAACGGCACGCAGAGCAATTGACGAACTTGGATTCGAGCTGGGTGTGAACGCCTTCCTCGAATTGGTGCAGACGAACATGTCGTCGAAATAACCGGTGGGCGGATGTCAGTTGACCACCCATCCGAATCAAATGGTGAGGAACCGCTTGAGGGCCTCCTGATCGGCCAACTCCTCGGGTGTGCCCTGCAGGGCAATCTCCCCTCGTTCGAGAACCAGTACCTTGCTGGCAAGATCAAGGGCGAACTCAAGGTTTTGTTCGACCAAAAGAATGGCGTGCTCGCGGGCATACTCACGTAGTCGCACTTGAATTTCATCTACGACACCAATCCACACACCCTCGGTTGGTTCATCCATGATCAACAGAGATGGCTGCCCGAGAATCGCCCGAGCGATACCGACCATTTTGCGCTCCCCACCGCTCATGGTTCCGGCTTTTTGGGTGAGTCGATCAGCCAATTTAGGAAAAATATCCAGGGCCATGTCGATTCCGGCGCGACTCTTTTTCGGGGCCGCACCCAGTCCCATCAAAAGATTTTCCCGAACGGTGAGCTCTGGAAACACCGGTGTTTCCTGAGGGACGTACCCGATCCCACTTTTTACTTTTTGAGATGGGCTTGACTTCGTGACATTTTTTTCGTTCCACCAGACGTTGCCCGCGGTTATCGACTGGTATCCCATGATGCAGCGGAGCAGAGTGGTCTTACCCGCACCATTGCGACCGACCAAGGCGGTGGTGCCGATCGCGGGCACCGAGAAAGACACTTCAAATAAAACCGGTCCGGCGGCGTAACCGGCGGTGAGATCCGAAACGACAAGGTTTGGCTCGGCTGAAAGGCCATCGCTATTAGACACGGGTCAGATACACCTCCTTCACGCGCTCGTCTTTCTCGATTTCACTCGGAGTCCCCACCGCAACAATTGAACCTTGGTGCATGACATTGATCCGGTCACACATGGAGCGAATGAATCCGAGGTCGTGCTCCACAATCAGAATGCCGCATTTTTGGGCTGCGACGGTAATCAACTCCCCCGTTGACTGACGTTCCGCCGGACTCATGCCCGCCGTTGGTTCATCAAGGAGTAGCAACGCTGGCTTGCGCGCCATGGCCATGGCAATTTCCAGCCACTGTTGAGCGCCATGGGAAAGTTCTCCTGCTTTCACGTTGACAAAGTCTTCCAGCCCGAAATCAGAGAGCAGTACTTCAATATCTGAATCGAATCGGTGTCTGGTGCGACTGAAGAGGAGCCCGATCAAACTCGTCTCCGCTTGAAGTGCGAGCAACAGATTCTCGCGCACGGTTTTTTGAGCATAGATTCGCGCTAATTGAAACTTGATGGCCATTCCGGATCGAGCCCTTCGAATTGGACTCATGCGGGCAATCTCTCGGTCGTTTAATTTAATGGAGCCCGAATCCGGGAGGGTTCGGCCACACAGAGTGTGCAGGAGGGTTGATTTACCTGAGCCATTTGGTCCGATCAGCCCGACCACTTCATGACTGTCAATGGTTAAGGAAACATCGTCGACGGCCACCAGGGGGCCGAAAGTTTTTGTAATATTCGTCGCTACCAGGAGGGTCACTGAATATCCTCTCGAATCGGTGCGCTGTGCCGGAGCACGCGCTGGGACTTGCGTTCACGCAAGACTTGAGGGATGGACATGATTCCCTTGGGAAGGAAAACAATAGTTAT
The DNA here is from genome assembly GCA_018402075.1 of Candidatus Nanopelagicales bacterium. The sequence continues at coordinate 5,562 of JAGYJP010000025.1, read as the reverse complement.
GAGCAGCAGTCCACCAATGGCGATTGGCCAAAATTGTGGGAATGCGTCCTGCATCCGCCGATCTAATATTTGAAGGATTGCCAGCGCAAGGAGTGGCCCGAAGAAGGTGCCTTTGCCGCCGAGCACAACCCACAGTACCGCCGACGTGGACAGTGCAATGCCCAACAAACTCGGCGATACGAATCCTTCGGTGATGGCGAATAGACCGCCGCCCACCGCCGCCAATCCAGCGGTGCCCGTGAAGACAAGAACCTGAATTGTTTGTCGTCGATACCCGAAAAACTCAGCCCGTTCTTCATCATCGCGGATAGCGTTCATGGTCAAGCCGAATTGCGAATTGACCACCCACAGGCAGATAAAGAAGAAGAGCGCGAATACAACAAGAGCCAGATAGAAAAGAATTGGACCCGAATCTAATTTCAGTCCAAACAATGTGGGGAAGGGGATTCCTGGAATTCCATTTGCCGCACCAATGGTTGACCAACTCGTGGCCAGCCGCTGCGCGGCATAGGCCAGGGCAAGGGTGAAGAGGGCGACATATAACTCACTGACCCGCCTGCCGGTGAACAGGAACGCCCCAATAAGGAAGCCGATGATCAGACCGGCAAACCCAGCAACGGAAAGAACCGCAATTACATCGGTGGTGCCGTAATCCTTAGCCACCACCGCTGCGCTGTACGCGCCCACTCCAAAAAACACCGCCTGGCCCAGGGTGAACATACCCGTTTGACCCCATGCCAACTCGACACTTAACACAAGTAACCCAAGAATAAGAATTCGAGTTAACGTACCGGTGATGTAGTCATTACCAAAGATGAAAATGAATGGCGAAGCTGCTGCGATCGCGACAATTATCGCGATCGCAGCAGCATTGCGACCTTTAATTACCATTAATTGCTAACTATCCACACTGCTCTGGAACAACGCTACCGAGGGACTCGATTATTGTCACCGAACCATCCGCGTTCATTTGACCGAGATACATGGTCAATTGAGCGTGACGGGTTCCCGGGACCATACTTGCCGGTCCACCGATGAGTGCATCATAAGAAGCACTGTCCATTGTCTTTTCTACCTCGGCAGCATCGGTTGTGCCTGCTGCTTCGACTGCGGTCTTCCACAGGTAGAGACCGCGGTACCACGCTGGAGCATTGAAGGTGGCGGAGAATAGACCGGCCTCATCAGGGTACGCTGCAGCGAATTCGGCAACCTTGTCGCGACTGAAAGTGTCATCAATCGTGGCGAAGTAATCCTGGATACCGAGCAGGCCATCCGCCTGGGTCCCAATGATTCCGTTGATGGCTTCATCGAAGAGTGTTCCAACGATTTCGCCCTCAAAGCCACCATCCACAACGCCTTGAATAAATGGCGCTGTTGCAGGGAGCACAATGATCTCAAAGAGGACATCGGCGTTACTGGCCAGAACCTTGCTGACCAATGTGGAGGTGTCCGTTATATCGAGCGGAACATATTCTTCACCCACAACTTCGCCTCCGCCGGCTTCAACGACCTTGCGCACCTGGGCAAGAACCGAGCGGGGATAGAGGTAGTCATTGCCGGTCAGGAAGAAGGTCTTCTTGCCCTCAGCCAATAATCTGTTTACAACGGGGTCAACCTGCTGATTGGGAACCGCACCCACATTCCACACGTTGGGTGTGCACTCATTGCCCTCATACGAAGCAGGCCAGATGTAGGGGGTGTCCCCACGAGTGGCGATGATGTCCTTGATCGCCTCGCGCATATTTGACGCAACTCCACCGATCACCACATCCACCTGGTCTTCGTTGACCAGTTTGGATGCCACCTGTGCGCCGACAGCTGGGTCAGATGCACTGTCAACGATCACCAATTCCACCGGTCGTCCCAAAATTCCACCATTTGCATTGATTTCATCGATGGTGAACTGAGCCACGGCCTGATTGGACTGACCGACAATGCCAAAAGCGCCGGTCAGATCTGTGAGCACTCCGACTTTGATGGGACTTGTGTCAACTTCCTCCTCCGCCGCCGCCTCAGTAGTCTCACTCTGAGTGGCGGTTGCTTCTGCTTCGGTCTCCGAAGCTGTATCCGAACTACTGCAGCCGGCAAGAACCAGCCCGACTGTTGCTAGGAGAGCAACGGACCGCAACGCGCCCCGTGATCCCACCGTCATATTTCTGCGTTTCATTTTTCCTCTTTCCTATTGTGAATGGTGCGGCCTAATCACATGCCGCTTTTGAGTAGTCCATTTGGACGTAGTCGCATGAAGACGATTGCGCACAAGACGATCAGGATTTGCGCAGTGACCGGATTGATCAGAATCGACATGATGGAACCTGGGACTGCAATCGCTACCGCACCCACCACCGGCGCCGCAAAACTGCCCAAACCACCCACCATGACAGCAATAAACATGGTGATCAGGTTGTCGAAACCTAGATTCGGATACAGAGTTTGAAGCGGAACGATCATGGCGCCGGCGAATCCGGCAAGTGCTGAACCAGTTGCATAGGTCCACGCGTACATCCACTTGCGTGACACCCCGGATGCCGAGGCCAACTCAGGGTTATTGAGGGTGGCTCGAACTCTGAGGCCAACCGATGTCTTGATGAGAATCACAGCCGCGACGATTAACAATGCAACGGTGACCGCCATGATCACCATTCGCCACACGGGCAGTGTTGCACCGAAAATAACCCACGAACTGCTGATGGGTGCCGGAACCGGAGACGCTTGCGTTGACATGGTGGTTCGCAGTCCCTCGCGAATGATTAAACCGACCGCGAAAGTGGCGAGAAGTGCTCCCTGCGGATTGGCATAAAACCTGTGAATGACCGTGCGCTCCAGAAGCAATCCAAATGCGCCAACCATGATTGGGGCGAGCAGGATTCCTAATACGACACTTCCGAAAATTTCATAGGTGAGATAGGCCGTTAATGCGCCGAGGAGGACAAATTCACCCTGACAAAGATTGAACACTTTCATCATGCCGACAATGACGGCCATTCCCATGACGAGTAAAACCAAAATTGACGTCACACTCAATACATCAAATATGGAACGAGTCAGTGATGCATCCATGGTTACGCCACGAGTCCAGCAGCCAACGCAGCTCGATGCACTGCATCTGCCTGCCATGGTTGCAACACTTGGTCAGGCAGTACATCCCAGAACGGAGCAAGGGCATCCTGGACTGGAGTTCGCACTCCCGACATGGTTTCCAGCACGGCTAAACCACAAAATGGAACGTAGGTTGCCGAATACCCACCTTCATGGCTCATGACCAGACGTCCCTGACACAGTGAATCTGCGGCATCCATGAGGCGCTGTGTCAGCGGGCGATATCCATTCGCGGTGACGATCATGCGTCCCAGTGGATCGGTCATGGCGGCATCAAATCCACTGGCCACCACAATCAACTCTGGCTTAAATCTTTGGAGAGCTGGAATAACCACACGATCCATGGCCTCGAGATAGGCACCGTTACCGGAACCGGCGGGCAGAGGAACATTGATATTTGCTCCCACACCCTCATCAACACCTTGTTCATGAATGTGACCACTATTGGGAGGAAACAGACCATCTTGATGAATGGAGATTGTCAAGACATTCGGGTCTGAGTAAAAAACCTCTTGGGTTCCGTTGCCATGATGAACATCCCAATCCACGACCGCAACTCGTTCAACATGGTGATCCCGCATGGCCTTTCGAATTGCCACTCCGGAATTTGAAAATAGGCAAAACCCCATGCCTGTTTCGGGTCTAGCGTGATGCCCCGGAGGCCTGACCAAGGCATATGCATTGGCAACTTCACCGGTAAGTACGGCATTCACCGCCGCGATCGTGCCACCCGTCGCCATGAGTGCGATTTCAAATGAGCCATGTCCAAATGGAGAGAGACCATCTCCTGCGTCCCCACCTTTTGGATCAGCACTGATTTCGCGCATGTTGGTCACATGTGCCTGGTTGTGAACAAGGAGAAGGTCTTCCTCCGACGCAGGAGTAACCGCGAGACGCACCAAATGGTCTCCCAGTCCTGATACGTCAACCAGCGAGGCGAACCGAGTTTTACTTTCCGCACTTTCAAAATGTTGATAGGGCTGGGCAAATCCTCCGGGGGGAAATGCCCCTGCAGAAGTTCCGGTGTCATGCCAGCCGTAGATGTCCTTCCAGACGAACCCGGTTGTCACTGGCGGCTTCCACGCATCACGTTGAGGTTTCCGATGTAATCACAATCGTCTCCCTCAACCTGCATCAAACTAACAACGTAAGGTCGAGACTATTGACTGACTGAGGTAACGTCAACGGGATTAGGCAAGAAAATGATTACAGTTTTGTTAACACTGTTAGGAAGAATCACTCAGGGTGAATGCCGACCCCACGGCTACCCGTAAACCTCGAGCCAAAAATTCCACCGCGATGCCCTGCCTGCAGGAGTTGTTGTTTCACCTGACTCAACAGGGCAAGCTCTAAGTATCTGGTCGAATTAGTTGGCAGCGAAACTATCTGTGTGAGGGTGGACATTGTGAACATCACCAAATGCGAAACCGGCCAAGAGGAAACGACCGCTGCAATCAATTGTGACGTCAGCCGAGCCAGTCATGGAGTGGCTGGATTGAATGAGCCTCAAGGGGCTCGAGGACATGAGACATGATGATTCCCGATACGCTTTAATGTATGTTGTGGCGTGCATTAAATGTGTTTAAGTAATACATGTATGACATTATAAGCACATGGCTACTCGCCCGGTACCGGCAAAAGTTGTTAATTCAGCCAAAGAACTTGGCGGTTATATCAGCACCTGGCGAAAACTGCGGGGGCTCACCATGTCCCAGGTCGCAGAGCGCGCCGGAATTACCCGGGACACCGTGAGCCGACTGGAGCGGGGTGAAGTGACCGTGGGATTGGACACCTTCCTTGGGGTATTACGAGCTTTAGGTCGACTTGATGCGGTCGTAGATTCACTAGATCCATTTGAAACCGACTTTGGTCGCGCCCGCGCCACTCAAATACTGCCCAAGCGAGTGCGCACATGAATGGTCAGGACCGAGCACGTTTCGCGCCAATCTCCGATCGATAGCGCACGAAAGCCACTAACGAAGAATACGTGTTCTCGCCTGATCTACAGCACTGCGCGGACTGGAAGTTTTAGCCCGCAGCTTCAACGGGAGGCGAATCGGGAAGTGGCTCGCGTGGTGTTGCGGTGAAGTTGAACTCGCGTGAGTCACCTTCGCCCTCAACATCTACCACCACAATGCTTCCCGGCTTGAGATCACCGAAGAGCAACTTCTCCGACAGGGGATCCTCGAGATCGCGCTGAATGGTGCGGCGCAATGGTCGGGCACCCAAAGTCGAGTCGTAACCACGTTCGGCGAGCAGAGCCTTGGCCGCGGTGGTCAACTCGATCGCCATGTCCATTTCCTGGAGACGCTTTTCCAAACCGGCAATCATGAGATCGACAATCTCGACGATCTCGTTCTGGCTGAGTTGGTGGAAGACGATGACATCGTCAATACGGTTGAGGAACTCAGGACGGAAGTGCTGCTTGAGTTCTTGCTGCACCTTGCCCTTCATTTGCTCGTA
>JAGYJP010000024.1 GCA_018402075.1 Candidatus Nanopelagicales bacterium | reverse complement strand
TTGGGACCGCGCGGGCGTGGCTTGCAATGCAGACCGCGTGTGACCTGGCAGATGAACGCGCCCTCGGTATGCCCAAAGTGAGCAAACTAACGCCAGTTGCCTAGATATTGGTGTTGAGCATGCGGAAGTTACCCAGGGTATTGGGCTTGACCCGCTCGAGTCCGAGGAACTCGGCCACACCTTCGTCATACGACTGCAGGAGTTGCTCGTACACCTCGTGACCAACAGGAGTGTCTTCGATTTCAGCGAAACCGTGGTGGGCGAAAAAATCTTTCATGAAGGTTAAACAGAACACTCGTTTGATTCCCAACTCACGAGCGTTGATCAACAGCTGTTGCAAAATCTGGGAACCAATTCCGTGCCGAGCCTGATCAGGTCGCACAGCAAGGGTGCGAACTTCGGCCAGGTCCTCCCACATCACGTGCAATGCACCGCAGCCAATCACGGTGCCATCGATTTCAGCGATAACAAACTCCTGGAGTTGCTCGAAAATCGTGACGGTTGCCTTGGACAACAAACTGCCGTCCACCGAATACACATCAATGAGATCGCGGATCGCGCGAACATCGGTTGTTTTCGCGGGGCGAATGGCAACGGTCACGGGAAATCACGCTCCGGCTTCACCAAGGGAAACAACACGGTTTCCCGGATCCCCAACCCGGTGAGCGCCATGAGCAACCGATCCACGCCCAGACCCACTCCGCCCGAGGGCGGCATGCCGTGCTCGAGCGCACGCAAAAAATCTTCGTCCAATGTCATGGCCTCTTTGTCACCTTTAGCTCCAAGCTTGGCTTGCTCAATGAGTCGCTCGCGTTGAATCACCGGGTCAACGAGTTCGGAATAACCCGTGGCGAGTTCGAAACCGTCCACATACAGGTCCCACTTCTCCACCACACCCTCGCGATCACGGTGATCGCGGGTCAGCGGTGAGGTGTCCACCGGGAAGTGCATGACAAATACCGGACCGGTGAAGGTGGGGATCACGTGGTGCTCAAATAGTTCCTCCACCAATTTGCCGTTGACCGCACTCGGTGAGTACTTAATTCCTGCTAAATCACACAACTCTTCCAAGGTCTTGCGCGGTGTGCTCGGCACAATCTCGTGTTTGACCGCCTTGGACAGTTCACCGTACAGATCGATTTGCGGCCAGACACCCGAGAGATCGTGTTCACTGCCGTCAAAGTGGGTCACCGTGAGTGAACCGGTGACAGCGAGCGCAGCCTCCTGGATCAACTCTCGGGTGATCGTGGCCATGACCTGGTAGTCGGCGAATGCTTGATAGAACTCCAACATGGCGAACTCGGGTGAGTGGGTTGAATCCGATCCTTCATTGCGAAAGTTGCGGTTGATTTCAAATACCCGCTCCAGTCCGCCGACCACAGCGCGCTTGAGGAATAACTCCGGGGCGACCCGCAAAAACAATTCAATGCCGAATGCATTGGAACTCGTGATGAACGGACGCGCAGTTGCACCACCCGGTTGAGTCTGCAGCATGGGTGTTTCAATCTCGAGATAATTACGGTTTTCCAGTGACCTGCGCAATGCGGCCACGGTCTTCACGCGGGTGCGGGCCATTTCCTGGGCCTGCGGACGCATGATCAAATCAACATAACGTTGACGAACCCGGCTTTCCTCACTCATGTCTTTATGAGCCACCGGCAGCGGACGCAGCGCCTTGGCCGCCATGAGCCAGGTGTCCACCATGATCGAAAGTTCACCACGTTTGGAAGTGATGACCTCGCCGTGCACAAAAATATAGTCACCCAGATCAACAAGTGCTTTCCAGTCCGCAAGGGATTCCTCGCCCACCTCGGCGAGGGACACCATGGCTTGGATGGTGTCGCCGTTGCCCGCCGACAACGTGGCGAAACACAACTTGCCGGTGTTGCGACTGAAAATTACGCGACCGGCAATTCCCACGGTGACCCCCGTGGACTGCTCCGCTTCGAGGTGCCCGTGCTCGGCACGGACCGCTGAAATGGTTGTGTCTATGGGAAGTGACACCGGGTACGCCTGCATTCCGCGCTTGAGTAGTTCGGTCCGCTTGTCCATGCGGATCTGAACTTGCTCGGGGATATCCACGGCGTCGGTCACAGTTGGCAAGGTTATTAGGTGAATCCCGTTCCCTGCTAAGCGCCTAGACTCCAAGCGTGGCTTTCCCCTACCCTGCACCCATCGATGGCGTGATATTTGACCTGCACTCAACCCTGGCAGACCAAGGCGACCCCGCCACCTGGTTGGTGCACGCCGAGCAACTTGCCGGAGTCAGTGCACCCGACCGCGAATCACTCGCGGAGAGTTTGAACAAGATCGTGGAACACGCCCGCCTGGAGGATCCCGAGCACCATCGCGATATCTCCCCCACCGCCCACCGCGAGATATTTACTCGCCTGCTTGCCGACTTCACCGAAGAGCCCCTCACCACCGCGCTCTATGACACGATCACAACCAGTTGGGTTTTGTATGAAGACTCACTCCCGATTCTCCGAGCATTGCGCGAGCAGGGGATTCGAACCGCGATCCTTTCCAATATCGCGGTCGAGATTGATCCACTCTTGGAACAATTGGGACTCACCGGCGAGATCGATGCCGTCATCACATCCAGTGACATTGGCGTGGTCAAACCAAATCCGGAGGCGTTTCTGCACGCACTTGATGCCCTCCAACTGGAACCGCACACGGTCCTCATGGTCGGTGACAACGCAACGGACGACGGGAGCGCCGCGAATTTAGGAATACGCACATTGGTGCTGCCGCGCACGAGCGGGCCGATTCACGGACTCGCGGTTGTTCTAGGCGTTGTTGCCGCCGCCCAAACTCTTATCGCAGAGCACTAGCGTTCCATTCCGCGATATTGCAAGTTAGCAATATCGATCGAAAGCAATAGGGCTTAGAGACCGATTGCTCAGTCAGAAAAATCACGCGGACTGATTGTTCTTCTCGAACAGCAATGCCAAACCGATCAGGGTGAGATTGGGTTCCTCGGCCGTAATGGTTCGTGACTCGGGCACCACAATCGGACTCAGCCCGCCGGTGGCAATGACCGCGGTCACCGGACCGATTTCCGCAATGATCCGATCCACCAAACCATCTACCTGACCGGCGAATCCGTAAAGTGCGCCTGCCTGCAGAGCCTCCACGGTGTTCTTGCCAATCACCGAACGCGGCGCCACGAGTTCCACCTTGCGAAGTTGAGCGGCGCGCGAGGCCAATGCGTCGAGTGATATCTCAATTCCCGGCGCAAGTGCGCCGCCGAGAAACTCGCCTTTGGCCGAGACAACATCTAGGTTCGTTGATGTTCCAAAATCCACCACAATGCACGGCCCACCGAAAAGAGTGTGAGCGGCGAGCGTGTTCACAATGCGATCCGCACCGACTTCCTTGGGGTTATCGGTCAGAATCGGCACACCCGTTTTAATACCCGGCTCCACGATCACCGTGGTCATTCCGTGGTAATACCGATCACACATCAGTCGGTACTGGTGCAGGACGGCGGGCACGGTGCTGCACAGAGAAATACCGGAGACCGCCGGCTCGCCACTGAGCAGACCCTTGAATTTCAATGCGAGTTCATCTGCCGTCTCGGCAGCATCTGTCTTGATTCGCCAGGCCCCCTGAAGTTCTTTGCCATTAAAAAGACCGATGACCGTGTTGGTGTTACCAACGTCAATGGCGAGTAGCACCTCTACACCTCCACTCGAAGGTCCGCACCGATGTCCAGTACCGGAGCGGAGTGCGTTAACGCACCCACCGCAATGTAATCGACACCGGTGAGCGCAACTTCTTTGGCGTGAACAATGGTCAACCCGCCGGATGCCTCCAGGGCGACCTTTCCGCCGTGGGCGTTCACCGCTGTGCGCATGTTGTCAATGGTGAAGTTGTCTAGCAGAACAAGGTGTGCGCCTGCCGCAACGGCTTCATGGAGTTGTTCCAGCGAGTCCACCTCCACCTCGACGTCCACATTGGGGTATTTCTGGGTGATCAAGTCGAAAGATTCACGCACACCACCAGCCGCCGCAACGTGGTTGTCCTTGACCAGTGCGGCATCGGAGAGGTTCATGCGGTGGTTCACCCCACCGCCGCAGCGCACCGCGTATTTTTCCAAGAATCGCAAGCCCGGAGTTGTCTTCCTGGTGTCCCGAATCTTTGCCTTGGTCCCGGAAACCTCGCGGACCCATAGGTTCGTCGCCGTGGCAATGCCACTGAGGTGCGAGAGCAAATTCAACGCGGCACGCTCCGCTTGTAGCAGTTCACGCGTGGGACCGGTCACTCGGAGAATCACCGTTCCCTCAACAACGGCACTCCCGTCTTGTTGCAGTGACTCGATGGTGACAGCGCTACCGGAAAGAATTTGAAATACCGATGCGGCAACAGGCACACCCGCCACGACACCGGGGGCACGAGCCACCAACTCGAGGGTACTGATGTGGTCCGCGGGAATTGTTGCCTGTGAAGTGATATCTCCGGATTCACCGACATCTTCATGCAATGCGCGAAGCACGACCTCGGTGACATCGAGTGGATTCAGCCCCGCGTCAATCAGCGAATCCGAGATCTGCTTCTTTAGCTTGTGTCTATGCATCAGGAGTTAATTCCCACCTTTTCGGTAACGACTTCGCCGTCGACATTGCGGTGCGAAACTAGCCGCACCTGAAACTCGCTCTCACGGGAGGGGTAGTCCTCCCGCCAATGTGAGCCCCGGGTCTCCTCCCGAATTAATGCGTGTTGAATCAAAGCACTAGAGATTGCAAACATGTTCGCACTCTCCCAGTCCTCCGTGCACTCACGTGCACCGGCATTGTCCATGGACTCCAGCCATTGTTCGGCGTGCTTGAGGGACTCTTCACTGCGCAAGACACCCGCATTGCGATCCATGACCCCCTGCATGCCGCGCCGGAGCCGGTGTGGCACCAGGCTGCTGTTATCGGTATCCGTTACCACAATCGGTGCTCGCTGCGGGTTGTCCTGAGCGATTGCCTGTGCACTGCGCCGGGCAAACACCAAACCCTCGAGGAGGGAATTTGATGCCAGCCGATTCGCACCGTGCACACCGGTGCAGGCGCTCTCCCCCGCGGCATAAAGACCTTTGATGCTCGTGCGACCCATGAGGTCGGTCAGGACTCCACCTGAAACATAGTGTTGAGCTGGTGCCACCGGGATCAAATCTGTCACCGGGTCAATACCCCGTGACCTGCAATTGGACAAAATATTGGGGAACCGATGCACCCACATGTCCGCCCCCAGCATGCGTCCGTCCAACCACACGTGATCGCTGCCGGTCTCGCGCATGCGACGGGTAATCGCCTTGGCCACAACATCGCGCGGAGCAAGATCACCGAGTTCGTGTTGATCCTGCATAAAGGGTTCAAGGTTAATGTCGAGCAAGTGTGCACCTTCACCGCGCACGGCTTCACTGACCAGCGGTTGTTGGCCCTGTGCCAACGGGCCCAACCACATGACCGTCGGGTGAAATTGCACGAACTCTAGGTCGGCAACTTTCGCGCCTGCACGCAGTGCCAACGCGATGCCGTCGCCCGTGGAGACATATGGGTTAGTTGTTTGACCGAAAACCTGACCGAACCCACCCGTGGTGAGGATGACCGAGGGTGCCAATGCCGCACCCACGCCGCCGCGCTGACCTGTTCCCATCACGTGCAGGGTGATTCCTTGGGCGGCGCCAGATTCGTCGGTGAGTAAATCAAGTGCGAGCGCGTTCTCAATAATCTCGATCCCCGGGTCGTTAATTACCGCGGCAACGAGTGCGCGCGAGATTTCCGCACCCGTGGCATCGCCGCCCGCGTGGGCGATTCGATCGCGGTGGTGACCCCCTTCACGGGTGAGTGCAATTTCACCACTGGGGTCCAGGTCGAAATTGGCACCGAGGGTGATCAGGTCTCGAACCGCCTGCGGTCCTTCGGTGACCAAAACCTCCACCGCCTGCACATTGCACAACCCGACGCCCGCGGTCAGAGTGTCGTCGCGGTGTTCAGATGGTGAATCGTCCTCGGATAGCGCGGCGGCAATACCGCCCTGCGCCCACCGAGTGGAGCCTTCGTCGATTTGTGCTTTTGTGACGAGCAGCACGCTGCGCCCACCCTGGCGCAGATGCAGAGCCGCGGACAACCCCGCAACACCGGAGCCGATAACAATTGAATCGGCCTCGACCGTCCAACCGGGTTTTTCTGCTGTCAACCACCGGGAAAGATGAACGCTCACGCAGAGTCACCCGGATTAATATCGCAATTATCAATCAACCGGGTTGTGCCGACCATGCCCGCAAAAAGAAGGCGACCAGATTCCGCAACCGAGTCGGGATTCAATCGGGTGGATAAATCAACGGCCATCGCCTCGAGATACACGACATCGATCTCACCGGACAGTAGTTCGAGGGCCAGTGCCAGCTTTTGCCCAACCGTGCCTGCATGATTTTGAGCTGCGGTCAGCGCAGTGGGGATGGACCGTGCCACTTCGCGCTCATGATCGGATAAATAGGCGTTGCGCGAACTTAATGCGACTCCGTCGGAATCGCGCACTGTCGCAACACCATGAACTTTCACGGGGATATTTAAGTCGAGCACCATGTTGTTCACCAACGCCAACTGCTGATAATCCTTGGCGCCAAAGAAGGCGTGATTCGGTTGGGTGATGTTGAACAACTTGGCGACCACCGTCAACATGCCCGCGAAATGACCCGGACGGTCGAGTGCCTCAAGAATCTCGCCCACCGGCCCGGGTTGCACGCTGGTCATGAAGTTCAGTGTGGCTTCACCGGGATACATCTCCTCCACCAACGGAGCGAACACCAGGTCAACCCCCGTTTCGGTGCACAGGGCAATGTCTTCATGAAATGGTCGCGGGTAACTCGCCAGGTCTTCGTTCGCACCGAACTGGGTGGGGTTCACGAAAATGGTGACCACCACTTCACCCGTTTCACCGACAACTTTCCTTGCCTCCTTTACCAACTGCAGGTGTCCGGCGTGAAGCGCTCCCATGGTGGGTACGACCGCGCGTTCGCCCACAGGTTGACCACTTCTGGCCCGACCGGCAAGGGCTGCGTACTCACCGCGGGTGTGCGCCACCAGCGTCATGGTGTGTCTCCCAACCGTTCATCGCTTAACTCCACGAGGAGGTTCGCTGCCTGATCCACCGTAATCATTCCCGCTTCCAATGCGCGATCTACCGCCAGCCTCCCCAACACCTGATAGGCGCTGCGTGTTTGTGGGCGATCAGCCAATGCCGCTAAATGCTTGCCGACCGTGGCGGCATCGCCCCGCACAATCGGGCCGGTCAGTGCCTTGTCGCCAAATCGCAGGGCGTTATCCAGTGACGCACTCAACAGCGGGGCGAGTAACCGACTCGGGTTTTCCATGCCGGCATCTTTGAGTAAAGAGATGGATTCGTTGATCAATACATTTAAATAATTCGATCCGATCACCATGGCGGCGTGATACACCGCCCGAGCATCTTCGGGGACCCAGATCGGATCCCCACCCATTTCAACAACCAGTGCTTCAGCGACCGGGCGGATCTCCTCCGCCGCGGTCACACCAAATGGGGTGTCGTGGAGCCGACTCAGATCAATGCTGGTCCCGGTGAATGTCATGGCCGGGTGAATGGCCATGGGCAGGGAGTGCACCGCCGGCGCGAGCACGGACACTCCGTATCCACCGGAGGTATGCGCGATGAATTGACCGGGTCGGAAAACACCGGCAGCGGCAAAACCCTCGACCAGACCTGGGAGGACATCGTCTGGAACGGCGAGGATCAGCAATTCACAATCCGCCACCACCTGATCGGCCGGCAAAATGGGCACACCCGGTAACAAGGCCTCAGCGCGCAGACGTGAAATGTCTGAGACGGCGGCCACCCCGATGAGCAGATGGCCCGCTGACCGCAGCGCCGCACCGAGTACCGAGCCAACCCGGCCCGCGCTCACCACACCAACCCGCAGGCGTGGGCGGTGGGGCGCATCCATATTGGAAGCCTAGGGGTCACTAACGTGTTGTGACATGTCCCCTACCTGGCGCGATGCCTGGGAGTCCGCACATTACGGGCCCCACGGTTTCTATCGCACCAACCCCAATCCGGCTGATCACTTTCGCACCAATGTCATGGACTCACCTGAAACTTCATCGAAAATATTCGATATTGCTTACTTGCAATATCAACGAATTGGTTCACCCACTACCTTCACCGTTCTGGACTGCGGCGCCGGTACCGGTGACCTGACCCGGGATCTGCGAACCAACTGCGAACACCTCGGGCTCCCGTGGGAGGTCCAATCGCTTAACTTTCCTGACACAGATATTCGTGACCTCGCCCCCCTGGGCGGTGCCGGTGTGGTGATAGCCCATGAACTCCTCGATGACATTCCGTGCCAAGTGGTTGAACTCGACGACAACCGCACACCGCACGTGGTGCACGTGGATCCCGTCACCGGCGTGGAGTCGCTCGGAGATCCAGCTTCCACCCGTGACCTTGAGTGGCTGGACACCTGGTGGCCGGCAACCGTGCCCGGCGCTCGACGGGAAATCGGCAATTATCGCGATGCACTGTGGCAAACATTGCTGACTGTTTTTGATTCGGGGTGCGCGATTATGGTCGATTACTGCACCACCCAACCTGATCGCGTGCGCGGGGTCTTTGATGCCGGCACACTCGCCGGGTATCGCGCAGGTCGCATCACCCGACCCGTGCCTGATGGCAGCACGAATATCACCGCACACGTGTGCATTGAGCCACTCGTTGAAGTCGGGCGTGCACTGGGCAAGCCACCCGCTGTTATTTCTCGACCGGATTCGCATGCGGACCTACATTGGCTGGTTCAGCAACTGTGAGGCCCCACGTGCAACGATGCACCCGTGCGTTCATTGACGGTTGGAATTGGTCTCGCCCCCGGCGATACCTCCCTTGACCTGGGTGAATTCCACCCCGTTTCCCAAGGTGGCTTCCAACTGCACCTCGAACTCGATGGCGATGTCATCACGCACGCTTCCCCACGCATTGGATTCATGCACCGTGGTGCGGAAAAACTCTTTGAGGTGCGCGATTACCGCCAGATCATGATGCTGGCTAATCGCCATGACTGGCTGGCACCATTTGCATCCGAGTTAGGTGTAGCACTCACCCTCGAGGCCGCCATGGGAATTACTCCCCCAGCACGATCAACGTGGATTCGCATGCTGATGGCGGAAATCACTCGAATCAATGCGCACCTTGCTTTCCTCGTCGGCAGTGTTGATCCGGATACTGCACTCGCCGCTCGCGCAGGTCGCGAGCGCATTGCCCAGTGGATGGAAGATGTCACGGGAAACCGCGTGCACCCCATGTTCGCCCGCATTGGTGGGGTGGCACATGACCTCCCCGCTGGCGCACTCGATACCGCGGCCGTCATTGCCCGTGACTCACTTCAGTTAACACCCGCAGCCCGGGAAGCGATTCAATCCGGCGGACTGGCCGGCCTTGCCACCCTGACAAACTCCGATGCACTGGGCTTTGGAACAAGTGGCCCGGTGGGACATGCCAGTGGGCTGATGAATGACACGCGTTTGACCACCGCGTACATGTTCTACTCGGAAGTAGATTTGCAACCTGTTGATGCACCCCGCGACGGTGACGCCGAGTCCAGATTCCTGCAACTGATCGGTCAGATCGAGTTGAGTACCCGAATAATTGAACAGTGCATTCCGCACTTACAGGTGGGTGAAGGCGAACCGGTGAATGTGGTTTTGCCCAAAGTGGTTCGGGCACCCGAGGGCACCAACTACTCGTGGTCGGAAGGACCCACCGGAATCAATGGCTGGCTCTTGGTCAGCGCCGGCGAGAAAACACCGTGGCGATTGAAATTGCGATCGGCATCATTTAATAATTTACAAGCGATTGCGCACGCTTTAGCCGGCACGCCGATGGAGAAACTGGCAGATGCCATGAAGAGTTCGTTTATTGTGATTGGCGATGTTGACCGCTAACCGCTCTTATTTGGTGTGTTCCCGAATATAGGTGGCGAATCGAGCGCGCATCATGGCTTCCATATTGGGGTCGAGTTCGGAATCGCCGAACATCTGCTTCACCGCGCGCACGGTTTCAATGAACGTTCCGCCAATTGAACCGAGGTCGCCGCCTTCACCCTCAATTGCCACCATTCCAGGCATGTGGCCAAAGACATCGGTGAAGAAACCAATGTCGAGGCGTTTTTCCGCCAGGTGAAATGCTCGGTGGCGCAGTTCATCAAAGGGCAGGTCTTCCAGAGGGGCATCTGTGCTCATGGGTGCAGAGTACCCAAGGACCCTCAGCACAATAATCAGGTCAGCTCCTGTACACCTCTTTGCGATGTCCGGCGGCAAGTACAAGAATCAGTAACTCGTGATCATAGATTTCATAGACCACCCGGTAGTCCCCCGTGCGTACCCGCCACGCATGACCACCACCTACAAGTGCAACGGCACTCGGTGGCCTTGGATTTTCCGCAAGTAACTCAATCGCGGCCTGAATTCGACGCCGCGCCTGAGGGTCACATTTGCGTAGTGCGCGCGCGGCGTAAGGTGACATGACCACTGTGAAACTCATGTGAGCCCGAGATCCGCTTTCACCGACTCCCAGGGAATTGGTTCCGACCCGGTCTCATGCATCTCCGCTCGAGCTTCCTCAGCCGCCAAAATATCGCTCATGTCCTCGGCTAATTCCAAGAGGCGGGCGAAATCAGATGAATCTACGATGGCGGCAACTCTTTGGCCATGTCGCATGAGGTAGATCGGTTCGTGTTCCATACGGGTTCGATCAACGACTTCAGCGAGTTCATTACGCGCTTGAGTGATACTTATCTCGGTAGAGGTACTCATGTACGAAA
>JAGYJP010000023.1 GCA_018402075.1 Candidatus Nanopelagicales bacterium | reverse complement strand
ATTACGAGTACTGAGCGGATATCAGTGTTCGTAACCGCACCGGCAACCTTCCCAGAATGAACGAGGGTGAAAAAGGCGCAGGTATGAGACCCGCTGTAAGGGATCGCGATCAGCGAGAGGTCCTGACCAGAGCGCCGGAAACCAAGTCGAGCAAGTGCACTCAAAACCGAGTGAGGTGGGGGGAAGGGATTGGAACAAACTCCCAGGCTCGCCTTCGGTCAGTCGCTCACGCCACTCTTGGTCCAGAGGTTGCCTGAACAACCAGGAGTGTGGATCGGTCACAGTCCAACGGTGACCCCGCCAGGTGAGGGAGACTGAAATGGCCCTCGCGAGTTGCAGCAACGAGTGGGTGGACCTTCCTGCGTGAACCACAATGGTGCAAGGTCAATAGCGCGAGCACGAGCACCGCACGAGGCACCCGCCGCCGTGAACGGGTCACGTCCGGTCAAGACCTGGGCTTGGGCCCGGATCGCGGTCGACTTCATCGGAGTGAGAACCCTGACGACTCTTACAGTCGTGAATGCCGCAGCCAGCGCGGCAGAACTTGTATTGCGCAGCACTCGAGGCCGAGCAATTAAGGTCCGACCACCGCACCGGCGAGAAGATCAATTCCTTGAAGGGTTTCGGTTTGCGCCACTTCCTCGGCTACGAAACGTCGCTCGATCGAGTCACGATCCTGATCGGCGTCAATCGCCGGGACCAGCCTCCAAAGTAAAGAGAGCCATGAGGTCAAGTGCCTGTGACCATCCTTGCGAATCTGCGGGTTCTGGCGCGCGAGCAATCTGGCACCGAAGCCCACTTGTCAGCCACACACCACGTGTAATCGGTACCGAAGAGTCCAGCACACCTACCTGGGCATCACGCCACCCGCACAATGCGGCAGAGCCGGATGTCACCTTGAGCCAACCCAGTACTGAATGATCCGATGGGGGAACCGGTGTGGCGATTGGTACGACAGATTCACCGGGTGCCAACCGAAGGGATCCGAGCGCCTCCGGGGCAACTACTTTGGTAGCCCAGCGTCCATTGAGCGCAGCCTGACTCAGTGCATAGATCCACTGATCAAATTGGTGGACAGAAGAATGCTGATTGGAATCCGTTGGTTCGTCATGTTGTGTCACCTGCGAATTGTTTAACTGCGCATTGAGCATTTCCGCGATCGTTGACTCCCGAAGAGTGGTGCCCTGTTGCGCGGTGACGAGCAGACGAGTCCGGGAATCATTTATTGCGCACCCGGCCATGATCGCACCACTTCGCAGAGTGGTGATGGGAAGTCGGCGTCCGTTGGCCAGCTCGGCAAACACGAGTAACTCACCGGTGAGTACCTCAAAAGTGTTTCCAGCCACAGGATACATGGCTGTGGCGCCGGTGAACTCTCGGATTTGCGTTGGGGAGGTCATCCGGCATTCACCAACCGGGAATAGGCCCCTTGCTCGGCCATCAGAGATTCATGGGTGCCACGTTCGACAACGACTCCTCGCTCGAGCACCACAATTTCGTCGCTGTCGCGAATAGTGGATAGTCGATGCGCGATCACCAGGCAAGTGATTCCGCGGCGCCGAATAGCTTGATCAATGAGTGCCTCGGTAGGTGGATCGAGTGCACTCGTTGCTTCATCGAGGACAAGGATTCTTGGATTGCGCGCCAATGCGCGCGCAATTTCCAGCCGTTGGCGTTGGCCACCGGACAGATCCGATCCGCCCTCAGAGAGCACTGCTTCCAACCCGCCCGGTCGGGTGGCGACATCGTGTGCCAACTGGGCGTCCTCGAGTGCCTTGAGCACATCGGTGTCACGAATATTTGGATCCCAGAGAGTGACGTTGTCTCTTATTGAGCCGGCAAAAATGGTGACATCTTGGTCAACGAGGGCGATTCCATCGGTCAACACCACGGAAGCATGTTTGCGTCGGGGCAGTCCATCCACAAGGATCTTGCCGCCCCATGGTTGATACAGGCCGGTGACCAATCGAGAGATGGTCGACTTACCGCAGCCCGATGGACCCACCAGAGCAACGCGTCCACCCGGTGGAAGGTGCAGATCCAGATTGGTGAGGATCGGCGGTGCCAGTCGGCTGTAGCCGAATGTGACGTTGACAGCTCGTAACTCCCCGGTCAGAGCACCCGGTGCGCCTTCACCTACCTCCGACTCATGTTCATTGGCAACCTCGTCACTGTCAACCTCAGACTGCTCATTGTCATCAAGGGGAGCATGCAAAATGTCATCGATTTGATCGAGTGTTGGCCGCAGAATCTGAGCCTGACCCATGAGCCCGGAGAGTTGGGCGAGCGGGCCGATCATGACACCGGCGATTGCTAACACTGCAAGAAGTGATCCTGGTTCGATCCGACCATTAACAATCTGCAATAGCGCCATGCCGGTAATTGCGATGGTCGCAAAGCCGGTGAGAAATGTCGGGATGGCGTTGACAATCAGCATTCGTAAGTCGACGCGCTGCGCTGATTCCACTTGCCGGTTGATTGCGGCCACACCTCGCGCAATAATTGCGTCTTCTGCGCCGGCTGCTTTAACGGATTCAATTTGTGACAATGCTGAGGCCATGGTGGAGCCAGCCTCAATAGTGTCCACGAGAACTTTCGCAGTTTCATCTTTAGCTTTGAGTAGTGAAAAGTGCAGTGCAACACCTGTGAGAACGGCAATGACAATTGCGGTGAGACCAATCAGTGGATCGATGATCACTAATGCAATTCCCGCGACGATTCCGGTTATCGCAGCGACCCCAACAGTTAGTGCAAGTGTTGAGACACTCATACTCATGGCGTCAATGATCAGAGCGCGCTGGGCAATGGAAGCTGCCCCGCGTTGGGCGTGAAATGATGCAGGAAGTCTGAGTAATCGGTCCACCACACTCGCGGTCAAACGCACGGTGATTCGGGTGGAAAGTCGAATACTCAAAATACCTTGGATGATGTACAGCACGGTTTGCACACCAAGAGCCACGATCAGTCCCGTGACCGTTGCTGCGGCTGCCAGGCCGGCGAGATTGTTCAAGCCATTGCCAAAGAGGGTCATGAGCGACGGCGTCAGCAGGGTTGGGACCAATAAGAGGAGTCCCACAATTGTTGCGGCCAACATTGCGGAACCGACAGCACCCGCTGAGGCAAAGAGTCGGCCTATAACGCCTGCGCGTTTTCCGCCCGGCTCGAATTCCTCTCCGGGTTGTAGTGAAAGGACAACCCCGGTGAATGACGTATCGAATTCTTCGTCAGGGCATTTGCGGGGACCGCCAGCGGGGTCATTGAGATACCAACCCCCCGGATACCAACCTTCCACCACGAGGTAGTGGTAGAAATTCCAGTGAATCACGAATGGAAAGGTGAGGTTTTTGAGTGCTTCGGGTTCACGTTTTACCGCCCGAGTTTTCATGCCGTAATTGCGGGCCGCCACCAAAATATTCTTAGCGGTAGCGCCATCGCGGGAGACACCACAGGCTGTGCGCAATTCATCGAGGTCTACGAATCTGCCGTTTCGGGCTAAGACCATGCCCAAGCTTGCAGCCCCGCATTCAGTGGCTTCCATCTGCAGGATGGAGGGCACCTTGGCGCGGTGGCGCGAGCGCGGTTTTCGTTCCGCTGTTGCGGGTGCAACTGTGGTGGTCATGTCAGGGTTAACCCACGTTGACGAGATCGCGCAGGAGTGTGGACTCAGACTCAATGATCTCGATGGTGACTTGCGCGCCTGGAGTTATTTCTTCATCGGTTGAAATGGAGACGTATATGTAGGTGTCTGCAGGGTTCAAGGTCAGACTCGTGAGCGTGGCTGCTCGATCCGAGGGTAACGGTGTTTCAGATATTGCTGACACGGTGCCGCTCACCGCAAAGTCAGCACTAAAAATCTGTGAACTCTGACCGACCTGCAGCCCACCTGATGCAGCTTGTGGAACGGGAACAAAGACGTGAGTGTCACTGCCCGGCGGAAGGATCGTGAGCACCGCCGTGCCACCGGCGAGCACTTGCCCGGGGGAAGCCAGGATTTGCCAGATGGTTCCGTCGGCTGGTGCGGTGAGGGTCACGGTTGCGCCGCCGGCTCCGGTCCCCTCGGCCAGGAGTTCTCCCTGCCGCACTTCAATTCCTTCAGTAACTTCAATTCTGTTGAGAACTAATTCATCAAGGGTTCCGACAGTCACCACGCCCGACTCGGCCACAGCGCGACCGGTTGCCGTGACGGAGGTGACCTGGGGTGTGCCTGCCGCATAAATAATTGCGGCGGCCAATGCACCGGCAACACCCACAATCGCCAGCCAGATTTTCGGAGAGGTGATGGGAAGTAGGTTGTCGATTTGCTTGGGAATGTCTACCTGAGCGAGTGCCTTGGCACGAAAAAGGTGCGTTGCAGGAGAGGATTCGTCTGCGGATTGATCCTCAACCGCTTCAAAGATGGCATCAAGAACATCGGATCTTCGCCGACCACTATCAGGGCTCGGGCTAGAAGTGCTCATGGAAGGTTTCGTACCTGCTCGCGTATTTGGGTCACACGAGGTTCCGCTTTCCGTTTTGGACCGATGGATGGAACGGTTAATCACGCATAGCAATAAGTGTGTTTACGATCTCCGAGGCTGCTTGGATTCAAGCGAGATACTAAAGTCATATTCATTACCACCGCTTACGTCAGCCAACTCATTGCCAGCCAACTCATTGCCAGCCAACTCGTCGCCAGATTCACTCGAATCATCCGTGAAATTTTCAGTCATAATGAAACGCTAACACGTGAGGTACGGCATCTAGTCAAAGTTGGGACACAAGTATTGGGATCGTTAAGCCGCAGCCACATGCGGGAAATAACGAAAACAACGGGGTTAGTGACGGGGCTGAACCCTTAGTTTTCACACTCAGTTGATCAGTTTTGATACCTAGGGTCCGATGCAGTGCGCGGTAACAACCAATCTGTGGCTACGTTTCGTGCTGCTGGACGGTCGTTACAAGGTCTGGGGCGTTACTGAGACTGTACGGTGTTGCACTAATCGCGCTGCCCTTGCAGTGCGTGCTTGTGGGTTGGATTCGGACACTAATTTTTGGGCGACTTCCATTTCCGACACTTCTCGTGATTCTGTCATTGTGTTTCACCAGTGCATTGACACCTTCGAATGTCTAAGGGGGCTGATATCACGGGAAGTATTTGACAGTTGCGCGAGAGATTCAATAAAGCTCAAATCTCAGTTGTTGGGAAGGGTGACGAGAAGTTGGCTTCCGCCCTCGATTCGGGGGGACAATTTCCATTCACCTCCCCATTCAATTACGCAACCCAAGCCCATCCCTGTCACAATGTTGTCAGGTGGACCGATCCCATTGTCGCGAACAGAAATTAACAAGTTTTCCGGAAAATTCTGATCCCGATTAATCTGAATATCGACGCGATTCGCGCGGCCATGAAGGTGGGCGTTTGTAATTGCTGAAGTGAGGATTTCCTGTAAAGAAATATTCGTGTATTCGGCAACACCATAACCCCCGAGAACATCGGGTTCAACTTCATAACCGATCTCCACGAGCCCACGCCATTGCGAGACCATGTCATCAAGGTAATCGGACAGGGCAAGCTGCGGTGTATTCGCTTCTGACATGAGTGTTGTGAGTTCCAAATTGACCTCACCAATCAAAAAATTTACGCGGTTTTTGAGATCATCAAGTGACGGATTAAGACCGGAATCACGAGCGTCTATAAATTGAACAATAGTCATGGAGATCACCGCAAGTCTTCCCTGGACAGCACCATGCAGGACTTGAGCCAGCCGCACGCGGGTTGCATTGAAATTCCGTCGATTATTTAAAGTTGCCATCCTGATTTGCTCGGTTGATTCGTAAAGGGCTTGCGTGTCTGCTGTGGTACCTACCGGTGCACCCAGGTAGAACCTGCCCACCAATCACCCACACCGTGCACCACCACCACGGGTGTTAGCCAACAGCCCACTCTCCTACCTGGGCGCCTCGCACTGAAAGCCCCACGCCACCGACGGCCGAGCTGCCTGGTGAGGTCAGCATCAGGGTCGAGTAGGGCCGGCACGGTGATGACAGCGGCGTCACCCATCGTGCAGTCACCGTGAACCAGCAGTCCAGCCCCGCGGCTGCCAACCGCTTTGGGGTCAGCATGAAACGTTCCCGCGCATCCGCATCGGTCACAGCAGGGCAAGTGCCCCTCTAAAAATTTTGAGCATCCATGTTTTCTCCTTTAAGTTTTATTCAAGGTTGTTCTCATAATAGAATCAACACTAATTTGGGAGAAGAATTCGCCTCATCACTCGGGCGATCGCCGATTCCTCTCAGTGTGGCTGGGCCAGCCAGAACTCACCTACGGGAACGTACTCATCGCGTCGAGTCCCAGGGCTTCCAGAACTGCCACGGTTGGTCCGGCTACCAATCGGGCACATAGCAAGTCCCAGGGCTGTAGCACCCAGTTGGATTGAATGCGGTGATGACACCCGCAACTCCTTGAGCGCCAAAGCGTGCGCTGATGCCTCGTACTTCCATGCGAGGCGCGCATGTCGGCTGATGAGCAACCCGTACACAGGGTAGTTGCCCGCGATGAGTTGTTTGGATAATCGGAATGTGCGGGAACAGCGCGTGCTCCCTCGGGTCGTACCACCACATCCCGGATCTGATGCCGACGACATCATGGATTGCCAACCAGACCGGATCGAGTGCGTGGCACTCCCGGAGGGCACCGGCGCCGGACAGTGTCGTAAGACGTTGCTGGATGCCGGAGTCCTGCGGGTAGAGTCGACGACGCGCAGTGTGCCAAAGCGAGTGCCCGAGGTCGCGCAACTCGACGGACTCGTTGCCAACGTCGGGGGTGGCTCCTGCGTTTCTCGATAACCTCCCAAAGGCCTGGTCCTGGTGCCGTCGGATCCGGTACGGAAGCGGGACGGTTCGGTCTTGGTGCGGGTGGGCGTGCGTGTCGAAGGGCTCAGGATCGTAGTCGGCAAGCGGGGAAGGTACCACCTCCGGCTGCAGAGTCCAATCGAGCGAGCGCGCGCGGCGAAGTAGCGGTCGTGGAACTCCCAGTAACGCGACAGACCCTCATCGTCATTGTCATCGATGAGCCGCCCCATCTGCAGCATCGCATGTACCGGCGGTGCCTCCCAGCGACAACCGCGGCTGGGCCTCGGCGCCAGAGTCGCGGTTAGCGGGGAGCGCCCCGATTCGATTAGCCAGTGCCTCCGCGTCGCGCATCAGGGCGAAGCGTGACAGTTTGATACACCGTCGACCTGCACGGGCACCGGAAGGGGCACGTCCAGTGTGCAGCGGTTTGAGCGTTGCCCACACAGTCCCTCGGACACCGCGCACCTGCCAGACGAGCAACCGCCGGGCATGCAGCACGTCAAGGACCCCGCGCACATCGCGGCTGGCGCGAGGGGTGCCCACCTGGACGAGTTCGTCCAGCGGAGCACCGTGAACGAGTGCATCCGCAACAGAGGTATATCCGTGATCTGTGTGTCCGGTCAAACCAGCAAGGCTTAGGACCAGGTGCGAATCACCACCCGGAGCCAGAGTCAGGTTCAGCACGTGGGGCGGGTCGTATGTCGTCACGATTACGTCGCCTGACGCTTGGCTAGTTCCCGGAAGGCACCGTCTTGAGTCATGCGTTCATCATATTTGAACTGGCGCCCTGGAAATAGTTTCCTTCGTTGAGGTCGGGGAGTTGGATCATGTGGCTCAATCATTCCACTATCAGCCCGACCACCGAGATCTTCCCCACATCACCCGCGATACATGGTCGTGAATTATGCGTGCACAATCTTTCGGTTCAACCAACAAGGTACACAGCAAAAACTCTCGACTAACTTCGAGTCACAGGCCGCTAGAGGGCTCCCGGATTCGCGTGTCTTTAAAGAGGGCGCACAAAGCGAACCGAGCCCACGCACCCATGTCAGGGCAGCACGATTCTGTGGAAAAGATTACTGAAATTCCTACCGATCGATTAGATATTTTGATTCGGCATGTGACAGCAACCCACAGTATTGGCATTACCAGCTCAAGGCCAAGGGATTCGGTCTTGACCTAACGGTGCATCCAGGTGAGTGAACCTCCCGCCGGACGAACCAACCGTGGTAGTTCTTGGAAGCCCTGGACCGACGCGGATGAGTACGTTCCCGTGGGTGAGTCTGGGCTGGCCCAGCCACGCTGAGAGGAATCGGGATCGCCTGAGTGATAGGCGAATTCTTCCTCCCAAATTAGTGTTGCGTCTCTATTATGAGAACAACGAATAAACTTAAAGGAGAGAAAACATGGATGCTCAAAGTTTTTTAGGGCACTTGCCCCCGTTGTGACTGGATGGATGCGCGGGAACGTTTTGCCGACCCCAAAGCAGTACTAGCAGCCGCGGGGCTGGACCTGCCGGAATGGTTCACGGTGACTGCACGTGAAGGTGACGCCGCTGAACTGATCATCACCGTACCGGCCCTACTCGACCCTGATGCCGACCTCAGCGAGGAGCAGCTCGCCGCCGTCACCGGTGGATGCGCTAACAATTGCAGTCACCATTAGATAGTGGGTGAGTGGGCGTGGTTGGCTAACCCACCCGCCATGGTGGTGTGGGCGGGTGTCAGAGGGTGCACCGCTAGGTGGAGACCGCAGTTTCGATGATGATCAGGGCTCGATGACGAGCTGCCAGTATCTGGATTCATTTGTTGGTGGGCCCGCGAGGTGGCCAAGGCCCCGCATTACTGGTGAAGAACAAAGCCAAGGAAATCACATCACTCTCTTCTATAATATGAGTCAGACAGCTGCGCTGATAAGCAGATTGCTTCCCTAATGGTTTATTGCGGTGTATCGTTTTAACAACTACTTAATATGTGGAGGATGTATGGATGCTCAAGGTTTTTTAGCGGCGCTTACTCCAGCGGTGACTGATGCGGATGCGCGGGAACGTTTCCTTGCTGACCCCAAAGCAGTACTGGCAACTGCGGGGCTGGATCTACCGGGAGTGGTTCACGGTCGCACGGAAGGTGATGGCCGAACTCACCATCACCCGCCGGCCCTATTTTGGACCCTGATGCTGACCTCAGCAGAGGAACAACTGCCGGAGTCTCGGGTGGATGTGGCCATTGTGATGCCTCGCGGGTCAGGTCAGCCAATGTTTTGAACGAAGTGAGTTGGTGGTGCGGTAAACCCACCCGTCATGGTGGTGGTGCGGTGGAGCGTGCGTGGGCGGGGGTTTACGCAGGTGGGTGCACTGCTAGGTCAAGACCGCAGCGCTCGATGATGATCAGGGCTCGATGACGAGTTGCCAGTATCTGGTTTCGGGTTGGGTCCGCGAGGTGGCAAGGCCGCTGAACCACCAGGTGCCAGTAATGGACGTATCGTGGAGCCGCTGGTGGTCGGCTCCGTGCTCATGAAGCCGACGGGCACGTTCTACACGGGCACGTTCAAAAAAGCGCTAGATGCTCACCGGTGAGGGTTCAAGGTGCCGGTGCGGGTGCAGAACAAATCCCAGGAAATCACACCCCTTTCTGCCCGTCCAATAAATCTTTGTCGGAATGAACCTGTAACCGAAGGTCGGTGAGGACTGGTGCAGGCGCGCGACGCCCGTCAGAGGGGAATCGGGGATTATCGTGGGGTGGGTCGGGCTCGAACCGACTCCATTTGTCGAGATATTCATTGCTTTCAGGCCGGTCGCGGCGCTTACCTGGTGGGTGCGGTAGTTTTCTTCGCCTACTTAATGATGGTTGGGTGTTCACTATGATAGGCAGATTCCTTCCCTAATGGCTTGTAGAAGCGCGGTGTATCGTTCCGGTAACTACTAAATGCTGTGGAAAAATTAATGGATGCTCAAAGTTTTTTAGCAGCTCTTGCCCCGGCTGTGACTGATGCGGGATGTCGAACGTTTCCCTGCCGGACCCCAAAGCAGTACTGGCAACTGCGGGGCTGATCTACCGAGTGGTTCGACGGTCAGTGCACGTCGAAGGTGATGCTGCCGAACTCACCCATCACCCTGCCGGCCCTACTTTGACCCTGATGCTGACCTCAGCGAGGAACAACTTGATAGCGTCTCTGGTGGCATGCATGGCGGATGTGGGAGCATGCGATGGAGGGGCTCGGATTCGTTCGATTGGATGGGTATTTACAGTCGAAGTAGTTAGGGGTGAGTGGGCGGGTTGGCCAACCTCCCGTCATGGTGGTGTGTGTGCGGGGGTTTACGCAGGTGGGTGTACCTGGTAGGTCAAGACCGCAGTGTCGATGACGAGTTGCCAGTATCTGGTTTCGTTCGTTGGTGGGTCGCGAGGTGGCCAAGGCCGCTGGTGAAGAACTAGGTGCCAGTGATGAACGTCGGATCGTCGGAGCTGCTGGTCGGTCGTGCCATGAAGCCGACGAGCACGCTCACATGCGGCGCTGGAGATGCTCACCGGTGAAGGGCTCAAGGTGGCGGTGTGGGTGCAGAACAAATCCCAGAAAATCACACCCCCTTCTGCCCGTCCAATAAATCTTTGTCGGGATGAACCTGTAACCGAAGGTCGGTGACCTGGACTGCATGCGCGCGATCGCTCGTCGAAGTAGGGAATCGGGTTCGCGCCATGATGATGAAGTCGTCGGCGTAACGGATGTAGTCGATATCGCAATGATCACGGTGGTCTGATGGCTGTAACTCCAGTGGGCGGAGATAGATGGCACCCAATAGGGGAGACAGGCTGCCGCCGGTGGCGACCATGCCGCGCGACCGTGGAGCGCCACATCAGGTACCGCGAGGTATTCCTGCACAACCGAGACGAGTTTCGGTGGCACTAGTGCATCTGTGATGATCCGATTCAGGACCGAGTGATCCATCGTTCGTAGTACGAGCGAATATCAAATCGGGCGATGAAAGGTAAAGCCCGCAAGCGGGCGCGTGCACGAACACGACACCGCGTTTGACACCACCGTGGCCCCGCACATTGGTACAGGAGCGAGAGATCCGAGGCACTCGCGCAACCTCAATAGCTTCCTTGGTGTTCTTGATCGCTTCGATACTGGGCGCGGTCCACGACACGAAACGGTGCCCTTCAGCCCACCACATGCCCGAATAGGTGAGCATCAAAAACATCCTTCCAGCAAAGCCAAACGTTACAGATTGATGTCAAGCAAATCGGTGGTACTCCCGGCTCCCATCTTTCCCCAATTGTTGTGTAGTCCTGTATCGTGAAGGAAACTTTCTAAGGAGTGCGCATGGATGCTCAAAGGTTTTTAGCAGCTCTTACCCCCGCTGTGACGGGATGCGAATGCTCGGGAACGTTTCCTTGCTGACCCCAAAAAGTAGTACTGGCAGCCGGGGGCTGGATCTACTGGAGTGGTTTACGGTGAGTGCACGTGAAGGTGATGCCAGTGAACTCACTATCACCCTGCCCGGCCTACGCGACCCTGATGCCGACCTCTCATCGAGGAACAACTCAGCGGTGTTTGGGGTGCAAATCATGGATGTGGTGGTGTTGGTACTATAAATATAGGCCGTTTTGATGTTAGCTGAGCGGGATAAAACCCAACACTTTGGGTGACCTCCGCTGTTTGGATCAAAAATCAACTGGCGGTACTACAATTGTAACCTCTGGCGCAAATGGTGCTGCCCTTTACAAGGAGTGCGTGGGATCATCCACCACCTTGCGTGCTCGCTATGAAGACACGCGAATCCGAAGCCCGCTAGCGGGCCCGTGACTCCGGGAAGATCTGCGTGGTAGCGGCGCATGGTGAAATAATTGAGTCACATGATTTTAACACCCGAGTTCAACGAAGACATAATTACGTGCGTGACGGTCCCAATATGATTCGAGCATGACTTCATGGGAGCCGGGCCCCGAAAGGTCATCCGGGATTCGGGACGCGTTTTATGAACAAGGTTGCTTTACAACGGTAGCCGCACGTCCACGGTGAATGGCCGCTTTCGCAAAAAAGACATTCAACGAGGCCGGAGCTCAGGGATGATTACCGGCTTTAAACATCTCCACAGTTTTATCGGTAAGTAATTTGGGTTGTGTGTCACTTATATGTCGATTCCCCTTCGAGCATCGCGGCGACTGCAGTTTGGTTAATCACGTCAGCTAGAAATGAGCCGGACGGATTCTTTTTATCCGAACATTTTTTGTAAATCCCGAACACTCGTGATACTGCGACACTTCAGGCAGGTCATTCTGTTCGACTCCGCCCAGGGGCTCTATCGGACAGTACCCCAAGGTATGGAGTTCAATAATCGCAACGACATTACTGCCGAGCACGTGTCGGCAAGAGCACCCACTGTGCGATGAGAATGCGGCGGGTTGATAACGAATCACATGAATACCCAGCGCGGGATTGACGTCGTCCTCACCAGCCATCGGGGACCCACGCGAGTGACACCGCACATTGTAGAGGCGACCAGGGGCGAAGCGGTTCCAGAAGTGGCGCAGACCCGGCACGACAGTGCGGACAACGGGAAGGCCGATGTCACTGGGTGAGGTCCATCCACCAAGCCCAAGACCCGCCTTTGAAAGTGGACCAAGACGGCATCAAGGGACTCGTGAAGATTCAGCGTGCTGCACTGGCAAAGGAACTGACCCGTGGGTGTCAACAAGGGATCGGTGGCGGTAGTCACCGCGGCGAGCCACCACCCTCAATCTCGGGCACACCTTCGGGCGTACTCTCCCGCCGCTCCAATCCGGAGATCCCCGATTCACTTTGGCAAACCTCGGTTAGTGCGCGCACAACGGCGATGGCCGGGTCGACATGTGCAATGAACCCATGAGCACCTGGCCCCTTCGGATGAAGTAAACGCGGCCATTGCGGGGATGCCGAGGTCGGAGGTAATATCGAGTACCCAGGCTTCGCGACCCTTTTCGGGCGCGCAGGGGCGCTATAGCAGCCGCACGCGGGGATCATCGATTGCGTCGAGGTCGATGCCCGGCCGATGCGCGCATGGAATACCACCCACAGGGCGACCGAGTCCCTTTCCACGAGCTCGAGGAGCCCTTGCAGGGCCTCGTCGATCGAATTTCCGCGGCCACACCGTTGCTGCACCCGCGTAGCGATCCAGGACCGGTCTGCGGGACACCGTAGGCAATAGCTGAAGGGATCCAGGCCGCCGATCATCGGCGATACCCCGCACCTGCTGACCAGGCGTGTTCTCTTTGATCCACCTTGAAGGTCTGCGGCACGTAGTGGAAGCGATGAGTGGGCGAACCGTCATGCCTTTGCGGCAGCAATCTGTGCAGCGCTATATAGCTGAATGTCCTGAGGATGAATCGCACACTGAGTTCATCCATGCGTGCAACCTGGCACGGTCTCATCTCCCTGCCAGGATCATCATCGATTGGCGTTCTAGTGCCTCCGCGAGCGCACCGGCCCGCGAACTCGCGATCCGTGAGCCCTTTGCCCATGGCACTTTGCCGAAGGGAGGCGCGTAGGCCGTCAGGGCAGTCTGCCGGTCACCCAGGCGGGATTCAGACCGGCGCGGTGGACTCGTAGTGAGGGATCACCGGCGATGCACACCTCCGGACGATTCCGAGCACGTCGCTCACGAGGTGCTCGTCGACTGCCACGTCGTCTCAGGTCTGACGGTGCGCAACCCTCCACCGTCGTTGGAAGATCATCTGCCGATCGAGATCACGTCCAAGATCGACAGTGGAATTCTCCTGATCGCAGGTGACGCAGCACGGCACCGGCAGCGAGCGCATGTCGGCGCTGATTCCAAACTGGACCGGGTTAATGCTGCGGCAATCATTCTCTACAGCAGAGGTTTCCCAAGTCGCGCCCCTCCGGCTACCGGAGGGTGGATCATGCCTGCGGCGAGGGCGGGTGCCGCGGGTGCAGGTTCTGTGACACCGGAGGCCGGATCGAGGCCGGCGAGACGGCACTCATCAGGTCTACAGAACGTCGGCTTTCATGCCGGGGCAACAAAGCAGTTTGCGCATCCGTAGCCCGGGCCGAGCATCGGTCCGGACGAGCACTTCATCAGTGCGCATCCGCACAGGGAGCCAGTGCCCCTGGTCCACACATGGTCAGCCACGCTGAGGAGATCATCTAGGCATGGCCACCGTCAGATCCGGGCTGGATCTGCACTGTCAAGGACCACTCACCTGCTCCGGGTTGCCCGAGGGCTTGTCGCAGGCCCTTTTACTTCAGGCTCGTTATCGCCGAGTACCCGAATCCGAGCGGACCCCAGCAGTTCGAACGGGTGACAACATGTCCGGCAGCGAGCCACTGAAGAGGACCGCGTTAGCCCGTCCGGCCGTGAGCAGACCACTGATCGCGGCAAACTCGACTCACCTGGTTCATCGTCCGTCCACCATCGGATCGTTTGCGCCACCGGGGCGCGGCGAACCGACCAGTCAATCGAATCGGATGGGGACCGCCGAACAGCCACACATCGCCCGAATCGTTTCGGACAATGCGCCACGCGATCGGGGCGCCATATGAGCGGGAGATAGGTTAGCCATGCCCCACAGTGTAAGCCGAACCTCGACGGCACCCGTTGGAGATTTATCGCAACCCCATCACGGCGGGTAACGAACCCCGCCGCAGGCGTCCCGCGGCCCTAGCCCGCCAAGGAATTGCCAACGAAGAGACGCCCATAAAACTCAAAGACTTCCTCAAGCATCTGATCAGTGCTCACCGCCGTCCGCGGTGGTGCGAACACTGCCGGCTTAATATGTGCCAATGAGGTTACGCGCGCACGGGTCGGACCCGAGCTGACCGTCGGCGACCTTTGGCCCTCCCACCTGGTCAACCTCACGCCGTCAGAAGTCATTGCACCCGCGACGTGGCAACCCCTGGCGCCACTTGTGCGGGCACTACCGGTCCTGTCGTCGGCTTCGGAGCGACTGGTGAACGATCCCGGCCCGGGGAGGGGGCTTCCGCTGCCCCGCTGGCAGCGCGCAAACCGCACTGGCCATCGATCACCCGAATGCATCGCATGTCGCCCGCTGGTGCGCGCGCGCGTGGATGGATTATCCGACTGGATGCACTGTGCGACCTGCAAATGCATACCTGGGACATCGTCAACGGCATCAGTGCGACTCCGTGCGTGTTCCTCCGCGTGGATCGGCGCGGTGACTGGAAGTCCATGGTGCGTGGTTACGTCCGCCTTGCGCAACCAAGGCCATGTCACCGCCGACCTCAGTGGAATGACGTGGCTGATCGACTTGAGGAAGTTGCGCGACTTCACACCGATCCGCGATGTCTCATCCATCGGCAATCTATCTCGGCCGCCCGAACCGCCTCTTTGTCCGCCTTATACCGTCCGCGCGAGCCTGTCCATCTCCTGATCATCCTGTATGGGCTCAAGTTGACGGAAGTTGTAGCGGCCGCCAAGGGAATGCTCATCACGTAATCGTGGCCTTCGCACCGGCGCGGATCCCGGTGACACCTGGCATGTCCCGCTGCTCGTCGACCGGCGCCCGCGACCTCCGGCCCTAGTCCCGCTGCTTGCCGCACTCATCGACCGGGGCTTGCTACGAAAACGACGCCGTCGTGCTCGCATCGTTTGACGCACGCTGCCCACTCTCACCGTCCCTTGACTCGATGGGGTGCTGCAACAGCCACTCTGTGGGTGGCACCGGAGCGGGATCAAGGTGGTGGTTGATCCAACCGGGTTGGCGCAGCGCCAAGGCTGACTTTCTGGCCCGTGATCTGGCGCAGCATGACGGTCGGGTGCTCTTCGTCGACCACTGACACTGCGAACGACCAACCGAGTGGTGGGCGAATTCTTCTCCCAAATTAGTGTGTTGCGTTGTATTGTGAGGGCAACCAAAAAGCTTAAAGAATGAATTATGGATGCTCAAAGTTTTTTAGCGGCCTTGCCCCACATCACCGTACCGGCCCTTACGCGACCCTGATGTTGACCCAGCGACGACGTTCTCGAAGTCGTTGCCGGGTACGTCTGGTCCATTTATCCATGCGATGTTGTTTGACGTAGATAGTCCGTGAGTGGGCGTGGGTTGGCTAACCCACCCGTCATGGATGTGGTGCAATCGCATAATTCTATCCCACACTGCACCGCCTGGTAAGCGCGGTGCCCTCGGACGCGAATTCGTAGTAGCGCGACGCCTGCACGTATTGCCAAGAAACGCTTTACAAGCAACAGGATGAACAGGGTGAGCAAAGCGT
>JAGYJP010000022.1 GCA_018402075.1 Candidatus Nanopelagicales bacterium | reverse complement strand
CCCTGTGGTGACGGATGCGGATGCGCGGGAACGTTTCCTTGCTAACCCCAAAGCAGTACTAGCAGCCGCGGGGCTGGACCTGCCGGAATGGTTCACGGTGACTGCACGTGAAGGTGACGCCGCTGAACTGATCATCACCGTGCCGGCCCTACTCGACCCTGATGCTGACCTCACCGAGGAGCAGCTCGGGGCCGTCGCGGGTGGCTTTGCGCTTCATCTTCCACGTCATTGAGCCCTGCTGCCGCTTAGAGGGTAGGAGAGTGGGCGTGGTTGGCTAACCCACCCGTGGTGGTGGTGCACGGTGTGGGTGATTGGTGGGCGGGTGTTCATTGACCTGGGTGCACCGGTAGGTCAAGACCGCAATGTTCGATGACGAGTTGCCAGTATCTGGATTCATTTGTTGTTGGGTCCGCGAGGTGGCCAAGGCCGCTGGTGAACCACAGGTGCCAGTGGTGAACGTATCGTCGGAGCCGATGGTGGTCGGCTCCGTGCTCATGAAGCCGACGGGCACGTTCACACAGGCGCTGGATGCTCACCGGCGAGGGCTCAAGGTGCCGGTGCGGGTGCAGAACAAATCCCAGAAAATCACACCCCCTTTCTGCCCGTCCAATGAATCTTTTGTCGGGATGAACCTGTAACCGAAGGTCGGTGAGGACCTGGTGCATGCGGGCGATCGCCCGTCGAAGTAGGAATCGGGTTCGCGCCATGATGATGTAGTCGTCGGCGTAACGGATGTAGTCGACATCGCAATGCTCACGTAGGTCTTCGATGGCTGTATCCAGTGGGCTGAGATAGATGGCACCCAATAGTGGAGACAGGCTGCCGCCGGCGACCATGCCGCGACCGGTGGAGCGCACATCCGGTACTGCGAGGTATTCCTGCACAACCGAGACGATTTTCGGTGGCACTAGTGCATCTGTGATGATCCGATTCAGGACCGAGTGATCCATCGTTTCGTAGTACGAGCGAATATCAAATCGGGCGATGAAAGGTAAAGCCCGCAAGCGGGCGTGCACGAACACGACACCGCGTTTGACACCACCGTGGCCCCGCACATTGGCACAGGAGCGAGAGATCCGAGGCACTCGCGCAACCTCAATAGCTTCCTTGGTGTTCTTGATCGCTTCGATACTGGGCGCGGTCCACGACACGAACCGGTGCCCTTCAGCCCACCACATGCCCGAATAGGTAAGCACGGCCACCCCCAGCCTGGTCAGCGGTCAGATGGATACACCAGCACAATCCCCAACTCAAACCCCAACTCAAACCCCAACGCAAACCCCAACGCAAACCCCAACGCAAACCTCACGCTACCGGCAACCCCCAACTTCTTCAGCGCGCAATACTGCGCTTGAAAGAGATTGAACACTGTTTTGCACAGATGTGGCCAGGGACGGGATCGAACCGTAGGGTGTTGCGCTACGTCTGTGACAAAATAGTGACACGAATCCCCAACTGGTTTTGGTCCCTGTGGTGGCTGCACATCTAGGGGCAACTCGATGTTGTGCTTTTTCATCTCTCTGTGCCTATGGGTTTGATAGAGACGATTTGAACGCTGTCGGGTTGATCAGTCTCCCAAATCAGCTAGCCATATACGAATTGACGTGGGGCGGGTCGGGCTCGACCAACGATGACCGAATTATGGGAACGGCGAAGGCTCTCCCGCTCCACTAACGAAAGAAAACTAAACAACCACCAAAGTATCCCTAACAGAGCCCTGACAGGGCAGTTAATGGTTGATGGCGAGTTCCGCCCTGACCTGCGCTACTTGATTGCCACCGATGTGGTCACGGGTGAGAAGGCCCAACTGGACACCGATACGGGATAATCCCCTGCCTTCTTTGGCGTTACGACCGCTTTCCGGTTGATCTTGACTCGCACGGAGGAGGAAGGGAATGTGCCGCGAATCGAAATGTTGAGCACCGAGTCCTTCCCTTGCTGGGCCCAACCGCACTGGAATACAGTCCCCGGTCCCCTGTATTTAATGAGCTTCTTCGGACACGCACCATCTCGATACGCAAAGGTGCCTTTCGCAGTGAAGCCAGTCAAAGTCACGTCGTAGGAAATGTCCGCGTATTGCTGCTGTGTGACCGTGGACGCGACGATCACGTTCGCGGACTTGCCCCCCGACTTGGCCGGGGCAACCGTGACTTGGTCGATGGTCACGTCAACAGCAGCGTGGGAGGTTGACGTCGCAGCAAAAAAGCACATTCCCGCGCCTAGGACCACAGTCATAATTCGTCGCAGCATTTATTCCTCCAGGGTGCTGACCTGCCTTTGCTTACGGCGAAGTGTACCGACAATCGGAAGCGCCAGTCTAGAGCGGTGCGAGGTGAGCACAACTAGAGACGTTCGATTCGCTATCCGAGTGGGAATAGGCCCGGTGAATCTGATCGATACTCGGTAGGGCGACGCTTTTGTCCACTCTTTATGGTGTACCGGCCGATGCAGCTGCTTCCTACCTCGGTCACGATCCAGTTACTTGTCACCGGATCTACGTACAGGGCGATCACGGTCATCAAGCGGTGGCAAACGCTCTTGAGCGGTTGTCCACAGGGACGCAAGGAAGAAAATATCTGTGACAAATTAGTGACTAATTGCCATGTCAAGCAATTTGCGAACTGGCAAGAAAGCTGTTTTTGTGGGGGATTTGTGGTGGCCAGGGACGGGATCGAACCGTCGACCTTCCGATTTTCAGTCGGACGCTCGTACCAACTGAGCTACCTGGCCAACAAGTTCGGATTGCCTCCGAACTAAGCGACCCCGACCGGGCTCGAACCGGCGACCTCCGCCGTGACAGGGCGGCGCGCTAACCAACTGCGCTACGGGGCCAAACTGTGAATCCGCACAAAGTGCACTGCGCGGAACCGTATCCCCAGCGGGGTTCGAACCCGCGTTACCGCCGTGAAAGGGCAGCGTCCTAGGCCACTAGACGATGGGGACCTGGTGCAACTGGAAAAGTGTAGGGGAGAGACCTGATTCGATTCCCGCCGACCCCTTGGGAATTAGACCCTCACAGATGCGAGTGAATGCGGTGGATGTGAGAGTAAGGGCATGGTGGCGGAGTCGGAAGTGCCAATGGAACGCTTCGAAGAATTGGTGGCCCTGGGGCTGGATGAAATCCCAGAGGGATTGAGTCGCCTGATGGACAACGTGGTGGTGTTCGTGGAGAACCAGAAACCTGGACGCCCTCGACTACTTGGTCTTTATGAAGGTATCCCACTGACCAAACGGGGAACGGGATATTCCGGGGCGCTGCCCGATCGAATCACCATTTATCGGTTGCCCATTCTCCGAACCTGTAGTTCCGAGGAAGATGTGGTGCATCAGGTGAAGGTGACCGTGATCCACGAGGTGGCTCACCATTTTGGAATTAGCGATGCACGGCTGCATGAATTGGGTGCTTACTAGGGTTGCACCATGAAAATTTCTGACTCGGTCTTTTTTGTTTCCGGTGGTGCATCAGGTTTGGGTGAGGCAGTTGCACGTCGAGTGCTGGCCCACGGTGCTGGTGGGGTTGTCATTGCCGACCTAAATTTAGGGGCGGCCCAAAAACTTTCTGGTGAATTGGGTGATCGGGCGCTCGCGGTTGAAGTCGATGTGCAAAGCACCGATGCGATCAGTGCCGCAATAGATGCGGGAATGAATAAATTCGGTCGGCTTGATGCTGCGGTCAATTGCGCGGGCATTGGGTGGGCAGAGCGAACACTGGATCGCGATAGCAAGGCGGCTTCGATTGACAACTACCGCCGAGTGATCAACATCAACTTAATTGGTACCTACGATGTTGTTCGACTCGCTGCTGAACAGATGGCAAAGAATGAACCTAATACAGATGGTGAGCGCGGTGTTGTTGTGTTGACAGCATCACTAGCCGCATTCGATGGTCAGATCGGCCAAGCCGCCTACAGTTCCAGCAAAGGCGGACTTGTTGGATTAACGTTGCCACTGTCTCGTGACCTGTCGCCTGTCGGCATTCGCGTCATGACAATTGCACCGGGACTTTTCGACACTCCTATTTACGATGTTATGCCAGCGGGACTGAAGGAGAAACTGGCAGCGACTCCCGTCTTTCCACACCGCTTGGGTTTGCCAGACGAATACGCTCACCTGGTACAAACAATTTGTGAGAATGCGTACATGAATGGTGAAACAATTCGGTTGGATGCAGCGCTGCGCATGGCTCCAAAATAAGTTGCACCTAAATAATCGGTGTGAATTTATTGGTGAGCTGCCCGTGATATTCGATCGCGCACCGCTGCTGCAATGCCGGACCCTTCGGGGGCAATCACATAAATTACATGAGCGTGTAATTGGTCAGCATCGCGTAAAGAGCTGTAAAGAATCTGCGCGTATTCGTGCGCATCGCGCGGCGACCCAATGCGTGTTACTCCTACTGGGGTGCTTACATCACTGGGCGCAAGAAGGCATGCATCCGTTGCATCGGGTTCAATATCGTTCACGGTGTTCACAACTTTCACGGTGGCGGTGGGGGCGTAATGTGATGCCAGCATCCCGGGTGCTCGCACCGTTGAGTTGTCCGATTCAGAAAGAGCCACAATCGATTCAATGTCATGTTCGGTAATGGCGCCCCGGCGCAAAATAATTGGTGACTCTCCCGTGCAATCAATAATTGTTGATTCAATTCCAATGCTGCAAGGGCCGCCGTCAACACCGGCATCTGTGCTGCTCAGGTAGGCGCCCAACTCCTGTCGCGCATGCTCCAAAGTTGTTGGGCTGACTTTGCCGAACCGATTTGCACTCGGTGCTGCGATACCGGCACACGGATTATTCGTGACCACTCCGAGTTGATTAATGATCTCGAGCGCGAGCCGGTGATTGGGAATTCGCAGGGCGACCGTCTCCTGGTTGCCGGTAATGAAGTCACCAGCCGGGGTGTTGCGATGGAGAACCAGGGTCATGGGTCCGGGCCAGAATGCAGTTGCCAGGTCACGTGCGTAATCGGGAATATTCACGGCCCAGTAGTCCAGGCACACTGAGTTCGCAATATGCACAATCAGTGGGTGGTCACTGGGGCGGTTCTTGGTCGTGAAAACTCGATTCACCGCAGATTCATCTTCTGCGTGGGCGGCGAGCCCGTACACCGTCTCCGTGGGAATGACCACGAGGGATCCGGTTGCCAAGAGTTCGGCCGCGGCGCTCGTTCCGGTCAGCAGGTGCACCGCTTCAGGGTAGTGGATCCCGATTTATGTAAGGGGAATGTAAAGGCTGGGTAAGGGCTTGGTGATTTTGCCGTTTTGGTGGAGCCAATTGAAGATTTGGGGTGTCCAATGGAGACACGCAACAATTAGGAGAGCACATGACCATCACACCGCACACCCCCATGAATGATTTCAACCCGGAGCCATCCTTTTTCGCGGCACAGCCTACGCAACCTTTGACGTCTTTCGCACCAGAGCAGCCACGCAAGTCGCGCACGGGGCTGTTGATTGCCGGGGTTGCCGCAACCGCAGTGTTTGCGGGAGCAGTGGGAGGCGCGGTTGGGTACACCCTGGCCGACAGCGGCTCAAGCACGGCAATCACCGTGGCGACCAGCGGAAGTGTTGAGCCTGCAGCGGGAAGTATCGCCGCGGTAGCTGCAGCTGTACAGCCGGCCGTTGTACAACTCAATATCGAAGGATCTGGTGGCGAAGGAACCGGAACAGGATTCATTGTCAGCAGCGATGGATACATCGTGACCAATGATCACGTTGCCGGTCCCGCCGGTGAAAACGGAACAATCGACATCACATTCGCAGACGGAACCACGGCTACCGGGAAACTCGTGGGTTCCGATCCAGGCTACGACCTGGCGGTTGTGAAAGTAGATCGCGAAGGTCTCTCTGCGCTCACCCTCGGGTCATCGGATGCAATCAATGTGGGTGACCTGGCGATTGCCATTGGTTCACCGCTAGGACTGCAGGGCACGGTTACTTCAGGAATTGTGTCTGCACTGAATCGTCCGGTCACCGCTGGTGGTCAGGGCGATACCGCTTATATCAATGCCATTCAAACCGATGCCGCAATCAACCCCGGTAACTCCGGCGGGCCCTTGGTTAACTCAGCCGGTGAAGTAATTGGAGTTAACTCCGCAATTGCAACACTTGGATTGGGTGCGGGCAGCGGAAATATCGGATTAGGTTTTGCCATTCCGATTGATACCGCCAAACGAATCGTCGACGAAATTATTAATACGGGTACGTCCCAGACCCCGATCATTGGCGTGCAGCTGGACACGTCCTTCCAAGGACCCGGTGGCGAGGTGGCCGAGGTAACTCCCGGATCACCCGCTGACTTAGCAGGTCTGCAGAGTGGCGATGTAATAACAAAAGTCGATGGTGTGATCCTGGCTGACCCCACAGCTTTGATCGTCACGATCCGAGCTAACGCACCGGGTGACACAATTGAACTGACCGTGTTGCGCAACGGAGAAACGATAACCGTTCCGCTCACACTGGTGGCAGCAGAGTAGGCACCGTGAGTAATTAATAAATCCACATGTATCAACCAGCCCGCCGCATACCCCCGATTTGCGGCGGGCTGGCTTTTTTCACCCTAGGCTTTTCAACATGCGGTTTTGTCCATTTTTAGGCAGAGTGAGCTCGTGCCCTTAGATCTTGCCCCTTTGAACCTGCTGCGTGAGAAGGCGGCCGCCGGGTTCCGGTCAATCGTTTCTGGTGAGCCCGATGGCACTCCAGATTGGGTGCAGCAACTCAGTCATGGCACAGATGAAGGCTTTTTTGGACCGGGTTCTGCAGCTTGGGTGGTACATGGCTCACTACCCACACTTGTGGGAGGTGTCCGATCACTGCTCATGCAGGCCTTGCACCCAGGTGCCCTAGCCGGAGTAGATGAACACTCTCGGTACGAACAGGATCCACTCGGTCGACTAGCAGGAACAACCCAGTGGTTGACCGTTGTGACTTTCGGTGACACGAGCATGGCGGAGCGGGAGTGTGCGCGCGTGCGTGGCATGCACCGAAAAGTTTCAGGCGAGTACATCAACAGCCATGGCGAGAAAGTTGACTACTCTGCAAATGACCCCGATCTGTTGCGCTGGGTCCACGTTGCATTTACTGACTCTTTCTTGTCCACACATTTAGTGTGGGGAGGTCCAATTCCTGGTGGACCAGATCAATATGTGCGTGAATGGGCAAAGGCTGGCGAACTTGTGGGGGTGGAGAATCCGCCGCGAAGCTATGCGGAGTTGAAACAACA
This sequence comes from Candidatus Nanopelagicales bacterium, assembly GCA_018402075.1. The sequence continues at coordinate 9,175 of JAGYJP010000022.1, read as the reverse complement.
ACTTCGAGACTTTAAGCCAGATCTCATGGGAGGGAAACGAGCTGAACGCACGGCTCGCTTTGTGCGAAATGCGCCATTACCACTTCCAGCAAAAGCGCCGTACAGCATCCTTTATGCGGGCGCGGCGGCAACCATGACTGATAGTCAACGATCACTCATTAATGTGCCGAAGATTCCACTTGCCGTGGTGAAACCAGCCGTGGCGGCAATGCTGGGGAGTTTGGGCTGGGTGCTCGGTCCAACATCGCCCTCAATGAAGGCAGCAACCGAGCGAATGTCCGCGACAACTGACGCTGAACCTGAATTGCCATAAGCAAACACGCCCGGGCCGTACCCTGACTTGACAGAGCATGGGTACTTCGGGTGATGATGGAGTACATGTCCTCGCTGGACCCACGTGGTCAACTTCCCTCAGCGCGCGAACACAGAACAGCTATAAGGCTGCTGGTCGCGGGTCTAGTCAGTGTTTCTCTGGTGCTTTCCATGTCAGCCATCCCCAGTGTTGCTGAAGAAGTCACTCCACCTGCTGAACCGGTGCCGGCTCAGACGGTGCCCGTTGAGGCACCACCCGTTGAGACGCCACTCGTTGAGGTAGTAACACCACCTTCAGTCATGCCCACGAGTATCGGATCCTGGTGCACGGCACTGTTCCCCATGTCGGTGAAGAAGCAACGCACCGAAGCCCAGTTATTAATGAATGGCACGGTTGATATGGGTAAGGGTGGTGTTTACAAACTCAGCCAGCAACCAAATTGGCGAGCACAGGCTTCTGCTGACCTCTCTGGCAACCGTCACATTCATTCCCTCGATTAGGCACTTCCACTTTTGTATCGCGGGGTCAACACTCAGAACCAAAACATGGTGGATCGATTTCGGCAACTGATGTACCAATGGATTGATGGCTCGATCTACGGTGGGTTGCGAACTCAAACACTTGCGTGCGCCGCACAGACATTGGGCGATCCAAAAATCCAACAAGCAGCAGTTCGTGATGCAGCCAGCATGTGGCGTTCATATCGCCGAAACAAAGATATTGCGATCGGGGCCAACAACACTGATTTGGTACGTCAGACCGGGGCACTGGCGACGTTTTGTTATGTTGGTGACGTTGATTTACGCAACGCAGCATGGCGAAACCTTGTTGCAATTGCACGTGGCGTGATTCACGAGGACGGAAGCGATGTTGAAGGCTCACCTCATTACGCCATGTATATGGAGAAGCTTCTCTCCCAGATTGAGGCAGCTGCCAATACCTGCGGTATTCCAGCGGATCCCATTCCTCAATTGCGTGGGCAGTTATATAGTTTTGTGTCACAAGCTGTTCGACCCGACTTCACACTTGAGTCGCTAGGCGACACCGTGTCGGTGCCGCTGCGAAACACTTTTGGAGTCGGTGATTGGCGCGCAGACTGGTTGCGCAGCCGCGGCGCTGTGGGAACTCCACCAACCCCGACTTACACGGCATACAGCGGTGGTTACATTTTTGGCAGATACTCTTGGGTTCCTAGCGGACAAGGTCAACCGGATACTTTTTACTCACTTCGCTTTAAGGGTGAGCGTCCCGCCACCGCGCACACACATGATGACGGCGGATCCCTGACGCTGTTTTCACGCGGGGTGGAGTGGATTGGCGATCCTGGACCATTCCGTTACAACTCCAGTGCACTGCGCTCATTCGTGAAAAAGCGTGAGGCGCACTCAACTTTTACCGTGTCCAATACCGGTTACAGCCGGTGGAAAGGTGTTGTCAAAACACAAGGGCGCACTGACTCGAATATTGGGGGAAATGACTATTCATGCCTGGTGGATAAAGCGTGGAAGAGAACTGAAGTCACTCGCTGTGTGACATATGTTCGCTCGGCAGACGCACTTATTGTTGTGGACTACATCAATGGTGCCAAGGTCAAGGTTCCCAAGAAGCAACGAAAGAACTACGCACCTCGAAATGTCACCCAGCGTTGGCAGTTGAGTCCAGGTGTTGGTGTGGAGGGTAATGCTGATGGCCAGTTGACCATGGTGTCAGGGGAGCAGAAAGTTGACATTGTTCAGGCGGGTGTGGGTATCTGGGATATTGCTCAGGCTCGTGAGGGTTCGTCAATTGCCTGGCATACAACCGATTGGGGTGTGAAGGCACCTGGTGCAGTGTTATCTCGCTCCGTCACACTTCCGCGAAAGGGAGTGCAGGAAGTCATGATCACAGTTTTCGTCCCGCGCGGGTCCGCTGACTCAGTGCCCGTGACAATTGGCGATTCCATGGTGACCATAACTCGGAACGGCACACCAATTACGGTCGGATTTCCGGCACCTAATTAGTCGGTGAGGTCGAGAAGCTCCATTATCTCTGCACGTTGAGGCAAAGAAGTCACTGCGCCTGCTCGAGTTGCAGTCAATGCACCTGCTGCACTTGCCCAACGAAGTGCCTCCGAAAAGGGCTGACCTTCATTGATGGCGCAGGCAAAAACCCCGCAAAATGAGTCGCCCGCTGCAACAGTGTCGACTGGCACAATGCGGAAAGCCCCCGCCTGACCGGAGCCATTGGCATTGGCCCACACGGCACCTTTCTCACCTCGAGTCACAATCACATTCTTCGCGCCAAGATCGACCATGGAGTTAGCGGCCTCCACGCAGTCGAGCATGGAGGTCAAGGGTAAATCCGAGAGAGCGGCCAGTTCTCGCGCTTCAAACTCATTGGGTATCAGGTAATCGGTGCTAGCAAACACGCTGCGAGGAAAATCGCGCATGGGTGCTGGGTTGAGAACAGTTAATGCTCCAAGCTCTTGGCCAACGACCAGAGCGCGTTCGGTTGCCTCGGGATCTATTTCACCTTGTACCAAAACAACGCCAATGCGTTGTTGGCTGGCCAGGGCACGCAGTTGTTCTTCAACACGATCCGCACTGAGATGGTCATTCGCGCCAGCCACCACAATAATTCGATTCGCACCGCCTGCCTCAACTTCAATAACCGCAGTTCCGGTTGCATGGGTGGTATCGGTATCGACGCGATCTTGCACATTTTCTCTTGCAAGTACTTCTTTTAAGTGATGACCAAATGAGTCAGTGCCCACAGCGCCGACGAGCGTAACTAATCCGCCGGCTCGGCTCGCGGCAACTGCCTGATTGAGACCTTTGCCCCCAGGTTCTTGGGTGAGTGATTCTCCGAGCACTGTCTGCCCTTCATGGGGGAACTGCTCCACGTGGAGCACGAGGTCGGTATTGAGGCTTCCTACAACAACGATCATGGCGGTCGAATTTTGTTCGGGTGGGTTCACAAGTGGATACTTTCATGGTGGGAGAATGGTGATGTTGGCAGGTTTCCCCCGAACCAAAGGATAATCATGATAATTGCGCTGGGCTCTGACCACGCCGGTTTCGTATTGAAAAGTTACCTCAGCGCGTGGTTACTGGAAAATGGTCACCAAGTGCACGATGTCGGAACCTTCAGTTCTGAGCGAGTGGATTACCCAGAGTACGGAGCTGAGCTGGGTCGCGTCGTGGCATCCGGTGAGGCTCAGTTTGGTATCGGCGTATGCGGCAGTGGGCAGGGGATCTGCATGGCCGCAAATAAGATCCATGGAATCAGAGGTGCCGTGTTACGAACTGTCGAAGACGCTCAACTGGCCAGGGCTCATAACGATGCAAATATTGCCTGCTTGGGTGAGAGGGCAACCGAGCCCGCAATCGCCCAACAACTTATTCAAGTGTTCATGGATACGTCATTTGAAGGTGGTCGACACGCTGCGCGAGTAGCGCAACTCAACAACTTAATGTGAGTAGATTTTCTCCCTGCGGTGGAACATTTGTGCAGCCGCGTCCGTCAAAAGAGTTATAACTTCAATCAATTCAAGGAGAAAACATGATCAGGACATGCAAGGCATCGGCAACAACAGCCGTGGCAACCAAAGCAGCAGCATTGGGTGCAGCTGGCCTTCTGGGTGTGGCCGTGCTTGCCGGTTGCTCGAGCAGCGATGATTCGTCCACCGAAACCACGTCATCTGAAATGTCCGAGGAGGCCACGCAAATGTTGCCCCCGGTCATTATTGCTGTTGATCAGACAGACGCATCAGCAGTTGTCGGTGACTTTATTGACATTCTCTCCGACGACCCCGTGAATACGGTCATTTCAGTGGACAACCCTGAGGTTTTGGAAATCACCCAGGGGTATGACGATGGAAGCGCAATCTTCAACCCGGGTGCAAAAGCGCTTTCCGTGGGTACCGCAGTCATTACTGTGACCAACCCTGATGGTGCCACACGCAATATTGTGGTGGTTGTTTCCTAGTAACCAAGTACCTTTGACCGGTGTCCACTCGAATCGCTCTCGCAACGTGTACTGAACTTCCGGATCTAGATCCGGATGATCAACCTTTAATTACTCACTTTGCAGAAGCCGGTATCGAGGCGACACCGGTCATTTGGTCTGATCCTGCGGTGAACTGGGATTCTTTTGATCTAGTAATAGTTCGCAATACGTGGGATTACACCGACCACCTGCCGCGATTTCTTGCATGGGTGAATTCACTTGGCTCTAAGGTTAAAAACTCTGCTGAGTTAATTTCGTGGAGCACCAATAAGACCTACCTCCGGGATTTACATAATGCGGGTATCCCCGTTATCGATACTCAATTTGTCTCGACCGCTCACGATACATGGGTTGTCCCGCCCTCGGTGGATTATGTTGTGAAGCCAACTGTCTCTGCTGGAAGTCGGGATACGGTGCGTTTATCTGCCGCGGACAGTACAAGTGTGGGCACGGCCCAGATCCTCATCGATCGGGTTCTTGCTGCGGGTAAGAGCATCATGATCCAGCCGTATCTGGATCACGTTGACTCGGACGGTGAAACAGCACTCCTATATATAGGTGGTCAATATTCGCATGCCGTTCGTAAGGGCCCTCTCCTGCTGAAGGATTCCCAGCCCGAATTAGTTCATGGTTTGTATCTGCAGGAAGAAATCTCTGCCCGCATCCCTCGCAAGGATCAATTGGAGTTAGCCAATCGGGTAGTCGGATTTTGGACAGAAAAATTCGGTGTTGCCCTGTATCTCCGAATCGACCTCCTTGATAACCACCTGGGTAATCCGACTGTGTTGGAGGTTGAGGCGGTGGAACCATCCATATTCTTTTCCACTGAACCCACCAGTTACCACCGGTTTATTCAGGCAGCACTCGCATAAACGGACTAGTCTTTCAAGATGTCTGGAAAGTATCGACGTTTTCCCGCCTTGCGTGAGCAAGAATGTACGGGCATTTTGGTTCATAGGTCAACAAAGTCAATCAGTCCAGCGAGAGTGAAGTAATGTGAGAAGGAAGTCCCCCGCCCCGATTATTGCCATCCATGTCTTGGCTTTTGTCGGTGTTGCATTTTGGGCATCCACAATTATTACGGCCATCATTTCTGGTGCAAGTAACGTCTGGTGGGTATTCCTCATTGGCGTAATCCTGGGTGGTGCGCATATTGCTATCTCCAGATTTACGTCACTGCACAGTTCAATTGCTGTCTACTTTATGTGGTTTGTTTTTATCGCTGATTCACTGCTCGCCATATTTGTGCAGGTCCAGGCTGTAGTTCTTGTGATCTTCACGATTGTCCTCTTGGTGCTCACCCGGTTCCCTTCATCAAAACTGTGGTACTCAACTTCACCATGAACAGGAGTCACCCATGCACTTAGTAGCGAAAAGTGTTATTGCTGGTCTACTCGCCACTTTCTTTCTGATTCCAAGTGTGGGCGGTGCTCCGCTCGTGAATCCATTGGAGATTCCCCGCATGCCGGTGGTGATTCCCGTGCAAACCATTGACACACCCGGCAGGACCGGTCAGAGCGGAATAATCTCCATGAAAGTTGGCGGATCCGCACCAATTTCGGTCATGGTAGATACCGGTTCGGTGGGGCTGAGGTTGTGGGATGAAAAACCCACGGGCATGCAGGGTTCAGTAGCTAATGCATACATGACACTCGGTGGTGTTCGAACAATTTCCCGTGTCTCATTTCAGTATGTTGACTCCACCAGTTCCTATATCCAACAATGGAAAGACCAAGGAGTTGACGGGATACTTGGAATCGGCACAGGTAAAGGCGCTCTCACAAATCCATTGATGTCCCTGCCCAATCGCTTAGCTCGTAGTTGGAGTGTGCACTTTTCACGGGATAGTGACAAGGGAGCCGGTCAGTTGGTTCTGGGTGCGATCGCCCCTAACAATGCCATTCTTAATTTTCAATTGACACGGCTGACCGGGAGTGTTGGTGAGCCATCTCTGTGGGATGACAAGGCGGCGCAGGGGTGTTGGACATTTTCATCGCCTAGAACATTTTGTGTTCCGACCCACTTTGACTCCGGATTCACCATCGTGCGAATCAAGGGCCGTGAGTTCGCACGGATCCCACAAAACCCTGAAGGAGAGTTGCGTTCAGGAACCCGAGTGACTCTCGCCGCAAAGGGAAATGCATATATTGGAGCACGATTCACAGCGGGCAAAGAGGGATCACGTGACTTGGCAAAGGTTTATCCCACAGGTCGATCTAAGATCAACACGGGCAACGCGTTCTTCTTCTCTCATGTTATTACTTACAACGTGACCACCGGCGATATTTATTTGCACGAACCAACTCAGAAGGAGCGGTAGACCATGTCAGAGTCATCGGGAACTCAGGAGGGCATGAGCCGACGTCGACTCCTCCAGGCCGCTGGAGTCGCGGGTATTGCTGCGGGCATTGCCGCAAGCAGCTCAGCGCCAGCCCAGGCAGCAAAGCTTCCCCCATTTCGGCCGCGTGGTCGACTCCGAAGACGCCCAAACTTTCTGATTGTCATGATGGACGAGCAACGTTCAGCCCCCTTTTATGAGAGTGCTGAATTGCGGGCCTGGCGATTGGCCAACCTCCCAACCCAAAATCTGATTCGGAAAAATGGTTTTGAATTTACCGAGCACCACGTGATGTCTGTTGCCTGCCAACCCAGTCGTGCTTCTATCTATACGGGCCAGTACCCATCCCTGCACGGAATTTCCCAGACATCTGGGGCAGCCAAGTCAGCGATTGAACAAGATTTGTACTGGCTTGATCCCACAAGTGTTCCCACTTTGGGAAACTGGTTCAGGGCTGCTGGCTACGACACCTACTGGAAAGGTAAGTGGCATATCTCCGATGCAGACCTCTACCAACCCACCACGTACAACCCATTGCCTTCATACAACGACCTCGGTGGGCGTGATCGCCACCTAGAAGATATTTACCTCGAGTCTGAGCGTTTGGAGCAATACGGATTCACCGGGTTTATTGGACCCGAACCACATGGCAGTAACCCGCTGAATTCGGGTTCCTCAGGCCCCGCCGGCCGGGGCCGCGATGAAGTGTATGCGGATTTGGGTGTGGAGCAGTTGCGGCGCTTGCGCACATCTGACAAACCCTGGCTTCTAGTCACCTCATTTGTGAATCCGCACGACATCACTTTATGGGGGAGTCTGACTCTGGCCGGTGATCTCACCGGAGCACAGGGCTCTTTCTACCTAGCACAACAGTTGATTGGCTCCAATGTTCCCAGGAACCTTTTCGATGAGGCGTACACAAAGTCAAGTGATGAAGACCTAAGTAGCAAGCCGGTTGCTCAAGGTAGTTTCGTTTCACAGTACCCCAAAGCATTTCAGCCATTGGATAATGGACCGCAATATCACCGTTTCTATTACCAGTTGCAGAAGAATGTAGACGAACAAATTGGTCGGGTGATCAAGGCATTAACCGAGGAACGTGAACAATACCGAGACACGATCATTATTTATTTATCCGATCATGGTGAAATGCTGGGCGCTCACGGTGGCATGTTCCAAAAATGGCATGCCGCATATGACGAAATTCTCAAGGTTCCCTTCATGTTCCACAATCCAACATTGTTCCCCGAACATCAAACGAGCGATATTCTCACGAGTCACGCAGATCTGCTGCCCACAATGCTCGGTTTGGCGGGTCTAGATGAAGATGTATTGGCCAAAGAGTTGGTCAAGACACACACTCAGGTTCGGCGTCTGGTAGGTCAGGATCTCTCCAGTCACCTATTGGGTGAAGATTCTCGAACCAAATACGACAGCGGTCCGGTGTACTTCATGACCGATGATCAACCATTTAAGGGTGCTAATGCGGTCTCGGTTACAGGTTTGCCTTACACGCCGGTTGACCAACCAAACTGCGTGGAGACAGTTGTCACGTATCTTCCAACAGGAGCTAATGGAGCTGCCGAACGCTGGAAGTATTCACGCTATTGGGATAACCCCCAGTTTTGGTCTCAGCCAAATGTCCAAGATGTTCAAACTCTTGTTTCCGGGAAGGTAAATCAGCCTGGCACCAAGGTGGCAACCACAACGGTCAAGACACTCAATCCCACTGCGGGCCAAGTCGGCCCACCGGCCGATGAATTCGAGTTATACAACACCACAGTTGATCCTGGTGAAATGAGTAATCTTTATAACAATTCCCAGTATGCGGATATTCAACAAACCATGGTGCAACTCTTGGCCGCTGAGCGCAAGGTAAAGCGTCTCACGCCCGTTATTGAACCGTGGGCCAATGGCACTGCCCAACAATTCCCCTTCACCCCAAATTAGTACCCGCTCTGGTGTGGCGAAAACCACGCAAAGCCATGTGTCCCCCCATCATCAACATGAGTACACCGAAGGCAATCTGAAGCAACGATCCACTCAGTGCGAGTGCAACAGAAGCACCGAGAAGTGCACCGACAATCGCGCCTGCCCCAAAGATGGTTCCATCTCGCCATTGGGTCAAACCGGGCCTTGTTAATCGGATGGCACCCAAAAGTGCAATGGGAAACATGACAGCGAGCGAAGTCCCGGCCGCAAGATGTTGGTCGTAGCCAAAACCAAAAACAAGAATGGGAATGAGCAGAATCCCCCCGCCTATTCCAAAGAGCGCCGACAACAGACCCATTGCTAGGCCAGCTGCGAGGTAACCGATTGCTAGTCGGATGGACAAATCAGGTATCAGTTCAATATCGACTTCAGAATTTGCGGTGGGCCAAAGCATTCTTATCCCGGCGCCCATCAGGAGGAGTCCAAAGAAGCCTTGTAGGAGGGCATTAGGAGAGCGCTGGACAAGTATGGCGCCCAGCCATGCCCCGGTTAGTCCACCGGCGGTAATGACCAGACCGGGGAGCCATGCAACTTCTTCAGAAGAC
>JAGYJP010000021.1 GCA_018402075.1 Candidatus Nanopelagicales bacterium | reverse complement strand
GTGTGGCTGGGTAAGTAATGAGCGCGAGTCGCTCATTGGCTCACGATGCTCGAGATATTGATGGCCGTAGGTCGGTATACCGCGGAATTTAGTCTGAGCGGATTGGATTTGCCGGAGGCAGCGGTGACCCGCCTAGTCAGATCCTTTTTGATGGATCCTTTTTGACGAGTCCTTTTTGGCGAGCGCTATTGACACCTCAGGATCTCCTATAATATGTTCATCTTCGAGATGGCGAATACATCTGGTTGACGTAAACACTTTGTCCCTGAGTACCCCAAGGGAGGCACACTATTCGCATTAATTCGGCGATTCTTGGCACAGTGGCATCATTTGCACTTGTGTTTTCTGCGATACCAGCCCAGGCTGATTCGGATTCATCTCTGGTACCGACCCAAGCGGTTAAAGTTCCCATCACCGTCACGGTGCCAATTTCCACAATCAGGACGCCGGGCACAGGTGGGTCGAATGGGATCGTGGAGATTGTGGTCGGCCGGTCGGCGCCGCTGTCCGTGATGTTGGATACCGGGTCAGTCGGGCTTCGACTGTGGAGCGGCAGTCACCCCAGTATGCGAATTTCAAATAAGAAGATCAGCACTTCATTTGGCGGCTTGAAGATTCCGGGATTTATTGGTTCGGCACCCATGACCCTCAACGGTGTCAGCACCACCCTTGACGTCCCATTTCAATACATCAACACCGACAACCCGTACATCGACCAATGGAAGCGTATTGGGGTTTCCGGCATTTTGGGTATTGGCGTAGGGACAGGTGATCTCACCAATCCACTTGTAGCACTGCCTGGCGACCTTGGGTTGCATTGGAGCGTTCACTTTTCTGGCCTGGGAATCGGAGCCAAAAATTCGGGTGCACTAATTTTGGGTGCGCGTGCGCCGGCGAATGCAAACATGTTCTTTCAACTTCCACCCGCGGGGTCTAATGTCAACGGTGCCCTGCTCTGGGATGACCATGCAGCAAATGGATGCTGGAAATTCGGTAGACAACCGGAAATGTGTGTTCCCACTTGGTTTGACTCGGGGTTCACCGTGATGCGAGTCAAGGGCCGACAGTTTTCGCGCCTGCCCACAGCAACGGCAAATCAATTGCGTCCGGGGACCCGTGTCACTCTCTCTGTTCCAACCAGTTCATTTATTGGTGATTCCTTTGTCGCAGGTAGTTCTGCATCGCGAAATCTTGTTCGAGTGATTGACTCTGGCAGGGCGACAATCAACACCGGTAACTCGGTGTATTTTGAGTACACGGTGACCTACAACGTAGCTACCGGGGGCATCTATCTCTACAAGCCCCTGACAAAGAAGGGATAGTAATGACAAGTGACTCGGGTTCCGAAAATGGTTTGAGTCGTCGCAGATTACTTCAGGCGGCAGGTGTTGCCGGCGCAGCTGTGGCCATGGCGTCCGCTGCGTCTACGCAACCTGCGAGCGCGGCTCAACCTTTCAAGCCACGTGGGCGCCTTCGTCGTCGACCTAACTTCCTGATCGTGATGATGGACGAACAACGTGCCGCACCGGTATATGAATCTGCCGAGTTGCGCGCCTGGCGTGCTGCAAACCTGCCGACTCAAAACTTCATCCGTCGCAACGGCTTTGAGTTTACTGAGCACCACGTGATGTCTGTGGCGTGTCAGCCCAGTCGTGCTTCGGTATACACCGGGCAGTATCCGTCACTTCACGGTATCGCCCAAACTTCCGGCGCGGCCAAGACCGCGATTGAACAGGACTTGTATTGGCTTGATCCCACCACGGTGCCCACTCTCGGCAACTGGTTCCGAGCCGCCGGCTACGACACCTACTGGAAGGGTAAGTGGCACATCTCCGATGCTGATCTGTATCAACCCACCAGTTACAACCCGGTTCCTTCCTATACCGATGCCGGTTTCCGTGACCGTCATCTCGAGGACATCTACCTCGAGTCCGAGCGCTTGGAACAGTACGGATTCACCGGGTTTATTGGCCCAGAGCCCCATGGTAGTAATCCACTGAACTCCGGATCCTCTGGTCCCGGTGGTCGCGGCCGCGACGAGGTATACGCGGATCTGGGCGTGGAGCAGCTCCAAAAATTGCGCCGGGCTGACAACCCGTGGCTGCTCGTTACATCCTTTGTGAACCCGCATGACATCACCCTGTGGGGCAGTTTGACATTGGCTGCCGACCTCACCGGTGCCCAAGGTGCCTTTTATTTGGCGCAGCAGCTTATTGGTTCCAATGTTCCACAAAACCTTTTCGATGAACGCTATACCCGTTCAACAAATGAGGACTTGAGCAATAAACCAGTTGCCCAGGGCAGTTTTGTGTCGCGGTATCCCAAGGGTTTTCAGCCGTTGAACAATGACACCCCTTACCACCGGTTCTACTATCAACTGCAAAAGAATGTTGATGAACAAATCGGCCGGGTAATTGACGCACTCACCGATGATCGGGAGCAGTACCGCGACACCATAGTCATTTATCTCTCCGATCACGGCGAAATGCTGGGTGCGCACGGTGGCATGTTCCAGAAGTGGCACGCGGCCTACGACGAAATCTTGAAGGTTCCGTTCGTGTTCCACAACCCCACGTTGTTCCCCACCCGGCAGTCGAGTGACATGTTGACAAGTCATGCGGACCTCATTCCGACCATGCTTGGTCTGGCAGGGTTGAATGAGAATGTGATAGCTAAAGAGCTCACTAAGACCCATACTCAGGTGCGGCGTTTGGTGGGCAACGACCTCTCAGGCGTCCTCCTTGGTGAAGAGGATTCAGTGCGGTATCAAGAACGCGCCGTTTACTTCATGACAGACGATCAGCCATTTAAAGGTGCGAACGCCGTGAGTATTCTTGGTCTTCCGTATCAGCCGGTGGATCAACCAAACTGTGTGGAAACGGTGGTCACGTACCTGCCGACCGGTCCCGGTGGTACCAAGCAGCGCTGGAAGTACTCACGCTACTGGGATAACCCCCAGTTCTGGTCAAAACCCAATGTCCAAGATGTTCAAACATTTGTTGCCGGGCCAGTGAATCAGCCGGGAACCAAGGTAGCGACAACAACGGTCAAGGCGCTCAACCCGACCAGCGGTCAAGTTGCCCCGCCAGCAGATGAATTTGAGTTGTACAACACCACGGTCGATCCGACGGAACTGAATAATTTGTACAACAACCGGGATGTTGCCGCGACTCAGGCGATCATGGTGAACCTACTTAACATCCAGCGAACTACCCACCGACTTACTCCAGTAACCGAACCCTGGGCAGATGGCAGCGCACAGCAATTCCCATTCACTCCGAACTAAATCCCCACGTTCGCAGACGGCCCACTCCGCACTTTCCACAAGTAACCATTTGCATCTTTGTATCCATCTTTTTCGCATTTAGCGTTGTGGTGCTGAGTGTGTTTGTTGGTGCGGCGTTGCCTCGTTGTCCCTGACCTAGGTCCTCGAACCCCGTGTGGCTTGCGGGGAATCTGCGAGGGGATGGTGGGGGTGGAAGGGGGGTGATGTGACGGATGCGAAATCCTTCACCGAAAAAGAAGGACCCGGCGGTGGGGCCGGGTCCAACCGCTAGGTTCGCTCCAAGTAAGCGAATCTTAGCACGGGTCGGAGTGGTTCTGCTGAGCCTTGTGCTTCGCGAATTTATCCGATGGCTACTCAACGTGTTGCGAGTCTAACCGCATGCGTGCCAGGTGGTGGCGACTTCGGTTGCCACCACTTCCGCACTAGTTCTTTATGTCGACTGAGGAAGCACGTTGAACGGAGAGTTGCACATCGCTGCCCGCAGTGCAGGAGAGGATATGACCACCGGCATTCTTGATGGACGTGAGTCCGTGAAGGTGAAGCCCGGGTTGACCCACACCAAGGAAGTCAGATCCCTGACGGAACCCAACTAGAACGGCTTTGTTTCCGTCAAGCTTGAACTGGGTTTGCTGCGCGATCACGGTGGCGAGCGTTGGCCAGGGTTGTTCTTGCTTGGGAACACTGCGTGCTTCCAACTGCGTGAACGTTCCGCGGACCCGAACGGCAACAATCCCCTGATCTGTTCCTACGAGTGCATTGATGGCTGGAATGAGTTGACTGCACTGGGTACCGGGGGGAACGGGACCGGACTTGGTCGGTTTGAAATTAATCGCCTGAATAAATGGGGTGAGTTCCTTGCCCGTGATCCGTTCGGGGATTCCAGTTGTTGGTACCCGATAGGCAACACCACCCACCATGACCAGCTCGCCATCTAGATTGGCGAATGTTCCCAAACCGAGGGTGGTGTGATCGGTCACCTTGTTTGCTAGCTGCAGGCCGGTGAAGTCCGGCTGCACCAGGTAGTCGAAGGTGCCGATCTGATGCACGGTTGAATCATCTGCGGCGGTTGCAATTGTGTGAGGGAAAATTACGAGGCTGACTGCAAGGGTGGCGGCGAAAAATGAGCGAATCATTCCGCGAGCATATTCCGTACAGAGCAAATCCAATAAAGGGTCCTTGGTGTTGCCTAAGACGTTTTTTCGTGTTTTCATGAAGTTATGAGCGGATTGCGAAAGTCATTCATTGGGGCCGTAGCCGGGGTCGTTGTTGCGGGACTTCTTGGTTTCGCCCCGGCCACTGCGGTGCCGTCGGTGGAGCGGGACAAAGTGGTGGCACAGGGCCTGACATCGCCGTGGGGGTTGGCTTTCCTCTCCAACGGTAAAGCGTGGGTGAGTGAGCGTGATACCGCACTGATTAAGGAAATTGATCCGACCAAGCCGGCCGGTCGCAATACGCGAATAGTGGGCAAAATCCAGGGCGTTGAGCCATCGGGTGAAGGTGGACTTTTAGGGATTGCCCTGTCGAATTCTAAAAACGAGTTATACGCCTACTACACGGCTAAGAATGACAATCGCGTGGTTCGGATTCCGATTGTTGGTGGCAAGTTGGGTAAACCAACCGTGATCCTGTCGGGGATCCCTAAAAATTCGTATCACAATGGCGGGCGGATCTTGGTGCGACCCGATGGTGGTATTTACGTGGCCACCGGCGACGCGGGAGATCCTGATCTGTCACAGATCCCCAATAACTTGGGTGGAAAAATTCTGTTAATTGATCGCAATGGAAAAGCCATGGGCGGTCCGCGGGTATTCAGTTCGGGTCACCGCAATGTGCAGGGTCTTGCCCTTGACAGTCGTGGACAGTTGTGGGCGAGTGAGTTCGGTAGCAAAGAAGCAGACGAACTCAACTTGATTCAACGAGGTGAGAATTACGGCTGGCCACTCTATGAGGGGTACAGCACCAACCCGAATTATGTGAGCCCGAAAATGCAATGGGCACCAACATCACTGGCATCGCCCAGTGGAATCGCCATTGCAAAAGACAATGCATTTGTTGCGAGTTTGCGCGGCGAGGTGTTGTGGCAGGTGCCATTAACCGGTGTTACTTCGGCAGACCCCAAAGCACAAACACCTATTGCACTGAAATTGGGCGACCTTGGAAGACTGCGCACAATTGAACAGGCACCCGACGGCTCACTGTGGTTGATCTCAAGTAACACCGACGGTCGCGGCGATCCGTCACGAGTGGACGACCGCATTTACCGATTGAAGTTGGGCAATTAACTTTCCGGAAGTGACACTTTCGATCGTGGGACATGGATAATTAATTCTTCTTTAATCAGTGATTGAAGTGCGCGATCAAATTGCTGTTCGTTTTTTGCGCTTTTCCTCAGTTGCTTGATGGACAGTGCCACATCACTGGATCGAAGTTCGCGCAGAATTCGACCGCGCTCTTGGCGGTCACTGCCCTCGTACTTTGCTTGAGTCCGAGGCCTATTCGCGTTATTGGGTCGACCGGAGGTGAACCACAGGCATGTTTTGCGAATAGGGCACTCATTGCATTGGGGGTTCTTCGCGGTGCAGACCAATGCACCCAACTCCATGGAAGCAGCGGCCCACAAAGGTGCGCGTTTTTGGTTTTTCGGTATCAGTGATTGCGCGAATGCGCGCTCAACAGCGGAGAGTGAGTTCGCTGGGTGAGCTTGACCCAGCCAGGCTCGTGAGATCACCCGCCGCACATTGATATCCACCACCAGGGTCGGTTGATCAAAAGCGAAGGCCAAAATTGCATTGGCCGTGTATTCGCCGACACCGGGTAACCCAATGAGTTGTTCAAAAGTCTGTGGCACCTGATTGTTGTAGCGGTCCGCAATAACTTGCGCGCTCTGGTGTAATCGCACCGCTCGTCGCGGGTACCCAAGGTTCGCCCACATCCGGATAGCATCGGCCGGTGTTGCCTCTGCCAGGGCTTCGGGGCTGGGCCAGGTTGTCATCCATTCACTCCACGCGGGTAGCACCCGATTCACCGGGGTTTGCTGGAGCATGAACTCACTGACCATTACCCCCCAGGGATCCGGGCTGGAATTTTCCTTGGACCGCCGCCAAGGCAAATCCCGCGCCGAACCCTCAAACCACCGAATTACGGTGCTGGTCTGAGGGGGAGTGACGGGTGGCTGCACTCCCGAATCGTTTCACGCCCGCCATGAAATCGCAGGGGAGCGGTGCCGTATTAGTCTTGAGGTGTGAGTCTAAACCCGGTCGGTCCCGAGGCACCCAGTGTGTACTGGGTGCGAAGGGCCGCACTGGTTCTCGTGGTCATCACCTTGACCCTCGCGCTGATCTGGGTGGCTCGGGGAGTTTTCGGCAGCGATGCCACGGGAGAGGTCACCACCGCTGACTCCGGTAGCACCGCGGCTGAAGCGAACTCCGAAGTGATCGTGGCGGAAGAAGAAGTTGTGGTCAACGTCGAACCCGTGGATTGTCTGGATTCCGCTATTTTTGTGGAGGCCACCACCGACTCCGGCGCTTACATTGTTGGATCGAAGCCGGTTCTCACATTGACCATTGAGAACCGGGGAAATGTTGCCTGCCTGCGAGATGTGGGACCCAAGGCCAATGAACTCGAAGTGGAATCGGGCGGGTATCACGTGTGGTCAAGTGATGACTGCAGTAACAACAAGAAGATCCGGATCGCCACCCTTAAGCCAGGAGACAAAGTGCAATCCACCATCACGTGGAATGGACGCCTCAGCCAAAAGGGATGCCCGGACATCAAAAGGGTGGCTAGACCCGGTCGCTATGTGGTTATTGGCCGAAATCTTGATGTGCGCAGTGAATCCACACCATTTGCCATTACGGCGAAGGACTGACTTAATCCCGCTCGCGCGCAACCTCCCCGATCGCCGTGATTGCTTCTGAGATGTTGGCAACCGGGTGGGTGGTAATTCCAGCGACGTTGACTTTTGTGCCGACCGGGATAATCGCGTGGGTGAACCCGAGACGTGAGGCTTCACCCAGCCTTTTTTCCAAACCGGTGACTCGGCGAATGTCACCGGCGAGCCCGATCTCACCGATCGCAACAAGACTGCTCGGCAGGGGAACATCTTTCACACTGCTGACAATCGCGAGAGCGGTTGCCAGATCGGTGGCCGGTTCCAAAAGTCGCATGCCACCGACCGTGGCAACAAAACAATCGGCGGTGGAGAGTTTCAGATTCGCCCGACGTTCCAAAATGCCGAGCATCATGGCGGTGCGAGAAGAATCCAACCCGCTGGTGACCCGACGCGGTTGGGGCGAACTGGTGGGGGCGATCAATGCTTGAACTTCCGCAACAAGCGGACGCTTGCCTTCCATGGTGATGGTGACGCAGGTGCCCGCTGCCGGAGTGGTGCGATCACCGAGAAAGAGGCCACTGGGATCGGGCAAGCCGTGAATACCATCTTCGGTTAATTCGAAGCAGCCGATTTCGTCAGCTGGGCCGTAGCGATTTTTAACCGCACGAACCAGACGCAATGGGCCGTGCCGATCTCCCTCGAATTGCAGAACTACGTCCACGAGGTGTTCCAGGGCGCGAGGACCCGCAACAGAGCCATCTTTTGTCACGTGGCCAACGAGCACCGTGGTCATGTTGCGAGCTTTCGCCGCGGCAATGAGTGCGGCAGCAACTTCCTTAACCTGAGTGACACCGCCGGACACCCCGTCAATTTCAGAACTCTGAATTGTTTGAACGGAATCGACAATTAATAAAGTCGGTTGAGTTTCTTCGACGTGGCCAAGTGCTAGACCAAGATCGGTTTCGGCCACCAAGTACAGCGAGTCACTGAGTGCGCCAATGCGTTCTGCGCGAAGCCTGACCTGTGCCGCGGATTCCTCACCGGTGACGTAGAGAACTCTGTTTCCCTGCTTGGCCCACTGCGCTGCGACGGTGAGCAGCAGGGTGGACTTGCCCACACCAGGTTCGCCGGCGAGGAGAAGAACGGCTCCGGGAACAAACCCGCCGCCGAGGGCGCGGTCAAATTCACCGATGCCGGTGCTGGCTGCTTGGGCTTGGGTGATGTCGATACTTGTAATGGGAATGGCCGGGGTGCTGGAACGTTTTGCCTGCGTAGCCCCCTTGGCGGCACCGACTTCCTCGACGGTGCCCCATGCTTGGCACTCACCACACCGGCCCGCCCACTTGGCACTGGACCAACCGCATTCGGCACACCTATATAAGGGTGCTTTCGCGGCTGCTTTGGCCATGGATGAAATCCTCAGTTAACGAGTGGATCCGCCGGGTGCACGGACAGGCCAATTCTGGCAGCCTCGGCACTCTTCTTACCCCGCTTATTGAAGTCTGTGAGTAACTTCTCCCGATTCTTACACAGTCTGACCAGTTCCTCATAAGCCAATTCGCCCACTAGAGCCACGATTTCATCTTTGGAGTTGATGTATACCGGCTCGGGTGCGTTGTGGGCCTCGGTGTTGCCGGTGCAGTACCAGTGGAAGTCGTGGCCACCCTCACCCCAGCCGCGGCGGTCGTATTCACCCAGAACCACCACGAGGCGCTCGCGGCCGTCTTCCTGGTCTTGTTTTTCATAGGTACGGCGTAGGGGGAGCTGCCAACACACCTCGGGCTTGGTCTCGATAAAAGACACACCTTCTTGGATCGCCAAGTGGTGCAGGGCGCAGCCGTAGCCACCCTCGAAATCGATGTTGTTGTGAAAAATGCAGGCACCGTCGACCACTCGGGTTTTGTCGGCACCATCCTCTTTTTCGATCCATCCTTTTTTGCCATGCCCGGTTTCGTAGTTCTCCCACAACTCAGGTGTGAGTTTCTTTACCCAGGACCGGACGCGCTTCTCGTCCTTTTTCTCCGAGAAGTGGGCACCGTGCGCGCAGCAACCAGCATCGGGTCGATTGGCATCAATGCCTTGGCAACCCCGACCGAAAATACAGTTGTACTTGGAAGTGAGCCAGGTGAGATCACACCGGATCAATTGATCATTGTCGGCAGGGTCAACAAACTCAACCCACTGGCGAGGGAAATCAAGGGGGACCTCAGGCACGGCATGAGCCTAGGTCAATTAACTTTCGACCGCAGCATTGGCTGGCTCAAGTGAATTAAATATTGATTGGTGTGAACATTGACGCGCGACTCGCACCCACTGCCATCGGCGTGCAGATTTATCAGACCAGTAATCTGTTCCCGTGCGGTTAGGAGTTCTAGACATTGGATCAAATACGGTCCACTCCTTGGTAGTTGACGCTCATTATGGTGGAGCCCCCACACCCGCCAAAAAGAGCAAACTTGAACTCCGTCTGGCCCAAGTTGCGGATTCCACGGGTGTGATAGCCACCGAGACAATCGATAAACTCATTGAATTCATTGTTAAAAGCCAGGTTACCTCGGAACAGTTGGGCGTCAGTCAAACAATTGCTTTTGCAACATCTGCAATCCGCGATGCCCCGAACCAGGCTCAGTTGCGTGAACGAGTCGAAAACGAAACGGGTATTCGGATAGATGTATTAAGTGGTGAAACCGAAGCTGAATTGACTTTCCTTGCTGCGCGCCGGTGGGTGGGATGGTCCGCGGGGCGACTCATGGTCTTTGACATCGGTGGCGGATCACTGGAGCTGGCCGTTGGCCATGACGAAGAACCCGATAGTGCTGTCTCCCTTCCCCTCGGCGCAGGGTTGCTGACCCGTGAATTTATTACCGTGGATCCGCCTTCACCCACCCAAATCAAGGAATTGCGTAAATACATTCGGACTGAAATCGCTGCCATGGTGAGCCGGTTATCCAAGGGTGAGAAAACGCGAGCACATGTGGGAACCTCAAAAACCTTCAAGCAACTGGCTCGGATCGCCGGAGCACCTGATTCATCTGCAGGTATTTATGTGGAACGCAGGTTGTCGCTGGTCGGGGTGAGTCAGATCATTGATCGCCTCGCCCACATGGATGAACAACAGCGCCAGGAACTGCCGGGGGTCTCCCCGGGTCGCTCGGGTCAAATGCTGGCCGGCGCTTTGGTGGCTGAGGCCGCCATGGAGCTTTTCCATGCTAATAGCATTGCGATTTGTCCATGGGCATTGCGCGAAGGTGTTATTTTGCGGTCCCTTGACTCAATGTCCTAGCCAGGGGGCAAGTGACCTCGGTGGGGGTTGTGAAGGGGAACGTGGACTGGGATTGGGCCACATGATGGGATAGGGCAATGACCGCGGTTGAATTGCACAACCTCGATGGTCTGACAACCGCTGAGGTTGCCGAACGGGTGGCACGGGGGCAAACAAATGACGCACCCGATGCCAACAGTCGAAGCCTTTCCAGCATTATTCGCGCCAACACGCTGACCTGGTTCAACTTCTTGATCGGGTCCTTGTGGATTGTCATGGTGATGGTGGCGCCCTGGCAGGATTCGCTCTTCGGCCTGGTGATCGTGGCAAATACTTTGATTGGAACCATCCAGGAGTATCGAGCCTCGCGCACATTGGCCAAGCTCGCGGTGATCGGCGAAGCTAAGCCGGTTGTCCGGCGCAATGGCGTTGACATTGCGGTGAACTCCAAAGATGTTGTTCTCGACGATCTCATGGTAATTAAAATTGGCGACCAACTTGTTGTTGACGGAATCGTGATTGCATCAAATGGTTTGGAAATCGATGAGAGTTTGTTGACGGGTGAAGCGGATCCGGTCGACAAAGCTGTTGGCGATCAAGCCATGAGTGGCTCATTTGTAGTAGCGGGGTCAGGTTACTACCGCGCCACTCGGGTCGGTCGGGATTCATTTGCAGCAGGGTTAACCGAACAGGCGAAGAAGTTCCAGAAAACTGACTCCGAACTGCGCGATTCGATTAATAGGTTTATTCGCTATGTTTCATATTTCCTGCTGCCCGTGGGAATCCTCCTGTTCGTGTCGCAGGTGTTTCGAGCGAAACTTCCACTCGATGAAGCAATCCGCGGAACCATTGCCGGTGTCGTCACCATGGTCCCTGAAGGTTTGGTGCTGCTGACATCGATTGCCATGGCGGTCTCGGTGATTGCATTGGCCCGCAAGCGGGTGCTGGTGCAGGATCTCCCCGCTGTTGAAGTTCTTGCTCGCGTTGACACGGTCTGCGCGGACAAAACTGGAACATTGACCGAGCCGGGTATGCAGGTTCAAGAGGTTGTCGACCTGGTGACCGACTCAACGATCGTCAACCAGGTCCCCCTCGCATTGGGTGCCCTGGCATCCATCGATGAAAACCCTAATCCGACATTGAACGCGATTGCAGTGAAGTTCCCGTCACCGAATTGGGTGGAGGTGAGCAATGTCCCATTCTCGAGTGCCCGCAAATGGGCGGCGGCGACATTTGAGAATCAGGGAACGTGGATCATTGGTGCTCCCGAAATGGTGGATCCCAACAACACGGCCATGCGACGAGAGTCAGATAAATACGCATCCACGGGTGCTCGCGTTTTGGTTCTCGCAACTCATTCGAGCCCGGTGACCACTGACACCGCCCTGACCGAGACCGACGGTGTGATCTGCGTTGCTTTGATTGTGATCAGTCAGACACTGCGTGCCGATGCCGCCGCCACGGTTCGCTACTTCTTGGACCAAGGCGTCAACGTCAAAGTGATTTCGGGCGACAACGCCGAGACCGTTGGGGCGATTGCCCAACAAGCGGGTGTTCCTGGAGCGGATCACCCCTATGACGCCCGCCATTTGCCCACCAGCACGAGTGAAGTCGCAGATGTACTCGCGGCCGAAAACGTTTTTGGTCGGGTCACCCCTTCGCAGAAACAGGGCATGGTCGAAGCGCTGCACACCCGGGGCAAAACAGTTGCCATGACCGGGGACGGCGTCAACGATGTCCTCGCGCTCAAGAGCGCCGACCTGGGAATCGCCATGGGCTCTGGCGCAGGGGCAACGCGTGCTGTTGCACAGATTGTTTTACTCGATGACCAGTGGTCGGTCATGCCCAGTGTTGTTGCCCAAGGCCGCAAAGTGCTTGGCAATATTGAGCGCGTCGCTGACGTGTTTCTGACAAAGAGTTTTTATGCCATGATCATCAGCACGGCCACTGCTATTTTCGCGGTTGCGTTTCCCTTCCTGCCGCGCCACTTGACCCTCGTGAGTGCCCTGACCATTGGTATTCCTGGGTTTTTCCTTGCACTCATGCCGAACACGGAGCGGTTCCGTCCGGGATTTTTCAATCGTGTTCTGTTATTTGCCATCCCGGCCGGAGTTATTGCGGCGATTTCCGCTTTTGCAAGTTATGGGGCGGCTCTGTATTTCGATGAACCGATGCTGAACGCTCAATCGGCGGCAACCATCACCCTTTTTATTGTCACGATTGCGGTATTGGCACAAAGTGCTCGCCCGCTCAATCTGATTCGCATTGGAATCGTCCTCACCATGGTGCTGATGTTCGTTGCTGTGCTGTACATCCCATTTCTTTCTGAATTCTTTGCTTTGACTCTGGGCCCGGAGAAGTACAGCGTCATTAGCATCTCTGTCGGTCTTGTTGGAGCGGTCGCTGTGTGGGTGGTGACCGTGTCCACGGATAAGTGGCGCAGAGCCCCTAAAGAAAGAGCCCCTAAAGAAAGAGCCCCTAAAGAAACTGAAGAAGTGCAGTCATGAAATTCGGTCTCTCCACATCCAGTGTGTACCCGGAGTCCACCGCGGCCGCTTTTGAAATCGCAGCGACCACGGGGTTTGACGGTGTCGAGGTCATGGTGGGTGTTGACTCCATGAGTCAGGACTCCACCGTGTTACGCAATCTGGTGCAGCACTATCAAATTCCGATTCTTTCTCTGCACGCTCCTTGTTTATTAATCACACAGCGCGTGTGGGGGACCGACTCGTGGGGCAAATTAATCAAAGCCGATGAAGTCGCGCAGTTACTGGGTGCCGAAACCGTTGTGGTGCATCCGCCATTTCGATGGCAGCGGGACTATGCCAAAAATTTCGAATCCGGAATTGCCGAATTAAATGCAAATAGCCCGGTCACCTTCACGGTGGAGAACATGTACCCGTGGCGGGCCGGTCGAGGGTCGGTGCCCGCATACGCCCCCGATTGGGATGTTCGCAAACATGACTACTCGAGTCTGACCCTGGACTTTTCCCACACCGCGGTGTCCCGCACCGACCCCCAAGACATGATTCGCGACTTGGGAAGTCGTTTGGGTCACATTCACTTGGCCGATGGCACCGATTCGGCGGCCGATGAACACTTGGTGCCCGGGAGGGGTACCCAGCCATTGCCGGAAGCCTTGGCATTACTGCGATCATCCGGTTTCCAAGGCGCAGTGATTATTGAGATCTCCACCCGCTCGGCACCAAGCCGGGAACAGCGCATTGCCGATATCCGTGAGAGTCTAGAGTTTGGTCGAGCGCACCTGTTGGGCTGAGTAACTCGAGTGGGAGGGAATTATGGCGACGACCCCTAACCCCGGAGATCTCAATGGCGTGATCAAAGCTGCACGTGAAGCTTTCCTTGCATCCGGTTACGCCCGAACCACGGTGAAGTCCATTGCTGCGGCCGCGGGTGTGGCTCCCACGGTCATCACCAACCTCTACAACAACAAGGAAGCACTGTTCGCCGCCGCCATGGCATTGCCCTTTGATCCACAACGCGCCATTCCCGCACTTGTTGCACCGGGAATAGACGGATTGGGTGAGCGCATTGTTCGATCGACTTTTCAGTTGGTCGCAGACGAAAGCGTGCGAATAGATCTTGGCAAGGCGGCCGGCATGGTGCAGGGGACCACCATTTCAGGTGTCGATGTTTTTGGCGTGATCAAGCCTTTGTCCGATTATTTTCAAACGGCGGTCATTGATCGGGTACTGGTTGCGGTTGGCATACCGGATGCCCGCTTGCGCGGTGCCCTGATCAGCGCGTATCTCTCTGGTGTTATTGCATATCGATACTTCCTGAAAGTGGAACCCTTGGCGTCTTTGCCGGAAGATCAGGTCGTTGCCATGGTGGCACCGGTGATTCAAAACCTGATTGATCCCACGAAACCACTTCCGTAATCGCACCGGTTCGAGGGCATGTGGCAGGCTGAGGGTATGCCTGATTCGCCGGTCGAGGGAGTGAACGCGACAACCATTGGGATCATTGGCACGGGATCCATGGGTCAAGCGTTGATCGCCGGTTGGGCGGCTGGCGGACACAGAATCGTGGCTGTGGTGCGAGATAAACCGAAATACGCCCACCTTGAAGCCGAATATGCCGTGACCCTGACCGAGGATCGCGCGGTGCTCGCCGAGTGTGCGGTGGTGGTAATTGCGATCAAACCACAAATGATTCGCGAGATCCTTCATGAATTTTCCGCATTTATTGCTCCGGGCGCGGTGGTCATTTCCGTTGCTGCGGGAATCACCACCGAGTTCATCGGCCGGGTATTTCCCAATACCGATCAAATAATTCGAGCCATGCCGAACACGCCTTCGATTATTGGAAAAGGTGTGACAGGCATGAGCGGATCACCCGAATGCACCCGTGAATCAATGGATATTGCACGTGATCTCATGTCTTCGGTCGGTGTTGTCGTTGAAGTACCTGAGGCCCAACAGAATGCACTTGCTGCAGTCAGCGGGAGCGGTCCCGCATACCTGTTTTATCTGGCGGAGTACCTACTCCAGGGGGCGTTGGAACTTGGTCTCGATCAAGAAACCGCCGAAGAATTGGTACGCCACACCGTGGTGGGGTCGGCCGAACTCCTTGCATCGTCAACAAAGTCACCGGTTGAATTGCGTCAGCAGGTGACTTCACCGGGTGGCATGACTGCGGCCGCCATGCAGGTCCTTGATGATTCACAGGTCGGCACCGCGGTAGTTGCAGCGCTGGCACGCGGAACTGAGCGTGCCAACGAACTCGGATCCGCATGACTCTCAGTGACCCAGCAGGATTATTTATTCCATGGAATGAGGAATTGGCCGAGTACAACTTGGGGCCAACTCACCCACTTGCACCAATTCGCGTGCAATTGGCCATGCAACTAGCGCGGGAACTGGGTGTTCTCGACTCCGTGGTGCTCACTTCGGATTTTCCATTGGCCACGGATGAACAACTACTCCGGGTGCACACACCCGAGTTGATCGCGGCCGTCAAACGAGCATCAGATGACCCGCACTATTTTTCTGCCGAGCACGGACTCGGCACATCCGATGACCCCGTGTTCGCGAACATGCATCGAGCTGCGGCGCGGGTTGCCGGTGCTACGACGGCGGCGGCCGTCGCCGTGTGGACGGGTGCTGCCGAACATGCGGTGAACCTCGCGGGTGGTCTCCACCACGGTCATGCAAATGCTGCCGCGGGCTTCTGCGTCTACAACGATATTGCGGTTGCGATAGCCGAATTACTCGATCGAGGAGCGCAGCGGATCGCCTATATTGACATTGACGCCCATCATGGCGATGGCGTGCAGGAGATCTTCTGGAATGACCCTCGAGTCCTCACGATTTCCATTCACGAGAGCCCCCGAACCCTGTTCCCGGGAACAGGGGACCCGAGTGAAATCGGCGGACCCGATGCTCTGGGTAGAGCGGTCAATATCGCCCTGCCGGCAGGAACAGGTGATCAAGGATTCCTGCGGGCATTCTCAGCGGTTGTTCCCCCGATAGTGAATGCATTCGCCCCCGAGATCATCATTTGCCAAAACGGTGCCGATTCCCATGTTGAGGATCCACTCACCCACCTGACTTTGACCGTCGACGGTCAACTCAGTGCCTACCAAGCCGTACACCGGCTTGCACATGCGCACGGTGGAAAGTTGGTGTCGGTTGGCGGCGGAGGCTATGACCTTTTCGATGCCGTTCCTCGGTCGTGGGCGCATCTTGTTGCGGTGATGGCGGGTGTTCCACTAGATAAAAGCACGCCGGTCCCCGATTCATTTGTTGAAAATGTCAGAGCACTCACGGGCTCGACGATCACCCCGATCATGACCGATGGCGCTGAGCCTTGGGCGAAACCCATTGAGCAAGGTTTTGATCCGCGGAATCCCGTTGACGCGGCAATTATGCAAACCCGCTCGGCCGTCTTTCCACACTACGAAATGGACCCGGAGGTTGACTCCTGGTTTTAGTGTGTCGGAACCCCCGATCCAACTTTTTTCCGGTATTGGGTCACATGAACGTCCCCTCACCCACTAAGGTTCGGGGAGCAATAAATAAGGGCAGGTCCCGGCTGCACTACATTTCATGTGCACTGGGGCACACGAAATAATTGGAACGAAATTATTTACAGGAGAGACGTATGGCTACTTCGGCACTGGGCGATGTTCGATTCTTGACCGTTGCAGAGGTAGCGTCTGTCATGCGCGTCTCCAAGATGACCGTGTACCGCCTGGTGCATAACGGCGAACTCCCTGCTGTTCGGGTGGGGCGTTCCTTCCGGGTTCCCGAGCAAGCTGTGCAGGACTACCTCCGCGACTCGTATGTCGAGACCGCATAACACTCTTTCCCAAGGGGTCCGTTCCGGTCAAAACGGGAACAGATAGACTTATCTTCGTTCGCGAAATGCCTTCGCGGTCGTTCGCGAAATGCCTTCGCGTAATTTTCTTTAGGTCACAAAGGATCGTTAATGGGCTCAGTAATTAAAAAGCGTCGT
>JAGYJP010000020.1 GCA_018402075.1 Candidatus Nanopelagicales bacterium | reverse complement strand
GGTCGGTAAACCTCTCGAACATGCGTCACACTCCTTTATCCACGGGTCTTTATTGTGCCCCATGTCACCCCATCCCGATACCTGAGTTAGGGGGTTGGGCGTACGCCCACCGCGAAATCAGGGTGCTCGCCTTAATTGCTTTGAGCCCGCAATCCCAACTTGGGGTTCACATCTGGCGAGATCTCTCTGAGCACAAGGAGCCTGACGACCGTGGACACGGGTAGACCTTGGCGGTATGCATACTCGGTGAGTAGGTCAAACTCGGAATCGGCAAAGCGAACCTGCAAATTCTTGGTGCGCGGGTGACCTCTGGTGACCTTGGTTCCAGGGGGAATTGGTGGATCGGGATCACTTGTTGACTCTGCTTTTTCTGTGTGTTCACTCTCGGGGGCAACCCTCTTTTCGATGTCACCCATTTCTGACCCCGTCCCGATAGGTTCGTCAATCCTTGTTATTTGCTACCCCACCGTTTACGCCTGCACACAGTCTCGAAACTCAATTCAGCGTACTGCATTTCATTACGAAATTGAAGTGGGAGGTATTCGGCCTGTGGAAAGCGACATCTCTCAGAGAGCGGATGTGTGAGACACGGAGCTCCATTGGAGCCATGACGTGTGGCCAGGGGTTGGCTGGGTCAGTGATCGCAGCCGCCGTAGTGATCGCAGGCGGGGTCCTGGCGCTTCGTTATCTTCCTTCCAGATCCAAGGGCGCGGAGCCAAGCAGAAGTGAGCCTGAGATGCGCTGGGTGCAATCCTGCGCGAAGACGTGTTAACCGAACTCGGACTCAGTGTGAGTGAGGCGGCGAAGCGACTTGGAATCTCTCGGGTAACGCTCAGTCGAGTTATTCACGAACATGCTCGGATTTCTCCGAACTTGGCACTTCGACTTGAGTCCGCAGGCGTGGGGACGGCGCGGGCGTGGCTTGCCATGCAGACCGCATGTGATCTCGCAGATGAACGCGCCCTCGGCATGCCCAAGGTGAGCAAGCTAACGCCGGTGGCGTAGTACCCGCGGCCTAGATACTGCTGTTGAGCATGCGGAAGTTGCCCAAGGTATTGGGCTTGACCCGTTCAAGGCCGAGGAACTCGGCCACACCTTCGTCATAAGACTGTAGGAGTTGCTCGTACACCTCGTGACCCACCGGGGTGTCATCGATTTCCACAAAACCGTGGCGGCCAAAAAAGTCCTTCATGAAAGTCAGACAAAAAACGCGCTTAATTCCCAACTCGCGCGCATTAACCAGTAGTTGCTGCAATATCTGGGAACCAATCCCGTGCCGAGCCTGATCAGGGCGAACAGCCAGAGTGCGGACCTCTGCCAGGTCCTCCCACATCACATGCAAGGCCCCGCAGCCAATCACGGTGTCATCTGCTTCAGCAACCAGGAACTCCTGGAGTTGCTCGAAAATCGTGACCGTCGCCTTGGACAGCAAACTGCCGTCCACCGAATACACATCAATCAGATCCCGAATAGCGCGAACATCGGTTGTTCTCGCGGGGCGAATGGTCACAGACATTATTGATCCCGCTCGGGCTTGACCAGCGGGAACAACACCGTCTCCCGGATTCCCAGACCGGTCAGAGCCATGAGAAGTCGATCAACTCCAAGGCCGACACCACCAGAAGGTGGCATGCCGTGCTCCAGGGCGCGCAGGAAATCCTCGTCAAGGGTCATGGCTTCTTTGTCACCCTTGGCACCGAGGGAGGCCTGCTCAATTAACCGCTCGCGCTGAATCACCGGGTCAACGAGTTCGGAATAACCCGTTGCCAACTCGAATCCATCTACGTAAAGATCCCACTTCTCCACCACACCCTCGCGATCACGATGGTCGCGAGTGAGTGGTGAAGTGTCGACCGGGAAATGCATGACGAATGTCGGCCCGGTGAAGGTCGGAATGACATGGTGTTCAAATAGTTCCTCCACCAACTTGCCGTTGACCGCACTCGGTGCGTATTTGATCTCTGCAGCATCACACAACTTTTCCAATGCTTCCCGGGAGGTGCTGGGCGTAATCTCGGTATTGACCGCTGCTGAGAGTTCGCCATAGAGGTCAACCTGTGGCCACACCCCGGAGAGGTCGTGCTCACTACCATCAAAGTGCGTGACGGTGAGTGAACCCGTGACAGCGATGGCTGCCTCTTGAATCAACTCACGGGTAACGGTAGCCATGACCTGGTAGTCAGCAAATGCTTGATAAAACTCCAACATGGCGAACTCGGGTGAATGGGTGGAGTCTGAACCTTCATTACGGAAGTTGCGATTGATTTCGAATACCCGCTCCAATCCACCGACCACAGCGCGCTTAAGGAAAAGTTCCGGTGCAATTCTTAGGAACAACTCAATACCGAATGCATTCGACTCGGTAACAAATGGACGCGCGGTTGCACCACCCGGTTGGGTTTGCAACATGGGTGTTTCAATTTCCAGATAATCGCGCTGAGTGAGGGATTCGCGCAATGCCGCAACCGTTTTGACGCGGGTGCGGGCCATTTCTTGGGCCTGCGGGCGCATGATCAAATCCACATAGCGTTGGCGAACACGACTTTCCTCGCTCATGTCCTTGTGTGCAACAGGCAATGGGCGCAATGCCTTGGCCGCCATTTGCCAGGTGTCCACCATGACCGAGAGCTCACCCCGCTTGGAAGTAATAACCTCGCCGTGCACAAAAACATAGTCGCCCAAATCAACGAATGCTTTCCAATCGGCAAGGGATTCCTCGCCAACTTCTGCGAGAGACACCATGGCTTGGATGGTGTCGCCATTGCCCGCGCTCAGGGTGGCAAAACACAATTTGCCGGTGTTGCGACTGAAAATCACCCGGCCCGCAATCCCCACCATGACACCTGTTGACTGCTCTTCCCCCAGGTGCCCATGCTCAGCACGAACCGCTGAAATGGTTGTGTCGATGGGAAGTGATACCGGGTACGCCTGCATTCCGCGCTTGAGCAATTCAGACCGCTTCTCCATGCGGATCTGAACTTGCTCGGGAATATCCACGGCGTCGGTCACAGTTGGCAAGGTTATTAGGTGAATCCCTTCCTGCACCAAGCGCCTAGACTCCAAGGGTGGCTTTC
The DNA here is from genome assembly GCA_018402075.1 of Candidatus Nanopelagicales bacterium. Next base: position 16,519 of record JAGYJP010000020.1, on the reverse strand, counting down.
CCCTCCCCTGCGCCCATTGATGGTGTGATCTTTGACCTGCACTCCACCCTGGCAGACCAAGGTGACCCAGCCGTATGGCTCACCACCGCGGAAAAACTCGCTGGTGTTCGTGCACCGGACCCCGAATCGTTGACGGCGAGTTTGCACAAGATTGTGGAGCACGCCCGCATTGAAGACCCCGAGCACCACCGCGATATTTCCCCAGCCGCGCACCGGGAGATTTTCACCCGACTTCTGGCCGACTACACGGAAGAACCACTGACCACCGCGCTCTATAACACCATCACGGCAAGTTGGGTTCTCTATGAAGATTCACTCCCGGTTCTTCGGGCATTACGTGAACAGGGAATCCGCACCGCAATTCTTTCCAATATCGCCGTCGACCTTGAGCCCTTACTCGATCAACTGGGTTTGACGGGAGAGGTCGATGCCGTCATTACATCCAGTGACATTGGGGTGGTGAAACCGAATCCACAAGCTTTCCTGCACACCCTTGATGCCCTACAACTTGATCCGCATACTGTTTTAATGGTGGGCGATAACGCCACCGACGATGGCAGCGCCGCCAATCTAGGGATTCGCACATTGGTACTGCCCCGCACAAGCGGACCCGTTCATGGATTGGCGGTTGTCCTTGGCGTTGTTGCCGCGGCACAAACCCTGGGTTAACGCACCTCTGCGCGAATCATGCAGGCTGATTGTTCTTGTCAAATAACAGTGCCAAACCGATCAACGTGAGATTTGGTTCTTCCACGGTGATGGTCCGCGACTCCGGCACCACAATCGGACTGAGCCCACCGGTCGCGATAACCGCGGTCACCGGACCAATCTCTGCAATGATCCGATCCACCAGGCCATCGACTTGTCCCGCAAATCCATACAGTGCACCGGCCTGCAAAGCCTCCACCGTGTTCTTGCCTATCACCGAACGCGGCGCAACAAGTTCCACCTTGCGAAGTTGAGCAGCACGCGAAGCCAATGCGTCGAGTGAGATTTCAATTCCCGGCGCAAGTGCACCGCCCAGAAACTCTCCCTTGGCCGAAACAACATCCAGATTGGTCGATGTTCCAAAATCCACCACAATGCTCGGTCCACCATAGAGCGTATGAGCGGCAAGAGTATTCACAATACGATCCGCACCGACTTCCTTCGGATTATCGGTCAAAATGGGAACACCCGTTTTGATACCCGGCTCCACAATCACCGTGGTGATGCCTTGGTAATAGCGATCACACATCAATCGGTATTGGTGCAATACAGCGGGAACGGTGCTGCACAAGGAAATCCCGCTGACCTCAGGTTCACCAGCGAGCAGACCGGTGAATTTCAAGGCTAGTTCGTCAGCCGTCTCCGCGGCATCGGTCTTGATGCGCCAGGACTTGTGCATCTGATTGCCGTCAAAAAGACCAATGACCGTATTGGTATTACCCACGTCAATTGCGAGCAGCACTGCTATCCCTCCACTCGAAGGTCCGCACCGATATCCAACACGGGTGCGGAATGCGTTAACGCACCCACCGCAATGTAATCGACACCGGTCTGTGCAACTTCTTTGGCGGTCGCAATGGTTAAACCACCCGATGCTTCGAGGGAAACCTCTCCCCCGTGGGTGTTCACCGCAGTGCGCAACTGATCAATGGTGAAGTTGTCCAGCAGCACAAGGTCGGCACCGGCAGCAACAACCTGGTCGAGCTGCTCCAGGGAGTCCACCTCAACTTCGACATCTACATCCGGGTAACTCTGGGTGATCAACTCAAAAGCCTCCCGAACGCCACCAGCGGCAGCAACGTGATTGTCCTTGACCAACGCAGCGTCCGAAAGATTCATGCGGTGGTTCACCCCACCACCGCAACGCACCGCGTACTTTTCCAGGAATCGCAAACCCGGGGTTGTCTTACGAGTATCGCGAATTTTCGCCGAAGTCCCGGCAACCTCACGGACCCAGAGGTGCGTTGCCGTGGCAATGCCACTGAGATGGGAGAGCAGATTCAAGGCGGGTCGCTCCGCCTGGAGCAGACCTCGGGTGGGTCCGGTCACGCGCAAAATAACCGAGCCCGCCACAACGGTGCTGCCGTCTGCAAGGAGTGACTCAATGGCGACTTCGCTACCTGACAAAATCTCAAAAACCGCTGCGGCAACAGGAACACCTGCCACAACCCCCGGCGCCCTGGCAACCAACTCAAGGATGCTGATGTGATCTGCCGGAATAGTTGCCAGCGACGTGATGTCACCGGAGTCGTCGACATCTTCGTGCAGTGCACGCAACACCACCTCGGTCACATCGAGTGGATTTACACCCGCCGCGATCAGCGCGTCAGAGATCTCTCTCTTTAACTTATGTCTGTGCATCAGGAATTAATTCCCACCATTTCTGTGACTACTTCACCGTTGTCATTGCGGTGTGAAACTAGTCGCACCGCAAAGTCGCCTTCACGGGAGGGGTGGTCCTCGCGCCAATGTGAGCCTCGAGTCTCCTCACGCAGCAGCGCATGCTGAACCAACACACTCGAGATGGCAAACATATTTGCACTCTCCCAATCCTCGGTGCACTCGCGTGCACCGGTGTTGTCCATGTTCTCCAGCCACTGCTGAGCATGCTGCAGGGACTCTTCGCTGCGCAAAACACCCGCATTGCGATCCATGACACCCTGCATGCCGCGGCGCAGCCGGTGTGGCACGAGGTAGCTGTCATCGGTATCTGGCACGCCAACCGGTTTGCGCTGTGGGTTGTCCTGAACTATTGCCTGTGCACTACGTCGAGCGAATACCAACCCCTCGAGAAGGGAGTTCGATGCCAAACGATTCGCACCGTGCACCCCGGTGCAGGCGCTCTCTCCAGCGGCATAAAGACCTTTGATGCTCGTGCGACCCATGAGGTCGGTCATGACACCACCCGAGACATAGTGTTGGGCCGGTGCCACCGGAATGAGATCCGTGACCGGATCAATGCCGCGGGACCTGCAGTTGGACAAAATATTCGGGAATCGGTGCACCCACATGTCAGCGCCCAGCATCCGACCGTCCAACCACACGTGATCACTGCCGGTCTCCCGCATGCGGCGGGTGATTGCTTTGGCCACAACATCGCGAGGAGCCAGATCACCGAGTTCATGTTGATTCTGCATAAAGGCTTCGTGATTAATGTCGAGCAGGTGTGCACCTTCACCACGCACAGCTTCACTCACCAACGGCTGTTGCCCTTGCGCCAGTGGGCCCAACCACATGACGGTCGGATGAAATTGCACAAACTCCAGGTCAGCAACCTTGGCCCCCGCCCGAAGTGCCAAGGCAATGCCATCGCCGGTAGAGACATAGGGGTTGGTTGTTTGGCCGAACACCTGACCGAACCCACCCGTGGTGAGAATGACCGCTGGGGCCAAGGCCGCACCCACACCGCCGCGCTGACCGGTACCCATCACGTGCAGGGTGATTCCTTGAGCCGCACCGGAATCATCGGTGAGTAGATCCAAGGCCAGGGCATTTTCAATAATCTCGATCCCCGGGTCATTAATCACCGCAGCAACCAGTGCCCGGGAAATTTCAGCACCGGTTGCGTCGCCACCAGCATGTGCAATGCGATCGCGGTGGTGTCCACCTTCACGGGTCAATGCGATTTCACCACTGGGGTCCAAATCGAAATTCGCACCGAGGGTGATCAGGTCCCGAACCGCCTGCGGTCCTTCGGTGACCAGGACCTCCACCGCCTGCACATTGCACAATCCGACACCCGCGGTCAACGTGTCGTCACGGTGGTCAGATGGTGAATCATCTTCCGAGAGCGCGGCCGCGATACCGCCCTGGGCCCACCGAGTGGAGCCTTCGTCGATCTGTGCTTTTGTGACCAGCAGCACGCTGCGCCCACCCTGGCGAAGATGCAGGGCCGCGGACAAGCCGGCAACACCCGAACCAATCACAATGGAATCGGCTTCAACGGTCCAGCCGGGTTTTTCTGCTGTTAACCACCGAGAGAGATAAACACTCACGCAGAGTCACCCATTTGGATACTGCAGTTGTCTATTAAACGTGTCGTGCCCACCATGCCGGCAAAGAGAATGCGACCAGACTCCGCAACGGAATCAGGATTTAACCGAGCAGATAAATCAACAGCCATTGCTTCGAGATACACGACCTCGATTTCATTGGACAATAGTTCGAGAGCCAGCGCCAGCTTCTCAGCAACCGTGCCCGTCAGATTTTGGGCAGCGGTCAGGGCAGCAGGTATGGATCGAGCAACTTCGCGCTCATGATCGGATAAGTAGGTATTGCGCGAACTCAAGGCGAGGCCGTCAGGGTCACGGACCGTTGCCACACCGTGCACCGTGATCGGCATATTGAGGTCCCGCACCATGTTGTTCACAAGCGCCAACTGTTGATAATCCTTTGCGCCAAAGAAAGCGTGACGGGGTTGGGTGATGGCCAGCAATTTGGCGACCACCGTCAACATGCCCGCAAAATGACCCGGTCGGTCAAGTGCTTCAAGGATCTCGCCGACCGGTCCCGGCTGCACATTGGTCATGGCATTGAGTGTGGCCCCACCGGGGTACATCTCCTCAACCAACGGAGCGAACACCAGATCAACCCCTGCCTCGGTGCACAAAGCAATGTCTTCATGAAATGGTCGCGGATAACTCGCCAAATCCTCATTCGCACCGAATTGGGTGGGATTGACAAAAATGGTGACAACAACTTCCCCGGCGTCACCAACTGTCCTTCTTGCTTCCTTCACCAACTGCAGGTGGCCCGCGTGAAGGGCTCCCATGGTGGGTACGACCGCGCGTTCACCCAGCGGTTGCGCGTTCCTTGCGCGCCCCGCGAGGGCTGCATACTCACTGCGGGTGTGCGCCACTACGGTCACAACTTCTCCCCTAACTCAACGAGAAGGTCTGCCGCTTGATCCACCGTAATCAGTCCCGCTTCCAATGCGCGGTCCACCGCCAACCTCCCCAACACCTGATATGCACTTCGAGTTTGCGGACGATTAACTAACGCAGCTAAATGCTTGCCGACCGTGACCGCGTCACCCCGCACAATCGGACCGGTCAGTGCTTTATCGCCAAATCGCAGGGCGTTATCCAGTGACGCACTTAAAAGCGGGGCCAGTAACCTACTGGGGTTTTCCATTCCGGCGTCTTTCAACAGTGATACTGATTCATTCACCAATACATTCAAGTAATTCGAGCCGATCACCATGGCAGCGTGATACACCGCCCGAGCGTCTTCAGGAACCCAGACCGGATCACCACCCATCTCCACCACCAGGGCTTCAGCGACCGGACGGATCTCTTCGGCAGCGGTGACCCCGAACGGGGTGTCATGTAATCGACTGAGATCAATGCTGGTGCCGGTGAATGTCATGGCGGGATGAATGGCCATGGGCAGTGACTCTGCCGCCGGTGCGAGCACCGAAACACCGTACCCGCCCGAGGTGTGCGCAATGAATTGACCGGGTTGAAAAACACCCGCCTGCGCGAATCCCTCAACCAAACCCGGGAGGACATCGTCGGGAACAGACAGAATGAGGAGTTCACAACCAGCGACGACATGATCGGCTGCCTCGATCGGCACACCGGGTAATAGAGCTTCGGCGCGCAGCCGGGAGATATCCGATACCGCAGCGACACCTGTTACCTGATGTCCAGCGGATCGGAGTGCGGCACCGAGGACCGAACCAACCCGGCCGGCGCTGACCACACCGACTTTCAGGCGTGGGCGGTGGGGCGCATCCATATTGGAAGCCTAGGGGTCACTAACGTGCTGTGACATGACCCCCACCTGGCGCGATGCATGGGAGTTTGCCCACTACGGCCCTCACGGTTTCTATCGCACCAACCCTGATCCATCCGGCCACTTTCGCACCGATGTCATGGACTCACCAAAAATTTCATCGGAAATCTTCGATATTGCTTACTTGCAATATAAGCGACTTGGGTCACCAGAAATCTTCACCGTGGTGGACTGCGGAGCTGGCTCGGGTGATCTCACTCGCGACCTGAGACTTACCTGCGAACATTTCGGACTCCGGTGGCACATCGAATCACTGAATTTTCCTGACACAGATATTCGTGATCTCACCCCCCTGGGTGGCGCCGGCGTGGTGATCGCCCATGAACTCCTCGATGACATTCCCTGTCAGGTGGTGGAGTTAGACGATCACTGCCTGCCACATGTGCTGCATGTGGATCCCGCAACCGGCACCGAGTCCCTTGGTGGCGCACCTTCCGCACAAGAGCTGGAGTGGCTGTCCACCTGGTGGCCTGCCACCATCCCGGGAGCTCGGCGCGAACTCGGCAATGACCGCGACCGCCTTTGGCGCACTTTGCTCACCGTTTTTGATTCCGGGTGCGCGATCATGGTGGATTACTGCACAACCCAACCGGATCGGGTGCGTGGCGTCTGGGATGCGGGCACTCTCGCTGGCTATAAATCAGGTCGAATCACCCGAGCAGTGCCAGATGGCACAACAAATATCACCGCACATGTCTGCATTGAGTCACTTGTTGATGTGGGTCGCGCATTCGGCGCACCACCCGCTCAGATTTCTCGACCCGATTCGCATTCAGATTTCCATTGGCTGGTTCAACAACTGTGAACCCCCACGTGCAACGATGCTCCCGTGCGTTCACTGACGGTTGGCATTGGTTTAGCCCCCGGCGACATCTCACTTGACCTCGGCCAGTTCCATCCGGTATCCCAGGGTGGCTTTCAATTACACCTTGAACTTGATAACGATGTTATTCACCGTGCCTCCCCGCGCATTGGTTTCATGCACCGAGGAGCGGAAAAACTCTTTGAGGTGCGCGACTACCGCCAAATAATGATGTTGGCGAATCGGCACGATTGGTTGGCACCATTTGCTTCGGAACTAGGTGTGGCCTTGACCCTTGAAGCAGCCATGGGAATCACTCCCCCGGGCCGATCCACCTGGATTCGCATGCTGATGGCAGAACTCACCCGGATCAACGCCCACCTCGCCTTTCTTGCCGGCAGTGTTGATCCGGATACGGCGCTGACCGCTCGTACCCTGCGGGAACGGATTGCTCAATGGATGGAAGATGTCACGGGCAACCGGGTGCACCCCATGTTCGCGCGCATTGGTGGTGTGGCACATGATTTGCCCGCGGGCGCCTCGGACACTGCGCTGGCTATTGCTCGAGATGCAGCGCAGCTGATGCCCGCAGCGCGGGTCGCAATTGAGTCCGCGGAACTGGCGGGTCTTGCCATCCTGACCAACTCTGATGCACTGGGATTTGGTGCGAGTGGTCCGGTTGGACACGCAAGTGGGCTGCTCAACGACACCCGATTCACCACCCCGTACATGTTCTATGCCGAACTGGACGTACATCCTGTTGATGCACCACACACCGGGGATGCACAATCGCGATTCCTGCAACTGATCGGTGAGATCGAGTTAAGCAACCGGATTATTGAAAAGTGCATTCCGCACCTGCACGCCTGTGAGGGCGAGCCGGTGAATGTGGTGTTACCCAAGGTGGTGCGCGCACCCGAAGGCACCAACTACTCGTGGTCGGAAGGACCCACCGGCATCAACGGATGGCTACTGGTCAGCGCCGGTGAGAAAACACCATGGCGATTGAAGTTACGTTCCGCATCCTTTAATAACATGCAGGCTATTGCCCAGGCACTCACTGGGACAACCTTGGATCAACTCGCAGATGCCGTGAAGAGCACATTTATTGTGATCGGCGATGTTGACCGCTAGTTTTTTACTGCCTGCGGACTTAAGGTGTCAGGCTGGTCGGATTTCTACGCTCTCCACGGCGCCACGATCCCAAAACCATTAGCGTTTTGGTTCCCACTACTCCCTTTCGATGTCGCAAAGCATCAACAACCGCTTGCAGATGTTCGACATTGGCAACTCGAATCCTCACAAGTGCATCCGGATCGCCGGCAATCGTGTACACCTCAAGAACTTCAGGAACAGCACTTGTTTCGTATTGAATCGCTTCAACTTCAATATTGCCAGCAAATTTCAGTTCGGTGAACGCCTCAAAGCCTGTGCCCAAGAAGCGATGATCGAGTAACGCGGTGTAGCCCCGAATCACACCTACTCGCTCGAGTCGATCAACCCGACGTTTGGTGGCAGCCGGAGAGAGTTGAATGTGTTCGGCAATGTCCACGATCGAACGCCGACCATCCTCCACGAGCAGATCTAAAATCCTGCGATCCACACCATCAATATCTACGCGATCCTCTGCGGAATAATCAGTTGATATTTGCTTCATGGCACAAATTAACACATTTAAATTGCGTCTTTTAATGAAATAGTTAATTTTCTTGCAATTTTAGGTGAGGTGCGCGAAAGTTGAGCCAGATCAAACACAACCTCAAGGGAGCCCATCTAAATGTTCACTACCGTGACTAGGACCTTGCCCAGCCCCGAGGCACGAAGTTTGATCGACATGGTGGCCACCTTTTCCGATGACAAACTCGCTCCACGGGCTGCAGAAGCGGAAGCGAATGGACAATTTCCCCGAGAAATTATTGACCAACTTGGGACTCTCGGACTTCTTTCTCTACCGTTTCCAGAGTCAATTGGCGGTGGGGGTCAGAGTTACGAGGTGTACCTACAGGTACTGGAAGAAATTGCCATGCGGTGGGCCAGCGTGGCACTCACGGTCAGTGTTCATTCATTGGCTTGTCACCCGCTAATCGCTTTTGGATCCCACGAGAGCCATAACGACACGCTTCGGCGTCTCATGTCAGGCACGCATCTTGGCGCCTACTGCCTCTCCGAAGTACACGCAGGATCAGATCCAAGTGCGATCCGCACGAAAGCCGTGGAACACGACGGATTGTGGACACTTGATGGAACCAAAGCCTGGGTGACTCATGGTGGCGTTGCAGATTTCTATATTGTCTTCGCCCGAACATCCGATGATCCACACAAAGGCATCAGTTGCTTTTACCTTCCTGCTGATTCCCCAGGTCTATCTGCAGGCAAGGCTGAGTTGAAAATGGGATTGACCGGATCACCCACCTCACTCATACATCTCGACAATGTGATCGCGGGCGATAGTGCGTTGATCGGAGAGAACGGCGAAGGTCTTGCGATCGCGCTGTCCGCGTTAGACGCGGGAAGGCTCGGCATAGCAGCCATCGCTGTTGGACTAGCTCAATCCGCACTTGATTACGCGGTTCATTACGCCCTCAATCGGGAAACGTTTGGAAAATCCATTATTGATCATCAGGGAGTGGGTTTCATTCTTGCTGACATGGACGCCCAAACTCAAATTGCGCGCGAGATGTACCTCGCAGCTGCACGACTTAAAGATGCAGGTCGACCATATGCGCGTGAGGCGAGCATCGCGAAGCTTGTAGCGACTGACACTGCCATGCGTGTTACGACTGACGCGGTTCAAGTCTTAGGCGGTGCCGGATACACACGTGATCATCCGGTTGAGCGCTACATGCGTGAGGCAAAGGTCATGCAGATTTTTGAAGGGACAAATCAGATACAACGAATGGTTATAGCTCGCCATCTCGCACGACGTTCGCAAGTGAACTGACTGTGAACGTGAATCCTGATCCAGAACTGGTCGGCAGAATGCTGCGAACCATGATTCTGGCTCGCACATTTGATAATGCAGCGACCAGCCTGCAACGCCAAGGGGAATTAGCGCTTTGGCCATCCCTTCTGGGCCAAGAAGCTGCCCACGCCGGCATGGCGGCAGCGCTCGCAGATGAAGATATTGTGTTTCCTACATATCGAGAACAAGGTGTTCTCTTGTCACGAGGAGTTCAACCACGTGAGCTCCTCGCTCTCTACAGGGGAACATCATTGGGTGGCTGGGAGCCCGATGACTACAACTGTTATCTCTCCACTCTCGTTATTGGGGCGCAATCGCTGCACGGAGTTGGCTATGCCATGGGTCTAAAACGCGATGCGGAACGCCGGAGTCCTGGATCTCCTCCCGGCAGAGCGGTACTTGTCTGTTTAGGCGATGGATCATTCAGTCAAGGGGAGACCAATGAGGCTTTTGTGTGGAGTGCGACCCAGAATGTGCCAGTCGTCTTCTTTTGTCAAAATAATCAATGGGCGATCTCCTCACCCTCATCCGTCCAGTCCAAAGTGCCATTGTCCGATCGCGGATTGGGATTTGGCATTCCCTCCGTCCAGATCGATGGCAATGATGCGATTGCCTGTTATGAGGCGACCACGGAAGCCCTGGAACGGGCCCGCCGTGGTGGCGGGCCATCTCTTATCGAAGCAATGACCTACCGAATAAATGCGCATACAACTTCCGATGACGATTCACGATATAGGTCGGAGGATGAAATACAAGTGTGGCGAGATCGCGACCCAATTGACCGGGGAATCAAGCTACTTCACAAAGTTTCCACCGACGCCAACAAAATCATCGAAGAAATTGAACGCGAGGCGAAGGCGTTAGACGAACAGGTCCGACAAGAATGTCGCACCATGCCGGACCCCGACTCCCGAGATCCATTCCAATTCACGCTTACGCGACCCACTCGTGAATTGCTGCGCCAGGAAGAAACCTACTTACGCCAATTCGAATCGCAAGGTACCTCATGAACCTCACGATGTCTGCCGCAATTAATCTTGCACTGCACGATGCCCTAACAGCCGATGAACGGACGCTCATCATGGGTGAAGACGTCGGTCGTTTAGGTGGAGTTTTCCGGGTGACAAACGGACTCTTGGAGACATTCGGCGAATCGCGTGTGGTCAATAGCCCTCTCGGTGAGGCCGGAATTATTGGAACAGCCATTGGCCTCGCAATGAGTGGATACCGTCCCATTTGCGAGATTCAATTTGACGGGTTTGTGTTCCCAGCAATGAATCAAATCACCACGCAACTTGCGAAATTGCATCATCGCAGTCGCGGGTTCATCCGATTGCCAGTTGTCATTCGAATTCCCGTTGCCGGAGGAATCGGTGCAATTGAGCACCATTCCGAATCCCCAGAAGCATACTTTGCACACACACCCGGGTTGCGCGTCGTGACATGCTCTACCCCCCAAGATGCCTACTCCTCCATTCTGGCCGCGATAGATTGCGACGATCCCGTCATTTTTTTAGAACCTAAATCGCGCTACTGGGAGCGCGGTGAAATCGATCAAAACATCACGCTTCCCATTGGCGGTGCGGAAATCACAAGAGAAGGCCACGACATTGTGCTTATTGCCTACGGCGCCACAGTGAAAACAGCCATTGAAGCCAGTGACATTTTGGCCCAGCACGGAGTGAAGGCAGCCGTTGTCAACATGCGGTCCCTCGCACCACTGGATCTCGAAACGCTGATGCCGACAGTGATAAGTGCTGGGCGAGCAGTTGTAATCCATGAAGCGAGCCTAAGTGGTGGCATGGGTGCCGAAATCGCCTCACGAATCATGGAAGAAGCCTTCTACTATCTCGAGGCACCTGTCGCACGGGTCACTGGTTTCGACACTCCTTATCCCCCGAGTCGGCTCGAACACCATTGGTTGCCCAATCTTGACAGAGTGCTGGCAGCCGTTGAGCAAACACTGGACACATAACCAAAGGAATACAACATGGCGATAGTCGAATTCACCTTGCCAGATGTTGGCGAGGGACTGACCGAGGCAACGATCATTCAATGGCTTGTGCACGAGGGCCAATTGGTCGATGTTGACACACCCCTGGTTGAAATTGAAACCGAGAAGGCCAATGTCGAATTGCCATCGCCCTTCGGCGGAATTATCCGCCAAATACATTGCACAGTGGATGAGTCATTCCCGGTTGGAACCCTTCTCGTGACAATAGAAACGTCAGATGATCCAGACGGCCAGCCGGAGGAAATGCCCACGAACCAGGAACCTATTTCCGAAAATCCCAGCCTTTTGGTGGGATACGGAGTTCCAACCACCGACAGTCCTATCTCCCGACCGTCCTTTCGAGCAACTCCCCCGGTTCGAAAATTAGCGCGTGACTTAAATATTGACTTGGCTAAAATAAAGCCAACCGGAAAACATGGGGAAATAACTCGAGATGATATTTCGCGGATGAAGGATTCCACCCCAAGTCCAGGCGAAAATGTCACATTGACGGGTATGCGAAAACACATGGCCCGCGCCATGGTGCGATCAGCAACTGAAGCTCCCCAAGCAACGCTCTTCACCACAATTGAAGTTTCCGCGCTTCTTTCTCTACAGAGTGATTTGATGTCAGAGCCTGCATTCAAGGGTGTTCGAATCACACCATTTGCATTGATAGCGCGTTGCTTTGTCAAGGCACTGACAAGCTTCCCCCTTGCAAATTCCTCTATCGACGATTCGAATGAACAAATAAGTTTTCACAAATCCATAAATCTCGGAGTAGCCGTTGCTACATCTCTGGGACTTGTGGTGCCGAATGTCAAGTCAACAGAGGCTCTATCACTCGCGGAGTTCATTATTGAATTGAATACGGTGATCACAGATGCGAGAAATGGAGAGCTTACCCCTCAGCAAATTTCAGGCGGCTCTGTAACCATTACCAATATCGGTGCCTTGGGAATTGAGACTGGCACCCCACTACTAAACCCTGGCGAGGCTGTCATATTGGCTGTCGGTGCCATCGAACGCAGGCCTTGGGTCGTGACAAATCCTGGTGAGGAAATTGCAATCAGACCAGTGCTACAACTTTCTCTCACTATTGATCATCGAATTCTCAACGGCAGCGAGGGCGCCGCACTTTTGAAGGCAACCGCTGCTCTCGTGCAAAACCCGGGCCTTGCGCTGATGTACATCTAGTCGCAATCCAGAAATTGAGTTTCGGTCTATTTCCTTCGAGACGATTGTCTATTAAGGACTTCACGGAGCGCCAACAACGCCATGAGTATCGCTTCGCTCACCAATCCCAGCGTTCCTGGAATTGCTGCTGCTGGTTGTCCAATAGCTAAGGCCGCCACCCCGGCCAGCGCGCAGTTGCGATAGCCGCCTGCCAGCATGGCTTCATTGACAGAAGTTTGGAGTCTGGCTGATCGGTTCAAGAATGCCCCAATTAACGCGCCAAGCGGAGCACGAAGTAAACCGATAAGCACAACCAGCGCCACGGGGGCGCCAAGCGTGTCAAGATCAAAATCCAAACCGTTCAATGATGAACCAATGCCAAACATCACCACCAGCAACGCACTCAAAATAAGTGCTCGCCTGGTTCCAATAGGAATTTTAGTGATTGGTCGGGCCAGGAAAATTCCCAAGACACTCGGAATGATCAAACCGAACATGAGCGTCCACCACAGCACACCCTGTGTTTGAGGAGCTCCCACAAGAACCCCCATGAGGGCAGGTGTAACAAAGAGTGCAATCACATATGAAACAAGTGCAAAGAGAGTTATTCGTTCAGCAGGAACTCCGAGAGCTGACGCATATGCCGGAATTCCACCAGCTACGGGCACAATCGCCAGGAGTAGAAACCCCAAGCCCACTGGAGTGTCCATACCTATCCACAAACCGACCAAAGCCATGGGCATTGAGCCGGATACGACGTTAATAATCAGCAGTCGAATGGCACCCCGATAGTTTGCTGCCCGAGATTGCCAACCTTTTTCGAGTCCTCCGACGGTTCCCAGAGTGGCGATGAAAAGAAACCCAAGGATAAGAAATAGCGTCGCTGAATTTGAGGGCACGAGTGTGCCCAATAAAAGAGCCACAACAATGCCCGTACTAAAAAGTAATGGGATTCTTGGAATCACCTAACGCTCATCCCACCGTCAACAAAAATAGTTGTGCCGGTCATGTATGCGGCTTTGGAACTACTGAGAAAAAGAGCGACGCCAGCGATCTCTTCCGGTTCACATATCCGGCCGAGAAGCGTTGAACTTATGACTTGATCAAGAATTTCTTTCGATGCCGACATCAACATAGGAGTATTGGTAGGACCTGGAGCGATGCAGTTAACTCTTATTCCACGTGTGGCAAACTCCTTCGCAAATCCGCGGGTAAGACCTTCGATGGCTGACTTGGTGGCAGCATAGGCAGACGACCCGAAGTATCCGCCACCACGCTGGGCTGCAATAGATGAAAAAAGAACAATTGATCCATTATCTCTCAGCACATCAGCACATCCACGAATGGCATCAACAACACCAATAACGTTAACGTCGAAAAGTTCAGCGACACGTCCCATCGGCATTGTCAATATGGGTGTCGGATCAACAATTCCCGCAGTGATATGTAAAGCATCTATGTGAGTGCACTCAGCGCGTAACTGGTCCAGAGCGCGGGTTACGGAAGAATGGTCTCTCAGATCAACTTGTCCGTGACGCCAGGAGCCATTGTTGTGATCGAGAGAGTCCAATGAAATAACTCGCCAGCCATCGCGGGTCGCCTCACGACAAATGGCAGCTCCAATTCCGGAGGCCCCCCCGATAACAAGCAGTGTAATTGCCTCAGACATCTTGTATGTGACGAACAGGTTTGAGTAATGGAAGGGGCGGCGAACCTAATACAGGTTCATAGACCCGTTGCCAGCCCACATCAGATGAACCTGAAATCGAAAATTCGATGGTTATGAGTACGTGTGCTTCAAAAATATGGCCACCAAAACATTGGCCTTCTCTACCGAACATCACACCATGCAAATGTGGTGATGGGTTGTTGTCAGCATCTATTCCAATATGTCCTTGAATACACCCGATTTCAATGGCATCGTCTACTCGGGTGTAACGAAGTCCTGGCCCTACGATTCCTTTGTCATCACATGCAGCCAAGCCATAATCGACGTAGCGCAAACTTCCGATACAGGTGGAAAGAATTGAAAATCGCCGACCGGTCGCCTCAAAAGCTTCGCAAACAGCCTCGTGCAGGACTTCTCCAGGTTCAAGATGAACTAAAGCAGATGAGGATCCAATTTCAATATCCATCATCGACCCCTCGAAAAGTCCTGCACGAATGTTGACTTATGCCTTGGTCATGGGAGCGCGGAAGTCCCAGCCAAGCTCTCGCTCAACTGTTGCTGCAATTGAGAGCAGCGGCCACTCAGAGTTCGGGCGTCCAATGAACTGGAATCCGACCGGTAGTCCCTCTGGTGTAACTCCGCACGGCTGGCAAGTGGTTGGAATTCCTACCAGGTTGGATGGAAATGTGAATCGCCAACAGGCATCAAGAAGTGACTCTGTTGAACCATCGGGCCACAGGAATTCTTCCTGCTCAATCAAGGACGCAGCGTGCGGCGTTCCTGGAGAGATAAGGAAGTCAACTTTCTCGAATACTTCCCTCATCTGATTCCAGAGTTCCTGTCGGAACCGAAGGGCCGAGATGTAATCCTGCGCAAGAAGTGTGTCACCGAGTGCAAGATAACCTTGAGTCGCCGTTCCATACTTAGGTCGCTCATTGCGGAGCGGCCCGGAAAATACTGCAGACGCTTCTCCTAACACAATTGCGTACTGCGCTGCTGCAGCATTTCGCAGAAGTGGGATGGAGACATCAACAATTTTCACACCCAGGCTTGCCAATTGATCCATGGCCTTAACGAAGCCGTTGTAGATACCCGGCTCCATGCGATCTTGCTCAAGGTAGTAATCACGATCGATTCCCACCACGATCTGGTTAGGGTTGGCAAAACGCGGAGTGTCAGAGGGCTGCCGAGAAGATTCTCCTGACAGGGCGGCGTACGCCTCGAAGAGATCTTCGGCTCGGCGACCCATGGGTCCAACTGTGTCGAGCGTCCACGTCAGTGGCATGACACCAGCGGTCGAGAACTTGTCGATTGTCACCTTTAACGCTGATGTACCAGTGACTGACGCAGGAATCCGAACACTGCCACCTGTATCGGTACCAATAGCGATCGCGGAGCAGCCCGAAGATACCGAAACAGCCGAACCACCGCTGGAGCCACCCGGCATGCGAGTTGGATCCCACATATTTCGAACAGGCCCAAACCACGGGTTGTTCGAGGTACCTCCGTAACAGAGCTCATGCAGATTGGCGAGGCCAATAATGTTCGCACCTGCATCAACCAAGCTTTGGACAACAGACGCGTTCTTTGTGGCGGGCGCAGCACTGAGGCGAGAAGATGTGCCATATGTGTTTCTGTAACCAGCGACGTCAATTGCATCTTTGACCGCCAGAGTCACGCCGTGCAGCGGGCCGTGAAAAACCCCACGCGCTGCGTCTTCGTCGAGCTTCTTAGCGCGAATCTTTGCTTCCTCGACTAACGGAAGAGTGAAAATATTATGTTCGCCATTGTACTTATCAATCTGACGTGAGTTTGCCTCAACGACATCGACTGCTGAAATCTCTTTGGCCCGAATGGCGGCCGCGAGTTCAGGGACACTCATGAAAGCAATATCTGACATATCCATTCCCCTTATTTGTAGATCCGTTGAGGGTCAAACCCTGGGCTTATAGCGTTACTCGACGCCTGATGTACTTCACCGACTGCTGCGTTAATGCCGGCAATCGCTTCTCCTCCTACGATTTCAACTGCTGCGCTTAGAAACGGGTGGGAGGCGAAATATCCTGCCCCCACTTCTTGCTCTTGCGATGAGATTTCACTCATGGCCTGTTCCTTTCCGTTGGGTTTATCGAT
>JAGYJP010000002.1 GCA_018402075.1 Candidatus Nanopelagicales bacterium | reverse complement strand
GGTTCCCGAGATTCGGTCGGGAACCTTCTCCCAAGGGAGAAAACCACTTGAAATCTCAATAGAGTTTCGGCGGTCATAGCGAAGGGGAAACGCCCGGCTCCATTCCGAACCCGGAAGCTAAGCCCTTCAGCGTCAATGGTACTGCGCGGGTGACTGCGTGGGAGAGTAGAACGCCGCCGGACATTTTTTCTAAAGGCCACCATTAAGGTGGCCTTTAGTATTTGACCACATAGTTTTCACATGTACATAGCGGTCCAAGCAGGAGCTTGGCAAGAATCGGAGCTGAGCCATGCAGGGCAAAGGAAATTCACGGTCGGATCGTCCGCGTTCAGCTGGGACAAGTTCGGATCGTCCTAAGTCTGATCGTCCTAAGTCTGATCGTCCTAAGTCTGATCGTCCTAAGTCTGATCGTCCGCGTTCGGCGGGGACTGGTTCGGATCGTCCCAGGTCGGATCGCCCAAGGTCGGATCGCCCAAGGTCGGATCGTCCGCGTTCGGCGGGGACTGGTTCGGATCGTCCCAGGTCTGATCGACCACGGTCGGATCGTCAACGCGAAGAGAGAGACGGGTCAGATCGGACACCGGTAGAGCGCGGGCCATGGGTACCCGAGGAAATTCAGTTTGAGGATCTCGACAAGTCAGTTCGTTTTGAATTACACACATTGCCTGAGACTCTTCAAGAGAAAGTTGGTCGACATCTTCTTGCAGCAGAGATTGCTGTTGCTGACGATGACCTCGATCTTGCCCTTGCGCATGCTCGGCATGCGAAGAAGCTTGCGGGCCGAGTGGCTGTTGTTCGTGAATCCGCAGGCGTAATTGAATACTTGGCGGGGGATTATGCCGCTGCGCTGACAGAGTTTAGGGCCGTGCGCAGAATGACCGGCTCTAATGAGTTTGTTGCCATGATGGCTGATTGTGAACGTGGACTGGGCAGACCCGCAAAAGCGCTTGATTTCTTGAAATCGTTACCCATGTCCGAGTTGTCAAAAGAAATTCAAATAGAAGTCCTTTTAGTTGCAGCCGGTGCGCGAGCTGATCTAGGTCAAATCGATGCTGCGCTAATCATGTTAGATATCCCAGCCCTTACGAAATTGCCCGCGGGAGATCAGCGGGCAAGATTGCAAGAGGCTTATGTCACTCTCTTGGAGAAGGCAGGTCGAATTGCAGAGGCAGAGAAGTGGCGGGCGAAGGCTGTGAAGTCGGACATCAATGGTGTGACGGCTTTTGTTCGAGATGCTAAGGATTCTGAAGTCAGTGTTGAATGGATTGGCGAAACTGATTAGCCCGCATTGTGGTTTTCAATCCACCTCCAAATTCCTGAAACCTGCGCTGCAGTACTGCTCAACTCCTCGAATTTCTCCGCAACCTCCTTATTCTGATAGAAGTTGGTGTTGATTTCCCGATCCTTTTTCTTGACCATCAGGATTGCATGATCGAGGTCAAGGCTTTCAGCATGAGCTTCCTTTACCCATTCCACCCAGTAATTTAGTTGGGAAAAGGATTCATCAAATATTTCGTCAATATTGGTCGCAGGCCCAAAATGGCTGAAAAGAAGTCTCTGCGGTTGCACCGCTTTCATTGCTGCCAGTGAATTCAGAGCGAGGTCAAAGTCGAAATCGGGTGGAGGAGTTGCGGGACGGATATCACCGGTTTCTGGGATGTAAACCCCGGCAGCATCGCCTGTGTAAAGGTCTCCGGACTCAGAGTCAATGAGCGCAACATGATGTGAAGCGTGTCCAGGATTATGGAATGATTCCAAATATCGGCCACCGCCCAGGTCAATTCGATCTTGGGCTCCCAAGGAGTGAATGCGAGTTGCATCAGTCGCAATAAGTGGCCCGAAGAATTCGTCCATTTTGGCACCGAATACCCGGTAGGCACTCGCCACAAGTTTCGTTGGATCAACGAGATGACGTGCCCCGCGTTCATGAACAACTATTTCAGCTTGGGGATATTCCTTGGCAATGTCACCAACGCCACCTGCGTGATCGAGATGAATGTGGGTGACGATGATGCTTGCCAGATCCTGTTTCTGAATTCCAAGTTCGGTAAGACTTTGAATGACTACAGGTGCACAGAGGGCCGAACCCGTCTCAATTAAGGCAGGTTTGTCACTTGCAATGAGATAACTGGACGTAATTCCCTGATATCCGCCCATCATCGTGTCAATTGCGTAGACCGAATTCCCTAGATCTTGAATGAGGGGTTTGGCGCAAAACGGGTTTTCCACATCATCTGACATGTCGTCCACCTTTTCACATCGGAATATGAATTTACAGCACCTGTGACCGATGATGTGTCGAATCGTTTTGGGCGGCTGTCTAGAAGTGATGGGTCACGAGACCGAAGGAGCTGAAGTGGGCAATAGTGTGGAATTGATAGGGCGTTTGGGAAAGGTCTCAAGTGAGCGAGATCTTCCAAGTGGAGACCACATCACAGTGTTTAGTGTGGTGGTCGATCGCCCCGAACGTGAAATTGTTGGTCGAATAAAGGTGGACGCAATTCCTTGCCAGACATTTCGTGTCTCAGTGGCCTCTAAGGTCAACCATTGGGAAAGTGGCACAGAGGTGGTGGCTACTGGAGTATTAAGACGCCGATTTTGGCGAACAACTAACGGACTGGGTAGTGCCGTTGAGGTTGAGGTGCGCTCACTCAGGCGGGCATAACGTGGGTTGATTAGAATCAGCACATGATCCCGGCCGATGAACTCTTTTCTGCTCCTGCGGAAATCAATGTTCTCGGGGAGCCAGTTGGCACCCTTATCGAACGGGCCCCAGGAGTTTTTCTGAACACGATTCCCGAAGCCTTGACTGCAATCACTCAAGGGCAGGCAATTGTGGTCATCGACGACGAGGACCGTGAAAATGAGGGCGACCTGATATTTGCTGCGTCTAAGGCAACACCTGAGCTAGTGGCATTCATGATCCGCCACACGTCCGGATACATATGCGTAGGCATGACCGGCAAGTTATTGGACCGTCTTGCTCTCCCACCCATGACCGCGGTGAATGAGGATCGCAAGGGAACCGCCTATGCGGTGTCCGTTGACGCCCGCGATGTTGCGGGCACCGGAATATCGGCTGTTGATCGCGCCCATACAATAAAAGTTCTGGCTGATTCAGCGACTGAACCTTTCGAGTTGACTCGACCCGGACACGTCATGCCGTTGCGGGCTGTGGCTGGCGGTGTACTTCGTCGACCAGGCCATACCGAGGCTGCCGTGGATCTCATGTCATTGGCGGAACTTACTCCGGCAGGCGCGCTGTGTGAACTGGTCAATGATGACGGCACCATGATGCGGGCACCGCAGTGCAGGGAATTTGCTGATCAGCATGGCTTAGTCATGATCTCCATTGCCGACCTCATCAAATATCGTCGGCAGCATGAGTCACAAGTGGCTCGAATCGCTGATGTGTATCTGCCTACCGAATATGGTGATTTTCGGGCAATCGGTTACCGAAGCGACGTCGACGGAACCGAGCACATTGCCCTAGTTGCAGGGGAAATCGGCGCGGGCGAGGACGTTCTTGTGCGCGTGCATTCTGAGTGCTTGACCGGCGATGTTCTTGGTTCGTTGCGATGTGACTGTGGACCCCAATTACATGCAGCCATGAAAAAGGTTTCTGAACAGGGTCGAGGTGTGGTTCTTTACGTGAAGGGTCATGAAGGTCGCGGCATTGGGCTACTGGACAAACTCCGTGCTTATGAACTTCAGGAACAGGGCGTCGATACCGTCGATGCCAATCTCAGACTGGGCTTTCCTGCTGATGCCCGCGACTATGGCACGGGAGCTCAAATCCTCGCCGATCTGGGCGTAAGGAGCATGCTTCTATTGACGAATAACCCCACGAAGCGCGCGGGGCTTGAGGGCTACGGTCTGTCGATCGTTGATCGGGTGCCACTCATTGTTCAACCAAATGACCACAATGCCACCTACCTTTCAACCAAGGTGGACCGAATGGGCCATGACCTCGCAGAATGATCGCGAAGTCCCACATGCTGATGGAATCCCTGGTGGAGACCCTTATGACTGGTATCAACGCGCTACAGAGTTGCTGAACTCAGGAAATAGCAATGCTGCGGCGATCCTTTTTGAGCGAGTGCGACAAGAGGATCAATCTCCGGCTGTCCTGGAAGGCCTAGGGCGCGCGTTATTTGATGCCAAAAGGTATGAACAAGCTTCAAAGGTTCTAGAAGAACTGGTAAGCCATTCACCAGATAATGATTATGCCCACTTCGCTTTGGGCCTCACTTTTTGGCGAATGCAGAAATTCATTCCCGCGAGGGACCACCTTGCTATGGCGTTCGTGATGCGCCCGGATCGTTCTGAGTATGGATCATCTCTGTCACAAGTGAAGGCCACATTACGGATGCGCATACAAGATGGCCTTCCCTTGGAAGGGCCAATTCGCGGCCAGGATTCTTTGTGAAACCACTTGCAGCGCTGTATGACTGCATCCTGTGTGATCTAGACGGAGTGATTTACCGTGGCCGTGAAGGAATTCCTGGGGCGGCTGAAACACTTGCATTTCTGCGGGAATTGGGTGTGGGGCGGGCATTTATAACAAATAATGCTTCGAGAACACCTGAAGAGGTTGCCCATCACTTGCAAGATTTGGGAATCCAAGCGGAAGCCTCGGAAGTTGTCACCTCAGCTCAGGCAGGGGCATCGCTTCTCGTTGGCTTGGTCGAACAGAATTCCAAGGTGTATGTCGTGGGTGGGTCTGGGATCGACACCGCACTTCGTGATTCCGGATTAATCCCCGTGCGAGAGCCTGCCGGGTGTGCTGCCGTACTTCAAGGGTTTGGGCCATCTGTTGAGTGGCGTCACTTGGCCGAAGCGGCTTATCTGATCCAAGGGGGTGCGGTATGGGTGGCAACCAATTCCGATCTCACTTTCCCCACTGAATTTGGGATTGCCCCAGGAAATGGTTCCCTGGTTCAGGCTGTTTCACATGCGGTAGGGCGTAACCCTGATGGCATTGGGGGGAAACCGGCTCCAGCGCTGATCTCCCTCGCAATGGCACGCATGAGTTCCCGTGAGCCCCTTCTGGTTGGTGACCGCTACGACACTGATATCGCAGGGGGTCGGGATCTGGGTATACCGACATTGCTCGTGCTGAGCGGGGTCACTGCCATTAACGATGTGTGGCGTTCTGACGTTCGCGCAAACTATCTCGGTGAGAGCATTGCCACACTAAATGAGCCTTATCCTCAGTGTGTCATTGAAAATTTCCTTTCCAGATGCAACTCCTCGCAGGCTGTATTCCAGCCCAATGCCGCACAGGTAGTTACATCGGGAGGGACCGTTATTGACCAATTGAGAGCAGCTGATGCACTCAAATGGAAATTGGTGAGCTCGCTCGGCATAAAGCAGTTCGCTCACGGGGATATATCCCTAGAGGTCAACAATAATGACGTCACCACGTGGGGGAATTTGTAATCCAAGTACGAGAAAGGATAATGGGGTCATGTTGCAGGGATTGCCAAATTTAGGCCCACTGAAGAACTATGTGGAATTAGCGAGTGGACTCACGGAAGTGACAGCAAATAAAGCTAAGGATGCCGCCGTGGCACTCATCGCTCAAGGCATGTCACTGGGCACCAGACAGCCTGCAGATGTTGCTGCCACAGTTCAGCAGGCAGCCGATGATCTCGTTGCTTTAAGTAAAACTAATCGAGACATGTTGATCGATATGATTCGATCCGAGGTGGACAAAGCAGTCGGTCGCATGGGGTTCGTTCGTGAAGATGAATTGGCGGCGCTCCGTTCCCGAGTGAATAAACTCGAAAAGATGATTTCCGCCGATCACTCCAGTGAAACAGCTCCTGTAACAAAGAAGAAGAAGGTGATTGTGAGTGAGTGAGTGGGAGAACAGTGATTCAGCGGAATCACCCGAGTCTGTAGAGATTTCCGAAGTCATGTTGTTGGAGGAGATCGCAGATCCTGAATTGACCTTGCCTGTGTGGGAGGCAACTGGTCATTCCGAAATCGACTCTGCTTTAGAGCTCCTGCAATCCCTAGACCCGGACAAGATCCACACCCATGCCGAAGTGTTGGGTGAAGTTCATGGTCGCCTGCACGAACTTATGTCGCAACTTGACCGCTGACCCAGTGCGGTTTTTAGTAATAGGTGCATCCGGATCTCATGCGCAGGCTTGATGCCGAATTAGTTTCGCGTGGCCTGGCGCGGTCGCGTGCTGACGCACACTCATTAATCCTGGAAAGTCGGGTTCTAGTAGAAGGACTGCCTGCGCTTAAACCTGCTCGCATGGTGAGCGATCAAATCAGTATAAAAATTGTTGGCGTTGAGAAGACTTATGTGTCCCGCGGTGCCTACAAACTTATTGGTGCTCTGGATACATTTAATCTCGATTTAACTGATCACATTGTTCTCGATGCGGGTGCTTCAACGGGTGGCTTCACGGAAGTAGCACTAGAGCGAGGCGCTGCAAAGGTAATTTCCGTTGATGTGGGCTATGGCCAATTAGCTTGGTCTCTTCGATCGAATCCAGCTGTTGTTGTCATGGAACGGATCAATATTAGGAATGTAGTTCCAGCCGACCTTCCGTATTTGCCAACGTTTGTGGTGGCAGATTTATCTTTCATTTCATTGAAGACGGTATTGCCGGCACTCTCTCAGTTAATTGATCCGGAAGGCCAGATGGTCCTCATGGTGAAACCACAGTTTGAAGCGGGAAAAGTGATCGTGAGTGCCAATCACGGGGTTATCCGGGATCCTCGCGTTAGGGCTAGCTCGGTCCATTCAGTTGCGTTGGTAGCCATGGAACTGGGATGGTCTGTGGCAGGGGTGGCGGCCAGCCCGCTGCCAGGTCCTAAAGGCAATGTGGAGTATTTCCTCTGGCTTACCCACACAAACGCAACATCGACCTTGCCACCAGACAGTAATGCGCAACAATTGGAGCAGTGGATCGACCACGTCGTAGAAAAGGGGCCACAGTGACTAATTTGTTAGGCGCGCAGAAGGTGCCTACAAGGGTCCACTTGGTCGTGAACTCCCAATCAGATCACGCCCGCAAGGTGGCCCAATTGGCGACCGAGGGTTTGCGGTCTGCGGCGATTGACGTGACATCGGAACCCGTGGCGTCTGAAACCGGTCCTGTTGCCCCGGAGGGCAGCCAAGCAGGGGCAGATCTTGCTCCGAGTGACTTAATCCTTGTGATCGGTGGCGATGGCACCATGTTGCGCGCCGCGGAGGTCAGCAGGCACTCGGGTGCGCCGATACTTGGAGTAAATCTGGGCCACGTGGGTTTTCTCGCCGAGGCAGAGCACGAAGACATTAATTTGGTTCTCGATTCAATTGTGCGCGGAGCTTGGATGGTGGAGGAGCGAACTGCAATACATATAGAGGTTCGTGGCCCCGACGATTCTTTTGCGGAGACGTGGGCACTGAATGAAGTAAGTGTGGAGAAGCAAGCGCGCGAGAAAATGATCAGCGTCCTCGTCGATGTTGACTCTCGGCCATTAAGCCGTTGGGGTTGCGATGGTGTAATTTGCTCTACCCCAACGGGATCTACTGCGTACGCTTTTTCAGCAGGCGGACCGATTATTTGGCCCGAAGTGAATGCGCTGCTCCTTGTTCCCATCAGTGCACACGCACTATTCGCTCGAGCATCGGTAGTTGCGCCCACCAGCACCATTGGTTTGCATCTTTCTGAAGACTCTCCGGCCGTGCTGTGGGCTGATGGGCGACGCATGTTGAATCTCGTGGGGGATACACGAATTGAAGTAAAAGCGCATAATCAACCCGTGCGTTTTGCGCGGTTAGTGACAGCGCCTTTCACTGATCGCTTGGTTGCGAAATTTGAGTTACCCATAGATGGCTGGCGTGGGGGCAAGTGACCGTGCAAATCGTCAGTGGGCTCAGAAGTGCTTGAAGATTTAGATATTACGAACTTAGGGATTATTGCCCGAGCGTCGATTCCATTGGGCCCCGGCTTTAATGTCATCACGGGTGAAACTGGTGCCGGAAAATCGATGGTTCTTCACAGTGTGCAACTGCTCACGGGCGCTCGCGGATCCTCAACTTTTGTGAAGTCGGGTGCGAACCGCTGTGAGGTCGTTGCCACATTTGGAGTTAGCCCTGAGTGGACTGCCGAATTTGGCAATGAGGTATCGGATAAAGGAGCGATTCTTGACGAAAGGGAATCTTTGCCTCCCGCATTGATCATTTCACGAGAGTTGACCGATCAAGGGAGAAGCAAAGCCTTTCTCGGCGGTAAGAATGTCCCTGTGGGCGGTATTTCAGACATCGCGCAATCGCTTATTGCGGTTCACGGACAGTCGGAGCAGATTCGATTACGCGATCCACACGAGCAGCTGATTCTGATCGATCGGGCGGGGGGTAATGAGCGGGTAAACCAAGTGAGCAATTATCAAACTGCCAGGAAAAAATGGCGTTCACTTGTGAAGACACGAAATTCATTGATTGCTGATCGAGGAGAGAATTCATTAAAAGCTCAAATGCTGGCCGCGGGGATTAAGGAAATTCAGGAGGTATCTCCGGAGATTGATGAGGATATGGAATTGCAGAACACGCTTAATGTTCTCCGAAGTTCCGAAGCAATTCGTGCACTTATTGATTCCGCAAGGGAATCACTCACGGAGCGCGAATCGGGGGCGCCAACCATTTCACAACAGTTAGCTAGCGTGGCGAAGGATATTACCCAGGCAGTTCAACTTGATCCTGTTGTAAAAACCTATGCTGATCGCATCAGTGCAGTCCTGTCCGAAATCATCGACATTGATGCCGAATTGGCAGACTACATTCGCGCCCTTGATGCCGATCCCATTCGACTTGAGTCCATGGAGCAGCGATTAGCGTCAATTAAATCGCTCGAGAAAAAGTATGGACCCGCTATCAAGGACATCCACGAGTGGAGCCGAAAGGCGCAAGAGCAACTGCCTCAACTAGATGTGTCTGATGCAGCGCTGACGCAACTTGAATCTGACATCGCCGACGCGCTTAAAGATCTTGTCCAATTGGGGAATCAGCTGACCGCTGCGCGGCAAGAGTCGGCCTCAGACTTGAGTGGGAGAATCGAGAAAGAATTGAAGCAGCTTGCCATGCCAAGTGCCTTAATTTCCATTCGGGTGAAGTCGCAACCCGATCCCGCCCAGTGGACCAAGTCGGGTGCCGATCACATTGAATTCACGATTGCCGCAGATGGCGGAGATGATTTTCGGCCCATGGGTGCTTCAGTTTCCGGTGGTGAATTGAGTCGAATTATGTTGGCCATTGAGGTGGCGCTGGCGTCAGAGATTTCTGTTCCCACCATGATTTTTGATGAAGTTGATGCTGGAATTGGGGGTGAAGTGGCGGTGGAGGTTGGCCGACGTTTGGCAATGCTTGCCGAAAGTGTGCAGGTGATTGTTGTGACACATTTGCCCCAAGTTGCTGCCTTTGCCCAAACTCATTTTGTTGTTCAAAAGAGGACCGAGTCGGGCGAGACCACCACAACTGTGACAGAAGTAAATGGTGAAGATAGGACCCGAGAGATTACCCGCATGTTGTCTGGTCTCACAGACTCCACGAGTGGGGCCGCCCATGCGGAGGAATTACTCGCCATGGCTCGGGGGTAAGGCTCAATCCTCCGCGCGCCATTTACTGATCCGGGAAATCAGTGATAGTCTAAACTCCCGTGGAGAAAACTCGGTCCAAGCACATTTTTGTCACCGGCGGCGTTGCCTCATCATTGGGCAAAGGTTTGACCGCCTCGTCTCTCGGAAATTTGTTAACCTCGCGTGGTCTTCGTGTCACCATGCAAAAACTTGATCCCTATCTCAATGTGGATCCTGGCACCATGAACCCATTCCAGCACGGTGAAGTTTTCGTCACCGATGATGGCGCAGAGACGGACCTTGACATTGGTCACTACGAGCGCTTTCTCGACACGAATTTGCATGGGTCAGCAAATGTGACGACAGGGCAGGTGTACTCCACGGTCATTGCCAAGGAAAGGCGTGGGGAATATCTCGGCGATACTGTTCAAGTCATTCCACATATCACCAACGAGATAAAATCCAGAATCCGCCGGATGGCTGGTCCGCAGATCGACGTTGTTATTACCGAAGTCGGTGGGACCGTCGGGGATATCGAGAGTTTGCCATTTCTTGAGGCAGTTCGCCAAATTCGCCATGAAGTGGGTCGCGACAATGTATTTTTCCTCCACGTCTCATTGTTGCCCTACATCGGACCGTCGGGTGAGTTAAAGACCAAGCCAACACAACATTCGGTTGCTGCTCTTCGAAATATTGGTATCCAGCCTGACGCAATTGTGTTACGGGCAGATCGACCCGTTCCGGCCAGCATTAAACAAAAGATTTCACTTATGTGCGATGTCGATTCCGATGCCGTTGTTGCAGCTGTGGACGCTCCCAGTATTTATGACATCCCCAAGGTGCTCCATTCCGAGGGGTTGGACGCGTATGTCGTTCGTCGCCTTGACCTGCCCTTTCGTGACGTGGACTGGACCCTTTGGGATGAATTACTACGCCGAGTGCATAACCCACAGCATGAAGTCACGATTGGCCTCGTGGGCAAGTACATTGACTTACCCGATGCATATTTGTCAGTCACTGAAGCGATTCGGGCTGGTGGTTTCGCCAATGATTGTCGGGTCCACATTCGTTGGGTTTCGAGCGATGACTGTTCCACGGAGAAAGGTGCAGCGAAGAACCTCTCTGATCTTGATGCAATTTGTGTACCTGGTGGTTTTGGAGTTCGAGGGATCGAAGGCAAGTTGGGGGCGTTGACGTATGCGCGTCGACACAAAATTCCCACTCTAGGTCTGTGTCTAGGTTTGCAATGCATGGTGATCGAATACGCGAGGGTGGAAGCTGGATTGACCGACGCGAATTCGGTGGAGTTTGATGAATCCACGCCCCATCCTGTTGTCTCAACCATGGCGGATCAGCAGGATGTTTTGTCTGGTGATCGAGATATGGGTGGCACCATGCGGTTGGGGTTGTACCCCGCAAAACTGACAGAGGGTAGTGTCGCTTATTCGGTGTACGGCCAGCCCTATATTGAGGAAAGGCACCGACACCGTTTCGAGGTAACCAATTCCTATCGTCCGATACTGGAGGAGAAGGGAATGGTGTTTTCGGGGACATCACCCGACGGTAGGTTGGTGGAATTCGTTGAACTACCAGAGTCGGAACACCCTTTTTATGTCGGCACGCAAGCGCACCCGGAACTAAGATCACGACCAACTCATGCCCATCCATTGTTCAGCGGATTGGTCAAGGCGGCCCTTGATCGTCAGCAACAATTGACTCTTGAAATGCACTCAGGCAATAGTGCTTCGGCGTGAAAATTTCCTCTACCAATGTCTGAATTCTGGAACGGACCTATTTCTGACCATTGGGAGCCTGTTCGCGTCCTTAATAGCGAAAGCATTCATCGCGGTGCAAAGTGGAACGTTGTCGTTGAGTCGGTAGATATTGGTGGGCACCAGGTGCGGCGCGATGTCGTTGTACATCCTGGAGCGGTCGCGATTGTCGTCCTTGATCACATGGATCGGGTGTACTTGATTCGGCAATACCGACAGCCATTGGGCGCATTTCTTTTTGAAACGCCCGCCGGTCTACTGGATGATCCCCATGAGTTCCCCCTCACCGCTGCCCAGCGCGAATTGGCTGAAGAAGCTGGACTCGTTGCTGACACGTGGCATGTCCTGATCGACTTTTTCAATTCACCGGGTGGCTCTAGTGAGGCAATACGGGTCTACCTCGCTCGAGGAATTTCTCAGATTGTGGGTGGCAGACACCACACAGGGGAAGCCGAAGAAATGGAGCTTCCAGGAGTCTGGCTTGACCTCGATACAGCGGTAAATGCAGTTCTGGACGGATCGATGGGAAACCCAACAACTGTGGTGGGAGTGTTGGCCGCACAAGCGGCGCGTGGGAGCGATTGGAATCGCCTTCGGGAGGCAGAAAGCCAGTGGCAGGCGAGGGAAATGCTGATGGCGAATGGTCGTCTCCCGGTGAACCCAATTGAAGGTCCCGCTGCAGTAGTGTGAGGCTTGGATCACCATGATAAGAATGATCATGAAGTGACAAGAGAAGGCGTGAGGTAATCGTGAAGGTTGGCGTACCGAAGGAAATTAAGAACCACGAATACCGTGTTGCGATTACTCCATCCGGTGTTCACGAGCTCGTTATGCACGGGCACCAAGTCGTCATTGAGGCTGGCGCGGGTACGGGTTCATCTATCCCTGACAAGGATTTCGTTTCCGCGGGTGCCACGATTTTGCCGACCGCAGATGACGTGTGGGAAGCAGCCGACATGATCCTTAAGGTGAAGGAGCCCATTGCAGCGGAGTATCACCGTATGCGTAAGGGTCAAGTGATTTTTACGTACTTGCATTTGGCCGCATCACAAGAATGCACCAATGCCTTAATTGCATCCGGATCCACAGCTATCGCTTACGAGACCGTTGAGTTGCCTGATGGATCGCTCCCACTGCTGGCACCTATGTCCGAAGTGGCAGGGCGTCTCGCACCGCAGGTTGGCTCCCATGCACTCATGCGCGCTCATGGCGGACGCGGTGTCCTCATGGGTGGAGTATCCGGTGTGTACGCTGCGAAGGTAGTTGTTCTGGGCGCAGGCGTCGCTGGCATGAACGCCGCAGCCATTGCCTTGGGCATGCAGGCCGAAGTCCTCCTGCTCGACAAAAACATCGCTCGACTACGCCAAGTCGATGCCATCTACCAAGGGCATATGCAAACAGTAGCGTCTAATGCCTATGAAATTGAGCGCGCAGTTCTCGACGCAGACATGGTTATTGGAGCGGTACTCGTCCCTGGCGCGAAGGCACCTAAATTAATCTCTAATGATCTGGTGTCCCGCATGAAGACGGGATCAGTCCTCGTTGACATCGCCATTGACCAGGGCGGTTGCTTTGAGGATTCCCGACCCACTACCCATGCCGATCCAACGTACCCGATTCACAACTCGGTCTTCTACTGCGTGGCGAATATGCCTGGAGCTGTTCCACATACATCCACCTATGCATTGACCAACGTGACTTTGCCATATGCAGTCGCATTAGCGGATAAGGGCTGGAGGAAAGCCTTAGCCGATGATCCCGCACTTGCACTCGGCTTGAATGTCCATGATGGCCAAGTCACCTATGCAGCGGTTGCCGAGTCATTTGATTTACCACTCACAAATGTTGAACGGCTACTCACCTGAAAATTGCAACTGCAATTCGCGGTTACCTCGATCATGTAAGTATTGAACGGGGACTCTCCACCAACACGGTTGCGGCTTATCGCCGAGATCTGGAGCGTTATGTCCAGTGGTGTGAACACCATGGAATCGTCGATCTGGCACTAATCACGGCAAATTCAGTGAGTGACTTCTCGGCCTCGTTGGCTGGGGATTTAAGTACGTCAAGTGCAGCTCGAACGGTAATCTCAGTGAGGGGGTTCCATAAGTTTGCTGTCGAAGAAGGCTGGGAAGCCTCAAATCCTGCAGTAGATATTCGACCGCCGAGTGTTTCGCGGCGACTTCCGAAAGCGCTGGCATATGACAGTGTGGTATCTGTGATTGAAGCGGCAGGAAACACCTCGCTGCCACAGCGAAATACGGCCGTCATTGAATTTTTGTATGGTACCGGGATTCGAATATCTGAACTTGTGGGATTAGATCTGGACGATCTTGACTTCGACACCGAAACAGTCGTTGTCACGGGGAAAGGCAATAAATCGAGATTGGTCCCCGTGGGTTCGGTAGCACTTGGAGCCGTCAACCGATATCTCCAGGAAGAGCGCGGAGCGTTACTTGCCAAGAATAAGGGGGGTCTGAGTTATCGGATATTTCTCAATACTCGAGGCAGGCCCCTATCACGACAGAGTGCATGGGAAATTGTTGCCGAGGCTGCCCATGAAGCAGGGATTCCGGGCGTAACACCTCATAGTTTCCGACATAGTTATGCCACCCATCTGCTCGAGCGGGGAGCCGATGTTCGATCGGTGCAGGAACTCTTGGGTCATTCCTCCGTGACAACAACTCAGATTTACACCATGGTGACCGTGGATACCCTGCGTGAGGTCTATTCAGGCGCACATCCTCGGGCCTTGTAGCCCAAATTCGAGACATTCTCCAATCATTCTCCACACGCCAATGCCTCACGATGCCCGGATGACACAGTAGGCTGATCCCACCATGTCTGAGTCCGAATTCGCTCATCTGCCTGATATTCCTGAGCCGCCCGCGGTTATAGAGCACGGGCCCGCTCGAATTATCGCCATGGTCAATCAAAAAGGTGGAGTTGGCAAGACCACTTCCACCGTTTCCCTGGGAGCGGCCCTTGCTGGGTACGGACGCAAGGTGCTACTCGTGGATTTCGATCCCCAAGGTGCGCTTTCGGTTGCATTGGGTCTCAACCCGCACGCCTCAGACCTGTCGATCTATAACCTGCTTACTGATAATGAATGCCATGTTGGCGATGTCATCATCTCCACCAAAGTGAAGGGTCTTGATCTGATCCCAAGCAATATTGATCTGTCTGCCGCCGAAGTTCAATTGGTGAGCGAAGTCGGTCGCGAGTATGCCCTTCAGCGAGCACTAGAACCTGTTATTGGCGACTACGACTTTGTCCTCATTGATTGCCAGCCTTCATTGGGCCTTCTCACCCTCAATGCCTTAACGGCCAGTAATGAAGTGATTATCCCCATGGCGACCGAGTATTTCGCACTTCGGGGTGTGGCCCTTCTCAAGGACACCATTGACAAGGTGATCTCCAGACTCAATCCCCAACTCACAATAGTTGGGGTTTTGCCCACCATGCATGATCCACGCACGCTACATAGTCGTGAGGTGTTGGAGTCCGTAACTGGTGCATTTGGAGACACTGTTTTCACCACCACCATCAACCGGACAGTGAAGTTTCCCGATTCAGCTGTGGCCGGCGAACCCATCACCGAGTTCGCGGCCTCGAGTTCTGGAGCAGTTGCCTATCGGCGGCTTGCTCGAGAGGTCCTCGCCAGGTGACATCCGTGGCGGCCGAATCCACTCAGGGAGTTGTCGGCGAGGGTGGTTTCTCAGTCAAGGTGGGAGATTTCGAAGGACCGTTTGATCTCCTTCTATCGTTGATTTCCAAGCATAAACTTGAAGTCACAGAACTAGCGCTTCATCAAGTGACTGATGATTTCATTTCTCACATTCGTGTGCAGGGTGATTCATGGGACCTGGATGAGACCAGTAGCTTCCTTGTCGTTGCAGCCACACTTCTTGACCTCAAAGCGGCCCGACTTCTTCCTCGAGGAGAAGTAGAAGATGAAGAAGATCTCGCGTTACTCGAAGCCCGTGATCTGTTATTTGCCCGTATCTTGCAGTACCGCGCCTACAAAGAAATTACTGTGATCTTTACGGACATGATGAACTCGGCGAGTAAATCATTCCCGAGAACGGTTGGCTTAGAGCCACAGTTTGCAGACATGCTCCCCGAGGTAATGATTGGTCTTGGTCCAGAACAGTTTGCCGCCATGGCGGCAAAAGCCCTCACTCCAAAGCCTGTGGAGGAAGTGGGACTTGGTCATATCCATGTGCAAAGAGTGTCGGTTCGTGAACAAGCAGCAATTATTGTGGACCGTCTTCGGAGAGTGCGAGCAACAACTTTCCGAGCATTGACAGCGGACTGTGACACAACGCTCTTGATTGTCGGCCGATTCTTGGCGTTATTGGAGCTATATCGGGAACAGGCGGTGGTCTTTGAGCAAATTTCACCCTTGGGTGATCTCACTATTCGCTGGGTGGGACAGGACGACGGGGAGGTCGATGTCACCGATGAATTCGATGTGGAGCGTGAAATTGACGCCGTGGAGTCCAATACCGTTGCAGAAGTATCTATCCAGATAATGGAAGAGGAATTATGACCGAGAATTCAGAATATGAAGAGCCAGTGAGCGACAGTCTGGGCGCACCAACTCTTGCGGCTGCGTTGGAGGCTCTCTTACTCCTGAGTGATGAACCACTGACTGCGCGTGACCTTGCGCAGATCACCCGCGAGCCGGAAACTGATGTGGATACCACTCTGCGAAATTTGGCTGCGCAATACACAGATCAGGAGCGAGGTTTTGACCTGCGAGAGGTCGCTGGAGGCTGGCGCTTCTACACCCGGGCCGAGTGTTCACCGCTTATTGAGCGTTGGGTAATCGATGGGCAGCAAGCGCGATTGACACAAGCCGCGCTCGAAACTCTTGCCGTAATTGCTTACCGTCAACCGGTCACGCGCGGTCGAGTTAGTGCTGTACGAGGAGTCAACATCGATGGAGTGATAAAGACGCTGTTGACTCGAGGCCTGATCGAAGAAGCCGGCACAGAGCATGAATCTGGTGCCATCTTCTATAAAACCACTTCCTTCTTTCTCGAACGTATGGGTATTGCATCTTTGGAGGATCTACCACCACTTGCAGAGCACCTACCGGATCTGGCCGATCTAGATGCGGTTCTTGAGTCGGTAGCTTCTGGTGATTAACAAACTTGATTCGAGTAATCCCGAATCGGGTGAGGGTGTCAGGCTTCAAAAGGTTCTATCTCAGGCTGGCTTAGGTAGCCGCCGTGCATGTGAGAATTTGATTGAGCGTCGTCGCGTGACAGTCAACGGGAAAGTTGTTCTTGAACAAGGTACTCGAGTGGACCCGGAAGTAGATGTCATTCACGTCGATGGTGAACGAGTACCAACCAAAGCGGACACGATTGTGTTGGTACTCAATAAACCATTAGGGGTTCTTACGACAATGTCCGATGACCAGGGGAGACCCTGTGTGGGTGACTTTATCCGTGACTCGGCTACGCGAGTGTTTCATGTTGGGCGACTTGACGCTGAGACAGAAGGATTACTGCTTCTCACCAACGATGGCGAACTGGCCAATCGACTTACGCATCCAAAGCATGCAGTAGACAAAACCTACATTGCGACGGTTAAGGAGATAAGTGGTCAAGAAGTCCAAGCACTCGTCAGTGGAGTTGAATTGGACGATGGACCCGCTGCCGCCAATAAGGCGCGGGTGATTACCCGGGCCAAGAATGCGGCAATGGTGGAGATCGTGATTCATGAGGGGAGAAATCGAATTGTTCGCCGGATGTTTGAAGCCGTGGGATCTCCGGTCACCGCTCTGGTGCGCACGCGAATCGGCCCAATCCACCTAGGTCAGCAAAAACCAGGCAGCATAAGGATCCTTTCTGGACCAGAGCTTAGATCCCTTTATACGGCGGCTGGATTGTGAGTGACTCTCAGTAGACTTCCGACATGGCCATTCGTGCGATTCGAGGTGCTACCTGCCTTTCTCAGGATGATTCCACCGAAATGGCCGAAGCCGTGGGCGAGTTACTTTCTTCAATGCTCTCGCGCAATGACATAGGTCGTGAGGATGTTATTAGTTTATTTCTCACCGGGACGCCTGATCTTCAATGCGCATTCCCTGCAGCGGGAGCCAGGCTCCACGGAATGCATGATGTTCCGTTGATGTGCGCCCAAGAGATGGATGTTCACGGCGCTCTACAAAAAGTGGTGCGCATTATGGCTCACGTGGAGACAGATCGTTCTCGCGCGGATATTCAGCATGTATATCTTCGGGGAGCCGAAGCCCTTCGTTCTGATCTTCCGCATGTTCCCGAGGCGAAAGACTGATGGCGTCTGTTGATGCATTTCCACGTGTTCACGTTATTGGATGTGGACTAATTGGGGCGTCTATTGCGCTGGCCCTCTCGAGAAAATCGATCGACGTAACCATTGCCGATATCAATCCGGAGCATCTTGACATTGCTCGGGCTATTGGGTTGAAAGTGTTCAGCAAGGAAGATGCGCCAGACATTGTGTTTGTTTGTGTGCCTCCAATGCAGGCTGCGCAGGTTTTGGCTACGGCTTCTCACGATTTCGCTAAAGCAACGATCACAGATGTAACATCGGTCAAAAATACCGTCTTGACGAGTGCAATCCACTTGGGTGTTGACCCTGCCCGTTTAGTAAGTGCTCATCCCATGGCAGGCCGCGAGGTGTCGGGTCCGCTTGCAGCACGCGCAGATCTCTTCGAAGATCGCGTGTGGGTCGTAACCCCGAGTTCCGCTAGTGATCCAGATCGAGTGCGAGCAATAGAGCGAACCATTGAACTTTTGGGAAGTTCATGGGTGCAAATGGGAGTCGAACATCATGATCGAGTGGTAGCTCTCGTATCACATGCCCCGCAAATTCTCGCGAGTGTTTTGGCAGGAGAGTTAGCTGATCAAAATTCAGAAGATCTCGCAATTTCAGGTGCTGCGCTGAGTGAAATGACTCGACTAGCTGCCTCTGACCCCGCGTTGTGGAAAGAAATTCTCCTAGCTAATTCTTCGGAAGTCGTCGGTGTTATGGACTCAGTCATTTCTTCCATGAACCGGCTACGTGCTGCAATCGCAACCGGTGATTCCAAGGTCATTGATGAAGTACTCGCTCGCGGTAATCAGGGAAGATCTCGGGTTCCGGGCAAGCACGGAGGACAAAATGTGCCATTTGAATCCGTCAGTGTCATGATCTCTGATAAACCGGGCTCACTTGCAGAGCTGTTTACCGCTGCTGGCGGATTAGATGTCAATCTGGAAGATGTTCGAATCGAGCATGTCATGGGTAGACCCTCTGGCATTGTCCAATTATTTGTCCGGTCGGGTGAAGCCCACATCTTGGAATCTGGCCTCGTATCTCAAGGATTTGATTCACGAGGTAGCACGTGACCGATCTGGTTATTGCCATTGATGGCCCTGCAGGATCGGGGAAATCGTCGGTGAGCCGCCAAGTTGCCAGCACACTCAATTGGGTCATGTTGGATACGGGGGCCATGTATAGAGCGATTACGTGGGCAGTCTTGAGTTCTGGGGTCGATCCATCAGATTCGAACTTGGTGGGCCAAATAGCTCATAATTCCAAGGTCGTTATTAATACGCAGCCTGATTCTGTGTCCGTCGTGGTAAATGGCGACAATGTCACCGCGGAAATCCGCTCAGAGGAGGTGACTTCGGCTGTCAGTGCCGTGAGCGCCCTCTCGACCGTTAGGGAGCGGCTGGTGGAACTACAGCGCGAGACAGTTCGTGAATCACGCCACGGAGTGGTCATTGAGGGTCGAGACATCGGCACAGTGGTTTTACCGGATGCCAAATTGAAGATTTTTCTGACAGCTGATCCACGAACACGAGCAATTCGACGCGCTGCTGAGGTTGGACTCAGTCCGTCTGAGGAAGAACTTCAGAAAATGCAACAAATGATTGAGGAGAGGGATCTGAAGGATTCCTCGA
This sequence comes from Candidatus Nanopelagicales bacterium, assembly GCA_018402075.1. The sequence goes on along the minus strand of JAGYJP010000002.1, from coordinate 644,803 downwards.
GAGAGATCTCCCCATTGCGAGCTGCCCCTGATGCCATAGTCATTGACACCAGTTTGCGATCTCAGGAACAAGTCGTGCGGGAGATCTACATGATGGCTCAACAGAAATATTCCTTAACGTGACAGTTCACAAGTTCAATCGCTCGGCACACGCCAGAAATATCGGTTCACTTATTGGACAACTGATGTACCGAATCAAAGTTGTTGGTACGTATCACGTTGCCACTGACGGAGATCATCCACAAGTGGGCGTGATAGTCCTTTGTTCAGGTGTGGGTTCCGCAGGAATGTTATTGATTAAATCAATCCTTACACGTCCCTCACATGTGTTGACAGATCCGAGTATTCCTGAGATCGGTGGTGATTTTCCACTGAGCCCTCCGTATTCCATCGGGGCGCAATTAGCCAGCCTTGAGGTTTTGCTGGCAGGTGGAGTAATCATCATGGATTCCCAAATGGTAGACCCAGGTTTCGTGGTCCTGCAGTCACAAGCTGTGGTGGTTCCAGTATCCCTTTGGGTAAATATGTCCCATGGCGCAGTGTTGGAGTGGCAGGGAAAGGCTCCTGCCGTCCGATCATCTGTCAACGTGTACTTTGGCCAAGGGAAAGAACCATCTGAATCAGGTCTTATGGAGTCCGAGCACGGTGGTCTTGTTGGTGCCAGTCGATATATGTCGGAGTGGTGCAGACAATTACTTCAGGATCATCGGCAGATGGTGCTGCACAGATTAGGTGGAGAGGCAGCACGGTGACAGAACGCAATCAAGATGTATTTGGTGAGGAATCAAGCGAGCTTCCCATCGAAGAAGACTTCAGTGATGAAGAACTCAATGAGGATGAGTTTCTGGCTGCAGCGTTAGCCGCCGCTCGGGAAGAATTCGGTGACTTTGACCTTGAATTGGCAGAGTTGGAATCAACGGCGAATTTACCGGTGGTGGCCATTGTGGGGCGCCCTAATGTTGGCAAATCAACCCTTGTGAATCGAATTATTGGGCGCCGCGAAGCGGTAGTGGAAGACGTTCCAGGAGTCACGCGTGACCGGGTCAGTTATGAAGCCGAGTGGAATGGGCGCAAATTTCTGGTTGTCGACACTGGTGGTTGGGAGCGCAATGCACGAGGTATTCATTCCCAGATTGCCGGTCAGGCAGAGCGCGCTATTAATGAGGCCGATGTCGTCCTTTTCGTCGTGGACGCCACGGTAGGTGCTACAACTACCGACGAGGCTGTGGTCGAAGTAATTCGCAAATCAGGAAAGCCAACGATTCTGGTGGCCAATAAAGCCGATGACCACAATGCGGAACTTGAAGCAACAGCTCTGTGGGGCCTTGGGATTGGTGAGCCGCACCCCGTATCAGGTCTGCATGGCCGTAGATCCGGCGACTTACTCGATGCTGTTGTCGCATTGTTACCAGAATTTGGTTCAGGTCAGGCCAAAGAGGGAACCCCGCGCAGGGTTGCCCTTCTTGGCAAGCCCAATGTGGGTAAATCCTCTCTATTGAATGCTCTGGCGGGCTCAGAGCGAGTTGTTGTCGATGATGTCGCTGGAACAACAGTTGATCCGGTAGATGAATTGGTCGAGATTCGTGATCGCCTATGGTGGTTTGTCGATACGGCGGGAATTCGCAAGCGGGTAAAGGAAGCCTCAGGACATGAGTATTACGCGACATTGCGGACGCAAGCTGCCCTAGATCGTGCTGAGGTCGCGATTGTCCTGATTGATGCTTCGGAACCTCTGAGTGAACAGGACCAAAGAATTATTTCGATGGTGATTGAGTCTGGGCGCGCCCTAGTCATCGCTTTCAATAAATGGGACTTGACCGACGAGGAACGCCGTCACTACTTGGCACGCGAAATTGATCGCGAGCTCGCCCAGGTGAGTTGGGCCCCAACTGTGAATATTTCAGCAAAAACAAAAAGACATGTGGAGAAGTTGGCGCCTGCACTTGAGTTGTCTTTGGATAACTGGGATTCCAGAGTTCCCACCGGAACACTGAATAGATTCTTTGGGGATCTCACCGCCGCACACCCACATCCACTGAGGGGTGGGAAGCAGCCTCGAATCCTCTTCGGTACACAAGTTTCTGCATGCCCGCCAACATTCGCGCTATTCACTACTGGATTTCTTGAAGCAGGATACCGCCGATTTATTGAGAGGCGATTGCGCGAGGAGTTCGGATTTGACGGCACTCCAATCCGAGTTGTGATGCGGGTAAGGGAGAAGAGATCACGTCGCTAGGTGTAAGCGATCACGCTGCCGGGTGCAAACGCCCCATGGGATAGTGTTCCGCCTGCAGCAAGCGGGCTGTGGCGCAGTTTGGTAGCGCGTCCGGCTGGGGGCCGGAAGGTCGCAGGTTCAAGTCCTGTCAGCCCGACATTTAACCGCTCTGGAGCGGCATTTAGTTTAGTTGGTATCGCATCGAGCAGGGCCTCGGCTAAAAGACGATTGAGATGATCATCAAAATTAGCGCCGCGAGCGCGAAATACCACAGGACAACGCCAATCGCGGCAATCCGTAGCGGTGCCCGATACTCTCCAGCGGCGATAGAGAACGCTCGGTGGTAGATGGTGTGAAATTTGGTTGCATCTCTCTTGGCGTTACCCGAGGGATCTCGCTGCGCCCAATAACTCCGTTCGCTGGATAGCCCCAAGAGAACAAAGACGAGCCCAAAGGCAAACAGCCCAATGGCGAAGAATAAAAAGACTTCGGTGGAGATACTCACCCTGAGAGCCTAGTGGCGCCCACCCAGACTGCCTCGGAGGCTTTAGGCTCGGGCTCGTGCGGCGCCTTTCAGAGATATCACCCGATGTCAGCGTTGACCAGATACTGGAAGGATTGGTTCCACCACCCCAGTTCTCGGGTTCTTCATTCGCCAACTACCTTCCCGACACAGCCCAACCCACGCAGGCGGCTGCTCGAGACGCGCTGGCGACTTTCAGCGTGCGAATTAATGCCGGCAAGCCTCGGCGCCCCAAGGGTTTATTTGGTCGAGGCCAGCCACCGGAGGTGCGTCCCGGTGTTTATTTGGATGGCGGTTTTGGAGTGGGTAAGACTCACCTGCTCACTGCTCTGTGGCACGCCACGCAGGCGACGGCCAAATCATTCGGAACATTTGTTGAATACACGAACATCATCGGACTACTCGGGTTCCGTCAAGCAGTAGAGATCTTTTCCGGCAACGCACTGGTGTGTATAGATGAATTTGAACTCGATGATCCGGGGGATACCGTTCTTATGTCCACATTCCTTGGGGAGTTGGTGCAGGCGGGCGTGTTTTTGGCGGCCACATCCAATACCTTGCCAGATCGTTTGGGTGAGGAAAGATTTGCTGCTGAGGATTTTGTCCGAGAAATACAAGGCTTAGCCGCACATTTCGACACAATTCGCATTGAAGGCCCGGACTACCGTCATCGGGATCTCTCATTTTATGCAGAGCCCCTCACAGACACTGAAGTTCACTCATTTGTCAGTGCCGAAGAAGCTAAGGGTGCCGTCATTGTTGAGTGGCAGGAGTTGCTTTTGCAGCTTTCGACATTACACCCGGCCAAGTACGGAGCCCTGGTGGAAAGCATCTCTTTGTTGGGTCTAGTGGGAATACGGCCACTTCGTGATCAAGTTCAAGCATTGCGATTCGTCACCTTTGTCGATCGCCTTTATGACCGCTCTGTACCCGTAATTAATAGTGGAATCCGACTGGATCAGGTGTTCAGTGAGGAAATGCTTAAAGGGGGGTATCGAAAGAAATATTTTCGATGCCTTTCCCGGCTCGCCGCACTTGCCGAATCGGGGGTGCAGATGGTTGGGTTAGAGAATGGAAATTGAAGGAATTCTCAGCGGTCTCTTAGCGGGTGTTGTCATTGGGCTTATTGCTCGCATACTCGTCCCTTCCATGCAGCCCATTGGGTGTCTCATGACGGTCTTCATAGGTGTCGTTGGTGCGGGAGGTGGACTACTGATTGGTCAGGCAGCTGACTGGGGATTCTGGCTCACTTTCATCACTCAAATTGTGTTGGCAACCATTCTCGTTGCCATTGTGGCTGCACTGTTTCGAAAATCATCGCCCTAAGCACTGGGGTATTCCTGGTTAATGCGGAAGGGAAGCGCAGGAATGCGCAATTCCTGGTTCCCAAGTTGGGCAGCCGCACTTGGGTCATGGAGTAGGTCCTCGGGAAGTTGGACTATGTCAACTGGAACATCTGCTTGGCGTAAAACCTTGACTATTTGCTCCGTTGTCAATGTGTTCAAGATCTTTTCAAACTCGAGCCTGAGAGTCTCGCGATGAGCAACTCTGGCGGTATTCGAAGAGAATCGAGGATCATCGATCATCCACTCTGCCGAGAGTGCCCGCGAGATTCTGATGAACACCGAATCTCCTCCCACACCAACAAGTACCTGGCCGTCTGATGCATTGAAGATCCCGTAGGGAGCGAAAGCAGGATGTTCCGAACCACTCTTGGTTGAGGCCAGTCCGTGGACTTGGTGAGCTGCAATGTGATAACTAGACCAGTGCACTCCGGTCTCCATCAGGGACGTGGAAATACATGAGCCGACCCCTGTTTTCTCTCGATGGAAGAGGGCACTGATCACACCAAGCGCAAGCCACGTCCCGGATCCGATATCTAATAGTGACACCCCCGCTCGAGCAGGATCATCTGTTCCGGTCACACCTAAGATTCCAGTTCTTGCTTGGATAACCCCGTCGTAACCGGATTGGTTCCCTTCGTCAGTGTGATCACCGTAAGCAGTGAGGTAACCAGCAATTAGTTGTGGGTAGTTTTTTCTGAGCGATGGCTCATCCAGTCGTAATTCCTCTAGTCGTTTGGGCCGAAGATTCGTGAGGAATACATCCGCGTGGACGATCAGGTTCATCAGTGCGTCCAAGTCGTCGTCGCTTCTTAGATCAAGAGTGCGAAACACTTTCCCACGGTTAACAACTCGGAAATATGCAGATTCGCGTCCAATCACCGGGCTCATTCGACGCGAGTCATCGCCATGAGGTGGTTCGATATGAACAACGCTGGCACCTAAGTCGGCTAGCACCGCACCAGCGAAAGGGGCCGCGATATTTGAGGTAAGGTCAACTACCCGAACTCCAGAAAGAGGATCGCTCACAACGCTGACACTAGTCCGTCAAAGTCATATACAGATAACGAGATGTCGAAGTTTCGCAGTCACCTACCATCTATCACTTACTATCCATCAATTGGGCGCAGTAATGATCTCTAGTGAAGTCCCGGTGATTGCGTAGGCTGTGCTGACGTCCGCAGCGAATGCTTCAATGCGACTCACTGATCCGATCCGGTCCCACGAGTCGCCGTCAAAAGTTCGGTGTATGGACCCTTCTCGATCAACACGCCACAGGGCTTCGCCATTGGGAGAGGCAGCTACTAACACTGCGGGGGCGCCGTTAGGTGTTAGCGACGATTCACCCGGAGTCCAGGTGGTTAAGCCAGATTCAACCGTGGCAACCCAAACTCTACTAGCAAACCAGGTCAGTGATGTGGCCGTAATTTGCGGACCAGAGACCCAAGTTCGACCACCATCAAGAGAATATTGAATGAACCCACGAGTGTCCCACCCTACGAGTTGCGTGCCATTCACAGCTAGTGAATGAAAGTCCACTTCACCCAAAAGGCTCTCGACATTCCAACTCAATCCGGAATCAGCACTGGTGATCAATCCCAGGGGATTGGGTAGCGTTGATCCCATTCCAGGATGGCCGCTAGCAACGAGCAAAGTGTCGGGGTCGCCCGAGAAAGCCATCATGTCGTCTCGCGAGTTGCCCACTCGCTGGGACCTGCCGGTCGTGTAATCAACGCTATGAACACCGTCATGAGTTCCCAAGAGAAGAGCATCAGTACCAACTATTGCTCCATGAATGTGCCCCATCGCGGGGCTAATAACCATGGATTGGTTACTCGATCCTTCGTTGAGCAGAGCTCGTAATTGAAGAATTTCTTTCTCTTGGGTGGCAATAATTTCGCGCGCCAACTGCGCTACCGCCGGATCTTTCCCAGAAGTTAAGACATCCTGCGCCATGGCGACCGCTCCTTCGTGGTGTTCAATCATGAGTGCGGCAAATAAATCGTCGAAAAGCCCACCCTCTGATGCCTCGAGTTCGCTTAATTGTTCGTCAGTGAGCATGCCGTCCATGCCATGTGAGCCGTGTGCTTGCATAGCTTCGTCCGCAGGCAATGGGTCGATGCCCCACGTATCCAGCCACGACTCCATGAGTTCGATTTCAGGCGATTGAGCTTGCTTGATATCCAAGGCCAAAGCCAGAATTTGTGGATCAGCAGCTCTATTAGGCGCAAGGTCGGCCATTACCACCGCTTGTTCATGATGCGGAATCATCATTTGAGCGAACATTACGTCTGCCGCGTTGGCGTCTTCAGAAAGTGGCTCCATATCCATGGAGTCATGGTTCGTAGAGCAGGCATTTAGTGCCAGTCCTCCAGCTAGAACCAAGGCAGAAAGTTTCATTACTTTTTTCGTTAAGGATTGCTGTGTAAACATTATTTGTGTCCTATCGTAAATTCACGAGTTGAATGATTAAGCACAATGAGTGCCAAGGATTCGGTCTAATTTGGACCGGAACTCATGTTCTACTGATAGAGAGTCGCTTCAGGTCGGGCGGGTGGGTAGCTTGAAAATATCTCGATTGGACATTTTCATGAGCGTGGCCCAAAGGTTTCCTGCGATTCATTAACTCGCGAAGAATAGGAATGGCAATGGCAATAACAAGAAGTATTGCCAAGCAGTCAAGACCTACGTGCCTGTCCAGAGCAGGTGAATCGATTTCCGAGGGATGAAAATAGGTTTCGGCACGGGATATTGTCGGTAAAGCAGGGATCAATTCAATATTTGTGAATTCGAGTTCATGCGATGGACCATGGGGATTGAGAACAGCTGAGCAAGCCACGCTTACCATGTGGTGCATTCCGATCAAGCCCGCGATTATGAGCACAACGGTGGCAAGGCGATATCCAAGGGAGCCGCCGGCAGTGACCACTCCCATGACATGATCTTGACATAAAGTCTGAGATATGGCGAACCCAAGCACCGCAAATGAAGGTAAATCAAGCACTTCTGAAGTGGGCGATACAGGAATCGAACCTGTGACCTCTTCCATGTCAAGGAAGCGCGCTAACCCCTGCGCCAATCGCCCTGTGGGTGTTGTGAAGTTATGGGATTGCGAGGTGGAGACGGGATTTGAACCCGTGTACACGGCTTTGCAGGCCGTTGCCTCGCCTCTCGGCCACTCCACCTTGAAGGCGTAATTCAAACCTTCGAGCGGACGACGGGATTCGAACCCGCGACCCTCACCTTGGCAAGGTGATGCGCTACCAGCTGCGCTACGTCCGCGTGCCCAACGAGGATCATCAGGCGAAAGCAAACCATATCCGACCCAAGTTAGCTCTCCCCAAGTGGTAGCGGGTTGGTCAAAGTGTGAGCCAACCGGCAGGCTATGACCATGGCTCTCATGCCCATGGCGCGATTTGGGGATATTTATGCCTCCGATCTGGTTCAAGTCTCCAGCAACATTGGAGATCTTGACAGAGGTGGTCGGTGGGCTGTGGCAATTCCCTTTGAAGGTGATCCCGTGCTGGCCAAATTCGCGACTTGGGGCGAGTTGAGCCACGATCCTGGCGCAATTGGTTCCTGGAGTGGGGTGCCAACAAATGATTGGCGAAGTTCGCTAGAGCGAGATCGGTATATCAGTGCAGTCGAAACTACAAGAGAGCGAATTGAATGCGGCGAGGTTTACCAAGTCAATATCTGTCGCATCAGAACAGCTGCGCTGCCCGAAAAAAGAGACATCATGGCGTTAGATGTATTGCTGCAGAAGGGGAATCCAGCGCCATTCGGGAGCGCCCTTCGATTGCCTGAGCAGGAAGTCCACATCGCTAGTGCCAGCCCAGAGCTCTTTTTGTCTCGACGGCAATCAATGATTACTTCTGGGCCGATTAAGGGAACGGCAGTTGAACCATCGGGAATCTCTGCCAAAGATGAAGCAGAGAACATCATGATCGTAGATCTAGTGCGTAATGACCTTTCGCGCTGTGCGGAAACGGGGAGTGTGTTCGTCAGTGACCTTATGGAAATCCAAATGCATCCGGGGTTGGTGCAATTGGTGTCCACCATCACTGCGACACTCGAAAGTGGTGCAGGATGGTCAGAACTCGTTGATGCTACCTTCCCGCCAGGCTCTGTCACAGGCGCACCCAAGTCAACAGCTCTGAAGCTGATATCGGAATTGGAAACTGAACAAAGAAATTTTTATTGCGGAGCTTTCGGATGGGTTGACTCGGACACTCAACAGGCAGAGTTGGCAGTCGCCATTCGAACATTTTGGATCCAGGGAGAGTATTTGAAATTTGGCACTGGTGCGGGTATCACCTGGAACTCGGATGCAGCCAACGAATGGGAAGAAACGGAATTGAAGGCTCGCCGCCTTGCTGAAGTGACTTCGTGGTCATTGTGAATACCAACCTCAGTTGGCTCGATGGCGAATTAACCACTGATCCCAAAGTTTCAGTTACCAATCGTGGTTTTTTAGTGGGAATGGGCGTTTTTGAGACGTTGAGAGTGGCTGACGCCCACGTTGAATTTCTTGAAAGGCATCTCGATCGACTGATAAGCGCTTGGGAATACCTAGGAACAGGGCGACTAAACGAGGATCTTTTGCGCTTGGGTATAAGTGAGTTAGTCAATGCCAATACTCGCCATGTCCCATTGAGTCGCCTGCGCGTGACTGTCACAGAGTGTGGTGGCGAGCCTAGTGTTCTTATTACTTGTATTCCTATGCAGCCTTGGCCAGAAACCACATCATGTGTTGTGCTGCCATGGAGGCGGAATGAAAATTCCCCATTGGTTGGCGTGAAGACCACTTCGTATGCGGACAATATTTTGGGTCTTAAGTGGGCGCAGGAGCGAGGGTTCTCTGAGGCCATCTACGTCAATAATGAGGGGAATCTGAGTGAAGGTGCCACGTCAAATATCTTCGTCGTTCAAGGTGGAAGAGTGCTTACTCCAGCAAAAACAGCTGGCCTACTACCGGGGATTGTTCGGGGAGTGCTTCTAGAAAATGGCTGGGTCCATGAAGCCCCTCTTTCTCTGTCTGATCTTGAAAGTGCAGATGAAATCTTTGTGACCTCAAGTACCAGAGGGGTTCATCCAGTTGTGCAGTTTGGTGATAGAAAGTTCGCAGGTATTGGGAATGCCACAACTCAGGTAATGAGGCACTATCAAGAGTTGGATAAATAAGTGGAAAAATTACAAATGCGCGGCACCGGGAAAGGTGCCGCGCATTTGGATGAATTGAATTAGCGTCCCGTGTAGTTACGAGCCGTTTGGAACTTCAGCCATTGACCATCGACACCAGGTGCTGATCCAATTACTGTGCAGGAGCCCTTGCGCTTGATCTTCAATGTGACCGCTCCATTGTTGGGGTAAAGAAGTTGGCAGGTCTTCTTGCCAGGTTTCTTGACATTCCAGTTGATGTTCTGACCCGCATTGGTGTCTTGCTGACCAGGTGATTCGAGGACCAACACACGACCGACCTTGTAGCGACCTGATGCTGGTGCCGACAAGGTTGCCGACTGTTGACCTGGTACTAAGTTGATCGTGTAGTTATAGGTGACACCCGAATAGCCGTTACCGCCCCGGGAAGTTGCTTTCATGTTGCATACGCCTGAGCCTGTGTTGACCTGAAGGGTAAGACCCTGCACGACACATGGTCCTGTTTCAGCTAATGTCACGGGCGCACCTGAGAGTGTGCTCGCCTGGAACGTGAAGTTAGAGCCGTTGCCCATGCTGTAAGAGCCGCCATTGACCCATGCCCCCCAGCCTGGCTGTACGAGAGTGATTACATCGGCCGCGGCAGGAGCAGCCACGATGTTAATGGACTGGCTTGTCTGGCCAAAGCCCCCATTGGGTGTCGTGTAGTTGGCTCCCATGGTTACTGTGCCCGAAACATTAGGCGTCCATGTGTAAGTGGCCCTTCCATTAACAATAGGGACTGCCGGGCTGATTCCGTTACCGTTCAAAGTGAACGCAACGGTTCCTTGAATGCTTGAAGGGTAGACCGTTGCCAACAAATTGACGGGAGTCCCTTGGTTAAGTGAGGGGGGGAGAGACAGTGCAATTGTGTTTCCGCTTGGCGTGGCGATCACTGCATCTTGTGCCGACGGAGCGGATGCAGTTGCCTGACTTCCAGATGAGGGCAGATATGTGGCAATAAAGAAGAAAGTGCCAGCCGCGGGTGGTGTGAAATTGAAATAAGCAAATGACGTACCCGTTCCCGGGCTGGCAGTCAACACACTGGTGTTTATTACTACATTGTTGGCATCAGTGACCCTAACTTGTCCTATTGGTGAATAGGAACTTCCGCCAGAACTTGAAACAAGAATATTTACCTGAAAGGGCTGTCCAACGGTGGCAACATTTGGCGCTGTGATGGTAGTTGTCGTTGCCACGGCAGTGACATTGAGATTAACTGAATTTGAAGTGTCACCGGTGTCAGTATTAAGCGCGGAAATGACGAGTGGCGCATTCCCAGTTGCTGTTGATGGTGTCACAAACGTGAACTGAACTTGTGATGCACCTGTACCAACGCTTTGAGTGGCCAAAGTTTGAGGGGACTGGGTTCCAGTAATGGACTGGAGAGACCATAAACCCATTGAGGGGTTGGCCAATGTAAAGGTCACGGACTGTGCCACGACTGCCTGGTTAGGTCCACTGAGGTTGGAGGTAGCCGCATGAGCAGCAGGTGCTCCAACGGTGAGAGCGCTTCCAATGAGGGCAATACTTGCAACTGCACTACTCATTACTCGCCAGGGAATGCGATTCTTCATAAAGATTCCTACTTTCATGTCGGACAGGGAAGTGACGGGGAAATTCCCGTCACTTCCTACGGTAAACCCTCATGAGGTGCATTTCGGTATTGAGATTCGGTGATTCATGGATGCGCTGTGGGCTATAGGTGCTTGGAGCGGGTACGGTTATGACTGAATTCGGGCGATTGGCTCAGTGGTAGAGCACTCGCTTCACACGCGAGGGGTCACTGGTTCGAACCCAGTATCGCCCACCGAATGAGAAGAGGCTTTTGCCTCAATGATCGAGAAAGGCCTCCCGTTCGTGCAACTCACACTGATCACTGATCACGGCACCGAAGTGACCGAGCATCCTGATGGCGCAACGGGACTAGACCTCTTCCCCAAGACCACGGGCATTGTTGTCATGAGGGTGAACGGGGTGCTCGTTGATCTTGCAACTGAACTGCAATCCGGAGATCTTGTCGAGGGTGTAGCTATTGACTCGGAAGAAGGGCTTGCTGTTCTTCGTCATTCCACCGCACATATTGCTGCCCAGGCCACACAGAAACTGATCCCGGCAGCAAAGTTGGGCATTGGGCCTCCTATTAAAGATGGCTTCTACTACGAGTTCGATCTCCCAGAAGCTTTCACGCCTGAGACTTTGAGTGATATCGAAAAAGAAATGCAAGCGATAATCAAAACACGCCAAACATTTAAACGACGAGTGGTTGATCAAGTTGATGCGGTAAAGGAACTGGCGGGAGAACCTTTCAAGCTACGGCTAATTCAGGCGGACCAGGGAGCGACCGTTCTTGATGCCGATGTAATGGAAGTGGGGGGAGCCGAACTCACCATCTATGACAACGTGAATACCAAGACAGGAGAGCGTTGCTGGGGAGATCTGTGTCGAGGCCCCCATGTGCCTGACACAACGTACATCCCTTCAAATGCTATTAAAGTGATGCGCTCTTCCGCAGCCTATTGGCTCGGCGACCAGAGTCAGGAGTCATTGCAGCGCCTATATGGAACTGCTTGGCCCACAAAGGAAGCGTTAAAGGAATATCTAGATTTCCTTGCTGAGGCTGAGAAGCGTGATCATCGCAAACTTGGCACGGAATTAGATCTGTTTAGTTTTCCCGAGGAAGTTGGTTCAGGGTTAGCGGTCTTTCACCCCAAGGGTGGTGTGGTTCGTCGTGTCATGGAGGACTACTCCCGAAAGCGCCATGAAGAAGCGGGCTATCAATTCGTCAACACTCCGCATATTACAAAGGCAGCTTTGTTTGAGAAATCAGGCCACTTGGATTGGTATTCCGATGGCATGTATCCACCCATGCATCTCGATTCGGAATTTCACCCCGATGGCCAGGTCAAACGTCAGGGAACTGATTACTACCTAAAACCCATGAACTGCCCCATGCACAACTTGATTTTTTCCGCTCGAGGTCGCTCTTACCGAGAATTGCCACTGCGACTCTTTGAATTCGGCACGGTATATCGCTATGAAAAAAGTGGTGTGGTGCACGGCATGACTCGGGCGCGTGGATTCACCCAAGATGATGCCCATATTTATTGCACACTGGAGCAACTGCCAGCCGAACTGGATTCACTCTTGGATTTTGTCTTGGGCCTCTTGCGAGATTATGGCCTCACAGACTTCTATTTGGAACTGTCAACCAAGAATCCTGAAAAGTTTGTCGGCACGGACGCCGAGTGGGCAGAAGCAACCGAAATCCTGCGAAAGTCAGCAGAGAGCCAAGGGTTGGAATTGGTGCTTGACGAAGGCGGCGCCGCCTTTTATGGTCCAAAGATTTCGGTTCAAGCAAAGGACGCCATTGGTCGCACCTGGCAGATGTCAACAATTCAAGTTGATTTTCAACTCCCACGACGATTTGATCTCGAATATCAAGCCTCTGATGGGACTAGACAAAGACCGATTATGGTGCATCGGGCCCTTTTCGGATCGATTGAAAGATTCTTCGCTGTGTTGCTGGAGCACTATGCAGGAGCGTTTCCTCCCTGGCTTGCACCCGTGCAAGTTATTGGCATCCCTGTAACCGAGTCACACAATCACTATCTGGCTGAAGTTGCGCAAAAACTGCAATCGCGTGGAGTTCGAGTTGAGGTCGATACTTCTGATGAACGAATGCAGAAGAAGATCCGAAGCGCACAGAGGAACAAGATCCCGTACATGCTTATTGCTGGCGATGACGATCTTGCATCTGGTGCAGTGTCATTCAGGTACCGCGATGGTACACAAAAGAACGGAGTTCCTGTCGATGCAGCCATTGAGGAAATCGTCAGTGCAATCAATGAACGTGTGCAGGTGTAATCGATGTCGGATGCTTGGGACAGGCTGTACACGCCACACAGATTGCAGTATCTCCGTGGCGAAACCGGGGCCGACAAGGAATGTCCTTTCTGCATCGCGGCTCAAAAAGGCAGAGTATTTGCCCAGCCCGAGGATTTATTAGAACTGGATCTGGTCTGCGCACGGGGAGAGCATGCTTATGTAGTTCTCAACCTCTATCCATACAACTCGGGTCATTTATTGATCTGTCCCTATCGCCATGTCGCCAGTTATACCGAGTTGACGCTCTTGGAAGTCTCTGAGATTGCGTCACTCACACAGGAAGCAATGCGAACATTGCGGATAGTGTCGAAAGCACAAGGCTTCAACATAGGAATGAACCAAGGATCAATTTCGGGGGCAGGGATCGCAGACCATTTGCACCAACATGTCGTGCCACGATGGGGTGGAGATACAAATTTCATGCCAATAGTTGGCGGGACAAAAGTCTTGCCGCAATTGCTTTCAGATACTCGTAAATTGTTGGAAGAGAATTGGCAAAGTAGTTAGTCCAAGCCTTGAGTGATTTGCAATGAGATCCCAGTTAGTGAAATTGTGGCACCAGGTGGGCAAGGTGGGGACATAGACGCAGAAGTTACCCTCCCGCTGGGCAAGTAATCGGTCGCACCGCACTCGGTGATGGTGACACGACCTTCAGTCTCGTCTGGGGATACAACAAGGTATTCGCCTGGTGCGAGGCTCCCTTGCCACACCCTGACCAGGCCACTGGAAAGGACGGTGGCGATAGTTTCGGGTGTATCGCTTTGGCGGAAAGGTGTCCAAGTGAATTCTGTTCCCATACCGACATGTGAAGAAAGATGCGCTAGTTCGGCTAGGCCCACCTTGCCCGACAGCGGCATGACAGGAATGATTTCGCATCGGAGAGTGGCAGCTACTACTTCTGCAAAGAGTGCGTCGGCATCATGGTGCTCTCCATTGATCACGCTTTGGGCGAATGCGTCACTTAAGGTTGTTACGGCTAACGCATTGAGAAGTTCGTCAAAACGATTTGTAATTAATTCGTAGTGTTCGATGTCCAAGTCATGTTCTTCAATAAGTTCGTCGGAATTAACCCACTGTATTGATTCAGTCATTAGGTCGAGAATTCCTTGAACCTCTTCCTCATTGTTGAGGACCGGAAGTGAAGTAGCTACAACATGGCGATCAGCACCAAAAACTCTTTGGCAGACAGCGACTGATTCATCGAAACTCGACCGATCGTGATTGAGACCCGTGAGGGCAATGATCGTTGGATGATGCGTGAGAGCTTGAAGTGCGAAAGTGATGGTAGCGGCGTCAATGCCTTGTGAACTGTCCACGACAAGTATGAGGCAATTAGTACCCCAAGATATGTACGATCCAATCTCAGGTGGGACAAAGTCACCAGTTACGGCAGGAAAATAGGCATGTGATGTGACCCGCGAAGATCTCTCAGGAGTTGTGGCATCCACAAGTGATATTCGGGTCGGATTGTGGGCCTCAAGGGCGTTGGAGGTCAGCGTGGCTAAATCAAAATTTGGGGACAGGATCGCAATGGATGCCTGCTCCTGCATGAGAGGACGGTAGCATCAACCACGCTAATGGTCGTGTGGCCAGTTCTCTCGTGAGGTGAAGAATGAATGCTCAATAATCCAGCGGCTCGCAAGGTTGCCAGTGTTGTAATTGAGCCGCCGGCACGGGGACTCATTCGATTACATGTATCACCGGATGCCGTGACTGTTGTCGGCACGATTGGTGCAGTTACCTGCGCCATGTTCCTCATTGGGCGAGGCGAATTTGTATGGGGGGTTATCGGCATCACGATTTTTGCATTCGCGGATCTACTTGACGGCACCATGGCTCGTATGTTGGGAACTCAAGGCCCGTGGGGAAATTTCTTAGACGCGTCCTTAGATCGCGTGGCCGATGGCGCAATATTTGGTTCTGTCGCCTATTGGGGAGCGACCCAAGAAGATATGTGGGTGGTAAGTGGGGCACTTATTGCACTAGTGGCGGGACAAGTGACGAGTTACACAAAGGCGCGCGCTGAAGCCGTAGGAGCAACGGCGAACGTGGGAATAGTTGAGCGGGCTGAGAGGTTAATTGCCATTGGCGCCGCGTTATTGATAACAGGAATTCTTGGATCCAATTACGTGTGGATTCTTACGGCCGTCGTGTGGGCCATCGCTGTCCTGGGCATTGTGACCGTCATCCAGAGGTTTGTGCACGTTCGTTCCCAACTTAAAGATCCCCGTGGCTCCTAACCCTTCCAGAGTCGCAGGGGTTACCGATTCCGCAACGGCGTGGGCCTTTACCGCCGGTTGGTCAGTGAGTAAGCGCTTGCCAGAGCGCGCTGCGAGAGCAGCCTTCCAAGCGGGGGCAGATTACATGTGGTGGCAAAACACGGGGGGAGTTCCGCGTTTGAAATCGAATCTGGCCCGAGTAAAGCCCTGGCTCACGGAAGAGGAACTTGAGGATTTGGCTCGTTCAGGAATGCGAAGTTACATGCGGTACTGGTGCGAAGCCTTTCGGCTTCCCACTTACACCCCGAATCGAGTCGCAGAATCATTTGATTTGCGGGGCAAGGAGCTTCTTGATCACACCATGCATCAAGGCAGGGGCGCGATCATGATTCCTGGGCACATGGCCAATTGGGACCTTGCTGGAGCATGGGCAACCCAACGCTATGGAGCGCTGACAACTGTTGCAGAGCAACTTAAGCCGAAGGATCTTTTTGACCAGTTTCTGGAATACCGGGAATCGCTGGGGATGGAAGTGCTGCCCTTAGGGGAACCACACGTCATGCGGTCACTGATACGCAGGCTGCGCGAAGGTCGGCTTGTTGCGTTGCTGGGTGATCGGGATATCACCGAATCGGGTGTGCTTGTCGATTTCTTTGGTGGCAAAGCATCATTCCCGGCGGGACCCGCATTGCTATCAATTATCACGGGTGCGCCGCTGCATCCGGTGACCATGCACAATGAAAAGGACAAAACAATAGGAATTGTTTACCCCAAGATTGAGGTACCTGAATTACCTGATCGGAGTGAACAAATCAGGCTTATGACTCAGCAAATAGCGCAAGCATTTGAAATTGGAATTGCCGAACACCCCGAGGACTGGCACATGTTGCAAAGAGTTTGGGTGGATTAACTGTGGAAGTAGGTGAACCAGATTTTCCAGTTGCGATCCAACGGATTGGGATCGTGTGCCCATATTCGTGGGATGTTCCTGGTGGCGTGCGCAGTCACGTTGCAGATCTGGCAAATACATTGCGCGAGCGTGGTTACTTCGTGAGCGTGCTCGCGCCTGTCGATAATCCCGAATTTCTACCTGAGTTTGTTGCTGACGGCGGCGCACCAACGGCAGTTCCATACAACGGATCTGTAGCTCGATTGAGTTTCGGCATCAAAGCCACTAGGCGCGTCAGAAACTGGATACGCCAAGGAAACTTCGATGTTGTTCACATTCATGAACCATTAGCTCCCAGTTTGTCCTTGCTGGCGTGCTGGTCAGCACAAGGTCCTCTTGTGGCCACATGGCACTCATCGCAGGATCGTTCCCGAATTTTGAATGCTGGTTATTACATTGCTCAAACAGCCATGGAGAAAATTCGCGGCAGCATTGCGGTCAGCGAAGCGGCTCGAACGACCCTCGTCGAACACGTTGGCGGCGATGCAGTACTCATTCCCAATGGCGTCAGAGTTTCCGATTTCCGTGATCAAGAGGGGGTGAGCATCACTGGTGCTCCCCTGATCCTTTTTCTTGGCCGAATCGATGAGCCGAGAAAGGGTTTAAGTGTGTTGATTGAGGCTTCGGAGCAAATAATCGCTCGGATTCCCACAGTACAGTTTGCAATTGCAGGTCCTGGAGACCCTAATTCATTCATTGAGAATATGAACCCAGAGGTCCGTAAACATTTCACTTTTCATGGGGCAGTGTCCGATGAAGCGAAAAGGCGTTTGTTGCATCAGGCGGAGGTGTACGTGGCGCCGCACACCGGGGGAGAGTCATTCGGAATTGTGCTCGTGGAAGCAATGGCGGCTGGCACACCCGTTGTAGCGTCCAACATATCTGCATTCAGTCGTGTGCTGAACGGTGGGGATTGCGGTGAATTATTTGTCAATGGAGATTCAAATGATTTAGCTGAAAAAATATGTGGCTTAATGGACTCTTCAACCACTCGTGAGGAATTTGTTCGTCAATCAAATATTCGCGTGATGGACTTTGATTGGAACTCTGTGGTGAATGACGTAATTGCGGTTTACGAATCGGTGCACACGCAGGGTGAGAAAGTAACGGAAGATCTCAGGGGACAGATTGTGGGACGATTTGCTAAACGAGGTGTTCGGGAGTGACCCAATTCTTGATAGCGGGCCTCGTGGTTCTCCTGCTCGCCTTTCTCGCACTGTATTTGAGTATGACGGCCGGGAGACTCGATAGGCTGCATCGGAGAATTGACCTCGCAGAGTCAGGCTTAGATGCTCAACTATTGCGTCGCTCGGGAATTGCACTGGAACTTGCTTCTAATGGACTTTTGGACCCAGCATCATCCATGGTGTTGTCCGAAGCCGCTCACGCGGCACGAATCTCCTCTGATAAGTCGATTCCTGAGCGCGATATTGCAGAATCTGATCTCACTGAGGCACTTTCTGCCGCCCTCGACCCAGAGGAGTGTGCATTTGTGCTCACTGAGCAAGGCGGTCCAGAGATCTTGGCCGAGCTATCCGCCGCAGTGCAGCGCGTGGAACTCTCTCGTCGATTCCTCAATGATGCCGTGAGGGCATGTACCCAGCTCAGAAAACAAAGGGCCGTCCGGTGGTTCCATTTGGCAGGTCGAACACCGTGGCCAACGTTTCGGGAAATTAATGACCATGTGTCTTTGCCAGATGTCTGACAGGGGGACCCCTGTGGAGCATTGTTGCGGTCAATTCCCTGCGCAAGAGACCTGCACACCAGTCACCGCTGCTGAAATGGTGCTCTTCCTCTACGATTAGGACCACCGGCAGTTAGGCCGAATGAGACTAATCAGCGATAGAGGAAGTTGCCCATGTCCAGCGAAGCGAGTACAGGTACCAGTCGAGTCAAGCGTGGCATGGCTGAAATGCTCAAGGGCGGAGTCATCATGGACGTGGTGACGCCCGATCAAGCCAAAATAGCTGAAGACGCCGGAGCCGTTGCGGTCATGGCGTTAGAGCGAGTCCCCGCCGATATCAGAGCGGAAGGCGGTGTCTCTCGCATGTCTGATCCAGACATGATCGATGGAATCATTGCTGCTGTCAGTATCCCCGTCATGGCCAAAGCGCGTATTGGTCACTTCGCTGAAGCTCAGGTGTTGCAGTCATTGGGAGTGGATTACATCGACGAATCGGAAGTGTTAACTCCCGCGGATTACACCCATCACATTGACAAGTGGCAATTTACCGTTCCCTTCGTGTGCGGTGCAACCAATCTCGGTGAGGCTTTGCGTCGTCTTACTGAGGGGGCAGCAATGATTCGGTCCAAAGGAGAAGCTGGCACAGGCGATGTCTCAAATGCGGTGACGCACATGCGTCGCATTCGCGACGAAGTTACGCGCCTTGCCTCACTACCCCCAGATGAATTATTCGTGGCGGCCAAAGAATTACAAGCTCCTTATGAACTGGTTGCTGAAGTGGCCCGGACCGGGAGCCTGCCCACTGTCCTCTTCACCGCTGGCGGGATAGCCACACCGGCTGATGCCGCCATGATGATGCAACTTGGAGCCGATGGAGTTTTCGTTGGCTCCGGAATCTTTAAATCAGGAAATCCCGCGCAGCGCGCACATGCAATCGTCCAGGCCACCACCCACTTTGATAACCCGGATGTTGTGGCTAAAGTCAGTCGCGGTTTGGGCGAGGCAATGGTTGGAATAAATGTCGCTGATATTCCCGTGCATCATCGACTTGAAGATCGTGGCTGGTAAGTCCGTTTAAGTGGGAAAAGAAACCACTATCGGTGTCTTGTCCCTTCAGGGGGGAGTCCGGGAACACATCAGCGCACTGAACCAATGCGGTGCGCATGCAGTGCCGGTGAAGTCAGTCGAGCAGCTCGAATCCATTCAAGGCTTGGTATTTCCGGGTGGAGAGTCAACAACAATTATCAAACTTGCAACCCAATATGGCTTGGTCACGCCAATTAAGGATCTCATTAGTTCAGGTCTTCCAGTTTTTGGTAGTTGTGCAGGCATGATTCTCCTGGCAGAACACATTCAAGACGGCACTTTGGATCAAAAGACATTTGGTGGAATTGATGTTGTGGTTCAGCGCAACGCATTTGGGCGTCAGAGTGAATCCTTCGAAGCACCGGTGCTATTTCAGTCCGATTCCCAAGATTTCCCAGGCGTGTTTATTCGAGCTCCATTAGTAGTGTCACATGGATCAAATGTGGAAGTGATCTCGACTATTGAGTCCGGTACGCATGCAGGTAGAATTGTGGGGATTGCACAGGAAAATCTGATGGCTACCGCGTTTCATCCTGAATTGACTACCGATATGCGTGTGCATCAGAGGTTCGTGGATCTCGTCAAGCGCAGTCAGTAATTAGTAGATCTCAAGTGAGGAAATCATGAGCGGCCATTCCAAATGGGCAACCACCAAGCACAAGAAGGCAGTTATTGATGCTCGGCGTGGGAAGCTATTCGCCAAGCTCATCAAGAATATTGAAGTTGCTGCTCGTCAAGGTGGCGGAGACATCAGTGGAAACCCGACACTCTTCGATGCAATTCAGAAGGCGCGCAAGAACTCAGTGCCCCTGGACAATATTGAACGTGCCGTCAAGCGTGGTTCAGGAGCAGAAGCCGGCGGAGCTGATTGGCAGACAATCATGTATGAAGGCTATGGCCCCAATGGAGTTGCGGTCTTAGTTGAGTGCCTCACAGATAATCGCAATCGGGCAGCATCTGAAGTGAGAGTTGCCATGACGCGAAATGGTGGTTCCATGGCTGATCCCGGCAGCGTGTCGTATTTGTTTACCCGTAAGGGTGTCGTGCTTGTCAATAAGTCGGGTGAGCAGGGAATTGTTACCGAAGACGACATTCTGAGTGCGGTCCTTGACGCTGGTGCACAAGAAGTCAACGACCTTGGGGATTCGTTCGAAATAGTCTCTGAGGCCGGAGATGTCGTGGCGGTCAGAACCTCACTACAGGACGCAGGCATGGACTATGAATCTGCCGAGGCCACATTTATGCCCAGTATGACGGTGCCCCTCGATGAAGATGCAGCAAAGACCCTATTCCGCTTGCTCGAGACCCTCGAGGACAGCGATGATGTCCAGAATGTTTATGCAAATTTCGATGTCTCGGATGAGGTCATGGAGAAAGTGAGCTCGTAATGGCGGGACAGTCAGCAGGAAAACAACTGAGGGGTTGGGATGCTGCGACCTTCCGCACGGCAAGTGGTGACCCCTCCATGCGGTCGACCGTAGTTGCGATGGCTGTCCTTGATCAGAGTCCGGATTGGAGCAGGCTGAGATCCAGACTAGAGAGGTTGACGCTTTTTGTTCCGGAACTTCGCATGCGTCCTCTTTACGGGGTTGTGGGCTTTTCTGCCCCCAGGCTCAGTATTGATCCCGATTTTGATTTGGATTTTCACGTGCGCAGGTATCGACTGCCGGAGAACGGTACCTGGGACGATCTCTTACGCGATGCCCGACGCATCAGTTTGACAGATTTTGATCACAATCGCCCGTTATGGGAGGCAACACTAATCGAGGGCCTGCCCGACGGTCATTCTGCATTTGTCTTGAAATTGCATCATTCCATTGCCGACGGACAAGCGACAGTAATGATTGCGCTCACCTTGTTTGAATTTGCTGCAGAAGTAAATCCAGAAGAACTTATTGCACCACCTGCACCGATTGGCGAAGACGTGAGTTGGCAGGATGTCTTCATTGCCAATACTCAGGATAATCTCTCCCGCGCAGTCTCTGCCGCGAGAGGTGTTTTAGATACAGGATTGGGACTTATTAAAGGCGCACTCACCGATTTTGAGACCACATTTCAAAAGACCATTGAAACAGTTGGTTCGGTAACGCGAGCAACAACCGTCTACGACCGTCCATTGTCCCCACTGCTTCTGGAGCGAGGAACCACATACACGTTTGGCACCATGGAATTTCCATTTGAACAAATACGTAGGAGCGCCAAGTCCCAGGGCATGAGTGTCAATGATGCCTTCATGGCAGCAGTTATGTCTGGAATGCAGGCTTATCACGTGCGGCACGGGAGCAGTGCGGAATTCCTCAGAGTTAACGTCCCCATTTCTTTACGTGGCGATGCAGGTGATCGCTCTGCTCAAGCATCTAATGCGGTCGCGATCGCTCGGTTCCCCATGCCTGTTGCAGGTTTGGGAGTGCGTCAATTGATGGAGCAAGCACATGAACTAGTGGCTCACTGGCGATCAGAACCGGCCATGCGTTTGGCCGATCCGCTGGCTGAAGTCAGTTGGTTCGTTCCGGTACCCATGTTGGCGCATGCTGCGCGTGCCTCGGATATCACCACCAGTAACGTTCCGGGGCCGCCGATTCCCATTTACCTGGCCGGAGCTCGCATGATCGCCGCGTACCCGCTGGTCGCGACAATTGGGGCAGCGGTGAACGTCACCATGGTCACCTATGACGGCCACGCATTCATCGGCGTGAGTTCGGATGACCGCGCAATCAAGGATCACGCGGAATTGATGCATGACCTGCGCGCGGGATTCCATGCAGTGACAGTCCTTCCCGATACCCTCTAGTCATCGAGACAGGGCGTCTCGACTGAAATTTTGATTTCATTGCGATACGGGAAGTTGGGTGACCATGCGCGTTATGGGCATTGATCCTGGTCTGACTCGTTGCGGTGTTGCGGTGATCGAAGGGCTCCCCGGTCGCAATGTCGAAGCACTATTCATCGGTGTGATCACCACAAGTAGTCAGGCTGAGCTCTCAGCCCGCCTCACGACATTACATACCGAACTCGAGGAATTAATTATTCGATTCGACCCCGAATTCATTGCAATTGAACGTGTTTTTAGTCAACATAATGTGCGCTCAGCCATGGCTACCGCTCAAGCTGCGGGAATTGGCCTGCTCCTGGCCGGGCAACGTGGGATCGGTGTGGCAATGCACACTCCCACCGAGGTCAAAGCTGCGGTGACTGGTAACGGCCGGTCTGACAAAGCCCAGGTCACCGCCATGGTGACCCGAATTGCTCGACTTGGTGCCCCGCCAAAGCCTGCAGATGCGGCTGATGCCCTTGCCATCGCGATTACTCAGGCTTGGCGGGGAAGTGCGCAGAGGAGAATTTCTCAGGCTCTTGGTGCACAGCCATGATTACCTTTGTTCGGGGCGAGATATGGCAAATAGGACCAGACCACCTCGTGATAGACACTGGCGAAAAGGGTATCAAGGTCAATTGCCCTCCTTTGACTGCAATTGGCTCTCGGGTTGGCGATCATGTTCTCCTGCACACTTCTCTCGTAGTTCGAGAGGATTCTTGGACGCTTTATGGTTTCGAGTCTGAGGAAGAAGTACTGCTCTTTAACATGGTTCAAACGGTGAGTGGTGTCGGTCCTCGAATCGCACTGGGAGTGGTTGCCACCTTGTCTCCGTATGAATTACGACTTGCTATTGCCCAAGAAGACATCGCCGCACTCAAAAAGATTTCTGGAATTGGCGCCAAGGGCGCATCGCGCATGGTTCTCGAACTCAAGGACAAAATTGGGATCGTCGACATGGGTGGTGCTACTCGTTCGCAATCTCTACCTACCTCATGGCGAGTCGCGGTTGGCTCCGCCTTGGCTTCACTCGGATGGAATCCCCGTGAGGCGGACCTGGCAATGGATCGCGTTGCAGAAAAATTTCCTGACATGGTGGGAGAAGAACTTCCCGATATCAGCGCACTCCTCAAAGAGGCCCTTCGTTCCCTGGATCGCTCATGAGCGAGTCGGTAGTTTTTGATCAGGCTTTTCCTGATGATTCAGCTGTAGAAGGCGCCCTTCGTCCAAAAACATTGGCCGAATTTATTGGTCAGGACAGGGTAAAGGCGCAATTAGGTCTTGTTCTGGAGGCCGCAAATAGAAGGCAGGGGGTAGCTGATCACGTTTTGCTCAGTGGGCCTCCGGGGTTAGGGAAGACCACGTTGGCCACGATCATCGCCGCCGAACTCGGTGCACCCGTGCGCATGACATCAGGTCCTGCCTTACAGCATGCCGGCGATGTCGCCGCCGTTCTATCAAGCCTTCAGTCGGGCGAAGTTCTTTTTCTCGATGAAATCCACCGGACCGCTCGTGCTGCGGAGGAAATGTTATATCTGGCCATGGAAGACTTCCGAGTCGATGTCATTGTGGGGAAAGGGCCCGGTGCGACAGCGATCCCACTCGATATCGAGCCATTCACGTTAGTGGGGGCAACGACAAGGGCCGGATTATTGCCTTCACCATTGCGAGACCGTTTTGGGTTTACCGCTCACCTAGATTTTTATGACACGTCTGATTTAGAAGTGATCATCGCCCGTAGCGCACAGCTATTGGGAGTTGAGTTAACGTCAGACGGAGCGACAGAGTTGGCAGGTCGATGTCGTGGCACCCCACGAATCGCTAACAGATTGCTGCGAAGGGTTAGGGATTGGGCACAGGTACATGGATCTGGCGTGGTGGATTTAGCGTCAGCCAAATCCGCGCTCGAATTGTACGAAGTGGACCACCTCGGGCTTGATCGAATCGACCGAGCTGTTCTAGTGGCGATAATCGAAAGATTTAATGGGGGACCTGTGGGATTGTCCACACTGGCCGTGGCCGTTGCCGAGGAACCGGAAACAATCGAATCGGTATCAGAGCCATTTCTTGTGCGGTTAGGGCTGCTCACGAGGACTCCGCGGGGAAGGGTGGCAACACCTTCAGCGTGGCGGCATCTGGGGCTTTCGGCACCGAAAACTGCACAGGAGATGTTGGACCTGTAACTCGGAGGGTTATCGTTACCCTTACGAATCTCGATCAGGGCCACCGCCCCCACACATGAAGGAATCACATGGATCTACTTGGCCTTGCACCACTGCTACTTCTCGTGGTTGCTTTCTATTTTCTACTGATCCGCCCACAGAAGAATCGGCAAAAGGCTCAGGCCGCATTGGTGGCTAGTGTCACCGCGGGCACAGAAGTTATGACAACAGCAGGTATTTTCGGAACGGTTCGTAGCGCATCCGAAGAGGAGCTTTTGCTGGAAATAAGTCCTGGGACCGTGATTAGGATCCTTCCAGCGGCCGTATCCAAAGTGATTACGCCCCCGGCAATCGAAGAGATTGAGCTCCCTGAGTAGATTTCAGTGCCCATGCATTAAATTTTTCGTCTTTTAGCGCTGCTGATGTGCAGTTCAACCTCAGAGGAGTTTCGTGGCTACACCGATTAAGACTAGGCCTTGGCGCTTACTGTCGGCTCTCCTCGTCGTTTTGGTGGGCTTCAGCATGTGGGCGTTTTTTCCAGGCACCGATTCATCGGTGAAATTGGGTCTTGACCTTCAAGGTGGAACCCAGATCATTTTGATCCCCACACCGGTAGTTGAAGGTGCTGAAATCACCGATGATCAATTGTCTCAAACGGTGGAGATTCTGAGAGCCCGGGTGGACAGTCTGGGTGTAGTGGAATCTGAAGTCACCACTGCGGGCTCCGGTAATGATGCAGCCATTGTGGTGTCGGTACCTGGAGAAAATCAAGAACGTCTGGTGGAACTAGTTCAGCAGACGGCACTTCTCAATTTTCGCCCTGTTTGGAGTGTTCTTGCGCCGAGCCCGGTTGCCTCCGTAGATGACGAATCATCTGCTGCAGATTCGAATGGCAATGCTTCGAGTGACGCTGGAGCCGCAGATTCAGTATCTTCGGACACTGCACCCGAGTTGGTACAGGCAGCCAGCAATACTCCTGAATTTGAAGCTGAAGTGAATGCGCTCAATTGCCTTGACCCATTGAATTTTTCCGGAGGCACGCCAGATAACCCGGAACTCTGGCTCGGTACATGTGAACAGACGGGGTCCTCCAAGTACTCGCTTCAGCCGGCATTCATTCAGGGGACAAATGTCGTTGATGCAACGGCGGAACTCCCGCAAGGTGGAGTGGGCTGGGTAGTAAACCTCGAATTCGATTCAGAGGGTGCTTCAGCGCTGGCACAAGCTTCAACGGAGTTGACTGCGCTTCCCGAGTGTGGTGCAGGCCAAAGCCCATGTAATGCCTTCGCCATTGTTCTTGACGGTGTGGTCGTTTCCGCGCCTCGATTCAATGAAGCAATCTTGGGAGGTCAGGCTTCTATTGAGGGAGATTTCACCGCACAGGAAGCCCGTGATCTTGCCAATGTGTTGCGCTATGGCGCGTTGCCGGTGACTTTGGAACCTGTGGATATCACGACGATCTCGCCAACGGTTGGTCGTGATCAGCTTGAAGCAGGGCTGATTGCAGGTGGCATCGGCTTGATTCTCGTTACTCTCTATTTGCTCTTTTATTATCGAGTTTTGGGCATCGTAGCGGCAGTGAGTTTGATTGTTGCGGGATCAATGACCTACTTCATCTTCATTGTTCTTAGCAAGACCGTGGGGCTAACTCTGAGTTTGGCAGGTGTTGCGGGTGCGGTGATTGCAATTGGAGTAACGGCTGATTCATTCATTGTGTATTTCGAACGAATACGCGACGAAATACGCGATGGAAAATCTCTGCGACAGGCCTGTGATTCGGGATGGATAAGGGCCCGTCGCACCCTCCTCGCGGCAGACTTCATTTCTCTTCTGATTGCTGCCGTTCTGTATTTGCTATCCGTGGGCAGCGTGCGGGGGTTTGCGTTCGTCCTCGGACTCACGACTCTCATGGACATCATGATCGCTTTTTGGTTCACGCATCCAGTCGTTGTTCTACTTGGCAGATCGAAATTCATGCAGCGTGGATCCCGTTGGACGGGTCTGGATCCAGAGCGTTTGGGCGGAATCAGTGTGGCTGATGCTATGGCGGGCCAATCTAGGCGTAAACGAAGAGAGGCGCTCACATGAGCAAAATGGGGACAATTGGACAACGCCTATATCGCGGGGATATTTCATATAACTTCATCGCGAGAAAAAAGACTTGGTACACCCTCAGTGCCATCTTGCTGCTGATTAGCATTGGTGGACTTGTATTTAAAGGTCTCAATCTGGGTATTGAATTTAAAGGCGGAGCTGATTACACGATTCCAAACGCCACCTGTTCGGTAGAGGAAGCGCGAAACACTTCCGAATCACTCACTGGGGCACAGACAATCGTGACTCAGTCAGGGTCAGGAATTATTCGAGTGCAGACGGAGACATTGACACCGGATCAGTCCGAGGAATTGGCTGCCGTGTTGTCCGAGGCCTGTGGCACAACGCCCGACCAAATCAAATTCCAAGTAGTGGGTCCCACGTGGGGTGCGGAAATCTCAAAGAAGGCTCTTCAGGGCTTAGGTGTCTTCTTAATTCTCGTAACCTTATTCATGACAATATATTTCCATTGGCGCATGGCTGTTGCAGCAATGATTGCGTTGGTTCACGATATGGTCATTACCATTGGCATTTACTCTCTTACCGGCTTAGAAGTGACACCAGCTACGGTCATTGGCTTTTTGACAATTCTTGGTTATTCGCTGTACGACACAGTTGTTGTTTTCGACAAAGTGAAGGAAAACACCCGAGGTATTACAGGTCAATCAATTTTGACCTATGACGAGGCGGCCAACCTTGCAGTTAACCAAACGGTGGTTCGATCAATCAATACGTCCATCGTGGCGTTGTTACCCATTGTTGCGATTATTTTTGTGGGAGCATACATTCTGGGTGCGGGGACACTGCTCGACTTAGCTGTCGCTTTGGGCATAGGAATGGTTGTGGGAACCTATTCCTCAATATTCCTTGCCACACCTGTGCTCGCGCAATTAAAGTCCGCAACCCCCGAAATGAAATCGCTGGCAACCCGAGTTAAATCGCGGAGGATTCAGGTGGCTAAGAAGGCCGCTGAAGCTGGTGCAATTGAAGTTTCCGATGTTGATCCCGACTCGCTCGATGTCATATTGGTAAGCGAAAGTGCAGTGATCGAGAGAAATCAACCTCGAAGGCAGCCCCGATCAAAGCGCAAAAAAGGCTAGTGAACGTAGAATTAGTCCGGGAGTCCATACATTCTTTCTGATGCCTGGGAGCGGGGAGGTGACAACGTGACAGAGAACCTTGTCACGCCCGTAGAAGAACCAATTATTGCATCGGAGACAGGGCTGCGTTCCAGGCTCGGCCGTTTCACCACGCGGTCAGGAAACTCTGAGATTGAACCATTGCTGAGAACCCTGCGCAAGTACCACCCGAAATCCGACACCAAAGTTGTCGAACGGGCATACGAAACGGCTCGTTACATGCACCGGGAACAAAAGAGGCGATCTGGTGAGTCGTACATTACCCACCCGGTTGCAGTTGCCGAGATCCTTGCGGAATTGGGCATGACGTCTTCGACGCTTGCAGCTGCCTTACTCCATGACACTGTAGAAGATTGTGGTTACTCACTGGACGCACTCAGAGAAGACTTTGGTGACGAAATTGCCCTGTTGGTCGACGGTGTGACCAAACTCGACAAAGTGACGTATGGGGAAGCTACTGCCGCGGAAACCGTTCGAAAGATGGTCGTAGCCATGGCCAGAGACATACGAGTGCTCATGATCAAGTTGGCAGACCGTTTGCACAATATGCGCACGCTCAGGTACCTACCTGATGCCAAACAAGATAAGAAAGCCCGGGAGACGCTTGAAATATATGCCCCGCTAGCCCACCGGCTTGGAATGAATGCGATTAAGTGGGAGCTCGAAGACTTGGCGTTTGGAACATTGCACCCGAAAATGTTTGAAGAAATAGATCGTTTGGTTGAGCAAAGAGCCCCGTCGCGAGAAAGAAATCTCAACGTGATTGTGGATCACCTGAATGAGGATCTTCGAAAGAGCAAAATTAAAGCCCAGGTGACGGGACGTCCCAAACATTATTATTCGATTTATCAAAAGATGATTGTTCGTGGTAGAGACTTCACTGATATTTACGATTTGATTGGAGTTCGAATACTCGTCGATGATATTCGTGATTGCTACGCCGCCCTAGGGACTATCCATGCCAAATGGAGTCCAGTGCCCGGTAGGTTTAAGGATTTCATCGCAATGCCTAAGTTCAATATGTATCAATCGCTCCACACAACTGTGATCGGACCCGATGGCAAGCCGGTGGAAGTACAGATTCGAACTCACGGGATGCACAGAGCCTCTGAATATGGAGTGGCTGCACACTGGCGATACAAGCAAGGCTCCGATGTCAAAATGGATGATTTTGCCTGGCTGAGGCAATTAATGGACTGGCAGCGGGAAACGACTGACCCGAGTGAGTTTCTTGATTCTTTGCGTTATGACTTAGGAAGCGCTGAGGTCTACATATTTACTCCCAAGGGCGATGTATTTTCACTCCCAGCAGGTTCCACACCCGTTGATTTCGCCTACTCGGTTCACACTGAAGTAGGGCACAGATGTGTCGGTGCGCGCGTCAATGGAAAACTGGTGCCTTTGGAGTCAGAACTGTCCAATGGCGATGTCGTTGAAATTTTTACATCAAAGTCTGAAGGTGCTGGCCCTAGCCGAGACTGGCTTAACTTCGTGTCTTCAGCGCGTGCTCGAAGCAAAATTAAAGCGTGGTACTCCAAAGAACGGCGCGATGAAGCCATTGAAAGCGGTAAGGATCAAATAGTTCGAGCTGTGCGCAAACAAGGTTTGCCACTGCAACGCATGATGACCAATCAAGCACTCCTCACCATTGCTGCAGATCTTCATCAGGCTGATGTTTCGGCGCTCTACGCGTCCGTCGGGGAAGGAAGAATTTCTGCCCAATCGATAGTGAGCCGTTTGATTGATTCCTCCGGCGGTGTAGATGGGGCTGCAGACGACACCGCAGAAACCATGCTCCCAAGTTTTGGTACACACACTCGATCACGAACACATGACGTAGGCGTGGTGGTTAAGGGCACCGACGATGTCTGGGTGAAATTAGCCCGTTGCTGCACACCTGTACCGGGAGACTCAATTTTTGGTTTTGTTACTCGAGGTTCGGGTGTATCAGTGCACCGGGGGGATTGCGTGAATGTGGAATCGCTAAAAAGCCAGCCCGAGCGATTAGTGGAGGTGGAATGGGCACCCACCCCGCAAAGTGTGTTTTTGGTCAATATTGCTGTGGAAGCACTTGATCGGTCCCGATTATTGGCCGATGTCACCAAAGCCCTGTCTGATACGCATGTGAACATTCTGAATGCGTCGGTAGCGACCACGCGGGATAGAATCGCCACATCTCGATTCACCTTTGAGATGGCAGATCCTAAGCATTTGGGTTCGGTATTGAAGGCGGTCCGGGGCGTGGAAGGTGTGTTTGACGCCTATCGGGTGTAGAGAATTATTTGCGAGTTGCAGTTGCTGCATTCTCCACTGCACCCAGAAGGGCCTTGAGATTGCTGATTGATGCCTCTAATTTTTCGACACTCTTGGAATCGCCATCAGAAATAGCCTGGGCTAACTCGCGCTGGTAGCGGGCCAGCCCTTCGGAAAAGGCGTTTGCGGTGTCCGCCGCGCGGGCAATTACTTCAGGATTAACTGCACTCCATTGCTTGTCATCCTCGCTTCGGATGGCATCCTCAACTTTTTTGAGTCGCCCGTCAAGACGCGCGCGATCCGCCTTGGGCAACTCTCCGGCTTTGTCCCAGGCAGATTGAATCTCGCGGAGTGATCGTTTCAAGGCTTTCAGGTCTTTGCCCTCAATGGGAAGCAGTGATTCGGCTTGCACCAAGAGAGCCTCTTTAGCGGGAAGGTTCTCCTGCAATTTGGCGTCTTCTTGGGCCTCGGTAGCCTTAAGTTTAGTGAAGAATTCATCCTGGGCCGATTTAAATCGTTTCCACAATTTGTCTTCATCGGCACGTGAGCCCCGTGGCGCTTTCTTCCACTCAGCCATTAGATCTTTGAACTTTTTAATCCCCGCCTTGGGATCTGGGGTTGAGGCAGCTGCCTGAGCCGATGCGATCAGTTCGCGCTTACGAGAAAGTGCATCTTTACGCACTGCGTCAAGTTCATGGAAATGTGCTCGACGGCTCTTGTCAAATGTTGTCCGCGCCAAACTGAGGCGTTTCCACATTTCCTGTTCCGCCGCACGGTCAACGCGGGGTAGCGCCTTCCACTCCTCAACAATTGCGGTGAATCGTTCGGTGGTGCTTTTCCAAGACTTTGATGTGGCTAGGGACTCGGCTTCGGCGACCAAGACCTCGCGGCGTTGACGGGACTCCTCGCGCTGTGCCTGCTTTCGGGCTTTGTCAGCCTCTCGTTGGCGGGCAATTAAGTTCTCAAGTTGTAGGCAGCGGGTTTCTAATCCGGCGATATCACCAACGAATGAGCGGGTGGCGAGTGAATCGCGTACCTTGGAAAGAACGGCCTGTGCCGCGTCTGAGCCGACTTTGGAGTCCCTCAGGCGTGACTCCAAAATATCGACCTCTACAACAAGGTCGTCAAATTTTCTTGCATAGAATGTGAGCCCCTCTTGAGGTGTACCCACGGTGTATTGACCAACCAACACCTCACCTTCAGGGGCCTTGAGATACACGGTGCCATCATCGGTCACCCTTCCCCATCGGGAAGCCTGGGAAATGGCTGGCCGGATCACTGGTTTCAAGGACGCCGGAGTGGGGTGGACATTCATCTGTATAACCTTTCAATAGGTTGGGCAACCCTGATGATTGCCGCCGTAAATCAGTGTTTTTCCGTGCTTTGTGGGTAAGTACTGAACTGAGATTTTCGATCTGAGAGTGAACTCCGATACATGAACCTACCTTGTGCCCGTTCTACCTTGTGCCCGTTCTACCTTGTGCCCTTCACGATGCTCCTTCTCCCAAATCATTTCACCCATGTCTCTATTCCTATGCATCACTTCTCTATTCCTATGCATCACTCTGTCTCATCGTCAGTGAAATGTGAAGTAATCAGCCGAAAAGTTAAGAAACTGTTGCCGAATTGATGAAAACCGGCTGGACAGGGATTCCGTCGGTCAATCCGTCCACGACACCCACGGAAGCAATCTGTTGGACGATATCTAGGCCACTAGTCACCTGGCCCCATATCGTGTATCCGGCGGGAAGAGTGGTGTCTTGATACACGATGAAGAACTGAGAGCCGGAAGTGCCCGGTCCCGCATTGGCCATGGCAATAGTGCCGGCTGGGTAATTGGCGGCACCTTCCCCTGGGAGGTTTTCATCAGGAACCACATATCCAGGTCCTCCGGTTCCATTGCCGGCCGGGTCCCCGCATTGGAGGACGAAAATACCTGCTGTCGTTAAGCGGTGGCAACTTGTGTTGTCATAAAAGCCATTGTCCGCGAGAAAGGCCCCAGAGGCGACAGTCTCTGGCGCATCGGGATCAAGCTCGATCACAATTTCCCCGCAATTGGTGGCGAACGTGAGATTTGTTGGTAGCTCGGAGCGGGGAGCTGGACCTTCGGGGAATTGAATGTCATCGGCACGGGGAGTACCGGGTGGTGCACAATCGGCAGGGCTGGATGCGAGGCCTTCTTCTGTTGGTATTGGGGCGTCCGCTATCACCGAGTCATCTGACCCACTGGCATTAAAGATCACCCAGCCAACGCCAGCCGCAACAATCGCACCTACAACAATCAGAGCGGCAATTCGCTGATTTCGGCGAGCTTTAACCATCCTCTGGGCCCGCCGTTCCTGCTGACGCTCGTATTTGGCTCGAGCCAGTTCGCGTTCACGTTTGTGGGATGACATATGAGGTCTCCATTGCCAGATTGTCTTATGGTGGTTTATTCGACGGGACGCAGTCTAAACGTCTCCAGTAGATAGGCTTGCACCCTTATGTTGATTGAAGGTTTTCCGGCAGGCTCGTGGAGCACAAATTGCTATGTTGTGGCCACGGGTCCTGGAGAGCCAGCGGTAATAATTGATCCTGGGCAGGACTCGATTGATGGAATTCGCGAGATCATAAGTCAGAATCGACTTCATCCAGCGGCGGTGATTCTGACCCATGGTCATATAGATCATGTCTGGTCGGTGGCACCGCTGGGCAAAGAATTTGATATCCCGGCACTAATCCACCGAGATGACCGTTACCGCTTGGCGGATCCCGCGGGGAGCAGCTTCGCCGCGGCCCGTGACCAACTACTCGCCATGACTAAAGGCGAATTGGAATTGACGGAGCCCGAAAAAGTCGAAATTCTGGAGTCTGATTCTAGGTTGACGTTGGCTGGAATTGATTTCGAGTTCCAACATGCACCGGGGCACACCGAGGGATCAATGGTTGTTAAGCACGCCAATCCAGGCGCCAATATCCTATTTTCCGGCGATGTCCTGTTTGCCGGATCTATTGGACGCACAGATCTTCCGGGAGGCGACTCTCGCGCCATGAACTCGACATTGAAAAACGTCATCCTTCCGCTCTCGGATTCCACCATCGTGTATCCAGGGCATGGCCCGAGCACCTCAATTGGCGTGGAGAGATTTGCTAACCCCTATCTCACCCAATTTGCAGGAACGCCCAATGGTGAACACGCACACCCTGGTAGGGGGTTGTAGTGGAAGGCAATCCAATCAGCGCTCCAAAAGGCGTCCCCGACTACGTTCCACCAAGGAGCCGCGATTTTCTCTTTGTTCGCGATGCACTCGCGTTTCCCCCCACTCGAGCAGGTTATGAATACATTGAGTTACCTGTGTTTGAATCCACGGAACTTTTTGTTCGCGGGGTTGGTGAAAGTACCGATGTCGTGAGTAAAGAGATGTATACATTCACAGATCGTGGGGACCGATCCATCACACTGCGCCCAGAAGGCACTGCCGGTGTGATGCGTGCCATCATTGAAAACAGGCTCGACAAGGGTCCACTGCCCACGAAACTCTGGTACTCGGGGCCGTTCTTTCGTGCCGAACGACCTCAACAAGGAAGGTATCGGCAGTTACAACAAGTTGGCGTGGAAGCGGTGGGTAGCGATGACCCCGCAATAGACGCTGAAGTTATTTCTTTGGCCTACCAAGGTTTTACGTCTCTAGGGTTAAAGGACTTTTATCTTGATCTCACGTCACTTGGTTGTTACGTGTGTCGTCCCAACTATCGAAATATTCTCCAAAAGTTTTTAGCAGGATGTGACTTTGATCAGGAGACAAGAGATCGGGCTGCTGTTAATCCACTTCGAGTCCTTGATGACAAAAGAGAGAGTGTTCAATCGCAAATCGCTCAGGCACCGTTGATGATTGATTATCTCTGCGAGGAGTGCCTCAACCATTACAGCGCAGTGCGCCGCTTTCTGACTGCATTCAATGTGCAGTGGCGTGAAAATCCACGACTGGTCCGAGGGCTTGATTACTACACCCGCACCACATTTGAGTTTGTTCATACGGGGCTGGGCGCGCAATCAGGGATCGGGGGTGGAGGTCGCTACGACGGACTCATGGCCGAGTTAGGCGGTGAACCTATTTCAGGTATTGGGTTTGGCCTTGGTACAGATCGAACCCTTCTTGCATGCGAGTCGGAAGGCCTCACACCTTTTGTCCGTGCAATAGTAGATATTTACTTTGTCGCTTTGGGGGATCAGGCACGATTGCTCGCTGTGACCCTCATGCAAGCCCTTCGAGCGGAAAACTACTCATGTGACATGTCATTTGACTCTCGTTCACTAAAGTCCGCTATGAAGAATGCAGATCGCTCAGCAGCTCTATACGTAGTCATCATTGGCGAGGACGAAATCCGCTCTAAAAAAGTGCAAATCAAGAATCTGCAAACTGGTCATCAAGAATCAGTGGACAGCACACCTCAGGCCCTCCTTGGGTATCTTTCATCTCCCGACCGAAAGGCAACACGTTGATACGCACGGCACTTGCGGGAAACCTCTCGTCCGCGGATATTGGTAAGCAGGTGGTGCTTGCTGGTTGGGTAGCAAGCCGTCGGGACCATGGTGGAGTTGCGTTTCTCGATTTGCGTGATTCTTCTGGAATTTGCCAGGTTGTGGTCCGAGAAACATCCGTAGCACATGATCTTCGGGATGAATATTGCATTGCGGTCTCAGGCGTTGTTGAGAAACGACCGGACGGAAACACGAATCCTGATATCGCTTCAGGCGACATTGAAGTAATTACCGAGGACCTGACCGTCCTCTCTACTTCTGCGCCGTTGCCATTCCAGATAGATGACAGATCTACGGTCAACGATGAAGTGCGTCTGAAGTATCGTTATCTGGATTTGCGCCGAAAAAGCGCTGGCGACGCCTTACGCATGCGCTCGAAAGTCAGTCACATAGCCCGAAATGTTTTAATCGAGCACGACTTTGTTGAGATTGAAACACCAACCCTCACTCGCTCAACACCTGAAGGTGCGCGAGATTTCCTGGTCCCGGTGCGATTGAAGCCCGGTCACTGGTACGCCCTTCCCCAATCTCCTCAACTATTCAAGCAGTTATTGATGGTGGGAGGCATGGAGCGGTATTTTCAGATTGCTCGGTGCTACCGAGACGAAGATTTCAGATCCGACCGGCAGCCCGAGTTCACTCAACTTGATATCGAGATGAGTTTTGTTGACCAGGCCGATGTCATGTCTATCGGGGAAGAAGTGATTCGAGAGATTTGGTCAGGCGTGTTGGGTTATTCGATTGGCGAAATCCAGCACATGACGTACCACGAGGCAATGCACCGATTCGGCAGTGATAAACCCGATCTGCGATTTGATCTCGAGTTGACAGATGTGACCGATTATTTTGCAGGCACAGAGTTCCGAGTATTCCAAGCAGACTATGTCGGTGCCGTCGTGATGCCCGGAGGTGCTGACCAGCCTCGCCGAGCATTCGACGCATGGCAAGAGTGGGCCAAACAGCGTGGCGCAAAAGGTTTGGCATATGTCACGGTGACGTCTGAAGGTCTGGGAGGGCCGGTGGCAAAGAATTTGACAGACGCTGAGCGTGAAGGACTTGCCGCACAAGTCGGTGCTGCCGTGGGCGACTGCATTTTCTTTGCGGCTGGGCGACCATCAGAAGCGCGTGCGCTGCTGGGTGCTGTTCGTAACGAAATTGCTGAGCGGCTCGGATTGATAGATCAATCCGAGTGGAAATTTGTCTGGATCGTCGATGCCCCAATGTTTGAAGAAGTCCAAAATGACATAGGGGAATGGGTATGGACTGCGGTCCATCACCCATTTACATCGCCCAATGCTCAGTGGTTGTCCTCCTTCTCGCAGAACCCTGGTGAGGCATTGGCATGGGCGTATGACCTCGTGTGTAATGGAAATGAGATTGGTGGCGGCTCTATTCGAATCCATCAGGCTGATATTCAATCGGAAGTCTTTCGCGTTTTAGGAATTGGCGAACAAGAAGCTCAGGAGAAATTTGGTTTTCTACTCGATGCCTTCACTTTCGGACCCCCACCACATGGCGGGATTGCATTTGGGTGGGATCGTATCTGCATGCTCTTAGCGGGAGCGAATTCCTTACGCGATGTCATTGCATTTCCAAAAACAGGTGGTGGCCACGATCCACTTACAGGTGCACCGACCTCAATTACCGTAGCCCAGCGCAAAGAAGCCGGGATCGATGCGCAACCACATTTGGTTGAAAAAAAATAGGCACCGAACACATGACCGTGCCTCTCAGTGAGTGGTCTTGCGGAGAACTTGCATGAGCCTGTTTGATTCAGGGTTTGCAGCTCCGCTAGCTGTGCGCATGCGTCCTCGGAGTTTCCATGAATTAGTGGGTCAATCGCAGGCCCTTCTGCCCGGTGGGCCCATCTCGCAATTGCTTACTGGGAATACCACTGTTTCGGTTATCCTTTGGGGGCCACCGGGGTCGGGTAAGACAACTATCGCTAATCTCATTTCGATTCATTCTGAGAGCTCATTCCAAGAGTTGTCTGCCGTCACTGCAGGTGTCAAGGATGTGCGTGCCGTAATCGATTCCGCTCGGGAGCAACAGAGTTTGTATTCTCGAGGGACGGTTTTGTTTATCGACGAGGTACATCGGTTCAGCAAATCCCAACAGGATGCACTTTTGCCGGCAGTGGAGAATGGGTGGGTCACGCTCATAGCAGCAACCACAGAGAATCCAAGTTTCTCCGTTATTTCACCTTTGCTGTCACGCAGTGTTGTTGTAAAGCTTGATCTACTCGAAGACTCTGCGATTGAGCAACTTGTTCTTAGAGCAATTGAGTCCGAAAGAGGCCTAAATGGGGAACTGGATGTCGAGCCTGCTGCACTCAAGGCAGTTGTTCAGGCAAGCAGCGGCGATGCCCGCAGAGCATTAACTGCTCTAGAGGCATCTTCCAATTCAGCTAAGTCCCGTGACAGTTCTAAGATCAGCGTGGAAGATGTTCATACTGCTGTTGCATATGTCGCCATCAACTATGACAAAAATGGCGATTCACATTATGACGTCATTAGCGCCTTCATTAAATCAGTGCGTGGTAGTGATCCTGACGCTGCCTTGCACTACCTTGCCAGAATGCTGCACGGGGGAGAAGATCCTCGCTTTGTTGCTCGTCGCCTCATGATTTTGGCCAGCGAGGATATTGGATTGGCAGATTCTTCAGTGCTGCCTGCATGTGTCGCGGCGGCACAATCTGTGGCAATGGTAGGTATGCCGGAGGCGCAAATTATTCTGGCGCACGTCACTATCTTGGCCTCATTAGCACCCAAATCCAATAGCGTGGTGAAAGCAATTGGTAATGCACTGGCAGACGTCCAAAGTGGCCGGGTGGGCGCTGTCCCAAATCATCTTCGCGATGGGCACTATCGCGGTGCGGCCGAATTGGGACATGGAGTTGGCTATCTCTATCCCCACGATGTTGACAGCGGAGTTGCCCAACAGAGTTACCTCCCCGAGATCCTTGCTGAGGCCAGTTATTACTCCCCGAGTTCCCATGGAGCCGAAGAAAGATGGTCAGCGATTGCCCAACGCCTCAGAGAAATGCGAACTGGGCGCTCGTTAGACTGAACTATGCGCAGAATGGTGTGGGTCTCATTGGGGGCTGCAGGTGGAATTATCGCCTATCGAAAGGCTCAGGAATTGATGACTACGGCCAAAGAGAAGGGCGTTCTGCTCACCGTTACTGATACAACGGCCTCGATCAAGGAATTTGCACACGGCGCAAGTCAGCAAATAAATCGAATTCTTGATACATCCCCGCAATCCCAATCGGTAACGGGTGCAGCGGCGGCAGCCGTGCATATGCAGCCAAAGAAGTAGTTTTGCTACCCCCAACGGGGTTTACATCGTCAAGGGAGATATTTCATGGATTCCGCAGAGATCCGCACCCGGTTCCTGGCCTTCTTTGCCGATCGTGGACATGAAATCGTGCCGTCCGCGTCTCTTCTCCTTGACGATCCGACACTCCTATTCGTCAACGCAGGAATGGTTCCATTTAAACCATATTTTCTTGGTGAAGCTCCGCCGCCGTACCCTCGGGCCACTAGCGTGCAAAAAGTCGTGCGAACTCTTGATATTGAAGAAGTGGGTAAAACAACGAGGCATGCATCTTTTTTCCAGATGGCTGGGAATTTTTCATTCGGCGACTACTTTAAAGAAAAAGCCATCCCACTTGCTTGGGAATTGCTGACATCAGATGTGGATAAAGGTGGCTACGGATTTGATCCGGAACGGTTATGGGTAACCGTCTACGAGGACGACGACCAAGCCGAGCAAATTTGGCATGAAGTTGTCGGTGTTCCACGCGATCGAATTCAAAGGCGCGGGATGTTGGACAACTATTGGTCCATGGGAGTCCCAGGACCGTGTGGGCCATGTTCCGAGATTTACTACGACCGAGGTCCCGAGTATGGCAGCGAGGGTGGACCGATTGCAGACGAAAATCGATACCTTGAAGTGTGGAATTTGGTTTTCATGCAATTCGCTCGAGGCGATGGACCGGGCAAAGAGGGATATCCAATTCTGGGAGAGTTACCAGCACAAAACATTGATACCGGCATGGGCCTTGAACGGATGGCCGCGATTCTTCAAGGTGTGGACAACATCTACGAAATAGATACGACTCGGGGTATCTTGGACACTGCTTGCGCCATTGCTGGTGTTACTTATGGCGACAACGAGAACCAAGACATTCTGCTTCGAGTCGTAGCTGACCATTCGCGCACTTGTATCTTCTTAATTTCTGATGGTGTAGTACCAGGGAATGAGGGAAGGGGGTATGTCCTCCGAAGGCTCATGCGCCGAGTAATTCGCAATATGCGTCTTCTTGGATCGGAGGAGCCCTCGATGGCAGCCCTCGCAGAATCGGCAATAGTCGTCATGGCACCGCAATACCCAGAGTTGAATGATTCGAAAAAGAGAATAATTAGTGTGGTTACCTCGGAAGAAATGTCCTTTCGTCAGACGTTGTCCACCGGCTCGCAACTCTTTGAACAGGCTGCGCAAGATACTCGAAAATCTGGATCCTCGGTTCTTTCAGGTGAGCGTGCTTTTGCATTGCATGACACATTCGGATTTCCTATCGATCTCACAATGGAAATGGCTTCAGAAGCTGGACTCGAAGTGGATCGTAAAGAATTTACACGACTTATGGGTGAGCAACGCAATCGCGCCAAAGCAGATTCGGTGGCTCGCAAAAGTGATTTCTCTGCGACAACAGCGTACAAAGATATCCTGACGACAGGGGGATTAAATACCTTCTTGGGCTATACAGAAACATCTAGTGAAGCCCTTATTACGGGACTTGTTGTGAATGGCGAAGCTGTTCCCGCTGTATCTATGGGCACGCAGGTCGAGGTTATCTTGAACCGCACGCCCTTCTATGCAGAGTCTGGTGGTCAGCTCGGTGATCATGGTGACATCCGCACAGGTACGGGCGCGAATATTCGAGTGACAGACGTTCAATCTCCGGTTCCTGGACTCTTTCTTCATCGGGGCGAAGTTACCGACGGTGAATTCCTTCTTGGCGACTCGGTCATGGGTATTGTCGATGTGGAGCGTCGAAAGGCAATTTCTCGGGCACATACCGCGACTCATATGGTTCACCGGGCATTTCGTGAACGGTTGGGCGAAACCGCCACTCAAATGGGCTCAGAAAATTCGCCAGGCAGATTCCGATTCGATTTTCCCAGTCCTGAACCCGTCTCGGCACCCGTTCTCCGGGATGTTGAACAGTATGTCAACGCCATGTTGATTGAAGACCTTGAGGTGCACGCTCAGGTGATGTCACAGGCGGATGCTCACTCAATGGGGGCCATGGCTCTATTTGGTGAAAAATATGGATCTGAGGTACGCGTCGTATCCGTCGGTGACTGGGCTCATGAATTGTGCGGTGGCACACACGCTAAACGTTCGGGTCAACTGGGACTCGTAACTTTTGTCAGTGAGGGTTCAATTGGCGCGGGGGTTCGACGCGTGGAGGCGCTGGTGGGGGCCGATGCTTACCGGTACATGGCCAATGAACACATCTTGGTAAATCAACTCATGGATATTTTGAAGGTTCCTGGGGACCAATTGGTGGATCGTTTGGAGAAAACCCTCTCAAGTTTAAAGGAAGCTGAAAAGACAATCATTGCCCAAAAGCGTGCCTCACTCAATGCTGATTATGCATCGATTGTCGGGTCCCCAAGAATTATTCGCGATGTTTCACTGTGGGCATTCACCGCGCCACAAGGCGTTGATATCCAAGGATTGCGGGAACTTGCTCACCGAGTGATCTCTTCTACTTCAGAAGCGGCCGCTTGTCTTGGCATGGTGAGTGAAGCCGGCAAAGTATCAGTGGTTACGGCCGCCAACTCGCGCGCGATTGAAATGGGTGTCACGGCCAAGAGAGTATTGGCCTCTGCGCTCTCGGAACTGGACGGGAAGGGTGGAGGGAAAGATGACTTTGCCCAAGGATCAGGGAGCAAAATCTCAGGTATAGCGTCTGCCATAACAAAAGTTTCTGTGGATCTCGAAAGCGCATAGCAATGGGAGTTCGTATCGCCTTTGATGTTGGGACGGTTCGCATAGGGGTAGCAACCTGTGATCCTGATGGCATTTTAGCGAGCCCACAAGCTGCCATTCCCGCTGGCGATAACTCAGTTTCTATGGCTTTGGATCTTGCTGCACAATATTCAGCTAAAGAATTAATCGTTGGGCTGCCACAAACTCTCAAGGGTAAGGAAACCGCCTCAGCGGAGTTAGTGAGAGCATGGGCATGTCAATTGGAGGCTCAAGGCAGTTTTCCCGTTATCCTCGTGGATGAAAGATTCACCACTGTCCTAGCACAAAATTCATTCCGTGCGGCGGGGCAGAATGTGAAGAAGACTCGGTCGCGAATTGATAGTGCAGCGGCCACCGTTTTGTTGCAGGGCTACCTTGACATGACTTCGCGAAGTGACAGGGCTGATTAACAGAGAAGTGTGAGAGGGTCTTTGCTGATGACAACGCTCAATGAACTCTTTTCCGAGGATCCCTTACCCCCGTCACGACACTCTAGAACTCCGGGCAGAAGAGTAGTTGTCTTTGCTTTGCTTGTAGGGGTTGCAGCGTTGCTGGCAGGAATCATTTTTGCCCTGTCAGGTGGATCTGAATCGAATGACTATGACGGAGAGGGATCCGGTTCCGTCACTATCGTTGTGGGGCGGGGCGACAGTCTTACCAAAATTGGCGCAACACTCCTTGAGGCAGGTGTTATCAAGTCAACACAAGCCTTTGTTGATGCGGCCGCTCTCAATGATAAGAGCTCCACTATTGGACCTGGGCAATACACGCTTCGTGAACAAATGAGTGGCACTTCAGCATTAGTGCTCATGCTTGACCCCGCCTCTCGGGCTGATTCAAGGCTTGTGTTGCGCGAGGGGCTGCGCCTTAATCAGACGCTTGACGCTGCTTCGATAGCCACGGGTCTTCCACTAAGCGATTTCGATCAAGTTTTAGAGAATGCTGATCAACTGCCATTGCCCGACTGGGCAGATGCCAGGCCAGAAGGATTTATGTTTCCTGCTACCTATGAATTAGTGGGAGACGAAACTGCACAGAGTTTGATCGACACCCTTGTGAAAAGGTTCAACCAGAGTGCAGCAAACATTAGGTTGGAGCAAAGGGCTGCTGCAGTTGGTAAATCTCCTTATGAAGTTGTCATCATTGCGTCTTTGCTGGAGGCAGAACTAGTTCCTGAGGATTTTGCCAAAGGCGCAGCCGTCGTATACAACAGGCTTGAGGCCGATATGCCTCTGCAATTTGACTCCACCGTCTCGTATGCACTGGGAATACAAGAGTTGCAATTAAATGCGGAACAATTGAAGGCTGAATCTCCCTACAACACATATCAAGTAAAGGGTCTGCCGCCCACGCCCATAAATTCGCCAGGTGAAGCGGCTCTTGAGGCAGCGCTGGCTCCGGCTCAAGGCAAGTGGCTGTACTTCGTCGCGGTGAACCCAGACACGCGCGAAACTAAATTTGCAAAGACCTATGAGAGGTTTTTGGCACTCAAGAATATTTATCGTGAATTCATTGAGTCAAGAGGAAACTAAGTGCATGCCTCCTCATAAGACACCATTCAATGCTGCGGTACTTGGGCATCCAATTTCACATTCACTATCACCAAACCTTCATCGGGCCGTTATCGAAGAATATGATCTCAATGGCTCATATGTGGCTCTGGATATTACTGAAGAACAATTGCCGGAATTTGTGACTGATATGGACGATTCGTGGGTGGGCTTGTCGCTCACCATGCCACTCAAGGCAAAGATTTTGGATGTGATTCATCGTCGAGATGAGCTTGTGAATCTGACTCAATCAGCCAATAGTGTCTACCGCGTTGAGTCAGGGGAACTAGCGTTGGCCAACACTGATGTCTTCGGTATGGAAAAAAGCCTGAGGGAATCTGGATTGCAATCGGTAGACCGAGTACTCATTATTGGTTCCGGTGCCACGGCTCGTAGTGCTGCTATAGTGGCCCGCAATTTAGGTGCCACCTCGACTCACGTACAAGCTAGAAACGCGAGTAAACGAGCATTGCTGACTGATCTCATTGTGGATATCGGTGGGCAGGCTACTTCAGGTGTTATTGATTTGGCCGGGGTGAGCGACTTCGATCTCGTCATAAGCACTTTGCCTCAGGGCGCTATGCACACAGCCGGGACAACTTTAGGAAGTGACGTTCACGCAACCCTTCTGGATGTTTCCTATAGTCCCTGGCCAAGTGCACTGGCGACCCTATGGCCAAATAACAAGGTTGTCGGTGGCAAGGAGATGTTGTTGTGGCAGGCAACCCGTCAGGTGGAGTTGTTTTATGGGGTGAATGCTCCGGTGGAATTGATGCGAAAGGCTCTTGAGACTTCCATGTAGGCCAGTTATCCACAGCACCAGATTTCAGGAGAGCTTTTCTTGAACAATGCCACAACAATCAGTTAGTGGCCGTCACGGAAATACTGATTGTGATTGCGACGTGGGTGTGTTTCTTGACGACGGGGGTGGTCCTGGCAAAGTGGGATCTTCGCGAGCGCCGATTACCGAATAGGTACGTCATGGTGGCATTGGTCGGCGGCTTGACAGGCTTTGCCCTGGTATCCGTGTTAAACCAATCCTGGGGATCTTTTCAGAGGGCGGTCATGGCTGCGGCTTTGTGCGTGGTCGTGTTTGCCATGATTCATGTTTTTGGTGGCATGGGCATGGGCGAT
Source organism: Candidatus Nanopelagicales bacterium (assembly GCA_018402075.1). The sequence continues at coordinate 601,990 of JAGYJP010000002.1, read as the reverse complement.
GTCAAATATGCGAGTGTCATTGGCCTCTATCTCGGCTGGATCAGTTGGGAAAGTGTCTATTGGGGTGTTTTTGCCGCATTTCTGCTGGCGGCCCTAGCTGTGTTTATTTGCTCGATTTGCAGGCGCCCTCAGCGAAATATTCCATTTGGACCCTTCATGACACTAGGAGTGATTTATATGTCAGCCATATCAGTCATTTAACAAGTATGTGAGGTTTGAACACTCGATTACTGTCACCAGAGAGTGGCCGTCTGGGATCTTCAGATGAGTCTGACAGGATAGGGGCATGGTTGATCGCTTGCGGTGGCTCACGGCTGGTGAGTCACATGGTCCAGCTCTCACTGCGATTATTGAAGGTTTACCAGCGGGTATTTCCGTGACCACCAGTGATATCGATCGCGATCTAGCACGCCGACGTTTGGGCGTTGGTCGTGGAGCCCGCATGAAATTTGAGCAGGACGTGGTCACGATTAAAGGCGGTGTGCGCCACGGCCGCACCATGGGTGGACCAATCTCCATTGAAGTAGCCAACTCTGAGTGGCCAAAATGGGAAAAGATCATGAGTCCTGATCCAGTTGACCCAGAAGAAATCGCTGATTTGGCACGCAACGCCCCATTGACTCGACCACGGCCCGGACATGCAGACATGGTGGGTATGCAGAAATACGGTTTTGACGATGCCCGCCCCGTTCTCGAGCGAGCCAGCGCTCGTGAAACAGCGGCTCGCGTCGCGCTGGGAGCTGTGGCTCGTCAGTTCCTCATTCAAGTGGCTCGAATCGAGTTGGTGAGTCACGTGGTGCGAATTGGAGGTGCCTCGAGTTCAGGGGGTGCAACTCCTGCCGACACAGAGGCTATTGACAGCAATCCGGTCCGATGCATTGACCCTGAATCAGCGGAGGCCATGGAAGCTGAAATCACCGCTGCGCATCGCGATGGTGACACTCTTGGCGGAGTGGTGGAAGTAGTCGTGACCGGATTACCTCCAGGGTTGGGAAGCCACACCCATTGGGATCGCCGCCTTGACTCCAAACTGGCCGGCGCGCTCATGGGTATTCAAGCGATTAAGGGTGTGGAAGTGGGCGATGGCTTCACATTGGCGGAAATTCGAGGCTCACAAGCCCAAGACGAAATCTTTCCTGACGGTCACGGTGGTGTTTCTCGCAGTTCGGGCAAGTCAGGCGGTACCGAGGGAGGAATGAGTACGGGGGAATTGCTGCGAGTTCGCGCCGCCATGAAACCCATTTCGACTATTCCCAAAGCCCTACGCACGGTCGATACCTCAACAGGGGAGGAGGCCGTTGCCATAAATCAGCGATCCGATGTGTGTGCGGTGCCTGCCGCAGGAATAGTCGCAGAAGCCATGGTTGCACTGGTGTTAGCTGAAGCTGTTTTGGAAAAGTTCGGGGGAGACTCGCTAGAAGAATGCCAGCGAAACATCAGTGGATATCTCACATCCCTCACTATGCATGTGTCACCCCGCAGTTAAACCATGAAATCAACCACACCATGAAATCAATTACATCATGAATTCATTGGTGCTTATTGGCGCTCCGGGATCTGGTAAATCAACCATTGGAAGAATACTGTCAAAGTCTGCTGGCCTCCCCTTTATAGATACCGATCAACTTGTAGAAGAATCGGTTGGCGACTCGATTGCAAGTATTTTTGTCAATAGGGGAGAGGAATTCTTCCGTGCTGTTGAGCGCGATTGTGTTCAGCAGGCACTTCACAATGCTGCAAAGAGTCCGGCAGTAGTCTCACTAGGTGGTGGATCCGTACTAGATGCGAATACTCAACGGGATCTTGGCAATTTCGTAGTTGCTTGGCTCCAAATAAATATCTCTCAGGCCCTAAAGAGAGTGGGAATGAACCAAGCTCGTCCGCTCCTATTGGGAAATGTTCGGTCAAACATGATTCACCTTCTGCAGGAACGGACTCCAATTTATGAAAGACTTGCGCGGTACACAATTGATACATCTGAATTGTCACCCGAGTACTGCGCTAATGAGTTGATGGCATATATGAGTTACCAGGGAGCTGATCGTGATTCATCACATTGATGTTTCAGCGGAAATTGATTACACCGTCAACATTGGGCGTAATCTATTGGGCGAAATCGTTGAATCAACGGTAAATTCAATGCGTGTGGCAGTGGTGCACCCTGGCGCATTGCGAACAAGTGCTGAATTATTTAAGACCGAATTGGAAGCTGCCGACAGGATAGTAGTTCTCATCGAAGTCCCTGAAGCCGAAGATGCTAAGACTCCCGCAGTTGTTGAGTTTTGCTGGAATGCACTTGGGTCATCGGGTTTTACCCGAAGTGACATGTTGATTGGTCTGGGAGGTGGCGCAACAACTGATCTGGCTGGTTTTATCGCAGCTACGTGGTTAAGGGGCATTTCCTGGATTGCAGTCCCCACGACTTTGTTGGGAATGGTCGATGCTGCAGTTGGTGGCAAAACAGGAATCAATACCGATGCAGGCAAAAACTTGGTGGGTGCATTTCATAGCCCAATAGGTGTGTTCGCCGACTTGAACTCTCTGGAGACCCTGCCCGAGAATGATTTGCGCGCAGGACTGGCGGAGGTGGCCAAGGTTGGTTTAACCAGCGATCCGACAATTCTCGATACCATCATGGAATTTCCTGATCGAAGTACTGACCCCAATTCTGCGGAACTCGAATCTCTCATTCGACGTGCAATAGCGGTGAAAGCACAGGTGGTCTCTCATGATTTCATGGAGCAAGGTGGCCCAGGATCCACAATAGGTAGAGAGGTACTCAACTATGGACACACCTTTGGACATGCAGTAGAGAAATATGAAAACTATCGATGGCGCCATGGTGCCGCTGTCTCGGTAGGAATCATGTACGTTGCGGAACTCTCGAATATTGCTGGAAGGCTTTCAGACCAAGACCTGGACCGACATCGGGAAGTTTTGGAAGTTATTGGTCTGCCAATCACGTACCCAGCGGGTCGTTGGGATTCCTTGTATTCCACCATGATGCTCGACAAGAAGTCCCGTGGTTCACTTTTGCGCTTCATCATCCTTGACTCGATCGGCTCCCCAGCGATCCTTGAAGGTCCGGATCCATCCCTATTGGCGGCTGCATACAGCAGCATTAACCCGGATTGAGCGAGTTCGGGTCTAGGCTGGGGCTGTGAGCAAGAGAGTATTAGTCATTAACGGCCCCAACTTGAATCGGTTGGGCACACGTGAGCCGGATATCTATGGATCAACAACGCATTCCGAGTTAGAGACCCTTCTCCGAGAGCACGGGAATGATCTCGGATTGACAGTGGAAATCCGCCAGACTGCATCGGAAAGCGAAATGATTGGTTGGCTTCACGAGGCGAGTGATGATCGGATACCTGTGATACTGAATCCTGCAGCCTTTACCCATTACTCGTATGCCATCCGAGATGCTTGCGCCTTACTTTCGGCGCCATTAATTGAAGTGCACATTAGCAATCCGGCCAGTCGTGAAGAATTTCGCCATGAATCCGTGATCAGCGGGGTGGCCACCGGTGTTATTGCAGGCTTTGGAGTTCATTCATATGTATTAGCGCTGAGGGCAATGTCCACCATTTGATTTGAGCGGTTATTGTTTCGCTTGCGGCAAGTCTCTCCGATATAAAATTGGGATTACTCCCTCGACAGATAAGGCAATCACGTGGCAACGAGCAATGACCTCAAAAATGGCATGGTTCTCAATATCGATGGGCAGTTGTGGACTGTTATCGATTTTCAACATGTCAAGCCTGGGAAAGGTGGCGCCTTTGTCCGAAGCAAACTTAAAAATGTTTTGTCAGGCAAGGTGGTAGATCGAACATTTAACGCGGGGGTGAAGGTGGAGACCGCCAATGTGGACCGCCGTGACATGCAATACCTCTACCGCGATGGTGACGACTGGGTATTTATGGACAACGTTTCATATGATCAGTTTCATATACCGAATGCCGTAGTGGGGGACAATTTCAAGTACCTTCTTGAAAACCAAACTGCTCAGGTGGCAATTCACGAAGGAACACCGATTATCGTTGACCTGCCTGCCTCGGTAGAAATCATGTTGACCTATACCGAGCCTGGTTTGCAGGGGGATAGGTCAAGCGGCGGCACCAAGCCGGCAACCTTGGAGACAGGTGCAGAGATTCAAGTTCCACTCTTCATCGAATCCAATACAAAAGTCCGGGTAGATACTCGCGATGGTTCATATCTGGGCCGAGTGAATGATTAATGAGTGCCCGGAGCAAAGCCCGTAAGCGCGCACTAGATATTGTTTTTGAATCCGATGCGAAGAAGGTGCCAATTCTCATGGTGTTAGGAGAACACCAACGCCGCCGCGCCTCAGAAGGCGAATCTGAACTCAATCCTTACACTGTTGAAGTTGTGGAGGGCGTCGCCGCAAATCTTGAAGGCATTGATCGATTGATAACCGAAAATTCCACCGGCTGGTCCCTCGAGCGAATGCCCACGGTTGATCGGGCAATTCTGCGCGTAGCCACCTATGAACTTGTTTATGGCGATTCTGTACCAGACCCCGTCGTGATAAGTCAGGGAATCGAACTTGCCAAGCAATTGTCCACAAATGACTCTGGATCGTTTGTGCACGGGGTGCTCGGCGCTATATCCCGCGCCCAGATTGCCGGTTGAGGTTCGTCTTATGGTGCGGGATTCACTAAAACGGTGATTTCGCCGGGGTCCGATTCCTGTTCGCCAGGCGTTGCACTCACCGTAATATCAAAGTCGCTATTGATTGCGAAGAATACTGAAATTGAATCAGTACTCAGGTCATCGGACTTTGATGTTTGAAATCCCCGTGACTCTAGGGCCTTCAGGTAGTTGATTTCCGCCTCAATAATGTCACCATCTATCTGCCAAGTCGCAACAGCTGTTGATTCGTTAACAATTGACACCGCCACCAGACGTCCTGCTGGCGTAGGAATATCAGCCGGCCAGTCAGAAGGTAAATCTAAATTTTGGCCCACCTGCATTTCATTTCCTGCATCGTCGGTGAAGGTGGAGTCAGTTGGATTATCAGACTCAAATTGGTTACCTGCGGAAGGAATAACTACATCTTCGGGTCCGGTTTGCGCAGAGCAACCTGATACTGTGAAAAGTAAAAGCGAGAACGCGCCGGCAAGGGCTACGGCTGTCTTAAGTGAGTACTTTGACACCTCACTATTATGTGCCCCGGGTGGGATTCGAACCCACACTGGACGGTGTTTGAGACCGCTTCCTCTACCGGTTGGGATACCGGGGCGCAGGGCGTAACTCTAGCGTTGGAGGGAAGCGGAATCGGCTTGCCCTCGCCCTCGTGCCAGTCGCGACTAATCTTTTCCCATGAGCATTCCCAGGGTGCATTCACGTCCAGTTGGAGAGGAGAAAACATTACAGGTTCTGGTCGCAGAAGATGAAACCCTGATTCGAATGGATCTCGTGGAAACCCTCACGGAACTTGGATTCGCCGTCACTGCTGCGGTAGCGAACGGTCAGGCTGCAGTGGACTCCGCAATCGACACTCAACCCGATGTTGTTCTCATGGACGTATCCATGCCGATCCGCGATGGCATCTCTGCCGCCGAACACATTATGGGCGCAGGGATCGCCCCAGTCGTGATGCTGTCCGCGTTCACCGAGCAGGATCTTGTGAACAGGGCGGCCTCTGCAGGTGTTTTTGGTTATCTGGTTAAACCTTTCCGTGCAATGGAGTTGGCGCCGGCTCTCAGGCTTGCGGTTTCCCGCTGGAAGGAATTCATTGAATTGGGCGCCGAACTCGAGCACCTCAGAGAGCGTCGCGAGGCCTCCAGCGTTGTAGAACGAGCCAAGTCGGTACTTATGGCCCACGGGTTCACAGAGGAGCAGTCATTTGGCCTATTACGAAAGTGGGCCATGGATCGTCGGCAGACGATTTCCGAAGTTTCGGCACAGGTTGTTGCACTGGGTTCCACTCTGCCAATGTGAAACCTGAACCACAGCGAGATCTAGGTCACGGTTTGGTTACGCGTGGTCCGTGAAAACCCTGCGCTAGGTCACATTCGCATTACAAATATGGATAACAGGGGTAGGCGACTACTCAAATCACCTTGACACGACATAGTCTTAGGTAACGATGGGTTGATTTGTGGCCCTCTTTCTCGGTGTCGGCGAGCGTCGACATCACTTTGATCAAGGAGAATGCATGAAGCGCACTATGGTCCTCAAGACCGTGGCTGTACTGGGTGCGGCATCTCTCGCTCTAGCTGCCTGCAGCAGTGATAGCGGAGACACCGAAGCCGGTGCCACCACAGAAGAAACCTCGGCTGAAGCTACCGCTGAAGAAACAGCGGCAGCCGACTGCCAGAACCCAACCCTGATTCTGGGCACAATGCTTCCAGCAACAGGTGACCTTGCCTTCCTCGGACCACCCGAGTTCGCAGGCGTCGAGATGGCACTCGCAGATATCGATGCTGCTGGTGGCGTGCTTGGTTCCCCAGTGACCTACATCGAGGGTGACTCTGGCGACACAACAACTGATATCGCCAGCCAGACAGTTGATTCCCAGCTCGCTCAGGGCGTGCAGGCAATCATCGGTGCTGCGTCATCCGGTGTGTCCCTCACGGTGATCGACAAGATCACATCCAATGGTGTTGTTCAGTTCTCACCGGCTAACACAGCTCCAGCACTGACCACCTACCCAGACAATGGTCTCTACTTCCGTAACTCACCTTCAGACGTTCTCCAGGGTGCAGTTATCGCCGCTCAGGCAGTGGACAGTGGAGTGACCTCCATGGCTGTTATCGCTCGTCAGGATCCTTATGGTGAAGGCCTCGCAGCTGCAACTGTGAAGGATTTCGAAGCAGCTGGCGGTACCGTGACCAGCAACCTTCTCTACGATCCAGCAGCTCCGTCTTTCGAGGCAGAAGTTGCTGAAATCAAGGCTGGTGGACCTCAGGCAGTCACCGTGATTGGTTTCGAAGAAACAGTCAAGCTGCTACAGGAAATGATCAAGCAGGACGTTGGACCGCAGCAAATTCAACTCTACCTCGTTGACGGAAACCTTTCCGCCACGGCGTTCGAGAACTTCCCTGCAGGAACCATGGATGGCGTCGTGGGAACAATCCCAACCGGTTCCATTGACCTCCAGGACTTCTACGACCAGATGGCTGCGTTTGACCCATCCTTGACCGACTTCACCTATGGTCCTCAGTCATACGATGCAGCAACGCTGATCGCCCTTGCAGCTGAGAAGGCTGGTTGTGCCAGTGGAACTGATATTGCAGCAGCGCTTCCTGAGGTTGCAGGCAACGGCGGCGAAAAGTGCAACACCTACGCCGACTGCGTCGCTCTGATTGCCGCCGGAAGTGAAATCGACTATGACGGTGTAACCGGACCTGGCGATTTCAATGAGTACGGAGACCTCCTAGAGGGAACCATCTCCATCAACGAATACACAAGCAACACTGAGTTCAGCGAAATCGGTTCCGTCACAGCGATTGTGCCGCTTCCGTAAGCATTCTCATAAGCAAGGGGCCCGCATCCACCTGGATCATCCAAATGGATGCGGGCCCCTTCGCATGTTTGTCGCAAATGGTGCGGGTTGAGCATGACTGGTAGGAGAGCGAGATTTAGACTTTTGCCAGGGTCCCTAAATATAGTTCTACAACCTTAGGGTCATTTGCCAGCGACTGGCCTGTTCCCGTATAGGCGTTCTTACCCTGATCAAGGACGTAACCGCGGTCCACAATTTGGAGGCACCTGCGGGCATTCTGTTCCACGATAATCACGGTGACACCCGTGGCATTGATTTCCCGCACCCGCACAAAAACTTCATCCTGGAGCGCAGGGCTGAGGCCGGCACTGGGTTCATCGAGGAGGAGCACACTGGGGTTCATCATGAGTGCGCGACCCATCGCGACCATTTGTCGCTCTCCTCCGGATAACGAACCGGCGCGCTGCTTGCGCCTAACCCCAAGAGTCGGGAATAGACTCACAACCTCTTCAAAGCGCCCAGTGAAGGCTTTGGGGTCCTGGAATGCTCCCATTTGCATGTTTTCTTCAATGGTCAGCGATGGGAAAACGTTATTGGTTTGAGGTACGAAGCCCACTCCGCGTTTCACGAGCTGGTCGGCTCGCAAATTCGTAATGTTTTCTTCCCGAAGGATGACATCGCCGGAATTAATATGGACAAGCCCGAAAAGCGCCTTCAATAGTGTCGATTTACCCGCCCCATTGGGTCCAATAATGCCGACGAGTTCACCGTCATGTGCGTAGAGATCGGCTCCATTGAGAATGTTTACGCCCGGAAAATAACCTGCGTACAGGTTATCAGCGCGAATGAGGGCATTGACCGACTGGGCGGCATGAATTTGCTCAGGTGTAGCAGGAGTGGGCTCCGCCAATTGCGAGGCATTGATGTCGATATCTGATTCGAAGACAGCTGGATTGTCGGGGCTGTCCTCATTGGGAAGGTCACTGGGTTCGGTGAAAGTCACTTGGTGTCTCCTGCAGGTGAGTTGGTTAGGGCGGATCCGTCTGCGGTGAGAGCCTTGTCATAGTGGGCTCCGAGGTAGGCATCGATTACCTGAGGGTTCTTCATGACAGCATCGGGGGGGCCTTCAGCAATAATCTCCCCTTGGGCCATCACAATTACCCAGTCGCTGATGTCGTGCACCATGTCCATGTCATGTTCAACGAAAAGAACCGTGGTGCCTTCTTCTCGAATATTCTTGATGTGACCGAGCAAACTTTGCGTTAAAGCCGGATTCACTCCGGCCATGGGCTCATCAAGCATGATGATGTCGGGATTGGCCATTAGGGCTCGGGCCATTTCGAGGAGCTTGCGCTGGCCACCCGAGAGCGATCCGGCGAAATCGTCGATTTTTTCATCAAGATTAAATCGTGCGAGCAAATCCAGGGCCCTTTTTTCATTGGCCTTTTCCTGTGCCTTCCAAGTGAATGGCAGCAGGGAAGCAAAAAACCTTTCCCCTGTTTGGCCTTTTGCGCCCAGTCGCATGTTATCCATGACTGTCATCCGGGATAGCGCTTTGGTGAGTTGAAATGTGCGCACCATGCCCATGCGAGCGAGCCGATACGGAGCCGTTCCTGCTATCTGCCGGTCATTGAATGTCCATTTGCCGCTATCGGGTTTATCGAACCCGGTGAGGAGGTTAAACAGTGTTGTTTTCCCTGCGCCATTTGGACCAATAAGAGCTGTGATTGCGCCACGTTGAATCTCCACATGGGCGACGTCTACGGCTTTCAGGCCGCCAAATTGTCGACTGACATGGTCAGCGACCAAAATCGGGTCTGGTTTTGAGACCCCTGGGATCTGTTCCAAATTCTCCAGTGCAGCGTGGGCAGCACGGCGACCTGCGGGAGCGTCCGGTTCCAGTGTGCTAGCGGGCATCGAGGGCCAACTCCTTTCGGTCGCCGAAAATTCCTTGGGGACGGAAGATCATCAGGAGCATGAGTCCAAGTCCCATCAGGATGAATCGAATTGATCCCACGTCGGTGGAGGATAGGAAGTCGATGTAGCCAGCATTAATTGCTTGGCTGAGCACTTCACCGATCCCGGTAAGGAGGAACCAGAAGATGATGGTTCCCACGATCGGTCCGAACACTCGGGCGGCTCCACCAAGGAGAAGGATCGTGTACACAAAGAATGTGAAGTCCGGCTGGAAGGTGTCTGGTTGCACTGACTGTTTCGCAACGGCCCATACGATACCGCCAAAGGCGCCGATGATTCCACCAAGCACGAGCGCCTGCATCTTATAAACGAAGACGTTCTTTCCGAGGGAAACTACAGCATCCTCGTCTTCGCGAATGCCTTTCACGACACGTCCCCATGGGCTTCGAACCAGACCCCACACCAACAATGTGAAAAGGGCCACTAAGACCCAGCCCACAATGACGACCCACAGATCTTGTCTCGTCCATGTCAGGACGGGAAGAGCCTGAAAATCGCTGGGCAGGGGATTGAGGTCGTGGAACTGTTGACCTAACTTGCCATTAATCCCCTGGGCCCCGCCAAAGACATCCTTAAATGCAATAGAGCGAACAAGCAATCTGAGTAATTCGCTGGCAGCAATGGTCACAATTGCGAGGTAATCAGCGCGCAATCGCAGGGTGGGAATACCTAAGAGAAGGGCCAGCAGCGTTGCTGCGACGATACCCACCAAAATGGCCAGCCACAAACTCAAATCGAAGGTAAATACCACAACACCCACGGCGTATGCTCCCGCAGCAACGAACGCAACCTGCCCGAAGTTCAACAACCCGGTATAGCCGAATTGAACGTTTAGCCCAATAGCGGCAAGGCAGTAAATAATGGCAGTAATGCCAATGGCTTGAGTGAGCGTTTGTGACAGAATAATGGAGAAGTCCATGGCTAACCGACCCTCTCCTTACGACCCAGCAATCCTTGAGGCCTCACCAACAAAATAATGATCATAAGGAAAAGTGCACCAACGGTTTTCATTTCCGTGGGAATAATCAAGGTAGTCATGTTAATGAAAACACCGACAACAAGTGCCCCGACAATGGCGCCATATACGGTGCCTAGGCCACCCAAAATAACTGCCGCGAAGAGCACAAGGAGAATGCGCTGGCCCATATTCCAGATGGAACTTTGAGTCATGCCAAGATAGACACCCGCGAATGCAGCTAACCCAGCACCGACAATCCACACCACCGCAATAACGCGCTCCACATCAATTCCGGTTGCGGATGCGAGTGCGGGGTTATCCGAGACCGCACGGGTAGCCTTGCCGATTCTGGATCGTTGAAGCCATATCACCGTAATCGTCAGTGCGATGGCAGCCAAGCCACCCAAAATCAGGGCCTTTGGCGTGGTATTAAATGGCCCAATTTGGATTCCGGCCTGACCGGCAAACTGCAGATAAGTCTGCGGCCCAGAGCCGAAAATGAGTGCAATGGTGTACCGCAGCACGATGGCGAGGCCGATGCTCACAATCATGGCAGCGATAAGGCCGGTCTTGCGCCGACGCAAGGGTCGCCACAGGATCTTGTTTTGCCCCCATCCGTAGGCGAAAGCGGCGAAAACAATCGCAATGGGACCGGCAATGATGATATTCAGGCCTGCTTGGTTCAGGGCTAATGCCGTGAAGGCTCCTAGCGTGAGAAGTTCGCCGTGGGAAAAGTTTGTGAGACCGGTGGTGCCGAAAACCAGGCTCAGTCCAAGAGCGGCTAGGGCGATCAATAATCCATAGAGGATGCCGTCAAAAAACAACTGAATAACTAAATCGACGGTTATGCCTGTTGTGGTGCCAATACCTCCTGAGTCTCCACCTTCGGCGAGGGGAATCAAGAGCTTTTTGGAACCGCCGAGCACCAAAAGGGACCGGGAGACGTCATCTTCGCGCGCGAGAGTAATTCCCTCGGGGAAGGATCCAATATCGATTTCCACGGTATACGTGCCGCCGGCGGGCAATGGAATGGAAAATGAGCCATCGGGGCCGGTGGTAGCCGAACCAGAAAATCCGTCTTCGGATGTGACTGAGATCACTACACCTTCGACGGTTACGCCGGCAGGGGTGCTGAGGACTCCGTTTATATCGGTGTCGGCAGCATGAGCGGGAGACAAACCCCCGACGGTCATGAGCGCCACCAGGGCCAAAATGGCTATGCCTAGTGCATTTCTGAGGCTTTTCAGCACCGGGTTGTACCTCCAGATTTGCCGATTTTGACATCTCAACAATGTCACTGTTTCCATGCCTTGACCTTCTTTGCCCACGACGGCGAAAACAGGACTTGCCAGAACCTACCCATATTTGAGCAATAAGGGAACTTAAATTTGGAGAAAATAGGGATCGTTACCCCATTGTTCCCGTTGACGGAGGTCCTGGTCTTTGAGAAGTTTGGGTTACATCCGGAGAACTAGCCTTGTGCGACTGATCGAACCACGCATGTGAGGCGAGCTGTGCAAATCAACAGGTTCGCATCATCGGTGATCTCGATCTGCGAAGAAATGATGGTTTTTCCCGCCGAGATAATCCTGGCATTACCAAAAACCCTCCCGGTGCGCGCAGATTTATGGTGAGTGCAATTCAGGTCAATTCCGACCACAATATGCCCATCGCCCAAAATGGTGTGGGCGGTGATGCCAGATGCTACAGAGCCCAGCGATTCCGCTAGAACCGCATTTGCGCCCCCATGGAGCAATCCATAAGGTTGCGTGTTCCCCTCAACCGGCATACTGGCTGTCACGCGGGCAAAACCCCGCTCATCTATCTCGGCAGAGAGATATTCGATACCCATCCTGTCTCCGAGAGCACCCATGCCTATGTTCTTCACCTGCTCAGTAACGTCAGTAACCGTCATGGTGGGTCAGCCTAGACCTTGGCAATTTAAGTCGCTGATCGAAACACCCTAGTATCGCTGTGTGGCGCAGAAGAGACTCCTCTTAATTGATGGTCATTCCATGGCCTATCGGGCGTTTTTTGCCTTACCCCCAGATAATTTCACGACATCAACGGGTGCACCTACCAATGCTGTGTATGGATTCACATCGATGCTGATCAACCTCTTGAAAGAGTTCAACCCGTCTCATATCGCCGTGGCGTTCGATGTCTCTCGGAAGAGTTTTCGCACCGATATCTATCCGGAGTACAAATCAACCCGAGTTAAAACACCCGAAGAATTCAAAGGTCAGGTGGAACTCATTAAAGAGGTCCTTGCCGCGGTGGCTATTACGACCCTAGAGCGTGAAGGCTTCGAGGCCGATGACCTGATCGCCACATTGGTCACTCGCGCCGATTCGGAAAAATTTGTCACTGAGGTGGTTACGGGCGACCGGGATTCATTTGCTCTGATAAGTCCTGCGACCACAATTCTGTACCCGCGCAAAGGTGTATCAGACCTTGCGCACATGACACCTGAATCGTTGTTGGAAAAATATAACTTGACACCGTCGCAATATCCCGATTACGCAGCTCTTCGAGGTGATCCGAGTGACAATTTGCCAGGTGTACCCGGGGTAGGTGAAAAGACGGCAGAGAAGTGGATAAATCAATACGGGAGTTTGTCTGCAATTGTGGAGAACGCTGATCAAATATCAGGAAAAGTAGGGGAGTCCCTCCGCGCCAATATCGCACAGGTTCTGACCAACAGAAAGATTACTGAACTTGTGCGTGATGTTCCTTTGGACCTCAAACTGCACGATCTTGCAGTTCGGGAGTTCAACGTTAATGACGTTTTTGCACTTTTTGACACATTGCAATTTCAAGCACTTCGCACGCGAATTCAAGCGCTCCCGTCCGCGGTGATGGACTCAACTGCGCTACAAAAATCAGTGGGAGTCATTGAATCTGAATTTCTAGAACCCATGTTGAGTCATACGATGCAGGATTTGGTATCGATTAAAGATCCTGTATCGATTGCATTCTCGGGTGAATTCGGTGCGGGGAGCGGAGTGATTCACGCTATTGCGGGTTCAACTGAAGAAAGATGCTGTGTAGTTACCGACATAAAGAAGTCAGAGATCGCATCCCTTGTGAATTGGCTTGCCAATCCGGCCATTCCGAAAACAATTCATGGCGGGAAAGAGCTTGATTGGTTTATGCAGACCCACGGAGAACTCACTCGAGGTGTGGTGATGGATACGGGCTTGGGTGCATACCTTTTAGATCCCGGGCAAAGGTCATACGCTTTACCCGACATTGCTCAAAGAGTTCTTGGAATAGTTATTGAGCAAGAGCCAGAGCAGCTGAGCCTTCTGGATGAATCCAGCACGAAGACACTAGGTATCCAGTCGCAAATCATCACGCGGCTGGGTCATGAATTGGCGAGAAGATTACATAAGGCAGATCTGGAATCACTGCTGCGAGACATTGAGATACCGACTCAATCAGTCCTGAGCACAATGGAGCACGTGGGAATAGCAATCGATATGGGTGCTCTGAGAAAGTTGTCAACGGAACTCGCATCAAAAATTTCCCGAGCTGAGACGGCTGGGTTTGCGATCGTGGGAAGAGAATTTAACTTCGGATCCCCAAAGCAACTACAAGAAGTTCTTTTTGTTGAGCGCGGCTTACCAAAAACAAAGAAAATAAAAACCGGGTTTACAACAGATGCAGAGGCCTTACAGCAATTATTTGCCACCACGGGTGATCCGCTATTGGAACAGATCCTCAGTTGGCGTGAAGATGCCAAACTTCGACAAACTGTTGAGTCACTCATTCCGCTAGCGGATACCCATTCAAGGGTTCACACCACCTTTAAACAGACAGTTGCCGCAACCGGCCGACTGTCCTCTGTAGATCCGAATCTACAAAACATTCCCATTCGAACCGAAGAGGGGCGGCGCATTAGAGCCGCATTTGTCGTGGGAAATCGTTTCGATTGCCTGCTCACCGCCGATTACAGTCAAATTGAATTGCGAATCATGGCCCATCTGTCGGAGGATCCGGGGCTCATTGAGGCGTTTAAGAGTGGAGAGGATCTCCACGACACTGTCGCGCGCAAGGTCTTCGAGGTAGATAATGTCACACCTGAGCTACGTCGACAGATCAAAGCTATGTCTTATGGATTAGCGTATGGTCTTTCGCCATATGGCCTGGCACAACAACTTGATGTATCCACCGAAGATGCTCGCATATTAATGAATGATTACTTTCGTAGGTTTGGGGGTATTCGGGATTATTTAGCCCGTGTGGTGGAAGTTGCGCGCAAGAATCTCTACACCGAAACTATTTTTGGCCGCAGGCGCCCTTTACCGGATTTGGCAAGTGAGAATCGTCAGCGGCGCGAGATAGCCGAGAGAATGGCATTGAATGCGCCTATTCAAGGAAGCGCCGCAGATATTGTCAAAATTGCCATGTTAAAAGTGGAATCGGCCCTACGATATGCGAATTTGGGAACCCGCCTTTTGTTGCAGGTTCACGATGAACTCGTGCTGGAGGTGGCCCCAGGGGAGTTGGAGCAGGTATCTGAACTAGTTCGACTCAATATGGAGACGGCAGTGTCCTTGAAGGTACCTCTTGACGTCAATATCGGATCGGGGGCTAACTGGGATGCCGCCGCACATTGAGAATTTGTGAACCATTAGGCTCGGTTCGCTCGAGTCTCGAGAAATAGACATAGGTTTCTCACCACAAACGGACGCCGAGCTTCCTTAACATCTATCCACCGGAGCAAAATTCTCCATGACTACATCAACTACTACTATCCAAGTTGCAATTAACGATATCGGCACGGCTGAGGACTTCCTTGCGGCTATTGATGCGACGATCAAGTACTTCAACGACGGAGACATCGTTGAAGGAATCGTGGTCAAAGTTGACCGCGACGAAGTCCTACTGGACATAGGTTATAAGACCGAAGGCGTTATTCCTTCGCGCGAACTGTCTATCAGACACGATGTCGACCCAAGTGAGGTCGTTTCCGTTGGTGACAGCGTAGAAGCATTAGTTTTGACCAAAGAGGATAAAGAAGGTCGGTTGATCCTATCCAAGAAGCGCGCTCAATATGAACGTGCATGGGGGACTATCGAGAAAATTAAAGAGGAGGACGGTGTAGTTGAAGGCCTTGTAATTGAGGTCGTCAAGGGTGGTCTTATCGTGGACATCGGGCTTCGCGGTTTCCTTCCTGCCTCACTGGTGGAAATGCGCCGTGTTCGTGACCTTCAGCCATACGTTGGTAAAACTCTGGAAGCCAAGATCATTGAATTGGACAAGAATCGAAACAATGTAGTTTTGTCTCGCCGCTCCTACTTAGAGAAGACTCAAAGCCAAGTTCGGCAAACATTCCTCAACCAGTTGCAAAAGGGTCAGATTCGCAATGGTGTTGTTTCTAGCATTGTGAACTTCGGAGCATTTGTTGATCTTGGCGGAGTCGATGGGCTCGTTCACGTCTCTGAGTTGTCATGGAAGCATATTGATCACCCCTCTGAGGTTGTTGAGGTTGGAACAGAGGTCACTGTCGAGGTTCTCGAAGTGGACATGGATCGTGAGCGGGTCTCACTGTCACTGAAGTCGACACAAGAAGACCCATGGCAGCACTTCGCACGCACTCATGGAATCAATCAAGTTGTGCCTGGAAAAGTGACGAAGCTTGTTCCATTTGGAGCCTTCGTTCGAGTGGACGAAGGAATTGAAGGTCTTGTCCATATCTCGGAGCTTGCTGAGCGCCACATTGATATGCCCGAACAAATTGTGCAGGTGAATGATGATATTTTCGTGAAGGTTATTGACATTGATCTTGAACGTCGTCGCATCTCTCTTTCGCTGAAACAAGCTAACGATTCATCTGATGCTCAGGCCGTTGAGGAGTTTGATCCTTATCTGTACGGTATGGCGCCCGCTTTTGATGAAGCTGGAAACTACACCGGCCCTGAGGGATTTGATCCTGAAACTGGCGAGTGGAAAGCTGGATTTGAATCTCAAAGAACAGAGTGGGAACGCGAATATGCGGAAGCACATGCTCGTTGGGAAGCTCATCGCAAGCAAATGTCGGAGGCGAAAGAAGCTGATCAAGCCGCGGCCGTTGAGACCGGCGACGCTAGTTCTTACTCTTCCGAGTCAGGTGTATCCGTTTCAGATGGTTCAGAAGGCACTCTCGCTGCGGACACAAATTTGCAGGCTTTGCGAGACAAACTAACCTCCGACTAGCACATGCCCTTTGTTGTCGGCTTGACCGGCGGAATTGGTTCCGGCAAGTCAACTGTGGCGTCGTGCTTTGAGGAGCATGGCGCCACAGTCATTGATGCAGACGGCATCGCCCGAGAACTCACACAGGATGGTTCGCCGGTGTTGACGGAACTCCAAGAGATCTTTGGCGATGACATCATCGATTCACAAGGCAGTCTCATCAGGTCCCTTCTTGCCGAACGCGCATTCCACTCCGAACAGAGCACGCGTGCTCTTAATGCGATCATGCACCGGCGAATTCGTGACCTGACAATCGAGCGCCTAAGGGTTCTTCCGGATAACGAAATTGCGGTATACGACATGCCTCTCTTGGTGGAAACACAATCCGAGGACATATGTGATTTCGTGATCGTGGTTAATTCGCCAGTTACTGAGAGGATGCAGCGCCTGCAGGATCAAAGGAAGATGCCGCTTCACGACATTAACAAGCGAATGGCCCAACAGGCCTCGGACGAAGTGCGAAGTGCTGCGGCTGATTTTGTCATCAGCAACGAGTCTTCCCTTGAGCAGCTGAGGTCACAGTGTGAGTCTGCTTGGACGGTGATTTCAGAAGCAGCGAAAAAGTCCCCCCGGCGTACGCTAGGCCCGTGACCAGACCTATAACAGACCTGCAGCGCACGGTTGCTCCTTTTGAGGTTGTTTCCGATTTTCAGCCAGCTGGAGATCAACCTGCGGCCATCGCGGAACTCGCGGATCGAATTGAACGTGGAGAGAAGCACTCGGTCCTTCTTGGCGCAACGGGTACTGGAAAGAGCGCTACTACCGCATGGCTGGTTGAAAAACTGCAACGGCCAACATTGGTAATGGCTCCAAATAAAACTCTTGCGGCACAGTTGGCGACTGAATTTCGGGAATTACTTCCCCACAATGCGGTGGAATATTTTGTGTCCTATTACGACTACTACCAGCCTGAAGCGTATGTACCTCAGACAGACACATTTATTGAGAAGGACTCTTCGATAAACGAGGAAGTTGAGCGATTAAGGCACTCGGCAACAAATAGTTTGCTGACAAGACGTGATGTCATCGTGGTAGCCACGGTATCGGCCATCTACGGATTGGGAACACCCCAAGAGTATGTAGACAGAATGATTCGGCTCAGGGTGGGGGAGGAGTATCCACGCGATCACATTCTGCGCTCACTTGTCGGGATTCAATACACACGAAATGACATGGCATTCACCCGTGGCACATTTCGGGTCAGGGGTGACACGATTGAGGTTTTCCCCGTTTATGAAGAGTACCCGGTTCGAATTGAAATGTTTGGCGACGAAATTGAGAGAATCATGACTCTTCACCCGTTGACGGGTGAAATCATTTCAGAGGATTCGGAGCAATACATATTTCCGGCAACACATTACGTTGCAGGCCCTGAGAGAATGTCGCGAGCGATCGGCGAGATCCAGAGTGAGTTGGAACACCGGGTGGCTGAACTGGAGGGCCAAGGCAAACTTCTTGAGGCGCAACGCATCAAGATGCGAACGACATTTGACATTGAAATGATGCAACAGGTGGGCTTCTGTTCGGGCATTGAGAATTACAGTCGATTTATTGATGGGCGTGAGCCAGGAAGTGCCCCAAACTGTTTACTAGATTATTTTCCTGAGGATTTTCTGCTCGTGATTGATGAGTCACATGTGAGTGTTCCGCAGATTGGTGCCATGTTTGAAGGTGACGCGAGTAGAAAGAGAACGCTAGTCGAGCATGGATTCAGGTTGCCAAGTGCAATGGACAACAGGCCCTTGCGTTGGAAAGAGTTTGAGGATCGAATAGGACAGGTAGTTTACCTATCTGCCACTCCGGGTCCATATGAATTGCAACAGGTGGAAGGTGATGTCGTTGAGCAGGTCATTCGTCCAACTGGATTGGTTGACCCCGAGGTGATTATCAAGCCTTCCAAAGGTCAAGTTGACGACCTCATGCATGAAATTCGTATCAGGGCTGACAAGGGTGAGCGTGTTTTGGTGACTACTCTCACCAAACGTATGTCTGAAGATCTAACTGACTATTTACTCGAACACGGTATCCGAGTTCAATATCTCCACTCCGAGGTGGACACTTTGCGACGGGTTGAGCTTCTGCGGGAGCTGCGTTCGGGGGTGTTCGATGTTCTTGTAGGCATCAACCTGCTTCGAGAAGGGCTGGATCTGCCTGAGGTGTCCCTAGTTGCGATTCTGGATGCTGACAAGGAAGGCTTCCTGCGCTCAGGAACATCGCTTATTCAAACCATCGGCCGAGCGGCACGAAACGTAAATGGACAAGTGCATATGTATGCGGACAAGGTCACTCCGTCCATGGCAAAAGCAATAGATGAAACCAATCGACGTCGAGTAAAGCAGGTGGCCTATAACGTGGCTCATGGGGTGGATCCACAGCCCCTGCGCAAGAAAATTGCCGACATCACCGATCTCTTGGCTCGAGAAGATGCTGACACCCACACGCTACTTCAATCGAATTTCCGAAGCAAAACCACTACGCCGGCTGGAGCCGATCTTGTGACGCTTATTCAAGATCTCACCGATCAGATGCATGTTGCAGCGGGTGAACTACAGTTTGAGCTCGCGGCACGCCTGCGTGATGAAATCTCAGATCTTAAGCGGGAGTTCCGAGGAATGCAGACAGCTGGTCAAGCATGAAACTGATGGAAAAGGGCAATTAGATAATGGACGTATCTCTTGGGCTTTGGGCTGCCACAATTGCGGGAATCCTCCTGCTAATTGGTGTTGATTTTATCGCCATCACTAGAAAGCCTCATGATGTTCGATTTAAAGAGGCCCTGGTCAGCTCCTTGTTCTACATAGCAATAGCCATTGCATTTGGTATTTTCATATGGACCTGGCAAGGCTCGCAAATGGGCTCGGAGTATTTTGCGGCCTACCTGGTGGAGAAGTCGCTTAGTGTCGATAATCTTTTTGTCTTCATCATTATTTTGACACAGTTTGCGGTTCCAAGTAATTTGCATCAGCGTGTGCTCTTGGTTGGTGTTGCACTGGCGCTAGTTCTGAGGGCAATATTTATAGCTATTGGTGCGGCGGCATTGGCTGCTTTTAGTTTTACCTTCGTGATCTTCGGAGCAATCCTTATCTGGACGGGCATACAACTCATGCGACATCGCAATGAGGACCCTGATCCACAAGATAATTTCATGGTGCGCATTGTTCGTAAGAGGATTGCAATTTCAGATCACTACGATGGCACGAAACTGTTTACCATTGAAAATGGGCGGAAGATCGCCACGCCTCTTCTCCTCGTTATGTTTGCCATTGGAAGCACTGATCTACTCTTTGCCCTGGACTCAATACCGGCAACTTTTGGTGTTACACAAGAGCCATACTTGGTGTTTGCGGCCAACGCATTCGCTCTGCTCGGCTTACGAGCGTTGTATTTTTTACTTAAAGGCTTACTAGACAGGTTGGTATATTTGTCATTAGGCCTGTCGATTATTTTGATTTTCATCGGATTTAAACTTCTCCTCACTTATCTTCATGAGATAAATACAGAGATACCCAAGATCACAACAAATGTGAGTCTGATTTTTATTGGCGTAGTTCTTGTCGCAGTGTTTATAGGGTCCGCCATTAAGGTGAGAATGGACCCATCGGCTCGCGGCCACGCGGGACGTATCACCGGCAAAGAGCCCGAGGAAAAACTTTAAGAGTTCACCAACCCCTTCTCTCCCAATCGCTGAGTTGTGGTCTTTCCGCACCAAGGGTTGTGTCGTCCCCATGGCCCGGATAGATCCATGTCAAATCAGAGAGTTGCTCAAAGACTTGTGTTTTAATGCCGTGGAAGAGGATCTCAAAATTTTCAGGTGAAGAAGTTTTCCCGACGCCACCCGGGAAAAGGGCATCGCCACTAAAAAGGTGTTCGTGCCCCAGCGGGTCCCTGTACAAGAACATGCTGCAGCCAACAGTGTGTCCGCCGACGGTAATAACCTCAAGTGCGCATTCCCCAAACTCAATAATGTCCCCATGGTCCAGGAATCTATTTGTCGGTGGTGAGATCGCAGAGGCGTCCTCCCGCGGCGCACACGCCAGAGCGCCGGTGGCAGAAATCACGCTTTCAAGTGCCTGCCAGTGGTCAGGATGCGAGTGTGTGGTGAGTACAAGAGAGAGCGAATCAGGTCCAATAAGCGTCATTATGTCGGGAAATTGGTCTGCAGCGTCTATGAGGACCTGCTCACCAGAATTTCGGCAACGCAAGAGATATGTGTTGTTCGCCAATGGTCCAACTGCGAGTTTGCTAATAATCAACTGCGGAAGCTCCCGAACGTGTGCGGGGCCACCTACGTGAACCGATCCGGTATACATGTGGTCTCCTCTTGATGCAGTGTGGCCAACGCTTAGGATTTAATGTGTCGAGGGGCCAGAATAGTTCCTCAGGAGAGGTTAATTGTGGAGCGTCTAGTTATACGTGGGGCGCGTGAACACAATCTGAAAAACGTGTCATTAGATCTTCCTCGCAATGCGCTCATCGTGTTTACGGGTCTCTCTGGCTCAGGGAAGTCCAGTTTGGCTTTTGACACCATATTCGCTGAGGGGCAGCGCAGGTACGTCGAGAGTTTGTCAGCCTATGCCCGTCAGTTTTTAGGCCAAATGGATAAGCCAGATGTGGACTTCATTGAAGGCCTGTCTCCTGCTGTCTCAATCGATCAGAAGTCAACATCGCGGAATCCTCGATCCACCGTGGGCACCATCACAGAGGTTTATGATTACCTTCGTTTGCTGTACGCACGAATTGGAAAGCCACATTGTCCAAAATGCGGTGACCCAATCGTCCGACAGACTCCGCAGCAGATTGTCGACCAAATTCTTGCTATGCCAGTCAAGACCAAGTTTCAGGTATTGGCGCCAATCGTGCGAGAGCGCAAGGGTGAGTACGTGGATGTTTTTAAGCAACTTCAAGCAGATGGATATTCGCGAGTGCGAGTAGACGGCGAGACGTATACGCTCGACACGGTTCCAAAATTGAAGAAACAGGATAAGCACACCATTGAAGTAGTCGTTGACAGACTTTCGGTGAATGCTGAGTCGCGACAACGAATGACAGACTCGGTGGAGACTGCATTAAATTTGGGTAATGGCAATGTGGTTCTTGACTTTGTTGATCGGCCTACTGGCTCCGAGGATCGGGAACTTGTTCTAAGCGAACACTTGGCATGTGTCCGAGACGGCCTGTCCTTTGAAGAACTCGAACCAAGATCGTTCTCCTTCAACTCCCCATTTGGCGCATGCCCAACCTGTTCGGGTTTGGGAACCACCCGTGAAGTGGACGAGGAACTGGTAATTCCCGATCACAATGCGAGCATCTCTGAAGGTGCGATAGCTCCATGGTCGCGTGGCACGGTGAGCGAATATTTCGCGCGCCTGTTGACATCTTTGTCCGAAGAGGTCGGAATTGACCTTGATATTCCGTGGAGCAAACTCAGCGTCAAGCAAAGGCGGATAGTGCTTTACGGCACTGATGTAGAACTACACGTTCGATACAAGAATCGCTACGGCAGGCAACGGTCGTATTACACCACTTATGAAGGCGTGATCCCCTTTATTGAGCGCAGACATTCGGAATCTGATTCTGATACCTCGCGGGAGCGCCTGGAGGGGTACATGCGCGAGATCCCATGTAAAGCTTGTTCAGGTACCAGGCTCAAGCCCTTATCTCTTGCCGTAACCGTATCGGAACATTCGATCGCGGAGATTGCCTCATTGCCTATCAGTACGGCACGTGAAATTCTTTCGGAATTGACATTGTCAGAACGCGACGCGGCAATTGCTTCCCGAGTGCTTAAGGAAGTGAATGAAAGATTGCAGTTCTTGGTGGATGTGGGCCTTCACTACTTGTCGTTAGATCGAGCAGCGGGAACATTAGCTGGTGGCGAAGCGCAACGGATACGCTTAGCAACACAAATTGGGTCAGGTCTCACTGGAGTTTTGTATGTCCTTGATGAACCTAGCATTGGTTTGCACCAGCGTGACAATGAGCGACTTATCGAAACGTTGCTCAGACTGAGGGACCTTGGAAATACGCTTATTGTCGTTGAACACGATGAAGACACTATCCGAACTGCAGATTGGATAGTTGACATTGGCCCGGGTGCTGGCGAGCACGGTGGCGAAGTCATTGTCAGCGGGACGCTGAAGGACCTTATTAAGAATAAAAAATCTATCACGGGACGTTATGTGTCAGGTGAACGTCAAATTGTGGTTCCAGGTATAAGAAGACCACAAGAACGCGGGTGGATCGAAGTGCATGGTGCACGGGAACATAACCTTCGAAATGTCAGCGTGAAGTTTCCATTGGGAAATTTTATTGTTGTATCTGGAGTGAGTGGCTCGGGTAAATCGACGCTGGTAAACGACGTCTTGCTCGCTGTTCTTTCGAGGGAACTCAATGGTGCGTCCGTGGTACCAGGGAAACATACGAAGGTCACGGGACTTAATTTGGTGGACAAAGTTGTGCATGTTGATCAGAGCCCGATCGGTCGTACACCGCGAAGTAATCCCGCAACCTACACCGGTGTCTTTGACCATATTCGAAAATTGTTTGCCGAGACATCGGAAGCCAAGATTCGGGGTTACCAGCCAGGGCGCTTTAGTTTCAACGTCAAAGGAGGAAGGTGCGAGTCCTGCAGTGGTGACGGAACACTCAAGATCGAAATGAATTTTCTACCTGATGTGTATGTTCCATGTGAGGTTTGTCATGGATCGCGGTATAACCGAGAGACACTGGAAGTTCACTACAAGGGCAAGTCCATTTCAGAAGTACTTGATATGCCGATAGATGAAGCGAGCGTGTTTTTTGCCGCAATTCCACCCATTGCTCGACATCTCACGACTTTGGTCGAGGTGGGATTGGGTTATGTTCGAATGGGGCAATCGGCTCCCACCTTGTCAGGCGGGGAGGCGCAACGGGTGAAGCTCTCCGCCGAATTACAGAAAAGATCAACGGGACGAACAATCTACATATTGGATGAACCCACAACTGGATTGCATTTTGAAGACATTCGAAAATTGCTGCTGGTTCTCCAGAGTCTGGTGGACAAGGGAAATACGGTACTAGTGATCGAACACAATCTCGATGTCATCAAGTCTGCCGACTGGGTCGTGGATATGGGGCCCGAAGGAGGATCTGGTGGTGGAGAAGTAGTGGCCGAAGGTCCTCCACTCACGATAGTGGCGAGTCCAGGAAGCCACACTGGGAGATTCCTGAGAGAATTGAAACTCAACCATTAGGAGGCACAAAATGAGTAAGGATCTAGGACGTCGTGATGTTCTTAAGGCTGGGGCAGTGGTTGGTGGAATAGCCATAGGTGGTGTGGCTCTTGCTGGTTGCTCCTCAGCTGAAGATGTTGACGAGAGTGCGGACAATGTTGGCGCCACTTCAACGGTGTCCGTTGAGCAGATTCCAGTCGGTGGGGGTTATATCTCCGCGGAGCCACCAGTCGTTGTCACACAGCCGGCAGAAGGGGATATCAAGGCCTTTACCGCAATTTGTCCTCATGCGGGTTGTCTTGTGAATGAAGTGATCAATAACGAGATTGTTTGTCCTTGCCACGGATCCCGATTTTCTGCCACAGACGGTAGCGTGATTTCAGGAGTAGCCTCAACGGGTCTCAATGGCGTCGCCTATCAGGTGACAGGTGACAATGTCACTTTCGGCTGACACCACCTCATTAACTTCGGATTGACCACTACGGTGGTGCAATCGAAACGGGAAGTGTGTACGCAACAGAATGACTGATCCCAGCGAGTACAGGCCCCCCAGTGGTTCCATTCCCACGGGGCCCGGTGTGTATCGGTTCATGGACAGTGAACAACGTGTTGTTTATGTAGGTAAAGCAAAGAACCTCAGATCTCGTCTGAGTTCGTACTTTCAAGATTTCGCCGGGTTACATCCTCGGACTCAACGCATGCTGACCACTGCTGCTTCAGTTGATTGGGCTTCGGTGGAAACTGAGGTTGAAGCCTTGGTGCTGGAGTATTCATGGATCAAGGAGTACTCCCCGCGTTTTAATGTGCGTTTTCGCGATGACAAGTCTTATCCCTATCTTGCGGTTACAGTCAGTGACACATTTCCTCGAGTCTCAGTTGTGCGCGAGGCCAAGCGTAAGGGTGTTAAGTATTACGGGCCTTACGCCCATGCTTGGGCTGTCCGTGCCACTCTGGATGAACTCATTCGTGTTTTCCCAGTGAGAACCTGCAGAGACGGAGTTTTACAGCAGGCACAGCGCACAGGCAGAGCTTGCCTGCTTGGCTACATTGATAAATGCAGTGCACCTTGTGTTGGCAATATTTCTCAAGAAGACTATTCGATCCTCGTTGCTGATTTAATGAAGTTTCTTTCTGGACAGTCACATACGTTTGTCCAAAGCATAAAGTCACAAATGCAGGAAGCTTCAGCGAATCAAGATTATGAAACTGCCGCGAAATGGCGGGACCGCGCACAAGCACTAGAACGTGTACTTGAACAGAATGCCGTTGTTTTTGAAGATAATACTGATGCCGATCTCATTGCCATTGAATTTCAGGAACTTGATATCGGCGTTCACATATTCCACATCCGCAACGGCCGAATCACAGGGCAAAGATTTTTGGCGTTGGAGCGCTCCGAGGATCTATTGGAAGCCGAGTACACAGAGCGAATTATGACCAGGATTTATTCGGAAGCAGCACACAGCGGGATACCCAAAGAGGTTCTTGTGTCAAATGAACCCGCTAATGGTTCGGTCATTCGGGAATGGCTCACGGGTCTCAGAGGTGCGACTGTCGACGTTCGAGTGCCGCAGAGGGGGGACAAAAAAGCCCTTATGCTCACGGCACTGGAGAATGCCCAGCAGGCTTTGAGTCGACATGTAGTTGAGCGTGGATCAGATATTACTGTGCGAACCGAATCACTGATTGTGCTTCAAGAGGCTTTGGAACTCGCAGAACCGCCGCTTCGAATCGAATGCGTCGATGTATCTACGTTACAAGGGACCGACACCGTAGCTTCATTAGTAGTCTTTGAGGATGCCCTGCCAAAGAAGAAGGATTACAGGTCTTTCATTATTAAGGGAGACCATACAGATGACCTATCGGCAATTCATGAAGTTGTGACACGTCGTTTTGCGCATGCGAACATAGATCCTGCAGGCGAACGAAAATTTGCCTATTCGCCAAATCTATTAGTCATAGATGGAGGTCGTGGGCAAGTAGGGGCGGCGTCGGCCGCCCTACTGGAATTGGGAATATCGCTGCCGGTAATCGGACTCGCCAAGAGACTTGAAGAAGTGTGGGTGAGTGGTAATCAACAGCCTTTGATTCTTCCTCGCAACAGTCCTGCGCTACATCTGCTTCAAAGAGTTCGCGATGAAGCGCATCGTACTGCCATAGCGTTTCACAGAAAAAGAAGAGGGAAAAGAGCCATCTCGAGCGAATTGGACGGCATTTCTGGCCTGGGAGAGGTAAGAAAAAAAGCGATTATTGCGCACTTCGCATCTGTAGCCAGAATTCGAGAAGCGTCTGTTGCTGACCTTCAAGAGGTAAATGGCGTTGGCAGATTGATTGCTGAGACAATCTATGGATACTTCCATTCATCTGAGAACTCCCAAGATCAACCGAAGTCTCCCACGGAGGGTGCTTGACGGATCAGGTAACGTTTTTCTTGTCGCGAAAGGTTCGTTTATAGCCCCCGAGGAGGTGACATGACACCAGAGAATCATTTTGAGTTGACCGTTCTCACAGGAATGAGCGGGGCGGGACGCACAACGGCCGCTCGCGCGCTGGAGGATCTCGGTTGGTTTGTCATTGATAACTTGCCTCCTAAGCTGATGGCGGGAGCTATCGAGTTGGCTCGCACAAGTGCTGACGTTCGTCGCATGGCAGTGGTGGTTGATACTCGAAGTGGTTCCTTTTTTGCACAGTTGAGTGATTCGTTGGCGGAAGTTGCTACGGGCGATACTCAAATAAATATTATTTTCTTGGAGGCTTCAGATGAAAGCTTGGTTCGAAGATTTGAGTCTTCCCGGCGACCGCACCCTTTACAAAGGGAGCAAAGAATCATCGATGGACTTATGCGCGAGAGGGAACTTCTACAAGATATTCGCGGGGTAGCAGATCTTGTAATCGACACGACCGCCCTTAACGTCCATGACCTACGGCGGCGGATTGAGTCGGTCTTTAGTCTTGATTCAGATTCTGATATCCATGTCACCGTGCTGTCATTTGGATTCAAATACGGGATTCCTGTTGATGCTGACACTGTGGCCGACGTCCGATTTCTGCCGAACCCTTATTGGGACGAACATTTGCGTCCTTTGACGGGTCAAGATCAGGCCGTCGCGGTCAGCGTGTTGGAGCGTCCCGGGGCTGAGGATTTTCTCACAAGTTTTGAATCGCTTATTGCTATCGCTCAGGAAGGATACCTGCGTGAAGGGAAAAGGCTGGTGACAGTAGCTATTGGTTGCACGGGTGGGAAGCACCGAAGTGTCGCTATGTCAGAAGCATTGGCCGAAAGACTTCGATTCAGAGGAATTGATGCTGTTGTCTTCCACCGAGATTTGGGTCGGGAGTAGTGATCCAGCGTTTTACGGGTTTCGGTGGTGGTCACGGTCTTTATGCGACATTGCGCGCCCTCAATCATCTGAAGCAGAGGTCACAAGAATCTGGAGAAGTCATTGATATCACCGCCATTGTGGGTGTTTCCGACAATGGCGGTTCCAGCGGGCGACTCCGGGAAAGTTTCCCTATTGTGCCGCCGGGGGATTTGAGAATGGCTTTAGCCGCATTGTGTCCACTAGATAGGCGGATCCAACTATCTAGCGTTGATTTTTCTGTGGAAGAACTATTGCAATATCGGTTTGATCCATCTTCAGATTCCGACCTGGCAGGGCACGCAGTTGGGAATATTTTACTAACCGCATTATGGAATCATGGTTTTTCTACGGTAGAGGGCATCGCGGTCTTGGGATCCTTGCTCAATGTTCAAGGAAGAGTTCTCCCTTCGAGTATTGAACCCACCGCCATCTCAGCAAAAGTCCAAATGAATGATCAGGCCCTTGAAACACATACTATTAATGAAATAATTGGGCAAGTTGCCGTTGCACGTACAGATGGTGAAGTATTAAGCATCGCACTCGAGCCGTCTTCGCCAGCAGTGAGTACGCAGGTCATTTCGGCTATTCATGATTCTGATTTTCTTGTGTTTGGGCCGGGTTCATGGTTCACATCGGTGGTGCCTCACCTGATGATCATGGACATTTACTCGGCAGTGCGTTCCAATATGGGTAGGAAAATTTTGGTGGTTAATCTTGCACCCCAGACCGGTGAGACATCTGCTTACAACTCGATTGACTATTTGCAATCGTGGAATGAACTAGCCACCGATATACCAATAGATGTCGTTATTGCGGACCCCGCATTTGTTACCAACCACGCTGACTTCGACAGGGCCGCTCACCAACTAGGTGGCACGGTGCTGTGGTCGACATTGGCTCAATCACCACAATCGCATGACCCCGTTCTACTAGCTAATGCATTCGATAAGGTTCGGGCAATGAAAAGAGGCACCGCATGGCAATGACAGCTGAAGTAAAAGATGAACTGAGCCGAGTCGAGGTCACCAAAGCGTGTTGTCGCAAGGCTGAAGTATCAACTATCCTCAGATTCGCTAGCGGTCTGCACATAGTCAATCGACAAATTGTCGTCGAGGCGGATCTTGATACTGGTGCTGCAGCTCGCAGATTGCGCAAAGATATTTTCGATATTTATGGTCACGAAAGTGATATCGCGATGGTGCAGGGCACCGGAATTAAAAAAGGGACACGGTATTTGGTTCGAGTGGTGAACGGCGGAGAAGCACTAGCTCGGCAAACCGGAATTGTTGATGCCAGCGGTCGACCAGTTCGCGGTTTACCGCCGGCCATTGTTGCGGGAGCCTTATGCGACTGCATTTCTGCCTGGCGTGGAGCTTTTTTGGCACATGGATCGCTCACGGAGCCTGGTCGTTCATCTTCTTTAGAGATCACTTCACCAGGACCAGAGGCAGCACTAGCACTTGTGGGAGCTGCACGGCGGTTGGGCATTGCATCCAAGTCACGTGAAGTTCGTGGTGTAGACCGTGTCGTGATTCGGGACGGCGATGCTATTGGTGCGATGCTCACTAAGTTGGGAGCGCACGAATCCATGATGGCATGGGAAGAGCGTCGCATGCGACGCGAAGTTCGTGCCACCGCCAATAGGCTTGCGAATTTTGACGACGCAAATTTGCGAAGGAGCGCACGGGCCGCGGTAGCAGCTGGTGCCAGGGTTCAAAGAGCCTTGGAGATTTTGGGATCAGATGTTCCTGACCACCTAGTTGTTGCCGGACGACTGCGGATGGAACATCAACAGGCGAGCTTGGAAGAACTGGGAGCGCTAAGTGATCCGCCCATGACCAAAGATGCCATCGCTGGTCGAATAAGGCGCCTGCTGGCCCTCGCTGACAAAAGAGCCGCGGATCTGGGTATCCCCGATACAGAATCAGCCGTTAGCGCTGCCGGGGTAACTGATTGAGGGAGAGTGTGGGTGGGCGATTACGCCAAGCCAGGGGGTTTGCACTAGCGTTACCCATGGGGAAATTCGCGAATTCACGTGCGCTGCAAACGTTTACAATTGAGGAGTTGGTATGAAGGTCGGAATCAACGGGCTTGGGCGAATTGGTCGCAACTTTTTTCGAGCAGTGCAGGAGAGTGGCGCTGCAATCGAGATCGTGGGAATTAATGATCTTACTGACACAAAGACCTTGGCTCACCTGTTGAAATATGACAGCATTTTGGGTCGTATCGGTGTTTCCGTGGTTGCTGAAGAAGGCGCAATCGTTGTGGACGGCGTCAGGATTCCCGTATTTGCGGAGAGAGATCCAGCAAATCTCCCATGGAAGGCAGTGGGTGCGGACATAGTTGTGGAGTCAACTGGATTCTTTACCGATGCAACTTCTGCCATGAAACACATTGATGCTGGTGCCAAGAAAGTAATCATCTCTGCTCCTGCTCAGGGCGAAGACATCACGATTGTCATGGGCGTCAATGACCATGAATACAACCCTGAAACTGACAACATCATCTCTAATGCTTCATGCACCACCAATTGTCTTGCACCAATGGCCAAAGCAATTGACGATGCATTTGGGATTGAGCGCGGACTCATGACCACCATCCATGCCTACACGAATGATCAGAGTATTTTGGATTTCCCACATAAGGATCTCAGGCGCGCTCGGGCAGCCGCCATAAACATGATCCCCACCAGCACGGGTGCTGCAAAGGCAATTGCACTGGTTCTACCTCATCTCAAGGGAAAACTGGATGGATACGCGATGCGGGTACCTGTGCCCACTGGTTCCGCAACCGATCTGACGGTTGAGCTCAGGAAAACCGCATCTAAAGAAGAAATAAATGCTGTGGTGAAGGCTGCTGCTGATGGCCCCATGAAGGGTATTTTGGTCTACACCGAGGATCCTATTGTTTCGTCTGACATCGTGACTGATCCCGCATCCTGCATTTTTGACGCCAGTCTTACCAATGTGAATGGCAACATGGTCAAAGTTTTAGGCTGGTACGACAACGAGTGGGGTTACAGCAACAGACTCGTGGATTTGGCCGTCTTCGTTGGTGCCAAACTCAAATAATGCGGTCTCTATCTGACCTTCCTGTTGAGGGATCAATTGTGGCACTTCGGTGCGATTTCAATGTACCCCTGGACAGCAATGGAGTGATCACGGACGATCTTCGTATTCAGGCAGCTATTCCTACTATTTTGGCCTTAACAGCACGACAAGCAAGAGTCGTGATTTTGGCGCACTTGGGAAGGCCCAAGGGTCAGGTTGTCGCATCCATGTCACTGAATCCAGTAGCTCAGCGGCTAGCTGAACTCACCGGAAAGTCCGTGGGCATAATTACCGATACAAACCCTGCGAGCATTTATGATGGAGTTAATCAGTTGCCTCCTGGATCAGTAACTCTCCTAGAAAATGTGCGTTTTGACCCACGGGAAACCAGCAAAGTTCGCGCTGATCGGGTCGCACTCGCCAATGAGTGGGCGCAATGGGCCCAGTACTTTGTCTCAGATGGCTTCGGGGTTGTGCATCGGTCCCAAGCTTCTGTTACAGAAATAGCAGAGTTGCTACCGAACGCCGCGGGTCTCTTAGTACAGAAGGAGACCCAAATTTTTAATACACTGCTGCACGACGCCGCAAGGCCCTACACGGTTGTCCTTGGTGGCAGCAAAGTGAGTGACAAATTGGGTGTCATCGATTCGTTATTGCCTCGAGTGAATAACTTGCTTATTGGTGGCGGAATGGCATTTACATTTCTTTTGGCCAAACAGTTATCGGTGGGAAATTCACTTCAGGAACCTGACTTTGTTTTCGCGGTCCGCGAATTCATGGAAAAAGCCAATAAATTAGGAGTCAATTTGATGCTCCCTGTTGATTTCGTGGTGGCACAAGAATTTGCTCCGGACTCTGCAACCCAAGTTGTGGACTTTGATCAAATACCGGATGGTTGGATGGGCTTGGATATTGGTCCTACTACGCGCGAACAATTCGCGACGGTCATAAACCAATCAAAAACGGTGGTATGGAACGGGCCCATGGGAGTCTTCGAAATGCCTGCATTTTCACAGGGGACACTTGATATCGCCATTGCCATGAGTCAATCTGGCGCTTTTACCGTAATCGGAGGTGGCGATTCAGCGGCTGCCGTTCGACTGCTCAAAGTCGATCCCACTAAGTTTGATCACATCAGCACCGGGGGTGGCGCGAGTCTGGAATTCCTGGAGGGAAAATCTTTACCAGGGCTGGAAATATTGGAAGGTAATTAATGGGCAAGGAATTCCGTCAACCACTAATGGCTGGTAACTGGAAAATGAATATTAATCATTTTGAGGCCATAGCCTTAGTGCAGAAATTAGCATTTGCTCTCAACGAATCGGACTTTGAAGCGGTTGATATTGCTGTACTTCCACCATTTACTGACCTTCGGTCAGTACAAACGCTGATTGAAGGCGATAAGTACGAAATTCAGTACGGAGCCCAAGATCTCTCTGCCTTTGATAGAGGGGCCTATACCGGGGACATATCAGCCTCCATGTTGGCGAAATTGGGTTGCACCTATGTCCTCACCGGCCATAGTGAGCGTCGAACCCAACACGCCGAGACAAATGATGTGGTCAATGCCAAAACGCGTGCGGCTCTGACTCACGCTCTAACGCCGATTGTGTGTGTGGGCGAGGGACTCGAAATCAGGGAGTCAGGTGAGGCTGTGAGTTTCATTATCGATCAACTCTCAGGTTCGTTAGCTGAACTCGCAGCAGGGCAGGTTGCCTCACTCGTGATTGCTTATGAACCCGTTTGGGCAATTGGAACCGGCGCAGTTGCCACTCCTACAGATGCCCAAGAGGTGATCCACGCGATACGACAGCACGTGTCGGAAACGTGGGGTCCGGAAACCGCGTCCTCCGTCCGGATCTTGTATGGCGGTTCGGTGAAAGCTGACAATATTGGAGGAATAATGGTGCAACCAGACATCGATGGAGCGCTAATCGGCGGTGCTAGCTTAGATCCTGACGAGTTTGTGGGCATTGTTCGGTATCGGATGCACCCAGTAGAAGCTTGATCGAGATCAACACTTATCCTTAAGGGCGCTTGAGTAGAAGATAGGAAGGTTTACTGCCAGCCATGATTAATGCCATCACCATTGCACTAGCGGTTATTCTCATCATTACGAGCGTGCTTTTGATCGTTCTAATTCTTTTGCATCGTGGCAAGGGGGGTGGGCTCTCCGATCTGTTCGGCGGAGGAGTCAGCTCCTCGGTGGGTGGTTCGTCGGTGGCTGAGAAAAATCTTGACCGGTTGACAGTCGGGCTTGGACTTATTTGGGCAGCATCGATCGTGGCGGTAGGACTATTGGTGCGAACAGGTTCGTAACCAATGAGCAGTGCACCAACGTGTGCTGTTTTCAAGACTCTTAATTAGTATGTGAGCAAGTCCATAATTGGAAGGAATGCCAAATGGCTGGTGGTAGTGCAATTCGGGGAAGCCGCGTCGGCGCAGGGCCCATGGGCGAAGCTGAACGTGGTGAGGCAGCCCCACGCTTTTTCGTGTCCTTCTGGTGCAGCCGCAAGCACGAGTCCCGTCCCAGCTTTGCAGTTGAGGCAGAAGTTCCGGAGGAGTGGGATTGCCCTCGATGTGGACTGCCTGCCGGGACTGACAAGGACAATCCACCGCTACCACCGAAGATTGAGCCCTACAAGACTCACCTTGCGTATGTGAAAGAGCGGCGCTCAGACAAGGATGGCGCCGCAATATTGCAAGAAGCAATCGACAAGCTACGGGGCAACTAAGCGAGGACTTCCAAGATTCCGGCCGTTACACCTCGCGCAGGTATCTCATCGATTGAGCCAATTGGGGACAGCAATTTCCTCAAAGCCATCCCTTTATTTGCCCCTGATGCAAAGAGCAATGTTCTTTCCGACCTATTCAAAGTCTTGAATGTCATGGAAATACGCTCGGATGGTGGCTTTGGAGAATCAACAACGGAGACGCAAACTTTGTTTGAATGCAGTTGTTGGCTGTAGGGGAAAAGTGATGCAACATGCCCGTCAGGGCCTACTCCAAGGAAGGTAATTGCGAAGTGTGGACTAGGCGAACCAAATTTTGCCAGCTCAGTGGCGTACTGGTGTGCAGCCTCGGAAACAGATTTGCAATTGTCCGTGGACGCCACCTGGTGTACCCGATCAGGTGAAAAAAAGATTCCCAGTGATTCCTGTATTCGGTAGTCATTTCGTAATGGCGATTCAGCAGCGACGAATCTTTCATCACCCCACCACAAATGAACTCGATTCCAGATTGATTCGTGAAGTGCTCCAGCAACTTCATAAAGTCGTGCATTGATCTTTATTCCCGTGCTTCCACCCGTGAGTACAACGTGGAGCAACTCAGAAGTAGGGCATTCCCGCAGAGCACCTACTAAAGTTGCTATGGCAATGTCAACGTCATTGCCTTGGGAAACCTGTCGAAGTTTCATTCAGCATCCATCAAGAATCACAGAGTGTGGCCAGGACCGCACCGTATGTATCGTCGGGGTTAAGGTATTTTAATTCTTCGCTCAGTAGTGTGGCAAGATCTCTTGCAGGTAATCCAATCGTCGCATCAGGGACTCCAGGTCTACTCAAGATCGCCTGCTGTGAGTCGATGCGCTTGAGACTTAGAGCGCCTTCGGCAGTACTCATAGTCACAGAGAAGATGTCGACACTTTTCGATTGTGTGATGGACGTTTCACAGTTGAGGCACATCCGAAGCCAAGCCGCAAGAAGTTGAGCACTTGGATCGTTAATGTCGGCAACGATTGTGATGTTTGCTATCCCTGCCAATTCATTATCGAGGGCTGCGGCAAGAGCCGATCTCCACGGTGTCAGTCGCGTCCAGGTGAGATCGATATCGCCAGGGACATATCCGGCAAAGCGCACACGCAATTCAGCAATGGGATCTGGCGATTGCAAAGAATCGGTGATTCTTAGTTGCGCATGTTTGCCGATCGAATCCTCTGCTGGGGCCTCAGGCGGATTAGATGGCCAGAATGCAACAACAGGCGTGTCGGAGAGGAGAAGGGGAATAGCCACAGAGTTTGCGTGTTGGGCCAACTCGCCGCGCAGGCGAAGGACAGCCAACTCTCCAGGGCCATCGTCGCCTCCCACCGCTATCTCGGCATCCAAGGAATGTGGAGTCCTTCCAGGCCGTGGAATTAGTGTCACAATGCGCATCGGGTGTTCCCTTGCCGCAGAGACCGCAGCGGCGGTTGCATCCGATTGGGCTTCTTCATTGGCCAATATGAGCATCGTCAGCACCATTCCTGTCGCCGGCGAGCCAAGTCGGTGTCGTTCCTTAGCAATCGCGGCCGCTACCGCACCACCACTCGTATCTTCCAATCGGATCATTGAGGCAACCACACTCTCTAAGGCCGTCGCCAAGTACGACCATCGCGATGAATCATTTCATTAGCGTCGGAAGGCCCCCAACCTCCGGATGCATACTGTTCCGGAGCACCCTCGATTGACCAATGACTGAGTATGGGGTCAAGAATCTTCCAACTAAGTTCCACCTCTTCCCGGCGTGGAAACAGTGGGGGATCCCCGAGAAGTACATCAAGGATCAGGCGTTCGTATGCTTCTGGGCTCGTATCAACAAAGGAGTCTCCATACTGGAAATCCATTGTGACATCACGGACTTGAATAGTGCTTGTATCGGGAACTTTGGACCCAAAACGGACGGTGATGCCTTCGTCAGGCTGAATTCGAAATACGAGGGCGTTATTGCTGAGCTCTTCGGTTGAAGATTCGGTGAAAGGTAAGTGTGGAGCCCGTTTAAAAATAATGGCTACTTCTGTAACGCGTCTTCCTAATCTTTTTCCAGTTCTTAAATAAAAAGGGACACCAGCCCAACGCCTATTTTCGACATTGAGGCGAATTGCCGCGAATGTTTCTGTCGTTGAATCAGCCGAAATTCCATGTTCGTCCAGAAATCCTTTGACTGGAATCCCACCCTGCCAACCGGATGCATATTGGCCACGTGCCGTATGAGCTGAAATGTCTTTAGGCACCGTCACCGCACGAAGCACCTTCTCCTTCTCTGATCTGACATCATCAGCGGCAAATGACAATGGTTCTTCCATTGCTGTGAGTGCCATTAATTGAATGAGGTGATTTTGAATGACATCACGGGCTGCACCGATACCGTCGTAGTAGCCAGCACGGCCAGCGATACCGATGTCCTCCGCCATTGTGATTTGCACGTTGTCAACATAATTATTGTTCCAAAGTGGCTCAAACATGGAGTTTGCAAAACGAACTGCCAAGATATTTTGGACTGTTTCTTTGCCCAAGTAATGATCAATTCGGAAGACACTGCCTGGCGGGAAAACTTGATCTACTAGGGAATTGAGTTCCTCAGCAGATGTGAGATCATGACCAAATGGCTTCTCGATGACAACCCTCCGCCAAGAACCATCGTCTCCGGATCCCGCAAGGCCCGAAACTTGTAAGTTTTCCAGCACCACAGGAAACAGATTCGGTGGAATAGAAAGATAAAACGCATGGTTGCCTTCGGTACCCATGGTTGCGTCTAGTTCTTTCACCACCTCTAATAATTTTTGGTAGGCGAGCGGATCGGTTAAATCGCCGTCAACAAAACGAATACCGGAAGCTAATTGGCGCCACGTGTCCTCCGAGAAGGGTGTGCGAGCAAATTCCTTAACTGAGTCATGAACTTGTTGGGCGAAATCTTGGTCGGCCCAGTCACGCCTAGCGAAGCCAACGAGAGCAAAACCCGGTGGAAGTAATCCGCGATTTGCAAGGTCGTAAATAGCCGGCATAACCTTCTTGCGAGACAGGTCGCCCGTCACGCCGAATAGGACGAGCGAACAGGGTCCCGCGACCCTCGGAAGTCGCTGGTCTTCGGGTGACCTCAGCGGATTCTGATAGGTCACGGTTGTGACTCGTGTAGCGCCCGTTCCACGGTTCTAATGAGAGCATTCCAGGAATCTTTGAACTTCTCTACGCCTTCAACCTCAAGTTGCTCAAGCACGCTTGGTACATTGACGCCAATTGAATGGAGCCGGTCCAGAGTGTCTTGGGATTCGGTGGCCAAAGATGTGACAGTGTCACCAACAAACACACCGTGGTCAGCTACCGCTTTGAGGGTTGACTCAGGCATTGTATTGACGCAACCTGGTGCCACGAGATCTAAGACGTATCGCGTATCCGAGTATTGAGGGTCCTTCACGCCGGTAGACGCCCATAGGGGTCGCTGTGGCTGGGCGCCAACTAGCGAGTTCCACTCTGGAGAAGACAGTGTCTGTAGGTGAACCTGCCAAGCGAGTCGGGCATTGGCCATTGCGGATGAACCTCGCAAATCCTGAGATGCTTGACTAGGAATGGTATCCAATACAAGATCAATACTTGAATCTACGCGGCTAATGAAAAAAGAAGCAACGGATTGAATTGTGCTGAGATCAATTCCTGCATCAGCCGCCCGCCGGAGACCCTTGATATACGCATCAATAACCTGTTGGTAGCGCTCGACGGAAAAAATAAGGGTGACATTTACGCTGATGCCTTGGGCAATGACTTCGGTGATGGCCGGGAGGCCTTCGTTCGTAGCAGGAATTTTTATGAATAGATTCCTGCGATTCACCAATTGCCAAAGGTCTTGTGCGGCGGTGATTGTGCCCTGCGTGTCATGTGCCAGACGAGGATCGACTTCTATCGATACTCTGCCATCGACCCCCTGAGTCTGTTCAAAGATTTCAGAAAAGAGGTCACATGCCGAACGAACATCGTCAGTGGTGATGAGGCGGATGGTTTGATCGGCCGTAAGCCCTATCTCCGCACATTGCCGTATTTGATCTTTGTATGAATCCGAACCCTCCGAGATTGCGTTTTGGAAAATTGAAGGGTTGGTAGTGACCCCCCTTACAGAGTACCTATTAATGTATTCAGTGAGATTACCGCTCGTGATACGAGAACGGCTGAGATCATCGAGCCAAATGCTGACTCCCGCTTGCGTGAGCCTCTCAAGAACATTAGTCATAACGGAATCGTCTCATTTCCCTGCCGAGGTTCGAATTGCTTCAAGTGCTGACTTCACGACATGTGCAGGTGTGATGTCGTAGTCCTCAAATAATTCTCTCGCCGACGCACTGGCGCCAAATTTATCGATACCCACGACTAAACCATCAGAGCCAACGTATTTGAACCAGCCGAAAGTTGCTCCGGCTTCCACTGCTACTCGTGCCGTAATGTTTTTGGGTAACACTGATTCACGATATTCCTCAGGCTGGAGATCAAACCACTCAGTGCATGGCATGGACACTACTCGAGTGGAGATGCCTTGTTCAGCCAGGATCTCACGGGCGGAGAGAGCAACGTGTACTTCCGAGCCAGTCGCAATGATGAGGACCTCGGGTATCGGATCAGAGACCACCACATACGCACCATGTAATACGCCGGCCATGATGTCCGCACGTGATCGGTGAGTGAGTAAGGGTAGGTCTTGTCTTGTCAGGATCAACCCGGCCGGTTCGCGATGGGAAATGATTGCAGCCCAAGCAGCAGCAGTTTCGTGGGCGTCGGCTGGCCTAATGACGTTGAGTCCGGGGATCGCACGTAGTGACCATAGATGCTCAACGGGTTGATGTGTTGGTCCGTCTTCACCCAATCCAATGGAGTCATGGGTCCAAATAAATGTGACCGGAGTTTGCATGAGTGCAGAGAGTCGAACGGATCCACGCATATAGTCACTAAAGACAAGAAATGTGCCACCAAATGGTCGCGTGAGGCCATCGAGAGCGATTCCGTTGAGCGCCGCCCCCATGGCATGCTCGCGGATACCAAAGTGAATATTTCTCCCAAATGGCGACGTGGATTCGGAAAAGTATGGAAGGAAACTTGGGGAGCCATCAATCCAAGTGTTATTTGACTCAGCAAGATCCGCCGATCCGCCCCAGAGTTCAGGTAGAACCGTTGCCAAACCATTTATGCACTGTCCGGATGCTTTACGAGTGGCCATGGCTGAGACCCCGTCAAAAGTAGGCAGATGGGAATTCATATCTTGGGGGAGTTCATGCGTGAGAAGCCGGTGAAGCAAGTCGGAGCCTTGAGGCGAGGAAAGCTTCCATTCCGCAAATTCTTGCTCCCATGTCGCTTTCAAATCGTGCACACGATTAGCCAGTGATCCCCTAATATCTGACAGTAGGGATTCCCCAAATTGGAAACTCTTGTCAGGGTTCAGTCCTAACTCCACTTTGGTCGCCGAAACTTCAGCAGTGCCTAAGGCAGATCCATGGGACTTCGCAGTCCCCCTTGCATTGGGCGCAGGCCAAGCGATGGTGGTTCGAACACGGATAAAACTTGGTTGATCAAAGTTATTTGCGGCAGATATGAGAGTCGAGTACAGGGCGTGCACATCAACATCTCCGTCTGACAGTTGATCAACTTCGTGCACATCCCAGCCGTAAGCTCGGTAGCGTGCACATACGTCTTCGGTGAAAGCAACACCGGTATCACCTTCGATCGAAATTCGGTTGTCATCCCAGATCACATTCAGGTGGCCCAATTGCTGGGTACCGGCCAGCGAGGATGCTTCAGATGAAATTCCCTCTTCCAAATCACCATCCGATGCAATGACCCACACCCGGTGGGCTAATGGTGCGTCCGGAAGTAGTCCCTGATCGAATCGCTCTGCCATGGCCATACCAACCGCAGTGGCAATGCCTTGTCCCAAGGGTCCCGTTGTGGTCTCGACGCCGACTGTGTGACCAAACTCAGGATGTCCAGGGGTTAAACTTCCGCGCGTTCGGAATTTCTCAAGGTCTGACATTTCGAGGCCATAACCACTCAGGAAAAGTTGCGAATACAAAGTGAGGCTTGAATGTCCAGCAGATAGGACAAAACGGTCACGAGCCAGCCAGGTTGGGTCTTGCGGGTCGTGATTCATGATCCGTTGAAAGAGTAGATATGCAACGGGTGCCAATGCCATGGCTGTGCCGGGGTGCCCATTTCCGACTTTCTGGACGGCATCCATTGCTAATGCACGTAGATATGTGACTGCCTGCGTATCTGATTCAGTCCAATTCAAAGGTGCGGACAACTGCGAGGGATGGGCCATGTCGGTCATCCCCGAAGTCTATTGACTATGACGCGATCCATTGGCACCACTGGAATGGTGATCACCGTGAAGCCCTTCGCCACGTGTCGGGGTAGGTTACGGGTGTGATTTCAGGTGGGTTGCGAGGGAGGGTCTCCGCACATTTCTGGATCACAAAACCGAGAATCGTGGAGCTTCTCCTCGCCACAGCAATTCCTACTCTTTTCCTAGCCTCTAATGGTCTGCCGGATCTGCTACCTACTTTTGCGGTTCTTATCGGCGGGAGCGCAGCAGCTGCAAGTGCCAACACGTACAACAGTGTCTATGACAGGGATATAGACGCTGTCATGCATCGCACTGGTTCCCGCCCGGTGGCAGCCGGCATGGTCAGCGTGCGTTCAGGTCTGATTCAGGCAACCATTCTCGGAATCATCAGTTTTCTCGTGCTTGGTCTATTGGCCAATTGGCTGGCTGCGATTCTGGGGGTTCTCGCGATTGTCATGTACGCAATTGGCTACACCATGATCCTGAAAAGGAACACCCCGCAAAATATTGTCTGGGGCGGGGCAGCGGGTTGCATGCCCGTGCTTATCGCTTGGGCTGCAGTTCAAGGAACGCTGACATGGACCGCCGCAGTTCTTTTCATGATCGTATTTTTCTGGACACCGGCACATTACTGGCCCTTGGCAATGAAATATCGCGATGATTATGCCCAAGTTGGTGTGCCCATGCTCCCGGTTGTTGCGCCTGCTCTTGTGGTGACAAGGGATATTGCCATCTATGCAGTCGTCATGGTGGGATTTTCTCTCGCATTGATTCCGGTTGCGCCCATGGGATGGGTATATACCGTAGGAGCTGTTGCTCTTGGATTGTGGTTCATCTGGTCAGCATTGG
This sequence comes from Candidatus Nanopelagicales bacterium, assembly GCA_018402075.1. The sequence continues at coordinate 561,794 of JAGYJP010000002.1, read as the reverse complement.
CACTGTGGCAACGAACGCGGAATGAAAATGCGGATTATGCAGAACTTGAGAAACCTGCAATGCGAATTTTTCATGGGTCGATTACTTACTTGGCTTTACTATTCCTTTTGATTGGTGTCAACCCGTTTTTACCATAGTCTGTTCATTCACAATTGACATTCCGCGCGTTCGCATAGAGAACGGAATTATTAGCACAGCAATCCAAGTTAGGACAGCTCCCAATACGTGTATCCCCACAAGTATCTCTGGTAGGCCAGTGAAGTATTGCACGTATCCAACTGTGCCTTGAATAGTTGCAAGCCCCAGAAGGAGAAGTGTTCTCTTGCGCATTCGCCCGGTACTCGGGAAGAGAAAAAGGGTGATGAGTAAGCCGATGAGTAAACCTACGAAGAGAAAGACTGAATCGGCATGCATCCACGAAATAGTCTGAGGATCAAATGAGAACCTAACTTCAGTGTCAGCATCTCCACTATGTGGGCCACTTCCGGTTACCAGTACCCCGAGGAATACAACAACTGCTGTTACGGCGACGAGAGTCCAAGCGAGGAAACGAACAGCCAACGGGGCTAAATACCTAATAGGTTGATCACCCGGATCCCCACTGCGCACTAACAAAACAACGGCAGCCGCGACGAGAACCATGGAAAGCAGGAAATGGGCCGAAACCGTGGCTGGATGAAGACCCGTGAGGACAGTGATGCCTCCTAAAACGGCCTGCACAGCGGTTCCAACTAGGGGAACTACGGCGAGAACTATCAGGGATCTTCGCGCCTTTAACCCTGCTCTTTTACGACGTCGGGTATCTACGATCATTGCAACAATCGTTGCGATGGCAACTATTGCAACCACAAATGTTAAAAGGCGATTTCCGAACTCAATGTACTTGTGGAACTCTTGCTCTTGTTTTGCCGTTGGGATGTAAGAGCCCTCAACACACTGTGGCCATGTGGGGCATCCGAGCCCTGAACCCGTGATGCGCACCACAGCGCCGGTCACAATGATTCCGGACTGGACAACAACATTCGCCAAATACACGAGCCTTGTTCCACGAATAGGCATGTGATTACCTTAACGCCACTTAAAAAATCTCGCCGCCAGAAGAATTCCGCCACCGGACCATGCAAGCAACACACCGATCGAAAGCATCAGAAGTGGAGAATTAGGTGTGACTGAATCCAGGGCGTGTGACATGCAATTTGACAAGGCCGCAGGGGGGAGAAAGTTGATGACCGTTCCAAAAGCACCTGAATATTGGAAAAGTATGCCTCCAAAAATCATGGCTACAACAAATATTCCATTGGCGGTTGCCAAAACGGCTTCGGCTCTCATGGTGCCTGCCAGGAGAAATGCCAGACCTGTGACGCTTGCGATGCCAAGAATTAAGGCGAGCGGTACCAGTAAGGCGCTAGCGGATGGTGACCAGCCAAAGACAATTGCAACAACAAGGAGCACCGATGTGGAAATCATGGCGAGGTAGATGGTGGATAGCGTTTTTCCCAGAACGAGCTCGCCACGCGTAATCGGTGTAACCCCCATGGTGATGAGAGTGCCACTTCTTCGCTCAAAGGCGGTGGCGATCGCAAGAGAAGTGAATCCCGCCGCCATGGCCGAAACGGTTATGGATACCGATAGTGCTTCGGGAACATCCCATTGCTCGCCGCCAATTATTGAAGTTTGAGTCAGAGTCACGAAAATGGCTATTGGAATAATGATGAGCAGGAGAAATTGTTCGCCATTCTTTACATTGAGTTTGAACTCCCAATCGGCTTGCCGCAGCACATTTCGACCAATCATCAGGTCACCCGCGGCCCGTAGCGTTTAATTTGCGGAGAACTTCCTGCGACAGGGTGTTTCGGCCAACGGTGATCTCAGTGGCCTCGGATCCATGCTGAGCACACCAAGAGGACACGGACGCAATCATGGCTGAATCAATTCCTTGATTTGCCGTTACGAGATAACGATCATTAGATAGTGGAATTGCAACAATACCCGCAGGTAGGGCATTCGTGAGCTCATCTAAAGGCAAATCTTGTCGGGCACGAAATTCGAGTTGTTCGACCGTACTGACATCAGATTTTTTTATGTCGGCGCTGACGTATCCATCCTGTAAAACTATTGCCCGATCTGCAAGTGCATCGATATCCTCTGTGAGGTGAGTAGCAATAATCATGACGACGCCGTCGCTGGCGCTTTCTTGGAGCACTGCGTATAGATCCATTCGAGCGCCAGGATCAAGACCCGCCGTTGGTTCATCGAGAAGAACCGCGCGCGGGGTTCCAATGAGAGCCATGGCACATTTAAGGCGTTGCACCTGCCCTGCAGACATTGTCTTTATAACTGTTGACGGGGGAATGCTGAACTGTTCAAGTAATGAGCCCGGATCCCGAGGGTTGGGGTACAAATTCGCCAAGAATCGAAGAAGATCCTTAGGGCGAGCTGTTGGATATGGAGTAACGTCCTGAAGGGCCGCTCCAAGAACATTGGTGACAGCCTGCCGATTTTTATCAGGGTCTTGATCGAATATTCGAACAGCGCCCCGCTGGGGTGTTCGGAGGCCAGATAGGCATTCAAGAAGTGTCGTCTTTCCAGCACCATTTTGGCCAGCTAGAGCGGTAATTCCGTGGGAAACCGTAAGAGAAACATCGAAAATGCCACGGTGTTGTCCATAGTCGAGGGTGAGACTCTCTGTGAAGAAGGCCAGAGAGTCGGGTGACATGGTTGCAGTCTAGATCGCTCGTAGCATGACCGGGAGACCTGACCGGGAGACCTGACCGGGAGACCTGACCGGGAGACGCCACCGGCAGAGGCACTAGAGCAAGGGGACCCCAAAGTTGCAAATATTTTGAATTACGCAACAATAGAGTTGTGAAATTCCCTGGAGATGCCGCGGAGCGCGTTGCTCGTGTCTTGTTACGCCATGGGACGGCAACGACCACAGAGTTAGCTCGGGAATTGAACCTCAGTCCGCAAGCGATCCGGCGGTCCTTGGGATCTTTGGAAGAACTTGGACTCGTTCAAGTCCACGATCGAGTGCCATTTGGGCCATCGCCGTCAAAGAGGCGCGGACGCCCTAGTTCCTCATATTCGCTGAGCGATCAAGGCAGGAAACTGCTCAAGCAGTCGTACAACGATCTTGCACTGGAATCACTTGAATTCTTGGAGCGCTCCTACGGACGTGAGGCTGTTCGTGTTTTTGCCGCAGAGCGCGCACAGCGCATCATTACGGGGAAATCGATACCCGATTTGGTGAATGCACTTAACGCGGAGGGCTACGAAGCCACATTTGAGCAGGCTGGTGTTTCCGGGCAATTATGCCAACATCATTGCCCCGTGGTTGATGCCGCAAGGGCTTATCCAGAATTATGCGAAGAGGAAACGAGAGCGCTGGGGGAGTCGCTTGGAACGCACCCCACTCGACTGGCCACGCTCGCTCACGGAGATCCGATCTGCACCACGCTTATTCCCCTTCAGCATTTTTTGCCTTTGGATAAGCAAGTTCCTTCAGGAGGGGTATATGACCCCAAAATTAACACAAAGTCCTCACAGTCACATCAAGGCAATGGCCCACTAATGGAAGAGGTATCCACATGAGCACCACGACTCCCGTTGAGCGATCTGCACAAGATGAAACAATTGATGCATTAGGTCGCTACGAGTATGGGTGGAGCGATAAAAATGACGTAGGAGCCGATGCACGGCGCGGGGTGGATGAATCGGTCGTGCGGGATATCTCATCGAAAAAGAATGAGCCCCAATGGATGCTCGATCTAAGATTAAAGGGTCTGCGGCTCTTTGAAAAGAAGCCCATGCCTCATTGGGGTTCCGATCTCACCGGGATTTATTTCGACACCATTAAGTACTTTGTGCGCTCCACAGAGAAGCAGGCGACAGAATGGGCAGATCTACCTGATGACATCAAGAACACCTACGATCGACTTGGAATCCCCGAGGCGGAGAAGCAGCGCCTAGTGGGGGGTGTAGCTGCCCAGTACGAATCTGAGGTGGTTTATCACAAGATTCGCGAAGACCTCGAAGAACTGGGGGTCATTTTCCTCGATACTGACACGGCCTTGAAGGAACACGAAGATGTCTTCAAGGAGTACTTTGGCTCTGTTATTCCTGTCGGAGATAACAAGTTTGCAGCACTCAACACGGCCGTGTGGTCCGGTGGCTCATTCATCTATGTGCCCAAGGGTGTTCATGTTGATATTCCATTACAGGCCTACTTCCGCATTAATACGGAAAACATGGGTCAATTCGAGCGAACACTCATCATTGTTGATGAAGATGCTTATGTGCATTACGTAGAAGGTTGCACGGCGCCAATTTATTCCAGTGATTCCCTTCATTCGGCTGTCGTGGAGATCATTGTGAAGAAGGGTGGTCGTTGTCGATACACCACCATTCAAAACTGGTCCACCAATGTGTACAACCTCGTAACGAAAAGGGCAATTGCACAAGAGGGTGCCACCATGGAGTGGGTAGATGGAAATCTTGGTAGCAAAGTCACCATGAAGTATCCCGCTGTTGTGATGACGGGCGAACATGCCAAAGGTGAAACATTAAGTATCGCCTTTGCAGGGGCTGGACAACATCAAGATGCGGGAGCAAAAATGATTCACGCTGCTCCGTACACTTCTTCTTCCATAATCTCAAAATCCGTCGCCAGAGGTGGTGGAAGAACCTCGTACCGTGGCCTTGTCCAGGTTACTGAGGGATCACATCACTCCAAGAGCACCGTGAAATGCGATGCCCTGCTTGTCGATGACATCAGTAGGTCCGATACCTACCCCTACGTTGATGTCCGCGAAGATGATGTTCAAATGGGACATGAGGCAACTGTGTCGAAGGTCAGTGAGGAGCAGCTCTTTTATCTCATGTCACGAGGTCTCTCCGAAGATGAAGCCATGGCCATGATTGTGCGTGGGTTCATTGAACCAATTGCGCGTGAGCTTCCAATGGAATACGCCATCGAGTTGAACAGGCTCATTGAATTGCAAATGGAAGGTGCCGTCGGGTGAGTGCACTGAGTACTGCCCCTGCCAAGGATTTGGCACCGCGATTATTTTCCCGCACACCTGAGGATTTTGATGTCCCGCTCGGTCGCGAGGAAGAGTGGCGGTTTACCCCAATTAAGAAGTTGCAGGATTTCTTCCAGGTCCAGACGTGGGGGACCGTCGGTGTATCGCTTGTTCCCTATGTGGAAGTTGTGGCTATGAATGACCCACGTCTTAATTCTACGTGGATGCCCACGGATCGAGTGAGTGCAATTGCGTATTCACAGGTTGAAAAGGCGATTCTCATCTCAGTTCCCGAGAACCAAATTGTTGAACAATCAATTGTTGTGAATTTGGCGGGTCCAATGCTGAACAATTACGCGCATATTGAGGTGCAAGTCGGAAAATTTTCACGTAGTCAGATTGTCATTATTCATGACTCCACAGCGAATGTCAGTGGATCGATTGTCACTGATCTTGACGACCAAGCCGATCTCACTCTTTTGTCGGTAATGGATGCAGAGGCTCCCATTAAGCAACACTGGAACTGGACAACCAATGTGGGGCGTGACTCACGTTTTCTCGGATTATCTATCTCATTGGGCGGAGAAGTTGTCCGCATGGTGCCAACTGTCAACTATAAAGCACCTGGAGGGACAGCCGAGATGCTCGGAGCTTTCCTCTTGGAAGGTGACCAATTTCAAGAGCATCGAATTTTAGTCAACCACACTGAACCCCATTGCGTGAGTAATGTCGTGTATAAAGGTGCTCTTAGTGGACAGGGTGCCCATTCTGTCTGGGTCGGCGATGTTTTAGTGCGCCGTGAAGCCATTGGTATAGAGACTTATGAGTTGAATAGGAATCTGCTTCTCAATGATGGCCCCCGTGCCGACTCGGTCCCAAATCTGGAACTGGAAACAGGCGATGTCATCAGTGCGGGCCATGCCAGTGCGACCGGCCGATTCGACGATGAACAACTGTTCTATTTGCAGTCACGCGGTATTCCTGAGTCCATCGCGCGTCAGTTAGTGGTCCGCGGATTCTTTGTGGATGTGCTTAACAGGGTCAACGATCAAGCCTTGCGTGCCAATCTCATGGAAAGAATTGAAATGCGTTTAGGCATGGTGTCTCATGCCTGATTTAGTGGAAGTTACAACCGTAGACCAAGTGCCCCTGGGAACAGTAAAGCGTTTCGAAATCAATGATCTTGCGGTGGCCGTCATCCACACAGAGGAGGGGTTCTTCGCAATTGAGGATCGCTGCTCACATGCCGATGTTGCTCTGTCTGAAGGTGAATTAGAAGGTTGCCTTCTGGAATGTTGGCTGCATGGATCTGCCTTTGATGTTCGAACGGGCGAGCCTCAGTCGCTGCCAGCTCTCACCGCGGTTGCAACCTTCCCAGTAACCACGGACCCTGATAACACACAAGGCTCCATATTCATCTCCATATAGTGCGTCTCCAGTCAATTGAAAGGTAATAGCAATGAGCAAGCTTGAAATCAAGGACCTGCATGCAACCGTGAGCACCGATGCTGGTTCCAGTGAAATTCTGAGGGGTGTCTCACTGACCGTAGACTCCGGAACCACAAGCGCGATCATGGGGCCAAATGGCTCAGGAAAAAGCACTCTGGCTTATGTCATCGCGGGTCATCCGAAATACACCGTCACTTCTGGGTCCATCACACTCGATGGCGAAGATGTTCTTAACATGACCGTGGATGAACGAGCACGGGCCGGTTTGTTCCTTGCCATGCAGTACCCGGTAGAGATTCCTGGTGTTTCCGTATCAAACTTCCTACGAACATCGATTACATCACTGAAGGGCGAAGCCCCGAAATTGCGAACATGGACTAAAGATATGAAAGAAGCCATGTCCGAATTGCAAATGGACTCAGCATTCGCGTTTCGAAATGTGAATGAAGGTTTTTCCGGTGGTGAGAAAAAGAGACACGAAATTCTACAGCTAGGGTTAATGGAGCCGAAGATTGCAATACTTGATGAAACCGACTCAGGCCTCGATGTAGATGCCCTTAAGACTGTTTCTGAGGGAGTCAATCGGTTCCAAGAAAAGACAAATGCGGGTGTCTTGCTGATTACGCACTACACCAGAATTCTCAAGTACATCACGCCAGATGTTGTTCACGTCTTCGTTGATGGGCGCATAGTCGAAACTGGGGGTCCTGAATTAGCCGATGCTCTTGAATCTGATGGCTATGAGCGATTTTCCGCAGTTAAGGCGTAACTGACGTGGCGCTCGATGTTCCTGCAATCCGAGCTGACTTTCCGATTTTGGATCGGGAAGTCAGAGGCGTTCCTCTTGTCTACCTTGATAGCGGTGCCACGTCTCAAAAGCCTCGTATCGTTCTAGATGCTGAGCGTCACTACTACGAGACTTCTAATGCTGCGGTTCATAGAGGAGCGCATGCATTAGCTGAGGAAGCAACAGATGCGTACGAAGAAGCGCGAAACACAATTGCGCAATTTGTTGGAGCTGCGTCAAATGAAATAGTTTTTACTAAAAATGCCACCGAGGCGATTAATCTGGTGGCGTATGCATTTTCTAATGCAACTGAGAAGCACCGCCAGGGAATAGATGTTGACCAACGGTTCGTGGTTGGTCCCGGTGACAATATTGTCGTTACTGAAATGGAGCATCATGCGAATTTGATCCCATGGCAAGAACTCTGTGCAAAAACAGGAGCGAAACTTAGGTGGTTTGGGATTACTCAAGATGGCCGACTGGATATTGATAGTGACCCGATAGATAGCAATACAAAGTGTGTTTCAATCGTGCATCAGTCTAATATTCTTGGAACCATTAACCCCATAGAAGAAATTATGCGAAGAGCGCATGCAAATGGGGCACTTGGATTAGTCGACATGTGTCAATCAGTGCCTCATATGCCAATAGATTTACATTCCAGCGGAGCAGATTTTGCAACTTGGAGTGGTCACAAAATGTTGGGTCCTACGGGTATTGGAATTCTTTGGGGAAAGTCAGAGCTTTTAAATAGCATGCCCCCGTTTCTCACCGGAGGCTCCATGATTGAAACCGTGACAATGGATCACACCACATTTGCTGCTGCTCCTGCACGATTCGAGGCAGGGGTGCCGATGGTCGCACAAGCAGTGGGCTTGGCCACGGCCGTCAGGTATTTAGAGTCCATAGGTATGGAAAACATTGAACTTCATGAGAAGGAACTGACCGAGTATCTTCTCGAAAAATTGAAACATCTGCCCGGCGTGCATATTGTTGGTCCCGATACCATCGTGGATCGGGGATCTGCAGTGTCTTTTACAGTTGACGGAATTCATCCCCACGACGTAGGCCACATCATGGATTCTCATGGCGTGGCGGTTCGCGTGGGTCATCATTGTGCCTGGCCGGTGTGCAGGCGTTTCGATATTCCGGCAACGACCAGAATTTCACCATATCTCTACAATGACTTTGCGGACATGGATGCTGCTGTGGACTCTATTGTTAAGGCCCAGGAATTTTTTGGTGTTGTACCGGAGGTGGCTGTGTGAGCCAAGACCTGTACCAAGAAATTATTCTTGATCACTATAAAAATCCCAGGGGCGTATCCGCCATTGGAAATCCAATGGCGGATAGCCACCAGGTAAACCCCACTTGTGGCGACGAAGTTACCGTGTGGGTGGGTGAGGATTCCCGCGGCCACCTGGAGATCGCCTATCAGGGGCAAGGCTGTTCCATTTCACAGGCGAGTTCCAGCGTCATGAGCGAGCTGCTAACCGGGAAGTCGCCAGCGGAGGCCTCCAAAATCCAAGCGGCTTTCATGGAGTTGATGCAGTCCAAGGGTCTACTAGACCCCGATGAAGACGTCCTAGAGGATGCTGTGGCATTCGCTGGCGTATCTAAGTATCCGGCACGTATCAAATGTGCACTTATTTCTTGGATGGCACTTGCCGATGCCCAAATCAAGTCGGGTTTAGTATCAAACCCCGAGATTCATAGTCAAAAGGAGTGAGAATGGCTGCCACAGACGAAGAAGTAATTGAAGCCATGAAAGATGTCATTGATCCGGAACTCGGAATTAATGTTGTGGATCTTGGCCTGGTATACGGTGTGACGGTAGACGACAATAATTCAGCTACTGTGGATATGACTCTCACATCGGCTGCGTGCCCACTCACCGACGTTATCGAGGATCAGACTCGCAGCGCTCTTGATTCTGTTGTCTCAGATTTCCGCATCAATTGGGTCTGGATGCCTCCTTGGGGCCCTGACAAAATAACCGACGATGGCCGAGACATGCTTCGATCACTAGGTTTCAACGTGTAAATTCGCTGAGTAATCAGCTACAGTTCTAAATCTTGTGGCACAGTAGACTTGAATGACCATGATTCAAGCCAATGATCTCGAGATTCGTGCGGGATCCGAACTTTTGCTCACCGTGAACACCCTGAGAGTTGAATCAGGAGACAGGATTGGGCTTGTAGGTAGAAATGGAGCAGGGAAAACAACGTTGACCCGGATTCTGGCGGGGGAAACTTTGCCTGCGTCGGGAAATGTCCGATCAACGGGGACAATCGGGTATCTGCCTCAGGACCCTCGCTCCGCGGACCCTGAACAACTCGCAATGGATCGAATATTAAATGCCCGCGGTTTGGATCAAGTTTTGGCGCAGTTGACAAAAGCATCACAAGCTATGGCTGTTGAGGGTATTTCGCAAGATGAATTTGATCGCCAAGCAAATCGGTATAACCGATATCTCACTGAATTCGAGTCATTAGGCGGCTATGCAGTTGAATCCGAAGCAGCCTCAATAGCGGCTTCGATTGGTTTGGCTGACAGAATTTTGAAGCAACCCCTAGGAACTCTTTCGGGTGGCCAACGCAGAAGAGTCGAACTGGCTCGCATCCTTTTTAGTGGATCTGACGTACTGCTTCTCGATGAACCGACTAATCACCTTGATGCAGACTCCATCCGCTGGTTACGCAAGTATCTGAGCACCTATGAAGGAGGCTTCATCATTATTAGCCATGACACCGACCTACTGTTGGACACGGTGAACAAAGTGTGGCACTTAGATGCTAATCGACAGGAGATTGACCAGTATGCAATGTCGTGGGAAAAGTATCTGCAAGCGCGTGAAGTAGATGAGCGTAGGAGAAAGCGGGAACGGCGTAACGCGGAGCAACAGGCAGATTCACTGAGAAAGCAAGCCGAGAAGATGCGTGCAAAGGCAACAAAAGCTAAAGCCGCACAAAGTATGTTTAAAAGAGCAGACAAGCTGCTGTCAGAGACCAGTGTGGCCCAGAGGAAAGACTCTGTCGCAAAGTTGCGATTCCCCACACCACTTGCCTGCGGACGGGTGCCGCTAATGGCTTCAGGACTGTCGAGAAGTTATGGAAGCTTAGAGGTTTTCACGGACGTGGATTTAGCCATTGACCGCGGCAGCAAGGTAGTGATTCTAGGTTTAAATGGTGCTGGCAAAACAACCATGCTTCGAATCTTGGCAGGCATAGATTCACCTGACACTGGCGTGCGAGAGATGGGGCATGGTGCGGTGGTCGGCTATTACGCTCAAGAACATGAGACATTGGACCCTACAGCAACCGTATGGGAAACCATGGCGACTGCGGGATCACATTTGAATGACACAGCGCAGAGAACAGTCCTAGGTTCATTTCTCTTTCAAGGTGATTCCGTTTACAAACCCACAGGAGTGCTGTCAGGAGGCGAGAAAACCCGCTTGGCACTAGCCTGCCTAGTTGTGTCAGGTGCCAACGTTCTGCTTCTTGACGAGCCGACGAACAACCTTGATCCTGCTAGTCGTGCTGAAGTACTTAATGCACTGTCCCTCTACGAAGGGGCCGTAGTGCTAGTGACGCATGATCCTGGGGCTGTATTTGCATTGAATCCTGAGCGTGTTCTTATTCTTCCCGATGGAGATGAAGATTTGTGGAATGACAGTTACGCAGAATTAGTGGAATTGGCCTAACGATTTACAGATTGGGGAATCACTATGGATATAAGAGTCAAACTATCCGGCGACACCTATGAGGTGACGCTGGCAAGCCCGCAGAATCTCAACGCACAGTCACCGGGAATGTGGGATCAACTAGTTGAAATTTACGAGGCGGTACCAACCGAGGCTCGTTTTATTGTCCTCAGGGGTGAAGGCAAGGCATTTTCAGCGGGGCTGGATCGGGCTATGTTCACTCCCCAAGGAATTGAAGGTGAAACTTCGTTTATGGACATGGCCGATTTGACCGATGAAGAACTCGATAGTCGAATTGCCCACTACCAAAGGCCTTTTAGGATTCTTCGCGATCTACCGCAGATCAGTATTGCGCTTGTTCAAGGTTACGCAATCGGGGCAGGATTTCAACTTGCACTCTCATGTGATTTCATTATTACGCATCCCAATGCACAGATGGCATTAAAGGAAACATCCCTAGGGCTTGTTCCCGATTTAGGTGGTGCGGGCCAGTTGTACGCACGCTTGGGTTATTCGCGTGTCTTAGAAATATGTGCCACTGGTCGATTTATATCGGGTGAGGAGGCGCAGCGGGTTGGCATTTCGGTAGCATGTGGAGAGGATCTAGAGCAACAACTCGCCTCAATCATCGATCCCATGCGATTATCTATGCCAAATGCACTGACGGAGACAAAGGAACTTTTCCGGAATATTGCCTATGGAGAAGACCCATGGCTTGCCGAGCGATTGGCGCAAACCAAGCGATTGCGTGACTTGCGTAATCTATTTCTGTCAGTGACCCAGTAACGTGAATCTCTGATGTCCATGGAGAACGCGTGGCAGATGTATCGTTCCTTGACAAGAGATGGCTCGGTGAAGGACAAAAAAATATCCAGGGCCTTGGTCAAGCGAATCCTAACTTATGCGCGCCCTTATAAACTCATCATCGCCTTCTTCCTGCTTACGCTCGTGGTTTCATCCGTGATGAGTGTCGCTCAGCCACTGCTATTTCGCCGAATAGTCGACCAAGGAATTACCCCGGGTAATGCGTCAGTTGTCACCTGGACAGCAATTTTTATCGCCTTGCTCGCCATAGGAGATTCGGCACTGGGCTTGGTGAGCCGCTATTTTTCATCACGCATTGGTGAAGGTTTGATCTTCGATCTGCGCACTCAGGTTTACGACCATGTTCAGTCTCAGAGTTTAGCTTTTTTTACACGTGCACAAACAGGCAAATTGATATCGAGACTTAATAGCGATGTCATAGGAGCCCAGCAGGCCTTTACGTCAACCCTCGGTGGCGTCATCGGTAACTTCATCTCGCTAACCATTGTGCTCATCACAATGTTTTTTCTATCGTGGCAAATAACCTTGGTTTCGCTGGTCCTCGTCCCACTTTTTCTCCTCCCAGCTCGATATATGGGAAGGCGGTTGCAAACCATGACTCGGGAGTCCATGTCGGTCAACGCCGAAATGAGTAGCCAAATGACTGAGAGATTCAATGTTGCGGGCGCGCTTCTTGTCAAGCTTTTTGGTAGACCCCACGAGGAATCTGAATCCTTCGGTAACAAAGCTGCGGTTGTGCGGGATGTTGGCGTACGAATCGCTATGGCAAATAGATGGTTCTTCACCGCATTAACTCTGGTAGCGGCATTGGCGACCGCAATCACCTATGGACTCGGTGGAAATTTGGTAATTCAGGGAGCAATTTCTTTAGGAACGCTCCTCGCACTCGTCGGGCTTCTAGCGCAGCTTTATGGCCCACTCACAGCATTATCGAATGTGCGTGTAGATGTAATGACAGCATTAGTTTCTTTTGATCGAGTTTTTGAGATTCTCGATCTGGAACCGATGGTCAAGGATTCAAAGAATCCAGAGCACATTCCAATTGGGCCCTTAGATGTGTCATTCGACAACGTATCCTTTCGGTATCCAAACGCCAACCAAGTCAGTCTGGATTCACTTAGTTCGGTATTGACTGGCGAATTCGACCGGCAGGAAGATGAAATCCTCAAAAACATAAGTTTCACATCTCCCGAGGGATCCCTCACGGCTTTGGTGGGGCCGTCAGGAGCAGGAAAAACTACAATCACAGCATTACTTGCGCGCTTATATGATCCCACGTCCGGTGAAGTAAGAATCGGCAACGTGGATATATCTCGGGTTACGGCTCAAGATCTTCGGGAGTGCATGGGTGTGGTCACCCAAGACTCTCACCTTTTTCACGACACGATTCGTTCTAATCTTACGTACGCACGCCCGGACGCTTCTAAGCATGAAATCAAACAGGCATGCATGGATGCACAAATTTGGTCAATGGTCGAGTCCTTGCCGTCTGGGCTTGACACCGTTGTGGGTGATCGTGGATACCGACTTTCTGGCGGAGAGAAACAGCGAATTGCATTGGCTCGGCTTCTCCTGAAGTCGCCCCGAATTGTGATCCTTGACGAAGCGACCGCGCATCTCGATTCAGAGAGTGAACGATTGGTTCATCGAGCGCTAGATAACGCACTTGCGGGGAGAACCTCAATCGTTATTGCACATAGGCTTTCTACAATCCGGAACGCTCACCAGATTTTGGTCGTAGTCGACGGCGAGATTGTGGAGAGAGGATCGCATGAAGAGCTGCTGAGAGCTGGAACAGTCTACTCGGAACTTTATCGAACTCAGTTTGCCGATAGCATTTGACTTTGATCAGAATTGTCCTCTTTTGCTTCTCTCCGCAGGAAGATAAACCACCCTACGATGGCAACAAATGCAAAAAGGATCCATTGCACGGCATAGGAAATATTTTGGCCCTCATCAATTTCGGGCAATGGAACCGGTATCAGTTGCTCCTTGGGGTTTGAGCGGATCAATTGCACAACTTTGCCCTGTGCTTCACCTGCGAAACGTAGTTCTTCTGCTGACATTCGCGAGACAACGCCATTAGGCAGGCCAGAAACATTTGCTCGAGGCTCTTCAAAAAATCGAATGGCGCCCTCTATCACCACTGTGCCTGACGGTGGATTAGGGATTGGTGGTACCTCTTGGGCTTGAGTTGAGGCGCTTAGCCAACCCCGCAATATCCATAACTTTTCGACATTTCCTTCCGGCTGTAGGGAAGTCAATACCCAATAACCATTTCCACCGTCCAGTGGGCGTTGACGTACAAGAATGTCTTGATCGAGATACACCCCAGAAACCGTGACACGACTGAATTCCAGATTGTCTGTGACTTCAGATTGAGTCTGAGGAATCACTTGCGCCTGTTCAATGGTGAGACGTTCCTGTCTATGCTGTTCTGCCCGCTCAAATTGCCACCGACTGAGAAAGCCAAATCCAATAATGGCAACCAGAACCAACGCAGTAAAACTCACCCAGCGAGATGTTCTCAACAGTGCAAGCATGTCTTAACTCTAGTCACGAATAGTGGATGTAATTTCGCGTGTGCTGACCAAGTTTTGTTGATTAGCTTGGGGGTTGTACATGCGCGATTCGGCTTGCGCCTGAGCTTGGGAAGGCAGTGTGACGGGAGTAACTCCCATGGATCCAGGGTGATCGTTCTCGTGGCCCGCATTGGCCATCACGACCGCTAGGTACGGGAGAACCACGGCGCCCGCGATGAAAAGCCACTTTGGCCACCCCGGAACAACTATGGCGGCCAAAACACAGGCGGTTCGGATAGCCATTGATATGAGATATTTCTTGGTTCGTCCCGACTGCTCATTACTCAATGATCGATTCGCTTGAGTGATGGTGTAAACCTCGGGAGCCATGACGATAGCCTACGGCCGAAGCGGAATTCTTGCCCGACAAAGCCTTTGAGGCAGGATAAGGAGATCAAGTGAGATTGAGGTGGGGTTCATGACTGACAGGGCCTATGGCATGTCACAGATTGTTGGCACTTCGGAGGAGTCCGTAGACCAAGCGATTCGTAATGCGGTGAAGCGAGCAGGCGACCTACACAATCGAGTGGATTGGTTTGAGGTGGATCAGGTTCGAGGCTATGTCCGTGACAACGAAGTGGATCACTTTCAGGTAACTGTCAGGGTGGGGTACAGACTTGAAGATAAAAATTGAGTCTCATGAAAGATGAACCCATGATTGCACTAGTTACCGGGGGTTCTCGAGGTATTGGTTTGGCTACCGCTATTGCACTTTCCGAAGTAGGTTTTCAGGTTATTATCGGCTCAAGGTCGAATCCCGAGCACTTACCATCGAATATCAAGTACGTTTCCATAGACGTAAGTGACGCCCAGTCAATTGAATCTGGCCTTGATGAGATAGAGGCAAAATTTGGGTCAGTTGATGTTCTCATTGCAAACGCAGGAGTTACTCAGGACTCGCTGCTTATGCGTTTGTCAGACGACGATATCGAGAGCGTTATCCAGACAAACCTTGTGGGATCAATCCTGTTGGCCCGAAGGGTGGTTCGCGGGATGATTAAAAAACGGTTCGGTCGAATAATTTTCATGTCGTCGGTTGTTGGTATGTTGGGTAGTGCAGGTCAGGTTAATTACTCTGCATCAAAAGCAGGATTGATCGGGGCAGCTCGATCGTTAACACGAGAAATAGGTTCGCGGGGCATCACTATCAACGTCGTTGCCCCTGGCTTCATCGAAACCTCCATGACATCAGATCTTTCTGAAGACACCCGTCAGCAAATCCTGAAATCAATCCCCGCGGGCCGGTATGGCGGTGTAGAGGAAGTTGCGCAACTCGTGGTCTTCTTGGCGTCCAGTCACGCTTCGTATATTTCAGGAGCTGTAGTGCCTATTGACGGTGGACTGGGAATGGGACATTAATCAGTGGATAGGAACTAGAGTTAACCCATGAATTTGTTGCAGGGTAAGACCATCTTGATTACCGGAGTGCTCACAGATCAATCGATTGCTTTCCATGTAGCCAAATTGGCACAAGAACAAGGTGCAAAGGTGATTCTCACGTCATTTGGGCGCACCATGTCACTCACTCGTAGAAGTGCGTCTCGATTGCCGCAGGAATGTCCAGTCGTAGAACTTGACGTCACAAGCCAAAGCGATCTTGATTCGCTCAGCATCCGGATCAAGGAGCACTCAGCCTCGCTAGATGGTGTGTTGCACAGCATTGGTTTTGCGCCGGAATCTGCACTTGGTGGTAATTTTTTAAACACACCTTGGGCAGATGTCGCTACCGCATTGCATGTTTCTACATATTCTTTTGCTGCTTTGTCTGTCGCAGCGGCTCCATTGATGGAATCGGGCGGCTCCATTGTGGGTCTCGATTTTGATGCCACGGTTGCATGGCCAACCTATGATTGGATGGGTGTGGCCAAAGCCGGACTGGAAAGCGCATCTCGTTATTTGGCGCGTGACTTCGGACCCAAGGGAATTCGCGTCAACCTAGTGGCCGCTGGACCAATTCGAACTATGGCGGCAAAAAGTATTCCCGGGTTCGAAGAATTCGAAAATATTTGGGCAGAACGTGCCCCCTTAGGCTGGGATGTCACTAATCCCATTCCCACCGCTCAAGCCTGTATCACACTCATGTCTGACTGGTTACCTGCAACAACGGGCGAAATAATTCACGTGGATGGTGGAATGCACTCTCAAGGTGCGTAATTTATGTGCACTCTCAAGGTGCGTAATTTATGTGCACTCTCAAGGCAATTTTTCAAGTTACTGCTCACGGGCATCGGCTGCATCTATTTCTTCACGTGTGATTCCTAAAAGATAAAGAATTGAATCCAGGTAGGGAAGATTCACAGATGTGTCTGCGCGATCTTGAAGTGCCTTTTTCGCGTTGAATGCAACTCCAAGTCCAGCTGCTTCTAACATGTCAATGTCGTTCGCGCCGTCGCCAATTGCGATGATGCGCCTCCGCGGAATCGCATGGCGTCTCGCAATATCCTCAAGAGCGACACGCTTTCCCTTACGATCAACGATTTCGCCCACTAGCGAGCCACTCAAAACACCGTCAACTATCTCTAGATTGTTGGCGTGGACTTCACTCACACCGAGTTCGGCAGCCAAGGGCGCAATAACATTGGAAAAGCCACCAGATACAAGCACTATTCGATATCCGAGACGATTTAAGGTTCGGCACAGGGTGCGTGCGCCGGGGGTGAGTCGAATTTCTTCTCGGACTTCGGCTATCGCTGATTCAGGCAATCCCGCGAGTAATTTAACCCGTTCGACGAGTGCTCGAGTGAAATCAAGTTCACCACTCATTGCCTGCTGGGTGATCTCTGCAACACGTGGACCCACTCCAGCTTTCTCGGCAAGAAGATCCACTACTTCATTTTGAATGAGGGTGGAATCTACATCCATTACTACCAGGTATTGTCCGCGCGATTCTAAGCTCACATCCTGTACGGAGATATCAACATTGCATTCAGACGAGACTGAAGCGAGCGCTCGGCGCATGAGGTCAGGGTTAGCTCCCGATCCGACGAAACGAATTGCAGTTACAGGGTATGCAGCGATTCGATGAATTCGATCGATATTTCCACCCAGATGGGCAATCTCTGAGCTGATACGACTTACGGCTCCTGCGCTCAGTGGATCAGCCATGGCTATCACCTGGAATGGAGATTCCCTCTGCCCGACCGATTCATTGGCACCTGGAACGGTGGATACTTCCAAATCGAGTTCGCTCGCGACCATGCGGACGGCCGTTCGTGCCTCGTGGAGGGTATCTGAAATCTCGGAGTCGGATACATCAATGTTGACGCTAATCAGGATTGCCAAAATGAGTCGACCGCGAACCACGAGTTGTTCCATATCACTCACATGCACCGGAAATTTCGCCAATGATGTAAAAATGGCTCGTGTGACTCCTGGCCTGTCAACACCACTTACAGTCACTAAGAGAGTGCGCTCGGGCATGGCCTAAGCCTACGCAGGAGAGAGGTGACAATTCATGGGACGCTTACTTTTACGTGTTCTCACGGTTCTCCTCTTGGCATTAGGCCTTATTTTTGCGGCAGTCGCCGTCAGTATCGTGGTGTTGCTAGGGACTGGGACCGAGGTGCAAGCCAGAGGGTTCTCCATCGATAGTCAGGATTTGGCCAGTTGTCCTAGTTTTTTGATCGAGGTGCAATCTTTGGATTTCGGTCCGATCGAAGGTGAGTTTCTGTTGGGGGAGCGTGAACCATACTTGTCGATCTCGGCCATGCCAACATCTCGCCTGAACTCCGTAGTCACGGATTCATCGATTGTCAATAATCTGTTATTAGGCAAATCGGTGTGTGTTGTGGAGGTAGCGGAGAGCGTGGTTGTCCAACAAGTGAGTACCGGTGATCTTTTCATCCGAGTAGATGATTTCGATTCAACAGAAATGTTTCTGGACGGAGAACGCATCCTGGTGCCAATGGGTCTCGATCGGGAGCAAAGTGTCCTCACGAGCGTGACCAATCGTGAGATGAGCAACCCCGAAATCTCAATCAACGGGGTGCTTGTGTACCCCAAAGCTCCGCTCATTTTCTGGATAAGCGGAATTGCGTCAGCAGTATTCGTTCTAGTTGCGCTATTTATTTTCCTCTTGACCAAGCGCAAGAGTGCAGCCAACATTCAAACGCAGGTAGGGAATCGAGAAAATGAATCCTGAAGTTACTTCGATGCGAATTTGGACTGTTCCTAATGCCGTTAGTTTACTTCGGCTTCTAGGGATACCACTTTTTTTATGGCTCCTTTTAGTCCAAGAACAAGATATCCCCGCTTTTTTCGTACTTGTTGTAGCGGGCGCATCTGACTGGGTAGACGGCTTCTTGGCTCGACTTCTCAATCAAAGGAGCAGAGTGGGGGAGTTATTAGACCCATTGGCCGATCGACTGTATATTGCTGCAACTCTGATTGGTCTGGCTTTGCGGGGATTTATCCCTTGGTGGTTGGTGGCTGCTATTGCGGCTCGTGATGTGATGTTGCTGCTGCTAATTCCCAGGATTCGGCGATTGGGTAAGGCCGCCCTACCCGTGACATATGTGGGTAAGGGTGCCACGTTTGCCCTGTTATGGGGATTTCCGCTCTTCTTGCTTAGTGGAATTCCGTATCCGCTGGGGAGTGTCGCTGAAGCAAGTGCATGGGCATTCGCCCTGTGGGGAACCTTTATGTACTGGTGGGCCGGAATTAGGTATTTCATTATTGCTCGAACACTGCTGAATCAGACCCAGGTGCCTCGATAGGCTATTGGCATGACGCCAGATGAATTGTCGTACACCGCTGAGCACGAGTGGGTGCGTATGACCGAATCGGGAAATATCCGTTTTGGGATTACCCACTATGCCCAAGAATCCTTAGGTGACATTGTCTATGTTTCCTTACCTGCTATTGGCGATAACATCTCAGCAGGATCAACATGTGGTGAAGTAGAATCTACTAAGAGTGTCAGTGACATTTATGCGCCAGTTGATGGAGAGGTTGTCGCAGTTAATTCAAGCCTAGATTCGAATCCCGAGGTTGTAAATTCCGATCCCTATAACGAAGGTTGGATGGTTGAAGTTGAACTATCTAGTCCAACTCAAATAGACGGTCTCCTCAGTGCCGGCGAGTATTTAGCACTTACCGAGCAGGCTTGAGGAGTATCCGGTGAAGTGTGATGTTTGCGGAAACGATGTTTCCATGGGCGACAGATTCTGTTCATCGTGTGGAGCACCCATAGACGCAATGGGCATGGGGATGGAGCACACGGGTGCAATCACGTCCATCATTACTAACTCTGGCACGGGGCCCGTAAACATGAGTAGCGGCATTTACCGGGACCTCCCTAGTGGCGCTGCAATGCTTGTTGTGCATAGGGGTCCAGGTGAAGGAACTGAGTATTCTCTTTCCCCTCTCACCGACATCGTTGTTGTGGGTAGAGCACCCGAAGCCGAGGTATTTCTTGACGATGTCACGGTCAGTCGCCACCATGCCGAGTTTCGTCATGGTGCAACGGGTTGGAGTGTCCGAGATGTGGGCAGCCTCAACGGCACTTATGTAAACCGGGTTCGCGTAGAAGATCAGCAGCTACGCGGTGGTGACGAAGTTCAAATTGGGAAGTTTCGATTCATATTCCTTGTGGGCGTCGAGAGCTGATGGGATCCGCTGCGGAAAACACACTCAGCATTGGTGAAGTACTGGGACTACTCAAGAAAGAGTTTCCTGACGTCTCCATAAGCAAGATTCGGTTTCTTGAGACAGAAGGCTTAATAACTCCAGCTAGATCGGCATCCGGGTATCGTCGTTTTGACACTCACGATGTTGCGCGACTCCGAGCCGTTTTGACTCTGCAGAGGGATCAGTATTTGCCACTGAAAGTAATTAAGGATCAATTGGAGGCAGAGTCAACAAATGCTGGGCTTGCTGCTCCAGTTGTATCGGCGGGTGGCGTCCGGCCCGATGACTTCCGTCCCGGTGCTGGCCGGATCAGATTGACGCGGAGCGAATTGGCTCACGAGACACAACTTGATGAAAGTGTGGTCACCGCTCTTGAAAAAGACGGATTGGTCTGGGCGAACCCTGCGGGCCATTTTGACGAGGACGCCGTACAAATATGCATGATTGCCTCGAAATTGGCTGAATTCGGGGTTGAACCTCGGCATTTGCGTTCATTTAGAGTGGTGGCCAATCGTGAATCAGGATTGGTGGAACAAATAGCTACACCCTTTTCCCATCCCCGAGATCGAGACTCCAAGGCCAGGGCCCAGCAGACGGTGCGGGAATTAGCATCGTTATTTGTGCAATTGCATGCTGCTCTTCTTCGGGCCGAGCTAATTCGCTCGGGGAGTGGCTGAAAGGCGCTCTGAGGGTTACGCTGAGCTTGTGATTCCGGTAACTGTTGCAGGTGTTCGCATGGAAATGCCGTCAAATTCCCCGATCGTGCTGCTTCAAGAAGACTCAGGGGACCGTTACATACCTATCTGGGTGGGGGCCGTTGAAGCAACGGCCATTGCGTATGCACAGCAGGGAGTTGTTCCTCCCCGTCCACTGACCCATGACTTGATGCTGGACGTGATCTCCGCACTCGGTGCCCAGGTCGCAGCCGTTCGCATAACCAATTTAACCGATGGGGTTTTTTATGCCGTGATAGACCTCATTAGGGCCGACGGTATTTCACAGGAAGTGAATGCGCGCCCATCTGACGCCATTGCGCTGGCGCTCCGGGCACAGGTCCCGATTTCAGCCCATGAGTCGGTCCTTGAAGAAGCCGGTGTGAGCATTCCGGCAGATGCCGATCCAGATAGTGAAGGCGCTTCCGAAGATCAGGTGGAAAAGTTCCGAGAGTTTCTTGAGGGAGTATCACCCGAGGACTTTGATGAACAATGATGACCATCACCTTGAGGTTGAGAGTTCTCTACCCAGCGGGTGGGCGTGTCGAATAGGATTGGTTGAACCTCTTTCGTAGATTCGGGGTCTATCCTCAAGGAGGCGTAAGTGTTAGAAGATCAAGTTGCTGACAAGCGTGGGGCTCGAGTCCGATCTAGTAGCGAGTTCGTCTCTGATGGACAGACGTCCTTGTTCAATGAGGTGGAATTGCCCGTCGTGCCCTCCGATCTTGGTTACCGAGGACCGACTGCCTGCGCGGCAGCTGGTATCACTTACCGCCAATTGGATTACTGGGCACGTACTGCCCTGGTTGTGCCATCCATTCAGGGTGCCCACGGATCCGGCTCTCACCGTTTATACGGTTTTCGGGACATTCTCATTTTACGAATTGTCAAGAGATTAATCGATACTGGCGTGAGCTTGCCAAATATCAGGATCGCCGTGGAGCACCTGAGTTCTCGTGAGGCCCAATATCTTTC
Organism: Candidatus Nanopelagicales bacterium; assembly: GCA_018402075.1. Next base: position 540,108 of record JAGYJP010000002.1, on the reverse strand, counting down.
GTCACTCACCATCATGAGCGATGGTGCCAGCATCTACGAATGCACCAGCGAAGATGAAGTTATTGACCTCGTGCGTGGCGGACAAGGGGTATTCGGCATCGCTATCGGAAGCGTCTGGAAAGAAGTTGAGGGAAACCTTGCCAACCTTCCTGGTGAACAGCCCGAAGATGGCACCGTCTTTTTGCCCTCGACAGATGAATTGGCCGAGCGACGCGCCGCAAGAGCTGCTGTCTGATTTACATATGCATTGAATTTGCTACACTGACGCTGCTGAATAAAGTAACGCGGGAGAGAGCAGAAATCAGCCGCCGAAGGAGCAAGGCCCCACCAAACTCTCAGGCAAATGAACCGCGTTAAAGAGGCAAATCTGAAAAGCAGTCCTTGGATTGCACCGAAGGTGAAAACCGCAATGCGGTGAAACTCTCAGGTCGGGTGTACCCGGTTAACAGATGGGGTGCGTAATGCACGCTGTCTACCGGGAGGTTACTTATGCAGATGTCCACAGATGATCGTTTTGACCGCCGACATATTGGGCCGCGACCAACTGATGTTGAGCATATGTTGCGGCGGCTTGGCTACGAAAGCCTCAATGATTTCATCGACGCCGTTGTTCCACAGGTAATCCGGATGGAAGAGAAATTGCACCTTCCCGAACCTATGACTGAAGTTCAGGTAATCCAAAGAGCTAAAGACTTGGCAAGCCGTAATCACGTAGTCACGTCAATGATTGGCTTGGGTTATTACAACACTCATACACCAGCGGTTATTAAACGGAATATTTTGGAGAATCCAGCTTGGTACACGGCTTACACCCCGTATCAGCCCGAAATCTCGCAGGGGAGGCTTGAGGCACTCATAAATTTTCAAACAATGATTGAAGATCTCACGGGATTACCTGTCGCGGGAGCATCACTACTCGATGAACCCACGGCTGTCGCCGAGGCCATGACTCTAGCTTTGCGCCACGGCCCCAAGAATTCGACACACATTGTTATTGATGCGGACGTGCACCCACAGATATTGGCTGTTCTTACGACAAGGGCAAAGCCATTAAATATCACCGTCACTACATGGAGTGCAGGAACACCATTACCAGACGGAGATATTTCCGGTGTGATATTCGCATACCCAGGATCATCAGGAGAGATCCGAGACATTCGCGATGACATTGCTCGGGTAAAGGATCGGGGGGCCTTAGCAATAGTGACGACCGATCTCTTGGCACTCACGCTTCTTGTACCTCCGGGGGAGATGGGGGCTGACTGCGTAGTTGGATCTGCGCAAAGATTTGGAGTGCCTTTTGGGTTCGGAGGACCTCACGCTGGTTTTATGGCGGTGAGGGCAGGATTAGAACGAAGTCTCCCCGGTAGACTCGTGGGCGTAAGCCTCGATGTCAATGGAGATCCTGGATATCGCTTGGCTCTCCAAACTCGCGAGCAACATATTCGGAGAGAAAAAGCCACAAGCAATATTTGCACCGCGCAAGTATTACTTGCCGTCATCTCGGGAATGTATGCTGCCTATCACGGTCCATCGGGCCTTCAAAGTATCGCCAAGATCGTCCATGCCAAGGCTCGCTTCTTTGCCGATAATCTTGTTCATGGGGGATTAAATACTTTAAGCGATTCATTCTTTGACACAGTCACGATCACAGACGTAGATTCACAAGATCTTGTCGAACGCGCATTATCGATCGGAATAAATGTCCGAACGGTAAATAGTCGTACGGTAGCTGTGTCTGTCGATGAAACCACTAAGACTCAGGATCTTGAGGCTTTACTTCTTGCCTGGGGAATAAATTCCGTGAGTAGCTTTGAGGCAGATAGCGAAACAGGATTCGCGGATGTTCTTGTCCGGAGGAGCTCTTTTCTCACTCACCCAGTTTTTAACCAACACCATAGTGAGACTTCTTTGTTGCGATACATGCGGTCACTTGCTGACAAAGATATTGCGCTGGACCGCTCAATGATTCCGCTGGGTAGTTGCACCATGAAGTTGAACGCTACTACGGAAATGGAGCCAATAACTTGGCCGGAATTTGCAAATATCCATCCATTCGCTCCATTGGAACAAGCAAATGGCTATGTTGAATTGATTCGGGAATTGGAATCTGATCTTGTAGCCATAACAGGCTACGACGCAATTTCTCTGCAGCCCAATGCTGGATCGCAGGGTGAATTTGCAGGTCTCCTGGCCATCAAGGCCTTTCATGAAGCCGAGGGGCACACCCAGCGCGATGTCTGTCTCATTCCAAGTAGCGCGCATGGAACAAATGCTGCGAGTGCTGTTATGGCAGGCATGCGTGTGGTCGTTGTGTCCTGTGATGGCCAAGGAAATGTTGATCTTGCAGATCTGCAACAGAAGATTGTTGACCACGGTGATCGTTTGGCCGCTTTGATGATCACATATCCATCTACACATGGAGTTTTTGAAGCAGAGGTTTCTGAGATATGTGCATTGGTACATGATGCGGGTGGGCAAGTTTATGTTGATGGAGCAAACCTCAATGCCTTAGTGGGATTAGCCCAACCGGGTAAATTTGGAGCAGACGTCTCACACTTGAATTTGCACAAGACCTTCTGTATTCCGCATGGCGGGGGAGGGCCGGGCGTCGGACCAATAGGTGTTCGTGCTCATTTAGCCCCTTTCATGCCCTCACATCCCCTTCGTCCGGAAAGTGGACCATTGGGTGCGGGTTATAGCGACGGCGGTGTTGGTCCTGTGAGCGGTGCACCATGGGGAAGTGCAGGTATATTGCCAATTCCATGGAGTTATATTCGAATGATGGGTGCAGAGGGATTGCTACATGCAACCAAGATCGCGATTCTCTCAGCGAATTATATTGCAAGTCGCCTATCCGAACATTTTCCAATTCTTTATACAGGTGCAAATGGACTTGTTGCTCACGAGTGCATTATCGATATTCGACCAATCACTGCAGATACAGGAATATCAGTCGACGATATTGCAAAACGATTAATTGATTACGGTTTCCATGCACCGACCATGAGTTTCCCCGTAGCCGGCACGCTCATGATTGAGCCAACCGAGAGCGAGAATCTTTTTGAGCTCGATCGGTTCTGTAGCGCCATGATTTCTATTAAGAACGAGATCGAACAGGTGCAACGGGGGGAGTGGCCCGCAGATAACAATCCCTTGACTAACGCTCCGCACACCGCAGCCATGCTACTCGAGGGAACGCAATTTCCGTATTCGGCGACTGTTGCCGCATATCCGCTACCTTCCCTTCGCTCCAATAAGTATTGGTCTCCAGTAGGTAGAATTGATGGTGCTTACGGAGATAGGAATTTGGTGTGCAGTTGTCCGCGGCCGGAAGAACTTGCATCGGTGTAACACGCCCCGACTAGGCGAATAAGTCCTGGTGCAGGCATGTTGCTGATGAGTGGGAATCCCGACATGGGTCACACATTAATGTCAAAGTTCTACACATGAGATCTGAACAGTTGTAAAAATTCTTTGTTGGACAATTGCAGTATTCGCACTGCCCAATGACAGTGGCATCTGGATCAAAATCAATGGTCATCCGGCGATCAAATACATAAAGACTGCCCTCCCACAATCCCTTTGAACCGAAAGCTTCCCCATATCGTGCAATACCGCCATCAAGTTGGTATACCTCACAAAAGCCGCGGTTTTTCATTGCTGTGGAGAGGATTTCGCACCTAATTCCTCCCGTGCAGTAAGTCACGATTGGGCGACTTTTCAAGTGATCAAACGTTCCGCTTTCGATCTCCCGAATGAAGTCGTGAGTTGTGCGAGTATCTGGAATGATCGCATTCTTGAATCTGCCGATTCTTGCCTCGAAGGCATTTCTACCATCGAAGAACACTACGTCGTCGCCACGCGAATCGACCAATTCGTGCAGTTGGAAAGGGTTTAGACGATGGCCACCACCAAGCACCCCTTCGGAGGTGACTTTAATTTCATCTGGAATGCCGAAGGCCACAACTTCGTCGCGCACCTTCACCCTTAGGCGCGGAAAATCGTGTGCGTGGCCATTCGACCACTTAAAGTCGATGTCCTGGAAACCCGGATATGACTTGGTGGCCTTGACGTACTGGATCAGCGATTCAACTTCTCCACCAACAGTGCCATTGATTCCGTGAGGGGCAACGATAATCCGACCCCGTAATCCCAAACGCTCACAGAGTTCCCCCTGCCACATGGAAACTGCGATCGGATCACTCAGTGGGCGAAATACGTAATACAGGAGGATCTTGTGAGGTTGTCCCGCCATAGTTCGAATAATTGCACAATTCATGTGGAAGTAGTTTTTTGGGGGGAATCCCGTATTTGCCCTCTGTTTGAATATGACATAATGTACATTATCGGCGTATAGAGCATGCAGACGAGCGTGAGATGCACTATGAATAGCTCATGAGCAATGAGACTGAACCTCACCAAAAGGATCCCCAACAAGACTTGTCCGAGCAGCGTCCACAGCCGTGGTCAATTCGTCGGCCGCAACGCTATCTCTTTACCCTGGGAATCGTCATATTGATGATCGCAGTCATGGCCGCTGGGTTCGGGTTCATTAGCGGTGGCGAAGGGGGTGCAGTTCCATTTCTCATGATTCTGGTCGCGCCCGCGCTGGGCATCTTTTATATCTGGTACTTCAACTTCAGTGAGCTTGCCAAGGGTGAAAAGTCGGCTTAACGCATGATCCTGCCGACAACGAATATCCCCAATGGCATATAGCTGGCAATAACCGGAGAGACGAGTGAGACCAGACCAATGAGGAAGAAATAGGCTGCAAATGCTAGCCCTCGGTTTCTCAGCCTCCAATCTCGAAAAACTGGACTAGTCGGTGGCGCAACAGCCTCTGAATTTCCTTTTTGCGGAGCGTCAAGCTGGGGCTCTGTGAGTTCCGGGTGTCGCTGGGCGTGAGCGGCGATTGCTGTCCCCCAAATTGACACAATGCCGAGCGAACTCCAGTACAGCAGCCCCGATCCCCCTAAATCGGCGCCACCCCCCCAAGCACGCTCCCCCGCGGCATTTGCAGACCCATAAAGGTTGCTGGTGACGGGAAGAAATGCAATGGCCGCTAACCATGCCAAGTTGTACCAAAAGATCCTGTTGTCGAAGCCCGATAATCGGTTGAACACCTTGTTGTGGGCTCGCCACATGACTGCAACCACGACAAATGTGAAGAAAAAGGTGATGACATGACCGCTGTTGTCCCCCAATACCGCCCACACGGTCGGTTCGGCCGAATTAACGGCGAGATCAGCAATGGGTAGAACCAGGACAGTGATGGCCACAGCTACGACGGCATCGGTGAAGTTCACCAAGCGATCGAGGTCTCTTCCACGATGTATCACAAGATTCCGAGGTTCAGCCATGTCCAAAGGCTATCTGAAGTCTCTATGCCAAACATGTGTGTGACCTACATCACATTTTTGTAATCAATGCCACAACTTTTTCCCAGTGGAACCTGTACTCACTAGGAAGCGTCATATGTACACAAAAGGCCAACTGCCAGAAGGAAAGGGGCCCGACAATGATTGAGACCTCGATGCGTGGAACGCGGCTTGGGGCGCTCAGCCTTGAGCGTGACGACAATGTTCCTGCCGCTGAAAGAGTCATGGTGACATATCTGTGCCCGCAGGGGCATAAATCAATAGTGCCATTGTCTACTGAAGCCGAAGAGATTCCCTACCAATGGGATTGTCGATGTGGGGCCATTGCCACCAGACCTCATGAAGTTGCTCCAGAGAAACCAGAGGAACGATATGTGCGGACTCACTGGGACATGTTGCTTGAGCGGCGCACTCTGAAGGAACTTGAAGAAATTTATAATGAACGCTTGGCTCTTCTTAATGAAATGCGGGAATCGCCGCTTAAGAAGTCAGCTTAACTAGCGGGAAATTTCGGGTGAGGGGCCTAGTGGCTCCTCACCCTTCCCATGTTCGCAGTCATCGGAAAAAACTTCTCCTTGAATCACGTCTCCTTGCGCATAGGCGGTAAACCCAGGGACTCTCATCATTCTTGCCTCAAGCCAAGTGCCGGCATGTCTAATAATCCAACGTTGCACGGATGGAACAAGCAAAAGGAGCCCAATGACATCGGTGATAAAGCCCGGAATCATGATCAATAGGCCCGACAGAAACATACCGGTGCCTGATTGAGTGATTGGGGTACGTTTAACATTTGGGGCATCGCGCAGGAGAGTGGATTTAGCGGCAGCATTTCGGATAAGGGCAGCTCCTGCAGGAATTCCTGCAATGAGCAGAAGCAACGCAAGCGGCCAACCAATTAGTGTTGCAACTAACAACAGCATGAGTAATTCAGATAGTGGATACCCAAAGATCACCAGGCGACGTATGAACATTAGCGCGAACCGCGTTTCGGGGACAAAGCCCTCTTCATCTGTTTCGCACGTCGTTCTACGCCCCAGAGAGTGACCCGCCATAAAGCCTCGGTCACGATCTTACGACTCATCTTGCTTGTGCCTATTTCTCTTTCCACAAAAATGATCGGCACTTCTGTAACTACTAAGCCCCGTTGTGATGCTCTCCAGGCAAGGTCAACCTGAAAACAATACCCTTGGGAGGCAACTTCATTGAGATCGAGCTTCCGGAGCGTCTCAGAACGAAAGGCTCGATAGCCACCTGTGGAATCATTGATGTCCAGACCGAGCATCATTTTGGTATAGGAATTTCCGCCTCGAGACAAGATCTCTCGGCTTCGAGACCAATTCCTAGTGCCTCCGCCTGGAACCCACCGTGACCCTAGGACTAGATCAGCGTTCCTTAGGGCATCGAGTAATACAGGGAGCTGCTCTGGTTGATGTGAACCATCAGCATCCATCTCGACAATGACATCGAATCCTTGTTGAAGGCCCCAAGCGAAGCCAGATAGATATGCCGCTCCAAGTCCATCTTTGCCAAGACGGTGCATCACGTGAATCTGTGAATCGGCATCCGCGTGGGTTTGAGCCAACTCGCCAGTCCCGTCGGGTGAATTGTCATCGACGATCAAAATCTCGGCCTCAGGCACCGATGTCCTTATACGGATCAAGATGAGGGGCAGAGATTGAATTTCGTTATACGTCGGGATGATAACCAACAAACGACCTAGTTCACTGATCCCATCGGATTCAATGTGATTCTCTAGCATGGCCATGTGAAGATTCTATATTTCATGAGGCACTTGCACGATTAAAGCGCCTCAAGAGTGTCATTATGAGAAGGGTTCCAATTGTCAAAAGCGTAATCGCCAGTTCAAGCCACGGACCAATGAGCGAACCTAAAGTAAGCTCCTCGAGCACTGGGGCATTGTAAACAAATGATCCAACATCACCATCATTGAGAATATCAATCACTTCACCGCGGGCATTAATTGAGGCGCTTATGCCTGTAGTGGCAGCTACCACCACTGATCGTCCCATCTCGATTGCGCGCATTCTTTCAATGTTCAACTGCTGTTCGGGTAATGCGCTGTTTGCATATGTGGCGTTATTCGTCTGTACAAGAATAATATTTGATCCTTCATTCATGATTCGATTAACCACACGATCTACCGCTACCTCGAAGCAAATCAAATCACCCAGCGTTACACCGTTGATGGTAAAAATTCCCGGCGCCTGACCATGTGCAAAATCTCGCGGAACTCTGTCATATCTGCTGATGAACTGAGTGAGTAAGGAGCGAAACGGGATAAATTCGCCAAATGGTACCGGCGCATTTTTAATGTAGGTATCGCCCGGCCCGTTGATGGGATCCCACAGAATGCCCATGTTGTATACCTCAGTATCCGGACTCACTGGAGAATCAACAACGGCTCCAACCAAGATTGGTGCGTTTATTGCCTGAGCTGCTTCATTGATTGATACAAAGGCGTCGGCATCCGTGTAGGGATTGATATCTGAAGAATTTTCAGGCCACAGAACTAGGTCTGGTTGGGTCAACTCCCCCTCAGCCACCTTGGTGGCGAGTAACATTGTTTCATTGACATGATTGTTGAGCACCGCGCGTCGCACATCCAGAGCACCTAAACCGGTTTGAGGTGTGCCTCCCTGAACGACCGCGATAGTCAAGAATTTCGGCGAATCTATTGGCATGTTTATCAGTCGTGGAATACCCACGGCAGCGATGATCAACAGTGTTGCAGCAATAAGCACTTTGTAATGCGGTGTGCGTATTAGGACGGCGATTGAAATCGCGATACCCACCACAACAGCCGTGACAAATGGGACCCCAGCTAAGGTCGACCACCCTGCAAAAGGTCCGTCGGCCTGGCTAAATGTGATGCGAGCCCACGGATACCCCCCAAAAGGGAACCGACCGCGCAGTGCCTCTTCAGTCACCCAGAGTCCAATAATTGCCACGAATGCAAAAGGAAGAGGTAATCGGTTAGAAACGAATACTGTTCCAACACCCACGAGAGCGATCCAGACGGCAAGGTAGAGGGAAAGAAGCCAATGCGCATCAGCACCTACAACACCCAACCAAAAGTGTTGTGCAAAAAATGATGATAATCCGAAAGCAAATCCAGTATAAAATCCAACTCGAATTCGAGACTTCCATTGAAGTGCAATAAGTACACTAAGTGCGAGCGGTGCGAGTGCCCATATGTTCAATGGAGCATACGCCCCTGCGAACACTATTCCAGATAAAAGGGCAATAACAGTAAAGGCCAGAGGCCGCCCTACGGTCCGAATAGTCATAATCCGCCGAACTCGTCATTGACGTATCGAATATCTCCTGCAACCATTGTGAGTAAACATTGAGGTTCACAGAAATTCCGTGAATCGCCTAAGTACGGCAACGGCACTGTTGCAGATCTCGGATCCGTACTCCATTGAGATATTCGAGTATCAGGGACTTGCACATCCATCTGATCAGATGCCCACAGGGCCAGATCCGCAGGGGCACCCACATCAATAAATCCGTGATTATCGAACTTGTTACCCAAAGCACGCCATCCCGCACGAGTATGTGCGGTAAAGGCAGCCCTCGCTGTTATCTGCTCACGCGTGTCCTGATGAAACATAGCTGCATGGACAGCTGCCCACGGATTGACATCCGTAACCGGACAATCAGAGGAGAAACATACTGCCGAACCTTGATTGAGCAGTGAAGCCCATCGATTCATTGAGAGGGAGCGATCACCAAGGCGATCATGGTACATGCCATTATTTCCCCCCCACAAGGAATCAAACAACGGCTGCATACTTGAGGTGAGGTTGAGGGCTTGGATAATTGAAAGTTGCTCGTTATTAATCATTTCCGCATGTTCGAGTCGATGCCGACCCTGGGAAAATCGAGAAATTCCCACTTGGTCCGCAACTAAGCGCATCCCGTTAAGCACTGTTTGCATTCCTCGATCACCAATCACATGAAAACCTGACTGAATGCCCGCCTCAACACAGGCATGAACATGATCCGCTACGGTTTTGGAATCTGTATAAAGGACACCATTTATGCCTGGAGCATCGGAATAGTCCTGGACGAGCGCGGCTGTTCGAGAGCCGATCGCGCCATCGATAAAGAGGTCGCCACCAGCGCCGACCGCTCCGAGTTCTAATGCCGCTTCGATTCCACCTTCCGATGACATCTGTCCCCAATATGCAAAAACATGTGGCCCGATACCGGCTTTGGATCGATCAATCAACATGCGGGCGTCGTCCCAACTACTAATTGCAGGGCCCGCCATCTCATGAACGCTCGCTATTCCTCGCGCCAACACATGATCGGCGAAGGCACGCTGTGCACTGTCACGCTGATTAATAGTGAGATGGCCTAGAGCGCAAGCCCTGATAGCTGCATGCGCTTGAGCATTTACTGAATGTTCGGAGAATCCGTCTAGTGCTTTTGCGAATGGTACTTGAGCGACCAAAGCACTGGAAACAATGGCTGAATGCACATCAATACGACTAAGATAAACAACACTCCCCCATGTAGCCTGATCAATTTCACGCCGGGTTGGTAGTTGTGGATCTATCCACTGTGTCTCATCCCATCCGTGACCGAGAATTGTTGTACCTTTATGAACCTTCGCATACTTCGAAATCAAATCGAGAAGTTCAACACGGCTCATTACATGGGTGAGATCTAGACCATCGAGTAGTAGACCAGTACTAGTAGAGTGCACGTGAGCGTCAACGAAAGCTGGTGCCAAGAAATTACCACCGCAATCAATAATGGAATCTGCCAGATCGCGGTGAACAGCAGCGCCTGATGCATCGCCAACCCAGCTGATTAGGCCATCTTGCACCAACAGTGAAGACGCGAAAGGTGCAGAAGGGCTGTAAATTTGAGCATTGAGAAGTAATGTTGACGTGCATTTTAGTCTCACTTCTATTTACGCAATTCTCGTGCAATGACTACTCGCTGAATTTGGTTTGTGCCCTCAACGATCTGTAATACCTTGGCTTCTCTCATGAGACGCTCCACCCTGTAATCAGTAGTGAATCCATTTCCACCTAACACCTGTACAGCGTCAGTAGTCACGGCCATGGCGGTATCAGTTGACAACAATTTCGAAATTGATGCCTCAAGGGAAATGCTCTCACCTGAATCTAGTAAAGCTGCTGCGTCAATGTAGACGCATCGCGATGCATGGATCTTGGTAACCATATCTGCCAGCATAAATGCTATGCCTTGGAAATCCGCGATCGATTGACCGAAGGCAAGGCGATCCTGACTATACGAATTAGCGATGTCGAATGCAGATTGTGCCTGACCAACCGCACATGCGGATATTCCTAATCGACCCACGTCAAGACTGGACAAAGCAATGGAGAAACCATCGCCCTCTTCCCCTATTCGATGAATGCTGGGGATCCGTACATTATTCATATTGAGGTTAGCTGTGGGCGATGCATTGAGTGCCATTTTCGACTCGGGCGGAGTGAACTCGAGCCCCTCGGTATCAGCTGGAATAAAAAAACAGCTAATACCATCGGTTTTATGTGGACCGGTACGAGCAAATACGGTATAAAAATCAGCCACTCCACCGTGAGTAATCCAAGACTTCGTGCCGTTCAGAACGTAGAAGTCGCCGTCGCGAACTGCTGACGTGCTGAGAGCCGCAGCATCGGATCCCGAATGAGGCTCCGAAAGACAATAAGCCCCAAGAACACTGCCACTCACAATCCAAGATTGCCAGAGATCACGCTGTGCCGCGGATCCAAACTTAATTAGCGGTGCGCATGCCAGATGATGAACGCTAACTCCTAGTGCAATTGCCAACCATGTTCGTGAAAGCTCTTCGATAACTTGCAATGACACTTGGTAAGGCATGGCGGGTGATTCGGGGTCGGCAATATCTGCGTAAGGCAAATTTAATAATCCAATTTCCCCCAATTGCATAAATATTTCGCGCGGAAATATCGAACTTCTTTCATGGTGATCGACTTGCGGTTCAAGTTCACCGAGAGCGAATCTTGCCGTGAGTTCAAAGAGGGCGTTATGCTCGCTTAACGGCGTCTGTCGTCTTACCTCAGTGGCAGCCGAACGCTCTTTCATGACGAGTGAACAATTACTAGATCACGGGTTTGCTTGTTAAGAGTCTCAGGACCATCTGGTGTACAAATCACAATGTCTTCGATTCGTGCGCCATGCTCACCATCTATGTAAAAGCCTGGCTCAACACTGAAAACCATTCCTGCCTCAATGATCGTATTGTTATTAGGTCCTATATAGGGCTCTTCATGGGTATCCAAACCAATTCCGTGACCTGTCCGGTGAATGAAGTACTCCCCTAGCCCGAACCTTTCAAGTTCACTTCTAGCTGCTGCATCAATGTCGTGACTTAGCGCACCCGTGTGCACAGCCAATGTCGAAAGTACTTGCGCACGCTGTAAAATTTCGTATCTTTGTAGAAATTCAGTATCTGGCTCACCCACGCTATACGTCCGTGTGCAATCGCTGCAATATCCCGAAGGCATAGTGCCACCGATATCAATCACAATGGAATCTCCAGATTCAATAACTCTGTCGCTCACTTCATGGTGAGGACTTGCTCCATTGGGTCCAGAGGCAACGATGACGAAGTCCACTGTGGAATGCCCCTCAGCCAAGATGAGTTCTGCAATATCGCGTCCGACTTCACGTTCCGTGCGTCCGACACGTAAAACCGAAGGAACTTGCGAGTGCACCCGATCTATGGCGGCTGCTGCATCGCGAAGGTATTCAAGTTCATCTGGGGACTTGATGACACGAATCGAACTAATAAGCGGTGCCGCAGATATGAACTGACTCTCACTGAAGCGTGATTGAATGGTCAGGACCCTCTCAGCCCACATATGACCGTCCAACGCGATAACACCCTGAGATACTAAACGCTCCTCGATCAAGGTGTATGGATCTTCGGTTTCATCCCAGGCAATAACATCCCAATTGGTCTCGCCAAATGGACTTGCCAGGGCGGCAGATCTCTCCAGACGCGGCACAACGAGAAATGGATCCTGAGTTGTTGAAATGACCAGCATCGTGAGTCGCTCCATTGGCACTGCGTGATAACCGATCAAGTAGCTCAAATCCGATCCAGGTGTCACAAACATCGCATTAACACCATGTGCATCCATGTGTTCTAAGACTCGGTCCACTCGATCTACAAGGTATTTGGCCTCCAGCATGGGTACAGATTAACCCGAAGTGCTGTCCGGGCAATGCCATACTGCTCTGGTGACTGCCCCCCTCATGATTCTCGACACCGCAACGCTCTACTACAGAGCGTTTTATGCACTCCCAGAGAAAATGACAGCACCGAACGGCGCCCCACATAATGCCGTAAGAGGCTTTCTTTCAATGTTAAGTAAACTTCTCAATATTCATCGACCTGCCGGGTGTGTCGCCGCATGGGATACCGACTGGAGACCAGAATGGCGGGTCGCGCTCGTTGCCTCCTATAAAGCGCATCGGGTATTAGTCGAAGACGATGAACTCGAAATTGAGCATGTTCCCGACACCTTAAGTCCCCAGATCACTGCGATAGCTCAGATTCTTGATGCGTGTGGCATCGCCCGCATTGGATTTGAGAACTTTGAAGCCGACGATGTTATCGCTTCGGTTGCCCACCAAAGCGGACAAAGCAACCTAGTCGTGACAAGTGATAAGGACCTTGTTCAGGTCGTAAATAACCGGACATCTATTCTCCTACAAACCACAGGCGGAGTTGAGGGATGGCCGGTCCTTGGACCGAAGGAGGTAACGTCTCGTTTTGGCGTGAGGCCGGATCAATACCTTGATTATTCGGTGCTTCGTGGGGACCCGAGCGATGGTTTACCCGGGATTACAGGTATCGGCGAGAAAACTGCTGCCGCCTTAATCTCGACATTCGGCAGCATAGAAAATCTGCAGGCAGCCTGCAATTCTGAAGAAATTACTCGTCCACTTACATCGCGGATTGCTCAACGCATTGCAGAGGCCAGTGATTACATTGGTGCGGCAAAGTCCGTTGTAAAAGCAGAAATTAATCTCCCTGTACAACAGTGGACTAGCACGATTCCAACGAACCCACATGATCCAGTTGCATTGCAAGCTTTGGCGAAAGAGTGGGGTGTGTCTAAATACGTTGATGCCATTTATCATGCATTAGAGGGATAGGCAATAACGCCACGATGCAATAAATCAATAGCTGCATTCGCATTAATGTGCAGTGAAGTCTGGGGGTCCGTAACAGTGACAATCTGGCCCAAAAGATCAATGACTTGTCGAATCCAACGCACAAAGTCTCCAGCGGTGACATCGTTACTGGTCAAAATTTTGAGCAGAGTTGCACCTTTTGCCCATCGGTACACCGCCCACGCCAGACCCGCATCTACGCGCCTGAGCGTGTTGAGTCTGTGAGTGTGCTCTACGCCTTGTAACTCTCCCCAGATACGAATGATCTGATCAAGGGCTTTGTCAGTGGGGCCACCAGGTACGGAAGGCATGTCATCTATTTCGCTGCGTCGAGATTCATACAGGAACGATGAGCAAACTGCTGCTAACGCAGGTGGGTCGAGATCATTTAAGATCCCAGACCTGATGCTTTGTGCAACCAATAGATCAGATTCCGAGTAGATACCCTTCAGCATTTGACCAGAGGCTGTCACGATCAGATTCGAGTCAAGGCTTCCCTCCAAATATCCAAGTTCTAGAAGCACTTCACAAAGGCGGTCAAATCTTTTTCCTATCGTGTTGGTGCGACCCTTCATGCGGCTCTGGACTTCAGAGATCTGACCCTGAATTTTGTGATAACGCTCTCCCCACCGAGCATGTCCTTCTCGATCAGAACAACCATGGCATGGGTGCGCTTTCATGCGATCGCGCAGTTCCTGCACCACTGGGTTGACTCTCTGTGATTTCTTTACTCGACGCTGGTGGTCGACTTGATCTGCCGCAATTGCCTTTATCTGTGCCGTTATTGAATCTTGGAGTCGTCGTTGCTCTTTTGGTACAAAGGATTTAGGAATCTTGATGTAGCCAATTGGGTTGAGTTCGGCAATGCCATCATGGTGATTTAGGCGACGTATCTGCCTATCCCCAGTCATGACAACAGGCTTAGGTTCCTCATGTTGGCCGACTGCTGCAGCCGATAGCACAACCGCTGGGCCAGATTTCTTGCCGTTGCCCACAACGATAACGTCTCCACGTTTCAAAGCTCTAAGGCGCGAGTTTGCTTCTGATTTCCGCTGCACAACGGCACTTCTGGTATCCGTCTTCTCTTCTACGTTTATTGCATTTCGAATTTCAGAGTATTCTTCAAAGTTACCCAAATGGCATTGCATTGATTCAAGGTAACCTGCCTTTGCCTCTTCAAGTTTGCGTAACTCATTTGCCAGGCCTACCACGGACTTATCTGCCTGAAACTGAGCAAAAGACGTTTCAAGCAGTTCTCGGGCGCGTGATTGCCCAAGAGTCCCCACGAGATTTACCGCCATGTTGTAACTCGGTTTAAATGATGACTTCAGAGGGTAGGTTCTGGTCGATGCAAGTCCAGCAAGTGATTGAGGATTTAGATCCGGTTGCCATAGCACAACTGCGTGTCCTTCAACATCGATGCCTCTGCGCCCTGCGCGGCCCGTGAGCTGTGTGTATTCGCCAGGTGAAAGATCGACATGCCCTTCACCATTCCATTTGACCAAACGCTCCAAGACGACACTGCGAGCCGGCATGTTGATACCCAAAGCTAGAGTTTCGGTCGCAAAAACGACCTTTAAAAGGCCTTGTTGAAATAGGGACTCCACGACTTCCTTAAATCGCGGCAACAATCCAGCGTGGTGGGCGGCTACGCCTCTCTCCAGTGCATCGAGCCAATCAGCGAACCCGAGGGCTGCAAGATCTTCTTCTGGTAAATCTTTCGTGGATTCAAGCACCTGAAATCGAATCGAATTGCCTTCGGAAGAGCTATTAAGACGAAGGCCACTTCGAAGTATTTGTTCAACTGCGTCATCGCATCCGGCCCTACTAAAGAGGAAATATATGGCGGGTAACAAACCATCTTTCTCAAGCCGATCAACTACCTCCGAGCGCCATGGTGTGAGTGCTGATCGATGTCGAGACTTTCTAGCGTTCGCACCATGGAGCCGACTTGAGTCACGCGCTATTGAAGCGAGTTCAGGATTAACTTCCTGTTGATGTTCGTCGACAAAAAGATCATAAAGACGCTGACCGGCCATGACATGTTGCCATAACGGGACTGGCCTGTGCTCCTCAACAATTACATCGGTTTGACCCCGAAGCGTACCAAGCCACTGACCGAACTCCTCAGCGTTACTTACTGTTGCGCTTAAAGCAATGATTGTTACCGATTCAGGAAGATGAATGATGACTTCTTCCCAAACTGCACCACGGGACCGATCCGCTAAATAATGTACTTCGTCCATCACCACGTAAGCGAGATTTTGTAGGGTGTGAGAACCAGCGTAGAGCATGTTTCGCAGTACTTCAGTGGTCATGACCACAATGGGTGCATCGCCATTGATGCTGTTATCGCCGGTTAGAAGACCAATAGATGCTTCTCCATACCGGACTACAAGTTCGGCGTATTTTTGATTAGACAGGGCCTTGATTGGTGTTGTATAAAAGCACTTTGTGCCAGATTCCAAAGCTCGGTAAATGGCAAATTCGCCAACAATCGTTTTGCCTGCACCTGTCGGTGCCGCGACCAAGACGCCTTTTCCTTCGTTTATCGATATACATGCGGCTAATTGAAAGCCGTCAAGTTCAAATGGATATTCACCTACGAAGTCGCCCACTAAAGTCTTATTAATAGCGGCCCTTTCCATGGCTGCTGCGTAACGTTCAGCAGCAGACCCCATGTAGGCACTCTACGGCACGTCCCGAGGATCTACATCTTCTAACGGTGAAAGTTCATCGTCGGCATAAGCCTCAAAATCCAATCCGGCAGCCTTCCTTTTCCGATCCCTGCGGCGGTCATTAAGCAGCGAGATACCCACAGCAATAAGCACAAGGATTAGAATCGGTCCAGCGAGAAGCGCGAGATTGATTGGATCGCCTGTTGGAGTTGCGACAGCAGAGAATACAAGCACGATCATGATGATCCAACGCCACCAAGAGACAAGTCTTTTCCCAGTGAGAATTCCAGCAAAGTTAAGCAACACGATGAGTAACGGAGCCAGAAAACCAACGCCGAATACAAGTATTGTCCGAAAAAAGAACGACAAATATCTATCAACGGAAACAATATTCTCGACATTTGCAGGCGTGAACCCGAGGAGAATTTCAAGGCCGAATGGCAAAACTATGTATGCCAGAGTGACACCCGCTGCAAAGAGTGGGGTTGCGATGGCAGCAAATCCAATAGCCCAGCGACGTTCGTTGCGGTGCAATCCGGGAGTGACGAACCTCCACAATTGATAGAGCCAGATTGGTGAACTCAGCACTAGGCCGGATACCGCTGACACTTGAATCTGTAAAACGAACGGATCTGCAACACCCGTCAAGGCCAACGTGACGTCCTGGCCATCGGCGCGTGCCTGGTCGATAACAGCTTCAAACGGTTCGCTTAGCCAAGCAAAGATCTGGGCGTAATAGATCCAGCCAACAACCATGCCTAAACCAATGGCTAGACCACTTTTGAATAACCTTGACCTAAGTTCTCTGAGATGCTCTGTAAGCGGCATTGCAACCGCTTCTTCACGTTCCCGGATCGCCACCGGGCGTTACTACCGCTCTTCAGGATCAGCGATTGACGACTCAGAGGCCCGAGGGCCTTTCTCGCTGGAGGTCACTGCCTTTGATTCCTGTGCACTCAATGATTCTCGTGCGGTTGAGTCAGCGGGCGAGTCAGCGGGCGAATCAGAGGACTCCGTTAATCCCTTAGTCTCGGCCTTAAATATTCTCAACGACCGACCCAGCCCTCTTGCGGCATCAGGAAGGCGCTTAGCACCAAAAAGAAGCAATATGAGCGCAACGATGATCAGCCATTCCCAGCCTTTAAGGTTACTGAACATTTCTTACCTCACCTAACTTTGTTGAGACGATTAAGACCGTGATGCCAATACACGGCCTTCAGCACATCTTGACATCTTTCATCCCATTCTTGCACGAATATAACCACCTGAACTCACTCACCTGCCTGAAGCCTGGATAATCCGGAATGGATAGCTCTGGAAACTCGTTCCGCGACCTCAGGTGGCTCGAGCAGCGTCACATCTGGCCCCAAGCTCAAAACCCAGCGGAAAAGCCAATCCGGGTTAAGAAATGGAACCCTGATAACACCGGGCTCCGCCGGATCGGTCTCAACCCAATCTTCCTCGGATAACCACAAAGCAGCATCAAAAAGTCGAAGCGTGGCTCTTTGCGCGCTATCTGAAGGGCCTAGAACGAGTGGATTGCTGGGGGGCGATATTGAATCTGCGTGAAAATCAGACACATTGGTCATCACTTCATCAGAGAGGCAAGCAGAACCTATGCGATCAAGCCTGAACAATCGCATCGCCTCAGCTTGATCGCATAGGGCCTCAAGATAGAGAAAATCATCAACTCTGAAAACGCGCTGCGGTGACACTGTGCGTTGTGTGTGCGAGTTGTCGGCTGCTGAATATTTAAAACTAATCTTCACACCCCTTGCAAGGCCATCGGCAATTAGTTCCTCGAGTTCCAAATTAGGGTGCTCCCCTACATCCAATAGCGATGAAACACTGGGAAACCCCAACTCAGAGGCTGCCCCATCTAATTTGGCAGCCAGAAAGCCTATCTCCTCTTTTGCCGTGGTTCCGGGTAGCTGGGACAAATATCTCAACGCAATTGAGTGCGCCATCAACTCATCAGCGGTTAATCGCATGGGCACGTTAAGGGTTTGTGGATCGGTAACCCAGATGCGCTCGCCGTCGTAGAAGTCAATATCCACCAATTGATCGGGTCCGTAGCCGGGTACTCCACAGACTACGAGTTGATAAAGATCAATTGTTAACTGTTCAATCGTGATTCCAAAGTGTTTTGCAGTTTTCTCAAGCGTGACTCCAGGCCTTTGTAAAAGCCAGGGAACCATGGCAAGTAGGCGTGGCAACCGGTCCTGTGAACTCTCAGCCACGATAATTCACGGCCATTTTCGCTAGAACAGAAACAACATTCTCATGTAACGACGGTGGCTCGATGCTATGTATCTCAGGAAGGGATGTCAGAATCCATTCAACCAACTCTTGCTCTGTGGCATTCACATGAATGAGGTCGTGATTTGTTTTCACTTGGATGCTTTTCGCGGCTCTTCTCAACGCTGCGCCATGAGTCTGAGAGATACCGATAGCAGCATCAATCTTGACGTCTGAGTCCGTAAAGGTGAATCCATCGAGACCCTTCCATTGGCTACTGTGCGACGAGTCTCGCGCTGTCACATTGACCGCACCTTGAATCCGAGCTAACTTAAATGTTCGCTGCTCATCTCGCATTAGATCGAAGCCAACCGAATACCAGCGTCCACTTCGACACATGACCGCCCAAGGTTCAAAAAGCCTCATTTCCGGATCTCGATTGAGGGGCTTATAGACGAATTGCACGACTTTGTGTTCCCGAGCAGCTTTGAGCAATGGCAATATTGCAGCCTCTTTTGCTCTCACCCGGGCAAACCCCACCTGCAAGTCTGAAACAGAAGACGTAAGTGATGGAGTGGCCCGTGGATCTGCGTGCGGACTAGCCTCCATTTTCCACACAGCGGATCGAGCCGCAGGTGCGAGCACAGCTTGATCCCAAACGTTTTGGGACACGCTGAGGATTTGTATCTCCCTGGCTGTAACACTCAAATCAATCAGTTGATAATTCTCTCGAGTGATGAGGTAACCAAGTACTTCGTCGAACGCGTTTGTGACAGTATGAACGGGGATCCCCATGGAACGTAATTCATCCTTATCACGCTCGAACATCCGCTCGAAGGTTTCATCGGCCGCTTCGGAATCGTATCCGGACACCGTACGTCGAATTTCTTCTCGACTCACCGGCCTAGCAGTCGCCATCAGGGCGAAAACAAGGTTAAGCAGTCGTTCAGTCTTACCCCGGTTCACCGACCCATCCTCGTGAAAAAAAGTTACCGAGTGCCAAGTAGATCAATAACAAAAACGAGGGTTCTTCCTGCCAAGCGGTGGCCACCTGATTCACCATAGGCCAGTGCAGGTGGAATCACCAACTGACGGCGACCACCTACCTTCATGCCGGGAATGCCCTCTTGCCAACCAGCAATTAATCCCTGCAGCGGGAAAGAAATGCTCTCATTTCGATCCCATGACGAGTCAAACTGCTCACCCGTTTCAAAATCGACACCGACATAATGAACTTCAACGGTTGCACCCGGGAGTGCTTCCGGGCCATCGCCAACAACGATGTCTGTGAGTACGAGCTCTATCGGGGCTGGCCCCTCTATGAACTCTATTTCTGGTTTACTCGTCATATTTATTGTATTCCTTCGCCTATGAATCAATTGACACTAATTCGACAACAAAAATAAGTGTTTCGTCTGGTTGTATCCCACCGGGAGGATTCGAGCCGTACCCAAGGTCGCCGGGGATTTCTAGTAAGCGACGTTCACCTATTTGCATGCCAGGAACGCCTTGGGTCCACCCTTCGATCAGCGCACCTGGTACCAGTTGAAATGTGGCCGGCGCACCCCGTGCCCATGACGAATCAAAAATGCTGCCCGTGGCCTGGCCAACGCCACAATAATTCACGGTGATGGTGTCTCCCACTTGCACGGAGTCACCATTGCCCGGAATCAGGTCAGAGGTAACAAGTTCCACGGCAGGCTGCGAATCTGGCCCAACGCTGATGATGGGTATCTCGGCTCCGCCGATAACTAAACCGTCGACTGAAATCCCCTCGGGTGCTCCATCCTGAAGAACTGGACCGACGGCAAGGGCACAGTCATTCACCGAATACGTGCCAGAGGCAAGTGGTGTTTCGTCTGCCTCAGGACCGCCAGAGCAGGCCGTAAGGGCAATTGCCGAACCTGATAATCCAATGACTAACTTTCCAATAATCTTCACGATTAAAGACTACCTACAGAGTGGCAATCATGCGGTCAACCCGCTCGTCGGTGTGTTGGAAGGGGTCCTTGAGAAGGAGCGTCCGCTGACCTTGGTCATTGAGCTTTAAGTGAACCCAATCAACCGTGTAATCACGCTTTCGCTCCTGTGCTCTTTCAATAAAGTCGCCACGAAGTTTGGCACGAGTTGTTTGAGGCGCGCAATGTTCAGCTCGAAGAATGTCCTGCTCTGTCACAACCGACTCAATCTGGTTTT
Source organism: Candidatus Nanopelagicales bacterium (assembly GCA_018402075.1). The sequence goes on along the minus strand of JAGYJP010000002.1, from coordinate 519,404 downwards.
TACGCTGGAGTAAGTAAAACAAACCCCGCTGTCGATTAATGTCGTGATAAGCCAAATCCAGTTGAGCAATTCTGGGGCTAGACAAATCAAGACCATTTTTATTCATGTAGCGTTCCAAAATTTTCCATTTTATGACCCAGTCAATTTCTCTATCAACGAGTCCAAAACTCTGAGCTTCTACTGCCTTGAGCGTTCTCTCCCACAGGTCCATGGTTCGAGTAGTTAATGGATCGTCAATCTCCCGGCGACCTACAAAATCTGAAACTTTTTCGAAGTATTCACTCTGAATCTGCAATGCAGAGAGTTCACGACCATTCGCTAATTTGACTGTTCTCGTCCCGGTAGTGTCGTGACTGATCTCCCGAATAGCGCGAATGGGGTTTGCCAAGGTCATGTCTCTTAGCACTACACCTTCTTCAATCATGCGCAAAACTAGGTGGGCGCTCATCACCTTCAACATTGTCGTTGTTTCACTCATGTTGCTATCTCCGACGATTACATGAAGCCGACGGTATAAATCGGCATCTGCGTGCGGTTCATCGCGAGTGTTGATGATGGGACGAGATCGAGTTGTAGCGCTAGAGACACCTTCCCATATGTGATCAGCTCTTTGACTGATGGCGTAACTTGCACCTCGGGGAGTTTGAACGACCTTGCCTGCGCCAACAATTACCTGTCTACTAATAAGAAACGGGATAAAGGTAGAGGCAAGTTGGGCGAAGTCGGTGTGTCGATCCAGCAGATAATTCTCATGACAGCCATAAGAATTTCCTGCTGAGTCGGTATTGTTCTTAAATAAATAGACTTCGCCGTTAATGCCTTCTTGCTCGAGTCTTTCTTCGGCTTCTAAGCTGAGACCTTCCAAAATACGCTCTCCGGCGCGATCGTGTGCCACTAATTCCGATACCTGATCACATTCGGCCGTGGCATATTCGGGGTGAGATCCAACGTCTAGATACAGTCGAGACCCATTCTTGAGAAAAACATTGCTGCTTCGACCCCAGCTCACAACCCTACGGAAAAGGTATCTGGCAACTTCGTCGGGACTGAGGCGCCGCTGGCCTTTAAATGTACACGTGACTCCATACTCAGTTTCAATGCCAAATATCCGTCTTTCCATGATTTCCTAAGAAGTCATCTCAGCAATGCGATCTTGGCCCAAGCGAACAAATGTCCTGCGCGGACGCCCCCTGTCCAAAAAGGCCACCTCGAGACCATTAGTATTTTGCGACTCTGGCAGCGCCTTATCCAAATCACTTGGCGTCGATAAGGCAGATATAGCTAGTGCCAGCGCTTCGCTGTCAGACAAGCCTGGATGATAGGCGTTTTTGACATTCTCAGCGATTGATTCTGATTCACCGCCCATGCAAATGAAGCCTGATTCATCGTGAACCGAGCCATCAAACGAGATGCGATACAGCTGATCCATGTCCTGTTGATATCCCACCTCCGCCACCGCAATTTCGACTTCATAAGGCTTTGAGGCTTCAATAAAAATAGTCCCTAAGGTCTGCGCGTATGCGTTCGCGATTGTTCTTACCGTGACATCGGATCGGTCATAGGAGAATCCACGCATGTCAGCCAGACGAATACCCGCTACTCGTAAACTCTCAAACTCGTTGTACTTACCCACTGCCGCGAAACCAATGCGGTCGTATATTTCACCAATTTTATGCAGGGCTCTTGATGGATTATCAGCTACAAAAAGAATGCCGGACTCCATGCTCATGACAATCACGGATCTACCACGCTTTATACCTTTGCTAGCAAACTCAGCTTTATCTGCTATGACTTGCTCCGGCGACACGTAATACGGAATGCTCATGCTCTTTCTCCCACTCCGGGGGTAAGTGCGCGCGAACCATTAGGGTTGATTTTTCTAGCCGCTAACATTTCCTGAGAGAGATCACTCACTAGATCGGCAGGAATCTCATGAACTCCCTGTGAATCGACTCGGTAGACCAACGGATAAATGCCCCTATTGATATCGGGGCCTCCTGTAGCGCTGTCATCGTCCGCTGCATCGTACAGAGATTCCACGGCCGCTCGTACTGCATCGGATTCGCCGTGGGCAAGGGAAAACAATTTCTTTAGTGATCCGCGGGCAAAATGCGATCCTGAGCCAACTGCATAGAAGTCATGCTCTTCATATCTGCCTCCGGTTACGTCATAAGAAAAGATGCGCCCAAACTTTTGATGGAGATCGAATCCTGCTAGTAGAGGCACAACAGCCAAACCTTGAAGTGCCAGTCCAAGATTGGACCGCAGCAAACTGGACAGACGATTTGCCTTACCGTCTAATGAGAGGGTCACTCCTTCGATTTTTTCATAATGCTCAAGCTCAACTTGAAACAACCGAACTAGTTCAATTGCAAGTCCCGCAGTCCCGGCAATTCCAACCACCGAATACTCATCAGCAGGGAATACTTTCTGTATATCGCGTTGGGCAATGATGTTTCCTGTGGTTGCACGACGATCCCCCGCCATAATGACACCCTCAGAGTAACGCAATGCCACGATTGTAGTTCCGTGCCTTAGATCGTGTTGGCTTTCACTGGACTGCTCTGTGAGGTTTGCCCTCCAATTCGAAGGCGAGGATTCCAGGTAATCGGCAAAAGACGATGAATTCACTGGCCACCCTTTTGCACAAAAGACTTGACGAAATCTTCGGCGTTCACTTCCAGAAGATCGTCAATTTCATCAAGGATAGAATCGACGTCCTCATCAAGTTCCGCTCGAGAAGCCTGAGCCGACTCAACTACAGCTGCTTCGGCGTCTTCGGTGGGTTTGTCACGCTTTGTCGATCGAGATTGAATCCTGTCTTGTGATGGCATGGGTCAAGACTAACCGCTAGGTTGGATCCCGCAAGGAATCCAATAGGCCCTGAGCTGTCGGATTGGCGTCTAAGACTGCCAAAATCGTGTCCCTGGTTCCCTTCAGGGGCTCGAGTGTAGGCACTCTCAAAAGGGTATCGCCCCCGGTGTCAAAGACAACAGAATCCCATGATGCGGCCGCAATATTCCCAGGGTATCTGCGGATACACTCACCTCGAAAGAAGGCACGAGTGTCGCTTGGCGGGTGGTTTACCGCGAAGTCCACTTGATCGTCGGTGAATAGCCTTATCAGCGACCCCCTCTGTTCGAGTTTTGCGGCAATCCCTCTTTGTGGATCAATATCGCTGTACTGTAGGTCAAGTAGTGCAAGTCTTGGGTCGTTCCATGAGGAATGGTCTCTGCGGATGTAGCCCTCCATAAGTACCATTTTCGCCACCCAATCCAAGGTTGTTGCGCATTCCAATGGGTCCCTGGCGAGTGATTCCAGGGTCCGTTGCCATAGTGCCAGGATTTCACGTGTGTCTGAATCGACATGAGAATGGCTGTCGTAGAACTCAATAGCAGCTTCCAGATAACGAAATTGGATATCCAATGCCGTTTGATGAGATCCGGAAGCCATGGCAATTTTGTGAGTAAGTGATGTGTCATAAGAGACTTGGGTGAGTTCACCCACTGAATCTCTAATATCGAGTTGATCTCCAAATGAAATCCCAGCCTCAATCATACTGAGTACGATCGAAGTGGTCCCCATTTTGAGCATGGTCGCAGTATCAGACAAATTGGCATCGCCAATAATTACGTGTAAACGACGATACTTTTCTGGATCTGCATGCGGTTCATCTCTAGTATTTATTAATGGGCGCTTAAGGGTCGTTTCGAGGCCAACTTCGACTTCAAAGTAGTCGGCACGCTGTGAGATCTGAAACTCCTTTACTTGCCCCTCAGACCCTTTTCCAAGTCGTCCAGTTCCCGTAAATACTTGTCGAGTCACAAAAAAGGGAATTAATGTTCTGACAATCTCCGCAAATGGTGTACTGCGCTTCATGAGATAGTTCTCATGGCAACCATACGAGGCTCCCTTATTATCAATATTGTTTTTGTACAACCTAATTCTTTGACCATCGAAAACCGGCCCGGCATTTGCCGATCTTTGTGCAATAGTGGTTCCTGCCCGGTCCCACAACGCCGCGTCTCGAGGATTTGTCACTTCTGGTGTGGAATATTCAGGATGTGCGTGATCTACATAGAATCTCGCCCCGTTTGTTAAAATGAGATTGGCGAGGCCTAGCTCCGAATCCTCTATATCGGTGAGCTGGCTGGGATGGGCATCGGGCCGTGAGATGTCAAACCCCCGCGCATCTCTCAAAGGATTTTCGCGTTCGTAATCCCAATGTGCGAGACCCGATCGATCAAGGCCAACTAATCGGGCATAGGAATTGACGATATGGGAACTTGTCACCATCGCGTTCATGGTTGGGTGACCCGGTACTGACACTCCGAATTCGGTCTCAATACCCATTACGCGACGAGCAGACATAGGCAAATTCCTATAGGTATTGACCAGTATTTGACACCGTACTGATGGAGCGACCTGGTTCCGTGCCCTTTTTGCCTTCAATCAAGGTGCGGATAAAGACAATTCGCTCACCTTTCTTTCCGGAAATCCGCGCCCAGTCATCAGGGTTTGTCGTGTTGGGGAGATCTTCATTCTCCCGGAATTCATCGAGGCAGGCATCCAAGAGATGCTGTACTCGAACACCTTTTTCGCCGTGAGCCAAAAAATCCTTGATCGCAGATTTTTTGGCTCGTGAAACTACATTTTCAATCATTGCGCCGGAATTAAAGTCTTTGAAGAACAGGACCTCTTTGTCGCCATTTGCATATGTAACCTCAAGGAATCTATTTTCATCAGAATCCGCGTACATGCGCTCAACAGCGCGTTGGATCATATTTTTGCAGGTCAGTTCCGCGTCTCCACCATTTTCGATGAGATCATCTTTGTGCAACGGAACTGATGGGGTGAGATATTTGGCGAATATGGATCGGGCAGACTCCGCATCCGGTCTCTCAATTTTTATTTTTACATCAAGACGACCTGGACGTAAGATCGCGGGATCAATCATGTCCTCGCGATTGCTAGCCCCAATCACAATAACATTTTCGAGCCCTTCAACACCATCAATTTCACTCAGTAATTGAGGAACAATCGTATTCTCGACATCGCTGCTCACACCCGTGCCCCTTGTGCGAAATAACGAGTCCATTTCATCGAAAAAGACTATGACGGGCATTCCCTCGGAAGCCTTTTCGCGAGCACGCTGAAATACCAATCGGATGTGGCGTTCAGTTTCTCCCACATATTTATTGAGCAATTCCGGGCCTTTAATATTGAGAAAAAAAGACCGACCTTCGCCCATTCCTGTTCGTTCCGCAACCTTTTGGGCCAGTGAGTTCGCTACTGCCTTGGCAATCAATGTCTTACCGCAACCGGGAGGCCCGTACAAAAGGATGCCCTTAGGAGGCCTGAGCTGATGCTCAGCAAAAAGGTCGGCATGAAGATAGGGCAACTCAACCGCGTCCCTGATTGATTCAATTTGCTCCCGCAAACCACCAATATCTTCATAGTTTATATCAGGAACCTCTTCAAGGACTAACTCCTCAACCTCTGCGCGAGCAACCTTCTCAAAGGCAACACCATTTCTCGGATCGCATAAAAGCGTGTCCCCAGAGCGGAGGGTCTCGGTGAACAACGGTGATCCAATGCGAATAACTCTTTCCTCATCAGAATGGGACACGACTAGGGCACGATCGGGTGCCAGCACTTCTTTAAGGACAACTATTTCGCCGATATTGTCGAATTCGAGGACGCCTACAACGTTAAGAGACTCATTCAGTAGCACTTCCCTTCCCAAGGTGAGAAGTGATTTGTCCACCTCGGGGCTGACAGCCACGCGTACCTTCTTGCCCATAACCATGATGTCTGCTGTTGAATCTGGGTGGCTCGTGAGAACCGTGCCAAACCCGCCGGGTGGCTCCGCGAGCCGATCGACCTCAGTCTTAAGCGACACAATTTGTTCCCGAGCGTCTCTGAGTGTCGTAATGAGTCGAGCATTGTGGTCACGCTGTGCTGCCAATTCTCCTTGAAGTCGTGATATTTCTGTTGAGTCTGACACGCGTTACCCCTCTCTTCCCTTTCAACCCTATCCCGGAAATTGATTTTTAGCGTGCCCATAACTTTGTAGGCCCGAGGTTAGGCATCCCCGCTAGAGGACTCGCCTAGGACATCTGGGGCCTGGTAATCCTTGCCATAAGCACCGGGAGCTGGCCGGCGCTTCCTCTTCATCGCTGATTCTCCTGATGCCATGAGTCTGGTTGATATTAAGAAGCCCGTGTGGCCATTCATTTTGTGGTCAGGCCGTACTGAAAGACCATCGAGGTGCCACGTGCGCAAAAGCGTTTCTTCCGCACGCGGTTCGGTCCACACGTCCTTGAGTCGAAGGGTCTCAATGGTCCTCGACAACTGTGTGGTTGTTGCAACATAAACGACGAGTGCCCCCCCGGGTCGTAAGGCTCTCGCTACGGTGTCCAAGCACTCCCACGGTGCCAACATATCCAAAATAGCGGCATCAAAATCACCATGAGCACTCACCGACTCGCCTACATCCCAAATTGCCAAGTCAGTAACGAGAACCGACCAGGAATCGGGATAACCTCCAAACCATCTGCAGACATTTTCTTCCGCGACGGCCGCGAAATCATCCCGTCTTTCAATGCTCACTACGGAGCCTTCACATCCCACAGTTCTGATTAACGAACACGTCAATGCCCCCGAACCCACCCCCGCTTCCAGAACTCGAGAACCAGAGCCTAAATCGGCCAAACCAACAATTCGGGCGGCGTCCTTTGGATAGACCACCGCGGCGCCTCTTGGCATTGAGAGCACATAGTCATCCAATTGAGGTCGAAGTACCTGATATTCAGTCAATCTGTCACTGGTAATCACAAGGCCTTCGAGTCGACCAATAATGTCGTTGTGGACGATTTGACCCCGATGACTGTGAAATATCGCGTCTCTGGCCAGTGTGATCGTGTATTTATTTCCCCGCGCATCAATCATTTGCACCAAATCACCGACCCGAAGGGGTCCACGTGGACGTGGTCCGGCCTTCACCACCGATCTAGGTGCAGGAGGATGCACGGGTCTTTTAGCCACGTAACAGACTTTAGCCCCCGTGTCTTCGCGCCTCGCTATTTGATCCCGCCGTGTTGTCTAGAGTTGACCCGTGTTCCCTACGTCGCTCTCACCATCGCGCAGTTCTGATTTTCTTCAGTGTCCCTTGTTGTATCGATTCCGCACCATAGATCAACTACCAGAAGTACCTTCCATAGCTGCGATCAAGGGAACATTGGTCCACAAAGTCCTAGAAAATCTTTTTGAGATCTCAACTGGCGAACGCACAATTTCGGCAGCAGAGTTAATTTTTCGGCAAGAGCTGATTCGTCTTCGGGTGGATAAACCTATTGAATTCGCCACCATCGTGGGCGAAGTGGATTCTGAGACAAGTATCGCTCAATACGTTGACCAAGCATTAAATTCAGTCACTCCGCTTCTTGATACGTACTTCGCCATGGAAGATCCCAATCGATTAGAACCATTTGCCCGCGAAATGCCCCTGAGTGTTGAATTGAAGCCCCATTTTGTTATCCGGGGTTTCATTGACAGAGTTGACAAAAGCCCAGAAGGTGCCATCAGAGTTGTGGATTACAAGACTGGCAAATCACCTGGTGAACGCTACACGGATAAAGCCATGTTCCAAATGCGCTTTTATGCATTGGCTTGGTGGAGGATCACCCAACAGATACCTCACACCTTACAAATAATGTACCTCGGCGACGGAAAGTTCTTGAGATATCAACCAGAAGTCACAGACTTGATCGCGACCGAGAAAAGGATTTTGGCCATCAGATCGGCTATTGAACGCGCTGCAGACACCGGCATCTTTTCGCCCTCTCCCAGCAGACTATGTGGCTGGTGCTCCTTTAAGGATTTGTGTCCGGCATTTGATGGAGCCCCGCCGGACTTGCCAGACCGAAGCCTCTGGACATCGGGAAATTCATTAGTTGAAAACGCTCTCGCATCAGCTGTGAGAATCACACGCGAGGGACCATAATTCTTCAAGATTTCGACCACTGAGCGAATTTATGACAACCGCACCTGGTGTAGTTACAGGAGTAATGTGCTGTACGGCAATTGTCCGTGCTCCCGCTGCAACAGCAGACTCGACACCGGTCGGTGAGTCTTCAATCGCTAAGCATGCGTGGACATCCACATTTAAACGGCGGGATGCCTCTTGATAAGGAAAAGGATCAGGCTTTGATAACAGGACTTCATCTCCGGCAATCGATACTGTAAATTGTCCAACCTCCTGCGACATGTTTACTTCAACTGCATCGAGTAGAACTCTCCACGAGGCTGTGACAATCGCAGTTGGTATTCCTAGTAGGTGGGTCTCCCGTGCGATCTCTCTTGCGCCAGGACGCCATTGGACCGCAGTCGTTGCAAACAGGTGGACGATATTCGTGATCAATATCTGCGATATTTCGCTTGGAGTAGGACGTAATCCCCTCAATCCTTCAGGAATGCGCTCATTCATGTAGGCGACAACCCGTTCAAGCGGGCCACCGAGACATGCCTTCTGATCATTGGCTGACCACGCAATGTCCCAAGTGGCCATGGTGAGTTGTTCGGCCTGAAGCCACAAATGTTCCGACTCAAGCAGCGTGCCATCAAGGTCGAAGAGAACCGCCTCGGGTATTCGCACGCTAAACCCTACTGCGAGAGTATGCCAGTGGCTACTCATGAGGAGAAATCTCTTTCCATCAACCGCGCAACTTCTCAATTCGCAACAAACTATGTGTCGTTATCGAATGGGGAACGCATATTCTTCCGCGGCCACACGAAGAGCAACGAATCACCAATAATCCTGCTTCACGGTTTGTCTCAACAATCGCTTTATTGGGCGATGGTCTCAAGTCACTTGAGACGGTCGATCATCTCTGTTGACCTTCGTGGACATGGCCTTTCCCAGGGATTCACTGCGAATGCAGACTTTAGCGTTGATCGGGTGGCACACGACATTGTGGATCTTATGAAATGTCTGGACATATCTAGGGCGCACATTGTGGGTCACTCGTGGGGAGCCTCAATCGCACTTCGATTTGCGCTCATTGCGCCAGACAGTGCGCTTAGCTGCGTCCTCCTCGACGGAGGCGCCGTCAATCCGACCGACCTCATACCGGATATCGTGAAAGACGTTGATGATCTGCGAACTATTCTGACACCTCCTGAGGGTCCCTTTTCATGGAGCATGTTGCTGGCTCACTATCAGGAGATCGACGCTTTCAAGATTGAAGACATCATGTCAGCCATCAAGGATTCATATATTGCGGTTCGGCCCAATGAATATGTGACCAAGTTGGGATTCATCCGACATATGCGAATCCTCGATGAACTTATGTCCTATGACCACATCTCGGACTTGGAGAACACTCGGGTTGCAACCTGGGTCATCTTTGGTCATAGTGGCGACCTCTGGGACGGTAGCAAATCTGAGAAGTTACCTTTGTTGGCTAAGAACCCACTCATGCACATCCAGAATTGGTACGGTTGTCATCATGATCTGCCTCTGCAGCGACCAGCTGAAGTCGCCGAATTGATTTCCACTATCGCGAGCATGACCGATGATTGAGTTCGATGACCTTCCGGCCCTGCGCAATCCTGTGCTTATTTGTGCTTTTGAAGGCTGGAATGATGCTGCAGAAAGTGCATCTAGTGCTGTCACACACATATGCGAAGTATGGAATGCGCAAGTACTTCTTGAACTCGACCCAGAGGAATATTACGACTACCAAGTTAATCGACCTCATACTTACATGACCGACTCTGGGGAACGTGGCCTGATATGGCCAGCAACGAGAGTCTTTGTTGCCCGTGGCGAAACTATCGACCGCGACTTCGTTCTTGTACAGGGTCTTGAACCCAATATGAAATGGCCACAATTCACCCGTGAGATTCTTGGCTTAGCGGCAGAACTTGATGTTGAACTTGTTATCACCATGGGTGCGCTACTTTCAGATAACCCGCACTCACGACCGGTTCCTGTGTCTGCGACCACTTCCGATACGAACCTCTTAACAACCATGGATTTAGATGTGTCGCATTACGAAGGACCTACAGGAATAGTGGGTGTACTCGCTCAAGCCTGTTCACAATTTGGAATTCCATGTATTTCGCTGTGGGCCTCAATCCCCCACTATGTGGGGCAATCCCCGTGCCCAAAAGCAACGTTAGCGCTCATTGAACGTCTTGAAGATATTTTAGATATACCAATCCCATTACGTGAATTGCCAGATGAATCACGAGCTTGGGAAGTAGGCGTAAACGAACTCGCCGAAGACGACGAAGAAATAGCTGACTATGTTGCGCAACTCGAGGAAGCTAGAGACACCGCCGAACTTCCTGAAGCTTCAGGCGATGCCATTGCGCGCGAGTTCGAAAAATACTTAAGGAGACGAAACTCTTAACTTCCCTGCAGCATTTGGCGATACTCCCTGATCGAATGCTGTGTGCTGAGATCAAATTTTTCCACCAACGAGTTATCCGAAAAGGACTCAACGATTCCCGTTGCAACCTTCTTTCCTATCTCCACTCCCCATTGATCGAATGAATTGATCCCCCAAATGGCACCTTGAACAAATACGGAATGTTCGTACAAGGCCATCAAGGATCCCAAGGTGAATGGAGAAAGCTCCTGCATCATGAGGATTGTGACGGGTCGATTGCCTGGCATTTCCCTGTGTGCCACCAAATCACTAGTGTCACCGCCAGACTTTAGTTCGTCTTGAGTCACTCCAATAGATAACACTGCTGCCTGTGCAAGGGCATTTGCAACCAAAATCGGTTGCTGAGGACTTGAATTGCCGATTTCTTTTGCTATTACAATAAAATCGCATGCAACAATTGAGGTTCCCTGATGAAGTAGTTGGTAAAAGGAATGTTGCCCATTGGTGCCGGGTTCTCCCCATATAATTCCACTGGTGTTGTATTCAACAAGTGAACCGTCTTTTCGAACTCGCTTCCCATTGCTCTCCATGGTGAGTTGTTGAAGATATGCAGGTAATCTGTTCAAATAGTGAGCGTATGGCAATACCGCGGTGGTCTCTATGCGAAGAAAATCTCTATTCCAGAGTGCGATAGCGCCCATCAGCATGGGCATGTTTTCATTTATAGGAGCCGTTTTGAAATGTTCGTCCATTGCATGGAAGCCGCGAAGCAACTCACGAAAGTTCGATCCTCCAACGGCGATCATGGTGCTGAGACCGACAGCCGACACCATGGAATAACGTCCGCCAACCCAATCCCAAAATTCAAACATATTGGCCGTATTAATTCCAAAAGCCGCAACAGCCTGTTTATTGGTCGAAACCGCGACAAAATGCCGTTCGATTATTTGATGAGCATCATGGGATGCCAACGAATCAATTATCCAATTCTTAGCTGTTAGGGCATTAGCTATTGTCTCTGAAGTTGTGAAGGTCTTTGACACCACAACGAACAAAGTTCTTTCTGGGTCACAATCCTCAAGGGCTTGCTTCATATCGTTAGGATCAACGTTAGAAACGAAACCAAAGGAGATACCGGGTATTGCGTAATCGTGAAGTGCCTGATTCGCCATTGCCGGACCCAAATCAGATCCCCCAATTCCGATGTTGATGATCCGATTAACAGTTTTTCCCGTGATCCCTTTCCAACTCCCGTTCCGAATCTGATCCGCGAAATCGTTCATTCTGGTGAGAACCGATTCGACATTGTTCGCTACGTTCACTCCATCAACCACAAGCCCTGTCGCTTCGGCATTTCTGAGAGCAACATGAAGGACGGCTCGATTTTCCGTAGTGTTGATGTTCTCCCCACGAAACATTGCATCTCGCAGTTCAGGGACCCCAACCTGTTCCATAAGAGACACAAGGGAATTCACCACCGGAAGATCAATTCTCTGTCGAGAAAAATCAGCGGAGATGCCCGCCGCGCTGATTCGCAAGAATCTCCGATCACGGGCGACCAATTCTTTGATGGTCAACTCGCGAACTGCAAAAGTCTCCAAATCGGCCCATGCCGGCATTTCCTGTGGGTTAGTCACTAACCTAGCCTTGCACACTCACGCACAATCCTGTCGCATCACGTGAAAAGGAGTAGTAGTGAACCCCAGGTCTGAGCATGATTTTCCTGCCAGTGTGACCATTGGAATGGTCGGACTCGGTCGCATGGGTGCGAACATTGGATTGAGAGCCATTCGGGGTGGGCACCGAGTTGTCGGGTGTGATGTAAATGCCAAACTGGTTTCGCAATTTGAATCGATGGGTGGGACCGCTACTACAGCTCTCCCTGACATGGTGAAAATGCTTCCTGCGCCACGCACAGTGTGGGTGATGGTTCCCGCAGGCGATCCCACGAATCAGGTTATAGATGCATTGAAAGTGCTTCTCGATGAAGGTGATTGCGTTATCGATGGCGGTAACTCTTACTACCGTGACGACATCTCTCATGCCAATGAACTTGGCCAAAAGGGAATTGGCTTTGTCGATGTGGGAACCTCGGGCGGAGTGTGGGGACTGGATCGCGGTTACTCACTAATGATTGGCGGAACTGACTCGACGGTCGGTCGGCTGTCAAACCTATGGCAGACCCTCGCTCCTGGAGTCTCATCTGCCACACGAACGAGTTCAGATTCGCCACCTTCACCGGCAGAAGAAGGCTGGCTTCACTGCGGACCTCATGGAGCGGGACACTTTGTCAAAATGGTTCACAATGGCATCGAATATGCACTGATGGCTGCCTACGCCGAGGGTTTCAACATTCTGAAACATGCCAATTCTGGAGCACAGGATGCAACCCGAGACGCCGAAACAGCACCACTGGATTCACCGGAGATGTATCAATTCGACTTTGACATTCCGGAGATTGCTGAAGTCTGGAGACGAGGCTCGGTCATTGGCTCATGGCTACTGGATTTGACAGCGGAAGAATTGCGCAAAAGTCCTGAATTGATCGATTACGGTGGAGGGGTATCGGACTCAGGCGAAGGTAGATGGACATCAATCGCCGCCATAGAGGAGGGTGTCCCAGCCCCCGTGCTCACAGCGGCTCTGTACTCTCGGTTTGCGTCTCGTGACATGGATCAATTCGCGAATAAGGTCCTTAGCGCCATGAGAAAAAGTTTTGGCGGACACGAGGAAAAATAGGTCTAAAGGTCAACGCCTAAAAGTGCATCGCACATATCTCTGATTAAAAGCCCACCGTCTGAAGCAGATCCTCTGCCGGATACCGTTTCCCGGGCCCAAAAATCAATAGCGTCAAGTGCGCTTGGTGTATTCAGATCGTCGCTGAGAACTTCACGAACGCGGGTCAGAACGCTTTCGCTTGGCATGGTGGTTTCGCGCGCCACGGCAGAGCGCCACAAAGCCAGTCTGTCTTGAGCTCCTTGTAAACCTTGAGGAGTCCATGTCCAATCGCTGCGATAATGGTGTGCGAGCAGCGACAGCCGAATTGCCATGGGATCAATTCCATCTTGCCGAAGGCTGGATACAAAAACTAAATTCCCACGGGACTTAGACATTTTGTGACCCTGCCAAGAAACCATACCGGAGTGCACATAAAAGCGAGCAAAAGGCATTTCCCCTGAGATTCTTTCCGCCTGCGCAGCGCTCATTTCATGATGTGGGAAAACCAGATCGGAGCCACCGCCCTGAACATCAACTGTAGGACCGAGATATTTCAACGCAATGGCTGAACATTCAATATGCCAGCCTGGGCGTCCATGACCCAAGGAGGTGTCCCAGGCTGGTTCTTCCGGCCTTTGCGATTGCCAAAGAAGTGGATCTAACGGGTTCTCTTTACCTTGCCGATCGGGATCACCGCCTCTATCGCCAAATATCTTGAGCATGTCTTCTCGAGAGAGATGCGATAAGGAACCGAATTCTTTGCTGTGAGCTATTCGAAAGTACAAATCACCATCCAGTGCGTAGACATCTCCCTGTCCCTGCAGTTGTTCTACGAGTGTCACAACATCAGGTATCGACTCAACCGCACCGATGTAGTGATTTGGAGGAATGACTCTCAGAGAGTGCATATCCTCTCGGAAGAGTGCCGTTTCCCGTTCAGCGATTTGCCGCCAATCTTGACCCGTTGCCACTGCACGTTCAAGGAGGGGATCATCAATATCCGTGACATTCTCAACAAAATTCACGGAATGCCCTCCATCTAGCCACTGCCTGATCAGGACATCGAAGGCAATGTATGTGTTGGCATGTCCCATGTGCGTTGCGTCGTAGGGAGTAATGCCACACACATAAATTCTTGCGCACTCTCCGACAGCCGTGGGGCGAATGCTTTGCGTTGCTGTATCGAAGAGGCGCAGGTTGAGTCCTGCACCAGGTAAACGAGGAATATTTGGTGCACCCCAACTCTTCACCACATGAGCCTATCTGTCATGGCTTAGAAAACTGGCCATGGGATTGCCGGCCATTCTGGCGATGGCGTTGGATATGTCTGGGCTTCAAGTAACCGTTGAATTCGCCTCCTTAGGGCTGCACTTTCGCTATCGGTGAGCCAAGCATCAACAGGTTCAAAATGGGTATCCAGTTCTTGTAAACATTTCTCTAAGGTTGGCAGTAGTTCGCTGTGAATTTGCGATCCTGCCCACCCCCATACAACGGTGCGCAACTTGTTCTCTTCATGAAAACAGACTCCATGATCTATCGCATGGAACTGCCTGGAATTCACCGCAAGAATATGCCCCGCCTTTCGGTCCGCATTATTCAACATTGCATCGAATAGGGCCATCTTTTTCAAAGTTGGATCGTCGGCGTGAGCAAGAACAACAGGCTCTCCTATGTTGTCGTAGCCCGACAGGACGGATATCCATTGTGCTGGAACAGAATTGGGAGCAAAGAGATTAACTGGACGATTGGAGTCGATCTCCGGGACCCACTCTTGGATCATTCCTTTACCGAAGGGTCCATCTTGGATCCATTGAGTGGGTGGCACCAAGCCCCAACCAGTCAGTTTGTCGAGTTCACTCGCCGCAATTTCTCTTCCAGTGAGTGAAGCATGGGGAAAATCCCAGAGAGGTCTCTCCCCTCGCACAGGCTTATACACGTAATGAGTGCCCGTCCCAGCATCATGACAGTAGAAGGTCGCATTACTCGCTTCGGATATCTGACGAACTACTTCAAGATCAATTTCTAGATTCACGATATTCGCCTAGGCCCGACGCATGTACCCATTAGCTCGCGGACATATGTGACCATCAGCATCCAGTGGCTGTTGACAAAAAGGGCAAGGGGGGCGACCGGCCTGGGCGACAATCCTGATTCGATCAGCAAAGGACCTGGCATAAGGTGCGCTCAGCCAAACTCGAAGCGTGTCTGGCCCTTCATCACCATCCTCACCCAACTCGGGTACGGCAGCATCCTCTTCACTAATTGCATGCGCTTCAATAACAACGGCCAGGGCGGATTCGTCCCAACCCAATGCCATGGCTCCCACTCGAAACTCTTCCATGAGCGGCATGTCGAGTGGCTCTGAATCAGATAACTCAACCGGGGCCGCCTCTGGTACCAGATTCTGTGGATCACGTGAGGCTCGAACTTCATCCAGCAACTGATCTATTCGCTCTGCAAGAACAATGGCCTGCTGTTTTTCAAAAGCCACGGAGGTAAGCTGACCTGCAGATTTGGCCTGCAGGTAGAAAGTTCGTTCGCCGGGCATTCCAACCGTTCCGACCACTAATCGCTCAGGCATGCGATATTCCAAAATCCTTCGCGTCATGTGGTGCCACCACCAACGGGTGCATCGGAACTTTGATCTGATGCGGCTCTTACGAATCGTGACACGCGCTCACCACTCGCATTGGTTGCTACAACAAAAGGTCTAAGCGTTGAATATCTCACCACGGACACGGATCCAGGATCCACCACAATCCGCTGGAAATGATCCAGATGCATCCCAAGAGCATCGGCGATGATGGCCTTGATGACATCGCCATGACTCACCGCAATATAGATGGAATCTGGCCCCAGCAAATCATTCCATCGGCGAATTGATGTCACCGCTCGATTTTGCATACTAGACATGGACTCGCCATTTTCCCCGGGGAAAACAACGGAACTTGGATGATCCTGAACCGCACGCCATAATTCGTGATTGGCCAAGTCTGCCAGTGGCTGACCGGTCCAGGAACCATAGTCGCATTCAATTAAACCGGATTCCTCTTGTACCTGTAGAACGCATCCAGCACTGGCCAACCCCTGGGCAATGATGTCAGCGGTCTGGGCGGTGCGCTCCATCGGTGAAGAGATGATCGCTAGTGGGGAAAGCCCCTTCAGCGCCTCTGCCAACTCAGACACTTGCTGGATGCCTGTTTCATCGAGTTGAATTCCAGGCGCTGTTCCTGCCAGGACCCCACTCGCATTCGCAGGTGTTTGTCCGTGACGAATGAGAAACACTGTTGCCATGGCAAAACGGTAGTCGGCAACCGCGAAAGTTGACTTGCAATTGACCCTCTGTTCGCAGGGGGCAGAATCTGGGGTGTACGGAGGCATAATTCGCCAGTTGGCCCGCAATTTCAGTAGTGACAACCTGGCTGCGGGAATATACGGAAATGGCTGTTTACTGCTTTACCGCGATTTCAAGACGAGTCGCTGCCTCTAACTCACGAGTACGCCCATGCTGAGAAGTACCAACACCAAGGATCCAACAATCACCCGATAGATCACGAACGGCGTATAGGTGCGTGTTGTTAGCCACCTGAGTAACCATGCAATAACGGCCAGTCCAACAAAGAATGCAACTATTGTCGCCAGCATCGTTGGCCCCCACGCGATGTAAGGATCATCGCCGATTTTCCTCGCCTCGTACAGACCTGATCCGAGAACAGCCGGTATCGCCAAGAGAAATGCATACCGAGTTGCAGTAACCCGATCGTATCCAAGAGTCAGACCCGTGGTGATGGTCGCTCCAGATCGAGACACTCCTGGAATGAGCGCCATGGCTTGACCAAATCCAAATATCAATCCATCACGCATATTCAGTTGCTTAGCGGTTTTGATTTTACGTCCAAAGCGATCGGCTATGCCTAACAGAATTCCAAAGACAATAAGCATTATTCCGACGAGCCAAAGATTTCGGGCCGAAGTCTCTATCTGTTGGGCAAAAAGAAAACCAATCACCGCTATCGGCAGCGAACCGATAATTACGTACCAGCCCATTCGGGCGTCCAGATTCGATCTCAATTCAGGTTGCGTGAGAGAACGTGACCACATGGCAAGTATTCGCCCTATATCCCTGCGAAAATAGACAATGACAGCTGCTTCAGTACCAATCTGTGTGACCGCGGTAAACGCTGCACCAGGATCCTGCCAGCCAAAGAGCTCACTGATTATCAGCAAGTGGGCTGAGGAAGAGATCGGTAGGAACTCGGTGAGACCCTGAACAATCCCCAAAATTATGGATTCAATCCACGACACGGGGCTAGTCGCCGACCCCAGAATCAGCAAGTGCCTTTTTCATAATATGCAGGGTGGCCACTCGTTCTTTTAATGTTCCTGCAAAAGACGCAACGCTCAATGTTGTTACGCCGGCTTGCGCATAGGCAGGAAGCCGCCGAGTTATTCTTTCAGGGGGCCCAATGAGTGAGGTGGCATCAATGAAATCAAGAGGAACAGCAGCCGCAGCACCTGCATAATCCTTCGCCATGTATTTCTCTTGTATCTCGATAGCCGCATCTTCATAACCCATGCGAACTGCCAATTGGTTGTAGAAGTTCTTGTCGCGTGAACCCATGCCGCCGACATAGAGTGCCGTGTACGGTCTGACGAAATTGGCACAGACTTCTACATCATCACCTGGAACCACAGGAACAGTTGGCACCACATCGAAACCCTCCATTGTCTTGCCCGCCTTGACTCGACCTTGAATAAGTGGCTTCATGAGTTCCGGAGCATTCTCAGGAGAGAAAAAAATGGCCAGCCATCCGTCTGCTATTTCACCCGTTAACTCTAGGTTTTTGGGTCCTATTGAGGCTAAGTAAATGGGAATGTTCTCACGCACCGGATGAACGGTCAGGGTGAGCGCTTTGCCTGGGCCGTCGGGTAGCGGAAGAGTGAAGAATTCCCCGTTGTAACTGACCCTCTGGCGAGATAAGGCCAGGCGAACAATGTCAACATACTCTTTAGTCCGCGTGAGGGGTTTTGTAAATTTGACACCATGCCAACCTTCAGAGACTTGAGGCCCTGACACTCCTAACCCCAGCCGAAATCGTCCTCCAGACAAGGTATCAAGGGTCGCAGCGGTCATGGCGGTGTTTGCAGGAGTACGCCCAGGGATTTGAAATATTGCGCTACCCACGTCTATCTGTTCTGTCTGAGCAGCAATCCATGTAAGCACGGTGGCAGCGTCAGAGCCATATGCCTCAGCGGCCCAAACACACGAATAGCCGAGCCGATCCGCTTCGCGGGCAACTTCGAGGTTGTCTGCATCGTTTCCAGCCCCCCAATATCCCAAATTCACAGCAAGTTTCATGTGGGTAGCCTACGGCGTCGAATAGCGGAAATGCCCGCAGCAGGGCGATACGGTATCGACATGCAAATGCGACCCTTGGGTAACTCCGGAATTCGAGTGGGCAACCTTGGCCTAGGTACCATGACGTGGGGACGAACAACTGATGAATATGACGCCCGAGATCAACTTGCAGCATTTCTCGATGCAGGTGGCAATCTTGTAGACACTGCCGATGTGTATTCAGATGGCGTTAGCGAAGAAATGCTTGGAACTCTTATTCAAGAGTTCGAATGTCGAGACAATATTGTACTGGCCACAAAGGCAGTCTCCGTTCCCAACACCGAGCGACGCTTTAATGCCAGTCGGAGACACTTGCTCGATTCTCTGGAGAGAAGTTTGAGAAGGCTGGATGTAGACACAATTGATTTATGGCAATTGCACGCGTGGGATCCGTTAACACCGATTGAGGAGACTCTGCATGCATTGGATGCTGCGATCGATTCCGGAAAAGTCCGTTATGTTGGGGTATCAAATTTCGCGGGTTGGCAAACAGCGCAGGCGTGCACCATTCAAGTGAGCAAAGGAGCCAATCCAATTGTGACTACCCAAATGGAGTATTCCCTTCTGGAGCGGGGTGTTGAGCGTGAGATTATTCCCTCGGCAAAATCCCTCGGAATTGGACTGTTGCCATGGTCCCCACTTGGACGTGGTGTGCTTACGGGGAAGTATCGACATTCGATTCCCATTGATTCACGTGGCGCTCAACCCGAAACCAGCGCATTTGTCAACGCTTATCGAGATGAACGAGCCAAGCGAATTGTCGATGCTCTTTCCACCGCAGCGGAAGGCCTAGGCGCGAGTCCGGCTGAAGTAGCTCTCGCTTGGTTAAGGGATCGTCCCGGTGTTGTGGCACCCATCTTGGGCGCTCGAACAGCCCAACAACTGGTACTCGCGCTTGGAAGCAATGAGCTTTTGCTTCCCGACGAGATTCACACAGCACTCGACGACGTTTCAGAACCCGCCCTAGGGTATCCAGAGGCCGGGTGGGCACAGCGTCGTTGAATGAATCCTTGTGTCATGTAAAAACCAAGAGCATCGAGGAGAACATGTGAATAAGCACTTGAATAGGAGTGCGAGTGAGTCTGTCTGGGAATTTCGGGAGTTTTCATTCTCCCGCGAGGCAGATCTCGAAGCGACTCGTGAGTACTTGACACACAAAGCTGAGCGAGGCCGGTGGGAACTGGATTACACAAGAATTTTTCGCGATGGCCGCAAAAAAATTCGTCTCAGACGAAAAATAATTAGAATTCCTAGGGCCAGCTAATACCCAGATTCATTTACACCTGACGCAAAAACCTCTCTAGGGTACGCACGCCGAATTTTAAGCCGTCTATAGGTACTCGTTCGTTGACACCATGGAACAGACTCCAATAATCCAAATCCGGAGGCATCTGCAGTGGTGAAAATCCATAGCAATTGATGCCCAAGGCACTCAAAGCCTTGGCATCCGTTCCTCCGGAGATCATGTAGGGCACAGTTATCGCTCCAGGATCTTCACTTCGAAGAACGCTGGCCATAAGATCCACTGTCAAGGTATCGAATGGGGCTTCGATAGCAATGTCGTTGCTGACATATTCCATGGCAATAGTATCGCCAACCAATTTCTTAATAGTGACATCAAATTCATCCTCGTAGCCGGGTAGCACGCGACCATCAATGTGCGCGACAGCCTCAGAGGGAATGACATTTACCTTGTAGCCTGCACTTAGCATTGACGGATTTGCCGTGTTTTGCAAAGTGGCGCCGACAAGCATGCCAAGGGTTCCAAGTTTGCTGAGGACGTCGGCGGAGTCACTTGGATCGATATTAATGTTGTAGGCCTCAGCCAATACTGCTAGAAATTGGTCAACCGTTTTCGTTCGTCGAATCGGCCACTTGTGATCTCCTACTCGCGTCACCGCACGAGCCAAATCAGTAACGGCGTTATCC
Source organism: Candidatus Nanopelagicales bacterium (assembly GCA_018402075.1). The sequence goes on along the minus strand of JAGYJP010000002.1, from coordinate 498,962 downwards.
GCATGAATCATGCTTCCATGCCCTGCTCTTCCGGCGGCGCGTAAACGCAGCCAGCGGACACCTTTCTCGGCAGTTTGCACGGGGTAAATACGGATGTCATCTCGCACTGTGAGCGAGAATCCACCAACTTCACCTATCGCTTCGGTTGCCCCTTCAAAAACATCGGGACGATTACGAACAAACCACTGTGACCCATGTTGCATCCCTGCTTCCTCATCCGGAAAAAAAACAATGATGATGTCTCTGCGAGGCTGGATCTCCTCCAGAGCCCAATGCCTCGCCACCGCCAAAATCATGGCGTCCATGTTCTTCATATCCACGGCCCCTCGGCCCCATATGAAGCCTGAATCAACTTCAGCAGCAAACGGCGGATGGGTCCAATCACTAGCAATAGCAGGAACCACATCGAGATGGCCATGAACCACGACGGCTCCTGCGTCTGCATCGATCCCTGGGATTCTGAGAACTACCCCCCGACGAGAATCAGAAGTCGTCACAATGACTTCGGGGTCATATCCCACTTCACGTAACTTCTGGGCACAATATTCGGCGGCCTCCGCCTCGCCCACGGTGTCAACGGAGTCACCATAATTGCTGGTATCAATGCGAATCAGTTCCCGTGTCATGGCAACGGTGTCATCCTCTAGGGCAGTGCGCGCACTGGACGTGAGAAAAAGTGAATCGCTCATAAGGGAATCATGCCAGTGGCCAAGGCTTATGCCATGACGAATCCCTCAATTGATCATTCGGCCAAGTGTTGTGGACTACCCGCGAAAGTTAAGATTCCATGTCGCTATAGTTACGGCTCGCCGTGAATACGGCAACCCAGTCCGGGTGGCGGAATAGGCAGACGCGCTAGCTTGAGGTGCTAGTGCCCCAAAAGGGCATGGGGGTTCAAGTCCCCCCTCGGACACAATTCATCGTCGTAATTCGATGGTTAATGTGTTGTCAAAGATTTTCCTCAAAATCAACCTGTCGACGCAGTTGCATCCCAACCAGAAACAATTTCAAGCCAGTCCTGTGTCGCCTTTACCGATCCAAGTTCACGAACCTTGTGACGATAAAGCTCCCCAAGTGATGCAGTGTCGTTGCTTTTTAATGCATACACAACTGCTTCGTTCCAATTTTTCGAACTTGGAATCAAACTCTTAATCTCGTGCGGCGAGCCTGGCTCGGAGTGCATCACGCCGCTCCTCAAACCGGTTCACATTAACGTCCATATCAGCGAGAATCTGTGCCAGTTCCTCTCTCGCTGCTTCACCCTCAGCCCCAAAATCACTTCGGTCGAAGATCTGCCACTTTCGTAGCACCGGCATCAGAACTTCATCACGATGTTGCTTGAGATCATAAATTCCAGCAACCGCTATCTCAACAGCCTTCCGCTGAAAACCGTCGATACCGTGACCCGGCATAGCAAAATCACGAACACTTCGCATGATAGCGACCATTGTGGGATCGGGCGCTATCTCCAAAGCGGCAGCAAGAAGGTTGCGATAAAAGATCATGTGTAAGTTTTCATCTAGTGCGATCCGTTGAAGTAGCGCCTCGGCTATGGGATCTCCTGTAGCAATACCAGTATTTCGATGCGACACACGAGTTGCTAATTCTTGAAAAGAAACATACGACAATCCCGCAAGAACACCAGGATGGATTGCCTGGAACCCCTCTTGCATGTGTGTCATCCGGGCATCTTCAAGAGCCACTGGGTCTACCGCCCGCGTGACGACGAGATAATCGCGAATAGCGGTGCCATGACGTCCCTCTTCGGCCGTCCACCTGCCAACCCATTCGCCCCAAGCTCCATCTCGTCCGAAAATTACCGCGATCTCATGATGGTAGCTGGGCAAGTTGTCTTCGGTCAGAAGATTGATGATGAGGCTGGTTCGAGCAGCTTCACTGAATCGTTTCTGCTCAGGTGTCCAATCTTTACCATCCAGATGGGCAAAGTTCGTACCCATGTCCCAAGGGATGTAGTCATGGGGATACCAGTTTTTTGCCTGGGAAATGTGCCGATTCATCTCTTTCTCAACCACCGGTTCTAACTGCGTCAAGAGATCGAGCGTGAATAGGTCCTCGGCAAAAGTCGTCATGTTCCTAGTCTTGCATGAATATGCCGTTGAATAACCCATCACTGCCGTTAAAGGGCTAGATCCCCCATATGAGCGATATGTCCGCAAACCCAGAGCGTATAGGTAAGGAGACCTTCGTTTTTAGTGAGCCGAGAGGTGACGCCGCCGGTCAGATAGACAGACTGGCCATGATCGTGGAAGTCGAGCTGTGCGGATTGGCACCCAAGGTTTCCAAATGGAATTTGGCAGGGTATTTACAGTGAAGGCTCATTAGAACGTCTGATCTACTTCATGGAAGACACGACGGGAATGACGAAGACCATTTAACGAAAAGGTACTACTTGGAAACTTCACCGCGCGGCTTTCGCAACTTTCTTGCGGTCCCTTTGACAAGCCCTCCCAACAGAACGCCCAGAATAAATGTTCCTGACACTAGTAACCAGACCGGAACATCGAATTGCATACCTAGGAAATTCACGGAGGCGCTTTCAAGGTTTTGAACCCCAAAAACGATCAATGCGACCACCATGACGATAACCACTATTCCGCGCCAGGTAATTCGCATTCCAGAACTTTTGTCGGCATGGCCAATTTCGTTGTTCACAATGGTCAACTCCCCAAATCCGGTATAACCCCAGCCTAGGGTATTAGCCTGAACGATAACTGGTAGGAATGCGTCATGGATGCTCCCGCTACCGAGTTCGTCACATATCAGTGCACAGGCGCGATTGCCACGATCACCTTCAATCGGCCCGAAAAGCTCAACGCACTCCTTCCGGACATGATTCACACCTACTCTGACCTTCTCACTTTCGCAGATCAAGATCCAGAAGTGAGAGCCATTGTCGTCACCGGTGCTGGTCGTGGCTTTTGCTCTGGAGCAGATCTCAGCGTGCTGGGAACAGACCCCGAGATAGTTCAGGGATTCCTTAAAGGCCAAAGCCACAAAACTGTCCCGGGAAAGATTCTGCACTTGAGGACACCCGTCATTACCGCAATTAATGGACCAGCCGCCGGCCTTGGCTTTGTGATAGCCATCAGCTCTGATTTTCGTTTAATACACCAAGAAGCCACGCTTAGTACAACTTTTGCCAGACTTGGGTTGATCGCGGAGTATGGGGTGGCGTGGTTATTACCACGTTTAGTCGGGATGGGAGCTGCAACCGACCTACTGTTAACCGCCCGCACAATTGATGGCGCTACCGCCAAAGAAATGGGATTAGTGAACTCCGCCTCCCAAGATCCATTATCGGATGCCTACGATTTGGCGAAAGAATTGGCGACACACTGTTCTCCCTCGTCAATTGCAGTTATAAAGGAACAAATTCTTCGAGCACAGTTTCAAGTCTTTAACGAAGCAGCAGACGATTCCTTTCTCGAAATGGGTCACGCATTTGGCCGCCCCGATTTACATGCCGCCTTAATTGGCCGCATGAACAAGACACCGCCGGATTTTCCAGGCATCCCGTCAGGGTAGTAATCCCACGTGAGCTAAAGCCATGCGAACAAGGCGTCCCTGTCCGCCAATCATTTCCGATTCGAAATCAGAACTAGTCGCGCTCGCAGGGGTGATCCAAATCAAGTCAAGTGCATCCTGCGAGGGTGAACACTCACCCTCGATTGGAACGATGAAAGCAAGGGAAATGGCATGTTGCCGTGGATCATGGAAACCCGTGACCGACGGATCTGGGAAATACTCCACCACCGTGAACGGCTGTGGTGAAGCCGGCAACTTCGGCAGAGCTAACGACCCCAAGTCCTTTTCCAAGTTTCGCATAAGTGCATCGCGAACACGCTCCTTGTACAAGACCCTGCCGGACACGACTGCCCGGCTGATGGATCCATCGGGCAATGCCCGCAGAAGTAGACCAACTTCGGTAACTAATCCCGAAGAGTCAACCCTGACAGGAATGGCGTCGACGTAGACGATCGGCAAATTTGATCTTGCCTGGTCGAGGTCATCCTGTGAAAGCCAAGAGCCCGCATTTTCCAAGAGATCGAAGTACATACCCCAAGTCTCCCATGAAACCATCTTCCATGAAACCAGTCGTGCAGAGGTAATAATCGGCCCGTACAGTAGTGACATGTCATCGGAAAGCCCTGCGAAAGACGGTCCAATACGACCAGACGGACTCCCCTACGCGGTTGTTCTGAGCGAAGACCAGTGGCGCGGCAAACTGACGCCCCAGGAATACCATATTTTGAGAGAAGCTGGCACGGAGCCCCCATTCAGTGGAGGCTTCACCGACAGTGATCAGCGAGGGACCTACTCCTGTAAGGCATGTGGTTACGAACTTTTCTCAAGCGAGGCAAAATTTGATTCACATTGCGGGTGGCCCAGTTTCTTCACCCCCTTGGCTGGGGACACCGTGATTCTTCTGGAGGACCGGTCACTTGGGTCAATCCGGACCGAGGTCCGATGCGCCCACTGCGGTGGACATCTCGGTCATGTTTTTGAGGGCGAAGGATACTCCACGCCAACAGATCTTCGGTTTTGCATCAATTCAATAAGTGTCTCCTTCCAGCCATCAAACTAGGCCCCTCATCCACGGCGCGTCCATCGTGGCATATCCACATCAATCATTAATCTTGTTGAATGCAGTCTGTTGGCAATGATTCGGAGTATTTTGCCGATGCAGCAAGTGCAATTCGACACTTCGTGGGTCGACCGGATATCACGGTCCAAGAAGTGCCCGCGCCCGCCCGGCTCGCCCCGCATTCAATCGCATTAACTGCATGTCCTTCGGACACAGACTCGGATGCATTTTCTGGGAGATTCGTTCTCCTTCACGACCCCGATGGCGTTGAGGAATGGAATGGCACCTATCGGGTGGTGATTTTTGTACGAGCAGACCTTGAGTCAGAACTTCTTTTTGATGATTTACTCAGAGCGGTAGCCTGGTCCTGGGTCACCGAAGCCACATCTGGACTTTCAATTCTCGAGTTGGGTGGAACCGTGACGACCAACTTTGGTGAGTCGTTTGGGTCTTTGCGCGATCGACCCTCTGATGGTTTTGTGGAAGTGAGGGCATCTTGGACTCCTGCCGATCTTGATCCACATTCGCCTGGTCAATCACTTAATCATCATGTGCAAGCTTGGGTAACATGTCTTGAAACGGCAGGTGGCCTTACACCGTTGCCTGAGGGTGTTGTTCCAGTTTTTTCAGCGCGTCGCCGTGGATGACCAAACTCAGGATGCGGAACGTATCCCATATTCCTTGCGCGAACCATTGGCACCTGTAATCACCACCACGCAGCAGGTAAAGGAGTACGGCAAGATGCTGGCCGATGGTGAGGGCCCAATTGCCATCGATGCGGAACGGGCATCTGGGTTTACATATTCTCAGAAGGCTTATCTCATCCAATTGAGGCGTCGAGGTTCAGGAACCGCTCTTATCGATCCTGTCAGCGTCGATCTTTCGCCGATTTCAAACGTGGCTGGTGAAAACGAATGGGTTTTGCACGCAGCGACTCAGGATCTTGAGTGTCTTCGCGAGGTTGGTCTTGAACCGACCAGTATTTTTGATACTGAGCTAGCGGGTCGACTTCTGGGACGCGAAAAGGTGGGCTTGGCTGGTCTCATTGATTCTGAACTTGGTGAGTTCATTGAGAAAGGTCATGGCGCGGCGAACTGGTCAATGCGACCTCTCACCGAAGATATGCTCAAATACGCAGCTCTTGATGTTGAGCTTTTATTGGAGTTGCGCGCATCACTGGAGAATTCACTCAGGGAGCAGAGTAAGTGGGAAATTGCTCAGCAAGAATTTGCCTCATTGGTTACTTGGTTTCCTCGGCATCACTCGGGCGAGGCTTGGCGCAGAACATCAGGTGTCCATTCAATTCGTTCGCCGCGCAATCGCGCCATCGTTCGCGAGATGTGGATCACTCGTGACGATATTGCTCGACGTCGCGATCTTGCGCCTGGCAGGGTTCTTCCCGATCGCGCAATAATCGCAGCCGCTCAGGCGAACCCTGACTCGCGCGATGCGCTGTTTACCGTCAAGGACTTCAACGGTCGAGGGGCAAAGAAATACGACAAGTCATGGTGGGCTGCGATTGAACGAGCTAATTCGCTACCCGAATCCGAACTGCCCGGAAGTCCACCTAAAAGCGATGCCCCTCCTCCCCCGAAAACCTGGCTCGATAAGAATCCGGCCGCCCATGCTCGTTTGGATTACGCCCGAACCCAAATTGGGGAGATATCGCGTCAACTACTCATCCCGATGGAGAATCTGATGCTTCCCGATCTCGTTCGAAGGGTGATGTGGGACCCCCCACCGGAGAATCTCAATGATCTGGTCGCCCGTTTGCGAGATTCGGGAGCTCGTGAATGGCAGATTGATCTTGTGTCGCCAATTCTTTGGGCCAGCAAAGACGCTCCTCTGGCGGCGCAGGTCGAGGATTCCCAAGTCGAGGATTCCCAAGTCGAGGATTCCCAAGTCGAGGATTCCCAAGTCGACGAGTAACGGATCAATCACCCCAGGACAGACAAAAATGATCGGTGATTCCGCTCGACTCCTAAGTTACTTGTGGGTAACATAGGTAATTCCTGAGGAGGAATCAATGGCTGAGCGCGAGAATGTAGTTTTTGTTGACGGTGCCCGCACCCCTTTTGCCCGAGCAAAGAGTCTTTACACTGAAACTCGAGCCGATGACCTTGTCGTTAAGGTGATCAGGGAGTTGCTTCGCCGAAATCCGAACCTGCCGCCGGACAAGATCGACGACGTAGCAATCGCGGCAGCCACTCAAACTGGTGATCAAGGCATGAATATTGGTCGTTCAGTGACCCTCCTCGCGGGCCTACCCTCTTCCGTTCCTGGCTACTCCATTGACCGGTGGTGCGCTGGGGCCATGACGGCCGTAACGACTCTCTCTGGTGCAATCATGGCTGGGGCTTATGATCTCGCAATTGCGGGCGGCGTGGAGCACATGACTCACCACCCCATGGGCGAGGGAGTCGATCCCAATCCCCGCTATCTATCCGAGCGGCTAGTTGATCCCGAAGCCATGCTCATGGGTAAAACTGCCGAGAACCTCCACGACAGATTCCCCCATCTCACCAAAGAAAGATGTGACTACTTTGCTCTGTCATCGCAAGAGAAAACGGCAAAAGCTTATGCGAATGGACTTATTCAGCCCGAGCTTGTGCCCGTTGCTGCACGCTCAGGGGAACTCGGCGTCACCCTGGTCACAGAAGATGAATCACCTCGACCTGGTACGTCGTTGGAGGGTCTCGCCACTTTAAAAACACCATTTCGGCCCCACGGGAGAGTAACAGCGGGTAATGCCTCCGGGCTTTCAGATGGCGCCACAGCGGCAATTCTCGCGAATGAGAAAAAAGCTGACTCCCTCGGACTCAACAAGAAGATGCGCATGGTGAGTTTCGCTTTTGCCGGCGTAGAGCCAGAAGTAATGGGTGTCGGACCTGTGCCGAGCACGGAAAAGGCACTTGCCAAGGCTGGCATGACTATCAAGGACATTGATCTTTTCGAAATCAATGAAGCTTTTGCTATTCAGGTCCTTGCCCTTCTCGACCACTTTGGAATCGCTGACGACGACCCTCGCGTAAATCCCATGGGTGGGGCGATTGCGGTAGGACACCCTCTTGCCGCGAGCGGAATCCGATTGATGACAAACCTTGCCAGAGATTTCGCCGTCAATCCCAACGCAAGATATGGAATCACAACAATGTGCATCGGCCTGGGCATGGGCGGCACAATCATTTGGGAAAATCTTCAAGGGAGCAAAAACTAATGTCTCAGAAGGATAAATCTACACCCCTAAATCCAGATGAAGTCGTGACTCACGCCAAGGTTCGTTGCCTTGATATGCCACTTGGGGCGGGAACCATGGCCCTCATCACATTGGACAACGGTAAAGATCACACTCGGCCATCCACTTTTGGCCCGCAAGGCCTGGCCTCCATTAACGAAGCACTCGACGAAATAGAAAGCATCCCCGGCGTTGCGGCTATCGCCGTTACCGGCAAGCCCTTTATTTTTGCCGTCGGTGCTGACCTATCAGCCATGGGAATGGTGAATGATTCGGCCATTATCGCTGCCTTCGGCAAACTCGGTCACGATGTTATGCGCCGTTTTGGCGAAATGAACGTGCCGACCTTTGCGTTCGTGAACGGTGCCGCGATGGGTGGTGGCCTTGAGCTCGCCCTGCATTGCACCTACCGCACCGTTTCAACCGACGCTGCAGCATTGTCCCTTCCGGAAGTTTTTCTTGGAATTATCCCCGGGTGGGGAGGTGCTTGGTTGTTACCCAATTTGATCGGGCCACAAAATGCTCTTGAAGTCATAATTTCCAATTCCATGAGTCAAAACCGGCAGATGAGACCTAAGGACGCGGTAAAACTAGGCATTATGGATGCCATGTTTGCGCCAGCGGATTTCCTCGAACAATCGATCCTCTGGGCCGCACAAGTCATCCAAGGTGATGTGACTGTGTCTCGCCCTGAAATAGACCGTTCAACTTGGGACGAGGTTGTTGATTCTTATCGCGCACAAGTCGATGCACGAATCCATGGCGCAACACGCGCTCCGTATATTGCTCTTGATCTTGTGTCTGCTGCGAAAACCAGCACACGGTCCCAAGGTTTTGATGCCGAAGACGCAGCACTAACCGAATTGGTCATGAGTGATCCAGTTCGCGCATCGCTGTATTCGTTCGATCTTGTTCAACGCAGAGCCAAAAAGCCAGCAGGAGCACCCGATAAATCCCTCGCTCGTCCAGTGAACAAAGTTGGAATAGTGGGAGCTGGTTTGATGGCAAGTCAACTTGCCCTCCTTTTTGTCCGCCAACTTATGGTTCCTGTCGTCTTGACAGATCTTGATCAGGCAAGAGTGGACAAGGGCGTTGCCTATGTACATGGTGAAATCGACAAACTGGCAGTCAAAGGACGTGTGTCTCCAGATAAAGCTAATCGCTTGAAGGCTCTCGTCATAGGGTCTACATCGAAAGCAGGATTCGCTGATGCCGACTTTGTGATCGAAGCGGTGTTTGAACAAATGGATGTCAAAAAGAATGTATTCGCTGAGGTCGAATTAGTGGTGAATCAAGAATGTGTGCTTGCCACCAACACGTCGTCGCTATCTGTTACCGAGATGGCCCGTGACCTTCAACATCCCGAGAGAGTGGTGGGATTCCACTTCTTTAATCCAGTTGCGGTCATGCCCCTGCTCGAAATTGCCCGAGCCGATAAAACTGACGATGCCACACTTGCTACTGCATTCGCAGTGGGTAAAGGATTGAAGAAGTCGTGCGTTCTGGTGGCAGATGCGCCGGCATTCGTTGTAAATCGCCTACTCAATAGATTCCTTGGCGAGATCATTTCGTGCGTGGACGAAGGGGCTAGTTTCGCGGATGCAGATGCAGCGGTGCATGCCCTCGGTCTGCCCATGGAACCATTTGTATTAGTCCAAATGGTGGGACCTGCAGTAGCGCAGCACGTGGCTGAGACCCTTAACGGTCACTATCCAGAGCGTTTCCATGTTTCCAAGAAAATGGGAGAACTAGTGACCCAAAGTATTCCTGCCGTCTGGCAATGGGATGACAAGGGAAACAAGACCTTGGATCCCCGTGTGGCAGAAATATTCGGAGATGCTCCAAGCACTATGACCCCCGATGAAATACTCCATAGGGCTTTGGTCGCTGTGGAACAAGAAGCCCGGTTGATGCTGGAAGAAGGAGTGGTTGCTGAACCTCAGGACTTGGATCTGTGCATGATTCTGGGTGCCGGTTGGCCATTTTGGCTAGGTGGAATCACCCCTTACTTGGATAGAGAAGGGCTTTCACAAAAGCCCTTTCTCCCTCAGGGTGTTGCCACCGTTCCGACATAAAACCAAGAGCTTTACGCATAAGATTTCAATTAATATAGTTGCCTTGATTCTGTTCCTGGGAAAGGGAATGCGCTCCATTGCTTTTTGCCATCCATTCCGTGACGAATCGAGTAATGTCTTGAGAGTTAAGGCCTGAGGCATTAAGCACCGACGCTCGTTTGGCATGATCAAGAAATGCCAGAGGCGTTCCAAAGTTTCTCACCGGAACATCGAGGTCCATATCACGAAGCCCTTGACTTAAGGCGGCGCCAACACCGCCAACGCGAATGCCATCCTCGAGGACAATGACGAGTTTCGAGCCCTGTGCCCTATCAAGAACCGCAGAAGAGATGGGTTTGACCCAACGAGGATCTAGAACTTGGACACCGATACCTTGAGCCCGAATGCCGTCGGCAATTTCTAGACCCAATTGTGCAAAAGCACCCACTGCAACAATGCATACCTCTGCATTTCCATGTAGCGCGAGAATATCCACTCCGCGATCCTCGGCTATTGCATGTATTGGGTCGGGCAGCGCACCCTTGCTGAATCTGATGACAGACGGAGCATCCGAAATATCAACAGACTCTCGCAGTGCCCGTTTGAGTGTTGCAGCATCGCGCGGCGCCGCAATGACGAGATCAGGGACTACCTGAAGCACGGACATATCCCAGACTCCGTTGTGACTAGCGCCATCGTCGCCCGTAACCCCGGCGCGATCCAGAACAAAAGTCACGCCGGCTTTATGGAGCGCACAGTCCATGAGAACTTGATCGAACGCCCTGTTGAGAAATGTTGCATACAGTGCCACCACCGGGTGCATGCCCCCATAGGCAAGTCCCGCCGCGCTTGTAACAGCATGCTGCTCAGCAATACCTACATCGAAAATTCGATCTGGAAACTCTTCGGCAAATGCATCAAGTCCCGTGGGGCCCAACATTGCTGCTGTAATCGCAATGACATCGGGACGGTCATGCCCAATGGAAACCAGTTCGTCTGAGAAGGCCCTTGTCCAAGTCGGGCCACTTGAAGTTAGCGGCCTTCCCGTATCTGGATCAATGACGCCAACACCATGAAATCGATCCGCCTCGTCCAATTCGGCAGGGGCATAACCATGACCCTTGTGTGTTATGGCATGCACGATAACGGGACCATTGAAATCACGAGCAAGTTTTAACGCAAACTCAATCTCTGCTTCGTTATGGCCATCAACAGGTCCAATGTATTTCAAACCAAGATCTTCAAACATTCCCTGCGGCGCGACGAAATCCTTTACGCCCTTTTTCATCCCGTGAAGTGCATCGTAGATTGGTTGGCCGACAACGGGTGTGCGGTGCAGTACTCGCTTGCCCCAGCCCATTACTTTTTCATAACTTGGTGCAGTTCGCAGCGAGGCTAAATGATGAGCCAAGCCACCAATTGTGGGTGAATACGACCGTGCATTGTCATTCACGACAATAACCAAAGGCCTTGTGGAGGCAGCAATGTTGTTCAAAGCCTCCCATGCCATGCCGCCCGTGAGCGCACCATCGCCAATGACCGCTACGACATGTTGCTCGCCTAATATTCCCCGCTGCTCCCAAGCCTTCGCCAGCCCATCGGCATATGACAAGGCTGTTGATGCGTGTGAGTTTTCCACGAGGTCGTGCGCACTTTCGGCCCTGCTCGGATAACCACTCAATCCCCGCTCTTGACGGAGGGAATCAAATCCTGGGGCTCTTCCCGTAAGAATTTTGTGAACATAGGCTTGATGCCCTGTGTCCCAGATGATCATGTCATTTGGCGAACGGAACACCCGGTGCAGGGCGATACTGAGCTCAACCACCCCGAGATTAGGGCCCAAATGTCCACCGGTGGCCGACACCTTCTCAACGAGAAACTGCCGAATTTCAGATGCCAACTCTGGGACTCTCGCCGCTGGAATAGCACGCACGTCTCGCGGATCCTTGATTGATTCGAGCAAAGTCACCGCTCTAGTCTAGGAGAACTTCCCTGTTCTTGCCCTTATTGCCTTCCACAGCAGATTTGACCAATTCCATCTCTCGTCGGTCGCGCATTAAAATGGCTTCCGCGTATGCAATCGATTCCATTAACCCGGTGATATCGGTCACACCCGATTGGGTCCGGGCAGTACCATTCAGGACCCGAAGTGCCGAAATTTGATTTTCCAGAAGACTCTGCAAAATCCACACCAAAGCCACAGGATCAGACTTGCATGGTGCTGTTCGGAAGGCATCTGGAAGTCGATCCAAGACCCATTGAAGGCTTTGATATTCAAAATCCGGACTGTCTGGGTCAATCAGATCCCCTGGCCAACCCGCAGGCATCATGTACAAACCTTCAAAATAGTGAGACCTTCAGGTACGCACCACATGTCGTTCGAACTACATGTCACAAGAGCGAACGAAGCACATATTGAAGAATTCCCCCGTTGCGGTAATAGTCTGCCTCTCCCGGAGTATCAATGCGCAATGGCGCCATGAACTTCACAGTGGTTCCACCATGAGACGTGGCCTCAACGTGCAGCGCCTCGGGCGTAGTACCGCTGTTGAGTCCCTCAATACCCGTAATGGTGAACGTTTCGTCGCCATGAAGCCCAAGTGACTCTGCATTCTCCCCCGGTGGGAATTGCAGTGGGAGAACTCCCATACCAATAAGATTCGATCGATGTATACGTTCATACGACTCTGCAATGACTGCCTTCACACCTAAAAGTGCCGTGCCTTTCGCTGCCCAATCTCGGCTCGATCCTGACCCATACTCCTTACCCGCAAGGATGAGCAGTGGTGTTCCAGCCGATTGATAAGCCTCCGAAGCCTCAAAAATTGTCGTCACGGGATTACTCGGATCATTAAAATTGATAGTGAATCCGCCTTCTTTGCCATCTAGTAACAGATTCTTCAGTCGAATATTCGCAAAAGTCCCACGAATCATAACTTCGTGATTTCCTCTACGGGAGCCGTATGAATTGAAGTCTTTTCGATCAACTCCGTGGTCGAGCAGATACCGGCCCGCGGGTGAGTCCACTTTGATATTTCCAGCTGGAGAGATGTGATCTGTGGTCACGGAATCGCCCAGTTTGGCCAATACTCTGGCATTCTGAATATCTGAGACAGGTTCCGGTTCGCGAGTCATGTTCTCAAAATAAGGAGGCTTACGAACGTAGGTGCTCTGGGAATCCCATGCAAATACCGAGCCAGTAGGCGTTGGTAAATCCCGCCAAGCTTTATCGCCGGCAAAAACATCTGCGTACCTGCGGGTATACATGTCCGCATCGATTGATTCCGACATCACTTTCTCAATTTCGAACTCAGTCGGCCAAATATCCCGCAAGTAAACGGGTTGCCCTTGTGGATCAAGGCCTAATGAATCTTGAGAAATGTCGATGTTCATGGTTCCTGCTAAAGCATAAGCAACTACCAAAGGTGGTGAAGCCAAATAATTCATTTTAATATCTGGGTTTATTCGGCCTTCAAAATTTCGGTTACCGCTAAGAACTGCCGCAACGGACAAATCACATTCATTTACTGCTGCTGACACCTCCGGTATGAGGGGTCCAGAATTTCCAATGCATGTAGTGCAGCCATAGCCCACGACATCGAAACCCAATTTATTGAGATAAGTATCCAATCCGGAGCGCGAGTAGTAGTCAGTAACAACTTTCGATCCGGGTGCCAATGATGTTTTCACCCACGGCTTTGTGCTTAAACCTCTTTCTACAGCATTTCGTGCCAACAATCCGGCTCCCAACATCACCGCCGGATTCGATGTATTTGTGCAGGATGTAATTGCAGCAATGGTGACGGCGCCATGAGTGAGAACACAATCTTCACCGTTTAGCGAAATGACTGCTTCCTGGCGAGGATTATTCGTGTACTCAAGAATGTTCTTCTCGAATGCCGCTTTGGCATCGGTGAGATTTATTCGATCTTGTGGTCGCTTTGGCCCTGCGATACTGGGCACAACAGTGTTCATGTCAAGTTCGATTAACTCCGAGTATTTAGGCTCATGAAGCGGGTCATGCCAAAGGCCTTGGCGCTGTGAATAGACCTTCACTAGTTCAATGTGTTCTTCTGAACGCCCAGTTAACCGCAGATAGTCAAGCGTGATGTCATCAATAGGAAAGATAGCGACAGTGCTGCCATACTCCGGGCTCATGTTCCCAATTGTTGCCCGATTAGCCAGTGACACACTGCCGATGCCATCGCCGTAAAACTCCACAAACTTGCCCACTACGCCGTGCTGACGAAGCATTTGAGTGATGGTCAACACCAAGTCTGTAGCAGTGGCACCTGCAGGCAGTGCACCTGTCAATTTGAAACCGACCACGCGTGGAATGAGCATGGAAACAGGTTGACCCAACATGGCTGCCTCAGCCTCGATACCACCTACTCCCCACCCAAGGACTCCTAATCCATTCACCATGGTGGTGTGCGAATCAGTGCCAACGACGGTATCGGGATAAGCCTTACCTGCACGAGCCATAATTACGCGAGCAAGATTTTCGATGTTGACCTGATGAACAATGCCAGTTCCAGGCGGTACTACCTTAAATTCCTCGAAAGCCCCTTGGCCCCAACGCAGAAATTGATAACGCTCTCTATTGCGTTGATACTCAAGCTCGACATTTTTCTCTGCCGAATCTAGGTGACCAAAGAAATCCGCAATAACGGAATGGTCAATTACCAGTTCGGCTGGGTTAAGCGGCTCTATTTTTGTGGGATTACCCCCAAGTTCAATAACGGCTTCGCGCATGGTCGCCAAATCAACAACCACAGGAACCCCCGTGAAATCCTGCATCACCACACGAGCAGGAGTGAACTGGATCTCCTCAGATGGGTGATCACTTGCCTCCCAGTTGCCAAGGGCCGAGATTGTTCCCCTCGTTACATTGGTGCCATCTTCGGTACGTAGCAGGTTTTCAAGCAAAATCTTGTGCGTAAATGGTAGATCCTCTGAGCCTGGGACACTGTCGATCGCATATATCTCGAAAGATGAGCCCCCCACAACAAGTTCTTGACGGGCATTAAATGAATTCGGATGTCCAGAACCCGACACTGTTTCCTCCATAAACTCTCAAATTTGAATGCTCGTGGTTCACATTCGCTCAACATCATCAGCCTACCAGATTTATCTTGACGTCAAGATATATTGAGTGTCAACAGCGCAACGGTCTCAAAATGGTAAGACATGGGGAATGCATCCCATGCGCAGACAGACATTAGTCGATACTTTTCGCCCAGAAACTTAATATCCCGCGAGAGAGACACGGGATCACATGCGATGTAAACCACATATGTAGGTTCAATTTCCATGATCCGCCTAATGACAGACTCCCCCGCTCCTGACCGAGGCGGATCAAGTATTACCCCTTGAACAACAGGTCTCTCCGATAAGCCAACATTCCGCAAAAATCCTTCGATATTCGAATGAACCACATGGATATTTTCATGTCCTTGTAGGGCTGTTTTGGCGCCTTCATAAGACGCCAGGTCGGCATCAACGGTAATGACTCGGCCGGCATGTCCAACCCGACTTGCAAGGAATGCCGCAAAAACTCCTGATCCGCCATAGAGATCCCACCACGACTCGCCTTGACGCACGTATCTTGACTCGTCAATAAATCCCGCAATGGCATCGATCACATTGGGATCGGCCTGCCAAAAAGCCTGCGGTCTAACTCGCCATCGATTATCGAAGGCAGTGTGCTCTAAGTAAGTAGGCCCAGAAATATGCTCAGTTTCAGACACGAGGGTCACACCATTGATTCCTTCGGCAACGAGATACTCACCATCAAGAAGATCTTCTACGCCGTTGAGGGTTTGCTGCATTGCGCCAGTGATGATCGTGCACTCAGGAGTCGATACCAAATCGTGTGAGGAGTGACGCCGCATATGCCATCCATCTTTCCAGACGAAACGTGACCTATGCCGCCAACGTGATCCAGCCAAATCGCCAGAGTGGAGTTCCCGCACACTCTCCTCAACCAGATTGAGGATAAGGGTCGGATCTTGCCCCGAAAATCTCATCAAGGATTCTCTAAGCACCTGCCCCTTAAGATTCCGCTGATATGCGAGATCTATATATTGGAAATCACACCCGCCACAATCGGAACTGGATTCGCAAGGAGCTCGAACCCTATAACTACTGGGCTCAATAATCGAAATAGTCTCCGCAAAGTAGACGTTTTTTCGCTTCGACGTGATCCGCACATCTACTTCTTCTCCATCAACTGCTCCACGAACAAAGATCGTTTTTCCGTCATGATGCGCAATAAAGTGACCGCCATGCACGATCTTTCCAACGCGAACCGACACATTAGATCCGACGGTTAGAGGTTCATTTATCACGTGGTGCTTCATCCTCGAAGATGTTCGCCAAACTATTCTCACTTGACTCTAATTGCCACGGGACGCTGATGACCATTACAGAGTTTGAGAAGAGAAGCCTTCTTTTTAGGCGCAGCGCAGATTGATTGTGAAGTAATTGCTCCCACCAATGGCCAACGACATATTGAGGAACAAACACAGCGATGAGATCATGGGGGGATTCCATGCGAATTGCTTTCACATAGTCAAGAATCGGCTTGGTTATTTCTCGATATGGTGAATCCAGGATCTTGAGTGTCACGGGAATTCCACGGCGTGCCCATTCATTCTCAAGCAATTGGGACTCTCGATCGTCCACATTTACCATCAAAGCTTCCAAAACATTCGGTCTGCTAGCTCGAGCATAAGCAAGCGCCCGCAGGGTAGGTTTATGGACCTTGGACACCAGCACTAACGCATGAACCCTCGCAGGCAACGTTACGTTATCGGTTTCTAAAGTTGATAATTCCCTCCGAACCATCTCATAATGTCGATTAATTGCCAACATAAGAATGAATATGACTGGAATTGCAACCACCACAATCCACGCGCCGGTTGCAAATTTCGACACAACAACAATGACGAGAACCGATCCTGTCATGATGAATCCGAAAATATTGACCAATCGTGACCGATAATACTTTCCACTTTCGTCTGTATTGCTCGGGTGCTTGAGCAATTGAGACCAATGTTTGATCATGCCAAGCTGACTCAAAGTGAAGGATACAAATACCCCGACAATATACAGCTGAATAAGCTCAGTGACATTAGCTTGAAAGACGATGATAAGTAGAATTGCAAGTGCCGCTAGAACCAAAATCCCATTACTAAACGCCAATCGATTCCCCCGCGTGTGCAGCTGACGGGGCAAGTATCCGTCTCGAGCCAATATTGAACCCATTAATGGAAAAGCATGAAATGCGGTATTTGCTGCTAAAGCCAAAATGATTGCGGTGGCGAACGAAATGAACAACATCACCCAACCTGTGTTGTTGAAAACAGCACCCGCTACTTGAACGATCACTGTTTTTTGATTCTGTCCTTCGGGAAGACCGATAAGTTCAGCATTATTTGATGTGACTTTAACCCCAGTCTTTAATGCCAACCAAGTAATTCCCGCGAACATAGTCATGCTGATGAGCCCGAGCAGTAAAAGTGTCGTTGCTGCGTTTCTGGATTTCGGCTCACGGAATGAGGGAACACCATTTGTCACCGCCTCAATACCAGTGAGGGCTGTGGTGCCGGACGAGAATGATCGAGCCAGTAAGAATATAAGTGCAAATCCAGTAAGAAGGCCTTCCTCAGAAATTTGCCAATCGGCACTTTCAGCAATCATTGGCTCACCACGCATTGCCTTGACTAGCGCCACCGCAATCATGATGAGTACGGAGAAGACAAAAATATAAGTGGGAATCGTAAATAGTGCGCGTGAATCCTTGACTCCACGCAAATTCACAATCGTAATGATCGCCACAATTCCCACTGCGAACCACACATTGTGATCCCCCACAAATGAAATCGTAGATCCAAGATTTTGTACGGCGGCCGAAACCGAGACTGCAACAGTAAGCACGTAATCAACAAGCAAGGCGCTGCCCACAAAAACTCCCCACCGGGAGCCTAAATTCTTGGAAACAACATCGTAGTCACCACCTCCGTTCGGATAAGCGCGCACGTTTTGTCGATAAGACGCAATGACTGTGAAGTACACAATGACTACGGCTGCCGCCACCCAAGGTCCATAGGCAAAAAGCGACGCGCCACCAAGCGAAAGAACCAACAAGATCTCTTGGGTTGCATATGCATTGGACGAGAGCGCATCACTGGCGTAAACGGGTAACGCAATTCGTTTCGGCAGGAGGGTTTCGGAAATCCTGTCAGAACGTAATGCTCTACCCAGCACGATCCGTTTTACAGCATCAGAAAGACCCACGAAAGCGAAGCCTAATCCTCCGGGGATGTCCTGTGCCCAAGACGGTATGGAGAGGATCCGGAGTGATCAGACGTGTGTGAGGTGAGCTCGGGTGTAGCGTGTCCCTCGTGCACATAGTCATAATGGGCTGCGGGCGTGTCGGATCGTTGCTAGCGACTCTTCTCGACGATCAAGGGCATTCGGTTTCAGTCGTCGACCAGGAGTCCTCGTCTTTTCGAAAGTTGAATTCCACCTTTTCTGGCACAACCGTCAAAGGCGTTGGATTCGATCGTGAGACACTCGAGGCGGCCGGTATTGAGCGCGCGCACGCATTTGCGGCTGTCAGCAGCGGGGATAACAGCAACATCTTGGCGGCTCGAGTAGCTCGGGAAACTTACGGTGTACCTCACGTGGTGGCTCGCATCTATGACCCCCAAAGAGCAGCGGTGTACCAAAGGCTAGGAATCCCCACCGTAGCGACAGTCTCCTGGACAGCGGGCCAAATCATGAGAGCCGTGCTGCCTACCGCCGCGAGCGTTGAATATATGGATCCCACTGGTTCCATAGCACTTGCCGAAGTACCACTTTCTGAAAAATGGCTAGGAAGGAACGCTAGCGAATTGGAGTTGGCAACGGGCGCAAGAATCGCTTTCATTACTCGCTACGGCTCAACCGAATTACCAAATCGATCACATGTGCTCCAAGACGGTGACACGGTTTACATGCTCTTTCACTCAAACAACAGAGCGGCAATTGAGGATATATGTCTTGCTCGCGACGGAAACTCTGAGAGAGTTGGGTTATCGTGAGAGTCGCCATTGCAGGTGCGGGCAAAGTTGGGCGCGCAATCGCTCGAGAACTTATACACAATGGACACAGCATTCTCTTGATAGATCGGGATGCTCTCCTCGCGCGCCCCGGCGTAGTAGAAGGCGCAGAAACATTAATGGCTGACGCTTGCGAACTAAGTGCACTCGAATCAGCGCACCTATCTGAATGCGCCGTTGTTGTGGCGGCAACCGGCGACGACAAGGTCAATTTAGTTGTTTCCCTTTTGGCGAAAACCGAGTTTGGGGTGCCGCGAGTGGTAGCTCGCGTGAATCACCCAAAGAATGAGTGGATGTTCGATGAATCTTGGGGCGTAGACGTAGCCGTCTCAACACCAAGAATGCTGTCCGCCTTAGTCGAAGAAGCGGTGTCCGTGGGAGATTTGGTGAGACTTTTCACTTTCCGACAAGGCAACGCTGACCTTGTCGAAATTACTTTAGCCAACGATTCACCTGCGGCGGGACAGCGGGTGGGCGATCAAAGTTGGCCAGACGACACGGCTCTAGTGGCAATCGTTCGAGGCGATCGAGTAATTACACCCAGCCCTGATGATCCCATGGAAGTAGGAGATGAACTGATTTTCGTCGCAGCTCCAAGACAGGAATCACTGCTTCAATCAATGCTTGGACATGCACCTACTTCAAAGAATTGACTTAGGAATCCGAACTAAGCTTCCGACTATTAAGCTCTGCATAAACCGGTGACAAAACTCGATATGTGAAGTAAGCCGCCGCCAAGAAAAGTGGCCAACCCATGACTATCTTGATGAGGCCCAGCGGTCCCACAGCTTCAGCAAGAAACAGTGGTAGTTGAACAATTAATCGGCCAAAGAACAGCCCAACCCAGATCCAACTGGCTGCTGCTGCGGCTCGGCGGAGCATGGGTTCTTTTCGCCACGCTGTTCCCGTGCCGGTGAAATAACCAAGTGCGACACCCAGCAAAGGCCAACGAACAACAATAGAGATAAGGAAAGCGCTGCCGTAGGCAAGATTTGTAAGCAGACCTGGAAGAAAGAAGTTTTCCGCTCTTCCCGTCCATGCGGTAAATGCAACCGCAATACCCAAGCCGAGAAAACCTGCCAGAACCTGCGTTGTGGGGTCTCTTCGCGTAACGCGAACAACCAGTACAGCGACTCCGGCAATTAATGCGGCGATCACGGCGCGCATTAAGTCTTCGGGCCAGATCACAAAAGCGATAATGAAAACGAGAGTGGGCAGTCCACTGTCAATAAGTCCCCTCCATCCGCCGATGGCACGATCAAGAATAATTCGTTCGGCTTTGATCTCCTCGCGAACGTTATCGATTTCCTCGCCATCCGCGGCGTTTGCGTTTTCGGGATCGAGTGAATCCTGATTCATGATGAAATGGGACGCAATTCGTATCGGGGATTAAATATTGTTGGCTTCGACTTATTTAAGGTGACACGACCACATACTTTCATGGTGCGACCGGCAACTATTCCCGGGATCTTTCTCCGACCCAGCCATACAACGCTAATGCAACCCGTTGAATCAGCTAGCTCAATCTCCACCGCCGGCGCAACTTCCCTTGGGCGAATAGCAACAACTCTGACAGTCCCCACTACTTCCACTCTCTCTCCGGGACAACATTCGCACATATCCACTACAAAGCCATCGGATAAAGGATCTCCCATTTCATCCAAATGTGCCTCTAAATCTTGATTGTCCGAGCGCGTGAGCGATGATGATATTTTGTGCGTGATCCGAGCGAGCCGTCCTGCGGTCATCGGATCTCCGTAATCTCAGGGCCTCGCTCAAAAGGATTGGGAACCGCGCGCTCCGCGTTGTCAGGTAATTTTTCTGCCTGTTTAGGAAGAGTCAGCATGATGGGCGCACCCGGCGCCATGGCAGATCCTCCGCGAACAACTACCGCAGAGCGCAAACAATCCATCAATCTTTGTGCCGCCTCTTTGTCTCTTGCGCCCTGTCCCAAAAACACTGCGCGAAGAAACCACCGCGGCCCGTCGATTCCAACGAATCTGGCTGGCTGTAACCCAGGATTATCTCCCTGTGCCCTTATCTGAGCGTTGAGTTCGGCTCCCCACGGACCCTGAACTTCCTCGACAAGGCCACCTGCATCGTTGACAGACTTAATAATTTGAGTGCGTACTTCATCCCACATCCCCCCGGATTTTCGGGCCGCGTAGGGATGTATTTGCATTCCTGAATTTCCATCTTTCAGAGTAAGTTGAGTTATTCGCCCGCTCGCTTGATCTGCTTGGACCTGAAGCTCGATCCCCGGAGGAACCGCCAAAAGCAGCCCTCCCAGATCCACGCGAGTAACGCCTTCGAAGATAGCCTCGGATTCATCGAATGGACCATCTGCACGACGGTTGACATCCGGGGTCGCTTCCTGGTCAGCATCCATCACGCGCTAAGTCTTACATCAAGCATCCGAATGCCCACCAGTGGATCCAAATCCGCCCTCGGATCGAATAGAGCTGGGCAATTCAGTGACTTCGTGGGCAATAACGTGTGGTAACTCCAGAAACACGAGTTGCGCAATTCTATCGCCTCTACGAATAACAAAATCAGAGGTGCCCGAGTTCAATCCAATGACTGAAATCTCTCCTCGGTAGCCAGCGTCAACTGTTCCCGGTGCATTGACCAGAGTAAAACCATGTTTTAGTGCTAAGCCACTCCGTGGATGTACCAGCGCAACAAATCCGGCCGGCAATGCAATGGAAATACCTGTAGGAATCAAAGCTCTCTCGCCCGGACTGAGTGTGTGGGATGTTCGTGAGTATACATCCCATCCGGCATCGCCAGGCTGTTCTTGTTTCGGAAAAGGCAATTCTGGATCTAACCGATGTATCAGAACATTCAATACGCGCTTCACGGATTGACCTCGAAATCAGAGCTCTGTGAGTAGTCCATCTGCGCCATATCTCGCCACTTACTCGACCTGTCTGAAACCGCAGCATCGACCTCTGTCTGGTTACCGTTCGTGACAAAATGTTCCAACTTGACCTGCACAAAGAGCGCTTTAGCTTCAATGGCGATGGGTCCCTCAGGGTTATTCATGTGTGCGCGAGCCTGCGTGAACACTTTCCTACCATGAATATTGTCGATAGAGGCATGAATATACAAAGTTGTATTGACCGGAACCGGTCTCCGAAAATCGCATTCCAACCTCGCAGTGACTGCAGGGACACCTATCAGCCAGTTAAGCGATCCGAGAATCTCGTCGATGGCGGCTGAAAGGAGCCCACCATGCGCCAGCCCAGGTGCCCCTTGGTGATTTCCTGTTACCGTAAAGACTCCTTCGGCCGTTAATCCCTCACCTGCTGTCACCCGCATGTGTAAGCCTGTGGGGTGCTCAACACCACATCCAAAGCACATCTTGTAATGGGACGGAATGGGTTCACCAGGTTGCGGTGCAATTGAGCTTCGCGTAGGGACAAAGGAACCTTTGCGGGTATTCGCATCTGACACACATGCACTCTACTCCCCACTCGTACACTCGTGCCATGTCCGACAGCGCACGTGTACTTACCCAATATTCCGAAAGAGTTTACCCACGTCCAAGTACCTTCTTCGTGCTCATACTTTTCGTTGCCATGATTTCTATCGCGTATGCGGCGGCAATCAGCTTGCTAGTCGGAGTGGTTATTTTTATAGGTGGATTCTTCAGCTTATTGATTGGCTTATGGGTGGCTTCCCCTGTCATTACGGTTTCAGGCGAGCCAGGCGACGAAACATTATGCGTAGACCGGGCAACTATTCCACTGGCACTCATCGCAAACCCACGCCTTCTGGATCCCAAAGAATTGGCAAGTATTCAACGTGGCCGATCGAGCGACACCGCGTATCTCTCGGTGCGGGGAAACCTTCCCGCCATTGCCCTGTCGATACAGGATGATCACGACCCCCATGAACTGTGGGTATTTTCTTCCCGACGACCCAACCCCCTATTGACCCGCCTAGGTGGTCCCACGACAGTGGATTTGGCGATCTAAATCGGACACACTCACCCTTGTTACAGGTTTCCCAATAGAACTGGTAAACAAGGGATGTGGAACAGACACCTCAGCGATCAAATTCAATTGCGATTCATGTAGTTGCCCCACTAGCCGCAATGGCGGCCACTTGGGCTGTGCGTAAGACATTGGACGCGGGATATAAACGCCTTAATGGGCACGCAGCGCCATCTCCACATGATCCAAAAGTCAGCTTTGGAAGTGCGCTTGTCTGGGCAACCATCACTGCAGCCGCCGCTGCGGCCGTAGAAGTGGCAGTGTTCCGGATCGTTTCCCGAGAGGACTAAGCACAGTCCTTGCACACCGGACCGGATTTACTCTCGTGATCGAACTGACTTCGATGGTGTACCAGAAAGCAAGACATGCAGGTAAATTCATCGCTCTGTTTTGGCACAACCTGCACCGTGAGATTCTCAGACGATAAATCTGCGCCTGGCAGCTCGATTGTCTCAGCAAGTTCGGCTTCATCCACCTCAACGGGTGACGAAGTTTTCTCAGCGCGGCGGGCTTTCAACTCTTCGAGGCTATCCTCCGCTAGCTCCTCATCAGTCTTGCGAGGGGCGTCGTAATCGGTAGCCATGTCGTGATCCTCTCCCATTGAGTCGTTGCGCGCAGATTGTGCCTCATGCAGTGGTGCACTTCGCAGGTGGGTCTCCGGTTATCAGATTCCTCACACTAATTTGTGGGAATATGAGCCATGAGAATATAGGTCATGCCCATATACGCCCTAGGCTCACAGATTCCATCTATAGATTCCACCGCTTTCGTCCACCCTGATGCCGTGATCATTGGCAGTGTCACGATTGGACCAGAATCAAGTATTTGGCCAGGTGCCATCCTGCGCGGTGATCGTGGGGAGATCTGGATAGGCTCCCAAACGTCGATTCAAGATTCAGCGATCATCCACTGCAACACGAAGTTCAATACGGTCGTGGGCAATCGATGTGTCATTGGCCATGGCGCACACCTCGAGGGTTGCACTATTTTCGATATGTCACTTATTGGATCACTCGCTGTTGTCTTGCAGGGCGCACGAGTTGGCCCGACTTCGTTAGTCGGAGCGCACGCCTTGGTGGGGAATTTCAAAGAGGTGCCGAGTCGCGCCCGAGCTCTCGGAATACCTGCAATCATCACTCCCGATACTGTGACAGAGTCTGATATTGAACCTGCCGTCGAGATATATGTACGAAATTCACATTGGTACAGGGATAAATTGAAAAGGATTGACTAAAAAGTCTGCGGGACTAAAAGATTTTTTGAGCACCTGAATTGATCAATAATCTTCTGACATCCTCAAAAACTTGAGGCGTCGATGCGAGCAGGAATTTACTAAAGTCATCACTGGTTAATCCGCGGACAATTCCACCTGCTTCCTGTGCAATAAGCGCACCAGCTGCGTAGTCCCAATGGTTCAATCCATACTCGTAGTATGCATCGCTACGTCCGCATGCAAACCAACATAAATCCACCACAGCAGCACCGCCACGTCGGATATCAGCGATGTGTGGAATCATCCGCCTGACAACCTCGGCCTGACTCTTCCGCCGATCCGGACTGTATCCAAATCCAGTGGTGACCAATGCGTTGTTGAGGGATGTGGATTGCCGAACCGCAATCCTTTCCCAAGGTTTTTGTCCTTCATCACCACTGACTATCCGCCAGGCCCCATGCCCTCTTTGCGCAACAAAAGTCTCGCTTTGAGCTGGAATAGCCACGATGCCGAACTCAACCTCCCCACAAACTTCTATTCCAATAGACACACCCCATAGTGGAATCCCAAAAAGATAATTCACGGTGCCATCCAATGGATCAATAATCCAACGGTACTCACTGGATGCTTTTCGATAAGCACCTTCCTCACCCACAATGCCGTCGGAAGGAAAATTGTGGACAATTGAATCTACAATCATGCATTCAGCTGCTCTATCCATATGGGTTACAAGGTCAGTGGGAGTGGATTTTGAACTGCTTGTCAGGTTCATTGGTCGTTCATTGAGTAAAAACTGAGCGGCCTGGTGGGCTGCTTGCCAAGCAATCTCATATCGCCCTGTTTCATCCGCTATGGACTCATATTTAGTGATAAAGGCTGGGAGGGTCATGCTGAGACCGCCTATTCAAATTCGAGGTCTTCCCTAGGGCGCACGTACATGAAGCCGGTAACGTATCCATCCCATGCTAGCTAATCCATTACTTCCTTTTTTCCACGTGCTGCGGATTCCAGGCGCGGCAGCATTTTCGTCTGCTGGCTTTGTGGCGCGCCTACCCCTTGCGACAGTGAGTCTGGGTCTGATTCTTTACATAAGTAATGACACCGGTTCTTACGCATACGCAGGTTTCCTTCAAGCTCTATTTGCTATCACCTCGGCGGTTGCGGCGCTGTTCACCAGCAGACTTGCAGACCGCATAGGCCAGCAACCGATCCTGCTAGTTCTCCCATTTATCTATTCATTCACTCTGATTGTCTTTGTCGCATCGGTGCAGCTGTCATGGGCCCGTTGGATTCAATCTCTATTAATCGTGACTGCTGGAGCGGCATTTCCATCGTTCGGATCTTTCGTTCGTGCCAGATGGGCCTACGTAACTGATCGCCATGTATCTCAACTGCGCACTGCCTTCGCGCTCGAAAGCATCATAGATGAACTTATATTTGCCATTGGTCCAATGCTGGCGACTATTTTGGCTTTCACCCTTGGCTTTCCGTCACCACTTATTGTCGGCGCAGCCTTAACCCTCGTTGGAGGTGTCCTGCTCTCAACCCTTAAATCTACATCTCCCCCACTACATGCAGCACAACCGCAGCCCAATCAACATAAGGGTGCTCTTCGACAGCCTGGACTGTTCACACTAATCATGGCTACAACAGGTATTGGAGTTCTTTTCGGCACATTTGACGTGGCGGTTGTCGCATTTACCTCTTTAGATGGCGCACCACAGATGGCTGGAATCATTTTGTCCCTGTGGGCTTTTGGTTCCATGATTGGCGGAATTCTCTTTGGAAGTCGACACCTACGGATATCACTACCCACCCAAATGATCATCACCTCATTCCTCATGTTTGCCATTGCCGTTCCTATTCCATTCCTTCGATCTACCCCATTATTGGCGTTAGTAGCGTTTCTATCTGGATTCGCGATTGCACCCACGCTTATCAGTGCCTTTTCACTTGCCGAAAGACTAGTTCCCCCACGGCTCTTGACCGAAGGATTAACTTGGACAAACTCCGGTTTGGCCCTAGGTTTTGCCGGCGGAGCCTCAATTGGCGGCTACTTGGTGGACACCGTGGGGACAGAATGGGCTTTTGCACTCGGTGTTTTCGGTGCCGCATTCACTCTTATGGTTTCAGTGACTTCCCGAAACCTTTGGACGCAAAATAGCGCTGAAAGACCTCTCCCGGATCCCGCAATAGTACTTAATCCTGACCCAATTCCAGGCCCTACCGCTGGAGGATTTGTCGATGACCCCCAACCGCGCCCCCACCCATGATCACGGCGAAATTTAACGAAATCCGCATCCTTCCGCATTCTCGGGTCAGTAAGGGGTAAGTTACGGGGTAAGTTAAGAGAAAGAAATTGGAAGAAAGTCTCGAATTCACCAAGTTGGCGGGCTCCATTTTCTTCCATGAACATTTAACTCATTCCAGACAGGAATGAAGTACCGTTAAAGGAGTAAACTCTGGACGCGCTCAGCCCCCGCGAGATACAGTTTCGTGTACGGGCCGGAGAGTCACCTGAAGAGGTTGCTCAAGATACTGGATGGCCAGTGGATCGCGTCATTAGATACTCTGAACCACCCCTTGGGGAAAGAGCCTATGTCGCCGATCGGGCACAGGCAACCTATGTTCACTCGACACGAGGCGGCTCAACATTGAGTGAAGTTGTTCGCGGCTTTGCTCAATCAGATGACCTTTCGTGGGACAGTTATTACAAGGACGGGCAGTGGGTAGTAGCCGCCACACTCAATAACACCCAGGCTCTTTGGAATTTCGAGCCAGCCGGAAATACTGTCCACCCGATCAACGATGCAGCCAGGTCGTGGATGGGTGTGTCGAGACGCGACACCAATATCGATTCCTCCTCAATAGGTGACACGGTGATCCTTGACACCCCCGGTAAGCCGGTGGAACCAGTGCGGTTAGTGGCCGTCCCAGAGCTTGAACCGGAAATAACGCCTGAGGTCGCAGAGGCAACTGACACTGTTTCAGTCTCTGAAAATCCTCAGGTCTCAGTTGTCATTGAGGAAGCGGAGTTACCCCTCAACGTGGAACCTGCCGAAAAGACATCCGGCAAAAAGAGTAAACGTGGACGCGCCAAAGTTCCAAGTTGGGATGAAATTCTCTTTGGCGGTCCAAAGAATTCCTCTTAGCCGTCGGCACTCTTTCCATCAAATGGCAATGGCTCCGAGGACATGTGTGAACTCTGTGCGTTTTTGGCAGTTAATCGCGCTCGGTAGTGACGCCTACAGAGAACTTCATAGGAAATTTCATCCTCACTGTTGATGTCTCCTACGAGCACTTGATCACCGTCGGTTGTCATATCGCCAGAAATCGTTCTGGCGTTGTGTAGAGCCCGTGCTCCACACCAACACAGGGCTTCGACCTGCAAATACTGCACTCGATCCGCAAGTTCCACTAGGCGAGCAGAACCCGGGAATAATTTGGTTCGGAAATCCGTCATAATTCCGAATGCGTAGACATCTATCGACAAATCATCCACCAGTTGCGCAATTTGTTCTATTTGTTCAGGCGAGTAAAACTGAGCTTCATCGCAAATGAGATAATCAATTCGGTGTCCTGCTGACAACCTATCCACAACATATCTGCGCAGATTCAGATCCAAATCAACTTCAACAGCTGGCACTTCCAGCCCTAGCCTGCTCGACAATACGGAGGAACCCGCTCGATCAAGCCTTGTGAATACCACGCCGGAACGACCCCTCGTGGCGTGATTGTGGTCTGTTTGCAATGCGAGCGTTGACTTTCCGCAATCCATTGTTCCTGCGTAAAAAACTAGTTCGGCCACAGGAGTCATACTTTCACACAAGGTATATCAGCGTGACAAGCTGGAGCCATCCGAGTCGAAGATTCGCAGAGGGACAAGTGACTCTTCGGCGGAGTCCGCTCCATGTTGTCCTAGAAGTCGTGAGGAGAGTGGGTCAATGCTGCTTGTGAGCATATGGTTGCCCATTGCTATCACAACAAGATCCCCGATTCTTTGCGCAATGGCGCTTTCCTCGACGTGGAATAGTCCGGAATCAATGCTTTCCTCACGTGTGAGTACCCGAGCTCGAAGATCGAGAACGGACTGCCAAGTTGCCTGAACTTCGCCGAGTGAGCCGTCCCTAACGTACACATGCCTCACACGGGGCTCACCGCCAACCCGAATCAATGACTCTCCCAAGCTGGGGTGATTCTCGATTCCTATTCTGCTCTCTTCAGGACACGTAATCATTCCGTGATCAGACGTCACAACAAGTGACTCACCCTTATTCAGTGACTCAACCAATTCAGTAACCAGAGAATTGACAATACGCAAACCATCTATCCACTCGCGGGATCCAGCTCCGAAGACGTGCCCTAGGCGATCAAGATCCGGCCAATATATGTATGTGAGCGCAGGTTGATTGGCGTGCAGGTGTGATTGGCGTGCACGAAATGAATTCAAGATTTCATCTGGGGAGTTTGCACCGTGATAGGAAGATCCACGCAGCACCGAGCGAGTGAGGCCAGACTGCTGATGTTTTGACGGCGCAATAGTAGCGACATCAATACCGGACTCCCGGGCCATCTCAAAAAGAGTTTTCTCAGGAGCAATCGATAATGGATGTGGAATTGAACCCCACTTCAGGGGAGCAAACATTTGCTCGTCCTCCGGGAGCCAAAACGAGGCACCAACCAAACCATGTCTCCCAGGAGTCAGACCCGTACCCAGCGAACCCAGTACAACCGGTGTTGTACTAGGAAACTCCGTTGTCATGAATCCCAGAGAACCGGTATGAAGAATCGGGGCATCTGGCGCATGATTACGTAGTTGAAGTTCACCGAGACCATCAATGAGCAAAACGACTACATGGAGCGAATGTGGAATCATTAGTGAGTTGTCACTCTGGCCGGCATTCAGCGACCGTATTGCGGAAGGGATAACGTCTTTCATGCTGATTGAAAGATCCTCAACCACAGGGTTGCTCATTTGCAGCAATTCCTATCCCAGTCGAGTGGCAGTGGAGTGAGACAACTCTGCCGAAAATTGCAATAGACGATTCACGGTATCCGCGCCATCTGCGGCCTCGGACACTCTCAGCGAGAAGTCATCATTACTTGAAGTACCCGTATAGCCGTGGTCGGCATCGCACGACGGGTCTCCACAAGACGCGACTTCCAATTCAATTCGGTTGACAGCTCCCCATCCAATAGTGAGCACTACTTCAATGGTCGATACGTCACCGCTAACCCCTGCAGGATCGCGCACTACTCGCGTAACAACAATGGAGTTCACTTTGTCTAAACGCACAGCTTCTGTGGATGACGAAGCATGTGGAATACCATCAAGTACGTGATCATCGGTGTGACTCACGAGTAGCCGCGTCGGTGTAAGAGCTAAGACAGTCATGTGACGACGAAGCTCATCTCGATCGAACGCTGCCTCATGTTGAACCACGTAGGCGTGGAGTTTTTCATGACCTAATGCAGTAGCCAGGGCCTCGAAAACCACTTCAGGGTAATAGCCGTGGCGATCGAGATCAGATCTCAAATGATCTTCGTGGACACCGGACTTCATTGCTTATAAGTCTAGGGCTAATGTCTGTTTGTGACACCACGAGCCTTAGATTCATCCATTTTCGTCATCCATCCGGTAGTCCAAAAGGCAATCGCCAGTGGCGGAGCGATTGTGGCACTTGAATCAACAATCATCAGCCACGGCCTCCCCAAACCTGAAAATATTCGTGTCGCTTGCGAAGTTGAAGACACCGTGCGATCTTGCGGTGCGGTTCCAGCAACCATTGCAATTTTGGCTGGCAAGGTTCACGTGGGACTATCCGTCGAGCAAATAAGTGAAGTAGCAACTCGAGACGATGTCATCAAAGCAAGCATTCGAGACTTGGGTATTGTCTGTGCTCAGGATGGATACGCGGCTACAACGGTCGCGGCCACGAGCCATCTGGCATACATGGCTGGCATTACTATTTTTGCTACCGGGGGCCTTGGTGGGGTTCATCGGCAAGCTAGAGACAGTTGGGATGAATCAGCAGACTTAATAGCACTTAGCTCGATCCCCATGACTGTCGTCTGTTCAGGGGTTAAATCAATACTCGATGTTGGAGCCACGTTAGAGCGATTGGAAACTCTCAACGTGGGAGTTATTGGCTATGGTTCCCATCAATTCCCAGGCTTCTACCTCACCGACTCAGGCCACACACTGGATTGGCGTCTGGACGATCCCGAGTCAATTGCCAACGTCATGTCATCACGCAAGAGACTAAACATGGAAAGTGGTTTGGTGATCGCCAACCCGTTACCACGCGATCTACAATTGGATCCAGATTTACACGACCGAGTATTGCGTGAG
The DNA here is from genome assembly GCA_018402075.1 of Candidatus Nanopelagicales bacterium. The sequence goes on along the minus strand of JAGYJP010000002.1, from coordinate 468,397 downwards.
GGTTTGGATTTGGCGCGAGAGCGAAGTGTTGCGGGAAAGCAAGTGACGCCATTTCTTTTAGATCACTTCCATCGCGCGACACATGGAGCAAGTTTGATTGTGAATGCAAACATCATCGTTAGAAATGCGGAACTTGCTGCACAAATCGCTGTCTCTCATAAGACCTAATACTTAGGAATCGGCATCAATGAACCAATCGAAGCATGTACTCGTCATGGGCGATGTAATGATCGACATTGATGCCAACATATTTTCATTCGAATCGTTGCTCGGTGCTCGTGGTAGTGATCTACCAACACACATCCAATTGACTCAGGGTGGAAGTGCGGCGAATACGGCATTATGGATGGCACATGAATCCCATCCTGTCTTTTTTCTTGGATCAGTAGGCAAAGATGGCGCTGGTGATTACGCATCTACTACGTTGCGCAATAACGGCGTGATGCCATTACTCAAAATTGATCCTCATAATCCGACGGGAATGTGCATCGTGCTCACTGAGTCCGATGGTTCCCGAACCATGCTCCCCAGCGCGGGATCGAATGCCCATATGATTCCCGCTGAACTTGAGTCGCTATGGCCACGGCAGGAGCTGGCCCACTTCCACCTCTCCGCCTATTCGCTATTCCATTCGACGACTGCCCAGAGCGCCGTGTCCGCCCTACAGCGGGCACGGGATAGCGGCCTCACCATCAGTATTGATCCGGCGTCCCACGCCTTGCTGTCCCGTCACAAAAACACAATTCTTGAGTCACTGCGCTTCACTGATGTGTTACTGGCCAACCAAGAAGAGGCGCAAGAGTTGTATCGACTGTCGCAAGATGACCCTTATCCATCTCTGGTTCCTCATGATCAGATATTGCGCGCGCTACTGACATTACTCAACCAAGATTCACCTGTCGCGGGCACCGTCGTTATGACCCTGGAAAAGGATGGTGCAATCGCCTTGACAGGGAGTGGCTCAATGGAATACTCCCCGATCACCAGTACGGGGCAAATCATCTCGACCGCTGGGGCAGGTGATGCCTTCAATGCCGGTTTTCTACATCGATGGATCCCAGATCCCAACAACCTGCAATCTGCTCTTCGCCACGGAAATCAGACAGCCGCCCTGGCGTTAACCCGTGTCGGTGCTAGTCCCGAGCCAGAGAATTCGTGACAATTGCACAGTCGTGTCTTGAGCGACCACCAGGCACGCAATCTAGATTTTTTCTGCAGAAGTAGAGCCTAAAACAATCGGAAAGGAATCATGCGATCTAAGAAGTCTTCGTCCCCTGAATCGCGGGTAATCGACATTGATGTTGCAGAGGAAATGCGTGGTTCCTTTCTCGAGTATGCCTATTCGGTGATCTATTCCAGAGCACTACCTGATGCTCGCGATGGACTCAAACCGGTACAACGCCGAATACTCTTTCAAATGGCACAAATGGGACTACGCCCTGATCGGGGGCATGTAAAGAGTGCTCGCGTAGTTGGCGAAGTCATGGGTCGCCTTCATCCACACGGAGACTCAGCCATCTACGACGCACTTGTACGCATGGCCCAAGATTTCTCACTGAGACTGCCACTGATCGATGGGCACGGAAATTTTGGATCCTTAGACGATGGTCCAGCAGCCATGCGATACACCGAAGCTCGCTTGGCAGAAACCGCGCTTGCCATGACGAACGGAATCGAAGAGGACGTTGTTGATTTCACCCCGAATTACGACGGTCGAGAGGTGGAACCAGTTGTCCTTCCAGCTGCGATACCTAATTTGCTCGTTAATGGAGCCAGTGGAATCGCCGTTGGTATGGCGACAAATCTTGCACCTCATAATTTATCCGAGGTCGTGAATGCCACACGCCACCTTATTATCCATCCTGATGCTTCCCTAGAAGAACTTATGGCATTCATGCCAGGGCCAGACTTTGCCACCGGAGGGGTAATAACTGGGCTGGATGGCATTCGCGATGCGTATGAAACTGGACGGGGCACATTCCGCATTCGAGCACGCACCCGAATCGAGCAAGTGTCCCCGAGGAGGCGCGGTATCGTAGTAACGGAATTACCGGTAACCGTTGGACCCGAAAGAATAATTGAACGGGTCAAGGAACTAGTAATTGCCAAGAAACTCCAGGGAATCTCTGACATTGTCGATCTCACGGATGGAGATTCGGGATTGAATCTGGTTATTGAATGCAAGAGCACGTTCTCGCCAGAAGCAATTTTGGAGCAACTGTTCAAGATGACGCCTTTAGAGGAATCATTCACAATAAATGCTGTAACTCTAGTCAACGGGCAACCACAAACACTCGGCGTACGAGAACTCCTTCAGGTATTTATCGATCACAGGATTGAAGTCATCACTCGAAGGAGTGTTTTCAGGAAGACTGTTGCACAAGATCGCCTGCACCTTCTGGATGGCTTGCTGATTGCAATCCTAGATATCGATGAAGTTATTCAAGTAATTCGGGACAGCGAAGACTCTGCAGAAGCAAAAGCACGCCTCATAGACATCTTTGACTTATCAGATCTTCAAACTACTTACATTCTGGATATGCCACTGCGAAGGCTAACCAAATTTTCTAGAATCGAAATTGAGAAGGAAACAGATTCCTTGCGCTCCATGATTGAAGAACTCGAAAGCCTATTGGCCGATCCAGCTCTACTGCGCGACAAAGTCAGTCGTGAATTGGCTGATGCGTCAGCCAAACATGCCACGCCGCGCAGGACTCTGCTCTTGGAGTCCTCTGGTACCCAAGTAAAGAACAGGGTCATCGATCTCGAGGTTGCCGATGAACCCTGCTTTGTCCTTATGTCAAGCACGGGCCTGCTTGCCAGAACTTCCCATTACACGCTACTCAATGAAATAAGTCATTCTAATCTCCAGCGACAGGCTCATGATTGTGTTATTTCTGTTATACCCGCAAATACTCGAGGCGAGATTGGATTAGTGACAAGCCTAGGTAACGTGCATCGAATATCCGTTGTCGATATTCCCAATATTCCGAGCACAGTAGGAGTTCCCGCTTTGAGCGGCGGCGCTCCTTTGGGAGCATTTATAGACCTGCCCCACGATGAACAACCAGTGGCGCTTTGCCCAATCGACGCGGAAATCCTGATTGTCACTCGCTTAGGTATTGTGAAGCGACTTGCAGAAGGGCATGCGATTAGTCGACCGCAATGGGACGTCATCCGGCTAGAAACTGGCGACTCAGTCATTGCGGCTGTGAGTTCACCTGCTGAGAGACTCAACAAGTGCCATGTCGTTATGGTGAATTCCCAAGGTCAACTTTTGCATTTCCCGATCAAAGGGCTTCGAGCACAAGGTCGTTCCGCTGGCGGAGTTGTGGGAATGAAACTCAATGGATCGCATCTTGTTTTCGGAGGGGCAGTCTTGCCTGCTGACATGAACTTAGTAGCGACGGTTTCTGGCTCGAGTAGATCATTGCCTGGGACAGAGTTGGGCAATGCAAAAGTCACACTCCTCTCGGAGTACCCCTCGAAAGGGCGCGCGACCGCGGGAATCAGATGCCACAAGTTCCGTGCCGATGAGGATCTGGTGATTAAGGCGTGGGTTGGGCAAGGCCCGGTACGGGCAGCGACCTCCAGTGGCATGCCGGCCACCTTGCCTGATGTCGATAACCGTCGTGATGGCACCGGATCCGCACTGCCGCTGCCCGTTGACGCGATTTCAGGAAATATATCCCCATGAGTTCTAGACCCCAGAAAACATGGTGATGGACACTTTTACTCCGTGCTCCGGCCAAGCGCTATCAGAGTCTCTATTAGGCACAGCGCCGATGGCACAGGGTTGGCTACTTATCCGGTCAGACGGTGCATGGGGATCCACGGCAGTAGAATCATCTGTGTCCAAGGGGATCAAAAAATGGGCCGCAGATCGCAAATACAAAATTTTATTGGTCCGCCAGCATTTGACCAAGGATCTCGCCAATGGATTCCAATATTGGATCTCACAGGGATCACACGAGTTCCGGACCGGACGGTTATCGTCTCTATCGGAAATTCCTTGCGAAGCAGACTCATTGCCGGCTCCTCCGATGCTCGTTATCTGCACCAACGGCTCGAGAGATAAGTGTTGTGCGGTAGAGGGAATCGCTCTGAGACGATCCCTAGACGCAGAATTGTCTGTGAATGAGAGTTCTCAGGTGTGGGAGGGAACTCATATCGGGGGCCACCGATTTGCTCCTACCGGCTTGTATTTGCCTGGCAACTGGGTTTTGGGCCGACTATCTATAGACAGTGCCCTACAGATGATCAGACATGGTGATGTCCCGCGTGACAATGTCCGTGGCAGAAGCCACCTTTCCCCCTGCCATCAGGTTCTTGAGGCGAGCATGCCCAACTACTGGTCCATTACATGGCAAAAGACATTGGAAGAATGCCCTCCACTACCCCACACCCATCACGGTCACGCTGATGGAAATAGCGTGAATTGTGAAATGGATATCCATGCTGGGCCCGAAAGATCGGAATCGTGCGGCGCCAAAGTACAACAATCGATAAATCTACGCCTCAGCAGTTATACAAACACAATAGGAGCACAGATATGCCTGTAGAGTCACGCATAACCACAATCCGCCAGGTGCCTGATGTGGAATTACGCGACATTTCGGGTGATGTGCGCCATCTTCGACAACTCACAAGCGGTAATGTGTCTGTCATTTTTTTCTCCTGTAATCACTGTCCCTACGTTAAATGGATAGAAAAAGAGATTGGAAAAGTTCACAACGAAAATACACACATAGTCTTTATTGCCATATGTAGCAATGATGTGGAGTCCTACCCGGACGATGACATTCATGGCCTACAGGAACAGGCTAGACGCTCACATTGGGATTTTCCCTACTTGGTGGATAGCTCTCAAGAAATCGCACGGACATTTGGAGCGGTCTGCACACCAGATTTCTATGTATTCGACGCTCTTGGAGCTTTGGTGTATCGAGGTGCATTTGACGACTCGAGACCATCCGGTGATTTAGAGGTGAACGGCAGCCACCTTCGGAACGCGATTCAATTCGCGATCAAGGGGCAAAAGTTCAACGGTGGCCGACCATCATTGGGTTGTGGTATCAAGTGGCACAGTAATTAAGAGCCCTTGGCGCAATCCAGGAGATCTTCGCGACGTTGGATTGTCGTTCGTTCCTTGCCACTCCTTTTCCCGTAGGCACGCTCAGCAGCGTCTATTCTTTTCCATCCTTGAGCATCCACAAACTCGACGCCTCGTTCGGCGAGTAGCGAGGTAATAAAATCGGGAGATTCCGCTTTACTGTGATCATGTGAAAGTTCCGACATAAGTGTTGTGACGGTAGCAACGGCATCTTTTTTATTTGTTCCGATAATCCCTGTTGGTCCTCGTTTTATCCAACCTGCGACATAAGTTTTTTCTGAACCGGGCACCTTCCCACCCACGCTCGGTATAACATTTTGTGCCGCGTCAAATGGCAAACCCTGAATCCGAACTCCCTTGTATCCCACACTCCGGATTACCAAATCTGCTGGCAGCTTGTGATACTGGCCGGTGGGTTCGATATCACCATTAGGCAACAATTTCATGCGTTCCACAATGAATTCAGATTCTTGCTCCGAATAAGACTGAGGAGTTGAATAAAATCTGAATTCAATTGTTCTAGGAGAGGCTCCTAAGCTTCTCCCGGCCCATTCACGTAAAACCTTCAGGTTCTTTTCAACAACTCGACTGCCAACACTAGCGTTTATGTCATCGACCGGAAGGTCCGCTGCGTGTATCTGGACGGCAACTCCGTCCAGCTCACCCAACTCCTTGAGTTCCTTGGTCGTGAATGTCGCATGTTGAGGGCCCCTCCTGCCAACAACATGCACCCTCCGAACCGAGCTATTACGCAACGCATCGATGACTGAGTCAGGCATGTCAGTGCTACTCAACTCTTGGGCAGATTTTGTAAGTATTCTTGTCACGTCTACCGCAACGTTTCCAAGGCCAATAACAACTACGTCTTCGGCGTCTGCCAGGGCACGTGAATAATCTTGAGAGTCTGGATGACCGGTGTACCACTTGACAAACTCGGTTGCAGGGATAATGGAGGAGGAGTCTTCGCCCGGTATACCCAGTTCTTTGTCTTGTGAAGCTCCGTAGGTGTAAATGACTGCATCGTAGATGTCAGCAAGCTCCTGAGTTGATACATCTCTACCCACTGTGACATTGCCAAAGAATCTCACATGTGGATGCTCAAGAGTTTCTGCCAATTTGTCGCGCACGGAACGAATCGAGAAATGGTCAGGAGCTACTCCATACCGCACCAATCCACATGGAACCGGAAGCGTATCGAAGATGTCCACCTCAACTTGGTGGTCAGTTGCTAAGGATTCGGCAGCATAAATGCCCGCAGGTCCAGCTCCCACAATCGCGACACGCATCCGCTACTCCAGTTCCTTCGTAAGCTCAGATCTAGAAATCAATGGGCTCAAGGACACCAGTATCAACATGATAAATCGCGCCGCCAACTACGATGCTCGGTGCCAACAAGGGGAACGAGCGCACTCGAGTGATATCCAACTCAAGGGATGCGCGTTGATCCGAGACAGTCCTAATCTCGATCCCGCGGGAATCAATGCCCGAGACTCGAAGTATCTCGGCATGAATTTCAGATTCGTCAGCCGAAGCCATCCGACAGTCAGTATGAGGCATCACGAGCACCCTGGAAACACCCAAGAGATGTGAAGCAAGTACCAATGTGCGCAGTACATCCTCGGTGACCCTAGCTCCAGCATTCCTCAAGATTTTAACATCACCAGCGTGCATCCCAGAGAGAGCCAGCGGATCAATTCGGGAATCAATACACGTCACGATAGCAAGTCCTCTGCGCGCGAAGCCAGTGAGATCACTGTCATCGAAAGAACGCACAAAATCACTGTTACCTGACAGCACGTCAGAAAAGCCAACTTCGAATGTGTTCTCGTTCATGCATCAATCCTTGATCGATCCAGTAATTGGGCACCAGTCACTATAAATTCCTTCCTCGGAGCTACATCTGAACCCATGAGCAAATCAAAAACATCTTCAGCTACGTGGGCATCGCCAGTGGTCATTCGACGCAAGGTGCGCCGAGAGGAGTCCATGGTGGTTTCCCTCAACTGATGAGCATCCATTTCTCCCAAACCTTTGTACCTTTGAATTGGATCTTTTACCCTCTTGCCTTTATTAGCCGCGTCATTTAGAACCGAACGCATTTCTTGATCACTATAGGTATACACAATGTCATTAGGCTTCGAACCGGCATTAATAATCTCGATCCGATGTAATGGTGGCACCGCTGCATATACACGGCCGTCTTCCAATAATGGTCGCATGTATCGGTTTATTAAGGTCAACAGCAGACACCTAATGTGTGCTCCATCCACATCGGCGTCAGACATCAGAATAATTTTCCCGTATCTTGCCTGTGAAATATCAAAAGTTCGTCCTGAACCCGCACCGATGACTTGAATTATTGAGGCACACTCTGCGTTTTTCAACATATCAGAAAGGGAAGACTTTTGAACATTGAGAATCTTTCCGCGAATAGGCAGCAGAGCCTGATGTCTTGAATCTCTGGCCGTTTTCGCCGTACCCAATGCGCTATCCCCTTCAACAATGAACAATTCTGATTCTTCAACACCTGTACTGCGGCAATCAACGAGTTTCGCGGGCATCGATGACGATTCCAGGGCAGTCTTTCGTCTTTGGGTATCCCGGTGGCTGCGAGCGGCCACCCTTGCGCGCATCGCATTTGCAATCTTCTCCGCAATGGTACGAGCGTTAGCCTTCTCCCCGCGCGGAGGCGAAGTAAGCCATGCAGTCAATTCTTTGGTGACGACATTGGACACGATTCTGGAGGCAGCGGGCGTTCCCAACACCTCCTTTGTTTGACCTTCAAACTGAGGTTCTGCCAGCCGAACCGCAACCACGGCCGTAAGACCCTCAAAGATATCGTCTTTTGTGACGTTGTCTTCACTCACTTTGAGGATCTTGCTCGACTTCAAATATTCATTGAACACCTTTGTGAGAGCGCGCTCCAGACCGGCAACATGTGTTCCCCCTTTGGGCGTCGAGATTACGTTGACGAACGACTTTAGGGTTGTGTCGTAGCCTGAATCCCACTGCAGCGCAATTGTTACACCGAGGTCACGATCCACTTCCTGGCTGACCATATGCCCCTGATCATCCAGAACTGGCACAGTTTCATGAAAGTGCCCTGATCCCGTCAACGATATGACTCCACCCACGGGTTCGGCCGTCGATAAATGTGACACATACTCGACCAGGCCGCCCCTATGCTGAAAAGTCTCCGACCAGAGGTCCGAGGGATCCCGGTTATCCTCGAGTGAAATGGTGAGACCTGGCACCAGAAAAGTGCTTTGGAGTGCCCTTTCTCGGAGCTGCACGCGATCGTATTCGGCATCTTTGGTGAATACCTGGGGGTCTGCCCACCATTGAATAACAGTCCCGGTCTTCCCTCTTGGGGATTTCCCAGTCACTTCCAGACCACTTTTTTTCACGAAATCGGCATCTGGACCTTCGGCACTGAAAACTCCAGGAACACCACGCCTGAAAGACATTCCATAGATTTTGCTTGACCTGTGAACCGACACATCTAGACGTGACGACAGCGCGTTCACCACAGAAGCACCGACGCCGTGTAAACCGCCGGAAGCGGTGTACGAACCGCCCCCAAACTTGCCGCCAGCATGGAGTTTTGTCATGACAACTTCCACACCACTAAGTTTTGTCCGCTTCTCCATATCGACGGGGATTCCCCGACCATTATCAGTGACTTGGGCGGATCCGTCGGAAAGAAGCACGATGCCTATGTGGGTGCAGTGACCTGCGAGTGCTTCATCGACCGAGTTATCCACAATCTCCCAGAGGCAATGCATGAGTCCACGGCCATCATTTGAACCGATATACATCCCGGGACGTTTACGAACGGCCTCAAGCCCTTCGAGGATCGCCAAATTTTTTGCCGTGTACGAGTCTTCATTCTGACCTGTTGTGATAGACGAAAGGGGTTTGTTGCGAGTTGATGCCACCGGCTCAACTTAGTCAATAAATCCCAAAAAGTGGCTTAGGCAGCCCGTCAAGCGCTTTATTCGCTGATGGCGAACCAAGCGCCTTCTTACGTGCCAATGGCCAATTCCCATGGTTAACTACGGTTATGGCCGAAACAGCAGCTCAAACGCTTTCACTCCCTGTGCTCAGCGCATCTGACAGGTGCGACCGTTGTGGAGCTCAGGCATATGTCCTTGCCGAGCTAACTGGCGGGTCAGTTCTTCTGTTCTGCGGCCACCATTGGAGCACTCACGAAGAAGCACTCGCACCTCGAGCCCAGCGGGTTGTCAATGAACTTCATAAGCTCATTGAATCTTCGCCCGTATAACAGTAGTTCGGCAGGCGCCGTGTCTGCCCAGTCTTGGCGACCGGGTGTTAACGCCCTTGCATTCCCCCCACAGGTGCAGGTTGGACGGATCCGAGATTAATCCAGGTAATCACGCAAAACTTGCGATCGGGATGGATGGCGCAATTTCGACATCGTCTTACTCTCGATCTGCCGAATTCGTTCCCGAGTAACCCCGTAGACCTTGCCGATTTCGTCCAAAGTTTTAGGCTGACCGTCTGTCAAGCCAAACCGCATTCGGACAACCCCCGCTTCTCGATCTGACAAGGTGTCCAAAACTGATTCTAATTGCTCCTGCAACAGGGTGAAGGACACTGCATCGCTGGGAACAATAGCTTCCGAGTCTTCAATAAGATCGCCGAATTCGCTGTCCCCTTCCTCACCCAAAGGAGTATGCAAAGAAATGGGTTCCCTACCGTATTTTTGAACTTCGACAACCTTTTCAGGTGTCATGTCTAGTTCCATGGCGAGTTCTTCAGGCGTTGGCTCGCGTCCCAAGTCCTGGAGCATTTGTCGCTGGACCCGAGCAAGCTTGTTAATGACTTCTACCATATGTACAGGAATGCGGATGGTCCTTGCTTGGTCAGCCATTGCGCGCGTAATAGCTTGCCGGATCCACCACGTTGCATAAGTGGAAAACTTGTATCCCTTGGTGTAGTCGAACTTCTCCACGGCACGAATCAAACCGAGATTGCCTTCTTGGATGAGATCGAGAAATAACATACCTCGCCCGGTATACCTTTTTGCCAGAGATACGACAAGGCGTAAGTTAGCTTCAAGAAGATGGTTCTTGGCTCTCCTACCGTCAACAGCAATCCATTCCATGTCGCCGCGCGTCTTCTTATCCATTTTGCCGCCTTCATTGAGCATCTCCTCAGCAAACAGGCCTGCTTCAATGCGCTTAGCTAACTCCACCTCCATTTCAGCGTTCAGCAATGGAACCTTGCCAATTTGTTTGAGATAGTCCTTAACCGGGTCAGCAGTGGCGCCGGCAACGGTTACGGTTTGAACCGGTTCGTCGGTCTCATCTACATGGGAGATCACAAAACTTGCTGAGTCATCCGCGCCCGGAGTTGGTTCGTCTAGAACAACCGCTAGATCCTTTTCAAGATCCGCTTCCAAGTCCTTTTCTAATTCTGCAGCGATCTCCAAGTCTGGTTCGTCGGTCTGAGCCAGCTGTATTACTTCATCACCGAGATCAATTACCTCAACTATTGCGTCCGCAAGCCCCTTGGCACCAGTATCGCCCTTTGCGTTGGGCTTTTTAGATGCCGGTACCTTCTTCGCAGGCACAGCTTTCTTCGCAGGCACAGCTTTCTTCGCAGGCACAGCTTTCTTCGCAGTTGGCTTAACCACTGTTTTCTTGGGAGACGGTGTTGCCTTCTTAGTATTTTTCTTCGCAGCAATAGTGCTCTTCGATGCGGATATCGCGCCGGTCTTCTTCGCTGTCGCTGCCATGTGAAAGTGGTTGCCCTTCTGCCGAATTGCCCATAACAAGTGCCCGAGTCAAGCCAGCAGGCTTGTTCGGGCGTGCTTATCTTGACATGACAGCCACGAGAACGCCTAACCGGGTCTCATTAACTTACCCCGCGCCTCACCCACAGATGTAACCCATGAACGAGACTGCTCAAGGCGCCTGTCGATGGGAAATGGGCCCAGATCGCCAACGGTGAAAGACCCCTCCCAACGACTCACCAAGTTAAGGGATCTATTGCCGTGTTCGACGAAGGTGTGACTCACCGAGAGGTCTGGAAAAGGCCCTCCTGGGCTACCCGTGCGGAGTTGGGATCCATGAAAATTCCACGTCCAGCGAGGGGTCGCGGAGATGTTAATCTGAAATCCTGAGACGAAATGAGACCAACTGCGAGCCTCCGACGTCTGGCCAGATTCACAAATATAGGGAAGACGAACGATGGCCCCTTGGGTTGGCCAACATCGAGGCCTCAATGGGGGCACGTACTGATGAAAACTTTCCAGTATCTGACTTTCAATATCTGCGACCGTCGTAATCTGATATGTAGTGAGACAGATCAATCCGGTTTCAACCCAGTCTCCGTCGGCCGGCCTAAACCATGTGCGTACATGATCAATGAGACCCGGACACGATCTGATTGCCGCATCACAGTAGTTATTCGAGCTTGGCACGCAGGCTGGAGTCATCTTCCAAGAGCAATCACGACAATAGGCCATGCGACTTCTTTCCTCGGTGTGGACTGATGTTGGGAGAATCAGCCCGCCACTGCCTTCATATCTGATTTCTTGGGGGTTTCCAATTACGTGGGGATTGGCTGAAATTGAGGGTGAATCAAGCCACCCCGTCCACAGAACCACGACAATAATGAGGACGGAAAATATCGCAGTTCTCTCAATCTTGCGGATATTGCCAGTGGTCATTCCATCATTGTCACCAAGCGAAATAAGTCTGACAAGAATTAGTTTTATTCCTGTGGAGAACTAAGTTTCGACGATTGCTTCCTGCTCTGCCCTGGCAAGAGCGTGACGGGTGAACTCCCCCACCTGCTCATCTTCGACAAGAAACCCGTCGTGGCCATAAGGCGATCGCAGAATGTGCAATCGATCAGCCCCCGGCGTCAAATCAACTATCTCCTGTTGCAGCCGGATGGGGAAAAGCCGGTCTGAATCGATACCAACAACCGTGAGTGGTCGAGTGATTTTGGAAAGGGATTTGGCAACTCCACCACGGTTCCTGCCCACATCAAACAGGCTCATGGCCCTTGTGAGTGCGATGTACGTATTGGCATCAAATCGTCTAGCTAATTTATCTGCATGATGATCAAGATACGACTCCACTGCGAAACGACCATCGACATAGGGATCTTCGCCCTCCTGCGGACTCCGACCAAACCGCACATCTAACTCTGTTTCGCTTCGGTAGGTAAGATGAGCAATTCGACGAGCAAGTCCCATGCCAGCGATGGGGCCTACCGGATCGTCGTAATAATTTCCATCATGGAAATTGGGGTCAGACTCAATTGCTAACACCTGCGTTGCATGGATACCAATTTGGTCTGCGGACACCGCGGCCGTCGATCCCAGAACTAATCCGCCTCGCACCAATTCGGGATACTGGGACATCCACTCGAGGACCCGCATTCCACCCAACGAAGGACCCAGCATAAGAAGCCATTGCGGAATCTCTAACGCGTGCATGAGCTCGAGCTCGACCGCAACCATGTCCGCAATCGTGACGACCGGAAAGCGGCCTCCCCAAGGCGATCCATCGGTCGCGCGAGACGAGGGCCCTGTCGTTCCCTGAGCCCCGCCCAAGACATTTGCGCAAACAACAAAATACCGATCGGTATCAATGGGCCGGCCTGATCCCACCAGCGAATCCCACCACCCGGATGTGACATGCCCCTGCCCAGCTGGACCGGCAACATGTGAATCGCCTGTCAGCGCATGGCAGACATAAATGGCATTTGATCGATCTGCATTGAGCTCACCCCACGTTTCGTATGCAACACGCACGACCCCAAGGTCAAAGCCTGATTCCGTGACGAAACCAGGGATTTCCATGAACAGCCGATCACCAGGGTGATCACCCTCCTGCCAAGCCGCGCTGGCAGGAGGATCCCCGATATACGAGAGTGGGCCATATTCAGACATTTGCGTTCTCCAACGTGTTTACCGTGCAGCCGCCGCGAAACCCAGTTCCAGATCAGCAAGAATATCCGGAAGTGCTTCCAGCCCGACCGCCAACCGGACTAAACCAGGTGTAACCCCGGCTGCCTCCTGTTCCTCTGGAGACAATTGCGAATGCGTCGTGGATGCGGGATGAATCACCAGACTGCGAACATCTCCAATATTTGCGACGTGGCTAAATAGTTCAAGTCCTTCAACAAACTTTTTGCCGGCTTCTTGACCACCCTCTAACTCAAAGCTGAGAACGGCACCTGTACCCAAAGATGCATATTTTTTACCATTGGCATACCACGGACTGTTGGGCAAGCCAGCGTAATTCACCGACAGCACACTGTCATGAGCTTGAAGCCACTGTGCTACCGCGATTGCGTTCTCCGTGTGTCGGGCCATGCGCAGGGAGAGGGTCTCAATGCCTTGAGCAATGAGGAACGCATTGAAGGGACTGATAGCAGGGCCGAGGTCACGCAGTAGTTGTACTCGGGCTTTCAGAATAAAAGCGAGATTGACTCCAAACGCACCGCCGACTCCCAGATCACGCGCATAAACAAGTCCGTGATAACTCGGATCCGGTTGATTGTAATTGGGGAATCTTTCAGGATATTTGGCAAAATCAAAGGTGCCCGCATCAACAATCACACCCGCCACCGCAGTTCCATGTCCGCCCAGATACTTGGTGGCCGAATGCACAATGTAATCAGCACCAAACTCAAAAGGCCGGATGAGATAAGGAGTGGCCACTGTGTTGTCCACGACAAGGGGGATTCCAAATTCGTGTGCGACTCCTGCGACTCCCTCAATATCAAGAACGTCATTGCGGGGATTGGCCAATGTTTCACCATAGAAGAGCTTGGTATTGGGCTTGATAGCAGCACGCCAAGATTCCAAATCATCCGGATTTTCGACGAATGTTACTTCTATCCCCATTTTTGGAAGAGTGTAATGAAAGAGGTTATACGTTCCACCATAAAGACTGGGACTGGACACAACGTGATCCCCAGCCTCGGCGATATTTAATACGGCCAACATTTCAGCAGCTTGCCCACTTGCCACCAGCAATGCTCCCACGCCGCCTTCCAAGGCAGCTATTCGATCCTCGACCGCAGCCTGTGTGGGGTTCATGATGCGCGTGTAAATGTTTCCCAGTTCCTTGAGTGCAAAAAGATTTGCCGCATGATCAGTGTCGTTAAAAACGTAGGAGGTGGTTTGGTAGATCGGGAGCGCCCTGGCGCCTGTTGCAGAATCCGGCGTTTGGCCTGCATGAATTTGCTTTGTTTCAAATGACCACTCGTTACTCATGTGATTACTCCTTTATTCATCGATGGCAGGTACTTTCAATATTCTCGTGTCTCCTTGGAACCAATGGGTTTTCATGGACTGCACCATTCAAGAACCTTTTCGGATCACTCGCGAGGCTCTTAGCTAAATATGCAACGCCAATGCATTGAGGCCCTCACTTGATCAGGGGCCTTGCCTTGTGCAAGGCCCGCGCTTGCCTCGCCCACACGAAGCCTGGTCTCCACCGGGAGCACCCCACCGCGGTTGGAGGGTTGCCGATCAGTAAGCCGGGGCTTGGAACTGATCTCTGGACCAAGCAAAACTATATATTCGTAAGGCTGGTTACGCCACCTTGACCCCAACAAGGCACTCATCGCGGCTAAGTTCCATGACGGTATCTACCCAAAATTCAGGGGACAAACCCACATTTAAGGCTGCCTGAACCAATGAAGCCAGACCGTATCCATGCGAACCTTCATTCGCGCGATCAACACACATATTAGCTTTGGCGCCATTCCCGCTCACCCACCAACAAGTTCCGGCCACGGTCGCAATGGGCACTGCGAGGTCACCCGTTACATGTAGGAGCATCGTGGAAAGCCGAATTGCTGCTGAACCACTGCTGACGTGCCCGGCTGCAACATCCCAGAGAAAAGCATCCCGAACTCTCACTTCCTGCAGCGCGCAACACACTCGCGCAATCATTGAGTCGGTGAGGCATTCACTGGATTCCACAATCTGGAGTATGAATTTTACCTCTTGGTCGCGCCACTCAACGGATTCTGGATCCATTTGTTCTCGTGCTTGTGTTGTCACCTTGGTATTCACTCCCAATTCGGGTCTGTAACCAAATTCATTCTCCAATTCTGCTCTCGATTTAGCCAAAATCGAAAGATCGGATCCTGGATTCCACCTGTGGTCGTTCTCGCATCCGATACATGAAATTGAACGAATCCGACTCCGACAGATCATGGAACCTGAAAGAACTTCAACATCTAATTCATTGACTGCATTGATCAGGAATATCAAGAATTGAAGATCGCTCTGGTCAATATGTCGAGTTGTAATCCATATCTCTACGGCCGTGGGTGCATGCAAATGTACGGGCTTGATAAATGCTTCGAGCCAATCACCTTGCATCTCATTTGTCGGGATATCCATCCGTTGGACAAAAATCTCACCTTCGCAGCCCAACCATTGAGCCACAACGCTTTGTGACGGCCAAAAACCAAAGCGTTGGATGATGCTCACGAAGTTGGATACTGATGCCTGAATTCTTGCCTCGTGATCTTCACTATGCATTGGGAGATCGTGTCGACAACTCAGAACTTAGTCAGCGAACTCGATACATCTGTGGAGGGAACGACAACTTGACTTAAAAGTGTGGATAACAATCCCTTTAAGTGACTCGAGGATAGACGTCAATGTAGGACCAAAATTTGGGATCAATGCCATCGCCAGATGACACGCCACGCAATCTTCGACTTATCCACGGGACTCCATATTGCTTGGTCCACTTTGCGTGCCCAATCAACTGAGCTATTAAAGCTTGGTGTGGCAACACGGGAATAATCAAGTCTTCATTGGTTTCTGCCCAACCCAATGATTTCAATGCCGCCTGAGCTGCTAATGAATGGCCCGTGGGATTGAGATGCAATCGATCTTCATCCCATAGGGATTCCTGTGTGAAGGATTCCATTCCCCAGAAATTCAAAAGGTAGCAGTCGTACGCTTCAGCGATTGCCACGGTTGCGCTGTTGAGCCCTGCAAAACGGTCGGCAATAAGACGCATGAGACCAGATGATTCGGATGGATCGCCAAATCCAACCAACATGACATCTATCCCAGCCTCTCGTAATTGGCGGACACCACGTTCCAATTCGGTAGCTTTGCGATCCAGATCAAAAGTCCCACGCATGGCGTCGTTAACCCCACCTGCAAATGTCACGAGATCAGGATCTAATTCAAGGGCGCGGGGTACTTGCTCCTCCACCATCGCGGTGAGAAGCCGCCCGCGAACTGCCAAGTTCGCGTACCTCAATGGGTGGGAATCAGTGGCATACGAATCTGCAAGCAACTGGGCTAATCGATCCGCCCAGCCGTAATAGGAATCACCTAACCCTCTGTCCGCGATACCCTCAGTGAAACTATCGCCGATTGCAACAAATTTTCGCCATTCACGTGGCTCATTTTTCACAGTCCCACATTACATGTCACCCTGTGTATCCCATGCGATTCGGAAACGCAAAGGTCACCGTCTTAACCCTGGGAAGGGCATGAAAAGACCCGGTCGCCGAAGGCTTCCCCTCCCGCGACGACCGGGTTGAAGCGAACAATAACGGAACCCCTCGGGCCGGGTACACGCGACACTCCCAAGACCAAAAAGCGTCAAGATTGACCTAACTGGCAGCTGGGGTGACACGCGCCAAACTTTGACCCGCCTTGCGGTACCACAGCAATAGCGCAATAACGCCGAGAGCTATCTGAGGAATAAATGATGACGCTCTCCACACCAGATCGGCAGCCGTAGCGTCTCCTGTGCTTGTACCAAAACTCACTAACAGGGCGATCATTGCTGCATCAACGGTTCCTAAACCACCAGGAGTTATAGGGATCATGAGCCCAAGTTGGCTAATAGAAAAAGCTCCGAAAGCGGCGGCGAAGGACGTACCGGCGGCATCCCAGCCTTCGACACCTCTCAATGCCACGTAGAGGATAAGGAATTGCGTAAACGAGACAACAATTTGCGCGATGGTGAGAAATGCCCAACGCTTGCGGAGAAGGTCGTACATGTCTTGGCGGAACTTTGTTACCGGCTTGACCAGATCCAAGTCATGTAATGCCTTGATCCTATTTCGGAGTGGGTTGATCAGTTTATTCCCGATTTGGCCCACCTTTACAGCTAGTTTTTGCGATCTCATAACGAGCACAAAGGCGGTTACAATGAAAATCAGGATGGCAAGGCCAATTACTCCTGTCACGGCATGGCTGGTACCCCCCACTCCAGCCAATGCGATAACAACCACGCCAACGATAGGGAAAAAGAGAGTCACAAAAGTGCTCCATAAGCCCACGGCGGTTATTGCAGCAGTAGCGCTTGTGCCTGAGATCTTGAAACTCGTCAACATTCCGTATTGAACTGCCAGACCAACAGCGCCACCACCAGGGACACCATTGCTAATGGCAAAAGCTGCTTGATTCGTTTGTTGAGCCCTCCAGAATTTTAATCCAGGAGCAGCCGCCATAAAGGGGATGCCATAGGCGGCGAGGTAAATAATCACCGTCACGACAATGAGCACAATTGCCGCTGTGCCCATTGTCGACAGTGATTCAACAGCCTCTGAGTAGCTGCCAATTTGAGGAATTACTTTCCAAAAGATGAGTACGATGAATGCCAGACCGATGAGTCCCAAGATGATGGACTTTTTCTTATCCAGCATCGGAGCGCTCCCTGTTGAGTCAGTCGAGGCAGAAGCTAACGGACCTGTTCCGTCGGGTACTTGTCCGGAAGATTTGGGGATATCTTCGGTGGGCTCATTTGTCATGGCCATACCTTGTCATAACTCGAGTGGAAATCATTGCCCATTTCCATTCGAACGGGGGTGCTGACGGGGGTATTTCAGGCATTAGGCAGGATTGCCACATGCGGCTCGATCACATCTCCTACGCCTGCTCAACGAACGAGTTGGCTGATGTTGTGCAGAGAATTGGTGGTGACCTAGGCTTCCCATTTTATGACGGGGGACGGCACCCTTCATTTGGTACCAGGAATTTTATTTTGCCATTAGCCGATGGCTCCTATATTGAAGTCGTCAGCGCCCTCGATCACCCATCCGCCCTTAAGGCACCCTTCGGCCAAGCGGTACAGCAAGCTGCGAATGACGGTGGCGGATGGATGTCATGGGTTGTCTCGACGGAAGACATTTCGATCGTGGAGTCACGTTTGGCGCGCAAGGCCGCACACGGGCACCGAGTCCGACCAGACGGCCTAGATCTGCACTGGCGCCAACTTGGAGTTCTCGACACGATTGATCACCCCCAATCCCCATTCTTTGTCCAATGGGAATCCCCAACACTAGATCACCCCTCAACCAGCGGTGCCCTTAACGGAATCTCGGTGAAAGCTATCGATATCAGTTGCCCAAGCCAGGATCTCGGACCACTCTCAGAAGAGCTGGCGCCACTCACCAATATGGTGAATTGGGTCCCAGATTCCGATTATGTGCAGCGCGGCGTAGTCCGCGTATGGTTCGATACTCCTCATGGCCTTATCTGTATTGACTGACTCAAGTTCATCGCACTTTTGAGATAACGAGGATTACATGTCTGATACGCAAGCCTCTGCCTCACCACCTTCGGGATCGGGATCGGGATCAGAAGTTCCGGGCACCCTACGCAATTTGGCTGGCATCACCTGGCGCGTGTTGGTGCTTCTTGCTGGCTTGGCTGTCGTTGTGGTTATTTTCGGTGCCATTTTTCCCGTGGTCTTTGCTCTCTTTTTTGCGATGCTGGTAACGGCGTGGACGCAACCAGTGATGAATCTCATTCACCGAGTGTTACCCAAAGTGATCTCGATGATCCTCGCCCTACTGCTCATTGCAAGTGCAATTGTTGCGATCTTGTATGTCGTAATAAGTTCTAGCATTAGTGAGGGACCCAAACTGTTGGCTAGTTTGAAATCCGGATTAGCGGAGCTTGAGGACTGGCTGCAGAAGGGCCCTCTTAAATTGAGTGATGAAGACCTCAGCAGCGTCATGAGCCAAGCAAGTTCATATGGCGAAACAGCAGCAAAAGGTGTCGCGACGGAAGTGATCGGATCCGTCAGTTCCCTGGGAACTCTGGTAATCGCAGGTTCCGTATTCCTATTCGGAGTAATTTTCTTCCTTCTACAACCGGAGAAAATTTGGAGCTGGTTTGTGGGGTGGCTGCCAAAAGGAATTGAGGAACCCGTCAATGTTTCCGGAAGCATCGCCTGGGGATCAATATCTGGCTATACCCGAGGTATCGTCGTCATTGCATTTTGTGATGCCACATTGGTTTTTATTGGGCTGACAATTCTTCAGGTACCCCTTGCTCCGGCCCTCTCGGCTGTTGTTTTCTTGGGTGCCTTCATACCGGTCATCGGAGCGCCGATTGCCACTTTCTTTGCAGCAGTTGTCGCCCTCGCCGAGAGAGGTCCCATTATTGCGCTATTGGTCATTGTTTTGACCGTTATCGTCGGCTCATTCGATGGCGATGTCATGCAACCGCTCGTCATGGGCAAAGCCGTCAGCTTGCACCCCTTGGCGATCATTCTCGCAATAGCCGCTGGATCAATCGCGTTGGGGATTGTTGGCGCCCTCATTGCTGTACCCATTGCCGGAGCAATTTACGGGGTCGCGAAATATCTCACCGGGCGTGATCCCAACAATCCCTATCCGCCTACTCAACCTTTTGTACCCGTAGCTGACACCAAGTAAACCTTGGGAATTTTTCGGCCGCGTCAAAAGCTAATTACTTCGAGCATCAATATTGGCGATAGGAAGATCATTGCCTGCTGCCACGCAGTATCTTTCGATTCGTTCAGCTGAAGTGTTTATTCTCTTTTTCTGCTTCTTATTGATTCCCGCGATTCCCAATTTTGGATTGGCTTTATTGACATTGTTCTGAATGCGTTCCGCATTAGACAATGCTTTGGCTGGTAATTCTCCTCCGATAACTGCAGCATCAATTGACACCACGAGTTGATCCACGGACAGTTGCATATCGGCGAGTAGCGCCTGCCGTTGCTTCTTTTTTAGACCCGAGATATCGCCATTGAGTTCAGACCGCAAAAGATCCACGGCAAAGTACTCGGCACAAGCGTCTTCAGCCAAGGCAGCTATCGGCGTAACAGTTTCAGATGGAGTTGGTGTGACGGTCGGTGTAACCTCGGATTCTGCACTTGAAGAACAACCGGTCAGTGCCAGCACTCCAATTCCAAGAATCCCACCGATTTTGGTCGTCAATTTGGACATAAACACCCCTTACTCGCAGCGACTCTTACGGTCACTGTAAATCATCGCGACCTCAGAAGCGTGGGATTCAAGGATTTGGTGTGGTTGTGTTTGCAGTTTCAACTGCGATATGGGCCGAAGTGCTATCGTGTTGAACGAGGCCACTGATCACATCACTGAGAGTGACCAACCCGACAACTTGAACACCTTCCATGACCACCGCTATGTGGCTACTCGTTCGACGCATTTGAGCCAGTGACTCATAGATGCTCTGATCGGCCGGTAATCGCAGAATCGGCCGAATCAAACGCCGGATCGGCGTATTCTCTGAGCTCGTCAAGGTATCGCGCACATGCACTACTCCCACGACCCGAGTATTGAGAGAATCACGCGGCAACTCTCCCATCTGATCCCCCACGATAATCCGGTGATGGCCACTATTCTCGGACGCCATGCGAACCTGACCCACTGTTGCCGAGGTCGAGACCATGGCAATGGGCACACCGAGAGGCACCAAGGTTTTGACCGGCGTTGACTGCATGGCCAATGCTGCTGCTACTCGGGTTGAATATTCAACTTCAAGTGCTCCAGTGTGTACGGAGTGTTGAACGAGCTGCTTGAGTGAATCCGCGTTCTGGGCCGCGGATACGGAATTGACGGGGTCAACACCAACCCGTTTTAGCAGCCAGTTGGCGGAATTATTCAATGCAATAAGTACGGGCCTGGTGACAAACAAAAACCCGCGCATGGGAATTGCCAGAACTGTTGCGGACAATTCCGGGTGCGCAATAGCCCAACTTTTAGGCGCCATCTCTCCCACGACCAAATGCAGAAAGGTCACAACAAACAGCGCAAGAATGAATGCCACAATATCTGCAGTGACCTCGGGGAGTCCAAATCCTTCGAAGGCAGGCAGAAGCCAGTCGTGCACGGCCGGCTTGGTAATGGCGCCCAGAGCAAGTGCTGACACTGTAATTCCAAGTTGTGATCCGGCCAACAACACGGTGAGTTCAGACGCATTGCGGAGAGCTGCCCGTGCTGATCGACTATGCAGTGCCCGATCCTCGAGGCGATGCCTCTTAGCAGCCAGAAGTGCGAATTCCGCCGCAACGAAAAAAGCGCTGAGGGCAATGATCACCGTGGTTATCAGGACAACGTTTAATGGCGAAAGACTCATGAAGTTTCACCTCGTTCAATAACTACACGGACGAGCGAGGGAACATGTCTCTCGATCTCCAAGGCCTCGATTCCAAGCCGTCGACGAGGTAAGGCTTTGTTAGAAATAAGGTCATCGGGGGCTAATGGGAGCTCCACCCAGATAATTTCGCCGATCTTGGGGAATCCTCCCTTGGCGGACACTGACAGACCTGCAATTGTTTCATACTTGCCCTCTGGAAGTTCCTCACCGATCGCCCGCTCCACTTCATCGAGGTGAGTGTCGCCACTCATGACCCAGCCAGCGCCATCGTGATGATGCGAAACTTCGGGGGAATCGTGCTCGTCAGTGATTTCTCCAACAATTTCTTCCGCAAGGTCTTCAATCGACAGGACCCCAGTGAATCCCCCATATTCGTCAACAACACAAGCAATTTGATTATCAGAGGTCATGAGTGCTTCTAAGGCCTCTGGCAGGCTCATGACGGTTGATACCAGCAAAGCAGGACGCATAATAGTTCGAACCGATGCGTTTTCATTGTGATTCTGGGTAAGCAGGTCTAGTAAATGAACCACACCCAGAACATCCTCGCCATTCGCTGCGAGAACTGGGTATCGAGAGTGGCCGTGGGACATCAGTTGCCTGACATCCGCAATAGTTTCATTCACCGACACTATGTCAGCTTTTGTCCGAGGCACCATTGCGTGGCGTACGTTCTGATCGGGAAAGTCAAGAATGCGATCGAGAAGGGAGAATAGTTCATCGGGAATTTGGCCAGAATCCCGTGACTCTTCGACTATGTGTTCCAAATCCCTTGCCGAAGCTGAGTGCTCGACATCGTGTACGGGCTCGATTCGAAATATCCGTAAAAGCGCGTTGGAAGAGGCATCAAAGAATGCGATTAGCCAGCCAAATGTCACTAGATAGATACGAGTCGATCGAGATAATGCGATGGCAACTGGTTCCGAACGGGCAATGGATAGGTTCTTAGGGAAGAGTTCGCCAAATATCATTTGGACTATCGTGGAAAAAACCAAGGCAATGACAGCACCGATGCCTATCGCCACTCCGATGGGAATATTTATTCCACCCAGAATCTTGCCCACTGATTGACCAATGAGTGGCTCGGCCACATACCCCACGAGCAGAGCTGTAACCGTAATACCGAGTTGCGCGCCCGAGAGCATAAACGATGTGCGCCGCGTAACACGCAGAGCTCTGGATGCGCCCGCATCTCCTGCATCGGCTCGGGCCTTAAGTGCAGACCTGTCTACCGCCATATAGGAGAATTCTTGAGCCACAAAGTATCCAGTGGCTGCGGTAATGACACCCACCACCACGATACCCGCCAAAAGATTTAGCAGGGTTTCCACAGCGGGAACTCCTCTTCAAAACTTTGTCGTGGCGGTTAGGAATATGAAAGTTGCAGGCTTTCAACCCTCATAATAGGGGTTGAAAGCCTGCAACACTGTCAACTATGCATTGCTTTATTGATGTTAGCTGCACCCTGAGGTACTGCCACAACCTTCACATACGTAACAGCTACCAGCCGGACGCATTTTGATGCCACAGGTCATACATAGCGGGGCATCGGATGCCGTTCCAGTGATTGCCTCCATCAATTCTGCACTCGAGTGCACTGTCTTCGGGGCGCTTTGGGTCTCTTGCCCAGCCGCGGGTTGCGACTTAACCGGGGCTGCCACCTGCGCAACCATGTCTTCTGTTGTCACGACATCTACGTCGAGATCTGCTGCAGGTGCTGGCGTGGAGTTTCCTTGAACCTCTGCGGCTCGTTCTGCCGCCGAATAAATCCCGAGAGCCTCTCGCTGCTCAAAGGAAAGATAGTCAAGAGCTAGGCGTCGGAAAATGTAATCCATCATGGATTGCGAGATGCGAATATCAGGATCGTCGGTCATGCCTGCGGGCTCAAACCGCATATTGACGAACTTGTTCACAAACGCTTCCAACGGCACCCCATACTGAAGAGCAATACTGATCGCGATGGAGAAGGCATCCATGACTCCTGCGAGAGTGGATCCCTGCTTACCCAACTTAAGGAATACCTCGCCCAACTGACCATCGTCATAACTGCCAGCGGTCATATAGCCTTCTGCGCCTGCAACCGAGAAGGAGGTTGTTTGACTTGGACGAGACTTCGGCAACCTCTTGCGCACGGGTTGGCCTGTTGAGACTGCTTCTTCCACAATGGCGTCAGCTTTCTTCGCCTTAGCATCGCTAAGAGGCTGCCCGACCTTACAGTTATCGCGATAAATGGCGAGAGCCTTGATTCCCAACTTCCAGCCTTGGAAGTAGATCTCCGACACTTCCTCGACAGTTGCATCCTCGGGCATATTCACAGTTTTGCTAATGGCACCCGAGATAAACGGCTGGACGGCTGCCATCATGCGTACATGACCCATGGGGGTAATGGACCGTGCTCCCATAGCGGTGTCAAAAATCGGGTAATGCTCAGTCTTGAGACCTGGAGCATCGATTACATGTCCATTCTCGCCGATGAACTCGATGATGGCCTCGACCGTTTCTTCGGCATAACCCAACTTGCGAAGTGCCCGTGGAATGGTTTGGTTGACAATTTGCATTGACCCACCACCCACCAGCTTCTTGAACTTCACAAGCGAGAAATCAGGTTCGATTCCGGTAGTGTCACAATCCATCATGAAACCAATAGTCCCCGTGGGGGCAAGTACGGATGCTTGGGCATTGCGCCATCCGTTGGTGTCGCCCAGCGACAGGCACTCCTCCCACATCTTGCCCGCAAGTGCAGTGACGTCACCGTCAAGGGAGGTCACCGTTCGAATACTGTCATTGGCCGCAGCATGCTTGCGCATAACTCTCTTGTGGGCATATTCGTTACGCCCGTAGCCTTCATAAGCGCCTACAACGCCGGCCAATTCGGCACTGCGCTTGTATGCCGTACCCGTCATAAGGGACGAGATACCCGCGGCAAAGGCTCGACCCGCCTCTGAATCGTAGGGAAGGCTTGTCGCCATGAGTAATGCACCCAAGTTTGCATAGCCTATTCCTAATTGCCGGTATTTGCGGGTGGTATCGCCAATGGGATCCGTGGGGAAATCTGCGAAACAAATCGATATATCCATGGCAGTGATGACGTATTCGACCGCCTTAGCAAAGCGATCTGCATCAAAAGTGTCGTCTTCTTTAAGAAATGTCAGCAGATTTAGGCTTGCCAGGTTGCAAGAGGAATTGTCCAGACTCATGTACTCAGAGCAGGGATTGGAGGCATTAATACGACCTGTCTCAGGATTGGTGTGCCAATCATTGATTGTGTCGTCGTATTGAATACCTGGATCCGCACAAGCCCACGCGGCTTGGGTCATTTTATGGAAGAGCTCTCGAGCATCGACCGTCTCGACAACCCGGCCATCAGTGCGAGCTGTCAAACCAAACGGTTCCCCATTCTCCACAGCACTCATAAAGAGATCAGAGACACGAACAGAGTTGTTTGCATTTTGGTACTGAACGCTGGAGATATCAGACCCGCCCAGATCCATGTCGTATCCGGCATCGCGAAGGACCCGAATCTTGTCTTCCTCACGCACCTTCGTCTCAATGAACTCTTCAACATCAGGGTGATCCACATCGAGGACGACCATCTTGGCAGCGCGGCGTGTAGCTCCGCCAGACTTAATAGTCCCTGCAGAAGCATCTGCACCCCTCATGAATGACACGGGGCCGGACGCTGTACCTCCAGATGAACGCAATAGTTCTTTACTTGAGCGAATCCTCGAGAGATTCAAACCCGCTCCTGAACCACCTTTAAAGATCATGCCTTCTTCGCGATACCAATTAAGAATTGAATCCATGGTGTCATCGACACTGAGAATAAAGCATGCGCTGACCTGCTGCGGAGCGGCAGTACCAACGTTGAACCACACGGGTGAGTTGAAGGAGAAAACCTGGTGTAGCAACATGTAAGTTAGTTCATGTTCGAAAATCTCCGCATCGGCATCGGAACGGAAGTACCCGTTTTCCCGCCCCGCCTTGGTGTATGTCAGCACGACACGATCAATCAGCTGCTTGAGACTCCACTCCCTATTTTCGGCGCCAACAGCTCCACGGAAGTATTTGGTCGTCACGATTGTCGAAGCATTGACACTCCAGAAATCAGGGAACTCGACCCCACGCTGTTCAAAGACGATGTCACCCGTCTTCCAGTTGTTTTGCACAACATCCCGGCGTTCCCATACAACATCGTCATACGGATGCACGCCCTCCGTTGTGTAAAGCCGCTTCATGACAAGGCCTTGGCCCTTGACGGAGTTATGAATGAAACTTTCTTTGGGTGTGATTACCGGTGCTTCTGGTGCCTGTGTCATGAACGTACCTTTCGTATCTGGAGTGTGATGGGAAGTCCTTATGTGGTTGTTATGCGGTTTTGTTTTTATTTGATGCGTCAAGTCCCGTGTTGGCTCGTGACTTCGGAGTGAATCTTCATGGCGTAACAGTCGAGTCGGTTGTGCAAGAATTTCTGACCGGTTCTTGGCCAGTGGGTTCACCTTCAGCACGAAGAAGGGCAATTTCAGCTTCAAAATCCTCCAATGTATCGAAGGACCGGTACACGGAGGCAAATCGGAGATAGGCAACTTCGTCGAGTTCACGTAATGGAGCAAGGATGGCGAGCCCAACTTCTTGGGCTGGAATTTCACTGTTGCCACTGGCCCGGAGATTGTCCTCCACACGCTGTGCAAGGACTGCAAGATTGTCCTCACTGACCGGCCTGCCCTGACAAGCTTTGCGCACCCCACTGACCACCTTGAGCCGATTGAAAGCCTCCGTGGCACCTGAGCGCTTGACAATGGAAAGTGCCGCGAATTCGGCGGTCGTAAATCTGCGCCCACATGAGCTGCACTCACGCCGACGGCGAACTGCCAAACCTTCATCCACGGTCCTCGAGTCAACTACCCGAGAGTCATCCTCGCGGCAAAAGGGACACTTCACTTGGATTCACTCTCCTTTGTTCACAACCGCCTCGATTGCCACTTCCGTAACACTCGTAACGATAATTCTGTGCTTTTGTGGACTACTTGTGGATGTTTTGGTGCCAACCTGTGTGCTCAGAACCACAACCTGTGGACAAATCACAACGGTGTTACTACTACATCTAGGGGTGTGAATCTAGTGCAAACCCATGGGGTACGCAACTGTTTGGCAATAATCCCCATTCGGCGTGTTGCTGCCACGTGGGGCTCTGCCTGAGGGAGCCGCTAGGGGCTAAGGGCCAAACTCGAATTTGGCCGCTCGATCGGGGCTGGTTCGGCGCGACCAAACTCCGCATTGAGCATCTGCACCGTTTCCTGTGTCCTCAATCGATAGCCGGGATATGTGTAATGAATGGCCGAAGATAGCTTTATCTTGGCCTTGGCGGCCATTTCATCCCAAGGCATGACGACCACATTCGGTCTCTTATCGGCCTTTTGATCGAGTTTCCTGTTAAACCACCGCTGCTTTTCCTTGCTGAATCGGTCACCGTTACCCCCGAAGGTATTGATCCACATGACATCCCGATCAGGGCCAAGTCGATTAAGAAGTTGATCCATTCGCTGGGAGGTCAAACTCCTGTCAATCCACCGCATATCGTTGGTACCCATGGCGATGATGACCGTTCTGGGAACACTCTTCCACGCCTTTTGGTCACGTACTTGGTCAATTGCCCAATCCAGTCGTTTGCCCCCAAAGCAACGGATAGTCGGCAACCATCCAGATTTGCGCAGCGAAGATCGCAGCATGTCAGATGAATCTCGAGTGAGGGAATCACCAATGATTAAAACCCTTTTGCCTGCACCCGGCGCCGAAGAATTGATCGATTGGGGCCACGCAGGAGCCGAACACGCACGAGGATCCCCACCCGTTCGCCAACGGGGGTCTCGCTCGAGACTATGGGCCGGAAGACCTGAGGCCATCGACAACGCGATGACAACAGATGCCGTCAATCCAATCTTGATCACATTCCGCACTCTAAAACACTGGCTCTTAGTCGAATCGATCCCCCAGGGGAAACTCTTATATGGCTGGAACGATTAAGGATTGGCCAGGGTAAACGTGTTGTGTACCGAGATTATTGAGCTCCCTGATGACCACAATTACACCGCGCGGATCGCTGTCAGGAGCGATATCCGTGGCGATGGACCAGAGGCTCTCCCCTGGTTGCACCACGACAGTGTCTCCTACTTTCGCAAATTGATCAGCCGAGGCGTCAGCGGTTCCGCCACCGACAGTGATCCATGCCAAAAGACCGATAAAAGTCACCACAAGTCCAAGGACAAGCCTGCCTCTGGGGGTCAACGTAATTGGCGTCTGATGATTATTCATGGGGGAAGCCTTTCTCGAACTGGTAAACAATCGAACGGATGTACGATTTATAGCATGTGAAGGGAAAGAATCCACGACATTTCGAACATGTGTTTGATTCGTGTCGGGCCAAGGGGTAACCTGCGTAGGGCAGACCGTGGAGGCGTTTTCATTCACGACCTGAGAGAACCAGATACCTCTGACAATGAAGTATCTCGAATGAGAGGGCAACATCCATGGCAAGCAGGATCACCAAAGTTCCCACCGTGGAATCCAACGGTACTTCACCGCATGACAACGGGACCGTTCACGATATTCGCTCCCATGCAAAAGAACCACTCTCCGAGAGGCAAATCGCCATTCTCGACATGATCCGCAGTACAACCGAAGTTCGAGGCTACCCCCCGAGTGTTCGCGAAATAGGCGAATCCGTAGGCCTGACGAGTCCTAGTTCTGTGGCCCACCAACTGAAGAATTTGCAGAAGGCCGGCTATCTCCGAATTGACCCGAATCGTCCTCGCGCCCTGGTTCTTTCCCATCACACCGGTGGAAGCCATGCACAACGGGTGCATTCGCAAGATCAGACCAGCAACGCTGAGATTGCTGGAGTAACCAACGTCCCAGTTTTGGGAAGGATCGCAGCCGGTGGGCCAATTCTGGCGGAGCAGTCGGTTGAACAAACATTCCCCCTTCCCAGGGAATTAGTCGGCGAAGGCGAATTATTTAGTCTCAAGGTGGTGGGAGATTCCATGGTGGATGCCGCCATTTGTGACGGTGACTGGGTAGTTGTTCGACGACAGCCCACGTGTGAAAACGGAGACATCGTTGCTGCACTGCTCGAGGACGAAGCAACAGTCAAGACTTTCAAAAAGCGCGATGGTCACGTATGGCTCATGCCGCACAACCCCGCCTATGCTCCTATCCCCGGAGACAACGCGCAAATACTGGGAAAGGTTGTCACAGTCCTACGGCGTCTTTGATTTACGGCAAACCTGCCGATTCAGCTTCACCTGCGAGTCTTTCAAGTGCTGACAAAGTCGCCATTTTATTTGTGGTAAACCACATGGGCGGCATGCTCGCCCGCAATGCACTCCCATAGCGCGCGGTCGCCAGGCGCGAGTCAAGCACACTGACAACACCGCGGTCGGTGGTGCGCCGAATAAGTCTGCCGGAGGCCTGAGCGAGCAACAGTCCTGCTTTGGCCATGGTGACCGAGGCAAATCCAGACCCGCCACCCAAATCCACCGCACGAGCTCGAGCCGACATAACAGGATCATCGGGTCGCGGAAACGGAATCCGATCGATGATCACCTGAATACATGCGTTACCAGGTACATCAACACCTTGCCACAAGGTCAAGGTGCCGATTAGCGAACTTACCGAATCACGAGCAAACTTCTCGACCAACAAACCTGCAGACTCGCCTTTCTTCTGGGTGAACAACGGCGTGTCGACTCGAACACGCAAATACTCGGAGGCTCGTTCAACCGCACGCCAACTAGAACACAAAATTAGGCTTCTTCCCCCAGCAGCCTCGACTAATTCACCCATCTCATCTAATGCCTGCAATGAGATTCCCTCTGGCGAAGGAGGAGCCACATGCGATGCGACATAAAGAATGCCCTGAGTGGGGTAATCAAATGGTGAGCCCACATCAACAGTCTCTAGGCGCGGACTTGCATGAATACCGAGGCTTTTAGCAACAGAATCAAAATTCCCGGCTGCTGTCAGTGTTGCACTAGTAACCACAACGCACTTTTCAGAAAAGAGTGCCGACTCTAGGATCGACGCAACACTCAGGGGTGCTGAATGCAATACCGCGGACTTTCCAAAATGATCGATCCACACAACATGATCTTCAGATAGCGATACACCATTATTGATGATCTGCCCCGCCGTGTCGTGAATATCCTCCATCCCGCCTCGGATTTGCTGATTCCTAGCCGTCACATCAGGCTGGTCACTCTTAACTCCGCCAATCTCGGCGATTGCGGTTCCCATGGCGTCGCGAATCAACGTCAGCGACTCGATAAGCACGGGAGGTAAATCCATGATTCGAACTATGTTGTTTGCATCGCCCACCAGCACGCCAAGGGCTGTATCGAATGCACTTGCTGCTTCATTCGCGAGTTGAATTGTTCGTTCCATAAGGAGTGATGAAGCCGATGAAATCGTTCGTTCTAACATACCCACAGAAAGCTCACTTGTTATTGCACTGGTTGCGCGATCCACGATTTCATGTCCCTCGTCAATAATCACGACATCGTGTTCCGGCAAAACAGGAATACCCTCAATGACTTCAATGGCGAGTAGCGCGTGGTTCGTGACCACAATGTGAGCATCTGAAGCAGTGCTCCGTCGTTGTCCTGCGAAACACTCTTGACCAAATGTGCATTTGGATTCTCCAATACATTCACGACGGGATACCGAGAAGCCACGCCAAACGCGAGCGTCGATTTCCTCAGGGTATTCGTCACGATCGCCAGTCTGAGTTGACTCGGCCCATTCACGTACCGCAATGGCCTGTGTGCTCAGATAACTGGCGCCAATTTCGAATAATGCTTCCTGGTCTGGATCCGGAATTGTGGTGTGAAGCTTCTGCAAACACACATAATTATTTCTTCCCTTAATAACGGCATATTTCAGTTCTACACCAAAATCACGAGCTAGTACCTCGGCAAGTAGAGGCAAATCTTTCTCCATTAATTGTTTTTGAAGAGCCAGGGTCGCCGTAGCAACAACGACTGCGCCCTGAGATTGGTTCAACGCGAAAGTGGCTGCAGGAATCAGATAACCTAGAGATTTTCCTGTACCAGTTCCGGCTTGAATTATCCTGTGCTCATTTCGACTAATTGCATCCGCAATCACAGAGATCATTGTGATTTGTCCACTTCTGGTCTCACCTGACACACGTTGCACCACTTTTTCCAACACTTGGCGTGGATCAAGATCAGAAAACGTAGGCCTCAAGAAGGACTCGCTGTATTACCCACCAAGTAAATAGATGCACCCAGTTCAGCCGCTAAGTACTCGGGGACATCAGCCTCAACAAGTGAGCCCAGTTCACCGTGTTTCACAGATACATTCTCACCGAACTGGTGAATACGGGCCAGAACGTCACCTCGACTATAAGGAATAGAAACACGCACATGGACATTGTGATGGGGTAGGCGGTCCTCGATTACATTGAGGAGCGCAGGTATCCCCACGCCGGTATTTGCACTCACCATGACGCAACCCGGAAACTGTGTCGCCAAAGATGCGAGATTAACCGGGTCGGCTATATCAGTCTTGTTAACCACTATTAACTCCGGAATAGCCTGGGCACCAATTTCACCCAGCACCTCACGTACAGCAGATATTTGACCGAATGGATCTTCGTCTGCACCGTCAACGACGTGAATTATGAGATCTGCGTGTTGTACTTCCGTCAATGTCGAACGGAAGGCTTCAACAAGGTCATGCGGCAAGTGCCTGACAAAGCCCACCGTGTCAGCCAAAGTTAGTTCCCGCCCACTGGCCAGCCGCATCTTTCGAACGGTTGGATCAAGCGTGGCAAAAAGTTCATCTTGGACAAGCACACCTGAACCAGTCAGCGCGTTAAGAAGACTCGATTTACCGGCATTCGTGTATCCCGCGAGTGCGACAGTTGCGATTCCCGATTGCTCACGTGCTTGACGTTGAATAACCCGGGTCTTCTCTAATTCCTTCAATTGCTTGCGCAACTTTGCCATTTGAGTACGGATTCGACGTCGATCAGTCTCAATCTTGGTTTCACCTGGCCCACGAGTGCCCACCCCACCTGTCGCGCCGCCGGCTCTACCTCCTCCTTGACGAGATAGTGACTCACCCCAACCACGCAGTCGCGGCAAGAGATATTGCATCTGAGCAAGTGACACCTGAGCCTTACCCTCACGACTCCGAGCATGTTGGGCGAAAATGTCCAAAATCAACCATGTGCGATCCACAACTTTTACTTTGACAATTGACTCAAGTTGCCTTAATTGGCCTGGTGTTAACTCACCGTCGCATATAACCGTGTCAGCATTCTCAGATGAAACGATTACTGCAAGTTCACGCACCTTTCCCGAACCCAAATACGTGGCAGGATCAGGTGCTTCTCTGCGTTGAATCACGCCATCGACAACGGTTGAACCTGCCGTCTCAGCCAACCGCGCTAATTCTCGAAGTGAGCGCTCCGCGTCCTGAATCGATCCACCAGTCCACACGCCCGCCAGAACAACTCTTTCCAATCGAACTTGACGGTATTCAACTTCAGTAATGTCTTCGAGTTCCGTGGAGAGATTCGAAACTCTTCGCAGTCCAGCCCTTTGCTCAAGATCAATATCACTTGAGACATTAAGTGCCGAATTCAATGCGGACAATTCAACAACCGTGTTCCGTTGACTCAAGGCTGGCTCGGCTAAGTCCGGCTCAAAACCATCCGACAAAATATCACTCACAATGGTGTCAGTCTAATCCACGAGGACGCCGACTGTTCCACGTTATTCACGTTGTGGACAGGTCAACATGCAGACATTTCCCGCAATGCCTGTAATCACAGGAGATGCATAGGTAGCAGCACCTTTCCGCGCGCCACTAATTCAGCAGAACCTCGAAGCCACACCTGATTCTGTGAGACTTGGACCCACAAAGTTCCGCCTGGAACATCTACCCTAATTTCGCCCTGCGCAGCACCAAATTTCTGCACTTCTACCCATGCCACCGCACATGCACCTGTTCCACATGAGAGCGTTTCCCCACTACCTCGTTCCACAACTCGCATTGCCAAATGACGATCGCCCTTCCGCTCTACAAACTCAACGTTCACACCATCGGGAAATGCTTGAGCTGGCGACACGCACGGGAGACCCAGGTTCAGGTCCGCCAGATCAACACTTGCCGGCAGGAAGACAACCGCATGAGGATTCGGTACCAAGACTCCGGTTGCAGGCCACGCTGAATCAATCGAATCAATTAGAACGGTGAGGTGAGATTGAACATCAATTTCACATGCCGTACCCATGGACACACGGACGGTTAAATCAGAGTGGATCTCAACCTCATGCAGGCCAGCACGCGTTGCTATGACAAATTCCTTGTGAGTCTCTAAACCACTGGCTACGAGATAGCGAGCAAATACCCGAGCCCCATTTCCACACATTTCAGCAATTGAGCCATCGGCGTTACGATAATCCATAAACCAGGGAGCGACGGCCAAATCTTCAAATTCAGGAAGCAGCTCCGTAGGCACCACTCGAATAACTCCGTCGGCCCCTATGCCGCGTCTGCGATCGCAAAGCCACGTGATCTGATCCACTGTGGGATTCCAGGTACCTGAAGTGTCTTGAATCATGACAAAATCATTCGCCGTGCCGTGACCCTTGGTAAAACTTAACTCTGCTAGGCGGGCCACGTGCGCAGACTATTCCATGAGATCCCTGTGCTCCCCACTGCAGTTGCCCAACTGAACTATTCCCTCTGCGCCAACCGATAGAGCTCGACGGAGGCTCCCAGCATTTTTTGTAAATCGTAGATCGGCGTGGTTTGGTTATTCTCTTTCAGCGACGCAATCTGAATTGGATTACTTGCCAGCTCTATCAGTCGCCTCACCATCAGATGATCGTTTTTTTCTAGGAATCCATTTACTCCACCCGCGATAAACGAGGCTGTTCCCGTTCCGTTTCGAGCAATTACAGCGAGCCCTGCCGCTCTTGCCTCGAGTGCTGCTATGCCGAAAGATTCGCGTGACGAAGACTGAAGGAACACGTCAGATTCCGCGTACAAATCACGTAACTGGAAGTGACTCAGCCTTCCTGGAAGATGCACGTTCATGCCGTGCCATTCCACATATCGTTTCGCGTATGGGAGGAGAGGCCCGTTCCCGACCAAAACAGCGCTCACATCAGGACGAGATTTTTGGACCTTGCGTATGATCGATAGCCAAGACCCAACTCGTTTACGAGGAGCCATCCGCAGCACCCCTACGACTCGTAAATGATCACCTGGGTTGGCAACCGTTCTCCACTGCGAGGTATCAATTCCATTCGGCATCGCGTGCACTGGAACGTTCAGTGCCTCTTGTACGGATTGACCTGCTTCCTTGCTCACAGCCGACCATATAAAATTCGAATTTGTGAGTTGCTTGGCGAATGCGTGATAGCCCATACGGGCGACTCCACCCCACATACTGTGC
Organism: Candidatus Nanopelagicales bacterium; assembly: GCA_018402075.1. The sequence goes on along the minus strand of JAGYJP010000002.1, from coordinate 434,386 downwards.
ACTGTTACCACGGTGGGGAGATTCATGTCCCGGGTCGCTCGAATGGCGCCCCAAGCAAATGGTGACGTTGCTCCAAGGTGTATGTGGACGACACTGGGCTGTACAAACTCGAGGTGGTCTACTAATCGCAAACGGGTGCGGGGATGGATCGGCAGTTCAAATGGAACGGGAACAGTAATCCGTGCCACTCCATCAATGGGCGGACCTGTGGTTGCTGTGACCACTTCGGCATTCCACCCAGCCTCACGCTGAGCCGCCACCAGATTGGCCACTTGAGTCTCAATACCACCGGTGCGAGGGGAATAGCAATCGCTAATGTGAACAATTGGCCCTCCATGTTTCAGCACGGACAAGACGTTACGCCACAATGGGATCCTTATGTCCAAGGCCTCCAATAAATCACGAACTCTGCTCTTCGTACATGCCCACCCCGACGACGAAGCTCTTTTGACTGCAGGCACAATGGCTCGCGCCCAAGCCGAAGGTCATCGCGTGATCCTTCTTGTTGCAACTGACGGTGCCGCAGGATTGACATCTGAGGCATATTCCAATTCACTTGACGCTGTTCGTCATGCCGAACTCATGCAATCGGCTTCGGTACTTGGGGTCAATGAAGTGATCACCTGGGCACATCCTGACTCAGGCTTACATGCAGAAAATAGTAGTGGTTTCGCTCACACAGATGCTGATGTCCTTGCAGAAGATCTTGCGGTCATTATTCGCAAAATGAATGTCGACGTTGTAATCGGATATGACACTTCAGGTGGATACGGACACCCCGATCACGTACACGTTCATCGAATCGTGAGATTGGCCCACAAAAAGGTTCTAGATCATTGCACTCTTTTCGAGGCCACACTGCCCCGCGAGCCAATTGCCACGGCCGTTGACGTTGCTGCTCGACTGAGGCTCACTCCTTCAGGATTTGACCCAAGAGAATTCCAAAGAGCATGGACGCCTCGAAATGACATTACTCACAGGGTAGATGTCCGCAACTACATCGACGAGAAAAAACATTCCATTCAAGCTCACGCCTCACAAGCGCATGCGGATGGAACTGTTCGCACCCTCGGTGTACTCACGCGACTTCCAAGGCCACTATTTGCTGCTTTGATGGGTACCGAGTACTACGTCAAAGTGAGCAAGCACACTTGAACTCAATTGAGGCCTGTCCCATGGAAACCAGGTGATTCGAGTATCTTGACGAAACCATCGCTGTTGTCGTCGAGCAAATTTTTGCGTCGACGCAACTATGCGTGAAGTGGCCTCATTAAGGGAAATTTCGCCATCAATCACTTGAATTATCTGTGAATATCCAATAGCTTTTTTAGCTGTAACACTCTCACGAAGACCATGAGCTAATGCCGCTTCAACTTCCTCGACAAAGCCGTTGGCCAGCATAGCTGAAACCCGTGATTCTATTCTTCTATCTAAAGTTTCCCGATCAATCTCTAGTCCAATTCTGCACGCTGGTATGAACTCCTCTGGCTCTTCAGGCAGACTTGCTAGAAATGGTTTACCAGTGATGTCGATAACTTCTAGCGCTCGAACAATTCTTCGGCCATTAGTTGGGGGGATTTTTCGAGCAGCCTCTCTGTCTTTTGACTCCAGCTGTTTATGAAGTGAAACAGATCCTTGGGAATCGAGGAGACTTTGATAATAACTTCGTATAGATGGATCCGATCCCGGAAATTCATATACATCGAGTACAGCATTCACATACAGAACGCTCCCACCCACAACAATGGGTAGATCTCCGTCGTTTAGCACTTCGCTCACCTGCAAACGAGCAAGCTGTTGGAATTCTGCGACATGCGCCAAGTGACTAATGGGCCAAATGTCCAACATGTGGTGCGTAATGCCTTGCAATTCCAATGTCGTTGGCTTTGCCGTTCCGATGGAAAGATTCTGGTACGCCTGCATTGAGTCCGTACCAATCAATTGGCCAGACACAATTTTGGCACATTCAACCGCAAGTGCAGTTTTTCCAGATGCCGTTGGCCCAACAATTGCCAAGGCCAATTCACTGAGCAAAAGTGGGAATTCCTAACATGACTGTTGGCCCACTCGGGCGCTCATCAAAAATATCGCCAGCTCTGGTTTTACGAGTACTGAGATGCTCTGCAATGAGGTGATGCGGTGCGGCTGACACGATCCGAGCGTTCACAAAATCACCTGGCCTTGCGGTTTGCCCATGCATCTCCACATGCACTAAGCGTCCGTCTGCCGCGCGTCCGGTGATTCGATCTCGGCCATTATCCTTTCGGCCCTCCCCTTGCGCTATCAAAACCTCTACATCGGTGCCAACCAAATCCAGATTCAGATGCCATGTGATGTCGTTGACTCGGGCAATTAATCGCTCATAACGCTCTTGAACCACTTCTTTGGCCAACTGACCAGGCATCGTGGCCGCGGGAGTACCCGGTCTTTTGGAATACTGAAATGTATATGCGCCGGTGAATTTAACCTGTTCAACCAAACTTAAGGTGTCAAGAAATTCATCTTCCGTTTCACCAGGGAAGCCCACAATAATGTCGGTTGTAATGGCAGCTTGAGGCATTGCTTCACGGACGTGTTCAATGATGTCTAGGTAACGCTCTCGTCGGTAGGAGCGTCGCATTCTCTGGAGGACAGTATCTGAGCCGGACTGCAAGGGCATATGCAATTGAGGCATGACATTAGCAGTTTCCGCCATTGCAGCAATGACATCGTCGGTGAAGTCTCGCGGATGGGGACTTGTGAAGCGAACTCTCTCAAGTCCCCCGATGTCTCCACATGCGCGAAGAAGCTTGCTAAATGCTTGCGAATCCCCCAGATCACTACCGTAGGCATTCACATTTTGACCCAATAAGGTGACCTCAACTACTCCATCGGCAACTAGTGTCTCGATCTCTGTGAGGATGTCACCTGCCCTTCTGTCTTTCTCTTTGCCTCGCAATGAAGGCACTATGCAAAAAGTGCAGGTGTTATTGCAGCCAACACTGACAGAAACCCACGCGGAATAACTCGCATCACGCTTTGTGGGCAAAGCAGAAGGAAACTCCACAAGAGCCTCGGCTATTTCGACCTGTGATTCTTGTTCAATGCGAGCCCGCTCGAGGAGCGTCGGCAACGAACCCAAATTATGTGTTCCGAATACGACATCGACGACCGGAGACTTCCTAAGTATTTCCCCTTTGTCCTTCTGTGCGAGACAACCACCCACGGCTACCTGAAGACCAGGGTTAGCCTGTTTGATGGGGACAAGGTGGCTTAAATTCCCGTATAACTTGTTATCGGCATTCTCCCGAACCGCACACGTGTTGAACACAATGAGGTCGGGTACGGAACCAGGCAAGGAGCTCACGTAACCGGCTGCCTCAAGCATGCCAGTGATTCGCTCAGAATCATGAACATTCATCTGGCATCCATATGTGCGAACTTCATAGGTTCGCACTGGAGATGAAGTGTGCATGACTGAAAGGGTAATGCTAAACCTTTACCGCACCACGACTGGTTGGGATTCAGAGTCATCGGCTAGCTCATCCTCGCCGGGCTCAATATGGACCTCTGGGAGAATCTTGCCGAGCCAAACAGGAATCCACCAATTTGCCTTGCCAATAATGGTCATGATGGCAGGGATAAATACCAACCGGACAATAAATGCATCAATGAGCACCGCAGCTCCCAAGGCAACACCGAATAATTTTATGGTGTTCTCCGGGGTTGGGATGAAGGCAAGGAAAACACTTGCCATGATCGCCGCCGCAATGACCACCACTTTGCCAGACCCAGCCAGGCCTCGCCGCACAGCCGCATTGTTGTCACCGGTGTGGTCCCACTCCTCGCGCATCCGTGAGACCAAAAAGACTTGATAGTCCATGGACAAACCGAAAAGAATCGCAAACACCATGATTGGTAAGAATGGGAAGATGGGTCCGGTCCCGGAAACACCCAACAATTGATTAAACCAGCCCCACTGGAAGACAGCCACTGTAATACCCGTTGCCGCTGCGAAGCTCAATAAGCTTGTAGCGGCCGCAGTGAGAGGTACAACGATTGATCTGAAAAGAATCATTAGGGCTATGAAACCGAGGGACACCACAATAAATAAGAAAATTGGAAGTGCATCAACCAGCACTCCTGTGAAATCATTTGTCACAGCCAATGAACCGCCGACGTACATGGTGGTTCCGGTGGTTTCTAACATCTGTGGGGCGGTGACATTACGAAGTAGGGCGAGTAGATCATCAGTTGCTTCGTCTTGAGGTCCTGTTTCGGGAATAATAAAAATTGCACCTACGGAGCCATCAGGACTTAATCCTTGGCCGGAGAGTTCAACTAGCGGCAACATTGCAGTTGATGGATTTGTCGCAGCCACACCCGAAGTACCTTCTAATGCCGCAACTGCCGCACCATACTCAGAGAAGTCCCCTGGGTTACTGAGTTTGACTGCGGCAATGAACGGGCCATTGACTCCGGCTCCGTAACCCTCGGCGGTCAGATCGTAGGCAATACGCGTGGGCGAACCTTCGGCTGCGCCAGAAGCGTCTGCGAATCCCAAACGAAGTGAAAAGGTAGGAATCGCAAGTATCGCAACAACGATGAGCGACACTGCTGCAAACAACCACGGTTTACGCTGAATTCTGTAACCATATTTGGCCCACTTAGCACCCTCAGGCTTACCCGCACCCGGTTTTGTCCCCCACGGCAAGCGAAGCCCAAGGGCTTTTGTTCCCAGAAGGGACAATGTTGCAGGCAGCAACCATAATGCTGAAAGCATCACCATAAATACTGTGACTGCAGCTGCCAAAGCTAAACCATTAAAGAATCCAATTTGGAGGATAAACAATCCGAGTAGAGCCACAATGACCGTGGTGCCCGCAAAAAGAACAGCTCGACCGGCTGTGTTTACTGCCTCGAGGGCTGCCTGCTTGGGCGGGTGCCCAATGAGCACTGCCTGCCGATATCGATTCAAAACGAAAAGGGCATAGTCAATACCGACTCCGAGACCAATCATGGCGGCAAGTGTCGGTGCGAATGTGGCTACATCCATGAATAGGGCAACCATGAGAACCAGCATTTGACCTGCGGCTAACCCAATTACCGCAACAACAATCGGCATGCCTGCGGCAACGATGGACCCAAAGGCAATCAGCAAAATTACGATCGCCACCAATATCCCAAAAAGTTCACTGGACGGAGGTTCTTGACCCGCAAATTCCAGGATTTCACCATTTGCTCCCACTGCAATGGCGTCATTATTGACCGATTTCACCAAGTCTAAAACGGTTTTGGCATCCGCTGTCGTCACGCTTTCCATTCCACCTGCGAACGTCACTGTTGCAGTCGCTACATTTCCATTCGGACTGATGGGTGAATTGGCCGCTGCCGAAGCAGCAAATGCTGGCTCAAGTTGCGACTGCTGTTCGGGAGTGAGGTCCTGCGCGGCTCCTGGATTGGGCGCCGTGCATGCTTTACCAAATGGCGCACCAGGATCTGCCGGGTTGGTGACACATGAGACCGAAGGAATGGCCGCAATATCTTCCAAAAGTGGAGTGATGACCTGCAGAGTCTGTGGATCAATAGCTGAGCCGACTGCGGGTGACCAAACTACTTTCGCAGTTGCCCCAGCGGACTGAGCGTCGATGTCCTCATTTCCCAAAGTTGAGAGCAATTCTTGGGCAGTGGTGGATTCGGTGTCAGGTAGATCAAATGAGTCATTGAGTGTCCCTCCGAAGTTCACGCCGATACCGATTACCGCGATGAGCGCGACAAACCATGCGATAAGTGCGGCCACCGGCCGACGAACGGCCCATTGGGATAAAACCGGCATTCAGATCTCCTAAGTTGTCTACCACACGGATAATCCCTGATGACACGCACACACAAGGCCTACCCCGCTGGTGAAACTGTACCTTAATCTGAACAGTGCTCAAATGAGGAGGGTGCGTATTGAGACAAGAACTAGTCCTCCAACCCACCAACCACATCTCGAGCGATACCCCAGGACACCGCCGACGAGTAACCCTTTCGCAACAATAGGTTGCTTATTCTTCGTACTGCAACCGATTTTGATTCGCTAGAAAGTGCGCGAAACTTCTTTTCAGCCAGTTCCCTGGCCCGGTGGGCTGAATCTTCAGGATCAATTTCACGGAGAGCCGCGTCAATATATTCAGGTTCGACACCTTTTGACGCGAGTTCGCGGCGAAGGACAGACGGTGCAAGCCCCCTGCTTTTCACTCTGGATCGAACCCAAGCATGCGCAAAATCCAGATCATTTATGTAACCGAGGTCAATGAGCCTGTCTAGAATTTGTGATGATGTAACAGCATCGATGCCTTTACCGGAAAGCACCAGGGAGATTTCGTAGTGGGTTCTCGCATGGGCATTGAGTTTTCGGAGCGCAATTCCCAAACCGATGGCATAAGAGTCGACTTCTGCACAATCAGACTCCGCACCCAGAGCGGATGCAGAGTCTGATGTCGATGAAAATGTCATCTCGACGACGGCGAAGTAAAGCTGGCGGAATAATCCGCGGAAATACTATTCGTCTTCATCTTCATCAAGAACAACTTCAATAACTGGTACCTCAGTCGGGGCGTCAATTTTTGCGCCAATTCCCAGCTGGTCCTTGATTCGCTTCTCGATTTCATTAGCCAGGTCCGCGTTATCTTTGAGGAAAGTGCGGGCATTTTCTTTGCCCTGTCCCAGTTGATCACCCTCATAGGTATACCAGGCACCAGACTTGCGCACGATTCCTTGATCTACGCCGATATCGATAAGCGAACCCTCGCGCGAAATACCTTCACCATAAAGAATGTCGAACTCAGCCTGCTTAAATGGTGGGGCTACCTTGTTTTTCACGACCTTAATACGTGTACGGTTACCAACAGCTTCGGTGCCACCCTTAAGTGTCTCAATTCGACGAACATCAAGGCGGACTGAAGAATAAAACTTGAGTGCCTTTCCTCCGGTCGTGGTTTCCGGGCTGCCAAACATGACACCAATCTTTTCTCTGAGCTGATTGATGAAAATCGCTGTCGTGTTGGTGTTACTCAATGCACCCGCCATTTTGCGAAGGGCCTGACTCATAAGGCGAGCCTGAAGTCCGACGTGGGAATCCCCCATGTCACCTTCGATCTCTGCGCGCGGGGTCAGCGCTGCTACCGAGTCGATAACGACAAGATCAATGGCGCCTGAGCGAACAAGAGTGTCACAAATTTCAAGGGCTTGTTCACCTGTGTCAGGCTGAGAAACATATAGGTTGTCAAGATCAACACCAAGGGCGGAGGCATAATCAGGATCCAGAGCATGTTCAGCATCAATAAAGGCAGCCAGGCCACCCGCTGCCTGAACGCTAGCAATGGCATGAAGGGCAACCGTTGTTTTACCCGACGATTCCGGACCATAAATCTCCACGATTCTGCCTCGAGGCAATCCGCCAATTCCCAAGGCAATATCCAAGGCAATTGAGCCAGTCGGAATGACCTCCATTGGAGCACGACCTTCTTCACCGAGTCGCATTACCGAGCCCTTGCCGAATTGCCGTTCAATCTGGGCCAATGCACTATCTAGTGCTTTTTCCCTATCCTTCGCTGCATTTGCCATGTGACTACTCCTTCAATTCTTGCCGTTGTGGTCTCTCGAGGGCCTATGGGAACAAACCCGCAAATTGTGTAACCGCGCCTGACGCGAACAGGTTGCTCACGCTGATCAGACACTAGGCGTGGTGACTGACATTTGGGTTGTTACCCGACCGCCTGTGGATGAGGCGGCAGAGGCACACCAGATGTGTACAACTCGACCCAGCACACATAAACCTATATCGAACGTGCGTTCGATTCGATTCGACACGCCGGGCGGGCAACCCAGATTGCCAAGGCCACTAATGGGAGCAAAGACAGGGCGCATAGCCAGGCATAATTGCCCCACATCATGATGAGGCCGGCCGCTATACCACCCAAGGCTCCAGCCATATTCATGATGAGGTCGGAGAGACCTTGAACCGATGGTCGCTCTGCTGGTTCGACGGAATCTGTGACCAATGTTGATCCAGCGATCAGAGTGCAGGACCAACCCAGCCCCAGCAAAAACAGTCCGATTCCGAGGAAAACAATGTTGTTTGCAGGTGCCAAGCCCGAAATCACGCAACTTGCTGACAAAATGGCAATTCCTGTCACGATCACTTGAATCCTGCCAAATCTGTCAACAGCCATACCGACAATCGGAGAGAATGCATACATTCCGGCCACGTGTACGCTGATAACGAGTCCGATGAACTGCAGTGTGACGTCGACGTGTGCCATGTGTACCGGGGTCATGACCATGACCATCACCATGACTAGATGTCCGATTGCGATAGCGCCGATACCCAGCACGGCTCGCGGTCGTGACCTGAGGTGCTCAATGCCATCGCGGAGTCTTGCTCTGCTCTGTTGAAATTTCTCACCCTCGCGTTGTGCTCGAATACCGGTCGCCAATATAAATGGATCGGGTCGCAGGAACACAAGAAGAATTACTACGGCCAAGCCAAGTGCACATGCAGACATGACATATGGTCCCGATAGCTGCGGTAATCCGAGCCAGAGCCCAATTGACCCACTGAAATTTAGAAGATTGGGTCCAAGAACCGCACCAATGGTCGCCGCCCAAACAACATACGACAGTGACCGCGCCCTGTGATCAGGACGAGCCAAATCAGTTGCGGCATAGCGTGCCTGAAAGCTCGCTGCACTGGCAACTCCAACTAATAGGCAACCAACAAGTATGAAGAAAAGATTGCGATGCACCGCGGCAAGTATCACCACGAGTGCACCGAGAAAACCCAGTCCGTATCCAGCTGCCAAAGCCGGTCGTCGACCATGCCGCAAGGCGATGCGGGCAAGTGGCAGTGCAAAAACTGCCGCACCCAGGACACCTGCTGTCTGCGCTAATCCTGCGAATGCATCGGAATCAGCAATGGAAGCCGCAAGAAGCGCTCCAGCAGGCATTGAACCTGCAACCGCTATTCCACCAAACATTTGGCTTGCTGAGAGCGTCGCGATCGTGTGTTGTTGAATCCCCTGTACTTGTTTGGAGTCGGGTAATACACCTGACGTAGCCAGAGTCATGCGCGCTCACCTTCCGGTCCAACATTGCGCGGATTCTTACCATGCATCAACTGTGTGGAGAGGACATTCGTCACCACGTTCTCCTGAACAGGAAATTCCAGGTTTGCCAACGCGCGTACCACAAGCCTGGGATTACTTTTCCAACCGTCATGGTTGAGAACCTGAACACGATTTTCACCCAGTAGCCCGCCAAGCTCCCTTGCCACACGCAGGAGATTGATATGTGTCTCTTCAAGTACGTGCAGTGCCTCCGGATTCGATCTCCACCACCCACTTTTCACAGTGGACTCAGGGTTACGCGTATTGAAAAGAAATGCCAAACCCGGTAGAAGTTCCTGGAGAAATAAAAGGTAGCTCAACAATGTGGTCGAATCCTGAAAGTAGGATTTCTCGTAACGGACTTCCTTGAATCCTGTCCATTGGGTCTGTGACTTAGGTCGTAACACACTCGCCACTACTTGTTCCTGGATCTCGGTTAACACCGACTCGGGTTTAAGACGTGCGGTGCCAAACCATGGGTGATCAGGTTTACCCGAATGGTGCCTGTTTGCAGAGTCTTGAATCGAGGCGAAGTAATGCCAAAGCCCCACTAATGCGTTGTAGTTCTCCCCACGAATCGTTACATTGGGGTGCTCATTTAACACTGACTGCAAAATCGTGCTGCCCGACCTTCCAAAGGTCACTAACGTCAGGTATCGCAAATTGGTCGGTGGCACGTCACGACTCTAGAGCACTCCGGGCCAAAATTAGGAGATGCATGTAACGGATTACCGAAGGTCACTCGGCACCTCAAGACAATCGCACACGGCTCGCCAAATCACTGCTGTCTCTACACCCGATTCAATGGCTTGTTCAACGGTCAACCCAATATCCGGCAGAACCATGTCTCTACCCCACGAACTTGTATATGTGGGACCAATCACGAGGGTAAGTCGCTCCCAAAAGTCGCTTAAACGCACCGTCTATGAACTTGCAACTAGAGAGATCGTGCAGGCAAAGGGAAATCAATGGGCTCAGCCGATTCAGCTTGAGCCACTTGATTACTCACCGAGGCGAGAACATCTGAGAGTGAGACTTCTAGAGCCCCGCAAATGGCCGCGATCAACTCCGACGAAGCCTCTTTTTGACCACGTTCAACTTCCGAGAGGTACCCCAAAGACACGGAAGCGGCTCCGGAGATATCACGGAGGGTGCGGCCCTGATCTTGGCGCCTGCGCCTAAGTTCATCTCCGATTACATTGCGTAAAACAATCATGCCTGCCCCTCCCCTCTCCTAGAACGTCAATCTTGTCTCGTGAAACTTGTCCCGCACACCCTGCTGAGCCCGAATCTGGAACTTTCCGTACTCTATCGATTGGACATCCTAATGATACCCGCTGAAGCCGATATTCGCGAAATATTTCCACAGGGCCTTGGCAGAGCAGAATCAACCATGTTTTCTACTCGACACAGAGCATATTGCAGCCAAACCTGATAAGCATGTCTGCCGTCATTTTACGGACGTGATCTCTGTCGCCTTCAATATGAAGCAATTTAGCGCCTTGATAACTCTCAGACGTGCCTGCTATCCATACGGTTCCCTGCGCAACCCCATCATGATCGCCGGGTCCCGCCACGCCCGAGCAGGCCAGACCGATGTCGGCGCCACACAGTTGCCTCACTCCACGTGCCATCTGAATAACAACTTCTTCAGAAACCACTCCGCGAGTTATATCTTGAGCAGAGACGAGTAACAACTCACTTTTTAAGTCCGAGTGATATGCGATGACGCCACCCCGAATCACCTTCGAAGCACCTGGCACAGATGTTAATTCAGCGGTGACTAATCCGCCGGTTAACGATTCCGCGATAGCCAGCGTCAGGCCTGCAGACAACAGTAGGTCAACCAGCGTCCTCGCTGATTTCCCAGGTGTGGCTCGGACTGTCACTGCGAGTCTTCATGCATTCGTTGACGCAGTTCCCTGGCTTGCTGGACATATTGTATTGCCGTTGCCAGAGTCAAAATCAGAGCGATGGTCATGGCCACATTTTGAGCAACGATCCACAGATCGGTAATTTCCGAACCATTGGGAAATTCCACGAGATACATGGTGATGGCAATTGTTTGAGCCACTGTCTTGGCTTTTCCGCCCCGAGAAGCTGAAATTACGCCATGTTCAATTACCCAAAATCGTAAAATCGTGACAACAATCTCACGCACAATGATGACAATCGTTATCCACCAAGGCAGAAGCTCTAGCACGGACAAACCAATCAGAGCAACACCTGTCAGCAACTTATCGGCGATGGGATCAGCGACTTTGCCGAAATTTGTAATCCAACCGTATTTTCTGGCAATTGCGCCATCAAGGAAATCTGTAATAGAAGCTGCTAAAAATACAACAGCAGCATAGTTTCGACTTGTCTCAGAATCCTGAACAAGCAACCATGCAAGTACGGGTACCGCTAAAAGGCGGATGACCGTTAGACCATTTGCCGGATTCCATACAGAAGTTGAGTTAATTGGATCTGCCGCGTGGTCGGGTACTCGATTCACGCGGTAACAACCTCCGCTATGAGATCTACACCTTCTGTATCTATCACTCGCCCCCGAACAATTGAGCCCACTACAAATGGTTCTTCAGCAGATGCCAGTCGTGTTTCTGCATCGTCAGGGCCCTGATGACCTGCGTGCCCGATCCCCTCTTCCGTATGAGAATCAATGGATTCAATAACGACCTCAACTAGTTCGCCAATTCGATCCTCGGCACGCTGCGACATAAGTTCATCTACCAGATTTTGGATTATTTGAACTCGTTCGGCTATGACGTTATCCGGAACTTTGGGCTCAAATCCGAAAGCCTCAGTACCCTCTTCATCCGAGTATCCAAATACCCCTACAGCATCGAGTCTCGCGCGCTCGAGAAAACTAATCAGTACGTCAAAGTCTTCCTGCGACTCACCGGGAAAACCAACAATCACATTGCTACGAATCCCTGCCAGCGGAGAGAGCTCTCGAATAGAGGCAATCAAATCCAGGAACTGCTCCTCGCCTCCGAACCTTTTCATTCGTCGCAATAAGGAGGGCGACGCATGTTGAAATGAGAGATCGAAGTAAGGCGCAACAACGGGGGTAGAAGCCATCACGCGAATTAGATCTGGGCGAACTTCGGCCGGCTGCAGGTATGCAACACGCACCCTCGAAATTGTGGTGCCTTCTCCTATTGCAGGCAAAAGTGATTCCAAGAGCCTTAAATCTCCAAGGTCTTTACCGTAGGAAGTTGAATTTTCGCTGACAAGAACTACTTCGCGAACATTGTCAGACGCTAGCCACGCAATCTCCGACACAATATCTGCTGGCGGCCTCGATATGAATGAGCCTCGAAAGTATGGAATTGCACAGAATGTGCATCGGCGATCGCAACCTGAAGCGAGTTTTACCGGTGCAACGGGAGAGGATTCCAGGCGTCGACGCAATACCGGTGGTTCCCATGACAGAGGTGTATTGCTGTGACCTGGAATCGACGTATGCTGCGTCTGGGCATTCGCTGACCGCTCCACCGGGGATATAGGAAGTAGTTTCCTTCGATCAGATGGTGTGTGTGATTTGTGAACTTCACCTGCGAGAATCGAATCTAATCGAGCAGAAATTTCCGGGTAGTCATCAAATCCAAGGACAGCATCCGCCTCTGGGAGAGTTTCCGCAAGTTCGGTTCCATAGCGTTGAGCAAGGCAACCAACGGCTACAACAGCCTGATTTACTACTCCGCGGGCAGAAGACTTGAGTTCAGATGCCGCCAAAATTGCATCGATGGAATCCTTTTTAGCGATATCAACGAACCCACAAGTATTCACCATGACTGCTTGAGCCAAGGCTGGATCTTCCACAACAGTCCAACCATCGGCAATAAGCCGGCCTGCCAATTCCTCCGAATCAACTTCATTGCGGGCACAACCCATGGTGATAACAGCAACGGTACGCGGATCTTGAACAGAGGTCACCAGCACAGCCTACGCACCAGCCCCTAGAGCGACTTAACCATCCAGATCGTCCCAATTAACGCGGATGAGGAGGATCTCGGGATCTAGACCTACCGCCTTCGCTATCTGACGAATATGACCTCGCGCATATGTGACACCACCGCACAATGAGTAATTGTCCGCCTCGATCGCTTCAATGATTCGGACGCGAATTCTTGTGTACTCGGAAATATCTGCCAGGGAAAGTCCGGCAAGTTCTCTGGAGCGACGAAGGTCACTTCCAACGGTGCTTTCAGCATTGAGCACACACGCACTATAGACCCGCATTGCTATGCCTGTCCCGCCTTTTGACCCCCGAGAGGGTTCAACCACGAATTGACGCCAAAACATTTGGCAGTTCGTCAACTGACACCAGAACATCACGAGCCTTGGAGCCTTCACTCGGCCCCACCACCCCGCGCGATTCCATGAGATCCATGAGGCGGCCAGCCTTGGCGAATCCGACTCGCAACTTTCGCTGAAGCATTGAGGTTGACCCGAATTGGGTAGAGACCACCAGTTCAACAGCCTGAAGCAAAACATCAAGGTCATCGCCAATGTCGGCATCGATTTCTTTTGATGAAGTTATCGGAGCCACCACTTCTTCCATATATTCAGGCTCCCATTGGTCACGGCAATGCTGTACGACCTCGCGAATTTCGTGCTCAGAAATGAACGCACCCTGAATTCGAAGTGACTTATTTGCCCCCATGGGCAAGAAAAGACCATCGCCCTGACCAACCAACTTCTCAGCTCCAGGCTGATCAAGAATCACGCGGCTATCAGCAAGGCTTGACGTGGCGAATGCCAGTCGACTAGGTACATTCGCCTTGATCAGTCCAGTCACTACATCCACACTTGGACGCTGCGTGGCCAACACTAAATGGATACCCGCTGCTCGAGCTAGTTGAGTAATTCGAACCACAGAGTCCTCTACATCGCGGGGTGCAACCATCATGAGATCCGCTAGTTCATCGACAACGATCAACAAATAGGGATACGTGGTGAGTTTCCTTTCCGAACCAGGAAGGGGCTTTATTCTTCCCGTGCGCACCGCCTTGTTGAAATCATCTATATGTCGGTAGCCAAAGCTTGATAAATCGTCGTATCGACGATCCATTTCTTTCACAACCCATTGGAGTGCATCTGCGGCCTTCTTTGGGTTAGTGATGATTGGGGTGATGAGGTGCGGCACGCCCTCATAAATGGTGAGCTCAACGCGCTTGGGATCCACCAAAATCATGCGGACTTCGTCAGGGGTGGCGCGCATAAGAATGGAAGTGATCAAACTGTTGATGCAACTGCTTTTACCCGCACCTGTGGCGCCTGCCACCAATATATGTGGCATCTTGGACAAGTTTGCCACAACAAATGAACCTTCAACATCTTTGCCCAATGCCACAACCATAGGATGTTGATCATTTGCAGCGACTTTGCTCTTGAGAACATCTCCAAGAGCAACCAATTCGCGATCGGTATTAGGAATCTCGATCCCGATAGCTTTCTTCCCAGGGATGGGGCTCAATATCCGGACGTCGGCACTGGCTACTGCATAGGCAATATTTTTGCTTAGGGCCGTCACCCGTTCGACCTTGACGCTTGGTCCTAGTTCAATTTCATAGCGAGTTACGGTCGGACCTCTCATGAAACCTGAGACCGTTGCGTCAATCCCGAATTGATCAAGTACTTCGGTCAGGGCCGTGACAACCTGGTCATTGGCTTTTGTTGCAACCTTATGTGCCGCTCCGGCCTTCAGGATCTCACCCTTGGGTAGTCGATATGGAGTTCGCGGCGCCAGAACCAGTTGAGTACTCGTTGTCCCTCCGCTCGATTTCTCGACAGCCATGTCATCCTGTGTGATGATGATGGTGTCGCTCTTGCTGGAGCGCCCCTGGAATGCGGTCGCAGATTGTCGTGGAGTAACCCCACTAAGCAATGCCGCAGCTGGCCTGAGCTGGGATTCTTCTGCAGCCTCGGGGAGAGGTGAAATGAACGGCTGATCTCCTACGAGCGGGATATCAGCGCGCAGGACACCATTGGGATCGTCAAAACCCGAGTCATCACCTGGGTCGGTCTTATCCAGGGTGTCACGGCCAGCTATATCAGTGGGAGCTGCTCCACCTTCCGTGTACGACGATTCAATCTCAGTTTCTGATTGTGTTCGAACACCACGAATTCGAGTAAAGCCAATCGCCACTACTTCTCTCACCCTTGCAATGGTGGTACCTGTGAGCACCAGGGTGCCGAAGAAAGTCAGTAGCAGCAACACAATGGCGCTGACAATTGAACCTAGTGCTGCGACGACGGGCGAGGTTACAACCCAACCAATGACGCCGCCTGCGCTATTCATGGCCTCGGCACCATCGCTGGGACTGACGGCACCTTGAATGAGGTGCCACATTCCAACGACCCCGACAAGAACAGTAAAAACCCCGATGACAAGCCGCCCAGTCGTAGCGTTTTGATCGGGATGCCGTAAGAATCTCCACGCAAGGGCCAATAGTAAGACGGGGATGAACCACGCGAGAGCGCCTAACAGCGATGTCGAAATCATGCCCGTCCATGAAACGAACCAGCCGTCAACTCCAAACCAAGTTGCCGCTATGACAATGACCGCGGCCGCAATGAGAGTCAGTCCCCAGCCGTCACGACGTAATGAAGGATCGAAGTCTTTCGCACCTGAACCCAGGCTCCTGGTGATGGCTCCAACCATATGGGCGATACCCACCCACAACCGGAAAATTGCACGGGCAACTGAAGTGATGGCACGAGGAATGGGTCCTGGACGGGCCGGGCCGCGGGCGCCTTTGGAACGCTGGGCTTTGGAACGCTGGGTTTTGGAGCGCTGGGCTTTGGGCTTGGCTGCTGCAGACTTTCGGCCACTGCGCTTTTTTACACCCACACCGGACGTGCCGGAGCGGGCTGTTCCGGGGGAAGATCCACGAGACTTCGTGGACGTACGGGACGCCATACATGTGAGAGTACCGAGAATTCACCAAAATCCCAGCAGTCACAGATGTCCCGCGTGTCACACTTGGATGATCACCGGCACGATCATTGGCTTTCGGCGATGGGTGGTCCCCACCCATTTACCCACAACCTTGCGGGCTTTCTGGGACAGCTCATGGAGGTCATCGACACCGTCCTTCATCGCCTCAACGAGGGATTCACGGACTTTTTCCACGATCTCATGGTGATCCGGAGCCTGACCAACTCCCCGCTCATGGATTTCCGGACCGACAACAACTTCGCAATTGACCAGGTTTACAGCGGCAAAAACGGAGATAAAACCTTCCTCTCCCAAGATCCTGCGATCCTTAAGCAAACTTTCGTCCACACTACCGACACTGGCGCCGTCGACATAGACCTCCCGCAGGGGCGTGTAACCCGAGACCCGTGCGTGACCATCGGTAAGGTCAACGGATACGCCATCGGCTGTCAGAAGAACATGATCAGCCGAGATACCAACGCTTTGAGCAATCCCGGCACAAGCGGCCAAATGCCTCCATTCCCCGTGTATCGGCATCACGTAGCGTGGCTTCACAATATTCATCACGTAGCGCAACTCACCCGCAGCCGCATGTCCAGAAACGTGCACCAGCGCATTTGATTTGTGCACAACTTGCGCACCTAGTTTTGTGAGTCCATTAATCACCCGATTCACAGCATTTTCATTGCCTGGAATAAGGGATGAGGCTAGGACAATTGTGTCATCGCCTCCCACTGAAATTTCATGGTTGCGGTGGGCAATTCTGGACAACACAGCCATTGGCTCGCCTTGTGATCCTGTGCAAATAAGAACAGCACGGTTATCTGGTAACTGGGCGAGCTCGTCTAGAGAAATCAAAGTATTTCCTGGGATTGATAGGTATCCAAGGTCTCGGGCAACAGTCATGTTGCGCACCATAGAGCGACCCACAAAAGCTACCTTGCGATTGTGAGCGACTGCGGTATCAATGATTTGCTGGATTCGATGCACGTGCGAAGCAAATGAAGCCACGATGACCCTGCCCGAGGCTCGAGTGAAAACTCGATCTAGAACGGGAACAATCTCTCTTTCACTCGGGACAAAGCCCGGAACCTCAGCATTGGTGCTATCAATCATCAAGATGTCCACACCTGAGTCGCCGAGTCGAGCAAAACTGTTGAGATCAGTCAGTCGACCGTCGAGGGGCAATTGATCCATCTTGAAGTCACCCGTGTGGAGAATGCGACCCGCAGGTGTTGTGATTGCTAAAGCCATGGCATCGGGAATTGAATGATTAACAGCCAGGAATTCGATTTCAAAAGGACCAATCTTTTCTGTCCCTTTGTCGGTCACGGCGAGGGTGTGTGGCGTTATGCGATGTTCTTTTAACTTCGCCTGCACAAAAGCCAATGTCAGTTGAGATCCAATAATGGGAATATCGGGCTTGTGTCTCAGAAGGTAAGGGACCGCTCCAATGTGATCCTCGTGACCATGGGTAAGAACGATCGCAAGGACTGAATCCAATCGATCCAAGATCGGGCCGAAGTCCGGCAAAATCAAGTCCACGCCAGGATGTGACTCTTCGGGGAACAACACACCACAGTCCACGATCAGCAACTTGCCATCGAATTCGAACACGGTCATGTTCCGGCCAATTTCCCCGATGCCACCCAATGGAAGTATGCGCAGCGTTGCAGGAATTAGCTCTGGTGCTTGCGAAAGTTCCTGGAAATTATGGGCGGACATGTGTGACCGAGACCCCGCCTTCAATGAGATCCTTGGTCAATTGGGCAATTTCAGAATCCGTTGCATTGACAAGGGGTGATCGAACGGGCCCACTTGGCAAGCCCTGTAAGTGCAGGGCTGCCTTTGTCAAGATAACTCCCTGCGTACGGAAAATGCCCGTGTAAATAGGGAGCATGGATTGATTGAGCTTCTGTGCCGCGGCGACGTTGCCCGCCCAAAATGAATTGGCCATATCATGGAGACGATCTCCAACAACATGCCCCACAACAGAAACCATGCCGGAAGCACCTACCGCAAGAAGAGCAAGATTCAACGAATCCTCGCCCGAATACCATGCAAGATCGGTGCGAGCCATGGCCCATTGGCTCGCTTCGATATCACCCTTGGCATCTTTATTAGCAATTATTCGCGGATGTTCTGCAAGTCGAACAAGTGTTTCGGTTTCAATCGCTACCCCCGTACGACGAGGGATGTCATAAGTCATCAGCGGTAAATCCGTGGAATCCGCAATAGATGTGAAATGGGCAATGATGCCCGATTGCGGAGGTCTGTTGTAATAGGGAGAGGAAGCCATGAGTGCGTGTGCGCCGGCTTGGGCAGCTGCCCGGGCACTTGATATCGAGTGCGCGGTGTCGTTTGTCCCCACGCCAGCAATGACTGTCGCCCGATCACCTACTGCTTCGATAACCGCCTTAAGAAGAGCTAAATCCTCGGCATCTGTTTTTGTCGAACTTTCTCCCGTTGTTCCATTCACAACAAGTCCATCGTGCTTGAGATTATCGACAAGATAGGCGGCCAAAGTTTGAGCACCGTCAAGATCCTGCGAGCCATCTTCGTTGAACGGTGAAATCATGGCGGTGAGCATTACCCCAAACGGCGTTGACCGTAACGGATTTCCCATACCTACAAGCCTACTCCCATGACGATGTCAAGGAACTAGGGCGCAACTCGACCGTGCGACACGAATGCAGCATGGGTGAGGGGCATTAACTCCTTGAAATGGACTTCATATTTCTCGGCAACCATCTCAATCTCTCGCTGCGGGTACGAGGGGAAATGGGAACCATCCACTTTCATGCGCAATGAAAGAAAGTTCATCAGCGATCTCGCGTTCAGTGTGACATAGGCTGAAGAGTAAATCGTCACAGGCAAGACCATTCGCGCCACTTCCCGGGCTACCCCAGCGTTGAGCATTGACTGGTAACTCCGGTATGCGTGAATGCATGACTCCCGAATCTCCGAATCTACGAGGGCATACTGATCAGGACTACCCGCATGAAAGTCATAGGCACCTGGTTTTCCCGTTTGAATAATTGGCCGCTCTGAGTCGGGAACATAAAAAACAGGGAGAAGCTCACGGTAGCGCCCAGATTCCTCGTTGTAACTCGCAATCCGGTGTCGCATGTGCTCACGCCACACAAAAATTGGTGCATGAACAAAGAACGTCATGGAGTTGTGTTCAAATGGACTGCCGTGACGATCACGCATCAGATAGTTGATGAGACCCGATGATCTGCCTGGGTCTGCATCAACATCGTCAAGGGATTTCTCCCCCACAGTAGACACCCGCGCTGCAAACACAACATCGGCATCACTAGCACTCGAACGCACCAGCTCAACAGTGATGTCGTGCCTGAACTCAATTTCGGGGGTATCGCTTTTCACCGCTGTACCCTAGCGCGAGACCTGTGCCTTCCGCTGCATTTGTTGCACTCCATGGGATCGCGGTCGCGCGTTGACCAAGGCCGTGTCGCAGAAAACTTCCCGTTGGATAGCGTGTGATACATGTTCACTACCCGCCTAGCCCGGATTGACGATGCCGAGGCTATCGCTGGACTACAACTCGAATCATGGACAGCGAGAGGTATCGCGCATCTGTCTCTACCCGACATTCACGTGGCAGCTGAGCAATGGATAAGCGCAATCCGAGACCAACAGGATAAGGGGCGCATTGTCGTTGTAGAGAAAGCGGCCAACTCGATATTGGTGGGCTGCGCAGGTGTAATGCGCACAGGTAATCCACACCAATACGAACTCGTTTTGCTCGAAGTGACTCCGAACGAAAGGCGCCAAAGTATTGGGGCACGTTTGGTCAACGCCGCTGCTGATATAGCCCGGGGTTACGGTGCGGAATCTATCCACGCATGGATCGGGACGGATGAATTAGCTGCTGTGAGCCTTTTGGAAAGCGCAGGGTGGCAACTATCCGGTGCCCATCGGCAAAAAATCGACATCAATTCGAATATGACTCGAGACGAAATAGAATTACACACGTCACTCAGATAAGCCCATTTTCATGCATAAGCCCATTTTCATGCGACGCTATCAAAGCATGAATATGCCGGCGAGCCCCCCGCGCACGCCGGCACCTAAGAATCACACAGCAATACGAACCCTTGTACACGTTTACTGTCCCCAAACGGGGGGACACGTGCTGGGAAAATCGGCCGCTTCACGTACTTGGATCGAGAAGGCCATCGTCCTGCGCGGCTACATAGAGTTCAGTCCGTGTTCTCGCTTCTCTCCCGATATGTCCGTATTTGGCTCGCACCCTGTCCAAATACTCCTTGGCCGTATGCGGCGAAATCTCCATCCTTCGCGCAACTGAGTTGAGCGTCAGGCCCGAGGCATAGAGCCGCAAAGCATCGAGTTCCCGTGGACTGAGTTCAGGTTTTTCAGGCGACCCAGACAAGATCACGGCAAGATCCACGGATAGGAATATCTCTCCACGCATTACACACTTCAACGCCTCACTTAGGACCTGATAGCTCACCCTCTTGGGAACGAATCCAAGTGCTCCTGCATTCAGCCCTGATCTGATGGCCAGTGAATCTTCGTTGGAACTGATTAATAGAACTGGAGTGTCAGCCTTCACGCATCGAAGAACATTTAGTTCAACGGGATCACCGCCTGCACCAAGATCAACGTCAAGAAGAACGACTTCCGGCTGCACAGTAATAGCCTCAGAGACTTCAGATCCTGAATACAAAACAACCGCTGAAGGCTCACTATTATGAGTTAGCAGCGATACAAGCCCCTCTCTGACCAATTCATGGTCATCAACGACAGCAATACGCATTTACGAATTACCTCCCGCGAGCCATATGTTGATGAATAAGCGACGCATCCCTATCTAGTTCAATCTGCAGATGCCACATAACAGTGTGTGTATTCGACGCCTCTCGATCAATCTCGATGGATCCTAAATCAGGGGCGATATTCAGTATCCAACTCGACGGGTCGTCCTCGAAATTGCAAACGAAGTGCAAGTTAATGGCTTGTGAATCTGGCACGATAGAAAACCGACCGCGATCGAAATACTTCATGTGTTCAAAAATTGATACAAGAAATTCCACCACTTGATTCTCTTGATGAAAAGAATGTAATGGTTCTGTATGCACGATTTCCACTGCCACTTGCTTCTCTCGGGCTAACTCTGCAACGCGTAGCCCAAATGAGCCCGCCGATACTGCTTCCGAGATCACGATATTTCGAATATACATTTCTTGCACTGCGCACTGACTCCGAATACCAGGATCATTTTGATTGAATCGGCCCTCCGAGATTCCCTCAAGTAAGTCAATTGCCTGCCCAACTTGGAGTTGCGAGAATCTTTCAGCACGGGCCTGTGCCTGGTAGCGAGCCATGGCAGCATTTACGCCGTCGCGAGCTGCGTTCTCTAGATCTAACTCCATTGATTTTTGGCTCCTACGTAACACCAGACCGAGGACCCCTCCGACCATGATCAGAGTAAACCCTGGTGCAATGAGTTCCTGTGGAAAATTCTCTTGGATTATTAGCCACGCCACTCCCACAACCGCCCAGGCCCACCACGTGCTTGCTGCCGCGAGTAAAAGGAATATTGCCGCTATCGCTTCTGAACTCCACTCGGACCATGGTCCAATCACGGATACGTCACCACGGGCAAGATTTTCGCCTTCGTAGGTTATATACGCGATCGCGATGCCCACAAAGATCATCCACCACGGTAAGGAGCCCGACCTGCTGTACCCAATAGCCACAACCGCAAAAACCAGCATAAGCGCAAAAGTGAATACATTTATCAAGGGCAATGAGTATTCACCCCACACCATGCCGATGTTTACTGCAGAAAAGCTCAACCACGAGACTAAAATCGGCAACACCAAAACCGTTGTGGGAATCGAGTCTCGTCCCAGCAATCGATTAAGCCATGTCCGCTTACTTGAATATTCGATGTGAACAATGGACCCGTCAGAAGGAGACGGCTCAACCCATGCCCTTCCCCCAGTTAATTGCAAATCACTTCCTAGAATCGTGCTCCACCCGTATCCTGATCTGCGATTGTATTCTTCTTTGACAATTGGTTCAGAGCCCCATTCACGAAATCGAGAAAAGCCTTGACCGTTGTCCTCAATGGATACATGAAAATAGTGAGCGTTTGTTGAAGTAACCCGCACAACAACTTGAGATGCCCGCGAATGTTGCATCACATTGAGTAGCGCTTCTCTCACTCCAGCAACAACCGCTCTTTCATAATCGTCCGGAATCTTGACCCCAATATCTCCCTCCATCGATACCGCTATGTCTCTGGATCGCAGTTCAGCAACTACATCGCTGGTCGCGCCGTACAAGCCGTTCTCAGTCTTTGGCAAGTCTAAAGAAACCGGCTCAAGCACTTCACGCAACACTCGCACCGCCTCACTACATCTCGCAGATGTAGAAGCATCCATTTCCGGGGTGTTAGGTAGTCCACCCCGAGCAATTGCCGTCAACGTGTTCAAAACTGTTTCATGTACGCGCCCCTGAGTTGCCGCGGTCTGCCGATCAGATTCCTGCGCAAGCAGCGCCTGAACCTCCCGGTCAATCGCTAACGACTGTGCTTGCTCTGCGCGATCGGCACCCAGAACCAGTCCTCTTTGTCCACTAGCCGCCGCCACTCCAATTGCTAATGCATAGAGCGGATACAGGAGGACCGAATTAAATTGCATTTCACCCACATAGGAAAATCCAAACACAATGAAAATAACGAATTCGATAATCACGAGAGCAAATACCCATACCCACTGCTCGGGGTTTCTGATGGAGACACCGGCTACTCCCACTACCAAGTTGAATATGGACGCGGAGGCAATCCAGTCATTGACCGTAGGGTCAATCGATATTAATGAGATTGTTATTGCCGATAAGGCTAACAGGACAATATTCATGCGGATGAACACACTGATGTAACGAGGGTAATTTGTGGAACTTCGAGAAGTGAAAAGTGCGCCGATCAGCAATGACCATGTCACCCAGGATCCCGATATGAGAATCACTTCAATGAGATACGACTGGTTTTGTGGCCACAAGGAAATATCCGACAACATCCAAGCCGCCTGCCAGACAAGTGCGAAAATAAGCAGCCCACGACGAGTATTGAGTGCCGCGGACGGTTTCGGGTGGATCACAGGCTGTAGCCTGACACACCCTGCGCAACAGATGATCCGGAGATCGCGTGAATAACACCAAGAAGAGGGAAATACACCTCAATGCTCTGAGTATTGGGCTTGCGACCGGTGCCTATGCCTTGTCATTTGGGGCAATATCCATTGCAAGTGGCCTTGATTTTTGGCAAACTCAAACACTTTCTCTTTTCATGTTTACCGGCGCCTCGCAGTTCGCATTAGTGGGCATTATCGGGGCAGGTGGTGGTGCATTAGTTGCAGTTGCGACCGCTCTCCTATTGGGTGCTCGAAATAGCCTGTATTCCTTATCTCTTGCTCCTGTTCTTGGTTTTCACAAGAAATACATCCCTGTGATCGCGCAATTAACAATTGATGAATCTACCGGCATGGCTTTCAAGTACAACGGGTCACAGAAGGAATCGCGAAGGGCTTTTTTAGCTACCGGTTTAAGTGTTTACATCTTGTGGAACATTGGTACCGCGCTGGGTTCGCTCGGTGCATCTCAACTTTCAGACCCAGGATTACTCGGACTCGATGCTGCGATCCCAGCGGGATTCCTTGCACTTTTGTGGCCTCGACTCACAGGATCTACCCCAAGCAATAACCGAAAAATGATTACTGTGGCCCTCGTAAGCGCGCTCGTCGCGCTGGTCCTGATTCCTATTCTCAGACCCGGGCTCCCAGTCCTAGCTAGTGCGCTAGTTGCCGTTGCCGCAAGTTTATTTTGGGGAAAAAAGGATAAGCCATGTGGGTGACAGTGCTTGCTGCTTCCCTCGGCACATATCTGGAGAAACTCGTCGGGTATCTTTTACCGCACAGTTTTCTAGAGCGAGAGTCAATTAGACGAATGACTGGGTTGCTACCCGTCTCGCTTCTCGCGGCTTTGGTAGCGGTACAAGCATTCGCTATTGACAACACATTCAGCATCGATGCTCGCCTTATTGGGCTCGTAGTCGCCTTCGTGGCACTGCTTTTTAGGGCCCCATTCATTGTGGTTATATTACTTGCTGCAGTTTCCACGGCCCTGATCCGATGGATTGGATGGTTACCGTAATGCCCGAGCCTGAGTTTCGTAAGCCAATCTTCAACTTTATCTGGATGCGTCCACTTCACACACCGCCGGAGCAACTCCATTTTCTCCGAGTCGGTCACCGTGGAATTATTCGAATTCTCGGCCTGATCATTGTCACACTCGCATTGGCCACAATCTTATCAATTACTGTTGCGTTCCTTTCGTCAACTCGCTTGCCTATTCAATCAATTCTCTTGGCGGCTTGTCTTGCAACTACATCAGTATTTGTTCTTCGAGCGTGGATAGTGGGTACTTACGTTAATGATCACGGCGTAAAAATAATTCGGATTGCATCAACCATTGTCATCCCGTGGTCAGAAGTAGAGGAAATTCACACGATACCTACCATGTGGACAACCCTAGGAATTCCGTGGGGATTGCGAACTCCACGAGTCGTCATCAAAACATCCGGGCACTCATCACAACATACGCATGTTTATATAGGAAGCATCGATGGGATTCTCAGTCAAGAAAGTTTGGCAAAAAACGAGTCACTATTGTGTAGATGGTGGCGCGCGGAATAGTTTTTCAGCCGTCCGCATGGCTGCTCGAGCCCGCTTCCGGTCGCGTGCATCTTCATAGGCAATACCAATGCGATACCAATCTCGCCATTGATTCAGGTCCGCAGAAGCGGACACCTCGTCGAATCTAGCCTGCGCAGCCTCCCGTTGGATTCGCCCAGAGGGTTCACGTGGCAAATCATCAAGTGGAAGCCCGCCCTCAAAAGCCAATTGCCTGCCCATACTCTGCATCGCCATGCCAAACCTTATTTCTCGAATCACCAGAAGCACACCTAACACTGGGATTATCGCAATGGCTAAAGCGAAAAGTGTTCCCAATAAAGATCCTTCTTGTAGAACGATCCAAGCCCGCCAAAGTGCAAATCCTGCATAGGCAAAGCACGCAGCAGACAGCAGAACGACCCAGAATTTGGGATTCTTCATGGTTATTCCGCAAAAAGCAAAGAATCAAGTCCCACAGTTACACCTTCATGGTGCAGCACCTCTTTCACAGCGAGCAGTACGCCTGGCATAAAAGATTCGCGCGTCAATGAGTCATGGCGAATGGTCAAAGTTTCACCGAGTCCACCAAGTAGCACTTCTTGGTGAGCTATTAGTCCCGATAGTCGCACCGAGTGAATACTTATGTTGTTCACTTTAGCTCCACGCGAGTGAAGAGGATCTGCAACTGTGGCGTCGGGTGGGATCTGCATTAACTTGCGCGCCTCGGAAATTTTTTCAGCTGTAAAGGTTGCAGTTCCCGAAGGCGCATCCACTTTATGAGGATGATGCATCTCAATGATCTCCACTGATTCGAAGTAGCGGGACGCTTGGGCGGCAAAATGGATCATGAGAACAGCCCCAATACTGAAGTTTGGTACAACAAATACATGTGACTGTGGCCGCTGAGATGCCCATAAATCAATCTGTGATATCCGCTCCGGAGTGATTCCAGAGGTTCCCACGACAACTGCGATTCCGTTCTTCACGCAGAATGCAATGTTGTCCATCACCACTTCAGGATTTGTGAAGTCCACAACAACTTGACAACGATTTGCTACAAGAAGTTCCAGTGAATCACCGATATCAATGGTCGCCACGAGCTCGGTACTTGGATCATGTTGAACCGCTTCACACACTGCGACGCCCATGCGCCCATGAGCTCCCAGAACTCCTACTCGGATTTGCTGCGACACCGCACTTCGCCTTTCGTCGATCTCCGGGTATAACACTTCACGCTTTGCTGCACTCTGGATTGAGCCTATCGAGGCTGGGGTAAGGAGTCATAAGGGCCGATTACTGACATGGCTAGAGATCCACCTAAGAGCTGCTGGGCCAACTCGTTTACGTCGTCTTCCCTAACAGCAGATACGTGGTCGAGTACTTCGGGAATTGACAACAATGGTTCCCCATGAATCTCACTTTTCCCTAAACGTGTCATGCGGGCACCCGTGTCTTCTTGGCCCAGTACCGTGCCGCCCTTGACTTGACCTTTAGCACGGTCCAATTCATTCAAAGAGATCCCAGACGTAATAAAATCAGATAATTCCTGATGACACACGTCTAAGACAGTCTCTAACTTGGATGGCAAGCAACCTGCATAAATTCCAAATAGCCCCGTATCGCGGAAACTTTGACTATAACTGTAAACGGAATACGCAAGACCACGCTGCTCACGAATAGACTGAAAAAGTCTGCTGCTCATTCCCCCACCCAGAATGGTGCTCAGCACCGCCGCGGCAAATCTTCGCGAATCGCCGCGAATTAGCCCATGCGTTCCAATTACGACATGAGCTTGCTCAGTTGGTCGTGAATCCAGACATGAGAGCTTTTGCGAGCTCCAAGATGCCGAATCATTACTTAACGGGCGCTCAACTCTTGAAGCAAAATTTCCATTCTCAGCTCGCTTCAATGAGGCCTCAACCAGTGCGACAGCCTGATCATGATCAACATTGCCTGCGATCGAGATCACGAGTGACTCCGGTTGATAGTGACTTCGGTAAAAATCAACAATTGAGTCTCGAGAAATTCCTAGGATAGTTTCCTCAGTTCCAAGAATTGGTCTTCCGAGTGGAGAATCGCCAAAAAGGACACCAGCAAACTGATCATGAACCAGGTCTGATGGATCGTCGTCAACCATGGCGATTTCTTCGAGGATTACACCTCGCTCGGCTTCAATATCTTCGGCCTTCAAGAGCGCATCCGTTACGACATCGCACAGGACATCGATTGCTAGTGGGAGGTCTTGCGATAACACCCTTGCGTAATAGCACGTGTGTTCCTTGCTGGTGAAAGCATTGATATCACCACCCACCGACTCAATCTCGGAGGAGATTTCTAATGCAGTTCGCCTGGAAGTACCCTTGAACAGCAGATGTTCGAGATAGTGGGCGGCGCCCATGTGCGCGCCTTGTTCATTTCGCGAACCAGCATCCACCCAAATCCCAATACTGGCAGAAAGAACGCCTGGGACATACTCAGTAATGAGACGGATCCCGCTGGAGAGAACGGAACGGCGCACAAGTGAGCCATCCGCCCCTTCCAGCAGGATCGAATCAGAT
The DNA here is from genome assembly GCA_018402075.1 of Candidatus Nanopelagicales bacterium. Next base: position 407,022 of record JAGYJP010000002.1, on the reverse strand, counting down.
TTCATTATTTCTATTGCACTGCATCTTCAGCGGGAACCGCGATCAACGAGAGTTTTCCTCGCTGGTCAATCTCCTTGATCTCAACCTGGAGTTTGTCACCAACCTTAAGAACTTCTTCCACATTCTCAATACGGGCCTTACCCGCATGCTTTTTGACTTCAGAGATATGTAGAAGTCCGTCTCGTCCCGGAACCAACGAGATGAACGCACCAAATGTTGTGGTTTTTACAACCGTCCCCAAGTAACGCTCACCAACTTCTGGCATTGTCGGATTGGCGATTTGATTAATCGCGTTTCGCGCAGCTTCAGCCGATGGTCCATCGGTAGCTCCAATGTAAATGGTTCCATCATCTTCGATGGTGATATCAGCACCGGTTTCCTCTTGGATCTGATTAATTATCTTGCCCTTTGGCCCAATGACTTCCCCAATTTTGTCCACGGGGACTTTCACCGAAATCACGCGAGGAGCCGTAGTGGCCATTTCATCGGGTGAATCAATAGCTTCCGTCATGACATCGAGAATTGTTAGGCGTGCATCCCTAGCTTGCGTGAGTGCACCAGCGAGTACTGCAGCAGGGATTCCGTCAAGCTTGGTATCGAGTTGAAGAGCCGTAACGAAGTCACGCGTACCAGCTACCTTGAAATCCATATCACCAAAGGCATCTTCCGCACCCAAAATGTCTGTAAGAGCAACGAATTTTTCTTTTCCATCTACTACACCCGAAATAAGACCCATTGCAATACCAGCCACAGGTGCTTTCAAAGGGACACCTGCATTGAGCAACGACATGGTGGAAGCACACACGGACCCCATTGACGTTGATCCATTAGAACCGAGAGCCTCGGAAACTTGACGGATGGCATATGGGAACTCTTCTCGCGAGGGAAGCACTGGAACAAGTGCGCGCTCTGCTAACGCACCATGCCCGATTTCACGGCGCTTTGGTGAACCGACACGACCTGTCTCGCCCGTGCTGTACGGCGGAAAATTGTAGTTATGCATGTATCGCTTGCGGTTATCTGGATTCAAGGTATCCAGTTGCTGTTCCATGCGCAGCATGTTCAGCGTGGTAATACCCAAGATCTGAGTCTCGCCGCGCTCAAACAACGCCGAGCCATGCACGCGAGGGATTACTTCCACTTCGGCCGACAAAGTGCGTATATCCGCCAACCCTCGGCCATCAATGCGGACTCCATCTGTTAGCACCCGCTGACGAACAGCATTCTTGGTGACCGATCGCAGGGCCGCGCTGAGCTCCTTGTCACGCCCCTCAAAATCTGGACCCAACGAAGCGAGAACATCGGCCTTGATCTGATCGAGGCGATCCTCACGATCGGCCTTGGAGACGATTGTCAAAGCCTCTGTAACGGAACTGCCAGCCGCCTTCTCAACGGCTTCGTAGGCATCATCTTGATAGTCAAGAAAAACCGGAAAATCGGCGACTGGTTTAGCAGCAGCCGCAGCTAACTCCGATTGAGCAACACAAAGGGCCTTAATAAACTTTTTGGCAGCCTCAAGGCCCTCAGCAACGACCTCTTCAGTAGGGGCAGTCGCTCCGCCTGCAATTAACTCAATGGTGCGCTCGGTGGCTTCTGCTTCCACCATCATGATCGCGACATCGTCACCGGCAATCCTGCCAGCAACGACCATGTCGAAAACAGCTTCATCTAATTGTTCATGTGTGGGAAACGCAACCCACTGTCCGCGAATAAGCGCAACCCGAACACCTCCAATGGGCCCACTAAATGGCAAACCACTTAGTTGGGTGGAAGCAGATGCCGCGTTAATGGCAAGAACGTCATAGAGATCTTTGGGGTTGAGTGACATGACTGTCACAACTACCTGTACTTCATTGCGCAAACCCTTTTTGAAGGTAGGGCGCAGTGGCCGGTCAATCAGCCGGCAGGTCAAGATTGCATCTTCCGTGGGGCGACCTTCTCTTCTGAAAAAGGAGCCTGGAATTCTTCCCACGGAATACATGCGTTCTTCAACATCCACCGTTAACGGGAAGAAATCAAATTGATCTTTGGGTTGTTTTCCTGCCGTGGTCGCACTGAGCAACATTGTTTCTTCGTCGAGATACGCACAAACAGAGCCAGCTGCTTGTCGAGCAAAACGACCTGTTTCGAATCTGATGGTGCGAGTGCCAAATGATCCGTTATCGATAACGGCAGATGCCGAGTTAATGGAACCCTCCATGGGTACCTCCTTAGGTAAGGATGCCTTGGTGATCCACATCATCGGCGGTCTTCGATCGAGATTTGCGGGCAATGTCCCGAAAATCACTACCGAGGACCGACTTCAGCGGTCTTCCACTCTGAGCATCAGTATTTTCTATTTCATTGGTGAGATTGACTTCGCTAGCAATTTAGTAGCGAAGGCACCCTTAAGTGGGCAATTCGATATGTGCGAACTACCCACCGACACAACTATCGACGCAATCCGAGCCGCTCAATAATGGAGCGATACCGATTAATGTCCGTCTTTGTGAGGTAATTGAGTAATCGTCGGCGTTGTCCAACCAGAATGAGAAGCCCACGGCGACTGTGATGGTCATGCTTGTGAGTCTTCAGGTGGCCCGTGAGGTCGTCGATTCGACGGCTCAACATTGCTATCTGTACCTCGGGCGAACCTGTATCACCAGGTTTTGTGCCATATTCAGCGATTATTGCTTGCTTTGTTGCAGTGTCCAGAGACATATAGTCCTTTCGGGCGCGCTACCACGCGGTGTTTGTGTCACGAATCCGGCAGCAGTATTCCTACGCCACCGAACCGTCGAGACTTCTAGAGTACCAGTTGGGGTGGGGGTGGGGCCTAGCAGACCAACTTTGTAGCTGATTGGACATCAAGGTTCATCTGAGTCAAGTATTCGTCCAAACTACCGAATACCTGCTGTTCCCTGAGGAACTGAGTGAACTCAAACTCGACCTGCTGGCCATATAAATCCACGTCAGCACCGTTGAGAATATAGGCCTCTATTCGTCTCCCGACACCGTTGAATTGCGGATTCGTACCCACCGATATTGCCGCGGGGTCCTTCACCCCCCTGTGGTGAACATAGCCTGCATAAACTCCATCGCCAGGAATTAAGAGACGTTGCGATGCATCACACTGGAGATTTGCGGTGGGGTACCCAAGTTGCCGGCCCCGCTGGTCCCCGTAGACGATCTCGCCCGCGATGGCGTACGGATGGCCAAGAAGTAACCGTGCTTCAGCGACATCTCCTGCACGCACGTGCGAGCGAATTCGGCTCGAGGACACCGGAATTTCGCCACCCGACAGGCCCACCTCAGTGACAGAAAAATCAAATCTGCCACCTAATAGACGCAAGGTGTCTACATTGCCACTTGCTCGATGCCCAAACGTGAAGTTCTCTCCCACAAATACGGCAGAAATATTGAGGTGATCAACCAGAGTCTGCAGGACAAACTCTTCACTTGATTGCTCACTCACAAGTTTTGTGAAGTGAATGACATGAACTTGATCGACACCCGATTCTCGCAGCAGAGTTTCTCGTTGTTGCAGTGTGCCAATCATTTCGGGCGCAGAACCTGGTTGAACAATACCCAATGGGTGTGGGTCAAAGGTTACTGCCACCAGTTCACTGGAATGAAAATCGGCGAACGCTCGAGCCTCGGATATCAGGTGCTGATGTCCGAGGTGAACACCATCAAAAACGCCAATGCACGCGACAGGTCTCGACAACTTCACGGGATCAGAATAGGCATTCATGAAACACCAATGAACACAGCGCGATACTCCATCCCTTGGCCCGTATTACTGACTAAGGCCAACAAGGATTCATCGGAATCCAGAAGTGCCAAAGTTTCATGCTGAGGAAGGGAATCACTTGCAATTCGCTGACCCATACTGACTTTGCGTCGAATCTCTGAACCAACAATGACAGTCGGCCACACTAGCGCTGCCGATCGGCCCATGGATTGCACGCAATCCCACGGCTGCACACTGTCCTCAAGAACATTGAGACCAACAGCATGCTCCAGATCAAACGGTCCCGAAGTGATGCGGCGCAATTTCACCAGGTGCCCTCCCACCCCTAGTGCAATTCCCAGGTCTCGCGCAATTGCTCTAACAAAGGTTCCTGCTGTGCAATCCACCGAGATATGAACATCTGTAAATGGATAAATATTCCGCTCAATCGCATGCACGTGAATGGAACGTATTTCGACTGTCCGTGCCGGCAATGTGACAGAGTCGCCTGAACGAATAATTTCGTGGGCCCGACGGCCATTTACCCTGACAGCGCTCACCGAACTAGGTACCTGGTTAACGGTGCCAACCTGTAACGCAAGTGACCGCAAAATGTCATTATCGGCTAATAAAGAGGTATCTTGTGCCGGTGCGAGATCACCCTCAGAATCATCGGTGGTACTGGCAGCTCCTAATCGGACAACTGCCTGATACTTCTTCGATGCCAATGTTAAATGCCCCAACAGGCGCGTGGCCTGATTAATTCCAACGACGAGAACTCCCGTGGCCAAAGGATCGAGTGTTCCCGCATGCCCCACTTTCCTCGTGCCGAAAACCCGGCGCAGTCTGGCTACGACATCGTGTGATGTCATTCCACCCGGTTTATCGACAATGAGGATCCCACTATTGTTCATTCGCGATACGGATTTGATTCGCCCGCGTATTTGGCTTTCTCGGCCTGCTCATGTACCCGGGCATCATCTTGGGCTGCGGCCTTGAGGAGATCTTCCACATGTGCGGCATTTTCAGGAATTGCGTCGAGGACGAATTCCAGGGTGGGAGTGAACTTCACGCCTGTCCCCTTACCGACTTCCGTGCGCAACATGCCTTTGCTCGATGCCAATGCCGCTGCCGTGGACTCCCTATCCATGTCAGAGCCATAAACGGTGTAAAAAACCGAGGCATCGCGAAGATCTGGCGTTAGTCGAACATCGGTGATCGTGATAAACCCTAAGCGCGGATCTTTCACTTTGTGTTCCAGTGTTTGCGCAACAATCACTTTGATCCGATCGGCCAACTTACGCGCCCGTGCCCCACTCCCCATTCGATTCGTCCTGTCTCTATTTGCGTGGAATCTCACGCATTTCAAAAGTTTCAATGATGTCGTCAACCTTGACATCTTGATAGGAACCGAGATTGATACCGCATTCAAAGCCCTCACGCACTTCGGTGACATCATCCTTGAACCTGCGCAGAGACGCAATATTAAGACTCTCAGCGACTACGACTCCATCGCGGACGAGGCGAGCTTTGGTATTGCGCTTGACCTCTCCACTACGAATCAAGCAGCCCGCAATTGTTCCGACCTTAGACGATTTGAATACATCTCGGACTTCGGCCGTACCCAATTGAACCTCTTCAAATTCAGGTTTGAGCATGCCCTTCAAAGCTGCTTCAATTTCGTCGATTGCCTGGTAGATCACGCTGTAGTAGCGAACGTCGACGCCTTCCTTAGATGCAAACTCAGCAACTTTGCCTTCAGGGCGAACGTTGAATCCGAGGATAATTGCTTTCGAAGCGCTTGCCAACGTGACGTCGTTTTGTGTAATCGCGCCCACACCGCGATGAATAACTCGAAGTGATACTTCCTTGCCGATATCAATCTTGAGCAAAGCATCTTCAAGCGCTTCGACCGAACCAGAGACATCGCCCTTGATAATCAATGTCAGTTCAGAAACTTCGCCACGTTCAATCGATTCCAGGAAGTCTTCCAGGGAACGCTTAACGCGATTCTTGGCGAGGAGAGCATTCCTTTCGCGTGCTTGGCGAGTCTGGGCGATCTGTCGAGCAATTCGGTCTTCCGAAACAACAAGAAAACTGTCTCCGGCACTGGGTACTGACGTCAATCCCAGCACCTGCACTGGCGCAGATGGTCCAGCCTCGGCTACGGGATTGCCTGTGTCGTCAAGCATGGCGCGAACACGCCCAAACGCATCGCCGGCCACTATGGAGTCTCCCGGACGCAAAGTTCCACGCTGAACAAGAACAGTAGCCACGGGCCCGCGACCCCTATCTAAATGTGCCTCAATCGCAATTCCTTGAGCATCTTGATCAGGATTGGCGCGCAAATCGAGCGCGGCATCTGCCGTTAGCAAAACTGCTTCGAGAAGCTCCTCCATGCCTATGTCATTCTTTGCAGAGACATCGACAAACATCGTGTCTCCACCAAAGTCTTCAGCCACCAGGCCATATTCGGTGAGTTGACCACGAACCTTTGTGGGATCCGCACCTTCTTTGTCAATCTTGTTCACGGCTACCACGATCGGAACACCTGCAGCCTGAGCATGATTGAGAGCCTCGATTGTCTGCGGCTTCACGCCGTCGTCTGCCGCTACAACCAAAATTGCGATGTCAGTTGCTTCTGCTCCACGTGCACGCATAGCGGTGAATGCTTCGTGGCCCGGAGTATCGATAAACGTAATTGCTCTCTCACCATCAGGAGTATGAGCTTGCACCTGGTAGGCACCAATGTGCTGAGTTATTCCCCCTGCTTCCCCAGAAATCACATTTGTTTTCCGGATGGCATCCAAAAGTCGAGTTTTTCCATGGTCAACGTGACCCATGACAGTAACGACCGGCGGACGGGCCTGGAGATCGCCCGATTCGCCTTCATCCTCACCGAATTCAAGATCGAAAGTTTCGAGCAATTCGCGATCTTCATCTTCCGGTGAAACCACCTGCACTACAAAATTGAGTTCGGTTCCCAAAAGCGTCAGGGTGTCATCGTCAATTGACTGTGTGGCCGTCACCATTTCGCCAAGCCCGATCAATACTTTCACCAAATCGGCAGGAGATGCATCTATCTTCTCAGCGAAATCAGTCAAACTGGCTCCACGTGATAAGCGGACTACGTCGCCGTTGCCACGCGGCAGGCGCACCCCACCCATTGAGGGTGCTTCCATGTTGTCAAACTCTTGTCGCTTTGCACGCTTTGATTTTCGACCTCGTGATGGCTTGCCACCGGGGCGACCAAAGGCGCCCGCGGTATTGCCACGGCCACCCGTGCGAGCACCAGGCCCACCCCGACCTGGACCTCCGGGAGCTCCTCCAGGAGCTCCTCCGGGAGCACCGCCGGGCGTAAATGGCGCACCTCCAGCGCGACCTCCGCCGGGTCGCTGACGATCAGGTGAACTAAATCCACCTGGACGACCTCTGCCTGGTGCTCCCGGTTGTCCAGCAGGACCACCGGGACCAGAAGGCCGCATCCGTGATGCTGGCATGCTCCCTGGATTGGGTCGGGGAGCACCGACAACTCCCCCGGGTCGCGGACCGGCTGGACGATCGGTAGAGGGTGAACCAAAGGGATTATTGCCTGGGCGCGCCGCTGGGCGACCCATACCGGTGCTACCACCGAAAGGGTTGTTTCCCGGCCGAGGAGCTCCGGGTTTGGGTGCGGGGCGCGCCGCTGGGCGCGGCCCTGTTGGCATCGTTGGCTTCTGGGCTGCGTCTGGAGCCGTCTGTGTTGGAGCGGCTTGTGTTGGAGCGGCTTGTGTTGGAGCGGCTTGTGCAGGCGTGGCTTGTGCAGGCGTGGCTTGTGCAGGCGTGGCAGGTGAAGGCGTGGCAGGTGGGGCTCCAGCCGGTGTCTGGAATGGCGATGGTTTTGCGGCTGCCCTTGACTCGGGCACTGCCGGTGATGCCATTGTCGCCCGTGCTGCTGAATCTGGATCTGCTGAATCTGAAGATACAGAGATCGATGAACTTGTCGACTCCGGAGCCACAGCCTTTTTTGCAGTTTTTTTGGCCGCCTTTTTTGCGGGCTTTGGTTCCGCCGGAGGCAACGCCTCTTTGAGTCGTCGAGCTACAGGAGGCTCAATCGTTGAAGACGCGGAACGAACGAATTCGCCCATGTCTTGGAGCTTGGCTAACACAGTCTTGCTGTCATAGCCAAGCTCTTTTGCGAGTTCATAAACCCGAACTTTTGACACAACTCTCCTGTCTTGGTTCGGGCGATTTAGTCCGAACCGTTACTGGGCGTGATGCACTTTCATGCCTTCACGCTCATGTGAGGGACCTCATGAGGAGGCGCTCATTTGCATGTTCACGGTGATCCTTACGGTGGACATCGATGGGACGTTAACGTTGATTGCCATCAAGTGATGACAGCAAAACCACGCCAACGCCGTCCAAATCTACCGGATGAACAAGTCGCAGGCTCGCATGGACCCTCCGACGAGCTTGGGATAGGCAAGACAAGGCAACATGTGAATAGGCCCCTCGACCGGGAAACGCCCTCTTGGCGTCCAGAAGAATCCCGTCTTTTTGGGGATTTCGCACGAATCGAACCAGTTGATTATTTGGCGCTTTCCCCCTACATCCAAGACAGGTTCGTAAGGGGCCTAGTTTCACAAGACCTGACATCAGTGTCTTCTTCTTACTCATGTTCGGGCGCAGTATCTTGAGCGACCGTTTGCGCGTCCGACCGAATATCTATCCTCCACCCCGTAAGTCGGGCAGCCAAACGGGCATTTTGGCCTTCCCGACCAATTGCTAGGGAAAGTTGGTAGTCAGGAACCACGACACGAGCACTGCGGGTGGCGAGGTCAACAATAGAGACGGACGACACTTTTGCTGGAGACAAAGCTTGGGCAATCATGTTTGCGGGGTCATCGCTGTGGTCGACAATGTCGATCTTCTCTCCTCCAAGTTCACTCATTACTTGTCGGACACGTTGCCCCAATGGACCAATGCAGGAACCCTTTGCATTGACATCAGGCTTATGGGATCTCACGGCAATCTTTGATCGGTGGCCGGCCTCCCGCGCTATTGCCGTGATTTCGACCGTACCATCGGCAATCTCAGGCACTTCGAGAGCAAACAGAGCCTTCACAAGATCTGGGTGGGTTCGTGAAACCGTGACCACCGGACCCTTAAACCCACGACGAACACCTGTGACCAAACACTTAATGCGTTCCCCGTGCGTGTATGCCTCACCTGGAGCCTGCTCTTCGGGAGGCAAATTCGCCTCAATTTTGCCCAAGTCAACCCGAATCATTCGGGGATTTGTTCCTTGCTGGATCACCCCAGAGACCAAGTCGCCTTCTCTTCCCGTGAATTCCACGAGGGTTGCATCTCCTTCTGCCTCTCTCAACCGGCCAAGGAGAACTTGGCGCGCCGTGCTGGCTGCAACTCGGCCAAAATTTTCAGGGGTGTCATCAAACTCCGGACCAAATCCAGGGGCACTCGCCGGATCTTCACTTGGCATCTCTTCACGAGCCCACACGGTGACATGTCCAGTCTTTCTATTCAATTCGACACGGGATTGCGCAGAGGCCCCAGGCATGCGTTGATAAGCGACTAAGAGTGCCTGTTCAATACTTTCCACAACCAGATCCAATGACAAGTTCTTCTCTCGCACAAGTGACTTCAGTGCACTGACATCAATATCCATGATCACTCTCCACGGTTGAATTCAACTTGAACGACGGCGTGCTGGATTTCAGACCAGGGCATGCGAGTAATTTCGCCATCCTCGCGCACAAAGATGATCAGATCGTTGTCTACTTCACTGACTCTCAGGACAAGGGGCTCCTCGGCAGTGGGGCTCTCGAATTTCACGAGGTGGCCTTTGGCACGACGCCAATGACGTATATCCGTCAGGGGACGATCCACACCTGGTGAGCTCACCTCCAATACAAATGGCGAGTCAATCGATTCGGCTATCAGATCAAGGGCTTCCGATAATTGCCTGCTGATATCGGCAATGCGATCCAGGTCAACACCACCATCTTGATCAACGGTAACCCTGACTACCTCTCGACGACCCGCTCGAGCCACACCAAAATCCTCAAGATCCACACCAGCCGCGGCACACACAGCGATAGCTGCGTCACGGCATTGATTAACTGGCAATCCCATGGTGTTCACCAATTCCTGTTGTGTTGAGCAGTTGTGTTGAGCAGTCGTGTTGAGCAGTCGTGTTCAAATGAAACATTGAAATGTCGTATCGAAAAAGGTTCCAACTCCCCAAGCAGAAACCATTCTTTGTTACACCATCCAAGTATCCCAGACTAGCCGAATGATCAGGAGTGCCACAACCACAAGAAATATTGCGCGCACGAAGGAACTGCCTCGCGCAATAGCCGTTCGAGCCCCTATAAACGCCCCACCAATGTTAAATACAGCGAGCAGGAGCCCCAAAAGCCAAATGATGGAGCCGGTATAACCGAACACGACCAAAGCCGCAGCATTTGTTCCAAGATTCACCAATTTAGCAGTCGATGAAGCCATGAGGAATGAATAGCCGAGAACTCCCACCAAGGCCACGAGAAGGAATGAGCCTGTACCCGGACCAAAAATTCCGTCATAAAACCCGATCACCGCCCCGACGACTAATGCAACGAGGTAGTGCTTGCGAGACCCGTGCCATCGCAAAACTGTCACGGATCCCAGGGCGGGTGTCATGAGAATCCACAACCACACCAATATAAGGGCGATGATGGAGCCAGTAGCAAAATATCTAGTGGGTACCAAATGCGCTGACCATGCGCCTAAACCTGCAAAAGCACATGCAACAACTGCCATCGGAATCGCCGTTTTCCAATCAGGCGAAAGGTGCTTCACATAGGTTCTCGCTGCGGTGGCAGTGCCGAAAATACTCGATAATTTGTTTGTCGCGAGGGCATTTACTTCAGAACCCGCAGGCAATGCAATAAAAAGTGCGGGCAATTGAATCATGCCGCCGCCGCCGCTTACCGCGTCAATCCAACCTGCGACTGCTGCGGCGATGCACAAAAGGACAATCGTCCAAATGCTTAGCTCGTACATATTTGTTGGACATGGGCAATTGCTACAGCAACTTCGACATCTTCGCGAAAACCTGTTGCCCTATCTTTGACTTCAATCACTCCGCGCTCAAGACCTTTACCCACAACAACAATTGTTGGAATCCCCAGGAGCTCAGAATCATTGAATTTGACACCGGGCGAAACCCCCACACGATCATCGAGAATTACTCGCAGGCCGATTGCGTCCCATTCTGCAGCGAGTTTTTCAGCCATTGACAAGATTTCTTCTCCTTTGCCCGCTGCAATGAGATAGATGTCGGCTGGCGACACCTCCCTCGGCCAAATGAGACCCTTGTCATCGTGGTGTTGCTCCGCAATGGCTGCGACCGCTCGCGAGACGCCAATGCCATAGGAGCCCATGGTGACCGTGACTAATTCCCCATTTTCATCAAGCACACGCAACCCAAGTGCTTCCGCATACTTGCGACCCAACTGAAAGATGTGCCCGATCTCAATGCCACGTGCCATGCGCAACTCCCCGCCACAGTCATTACAGACATCGCCATCATGGACTTCGGCAACGTCGATCACTGAGTCGGCAAAAAAATCTCGGCCGAATACAAGATCGTATACATGCCTACCTGCTTCATTAGCTCCAGTGATCCAACGTGTACCCGAAACAATTCGAGGATCGGTTCGGAATTCAATTCCGCTGGCTGAGTGAGTGCCCAAAACTCCCGGACCGATGTAACCCTTTGTCAGTGATGGGAACTTTGCAAAGTCAGCTTCCTCGAATGGACGCGCGACAAATGGGTAAATGGCTGCTTCGAGACGACGCATGTCCACTTCGCGATCCCCCGGAATACCCACTGCCAATGGTCGTTCGTTGCCATCTGCATCCGTGAGCATGAGCAGTAGGTTCTTCAACGTGTCGGCAGCTAGCCACGGCCGGTCTCCACGATTCAAATCAGAACGCTCATTTGAGATGGCTACTAACGAATCTATTGTTGGGGTATTAGGTGTATTTTCGACGTGTGCGGCAGGTAAATCAACTACCAAGTTCACACTAGTGTCGATCTCTGCGGCAGGAATAACAACGGCTTCCACATTCGCGGAATAGCCACATGAACAACGAACGTATGTGTCTTCTCCAATATCAGATGATGCAAGAAATTCTTCGCTTCGGGAACCACCCATGGCTCCTGCCATCGCAGAAACGATGACATAGGAGAGCTTCAAACGATCAAATGTTGATATGTAAGCATCTCGATGGCGCTTATATGAAAGTTCAAGTCCCTCATCAGTTACGTCGAAGGAGTACGAATCTTTCATGACGAATTCTCTGCCGCGCAAGATTCCAGCCCGTGGGCGAGCTTCATCGCGGTACTTGGTTTGAATTTGGTAAATCACAAGCGGTAAATCGCGGTAGGACGAATACTCACCTTTCACCATGAGAGTGAACATTTCCTCGTGCGTTGGCCCCAGTAGGTAGTCATTTTCCCTACGATCCTTTAGACGAAAAAGGTTATCGCCGTATTCCGTCCATCTACCCGTTTCTTCATAAGCTTCCCGAGGCAACAGCGCCGGAAAGTGGACTTCTTGAAACCCAGCCTTGTCCATTTCCTCGCGCACAATATTTTCTACGTTGCGATATACGGAATAGCCTAAAGGCAGCCAAGAGAAAATTCCGGGGGCAATCCGACGGACAAAGCCCCCTCGCACGAGCAGCTTATGGCTCGGTACCTCAGCATCGGCGGGATCATCGCGCAATGTCCGAACGAACATCGCTGACATACGGGAAATCAAATTTGCCTCACTTTGTATAACCGGTGACCAACTCGATTGGGATCTGCTCGAGGGTTCGAGAATAGCGGTTATCCGAGCCAACCCTTGAGATTGGACTCAACCTGTCATGTGATTGAGAAAATGGATCTAAAATAGAATCGTCGCAAATGTTCCACATTCGCGAAATCCAATGGTTGTGTAAGTCCTCAAAGCAGCGATATTAAAGTCATTTACATACAACGTGACGCTGGGTGCCACCTCACGTTGAACAAGATCTACAACAGAAGCGATTGCTGGTCCAGCCATTCCCCTGCCCCTTAAATCTGGCGCAACCCATACTCCTTGCAATTGCGCTACGTCTGGTGTGGAAAACCCAACTTCCGCTTTAAAAACAACTCGACGATTCTCAATGATCGCATAGGCCCTCCGCTCGGCAATGACTTCAGCGACTCGACGTTCATACTGATCATGGCCACCATTCTGAACAGGAGATACTCCCACCTCTTCAGTAAACATATGAATCGAAGCCGGAAGAAGAAGAGGTAACTCATCTGGTTGCACGTGCCTGACCCGCGCATCTCGCTGACCCAAAGCGGGTGAATCCAACGACATGAAGGGCTGGGTTTCGCGAATTTCTCGAGGACTGCCCCACACGGACGCAATGCGATTCCATAAATCTAAAACTTCAACTTTGTCACCGAGCAGAGATGAACTTCTCCTGCCCGTGCGTATCAATTCACGAGCGAATAACTCACGAGCCCGATCTGTTGTATTCATGGGAACAATATTTGCTCCAACGAAAAGTACGGATTCTAATCCGGAACTAGTGAAGAAGCCCCATAGCCCACCCCCGACTTTCCAGTGCTGCTTAAGTCCGAGTGAAATTCTGCTAGCAACAAAAGCGTTAATAAGTGGCTGTGATCGGGTCAATTCAAGTGCGCGAGGAAAATCGGACTGTGAAAGAACTTTCACCCATGCGGAGCGCGCTTCATCGCGCACATCAATGAGTTCCGTCGTCACAGTGCCACGGTACTAGGAAGTGACTACTATGGGGGATCCCTCGCCACCCATGGATTCAGCCAATTTCATGGCTTCTTCAATGAGGGTCTCGACGATTTCCGACTCAGGGACAGTTTTAATTACTTCGCCTTTAACGAAGATTTGACCCTTGCCGTTACCTGAAGCAACACCCAAATCGGCCTCGCGAGCTTCCCCTGGCCCATTAACCACACACCCCATGACGGCAACCCTCAGGGGGACATCCAAGCCTTCAAGCCCCGCGGTCACCTGCTCGGCCAAGGTGTACACGTCAACTTGAGCTCTGCCGCAAGAGGGACAGGAAACGATCTCCAAACCACGTTGACGGAGATTTAACGATTCCAAGATTCCAATACCTACCTTGACTTCTTCCACGGGTGGAGCTGAAAGTGATACCCGAATGGTGTCACCGATACCGCGGGAAAGAAGTCCTCCGAAGGCAACTGCTGACTTAATTGTTCCTTGGAAGGCAGGACCTGCCTCTGTTACACCGAGGTGCAAAGGGTACTCGCACTGCTCAGCCAATTGCATGTAAGCAAGCATCATGATGACAGGATCATGATGCTTCACAGAGATCTTTATGTCCTGAAAGCCATGTTCCTCGAAAAGTGACGCCTCCCATAAGGCGGATTCAACCAAGGCTTCTGGAGTAGCCTTTCCATACTTCTTCAAAAGCCGAGGATCTAGTGAACCTGCATTAACCCCGATTCGAATTGGAGTACCTGCATCCTTAGCCGCTCTAGCTATCTCGCCAACCTTGTCATCGAATTTTTTTATATTGCCAGGATTAACACGTACACCGGCACAACCAGCGTCAATGGCTGCGAAAACATACTTGGGTTGAAAATGTATGTCCGCGATAACAGGGATCCCTGACTTTTTCGCAATCTGCGAGAGCGCATCTGCATCGTCTTGACTGGGAACGGCGACGCGGACGGCCTGACAGCCAGTGGCCGTCAACTCGGCAATCTGTTGCAATGTCGCGTTGATGTCGGCCGTGAGCGTTGTACACATCGATTGCACACTGACTGGTGAATCTCCCCCCACCACCAGCGGTTTGCTGTGATGCTTCAGAGTCAAGGGTCGGGTCTTGCGGCGTGGTGCTACGACAGGTGGAGGTAACGGTGGGATCCCTAGGTCAATGCTCACCAGACCATTATCGAGCCTGGAACTCAACCTAGCGAGATGGGCTTGACGAAATCAGCCCAAATGACGACAACACCCATTGCGAGAAGGACTCCCGCAACCACATAAGCCACGGGTAATAGTCGTGCGGTGTCCACTGGGCCTGGGTCAGGTTTTCCCCTAACCCGGGCAATTCTCTTCTTCACCGCTTCATACGAAGCTCCGGCCACGTGCCCCCCGTCCAAGGGTAGTACCGGGAGTAAGTTGAACAGGAATAGAAAAAGATTGAGCGAAGCCGCGAGGCCCAGGAATGTGGCGATCTTGGATGTGATGGGCGAATCCATGGCTGCGATCTCGCCTCCGAGGCGACTAGCACCCACTACCGAGACCGGGCCATCGACCGCGCGATCTTGACCGCCAATCAATGTGTCAGAGACCAGTTGATAGACGCGGAGAGGGAGGGAAATGAGCGCTTCAACGGATCGAACAGTGAGATCCCACATGAATGCGGGGACCGAGAGTATTGACTGCTTCTCATACTCAAATGACGGCCGCATACCGAGAAAGCCCACTGTTTGACTATTTCCGGTTTCTACGCCGTTTTCATCGTAAATGGGGCGAGTGACTTCGGCAACCACGAGCGGAAGTGTGACAAATTGGCCGCCCCTGTCCACCGTAATCGTTGTTTCGACTCCAGGATTTTGCGAGATCCATGTGCTCACCTGTTCCCAATCAGCTGCAGGAACGGAGTCGACTGCGACGATCACGTCTTGCTCGCCCAAGCCTGCTTTAAAGGCCGGGGTTGGAGCGGTTCCAGCGGGGCAACTCCCAGACGGCAACGGTTCGCCTGTGGGCTGCTCGACACTAGGAGTACAGGGCACAACTGCCGCTACTGACAATGTTGGTTTGGGTAGTCCAATACCCACAAGGACAATGGCAAATAAAACAAAGGCGAGCACCAGGTTCATGGTTGGCCCACCCAGCATGATGATTATCCGCCTATGTACCGGCAGTTTATAGAAAAGTCGGTTTTCATCGCCAGGTTGAATTTCGTCAAATGATGCGGAGCGAGCTTGGGCAACCATAGCCGCAAAGCGTCCTGTAGACATGCTTCGCGATCGACCTTCGGGGTCATCTTTCGCGGGGGGCAGCATTCCGATCATTCGTATGTAGCCACCGAGCGGAATCCACTTGATTCCGTACCGTGTTTCTCCCCGAACAGTGGACCAGATTGTAGGCCCGAAGCCCACCATGTAATCAGGTACCCGGAGGCCAAATTTTTTGGCCGGGACAAGATGGCCAACTTCATGAAGGGCAATAGATAAGGCAATTAAAAGCGCAAAGAGAATGATGCCGACTATTTCGAGCATGCGATCACAATCTCCTGAACCGGTAGTGGTGCATTGTGCTAGAGCGTTCCTCTTTCAGACCTTGGCCAACTCGCGCACTCGGGCTCGAGCCCATGAATCAGCATCTTGGACGCTTCCCAGTGTAAGGGCGTTCCCTGACACATGCCCAGACTCAAGGTGCTCCTGCAGGGTGGATTCAATAAGGGCCACGATGGAAGTGAATCCAATGCTCCCCTCAAGGAATAGATCTACCGCTGCTTCATCGGCTCCGTTGAAGACTGCTGGTGCACTGCCACCAGCTTCACCCGCCATTCGAGCCAGGTTGATCGCTGGAAAAGCAGCATGATCGACAGGATAGAAGTGCCACGAGGAAGCCACCGACCAATCGCAGGGCGGGGCTGCATGCGGAATCCTCGCGGGGGAACCTAGACCCCACGCAATGGGGATGCGCATATCGGGTGGACTTGCCTGAGCAATAGTTGAACCGTCCACAAATTCCACCATCGAATGAACAATCGACTCCGGATGGATGACCACCTCGATCTGACTGAATGGAATATCAAATAGTAAGTGAGCTTCGATTAACTCAAGTCCTTTGTTCACCATGGTTGCTGAATTGATGGTGACGAGTGGACCCATTGACCATGTTGGGTGAGCAAGCGCCTGTTCAATTGTGACGCCTTCTAGTTGATTGGGAGTAAACCCACGAAATGGCCCACCGCTTGCGGTCAAGATCAGTGACTTGACTTCGACTCGAGTTCCTGCCATCAGACATTGTGCAAGTGCGGCATGCTCTGAATCTACCGGAATAATTTGCCCTGGTTCCGCAACGGCCCTAACGAGATCTCCACCAATAATGAGAGACTCCTTATTGGCCAAGGCAAGGCGTGCGCCCGATCTCAAGGCCATCAAAGTCGGCACAAGACCTGCGGCACCTGCGATAGCATTCAAAACGACATCTGCACCTACAGCCGCCACCGCTTCCGAGGAATCGGGGCCGATCACAAATTCAGGAGTTGAGGAATTCCCCGAGGAATACCCATGCTCCTTAGCATGAGCCAGAACTCGCATTTGGACATCTTGAGCGCATGTACCCAGTGAGATCCCTACATAGTCTGGGGAAAATTCATTCACCTGTTGAGCGAATAACTCTGCTTTCCTCCCTGACGCACTCAACCCAATCACACGGAACATATCTGGATTACGTCGAATGATGTCCAGCGCTTGAATACCGATTGATCCCGTACTGCCCAAGATCACAACTTTGGTTATTGATGCACTGGCGTTCATGAGCTACATCTACCGAGAATTACGCGGTGGGGCAATATCAAAAAACTTCTGTCCAATTCGCAAAACCTGCGGATCGGTCAGATCATCAATATCCACTCGCAGGTCGCCCAGAATTCTAGTATTGAGATCCGAATAATGCTCTTCAACGTATGCGAGGAATTTGTGTGAGGCATTTGCCTTGCCCTTGCCATGACCCAACAAAATCACTGCCGATGCCCGCTCTAAAACAATCGCGATGGACTTCCAGTATTCATCTCCTGGGGTTCGATAATCCCCTTCGACATTATTGGCCTTGGTATGCAGTTTCCGAGTGAGGCCACGTGGATCTTCGGCTACAACCCGCTCGGGTCGGCCATCAGAATCCCCCTCTAGTGCAAATACGCGTGTCTGGTGATAGTCGATGGCTGCAACCGCTAACTTCCCGTGTAGATCGATCTCATTAAATTCATCGTGTTGAGCCATTGTTATCTCCTATTGGTCGAATCCGGCAGCTTTAATCATGCGGCGCAAATCAGCGATCTGATCCATGGATAGATCCTTGTGATTTGGGTCGAAAACCTCGCTGTCGCCTCCGAATGAAATCTTGACCTTACCGTCATGGCGTTCATCGACCGTCCCTAAGGCCTCCAACAAATGGATCACTTCTTTCCAGTGCAAATTGTGACTCGTGGGATGAGCCATTAGCTTCTCCAAGGTGGTGCGCTGATGATGGTTGATATGGACACCATTGATTTCATGTGAATCGGTCATATCTCAAGTGTACGGACAGCCAGCCAAGCCTTAGGATGGCAGAGCACCCGGACAACCATTGAGGAGATCTCCATGACTCTCGCACCCGAGCACACCGTTAACGGTGTTGAGCAGCAGCGTCGTTTGATCACCGAGATACCAGGGCCTAAATCCCAAGGCCTCCTCACTCGCAAACAAGATGCTGTGTCTGCTGGAGTAGGGGTGGGGCTTCCCGTTTTCATTGTCAAGGCAGCTGGTGGCATTCTTATTGACGTCGACGGCAATTCATTGATTGATATGGGTTCGGGAATTGCCGTGACAACGGTTGGTAATGCGAATCCGGATGTTGTGCGAGGTGTACAGGATCAAGTTGCAAATTTCACTCACACGTGCTTCATGGTCACTCCTTATGAAGGATATGTCCAAGTTTGTGAGGCCCTGAACCGGTTGACGCCTGGCGATCATGAAAAAAGATCAGCGCTGTTTAACTCGGGCGCAGAGGCCGTTGAAAATGCTGTAAAGATTGCCCGTGCCTACACAAAGCGCCAAGCAGTTGTTGTGGTTGAGCATGGCTATCACGGTCGCACCAACTTAACCATGGGAATGACCGCGAAGAACATGCCATACAAGCAGTCTTTTGGACCATTCGCCCCCGAAATTTATCGCGTACCAGTGTCTTATCCCTTTCATGATGGACCGCATAGTGGGCCCGAAGTTGCGGCCTGGGCAATTTCGCGCATTGATAAGGAATTGGGTGGAGCAAACGTCGCAGCAATCGTTGTTGAACCGATTCTTGGCGAGGGCGGTTTCATTGTCCCTGCACCCGGCTATTACAAGGCACTCGCAGAATATGCGCAGAGCAATGGCATTGTTTTTGTCGCAGATGAAATTCAGTCGGGATTTTGCCGTACCGGAAACTGGTTTGCCTCAGAATTTGAAGGGGTTGTTCCCGACCTGATCACTACAGCCAAAGGAATCGCTGGCGGAATGCCACTCGCTGCGGTAACAGGTCGCGCCGAAATCATGGATTCCGTCCACGCCGGTGGCCTTGGCGGAACTTATGGTGGCAACCCGGTTGCCTGTGCTGCAGCCCTAGGTTCAATTCGCTGGATGGAAGACAATGATGCAAACGCAAAAGCAAAAGAAATTGAAAGCATCATGCTTCCGCGCCTCCGTGACATGCAGCTCAATCATCCCGGCATTGGTGACATCCGCGGCAGAGGAGCCATGATCGCCATTGAGCTTGTGCAGGAAGGAACACGAATTCCTGATCCGGATCGAGCTGCCGCACTCAATAAATATTGCCACCGGCACGGAGTTGTGACCCTGACAGCAGGGACCTACGGCAATGTTTTTCGATTCCTTCCTGCTTTAACAATGCCACGTCACCTTCTCGAAGAGGCGCTTACAATTTTGGAGCAAGCCTTCGAGGCAACAGCCAATTAATTCTTCCAGCGCATTCCATATTTTTGCCCGTATTCAGACTCCATCAATTCCAAATAGGGAATGGCATCGAATGCTTCTGGCCCAAGCACTCCCACATCACTCCAAGTCCCTGAGGCCAATAGTTCGAGGGCGATAACCGGATTCATGGCGGTTTGCCATGTCACCGCCTGCGTTCCATATTCGCGCATGGACCACTCGTTATCGGTCACGTGATACAGATAGACCTCAGCATCTCGCCCCTCTTTATCTTTGCCTGTGACCCAAGTGCCTGCACATGTTTTGCCTGTCATTCTGTTCCCCAGCGTCAGAGGGTCTGGTAAGGCTGCCGCAACGACATCGCGAGGCGATACCTTCACGCCGCGCACCTCTATGGGATCGGTTGAATCCAAATTCAACTTACGCAAAGTTTTCAGCACTTCAATAAATTCATCGCCTAGGCCGTACTTAAATGTCACTTTCTTGCATGGGATCCATCGGGGAATAAGTAGCACTTCCTCATGTTCCACGTTAACGCATTCTTGTGGACCAATTCCTTCTGGAAAATCAAACACCTCGGAACCGCTAAACGGCTCTGTCGTATACCAGCCTTTGCTCTCTTCCCAAATCACCGGCGGATTCAGGCATTCTTCAATTGTTGTCCAAATCGAGAAAGTGGGCGCAAATGCGTATCCGTCAACTTCCAAATTGGCACCATCACGAACCCCAATTTCCTCGATCTCGCTAAATAGATGATCGGACGCGTACCGAGCGAAAACATCGGCAAGCCCTGGTTCAACTCCCATTCCGCACAATGCAAGGAGCCCTCGTTCCTGCCATTGATTTTCAGCAGCAAACTGCTGGTCACCGAGTTTAATTCCTGTCTGACTCATGGGGAAACTCGCATGAGGTCGCGACAAACTCATGGCGGTATCCATGTAATTGGCACCTGCAGCCAATGCAGCGTTAAAAATCGGCATGACAAATCGAGGATCCACGAGATTAAGTACATGCGTGATGCGTTCATTAAGAATTAAAGACTCAATCGCAGCGGAATCAGATGCATCGATAAGTGCTGCGGTAAAACGAGAATCGCCTACCCTGTCAACAAGTTGCTGGGCACGACCAAGATCGTAATCCGCGCAGACCCATCCATCATAAAAATCTCGGCGCGATGCGATAAGGGCGGCACTTGTTCCGACTCCCCCTGCCCCGATGGCAAGAATTCTCATGCTTGTTCACCGGGAATACGATCTGAGAGCAGCGGTAACGCGGGATTCCACGAAGTTCCATCTCGCTGGTCCTTCTTCCTTCGAGCCATGGCACTCAGAGCCTCAAGAACTACTCGATTACCCAACATGGCCGTAATGTCCGCGTGATCATATGGTGGCGAAACTTCAACAATATCCATTCCTACTACCGGCAACTGATAGCAAATTCTGCGCACGGCATCAAGCAACTCTCGAGCAGATAAGCCACCCGGTTCAGGAGTCCCTGTTCCAGGCGCATGCCCTGGATCACATACATCTATATCAACACTTAAGAAAACTCCATCGCAGTCACTTAAGGCAATGTCAAAAGCTTCAGTAAGGCATTCATTCAAACCGCGCTGGACAATCTCTGTCATTTCATAAGAACGCATGCCCTGTTCCGCCATCCATTGCAATGTCTCAGGTTCGGGCCAATATCCACGTAATCCAATTTGAAGGAATCGATCCCCTCTAACGGCGCCTGACTCAATTAGTCGACGCATTGGTTGTCCATGTCCTATAAGCGACCCAAAGTTGATGTCACCCGTATCGGCGTGCGCATCAAAATGGATGACTGCGACCTTTCCCCAGCCACGTGCGCGTGCAACACCGGTGACGTCAGGCCAGGTCACCGTGTGATCACCACCCAAGATGACGGGAATGGCGCCGGATGAGGCGATTTTCTCGACCTCTATTTCCAAGTCAGCACAACTGCGTGCAGCGTCACCACTGAACATTTCAACATCACCGGCATCGACGACTCCGAGGTCTTGCAGTCCATCTACCCTCATGGCAAGAGAGGGCCTTTTCCCGTCATGCTCTAGATAGCACGCAGCACGCATCGCCTGGGGTCCAAAGCGCGCTCCCGCACGAAAAGATGTTCCTCCATCGAATGGGGCACCCACAATGACAACCTCAGCATCTTGAAAACTTTCAGGATTAGCAAGGTCACATTCAGGAACGCCTAGAAATGTAAAATGTGGGCCAAATTGTGATCCATAGCGAGTCATGACAAAACTCTAACCCGCAGGACCCGCATATGGGGGAACGATGTTCATTCCAATATTCGGGCCCTTAGGTATCAAATCCCAACCCACACTTATCAAGTATCTTCAACCAAAGGTTGCGCTTGCCTTCCTGTTGGTCTGCCTTCTGCAAGGACCTAGTGGTCCAGCCGATACCCAACGAACGTAGCGGCTCCGGTGGAAAAGGTGTGGGCTTGGTTTTAACCATGCTCAACTCGGTGCGTTCAGTTGTAAGCCCATCAAGTAAGTCCAAACACGTTAATGCTCCAAACCGCGAGGCCCCAACCCCTAAGCCGGTGTAGCCCGCGACATAGGTCGTTTTCCCTTTATGAGCTGTGCCCCAAAATGCACTAAACCGAGAACAGGTATCAATAGCTCCACCCCAACCGTGCGTGAATCCAACTTCCGAAAGTTGCGGAAAGGTTTCGACAAAATGATCGGCTAACCGAGCGAGGCTCTCTCGATCAATATCAAATTCAGGCCTCATTCCGTTATTACGATGGTAGATGGCATCAAATCCACCAAATAAAATTCGGCCATCTTGAGTAATTCGGTAATAGTGAAATTGATTTCCTGAGTCACCGATGCCCTCGCGTCCCTCCCAATTGATACTGCGTCTTTGCGCCGGGGTGAGAGGCTCAGTCATCAGTACATAGTCGTAGACAGGAACAACATAATGGCGCAAGCGCTGCAAGAGTGACGGGTAGGCATTCGTTGCCAGAAGTACCCGCTGGGAGTGGATAGCTCCTGCTGAAACGCTCACGGCAACATGCGACCCTTGATCATGAAGGCCTACAACGGGTGAATTTTCATAAATCGCGACTCCTAACCGTTCGGCCACTCTGGCCAACCCCCATGACAATTCAGCGGGATTTACCATGGCAACATGTGGGTCAAATAGACCTGCGGTGAAAAGAGGGGAATTTAATCGCTCTCGCACTTGATGTGCATCGAGTAGTTGTCTGACAATTCCATGCGCCTCCAACTGAGCATGGAGCGCAAATAACTCCCCTGACTGATACTCCGCAACCGCAACGTCGATTTCTCCTGCGAGGATCCAGTCACACTCAATTTCAAATTCACAAATTCGCGCTCCAATTTCCACAAGATTCTTTCGACCGAGCTCTTCCAGTTGCGCGATCTCATGAGGCCACCTGCTCAATCCATTGGAAAATCCATGTGTCAAAGAAGATGAGACAAATCCGCCATTTCTACCGCTTGCACCACCCGCTAAACGACCACCTTCCATGAGAACGATTTTGAGTTCTGGCTGGCGAATAGCGGCTTCCACGGCCGCCCACAAACCGGTAAACCCGCCACCCACAATGACAAGATCAGGGTTCGCATAACCAGAAAAAGCAGGGCGAGCTGGAGGTCGATTCACCGAATCCAACCAAAACGGAGTGTGACTCAAACTTTCGGTTTTATCCCAACCGAGTGGTGAAATTTGCTGCGAGTACATGGGGATCCCTTACGTTAGTTTTCACGTAATGGGCCAGGCCGATCGCCTGACCATCCCACCAATCCCTTCATACAATCTGATTATCGTCAGCCTATCAAGACCGCGGCAAAGCCGCCTCTAATGCCTGAGGCGGAAGCTCCAAAGACTTACGCTTTCGGTATGCCACGATTTGTGCGGTGATAACGATGGCCAATGCGCTGAGAAAAACAATTGTGGCAAGCGCATTCACCTGAACAGGAATACCACGTTGCGCGGCTCCCCAGATGTAGATGGGAAACGTAACCACGGTTCCCGCGTTAAAGAAACTAATGATGAAGTCATCGAAGGATAGGGAGAAACCGAGAAGCGCCGCGCCCGCGATTCCCGGAGCCACGAGCGGAAAAGTGACATGACGAAATGTTGCTCCTGGACCCGCGTAGAGATCGCGAGCCGCTTCCTCAAGTCTTGGGTCCATGCCTTGTAGTCGAGCTTTTACTGTCACGACAATAAACGAAATCGTGAACATAATGTGGGCGATGATGATGGTGGTCTCGCCTAATGGAAATCGAAGGTTGAGGAAAAGTGCCAGAAGGCTGGCTCCCATGACAACTTCCGGAGTGGTCATGGGCAAGAAGATCAGCAGATTAGTGGTGGAACGACCTCTAAACCGATAGCGCACGAGCGCGAACGCAATCATGGTGCCCAAGATGGTGGCAAAAATCGTCGAAATCACTCCGATACGGACACTGACCATGAAGGAGTCACACACGCCTGGAACCCCACAGAGGTTCGTCCATGCATCAGTGGAGAATTGATTCCACGAAATGTTGTATTTGCCGTCCGGCTTGTTGAAGCTGAGAGCAGCAACAACAGCGATCGGAATAAAGAGATAGACGAGAACAAGAATCGCGACAACACCCAGAATTCTCTGACGTATCCAGCGCATTAGACCAAGTCCTCCGTTCCAGCTCGGCGGATATATGTAAAGACAAGAACTAGAATCACGGCCATCAAAACAAACGACAGGGCACTCGCAGTCGGATAGTCCCTAAACTCAATGAAGTTTGTTTGAATGATGTTGCCAATCATTCGGTCTTGAGTGGAGCCCAGTAATTCCGCGTTTATGTAATCTCCTGTTGCGGGAATAAATGTTAGCAGTGTTCCGGCAACAACCCCCGGGAGAGAAAGCGGCCAAGTGACCTTACGAAATGTTGTGAAAGCTGACGCGTATAAGTCATTTGAGGCCTCAATTAATCTTGGATCCACTTTCTCCAGCGCCGCATACAACGGCAGAATCATGAAGGGTAGGAAGTTGTACGTCAGGCCAGCGATAACCGCCAGGCTGGTATTCAAAATGCGATCGTCCGGCAGGAGATGCAGTGCGTTAAAAAATGATGTGATGAATCCCTCATCAGAGAGGATAGTTTTCCAGGCATAGGTTCTGAGGAGGAATGACGCGAAAGAAGGCGCAATCACAAGTACCAGCATCAAGGCCCGCCAGCGACCCGCTTTAAATGCAATGAAGTAGGCCAGTGGATATGCAATCAGTAGAGCCAGGGCGGTCGCAATACCTGCGTAAATAAAGGATTTAAGGAACTGTGGCCAGTACTCCATCAGCGCATCGGGATAGTTACTCACCTGGAGTGCAGGGACATACTGTCCGGATTTTCCTTCGACAGGTGCCTGAAGGCTGGTCATAAATAAGGTGACAAAAGGAATGGCAAAAAAGATTGCCAACCAGGTCATGCCCGGCAGTAAAAGAAAATATCCCGTTCGCGAACGCCGCTGGGTGACCACCTGTGGCTTAGCGCCCGTTGATGGAATTACCGCAACCACAACTAGACGCCCGCCGCCAGCGCCTGAGCGGTGTTGTGAAGGAGTGTCTCTCCCCCAGCTAGCCCAAAGGTGTGGTCGGGCGACCAGTGAAGGATAACGCGATCGCCTACTTCGCACCGGTCCCCAACAATGACATTCTGTTCAAACACGGTGACATCTTGACCCCATGATGTTTCAATCACGTATTGAGTTGATACTCCCGTATAAGAAACATCGGTAACTGTGCCTTCAAGTACGTTGTGGCCGGAGGGAATTGCATCTCGGTCAACAAGATCACGAACGGAAATTTTCTCCGGACGTATTCCGACAATGATTTCATCCGATACTGCGGAGTTTCGGGCGCTTAACACGGAGAACTTCATGCCATGTGAGTCAACCATGATGACCTCACCCGATTGTCCAGTGCGAGTACCAGCAAAAAGGTTCGACTGACCAAGAAAATTTGCCACAAAAACTGTCTTAGGGAGTTCATAAATATCGGCGGGATGACCCATTTGTTCGATACGTCCCACATTCATTACTGCCACAGTGTCAGCCATGGTCATTGCTTCTTCTTGATCGTGAGTTACGTGCACAAATGTCGTGCCCACTTCAGTCTGGATGCGCTTCAACTCAATTTGCATTTGTCTGCGCAACTTGAGATCCAAGGCCCCTAATGGTTCGTCAAGGAGCAGAACATCTGGTTCATTAATGAGGGCACGAGCCACTGCTACACGCTGCTGTTGCCCACCCGATAACTGACTGGGCTTTCTCCGAGCCATGGGGCCGAGTTCAACAAGCTCAAGCATGGCATTGACCTGTTGGTCAACGTTTTTAACCTTGCGACGCCGCAAACCAAATGCCACATTTTCAAAGATGTCGAGGTGCGGGAAGAGCGCATATGATTGAAAAACCGTATTGACGGGACGCTGAAAGGCTCGAAGTTGTGTGATGTCTTGATCGCCAATAACGATACTTCCAGAAGTAGGGTCCTCGAGGCCAGCCACCATGCGGAGAGTGGTGGTCTTCCCGCATCCTGATGCACCCAAGAGCGCAAAAAATGATCCAGCGGGGATTGTGAGTGTGAGGTCATCGACAGCGGCAACCTCACCGAAATTTTTCGTGAGATTCTTTAAATGCAGATCCTCAACATTTCGGGAGCTGGATTCCCTCACGGTGATTCCTTTCACATGATTGTGGGGGCCAAGAATGCTGGCCCCCACAAATCGGAATGCTAGTTACCAATTGCCTTCTGGAAAAGGCGCTCATACGCTTCATTTTGCTCAGGGGTCAGCTCCATGAAGACATAAGTCTCATTAAGCATGGCATCCGTGGGGAAAATGAATTCACTACTGGCTAGCTCAGGATCAATTTTTTCCATTTCTTCCTGAGCTCCCTGCACAGGACAGATGTAATTCACATACGCAGCAACTTGAGCTGCCACAACTGGGTCGTAATAGTTGTTCATGATCTTCTCAGCATTCTTCTTGTGCTGCGCCAAAGCGGGAATGAGCATGTTGTCCGTCCACAGCATTCCCCCGCTCTCAGGCAGTGAGAAGTTGAAGTCGTCGCCCAGGGCGAAAATATCTCCGGACCAACCAATCACCGCGATAACATCGCCACTTTCCATGGCCGCAATGTAATCATTACCAGTTACTTGACGAACTTGTCCGCTATCGACTTGCTTTGTTAATTCAGCAATAGCTTCTTCGAATTCCGCATCGGTGAAGCTAGATGGGTCGTAGCCTTTCCACGCCAAGATGCAGCCCATGGTGTCACGCATTTCAGAGAGCAGCGTCACACGTCCCTTGAGAGCGGGATCGAATAGCTCATCCAATGACGTCATGGAGGAATTACCGGTGGCGTTTTGTAGAGCTGGAATGTTGTAACCCAAGCCACCGAATCCTGACTGCCACGGCAGTGAATACTCACGTGGTTTGTCGAAGTTTACGTCGGCAAGACGAGGAATGAGGTTCACTGAATTTGGAATTAACGACTTGTCGAGCTTTTGGGCGTAACCACTTTGAATCCAAAGCGCCGCCATCCAGTCCGTCAAGACAACAAGGTCGCGGCCAATATCTTGACCCTGCTCAAGTTGCGTCCGAACTTTGGCAAAAAATTCGTTGTTGTCATTGACATCTTCGGTGTAGGTGACATCGATGCCTGTTGACTCCTCGAATGCGACGAGGGACGGATACTCGCCCGAGTCTTCGTCCACGTCGAGATAGAGGGGCCAGTTAGACCAATTCGCAATCATTTCGGTATCAGAAAGATCCGTGGCAGAAGCTGCCTCCCCTGAGTTTTCTGATCCGGTTCCACATGCAGCAACAACCATTGCGGCGCTACCAATTCCAGCGGCCTGCAAAAGGCGCCTGCGAGAGACGGATGTGCGAATTTGGCCTGCCAGTGCCGCTATCGTTTCGGGCCGATTGAGCGTCATGAACTTTCCTTTCCCTTTACGGATTTCATTCCGCACCTCGAGCGATGCGACCTGAACCTACGGTAGTCGGTCATCTTGGTTTCTCGTACTTTAATCCACAGATATTATGTAACAACTTTGTGACACCTGGTTCAGCGCTCTGGGTGATAATCCCGAAAAATGGTGCGGTGCCAATCCTTTTTGGTATCCCCCGATATATCTACGACCACATGTTTGACCCTGGTGTACTCCTCAAGGGAATAAGTG
Source organism: Candidatus Nanopelagicales bacterium (assembly GCA_018402075.1). The sequence goes on along the minus strand of JAGYJP010000002.1, from coordinate 379,351 downwards.
GACATGTCTTTTCCGAAGCCGGAGTTACCAAATCCGCCATGTGGCATTTCACTCATGATGGGGATGTGGTCATTAATCCACACAGTTCCGGCGTTAAGTTCGCGCTGCGCTCGCTCTGAAATGAGAACTGACCGGGTCCACGCTGAGGCTGCCAATCCATAAGGGGTGTCGTTAGCCAGCTCTAACCCCTCCTGGACTGAGCCAAAAGGGAGAACCACGAGAACAGGGCCAAATATTTCATCCTGAACTATTTCCGAACGTTGAGCGGCGCCCGTAACAAGGGTTGGAGGGTAAAATGCGCCAATTCCCGCTGGGTTGATACTGCCACCCACATGGATAGTTGCTCCCTGAGATACGGCTCGCTCAACAAATCCGTGCACCCGGTCTCGTTGAGCTAAGGACACTAATGGGCCGATATCTGTCGATTCAGATCGAGGATCACCACACGTGACTTGTCGAAAGAGAGCACTCACCTGTTCGATGAACTCAGGAAACAGGGATTCGTGAACGTAGGCACGAGTTGCGGCTGTGCAATCCTGTCCACTGTTGATAAGTGAGCCAGCTACCGCTCCCTGAACAGCTGCCTCTAGGTCAGCATCCGCAAAAACGATGAATGGCGCCTTACCCCCCAGTTCCAAGTGAACACGCTTTATGCCCATGGTCGCCAGCTCCATGACCCTTCGTCCAACTTTCGTTGACCCCGTGAATGAGACCATGGCAACATCCGGGTGAGAGACAAGCGCCTCGCCGGCAATCGAGCCTGCGCCAGTTACGACGTTCACTACGCCGTCAGGGAATCCGACATCGGTACAATCTTGGGCCAGCATCACTGCAGTCAAGGGCGTCAGTTCTGCGGGCTTGAGCACGATTGTGTTGCCCGCGGCTATCGCAGGCAGGATTTTCCACATGGCCATTTGCAATGGGTAATTCCAAGGGGCTATCGATCCAATCACCCCAATGGGTTCTCTTCGAATAGAGGAGTTGAGGTGAGGTACCCACTCCATCGACGCTTTTCCTTCAAGATTTCTGCAGATCCCTGCGAAATAGCTGACGTTATCGATTGAACCTGGGATGTCAAACCCTCGACACAACCGATACGGTTTTCCCGTTTGGGCAGATTCAACGCGCACATATTCTTCGGCTCGCTGTTCAAGTCTGGTCGCTAAAGCGTGAAGGAGTGCACTCCTTTCAGCAGGGACCGCCCGTGACCATCCATCAAAAGCCTGACGAGCGGAACTCACCGCGTAGTCGACATCTTGCGCCGTGGCCAATTTCAGGCTCGCCACCATGCTGAGGTCCGAAGGGTTAATTATCTGCCACGCGTCTCCACCGCCAATGTGCGATTTCCCATTAATCCACGAACCGTCCACCTGTGGGAGAACCGCATCCCCTGTTCTCTTATCTGTAGGCATGTATCCATTCTTTCAGTCGATGAGTTCTACCGGAGGATCATGCCTACCGAATTCGTTGGGTTCGCTCTGATCGTTCTACAGTTTGCGCAATTTTGCGGGCTACCTGATTGATTTTCTCAGGATCACTATCTAGAACGGATGTGGTGATGCGGACACCGGGTAGCTGCACCTTTCCCGCGAAAAAGGGTTTTCCTGGCGCAACTCGGATTCCCTCAGCCGCCAGATTGATCAAAACACTTTGTTCATCTTCCACCGGCACGAAAAGGTTGATCCCGTCGCCCGTGCTGGGGTCGAGTCCGCCATCGAGCAATGCCTCTCGAAGATGGGCGGATCGGAAAGAATATTGATCCCGAGCATTTTCCACCGCGGACACTGAATCCTTGTTAGTCAACAGTTCAACGAGTATGTGCTGCAGCAATCTGCTGCTCCACCCTGGACCCAGCATTCGATTATTCACAAGTGGTTCAATCACAAGACTTGAGCCTCCAATTGCAGCGAGTCTCAAGTCAGGTCCATGTGATTTGGAAAAACTTCTAATATGCACGGTCCTGTCTGGTCGATATTGGCCGATACTCACGTCTGCGGCAACCGAGATATCACCACTGTGATCATCTTCAATGATCCAGCAAGTACCGGAGCCACTAAGACCGGAGCCACTAAGACCGGAGCCAATAAGCGCAGCCAATTCAGAGGCTCTCAATTGGGACATGCTTGTTCCTGTGGGATTATGCGCACGGGGCTGCACAAAAGCGGCAATCGGATCTCGACCCAAGGCTTGGCGAAACTCCGAAGGGATGAGACCTTGTTCGTCAAGGCCAACCGGGATGATCTCCGCACCGACTCTCTCGAGCATGTCCAGCAAAGGTGGGAAACCCGGGGATTCCACAATCACACGATCACCGAACGAAATAAGCACGGAAACGATTCGGGAAAGCGCATCAAGGGCACCATCGACAACAGTTAAGGATTCTGGCCTAAATGGCCAAGATTGGCGTAACAACTGGTCCAACTCTGGGATAACAGGTTCATCGAAATAACTGCTGGACCAAATGTCCCGATTCGCCGTTACCCGCTCCATGGCCTGAGCAAGCGACGGAAGTAACAGTGGATCCGGAATGCCACGGGATAAATCAATTCCAGCATTAATGACGGGTCCGCCCAACCCGAGAAACCGTGGCGTGTGGTTACTGACAGAGAAGCTACTCACAAATGTCCCAGCTCGACCTCTCGTGGTGAGCATTCCGGCCTGGGCCAATGCTTGCCAAGCTTGATTCACCGTCGCTGGACTGACACCGAGATGTGAACTGAGATCTCGAACCGTGGGAAGTTTAGTTCCTTGACCAATCTCCCCAGAGTCAATCATGTGCCGAAGAGCCGATGCGATACCTCGGGCTGATCGGTCTTCGGTTCGTCGGGTAATTGCGCTCAAGGCAGTTTCGACCACGTGCGACTCTTGTGACTGCCTTGCCATGCCGCACCCCCAAAAAATCTGATAACAAATATGTTAAAGCCCTGTCTAACACAACTATTTGTGTCTAGCCTACGAAATAACATAATTCCCGAGGAGGCATAAATGACCGTTGTTCGTGCAGCACTCGTCCAAACCGATTGGACGGGCGACAAGGAGAGCATGATCCAAAAACATGAGGATTACGCTCGCGCAGCGGCCGACCAGGGCGTAAAGGTCATTTGCTTTCAGGAACTGTTTTATGGGCCGTACTTTTGCCAGGTGCAAGACGCTGCCTTCTATGAATATGCAGAAGCCATTCCAGGCCCCATTACGGAACGCTTTCAAAAACTTGCCCGCGAACTGGAAATGGTCATGATTCTGCCCATGTACGAGGATGCCGGACCGGGTTTCCTCTACAACACCGCCGCCGTCATTGACGCCGATGGCAGCTACCTCGGCAAATACCGAAAGCAGCACATTCCTCACGTCAGCGGATTCTGGGAAAAATTCTATTTTCGCCCAGGCAATGGCGGCTACCCAGTTTTCGATACTGCTGTGGGAAGAATCGGCGTCTACATCTGCTACGACCGCCACTTCCCGGAAGGTTGGCGAGCTCTCGGACTGAACGGAGCACAGATTGTGTTCAATCCTTCAGCTACTTCCCGAGGCCTATCCCAGTACCTGTGGGGCATTGAGCAGCCCGCCGCCGCCGTGGCAAACGAGTACTTTGTTGGTGCAATTAATCGGGTCGGTATTGAAGATCTTGGCGACGATGACTTCTATGGGCAGTCCTATTTTGTCGATCCAGAAGGAAGTTACGTCGGAGAGAAAGGTGATCCCTATAAATCAGAGCTGATTGTCAGGGATCTTGACCTTAACCTCATCAATACGGTGCGCACTCGTTGGCAGTTCTACCGCGATCGTCGTCCAGATGCCTACGATGATCTTGTACGTCCGTAATTAACTCATTTCGAACACCTGAGGAGAAGCCGTGAAAATTCTGATTAAAAACGGATTACTGGTGTCGGCGGTTGGCACGTCACATGCAGACGTACTCGTCGATGGCGAAACCATAGCTGCCATCATTAATCCCGGCGACACAACATTAGGGTCTCAACTTGAGTCAACGGTTGATCGAGTTTTAGATGCTACGGGTAAATATGTCATTCCCGGTGGAGTGGATTCACATACCCATATGGAATTGCCCTTTGGCGGCACATTAGCTTCAGACACTTTCGAAACCGGAACACGGGCTGCCGCCTGGGGTGGTACAACCACAATTATTGATTTCGCAGTGCAAAAGTTTGGTGAACGCGTCCAAGATGGCTTGGCAGCATGGCATGTGAAAGCAGGCGGGAATTGCCATATTGACTACGCCTTTCATCAGATAATCGGTGGCGTCGACGATGACTCACTCAAGGCCATGGACGAACTCATCGGCGAAGGTGTGACCAGTTTTAAATTATTTATGGCATATCCCGGTGTCTATTACAGTGACGACGGTCAAATCCTCAGGGCTATGCAAACGGCTGCGGGCAATGGTTCCATGATCATGATGCATGCCGAAAATGGAATCGCAATTGACGTGTTAGTGGCTCAGGCTCTGGCAGAAGGCAAAACCGACCCGAAATATCATTCGCTCACCCGACCCTGGGAGACTGAGGCCGAAGCTGTCCATCGCGCGATCATGCTCGCAAGAATGACCGGGGCACCTCTTTATATCGTGCACATGTCAGCCAAACAGGCAGTTAACGTTTTACAAGGTGCCCGAGACGAGGGATTGAACGTCTTCGGAGAAACCTGTCCACAATATTTGTACTTATCACTCGAAGATCATCTGTCCCAGCCGGGCTTTGAGGGTGCTAAATGGGTATGTTCCACACCACTTCGGTCGAAGGCGGAAGGACACCATGAAGAACTGTGGAGGTACTTGCGAACCAATGATCTATCAATCGTCAGCACAGATCATTGCCCATTCTGCTTCAAGGAACAAAAGGAATTGGGCGTTGGCGACTTTTCAAAGATTCCTAATGGCATTGGTTCGGTTGAACACCGAATGGACTTGATTTATCAAGGAGTAGTTGAAGGGCAGATCTCGTTAGAAAGATGGGTTGAATTATGTTCCACGACCCCTGCGCGCATGTTCGGTCTCTATCCGCAAAAAGGTGCTCTAGCCCCCGGCTCTGACGCAGACATTGTTATTTATGACCCAGCTGGTCGCACAGAAATCGGATATGAGAAGACTCACCACATGAACATGGATCACTCCGCATGGGAGGGCACAGTGATCAATGGTCACGTCGATACAGTTATTTCTCGCGGAAAAATTGTCGTGGAGAATAATGAGTATTTTGGCACCAAGGGCCACGGAAAATATCTCAAACGAGGGCTATCCCAGTACCTGATGTAACACCATCACTTCATTTCAGGAGCCACTCAATATCCTCCTGAATCACACACTCAAACTCATCCACCACAGAAATTCGGAGTTAGCATGCGAAACATAGACCACTGGATTAATGGCAAATTTCACCCGTCGACATCTGGAAACTATTCTCCTGTATTTAATCCGGCAACAGGGGAACAGCAGGCACAAGTGGGACTTGCCAGCATCGAAGAAGTCAACTTAGCCATTGAATCAGCGAAAACTGCCTCGAACTCGTGGCGGGCAACATCAATCTCAAAACGTGCCGAGATTATGTTTCGTTTCCGGGAACTAGTTGTTCAAAATCGTGATCACATTGCGCATTTGGTCTCGATCGAACACGGCAAGGTTCCCAGCGATGCGGCAGGTGAACTAGCCCGTGGCATTGAGAACATCGAATTTGCCTGCAGTATCCCAACTCTTCTCAAGGGAGGTTACAGCGAACAAGTTTCAACGGGCGTTGATGTCTATTCAATTCGACAGCCATTAGGCGTTGTAGCAGGCATCACCCCATTCAACTTTCCGGCAATGGTTCCCATGTGGATGTTTGCCAACGCAATTGCCACCGGAAATGCCTTTATTCTCAAACCAAGTGAAAAGGATCCGTCGGTTGCCCTATACATGGCTGAACTTCTTCAGCAATCAGGGCTACCCGATGGCGTTTTCACCGTTTTGCAAGGGGATAAAATTGCTGTCGACGGGCTCCTCAACCATCCGGATGTAGCGGCGATCAGTTTTGTTGGATCCACACCGATTGCTAAATACATCTACTCCACCGGAACTGCCAACGGAAAGCGTGTCCAAGCACTGGGGGGCGCCAAGAACCACATGGTCGTTTTGCCAGATGCCGACATAAATATGGCTGCGGACGCGGCGGTGAGCGCAGGATTTGGATCTGCTGGAGAGCGCTGCATGGCCATTTCCGTTGTAGTCGCGGTGGGCGGTGTCGGCGATAAATTAATTGAGGCGATCAAGGAACGTCTTCCCAAGCTCATTACTGGGCCAGGCACCGACCCAACCGCGGAAATGGGACCACTGATTACTCGCGAACATCGCGACAAGGTCGCCACATACATCGCTGGAGCAAATGCTGAGGGCGCGACCGTCGTCGTCGATGGCAGAGATAATGATCTGCCCAAAGAGGGGTTTTTCCTGGCACCTACATTAATTGACAACGTGGCCCCTGGCATGAAGGTCTACGACGATGAAATATTTGGACCAGTCCTCAGCGTTACACGCGTCAACACCTACGACGAAGCCGTGGATTTGATTAACAAGCATCAGTACGGCAACGGCACAGCAATATTCACACGCGATGGAGGAGCAGCACGACAATTCCAATTCGATATCCAGGTAGGAATGGTGGGCATCAATGTTCCAATTCCTGTGCCCGTTGGTTACTACAGTTTTGGCGGCTGGAAGGCTTCCCTCTTCGGTGATATCGCGATGTACGGACCCGCTGGAATCGATTTCTACACTCACACGAAAACTGTCACCTCTCGGTGGCCAGACCCATCCACATCATCCGTGGACCTGGGTTTCCCGCTCACCCGCTAGACCCCTATCTCGCCCACCCGCAACCCGAGAACGAAGGACCACCTAACATGGAAATTGGAGTCGTACTTCAGTGCACACCACCCGCCGCTCGCATTATTGATCTCGCGCGCCGAGCCGAAACCTATGGATTCACCTACGTGTGGACTTTTGATTCACATATTTTGTGGGAAGAGCCTTATGTCATCTACAGCAAAATCCTTGATGAGACAAGGAAAATCAAAATTGGTCCCATGGTCACTAATCCAGCGACCCGTGACATCACTGTCACCGCATCGGTATTCGCGACCCTCAATGAAATGTACGGGAATAGAACTGTAATTGGAATAGGTCGAGGTGACTCCGCTGTTCGCGTTACAAATGGCAAACCCGTGACGGTTGCTGAACTGCGCCAGTCTGTTGTCGAACTCAAAGGCCTGGTAAACGGCGAATCAGTCGAGTACAAAGGAAATAACATCCGTCTGCCTTGGGCGAAAGACAGTCGCGCCGAAGTCATGGTTGCGGCCTACGGCCCCAAGGTACTCGCACTGACAGGCGAGGTTGGCGATGGTTTTATTCTCCAACTTGCTGACCCCTCTATTGCCGAGTGGACAATCAAGGCCGTCAAGGACGCTGCTGCCGCTGCCGGTCGTGATCCTGACTCTGTGTATATCTGCGTCGCTGCCCCCGCATACGTGACCAATGATGTTGCACATGCCCGAGATCAACTCAGGTGGTTCGGCGGAATGGTCGGAAACCACGTGGCCGACATTGTGGATCGATACGGTGAAAACGGCGGTGCAGTTCCCCAAGCACTCACGGATTACATCAAGAATCGACAGGGTTACGACTACAACCAACACGGTCAAGCTGGAAATACTCATACGGACTTTGTCCCGGATGAAATTATTGACCGGTTCTGCATAATCGGTCCCCCGGAGGAACATATCCGTCGCCTAGAAGAACTCAAGGCGCTCGGTGTCGACCAATTTGCGCTATATCTCCAACACGATGACAAGGATCACACGCTCTCGGAATACGGCGAGAGAATAATCCCCGCCATTACCGATGTTGTCTTGGCCAAGGAATAGCACCCTGATGAATAGTTCTCGCCTTCGTAGATTTACAGTGTCAACTCTTTGGGCTCTTGCCGGAGTTGCGCTGGTGATTGTCATGTGGGAACTTGTGAAACTCGTTGGTTCATTTATGGAACTACCTTTAAAAACAGACGATACGTCGATGCCACATGTGTGGACGATGGTGGCTGCATTTGGTAACCCCGAGGTTCGTGGCTCAGACACCACGGTGTTAGAGGCAGTTTTAAGTGCGGCCGGATACTCGCTATTGATCGCCTTCGGCGGGTTTATTATTGGAGTGAGCGTTGGTTTACTGCTCGCAATCACTATGCAACGTTTCTACTTCTTTGAAAGAGGATTGCTCCCCTTCGTTATAGCCTCTCAAACAGTTCCACTGATTGCTCTTGCACCACTCATTGTGGGTCTGGGTAATCGAATTTCATTCGGCCCGGTGTCATGGACAACGACCTATTCCGTCATGTTTATTGCGGCGTATCTTGCATTTTTCCCGCTATCGGTGGGAGCACTTCGTGGCCTTCAGGCGCCACGTCCTACGGCCCTTGAACTGTTGCGGTCCTATGCAGCTACCCCGCGCCAGGTTTTATGGAAATTGCGTTTTCCCTCCTCAATTCCATACTTGGTACCAGCTCTCAAAGTCTCCATAGCTGCAGCGGTTGTCGGTACGGTCGTGGCCGAAATATCCACAGGCGTCAAGGGTGGGATCGGCCGATTAATTATTGAATACGCACGTGAAACGACATCGCAGCCTGCCAAAGTGTATGTAGCCGTGTTTGGTGCCATTCTCCTCGGACTTGTGGCGACCGCCCTCGTGACAGCATTGGATATGTATCTCACTCGCAATCTCCCAAAGGAAGGAAGGGCATGAGCAACGTGCCGGTCGGAGGCCAAGCAGTTTCAGTACAGGGACTGTGGAAAATCTTCAATGAGGGTGCCGCTAATGAAGTAACGGCTCTTTCCGATGTCTCACTCACCATTATTTCAGGGGAATTCATTTCCCTTATTGGGCCATCGGGCTGCGGCAAAAGCACACTGCTCAGGGTCATTGGCGATCTCACAGATGCGACTCGAGGTGTGGTGGAAGTCGCGGGTGTCAGTCCCCATGAAGCTCGCGTGCAACAACTTTATGGAATTGCTTTCCAGCAGGCTGCACTATTCGACTGGCGTACGGTTGCCAAGAATGTTGAACTCCCGTTGGAGTTGCTCGGATGGGATAAAAAGAAGCGTGAGGCGCGTGCTCTCGAACTCCTCGACATGGTGCAACTTGCTGACTTCGCCACGCATCGACCCTGGGAACTCTCTGGAGGTATGCAACAGCGGGTTGCAATTGCGAGGTCCTTAGCGGTTGACCCACCCCTTCTCCTCATGGATGAACCATTTGGCGCACTCGACGAGATGACGCGAGAGCGCATGCAAAACGAATTACTTCGCATTCGCGTGGACACAGGGAAAACGATTGTCTTCGTCACCCACTCCATCCCTGAGGCCGTGTATCTATCGGATCGAGTTGTGGTCATGTCACCTCGCCCAGGCCGAATAACCGGAATAGTGGATATTAATCTTGGTGAACGAAATGAAGACACTCGCGAAACAGATGCCTTTTACTCGGGAGTGACTAACGTCCGAGAAGCGTTACGTGGTCGTTCCGTTGGCGAAAATCAAGCCAAAATTGGCGAGGTCTAATGACGAAACACCTCAGTTTAAGTCTGATATGGCCACCCGTACTGATTGCCCTGCTTTTCCTTGGAGCCTGGCAATTACTTGTTATGGCCAACGATATTCAGCCTTATTTACTACCAGCGCCTTCACTCATTGCTGAGAACTTCACATCTGATATCTCCCTGATGTGGGCTGCCGCCTATTACACCGGAACAACCGCGTTTCTCGGGCTCATTTTTGGAACCATCGCTGCTCTCATCATGTCCTTGCTCGCCCAAAGATTGATTGTTGTTAATAGACTCATCACCCCCCTTGCAGCAGGGCTCGCGACTGTCCCCATCATCGCCTTGACACCGATTCTGAATAACATGTTTAACATTACGAGTAGAACCCCTCGGGTATTAGTGACCATGATCATTGTCTTATTTCCCATGTTCGTAAATGTCACACGAGGCCTGCTTCAAGTGCAACCCGTGCAACTCGAACTCATGCGATCTTTGAATGCTAAGCCGCGAATGACCCTTCGCGTTCTGCGGATACCTAATGCGATTCCATTCTTTTTCACCGGCTTGAAGATCGCTGCTCCACTTGCGGTCATCGCCGCCCTAGTCGCCGAGTATTTCGGCGGCCCCCAAGAAGGACTTGGCAGCCGAATAGCAGGTGCGGCTGCCAATACTGCGTACGGCCGAGCATGGGCGTACGTGGTTGCTTCCATTATCACTGGCCTCCTCTTCTATTTAATAGTTGTGGCCGTTGAAAAGTGGACAACACCATGGACAGGTCGGTCTCGGTCGACCTGAATCACAACAAGGAGGAACAATGCGCGTAACAGCTCGTAGCCGCGTTACCCGATTAGTGGGTATCGCCGCAGTTACAGCTCTCGCTCTTACGGCGTGTAGTAGTGATTCGGACAGCACCGATGCTGCCACCGACACCGCTACCGCCGAAGAGACGGCAACCGACACCGCCGCAGGTGAAACTGCCGGCGAATGCACCGAACTCACACCCGTCAGCTTGCAGCTGCAGTGGTTCGTGCAGGCCCAGTTTGGCGGGTACTATGCCGCCAAAGATCTTGGGTACTACGAAGAACAGTGTCTAGATGTCACCATTCTCGAAGGTGGTGTGGACATTGTTCCTCAGACAGTTCTTGCTCAAGGTGGAGCGGACTTCGCGATTGCCTGGGTACCAAAGGCACTTTCATCACGCGAGCAGGGTGCACTGATCACTAACGTCGCGCAGGTCTACCAGCGCTCGGGAACTCTCCAGGTTTCATGGGCTGACTCAGGAATCACAACTCCCGCAGATCTTGAAGGGAAAAAGGTCGGTAACTGGGGCTTCGGTAACGAATACGAGCTATTCGCTGGCATTAGTGGAGCAGGGCTCGATGCTTCAGGTGATCTGGAACTCGTTCAACAACAGTTTGACATGCAAGCGCTGCTCAGCAGAGATATCGATGCAGCGCAAGCCATGACATACAACGAATACGCTCAGGTTCTGGAAGCAGTAAATCCTGAGACCGGTGAGCTGTACCAGCCTGAAGACTTCAATGTCATCAACTGGAACGACTTCGGTGTCGCCATGTATCAGGATGCCATTTGGGCTTCACAGGAGCGCCTGAGCGATCCCGCGTACCAAGACATTACCCAGCGATTTGTCACCGCTTCGCTCAAAGGCTGGATTCAATGCCGAGATAACGCACAACAATGTGCAGATATCATCACGGCAAATGGATCCAAGCTCGGTGCTAGCCATCAGTTATGGATGATGAATGAAGTGAACAAGCTGATTTGGCCCTCACCTTCTGGGATCGGCGTTATTGACCCAGCACTATGGGATCAAACAGTTACAGTGGCCACTGGCACCAAGAATCTTGATGCCATCGCCATTATTTCAACCGCACCAGATGCTGAGGCGTATACAAATCAATACGCGGAAGCAGCAGATGCAGCACTCACAGCAGAAGGCCTCAACGTCACGGGTGATGGATACACACCCATTGAGGTCACACTTAATGAGGGTGGTAACTAACACCCAATGACAACATAAGTATGGGGCTGGACCATGTGGTCCAGCCCCATACTTATTCCGACCTTCGTTGACTACGAATCAATATTTGCCATGACATGCTTAATCCGCGTGTAATCCTCAAATCCGTACATGGATAGGTCCTTTCCATAGCCGGAGTGCTTGAACCCCCCATGTGGCATTTCTGCCACTAATGGAATATGGGTATTGATCCACACGCAGCCAAAATCTAAACCCTTGGCCATCCGCATGGCTCGACCGAAATCTTTGGTCCACACAGAAGAAGCCAGACCGTAATTCACGCCATTCGCAAATGACAATGCTTGTGCTTCATCATCAAATTTTTGAATAGTTATCACCGGACCAAAAATTTCATTTTGGATCATTTCGTCATCCTGTTGCAATCCTGCGACAACTGTTGGTGAAATAAAGAACCCACGATCTCCCTGTCTGGACCCACCGGCAACAACCTGCGCATGTTTCGGCGCTCGGTCTAGGAAACCCAAAACTCGGTCCATGTGATGAACATTGTTTACCGGGGGCACAAACCCTTCGCCAGCGGGCCCGTCAGCAAATGTCGTCGTTGTTCCAGCTGCTTGCTCGGCCATGGCCGCTACAAAGTCGTCGTAGACCCTCGGAGCCACCAGCATTCGCGTGGCAGCGGTGCAGTCTTGCCCTGCATTAAAGAATCCAGCGACGGCTAGCCACTCTGCGGCGGCTTCAATATCTGCGTCGTCAAAGACGACAACGGGGGCCTTTCCACCCAATTCGAGGTGTACACGTTTTACATCAAGTGCAGCCGACTGAGCAACCTGCATCCCCGCGCGCACGGAGCCAGTAATGGACACCATCTGAGGCGTCTTGTGTTCCACAAGTGCTTTTCCGGTATCCCGATCACCACACACGACATTGAGTACACCAGGCGGTAAGGCATCCGACTGAGCAATCAGTTCCGCCATTTTTAAGGTCGAGGCGGGTGTGGTGTCACTAGGTTTGAGTACTACCGTATTTCCAGCTGCAATTGCTGGGATGTACTTCCAGACAGCCATCATCATGGGATAGTTCCACGGAGTAACTTGACCGATCACACCAATTGGTTCCCTCCTGATCATGGATGTGAACCCTTGCATATATTCCCCAGCCGCTTTCCCCTCAAGTACTCGGGCCGCACCTGCAAAAAACCTAATTTGATCAACCATCGGTGGAATTTCCTCAGCCATGGTCACAGCTATTGGTTTCCCGGTGTTCTCACTCTCCACTGCAACAAGTTCTTCAGCATGATCTTCAAAAATCTGAGCAATTTTTAGCAGCGCCTGCTGACGCTCTGAAGGAGTAGTGTTTTTCCAAGTTTCGAAAGCGGTTGCGGCAACCGAGTACGCCTGGTCAATGTCTGCCAAACCAGAAGTGGGCGCAGTCGCGAACACTTCACCAGTGCTTGGATTGACGAGTTCGGTTGCAACTCCTTCGCGAGTTGAGACAAACTCACCGCCAATGAAATTTTTGAGGTCTTTGGTCATTGTGATTCCTCCCAGATCGAATATGAACTCCCCCGACAGCATAACCGCTTGCCTGTGGTTTCATTCGTGAAAAACCATTTACGATTCGGTTTTCGAAGAAATAATGACAATTCCTTGCGGATTTACTTGCTTATTATCGTCTCTTCCATCAAGATGGTGATATGTCCAAGGCGCGCACATCTCCAGCTCCTCTAGATAACGCCTCCAAAGCCATCATTGAGCAACTCCAACAGGATGGCAGACGCCCATACGCCACCATCGGTAAAGCTGTGGGGTTATCAGAGGCAGCAGTGCGCCAACGTGTCCAGAAACTTCATGAAATGGGTGTCATGCAGATCGTGGCTGTCACCGACCCTACGCGAGTTGGCTTCACTCGATCAGCCATGATCGGAATATCGGCGCAAGGAGATGTTGAGGCAGTGGCGGACGAACTGGAAAAGCTCCCGGAGATCGCTTACATGGTCGTGGTGGCCGGTAAATATGACATTCTCGCTGAGTGCGTCACGGAAGACGACCATCACTTATTGGATGTAGTCAACCGACAGATAAGAAATATTTCAGGAGTACTTTCCACCGAAACGTTTATGTATCTCAACCTTCGCAAACAAACCTACACATGGGGAACTCGATGACAACAACACCGCAATATGTGACGGAGTTTGGGCCTGACGCCCTCGCTGACAAGGCTCGCAACCACCTGTGGATGCACTTCACCCGGCACTCCACTTACTTCGATGGTGGCCATGTACCCATTATTGTGAAAGGCGATGGGGCCTACATCTGGGACGATCAAGGCAATAAGTATTTTGATGGTCTCTCAGGCTTATTCACAGTTCAGGCTGGACACGGCCGCAGAGAGTTAGCTCAAGCTGCAGCGAAGCAGGCGGAGGAATTGGCCTTCTTCCCAATATGGTCCTATGCGCACCCTCAGGCCGTTCTCCTCGCTGAACGCCTAGCCCAGATGGCCCCCGGTGATTTGAATCGAGTGTTCTTCACATCTGGCGGCGGAGAGGCAGTGGAAACCGCATGGAAGTTGGCTAAGCAGTACTTCAAACTTACGGGCAAGCCCACAAAACACAAAGTAATTAGTCGATCAATTGCCTACCACGGAACTCCACATGGAGCATTGAGCATTACCGGTATTCCTGTGGCCAAGATACCTTTTGAGCCGCTCGTGCCTGGCGCAGTCAAGGTACCCAATACGAATTTTTATCGGGCGCCCGAAGAATTTCGTGGAGATGAGAAAGCATTCGGTCTGTGGGCCGCAGAGAGGATAGCGGAGGCTATCGAATTTGAAGGGCCGGATAGCGTCGCCGCCGTCTTCATTGAACCAGTCCAAAATTCCGGTGGCTGCTTTCCTCCTCCACCGGGATACCTCGAAAGGGTCCGTGAAATCTGCGATCAATATGACGTACTCATGGTTGCTGACGAAACCATTACCGCGTTTGGGCGAATAGGCGATTACTTCGCCATGAACCGATTCGGGGTTACACCCGACATCATTACTTGCGCCAAAGGAATGACGTCAGGCTATGCCCCACTGGGCGCCATGATCGCAAGCGATCGGCTTTTCGAACCCTTCAAACATGGCACAACAGCGTTTCTTCATGGCTATACCTGGGGTGGGCATCCTGTTTCTGCCGCCGTAGCCATGGCGAATTTAGATATTTTTGAAAGAGAAGGCTTGAACCACCATGTTCAAGAGAATGAAGGAAATTTCCGTCGCACATTGGAAAAGCTCGGCGACTTACCCATAGTTGGAGATGTCCGAGGTGCGGGTTATTTTTATGGAATTGAATTGGTCAAAGATAAAGCAACCAGAGAAACTTTCAACGAGGAGGAAAGTGAAAGACTGCTTCGTGGTTACCTCTCAAAGGCTTTATTCGATAATGGCCTCTACTGTCGTGCTGATGACCGAGGGGATCCTGTGATTCAGCTGGCTCCTCCACTCATTATTGGGCAAACTGAGTTCGACGAAATAGAGCAGAAACTTCGCACTGTTCTTACAGGTGCACTCGAAATTCTGTGACGGATTCGAGCGTGTCTAAACCGGACCTCACGCGTGTGAAGCGATTACCTGAAAAGGCTCGCATGGATCGCTCTGATTTGGATCACGTTCTTGACTCAGGGATCGTGGCTCACATTGGTACGGTGGACAATGGCATCCCCTTGGTCATTCCCGTCGCATACGCCCGGTCACGTGACCAACTATTGATTCATGGTTCCGCGGCATCTCGTCTTTTCACACTGCTCGCATCAGGTGCCCCAGCGTGCGTAACGGTGACGCTACTGGACGGCTTGGTTTTGGCTCGAAGCCTCTTTGAATCCAGCATGAATTATCGATCTGCCATGATCTTCGGTACTTTCTCGCAGTTGCACGGCGACTCAGAACTTCAGGCACTCTACGAAATCACCGAACATTTGATGCCCGGTCGTTGGGATGATGCAAGACAACCAACATCCCAGGAACTCAAGGCAACACTCACTTTGGCCATGGCAATCACAGAATGGTCGGTCAAAGTTGGGGAAGGACACCCTGATGACCTTCCAAACGACCTCACAACTGTCCAAGGTAGAAATTTGTGGGCGGGAGTCGTACCCATAATTCAGACACTTGGAGAGCCGCTTCCAGATCCGTATGTTCCAGATGAAGTACCTGTTCCCTCATATATAGAACAATGGAAGGCGTGAGGAATCGTGAACACTTCGGTTTGGATTGATCTCTCGAAGCCTGATGTACCAGGGCTCTTGGGTCCTCCACTTGAAGAGAATCTCCGATCAGATGTTTCCATTGTCGGGGGCGGGTTCACCGGACTCTGGACTGCCTACTATCTCAATAAGCTTGATCCAACACTAGAAATCAGTGTCATCGAGGCGCGATACCCTGGTTTCGGCGCAAGTGGACGCAATGGAGGATGGGTTTCAGCCCTCTTTCCCGCTCACTTAACCTCGCTCGCTCGGTCAAGTTCCCGCGAGGATGCTGTACGCATGCACCAAGCCATGGTGCGCAACGTGAGTGAAATCGGCTCAGTTATTCGCGAACACAATTGGAATGTGGATTGGGCCCATGGTGGCACCGTAGTAGCCGCACGAACCCCGCTTCAAGGCGAGCGTGCCCGTGAAGCAGTAAGAGAAATGCGCTCTTGGGGATTGGGTAGCGATCTGATTTTGCTCAATCGTGAAGAAACTCTTGAACAGATTGGAGCCACGGATGTTGTAGGTGGCACCTATACACCTCACTGTGCGGCCCTTAATCCATATCTTCTGGTCCGAGAACTCGCTCAATACCTGAAAAATCGCGGTGTGAAATTCTTTGAAAATTCCCCGGCGCTGGAGATATCGCCAGGAATTGTTCGAACTCACCGAGGCTCAATGCGTGCACCCATCACTATTCGAGCCACTGAAGGATACACGCGCACTATTCATGGCTACCGTCGAAATTTGGCACCGATTTACTCATTAATGCTGGCCACCGAGCCACTACCCAATGAAGTTATCGCAGAAATCGGGCTTAATAATCGCCAAACCTTTTCCGATTATCGAAATGTGATTATTTATGGTCAAAGGACGGCAGATAATCGAATTGCTTTTGGCGGCCGTGGAGCACCGTATTTTTATGGGTCACATATTTCGGACTCCCAAGATCGGAACGATAAGGTACATACCGAGCTGTGGCATGCTCTCACGGATATATTTCCCGTTTTGAGAAATAGCCGTGTGACACACACATGGGGCGGTCCACTCGGAATCGCACGCGATTGGTGGGCCTCGTGCGGATTCAATCCCATCACCGGCGAAGGTTGGTCGGGTGGCTATGTCGGGGACGGAGTTGGTACCAGTCACTTGGGCGGTAAAACACTGGCACACCTGATCACGTCTAATGAATCTGAAATCACCACGCTGCCTTGGGTGGGCCATCATTCCCCAGATTGGGAACCTGAACCTTTGCGCTGGCTGGGTGCAAATATCGGACTACGCGTTATGCAACGGGCCGATGATTTCGAAGACCGCACTGGAAAACCCTCACTCACGGCGAAGGCGATTACTCGACTACTTGGACATTAATTCTGAACGTCAAGAAAAGATACACTCGTCACTAATGAATACGACTCGGAAGGCTTGCAACATGACAGGATCCATCACATCGCCTCTCGGACTATTTGGCATAAGCCATTTGCTCTCTGAGGAAGATCGTGCAATCCAGACGGTAGTGCGCGATTATGTGGATAACCGAATTAAACCTGAAATAGCAGATTGGTTTGAACGCGGAGAGATACCCGCACGCCAATTGGCCAAGGACTGTGGGTCCCTAGGTCTTCTTGGGATGCACTTGGAAGGCTTCGGATGTGCAGGAACAACTGCCCTCGCCTATGGCCTCGCAGCCATGGAACTAGAAGCAGGCGATTCAGGTATTCGGTCACTCGTGAGTGTTCAGGGATCACTCGCAATGTATGCCATTCACGAATTTGGATCCGAAGAACAAAAGACTCAATGGCTTCCTGGTATGGCAACCGGTGAAACCATCGGTTGCTTTGGGCTTACCGAGGCAGATTTCGGTTCAAACCCTCAAGGCATGATTACTCACGCCCGTAAAGACGGTGACGGTAATAATTCCGATTGGATTCTAAATGGCTCGAAGATGTGGATCACAAACGGCAGTGTGGCCGATATCGCAATTGTCTGGGCCCAGACCGACGACGGTATTCGCGGATTTATCGTCCCAACGGTCACTCCTGGATTCACTGCAAATGTTATTCATAAGAAAATGTCTCTACGCGCATCGGTGACAAGCGAATTAGTATTCACTGATGTTCGACTCCCAGCAAATTCAGTATTGCCAAAGGTTCGAGGGTTGCGTGGTCCACTGTCTTGTCTCAATGAAGCTCGATTCGGTATAGCATTTGGCACACTCGGAGCGGCGCGAGATTGCCTTGATACCACAATCGCCTACTCCTTAGATCGACAACAATTTGATCGACCGATAGCGGGCTACCAGCTGACACAGAAAAAGATCGCCGACATGACCTTAGAATTGGGCAAGGGAATGCTGCTCGCGATTCACCTTGCGAATTTGAAGGACACTATCGGGGTCTCACCTGAGCAAATTTCATTGGGCAAACTAAATAATGCTCGAGAAGCTCTCGCAATAGCACGCGAGTGTCGCAGTATTCTGGGTGGAAACGGAATCACTCTGGAGTACTCGATCATTCGCCATATGAATAACTTGGAATCAGTTTTCACCTATGAAGGCACAAATGAAATGCATACCCTGATTATCGGTCAAGCCCTCACCGGACTCCCTGCATTTACGTGATGCGCTGACGTAGATCTGTGAAAGCATCGTTATGACACGAGCATTGGAGGGACTTCTCGTTGCGGACTTTTCTCGGATACTCGCCGGACCTTATGCCACCATGCTGCTAGCTGATTTGGGGGCTAGCGTCATTAAAGTGGAAAGGCCAGAAACCGGCGATGACACTCGATCCTGGCTTCCTCCCACTACTCCGCAAGGTCACTCAACATATTTCGACAGCGTCAACCGAAATAAGAAATCCTTGACACTGGACTTGACAAACGAATTGGATCGAAAGCGAGCCGTTAATCTGGCCCACAAGGCCGATATTTTTATCGAAAACAACAAGGTGGGCTCGCTAATTAAATATGGACTCGGCTACACAGCAATTTCAAAAATTAATCCACAATTGATCTATTGCAGTATCAGTGGATTCGGGAGTGCTGCAGGTAGTCATCTTCCAGGCTACGACCTTCTTGTTCAGGCAATGGGTGGACTGATGAGTATCACCGGTGACTCAGAACCGACAAAAGTTGGCGTTGCATTGGTCGATGTCGTGACTGGACTGCATGCGGCGATTGGAATTCTGGCGGCCCTACACGAACGCGAGACCTCTGGACTGGGTCAACACATTGAGGTAAATCTCCTTTCTTCACTTCTATCTTCGATGGTGAATCAGAGTGGCGCTTATACATTGGCCAACACGATTCCCCAAAGAATGGGCAATGCGCACCCCAGCATTGCGCCTTACGAAGTCTTCGATACTGAAGACCAGTCGATCGTGATTGCTGTGGGGAATGACAATCAGTTCACACAACTGTGTCAAGTCTTGGAACTTGAGAATTCCACCATTGATCCTAGGTTCGCCACAAATGCATCACGCGTGGAAAATCGCGTCGAATTGAAAGCAATTCTTGAGGGCCGGCTTCGCACAAAAACGGCAGCAGTATGGTATCTATCACTCACTTCAGCTGGTATTCCTTGTGGCCCGATTAACACAATTGACCAAGCATTTGATCTGGCATCAAGATTGGGACTCAAGCCTATTGTTAATGGACAGGTAGCAAATCCCCTGACAATGTCTGCCTCTCCGATAGATATATACAAGCCAGCACCCTTGCTGGGGGAATCAAATGAGGAAGTGATCGAGCTATTGTCGCTCGATGAAGAATGCTAACGCCATTTCAGTTACCCTGTAGATGCGGGACTGGGTGCTCTCCGATCCTCACCCCCGTGGATTCGAGTGCTCAGTTCCGCCCCCTTGGGTCTTATTCTTGTAACGCGTTTTGGCTGCACCCGCAAATACCTTTACCACTAATCCCAGATACACCAAGCCGAGGGCCATTTGAACCATGACAACACTTCGAGCAGCGACTGAGAGCGGCGTGATATCCCCGAAACCTACCGTAGATAAAATCGTTATGGCCACATAAAGGCCAGTAAAGGGATCGAGCTCTTCCGTGAATGCAGCCGGATCTCCCACACTAATGATGGTGTAAATAGTGGCAAACATTGCGAGAAATAAAAAAGCAGTAGAAATCATGGCCTCGGTGGCTCGAACGCCAGGGTGTTCAGCTCGACGAACACCTCGTAACTGAAAATAGAAGTAAACACTGTAAATGATTGAAAGGAATATAAATGCTGTCACGACACCATAAGATTGCAGAGCTTGATCTTCACTAGGAAGGCGACTCAACAAAAACGCCACAATGCCAAATAGCAGAACGAGTTTAAGGAAAGTTGCCAGCACGGACCGTATGAATGTCCGATCAAACTCACTAGACATGGTCAATTCCTCTTCTCAAATTCAAAGCAATTCTTATTCCAAGGCTGCTAATTGTCCACAGGCACCATCTATTTCCCTGCCACGAGTATCACGCACGGTGACGGCTACGCCATACCGCTGCAGAATACGAACAAACTCAGCTTCATCTTCCGGAAGAGATGCAGTCCACTGTGACCCTGGTGTCGGGTTAAGCGGAATCAGATTTACATGTACCAATTGATCTTTAAGTTTCTGCCCCAGTAGATGAGCACGATCAGCTTGATCGTTAATGTCTTTGATGAGGGCGTACTCGATGCTCACCCGACGGTTAGTCACTGACGCATATTCCCAAGCTGAGTCCAAAACCTCTTCTACGGACCATCGGGTGTTAACCGGTACCAGCGTGTCCCGCAATTCATTGTCTGGGGCGTGTAAGGAGACAGCCAATGTTAGCGGAATTTTTTCTGTTGCCAATTGCTTGATACGAGGCACAAGGCCCACTGTCGAAACAGTTACCCCTCGCGCTGATAATCCAAGCCCCGAAGGTGAAGGTTCAACAATTCTACGAATGGCCGAGATCACCGAGTTGTAGTTCGCGAGCGGCTCACCCATACCCATGAGAACGACATTCGAAACACGTCCCGGGCCCCCGGCGATCTGATTTCGAGCCAAACTCTGGGCACCCAACAAAACCTGATGAAATATTTCGGCAGAGGACAAATTTCTTGTCAGCCCAGCTTGTCCTGTGGCACAAAATGGACAGTTCATGCCGCAACCAGCTTGGGAGGAGATGCACATGGTTACCCGACTTGGGTAACGCATGAGAACACTCTCTACCAATGAACCATCGTGGAGCCTCCACAAGGATTTTACAGTCTCACCATTGTCGCATTCAATAGAGCGAACCGGATTAAGTAAAGTCGGAAGTAGCGCCTTACTGATTGTATCCCGATCAGAAGGAGGTATATCTGACCAACTATCAGGATCCTTATCCAGATGTTCAAAAATGTGTCGAGATATTTGATCCGCACGGTATCCAGGAAAACCTAAATCAGACACCGCTTTCTTCCGCTCAGCTAGTTCAAGATCGAGGAAATGAACGGGTGGTTTTCCTCGTTTCGGCGATTCAAATACCAACTCACCGGGCAATGGCATCAGGTACCCACCGCAACAACGCCGGAACCAAGAAATACTGTGAAGACCACCCACGATGCGAATGCATTAGGAATCAGTGAATCGAGCCGATCCATTATGCCGCCGTGGCCGGGAACAATCGTGCCCATGTCCTTGACCCCCAAATCCCGTTTAATGGCGCTCTCTACAAAATCGCCACCGGTGGCAGTCACGGTTAACACAAGCCCAGCAATTAATCCCTGCCACCACGGGGCATCAAAGATGTACATAAAAGCAAGGATGCCGACAACAGATTGAAGGGTCACGCTCCCCGCAAACCCTTCCCAGGACTTTTTGGGACTGAGGTGTGGCGCCATGGGGTGTTTACCAAAAAGTACACCGAATACATAACCACCAATGTCGTTAGAGATTGTCAGCAGAATAAATACAACCACTCGCCAAGGGCCATTGTCTGCTGCCAATGTCAACATAAGAAATGCCGCCATAAATGGTAAATATGCGACTAGTAGAACAGAAGCTCCCACATCAACAAGGAAGCCCGCAGCGCCTTTTCGGATGCGCCAAAACATTATCAGTAGTATTGACACCCCCATTGCAATAAGCTGCGCTTCGAATCCCCAAATGTAGGCAACTGTTGGGACAATTACCGTAGCGAGATAAACCGGTGTTCTTGACACCGAAATATTTCTTCGATTAAGTACATTGACAAATTCGTGTACGGCAACGAGTAATGCAAGGATCGCCACTACGCCAAAGAGCCACTTCACAGTGGAGAGGGACACGACAACAATGGCAACCAAAGCCAAGCCTGAGGCAATGGCCGCAGGCAGATTTCTCCCCGCTTTCGGCGCTGAAGTCTCTCGGCTCATTGGTTAAACTTCGAGCAACTCTGCTTCTTTGTGCTTCAATATTTCATCAATGTGCTCGGTGTTCTTGTGGGTAAGGTCATCGAGCGCTTTCTCAGCTCGACGAATATCGTCTTCACCTGCTTGACCGTCTTTTTGCATACTTTCTAGACTTTCTTTCGCATGGCGACGAATATTTCGCACAGAGATTTTGGCATCCTCGCCTTTAGTACGAGCCAACTTGATATATTCCTTGCGTCGGTCTTCGGTAAGCTGCGGTAACACGACCCGAATGACATTACCGTCTGTGGTGGGATTGATTCCAAGATCACTATCACGTAAGGATTTTTCGATCGCAGGCGTGGCTCCCTTGTCATACGGCGTTATCAAGATCATGCGGGCCTCTGGTGTTTGAAAGGATGCTAGTTGGTTGACAGGCGTTTGAGTACCGTAGTAGTCGACTGAAATTTTATTAAACATTGCCGGTGTAGCCCTACCAGTTCGGATCGTGGAGAAATCTTCCCTCGCTACGCCAATGGCTTTATCCATCTTCTCTCCAGCCTCGGCCAGAATGAGATCAATTTCTTCTGACATTGTCAGTTCCCATCTCTTGAATCGTTCATATTGGTTGCCATGTCACTCTCGGATGAGTGTTCCAATGCTTTCGCCACGCACAGCTCTCGCAATATTTCCATTGACGAGGAGGTTAAAAACGACGATAGGAAGTTGGTTATCCTGACACAAACTGATGGCTGTGGCGTCCGCCACTTTTAAACCCTGAGCTAGTACCTCTGCGGGAGTAAGTTGATCGAACTTTACTGCTAAAGGATTACTGCGCGGATCGTCACTGTATACGCCATCTACGCCTTTGGCCATGAGAACCACCTCGGCCCCGATCTCCAATGCGCGTTGTGCGGCTGTGGTGTCGGTGGAAAAATATGGTTGGCCCAGCCCCGCTCCAAATATAACTACGCGCCCTTTATCAAGGTGCCGCATGGCCCTGCGGGGAATATAAGGTTCAGCTACCTGTCCCATGGTGATTGCCGTCTGTACCCGGGTGTCAATCCCAGCTTTTTCACAGAAGTCTTGAAGGGCCAGGCAGTTCATTACCGTTCCCAGCATGCCCATGTAATCCGCGCGGGCTCGCTCCATACCTCGATCAGATAATTCTGCTCCCCGAAAGTAATTTCCGCCGCCAATAACGACTGCCACTTCTGTGCCGGTATCCACCACAGATTTAATCTGCTGAGCTATGGATCCCACTACATCAGGGTCAACGCCCAAAGCGCCTTTACCAGCGAATGCTTCACCGCTCAACTTAAGGAGTACCCGTTTCCAACCGCCTTCTGGGACTCCTGGCCACAGATCGATTGTTCCTTCAAGAGTTGATTGCACAGGAAGTTCGTTCATATCCTTCACCTCTCTGCGGATGTGTGAAACCGTAACTCGGAAATCTCGTGGTTACTGCCCTGGCTCGAACCGGGCAAAGGCTGTCACAGTAGTGCCCGCATCAGCGAGAACCTGTGCCACAGTCTTCTTGTTGTCTGTGACACTCGCTTGTTCGAGTAACACGACATCCTTGTAAAAGGAATTTACCCTTCCTTCAATAATCTTTGGCATCGCCGCTTCGGGCTTGCCCTCTTCTTTGGCAGTTTCCTCAGCAATTCGTCTCTCGCTGTTCACGGTTTCGGCGGGAACTTCCTCGCGATTGAGAAATTGCGGTCGCATGGCCGCAATTTGCATTGCAATTCCGCGTGCAGTTTCTTCATTGCCACTGTAGGCCACCAAAACGCCAACTTGAGGAGGCAAATCTGAAGCACGCTTATGCAGATAGAGTGCTACTGGAGCCTGTAGAACAGCAACTCTTCCTAGTTCAATTTTTTCACCGATCACACCAGCAAGTTCGCTGATTGCAGACTCAATAGAGATGCCGCTGTTCAACGATTGGGTAAGCAACGCGTCAATCGAACCAGCCTGTGTCGCATTTGCAGTCGCAGCGATGGCGTTGCCGAGTGACAGGAAATCTTCACTCTTTGCCACAAAATCAGTTTCGCACAGCAATTCAATTAGCGCATTGCCCTCGGAAGCCACGATGCCATTTGAGGTGGTTCGCTCTGCCCCACGCTTAGCAGCCTTCGCTGCGCCCGAGATGCGCAAAGACTCTACGGCTTTGTCAAAGTCTCCGTTTGCTTCTTCCAGCGCCTTCTTGCATTCCATCATTCCCGCGGAGGTTGCCTCACGAAGTCGCTTCACATCGGATGCACTTACTGTTGCCATGTTCCTCAAAGTTCCTATTCTCTGCTTGTAGTGTTCATTTTTCATTGTGGCGCCGAAAATCGACGCCACAATTCACTCGTTACTGCTCAACAACCGGTGCTTCGGTCACTTCGTTTACAGCAAGAAGTTCGCGTTCCCACTCGGCCAGCGGCTCAGCTTCAACAGCCGCGGCACCGCCGGATCGAGCAATGAGACCTTCCGCAGCTGCATCGGCGATAACGCGGGTGAGGAGCCCTACCGCCCGAATCGCATCGTCGTTTCCTGGAATGGGGTAATCGACAACATCGGGGTCGCAGTTAGTATCTAACATAGCGATCACAGGGATATTGAGTTTGTGAGCTTCTTGGACAGCAATATGCTCCTTGTTGGTGTCCACGACCCACACAATGCTTGGGATTTTAGCCATGTCTCGGATTCCGCCAAGGGTGCGCTCCAACTTTTCCTTCTCACGCCTAAGTACGAGCAATTCCTTCTTGGTGAGATTAGAGCCTGCAACGTCGTCAAAGTCGATAACCTCGAGTTCCTTGAGGCGTTGAAGGCGCTTGTGTACTGTGCTGAAGTTTGTCAACATGCCACCTAGCCAACGATGGTTGACATAAGGCATTCCCACGCGGGTGGCCTGCTCTGCGATTGCCTCTTGGGCCTGCTTTTTCGTTCCCACAAACATGATGCTTCCACCACGCGCCACTGTCTCACGAACGAATTCATAGGCGCGGTCGATGTAGCCCAGCGACTGCTGGAGGTCAATGATGTAGATGCCATTGCGCTCAGTGAATATGAAGCGCTTCATTTTCGGATTCCAGCGCCGGGTTTGGTGTCCAAAATGAACACCGCTATCTAGCAACTGGCGCATTGTTACAACGGACATGAGTACTTCTCCTTGCGGGCACTAAACCCTAATTGCGCGGCCGAGGCCGCTCACGGTTTTTCGAAAGGCTCCTCGTGGAGCCCCTCCCTGGTGACTTCGCTTATGAACCTGTGCACGCACAGACCGTGCATAAGCGGCCGGACTACCGGAATAAGCCACGCGAATTTGTACAGCACTTGGTATGCCCAAGCTCCCAAAGTCTAGGGGTATCCACAGAAGTCCCCACGACCGCCCTCACGATTACCCATGCTGTGGACAGAATCTTAGGAATTTGTCCATGGATCACCATGGGGTATGCGAATTTTTCTGTTCTTCCTCCTCATGTCCACGGTTCTGCAGGCCCCTGCAGCTTCACGGGAAAAACAGAGCCCTTGGGTCTTAACTCAAGACAGCTCTGCATCGGGAATCTCTGCATCGGGAATCTCCGCATCGGGAATCTCCTCGTGGCTCTTCCCGGTCCAAGGCGCCGGTCCTCGAGACATCTCGCGTGGCTTTGACCTTCCCACGCGCCACTCCCACGTGGGGCATGGGCACCGCGGCGTGGACTTTCCAGCTAGGCCAGGGACAGCTATTTACGCCGTGGGAGCTGGAATCGTCCATTTCGTAGGGAGAATCGCGGGCAAGCCCACTCTGTCAATAAATCACGGAGTGCACCCTCGATTTGGATTATTACCTATTCGGTCAACTTACGAGCCCGTTGCATCCATTCTGTCGCCCGGTGATTATGTTCAAGCTGGTCAAAAAATTGGGTACACGACATTAGGTAGTAGTCATTGCCAGGAAAAATGTTTACACCTTGGTTTAAAAGTTGAGAAGGATCGGTATATCAACCCGATTCTCTTGTGGTCCTACCCATCTTCCTTGCTCTCTTCAGCACGAGGGTGAGCAAGTCGAAATGTATTTCGCAACCTATCCACACTTACATGGGTGTATCTCTGGGTTGTCGACATTGATGCGTGCCCTAGCAGCTCTTGAACCACCCGCATGTCAGCCCCACCTTCCAATACGTGAGTTGCAGCCGAGTGTCGCAAAGAATGCGGTGAGAGACGCTGACCAGTAGCTGCATGGGTAATGGTGTTAACAAGAGTCCTTACTGTCCTTGGATCTATTCGGGCTCCACGGACACCCACAAACAATGCCTTGTTATCTGTGGCTATGTGAGCGCGCAAAAGCATCCAGGAATCGATTGCGCCAGCAGCAGGGATACCAAAAGGAACCATGCGTTCCTTATTGCCCTTGCCCAAAACTTTGACAACATTTCGCGAACGATCGACATGAGAGATATCCAGTCCACAAAGCTCGGACACTCTGATACCTGTGGCGTAAAGCAGTTCCACGATCGCGATATTCCTCGACTCAAGAACCGGGTCATCGTTTGTGATAGAGGTGATGACCCTTTCCGCCTGATCAGGGCTAAGAATTGCCGGCAAGGTCTTGGGCACTGATGGGCTCAATAACCTGGCGGCGGGATCGTGATCAATAATTCCGCGCTTGCGAGCCCACGAAGTAAATGATCGTGCCGCAGCAGCTTTACGTGCAATAGTTGAGCGCGCCTGACCCCGCCTGTGAAGTTCAGCCAGCCACGAACGAAGGTCAATTAATGTGAGGTCAGTTACGGACTTAGCCAATTGAACGTACTCAAAAAGCCCGCGCAGGTCTGCTTGATACGCCGCAACGGTATGCACACTGCGCTTTCGCTCATCGCGGATGTGCACAATAAATCCATCTATCTGGTCTTCTACGACAGACGGTAACTCGTACATTCTGATAGTGTGCATGATAATTGCGCAATCTCCGCTCAACACTTGCCAGTTTTCCTAGGTTCTTCGCCACAGAAACCCGTCTGATGTTGCCATTTCCTTAAGCTCGAGTTCAGTCAAGATCACCAGGATCTCGGGCAATGACCAATGGGCTCTGGCAACCAGATCCGCCGGTAACCGGCCACCTCGCTTGGGCAATGCCTCCCATACGTCAAGTTCACGTTGAGATAGTGCTCGCCAGTCATGGGACTCCTTTCGACGTGACTCCTCCTGCGTATCCAACTTCATAACTCGAAGAACATCGCCCGGGGAAGCCACGAAAGAAGCAACACCTTGAGCAATCAGGCTATGTACCCCTTCTGATTGAGATGAGTGAATAGATCCAGGAACACCCATAACGGTTCGATCCATCTGATGAGCACGGGTGGCGGTTGATTCTGTTCCACTTCGGCTCGCTGCCTCGACAACCAAAGTTCCCATGGTCAGGGCTGCAATGAGACGATTACGGGAAAGAAATCTCTGGCGTCTGGGCTCTTGCCGAGGAGGCGACTCACTAATAATTGCTCCACAGTCCAAGATCTTGGAGAAAACGTGCTCATTTGAAGCTGGATACCGAGCGTGAACTCCACCAGCAAGCACACACAATGTGGGGTGCCCCACCTGAAGCGATCCCATATGAGCGGAAACGTCGATCCCAATGGCTCCTCCAGAAACGATTGTGAGTCCTTCTCGGGATAGTTGAGATGACCAAGTTGCGGCAATATTGTGACCATAGGGCGTGCAGGCTCGTGCACCCACAATTGCCAGGGACTTTAAAGATAGAACTCGAAAATCAGCACAACCCAGTGACCACAGAACCCATGGGGCCTCTTCAGCAAGGCAACCAAGTTGCTGCGGCCACCCCACTTCCCCCCTAGTAAGGTACGTGGCCCCGATGGATGCGGTGAAGTCATTCTCCCTGTCGAGATCAAAATCAGAATATGCAGAATGAATTCGGGGTCGCGAGAGAGGTTTGATTCGACCGGCCAAGAGCAATTCAAGCACCGCGATGGGACTATTGGAGAGGAGAGCTTGATTCACGATGTCATCAGCAGGCTCACAGATGTGGGCTATTGTGAAAAGGGCATCGCGGTCACTATCCGGTAGTTGATTTGATTTCATCCCGCCAACATTCCCGTGCGTTCGCGCAAATGTATTGCCATGGCAATGTCGCTTCGATCTGGAACACGGTGGCCTGCGAGGTCAGCGATACTCCATGCCACTCGAAGAATGCGATGGGCACCTCGTAAGCCACCTGACTTTCGGTGATATTGATCCAGAAGTTCCTGTCCGTCAATAGCCGGCTTGAGGTGACTTAGCAAATAGGAAGCCGGTACATGTGCGTTTACGTGCCAAGGTGAATTATGCAAACGGTGCCGTGTTCTTTCCCGTGCTTCCTTGACCCGAAGAGCAACTGTCGTGGAGTCTTCTCCCGATTCAGAAGACTCAACATGAGGCATTGAGATCTTGATATCCATCCGGTCAAGTAGCGGACCTGATAACCGCTGGGCATAATTTCTTTTTGAAATAGATGAACATGTGCATTCCTGAGGTGTTTCTGGAGAGGCGTTGCCACAAGGACACGGATTTGCTGCCATAAGAAGTTGGAATCTTGCGGGCAGCACCCCACTCCAATGTGCACGGTTCAAAACAATCTCACCTGACTCGAGCGGCTGGCGTAACACCTCAACAACATTGCGGGCAAACTCTGGAGCTTCGTCAAGGAAGAGAACCCCATGATGGGCTTTTGTTAAGGACCCTGGTTTTACCCTATGCCCGTGCACGCTTCCAACGATTGCGGACAGACTCGACGAATGGTGAGGCGATTCAAATGGAGGAATGGTCAAAATGCCATTCCCTGACAGGTTTCCCGCAATTGCATGGATCGATGTGACCTCGAGAGATTGTTGATCATCCAGAGCTGGAAGTATTCCCGGCAATCTTTCAGCCAGAAGCGTTTTCCCAACACCTGGCGCACCGACCATGAGCATGTTGTGTCCCCCAACCGCTGCAATCTCCAAAGCCCACCGTGCTTGATGTTGTCCCAGTACATCGGAAAGATCTGCGGTTGAAACCGGCTGCCTCTGGATGTCAGGCACCAAGACAAGCGGAGCAACTCCTTGAGTAAGACCTTCGATGAGATGTGACAGGTGAGAAAAGGAAACTACCGAAATACCTGGAACCACTGAGCAGTGCAGATTATTCTCGCTGGGAACTACAACGCGGGCAAAGCCCTCCTTCGCTGCAGCAACGGTGGCCGGTAGTGCACCCGGTACTTGCCGAATACTTCCATCAAGACCCAACTCACCAACAAAGACTGTGGAGGAAAGGACAGAACGAGATATTTGTTCCGTCACACCGAGAATGCCCAAGGCTATGGCCAAATCCAGTCCTGCTCCTTGCTTACGCACTTCAGCGGGTGACAGGTTTATTGTCACCCTTCCTTTCGGCCACGACAGATTGTGATTGACCAATGCCGTGCGCACTCGGTGCCGAGCTTCATTCACGGACGCGTCCGGAAGACCCACTAGACCCACCGCTGGGAGTCCGCGAGAGTGGTCAACTTCCACTGCAACAATCTGACCTGCAACGCCACTGACTACGGCGCCAAATGAGCGTGCCAGTGACATTTCAGATGTCACGCACGTGCGTGATGATAGGAGGACCCACAAGAGGCTGAACAATTCCCACGACATCGAATCTGATGGATCTGGGGCTCACGCTCTTGTTATCCAGCCAACGCAGAGCCAAACTCCGCATTCGGCGAACCTTTCGGGCACTCACGGCCTCGACCGGTGCACCAAAAGCCTCACTCCTGCGCGTTTTTACCTCGCAGACAACTAAATCGGCTCCGTCGCGAGCGACAACATCAATTTCCCCTATGTCACAACGCCAATTTCGTTCAAGTATGACAAAACCTTTAACAGTTAAGTGTTGTACAGCAATTTCCTCGCCATATTTTCCAAGTGCATCTTTGGGCTTCATGATGCAACTGTGGATCACTGGCCGCAAATCCGGTAGCCACAAAATTCATCTTGTGGAAATCATGTTGAATGGACTCCTGGAAGTTTCCACGACTTGCGGTGTTCCTCCGAAACCCCGTTAATTGAAAGTGCCTGAATGTGCTGAGGTGAGGAATAGCCTTTATTCCGAGTCCATGAGTAGCCTGGAATCTTTGCATCAAGCGCCTGCATGTGAGCATCTCTTGCCACTTTGGCAATTACACTCGCGGCAGCTATTCCTGTGCAATTCATATCTCCTTTCACTTCAGGGAATACGGGAGTGGCTTCCACTTGAGACAGGAAATTCACATTTCCATCGAGGAGAATCGCGTTTGGGCGAATTGGTAGTTTGGACAAACCTCGTTGAACTGCAAGAGCCAGAGCATTCACGATGCCACGTTCATCTATTTCACGTGCGGATGCATGACCCGTACTTGAACATAATGCCCACTCCTCAATGAGAGGGGAAAGTCTCTGGCGCACGGAAGCACTCAGCAACTTGCTGTCTTTCACCCCTTTTGGCGGCTCGTTCATGACACTTGAGACCACGACTATTCCCACGAGTACTGGACCAGCTAACGCTCCTCGCCCCACCTCATCGATACACGCAATAGTGGAATAACCCGCTGCGAGGATTTCTAGTTCGCGTTCGCGCGTAGGCGCCATGGTCATGTGCGAAAAACTCTCAGAAGAACGTACATCATTTTGAATAAGGATTTCCTGCGGCAATTGATGGATCTCCAAATATTTCTGGTATCGGCTCCGTGGAGAATCGGTCAAATGGCCACACCACCAAGACCACTCGCCCAACAGCGTTTTCTGCGGGGACTGAGCCATTGTTTTCCCCCAAATGGAAGCGAGAATCCGCGGAGTTTCCCCGGTTGTCTCCCATGACGAACATTCCACCCGGCGGGACGGTGACATCGAATAGGACTTGATCCGTCGGCCCAAAAACATAAGCGCTTTCATCAAGCCCGACACCGTTCAAAACGATTTGCCCTGCATCATTACAGCAAGCAACCTGGTCACCCTCGATGCCAATTACTCTCTTGACGAGATCATCGCCTGAATCACTCGGCAGGAGTCCGACAAAAGTCAAAGCTTGGGTGAGCACTCCGCGCATACCAGAATTACTTGGCTCAAATGGTGGTAACCAGTCACCAGGGTCCTTGAAGACCAAAATCTGCCCGCGCTCAATACCCGAGATTCGAGTGGAAATCTTGGATGCAATTACTCGATCATTAATTTGCAGGGTTTGTTCCATGGATCCGCTGGGCACATAAAAGGGCTGAATAAGAAATGCCCGCATGAAAGTGGCGATACCCAAAGCGATGGCAATAATCACAACAAATTCAATAACCCCACGGAGAAGAGAGCTGCTCTTCTCCTCCCGAGCAGCCATTCTTTTTTTTGCCCGACGCGACTTGCCAATGTTTGCAGACAATTCCTCAGGTTCTGAATCCGGAGTGGGCACATCTCGGGCAGGGATTGCCACCTGTTCACCCTCTCTCAACGTGCGATAGTTTTCCAACAGCGGTACATATCATTTCATTGCGACATCAACTGTAATCGACTTGGCGGCCAAAGAATCGCAATGACCTGCCCCTTCACTTGCGAAGTTGAGACGAAACCGCCCCCCGGCGCACCTAATTGGGTTCGCGAGTCTGCAGATTCGGAGCGATGATCTCCAAGAACCCACAACTTGCCGTCTGGTACTTGAACATCAAATTCGAAATCACTTGGGGAATCGCCAGGATAAAGATAGGAACTTTCATTAAGCGGCTCGCCATTTATGGTGATCATGCCGTTGGAGTCGCAGCACGTTACGCGGTCCCCAGCTGTTCCAACTACTCGCTTCACAAAATCTTTGTCCTCGGTTGACAGTGAGTCCCTTCCATTGAACACGACAAGGTCGCCTGCAACCACTGGGTTAAACCAGTAGGCCGTGTGATTCACGACCACTCGATCCCCTACCTGAAGAGTCTGCTCCATGGAATTAGAGGGTATGGCGAACTGCTGAAGGATTAAAGTTGAAAAAAGCCACGCAAAACCGACAATCCCACCCAACCACAGCAAAGACTTCACAAATGGAATTCCATGCTGACCAGAGCGACTAGTCGTCGGACTTGGGTGTATCGCGAAGCTCGCGAATCTTGGCCTTCTTGCCACGAAGACCGCGCAGGTAGTACAACTTGGCCCGGCGAACATCTCCGCGGCTGGCTACCTCGATCTTCTCAATAATCGGGGTGTGAAGTGGGAAGGTACGCTCAACGCCAACTCCATAGGAGACCTTGCGCACGGTGAATGTTTCACCGATGCCTGAGCCTGAACGACCAATAACTACACCTTGGAACATCTGAACGCGGGTCTTGTTACCTTCAACAACCTTCACATACACCTTGACGTTATCACCAGCGCGAAAATCAGGGATGTCATCGCGGAATGAACCTTGGTCCACCATGTCGAGAGTCTTCATTACAACTTCTTCCTGTAAGCGCCATAGGTCGCCCACGGTTATGGGAGAGTGCTTGTGTGTCGGCGTATACGGATCCCCTATGGCAGATTTCCGTGAGCCGAGCCCCCAGAGTCTGCCACATGTGGCCCCGCTCATCCCCACCGGCTCAGATTTCGGACACTTCCCCTAGAAGGTCGGGTCGGTACTTAGAAGTTCTTCGGGCAGAATCCTCCGCCCGCCACTGAGCAATCACTGCATGATTACCGCTGAGAAGGGGTGCGGGAACCTCCAGATCTCGCCACATGGGTGGTTTTGTGAAGACTGATCCCTCCACCTGCCCACCGGGTAAAGAGAAAGAATCATCGCGAGCGCTCTCAGGATTACCTAAAACACCCGGCATGAGTCTTGTTACCGACTCAACCATGGCGAGAACAGCGACTTCACCGCCAGCAAGCACGAAATCCCCCAGACTCACTTCTTGGACACCTGACCAGTTGGGATTGGTTAGGTAATGCGTGGCGACGCGTGAGTCAATTCCTTCGTATCTGCCACAAGCAAAAATGAGATGCTCCCGGGCTACCCAAGCCTGGGCGGTTGATTGACGAAAAACAATCCCCGAGGGAGTAGGGATAACTAGTGTTGGCTTGACGTTAGGCATTGCCGCCGTCCGGTGAATCGAGTCCAGAGCATTCCCCCAGACATCGGCAGACATGACCATGCCAGGGCCCCCGCCGTAGGGGGTGTCATCAACTTGCCGATGTGCACCAATGCCCCAATGGCGTAAGTCATGAACGTGGATGTCAAAAATGTGATCCCTGCGGGCTTTGCCGACCAAGGACAGTTGAAGCGGTGCAAAATATTCTGGAAAGACGGAAACGATGTCAATACGCACCGAAATCCCACTCCTTTCATCTGCTCGTTAGCAGTTAATCACGAGAGTGATTGGCTGAATCCTCAGGCTCCACATCATCAGCTTCAACTTCAACAAGATTAAGTAATCCATCAGGTGGATCGATGGTGATCACGCGACTCTTGATATCCACATCAGGAACCATGTGGTCAACAAATGGAATGAGCACTTCCCGTTCCCCTGCCGAAACAACAAGGACATCCTGTGCAGGTAGATGCAGGACATCTATAACCATGCCTACTTCACTTTCATCTTGGGTGATTACAGTGCAGCCCACCAGGTTCGAATCGTAATACTCTGCGGGATCATTCGGGACTTCTTCAAGATCTCGTTCCACCTGCAAAATTGATCCGCGCAGAGCCTCAGCGGCGTTACGGTCGTTGACCCCAAGGAACTTAAGGAGCAGGCGACCAGAGTGCCAGTGCATGGATGACACCACGAGATCCGAACCAGATTCACGCATTACGGTATTGCCCGGTGCAAACCTCACTTCGGGTTCATCGGTTCGCGGCTCGACCGTTACTTCGCCACGAATACCATGTGGTTTTCCAATGCGCCCGACGGTAACCCGCACGAGAGTTATCGTTCGGTAACGTCGAGGAAGTCAATACGAACGCCGCGACCGTCATTGAGTGCGGTAACAACTGTGCGCAATGCTGTTGCTGTCCGCCCCGATCGACCGATCACTCTGCCCATGTCCTCGGGATTAACCCGAACATCAAGAGCCTTCCCGCGCCGATCTGCGCGCATGGTGACGGAGACATCGTCTGGGTTATCCACTATTCCTCGAACAAGGTGCGCAAGAGCATCCTCGAGCATTAGGAAGTCTTTTCCGAGTCATCCTTATGAAGGACTTCTTCAACCTTGTGCTCGACGGCCTCTGCGACGTGTTCGATCTTCTCGGCAACGGCTTCAACGACGTCAGCGACCTTTTCTACGACGTCTTCGACGGCATCAACAACTTTGTCGACAACAGTTTCGGCGACGTGAGCAACGTCTTCTGCAGCCTTCTCCGTGTCGGTAACAAGTTTCTTAGCCTTGGGCTTTTTTGGCTCATTCTGAGCTTCAGTCACAGCAGCTTCGTAGGCGAGCACCTTGCTGGGCTTGGGATCTGCCACTTGGAGAGTGCCTTCGGCGCCAGGAAGACCTTTGAACTTTTGCCAATCTCCAGTTACTTTCAAAATTGCCAATACTGCCTCGGTGGGCTGGGCGCCAACACCAAGCCAGTATTGGGCACGGTCGGACTTGACCTGAATCAAACTCGGGTTTTGTACCGGCTGATAAATTCCTATTTCTTCAATGGCTCGCCCGTTGCGAGCGGTACGTGAATCTGCAATAACAATTCGATACTGGGGGGCGTGGATTTTTCCTACACGCTTGAGCTTAATTTTGACGGCCACGGCGGGCTATTCTCCTTGGTAAATGGTCGAAATCCGAGTAAGCGCGTGGGGACACGGTTACACAAAGTTCATGCGGACTGTCAGTTGAAAGGTTGAGAGGGTCCTTTCACTCACGAGAGCGTCCATATGCTACCCGACCCCTTCAGACCAGATACTTCAGGTCTCAAATGTGCTCACTGCAGCAATTTACGCAGCTCAGGAGGCAACGAACCTAAATCTGGCTCCTGCCCTCCTTCGGCACTTAATGCCCGCTTGGCGGGGTTTCCGCTGCGGCCTTTCGCCCCTTTGGCCGGTTTGACCGATTTTTGTTGCTTACCCTTGGACTTTTTTCCGCCACCGGATCCAGGAAGACCAGGCAAGCCGCCCATGCCAGGCAAGCCGGGCATCCCGCCGCTACCCATACTTTTCATCATTTTCTGCGCCTGAGAAAACCGTTCAACTAGATTATTTACGTCATTGACCTGAGTTCCAGATCCGGCAGCGATGCGGGCCCTGCGCGAACCATTGAGGATTTTGGGATCTCGGCGCTCAGCAGGAGTCATGGACAAAATGATGGCGGCCACTCGATCGAGTTCTTTGTCATCTACTTGATCCAATTGGGCTTTCATGTCCCCCATGCCAGGAAGCATGCCAAGGATTTTTCCCAGTGATCCCATTTTCTTGACTGCCTGCATTTGCTCCAGAAAATCTTCCAAGGTGAAACTTTCTCCTTGGGCAAGCTTTTCGGTGAAACGATCTGTTTGTTCTGCATCAAAGGCTCTTTCCGCCTGTTCAATCAGCGATAAGAGATCTCCCATGTCCAGAATGCGAGATGCCATGCGGTCAGGGTGAAAAACTTCAAAGTCTTCAATTTTTTCCCCTGTCGATGCGAAGACTATGGGGCGCTCGACAACAGAAACTATGGAAAGTGCAGCACCACCACGAGCGTCCCCATCCAGTTTGGTCAAAACAACTGCATCGAAACCAACACGGTCTGCGAATTCCTTCGCGGTTGTCACAGCGTCTTGTCCAATCATGGAGTCGACAACGAATAACACGTTTTCGGGTTCTACCGCATCGCGAACCTGTGCAAGTTGGCCCATCAGTTCTTGATCGATAGCGAGTCGCCCAGCAGAGTCCACAATGACGACATCGTGCATTTTTTCAATAGCAAATTTCTTGCCCGCACGCGCAACAGCGACCGGATCCCCTACGCCATTGCCAGGTTCAGGTGCAAAAGTTGGAACTCCTGCGCGCTCACCCACAATCTTTAACTGGTCAACTGCATTGGGTCTTTGAAGATCCGCTGCAACCAGGATCGGGGTGTGACCCTCCTTTACAAGCATTTTCGCAATTTTTCCTGCGAGGGTGGTTTTTCCGGCACCTTGAAGGCCAACAAGGAGTATCACTGTTGGTCCAGTCTTCGCAAAGACGATTGATCGAGTCGTACCACCCAAAATGGTGATCAGTTCCTCGTGAACGATCTTAATTATTTGTTGTGCGGGATTGAGAGCACCAGACACTTCAGTGGACAGCGATCTCTCTTTGACCCTTGCACAAAAGATCTTGACAACGGGCAGGGCAACATCGGCTTCTAGCAAAGCTGTTCGGATTTGGGCAATAGTTGCATCTATATCTGACTCACTCAGGCGACCCTTACCACGAAGGTTCTTAAAGGTCCCTGCTAGTCGATCAGATAAGGACGCAAACATCTGGTGACTCCTCAAGGTGGACACTAAATACTCTCCAAGGTTAGCCTTGTAGGGGTCCAGAAGTTCGCGAGACCAGACGGTTTAAGCCATCTGTGGCGAGAGTCTCATGTGAATGGCCGAAACAAGGTAGTCGCACTCAAGGTCACTAGGTGGCTGGCCACTCGGGTTTCTAATGAAAAAGGCATCCACTGCATCAAGTCCCAGTGTTGAGATTCGTGCTCCCGTGATTGTCAAATCACAGGAAGATATGGCACGAGAAATGTCGAAAAGGAGCGCCTTGCGATCCCGCGCACGAACTTCCACAACTGTTTGCTGATGTGAGACCCGCGAAACAGTCACTACCGCGGTCGAATCAAGCGGACGCGTACCCACCAACTTGCTATCGAGATCAAGGTCGCCAGAAAGAGCACGCTTAATGTCCCGCCGCAAGACATCTGTATTGGGTAGGTCCCCGAACAGAGGCTTTACACTCCACACCTGTATGGCTCTATCAGGATTCTCGTGTAAATCGGCTGAACGAACATGGAGCTTGTGCATGGCAAGAACACCTGCGACCGCCGCTAACATACCAATTCGGTCTGGATAGCCGATCACTAGTTGAAAACCATCAGTATCTGACTCCGAGTGAAAAACCAAACCATCTGTATCCGCAGAATACTCTGAACTGTCGAACTCAACATGACTTTGTGTTGCCGACTCACCCGCAAGGCTCATCATCGCTTTGTTCGCCGCGTCAGCGATTAGCTTTTCCCTCCACTGCGAACGCAATGAAGGACCAGTGGCTCGCGAGTCGGCCAATGTCAATGCAAGCAGAAGTTGAATATTTTGGCGAGACTGAAGGCTTTCGCAGATACTTTCGATTACCGTTTCATCTTCGAGATCACGGCGAGTTGCAGTGTCTGCGAGCAATAAATGATGACGTACAAGCAATTCCACAGAACAAATCTCCGGTTCATCATAGCCAAAGCGTGTCATGATTTCTCGAGCCATGTGGGCACCAACAATCGAATGATCGCCTTCCATGCCTTTACCAATGTCATGTAATAAGCAAGCCATGAGCAAAAGATCAGGGCGATCAACAGTTCTGGTCAGTTCCTGACCTTGAACTACACATTCAACTAAATGTCGATCCACGGTGAATTCATGCAATGAGTTGAATTGCGGCAAGGATCGAACATGTTCCCACTCAGGCATCCATCGAGTTATCAGGTGAAACTGATCGAGTGACTCCCAAATAGTGAGCATTCCGAAACGAGAGCCCAGAATCTGTAGAAGTGCATTTCGCATATTGGGGGTCCAACCCTCAGCTGGAGACTGCGCCGAATCACTCAATCGCCTGAGCAAAGTTGGTGACACTGGAAGTTCTGCTACGGACGCCGCGCCAGCCACCGCCAGTGTTAATTCAACAGTGTCCTGTTCGGAATTTAGTTGGGAGAATGCACTCTTGGCTAAAACAACCTCGCCGCCATGGACGACGACACCGTCCGCAATCGGCCTTCTCACATCTTTTTTACCAGGAGCTCGATCAAGTTGATTCCACGCCCGATCGCTGGCATAGGCAATCTGTCGGCCCGCAAGGTAGACGGACCTGAGAAGTTCTTCAGGATTCGGGAACCCCAAATCCCGTGCGACCTCAGGTTGATCTTGAAGCCGAAGTCGATCGCTGCGTGACTGGAGATGAATTCGGCTTCTCACATTCACGAGAAAACGGGCGCTCTCGAGCCAGTCAGCGTGTGAAACCTCGACTTTCCACGTGGCAGCTAGCGCGCGGAGAACTCCGACATCGCGAATCCCTCCATAAGACTCCTTAAGGTCTGGCTCAAGTAACTGAAAGAGCTCACCTGATCTAGATTTCCGGTATTCAACAAGTTCCCGGAGTTCTGGAATCAATGTGGAACTTGATTTACGCCAATCGAGATGAACATCTTGGCGCAACTGATTACTTATGTCCGAATTACCTGCAATATGGCGAGAATCAAGAAGCCCTGTGAATACTTTGAGGTCCCGGGCCGCGATGTCACGTGCTTGCGCAATGGTGCGCACACTGTGGTCAAGTGCAACACCCGAATCCCAAATTGGATACCAAATCTCTGCGGCGATGTTTTCGGCATGTCGTGCCTTTGGATAATGCACCAAAACTAGATCTAGATCGCTGCGCAGTGTGGGTTCGCAACGTCCGTAGCTTCCGACGCCAATCAATGCAAAGTTTGAAGGATCAGCATCACACTTTTCAATTGCAGCTGTGAGCAATTGACCCAGCCAGGTGTCCAGGCTTTGAGTCAGCAATTTGCGCTGCTCCTCACCCTGAACACCTGGCTGCTTAGCCAATGATTCCCTTACCGAGAAAAAGGACATCGGAACCTATAGCGCGTCATGTCCCCGCTCACCCGTTCGAACCCTGATCACTTCCTCAACCGGAGTCGCCCATACTTTTCCATCGCCAATTTTTCCAGTCTTGGCTGCATTCACAATTGCATCAAGGACATCTTCAGTCATCGAGTCTTCAATGAGAACTTCGATTCGAACCTTTGGCACGAGATCAACGGTGTACTCCGCTCCTCGATAAACCTCAGTGTGTCCACGCTGACGCCCAAAGCCGGATGCTTCAGACACTGTCATGCCGTGCACTCCGATTGACTCGAGTGCGCTTTTGACGTCATCCAACTTAAATGGCTTGACTATCGCTGTGATCAGTTTCATGAGTTCCCTTCTTCCTCGCGACGAGCAGCACCTGCACCTATTCCAGCAAATCGACCCCCGCCACCGGCTTCACCCAGTTCATAGGCTGATTCTGCATGTTCATTCAGGTCAACACCACTTATTTCCGTGTCCTTGGAGACACGCAACAATCCGGATGCTCTCAGGACGCCACCGATCAACAAGGCCAACACGAAGGAATACCCGAGGACAGCGAACGCTCCAATAGCCTGCTTCCCGAGTTGATCGGCCCCCCCGCCGTACAGCAATCCGTTGACGCCTGCCGGCGCAGCTTCCGTGGCCAGGAAGCCAATAAGCAGCGTCCCCACCAGACCTCCGACCAGATGCACTCCCACTACATCGAGCGAATCGTCATAGCCGAACTTGTATTTCATGCCCACCGCGAGTGCACAAAGGACACCAGCGATCACACCCACTGCCAACGCACCCATAGGACTGACCGCAGAGCAGGCTGGGGTGATTGCCACCAAACCTGCAACGATTCCCGAAGCTGCACCCAGAGTCGTCATGTGGCCGTC
This sequence comes from Candidatus Nanopelagicales bacterium, assembly GCA_018402075.1. Next base: position 339,561 of record JAGYJP010000002.1, on the reverse strand, counting down.
GCGCAATTTCTCTACAACGAGCCACCCGATTGCAGCAGCACATGTGGCCGCGAAAGTGTTCAAGAAGACGACGGCAGCCGTGTTGTTTGCAGCCAGTGCCGAACCGGCATTGAAACCAAACCAACCGAACCAAAGCAGACCTGCTCCGATCATGACGAGTGTCAGGTTGTGCGGTCGCATTGGTGTCCGTGGCCAACCAACTCGCCTACCGATGACAATGGCCAACGCAAGCGCCGCTGCGCCCGCATTGATGTGGACGGCTGTTCCTCCAGCAAAGTCAATTACTCCCAATTCAAAGATCCACCCGCCGGAAGCCCACACCCAGTGAGCAACCGGGAAGTACACCAAGATGGCCCACACTGTCCCGAAGATCAACCAGCCATTGAATTTGGTTCGATCGGGAATAGCGCCTGCTATCAGACCCACGGTCAATGCGGCAAACATTCCTTGGAAAGCGACGAATGCCATGATAGGCAATACCGCTTCGGGGTTGTCCGCCATAAGGGATTCAAGGCCCAAATATTCCGTGGGATCGCCAATAACCCCCCCAATATCAGAGCCAAATGTCATGGAGTAACCAAAGAGCACCCAAAGGACGCCGACAATGAACAGGGTGCTCATCACCATCATGATCATGTTCAAAACTGATTTAGCCCGCACCATTCCACCATAGAAAAATGCGAGTCCTGGAATCATGAGCAACACCATTGCGGACGCTGTGAGCATCCATGCTGTGTCACCAGTATTCAAGGCCGGATCCATAGGTTTCCTCCTCGTGGTCTTTCACTACTTCCCTGCTGGAGTAGCTCTCTGTGAGCCAAGAGTGCCGGGATTGAGTTTCCACTAAGGACGTTCCGTGTTACCAGTGTGTGAAGAAAGAGCCCCCGTATTTCAGGGAAGTTACGAAATCAACGCCTCGACAAATTCGTTGACATCAAACGGAGCTAGATCATCAGGGCCTTCGCCAAGTCCCACCAGTTTGACCGGAACACCAAGTTCACGCTGAACTGCGACCACAATGCCACCCTTGGCAGTTCCGTCGAGTTTGGTCAAGACGATCCCCGTGACATCAACCACTTCGCTGAATACGCGCGCTTGGGTGAGTCCGTTTTGCCCTGTCGTCGCATCAATTACAAGAAGGACCTCATCCACAGGGCTCTGCTTTTCTATGACTCTCTTAATTTTTCCCAGTTCATCCATCAATCCGGTCTTCGTGTGTAAACGACCAGCAGTATCAATCAGGACAGCGTCGACTTCACTTTCTTGCCCTATCTGAACAGCCTCAAAAGCCACTGAGGCAGGATCTCCACCTTCAGGCCCCCTAACGACGGCTGCTCCCACTCTGTCCCCCCACGTTTGTAATTGGTCTGCGGCCGCAGCGCGGAAGGTGTCAGCGGCGGCCATCAGCACACTTCGGTCATCGGCGATGAGAACCCGGGAAAGCTTTCCGACCGTCGTGGTTTTGCCTGTTCCATTCACGCCTACCACCAGAATGACTGCGGGGCGTCCTCCCTGTGAGTGGGCGATACTTCGATTCATGCCGGGATCAATGAGAACCGATAGAGACTCCTTGAGTGCATTCTGCATGAATTCAGGGGACGTATCACCACCTGCTGCAATTCGAACTTTGAGTTCATTTATCAATTCCTGCGTGGGTCCTACACCGAGGTCGGCTCCAAGAAGAGTTGCTTCGATGTCTTCCCATGCTTCCTGATCCAGTGAACTACTCGATAAAATACTTAAAAGACTCTTACCAAAAGCATTGTTAGATCGAGCCAAGCGTGCACGCAGGCGTGACATCCGCCCTGCACTGGGCTCCGGGACCTCGAGTTCCCACTCGGCCAACTCTGATTGTTCGCCAACTTCAGCCTCGACGGGACCCATTGGTTCTCGATCCACAAGAACGGATCCCACCTCGATGGATTCAATATTCTTTCGAGGCGTATCGCGTGGCTCACTCGAATCGTCTCCCACCCCAGGGGTGTAATCAATGCCTGGGCGCGGCTGACCCTGATACTCATCGGAATCATGACCTCGGAGAAGTACAACCGCGCCACCAATTGCAAGACCCAAAATGATGACGGCTGAAATAATGAGGATGATAAGTAGGGTGTCCATGACGATGAATCCTGCCATTGAGAGATTTCACAGTGTCACCGCGTGGCCAAAGTTCACCCGAGTCTCTGGATTGTTGTTGAGATAATCTAGACAAGCCACTGCCCAAGCCCCTCCTCGCCGTAGGGGCAATATCAATCATGGTGACGAACTAGATTGGGCAGGTATTAATGGTGAGTGGAGTGATGCTTAGTCACAAGTCCGCCCTCACGCCCCCACCTTCTCAGACTCGCGCAGTCTTTGACCAATAATTTGAGTAACACCATCGCCGCGCATGGAAACTCCATAAAGGGCATCTGCTATCTCCATGGTCCGCTTCTGGTGAGTAATCACAATAAGTTGCGATGTTGATCGAAGCTCTTCGATAATGTCAATTAATCGACCAAGGTTTACATCGTCAAGGGCAGCTTCGACTTCGTCGAGTACATAGAAGGGCGATGGCCTTGCCTTGAAAAGAGCCACCAGGAACGCAACTGCCGTGAGGGATCGTTCCCCACCAGACAATAGGGAAAGCCGTTTCACCTTCTTGCCAGGAGGTCGAGCCTCCACATCTACACCTGTCGTCAACATATTTGCCGGGTCAGTGAGAACCAGTCTTCCCTCTCCTCCTGGGAACAGTCGAGCGAAGACGCCCTCGAATTCTTTTTCAATTTCTAAGTAAGCTTCCGTGAAAACCTGCTCAACTCGGGCATCGACTTCTTTAACAATGTCAAGTAGGTCATCGCGGGTACGACGCAGGTCATCAAGTTGTTCGGTCAGGAATCGCTGCCGTTCCTCCATGGCGGAGTACTCCTCTAAGGCTAACGGATTAACTCGACCGAGCAAGGCAAGCTGCTTTTCGGCTGCTTTCAAGCGCTTGAGCTGTTCTTCACGGTTATATGGGTAGGGAACCGGCTTCGGTGAATCAGGATCAATTTCATCGCCAGGAGCAGTCAAACTCGGAAGTACGAGTTGGTCGGGACCATATTCGGTGACCAATGTGTCTGGTTCGATGCCGAAGTCATTCAATGCTTTTTCTTCCAGAGCCTCAATACGCATGCGCTGTTCAGCCCTCGCCACCTCATCGCGGTGAACACTGTCGCGGAGGCCTTCCAATATCTCGACCAACTGCCGGACTTCAGTTCGGACAAAAGAGAGTTCAGCGTCTCTGTCTTTCTTGAGCAATTCAGCACGAGAACGAACTCGTTGAGCCTGATACACCGAAACTTCAGTGAAATCCAGCGCTACTTTCGCTCCAGAAAGCAAAGCCTGTGCCACGATTAACGAAGCAGCCCTGCGCTCGCGACGTTCAATGGCAGCCGCACGAGCCGTTCGCTCCTTGTTGGCATCTTCTTCCAGTGCAGACGCACGCTCAGAAACTGCTCGCATGCGTTCTTCAGCAGTTCGAACAGCTAAACGTGCTTCCACTTCACGTGAGCGGGCAAGCTCTAATTCCTGCTCAAACTGAGGACGTAGATCGTTCCCAATGCTAGGCGCCGCCGCCGATTGATTCTGATGTAGTTGCTCCACCAGCACCGCTAGTGACTGAGTATCACGCGCCAAAGCTTCTTGCGCTGTTGTCAAAGCGGCTTCAAGTCGCTCAGCCTCTGCGAGTGCTGCACGCGATTGTTGACCCAATTGCCCAAGGCGCTCGGCGACCCCCGCTAACTCTGCATCGGAATCATGGAGCCTGCTTAAGGAAGATTCCACTTCGCGGATGGCTGATTCCTGAGCTGCCCGTGCGGTAGCAAGGTCAAAAGTATTTCTATGAAGGGCCGCTTCAATTCCCACAAGCGACTCACGGGCCTCATCAACAGCCATTTGCACTTCTAGAACACTTGGTCCGACAACTGATCCACCCGTCAGCACACCCGCCGAATATGTGTCGCCATCTTGCGTGACAATCGGATTGCCCTCACTGACCGAAGAATGAGATCGGAGTTCATGGATGTTAGACACCACAATAAATTCACCGAGCAAGGCATTGATGGTGTTGGCAATTAACGGATCCGCCTGCACACAGTCCACCAACCATTTGCCAGCGGGAGCTTGACCTCTGAGTAGATTTTTCGGTGCAGCCGACTGGGCTACCAACACACTGGAACGTCCCGCGTCTTCCGTCTTGAGAAAAACAATCGAGTCCAATGCTGCGTTGATGTCTGCGACCACTACAGCATTTGCCAAATCCCCGAGCGCTGCTGATACAGCCAATTCATAGCCAGGTGCGGGGCGCAGAAGTCCTGTGACCGTACCTATGACTTGGGGAGAATCAGCAAGGGCGGCTGATCCATCCTTGCGTTCAAGCGCCATAGAAAGGGCATCGATCCGAGCAGCCACCGCGGCTCGCTCACGGTCGAGTCGGGCAGTTTCGGCCATGAGTTCGTGAACACGTGAGTCCGCGCGAGCAAGTTCTCGTTGAGCAAGCTCATGGTCGGCGTCAAGTCCTTGTTCACCATCGCCAAGTGCAACAACTTCATTTTCAATCGCCTGAAATTGCGCTTGAGAGTCTTTACTGCGATCCCGCGCATCTGAAATCTGCTCCTGTAGCCGGACAATCTCCGCTCCACGTGTGTCAATACGAATTTGTGAACTCTCACACTGCCCCTGCAGCTTCGCTATAGCCGCATTGTGCTCAGAAAGTTCCCCCTCAACACGTTGAATACGAGAGGCCTCCTGGGTCAATAGATTTTCAGCCAGCTCCCGCTCAGCAGCAACGACAAGTAGGTGTTGACTGAGAGATTCGACTTCACGACCTAATTCAAATTCACTTGTTCGAAGGTTGCGGGCTTCAGCTTCAATGCTTTCAGGGTCGCGACCTAGTTGTTCCTCTTCTGGCTCGGGCGCGAGATTTCGAACTTTTTCAGAACCCAATTGCACAAGTCCAAGGTAACGCTCACGTACCCCATTGAGGGAAAACCACGATTCTTGTATTCGAGCAAGTTCGGGGCCTTGCTCGCGCTCAGCCTCTTCCGCCACGGATTCGCGTTGGCGCAGTCCGGCGATCTGAAGTTCCACACCCGCCTGGCGCTCTCGCAGCGCACTTTCATCAGCAACTTCTGCTGCGAGTGATGCACGCAATGCATCCAAATCATCTGCCATGATGCGCAACCGGGAATCCCGCACATCACTTTGGATCACCGTGGCACGACGAGCGACTTCGGCTTGACGCCCAAGTGGCTTAAGTTGGCGCCGCAGTTCAGCCGTAAGATCGTTGAGCCGAGTGAGGTTTCCTTCCATGGAATCCAATTTGCGAAGCGCCTTTTCCTTGCGCTTGCGGTGCTTCAGCACCCCCGCCGCTTCTTCAATGAACCCACGACGATCTTCAGGCGTTGCATGAAGAATAGAGTCAAGTTGACCTTGGCCCACAATGACATGCATCTCGCGACCAATACCTGAATCGCTCAGGAGCTCCTGAACATCGAGCAAGCGGCATGGCTCCCCATTGATCGCATACTCTGATCCGCCGTTTCGAAATAATGTCCGGGAAATAGTCACTTCGGAGAACTCGATCGGAAGTGCGCCATCAGAGTTGTCAATCGTGAGAGCTACTTCGGCTCGGCCAAGTGGTGCCCTACCTGTTGTTCCGGAAAAAATAACATCTTCCATTTTCCCGCCCCGCAGTGATTTGGCTCCCTGCTCCCCCATGACCCAAGCCAAAGCATCCACTACATTGGATTTGCCTGAGCCATTTGGCCCCACAACGCACGTTACGCCGGGTTCAAAATGCAAAGTTGTGGAAGACGCAAAAGACTTGAAACCCTTTAACGTAAGAGTCTTCAGATGCACGGGATTTTTCGTTTCCTTTTCCAAATCAGCAATTGGATACATGTTCTCGGCGATACCCATGAGGCGATATCAGCGAGGTATGGTCCAAACTCGTCACGGCAGGTCGAGCAATGGAGAGCCTATCGGTCATTAGTCTCCTTACGGGTGAGCCACCGCCGGGTTTCCACGCTGACAATTGCCACAGAAGAAACTGGATCTGTTCATAAATGACATGCGTTCAATTGGCGAGCCGCATTGCTCGCATGGCTCGCCTTCTCTCCCGTACACCGCAAGGGATCGAGAAAAATACCCAGATTCCCCATTGACGTTTACATAAAGTGCATCAAAGCTTGTCCCACCTTTATCAAGAGCCTCAATCATCACATTCTTCACATGGGTCACAAGTTGGTAGACGTCTTCCTTAGTCAGTTGATCGGCATTGATCGAACCGTGAAATCCAGAGCGAAAGAGTGCTTCATCAGCATAAATATTTCCGACCCCTGAAATTACAGACTGATTCAGCAGTACCCGCTTAATTTCCGATTGAGTTATTCTGAGTTTATCCACGAGAAGGTCCACATCAAAAAGTGGATCCAGCGGGTCCCGAGCAATATGTGCCGCGGATTGGGGAATGTGCTCCCCCGAGTCAGTCTCCACAAGTTGAGATACATGCATGCCGCCGAAAGTTCGCTGATCGAGGAAATGAAGGTCACTTTGGCCTCCCTTTTTCTGCGCGATCTCAAAGAGAGCCCGCAGGTGGGGATGCCCTCGGGGCCCCAGGGGCGGTTTCTGATCAATCCAGGGGTATACCCGAAACTGTCCGCTCATTCCCAAATGAACTACCAGTGCATACGGTCTATCCAAAACACACCACAAGAACTTTCCCCGCCGACTCACATGGCGAATAACTGCGCCCTGCAGTTGATCGGAAAAGGGTCCCTCATTTCGCCGGATTGCACGGGAGTGACGAACTTCCACGCGACGAACTGATGCTCCTTGCATAAAGGACATTAGGCCACGCCGAACCACTTCAACCTCTGGCAGTTCCGGCATACGACTTATTTCGCGAAGCGCTCGGAAATAACACCGTACGCCTGTTGCGCCGCAATTTGCTCGGCTACCTTTTTCGAACTGCCCTGCCCAACGCCATGTACCTCTTTGTTGACAAGGACCTCAGCAACAAAACTCTTTGCATGGTCAGGACCCGAATCCGAGATTCGGTACTCCGGTAAATCCAAGGCGTACTGTCCCGTCAACTCTTGTAATGAAGTCTTCCAGTCAAGTCCCGCACCCAACTGTGAAGCATCTCTAATCAAAGGTCCGAAAATTTCTGTAATGAACGGGGCAGCTAAAACCATTCCATGGGACAGGTAAATAGCGCCGATAACAGCTTCCATGCAATCGGCCAAAATAGAGGTTTTATCTCGGCCACCGGACGTGATTTCGCCCTTGCCCAAACGAATATAGGATCCAAGACCTAAGGCTCTAGCAACATCCGCTAGCGCCTGAGCGTTGACCACCGACGCTCGCATTCGAGCCAGCTGTCCCTCAGGCAAATCAGGAAAGTCTCGATAGAGAGCGTCCGTCACCACCAAACCCAAAACCGAATCGCCAAGGAATTCGAGCCGCTCATTCGTGGGTAGGCCCCCATTCTCATAAGCGTAGGATCGGTGGACAAGGGCCAATTCAAGTAATTCATGGTCACATTCAATATGTAGATCAGCAGCCAATTGGGCAGGATTCAAAGGAGCCGGAAACTGCTCAGATGGAGCGTCATCCATGATCCGTGGGCCGGCGACATTGGTTTCGCTATCAGTCACTTGAGCCACCTGGTGCACATGATGCTGCAAAGTCTTGCACCGTGTCTACCTGAGTGAAATCGATCTCGCTTGGGAATGACAGTCCAGCCAACTCTGCCTGATGAACAAGGATTACGGCATGTGCCGGCTGAAATCCAATTGCGGAAAGTGGTGTGCTGCCACGCAATCGTGGCACCACACCAAATACATTGACAAGGATGCGAAAAATCAGATCCTCATGAGGGTCAAGGGAGTTAGATTCAGATGGAACCAACATGTTCAACAGGTTACTCGACGTGTGCAACCGTCGAATACAGATGAGACAAATTTCAGACAGAAATAACGCGGCGCTTGGCGTAGGTTCCGCAATTTGGGCACGCGGTGTGCGCTAGTCGCTTCTCTTGGCAACGGACACAGGTAACCAGCGTCGGAGCTACGGCCTTCCACTGCGAACGGCGGTGTCGGGTGTTCGAGCGCGATGTCTTCCGCTTCGGGACTGGCACGGGTTCCTCTTTCCCTACATGTCATGGTGGATCACTTGTGATCGTCACAGGAGTATTTCACCTGAATAAAAAAGCGGTGAAGCCGGGGGTTAATCCTCCTTGAAGGCCGCTAGGGCGGACCAGCGAGGATCCGTTACCACGTGGTCATGGTCTCCCGACTCCCGCTTCTCGCCACAGGTTGGGCATAGTCCCTCACAACCAGGGTCACACAAAGGCTTGAGGGGCAAATCCAGCACGATTGCATCACGAATCACCTCTTCTAGGTCCACCGAATCGTCCTGTACAAAACGGGTCACTGACTCAGTGTCTCCTTCCCCTAATTCTCGAACGGTGCCATGGATCTCGCGCCCGCGTGAATCTGTCTCGGGGTAGAGGAAAAGTTCGACAAACTCACAGGAGTCTTGCCATTCGAGAGGCTCCAGACATCGTGCACATTCCGCGTTCACGGAGTAATCAACGTTGACCGACGCTAGTACTCCATCAAGAACGGATTCCAGCCGGACTTCCGCGTCTATAGTGGAATTGGGGTCTACTTGCGCAAGAGCCACTCCCATGTCCGACGGCGCCTTAAATGACATTTCAGCTTCCCACATGTTTCCCGGTCGCCGCTGCAAGTGCGTCAAAGGAACTATGAAGCTGGATTCCTCAACCATCATGACACTCCACTCGGTTCTTATGGCTTGGGTGGGATTTTAACTTGAATGAGATTTTAACTTGAGTGAGATTGTCTTCTTATGACTGTGCGTCAAAAAAATCTGATTGCTCAACAACACCCTCTGGCGCTAATTCCTGGTACATCTGGCTTCTTAGCCTTTCGCGGCCACGGTCAACCGTTTGCAAGGTCTTTTGCAATGTGATCTCGAACGTAGCCAATTTAGCATCGATGTAGTCATCTGTTTCTGCTCGCATACGGGAAGTTTCCGCCGCGGTCTCAGCTTTCAAAGCATTACTCTCAGTTACCGCAGCCAGATACACTTCATGTTCAGAAACCATGCGATCCGCTTGTGAACGCGCCTGCTCAAGAATTCGATCAGCCTCTCGACGACCGTCAAGCACTACTGCTTCACGATCAGCAAGTAACTCGTCGGCTCGATAAACTGATTCCGGAAGCAGTTGCCGAATTTCTTCAATGAGATCGAGGAGCTGGGCGCGATTAAGCATGCATGATGCCGATAATGGCATGGACTTGGCATCCTCAACCATCACGGTTAATTCGTCTAGTCTCTCTTGGACGTCCACTTAATGCTCCTCAGTCTATGATCCGCGAATTGACAAAATCAGTAATCACATTGTGCTGGAAATTTTGCTTTCCAAGCGGTTCAACACGACTTCCGGGACCAAGCCGGTAACGTCGCCACCGTGGGTCGCGACTTCTTTCACCAAACTCGATGACAGATAACTGTAGAGCGGGTTCGTGGAAATGAAGCAAGTCTCTACTGCTGCCAGCCTGAAATTCATCTGAGCCATCTGCAATTCATAATCAAAATCACTGACGGCTCGCAGACCCTTGACGATTGCATTAACTCCATGGTCCCTGCAGTAATCCACGAGAAGCCCATAAAAGGAGTCAACGCGGACATTCCCCAGCGGAGCCGTTACCTCGGTGAGTATGTCAATTCGCTCTTCTACTGTAAAGAGACTGGATTTCGTCCGATTAATGAGCACCGCAACAATAACATTGTCAGCCATGCGAGACGCGCGCTCAAAAACGTCAAAATGACCATTTGTCACCGGATCAAATGAACCCGGACACACTGCTACCTTCACGTGTCACCTCCCACCAGATGACCGTACCAAAGGCGTGAGTCACCATATGCTTTATCCCACTTCTTTTCAAATGATTCACGTTCACAATCACTGAATGGGTCACCGCTCTTCGCGCCTCTCTCAACCACACAGAGAGTTGACGAGATGTCCAACGATTGTGTCAACTTGACAATGGATGAAGATATCTCCTGATCAGACATGGAGTAGGGCGGGTCCAAGAACACAATGTCTACCCTGGGTGGTGGATTCCACCGAGAGACATCGGAACGTTCAGTGCGTACGGTGAGATTTGTGCGGATTGCATTTGCATGAATAGTCCTGAGAGCGGGTAGTGCCTGTTCGACGAGGGTCACCTCGGAGGCCCCCCTACTTGCTGCCTCAAGACCAATAGCGCCTGACCCCGAGTAGAGGTCAACAAAGCAGATTGCATCCCATGTCTTGTTATTAGCTGCCAGCCAGCTTTCGAGGCTAGAAAACAACGCCTCCCGAATGCGATCAGATGTGGGCCTGGTGCCCTTGGGTGGCACAGACAATTTCGTGCCACGCGCTGATCCACCAATTATTCGGGTCATGTTTTTTCCAATTGATTTACCCTAAGGAACTCCGCAGGTTCTATTGCAGAAATAACTTCCGGCCATTGATCTGTTTGTGCCAGGACACCAACTTCACTGCGGACTGACTCAATCAGTGATAGATCTTCGATGACTCGCAATAGGCGAAGTGATGTGCCCACCCCAGATTGTTCGTTTCCTAAGACATCTCCTTCGCGTCGAATTTCCAAGTCGCGTTGGGCCAACTCAAAGCCATCGCGGGTATCAGCTACAGCCTCAAGTCGCTTCCGTGCCAGCGGATTCACGAAGGGGCTACACATTAAGAGGCACAGTCCAGGTTTGTCGCCACGTCCGATTCGGCCGCGCAACTGATGTAACTGTGAGATTCCAAATCGCTCCGCATTATTCACAATCATCATGGTTGCATCGGGGACATCAACTCCAACTTCAATGACTGTTGTGGCCACAAGAACGTCGATTGTACCTGGTGCACTGCTGCGAAAACTTGACATAATCCGACGCTTGTCTTCAGGTTTCATTTTTCCATGCATACCAGCAAAGTTGATCAATGGAAATTGAACTGACAGATCAGCGAGGGATTGCTCAACTGAAATAAGAGTTTCACTCAACCCGTCAAAGTCGGTGTTAGCAATCGAATCACATGACTCGAGATCCGGGTTTGATGAGTTTGGCTCTGCGGAAACTGATAGTGCAGCCTCATACTCGGCAGTATCTAAGTTGTCTTCTGATCCAGAAGTTGTACCCGAAATGCTCGCGCACACAACAAAGACACGGTTGCCTGCTGACACTTCTTCCTGCATTCGCTCCCAAACACGAACAGCATGATTCGGGTTTTCGCGCGGATTCACAACATAGGTCTCCACGGGGGCTCTCATGGAAGGAACTTGCCTAAGAGTAGAAATATCAAGATCACCAAAAACAGTGAGAGCTGTTGTGCGCGGAATGGGGGTTGCCGTCATAACCAACATATGAGGGCGCGTTCCCTCCCTGGACTTGGACAGCAAGATAGCGCGCTGTTCAACTCCAAAACGATGTTGTTCGTCTACGACGACGAGCCCTAAATCAAAGAAATCCACGTGGTCCTGAATTAATGCATGAGTGCCAATCACAATATTCGAGTTACCTGAGGCAATATCGAGCAGCGCCTGTTTCCTGGCGGACGCTGACATCGAACCTGTGAGTAACGTGAGTGTCACTTTCGACGTAACTCCATTTAAAAACTCGAGATTTCCCGTCGGGTTAATGCTCGACTGGCACAGTTCGCCCAGTAGTTCAGTCAGAGATTCATAATGCTGGGCCGCCAATACCTCGGTTGGCGCCAATAGCACCCCTTGACCACCAGACTCGATGACATCGAGCATGGCCCGCAGCGCCACAATAGTTTTACCGCTGCCGACATCGCCTTGAAGTAGACGCATCATGGGAGAGGTACCTCGAAGGTCGCTTTCGATTTCCTTTCCTACCTCAAGTTGCCCACCGGTGAGGCTAAACGGCAACGAACGATCAAAAGTTTCACGCAATGAATGATTTTTGGATTCACGCGCAATCGCAGGCAGGGAACGACGCTCCTGGCGACGAAACTCCAATACTGCTTGAAGGGTAAAAGCTTCGTGATACTTCAACCGGTCTTGAGCACGCTGAAGTGTCTCATGGGTGTCAGGTTGATGAATGGCGCGGATAGCTTCAGCCCAATCCATGAGGTTGTGTTTCTCGCGCAGATTTTGTGGAATTGGATCTTGTAGTCCATCAAGAGAGGCAAGTACAACATCGATGGCTGCTGCTATCTGCCAGGAGGTAACTGATTGCGAACTCGGATATACAGGAATGATGCTTCCCGCGAAATCACTGACCAGATCGAAATCTGAAGTGCTGTCGTTGCCAAATAGTTGGTACTGGGGATGGGTGAGCGTGCGTACTCCGTGATACTCATTAACTGTTCCCGCAAAGAGTCCGGAGCGACCAACTTGAAGTTCTTTCTCTCTCCATTTTTGGTGAAAGAAAGTCAGCTCCATCTGGTATTTGCCATCTGTCACCGTAGCTACCACAACAAATCCGCGTTTTGTTTTCATGCGCCGAGCTGTGACGGAAGAAATCGTCGCCATGATCGTCACCGGCTTACCCACTTCGATCCGATCAAAAGACGTGAGCTTACCTCTTTCTGCATATCTGCGCGGATAATGGTGAAGCAGGTCTCCAGCTGTTTCAATAGCAAAAGATTTACTCAGTGCGGTGGCAGTTTTCCCCCCTACGAGTTCCCTTAGTGATTGATTCAAATATTTCTGGGCCTGCATGGGCAGTTACTCGACTCCGAAGATAAATGGCCATAAGGGTTGGTCGCCACTGATGACATCTACGTCAAGCAGTGGATTGTGGACGTGGATCCAGTGGGTGATGTGATCACGATCCAAGTTTTGATATTCCTGTCCCAAGACAATAGTGACAAGATCGGCACCTGGGGCAAGCATCTTGTCCAGCACCTGCTCTGCAACATGTGCAAAGTCTTTTCCTATTACCGCAATTTCGCCATCGATAAGCCCAAGAATGTCACCCGCTTGGCACTCGCCCACCACTGTAAGAACAGTTCGCGTGGCTTGTGTCACAGCACCGTAATGGGAAGAACTCGCAGCTCGAGTCATGTTGACAACATCTTGTTCAAATTCAGTTGCAGGGTCATGTACGGCGGCAGCAGCGAGTGTCTGCGTGATCGACTTCGTGGGAACCACACTTACACGAATACCCAGAGTCCTCAACTCCGCTGCTGCGATATCTGCCACGGCATGAGCATCTTTGTCCGATGGCAGCAACACAACTTGAGCGCACTCAGCACTCTTTCCCGCAGAGATTAATTCTGCGGCTGAAGGTTGCTGCCGGGCCGCTATAGGCACGCAGATTATTCCTTGATCCACCAATAAAGTTTTCACCCCCGCACCATGAGTAACAGCAATGAGAGCCCTGTGTCCGGATGACGAATTTCTCACCGTACCTACTGCACTACTAGTTTCACAGTGTGGGGGAAATTCACTCGGAGCAATGAGTTCCGCTCCCGGTAACTCACGATTTGAAATGCTAGGTGCCGCCTCCTTGCTCAATTGCGTCACGGAAATCTTCGAGACAGCTCCTAAGGCAATGCCCGAATTGATCGAGTCGGCTATTCGATGCGAAGAAACATGCACATGTACATTCCAGGTGTTATCAACTCCAGCAATCATGACGCTGTGCCCAATAGTGGCTAATGATTCATGTAGGGGTTCAATCGAATCAGTTTCAAGGTGATACATAACCTCGAAATCCTGAGATTCACTTACTCGCTTTTCGGCATGTGCCGTGATCTTGGGCGAGAAGTCAGAGAAATGACGGGAGAGATCCCTTCGAGGGGCAACCCCTGTCAGGGTGGCGACCAAGGAATCAAGAACTACAACAAGTCCGCGACCCCCTGCATCAACGACTCCCGCATTGCGTAATTGCTCAAGCAATTCGGGTGTTTGCAACAATGCTTGGTACGCAGCGTCAGCCGCTCCACTCACTATTTCTTGTAATTCACCTCCTCGTTCCGTGATTTCTTCCGCCTTATCTGCACATGCTCGAGCAACGGTGAGAATGGTGCCCTCAACCGGAGCCGCAACCACCGAGTATGCCCCCACCGCCCCCGCACGCATTGCCTGTGCAAAAGCATGGGGTTCCTTCGCAATACTGGTGCACATATCGCGAAGAAGCGCAGACATGATGACGCCAGAGTTTCCACGAGCACCGAGAATCGCATCACGCCCGATCTGATGTGCTGCCGTGACAAATTTGAGCTCCTCTGATTCCTGCAAGACAACTTCAGAGGACTCACCTGCGCCTGCTTGGCGAAATCCTGCACAGGCGGCTTCCCACGTCAGATACAGGTTTGTGCCCGTATCCCCATCTGGAACAGGAAACACGTTCAGAGCGTCAATTTCGGCTCGAGCCACTCGAAGGGAGGACTGGGCCATCAGCAGCCAATCCGTGAGCATAGGAAGAGTGAATAAGCCGGACATCTCACCCCTCCTCAGATTCTCCGCCGTACCTGGGCTATCCTTGTCCAGGTTTCGCGGGTTAGTCGCCAAACTACGCTAGATATAAAACTAGACGAAAACACTGTATAAACAATCTACCGAACGGTACTGACGAGGTCAGGCCGAAACACCTGAGGAGTTCATGTGGCTGCAAACTGCGATATCTGCGGAAAGAGCCCTAGCTTCGGGCACAGCGTTTCCCACTCACACCGTCGCACCAAGCGCCGCTGGAATCCCAATATTCAGCGGGTGCGCGCAATGGTTGGTCGTTCCCCTAAGCGCCTAAATGTATGCACATCCTGCATCAAGGCCGGCAAGGTCGTTCGCGCCTCGTAATTTAACAACTTTTTGGGTGGGATCGCATACGCGGTCCCACTCTTTTCATGGGAGAATCCGAAACTCAGTTCCCTCGCTGGCTTATTCCGTAAAATGAATATACCCACCGTGGCTCGACGCAGCAACGTCATCTACGGTCACGCTCTCTGGACCCTTAGCCACAACATGCCCGATCTTGGTGAAACCGGCAGGCAATTTCTTTCGTGGGGCGAAAGTGGCCACGAGGGCATGATCATCGCCACCTTCTAACACCCATGTGAGTGGATCAACATTAAAGGCCGAGGCCGCACTTGTCAGATCTTCAGGGATGGATAGCAAACTGGTCTGGATGTCCATTGTTACCTCTGAAGCCTCGGCAATATGTCGAAGATCCGCGATGAGGCCATCGGAAATGTCAATCATTGCGTGCGCACCAGCCTTGAGGGCACGTTCCCCCGCTGCGTAATCCACCTGAGGGTATCTAAAGGAATCAACGAGCGAACGTGGAGAGCGCAAACCGCGTTGTAGCACTCGCAAACCCGCTGCAGCCCGACCAAGAGCACCGTGGACAGCAATGACATCGCCCGCACGCGCCCCTGACCTAGTGAGTGCACCCTTGGCAGGGGATTGGCCTAGCACCGTCACGGACACGAAGATCGAATTGGCTGACACTAGATCCCCGCCCACAACTTGGGCACCAGCGACGGACGCTTCTTCGACCAAGCCTGTGAAGAGTTCCTTGATCCACGTGAGGGTGGTTTCCGGCGGCGCGCCTATACCGACGAGCAAGGTACTGGGTCGGATGCCCATGGCACAGATATCTGACATGGAAGCCGCGGCACATCTGCGCCCGATGTCAAGAGCCGTGGACCAATCTGTTCGAAAATGCCGATCTTGAACAAACATATCAATGCTCATTGCGACATCAGAATTCCGAAAGGACACTACTGCCGAATCATCGCCTGATCCGACCAGCACCTCTGGAATCGACGCACCTCGTGCGCCTCGCACAGCAATTTCCTGGAGTCTTTCGATAACAGCAAACTCACCTAACGACTGCACAGTGATGGCTTGTGAGCCATCGTCACTACTCGATGTCGAAGACATAAAAATGTAACCCTCTCAATCGAAGTTGGACCAATCGAAACTATAGGGTGAACATGTGGTCTTTCCTCGCACTTTCACTCCGTTGAAGATGGTTTGCGCCATGACGTGTGTCACTGGACTCACCGTGTTAGCCGGATGTTCCCAGCACATCACCGTTGATCCGGGCCGGAATGGAGAATCGGCGTACTGCATTGAATTGACCGAATCCCTTCCTGTTGAAGTCATGGGAGAACTGATTCGAAGCACTTCTGCTTCTGATAGTGGTGTGGTCGCTTGGGGCGATCCCCCTATTGTTCTTCGGTGTGGAGTTGTGAGACCAGCAACCCTACAGCCCACGAGTCAGCTGATATCGGTCGACGACGTGGATTGGCTGCCGCAGGAACTCACCAACGGTCAGCGGTTTACGAGCGTGAATACCCCTGAATATGTGGAGGTGAATATTCCATCTGATTATGAATCAGCTTCAGGGATATTAGTAGATCTCGCCGCCGCGTTACCTATCAATTGACGTATAAGGTCGCGTAAGTTTACTCCTCCGGCAGCCCACATCCGAGGGAACATGGAGATCGAGGTAAATCCTGGAACCGTGTTTATCTCGTTAAAAATCACCTGTGAGTCCCGGTCGAGAAAGAAGTCAACGCGTGCGTAGTCTCTGCAGCCCGCTATCTTAAAGATGTCAATGGCCAATGACTGAACTTGTTCGGAAATTATTGGATCAAGCTCAGCTGGAGTCACAAGTTCAGCACCATCGGACAGGTATTTGGCGTCGAAATCATAGAAGTCGAACTCTGAACGCACTTTGATCTCTCCGACAGGACTTGCGACAATTCCGGATTCGGTCTCAAGAACCGCCACTTCCAACTCGCGATGGCCAAACACAGCCATCTCAATAATCAATTGATCTGACACCCTGCTGGCGATATCGCAGGAGTCTTCCCACTCGGATGGTTGTGTAACTCGAGATATCCCTGCAGATGAACCGCCTGCTACTGGCTTAATGAATATCGGTGACCCACCAAAATGATTCCACACCCATGATGAACTCGGGTTCTCCCCACCACTGCCTTCTCGCCAATTGATACTCATCCAATTACCTGTCTCGATTCCAGCGTTCTGCACGAGCGACTTAGCCGTCACTTTATTCATGCATACCGCCGAAGCTTCCACACCTGAACCCACATAGGCGATTCCAACAGTTTCTAGTAAACCTTGCAGATGTCCATCTTCACCACCAATGCCGTGGACAATGGGAAAAACCACGTTACAAGAAATAAACTTTCCGCCCACCAGAAATCCAGGTGATTGGGGGTCTACATGAATAGCGACTTCGTCGAGGGTCGTGGAGACACTCGGCAATGGCTCTCTCACGGTTGCGTAACCCAGAACGGTGTCAATTGGTATGGCAGACCAATGACCACTCGTACTAATTCCGATGCACAACAGGTCAAACCCTTGGGATTGGATTGCCCGCGCAACTGAGCTTGCGCTTAAACAAGACACTTCATGTTCGGGCCCTACTCCACCAAAAATGATCCCCACAGTCGCGATTTTCGAAACATGGGGATTGGTCATGCCCCGACCGTACCGCGAGACCAGCCAATGGTGCGGCACCAATGGGCTTGACATTGGCTAGTGTTAAACCATGGAGCCAAGTGTGCAACCGAGCACAAAAGCCGTCACCGCGGGCCGCCCCCAACGCTTACCGGACAATCCGGTGAACACGCCAATAGTTCCTGCGTCGACTTTTCACGCGGGAGGACCAATCGAATATGCCCGTGAAGGAAATCCCTCGGCCGCAGCATTCGAAGAAGCGCTAGGTTCATTGGAAAACGGCGCCGCCACGGTCTTCTCCTCCGGAATGGCTGCTGCGAATGCGATCTTGGACCTTATCCCGCTGGGAGGCACTGTCATTGCTACAACTAATACCTACACCGGTGTCTCAGTGCGATTAAAGGAATTATCGGAGCGTGGGACGATCAATTTAGTCCTACTTCCAGCAATGGACTCTGAAGCCATGGTCGCCGCACTGCCACAAGCAGATTTTCTGTGGCTGGAATCACCTACTAATCCACTTCTGGATGAAGTCGACTTGACCTCCATTCTTACTGCTGCAAAAGCACACAATGTCACTAGCGTGGTAGACAACACTTTTGCTTCCCCTGTGGCCCAGCAACCATTGAATATGGGCGCTGACTATGTCCTACACAGTGTGACCAAGATTCTCAGTGGGCATTCAGATCTCTTGATGGGCGCAGTGGTCACATCTGATCCCCAGCTCACCGAGGACATTCGAATTCGGCGAATTCTTCTGGGTGCGATGCCAAGTGCATTTGACTGCTTCTTGGCACTTCGCGGACTACGAACCCTTTTTCTACGGTTTGAAAAATCAGAATCCAATGCTCGCGCGATTACAGAGACACTTCGCAATGACTCACGTGTAAGCAGGGTTCGTTATCCCGGATGGGGAACAATCGCAGCAATAGAAGTCGTGGGAAATGCAGATCACGTATGCCAAGCTACAAAAGTATGGACCTATGCCACAAGCTTAGGTGGGGTTGAATCCCTTCTGGAACGTAGACGCAGATGGCCATTAGAAAGCCATACTGTTCCTGAGAATTTGATTCGATTGTCATTTGGTATCGAACACCCCGATGACCTTTGGATTGATTTACACGCCGCCCTTAATAAGGCTTAAGCCAATTATTCTGCCCGAGTATCACGCTGCATGAAAGATGTCAGCAAGGCCGCCGGTGGCTTTCCATGATGTAAAACTTGAACGACTTCATAGGTGATTGGCATATCTACCCCGTGCGCATTCGCCAACTGCAATATGGGTTCACAGCTTTTATAGGCTTCGCAGGTTTGTTTTGTTATTGAAATCGTTTCTTCGACACTGCGACCCATGCCCAAATTCTCACCAAATGTTCTATTTCTGGATAGGGATGACTGGCATGTTGCCACTAAATCGCCCACTCCTGCGAGCCCCAAGAAAGTTATGGGGTCAGCACCGAGCGCAGTGCCGAGTCTGGCAATTTCAGCAAGGCCTCTGGTAATCAGTGACGCCTGCGAATTCTCACCCAATCCCATACCCACCGCGATGCCATTAGCCAAAGCAATGACATTCTTTACCGCACCGCCAATTTCCGTTCCAATAATGTCCGTTGTCCAGTAGGGACGGAAATAGTCGGTGGTGCAAAGATCAGATATCGAGCGAGCACACGACTCGACCTCTGATGCAACAGTTGTTGCCGTGGGCTGATGAACAATGATTTCCTTTGCAAGATTAGGTCCAGAGACCACAGCAATGTGCCCTGATGACGCGCCGGTAACTTCCGCGATTACCTGACTCATGCGGTCATTTGTTCCTAGCTCAATTCCCTTCATGAGGCTGACATAGGTGACATCAGGTTCACACATGGAAGCCCATTGCTGAAGATTTGTCCGAAGATACTGGGAAGGGACTGCGAGAACAACTACTTCTGAGTCTCGCAAAGCATCTTGGGCATCGGTGGTGGCGCGAAGGGATGCCGGAAGGTGCACACCAGGGTGATAGATATTGTTTTCGTGATCGCGCGATATTGAATCGGCGAGCCCTTGGTCCCGCCCCCAAAGAGTCACCTGACATCCCGCGTCTGTAAGGACTGCAGCGAATGCAGTCCCCCATGACCCACTGCCCATCATGGCCACCTTGGTCATGAATCGCCTCCGTCACTGAGATCTTTGCCTGATTTTCCATTCCTTGGTGGAGAGAATAGGACAGTTGGTGGGCACTCCCCGCGAATCTCAGCCTCCATAGCAGCGAGTGCGTGCATGAGCTTTTCTGTTGCTGCATGCAATAACTCCGGGGTCCATTCCTGATCGCGATAGGGTGTGAGGTCAACAGGAGCACCCAGCCACACATGCATTGTCTTTCGCGGCAGTAAACGCAACTCCTTCTTATAGGGTCGCATTACTTCCTGTGGACCCCATTGCATCATGGGAAACAATGGGCGATCGGACGCTAATGCGATTCTGACCGCCCCAGTTTTGCCCTCCATGGGCCACAAATTCGGGTCCTTGGTAATGGTTCCTTCGGGATAGACCACAACACATTCGCCATGCTTGACAGCCTCAACTGCATCTCGAAACGCGGCCATGGCCTCAGCACTTTCCCTGTACACTTTTATTTGTCCCGCATTGGAAATAACCCAACCCATAATAGGGACTCGGAAAACTGATTCCTTGCCCAAAAATCGGGGGGGCCTGTCATGGGTATACAGAGCATGGGCAACCGCGAGTGGATCAAACCAGGAGGTGTGGTTTGTCGCCACGACTATTCCCCCATTGATAGAATCCAATTGATCAAAGCCTCGCCAATCCCTTTTGGTAAAAAGTACCAAAATCGGCTTCAAGAGAAAGACTGCGATTCGATATCCTGGTCCTAACTTCGATGATCGCGTCGGATGACCAGGCACTCGCACAGACTACCTGCACACACGGTTGAATGAACCTATGTTTGACACACGTTGGCACGCAATTGTTCCTGCCAAGAGGCTCAAAGATGCTAAAACGCGATTGGGGCGCGAAGATTTGGTGCTGCCATTTTTGACAGATGTCATCAATGCCGTCAAAGACAGCACATTGATTGCCACCATTACTGTTGTTTCTGCAGACCCCACAATATGTCGATCAGCATTGCAACTTGGCTGTCAAGTGGTCAAAGAGATTCAGAGTGAGGGACTATTGGCGGCAATCGATTTGGGGATAGGTCACCTCGATGCAACTGACCGAGAAAACCTAGTAGTGGTGCTCGGGGATCTTCCCTGCCTAATGCCAGCACACCTTGATCTATTTGTGAACCAAGGAAAAGCCCATGAAAGTGCTTTTCTTTCTGATGCAGAGGGAACAGGCAGCACCATGTGGATGCGAACGCGCTCCGTTGCCCCCACACCCCAGTTCGGTCTGCGTTCGCGAGCAAAGCATCGACAGGCGGGCGCACATGAAGTAGCGCACGAAGATTTAGTAGGTGCCCAGAGAGATGTGGATACGCTGGTGAATCTATGGGATGCCGAGCGGATCGGAGTGGGACGGGCCACCCGCGAAGCGCTGCATGGCCAATCATTTGTCGTCACGTTATCCCAAACTTCACCTCTAGCGGGAATCGACGAAAATGGCCGTCTGCACTCCTTAGCGGGAGTTGACCTTTCTCCGCTATCGAAACCTCGCATAGGTCAGCGAGTTGTTATTTCTCACCACAACCCTTAATGAACTTCACTATGCGCACAAAAAAAGATGGCCGCCATATTCATGACGGCCATCAATGTGTCTACATTTACTTGCGCTTGGGTGCAGCTTTCTTTGCAGCAGCTTTCTTGGGTGCGGCTTTCTTTGCAGCAGCTTTCTTGGGTGCAGCTTTCTTGGGTGCGGCACCCGCACTTGCCATTTTCTTGTCGCCAGCAACAAATGCCTTGAATTCTGCGCCTGCACGGAACTTAGGAAGTTTGGTGGCCTTGATCTTTACGGTTTCGCCTGTGCGTGGATTACGGCCAAGGCGAGCCTTGCGTGCCTGAGCTTCAAAAACGCCGAATCCGCTAATGGCGACCTTCTCGCCACGAACAACAGACCGCTTTGCTTCATCAATAAACAGGTCGACAACCGCGGTTACGTCACGCTTGCTCATTTCAAGTTTGGCTGCAACCGAGTCAATAATTTCTGCTTTATTCACGAGTTAACCCCTCCGGAGGGTGATTAGGTTGATCGGATGATCAACGTTCCCAGAGTAAACTTAAAATGGAATTGATTTCGTTCGCCACGCCGATAGTCGTTGCAATACAACAGTTTTCCGTGATTCAGTTTGCGTGTTTGTGACTTTGTGATTATTTGCGCGTCAGGCCACGGTTGGCTTGAAAGAGGGTCTTAATGATTCATAGGAATCAATTTCAGATTGGTGTTGCAGGGTAAGTCCAATGTCATCGAGACCGTTTAGTAATCGCCAACGGACATAGTCATCGACCTCAAATTCGCACTCTACGGCGCCAACAGACACCTTCTTGGACTCCAAATCAACGGTTACCAGAGCCTGGGGATTACTTTCGATAATCCCCCAGATGCGTTCAACGTCCTCTTGAGTCACCTGTGCAGCAAGCAGTCCACCTTTTCCAGAATTTCCTCGAAAAATATCAGCGAACCGTGAGCTCAGAACTACCGTGAACCCAAAATCCTGAAGTGCCCATACGGCATGTTCACGGGAGGAGCCCGTCCCGAAATCCGGCCCAGCCACCAAAATGCTCACGCCCTGATACTCAGGCCGATTGAGCACAAACTCAGGGTCATTACGCCAGGACGCGAATAGAGCATCTTCGAACCCATGGCGAGTAATGCGCTTGAGGAACTCGGCAGGGATTATTTGATCGGTGTCCACATTGCTTCGGCGCAAAGGCGCGGCAGTTCCCGTGTGGGTGATGAATGCATCCATTAGAAAACTACCTCCAGATCAGCAGGTGCGGTGAGCGAACCCGTTATTGCTGTAGCCGCAGCAACTTCAGGAGAAACCAAATGAGTGCGCCCACCCGGTCCTTGACGCCCTTCAAAGTTTCGATTGGACGTCGAGGCACTTCTTTCCCCGGGGGCCAACTTGTCGGGATTCATGGCCAAGCACATGGAGCACCCAGCGCCGCGCCACTCCGCTCCAGCATCGAGAAAGATTCGGTCAAGCCCCTCAGACTCTGCCTGCAATCGCACACGTGTCGATCCCGGAACGACCAAAAGCCGGATACCGGATGCGATCTGCTTTCCGTTGAGCACTGAAGCTGCCGCTCGAAGATCCTCAATACGTCCATTGGTGCAAGATCCAAGGAAAACGGTATCGACCTTGATATCCCGCAAGGGAGTTCCCGGTATCAGATCCATATAAGCAAGTGCTTGTTCAATCGCAACCCGCTCCACACTATTGGTGGCATCTGCTGGATCCGGTACGCTCGCTGATAGCGGCAAACCTTGTCCAGGATTGGTGCCCCAGGTCACATAAGGTGAAAGCGTCGATGCGTCAATGTGCACCTCTGCATCGAATTTGGCACCTGGATCCGTAGTTAACGTCTTCCAATATGCAATAGCTTTATCCCATTCCTGACCCTCCGGCGCATGAGGGCGACCTTTTATGTAATCAAAAGTAATCTGATCTGGTGCCACCAAACCCGCTCTGGCCCCGGCTTCAATAGACATATTGCAGATGGTCATTCGGCCTTCCATGGAAAGGGATCGAATCGCAGAACCTCGGTACTCGAGTACATAACCCTGACCGCCACCCGTCCCGATCTTGGCGATAACTGCCAAGATAATGTCTTTCGCCGTGACTCCGGGAGGAAGTTCGCCGTCAACATTTATCGCCATTGTCCTAAATGGTTTCAACGGAAGAGTCTGGGTGGCCAGCACATGCTCCACCTCACTTGTGCCGATGCCAAATGCCAGAGCGCCAAAGGCACCATGCGTACTCGTGTGGGAGTCGCCACACACGATGGTCATGCCTGGTTGAGTCAGACCCATCTGCGGACCCACAACGTGAACGATTCCCTGTTCAATGTCACCCAGCGGATATAAGCGCACACCGAACTCGGAGCAATTCTTACGAAGCGTCTCCACCTGAGTGCGCGATATTGGATCAGCAATTGGTTTATTGACATCGATCGTGGGAATATTGTGATCTTCGGTTGCAACCGTGAGATCTGGGCGCCTCACAGGTCGCCCCGCTGCGCGCAGGCCATCAAATGCCTGCGGGCTAGTTACTTCATGAATTAGGTGAAGATCGATATACAGGAGGTCAGGCTCACCTTCGCCCTGATGAACTATGTGATCTGCCCACACCTTCTCGGCCATGGTGAACGCGGTACGCGACTTCGCCGAATCAGTCTGTGATGACTGGGTTGCCATTTATCTTCCTCCCGATCCGCCAGCCTGTCCGGCTAGGTGGTGGGAGAACCGCGAACGGCTCCCCCACCTGATGTAGCCCCGACGGGATTCGAACCCGCGCTACCGCCTTGAGAGGGCGGCGTGCTAGGCCACTACACAACGGGGCCATAAAAAAACCGTGGTTACCCACAGTTCGCTGGGGTACCAGGACTCGAACCTAGACTAACTGAATCAGAATCAGTTGGGCTGCCAATTACCCCATACCCCATGGGATGCCGCCAAAGTGTATCCGTAGGGCCCTAGGGCTCATCATCAGCCTTGGAGTGAATCCAGCGGTAGTCTGAGCCGCTCGAGACACGTTGCGCGACCCAAAATTTCCATGGATTCAAAGAGAGGCGGAGAAACCTTCTGGCCCGTAATGGCAGTGCGCACGGGACCAAAAGCAAACTTCGGCTTAATCCCCATGTCTTCCACCAGAGCAGTGCGTAAAGCATGGTGGATTGACTCAGTAGTCCAGATGCTCAGTTGATCCAAGACTTCAATACTGCGCAAGAGTACAGCGTGCGCGTGTTCGGTCCAGAGGGATGGATCAACGGTCACCGATTCAGTAAAGAGGAAAGTTAAAAGTTCCGGGGCTGAATTTAGGGTCTCTAGTCGTTGTTGAATAAGTGGAACAGCCTGATCCAATATGGCGACTTCATGTGCCGTAGGAGTCTGTGAAATCAGCCCTGCTTGATAGAGAAAGGGTATCAGAAGTTCAGTCAGCGCTGTTGGCGAAACAAAACGAATCCAATCACCGTTGATGGCTGTGCACTTCTTGATGTCAAAACGAGCCGGATTCGGATTGACGCGCTCCAAAGTAAATGCTTCTGCTAATTGTGTCGGCGAAAAAAATTCGACGTCGTTACCCATTGACCAGCCAAGTAGCGCCAAATAATTGAGAAGTGCTTCAGGTAAGTAACCTTTTTCGCGATACATGGAGAGCGAAGACTCGGGGTCGCGCTTAGAGAGTTTCTTATTGCCCTCTCCCATGACATAGGGCAGATGGCCGTAGCGAGGGACATACTCCGCAACCCCAATGGCCATCAGAGCCTCGAAGAGAGCCAACTGTCGGGGTGTTGAAGAGAGCAAATCCTCTCCTCGCAATACATGTGTGATTTGCATGAGGGCATCGTCGACCGGATTCACCAACGTGTAGAGAGGATCCCCATTTGCTCTCACAAGTACAAAATCCGGAACATGCTCAGCCTTAAAAGTGACTTCACCGCGCACGAGATCATTCCACGTAAAATCCGTTTCAGGCATGCGGAAGCGAATTACTGCCTCGCGACCTTCGGCACGAAACTTATCTCGCTCAGATTCTGTGAGGTGCCTGCAATGACCGTCGTAGCCAGGAGCCCTTTTCTCCTGCACGGCAAGCTCACGCCGAGCTTCTAACTCCTCTGTGGAGCAAAAACATGGATAGGTGTACCCAGCCTCAGCAAGTTTTCGCATAACTTCCCGGTACATGTCACCGCGTTCAGATTGACGATACGGTCCAAAAGGGCCTCCCACTTCGGGGCCTTCATCCCATGTCAAACCCAACCACTGCATTGCGCCCAGCAACGCTTCATAAGACTCTTGGGAATCTCTTGCTGAATCCGTATCTTCAATCCGAAATACGAAGGTGCCTCCAGTATGACGAGCAAAAGCCCAATTAAAGAGGGCGGTTCGAATCATTCCCACATGTGGATTGCCAGTTGGCGACGGGCAGAATCGCACACGAATATTCGAGGTCATTAATCCCCCGCACTTACGTAGTTCACTAAACTTCCTATTCCCTCAATCTCAATATCTACCTGATCCCCGGGTACCAATGGACCCACACCTGCTGGAGTTCCCGTCAGAATTACATCGCCCGGAAGCAGGGTCATGCATGAACTGACGAAATTCACAATTTGTGCAACATTGAAGATGAGATCCTTCGTGTTTCCAGACTGACGAAGATGTGCACCCACATAGGAAGTTACCGCTAGATCACTTGGGTCAAGGTCGGTCTCAATCCAAGGGCCAAGTGGGCAAAAAGTGTCAAACCCCTTGGCCCGTGTCCATTGTCCATCCGTGTTTTGAATATCTCGGGCCGTAACATCGTTCGCGCAGGTGTAGCCAAGGACTACTTCTGAAACTCGATCTAAAGGAACATCCTTGCAGAACCTTCCCACAACAATAGCTAATTCGGCTTCATGGTGCACTAGTTGGGACTGGCGTGGAATCAAGATCGTTTCTTCAGGACCAATGACACTTGTATTTGGCTTGAGAAAAATTAACGGCTCTGCCGGTAATTCGCTGTTCATTTCCGCAGCATGATCGGAATAGTTTTTTCCAACTCCGATAATCTTGCTCGGCAAAATGGGCGCGAGTAACTTCGCTTCATTCGCTGGAATTGCTGCGCCAATTGGTTCAAGTTTCCCAAAGGGGTGCCCCTGAATGGGCACCATAATGGTGTCTGGTCCAATCTGACCTGATTCATCCAATTGATCAACTAAAGCAAAACTCACCGTGTCACCGAGTGTTATACGACAGATACGCACGGCTGAACACTACCCCCTTGTTACTCGGAGCTTGCAGACGAATGAATCATGCCGAAATGGATTGCATCGTCTAGGGCTTGCCACGAAGCCGCAATGACATTTTCATGTACGCCAATGGTTGTCCATTGCTTGGTGCCACTCGTGGTCTCTACAAGCACACGCGTGACTGCCCCAGTGCCTTTGATTCCGTCGAGAATGCGAACTTTGTAGTCGGTTAACTCAATCGATTCCAATTCAGGGTAAAACTGAATGACAGCATTCCTTAACGCGTTATCAAGTGCATTGACAGGGCCGTTGCCTTCACCCGTGGCAATAATGCGAACGCCGTTAGCATGAACCTTGACGGTTGCTTCACTTGCAATGACACCATCTTCTCTTTGCTCAACAATGGTGCGCCAAGATTCCACGCGAAAGAGACGATCTTCACCCCGCTCAGCGCGGACCAAGAGTTCAAAGGAAGCGTCAGCCGATTCAAATGACCACCCACGAGACTCAAGATCTTTGACTCGATCGATGACGCCAGAAAGAACTTCAGGATTATCGCCTAATTCAAGACCAAGCTCTTTTCCTTTTAACTCAACAGAGGCGCGACCAGCCATCTCGGTAACCAGGACCCGTTGTTGATTACCGACAACACTCGGTTCAATGTGGTTATAGAGATCAGCATTGATACGTAAGGCACTTGCGTGAAGACCTGCCTTATGTGCAAATGAGGAAACCCCCACGTATGGCTGGTGTGTGTCCGGTGCAATATTTGCAATCTCCGCAATGGCATGTGACACGCGAAACATGTCCGCAAGCGAATCAGCTGGCACGCACTCAATACCTAATTTGAGTTGCAAATTGGCGGTCACGGGGAAAAGGTCAGCATTGCCGGTTCGCTCCCCGTAGCCATTCGCAGTACATTGAACATGTGTGGCGCCAGCCTCCACGGCAGCCACGCTGTTGGCAATAGCACAACCGGTGTCGTCCTGACAATGAATTCCCACTCGAGCACCGGTTTCACGCACCACGGCGCTGACTATTTCCGAGATGCTTCCGGGAAGCATGCCGCCATTGGTGTCACAAAGAACCGCTACATCGGCTCCTGCAATTATGGACTCTTGAACAACTGACAGGGCGTATGCGGGGTCGTGCTTGTAGCCGTCGAAGAAGTGCTCTAAATCGACAAAGACTCGTCTGCCATTTTCTACGAGATACTTCACGGTGTCTCTGACCATTTGCAGATTCTCTTGGCCGGTTGTTTTCAGTGCTTGCTCTACATGACGAATATCGGACTTTGCCACGATGGTGATGACCGGTGCCTGCGAATCAATTAGTGCCTGAACCTGCGAATCTTGGGAAACATCAATTCCTGCTTTTCGAGTGGAACCGAAGGCCACGAGTTGCGCGTTTTTCAATGGAAGCGACTGAGCCGCCTCAAAGAACTCGGTATCCTTTGGAAGGGCACCCGGCCAGCCACCTTCAATGAAATCGACTCCGAAGTCATCCAGCAACATGGCAACCGCCAGTTTGTCTTTGACGGAGTAAGAAATTCCCTCACGTTGGGCCCCGTCGCGCAATGTGGTGTCATATAGGTGAAATGCATCGCCACGTGACACTGACTTACTCCCTTCGTATGGGCACAAAAAAACCCTTCGCAATGCGAAGGGCAGCGCGTCGATCCGACGCGCTAATTAATAATGTTGATTTCAAAAGCCATAACCACAGTGTGCCATATGAAGCCTTCCGCAGACAACGCGGGACCAAGGCAACTCACACAGGATCGGCCAATTTCACACAGGACCAACTAATTGACGAGTGTATGCATCCAGTTGTGACGATCAGGAGTAGTTCCTGATTGGATATCAAGGAGAGCATCCCTAAGACGCAGGGTTACTGCACCGGTGGTTCCTTGACCGACGACAAACTCACCATTAGTCCTGGATTTCACTTTCCCCACAGGAGTAATCACGGCAGCTGTTCCGCACGCAAATACTTCGGTGATCTCACCGGATTCGCAGCCTACTCGGAGCTCGGCAACAGTGATCTCACCCTCTGACGCGGCGATTCCAAGATCAGCAGCAACGGTGAGCAAAGAATCGCGAGTTACTCCGGGTAGTAAGGAGCCAGTCAATAACGGGGTCATGATTCGAGCTGAATCACCTTGGCCGTAAACGAAATAGAGGTTCATGCCCCCCATCTCTTCAATCTTTTCGCGGCCAATTGCATCTAGCCATACAACTTGATCGCACCCATGGGCGGCGGCCTCAGCTTGGGCAAGCAAGGAAGCTGCATAGTTTCCCGCACACTTTGCCTCGCCGGTCCCTCCCGGCGACGCCCTGACGTAGTCGTCAGAGATCCACACGCTCACGGGTGTGATTCCTCCTGAGAAATACGCTCCTGCGGGTGAAGCAATAAGAATGTATTTATATGAGTTCGCGGGTCTGACACCCAAGCCCACTTCGGTAGAGACCATGAACGGGCGCAGATACAAAGACTTTTCACGCCCCGAAGGCACCCATACCTGATCAGAATTGACAAGGGATTCCAGACTGGCAACAAATAACTCGGCAGGCAATTCCGCCATGGCAAGGCGGCGGGCGGATCGGGCAAACCTTTGGGCATTTTCATAGGGACGAAAAGTTTGAATGCTCCCGTCAGGGTGTCGATAAGCCTTGAGGCCTTCGAAAATCGCCTGTCCGTAATGCAACACATTGGTCGCTGGATCCATCAGAAGGGGGCCATAATCCTTGAGTTCAGCATCGTGCCAGCCATCAGTGCTCGACCAATCAATTGTCACCATGTGATCGGTGAAGTATTTACCGAATCCCGGGTTTTCCACAATAGCCATACGATCTGTATCGCTCGCGAGGGCTGCTCCCGAAGTGGAATCAGAAATAACCAGTCTGTCTGCATGTTGCATGGCGCAAATCTACTCCTTGGCGAAAGGCAACATGGCAGCAACAATGGAATCACCAATGGCCGAGGTACCGCGTGCATCGGGAGGCCTCGTGGCCAAATCCTGGGCTACCGCCTGCTCAACCCATGATGCTGCGTGGGATTCGCCGATATGATCCAACAGCATGGCAAGCGACATAATCGTTGCCGTTGGATCTGCTTTTCCTTGGCCAGCGATATCAGGTGCGGATCCATGGACGGGTTCAAACATGCTTGGATTACTGCGACTCGGGTCAATATTTCCGCTGGCCGCCAAACCAATTCCGCCAACTATCGCTGCTCCAATATCGGTGAGGATGTCACCAAACAAATTATCGGTTACTACTACGTCAAAACGCTCAGGGTTAGTTATGAAATACATAGCGGCAGCGTCAACATGCTGGTAGTCGACTGAAATATCAGGGTATTCACGTGCAATTCTGTCGAAGGTTCTTTTCCATAAGCTACCGGCGTTTATCAGGACATTGGTTTTATGAACAAGGGTCACCTGCTTCCGACGTTTGCTTGCCCGGTCAAATGCATCCCGCACAATTCGCTCAACTCCAAATGCAGTGTTCAGACTTTCTTCGACAGCAACTTCATGTGGCGTTCCTTTGCGCAAAACTCCCCCCGCACCCACATAAGGACCTTCTGTCCCCTCGCGACAAACGACAAAATCAATATCGGAGGGAGTCTTGCCTGAGAGCGGGCCAACTACACCCGGATAAAGTTTGACCGGACGCAAGTTCACGTGATGATCCATAACGAAACGCAATGGCAAAAGAACACCGCGCTCCAGTACCCCAGGGGGAACGGATGGATCACCTATGGCGCCTAGCAGAATTGCATCATGGGTCCTCAATTCCTCAATAACTGATTCTGGAAGTAATTCGCCAGTCGCGTTGTAGCGGCGTGCGCCGAGGTCGTAGTCGGTGGTGACAAATTCACAGCCAGCCATTTGGCCAACAGCCTGGAGAACCTTGACTGCCTCGGCTACGACTTCGGTGCCGATACCGTCTCCTGGGATGAGCGCAATCGAATAACTTCGGGACATAGGCGCAGATTAGTCAGGCTCACCACCGGTGAACACGTCGGGATATTTTTCAGATGGGATCAGTGCTACCCTGAAGTCACTATGGATGCACTGGATCAGGTCGAATGCGGGATTCCCTCAAATCACGGAATCCCGGCTGATCCTGCGCTTATTCACAGCCTCCTGCTTAATTGCCGCGCCGAGGCCTAACCCACCGGTTCCTCGTCGCGGGAGTAAGCATCACCGGCATCCATCCCCAGAACTCATCCGCGGAGGACAACGTGTCACCTAATTACGCCGAAAAAAACAAGCAACAACCTTCCCCCATGCCCTTTAACCGATATCAGCCATTTGTCCCTATTGAACTTCTTGATCGGACTTGGCCCAACCGATCCATGACCACCGCCCCGCGATGGTGCGCGGTTGATCTTCGCGATGGCAACCAGGCTCTTATTGATCCGATGACTCCCGCACGGAAATTGGCAATGTTCGATCTGTTGGTGAACATGGGTTACAAGGAGATAGAAGTAGGTTTTCCCTCAGCTTCCCAGACGGATTTTGACTTTGTTCGTCAGATTATTGAGGAGAATAGAATCCCCGATGACGTTGTCATCCAAGTACTCACACAATCGCGAGAACACCTGATTGAGCGCACTTTTGAATCTCTCGTCGGCGCACAGCAAGCCATCGTCCACTTGTACAACTCGACTTCCACCTTGCAAAGGCGCGTGGTATTCGGCCTTGACAAGGCAGGCATTCGAGACATTGCAGTACATGGTGCAGAGCTCTGCCTAAAGTATGCCCGAGAGATCACGCCCGCCACTGAGATCTATTTCGAATACTCCCCGGAGTCATATACAGGCACGGAACTGGAGTTCGCATTGGAAGTATGTAATGCCGTTACAGACGTGTGGCAACCGACTCCGGACAAAAAAGTGATTCTTAACTTGCCGGCAACTGTCGAGATGGCCACTCCTAACGTTTATGCAGACTCCATCGAATGGATGCACCGCAATTTGGCCCGCCGAGACAGCATTATTTTGTCGTTACACCCGCACAATGATCGTGGAACGGGCGTTGCCGCCGCAGAACTGGGGTATCTCGCGGGGGCAGACCGAATTGAAGGATGTCTTTTCGGAAATGGTGAACGCACAGGTAACGTCTGCTTAGTCACCCT
Source organism: Candidatus Nanopelagicales bacterium (assembly GCA_018402075.1). Next base: position 308,019 of record JAGYJP010000002.1, on the reverse strand, counting down.
CGGCATGAATCTTTTTAGTCAGGGTATTGATCCGCAGATTGACTTCAGCAATATCGATGAAGTGCGCCGCACAGTCGAATATTGCAATCAGATACCAGTTCATGAGCGGCATCCATATGGTGGTGATTTGGTTTTCACTGCGTTCTCAGGATCCCATCAGGATGCCATTAATAAAGGGCTCAACGCAATGAAAGTCGACGCCGATGCCGCCGGTACTGACCTTGCGGACTTTCGATGGGAAGTTCCCTATCTGCCGATTGATCCGCAGGATGTCGGTCGGACTTATGAAGCGGTGATAAGGGTTAATTCTCAGTCTGGAAAAGGTGGCGTGGCTTACATCATGAGGACGGAACATCGCCTCGACCTACCGCGACGCTTACAAATTGAGTTCTCACAGGTAATACAAAGGGTCACAGATTCGGAAGGCGGGGAGGTTGCCCCCAGTGCCATGTGGTCGACTTTCAGCAATGAGTACCTCCCCGACCCGAGTTCGCCCTGGGGTCGCTTTTCCCTCGTGAGTGTCAAACAGGACTCGGATGTCGATGGCGAAACATCCGTGACTGCGATCGTGAAAGATACTGGGGAGAATGTGACACTTTCAGGGGTAGGCAATGGTCCGATTGCAGCTTTCTGCGAAGCACTGCATTCACATGGAATAGATGTACGAGTCTTGGATTACGCTGAGCATGCCATGAGCTCCGGTGGAGACGCGACCGCCGCAGCGTATCTCGAATGCGCGGTTAATGGACGCGTTCTCTGGGGCGTAGGAATTGACCCCTCAATTACCACTGCTTCATTGAAAGCGATAATTAGCGCAGTCAATAGATCAGACCGGGACTGACACACAAGAACCACGAATATTTCTGCAACGAATTGCCAATGACAATTTTTAGAGGTTCACAGCCCGGCCTGAGTGAGCCTGAATCTCAGAGGTGATGAGTTCAATAGATTCCGGTGAGATCTCCGAATCAACCGTAAGCACAATGAGTGCATGTCCAGTGTCATCGCGGCTCACCTGCATGCCCGCAATATTGACCTGATCCTTACCCAGAATATTCCCAACCAGACCAACAACACCAGGTCGATCGTGATATCGGAAGAACGCCATGTGCTGACTCAGTGGGACGTCGACACTGAAGTTATCCACTTCCACAATTTTCTCGGCGAATCGTGGACCCGTCACCGTTCCTCCAACCCCCACTTTCGACCCATCCGTGAGCGTTACGACTACCCTGACAAGATTGCGATGGTCATCCGTAGTTCTATCGGTTGTCAAAACCACCTCGACTCCACGAGCCTCAGCAAGAACGGGCGCGTTCACAAAGGACACCGGATCATGAACAAGGGTCTGAAACACGCCTTTAAGTGCGCTGAGCTCCAGAACACGGACATCGTGATCAGCGACATCACCCATAACAATGACGTCTACTCTCTCGACGGCAGCTGGGGCCAATGAGCATGCAATGGCACCTAACTTCTCAGCGAGGGGAACCAGCGGCTTCAGATCCTCATGTAGTTGACCTCCTTGAACATTCACGGCATCGGGAACGAGTTCACCCGCCAGAGCTAGGCGGACAGATCGAGCAACTGAGATTCCCGCCTTTTCCTGCGCTTCATCTGTCGAGGCACCTAAATGGGGGGTCGCAACAACATTTTCTAGAGTGAAAAGCGGTGAGTCAGTGCAAGGCTCTTTCGCGTATACATCAATTCCTGCACCCGCCACACGTCCATCGACCAGAGCTTGGTAAAGCGCTGTTTCATCGATGATTCCGCCGCGAGCGGCATTCACAATATGAACGGTGGGTTTCGTTTTATGTAACTCAGCGTCACCAATCAACCCAATGGTCTCAGGGGTTTTAGGTAAGTGAACAGTGATGAAGTCGCTCTCTGCGAGCAGTTCGTCAAGGGTCACCATGCGAACTCCAAGTTGCGCAGCTCGAGCCGGTTGAACATACGGGTCATATGCAATGAGCTGTACTCCAAAAGAATTTAAGCGTTGGGCCACCAATACGCCAATCCTGCCCAATCCGACAATGCCGACCACTTTGTCTGCAATTTCAACACCCGTGTACTTACTTCTTTTCCATTCACCTTTGTGCAGTGCTTCATTTGCTGGGACAATATTGCGCGCACTCGCCAGCATCAAAGCAACCGCCAATTCAGCGGCACTCACAATATTGGAAGTGGGAGCGTTCACCACCATGACACCGGCTTGTGTTGCAGCCTTGACATCAACATTGTCTAGCCCAACACCAGCCCGAGCAACAACTTTCAGCTGTTTCGCAGTCGCGAGCGCTTCAGCATCTACCTGCGTTGCTGAACGCACAAGCAATGCGTCAACATCTACAATTGCCGACAGGAGTTCATCGCGATTTGCGCCATCACAGTGAACGATGTCGAAATCAGGTCCAAGTGCTTCAACAGTGGCAGGAGAGAGCTCCTCGGCAATGAGGACTTTGGCTTTAGTCACCCGACCATTCTATTGCTGAGGACATCCTGCGGATCACGCGGTGAGACTCACAAGGGTGTTCTGAGTTAGGTGCGGGTTAGTCACCTCTGAGCGGTTCCTTCGACGTAATCACTATCGCTACCGGACACCCAGGACATCATGGATCGAAGCTTGCGCCCAACAGCTTCGATCGGGTGTTTTTCACCATGCGCTCGCAACTCCAAAAACTCGGGACTGCCGTTGTTGTAATCGGTAACGAAGCGATCGGCAAACGATCCGTTTTGAATATCTTCGAGCACCGCCTTCATATTCTTCTTCACATTCTCGTCAATGACCCTGGGACCGGAAACATAGTCACCAAACTCTGCCGTATCAGATACGCTCCAACGCTGCTTAGCAATACCGCCTTCGTACATGAGATCAACAATCAATTTGAGTTCATGGAGGCACTCAAAATAAGCGACCTCAGGCTGATAGCCAGCTTCGATCAAGGTTTCGAATCCATACATGACAAGCTGCGAAGCACCACCACAGAGCACTGCTTGCTCACCAAAGAGATCGGTTTCGGTTTCTTCTGTGAATGTGGTCTTGATCCCACCAGCTTTTAAGCCCCCAATGGCCGCCGCATAGCTCAGTGCCAACGCCAATGCCTGACCTGATGAATCCTGCTCAACCGCGATCAAAACTGGGACACCTCTGCCCGCTGAATACTCGCGCCGAACAAGGTGTCCCGGGCCTTTCGGCGCCACCATGCATACATCGACAAATACAGGTGGCTTGATATAGCCGAATCGAATATTAAATCCGTGGGCAAAAAAGAGTGCGTCACCCTCTGTCAGATTGGGAAGAATTGAGTCATCGTAAATCTTCTTTTGAACCGGATCCGGCACAAGCATCATGATGACGCTCGCTTCAGCCGCGGCAGTCGCTGGATCTACAACACGCAAACCTGCCGCTTCAGCTTTAGCCCTACTTTTGGATCCTTCAGCCAGCCCCACCCGAACGTCTACACCTGAATCAGCAAGGGACATGGCATGAGCATGACCTTGACTGCCGAATCCAATAATGGCTACCTTCCGCGACTTGATGAGATCAAGATCGGCATCTACTTCATAAAACAGTTCGGCCACTGTGGCTCTCCTTTATACCTATCGGGGTGCTAATTGAATGGGGGACAATGTCGCGGGACTAGTTATGCTGATTTATCTGAGGATCTAAGCGTACGGTCACTAATGGAGCGTGAACCCCTACCCATGGCTACCATTCCGGATTGAACAAGCTCCCTTATTCCATATGGCTCTAGAACCCTCAGGAGAGCAATGAGCTTGTCATGGGCACCTGTTGCCTCAATTGTGACCGCATCGTGTGCAACATCAACGACTTTGGCTCTGAAAAGCTGGACCGTTTCCAAAATATGGCTACGAGACTCCAAGTCTGCTTTAACCTTGACCAGCATAATTTCCCGCTGAACTGATTGATCTGGTTCCAGTTCTACAATCTTGAGCACGTTGATCAATTTATTCAGTTGTTTTGTGACCTGCTCGAGGGGGAGGTCTTCCACGTTGACCACAATCGTCATACGAGAAACATCAGTGACCTCTGTGGGACCGACCGCGAGTGACTCAATGTTGAACCCGCGGCGTGAGAAAAGGCTCGCAACTCTTGCCAAGACCCCCGGTTGATCCTGGACCAAAACGGACAAAGTGTGTCGAGACATTAGTCGTCACTCCCCCATTCAGGTGCAATTGACCGGGCGTACATGATCTCGTCATTGCCTGTTCCAGCGGCAACCATTGGCCACACCATGGCATCGCGATGAACAACAAAATCAATCACTACGGGGGCATCGTTGAGGCTGAGAGCTTTTTCTATGACCGAATCAACTTGGTCAGGCGAGTCACACTGAAGCCCGTAAGCACCATAAGCCTCCGCCAACTTTACGAAATCGGGGAATCGATGTGAGTGCAGATCTGTATTTGAGTAACGCTCGTTGTAGAACAAGGTTTGCCATTGGCGCACCATTCCTAAACTAGAGTTATTTATCAACGCGACCTTAATCGGAATCTCATTAATAGTGCATGTTGCCAGTTCCTGATTGGTCATTTGGAAGCATCCATCGCCATCAACAGCCCATACGGTTGCATCGGGGCGACCCACTTTCGCCCCCATGGCTGCTGGAACCGCATAGCCCATGGTGCCGGCACCACCGGAATTCAACCATGTGCCAGGGAATTCATAGCCAATGAATTGAGCGGCCCACATTTGATGCTGACCCACTCCCGCCGCATATATGGATTCTGGACCCGAAATCTTGCCTAGGCGCTCAATGACATATTGAGGTGACAACGAGCCATCCTGAGGCAGGTCATAACCGAGTGGATAGACATCGCGCAGGCGGTTGAGTTGTAGCCACCAACCTTCATAGTCCCCATGCGTGCCCTGATCCATTTCGGCTTGAAGAGCCGTGATGAGATCTGGGATCACCTCGGCGACATCGCCGACTATTGGAATATCGGCCTGACGATTCTTCCCGATCTCAGCTGGATCGATATCGGCGTGGATCACCGCGGCCTTTGGTGCAAAGGAAGACAACTTGCCGGTCACTCTGTCATCAAAACGAGCACCTAAAGTAATCAATAGGTCTGCCTGTTGAAGTGCCCCCACTGCTGCCACCGTTCCATGCATTCCTGGCATGCCAAGGTGTTGCGGATGGGAATCGGGGAATGCTCCACGAGCCATGAGGGTCGTGACGACGGGAATGCCCGTCAAATCAGCCAACTTGCGAAGTGACTCAGATGCATTTCCTCGAATAACCCCACCACCGACATACAAAACTGGCTGGCGAGAACTAAGAATAAGCTTGGCTGCCTCTCGAATTTGCTTGGAATGCGGTCGAGTTTTGGGATGGTAGCCGGGAAGGTCTATTTCATCCGGCCAATTAAACGTTGTCATAGCTTGGAGGGCGTCTTTAGAAATATCCACCAACACTGGGCCTGGCCGACCCGTGGACGCCAAGTGGAATGCCTGTGCGATCGCGGTAGAGATTTGATCAGGATCCGTGATAAGGAAATTATGCTTGGTGATAGGCATAGTGATGCCACGGATATCGGCTTCTTGGAAGGCATCGGTGCCGATCGCCGCGCTCGGGACCTGGCCGGTGATAGCCACCATGGGAACCGAGTCCATGTATGCATCGGCGATGGGTGTGACCAAGTTGGTTGCACCCGGGCCACTTGTTGCCATGCAGACTCCCACACGCCCGGTAGCGGAGGCATACCCCTCCGCAGCGTGCCCTGCGCCTTGTTCATGTCGAACCAAAATATGGCGAATCTTCGTGGAATCCATGATTGGGTCGTAGGCCGGAAGAATCGCACCGCCCGGGATACCAAATACGACCTCGACACCTGCCGCTTCCATTGATTGAACGAGGCTTTGGGCTCCGCTGATCTCTTGAGTCATGTCCAGTCCGTTCTACTTCTTGGTGGTCTAACTTTTTGGGGGCTGATCTTTGGGGGCTGATCTATTTTGATTTCTTGTGAATGAAAAACCCCCCGACCCAAGTGGGTTGCGGAGGGCTGCGCGTAGGAGTGCTGCTTAGCCCACGCGCCTAATAACTACTACCGAAAACTTTTTTGCCATGGGGCCACAATAGTCTCATCTGCCTCGGCTGTCACCCCCGAGGGCCCTATTTAGTCGCAGACCGCCCCTCGGGAGGCACTTCCCACCAATTTCACGTATTTCGCAAGGACTCCGCGTTCATACCGTGGAGGAAGGGGTGTGAAATTTTGCCTACGCCTTTCCAGCTCGGCTGGATCTACCTGGAGGTCAAGTTGACGGGTCTGAAGGTTGATTGCGATCAGATCACCATCTTCCACCAGGCCAATAGGGCCACCGTCGGCCGCCTCCGGGGCTACGTGACCCACGCACAGTCCCGTGGTACCCCCCGAAAACCTACCGTCGGTGATGAGAAGCACTTCCTTGCCTAGTCCCGCTCCCTTAATGGCTGCCGTCACCATGAGCATCTCGCGCATTCCCGGGCCACCTTTGGGGCCTTCGTAGCGGATTACAACAACATCGCCGGAGGTAATGGTTCCGTCTTCGAGCGCATCCATGGCAGCTTGCTCACGATCAAATACGCGAGCCTTGCCTTTGAATGATTCCACGTGAACACCCGCATTTTTCACAACAGCACCCTCGGGGGCAAGCGAGCCACTCAGTATCGTGATTCCACCACTTACCGCGATGGCATTTTTTGATGCATACAAAATATCGCCATCGGGATCCGGAGGATTAATGGATTCAAGATTTTCTGCCATGGTCTTTCCTGTGACCGTGAGGCAGTCACCATGAATCAAACCAGCATCGAGAAGCGCGCGCAGGATTACCGGAACTCCCCCGACCCGATCAACATCGCTCATGACATAACGACCAAATGGTTTGACATCAGCGAGCAGCGGCACTTTTGAACCAATGCGGTGGAAGTCATGAAGGGACAGCTCTACATGTGCTTCATGGGCAATCGCAAGTAAATGCAACACCGCGTTTGTTGAACCACCAAACGCCATGACCACCGCGATCGCATTCTCTAATGATTGTTTAGTGATGATGTCTCGAGTTGTGACTCCTTGACGGATCAACTCCACAACCGCCTCACCAGACTTGCGGGAGAAACCATCGCGACGCCGATCAACCGCGGGAGGAGCTGCAGACCCAGGAAGGGACATTCCCATGGCCTCTGCCGCACTTGCCATGGTGTTGGCGGTGTACATGCCACCGCACGCTCCTTCACCCGGACAGATTGCGCGCTCGATGGCATCTACATCTTCGCGAGACATTAGACCGCGCGAACATGCTCCGACCGCTTCAAATGCATCAATGATCGTGACATCTTTTTCTGTTCCATCAGAAAGTTTTACAAAGCCGGGCAAAATCGATCCTGCATACACGAAAACAGATGCAAGGTCTAACCGAGCAGCTGCCATGAGCATTCCGGGAAGCGACTTATCACAACCAGCAAAAGTCACCATGCCATCGAGGCGCTCAGCTTGCATAACAGCTTCGACGGAATCGGCAATTATCTCCCGGCTCACAAGTGAGAAGTGCATGCCTTCGTGGCCCATGGAGATGCCATCAGAGACCGAGATAGTTCCAAACTGCATGGGAAATCCACCAGCTGCATGAACACCTTCTTTAGCCGCAATAGCAAGGCGCGCGAGGGATAAATTGCAGGGAGTGATTTCATTCCAGCTCGAGGCAATACCAATCTGCGGCTTAGGAAAATCTTCATCGGTCATGCCTACCGCGCGCAACATGCCTCGTGCTGCGGACCGCTCAAGGCCTTCGGTAACGTCGGAGCTTCGAGGTTTCATATTGTGAGATGTTGTGTTTGGCATAGCGGGAACCTGTCTACTCGGATGAATTATTCGGATACACCTAGTTGCTTGAAGAGCAGTGATCGCACTTTAGCTGCATCGGCCTGCCCCTGAGTTGCTTTCATGACTGCACCAACAATTGCCCCCGCAGCTTGGATTTTGCCCGACTTTATTTTCTCAGCAATATCAGGCTGATCTAATAATGCCTGTTCAATAGCTGCCATGAGCGAGCTATCGTCACTAACCACCTTTAAACCCCTGCTAGAAATAACTTTGGTGACAGACCCCTCACCAGCAATGACCCCTTCGAAAACTGACCGAGCCAACTTGTCAGTCAATTCTCCATTCTCGATAAGAGCTTCCACTTCCTGAATATCTAACGGTTGAATCTGTAACTCTTCAAGTTCACACCCACGTTCATTAGCGATACGGGAAAATTCACCCATCCACCACTTTCGAGCTGCCTGCTCGCTCACTCCTGAATCAACTGTTCGTTCAATGAGATCAAGAGCCCCCGCATTGACCAGACTGGCCATGTCAAAGTCACTGATGCCCCATGATTTCTGAAGACGAGCTCTGCGCATAGAAGGGATCTCCGGCAATGTCTTTCGGAGCTCAGAAATCCATTGCTCCGATGGTGCCACCGGGATGAGATCTGGTTCAGGAAAATATCGATAATCTTCAGCCTGCTCCTTGGACCGACCTGATGTCGTGTCACCAGATTCTTCATTGAAATGGCGCGTTTCTTGGATAATTCGGTCTCCGGCACGCAATCGCTCGGCCTGGCGAATCATTTCCGTTCGAACAGCACGCTCAACCGAACGCAGTGAGTTCACATTCTTGGTTTCAGTTCTGGTGCCCCATTGGTCTCCGGGGCGCCCAAGCGAAACATTGACATCGCAACGAAGGGACCCCTCTTCCATTCGAACATCAGACACCCCAAGCGCCCGCATCAGGTCCCGCAACTCCGCGACATATGCCTTTGCCACCTCAGGCGCCAGCATGCCCGTATTGGTTATCGGCTTTGTCACAACCTCGATTAGTGGAATACCGGCTCTGTTGTAATCGACCAAGGAGTGTGTCGCGCCGTGGATTCGGCCAGCGCCACCACTGTGCGTAAGTTTGCCCGTGTCTTCCTCCATGTGAACACGTTCGATCTCGATGCGAAACATCTGAGGACCGTTATCGGTCACGAGGGTGACCTCAAGAAACCCATTGCTACACAATGGTTCGTCATATTGTGAGATTTGATAATTCTTTGGCATATCGGGATAAAAATAATTTTTGCGAGCAAAACGGGACCACGGTGCAATCGAACAATTCAAGGCCAAGCCCATGCGGATTGTGGACTCCACCGCTGCCCGATTGACCGCGGGCATAGAGCCAGGAAGCCCCAGGCAGACAGGACACACGTGAGTGTTCGGATCGCCACCAAATTCAGTAGAGCATCCACAAAACATTTTGGTTCGCGTGCCCAATTCAATATGCGTTTCTAATCCAATAACAGGCTCAAATTCATTGATGACACTGTCAAATGCTGTAGAGGTCATAAAGCAGGAGCCTCCTCAATAAGCAATCCGCCCCATTGGTCAACAAGTGCCCCTTCAAGGGCTGACCCAACACGATAGAGACGGTCATCGGCCATGGCTGGGGCAATTATCTGAAAACCAACGGGTAAGCCATCTTCTGAAGCCAAACCGATGGGGAGAGACATGGCACAGTTGCCTGCGAGGTTGACAGGGATCGTGGCAATATCGTTGAGATACATGGCCAACGGGTCATCGAGCTTCTCCCCAATTTTAAATGCCGTCGTGGGTGCGGTCGGTGAAACGAGGACATCTACTTGAGCGAATGCGGACTCAAAATCGCGGGTGATTAGCGTGCGAATTTTTTGCGCCTGACCGTAGTAGGCGTCGTAGTAGCCACTGGACAGCGCATAAGTGCCGAGCATTATTCGGCGCTTTACTTCAGGACCAAATCCTGCTTCACGAGTTGCACTCATGACTTGTTCAACAGAATTGTCGCCATTATCGCCTTTACGTATTCCAAATCGCATTCCATCAAAACGTGCAAGGTTACTGGATGCCTCCGATGGAAGAATGAGGTAATAGGCACCCAGGGCGTATTGGAAGTGCTCACATGACACTTCAATGATTTCAGCCCCCAGACTTGCCAAGATGTCGAGAGCAGCATTAAATCGATCAAGCACGCCCCGCTGGAATCCTTCGCCCTGCAGTTGCTTGATGACGCCAATTTTCATGCCGCGTACATCAGCTGATTGCGCAGCGCGAATGACATCTGGGACTGCCGAATTAATAGAAGTAGAGTCGCGTGGATCGTATCCAGCGATGATCGAATGAAGAAGCGCAGTATCCATGACATCGCGGGCGCATGGTCCTGCTTGATCCAGTGACGAAGCTAACGCCACGATTCCATATCGTGATACCCCACCGTATGTCGGCTTAACACCCACCGTTCCCGTCACAGCAGCGGGTTGTCGAATAGATCCGCCGGTGTCAGTACCAATTGCTAACGGTGCTTCAAAGCTTGCAAGAGCGGCCGCTGACCCGCCGCCAGACCCACCTGGGATGCGTTCCAAATCCCAAGGGTTTCGAGTTGGTCCATAACCGCTGTGCTCGGTGGAGGAACCCATGGCGAATTCATCCATATTTGTTTTCCCGAGTGAGACCACGCCAGCAGCTTCAAGGCGATCGACGATGGTGGCGTTATACGGTGGCCGCCAACCTTCCAGAATTCGTGAACCACACGTGGTGGGAACTCCTTTCGTTGCGAGAAGATCCTTCAAAGCAATGGGGACGCCGGCCAAGGGGCTTGAAATGCTGCCATCGGCAATGCCCCGATCAACAGTACGCGCACGTTCAAGCGATTGCTCTCGATTGACATGGAGGAAAGCATGCACGGAAGAGTCAACCTGTTCAATCCGATCCAAGTGCGCAGCAGTCACTTGTTCACTGGTGATATCACCTTGGGCAATAGCACTGGCTAAAGTAGAAGCGCTCTGGCGAATGAGATCGACCTCCATTGAGTGGATTTTCTGATTCATGCTGGGTCATCCAGAATTCGTGGAACAAGAAAACGATCGTCTTCCCATGCTGGTGCGCCTTCAGCAACCACGGACCTCTCTAGCCCTGAAACAGGAATGTCATCGCGGAATACATTTGTCATGGGGATCGGATGCGACGTAGGCGGAATATCCTCTGCCGCTACCTGAGAAATCAGCGCTATTGCACCCAATATTTGATCCAACTGTTCGGTGTAGTGAGTGACCTCAACATCAGATAATTCCAGCCGAGCTAATCGTCCAAGGTGAATTACCTGCTCACGGTCAATAGATGACATTTTCACATTCTATTGGCACTCACGCGTGGGGAATTCGCCCGATCAATGTGGTCGGTCCGGAATCGCCAATGCCGCCTTAAAGTCTCCGCGAACCAGTTCTTCGAAACCTGTCGGTCCTATGATCGGCACGCCCAATGAACGTGCTTTCGCAACTTTCGATCCAGCCTTGTCCCCAGCCACGACGAGGTCAGTCTTAGCGGAGACCGACCCGGACAGATGAGCCCCCAAGTCCGCCAGAGCTTCTTGCGCTGAGTCTCGTGTATATCCCGCGATGGAACCTGTAATCACAATTGTTTTCCCTTCGAGCGGTCCATTGACCCTGACTGGAATATCAACAAAACTCACTCCCGCAGCGTTCCATTTGCGGATAATTTCCCGATGCCAGTCTTCTTGGAAAAAATCACGGATACTCGCTGCAATGCGTTCGCCGATACCGTCCACCGCAGACAATTCCGGCTCTGTTGCCTCTTCAATTGCCGAGAGGGAGCCAAATTCCTTTGCTAATTTTTTGGCTGCCGTAGGGCCGACGTGCCGAATGCTCAATGCCACCAGAAACCGCCAGAGTGGTTGTTTTTTAGCCGCATCAAGCTGGGACAAAAGGGTCAGTCCCGCCTCATTAAGTTGTGGACCCACTTCACCCTTATGCGGGTCTCTAGTGAAAAACTTGCTGGAAAGTAGTTGATCGGTGGTGAGATTGAAAATATCACCTTCATTTGTCACGATATGTGACTCGAGAAGCGCTCTCGACGATTTTTCACCAAGTCCTTCAATATCTAGACCGCCGCGTGAGCCCAAGTGAAAGAGTCGTTCGCGCAACTGCGCAGGGCACCCACGCGCGTTGGGGCATCGGATGTCTTTGTCTCCTTCGGCTTCCGGAGCAAGTGCGGTACCACACTCTGGACATGTGCTGGGCATGACAAAGGTCCGCTCCGAGCCCGTTCGTTCTTCAATCACCGGACCTAATACTTCAGGGATGATTTCCCCCGCCTTGCGAAGAAAAATAGTATCGCCAATGAGAACGCCTTTACGCTCCACTTCAAAGGGATTGTGCAAAGTAGCCATGGACACTGTGGTTCCCGCAACTTGCACGGGTTCCATAACTGCATAGGGAGTCACCCTGCCCGTTCGGCCAACGCTGACTTCTATATTGATAAGACGCGTTCTAACAACCTCCGGTGGGTATTTATAGGCAATAGCCCAGCGAGGTGCCCTAGACGTAAATCCCAATTGATCTTGTTCGGCAAAGTTATCTACTTTGACCACGACACCATCGATATCAAAATCAACCGAGGAGCGACTTTCATTGCGATCGCGAATAAATGCCAAGACTTTTTCTGGCGAGTTCTCGACGGAATAATGCGAGCTGATTGGTAGTCCCATTGACTTAAGGATTTCATAAGTGTCACTCTGGGAAACCAATTTCAATTCGGAGTGCGCTCCGATTCCGTGAACAATGAACTCCAACTCGGAAAGCCGCAAGCGTGCGGCATTTAACTCATTCGCAAGCCGCAACTCGCGCTTTGTTCCTTGGGCTGCATAATATTCGTTTTCTCGTTTATCCAATCGCTGACGCAATGCTCCGGCGGCTGCATTGCGTGGATTCGCGAACAACGGCTTGCCCGCTTTTGCCTGTTCTTCGTTAATACTGTCAAAGGCTGCTAATGGGTAAAAAACTTCGCCTCGGACTTCGAGGACAGCCGGAAATTTTTTTCCCTTCAATCGTTGCGGGATCGATGCGATCAAAAGTGAATTCACGGTAACGTCTTCGCCGGTTGTTCCATCGCCCCTCGTGGCGAGCGACGTCAGAATCCCTTTCCGATAAACAGCATCTACGGCAAGTCCATCAATCTTTAATTCGCAGAGAAGTGAAGGAAAACTACCAAGCGCAGATGCGATGCGCTCCATCCAAGAAGTAATTTCTTCATCGCTAAATGCATTGTCTAGTGAATACATGGGCTGCAAATGAGTCACAGGATCGAACAGCTCAGAGCTATAGCCACCCACCGATTGCGTGGGTGAATCACCTGTAATTAGCAGTGGATACTGGTTCTCGAGAGTGATCAGTTCAACGAGTAGGGCGTCATATTCTGCATCTGAAAGGGTCTGTGCGGCTTCCAGTGAATACTGGACTCGCGCATGGTTAATCTGATCGACTAACTCAACCCACCGCTTGTGGGCGCGAGGAGGAGGACCCGCGGGCATCAGATTCCCTCAGCAAGACATGAGGCGATCTGGATCATTCAACAAATCTACCGCTCCTTGAGTTCGATTCCACGCACGTCGGGCTTTCGCCCAGTCGTCCACCATGTTTGCTTCGCTGGGAACAACTAGGGCAGTAGGTGTGAAATCCGTCAACTCAAAGCCGAGTGAGCCGATCCGAGCAGCGATATCTCGGGCTAGATCGAGACCCGTTAAGCGTTGTGATGCGATCCAGACGGTCTCCGCACCGGACTCAATGACTTCCCCCAGTTCTTTGGCGGTTTCCATGGCATAAAACCTGGTCACGCTCGCAGCTCGAAGTAGGGAAACATAGGGATCACTCAATGAGACGTGACCGCCGCTAGCGTTGATTCCATAGCCGACTCCCATCGCTGCGGCTTCAATGAATAGCGGGCTCCACAAAGCTGCTACAAACTGACGATCTAGGGCAACATATGTCCGGAGTGCACTCGCCGTGGGTATTTCCCCCGTGGTTGCGGACATGACAAGAGGCTCGTCAATTTGAACTGTCAGTACTGCGCCCGGAAGTCTCCGTGAAAAATCGACGGTCAATCCAGCAATGACAAGGGATAGAGCGATGCTGATGTCACGCAAAGCACCATGATCACGAATAAGTTTCTCTCCCCCTGGCCCTTCAACCGAGGCCGCCCAACTCACCGGTCCCACAATGGATACGGTCAACGGTCCACGGAAACCTTGAAATTGTTCTTCCAAAGAATCGAAGTCTTCGCTGAGGAATCCTCGCGCTCGCGCCATGTCTCGACCTGGCGAGCCATGTAGTCGCCACCCTGAGGGAACGGTCATCAGTCCAAACTGTGGGGAAATATTCGTGAGGAATCCAGCGGTTCTCCCCACCGGATCCGCCCCCGGGCCTCGCCGGGGAATAACGGGGACAAATGGTGCGGCACCACATTCCCCTGCAACAACATGGGCAGCCTCCACACTTGACTGCCCCGGCACAACTCCTAGGCCGCTGACTCTGGCCTGTGACACGAACTACCCGCCCACATGAGAGGGACTGGGGAAAGCGTAGCCCTTCGGATTCACTCGATCCGTGGCCACAATCGTGGCCGAACCAATAACTCGCGTGTTCTCGTAAACAACTACTGCTTGGCCGGGTGCTAAACCTCTAATCGGTTCACGAAGCGTTACATGCAAACATGAATCGAGAACGAACGCCTCAGCTCGGACGGGTTCCGCATGTGCCCGTACCTGTGCCAGAACTTCCGTCGGAGCGGACGTTAAGGGAGGGCCTGCCCAAATGGAATCGACACCAATGAGTTGATACACGTCAAGCAACTCCGGCGCGCCAACAAAAACATCGTGTGAATCGCGATCTACATTTACGACGTATCGTGGTTTACCATCTTCCGCTGGTATTTTAAGGTTAAGTCCACGACGTTGACCTATGGTGACTGTAAAAGTTCCTTGGTGTTCTCCAAGGACCTCCCCCGTGGAAATATCTCGAATCGCACCGGGACTTTCACCCAGTTTCTTCACCAGGAACCCAGCCGTGTCGCCATCGGGAATAAAGCAGATGTCGTGACTGTCCGGCTTCTGCGCGGTGAGCAGTCCACGGGCTTCGGCCTCCGCTCGAATTGCAGGCTTGTGGTCCCCACCAAGTGGAAAAAATGAGTGTTCCAATTGCTTTTGAGTCAAAACGCCAAGAACATATGACTGATCCTTCAAAGGGTCGACTGCGCGATGCATTTCTCTGCCATGCGGGCCCTCCCTCAATTGAGCGTAGTGCCCGGTGGCCACGGCATCGAATCCCAAGGCGAGTGCGCGATCTAATACGGCACTGAACTTAATCTTTTCATTGCACCTGAGGCACGGATTTGGTGTGCGCCCCGCCAAGTATTCATCAAGAAAATTGTTCATGACACTATCAGCAAACTGAGTAGAGAAATCCCACACATAAAATGGGATTCCTAGTTTGTCAGCCACCCGACGCGCATCACGGGCGTCATCTAGGGTGCAGCAACCTCGACTCTTGCCATGTGAATCTGTGCGAGACAAAGCTAGATGCACACCCACCACGTCGTGGCCTTGATCAATCATGCGAGCGGTGGCTACCGAAGAATCCACGCCTCCACTCATGGCTGAAATAACGCGCATTGTTATACCGATCCTGCCCGAATTGCGCGCTCCACAACAGCTGGCAATGCAGCTACAAGCAGATCCGCATGTTCTTTGGAACTCCCTCGCCCAAGGCTGAAGCGAAGAGAAGCTCTAGCGATTTTTTCTTCGACACCCATAGCTAAAAGAACGTGGCTGGGCTCCGGGATGCCGGCGGTACATGCGGATCCGGTGGAACAATCAATTCCGGCAGCATCCAGCAGCATGAGGAGTGAGTCACCTTCGCATCCCGGAAAGGAGAAGTGAATATTGTTGGGTAAACGATCTTCACCCGGCAACGGGCCATTAAGTCGCGCCTTTGGAATAGCTGATTCCACACCACTTATCAAGTACTGTTGAATGTCTCGCATTTCCTGTGCATGTGCTTCCCGAGCTTGGCTTACTAACCGTGAAGCGGCAGCAAAGGCTGAGATTGACGCTGGATCGAGAGTGCCCGAGCGAATCTCTCTTTCCTGACCACCTCCATGCAATATTGGGACAACTTTTTCATGAGGGTCCATGATGAGCGCGCCTACGCCAACGGGTCCTCCGATTTTATGACTGCTAAGGGTTACTGCAGTGGCCCCTAGTTCTGTCAGTCCAAGATCAAGTTGTCCGAAAGCTTGAACCGCATCGGTGTGGAATGGAACATTAAATTCTCGACACAAAGCGGAAATTTCTTGCACCGGCTGAATAGTTCCAATTTCATTATTTGCCCACATGATGGACACAAGTGCAACACCACCTGATTCCAGCAAAGTGCGAAGTTGATGTACATCAACTTTTCCGGTGGAATCAACGTGCAAAAAGGATACCTCGGCATTTTCATGATCCCGCAGCCACAAGATCGGGTCAAGGACTGCGTGATGTTCCACGGCGCTGGTGACGATCCCTCGTGGACCTCCGTTCTTGGATCGAGCCCAGAACAGCCCTTTAATGGCAAGGTTGTCAGATTCGGTACCCCCTCCGGTAAAAATGACCGACGAGGGGCGCACACCTAGATCTTCAGCGATGGACTCACGGGCTTGTTCCACAATTCTTCGGGCGGATCTTCCAGATGTATGCAGACTCGATGCATTCCCCACGTGCTGTCCGGCCTGTATCCAAGCTTGTGCTGCTTCCGGCCGAAGGTGCGTAGTGGCAGCATGGTCAAGGTAGACGCGTGACACAACAGCCTCCTACCTCGTGATTCAGGCGAGTACATTCCATTTACACCGCACCCACTATGCAAGTGCCCGTGCAATTCGCACGGGCAACAAGCATATACATCTTGCAATAACGCATAAAGGCGCCGATGGTTAGACGAACGACCTATTTTCGCTTGGTGATTTCCTCGGTGAGTTGTGGAACAACACTAAATAAGTCACCAACCACGCCATAGTCGGCCAACTCAAAAATGGGCGCCTCAGAATCCTTATTGACCACAACGACCACTTTCGATGTTTGCATGCCGGCACGATGCTGAATAGCCCCCGAAATTCCATTCGCAATGTAGAGCTGGGGCGCCACAGTTTTTCCAGTTTGTCCCACCTGATACTGATGTGGGTACCATCCGGCATCGGTTGCCGCACGGGAAGCACCGACCGCAGCATTCAGTGAATCGGCGAGGGTTTCAATCACGCCAAAGCCCTCAGCCCCACCGACACCTCGGCCACCACTAACGACAACCTCGGCCTCAGTGAGCTCGGGACGCGCGCCCTTGGCTACAACAGTGCGATCTTTCACAATGACCCGCTGTGCTGCAGCACTGATATCCACGGAGATATCTTCGCGGACTGCGGCGAATGGTTGTGGTGTCGCGGGAATCGCATTCGGGCGCACCGTAATAATGGGCGTGCCCTGAGTCACCCGCGAATGCACCACCGTGCTACCCCCAAACACGCTTTGGGTGGCAGTCGAATCAGCAGCAATTTCCACTGCATCGGTAATAATTCCACTGCTTGTCTTGATAGCTGCTCTCGCCGCTATTTCCTTGCCATCTGCAGTTGATGGGACAAGGACAGCACTTGGAGTCATGGAGTTTATCAAAGAAGCCAAGATTTCCGCACCTGGAGCCACCGGGTGATTTTTCACGACATCGGTGTCCGCAACCAACACTTTCGTTGCACCGTAATTACCCAGTGTGGCTACAACTTCATCTGTGCAGCCAGCGCCAAGCCACAGAACCACAGGATCACCCAGCACACGGGCACCGGTCACCAGTTCCAATGTGATCTTCTTAATCTCAGAATCGTGATGCTCCGCAAGAACAAGTACGTCAGTCATGAGTGCTCCTTAAATGATTTTCTGCGAGGTGAGGAAATCTGCAATCTTTACTCCGCCATCGCCTTCATCTGCGATAACGACACCGGCAGCCTTGGGAGGCCGAGCAGCGAAGTCCTTGACTTCGCTCCAGGCAGCACTGGCACCCACAACAGATGCCTCGAGACCCAAGTCTGCAACCGTCAGAATGTCAACGGGCTTCTTTTTCGCTGCCATAATTCCCTTGAAAGATGGGTAACGTGGCTCGTTTATCTTTTCCACCACGCTGACCACGGCTGGAAGTTGAGTTGATAAAACATCAAATCCATATTCCGTCACACGTTCTACTGTGAGTTCGGATCCATTCACTTCGACTTTTTGGGCGAATGTCACCTGTGGCAGATCGAGCCGCTCCGCAACCATGGCGGGTATGACAGACATCCGCGCATCCGTCGACTCAGACCCGAACAGAATAAGGTCAAAATCCCGACCTGTGAGCGCCTTAGCGAGCACGGCTGAAGTGGCAACTGCATCAGAGCCACCAAGATTGTCATCGACAACGTGAATTCCAGAGTCTGCGCCCATGCTGATCGCCTTACGCAGTGTTTCTCCCGCACGCTCGGGACCCATGGTGACTATCACTACTTCGCCACCAGCGGCTTCAACCAGTTGAAGAGCTTGCTCAACCGCATACTCATCAAGCTCATTGAGTACGCCGTCTGCGGACTCTCGGTCAAGTCGTGAATCAGAACTACGAAGTTTCTTCTCTGCCCAGGTGTCTGGAACCTGCTTTACGCACACCGCGATTTTCACGTTATTTACCCTTTCGGAAACTTGACCAACGGTCGACGCCCACTATGTTACCCATGGGTAACTCGTTACGCCCGACCACAGCACACGGACTACTGTCATATTGTGGCAAAGGATCCTGAAACAGGCGAGTTGTGGGATGGGGAATATCGCGGCCAAGTCTGTTTTGTCCTCCACAGTCATCTCCCTTGGGTACTGGGCCATGGGAGTTGGCCGGTGGGAGAAGAATGGCTTTATCAGGCCTACGGCCACTGCTATATGCCCTTATTTCAGTCCTTATCCAATCTTTCAGATCGTGGATTTCGAAATATTGCCTCATTGGGTATCACACCGATACTTGCTGCCCAACTGGATCATCCACACGCATTGGACAACTTACATATCTGGCTTGAAGATTGGCAGTTGCGAACAGTGCAGATACCGCGTTCACATCCGGCCTACGAACACAACATAAGAGAAGCCTCTTCGGCTCTCAATCTCTTTCGGAGTTCTTTCTCACGAGGTGCCTCCCCCGTGATCCGCAAACTCCTTGATTCACACACGATTGAAATTTTGGGTGGTCCACTGGCACATTCATTTTCCCCCTTACTTGATCCCGATATTCATTCATTTGTTTTGTCTCAGGGGCTTAACGATGCGCAAAGGCGTTGGGGCAACAAGCCAACCGGTATCTGGGTGCCAGAGTGCGGATATCGACCGAGCCAAGAGAACATTTATCAAGACCTCGGTGTAACCCACTTCTTGGTGGATCAATCAGCCGTGGCCGCTGCAAGTGGATTTCCCAATGTCCCGTATTGGCTCGAAGGGAGTTCCGTAAATGTAATTGCCAGGGATTTAGCCGCAAGTGATCTCGTGTGGTCTTCGGAGCGTGGCTACCCGGGACGCCCTGAATACCTTGATTTCCATAACGTGGATACTGAGCGCGGGCTTCGCTTATCTCGGGTCGGTGACAAATCATCTTTAATGAAATTCGAATATGACCCCGCAGAGGCACGGGAAGCAGTTACCCGAGATGCGCAGGAATTCATCAGTGAACTGTCAGCGATTTTGGATTCCTCATCACACTCATCCGCCCCCGATACCACGGTGGTCGTCATTGCCATCGATTCTGAATTGCTTGGACATTGGTGGCGCGAGGGTGTGGAGTGGTTTACACAAGTGATTGAGAGGCTTCCTGCAGTTGGTATCGAGACAGTTACGCTCGAACAAGTCACTCAACACCCCAAATTCTCTATTGCACTAGGTGACACTTCATGGGGTGAAGGCAAAGACTGGCGACTTTGGACTTCCAATTCCGTTCGAGACTTAGTTGTCATGAACCACGCCACCCAAAGAAAAATTCTTGATTCCTTGGAAGGCAAAAGAATGCCGCCACGACGTGAATCCTCACTTCTTAATGAGGCCGTGCTTCAACTATCAAGTGATTGGGCATTTATGGTTAGCCGGGACTCGGCTGCTGAGTACGGGCGCGCTCGGTCCCAACAACATTATTCTCGCTTCAATACTTTGTTCAATGACCCAGAAGCCGATTACAACGATTCCCTTTATCCATTTTCCTTGTCCTGGCCCCGTGCCTGAGCAGCTTGGGTGAGCGCATTGACATAGGCCTTATGTTCCATCTTCTTTTGCGCCTCTGAAGTAGTTTCGCGCCGTGACCGGATAACGCGCGCTGGGACACCACCTGCAATGGTGAGGGGTTCAAAGTACCCCTTGACCACGGAATTCGCTCCAATCACTGAACCACGGCCAATAATGGACCCACGCAAAACAGTGACTTTTGTTCCTACCCACACATCAGACTCGATCACAACCGGTGACTTGATAATCCCTTGTCTCCGCATGGGGACAGTGATGTCATCCATTCGATGATCGAAATCGCATATGTATATGGCGTCTGAGAAAATACATTCGGAGCCGATCGAGACATTCAGATAGGCATTAATGGTGTTATCGCGGCCGAATACAGACTTTGTGCCGATTGTGATGGTGCCCTCATGGGCTCTAATCCGATTATGATCACCTAAATGCACCCATGGCTCAATGACAATTCGACCGAAGCCTTTTCGGACGCTGAGCTCCACGCCCTTTCCTAAGAAAACGAAACCACGGCACACCACATCACGTGGCCCAAAAATTCTAAGGCGAAGAAACCTGGCATACCTCACTAAGTAGTAAGGAGTCCATGCGCGGCTCCGAATAACCCACATCACATTGCGAAAACGAAGAATCTTGAACTCAGTCATTCCCAGGCTCTTTCAACGCTTCATGGTAGACATTTGTGGTCATTTGGGAAATGGACGCCCAGTTGTACACCTTGCAAACTCGATCATAAAGTTTGCGCGCCCGTATGCCAGCTTGGTGTGGGTCGCTGTCAATTTCACTGATTGATAGAGCAATATTTTGTCCGGAGACGTGAACTAGCGGATACCCAAATTCATGAGACGGCACAATATCCTTCAAACCGCCCGATTGAGACACCACAAGCGGCACACCTGATATCCCAGATTCAAGGGCAACTATTCCAAAGGGTTCATAACTAGATGGAACCACCAGTGCATTGCACTGCGCGAGCAATTCTTGTTTTCGCTCCGGTGAGACATAACCAAAGAAATCAACATACTCGTCCAATCCTCGGCGATGTACTTTCCTCTGCAACTCCCCCAGCTGACTGCCCACGCCAATAATGCTGACGCGGTACCGAGGGCTATTCAAGATCGCGAGTGCATCAATCACATGATGTGCACCTTTTTCCCATTCGACTCTACCCAGGAATCCAATTGTGAAGGATTCATTGTCCCGAGATTCAGGAAAGACAGGGCCGTTTTTTGGTGGCTCAATTCCATTGGGTACCACGGAGATTTTTCTTCTGTCGCCCCCCAAGGAATTGATCAATTCGTGCTTCATGTAATCACTACACACAATTATCTGATCTGCTTGCGCTAACGCTCGCAATTCGCGCGAATGGACTATGCGAGATGTTCTCGAGACCAACCACCCTTGATGACGACCAAATTCAGTTGCGTGGATGGTGATGACCTGAGGAATATCGTGGTATCGAGAAAAAAGATTAGCCTGCTCTGCCCCTACCCAATCGTGTCCATGGACAATGTTGGGAACGGCACTTCCTAAGTGGTCGCGCGCCAGCGCAAAGGAACCCAAGGCGAATCCGTGTGCCCAATCATCGAGCGAGTTCTGAGAAAATGCCGCGTGAGGGTAAGCACTTCTCGCCCTAAAAACCTGAACACCCTGTACCACCTCATGCACAGGTGAAGCTGGATTCGACTGTTGTGTAACCACGGAAACTTCATGACCTTGCTTCACCTGTTCACGCGTCAATTCAACAACATGCGCTCCCAAACCACCATACATAACGGGCGGGTACTCCCAAGAAAAATGCAAAATTTTCATGAATGAGTTAAGGAGCTACGCCAGTGATGCACACATTGTAGAAAAATTCATCGGGTACTATTCGAGATAGTACTTTTTTATCTAATTTTGCCAATTTACTCCAAGTCCCGTAGGCAAAATTTGCCCAACCCCAACCCAAAGCCCCTGGTTTCACAGCAGCTTCAAACGTTCGAACTGGCCATCCGAACCAACTGGCGCTTAATTCTTCGGTAACAACGGAGACATCCGTCGCTCCACACCTCAATGCAATTCGGGCGAGTGAATCAGGATCAAAAGTATGAATATCAACAATTGATTCAAGGGCTTGTTCTCGTGAAGATTCCATTAACTCTTGGGCAGGACGAGACCACTTATTCGCAAATGGGGGTAGGGCCATCATTCTTGTGGAAGCCCACCAGGTGAACCGTGAAAGTGAACGAGCCACTATGTCACCCTTTTCCGTGGGCTCTCCACAGAAAACAAATCGTCCTCCGGGTTTAAGTACCCTAAAAACCTCAGAAAAAAGCTTCTCCAGATCTGGAACATGGTGTAGCACGGCGTGCCCAACTATCAAATCCACGCTACCGGTGACAAAAGGGAGCGACTCAGCATCTGCCACCGCTCCAGTTACAGGAAGTCCCAATTTTTGGCCATTGCGTGCGGCAACGGACACCATGCCACGACTCAGATCCGTGGCAATTCCTCTTTTTCCAATTCCAGATTGCATGAGGTTGAGCAAGAAGAATCCTGTTCCAGATCCGAGCTCAACGACAGTGTCATAGTCATTCTGTTCATCTAAAGGGAGGACGTGATCAAAGCAGTTTCTGGCATAGTCCACGCAACGTTGGTCGTAGGAAATACTCCATTTGTCATCGTAGGTTTCGGATTCCCAATCGTGATACACAATGTTGGCAAGCTTGGGATCATTCCAAGCTGCTTGCATTTGATCATCGGTTATCGGCATTAGCGTCCTTTAAATTGTGCTCGGCCAGGGCCATCAGCGATAAAGGAGTTCATGCCGCTCTTTTGGTCTTCTGTTGCGAATAGTGCGGCAAATTCTGTTGTTTCAATCGATAATCCAGTAGCCAGATCTACATTTACCCCGTTGTTAATGGCACGCTTTGCTGCACCAAGGGCAATGCGCGGGCCTCCAACAAAAGTTTGGGCCCACTCCAGCGACGTCTGCAGTACTAAGTCCGGTGCACAGATGCGATTTATCAGGCCGATCTCGAGTGCCTCAGCAGCAGTAATCATGTGTCCGCCGAAAACCAATTCTTTAGCTCGAGAAGGGCCAATAAGTCGTGGGAGCCGTTGAGTTCCACCCGCACCTGGAATGATTCCCAGAAGAATCTCCGGTTGACCAAGTTTTGCGTTATCGCCCGCTACCCGAAAATCGGCACACATGGCCAGCTCCAGTCCTCCACCAAGGGCAAATCCCGTGATAGCTGCAATCGTCGGTTGCGAGATTCGTGCCACGGCATCAAATGACTCACGTAAACGGTGTGCGGAGTCAGCCATATCGGCGTAGGACATAAGTGCCATCTCTTTGACATCAGCCCCCGCTGCGAAAACTTTCGGCCCCCCGTACAGGACAGCCGCTTGAACTTCCTTATGGGTGGATATCAAGTTGGCGGCCTGAGCGACTTGCTGCTGCATCTGCAAATTGAGAGCATTCATGGGAGGACGCGTCAAATGCAAGATCGCAACACCATTATCTAGTTCAACACGAACAAATTCCTCTTCAGAAATTATCACGGTAAGTATTCCCTCCATTGGACATGCGGCTGCCGCATGCACGGCATCTCGAGTAATGATGTGAGCCCCACCTTAGAGGATGGCCATAGCCGAAAGTGGAGCAAGTAAAGTCTCCACCGTGAGGGCGCCAGGAGGATTATGGGACAACTTTGGTGTCACACCTCTCCCCGACGGATCAGTCAATGTCTCACTGTGGGCCCCTCGGGCCACGTCTGTCGTGTTCTGTCTTTTGGTCACTGATTCCAGGGGGGGCACTGTCGAACATCACACCGAATTGACACGACTTGTTCAAGGGACTTATCACGCAGTCGTTCCCAATGTACCCATTGGTTCACGGTATGGATTCCGCGTTTCCGGTGAATGGAACCCTGAATCTGGCATGCGATTCAATCCACACAAACTTCTGCTTGATCCATACGCAAAACGAATAGCAGGCAATCTCATTGAGTCGCCCGCAATTTATGACTTTTCTCTGGAAGACCCATCCACTATCTCGACCACCGATAACAAGAATTTCGTGCCGCACTCCGTTGTGACGGAATCCCATTTTGATTGGGAAGGTGACACTCCTCCCAGTACCCCATGGGCTGAAACCGTGATTTACGAAGCTCATGTCAAGGGATTGACTCAACTACATCCATCTGTATCGGATAGTGAGCGCGGAACATTCCGGGGTGTAGCCGCACCCGCACTCATTGAGCACCTAAGACACATAGGTGTGACAGCAATTGAATTGTTACCGATTCAATCATTCCTCAGCGAGCGGCATCTTGTGGAATCAGGTCTGACCAATTATTGGGGGTACAACACAATTGGCTTTTTCGCTCCGCATGCTCAATATGCTTCGCAAACTGGAACTGAAGTCGAGGATTTCAAATTCATGGTGCGAGAGCTTCACCGCGCGGGGATCGAGGTAATTCTCGACGTTGTGTATAACCACACCGCCGAAGGCGGGGCACATGGACCATTTCTGTGCTTCAAAGGAATCAACAATATTGATTTCTATCGAATTAGTGAATCTGGCGAATACATTGACTTCACTGGTTGTGGGAATTCGGTCAACGCGTCGCTACCTCAGGCGCTACAAGTCATTATGGATTCATTGCGTTATTGGGTGACCGAAATGCACGTGGACGGATTCCGATTCGATCTCGCATCAGCCCTTGCGCGTGGAGAAATAGATGTCGAGATGCATGGAGTTTTTCTCAATGCAGTTCAGCAAGATCCAGTGCTGAGAAAGGTCAAACTTGTTGCCGAACCTTGGGATGTGGGACCTGACGGCTATCGCGTTGGATCCTTTCCTAGTTTGTGGAGTGAGTGGAATGACAGGTACAGGGACGATGTTCGTGATTTTTGGCGAGGTGATTCCGGTATCGCTCACCTCGGTTGGCGCCTATCAGGTTCCGAAGATATCCATGGTGGAAAGTCAGTGGATCCGTATACAAACATAAACTTTGTCACTGCTCACGATGGCTTCACGTTGTGGGATTTAGTCAGTTACAACCATAAACACAATCAGGCGAACCTCGAAGATAATCGAGATGGTACGGACAACAATCGCTCAAGTAACTATGGAATAGAAGGCCCAACGACTGACCCGGAGATCATTGAGACCCGAGCACGCCAAGTACGAAACTTCTTGGCAACCATGTACCTGTCCAGTGGAGTCCCCATGCTTCTAGCCGGCGATGAATTTCACAGAACACAGCTCGGAAACAACAACGCTTATTGTCAAGACAATTCAATTTCTTGGGTGAGTTGGGAACTTAATCAATCTGACTGGGATCTTGTTGATTTATGTGCAACGCTGAATCACGTGCGCATTTCTTGGAGACATATCCACCCATCAGGGTTTTTCACGGGTTTACCGCATGCAGAGAGTGGCCCAAAGGACTTGGCGTGGTTCGGCCCGGGAGGTCATGAAATCGAGGACTGGGGCGTTGAGTCACTTTCCACCGTTGGAATGTTTATTTCACCTAGTCACGGTGACGCCCTCTTAGCAATTTTCCACGCAGGATGTGAGCCAGTCGAGTTTTATTTGCCGGGTGGCCCCTATGACGGATACTCGTATATTCCAATTCTTGACACATCGCATACAAACGGTAAGCCCCATGAAACTTCGTATATAGCGGGACAGCCTGTGATGATCACCCCTCGGTCCACATTGGTAATGAAGGCTCGCGGTGCATCAACGTAAATGTATGTCAGGTGCTCCTGTACTGGCGCTCACTTCAGGCAACACTTGCAATCCCAAATCCGCCGTGCTCGGCATGAGAGCGTGGGAGGGAACTACTCGAACCGTATAACCGAATGACCCACTCTGGTGAAGGGGAATCTCACCGACGTACTTCCATCGATTGCTCCCAACTTCCAACTCAGGCTTGAGTATCACGTGATGTGCATTCTCTATGACATCGAGATCGTCAACATGGCCATAAACGGCCTCTATCACGACGTCAGAGGGATTCAACCCCGCTAATGAGACATAGGAGAGAATTGGCAGAGTGTCGCCTAGTGAGACAGTGGAACCTCCTGCGTCTGATTCCACATGTTCGATTGATATGTACGGCCATTGGTCACGCACGTAATGTTTCCATTGTGCCAACTCTCGTGCACCCCGGAAATTATCTTGTGCCAGCTGTTCGCCAGCCAATGACGCTGGTGCATACAATCTTTCGGTATATTCCTTCACCATTCGAGTGGCGAGCACCTTTGGTCCCAAAGTTCGTAATGTGTGTCGGATCATTTCCAACCAATCCTGGGGAAGCTGGTCGTCGCCTCGACGATAGAACTTCGGAGCGATATCACTCTCGATGAGGTCATACATTGCTTTGGCCTCGAAGTCGTCACGATCTTCTGAATCCAACGATGAATGTGCTGTCGGAATAGACCAGCCATTTGAGCCATCGAACCACTCGTCCCACCAACCATCCATGATGGACAAGTTCAGGGCGCCGTTCAGCGCGGCCTTCATGCCGGATGTTCCACTTGCTTCAAGCGGACGGATCGGATTATTGAGCCAGATATCGCAGCCTGGGTACAACGTTGTGGCCATTCCTATGTCGTAATTGGGCAGGAAGACAATTCGATGGCGCACTTCAGGGGAATCAGCGAATCTCACCAACTGCTGAATGAGTGCCTTTCCGCCCTCATCGGCGGGGTGAGCTTTGCCCGCAATAACTATTTGGATCGGATGATCAGGGTGTGTCAATAAAGCTCCAAGGCGGTCCGGATCTCGGAGCATCAAAGTCAGTCGCTTGTATGAAGGAACTCGACGAGCAAAACCTATTGTCAGAATATCCGGGTCCAATACGTGATTTGTCCAATGCAATTCGGCTTCATGTGCCCCGCGCTCCAGCCATGCCTGACGCAGTCGCTCACGCGACATAAAAACAAGAGCCTCACGCATGGAGCGCTTTGTTTCCCAGAATCTTTGGAGTGAAATGTTGCCAAGATATTCCCATATATTGTCTGGGTCGATCACTCCATACTCGTCTTTCACTAATTCAAATATTTCTGCTGCGACCCACGTTGGAGCATGTACACCATTTGTGATGGATGTAATGGGGACGTCCGCAGGATCAAAACCGGGCCACAGGTGGGCGAACATCTCTCGTGAGACTTTACCGTGAAGAAGACTGACGCCGTTGGCTCGACCTGCTATACGAAATCCCATCATGGCCATATTGAAAAAATCACCCGAACCTTCTTGGCCTAATTCAAGGATTTTTTCAACAGGCACTCCCGCTTCTGCATTGTCGCCACCGAAGTAACGAACAATTAAATCGATAGGGAAACGATCAATGCCCGCAGGAACAGGAGTGTGTGTGGTGAACACGGTATTCGCTCGTGTTGCCTCTAACGCTTGGTTGAAATCGAGTCCGCTATCACTTTGGACAAGTTCCCGAATTCGCTCTACTCCCAAAAATCCTGCATGGCCTTCATTGGTGTGAAAGACATTGGGCTCAGGTGTTCCCGTAGTTGCACAGAACGCTCTCAAGGCGCGGATGCCACCAATTCCCAGGAGCATTTCTTGCTGAAGTCGGGTTTCGCCGCCTCCGCCATAAAGTCGATCGGTTATATCGCGACCCGAAGGATCATTCACTTCAATATCCGTGTCTAAGAGGACCAGTGGTACTCGTCCGACTTGCGCGATCCAGACCTGCGCGCTCAATTCTCTGTTGTCAGGGAGTCCGACACGAATAATTACTGGCGCGTGGTCGTGATTGCGTAGGAGAGCTACGGGGCTTGCTTCAGGCGCGCACACCGGATAGGCCTCCAGTTGCCAAGCATCTCGAGAGAGTGTTTGGCGAAAATAGCCAGACTTATAAAAGAGACCAATTCCAATGATCGGGATGCCAAGGTCACTTGCGGACTTCAGATGATCCCCCGCGAGAATTCCCAGACCTCCGCTGTATTGCGGGAGTGAAGCGGTTACGCCGAATTCCGGCGAAAAGTATGCGATACCAGAAATCTTTCGTACCTGGATTTGGTCTTCAGCTTGGAACCAACTGGAGTGAGTGATGTACTGCTGAAGATTGTCACTCCTTTGCTGCACCCATTGGACAAATCCGTTATCAGTCGCTAGATCTTCAAGGCGGGACTGAGAGACCTCGCCCAATAGTCGAAGTGGATCATGAGTTTGTTTCCACAACTGAGGGTCGATCGCCGTGAAAATCTCACGAGTTTCTAAATCCCAACTCCACCGCAGATTCAGCGCAAGTTCATTGAGTGGCTCTAATGCGGGTGGGAGAATATTTCGGACGGTGATTCTCTTCAATGCGCGCACGGCATAAACCTATCGGGCAGGGCAGACCTTTATGCAAACGTATACATGAAAAGACCTAGTGCCGTCCATTGATCAACGATACCCTCGGCTCTATGTCTCCGCGTCCCCTCACGGTTGACCCACCCCGCTTCCAAAGATTCACGCTCACGGATGTATTCCCCGTGGTGGCCTGCGGAAAATATCCTGCTGCCGCCGTGACGGGTGAGGTTGTTCCCTTTAGTGTGACGGCATTTCGCGAGGGGCATGACTCCCTCAGCGTAGATATTCGGTTCAGCGATCCGGCCGGTCGAGAATTCGGCCCATTTCCCATGCAGACCGGCCATGACTCTGATCGCTATGACTCTGATCGCTATGACTCTGATCGCTATGAAGCTCTTTTCCAACCCGATAAAGAAGGTTCATGGAACTTCATCATCACGGCATGGGGGAACCCATGGGAAACCTGGTGCGCACGAGCTCGTATCAAAATTCCAGCGAACCTCGATACCGACCTTGAACTGACCGAGGGCGCCCAGATTCTGCAGTTGATCGCTAATCAGCCAACACTTTCCTCAAAACAGCGGCTAGTAATCAAGTCCGCGATCACGACCGTCTCCAACACAACCCTGCCTGCGAGTGTGCGACTTGCAGCCGCCACTGACGCATCCATTATGGGAATTGTTCAACACAATCCAATCCGCCAATCACCCACGGAGTCTGGGCCCTGGCCCTTGCTTGTTGAAAGACCGCGCGCACTCATCGGGGCATGGTACGAGTTTTTTCCAAGAAGTGAAGGCGCGTCCCTGAGTCCCTTGCGCTCCGGCACATTTGCCACCGCGGCACAACGGTTACCGGGTATCGCCGCGATGGGTTTCGATGTCATTTATCTGCCACCAATTCATCCAATTGGCGAAATGGATCGCAAGGGCCCCAATAACACTCTCATTGCAGGCCCACAAGACCCTGGCTCACCGTGGGCAATTGGCTCCAAGGACGGTGGCCATGACTGCATTCATCCTGATCTTGGAACAGTGAGTGATTTCACAAAGTTCTTGATCGCCGCACGCAAAGAAGGACTCGAGATCGCTTTGGACCTTGCCTTGCAGGCGGCCCCCGATCACCCATGGGTTAAGGATCATCCAGAGTGGTTTACAACTCGTGCGGACGGATCCATCGCGTACGCAGAGAACCCACCCAAGAAATACCAGGACATTTATCCGCTCAATTTTGATAATGATCCGGAAGGTTTATACGCTGAAGTCGAAAGAGTGGTGCAGCACTGGATCGACCTCGGAGTTGAGATATTTAGAGTTGACAATCCACACACCAAACCAGTCTGGGTATGGAATCGGCTTATTCATTCCATAAATGCCAAGCACCCCCGGGTGATTTTCTTGGCGGAGGCGTTCACTCGTGCACCCATGATGCGAGCACTAGCGGAACAAGGCTTCCAACAGAGTTACACCTACTTCACATGGAAGACAAGCAAGAGTGATCTCGAGGAATATTTCACTGAACTAGCAGGGCCCATGTCCGCCTATATGCGACCCAATTTATTCACAAACACACCTGATATTTTGCACGAATACTTGCAATCAGGAATGCCCGCGGCATTTGCCATTCGGGCAACTTTGGCAGCAACTCTCTCTCCCACCTATGGAATCTATAGTGGCTTCGAGCTCTTTGAACATGTCTCATTACGCCCTGGTAGCGAGGAGTATCTCGATTCCGAAAAATTTGAATACAGACCCCGGGACTGGCAATTGGCACATGAGAAAGGACGAACACTAGCCCCTTACCTCACGGAATTGAACCGAATCCGAAGCGAAAACTCAGCGTTACATTCCTTACGGTCACTTCGTTTTCACGCTACGGATTCCCCAGACATCATCGCCTATTCAAAACAGGATCATTCCAATATCGTGCTCGTGGTCTGCACCTTGGATCCGTATCACGAACATTCCTCCACGGTGCATTGGAATATGCCTGCACTCGGCTTGGACTGGGATTCTGATTTTTCTGTCCGCGAAGAACTTACCGATTCAAGTTGGCGGTGGGGGCCGCATACTTTTGTACGTTTGAATCCATATGAAAATGTGGCGCACATCGCCCGAATATCGAGCCGCATTACATCTCAATTTGTGTATTCGCCAAAGGCTGGGCCTTCGGCATGACATCTGCCATTTCCCATGCGGAACTGCAGCGTGTCCGGGATGGTGCGCATTTCAATCCGCATGCCATCTTGGGCGCGCACCCAGAAAATGGCTCCCTCACGATCCGAGCGTTGCGACCCGATGCCCGCACAGTGACATTGATATACCAGGGCCAGAGGTATCCCATGACCCAAGAGATTCCCGGTATCTGGGCCGCAAATATTCCCTACGAGCCGGCCACCCCGATTCCCTTTTATCAATTCGAGACTCTGTATGAGGACTCCGAAGTCATTTCACCCGATGCCTACATTTTTTTGCCTACTATCGGTGAGATCGACCTCCACCTATTGGGCGAAGGTCGGCACGAGGAACTCTGGAACGCACTCGGCGCTCATACACATTCCATCTCGGTAGGTGACTCCCGCGTTGATGGTGTTCGCTTCACCGTCTGGGCACCTAATGCTCAGGGCGTGCGAGTTGTCGGAGACTTCAATTTTTGGAATGGACACGCGCACCCCATGCGGTCTTTGGGCTCGACCGGAGTGTGGGAATTATTCATCCCTGACCTTGTTGTCGGGCAGGCATACAAATTTGCCCTGCTTGATCACAACGGCCAATGGAACTTGAAAGCTGACCCTGTGGCCTTCGCAACAGAAGTTCCTCCGAAAACAGCATCTGTGATTTATGAATCAACATTTACGTGGACGGACACGGAATGGATGAATCGCAGAGCTGCTTCTGATCCACATGCACAACCAATGTCCATCTATGAAGTGCATCTGGGATCGTGGAGACCCGGATTGACTTACGAACAAATTGCAACCGAACTCGTGAACTATCTCCGGAGCACTGGATTTACTCACGTGGAATTTCTACCTGTGTCAGAACATCCGTATGCACCTTCATGGGGATACCAAGTTACTTCCTATTACGCTCCCACGTCACGATTCGGATCACCCGATCAATTTCGATATCTGATCAACACTCTTCATTTAGCTGGTATTGGCGTGATTCTCGATTGGGTGCCCGCGCACTTTCCGAAGGACATTTGGGCTCTCGCTCAATTCGATGGCACATCGCTCTATGAACACTCAGACCCTCGCAAAGGAGAGCACCCCGATTGGGGAACATTTATTTTTGATTTTGGTCGCAAGGAAGTTCGAAATTTCCTTGTTGCCAATGCCGTGTATTGGTTGGAAGAATTTCATCTCGACGGCCTTCGCGTAGATGCTGTTGCATCCATGCTGTATCTGGACTATTCCCGAGAAGGTAGCGATTGGTTACCGAATCAATATGGGGGACGCGAAAATCTTGATGCTGTTTCTTTTCTTCAGGAAATGAATGCCACCGTATACAAACGCGTTCCTGGCGTTATTACCATTGCCGAGGAGTCAACCGCGTGGCCCGGCGTGACTCGCCCCACAAGCCTCGGCGGACTCGGTTTCGGTTTTAAGTGGAACATGGGCTGGATGCATGACTCCTTGGGATACGTGGAACATGAGGCGATTCATCGAAAGTACCACCACGATGAAATGACATTTTCACTTATGTATTCATTTAGTGAAAATTTCGTTTTGCCGTTCTCCCACGACGAAGTTGTCCATGGAAAAGGATCCCTAATCTCGCGCATGCCCGGAGATCGTTGGCAAGCGTTAGCAAATCTGCGCACCTATTTGGCATTCATGTGGGCGCACCCCGGCAAGAAATTGCTGTTCATGGGCTCCGAGTTTGCGCAATCTGCCGAATGGTCCAGTGAGCGCGGACTTGATTGGCACCTATTGCAGTTCACGGAACATCAAGGAATCCTGAATGCGGTCCATGATCTCAACCAACTGTACCGATCTACACCCGCAATGTGGCAGCGAGACAACGACCCTCGCGGATTCGAATGGATTGATGGTGCAGCTGTCGATACAAATATCTTCAGTTGGCTCCGATGGTCACACGCTGGAAAATCCATTGCATTCATTGCAAACTTTTCACCAGTCGTGCATCACGATTTTCCCCTAGCATTGCCGCAAGCTGGATCATGGCGTGAGGTTCTCAACACAGACTCCCAACATTATGGTGGATCAGGAGTGGGAAATCAGGGACGAATTACAGCTCACGACACTGAATGGAGTGGCAAACCAGCCATGGCGCGCATAACCGTGCCGCCGTTATCAGCAACATTCTTCACACCGGAGTGAACTACCCGCTGTCGGGAGATGTTCAAACCCTTTGCACGCACTAAAAAAGGGCGTTTGCTAATGACACTCTCGCGGCCGGTACGTCCGGATGCTCCCCCGCCAGTGTGAAATAGTCCACTGCGCGAGAGCGGGCCGTCTCGCGATCGCCTCCTTGAGACATGCGCACAGCGGAAATAATGTGGGTAAAAGCATTTATCCAGTCCCCTTGTGCTGCTGCTAAATCAGCTAAAATGAGAACGTCCTCAAATGAATCCCCCGAAGGCTCTCCCACTCCTTCGGTTCGTTCGAAAATTTCACACATAATGAAACCACCGCGCGCATCGGCATCGCTAGGGTCGGTAGCCAAAATTCCCTGATATTCAGTTTTGGCAAGTGCCCAGTTCCCCGCCTCAATAGCATTTACGGCGGAGTCGAATCTGGGGTCTACCGGAGGCTCAACCTGCTCCTGTTTAGAACTGGCATTATCAGAACTGGGATCATCAGAACCGGGATCATGCAAAGAATCTTGGGCGGCGGGTGATAGCCCCTGCTCCGCTGCCAGTTCCAACAACTTGTCAAGAATTTGCCGGATCTGCTCTTTGGGATAGGCGCCCTGGAAGAGAGGAATAAGTTGGCCCTTGATCACGGCAAAAACCGAAGGTATGGATTGCACTTGTAAAGCTTGAGCAATTTGCTGTTCGGTGTCGGCATCAACTTTGGCTATCAAGATTCTACCGGCGTATTCCTGGGCCAATTCTTCGAGAATTGGAGACAACTGCTTACACGGACCACACCATTCAGCCCATACGTCAAGCACAACAGGAATAGTTTGGGATTGCGAAAGAACCTTTGACTCGAAATCCGCGGTTGTGACATCTACGGTCAAAGAATTTCCGGAGTGCGCTGCTGCCTTCTTCTTGGCCGCAAGTGCACCTAGGTCGACCGCTCCCGAAAATGAAGGTGTGCTCATATGCGCTATTCTCCCCCCAGTCCCATTTGGCATCAACATGAGGTATTTCCTCAGGGTACATCCCACCATCCCACGGTCTGTGCTTGACTTCGGCCATGTACGTGTCCGCTCGAGCTGATTATGGAATGTGCGCGGTTGTTGAACTCGCTCGCGCTTACGCTACGTCACCGTCTCAACTAGTGACGAGTGACTATATTGCCCAATCCCAAGACATACCGGCCAAGTTTCTTGAAGGAATCTTGCGAGAACTTCGTCAAGCAAATATTGTCTTGAGCAAGAGGGGCCCCGAAGGCGGATATCGACTGGCCTCTTCCCCTGAATTAATTTCAGTGGCAGATGTCGTGCGGGCACTCGACGGGCCCCTAGCAGCAGTGCGTGGGCAGCGACCCGAAGATGTGGTTCACCCCGATAGTTCCCTTGTCGATGTTTGGATTGCTTTGCGCGCCGCAATGCGTTCAGTACTTGAAGGAATAACAGTTGATCAAGTTGTGGATGGCAAATTCACGGAAGAGATCGTGAAACTCATCAATTCTCCTGGCGCTCGTCAGCGGCGAATGCGCTGATCAGTTGCTCAAGCGCCACCAAGGCAGCGAGGTCGCCGCAAGCAACTCGATGAGCAAGCTGTCCAGCGGCTTCATTTTCCTGAATACTCCGGTGCGCCACCGCAAAAGCCCTGGCCACAAGATAGTCGCGTAACCGCTGTTCGCGCCGGCGATCTAAGTCTCCCGAATCCTGCAAATACTGGAAGTGCTTGGCAATGGCAGAGATGAGGTCCTCGAATCCGTCACCCGTAGTCGCGACAGTCGGTATGACCGGAGGCGCCCAATCTGTCACACTCGGGGCGAGGCTGATCATTGATTTGAGCTCACGCACCGCAACCTCTGCGCCTTCTCGATCCGCTTTATTGACGGCGAAAATATCTGCTATTTCCAATATTCCTGCCTTGGCTGCCTGAATCCCGTCGCCCATTCCTGGGGCCGTGATCACAATCGTGGTATCAGCAGCTGATGCGATATCTATTTCAGATTGACCCACGCCAACCGTTTCCACAATGATCGAATCAAACCCCGCTGCACTCAAAACGGTGATCACATCAAGGGTTGTTTCTGTCAGCCCACCAAGATGCCCGCGCGCCGCTAAAGAGCGAATAAATACACCCGGGTCATTCGCATGCTCCTGCATGCGAATCCGATCCCCCAGAAGAGCTCCTTTACTGAACGGTGACGATGGGTCAACAGCGAGAACGGCCACCCTGTGACCACTTGATCGAAGCTTTCCCACCAGAGCCGATGTCGATGTTGATTTACCCACTCCCGGTGGACCCGTCAAGCCGATGACATGGGCGGTAGGGAGTGGAAGTTGCCCCAGAATCTCTTCGCTTACGCCACTCGAGTTTTCTACGGCAGTGATCGCGCGGGCAATATCGCGCGGATTCCCATCACGGAGCACATCTTCCCAATTGGTCACCTGCTCAGGTTATTGCCTTCCCCGATTTCGAGATCTATGGCACCCGAATGAGCAATGCATCGCCTTGGCCACCACCGCCACATAATGCTGCAGCGCCAATGCCACCACCGCGGCGCCTTAATTCATGGGCGAGATGAAGCACAAGTCGAGCACCTGACATTCCGATCGGATGCCCTAGTGCGATTGCACCACCATTGACGTTGACATGCTGAGTGTCAGCCGTGGCCCCTGCCTTTTGCAGCACCTGCATGGAAACCAGTCCCACAGCCGCAAAGGCCTCATTAATCTCAAAGAGATCAATATCTGCGGGGTCTAACCCTGACCTTCGACATGCCGCCAAAATGGCCTGGGCAGGTTGTTCATGGAGGCTGGCATCTGGACCTGCCACATTGCCATGTGCGCCAATTTCTGCGATCCAGGACAATCCAAGTGACTCAGCCCGCGATTTACTCATGACAATTACTGCAGCAGCGCCGTCAGAGATCTGCGACGCGTTCCCCGCAGTGACTGTTCCTTCTCGGTTAAAAGCCGGCTTGAGTTTTGCCAGTCCTTCTAAAGTTGTATCTGCTCTGATTCCTTCATCGCGAATGACTATTAAGGGATCACCCTTTCGTTGCGGTATCTCTACGCTCACGATTTCATCGATAAAGTAACCGGCTTCTTGGGCTGCAGCTGCCCTGGCATGGGAGAGTTGAGAAAATTGATCCTGGGAATCACGAGTAAGACCGTAGCGCGAATTGTAATTATCAGTTGACTCACCCATTGCGCACTGATCAAATGCACATGTAAGGCCATCAAAGGCCATGGAATCGATCATTGCCCAATCACCAAACTTAACCCCATCACGCGAACCCATTAACAAATGCGGGGCGTTTGTCATGGATTCCATGCCCCCTGCCACCACGCATTCGGCTTCCCCTGCTCGAATGAGTTGATCAGCTAGCGCAATGGCATCGAGGCCTGAGAGACAGACTTTGTTGATCGTCAAAGCTGGCACAGTCATGCTAATTCCCGCATTGACCGCGGCTTGACGAGCCGACATTTGTCCGACACCGGCCTGAAGTACCTGCCCCATAATCACGTAATCCACGGAATTTGGACTCACCCCGGCCTTGTCTAGAGCTCCCTTGATGGCAACACCTCCAAGTTCAGCAGCACTCATAGACTTGAGTGCACCTTGGAGGCGACCCATTGGGGTTCGAGCCCCCGCGACCAATACGGTCGGCTCATGATCGTGCGCAGTTATTTTCTTGTCGTTCATGTCACATCCCACTTCCCCATGACCGGACTATCCGTGTGCCAACATTAGGTCCATGAATACTACCGCCGGGGTGACAAATGAAATTTCGCACTTGATTGTGGGAATTGACCACATTGGAATCGCGGTTCCTGATTTACAAGATGCTCTGAATTTTTATCAAGGAACGCTCGGATTGCACTGTCACCATACTGAAGTAAATGAAGAACAGGGCGTTGAAGAGGCCATGCTCACTTTCTCTGAGGGGACATCTTCTGAGGGGAAATCTGAAATCCAATTGCTTGCACCCCTGGGTCCCGACACCACTATTGGAAAGTTCCTGGCCAAACAAGGTCCGGGGATCCAACAAATGGCCTTTCGTGTAAAAGATGTTCTAGAGGTCGCCCGAATTCTGGACTCCCGCGGAGTTCGAATGCTGTACCCCCAACCTCGAATTGGCACAGGCGGAAGTTTGGTGAACTTTGCTCATCCACGTGACTGCGGGGGCGTACTAATTGAGTTTGTTCAACATTCCTGAAGTCTCACTACTGGATCACCCAATTGCGGCCATGCTCTTGGGAGCCTTTGGAGCACTGCTGTTAATTGGACTTTTCAAGCGAATCCGCCGAATAGCTACCATTGGCGTGATCGGCCTCACAATCACTGTGGGGGTATTGGTTTGGCAATTGTCCAACTAGAACCCTGTTCCTTAGGTTTAATACCCTTATGCAGGAAATTATTGATGCCATTGAGAATCGCGCCGGTCGGGAAGTATTTGAATCCCTGGAGATCCCTTCCACATATCGAGCTGTAACCGTTCACAAGGCAGATGTTGGCATGTTCGAGGGAATGAAGTTCCAAGACAAGGACCCACGAACCAGTATCCACATTGACGAAGTCCCTGTTCCGCAATTGGTAGCCGGTGAAGCCCTTATTGCCGTGATGGCCTCCAGCATCAACTACAACACCGTGTGGACCAGCATCTTTGAACCTGTCTCAACTTTCGGATTCCTCGAAAAGTATGCAAGATCAAACCCCAATGGGCAGCGCCACGACCTCCCGTATCACATTATTGGCTCAGACGCGGCCGGCGTGGTTTTGCGCGTTGGCCCAGGTGTCAATGCCTTCGCACCCGGTGATCGTGTTGTGGCCCATTGCCTTAGCGTTGAGTTGGAATCTCCCATGGGCCATAACGACACCATGATGGATCCCGAGCAACGCATTTGGGGTTTTGAAACGAATTTCGGTGGACTTGCTCAATTCGCTGTGGTTAAGGCAAATCAGTTAATGCCCAAGCCCGAGCATTTAACCTGGGAAGAAGCAGCAAGCCCAGGACTCGTGAATTCCACCGCGTACCGACAACTCGTTTCGCGCAACGGTGCTGGAATGAAGCAAGGCGACATTGTTCTCATTTGGGGTGCTTCGGGAGGCCTCGGAGGGTACGCCACGCAATACGCACTCAATGGTGGGGCAATTCCTGTCTGTGTTGTGTCCAGTCCAGAGAAAGCTCAGATCTGTCGCGATATGGGGGCAGAACTCGTTATTGATCGCAGCGTGGAGAACTATAAATTTTGGAAGGATCCGCAGACTCAGGATCCCAAGGAATGGCAACGTCTGGGCAAAAAAATTCGAGAACTCACCGGCGGTGAAGACCCCGATATCGTTTTCGAACACCCAGGGCGCGAAACCTTCGGAGCAAGTGTGTACGTCACCAAACGTGGCGGCACAATCGCTACCTGCGCATCCACAACCGGTTTCATGCATGAATACGACAACCGCTACCTCTGGATGAACCTGAAGAAAATCGTGGGAAGTCATTTCGCCAATTACCGAGAAGCCTACGAAGCAAATCGCCTGATTGCCAAAGGCATGATTCACCCCACATTGTCTAAGTCATTTCCCCTCGAAGAGGCCGGTCAGGCCGCCTTCGAAGTCCATCAAAACCAGCACCAGGGCAAAGTGGGGGTGCTGTGCCTGGCCCCAGAACCAGGTCTAGGCGTTATTGACCAGGAATTACGGTCTCGAACGCTATCTGAGATTAACCGTTTTACCGCTTCGTAACTCTGCCAGCAGACCACTTACCATTGGGGCATGTCCGTCTCCCCATGGAACCTCGATGGCGGGCGGGCACAAGGCGAAATGGGCTATCT
The DNA here is from genome assembly GCA_018402075.1 of Candidatus Nanopelagicales bacterium. The sequence continues at coordinate 269,394 of JAGYJP010000002.1, read as the reverse complement.
GCCCGGTCTAGACGGCTTACGTGCCCTCGCGATTATCGGTGTTTTGCTCTATCACGCGGGATTTGATCCCTTACCCGGTGGATTTCTCGGTGTTGACGTCTTTTTCGTGCTGAGTGGTTTCTTGATCACTTCACTCATTCTTGAGCAGTTCCAGCGCTCAGGAACAATAAACTTTAAGCAGTTCTATCTCGGTCGAGCCAGACGCTTGCTCCCCGCACTCTTTCTCATGCTCGTGGTTGTAGGAATAGCAGTCGCTCTCGTATATCGAGACAGCGCCGCCAGTTTCCGCGCTGATGCGCTGGCATCTATTTTCTATATAAATAACTGGTGGTACATCATTGCCGATCATTCATATTTCGAATTTACCGGTCGACCCGCCTTACTCAATCATTTGTGGTCTCTCGCAGTTGAGGAACAGTTTTATTTAATCTGGCCATTCATTACATTTCTCGTGATTCGTAGGTTCTCTCGCCGTGCAGTCGGGCTTGTGGCGCTTTTCGGTGCTCTGGCATCAACTGTCTGGATGTTTGTCATCGCAACATCCCAAGGAATGCCGGAATTCGCTGATCCCAGTCGCGCTTACTTTGGTGCCGACTCCCATGCGATGGGTCTGCTCATTGGAGCCGCCCTGGCCACCGTGTGGCGTCCAGGTCGACTCCCCCTCACAATCGCACGTCCTGCACGAATTGGCCTCACGGCCGCAGGTTTCGGTTCGATTGTCCTCATCATCGCTTTCTACGCTTTCAGTTCTGAATTCAATCCATTTCTCTATCGAGGTGGCTTCCTTGTACTGGCCTTAGTTGTCGCAGGCACAATTGCCCTCGCCACTCATCCTGCTCTTCCATTAGGTGCGTGGCTAGGTATCGCTCCACTTCGTTATTTGGGCCAGCGCTCCTATGGAATCTACCTGTGGCATTGGCCCATTTTCATGGTGACTCGACCTGGTCAAGATATCCCGCTCGATGGCCTCCCACTCTTTGCATTCCGCATGTTTTTAACACTTGCCATTGCCGAATTAAGTTACAGATTTGTGGAGATGCCCATCCGACGCGGAGCATTGGGTCGCACCTGGAAAAGACTCAAGACTGGCTCTTCAAGTACTAAGGAACGGGTACTCGTCACAACTGCAGGATTAGGCACAGCAATCATCGCCCTTTCTACAGCGATGGCATTGGCGCTCGTTCCCACTACGGCTGCGGTAGCGCCCGATGTCACGGCTGCGATTGGAATTGTCGATGAAGTCCTCATAGATGAACCTTCTGCACTTCCCACTCCTGTGGCTCAGGCCAATACCAATGATTCAGCGGATGTAGCGACTGACGCAGTCCTGGAACAGGAAGATCCACCCACTGTGCCATTGAGCGTTATTGGTGACTCGGTTGTATTGGGGGCACGCAATGCGATTGAGAATTCGATCCCTGGCACCACAATAGATGCAGCGGTATCACGATTCCCCGGCGGCTTCATTGGTCGAGTGAAGAAACTATCTAGGCAGAACCAGCTCGCCGATATCGTTGCAATTCATCCTGGGACAAATGGTGTCATGCCCGAGAGGATGTTGCGTGATCTTTTGGATCAACTTACCGACTACCAAGAGGTGATCCTGATTAACAGTTCCATGCCACGCTCATGGGAGAAACCAAACAATGCTGTCATTGATCGCGTGGCACCCGACTATCCCAATGTGGTTATTGCAGACTGGAAATCTGCATCACAAGGTCGGGCTGATTATTTCGTATCGGACAAGGTGCACCTGACCAAAAAGGGTGCTGATGCATTTGCATCCCTGATCAAGGAAAGCATTCCCTCCTAGAGATCAGTCCACCTGTCCATGGGCCCGTCCCACTGAGTGGGGAGCGGAGCGTGATCTGGCGCGATTAAATCCACAACTTTGTTGAGGACCAAAGAAACATATTTCTCCCCCACCCACAAATGTTTGGCACCGTCCACGGCCTCAATCTGAATATCTGTCGCCGACGTAAATCTTTTGATCGCCTCCTGTGGTGTGAGAAAGTCATCGAGTTCAGGAACAAGGGCTACCACCGTCATTCCTGTTCCTGACCATCTACTCAATTCCGTTTCCGACGTGTAGCGAAGTGGTGGTGATAAAAGGATGACCCCACTGACCCGAGTATTCAACAGGTTCTTCAAGATGACGTCAGTTCCAAATGACCAGCCAATGACCCAGATATTGGGCAGCCCATGGTCAACGGCAAATGTGATTGCTGCCTGTAAGTCACGACCCTCACCAACAGCGTGATCAAATGTTCCCTCGCTGGTACCAGCTACGCTCGAGGTGCCTCGGGAATTGAATCGAATGACCGCGATATTTGCCAACGCAGGCAATCGCCATGACATTTTGCGGAATACATGACTGTCCATCATGCCGCCGTGAGTGGGCAACGGATGGACACAGATCACTGTCGCCTGTGGATTTGGTGGGCTTGCTAGTTCACCAACGAGTGTCAGTGCATCCGATGTAGTCAAAGTGATTGGTGTGCGTTGGGCAGGCAGTACCGAGTTTGCAGTGATCGCATTCATGCGCGACCCTTTGGCCCTCGATTACGCCTGTTATTCCAGCAAGGCGTGTGCCAATGGCGACGTTCATCTGCTCCCTGCGGAATGTCAGCGGGCCAGGCCACGATATGCGGCGTCGCGGGACGTATTTCATGATCGCACCCGGGACATCTGTATATTTTGGTCGAAGCAGACCCCGTTAATTTGCGAACAAGCCACTCACCATCAAGATGAGTTTCGGTGGTTGTGTTCCCACCAACACTGGGTCGCGGAGCCGGTTCAGCCCGACGATTCTTCCGCCCCATGTCACTCCTTGGCACGCTGGTTAACTTCTAGGCAATAGATCTAAAGCCTCGCCCAACTTTACGCCCAAGGTAGCCAGCGGTAACCAAGTGCTCTAATCGAGGAGCGGGAGCAAACCCTGGCTCCCTGAATTCGAGATACAAAGTTGTGATGATCGCCAATGAAACATCCAGTCCGACTACATCGATCAGTTCGAATGGGCCCATGGGGTACCCGCACCCCAACTTCATGGCTGAATCAATGTCATCAAGGGTTGCATAGTTTTCCGTTGCCATAGTGATGGCGTTGTTCAGATAAGGGAAGAGCAGTGCATTGACAATGAAGCCCGCTCTGTCTGAGCATTGCACTGGCACCTTTCCTACACTCTGAATGAGATCCGTACACTCCGCGACGATTACTGGGTCAGAGACCACGGTGCTCACCATCTCCACAAGCTTCATGATTGCTGCAGGATTGAAGAAGTGAATACCGAGAAACTTCTCGGGACGACCGGTCTGAGCAGCCAGTTCAATGACCGACAAGCTAGAAGTTGTAGTCGCAAAAACAACATTGGCGGGTAAGACTTGGTCTAGTTCCCGAAAGATGGCGGCTTTGGTATCGAAGTCCTCGGCAATAGCTTCGATCACGAGATCCACGTTCAAAGTCGACATGGCTTCGGTTGTCTGGATGTTGGCCAGATATTTACCAAGTGTCTCTTGAGATATTTTCTCTTTGTCCACTAACTTCTGCCAAGATTTGGCTAAACCAGCCAATGCTGCCTCTGATTTTTCTGGGCTCCTTGTCACCAACGTCACTGGTACTCCAGCACTCGCGAAAACTGACGCAATTCCCGTTGCCATGGTGCCTGAGCCAATCACGCCGACCGACTTAAACCTGCTCGAGCCTAAACTCGCAGTCACTGCAGGAGTGAATTGATCCGCAACGACATTCGGTGAATTTCCAGATTCATAGGTATAGAAACCTCGCCCAGATTTACGACCCAATAAACCCGCTGCAACCATCTGCTTCAGCAAAGCATTTGGGGCATGCAATCGATCCCTGCCTTGTCGATACATGGTGTCCAAGATTTGGAGGGAAGTATCCAGTCCAATGAGATCCAGGAGGGCCAGCGGCCCCATGGGCAGACCACACCCCAATTTCATGGCGTTATCAATATCCTCGCGGGATGCATACTTTTGCTCGTACATGGCAACCGCTTGGTTGAGATAGCCGAATAGCAACGCATTTGCAATAAATCCTGCGCGATCAGACACCACGACTGGTTCTTTGCTCAGCGACACAGCAAACTCCCGAGCAATTTCTACGACAGCAGGATCAGTCGTGACAGTTTGAACAATTTCAACAAATTTCTGAACTGTTGCGGGATTGAAGAAATGCATCCCCAGTACTCGGCTTGGGCGCCCGGTGGAAACGGAAATGTCTGTCACAGAGAGCGCCGAAGTATTGGTGGCAAGAATTGCCTGTGGAGCCAATATTTGATCCAGTTCGGCGAATACCCTTCGCTTGGAATCCAAGTCCTCATGTATTGCTTCAATGACGAGGTCACAGTCCGCCAACTCGGCCAACTGAGTCGTGAGAGACATGCGACCATTAACGCTCGCAATGTCTTCTTCGGTGAGTTTGCCGCGGGCCAATCCTCTATCCATGGACTCTTTCACGCGCCTTGATGCTTTGGCAACTCCGTCTTCAGTAAGGTCAACTCCAACGACCGAATACCCATTACGAGCCACGACCTCCAATATGCCCGAGCCCATGGTTCCAAGCCCCACCACTCCGATACGTGTGATTTCCATTTCGCCGCCCGCTTCCTTCGTGTCTGGGTTGTGTAATGAATCTTTGCCACCAAATGATTATGTAATTGTGCTTATTCCAATGGCAAATCGCATTAGAACAAGCGAAGTGAGCTATCGTCGGTTCCCTTCAAGGCTTCGTAATCCAGAGTGACGCAACTAATTCCCCGGTCCAAAGCCAGAGTTCGAGCCTGAGGCTTTATCTCCTGAGCGGCAAAGACACCTCGGACGGGTGCAATGAGTGGGTCCCTATTGAGCAATTCCAAATATCTTGTGAGCTGTTCAACTCCATCTATTTCTCCCCTGCGTTTAATCTCAACGGCCACGGTCTCACCTTGAGCGCCTTTACAAAGAATATCTACTGGGCCAATAGCCGTCGGGTATTCCCGACGCACGAGTGTGTAGCCATCGCCCAGGGGTGCAAGATTCTCGGCAAGAAGCTTCTGCAGATGCGCCTCCACTCCATCTTTGATAAGACCTGGATCTATGCCAAGTTCATGCGACTGGTCGCTGTGCACTTCATGGACTTCAATGGTGAGTATCTCCCCCGACTTATTGGTAACCACAAACTCTGACACTTCGGGATCCTCACGCACTGTACACGGCGGACTCATCCAGTTAAGTGGTTTGTAAGACCCGCCATCGGAGTGAATCAGAACTGAGCCGTCCGACTTGAACATAATTAATCTCGTGGCGCGAGGCAGGTGGGCATCGAGGCGCCCCACATACGTCACTGTGCATTCAGCAACGAGCAGCCTCATGATTCCAGCAACGCCACAATCTCAGACATGATTGCTGTTGTGTCAAAGTTCTTAGGCGTAAAAACAGCCCGAACACCCTGCTCATGAAGCCACTCTGCATCGTCATCGGGGATGATGCCACCTACGACAACAGGTATTTCCGAGACGCCAGAAGCTTCCAGTCCCGCCAAGACTTGAGCCACAAGGGTTCGATGCGATCCTGAGAGAATCGAGAGACCGATGACATCGACATCCTCTGCTACCGCTGCAGAAACTATCTCCTCTGGCCTAAGCCGAATGCCCTGATAGATCACTTCGAATCCACAGTCTCTGGCACGTACCGCTATTTGTTCTGCTCCGTTGGAATGACCGTCCAAGCCCGGCTTGCCAACAAGCATTCTTAGTGGCGCGCCTCTCTCTTCAGCAAGTGCATGAACGCGCCCTCGAACAACTCTAATCGCGTCGGTATCAGTGGATATTGATTCGATCACACCAGTGGGAGCTCGATACTCACCGTAAATGGTGCGAAGAGCTTCGGCCCACTCTCCAGTCGTAACGCCAGCCCTTGCTGCAACAATACTGGCAGGAACCAGATTCTCGCCAGCCTCTGCAGCACGAGTCAATTCGGTTAAGGCATTGGCGACTTGATTCGCATCCCGGGTCTGCTTCCAATTGTGAATCTCTCGAACTCGATCACCTTCCACTGATTCATCAACCACAAAAATATTGGACTCCACAGAGTCCATCAAGGGACTCACCTCTGTTGTCGTATGAATATTCACTCCCACTATGGGAAGTTCCCCAGATTCAATTGCTGAACGACGAATTGCATGCGAAGCAACCAGTGAACTCTTAAGATAACCCGATTCAAGTGTAGGTACAACTCCTCCTAATTCTTCAATGCGCTCAAATTCAGATTGAATCGCTGCCATGAGTTCTTCAACTTTGTTCTCAATGACGGTTGAGCCCGCAAAAATATCTTCGTATTCAAGAATGTCACTCTCTAATGCGAGCACTTGTTGCATACGCAGTGACCACTGCTGATCCCAAGGTCGCGGTAATCCCATGGCTTCATTCCATGCGGGCAGTTGCACCGCGCGTGCACGGGCATCCTTGGACAAAGTAACGGCCAGCATCTCAAGCATGATCCTCTGAACATTATTCTCCGGCTGTTCTTCGGTCAGCCCCAATGAATTAACTTGAACTCCGTATCGGAATCGGCGAGATTTTGGATCTGTTACTCCATAGCGATCTATAAGTAATTGATTCCACAATCGGCCGAATGCCTTCATTTTGCACATTTCTTCAATAAATCGCACGCCTGAATTGACAAAAAAGGAAATCCGCGAAACTACACGATCGAATTCAACATCTGTTTTGACACGTGCTGAGTCGAGTACGGCAACGGCGGTACTCAATGCGAAGGCAACTTCCTGGACCGGGGTTGCCCCAGCTTCTTGAAGGTGATAACTACAAATATTGATCGGATTCCATTTAGGCGTGTTTTCCACCGAAAATGCCACTAGGTCCGTGGCTAGTGACAATGACGGTGCCGGTGGGAAAACATAGGTTCCCCTCGACAGATACTCCTTAATTATGTCATTTTGGGTGGTTCCGGAGAGTTCCGCTCGGTCCACACCTTGTTCATCGGCAACAGCTATGTAGAGGGCATAGAGCCAAACGGCGGTTGCATTAATCGTCATGGATGTGTTCATGGTGCCAAGATCAATAGAGTCAAAGAGTTGGCGCATATCTGCGATCGAAGCCACCGAAACCCCTACCTTGCCCACCTCCCCTCGAGCCATGGGGTCATCCGGGTCGTAGCCGGTTTGCGTGGGCAGGTCAAATGCCACCGATAAGCCCGTTTGACCCTTGGCCAGATTGCGCCGAAAAAGCGCGTTGGAGTCTTTCGCGGTCGAATGCCCCGCATAGGTACGCATAATCCACGGTGAGTCGGCCACGTGGGAAGGGTAGCGAACCTCGCTGGCCCGAGAGGGAGTTGCGGGGAAAAAGTCGCGTACATCACGTTTCCACGGCACCATATGGATGTGCAAATCACCAATAGTTTCTCCTATGTCTTTGGGCCAATCGTGGCTCTCATTGGAGTGGGTCTCATGGTGCTGGTTCTGCGTTGGGCATATTCCCGAGGGTCATCGGTGGTTGCTGCACCAGCGCGAGCCGGCCGGGAGGACGAGTATGGGCTTCTCGTATGTGTCGCGAGCCCCGGTGATTACATTCAAGGCGAAATACTTCGACGAACTCTCGAAGACCAAGGAATCAAAGCAAACCTTTCACACACCTTGGATGGCCCTAAAGTCCTGGTTTGGCCCGCAGATGAAGCCCGCGCGCTACGTCTTTTGCGCTAAAAAACGCGCGCTACGTCTTTTGCGCTAAAAAACGCGCGCTCAAACTCTCATTCGGAAACGCGAGAAATCTCAGCGCCAAGGGATTGGAGTACATCAACAAAACCTGCATACCCTCGATCGATATGACTGACGCCATATACGGATGTTTCGCCTTGGGCGACCAATCCCGCCAAGACTAATCCCGCGCCTGCCCTGATGTCAGTTGCCTCAACAGGTGCGCCCGATAACTCGGATTTACCTCGAATCAGTGCATGGTGTCCATCGGTGCGAACATCAGCACCAAGCCGCGTGAGTTCCTGGACGAATCTAAATCTGGCCTCGAAGAGGTTCTCAGTGACCAACGCCGCTCCGCTTGCGATCGCGTTCATGGCAATGAACTGAGGTTGTAAATCTGTTGGGAATCCTGGATATGGGAGCGTGACAATATCAACTGATGTTGGTCTCTCAGACATGCTGATGGTGAATTCTTGCTCTCCTGAGATAACGTCAGCGCCTGCCGCGATCAGTTTGCTTAATGGAACTTCGAGGTGTTGGGGTGAAACGCCCACGACAGTAATACTGCCTCGAGTCATAGCGGCGGCTACCGCCCATGTACCAGCAACAATTCGATCAGAGACAACACGATGCTCCACCGGATGCAATTCCGGCACGCCTTGAATCGTCAAAGACGATGTGCTGATGCCATCTATAGATGCGCCCATGTGCACCAGCATTTGGCAGATATCCACAATCTCTGGCTCCCGTGCCACATTCTCCAGAACTGTTGCACCTTGAGCCGTAACGGCGGCCATGAGTAAAGTTTCGGTTGCACCCACACTGGGAAAGTCCAACACAATGTGGGCACCCGTAAGTTGTTGAGCTTCGGCGAGAAGGTAGCCGTGTTCGTTATGAATTTCTACACCTAGTTTTCGCAGACCTTCCACGTGCATATCCAGTCCGCGTGAACCAATATTGTCCCCACCCGGGACAGCGACATCGGCAGCACCACAGCGTGCAATTAACGGACCCAGAACACAAATGGAGGCGCGCATTTTTCTCACAAGGTCATAATCCGCTCTATGGTCAGGGCTTACCGGCACCGTGATGGATACTCGGTCCCCGCTTTGCTCAACCTGGCAACCCAACCTGCGCAACAACTCCGCCATGATGGCAACATCTTCGATATTTGGGACGTTTGTCAGAATTGATTTTCCGGGGGCCAGAAGTGTTGCTGCCATCAACTTCAAGACCGAGTTCTTAGCACCGGGAACTTCAACTCTGCCCTCCAGCCGGGCCCCGCCCGTCACTCGGAAAACATCCACCTGCGCATCGTAGGTGAGCCAAGGAGGTCGATTGCCGATAGAGTCCATTTATGGTTAATCTCACCCGCATTTACACCGGAACCGGCGACGATGGCACCACGTCCTTAGGAGACATGTCGCGCACGGGGAAAAACGACCCACGCTTGCGCGCCTATGCAGACGTTGACGAAGCTAACTGCACAATCGGCCTTGCGCTGAGCATGTGCGACCTTGGGCCTGAAATTTCAGAACTCCTGCTCAGCATCCAAAATGATCTCTTTGACGTGGGCGCGGATCTATGCACTCCAGTGCGAGACGAAGAATCACATGCCCTCAGGGTCGAGGATTCCTATATCAACAAATTGGAAGCCGCCTGCGATTCATACAACGAGCAACTGGAGCCGTTGAGGTCTTTTGTTCTTCCCGGGGGCACATCAGCCTCTGCTCACTTACATGTGGCACGCACCGTGGTGCGTCGTGCCGAGAGATCAACGTGGGCCGCCCTCGATGCGTATCACGGTGGAATGAACCCGCTTGCAGCTACCTATTTGAACCGGTTGAGTGACTTACTATTTATCCTTGCCCGGGTCGCGAACAAGGATGCTGGTGGGGATGTTCTTTGGAAGCCGGGAGGCGAGAGGAAGTAAGCGCGTGGCCGGGAGGCGAGAGGGAGTAAGCGCGTAGCCTAGTTAACGTGTAGAAACGCCTTTGGCTACTCCAGCGACCTGAATTCGAGTCTCGGCCCGACGAAGAGCGGAGAGATCTTCCGAATCCGGGTTCGCCTTCAATCGAGCAAGTGCTGCTTGCGCACGTTCCAGGTCAACATCTTCAGCGAGTTCTGCTGTTTCCGCAATAACGTTTACTTTGTCGCTGTCCACCGAGAAAAATCCACCGTGCACAGCTACGAGCACTTTTGAACCATCCTCGAGTTCAATTCGAAGCGGAGCTTCCACCAGGAGCGCCAACATTGGTTCATGGCCGCGCAGAATTCCTACGTCTCCTTCGGGGGTTTTTGCCGAGACACTCTTGGCCTTACCTGACCAGAGTGCGCGCTCGGCGGAAACCACTGCAACTTCGAGTTGATCGGCCATTATTAGCTGTCCTTTGCCAATGCTGCCGCGTTCTTCTCGACATCTTCGATGCCACCGCACATGAAGAACGCCTGCTCGGGCACGTGGTCAAACTCGCCATCCGCCAGCGCCTTGAAGGATGAAATGGTTTCTTCAACAGGCACAAAGGAACCGGGCTGACCGGTGAAGGCCTCTGCCACAAACATATTTTGGGAGAGGAAGCGCTCAATGCGACGAGCACGACCCACGAGAACGCGATCTTCTTCGGAGAGTTCATCTATACCGAGAATTGCAATGATGTCCTGGAGGTCCTTATACCGCTGCAAGATCTCCTTAACTCGGGCTGCAACTCGGTAGTGCTCTTCACCCACATAGCGTGGGTCAAGGATGCGCGAGTTCGAGTCCAATGGATCCACAGCAGGGTAAATACCCTTCTCCGAAATCGGACGGCTCAACACGGTGGTTGCATCCAAGTGGGCGAATGTGGTTGCGGGTGCGGGGTCGGTCAAGTCGTCAGCAGGGACGTAAATTGCCTGGAGTGAAGTGATCGAGTGGCCACGAGTTGAGGTAATGCGCTCTTGCAGCACGCCCATTTCATCCGCGAGGGTTGGCTGGTACCCCACCGCGGACGGCATGCGACCGAGCAGAGTGGAAACCTCAGAGCCTGCCTGGGTGAAACGGAAGATGTTGTCAATGAACAGGAGTACGTCCTGCTTTTGAACATCTCGGAAGTACTCGGCCATGGTGAGTGCGGTCAAAGCAACTCGCAGACGGGTGCCTGGAGGTTCGTCCATTTGACCGAAAACAAGAGCAGTCTTAGAAATAACGCCGGACTCTGTCATTTCGAGGAAAAGGTCATTACCTTCACGGGTGCGCTCCCCCACGCCCGCAAACACCGATACTCCACCGAAGTTCTCTGCAACGCGATAAATCATTTCTTGGATAAGAACGGTCTTACCTACACCTGCACCGCCGAACAGCCCGATCTTTCCACCCTTCACATAAGGGGTGAGGAGATCGATGACCTTGATTCCGGTGTTGAACACTTCGGTCTTGGATTCCAACTGATCAAATGCTGGGGCTTGGCGGTGAATACTCCACCGCTCTTTAATGTCGAGATCCGATTCCTTAACATCAAGTGGCACACCAAGTGTGTTCCATACGTGACCCTTGGTGACATCGCCAACAGGTACCAGGATGGCATCGCCCGTATCGCGCACAGGAGCGCCGCGAACCAAGCCGTCGGTGGGCTGCATAGAAATCGCACGCACCATATTGTCGCCAATATGCTGTGCCACTTCCAGAACCAGCGTATGAGTGCCGCCGCCTTCGTCGCCTTGGTCAAAGGTGACATCGACGTTGAGCGCGTTAAATAAGGCTGGCATAGCTTCAACCGGGAACTCGACGTCCACGACAGGACCGGTTACACGAGCAACGCGTCCTACTCCGGTGGTGGGTTCGGCTACTGCAGTCATTGTGGTTCCTTTTCTCGATCGGTCGTTGTTATGCGGAAAGTGCGTCGGCTCCACCGACAATTTCACTGATTTCTTGCGTGATTTCTGCCTGTCGAGCCGCGTTAGCGGCGCGAGTCAGCGAGCGAATAAGTTCTTCAGCATTGTCCGTAGCTGACTTCATGGCGCGGCGCCGAGCGGCATGTTCGGAGGCCGCCGAAGTCAGTAGTGACAGAAACACCATCTGCTCCACATACCGCGGGAGCAAAGCATCCAGGACTTCTTCTGGACCAGGTTCGAATTCATAAAGTGGGAATGGATTCTTGTTTCCCGTATCGGATGAATCAATGACTTCCTCGACAACCTCGAGAGGCAGAATTCGACGCACCTTCGTTTCTTGGCTAGCCATGTTGAGGAAGTTTGTGTACACCACATGAATTTCGTCAACACCACCTTCGGCAGAGGGAGTCATGAATGCTTCGAGGAGGTCCCCGCCGATTTCCTTAGCGTGGGCATAAGTCGGTTGGTCGGTGAAACCTACATACTCGCCGCCCATGGGACGATTCCTGAAGCGGTAGAACGACACTCCTTTGCGTCCGACTACATAAGGAACAACTTTCATTCCTTTTTCGGTCAAGTTTCGGGTGAGCGCCTCGGCTTCTTTAATCGCATTGGAAGAATATGCACCTGCCAATCCGCGGTCAGCAGTAATTACCAGAACCGCTGCTCGAACCTGTGTTTCAGACCTTGCCGTGAGCGGGTGTTTAGACACGTCGCTGGCATGGCTAGCGGCTGCCGATACAGCATCTACCAATTGGGTCAAATACGGCATAGAAGCTTGTAGTCGATTCTGCGCCTTCACGATACGCGCAGAAGCAATGAGCTCCATTGCCTTCGTAATTTTTTTGGTCGCCTGCACCGATTTGATTCGGCGCCGGTAAACCCGCAGCTGTGCACCCATGTCAGCCTCGGACAGACCGCTTGATCTGGGTGGGATCGATTTCTTCGTCTGCGATTGCCGCCACCGGTTCATCTTTAATCAGTAGTTCACCCGAACTTGTGGTGAACTGCTTTTTAAACTCAGCAATAGTCGACTCAAGAACACTCACGGTGTCATCCGAGAGATCAGATGTCGTGCGAATGGCGTCGAATGCCTGCGGAGCGGAACGATCCACATAATCCAAAAACTCAGAGTCGAATCGGCGAATGTCCTCTACGGGGACATCGTCCAATTGACCCGTGGTTCCTGTCCACACCGAGACAACTTCGCGCTCCATTGCCTGTGGTTGATACTGGGGCTGCTTGAGCAACTCCACCAGACGTGAACCGCGCTCAAGTTGAGCCTTTGACGCTGCATCCAGGTCCGATCCAAAGGCGGCAAAGGCCTCCAACTCGCGGTACTGGGCCAAGGACAGACGCAGTCGGCCTGCCACCTTCTTCATGGCCTTGGGCTGTGCGGATCCACCGACACGCGACACCGAAATACCGACGTTGATGGCCGGACGAACACCCGAGTTGAACAGGTCAGACTCGAGGAAGCACTGTCCATCGGTGATCGAAATAACGTTTGTGGGAATAAACGCAGAAACGTCATTGGCCTTAGTTTCGATGATAGGAAGACCCGTCATGGAACCACCACCCATTTCATCGGAAAGCTTGGCACAGCGCTCGAGCAGGCGGGAGTGCAAGTAGAAGACATCGCCTGGGTAGGCCTCGCGACCTGGCGGACGACGCAGTAGCAGTGAAACTGCTCGGTAGGCATCAGCCTGCTTGGAAAGGTCGTCGAAGACGATCAGAACATGCTTGCCCTGGTACATCCAGTGCTGGCCAATAGCTGAACCAGTGTAAGGAGCCAGGTACTTGAAACCGGCAGGGTCAGACGCAGGTGCGGCAACAATCGTGGTGTATTCGAGCGCGCCGTATTCCTCCAGCGCACCCTTGACTGAGGCAATGGTGGAGCCTTTTTGTCCAATGGCGACATAAATACAACGGACCTGCTTATTGGGATCGCCCGATTCCCAGTTTTCCTTCTGGTTGATGATCGTATCGATGCATACGGCGGTTTTACCCGTCTGGCGGTCACCGATGATCAACTGGCGCTGTCCGCGTCCAATAGCCGTCATGGCGTCAATTGCCTTGATACCGGTAAGCATGGGCTCGGTCACAGGTTGACGCTGAACAACCGAAGGGGCCTGAACTTCAAGGGCACGGCGAGCATCGGGAATGATCGGACCCAATCCATCAATTGGGTTCGCCAGCGGATCGACCACGCGACCGAGGAAGGCATCGCCCACTGGGACGGAAAGAACCTCGCCGGTACGGCGCACCGCCTGGCCCTCTTCAATTTTGGAGCCATCGCCAAGGAGAACGCATCCGATTTCGCGAACATCAAGGTTCAGCGCAATTCCGAGCAGCCCTCCCTCAAACTCCAGTAACTCATTGGTCATGGCGGAGTGCAAACCCTCGACACGGGCAATGCCGTCTCCGGTTTCTAGTACACGTCCAACTTCTTCTCGGGCGGTTGTCGGCGAGTACGCCGCGACGTTCCGCTCGATCGCATCCCGGATTTCTTCCGGTCGGATCGTCAGCTCCGTCATGGTGTCCTGCTCTCTGTGTCGGGCCGCATTGCGGCAGTTGCGAATATTTCCTTTTCGAGCTTGTGTATCTAGCTTCTTATTTATTGATTTTTCATGTTGCTTTAGTACGTTATTGGCTAAGTGACTTAACCCAGCAATGCCCTGCGTGCTTGTTCCAATCTAGATTCAATTGTGCCGTCAATTACTTCTTCGCCAATGGATACGTGAACTCCACCAAGCACACTGGGGTCCACAGCAACATTGAGCCGAACAGTTCTGCCCTTCAACTTCGAAAGTGCAGAAGCCAGGCGCTGGCTTTGTTCAGGTGTCAATGGAGCTGCGACTCGGACGTCCGCCACAACTCGATCCCGCTGTTTGGCGGCCATTTCCCCCAAGTGGCTGACCACGGAATCAATTCGGCGCCCGTGTAGGTGACTAATCGAGTACCCCAACAGAGCTGCGGCAGCACTGGTTCCACGCGCGGCTACCAGATCACGAACGATCGACGCCTTCACATCGGCACTGCTCGCTGGGTCAGTCAGGGCCATTTGTAGCTCCGCTGAACTGTCAACGGCCCGACCGAAGAGAAATAATTCTTCTTCGGTGGCATCGAGAGTTCCATCATTTTGGGCCACCGTCAAAATCGCCTGCTCTGCTAACTGCTCCAGTGCGAGAACAAGATCCATGTCCTCGGACCACCTTTGCACAACTGCAAGACGGATGAGTTGCAAGGCAAGTGGGTTGACTCGACTCGAAAAGATATCTTGGGCTAAATTCTCTCGGACAGCCGTGAGTTGACCTGAGTCCGCCAAAGCCGAACGAAGCACCGATTCCGTGTCCATGAGATCTGCGACGGCATACAACTGCTCGGAAAGACTCCCAAAATCGGAGCTCTCCCGTTGATCGTCGAGAAAATCACGACATGTGGCGAGTGCTTCGCGGCTGGATCCAAGCATTAGCGTGCAGCCTGTCCTTCCAGATCAGCAATAAAGGAATCAACCGTGGCTCTGACTCGGGCATCGTCAGAGAGGGACTCGCCAACGATTTTGTCCGCGAGCGAAATGGCAAGTTCACCCACCTGCTTGGTGAGTGAAGAAATCGCTTGCGCCCGCTCTGCTGCCATGGATGCCTCTGCGGCAGCCGTCACACTCGCGGCAGCCGTGCGCGCCTCATTGCGAGCTTCCTCAATAATGGCACTGCGATCAGCCTGAGCCTGTGTCCGAATAGCTGAGGCTTCTTCACGAGCTCCAGCAAGCTGAGCTCTGTACTCATCAAGGAGGGCTGCTGCTTCCGCTTCAGCTGCTCCGGCACGCTCCAAACCACCTTCAATCAAGTTGGCCCGTTCGTCCAGGGTTTCCTTGATCTTAGGCAGAGCGAATTTGGCGAGACCACCAAAAACGATGAGAAATGCGATGAGCCCAATGATGAATTCGTCCAGCGGCACGGCAAGTACCGACGGCATCTCCTCGCCAGACTCGCCACCTGCGGCGATTAAAGAGGTCAACACGTTCATGTGAGCCTTTCCCTTTCCCTAGGTCGTTCTAGTCACGTGATTCAAACTGAGTAAAAACCAGGTTGAATTACGCGCCATAGACGAAGGGAACAACGAAGCCAATGAGGGCCAACGCTTCGGCGAGAGCGAAACCGAGAAGCATGTTTTGGCGAATAATGCCGTATGCCTCCGGTTGGCGAGCAATTGCCTGCACACCTTGACCGAAGATAATTCCGATACCAATACCGGGTCCAATTGCGGCCAAGCCGTATCCGATTGAGCCAATGGAACCTGTGAGTTCCGCGAGAAGCGACATATCGTTTCCTTTTCCTTCCGCGCCGGCGGGCGCCGGTCTGGTGATCTTGTGATGGTTATTCAGTTGTAGGTATTCAGTGGTGCTTGTGCTGAATTTCAACTTAATGCTCTGCGTGCAATGCACTCCCAATGTATACGGCGGCCAGCAGAGTAAAGATGTACGCCTGAAGTCCTTGGATAAATGCCTCAAATGCCGTGAGGAGGATAGTCATGGTGAAACTGGCTGCGGTGCCGATGAGCCCGACGACGGTGAAACTCAGGAGATAAAAAGTGGCAACGCTGAATGTTGCGATGAGGAGGTGGCCAGCGAACATATTCGCGAAAAGACGAACTGCATGGGTGAAGGGGCGAACAACCAAATTCGAGATCAACTCAATGGGTGTGAGAAGCACATACATGGCTTTCGGCACGCCTGGGGGGAACATGATGTTCTTGAAGAATCCGATTGGACCTTGGGTGTAAATACCAAGTGGTACCCACAGAAGATACACAATCACCGCGAACGCAACCGGAATAGCAAAGATAGATGTCACAGGTAACTGCGCGCCAGGGACGATTCCCATGAAATTCAGAAGCCACACCATAAAGAAGAATGTGAAGAGGAAGGGGATGAACTTCTCTCCACCTTTTCCAATAGTCTCTTTGACAATGCCGTCGCGAATGAAGATGTAGCCGAGTTCACCGACACTCTGGGCTCCACGTGGAACCAGCTTGGGCTTGCGGAATGCGTACCCGAAGAAACCCAAAATCACCACGACGGCGAGAAATAAGAGGACGGTCACCTTGGAGACATTGAACTCCAAGCCGCCAATTGTGAATGTGAAAATCGCGTCAAACTGAAAAATCTCCGCACCTGGGGCTGGAAAACCGCATCCCGAGAAAATATGGCAACCCGGCTTGCTTACCGCGAGAACACCGTAGGTCATGCACGATTCCCTTCGCTCACAGGTTTGCTCTCGCTGATGCTCTCGTTAATGCTCTTATTCGAATTTCGCGCTTGCTCTTGTACTACCTTATTTTCCCGACTGAGCCCGGTGAATATCAGGTAGTACGACAATCCGAGCCCGACCAGGGCGCCGACCGCCATAAGCACCTCTCGATGTCCGAGCCATAAAGACAACAGCCAACCGAGAGCCGAGTAGAGGATCAGACCAGCGATTAATCGACTGGAGATAATCCACGCGGTGTTATCCATACTGGGAAGCGTCCGTTGCGGGGCATTTCCCGATATTGATCGTGCGCGCGAACGGTACCACTTCTCATCTACTGATTCACTGCTGGGTTGGGGGCTCAATGAAGTCATTTTCGATCACCATCTTGTGAGGTTTCCGGTTCAACATACAGCACCTTAGACGTGCCAAAAATCCACACTTCCACGACTGTCCAGACCAGGGTGCCAGTTAAAATTGCGGCCGCAAATGTCTTGGTATCAAACAGTGTTGTGTCTGCGAATAACACAATGATCAGCAACAGAACTCCAACTTTGACCAAATACAGGGTGAGGGCCATAGTGAGCGCCATTTGTGGATTAGATTTCAGTACAGCTCCTAAGGCAAACTGTCCTACGCTAAAGAACACAACGACCAAAATCGTTCCCAGGATGGCACCCACAGCGCCGGTGCTTCCGGCAATCACCGCTGAAATGACAACAACAATCACTCCTGCAACAACAGTCCCAAACCCTGCCCGCTGAAGAACTAGTGCGTCAATACTGCGCGCTTGAGACATCAATACCTCTAGTCATATGTGATTCGCGGTTACAGGTGAAAGTGGAGTGCACTGCTGACAAAACGGTATCGCATGCCGGGCGAGGTCGCGTCAGCCCGTGCGGTTCACAGAACGTGAGATGTCTCGCACTTTTTCTTGTGCTGGCCTGTGCCGTACAAAAAGAATCAAGATAATTACGCCAATCGCTGCACCGACCGCTGCATAAACGATCGGGAAAAAGGCGACCGCAAGAACTGCCCCTGAAATAAGTGCGGTTAGGGCGTACATCAGAAATACAGCTCGACGCTGGGAATGGCCCATTTCAAGCAGACGGTGGTGGAGGTGCTGTTTATCCGGCGCAAATGGGTTACGCCCTGCCCTGGTTCGCCTGATGACGGCCAGCACCAGATCCACGAGTGGAATGGCCATTACCGCCAAAGGTAGTAATACCGGTAACAAGGCTGGGAAGAACGCACCACCAGACACAGCACTCGGATCTACTTGCCCGGTGAGGGTAATCGTTGCAGCAGCAAGGAGCAATCCCAACAGCATGGAGCCGGTGTCCCCCATGAAGATACGTGCGGGAAAAAGGTTATTTGGCAAGAAACCAAGCGTCATTCCCACCAAGAGCACACTGACCAGCGTGGCCAGGGTTGCCCGCTCCAAACCAAGTTCCACCGACAACAAATAGGCATAAATAAAGAACGCTCCTGCAGCAACTGCCACAATCCCGGCTGCCAAGCCGTCGAGACCGTCAACGAAGTTGATTGCATTAATACTGATCAAGACAATAATCACGGTGAGTAAAACACTTGTCAGAGGATCGAGAACAAATGTTCCACCAAATGGCAACCAGATGATGGCAATGCCTTGGAAGGCCATAACACCAGCGGCAAGAACCTGTCCGGCCAATTTGGTTGGCGCGTCAAGGCCCCATTTATCGTCGACGATTCCCAGCACCACAATTATCGCTGCCCCAGAGAGTAGCGCGACAACCGTTTGTGATCCCTCAAAAACAGAACCCATCATGGGGAGTTTGCTCGCGAGCAGCAGCCCAGTGAGTAACCCACCGAACATGGCCAAGCCACCAAGACGCGGGGTCGTAGTGTCGTGAACATCGCGATCGCGAACCGGAGCGACAATTCCCCACTTCAGAGCCAATGCACGTACAGGTGGAGTAAGTAAGTAGGTCACGGCCGCCGCAGCGAAGAGACAAAGCAGGTATTCACGCATAGTGCATTTGCCTCCGTTCCGTATTTCTACCCTCTACCGGTGCGCGTGAATTACGCTTTCATCAATGCGTGTAAATCATGCACTACGGTCGAGCATACGCGGGAAACTTCGAAACAAGCTGCTCCGTCTGCTCAGCAATCGCCGCATGCTCTTTGGGGTCGTCGGATCGAACGGAACGATCAATAAGATCAGCTATGACATCCATTTGCGCGGTTCCCATTCCTTGGGTCGTGACAGATGGTGTGCCAACCCGAATACCCGAGGCAATGGACGGTGGTTGTTGATCAAAAGGGATGGCATTCTTATTTAATGTGATTCGCCCTGCATCGCAACGCACCTCCGCCTCAGCACCTGTCACCCCTGTGCTCGTGATGTCAATCAGAGCCAAATGCGTGTCTGTACCGCCACTTACCGGACGCATGCCCCGATCTGCCAATCCTGATGCTAATGCCTGTGCATTGAGGATCACCTGCTTTGCGTACTCCTGATACTGAGGAGTACTTGCTTCCTTAAGTGCAACAGCCTTGGCTGCGACGGCGTGCATGAGAGGACCACCCTGCATCATGGGGAAAACAGCCTTGTCAATTTTCGCAGCATGCTCTGCCTTACACAAAATCATGCCACCGCGCGGCCCTCGCAGAACTTTATGTGTTGTGAAACAGACAACATCGGCATAAGGCACCGGGCTGGGAATTGCCTTGCCAGCAACAAGCCCAATGAAGTGAGCGGCATCTACCATCATGATCGCACCTACTTCGTCAGCAATCGCCCGGAAACCGGCGAAATCAATGAGTCGCGTATACGCCGTTGCACCGCAAATTATCATTTTGGGCTTATTTTCGACTGCCAACCGACGCACTTCATCCATGTCGATGAGGTCATCTTCTGGTCGAACTCCATACGAGACCACGTTGAACCACTTGCCTGAGAAGTTCACCGGTGAACCGTGGGTCAAATGACCACCGTGTGACAAGCTCATGGCCATGACGGTGTCACCCGGCGCCACAAAGGCTCCGTAGGCGGCAATATTGGCACTAGCCCCCGAATGGGGTTGCAGATTGGCATGATCTGCGCCGAATAATTCCTTGGCTCTGTCAATACCAATAATTTCAGCGCGATCAACTTCCGAACAGCCACCGTAATAGCGCTTGCCCGGATAACCCTCTGCGTACTTATTACTCAAAGTAGATCCCAGTGCTGCAAGCACAGCAGGTGAGGTGAAGTTCTCACTAGCGATCAGTTGAAGACCGCTACGTGCCCGCTCCAACTCGGCGAGAATGATTTCCGCGATTACAGGATCCTCATTCTGCAATTCTGAAAAATCTGGTCCCCAAAAAACCATGTCACCCTCACTTTGCATGGGCACGATTGTCCGTGCCGATTGTCCGTGCGAAACGTCAAAGAGCACACCTTACGCGATTTCAGGAATTACGGACCGCAATGTCGGTAGGTCGCAACTCCCTTGTCGCACCACCCTTGGCGGTGAAGTAGTGCAGTCCACGACCGTGCTGGTCACCACAGTGTCCGAATTGTTGGAAAGATCCCCAGCGTCGAGGATTACCGCAATGTCGTCTACCTCAAGAGCATCCAGACCTTGTGAAGTTGTGATGGGTGCAGTTCCCGAGGGATGTGCGCCCGTCGAAGCCATTGGCCCAGTTGTCTGTAACACACTGAGTGCCAGCGGGTGAAGAGGCATGCGAACGGCCACGGGTGCCTCGTCTGGATGATCCCAACTCAAGGTCATTCCTGCATCGAGGAGCAACGTTAATTCACCCGGCCAGAGGGCTTCCATGAGTTGATGGGCAGTTTGCGGAATTCTTCGAGTAATTCCACTGACCGTTGATGCCTGCGGAACAAGAACACTCAGTGGCATCGAGGGATCAAGATCCTTGAATTCACGCAGCGCCGCTGTTCCTCGGATACTGAATGCATCTGTGACAACCGCATACATGCTTTCAGTGGGAATAACCATGAGACCACCCCTTCGGGAGGTGGACAGAGCCATCGACAACGCGCGCTCACGATTTTCGCCGTTTCCGCATTTAATCCGAATGGTCACAGGCTTAGACCCGCCTTGCCAATGTGAACCGAGGTAGTTGGTTGTAATCCTGTCTGTCTTCAACGTTGACAAATAGTGGTGATCCAACAACACCTGCAATGAAGTCTGCCATGTCTTCGGGGACTTTTCCCTGACGAACAATCTCCACTACTCCGCCACCCGGTGATTCAGGACCCTGAACATCTGCGTGCTCAATGACGAGCAACCCACCTGATTTCAATAACATGCCAGCTGTGATCACAACCTTGCGAATCACGTCGAGGCCATCAGGTCCACCATAAAGAGCCAATGCCGGTTCGTGATCACGGACTTCTGGGTCGCGTGGTAACGAACCATTCGGAATATACGGAGGATTGCAAGTCACAACATCGCAGGTTCCAGCGGCAGCGCGTAATTGCGCATTCGAAATGTCAGTGACGTCGGCCGCCACCACTGTGACCGGGACCTCGGTCGGGAGATTGCGTACGTTGTCTGTTAGCCAAGGGAGGGCATCTGTACTTAGTTCCACTGCAGTCACGGTGGTTCCCGGAACCTCTGTGGCTAATGAAATCGCGATTGCACCAGATCCCGAACAAAGGTCAAAGGCTTGGGGGTCTTCACAAGTGCGTAAATGTCGGATCGCAGCCTCGGTCACCAGTTCACTTTCCGGTCTAGGAATAAACACACCCGGACCGACGCTCAATTCAATATGCCGGAATGGCGCAATCCCAAGGAGATGTTGTAACGGCACCCGATTCAGTCGCTTAGCCATAAGTCGCTCAAATGACACACGATCATCTTCATCAATGGAGTCCTGCAGCAATAACCTATTCCGTGTTACCCCCAACACGAAGGCAAGAAGTTCGGCGGATTCGACAGCCGCTGAATCGATACCCGCTCGATGCAGCCGACGCTCCGAGTCGACCAAAATTTCACGGATGTTGGTCACGAGCTTGGCTCCGCCAACCTGCTCTGCTGGTCAGCTGCAATACATGCCTCAATAACGGCGTCAAGTTCACCATCCAGTACCTGATCGAGATTATGTGATTTGAATCCAACACGGTGATCATTCAGGCGGTTCTCTGGGAAGTTGTATGTCCGAATGCGCTCACTGCGATCAACCGTGCGAACCTGCGACCTACGCACATCAGAGGCGTCTTTAGCCGCTTGCTCCTCGACAACAGCCAGTAGTCGAGCCCTCAAGATCCGCATGGCTTGCTCACGATTTTGTAACTGGCTTTTTTCATTTTGGCACGAGACAACTACCCCAGTGGGAACATGAGTGATGCGGACGGCCGAGTCGGTTGTGTTGACACTTTGCCCACCAGGACCAGATGATCTATATACGTCAATGCGAAGGTCATTCGGATCGATAGTGACATCAACGTCTTCTGCTTCTGGAGCCACCATGACACCTGCCGCCGATGTGTGAATTCTTCCCTGAGACTCCGTCACGGGAACACGTTGAACCCGGTGGACACCACCTTCAAATTTCAGTCGAGCAAATGGGGCTTCGCCAATGCCGGGCGCACCTTTTGACTTCACCGCAATTGAGATGTCTTTATACCCACCAAGATCTGATTCCACTGCGTCTAGCACCTCGGTACTCCAACCCCGACGTTCTGCATAGCGCAAATACATCCGCATGAGATCTGCAGCAAAAAGCGCAGACTCATCGCCACCCTCACCGGCTTTGATCTCCACGATGACATCTTTGTCATCCATGGGATCGCGAGGCAATAACAAGTGGGTGAGTTTTTCGGCCACCTCCGAAACGTTGTCCTCCAATGACTTCACTTCAGATTCAAATGAGCTGTCTTCTTCCGCGAACTCTCGAGCAGCCTGCAAATCGCCCGTAAGAGTTAACCACTCACGATATGTAGCCACAATGGGGCGCAGCTGGGCATACCTGCGTCCTAATTTTCGCGCAGCAGCTTGATCACCGTGAATGGAAGGATCCGCCAATCCTGCTTCAACCTGATCAAGCTCCGCGGCCATCTCAATACACGAGTCAAACATTGAGGATGAGTCCATCATGGCGATCCCTCCTTTCAGCGTACCTAATCTTTCGGCGCATATAAAAAATCCGGGCGCCGATCGGGGATCGACCGCGCGACGGGGGAGACACGCGGCCGATCCCGGACCGGCGCCCGGGAAGAAGCTAAACAGATTCTACTTTGTCATTCTTATCCGTTGCGCCATAGCGGTTCTGGAATTTGGCGACGCGTCCGCCAGTGTCAAGAATCTTTTGCTTGCCCGTGTAGAAGGGGTGGCACATGGAGCACACATCTGCATGGATCACACCGTTCTTAGCGGTGCTGCGGGTGTTGAAGGTGCTTCCGCACGTGCACGTTACCGTCGTCTCCACGTAATCGGGATGGATATCGGCTTTCACTTTATTCTCCTTGGGTGAGTGTCCGGGTCGTCGCTGGCTCGGAGATTCCCGAGGCAGCTCCGTGAACCGGAGCGATAAAAGTATGCCACTCTGGCCAGCCCAACCCCTCGGCGGGCTCGCCGAATGTGACCGGATTAGTCTTCGTCGCTCTTCGTGGGCACCGAAGGAGTGGTCTTTTGGACCTGCTTAAGGAATTCATAGTTAGTTTCCGTGTCCCTCAACTTGGTGAGGAGCAATTCAATACTCTGCTGCGGATCAAGTGCGTGAAGGACTTTGCGGAGTGTCCAGACAATCTTGAGTTCCTCCGGTGAGAGCAGAATCTCTTCCTTCCGGGTACCAGATGGGTCAACATCCACAGCTGGGAAAATTCTCTTGTCGGCCAGTCGTCGATCCAACTTGAGTTCCATGTTGCCGGTTCCCTTGAATTCCTCGAAAATCACTTCGTCCATGCGAGAGCCCGTTTCCACCAGAGCTGTTGCCAAAATAGTGAGCGAGCCACCATTTTCAATATTCCTGGCAGCGCCAAAAAATTTCTTAGGTGGGTACAGGGCTGTCGAATCGACACCACCAGACAGGATGCGACCACTGGCCGGAGCCGCGAGGTTATACGCCCGGCCAAGCCTGGTCATGGAGTCCAGCAAAACAACTACGTCTTGCCCTGCTTCTACAAGTCTTTTAGCTCGCTCAATTGCCAATTCAGCAATGATGGTGTGGTCTTCTGCTGGGCGATCAAATGTGGATGCAATGACTTCGCCCTGAACCGAACGTTGCATGTCGGTCACTTCTTCGGGGCGTTCATCGACAAGAACAACCATGAGATGAACTTCGGGGTTGTTCTGCGTAATGGCATTGGCAATCGACTGAAGGACCATGGTCTTACCTGCTTTTGGAGGAGAGACAATAAGTCCACGCTGCCCCTTCCCAATAGGTGCAACCAGATCAATAACTCGAGTTGTCAGGTTATTAGATGTAGTCTCTAGACGTAGACGGTCCTGCGGGTATAGAGGTGTCAACTTGGAAAATTCAGGACGATTACGCGCGCTTTCCACATCGAGTCCGTTGACCGAATCGACTTTGACCAGGGGATTGAACTTCTCGCGGCGCTCCCCTTCCCGTGGTTGACGAACCGATCCAATAATTGCATCGCCTTTTCGCAGCCCAAATTTGCGGACAAATGACAGTGAGACATAAACGTCATTTGAACCCGGTAAATAGCCACTGGTGCGAACGAATGCATAGTTATCAAGGACATCGAGAATTCCCGCTACGGGGAGTAAGACATCGTCCTCGGTAATTTCTGGCTCATAGTCATTAAAGTTCTGTCCACTTGGACGCCGACCTGTTCGGTCACGGCGGTCACGACGATTGCGATTACGGTTACGACCTCGATCATCATCACGATCATTACTTCCACCATCTGAGGCACGGTCGTTATTCCGGTCGTTATTCCGGTCGTTATTCCGGTCGTTATTCCGGTCGTTATTCCGATTGCGGTCGTTGTTGCGATTGCGGTCGTTGTTGCGATTGCGGTCATTACCCCGATCAGCATTCCGATCACCGCCGCGGCGGTTATCTGTGCGATCCGAATCATCGGAATCTGAAGTTGTCGAACCTGAAGGTGCTGAACCTGCAGACGCAGATTCGGAAGCGGCTGACTCCTCAGCGACAGGCTCAGTTCTTGCCGCAGGTTTTGATTCACCCTTAGAAGCCGAGCGACGCGCACTGGCCTGCTTCTGTCGATCGCCAATTGCTGAGACAAGGTCCGACTTGCGCATGGCGCTTGAGCCTGGGATCCCTAATTGTTGGGCGAGTTGCTTAAGTTCAGGGAGAAGCATGCCGGAAAGGCCATCGGAACGACGCTTTGCTTCTGCTGTGGATTCTGACACGAATTATTTCCTTTGATAGTGGTGATCGGCAGATTGCCGCATCACTGTGCTTGCCACCACACGGGCGCAGATGCTCTCTCTGAATTTTCCGTTAATCCATGCACATTGTGAGTGATGAACTGAGATGAAGAGCTCAGATGATGTCTGCCACGACTGTGGACTAACTAACCATAACACGGTTCGATCTAGGCGGGTATTTCGACCCGCCGCACACCCCCCTGATCCACGGGGACTGCCAGGCTGGTCCAATCCGAAGGAAGTAGATTCATCAATACGTCTCCTTGTGCCGGATGAGATTTATCCAGCAACATTAAGACTGCGGGGCCTGCACCCGAAGCAACAGCCGCTATTTTTTCTGCGCGCAACTGTGAGATCAAATCTGTCGTTTCTGGATATATGTGAGCACGTGCATTCTGGTGCAAGGCATCAGCTGTCGCAGGGAACAGATAGGCAGGGTTGGTGGTCATTGCATGGACAAGAAGGCCAGCACGGGCAACATTGTGAGTCGCATCTGATCGACGCACATGGTCATCTAAAATAACGCGAGCCGTGGCGGTCGCCAAAGCGTGTGGGGGCACAGCAACAACAGGGATTACATCCGGATGCAGTTGAATACTCACTGAACCTGCTTCCAATGGAGATTCAAGCCACGAAACGGTAAATCCCCCGTAGAGCGATGCCGAAAGATTATCCGGATGCCCCTCCATGGAAAGCGCAATATTGAGTAGATCTTGATCAGGGAGTAATTCGGAGCCCCCCGCAACTAATTCACGAGCAATGGCGAGACCACCAATTACTGCAGCCGCAGATGAGCCCAAGCCACGACCATGCGGGATCGCATTCCTGCACTTAATGACATAGCCTGCGGGAATTTTTCCCATGGTCGCGAATCCCAGATTCATGGCCCGCGCAACAAGGTGGCTCTCATCGGTGGGCACCTCACCGGCGCCTTCACCCTCTACATCAATTCGCAGTCCCTGATCATCGGTGATCATGGCGGTGATTTCATCGTGAATACCAAGAGCCAATCCCATGGCATCAAAGCCTGGGCCTAAGTTGGCACTTGAAGCGGGCACCACCACCCTGACCGCATGGGTGACGAACTCAGAATTGGTCATGAACTGAGTCCAAGTTCCTCCGCCGCCCGATCGGCGTCTACAGGTATCACCCGGGGCGACTGCGAACCCTCCAGTGCCCACTGTGGATCCTTCAATCCATTTCCGGTAAGAGTGCAGGTGATGAGCGAGTCAGGTGGCACTAAGCCTCCGGCATGCGCTTTGAGCAATCCGGCGACACTGGCTGCACTTGCGGGTTCACAAAAGAGACCTTCTTTTTCCGCCAGCAGGTGGTACGCCCGCAAAATCTCCTGGTCAGTCACCGAATCGATCATTCCGAGTGATTCATCGCGAGCAGAGATCGCTTGATTCCATGAAGCCGGGTTACCAATACGAATTGCCGTGGCGATTGTCTCTGGGCTCTTGACGGGAGAACCAGATACAAGTGGCGCAGCGCCTTCTGCTTGGAATCCCCACATCCGAGGGGTTGAGTCACTCACGCCATCGAGCTTGTACTCGTTAAAACCTCGCCAATAAGC
Source organism: Candidatus Nanopelagicales bacterium (assembly GCA_018402075.1). The sequence continues at coordinate 242,641 of JAGYJP010000002.1, read as the reverse complement.
GGTGATATTCCCTGCATTACCCACGGGTAGACAATGAATATCCGGAGCCCGACCCAAACGGTCAACGATTTCAAATGCTGCTGTTTTTTGTCCTTCGATGCGCACGGGGTTCACGCTGTTGACAAGCGAAACGGGATAGCGTTCAGATAAATCACGCGCCACCACAAGGCAGTCATCGAAATTTCCCTCGACCTGAAGTAGGACGGCACCGTGGACAACCGCTTGTGCCAATTTGCCCATTGCAATTTTACCTTCGGGAACGAGCACCGCACAGACCATGCCAGCTTTCACCGCATAAGCTGCCGCACTGGCAGATGTATTGCCCGTTGATGCACAAATTACCGCTTTGGCTCCCTGTGCAGCCGCGTCTGAAATTGCCAACGTCATTCCGCGATCTTTAAAGGAACCTGTCGGATTTGCACCTTCATACTTGAGCCACACCTGAGCTCCCACAATTTCACTGATGGTGCAGGCATAAACGAGTGGCGTGCCACCCTCACACAGGGATACGACCGGCGTGGAGCTTGTGACGGGAAGCCGATCCCGATACTCCTCTATAACACCGCGCCATTGGTGAGCCATCAATTTTCACCTTCTACCCGCATCACGCCAACTACTTCTCTGACAGCCTCCATGCCCTTCAAAGTGGCAACCGTGTTGGCTAATGATTCCTCAGTTCCCGCATGTGTCCTCACAATAAGCCCAGCGTCCTGACCATGGCCATCTTGACGCACCACCTGAATACTCACTCCGTTATCCGCAAAGGCTTGGGAAATTTGAGCCAAGACACCTGGGCGGTCTTGAACATCGAGATTCACGTAATAGCGTGTCTTGGAATGGCCAATCCCAAGAACGGGCAGGCCCGTGTACGTACTTTCACCGGGGCCGCGGCCACCAAGGACCCGATTTCTCGCAGCTGCCACCACATCTCCAAGGATCGCGCTCGCTGTGGGATCGCCACCTGCTCCTCTGCCATAAAACATCATTTCGCCAGCAGCCTCTGCAGTAATGAAAACTGCATTAAATGAGCCCCTCACATTTGCCAGAGGATGATTGGTAGGAATCATGGTGGGATGCACTCGAACAACAATGGCATCTGAGCTCGGGGCAGTCGCGCCCGAATCCACTCGAACAAGTTCGGCAATGGCCAACAACTTAATAACAAAACCCATGGCACGGGCTGCTTTTATGTCTGCCGCAGTCACTGACCTAATACCTTCACAATAGACATCGTCAATGGTGACTCGCGTGTGAAAAGCCAATTCGGCAAGGATTGCAGCTTTCGCAGCCGCATCGAGACCATCTACATCTAGGGATGGATTTGACTCCAAATATCCCAATGCCTCAGCCTCAGCAAAAACTTCTTGGTATTCCACACCTTCTTCATCCATTTTTGTCAGCATGAAATTTGTGGTGCCGTTCACAATCCCCATCACCTTGGTCACGCGATCCCCCGCAAGTGATTCGCGCAGTGGTCGAATTAATGGAATAGCCCCTGCCACAGAAGCCTCAAAGTAAAGGTCAACGCCATATTCTTCCGCGGCTGCATACAGCGCACCGCCATCTTCTGCCAGAAGAGCTTTGTTTGCTGTGACAACACTTGAACCTGATTCCATGGCCAACAAAATGAGGCTACGGGCCGGTTCAATGCCGCCCATAACTTCCACCACAATGTCGGCCCCAGATGTAGCCACAGCGTTGAGATCCGTTGTGATCAAAGCAGAGTCAATTCCTGTCCGCTTTTTCGAGGCGTCTCGAACCCCAACAGCAACCAACTGCAGATCTGCACCAACGCGGTGCGCCAGGTCATGTTGATGTGTGGCGAGCAACTTCGCCACCGATGAGCCCACCGTGCCACCGCCGAGCATTGCTATGCGGATGGGTGCTCGAGAGGTATCTCGTGCCGACATGCGACTCCTTGGTAAGCCTAAAGGGTGGGTCATCGGTTGGGATGAATTACGGGACAGATCCAAGCCTAGGCGAATGGGTCCAGAGAGAGTAAATCGTTCATGGTTTCCCGCCTGAGAATGATGGTGCTCACAGAATCACTGACCGAGACAACCTCAGGTTTAGGGAGTTGATTGTAATTTGATGCCATGGAGCGGCAATACGCTCCGGTTGCGGCAACACCAATGAGGTCCCCCGGAACGATATCCCCGGGAAGCCAGCAATCTCGCACGACAATATCCCCGGATTCACAGTGTTTTCCCACGACCCGACACAGAATTGGATCCACGTGTGACAAGCGCGAAACAAGAGCTACCGTGTAATTCGCACCGTACAAAGCAGTCCTGATGTTGTCGCTCATCCCGCCATCGACCGACACATATGTCCGGATTCCGCGATCCATGCGGATGGGCTTTACAGTTCCCACTTCGTACACCGTGATTCCACCAGGACCAATGATCGCTCGTCCTGGCTCGAAGGAAAGTGCTGGTACGTCCATGCCAACTTCGGCACATGCTTGGGAAACAATGCCGCAAATCTGATCCGCCATTGCTTGGACGCTGAGTGGGTCGTCATCGGGTAGGTAGGCAATACCCATGCCCCCACCAAGGTTGAGCTCTGAAATGGTCACTTCATGATCTGTCTGCAACTGATGCGCTAAGGACACAATGCGTGCGGCAGCTACCTCAAACCCGGAAGAATCAAATATTTGCGAGCCAATATGGGAGTGCAGACCAACAAGTTCCAGTGATGGCAGCTTGAAAATTCGTTTCGCAGCTTCTTCTACTTCACCTGTAGATGCGGACAATCCAAATTTTTGATCCTCGTGTGCCGTTGCAATATATTCATGAGTGTGTGCTTCCACGCCAATAGTGGATCGAATGAGCACTCTCTGCACAACTCCCATTTCGGATGCAACAGATGCTACGCGAGCAATTTCCTCAAAGGAATCAATCACGATACGGGCAACCCCATACTCGATTGCACGCCGAATTTCGGCAATCGACTTATTATTGCCATGCATTAACAGACGCTCACCTGGAATTCCGGCCCGAATAGCAACTTCGAGCTCTCCACCGGTTGCAACATCTATGCCCAAGCTCTCTTCCGTTACCCAACGAGCAACAGCAACGGAAATGAAGGCTTTGGCCGCGTAATAGACTGTGCCAGCTTTTCCGGCCTGGGCTTCGGTATAAGCCCGCGCAAACTCACGTGCTCGGGTACGCACATCTTGTTCATCGAGCACAAAGAGTGGTGAACCATGCCGTTCAACAAGTGTTCGAATGTCGATGCCTGCAATAGTTAAGACACCGTGGGAGTTCCGTGATGCATTGTGTGGCCAGACGGGAAAAGCAAGTGGATCAACGCTGGGGTCCGCTAATCGACTTTCCTCCGCAATGAGTGCGTGCCTAGGCCCCGCCGGATGAGCTTGCATGGCACTCAGACTACTGCGAACTACATGCGATCGGGTGCGCTGACTCCAAGGAGTTCGAGGCCGTTGGCAATCGTTTGAGCAGTAGCCGCACACACCCATAGCCTGGAGATATGAATCGCTTCGAGAGTTTCATCTGATCTGGGAAGAACCCGGCAGCCGTCGTAGAAGCGGTGATATGCGGTGGCGACCTCTTCCAGATATCTGGCAACTCGATGGGGCTCGCGCAACTCGGCGGAAGTTGCGATAACTCCGGGAAGTTGCTCAAGGATCCCGAGTAGGTCATTTTCCTGCTCGTGGATTAAAAGCTGGGGCTGAAATTCTTGGGCCCGCCAATCAATGGATAAGTCCTCTGCATTTCGGAGAACGGAAATTACTCGAGCATGCGCATACTGAACATAAAACACTGGATTGTCATTTGCCTTGCGAGCAATATCCACCAAATCTAAAGTCAGTGGAGTGTCAACCGGATACCTCGACAGCGTGTATCGCGCGGCATCGACTCCTACTTCCTCGACCAATTCCTCCAGAGTGACGATATTTCCTGCACGCTTGGAAAGTTTTACTTCTTCACCGCCGCGAGTGATCTTGACCATTTGTCCGATCAACACCTCAATATGTGAATCAGGATCATCGCCAGCGCAGCCAGCGACAGCCCGCAACCTATTGACATAGCCATGATGATCTGCGCCGAGGAGGTACACGGTGGTATCGAATCCGCGGAACCTTTTATCGAGGTAATAGGCCGTATCAGCGGCAAAGTATGTATATTCGCCATTTTCTTTAATAAGAACTCGGTCTTTGTCATCGCCAAAGGTGGTAGTTCTTAGCCACAACGCGCCATCCGCTTCATAAAGGTGCCCTTGCTCCCGAAGCCGCTGAAATGCCCGATCGACCGCTCCAGTTTCATACAGTTTTCTTTCTGAGTACCAAACATCAAAATAAGTGCGAAAAATCTGCAGCACATCTTTTTGCTGCTGCAATTGCAGTGCGTACGCGGCTTCCCTGAAGGCCACCAACTGATCCTGCTCTCCCAAGACATGGAACTCAGGGTGTTCGCGATTGATGTGAGCGGCTAAATCCAGAATGTATGAACCGTGGTAACCGTCTTCCGGAACCGGATTACCGTGTGAAGCAGCCATGACCGACGCGCCAAATTTGTCCATTTGAATTCCACGGTCATTGATATAAAACTCGGTAGTGACATCGGCTCCTGCTGCTGCAAGTACTCGAGCCAGGGAATCACCCACCGCGGCCCATCGGGTATGACCCAAGTGCAAAGGCCCGGTGGGGTTGGCTGAAATAAACTCGATATTGAACGCGCATCCCGACAATGCTGCGGAGCGGCCGTACGAGGGACCTGCAATGACGATTTCCCGGGCAATATTTCCCTGAGATTCAGCGGACAGTCGGATATTAATAAATCCCGGCCCAGCAATCTCCGCCGCCAATATTCCGGGAGCCCCTTTGAGTCGATCGGCAATCAACGCGGCCAACTCACGAGGGTTCATCCCGGCAACTTTGGCGGCTACCAGGGCAATATTGGTGGCATAGTCCCCATGATCGCGAGACTTTGGCCGCTCGAGAACAACCTGAACGGCCTCAGGGAGTACCCCTTGGTCCACCAGATAGCCAACCACCTCTTGGACTTGGATTCGGGTATCTTCTAGGGCCACGGCGAAAGAGTAGTCGCAAAGAGGCAGGCCCTAAGTCGCCTCTCCCAGAACCCCTACAAAAGAACCTCTCTCACACGAACAACCCTTGGCACGCTATGCTCCGACAAGGCAAGGCCACATCAGCACCACCGTTCGACAGAGTTACTTTGGAAGTTACTGAGCACAACTTGGGATTTCTCAAGCAGCACTATTGTTTCTGAGCACGAGCACAGATTCTCGGGACGAAGGTTTGAACGGCTAGGCCACGTGTTGGGCGACCGTCTGACACGAACTTCGTGCAAGGAGAACGTGCATTATGGCTTCAGGAACCGTGAAGTGGTTCAACTCAGAAAAGGGCTACGGATTCATTGCCCAGGCTGATGGTGGACCCGACGTATTTGTCCATTACTCGGCTATTGAGTCGGACGGCTACCGTTCACTCGAAGAGAACCAAGCAGTGGAATTCGAGATCACTCAAGGCCCCAAGGGTCCTCAGGCTGACAAGGTTCGCCCCGCTTAATTTCTCGACTTAATCATAAGGGCTGTGCGTAGTGCACAGCCCTTATGTATTTGCCAACTCACATGATTTACGGTGATCACATGGCTGAAGATGAAATAGAGAAACTTCTCAGGGAAATAAATGCTTCAAGCACTCCGACATCCGGTTCATCTTCGTCCTCAGAAGTTTCATCAAGAAAATCCGATGTTGGGAAAAAAGCCCGCCATAAAGAGTCTGAGTCATCGTCAGGCAGCGGCCGATTCCCATTTGCCGTTGCCAGTGGCGTTGTTGTCGGGGGCGCTGGAGCTGTGTTTGGCCTACTGTTCCCGTTTTTCACGATCATTGGGACCGGCCTCACTGCCGCTGTCGCCGCTTTCATTACTGCGATTATCGCCGGGCCCCCCAAGTGGTTCTCTAGTTGAGGGCTGCGCGTTTTTATAAATCTGAGCCTGCACGAGCGAACCAAGGAAAAAACCGATGAAGACCAAAAAGGTCCAAATCAAAATTGCAATGGGGGCTCCGAAAACTATCAAGGCAGAACCTATCGACGAAGATAGATGCGCATATAGACCAAAAACCCCGACAGAACCCACAATCCACACCGTGGCAATCAATAGCCCTGGTGAACGCCACGATATTTTGCCACTCCCGCGCGCTACTCTTGCCAAAACCCACCACACGAGTAGGTACACAAAAACAATTGGAAACAGCCACTGGATATAACCCAAAGTTGAGCGCACGGTAGTTGCCACACCGAGGTCTTGAAGAAACTGTGGGACTAGCGTGAGAAGTATGAGTAGGCCCACGATACTCACCATGCCAAGTAACGCAATGAGCGCAGACCAGCCTCGGAGCACTAGCCCCTGAGATACTTCTTCCCGTTGAAATATCTGATCTTCGACATTGTGAACACCGTAAACAACCTTCTGGGAAACATAGATTGCCAGAACCACACTGGAAATTGTGGCAATTGTTGCTGCACCTGTAGACGACTTTGCCGCCAATTCCGTGAGGGCGCTCACTGCAGGGTCAAAGACTTGCAAGGAATCGGATTCATCCACCCTGAAGTCATTCCATAATCTGGTGAAACTCTCTGTATTCACAAACAGACCAGTAATTGCTCCTATAGCAATTGCCATGGGCGCTAAAGCCAACATAACGTAATAGGCCATGCCGCCCGATATCAATGAAATATTCAACGATCCATAGCGCCGCACGACGGGACCCACAAAATTAGTCAGCGGTGCGAATTGTTCTCGCAATTCAGGACTCAAAGACATACGCACCCTTCTATCCTCTCGCACAGGACGCTGCTAACCTTGCCGTCCCCTGCCTCCGTAGCTCAGGGGATAGAGCGCCGGTTTCCGGTACCGAAGGTCGCAGGTTCGAATCCTGCCGGGGGCACAATGCAAAAAAGCAATGCCCTCTTGCAACCTGTTCGTTACGCACGAACGGGTAATTCGCTGTACCCCTATATCGTGGCAGTATTCGTGGCCATTTTGTTGATTTCAAATATTGGTGCAACCAAGCTTATTGAATTCGGTCCATTCATCACTGATGGTGGCGTATTCCTTTTCCCACTGACATACATCATCGGTGACATCCTGAGCGAGGTGTACGGACTCAAGGCGGCTCGCCGAGCCATTTACACGGGTTTTGTCATGTCTATCCTGGCTGCATTTACCTTTTATCTTGTTCAGATCTCTCCACCTGCCGACGCATATGAATTCCAAAGTTCATTCGAATCGGTTCTTGGCTTTGTTCCCCGCATTGTCCTCGCAAGCCTTGCTGGATATCTCGTAGGGCAACTACTCAATGCTTATGTATTGGTCAAGATTAAGCAGAAAACGAAAGAGCGCTATCTGTGGGCTCGATTGATTGGTTCGACAGCCGTCGGCGAATTGGCAGACACAGTCGTTTTTTGCACCATAGCGTTTTACGGAATTATTACAGGTGCGGAATTTCTCAACTACGTGATAATTGGCTACTTGTACAAGACGATTCTTGAAGTCGTGCTTCTGCCAGTGACATATCCCGTTATCCGAACAATTAAACGCAGAGAACCGACTTACTTCGCGTGAATTCCTCGCGTGAATCTGCCGATCCACTCCTCTTTGAAAGAATAAAAGTCACCGTTATTTATTGCACTCCTGATTTGATCAACCAAATTCACCGTGAAATGCAAATTGTGAATAGTCGCTAATGTGGGAAAAATTAATTCTTTTGCCTTATAAGCATGGTGCAAATATGCCTGGCTGTAATGAGTGCAGGTATAGCACGTGCAGTCAGGATCAACGGGATCTAAGTTTCCCCTACTCCCCGAATTAGACACGTTGAACCTGCCCTCGGTGGTGAGTAGCGCAGAGTTTCGTGCATTTCGTGACGGTGCAACACAATCGAATGTATCGGCACCGTTCTCCACCCCAATAAATAAATCAATGGGCTCACCGATACCTAATAGGTGTCTCGGTTTGTCACGCGGGAGTTCATCTACTACCCATCCGACGATTGTTCCCAGTGTCTCTTTGTCCAGCGCTCCCCCGATGCCAAAGCCGTCAAATGGCAATTCCGCTATTTCCTGGGCAGCCTGCCTGCGTAAATCCTCATAATGTGCACCTTGAATGACACCAAAGAGCATTTGATACGGCTTATTGGAACGCTCTCGGGTCAATCGCTTGTGCTCACTAATGCATCTCTGGGCCCATTCACGCGTGCGTCGCATAGCAAGCAGTTGATAGTCACGGGTGTTCATGAGCGTTGTGCATTCGTCAAAAGCAAAAATGATGTCAGCACCTATTTGATGTTGGACTTGCATCGACACTTCAGCACTAAACCTATGCATGGAACCGTCAAGATGTGATTTGAAAGTCACTCCGTCGTCATCAACTATCGCTAATCGATCCTTGCCTGGTGCAATAACGTCACTCGCCACCGTATTCGTACTGTCCATGGACAGTACTTTCTTGAATCCGACCCCGAGGGAAAGAACCTGGAAACCGCCGCTATCGGTAAATGTTGGGCCAGCCCAATTCATGAACTTCCCCAAACCACCGACCTGATCAATGATCTCTGGGCCGGGTTGCAGATAAAGGTGATACGCATTGGCAAGTACTGCTTGCGCGCCCAGGTCACGAACAGTTTCTGGAAGCATTGACTTGACTGTTGCTTTTGTTCCCACAGGTATGAATGCCGGAGTCTGAATCTCACCGTGTGGAGTGGAAATTACCCCAGTTCGCCCTCTTCCGGAGTCGAGCTCAACATTTATGGAAAATCTAGATTCGGGCACCAGGTAATGCTACATATTGACCGTATTCTGGAATTCACGGTCATAAAGCGTGCGCTCTTCTATTCCCATGTTCATGAATTTTTCCACCTTAACAAGTAATACTGGCGTGGGCAGATTCATGTCTCTGCAACTCCCCAAAATGACTAGTCATCAATTCAACGGGAATATGACTCGCCCAAAAGCTGAAAACCTTCATCAATTGACACGTGAGGCTCCCAATTCAGCAGACTCTTTGATTCAGAAATATCAAACCAATGCGCTGTGGAGAGTTGCTCAACGAGAAATGAGGTAAGTGGTGGGTCACTTTCTCGATTTCCCCACACTTTTTCGATTGCGGTGCCCGCAAACATGGCCAAGGAACGAGGGACAGATCGAGTAGGAAGTGGCACCCCAGCCGCAAGGCAAATTCGTTGCAAGGTCTCTTTTACGGTACGCGGCTCTCCATTTGTGACCATGAGCACTTTTCCTGCCGCTTTATCTGCGTACTCCACCGCTTGGGCGAATGCGGTTGCTGCATTACTGACATAACAGGTATCAATGAGAGCTTGACCACCGTCAATGAGAAACAGTCGATTACTCTGTGCCCTCTGAACGATTCGACCAATAAGTTGAGTATCACCTGGACCCCACACCAAGTGTGGTCGCAGACAAACCGTTGCAAATTCGGGACCATTGGCGGCAAGAACCAACTGCTCGGCAAGCCCTTTTGTTTTACTGTAATACCCGTGCGCGTGCTGCGGATCAGCCGGAAGCGCTCCTACCCCGATCAGTGGCTTTCCAGTGTGGGCAACCGAAGGTGAGGATGCAAAAACAAATTGCCGGACACCCGCAGCTTGAGAAATCTCCAACAGAGTGCGAGTTGCCTCAACGTTGGTTCTGTAAAAGTCCTGTTCCGAACCTGTCACGCTAACTTTTGCGGCCAGATGAATCACGGAATCGACTCCCTGAATCCACTCTTTCGAGTGTTGCGGATCAGATATGTCATCAAGGTATTCGGTGACACCCGATACTCCACATGAATTGCGTTGCACCACCGCGCATTCATGTCCGCGTCTGACTACTTCTTGGGCAACTGCCGATCCAAGTAAGCCCCTTGCTCCCGTGATCAGAATCTTCACTGAACACCTGCTAAAACTTGGTCTGCCCAGTGAGCGAGTTTCTCCCTATTGATTTTTGCATTGTGTCGGATATCCATGGGTAATGTGCTGCGACGCAAAACTGCAGCCACCGAAGTGCCTGCAACTGCGCGAATGGAATCTTCTAATTCGGTATCGGGAATATTCCCGACCAAAACGACAACCACCACAACAGTTTGATTCCCGGCAGGTCCCACCCCCACACATGCGGACTGGTACACGTTAGGTAACTTTTCGACACGTTGCTCAACCGGTACCGGGGTGAGTGGGCCCTGCGAAGTTGTGATGACATGGGATTTGCGACCCTCCACCCACACGTTTCCATGCGAATCTAAATGACCTACATCCCCGGTGCGGTGCCATCCAGGAAAATATGAGGCAGATGCCTGCGTGAATGCAAGATTGTCGTAGGAGGATCGCATGTGATCGGACATGATCACTATTTCGCCCATGACGTCAGGGATATCGACAAGCGTGGTGGGATCCTGCCAAGGCGCAATGCGAATCTGAACCCCCTCAATGGGTTTTCCAACCGGAACACCCGCATGTGCAATGGGTTTTCCAACCGGAACACCCGCATGTACGGGATCTTGTGCCAAGTTCTCCAGTTCAATAATGTCATCGAGATCAATATCGGTGAGAGGTAGCGCCTCTGTCATTCCATAGGGAGTCCGCAATTGTGCTCCGGGGAATAACTCCGTCACTGCCATTAATAGCGAACTCGGTACCGGTGCACCCGCCGACAGAATTAATCGAATAGACGAATGTGAGCGACTGTCCTGTTTAGGCTGCTGAACGTTCTCGGGAGCCGTTTCGACCACATTCCGCAGTGCCGCTGGGGATGCCCAGAGTAATGTTCCGTTTGCTTGGGAAATAGCTGCTTTCACACTCGAGTAGGTCAATGAACTCGGCGAACTTAAATCCATATGTGGCAGGACTGAACCGACTCCAAGGGCTGGTCCAAAAACAGCCCACGGGGCAAATGCCGCAATGATGACATCCGAATCAGTGAGGGAATAGTGTTCTTTAAGCACCTTCACCGTTGCACTTATTCGCGCTCGCGAATACCGCACCCCTTTTGCTGGACCGGTTGACCCCGACGTGAAAACAACAGCGCCATCGGAGTCCGGATCAAATGCCGTCGATGCATTCCCTGCATCAGCGCATGCAAAAGTAGAAAGATCTTTGGAAGAAATCCGAAGACCAGGTACCTGCAAAAATCGAGTGAGTGGCATGGCTCGAGGAATGGCAAAAACGTGATCTGGATGTGCGCCACGCAGTGCCCTGATTAAACCGCGAGCCCCAAGCCCGGAGTCGGCAATGACTATGCAAGCACCAACGTTCCATGCGGCATAAATCAACGCGATGAGCTCAGGGCCTGGAGGGATAAGAAATGCGATGCGGTCCCCGGACCTTATTCCCGCCAAAAGCATACCGGCGGAGAATTCCTGAATACGTTTGTCTAATAAACCCCAACTCACACGCAATTCCTGGCCACGCTTTCCCATGACCGTTATTGCAATATCGCTTGGGGAAATCTGTGCCCTCTTCCTCACCTCTGTGCCCAAATCAACGGGTAACGAGTTTCCATCGCTTTCACCAGCATTAATAAACGATCCGGCTGTCACACCTTCGACCCAAAGGAGTACGTCACGGAATAAGTTTGGGGAATCCTCGCTGACAAGGTGAGAAGCACCCTCGTACCTGTGCACATCAGCATGTGGAAGCCGGTATTGAAGATCCCTGAGATATTGGTCTGAGAAAACCGGATCCCGCGGACCCCAACATAAAAGCACGGGGGTATCCGCTAGAAGCGTGAGTGATTGGGCTATGGAATCTAGTACGCCGCGCGAGGGATGATCCGGTTCAAAAGGAATGTCTGCAACGAAGCCTCGGACCGATACGCGATTTCTTGATGTGCGGTACGGCAGGGCGAATGCTCGAGCGATGTTTCTGGGAATCTTCTTTCCACTCAACAGTGTGGTGCCGCGAACAAAAATCGGTGAATACTGCGTAACAGGCGCCAAGAGACCTCGTGCCCTTGCCAAACGAATGAGACCTGGACCACTGAATTCTTCTGGCTGGTGTACAGCTGTGTTCAAAAGCACCACACCAGCAATCTCGAATTCATTATTCGCCAAAACCTGCTCAACCCAGCCAAGGGAAACAGGGCCACCCCAGTCATGAGCGACCGTCACTATGGGTGTGCTGATTCCGAGTTGATTGACCAGACGCCCGAGATCATCAATCCTTTCTGCCAATGTTCTTTGGGTGGTGATTCGTTCCGAGTAACCCATGCCCAGTTGGTCGATTGCAATGACCCGTATATTTGAGGGCGCTTCTGCAAGCAAATTCCGCCACAGGTAGGACCAGGTGGGATTGCCGTGAACACAGACGAGTGTGACTTCGGGTACGTGACTGGTTCGTGCATGAGTGTCAAGAATGTGAAATGACCTGATGACACCATCGGAATCGGAAACTTCGAGGAACTGTGACCAGCGGGGATTAATCCCAGGTAGTTCCTCGAACGGAACTTCTCGGCCGAGCCGACTCATTACCAGTCAATTTCGATTACGGCAGCGTTCAGTCCCGAGCCAATTCCCATGCATGCGATCCGATCTCCCGACTGAAGGGAGTCCACGGATTGAGCAAGGGTGAAGGGAACTGAAGCTGGACCAATATTTCCTTGGAGTGGAAAAGTGGTGGGGACTTTTGCTGGGTCGATTCCCATGGTGGCAATGATTGCTGCATTGTGAACCTGAGATACCTGATGCAAAATGTACATATCGAGATTGGTCCAGTCGAAAATTCCTTGGGCGGCGTCCCAGGTGTCTCTAGCAAGCGCCACGCCTGCTTCGAGCAGCCCACGGCTGTCGGTGCGCATACTTGTGAGATCCCCCATGCACAGGGTGTTGTGCTGGGTCGCTGCGCGACTGACACCTCCCCTGAACCGGTGACCGCCATTGGTCGATGCGCGCCCCAAAACCATGGCAGCTCCACCAGAGCCCAGGGTCAAGGTGGCAAATTGATCGATGACATCATCCTTGGTTGCCGAAGGCAAACGTAACCGTTCTATCGTTGCTTCTTGAGGTCTTCTACTTCCTTCGCCGTCCACGATAAGTGCATATTCAATGTGACCGGAGTCAATCATTATGGACGCAATCTGCATTCCGTTAATGAAGCCAAGACATGCATTGCTTAAATCAAAGTTGAGACAGGACGCTCCTAGACCCAATTGCTCGTGAACATCAACTGCAGCCGAGGGTTCCAATCGCTCCCTGCAGACAGAAGTATCAATGAGAAGGCCAATGGATTCGGGTGACACTCCTGCCTCGGCGATTGCCTTAGCACCTGCCATGGAAGCTGCATCAGCGAATGAGACATCTGGTGCCCACCATCGACGCTCTTTAATGCCTGCCAATGCTTCGAGCATGCCGGGTTTGAGTCCAACTCGTTCGTAGGTGTCCAGGAGTTGGTTATCAATTTCTTCACTGGTCACGACAATAGGTGCAACAGCCGCTGTCACAGACAGGATTGCGGTGTCGGTGTACCTAAATGTGGCGTTGCCACTCATACATTGCCTTTCCCATTACGAGAGACCTAGCCTGCCATGAGACTCCTGAATCGGCTAAGTCAGGTCATGGCTTACCCTCAAAACAGGCTTTCTCACCTTCCTACCGAGCAGAATGGCACCAATGAAGCGAATTCACCCGACCAGAAGGCGCACCTTGGGCGCTACCGGTGCGGCGTTTGCAATGTGCGCTGCCTTTCTCCCATCAGTCAGCGCCACCCCCCCCTCACTGACCGCTACGACGCCCGACCTCTCTGCCTTTTATGCCCAAGAGGTGCAATGGCAGGCCTGCCAGGAGGACTCCTGTGCCCGGGTGTCCGTACCACTTGATTACTCCGATCCCGCAGGCGAGACCATCGCACTCGCAGTACGCGTAATGGGTTCACGAAATCTGCCGAGTTTGATTATCAATCCCGGTGGTCCCGGTGCAGGTGGCGTGAAATTTGCTCGGAGTATTTCCGGTGCCTTCAGCCCCAATATTCGAAGGACCTACTCCATCGTCGGATTCGATCCTCGCGGCACAGGAAATTCTTCACCCATTAATTGCCTCACGGGAAAGCAAACCAGTACGTGGCTTCGAACCGATGTGACCCCGGATACTCCGCGTGAGGTTTCACGGCTCATGACCCGTGCTGCAGCAATAGGACAAGGGTGCCTCGAGTTTTCCTCGAAACTAGCCTCCAATGTGGGAACGACCAACACTGCTCGTGACGTTGACATTCTGCGAGGCGTGTTGGGTAATGAAAATCTCAACTGGCTCGGTTTTTCGTATGGGACATCTATTGGTGCCAGATACACCGAACTATTCCCCGACAGAGTCGGCCGAATGGTCCTTGACGGTGCCGTTAATCCCGCACTTGATGCAATGCAACTTTCCGAAGGACAGGCTCACGGGTTTCAAACCGCACTAAAGAGATTCAACGCTCAATACTCGGGTTCCATTGCTCGCATTAATAGGTTGCTCGCTCAACTGGATGAGACACCCCTGGCCACATCTATGAAGCTTCCGCTGGTTCAAAGTGAAGCCTTGTCAGCAATTTTTTACTCAATGTATAGCCCAACACTGTGGTCGGGTTTAGATTCCGCCCTTGGTAAAGCTGCAAAAGGCGACGGAACTCCACTACAGCAAATCGCTTATGCGGCAATGGATCAAGTTGGCCCAGATAGATTCGCGACTAATTTCTTGTCGGCCTTCTACGCCATAAACTGCTGGGACTACCCCGCTCCGCCCCAGGCCACACGTCTTGCCCGCAATGCACGCATATGGTCAAGAAATGTTGCCGTACCTGAAATCTCGCGGGCCATGAGTTGGGGGAATGCACCGTGCACTTTCTGGTTTAATCACGCAGACAGAAAGCCCCAGCCGGTGCAATCAATGACAGAAGCGCCCATCGTTGTGATTGGCACGCAGTATGACCCCGCCACACCGCTGCGCTGGGCACGCGACCTCAATAGGCAACTTCCCACAAGCGACCTATTGACTTACAACGCGGACGGTCACACCGCTTATTTAAACGGAAACCCATGTGTTGACCAGTATGTTGATGCATATCTGATTTCTGGCCAAACTTCTGGTGACAAAACCTGTCGCTGAGGATCAGTCAGACAGTCACCCGATCAGGTATCTGAATCCTTATCTGGGTCCTGCACGGATTCCACTTCAGCGAGAAATGCTTCCACCTGTGCCGCAATTTGATCCGCCGTCGGTATTTCGGAATCTGCCAACCCACCTGCACCTGCGGTCAAAGCAGCCGCAATTTGGTCATACTGTGATTCAAGGGCCGTGACGACGGCAGCGAAATCTTCATTACCTTCCAGCTGCTCTGCAATGTTGTCAAGAGTTCGAGTGGCGTGCTCTGGCAGATCACCCCGAGGAATGACAATGTCCGGCCCGGCAAGGAGTCCATCGAGTAGGGCTAATGCACCCTGCGGGAATTCAAATTGTGCCAAATAGTGTGGGACTTGAGCCGTGATTCCAATTGACTTCACCCCGACTTCTCCAAGGCGCAGTTCCAGCATTGCCCCTACATGGCCGGGGACCTCAATTTCACCGATGACCGAACCAGCCCCAAAGAGCAGCTCACGATCATTACCGTGCACGGTCAACCCCAGAGGCCGCGTATGCGGCATGGGCCAAGGAATCGCCGACAATCCCACTGCGTGAGTCACACCGTACTTTTCCACGATTAATTCGACGGCAGCGATAAAACGATTCCACTGATAATCCGGCTCGGGACCAACCAACAAGAGAAAATGCTTTCCGTGCGCATCGATAACATCGTGGAGGGAAATCCGTGGCATGTCCACCGAAGAAAAGTGATCCACCACAAATTGCATTCGGGGACGCCTTGCACGGTAATCAATGAGTTCGTCAATATCAAAAGATGCCACCAGCGAGTGATCACATGACTCGAGAATATGCTCGGAGAGAAGTCTCACACCACTGCCTGCATCAACAAATCCGCTGAATGCATGCACGAGGGTTGGCGGGGACGCGAAGTGAACATCACGATGTTCACTTAGAAGGTCACGTGAATCGCGCATAGGAGCACTTAAGCACGAAGGTCACAAAGACACCCAACCGGTTACCCTCAATTCGCGGAAGGCGAAATCATGAAGTGGGATCTGCGTCAACTTTTTTTGTGGCCTTCTTGACCGCCTTTTTGGCCACCTTCTTCGCTTCGGGTTTTTGGGTGGGTTCGGGCTGTTGAGCGGAGATTGCAGAAACAGGAGCGGCCGGTTGAGGCGCCGCAGCCTTGGTCTCGGCCACAACGCTTGGCCAGGGATCACGTGTCACCGATTCAGCTCGCTCCACCTCACGACGCTTCCACCATAAAAAACCTGAAATAGCGGCACCAACAAAAGCCACAAGCAGGAAGATACGTTTCATGCCCTAAAGGTAACAAGAAGCCGTCACGCCCGTTTGGTGATTACCGATTCTTGGCGAGGTACGTAAGAAATTGATCTTTTACCCGCTCATGGAGAAATTCTGTTTGATCAGTTGGTGAGAGAGTTAATGTATATTCACACACCCGAGACCATGCGATCCCGATGGCTCGCGTGAGGGAAGCAGCTACCGTCGCGGAAATGGCCGAGCCTGCTATCTGACCTCCTGGCACAAATCTCAGCATCTGAGTGACGGCATAGCGCCCAGCTTGGGTCGCTCCCCCCGTAAGTATTGCTGCGCCCGCAATGCTTAAGGCGCGCACTTTGGATTGGGGCAATCCATAAATCGCGGTGATTCGGGCAATCATGGCGACTTGATGAGGAACCAGCAATGCAGCATCTGCAATAGGGATAGGCACGGCGCCAATTCCGCCCGCTACTAGCGCCGCCTGCTTAATGACCGCGGCGGCGGCCTCTTTTTTTTGACGCACATCCACCTGTTGCGCTGCCGTGAGCGCATTCGCTACAGCCTCGGGAATTACCTGATGTGTGGCTGCCACCAATTCCACTAAACCGAACACAACCGATTGAGTGAATGGATCAGGCAGGGCATTCGTCAAATAGATGTCTCCGTCCACTTGAGTGGGAAGGCCAATCGAAGAGATGTATTCAGAAAATTCAACGGCCTCTGGATGAATCACAATGTCATTGTGCTTCTCTAGCGCCGGAACTTGGGTCATCACGATCAGGACCGGTAAACCCATTGCGCGAAGTGCCCTGATGAATTCTGCCTGGGCATTCTCGAACCTTCGATCAGACCACCTCACCACGTACCACACAGCGTGAATTCGTTGATCGATTGGCTCAGAATTCTTGGCGCTCACAATTCGTTCTAACCCAGAAAGAATGGAATCACCTGACGTTCCTGTTTCAAAGCCTTCCGAATCAAAGACCCCCAAAAATCCATTGGAATGAAGGTAATAGTTCATGCCTTTTGTTACAGGTTTGCCAATACCCGTAGGTGCGATGTCTTGCCCGAAGACGGCGTTTATCAGGGTGGACTTCCCGCTACCGGTTTTGCCAAATACGGCGAGATTGAATCGGCCAATTTCCTGATAGGCATCGGCGAACTCTTTATGAAATAACTGAACAACACTCTCGGGGAGCAGCTCCTTACTGGAAGCCTGATCAGGCATGCTCTGACTCTACAGCGGTGATCGGTGACCAACTCGACTAAACCTGCTCACAGAACTTCACACAGGTTCGGGTTATGGTGGGGATTGTGTCCAGGACTCAGTCACCCCAGCGGGTGCGGTCTCTCGTTGTCCTAGCCATTGTCATTGCAATCGTGGTTGGCGTTCTTGCAGTTGTTGCTGATCGCCTACCTCGCAATATGCGGGAGGAATTTCTTGGTGCTCCTGTCACAGTCCCTGCTGAATACGTCGACCTCATTCAGGATGCGTCTCAAAGGTGTCCGGCAATTCCTATTAATATTTTTGCTGCCCAACTACATGCGGAGAGTGGCTGGGAGCCAAATGCGGTAAGCCATGCTGGCGCCCAAGGAATTGCGCAATTCATGCCACCCACGTGGGAGCAATACGGGATCGATGCTGATGGTGATGGAAAAGCAGACGTATGGAATCCCGTCGATGCCATTCACAGTGCGGCAGCCCTCAATTGCGTTAACCGAAAATTAGTTGCCGAAGTAGCCGGTAAGAGGCTTCACAATACGCTCGCCGCCTACAACGCCGGTTTTGGTTCAGTGCGAAAATATGGCGGGGTGCCACCTTTCCCAGAAACCGAAAACTACGTGGAAAAGATCCTAAAAAATAGCAAAACCGTCGAATGGGGAAATTAACTTTTCCGATTCCTGTTCAACAAAAAATTATTTAATGACGACAATCGACTGAAGATTCTCAGCAACCAGGCGTCCATCAGATGTCCAGAGTCTTCGGAGTTCACTCGTGAAACCGCCAAATGCTGAACTCACCGATGCCTCATGGAGCAAAGGCGCACGCTCCCCACGCACCGAAGCAATTGTGAGCGGGTCAATCAGCAAGTGGACACTAAACGAGACAGTAGCCATGGGGTGCATGAATTCCATGAGCGTGTATGAGGCTGGCCACCAGCCATCGATGATTCCCATGAGTTCGGCAGCACTCCAGTGCTCACCCACCGTGGTGGATGAAGGCAAGCGGATCCACCCCAAAGATGTTGCCACATTGCCAGCAGTCGGCAGCGGAGAAATTGGGCGGAACTCAAGTTGCGTTGTGAACTCCGGTGCAAATGGTGGACCAACTGGCACAATCGAGGTCGCATCAGGTGGGGTGACCTCCGGAATTTTGGCTGTACCCCAAACGCTGAGGTCAGGACTCGTGGCCACCTGTCGCGCAGTACCGGTAATCACCTGCGCTTGGGCAACGAGTACTTGATCATGTGGTCGAGTAACGGTAACGCTCCACGTAGACATTGCTGAGCCTTCCCGCAAACATTGGGCCTCCATGAGATAGCTGCCCACCGTCACAGGTTCCAAAATCTGAGCTGAAAGAGTACGGAGTGATCGCTTGGGATCCTCGAGTTCCTGGACTCGAGCAGCCATAGCGGCGATTGTGTAACCACCCCAAGCTCCCCTACCCTGGCGCCAACCTTCAGGTACCGTCCACTGACTCGAAGACACATGTGAGTCTGACATGTGTGAATCAGACATGTGTGAATCAGACATGTGTGAATCAGACACGTAGCCGCTTAGGCACTAGCTGGACGAGCACTTTGGAGTGATCCTGTTCCTGCATTGGAATCGGTAACAACGGAGTTGGTTCCACTCGCGAGAGCAGACTTCTTGATCCATTTTGCCCACGGGATATTCCATAGGCCTCCCGGACCATTCCATGGTTCCATCATGTCTCCGCCAGTATTGGTGAAGTACACAACATCGCCTGGGATGGTGTTCTTATAAAACCATTCAGCATCGACTTCAAACATATTTGTACAGCCATGTGAACCGTTGTACCTGCCCAGGCGACTGTACGCCCATGGTGCCGCGTGAATGAATTCTCCTGTGGGGGTCAGCCTGGTGTTCCACGGAGCTTCCAATTCATATTGATCCTCTGGCGCAGTCAAACCAAGAGACTCACTTCGATAAATCTTGTTAGGTTCCTTGGAAGTGCTCACCACCTTTGTGCCATTACGGGTCTCCCAACCTTTTTTTCCAAGCGACACAGGGAATGTATTGACCTGCTTATCATTAATGAAAACTTTCATCTTCTTAGTGACGCCATCTACTTTCGCAATGAATTTACGCGCTGTGGTGAATTGGTAGGTCTTATTTAAATTCTTTGAACCCACAAGTGAGGTAGCTCCAGATTTGCCCAATACGACACGATTCAAATCTGACACAATTCGAATGGTGGCGTTTCCCGGCCAGTAGTCCTTAGGCCGAAAAACTGCAGAGCGATCACTCACCCAACCCCATGCACCCGCAACAGGCTTAATCACACCGCCTCCGACTTGAGCGGAAACAACAAGATGCCGTTCGACTGATGCCTTGTTGGGAATACTTCGTGAAAAAGTAATTTTGGGGAGTGCTCCGACACCCACAGAACGTTTGGTCGTGTCGATCCCGAGTGAATTGCTCCCTGCATTCAAGCTAGCCGAAACAATTGCTCTGGGCGCAGGCAACTTTGCCGGCTTGTCGGGATCGAGGCTTTGTGGAATTTTCGTAGTTCCGATTGCTGGTCCGGCTACCGCAGACATCCCTGTTGCTGTCAACTCTCCTGTTGACGTGGGATTCTTTTCGACTGCACGCAAGTAGACACCATATGTTCGGAGCGGTCTTAGGTTCGACAGATTGCACGATGCAAAGGCAGCGGCGATTTCCGATTCACTCGGCTGATCACATGCCCACCACGTCAGCGAGTCCAGGGAGAGTTCATACGAAATAATGGAGGGAGCAGTAATACCAAAAACTTCAGGGCTGAGTGGACGGTAATTCACGATCAACGACTCTTGGGTAGGCCCTGGCAACACGCTGGCAATTTCTGGCGTGATAGATGCAATCGAAATTGGCGCAGAAGGCGCCGTCAGGTCACTGCGGAGATCACGAGCACTCGCCCCAGAAGGGATAAGACTGATCACAAGAGCCCCTGCGGCAGCCAGAGCTACTGCTCGCAGGCCTGACCGCATAAGAAAACTCCCTCATAAAGTAAATTGAACCGTCCACAACGCGAAGCGTTTCAGCGGCATCCCCGTTGTGATGTGCTCCCCAAGGATAAGCACAATCGACCTCACAATGAAAATCCGGCTTTCAAGATGGAGAAACCTCCTCCTAGAACGGGACTCCTAGAAAGGGACTATCTGTCGGTCCTCCCACAGTAAACCCGTTAACGGAAAATCCCGGGGGCCAACTAATTCGGCTCGCTGCGCAAGATCGGTGGTAGCCAACCAGTAGATGGTGTCTGCTCCTTCCTCGGCTGAACGAGTGGCATGTGGACCGCCCATATTGGTCCGGCAGTGATTCGGGCACATGGAGTCGACAAGCACACCTCGGCCCCCCCACCCGGTTTCAGCGGCAAAGTTACGGGTCAAAGCGTTCACGGCTGCCTTGCTCACCCGGTAGGGAGCCAATCCCCCTGAAGTGCCCGGGCCCGTGAATCTGCCAAGGCATGCAGACACAGAAATGATTCGACCTGATCTCCGGGCGATCATTGGAGGGCTGAAGACTCTCAAGGCGTTCCATACACCCGTGAGGTTGATATCCAACACTCGATCCCACTCGGCAGGATCGGTTCGTAAGGTCTTGGATATCCGATCACTCATGACACCCGCACTCGCAACCAAAATATCGGGCTCAGCCAGTGGGCCTAAACGCTCAGCCAAAGCCTCCATAGCGCGGTGATCGGATACATCAGCACCGTCGCCTACCGCATCTAAGCCCTGAGCTTGGAGTAGTTCAGCAGCGCGCTGACCAGATTCCGAAGTGCGACCCAACAGGACGACCGTTGCACCAGCTCTGCCCAACAAAACCCCAGCTGCGAATCCAATTCCTTGGGCACCGCCGGTAATGACCGCCAACCTTTTTTCCATGGCCCTACTCTCTCGCAAAAATTGCCCTCGCGCGCGTGGTCAACTGCCACCCTCGGAGAAACAGCAAGACCCACGGCATCTGAAAAACTGCAAAAGCCTTAGGCTTAGCCCGCATTAAGGTCGCCGGTGAGAGGAAGAATCGTGGCTAGTGAGCCCCCCGACCAATTTGGCCCCAATGACTGGTTGGTTGATGAGCTTTACCAGCAATTCCTCGTTGATCGAAATTCTGTAGATCAGGCGTGGTGGGAATTCTTCGAGGGTTACTCCCCTGCTGACGCACAGGCACCTCATGTCGAATCGGTCAACGCAAACGCTCCAGATGCTGCCCCAGTAGCGTCATCGTCGCCGCCGGCAGCAAATGCTGCCGCAGAGGCTGATGTCATAACTGTTATGGCTCGCACGGAAGCTCTCGATCAACCCAGTTCCGATGTCGAGCGATTGAAGGGTCCCGCCGCTCGTGTTGTCGTCAACATGGAAGAGAGCCTTAGCGTTCCCACCGCAACCAGCGTGAGATCCATGCCCGTCAAATTGTTATTTGACAATCGCACCGTGATCAACAACCACTTAACTCGGGGTCGTGGTGGAAAAGTGTCATTCACCCACCTCATCGGCTATGCAGTTGTCCAAGCAATTAAATCCCAGCCGGCCATGAACTTTTCCTATGCGGAGTTGGATGGAAAACCCGCGGTAGCGAAAAACAGTGCGATCAATTTTGGGCTAGCTATTGATATCGCGAAGCCTGACGGCTCACGCCAATTATTGGTTCCCAATATCAAGGGTGCCCAAGACATGGACTTCGCCACCTACTGGGCACAGTACGAAGATGTTGTGCGCAGAGCACGTGCCAATAAACTGACCGTGGAAGATTTTGCGGACACAACTGTAAGCCTCACGAACCCGGGCACCATCGGCACCAACCATTCCATTCCTCGCTTAGTGGTTGGCCAGGGTTGCATTGTGGGTGTCGGATCGATGGAATACCCCGCCGAATGGCAAGGCGCTTCGGAAGAAGCGATTGCGCGCAACGCCGTCTCCAAGATTTTGACCCTGACGTCAACCTATGACCACAGGATTATTCAGGGTGCGCAGTCCGGTGAGTTTTTAAAGAGAATTCATGAGTTGCTTCTGGGTCAACATCACTTCTTTGACAACATCTTTCGGGATCTTCGTATCCCTTATGAACCAATTCGATGGGCCCACGATGTTTCCGCGAACCATGAAACAGACCTTGACAAAAATGTGCGGGTCCAGGAAGTGATTCATGCTTACCGGGTACGTGGGCATCTGATGGCGGACACGGATCCACTCGAGTACAACCAGCGCATGCATCCTGATTTGGATGTTCTCTCGCACGGTTTAACGCTATGGGATTTAGACCGCGAATTTGCAACGGGCGGATTTGGTGGCAAGCCACTCATGAAATTACGACAAATTCTTGGGGTGCTTCGAGATTCGTACACACGAACCGTCGGCATCGAATACATGCACATCCAGGATCCTGTTGAGCGAAAGTGGATGCAGGATCGCGTGGAAATTCCCCACGTGAAGCCTGAGCCAGAGGATCAATTACGAATTTTGCGCAAACTTAATGAAGCTGAGGCTTTCGAATCCTTTTTGCAAACTAAGTATGTAGGTCAAAAAAGATTTTCCCTCGAAGGCGCAGAGTCCGTAATACCCCTTATTGACGAAATACTCGCACAGTCTGCGGACAATGACATACTTGAAGTTGCCATTGGAATGCCTCACCGAGGGCGACTCAACGTTCTGGCAAATATCGCCGGTAAATCCTACGGACAAATTTTCAAAGAGTTCGAAGGCGAGTATGCCGAGAATTCAGTTCAAGGCTCTGGTGACGTGAAGTACCACCTTGGCACGACCGGATCTTTTGTCTCAGCAGATGGGAATTACACATCCGTATATCTCGCAGCGAATCCATCCCACCTCGAGGCAGTAGATCCGGTGCTCGAAGGAATCGTTCGGGCGAAACAGGATCTCTTACCCTCCGATAGGCGATATGACATTCTTCCCGTGTTAATGCATGGAGATGCTGCGTTTGCCGGTCAGGGTGTTGTAGCGGAGACACTCCAACTTTCGCAACTTCAGGGTTACCGAACAGGCGGAACGATCCACGTTGTTGTCAACAATCAAGTTGGCTTCACAACATCGCCTCGTTACAGCCGGTCTTCCGTGTACTCGACAGATGTTGCTCGCATGGTTCAAGCACCTATTTTCCATGTCAATGGCGATGATCCTGAAGCAGTCATCTATGTTTCGAAGTTGGCATTTGATTTTCGACAAGCGTTTAATAAAGATGTTGTGATAGATCTCGTATGTTACCGGCGGCGTGGACACAATGAAGCTGATGACCCGTCACTCACGCAACCACTGATGTATTCCATCATTGATAACAAGCGCTCCGTCCGTAAGCATTACACCGAATCTCTTATCGGCAGAGGCGATATTTCGGTGGACGAGGCTGAAGAAGTCCTTAAGCATTTCCAGGAACAACTTGAACGCGTTTTCCAAGAGACACGTACCAGCTCCAGTGCCGATGAATTCACGCAGCACGCAAAGGACATCTTGGAAACCGGTCAATTGGATCTCGTCCCACAGACCCCGAGTCAGGGTGTCGATACCAGTATCACTCCCGATCAAATCGACACAATTATTCAGTCTCAGTTAACGCTGCCCGACGGATTCAATGTTCATCCGCGTCTTGCTCCTCAATTACAGCGGCGGGCTCAAATGGTTAAGGACGACACCATCGATTGGGGAATGGCTGAAGCCATGGCAGTTGGCTCGCTCCTTATGGAAGGTCGTACCGTTCGTTTAGCCGGTCAAGATTCTCGTCGAGGGACATTTGGTCATCGACACATGGTGATCGTGGATAAGGAAACAGGCTGGCAATACAAGCCACTCAAGCAGTGTTATCGCGATGGTGGAAAACTATACGTGTACGACTCTTCTCTCAGCGAGTTTGCCGCCCTGGGTTTCGAATACGGATACTCAGTAGCCCGCCCCGATGCTCTGGTTATGTGGGAAGCACAGTTTGGTGACTTTGTGAATGGTGCGCAGACGATCATCGATGAGTTTATTTCTTCGGGTGAACAAAAATGGGGTCAGCGCTCTTCGGTGACTTTGCTATTACCCCACGGTCAGGAAGGTCAAGGGCCAGATCACAGCAGCGGTCGTGTTGAAAGATTCTTGCAGCTCTGCGCCCAAGACAATATGACCGTAGCCATGCCAAGCACGCCCGCTTCATATTTTCACTTATTACGTTGGCAAGTGTTGGGTCGGCTGTCTAGGCCGCTCATCTGCTTCACGCCCAAATCACTCCTGCGGTCAAAGTACTCTGTATCGCGCGTTGGAGACTTCACAACAGGTGTTTTCCAACCATTTTTGCCCGACACAACGATCACGGAATCCACCACAAGGCGCGTTCTGATCTGCAGTGGCAAGGTCTACTACGACCTGCTTGCGTACCGGGAACAACACAAAATCACAGACACCGCGATTGTGCGCCTGGAACGCCTGTATCCACTGCCTGGAGTGAGTCTGCCTGCGATGGCGGAGCAGTACCCGGAGGCAGAAATTCGCTGGGTTCAAGAAGAACCTGCAAATCAGGGTGGTTGGTCATTTATAGCGCTGAGTGTTCCGCAGATGATCAATCGTGCGGTCACCTGTGTATCGCGGACGGCCTCTTCCGCCCCTGCGGTGGGAACTCACCAAAGACATGATGAAGATCAAAAGATTCTCATCGAGTCGGCGTTTTCCTAAATTGAAGGTGCGTGACCAATATGTATGACACCGATCGTGGCGCCGAGGAACTTGCCCGCAGGCGAGGCGAGGAGACAGTGTCTCTCGAATGGGTGGCCGAGCGCCTCGGCGAGTTCGTCAACTTTCATCCCGAGTTTGAGACAGCTATTGATCGACTGGCAACTTGGTTAGCCCGACTCGATGATCTCGATGATCTTAATGATCTTAATGATCTTAATGATCTCAATGATCTCTCGCAATGAAATATAAACCCTAAAATATCAGGGTCTTCCAATTCTGCGCACGAGTACTCCTTGTATCCAGATATGAGCCACCGCACCAAATTCACGTGAGTCAGTACTGTGGTCGCGGTTATCCCCCTCCACCCACCAGCCGGAATCGTGAGGGCGGATCACTCTTTTCACCTGAGTAAGTTGGGGGCGGGTCGGGTGCTGAAAAACGATCACGTGACCTTCATTGAGATTTTTCAAGGACTTTCGCGCCAACCACAACTCACCATTGGCCAAGGTTGGTTCCATTGAAGGTCCGATAATTCGCACCGCGAAATACGGGATCAGACGACCGAGCATAGATTGAGGGTAGCGATTCAGGACAGCGATTCAGGACAGCGCTGGAGGCCACGCTGCGGGTTGACATCGGGCTACTAGAGTTGGGGCATCAGACATTTACCAGAGGAGCACACATGCGCAAGCCACTCAGCACTCGAATCTTGACTACCGTCCTGCCCGTGACCCATGCCTACGCACATTGCGACCTGCCGTGCGGCGTATATGACCCGGCACAGGCTCGGCTGGAGGCCGAATCCGTCAAAGCATGCATGGAGAAATATCACGCTTCGGACGACCCTGAATTCAAAACTCGCGCCATCACAATCAAAGAAGAGCGCTCACATTTGGTCAAGGAACACCTGTGGGTTTTGTGGACCGACTACTTCAAGCCACCACATTTTGAGAAGTATCCGCAGTTGAATGATCTCTTTAACCAAGCGACCAAACTTGCCGGTGCAGGCGGGACCAAAGGTACAGTTGATGTTGCAGTTGCAGATCAACTTCTAGGGAAGATTGATGAAATCTCCGAGATTTTCTGGGAAACAAAGAAGGCATAGTGCCGAATGACTGATTTTCGGATTCGTCCAGCTATTCTCGGCGACGAAGATGAAATCGTAGCCATGGTCCGTGAGCTCGCTGACTACGAGCGAGCCGCGGACCTTGCTATTGCCACCGCGCCAGAGTTTCGGGAAGCATTATTCGGAGAAGACCCCAGCGTCTTCGCTCATATCGCAGAAACTGACTCAGGGGCAGTAGCCGGATTCGCCTTGTGGTTCAAAAATTTCTCAACGTGGCAAGGTAAGCATGGGATTTACCTGGAGGACCTTTATGTTCGACCTCAGTATCGAGGTTTAGGCATCGGGCAAGCCCTGATGGCTGAACTTGCCGCGATATGTGTATCCAAGAACTACCCACGTTTCGAGTGGTGGGTGCTGGACTGGAATGAATCTGCCCGCAATATCTATCACCACGTTGGTGCCGAAGCTCTCACCGAATGGATCCCCTATCGGGTTTCTGGAGAGGCACTTACTCAACTGGCGCAGCGCACAATTTCATCATGAATCCAACAATTGAACTGCGACTTCCTGCAGCTGCAGAACTCGTTTCCCTGCTCAGAACTATCTCTGGTGCGGCAGCAGCGCGTTCCGATCTCACGCTTGACCTCCTAGATGATTCCAAGATTGCTTGTAGCGAAGCTGCAATCCTGCTTATCAACCACGCCGCTCCCAATGCTGATTTTGCATGGTCATGGGCCTGCTCGGAGAAACGCCTTGATATTCGAGCTAGCGCCCCAACACTCCTGAAGGATCTACCTGACTTCAGCGCTATGGAAGGTTTCACATGGACCGTTTTTAGCGCGGTTGCTAAGAATGTTGTCACCGAGTTAGTGGGCGGCTTCTTGATAATTGAATTCAGCATTTTCGAAACGAACATAATTCATGAAGCCTGACCAAGCGCATGACTTAATCGAAGAGTTGAGGAAACCGCATACTTCAACATTACGATCTGAAGAAATCCGAGAGCAAATTATTCGCGAGCACCAAGGGCTTGTTCGGCACTTTATTCGAGTACACGACCCGGATCTACGTGAAGATCTCATTCAGATGGGAAATATTGGCCTACTTCAGGCAATTGACAAGTTCGACCTGAGTCGAGAAACCGCATTTAGCACTTACGCAGGGACATATATCCGCGGAGAAATATCGCATTATTTACGCGATCAAAACAAAGCAATTCGAGTTCCGCGCAGTGTGCAGGATAATTCCAAAAAAATTTACACCATAATCGAAAGGCTCACACTTGAACTCGAACGCTCCCCCAGTGTCCGGGAGATTAGTGAAGCCTCAGGAATTGACTCTGGGAACATTCTTGAGGCACTTGAATCCATAGCCGCTACCAACATGAAAACTCTGAGTGAGCCTGAATCATGGGATTGGACACCAACCGAGGACCATGGATTCGAATCAACGGAAGCGTGGGTCACTATCGCACCTGCTTTAGACCAGTTATCCGATAAAGATCGGAGACTTCTGGGTATGCGATTTATCCAAGGTTTGAGCCAATCTGAAATTGCCCGGCTCACGGGAATGCATCAAGTGGCTGTCGGTCGCAAAATCACTCAAATTCTCACAGACCTTCGTCGCGATACAGGAGAGTTGTAGTAGCCGGTAACAATGCAATGACGCCTCCTGTAATGGCGACAACTGTGACAACAATGCCAACGACTCTTTCGCCGGATCCAGTAGCACTGATCAGTGGCACCCCCACCACCAAGGCAAGTAATTGGGCCAAAATAAAAGGTGATCGAGCCCAACTTCTCACCTTCCACCAACCCCATGCGGTAAAAACAAGACCGACCCCAAAGAACAGGAAAATTATGACTGCCAGGGTCACCCCAGCAGAGTTTGACACAGCCTCGGGACCGGTAAGTCCGAAACGGAGCACCCCAACGGTAATGAGAACTGCATAGATGAGGAAAAAGACTCCTTGAGCGGCGGAGATTCCAGCGAGGAAACGGATCGTGGTAGGCCTGTGCACACGACGAAGGCTACCGACCCGGATGACATAGAGTTCAACGGTGGGAACCCGAGCGATGATGGTGGTCAATCCGCAGGCGACCACAACCTCTCCCCGCGTCACCGATGTGATCGTTCGGGCCCTATCACATGATTTTGAGCTCGAAGTAACCGTAACCAACCATCGCGGACACGCGTTTTCCTTGGGCGAATACGCTCAGGATCAAGAGATCCCCATCCTGTTCACCCTTGGTGGCGACGGTGTCATCAATGAAGTTGTCAACGGTTTGCTTTCACGCGGTCCAAGTTCCACAGTCGTTGCCCCAATTCCTGGCGGCAGTGGGAATGTGTTTGTGCGCGCACTCGGACTCCCAGTCGATCCCGTGGAGGCCACCGGAGCCATTCTTGAAGCTTTGCGAGATCACAAGTTAGTAACGATCAATCTGGGGCACGTGCAATCACGGGAGGTAGATGGCACTGCTTGTCACCGTTACTTTGTGGCTAATGCCGGACTTGGTTTAGACGCCCAGATCATTGGAGCCATGGAGCGGGCTCGGGCTCGCGGACACAAAGCATCGCCTCAACGTTACCTCGCAACCACCATCCGGGAATTCTTTCTCGAAACAAACCGATCACGCTCCTCGCTTCGTATTAGCCGCCCCGGGTCAAATCCGATTGACAATGTTTTTGTTGCCCTCGTTCAAAATTGCTCACCATGGACATACTTCGGCAGTTGGGCCCTAGACCCGAATCCGGCCGCGAGTTTCTACACGGGGCTGGATGTCTTCATGGTCCGGAAATTGCACATTGCGGCCACAATTGGGGCCGCAACCAAAATTATTACCCGCGCCCGGGGAGGAATTCGAGGTAAGTCGTACACCGCATGGCATGACCAAAGGGAATTCAGCGCGGACTCCAGCACCCCAATTCCACTTCAAGTTGACGGTGAGGCCTTGGGTGAGGTCTCACATGCGGTATTCACAAGTAGACCACGATGCCTGACCACCGTTCTCATCCCACATTAAATGCCTCATATAGGACATATGACCCAATTGTGACCAAATGCACGCCCAGAAATAGTAAATACCCAAAATTTTCAGCATTTTTCGCTTGTCCAATTGGCATTCGTCTGCAACCCTTAGGGCTGCCCTTGTTTTGACGGGCTGGCCCACTTCCCACCCCGGCCAGTGAAGGACTTCTTCACCTCTGGGTGGAAGCCAGCGCGTGAAAGCATTCACAAGTGCTGGCGAACCCAGCACACCAGCACAGATGGAGTGATCGCGCATGGACTGGCGCCACGAGGCAGCCTGCCGTGACGAAGACCCTGAGTTGTTCTTCCCAATCGGCAACACCGGCCCTGCTTTGGTTCAGATTGAAGAAGCCAAAGCTGTGTGTAGGCGTTGCCCCGTTGTGGATGACTGCCTGCGCTGGGCCCTCGAAACTGGTCAAGACTCTGGTGTGTGGGGCGGTCTGAGTGAAGACGAACGACGAGCGCTAAAACGCCGTAATGCTCGGCTACGTGCTCGCACCACCGCCTAAAAACACTATTCGACTCGTCTGTTTTAGACCTACTGCATTCGCGTACTCACTCGAGCGGCGCGAGATAGTGGGATGGTGATTTGTACAGATGTTCCCGGTTGATCTGGGTCCATAAACTCGAGATCACCTCTCAGCTCCTGGGTAACCAAATCTCCGACGATACTCAGGCCCAGACCCTGCTCACCAGAAATCCCGATCCCATTATCGATCACGGCGCACACGAATTCACGATCACTGCGGCGAATGTCAATGGTGATGGCATCTCCCTGAGAATGTTCCAAGGAATTATGGAGTAATTCAGACACACTCATGGCTAGAGGAGTTGCTATACCCGTGGGAAGGTTTCCACCTTTACCCTGACGATGTATCACTGCTGCAGCGCCCTCGACCGTCGCAGCATTAATAATCGAGTCAATAAGTTCATCAAAGTCCACATTCATGACAACATCTTTTGACAGGACATCGTGAATTGCTGAAATCGCGCCAATTCGCTGCTGTGCATCGGCCAAAGCATCTTTGGTCTCCTGGTGCACCGCTCTACGGACTTGAATTCGAAGCAAGGAATTGACCATTTGTAGATTATTTTTCACTCGATGGTTAATTTCTCGAATTGTTGCCTCTTTAGAGAGCAACGCCCTTTGCTGGTCCCGCACTGCCGTGACATCTTTGACGATAAAAATTGTTCTAGGTGGCACCACGTCTTCGTATGCCCTCAAGAACACTGAGCTAATCATGATCGTGGCATCTGACCCACAAATATCCGCAATACTCGATATGCCGCCGCGAGTAACTTTGTCAAGAGCCTTGGAAGGGCCTACTGGGGATTCATCGAGTTTCTTGACCAACAGATTCAAATTTTGTCCTACTAGCCCAGTGGCCAAACCAAGGCGTCGAAACGCACTAGTTGCATTTGGACTCGCATAATCCACATTTCCGTGAGCATCAATGCGCAACATGCCATCGCCAACACGCGGTCTATCCCATGGATCTAAAGTGTCCTGTTGAAGAGGTATCCAAGAATACCCACGGCTGAGCATAGACATGATTGCATCCGCACTCTGTAGATATACCGTTTCCAATTGGCCCGCAACCCGCGGTGACTGAGATGCATGTCGGGCAATGACTCCGATGATCGCGCTTCCTCGACGCACCGGATAAGCCTCAACGCTCACCGGCGTTAATGGATTCGTCGGTGATCTCGTTACAGACTCGCGTCCAACAGCCAATGCCTTATCAAGGGAAGCATCGCGACCACGAGGACTAAATGTCCCTTGAATATCCTCCGAGAGTGAGGTTGGTGCCGTGGACGCACGTACCTGTGCCACAGCAAGTAGCCCACCGTCATTCCATGTCGGTACCCACAAGACCAGATCACTGAAAGCAAGATCCGCAATAAGGGTCCAATTATCGACAAGTTGCGTGAGGAATTCGATATCAGGCTGCGTTAGTTCTGTACGTTGCTCGAGTAACTTCGCGACGCCGGGCACTGTCACAGACTAACGTGAGCCCATGGGCGAAGCCGAAAACACCAGTCCCCCAGCATCCGGCCATCAGGTAATTGCTGCAGCCGAAAGATACGGGGTCCGTCACCTATTCACACTTTCCGGGGCGCACATATTCCCGTTATTCGACGCGTGCCAGAAACGCCCACATGCACCCCAACTGGTAGACACCCGGCATGAACAAACTGCAGGTTTTGCTGCGGAGGGAACTGCTCGATTGACTCGCACTCCTGGTTTCGTAGCGGCGACCGCTGGGCCTGGGGTCACAAATCTCGTGACTCCAATTACCAGCGCCCTTTTCAACGGGGCTCCGCTGGTTGCCGTTGGGGGGAGAGCTCCTGAATACCGCTGGGGATCAGGTGCACTGCAAGAACTCGACCACCTTCCGATTTTGAATTCCATCACTAAAAGCGCGCAAACAGCCCATACTGTTGAATCGGTCGCCTCGTTGAGCGAGGCGGCATTTTCGCTGGCCGATTCCCCTCACCGAGGACCAACATTTCTCGATATTCCGATGGATACATTGTTCTCACCAATTGCGGAGACCGATCAGGCCGCCAATCCGGACCTTGTCACACGCTCACCGATTGGCCGTGGATTGAATCAACTCGATATCGCGCTGAATATTTTGCATGAGAGCAAGCGACCCATCATTTTGGCGGGAACTGACGTTTGGCAGGCAAAGGCCGAAACTCAACTCACGGAACTTGTGCACATAGCGAATATTTCAGTCATTGCTAATGGACTTGCGCGTGGTGTGATCCCACCCAGTAATCCACTACTTGTAACAGCGGCCCGCTCTTATGCCCTCAAGAATGCAGATGTGGTTCTTGTCATCGGAACACCACTTGACTTCCGGGTGAACTATGGCGACTTCGGAGGGGCCCAGGTAGTGCACATCACCGATGCTCCACCTGCCGTGATACCCCTTGGCGTGGTGAGTATCCACGCTGATCTCCCTGAAGCCCTGAATGCACTCATTGACGGGATTAGCAAGCCCTTGGGATCAGTTGAATGGCACGAATCTCTGATTGTGGAAACAGCAAGAGCTCGAGCCGCAAATTCAGAAATGATGAACACCGACGGAACAATGATTAACCCGGCAGGAATTTATCGTGAAATACTTCCCCGTCTAACTGAATCCACGATCACAATTGGCGACGGTGGCGATTTTGTCTCCTACGCAGGGAAATTCATTGAACCCCAACGACCTGGTCGCTGGTTAGACCCAGGTCCATTTGGTGCACTCGGAACAGCCATGGGATACGCGATGGCCGCAGGATTAGCCTTTCCTGATGATCCATTAATTGTTCTACTGGGAGATGGCGCCGCAGGATTTTCACTTATGGATGTGGACTCGTTGGTGCGACACAAAATACCAGCGACAATCGTGGTCGGCAACAACTCCGGTTGGGGTCTTGAAAGACACCCGATGCGCTTCTTATACGGCTACGACGTCCTTGCTGATCTGCAACCGAGCAGATACGACGCGGTGGTGGAGGCATTGGGTGGTGCAGGTGAATGTGTCACCAAACAATCGGCTATTGGTCCGGCCTTGGACCGGGCCATGAATGCAGGTGTTCCGTACTTGGTAAACATTATGACCGATCCAGAGGTTGCCTATCCAAGGTCGACTACTGGCGTGTAATTCGCAAAAACGCCCTCGCGATTTACATGAACTCGCGTAATAGTGCCCTGAGCTGATATGCGATCTCCAGAAGTTGCACTAACGTCAAAAAGGATCTTTTTCCCAGTCACTTCGCGTACGGTAACGGAGACTTCGAGAGTGTCTCCCACAACCGATGGAAGCCGATGTTTAACATCAATATGTACTCCGACCGTGGTGCAGCCGGGCTCAATGACTGAAGCCAGCGCTTCCACGGTGGTCTGTTCCATCCAGGCGATAACAACCGGAGTGCCCAACACAGGGACGTCTCCACTACCGACAGCGTTAGCTAAATCCGATAGTTTTACCGTAAAAGATTTAACCGCGGCGCGGCCCAACTCGAGATTAAGAAGCTTGCACATAACTCACTCGAACGTGACGAGGATGTCACCTTCATTGACGACATCGCCGACAGCCACAGAAACGGAGGCGACTTTGCCATCTGTATCAGCTAATACCGGAATTTCCATCTTCATTGATTCGAGCACTACCAAGGTTTGACCAGGCTGAACTAGGTCACCTACCTGCACCTCAACAACAAAAACTGACGCGACCATTTCGGCGCGAACTGACGCAGGCACAAAATACTCCTTAAACAAGCTAATCGATTCACATGTGGGCATGATCCGCAGCAGAGACAAGCATATCGGAGTGTCATTCTTTTAAGTAAGTAATGAAGAGTCGTTATTGCCTATTGAATTCACCCGCCGACTCACAGGTGAGGCACATAGGTCTGTCTCTGCTCGCATCATCATTAATGCATCTGCTGAACCAAGCGAGGGATCGAGCCATTCGTCCCAGTGCTTATCTGGAATAGTTGCCGGCATTCGGTCATGAATCAATTCAATATTTGATGCGGCTCTCAGAGTGATAATGGCGCATGTCAACTGAGGGAATCCGTTAACCTCACTTTGTATTGTTAATCCTGCCATGGCAAGTGGGGCATCATCTGAATGCCTAATCAAATAAGGGTCCTTCTCTGGTCGTTTCCATTCGTAATAGCCGGTGGCTGGAATCAGGCATCGGGAATGTGAAAAGGCTTTTTTGAATGTGGCTTTCTCTGCCACGCTCTCTCCACGAGCGTTCACCAAAAGAGTTGACTTTCCACCTGCCCATCGCGGCACTATTCCCCACCGAACTCCACAGATTTGGCGTTCCCGGGTGCCTTTGGCTGTTTCCTTGCCAACAACTACGGGAACCACAGTGGTGGGTGCCACATTGAAATCAGGGCCTAACCAAGTTATATCTTGCGAAATTTCAGCACCAAATGCCATAGCGAGTTCCGTGAGATCTTCTCCCAGTACATATCGCCCACACATGGTTCCATGTTATGCGAGGTGGCGCTAGATGATGCTCATATGAGGGGTTGCCCAATTCCGAGGAACGTAATGCCAGACTGAGGGCATGAATGAGGAGCGAGGAGGAGAAGCTGCTTTGTGGCCGGCGCCATTGGCAGATAAACCTGTCAACGCTGCTATCGCCTTAACAGGGTCCAAGTCGATCAGCAACAGAGCACTCATTCTTGCGGCACTATCGGATTCTCCCACCCTCATTCGATCGCTCCTTGATGCACGTGACACACAACTGATGATCTCCGGTTTACAGGCTCTGGGCGTGGAAATGGATGTGGAAGGTCGAGACCAGGCCGGCAATATTCATCTCCGCGTGACACCGCACTTTCTCCAAGGCCCCGCGGAAATTAATGTCGGATTAGCCGGCACAGTTATGCGATTCCTTCCACCCGTTGCAGCACTCGCTCGCGGGGATATTTACTTCGATGGCGATGCTGCCGCACGAAAACGCCCCATGGCCACCCTCCTCGAAGCTCTGAAGGATCTCGGCGTATCTATTGAGGACCGAGGAAGGTTGCCATTTTTAATTCGCGGCACCGGACATGTCCTCGGAGGCGAGGTCGTGCTTGATGCTTCCAGGTCGAGCCAGTTTGTGTCAGCGCTTTTGCTATCGGCAGCTCGTTGCGAAAGTGGTGCGACGATTCGCCACGTTCCCGCAGATCTTTCCCAGCCCTCTGGAGTTCCCAGTCTTCCCCATGTACACATGAGTATTGCCATGCTTGCTCAACATGGAGTTTTCGTCCATCACAGCGATGACGCAGTGTGGCGGGTGGACCCACAAGAGATTCAATCGATGAATATTGATGTGGAAGGCGACTTATCCAATGCAACCCCATTCTTTGCCGCCGCGATTGCAACGGGAGGCACGGTGGCGTGCCCCGATTGGCCAATCGAATCCTTACAGCCCGTTAACGAGGTTTTACACGTTCTCACCGAGTTAGGTGGAACCGTGACACGAGATGGCACCACGTGCACGGTCAGTGGGCCCAATGAGATCCAAGGAATACATAAAGATCTCGGTGCAGTTGGAGAAATCACACCCACCATCGTTGCGCTATGTGCACTTGCCCAATCTCCCTCTGTCATCACGGGAATCGGTCATCTGCGAGGACATGAAACTGACCGATTGGCAGCGCTAGCAACTGAGATCAATGCTCTCGGTGGAAATGTGATCGAAGGCCCAGATCAACTCACAATCACTCCAGCACCACTATCGCCAGGAATCTTTCACACCTACGAGGATCACCGAATGGCCACCGCTGGTGCCATCATTGGCTTGCGCACTTCAGGAATTGAAATAGAAAACATTGATACAACCAACAAGACCCTGCCTGATTTTCCGCGCCGATGGCTGGAAATGCTCCAAGCGTGAAGCCCTCTCGATTAGACGAAGATGATATTCGGGTTCGTCCCGGTCGATCGAAGTCACGTCCACGAACCAAGGATCGACCATTACACGCCGATGCCGTTCTCGGCTCAGTCACTACCGTCGACCGCGGTCGTTTTACCGTGCTTTTGGATACTGACGATTATGGTCACGAGATTTATGCGGTCAAAGCACGCGAGCTTGGCAGAAAAGGAATTGTTGTTGGTGATCGAGTTTCTCTCGTGGGCGATTCATCGGGTGACACGGACTCGCAAGCGCGAATCATTCGACGAGAACCACGGGTCACCGAACTACGCAGGACAGCAGATGACGATGACCCGCAAGAACGTGTCATTGTTGCCAACGCAGGCTATTTGGGAATTGTGGTCGCAGCCGCCAACCCGGAACCACGCACGGGGCTCATCGATCGGGCAATCGTTGCGGCACTCGATGCCAAAATCACACCATTCTTGGTCATTACCAAATGCGATGTTGGAGATCCCGAACCGCTAACTCTCAACTACCGCGCGCTAGGGCTTCAGATTTTTTATATTTCCAATGGCATAGCTAGTGCGGAGTTGGTGAATTACGTCGCAGACAAGGTCACCGTTTTCGTTGGTCATTCGGGTGTGGGTAAATCGACTTTGATTAACCAACTCGTGCCGTTAGCTCAGCGACTCACCGGGGAAGTAAACGACCTCACCGGCAAAGGGAAACACACTTCGACCAGCGTGATTGCATTCCCCCTCCCCCACTCCACTGGAA
This sequence comes from Candidatus Nanopelagicales bacterium, assembly GCA_018402075.1. Next base: position 206,116 of record JAGYJP010000002.1, on the reverse strand, counting down.
TCGTGGTTGATACCCCTGGTATTCGCTCATTCGGGCTTGCCCACGTGAGTAGAGAGGTCATTCTCGAATCATTTAGTGATCTCGCGGGCACCATGGAATCCTGCCCACGCGCGTGCAGCCACAATGAACCGGAATGTGGACTCAATGAAATCTCAGAGCCGCTCCGTAGGCAACGTGTCGAATCACTCCAAAGCCTGCTCGCCGGTAACACTATTCTTAATCCGTGAACCTCGCCGATGCAACTGATCTGGACTTTGCGCTAGGGCTCGCTGATCTTGCAGATTCACTGTCCATGCCGCGATTTCGAGCCCTCGATCTGTTAGTTGAAAGCAAGCCAGACCTCACCCCCGTCACTGATGCAGATAGAAATGTTGAATTGTCACTACGCCAACTGATTACCAGTGAACGCCCCGGCGATGGCGTCATTGGGGAAGAATTTGAGCAAACAGGCAATAGCGATCGAACGTGGATCATTGATCCCATTGACGGAACCAAAAACTTTATGCGAGGAGTTCCCGTATGGGCAACCCTCATTGCTTTGCGCGATGCCGAAGGACTGGGACTTGGCATAGTGAGTTGCCCCGCATTAGGCCGCCGCTGGTGGGCGTTGCGCGGCCATGGTGCGTGGTTATCCGAAGGTGATCACGTGCGCTCGCTCTCCGTCAGCACCGTTTCCGATCTTTCGAATGCATCAATGTCATTCTCGGACTCACGTGGCTGGATCGAGCCCACTCTTTCCAGTGTCATTGCAGCCACCTGGCGACAACGAGCTTATGGCGATTTTTGGTCACATTGTCTAGTCGCTGAAGGGGCAGTGGATCTGGCAGGCGAACCGACACTTGCCCTCTACGACTATGCAGCATTAGTGCCAATCGTCTCGGAATCTGGCGGCTCTATCACCCAGTTCAGTGGTGATCCCCTCCCAATTTTTGATGCAGATGCTCACCCCAGCGTTTTGAGCACCAACGATCACCTATTGGAATCTGTCATTAAATTACTTGATTCCTAGACAAAGGGCACAAATGGGTTCACACTGAATCTCATAAGAGCACGAAATAGGAGGTCAGCATGAAACTATCTGCCTTATTGGCCCTCAAGGGTTCAACCGTGGTCACCATTGCCCCCAACGCATCAGTCCGAGAACTCCTCCTGGAACTCACCCGACACAAAGTGGGTGCTCTCGTCGTGTCTACCGACGGCAATTCGATTTCCGGAATAGTTTCGGAACGAGATCTGGTCACAGCGTTTGCTCATCATCCGGATGCATACTCACTCCCGGTGTCCGACATTATGACCTCTGAAGTTTTTGTTGCTCCTCCAGATGCCCACGTCGATGAACTTATGCAGATAATGACTGATCGAAGGGTTCGACATGTTCCCGTCACCGATGACGATGGATCCATAGTAGGAATTGTCAGTATTGGCGACATCGTGAAAATTCGACTCGGCGAGTTGGAAACCGAGAAAGAAGCCCTCTTAGGTTACATCACTCACGGAGGCTGACAACAAGTGAAACTCCGCCTCGCGGCCGAATTGTCACCAGCGGTTCAGCTTCAGGGATTACAACACCTTCGGGATAGTGCGCCGTGAATTTCTCCAGAAGAGCCGCAAGTAGCAGAACCCCTTCTACATAGGCAAAGTCTTTACCAATGCATTGCCGAAGTCCCGCCCCAAAAGGAATAAATGATTCGCGCGGGTATTTACCAAGAAAACGTTCTGCATCAAAGTCTCCGGCGTTCTCCCATACTTTCGGATTCTGATGCAATAGTGCCGGGCTGAGAATAATCAGAGCGCCTGCAGGTATTCCGTGTCCATTAATGGAATCAACGGAGAGCGCTTTGCGCGTTATCAACCAGGCTGGCGGGTAGATGCGCAGAATCTCATTGAAGAATGAGCGGGTGCGCGGAAGAAGTTCCAATTCCAGACCACCTTGAGACAGTGCATGGTGGGCCTCCTGCGCCAATTCATCTTGCAATTTCTGGTTCGCTGCAAGAATTGCCCAAGCCCACGAAAGGGCACTGGCAACCGTTTCATGGCCTGCCACTATGAAGGTGACGATTTCGTCGCGGATTTGCCGAACGGAAAGCCTGTTGCCATTCTCATCAGCTGCAGATGCTAATAGATCAATCATGTTTGTTGCATCTGTCGGAGTGTTGTATGACTGGGATGAGCGCTGCCCCAACATTTGACGCACGGCTCGATCCAATGTATCAACACTGCGTTGTAATTTGCGGTTTGCTGGGGTCGGCATCCACTGTGGTGGAGTAACGGGAACCCGCGCTCTGGCAATCACGACCTCAAGAGCTGAGAGTGTGGCTTCGGTGATCAAGTAGGAATTGGGTGCAAGATTGGCACCAAAGAGAAACTGTCCTACCACGTCCAGTGCGCCGGACAACATGAATTGGTCTACATCAATCACGGCGCCTCGGGGAATAGATTCCCACTGTTTCACGATTCCAGCTGTTACTGATTGTGTGATCGGAACTAATCCTGTGAGTAGAGCTTGATGAAATGCTGGTTGAATCAGTGGTCTCGTTCGTTGCCACACACCCGTATCGGCAGTGAGTAGGCCTTCGCCCGTAACAAGCGACAAAGCACGATACTGGATAGTGGATTTCCCATAATTGCGTCCATTACTTACTAATACGTGTCGAACGCCATCAGGTGAGTTAATTAAATAGGTTGGTGGTCTGGGGATAGGGAATTGAACGACATCTCCATATGTGTGCCAACTTTTCTCCAGAAATGCCAGCGGATTATTGCGGATTAATGGGAAATCTCGAATCATGTCTGGACCTAATGGACCCGGAGCTGTTGACGGAGTACCCAGAAAACTGGTGGGGCGTGCTTGTGATTTCATGGATGAATGAGTTGTGGCGATCCATACAGAGTGGTGCGTTGTACCAAGGTGCGCCCCAATGGCTCCACTACCTGTGCAAACTCTGAGTCGGAAATCCCCTGCCCATGGGATGCCCCAGCAGCACGTGAAATATTTTCGTCCATAAGGGTTCCACCCAAGTCATTAACTCCTGCTCGAAGTAACTGTTGGGCACCAGACGGGCCCAATTTGACCCATGACGCTTGAATGTTGTCAATGAAACCATGAAAGGCAATTCGACCCACCGCGTGCATCAACACTGTCTCCCGCCAGGTAGGTCCACGCCGAGACTTCCTCTTCAAATAGATGGGCGCGGCCATATGCACAAAGGGCAAGGGAACGAATTCAGTGAACCCTCCGGTGCGCTGCTGCAGCGCTCGTGTCACTACGAGGTGTTTGGCCCAGTGCTCGGGCTTTTCTACGCTGCCGAACATTATGGTGACATTTGAACGCAGGCCAATTGAATGCGCGGTCTCGTGAACAAGTAGCCACTCTTCAGTATTGATTTTGTCTGGACAAATTTGCGCTCGAATGTCATCGGAAAGAATCTCCGCTGCGGTACCCGGCAAGGATTTTAGCCCGGCATCCTTGAGGCGCTGCAAATAATCGATGAGAGGTTCCCCCAATCGACGCGAGCCTTCAAGAACTTCCAGGGCAGTGAATCCATGTATATGAATATCGGGAGCAGCTTCACTCACAAGTTTCGCGATATCGACGTAATATTCGCCATCAAAGCTGGGATGGATTCCCCCTTGGAGGCATACTTCCGTCGCACCCAATTCCTGCGCTTCATGAACACGCCTAACAATCTCTTGCTCCGAGAGCAGATAGGGGTTACCTCGCAGGTTGAGCGAAAGTGGGCCCTTCGAGAATCCGCAAAATGTGCACTTGAATGTGCATACATTCGTGTAATTAATATTACGATTACGGACAAATGTGACCGTGTCACCCACCGTCTCTTCACGCAATGTATTTGCAAATTGGGCTATCGCGAGAACGTCATTGCCCCTTGCCGTGAAAAGCTGAACAATCTGGTGTTCATCAATCACCAATCCCCCGCGCACATTGGACAAAATCTCTGCAATAGGAGGAGTAGCAATAACTTGTGTTGCGTCACTAACAAGTACAGATGGCTGCGAATCTGCACCGGAATACCATGCAGTGGACCTCCTGCCGACTTGAATTACTTCCGCACCTGTACCGACGTTGACTGCATCTGCATACTTTTCCGGAAAAACTGCCCCTGGATCGTCGCGGGCGAATCCTTGTGCATCACTGCGATCCATAACCGCAAAATGCAATGAAGGATCAAGCCATCGATCCGCATCGCAAACGTACTCGGGATAGATGGTCAAGCGAGGAACTAGTGAACCACCTGCAAGTTCGGTTGCCATTCGAAGTGATGTGACCGAAGGCCATGGCATCTCAGGATTAACAAAATCAGATGTCACCGGGGAGATCCCACCAAAATCATCTATGCCAGACTGAAGAAGCGCAGCAATGTCAGTTGTCAGATTTGGTGGGGCTTGTAGGTGCACGGATGCGGGGAGAATTTCACGGGCAATAAGCAAAGTTGCAACAAGCTCGTCTGTGCTACACGCAGGCCAATGTCGCATCTCGGTATCCGCTTTTGGCACAAAGTTCTGGACGATCACTTCCTGAATGTGGCCATATTTATTGTGTGACTCTGCAATCGCCTCAAGTGCAATCACTCGATCTTGTGGGGACTCCCCTATTCCAATTAAAATTCCGGTGGTGAACGGTATCGAGAGTTCTCCCGCCCAGTTCAAAGTGGCCAGACGACGCTCAGGGGTTTTATCGGGTGCGCCACGGTGCGCGGCCAAATCCGGATTGAGCGACTCAATCATCATTCCTTGACTGGGTGAAACCGTTCGTAATCGAGCGAGATCTTCCCGAGATAGTGCGCCGGCATTCGCATGCGGGAGTAACCCTGTTTCATCAATGACTGCCTGCGCAGCGTGTACTAGATAATCGATTGTGTCCACGTAGCCATGGGCATCAAGCCATTCCCGTGCCTGGGGGTAGCGGAACTCTGGATATTCACCCATGGTGAACAGCGCCTCGTGGCAACCAGCCTGAGCCCCTTGTCTAGCGACCTCCACTACCTGCTCAAGAGACAGGAAGGGACTTTCCACACGATGTGGACTCTTGGCAAAAGTGCAGTAGCCGCAACGATCTCGGCATAATGATGTAAGCGGAATAAAGACTTTCGGGGAATACGTCATGACCCGACCCACGTAATCCTCCTCTCACAGCCCCGGTGCGACTAGAACAAACAAAGACCCCCGAGGGAGTCCAACCTATAGGACTTCAACCTATATCGGTGGCTTCCCTCGGGAGTCTTACGTTATTGCAATTAACCTGCGTGCACACCTGACGTGGCTGGGTTGAATTCCCGGACGCCTGCGCGTGATGCGATCCAGGTCCAACCCGGTTCGCGATGCGGTACGGAATCAGGAACGACATTCAAACCTACTGATGCCGCGTTGGAGAAATTGTCATCGACATGAATAACTCGGTCATAGCCAAGGTTGCCCAGCATGGAAGCAACAGCCGCGGCTCGATATCCCGAACCGCAGTACACGTACACGTCCTCGGAACGAGGAATATCAGCTAGGCGATCCATGATTTCATAGAACGGAATGAAAACAGCACCCTCAACGTGCCCTGCTTCCCACTCCTTGACCTGCCGCGTATCAACGATCATGGCATTCGGATTGGCTTCCCACTCAGACTTCATGGTCTCGAAGTCAACACGCTTCAATGTTGCCGGCACCTCACCGTCGGGCATCCAGAATGCGGGATCACCCACAGCATGCATCTTGAGCGAGTTAATTCCGACCCGTACCAACTCACGCATGGCGGCTTCAACCTGCTCGGTCGTTGCACCAACCAGCGTGAGCGGGGTTCCCCACGGCATCATCCAGGCTAGATAGTTGATAAACGCACCGTCGAGATCAAAGTTGACCGCACCCGGGATATGCCCCTGGCTGAAAACTTCACGCGACCGAAGATCAACGACCCATTCGCCCGCTGCGATGGCAGCCCGCAATGCCTCAGGATCTGCAGGCTTGGGAAATTCCAAGTCAACATCCGGTGCACCTGCGGCATTTGCCGGGCCCATATGCGCGTAATAAGCAGGGAATACGTCGAGCCCCTCGAGAAGAACCTTGACAAATTCATCTTCTGATTGGGTGAGCGCTGGGTTACTCAGTTTCTCTTTGGAGATGGTGGATTCGTAGCCGCCAGCAGCCTGGGTAGCTGAGCAAAAAGATCCGAACCCATGAGTGGGAAATACACCCGTCTCGCCATCGAGATCTTGGGCCAAACGCTGTACGGAATTCCATTGGTCATGGGACTGCTTCAAGGTCAAATCAGGGGCAACTAGATCGGGACGTCCAACACTGCCGAACAGCATGGAACCACCGGTGAATACCGCACCCGAGTGCCCCGCTTTTTGGGCGGAATAGGAAATGTGGTGCGGTGTATGTCCTGGTGTGTGAATTGCGGTCACGTCAAATTCACCCACCGTGAACGTGTCTCCGTCAGTAACAGCCAACACGAATGGCTCAGAAAGATAAGCCAAATCGACATTGCCAGGAACTACATACGTCGCTCCGTGTTTGCGAGCCAATTCAAGCCCACCGGTCACATAGTCGTTGTGAATATGTGTTTCGGCAACGTGGGTCACTTTGACACCATGTTCGGCGAGCACCTTCTCAACTCGATCAATATCTCGCTGTGGATCAACAACAAGTGCCGAAATGCCATCGTGGACGACATAACTACGATCGCCAAGGCCAATTGAATCAAGTACCACAACGTGCGGTGTGCTTGTGAAGGTCATGTGATTTCCTTTCTGGGAGCATTTTGATAATGCGACGGGTGAGGAATTACTTTTCGAGGGGAAGTCCATTGGCACGCCATGCTGAAGTTCCACCATCAACGTTGATAACGGAAACCCCGTGGCGGGCGAGGTAATCGGCAACCTGCCACGACCGTGCACCAGATTCACAGATAATCCAAACGGGGTCCGCACTACTGGGTTCTTTAATGTCATCAACTCGCAGCGGAACAATGCTCATGGGGATGTGCATTGCACTGGGCACGTGTCCGCTATCAAATTCGTACTTCTCGCGGACATCGAGCACCCGCTCTCCCCGAGTTAGTGCTACTTGCAGTTCTGTGACCGATGCTGTTTTCACCATGATGCGAAGGTGCCTTTCTGGGCAATATCTCTACGAGGTTGACTAACAGAAGTATACCCCCAGGGGTATACTTCTGTCCAGCAGGTTGCCCGAGTCGGGGTCACGCAAAATGGACGGAGAGTGGAGCGTGGTCACTCCACCGCTCGGCGTAGGTGGGAGCTTTGCCCACATCGGCTGTTTTCGCCCTTTTGGCCAACCCTGAAGTGGCAATCTGGTAATCAATTCGCCACCCCCCATCGGTATCAAAACCCCGGCCCCGCCACGACCACCAGGTGTAGGGGCCTGGCCCCGGTCCGCCCAATTCCCGGCCGAGATCAACCCAATCCTTGGCGAACCATCGATCAAGGTGAGCGCGTTCTTCCTCGAGAAAGCCCGCCTTGCCCCGATTACCTTTCCAATTCTTAATGTCCACTTCCCGGTGACCAATATTGAAGTCACCACACACCAAAACCTCTCGTCCAGACTTTTTGGACGATCGAGCAAGAGAAGACAGCCGCTTATCCATTCCCTGAAGGAAGGCGAATTTCGCATCCTGTTTGAGAGTGTCTACTTCGCCAGTGTGAATATAAGTGGACACCACGGTCAGCTCGCCCACCGGTGTGGTGAAGTCACACTCTAGCCATCGACCCTGTCCATCAATTAACGGAACTTTCACCGCCTGTCGAACCGATATTGGCTCCTCCCTACTCAACACAGCGACTCCGGCTCTACCCAGCTCGGGAGCGGGAGCATGATGCACATGCCACTTGTCGAAAACGGAGCCGGAGAGCGCCTCGTGCACTTGTTCGGTGGTCGCCCGGACTTCCTGAAGGCAGATGACATCGGGATTAGCCTGGGCCAACCATTCCAATCCCCCGCGTCGTGCGGTGGCTCGGATGCCATTGACATTAATTGTTACCACGTGGAAGGTCATGGGGACATCAGATCACATGATGTAGCGAATTGCTCCACACCTGTTGTATCGATTTGTGTCGATAGAAATTACGTTGTGCGCAACTGGAATTCAACCGTGGCAGTTTCCTCGCCCACAAACTGATACAAACTGTATCCGTATACACCGACTTCATTGATTTCGAAGGTGAGGGAATATGTCTGATCTGCATTAACCCGAGTCACAATATTCAAGGTAGAAATGTGTCCTGAGCCCTTTTTATCGCTGGGCACAAAGCGGGCCAAGTTCAACAGGGAACCGGGCTTGATAACGTCAGGTGCCGTGCCAGCGATTGTGACAGGGGATCCCGCTTTCACTTTTGTTGCAGACAGATTTGCGGTTGCACCCCAACCGTTGACATTGGGTACCTTGGTGAATCCGGCCTTTGTTAACTGCTTTGAGGTGAGCTTTACCGCCGTGTCACGTGGTGCCGGTGGATTAACAGCAGTCCCGGTCGTGGTGAGTTGGAAAGTGAATTCCACCATTTCGGGTGTCGGCCCTGCAGTGGCATATCCCAACGCATAGCCATAGGTGCCTGGATAGCCCAACTGGAAATGCAAGGTGTAATTGCCCTTGGGACCCACCGGAGTTGTGATGTTAAGTGGCTTGGTCTCGCCATCGCCCGTGGTACTCGATGGGTAGTACCGGTACAGCGTCAGTAGCTGACCAGGCTTAGTACCAATGGGTGCCTGGCCACTAATAGTGATGTCCTCCCATACGGCGGCCGTATTGGTGGACAGGGTGGCTGAACCGCCGGCACCCGTTGTTGGCTTCTTGGGGAACCCTGAATCGGTGAGCTGCTGCGAAGTGAGCTGCAGGATCTCGGGGGCAGCATATGCTGAGACGGCCACTCCTGAAAACAGAAGTGCTGAACTAAATCCAATGGCTGCGATGGCTCGAATTCTCATGACGTCAGAATACCCGTTGTTGTGGTAATTCCCTCATAAGTGATTACTCTTACGGATGACTTCTTTTCGCAGCGTCCGCCTAGCTCAACGACCCACCGGCCTACCGTCTGCCGATACGTGGCAAATCGACACCGAGGACCAACAGGAGCTAGCTCCCGGTGAGTTCTTGGTGGCCATCGAGTACATCTCCCTCGACCCGGCAATGCGCGGATGGCTCGATGACCGACCCTCCTACCTGCCACCCGTGGAAATTGGGGCAATCATGCGTGCTGGCTCCCTCGGCTCAATCATTGAATCCAAGAACAGCAGATTCCCGGTCGGTTCCCATGTGGTCGGAAACTTTGGGGCAACCGAAATTGCCATTTCCGATGGGCAGGGAGCGCGGATCTTCAACCCAGAACTCGCACCCGCGTCAACATTTCTTGGCGCGCTCGGCATGACGGGCATGACGGCGTACTTCGGTTTCTTCGAGTTAGGTAAGCCACGTGCCGGCGATGTCGTGGTTGTTTCCGCTGCCGCAGGTGCGGTGGGCAGCATTGTAGGTCAGTTGGCAAAGATCAATGGCTGTACAGTGATCGGTATTGCCGGAGGCAAGGAAAAATGTGACTACGTCGCGAAGGAACTCGGATTCGATCTCTGCCTTGATTACAAGCAGGACACCAGTATGCGCAAGCAGCTCGGCGAGGCACTAAAGCAACTGGGTGCCAAGGGTGTTGATATTTACTTCGACAATGTTGGAGGCGAGATTCTGAATGCAAACCTCGCCTACCTTTCATTTGGCGCACGCGTAGTGATTTGCGGAGCGATTTCCCAATACAACGCCACCCAGATCACACCTGGGCCAAGCAACTACATGAACCTTCTGGTCAAGCGCGCCAGCATGAAAGGTTTCCTCGTTTTTGATTACGAGAGTGAATTCAGTGTCGCCCAACGGCGCATTGGCACCTGGCTTGCACAGGGGAGAATCACGGCACCAGAGACAGTTGTGCGTGGCGAGATCACCGATTTCCCGTCCACGTTGAATCGACTCTTCGCTGGTGACAATCTTGGGAAACTCGTTTTAAAGATTAACTAGTTCAAACGGGTGTAACCGCTGGGATCACTGTTCACTAGGGTTGGCGCATGTCAAAAGTGCTCGCATCATTGCCGGTGGGCGAACGCGTGGGTATCGCATTTTCTGGCGGTTTGGATACTTCCGTCGCGGTCGCCTGGATGCGTGAAAATGGTGCCATCCCCTACACCTACACCGCTGATCTAGGTCAAGCCGACGAGCCCGATATCGAATCGGTTCCTGGTCGCGCCGGCCAATATGGCGCAGAAAAAGCACGACTGGTTGACTGCAAAAGTGCCCTTGTCGAAGAGGGGCTGGCTGCCATGGCTTGCGGTGCATTTCATATTCGCTCAGGTGGTCGCACCTATTTCAACACCACACCGCTTGGGCGCGCCGTGACTGGCACACTCTTGGTTCGCGCAATGCTGGAAGACGACGTCAACATCTGGGGCGATGGCTCCACATACAAGGGCAATGACATTGAGCGGTTCTATCGATATGGACTTCTTGCCAATCCCGAATTGCGCATATACAAACCATGGCTAGATGCCCAATTCGTATCTGAACTTGGTGGACGCCAAGAGATGAGCGAGTGGCTCACCGCACACAAACTTCCCTACCGTGACAGCACCGAGAAGGCTTACTCCACCGATGCAAATATTTGGGGAGCAACCCATGAAGCCAAAGATCTTGAACTGCTGAATGCCTCCATGGAGATTGTTGATCCGATCATGGGGGTGAAATTTTGGGATCCTGCTGTGGAGATCGCCACCGAAGATGTCACCATTGAGTTCCATCAAGGTCGACCGGTCAAAATCAATGGCGAATCATTTGATTCAGCAGTTGACCTCGTTCTCACAGCAAATGCCATTGGTGGTCGCCACGGTCTTGGCATGGCAGATCAAATTGAGAATCGAATCATTGAAGCGAAGTCACGCGGGATTTATGAAGCACCCGGCATGGCACTTTTGTTCATTGCCTACGAACGCTTGATCTCAGCGATTCATAACGAAGACACCATAGCCAATTACCATGCCGAGGGTCGCCGACTCGGTCGCTTACTGTATGAAGGGCGCTGGCTCGATCCGCAGGCACTCATGCTGCGTGAATCACTGGTGCGCTGGGTGGCATCCGCTGTCACAGGTGAAGTCACATTGCGCCTTCGTCGTGGCGATGATTACACGATTATCAAAACCGATGGTCCGGCATTTAGCTACCACCCAGAAAAACTATCCATGGAGCGCACCGAGAATGCCGCATTTGGTCCCACTGACCGTATTGGTCAACTCACAATGCGCAACCTCGATATTGCCGATACCCGATCGAAACTCGAAATGTATGCGGGACAGGGACAATTACTTGAAGGGCATATCAATTTGATGGGCACGCTGACCCCAGGGGGTGCCGAAGCAATCGCTGCTACCCCAGAGGCAACGCACCCCGACGAAGCTATTCTTGAGCGTGCATCATTTGAATTAGGTGCAGATTAAGTCGCATACTCTTGACACGGGCACTTCACGCGCCTAGTTTGCGTAAATGAGCACAACGGGATTCACCGCCCACGGCTCAGCCGCCTGGCGTGATAAAAAGCGTTATCTCTGGCTGGTAGCACTGATAATGCCCACCCTGTTGTTCATTGCTATTGGCATGTACTCCCTCACTGACTGGGGGGTGTGGCTGTGGATTGGACCCATTGTGATTCTGGGATTCGTCCCGATCATTGACTTGGTGGCCGGTCGAGACACCCGTAATCCGCCCACCGACCTGATCGAGCAACTCGAACAGGACAGGTATTACCGCTGGATCACCTATCTGTTCCTGCCACTGCAGTATGCAGGCTTTATTGCTGCGTTCTATGTCATTGCAAACTGGGATTTAAGCACTTCCGAGAAAATCGGATTCGCCATTAGCGTTGGCATGATCGGTGGCATTGGGATCAATACCGCCCACGAGTTAGGCCATAAAAAAGAGAGCTATGAGCGCTGGCTTTCCAAAATTGCATTGGCTCAGAGTTTCTATGGCCACTTTTTTATTGAGCACAATCGCGGACACCACGTGCGGGTGGCAACACCGGAAGATCCCGCAAGCAGTCGAGTGGGTGAAAGTTTCTACCGTTTCTGGCCGCGAACCGTTCTAGGATCACTGCAAAGTTCGTGGAAACTCGAGAAAAACCGAATCGGTCGAAGGAGTAAACACCCTTATCGAATCAGCAACGACAATATCAATGCGTGGCTCATGTCGGCCGTGTTATGGGTTGCCATGGTCGCTTGGCTCGGGATCGACATTCTCCCCTATCTTCTGATTCAAATGTTCATTGCAATTACCCTGTTGGAGGCGGTTAATTACCTTGAGCACTACGGCATGCTGCGACAAAAAGTCATGCACGGCGACCGTGAGCGCTACGAGCGAGTTAACCCCGGCCACAGTTGGAATTCGGACAACATCGCCACCAATATTTTGTTGTATCACTTGCAGCGTCACAGTGATCACCATGCACAACCCACGCGTCGGTACCAGGCCCTTCTCAGTTACAGGGAATCACCCGTTCTTCCGACCGGCTATGCCGGCATGATTTTGCTTTCCCTCATACCATTTGCTTGGAGCCGAATCATGGATCCCAAAGTACTCCACCACTTTGACGGTGATATTTCCCTAGCGAACATTCAACCGGGCAAGCGCGCCAGAATTTTGAGGCATTACACGGCCAGTGCGCGGGCAACGGGCCCACATACGACCGGTGCTGCGGAAGAATCAACTCTCAAAATGCACGCAGACTCGTACCAATGCCCAATGTGCAATTACGTTTACTCACAAGATGTGGGCGACCTCCGCGAAGGTTTCGAACCAGGGACTCCATTTAGCCAAATTCCACCCACCTGGGTATGTCCAGATTGCGGTGTGCGGGAACGCAATGACTTTAAACCACTCGCCAATGCCTAGGGTGATTAAATGCAACTCCTCTCCCGTGGAGGCTCCTTAGTTACGCCCTGAGTCCATTCAGGCTTGCCAAATCGTCGGGGCAAGGAACAATAAAGCCATGGGCACTCTCTTTGATCTAGAATTCACCGACAACAAGGGCAATACGGTCTCCATGAATCAATATCGAAATAAGCCGGTGCTGATCGTGAACACCGCAAGTAAATGCGGATTCACTCCACAGTACGAGGGCCTACAAAAACTTTATGAAGAGCTTGGCCCTCAGGGATTAGTGGTCATTGGTTTCCCATGCGATCAGTTTGCTCATCAAGAGCCTGGTAGTGATTCAGAGATTGAAGAATTTTGCTCAGTAAATTACGGGGTAAGTTTTCCACTTTCCACCAAAGTCGATGTGAATGGCAGTAACACCAGTGAAATTTTTGACTTCGTCAAAAAGCAAGCTGGTGGAATGCTTGGTTCTGCAATCAAGTGGAACTTCACCAAATTCCTCGTTGCTCCAGACGGTGAGAATGTTAAGCGTTATGCCCCAACCACCAAGCCCGATGACATTCGCCAAGATGCAGCAGCTTTCCTCCCGAGGTAGCGAGTCAGGGCAATAACATGCTGGATCCACATCTAGTTGCCGCATCACATGGTCACGTTCATCAAATTGATGCGGTGGCAGATCTCCTTCACGGGAATTATGAATCCATCACAACCGTGGGACAGGTCTTTCCGGGAACGATTCTTGGCCTGGGAGTAGCTGATCGCCTTGATGGTGAAATCGTTTCGCTGGATGGCGACACATGGCGAATTCCCGCTTCAGGGGTCCCCGAAATCGCCGAACCTGATCTGGGAATGCCATTTGCCATCAGTGCCGATGGCGGATCGCCTTTCACCATGGAGGTTCCTCCCGGAACGACCCAAGAGCAGATCGCCACAATTGTTGAACGGGTGATTCACCGCCAACAAGACTATCGCCACCCGATAGCCGCGGTTAGACTCGATGGCACCTTCACCGACGTCCTCCTGCGCACTGAACGCAAGCAGAATCCACCATTTGAACACCTAGATCAAGTATTGCGCCATGAAGTTCAGTTCCCATTTGATAATTGGCAGGGAACATTCGTTGGATTCTCATTCCCACAGGTGAACAATGACCAAACAACAATTCCCGGACTTCACCTTCATGCAATTTCACAGGATCGAACATCAGGCGGACACTCACACCGAGCCACATCTGATACCGCTCGGCTCCAAATTTGGCTCGACGATGTCAATATTGCTGTCCCGCAATCGCGAGTCACACATGCACTCGATGTGCTTCGGGAAGTGGCTGAACATGGCGGCCCCCAGCAACGGCAGCGGGCCGTGGACTTAATGGAGCATTTGCAATCGGCGCATTCAACTGCCAACGATTTTGCCCAGGCAATTGCTCTCCATGACGCATATCTACATGACCCCTACATTGAAAAATCGTGAGCTTACTCGAGTTCCGTTTTAAATCGGAAATTTTTCTCTGGAGTGGCGACTCCGCTTGGCACTTCATTGCACTGCCAGCAGATATTGCAGATGACATTGAGGATTCTGCGACTCTGCGCGCAGGTTTCGGATCCATTAAAGTCCAGGTGACCATTGGAGGTTCTTCCTGGAGTACCTCGATTTTTCCTGACAGCAAGCGGAAAACGTTCATCCTGCCTGTGAAAAAGGAAGTACGTCGGGCCGAGAACCTGACAGAAGGCGACCGTCCAGTGATTCAACTGGTGATCATGAACTAGCAAATCCCAACGGAGGGGCTAACCTTGGGTAATGAGCGAACCAGTAATCATTACCCCACTCCCAGATGGCCCTCTTGAAGTCTCCGGTGCCAATGTTGTCAAAGACGAACAAGGCAATATCGCCAAGGAAGGCGAGAAGGCTTACCTGTGTCGGTGCGGATTTAGCGCCAACAAGCCCTTCTGTGACGGCTCCCACAAGCGTGAAGGTTGGACCAGCAATTAATTATTGCTCAGTTTGACACTCCTCCACGAGATGTGCTTAGGTAAACCTTAGTTAGGGAATCCTAACCTCATTTCTTGGGAGGAACCAACATGTTTCGCTTCAGCCAGCGGGGTTCATTGCTCGCCGCTGGCCTACTCCTCACCGCTATCGCACTTGCAGCCTGCTCAAGCGGCGGCGCCACTGACTCGAATGTTCCGCCAGATGTTCCGGCAGATGGCGTGGTCGTGTATTCCGGTCGCAGTGAGGAACTGGTGGGGCCACTTTTTGAGCTCTTCACCGCTGAGACCGGGATCCCGGTCGAAGCTCGCTATGGCGATACCGCTGAATTGGCCGCCCAAATGATCGAAGAAGGCGACGCCACCCCTGCACAGGTGTACTTCGCGCAGGACGCCGGTGCACTGGGTGCTGTCTCAGCCGAAGGACTACTGGCACAACTGCCTGACGCCGCCTTGAATCTTGTACCCGAAAATTACCGGTCAGCCGATGGAAACTGGGTCGGCGTCAGTGGCCGTGCTCGCGTCATTGCGTACGATCAACAGCAAGTAGCGGTGGACCAAGTTCCCACCTCGATCTTCGAATTAACCGACCCACGGTGGAAGGGTCAGGTCGCAATTGCTCCGACGAATGCGAGCTTCCAATCTTTTGTCACCGCTTTGCGAGTCACCGATGGCGACGACGTTGCGCGCACCTGGCTTGAAGGACTTGTGGCAAACGATGTTCAAAAATTCGAAAAGAACGGCCTTATTCTCGATGCCGTGGACTCGGGACAGGTTCAACTCGGTTTGATAAATCACTATTACTGGTATGAGAAGGCAGCAGAGGTGGGACAAGATTCCATGCGAGCTCAAATCGCATTCACCGCGCCTGAAGACCCTGGTTCACTTGTTAACGTAGCAGGAGTTGGAATTACCTCAAGTGCTGCGAAGAGCAATAACGCTTCGACGCTCGTGCAGTGGCTGCTCTCCCCCACAGCACAGAAGTACTTCGTGGAGAACACCTTTGAATACCCCGTTGTGGAAAGTATCGCTGCAGCAGACGGCTTACCACCGCTGAGTTCACTTCGCGGTCCTGATATTCAACTTGCCGAACTGGCCGACTTACCGGGAACATTAGCAATGATGGAGGATGTTGGATTGTTGTGACTCGAACCAGTGGAATTCGACCACCGCGGCCGCTGATTGCGGCCGCGGTGGTTTCTGCTTGTCTAGCGCTCATCCCACTTTTCTATTTGATTGTGCGCGTTGCTTCAGCCGGTCCTGAGAAAATATTTGCAAGTTTGTTTCGTACACGCACTTGGGAAACCACGGCAACGAGCGTGAGTTTGATGGTTGTGGTGGTGATCGGATGTCTAGTAATCGCGGTACCAGCTGCTGCACTACTCACACGCACAAACCTGCCCGGACGTCGTCTATGGCTTACCGCTTTAGCTTTACCGCTCGCTATTCCTTCCTATGTTGCCGCCTATGCGTGGCTGGCTCAATTCCCTGCCATGTCTGGTTTTTGGGCAGCCGCTCTCATTCTCATCATGGTGTCCTACCCCTACGTGTTGCTGCCCGTCGCGGCCGCCCTGCGCTCCGCCGACCCTGCAATCGAAGAAGTTGCTCGATCACTTGGTCGCTCACCATTTGCAGCCTTTCGAACAACTACTCTCCCCCAGGCCACTCCTGCGGCGGCGGCTGGATCATTGCTCGTTGGCCTTTATGTGTTGTCTGACTTTGGGGCAGTGTCACTATTTCGAGTAGATGCATTCACTCGCGTGATCTTTGCCTCTTACCGGGCGAGCTTTGATCGGACTTCGGCTGCAGTTCTGGCAAGTATTTTGGTGCTTCTGGCTTTAATTCTTGTTTTTGCTGAGCGCAAATTACGCGGAAAGTCATTGCAGTATCGAAGTTCGTCCGGCACACAACGCTTGGCGGTATTGACGCAATTGACCACTCGTGGTCGCATATCTGGATGGGGATTCGTCATTGCGGTCATCACAATCGCAATAGCTGTACCAGTTTTATCCCTCCTGATTCGGCTTACCGAGGGGAGCCGACGTCCTCTCGATGTCGCGGAGCTAATACAAGCGACTTTGAGTTCTGCGGGCGCAGCTGCAGCAGGTGCTGTCATCGCTGTACTCCTTGCTCTGCCCATTGGGTTGCTCACCGCTCGTTACCGCTCTCGATGGAGCACAGGCACCGAAAGTGCCGCCTTCGCCGGTCACGCACTTCCCGGTGTAGTTATTGGACTCTCGTTGGTATTTCTCACCATTAATGCCGTGCCCGTTCTCTACCAAACCTTGTTCACCCTCGCATTCGCGTATGCGGTTTTATTCCTTCCCAAATCAATTGGGGCCACTCGAACATCAATTTCCGCGGTCCCACCGATATTGGAACAGACAGCGAGAACTCTTGGGCGCAATCCATTCACAGCTTGGACACACACCACCCTGCGTCTCGCGTGGCCCGGAATTGCTGCAGGAGGATTACTGGTTCTCCTCACCGCCATGAAAGAATTGCCCGCGACGCTTATGTTGCGTCCCACCGGATTCGACACACTTGCCACCGAGTTGTGGAGCCGTACCGAAATAGCGGCATATGGCGCCGCTGCCCCCTATGCGCTCGCATTGATTGCACTCGCTGCGATTCCCGCATTCGCTTTGTCCCTTGCCATGTCCAAAGGGGACCCGACAGAGGATGAACCGGTTCCTTCACGACTCGATACGGTGAGCCCGTGACAAATGTTCATGTCAGTGCCGTAACTGCCGGATACGGTGGTCCGCCGGTGCTCAAAGACCTGGATCTCTCTGTAGATTCGGGTGAATTCATTGCCGTCCTGGGATCGAGTGGTTCGGGCAAGACCACCTTGCTGCGCGTGCTGGCAGGATTCCTGACTCCATCACTCGGCACCGTCTCATTCGGTGATCACCAAGTGTCGGGCCCTGGAGTCTGGGTTCCACCAGAGAAAAGACGAGTGGGAATCGTCCCTCAGGAGGGTGCACTCTTTCCACACTTAGACGTCCAACGCAATGTTGGCTTCGGCCTGAACAAGTCACCGGCGAGCACCGCGCGCATTAGTGACGTTCTCGCAATGGTCGGCATGACAGATTTCGCACAAGCTCGACCCCAAGAACTCTCGGGTGGGCAACAACAAAGAGTGGCGTTGGCCCGGGCTCTCGCACCGCAACCTGATGTACTACTCCTCGACGAACCATTCTCAGCTCTCGATGCGGGCCTACGCAATGCACTTCGCACCGAAGTCCGTGAATTACTTGCTGCACTCGGTACCACTTCCATCATGGTCACCCACGACCAAGAAGAAGCCCTCTCTATTGCTGACAGAGTAGCCGTGATGCGTCACGGGCTGCTCGTGCAAATGTCTGAGCCTTCAACTCTTTACCAAGACCCTGCTGATATCGATACCGCCCGCTTCGTCGGTGACTCGGTGGAGTTACCTGCCACCTACAGTGGCGGTGACACTGTGCATACTCCTTTGGGAGATCTCCGTATTCGCGGCAGCGTCCCCACCACGGGTGAGCGCGTTATCGCCGTGCTCCGACCCGAACAATTAGTTGTGGTCGATCCCCGACCTGTCGGTGGCTCACTCGCGCCGGGTGGATTGGGAACCGTTCACGGCATTACCTACCACGGTCATGACAGTCTTGTTCATGTCACACTCACCAGCGGTGAATCAATCGCAGTCCGCGTTCCAGGTGAATCTACCGTCAGCCTGGGGGAGAATGTTCGGGTAATTCCTACCGGTCCTGCCAGCGTTTATGCCAACTGACTGCTAGCTTCCCACCGGCGTCATACTCTTGGCAATCTGCACCAACTGTTGAGCTGAAAGATTCTTGCCACCATATGTTTCGATCCAAATGCGAGTTGGACGCAATCCACTCACTCCAGGCAAAGTCACCTCAAGATGTCCGCCGTACTTCATGACGTCGGCTTTAGTACATTTCTTTGGAGATGCGGGATCGCAGTAGGCCTGCACAAATGCCTTAGCTCCGTTTATCTTGGTGCGAAGAACCGTGGCTCCGACGCCAATGTCAGAGCACATGGGATTCCCCTCAGTGATGGTAAAATTGCGAGTGCTGCCCTTGCCATATTGAGCAGTCAGATTTTCTTCTTTACCCTGAGTGCAAAGATCATTACCACCTATGTGACGCGCTTTGAGGCCTGCCGTGAAAGAGGGTTCAAATACCGTATAGGTCACGCCTACCTGCATGTTTTCGTAGGCATCGCCAGATCCCATGGCCTGGACCGGTGCGGTCATACCGAGGCTCAACGCCACGGCAGCCATAACTCCTAGAACTCTTTTCACGATTATGCCCTCCCTGCTCACTGGAATCTTATGTTCTCATGCGGTATCGGGATTACACGTTATTTCCACGAACTCATGCAGACTCTCAAGGCCACCTTCGCAATAGGGAACCCAGCTTGATTCCAGATTTTCCGCCGACTGTCCTTCAGCACGCTTGACTCGACGACCAGGGCCGAACCACCAGATGCAGCCCTCGCAGCCTCATGGTGACACTCTATACCCCCAGGGGTATATTCATATCATCACTTCGCCAATGGTTTCCTCTTTCGCGAATGCCCTGACCTGAAGAGCCTCCACCAGCACGTAAATGAGGGCTTAGGAATTGATCCCTAAGCCCTCATTCGTTGGTAGCGGGGACAGGATTTGAACCTGTGACCTCTGGGTTATGAGCCCAGCGAGCTACCGAGCTGCTCCACCCCGCGTCGCTTTATTGCTTACACAACTATACGCGTCACTCGATTCACTTTAGATCGTGGGTCTCCACTACAACCGCTGTGCGTAAACCCAGGCAAATTCTTGGATCCCGCCACCGGGCGTGATGTGGTTTTCCCTTCGAGTTTCAATCACCTCAAAGTCACCCCCCAACGCTTGTTCGAGATCCGAGGTTGAGTGCCGGGCAACCGGAAGCCCAGAGCATGTGTCGGGTCCGTTATCGGAGAAGCAACCCAAGACGAGTAGACCACCGGGAACCAGCGACTCTCTTACCAGCTCCCAGTAATTTCTTTGATCATCAGGGTCGGTGAGAAAATGAAAAACAGCACGGTCATGCCACAGGCCATACATCCGCTCGGGTTGCCACTGCCGAATGTCTGCGCAAATCCACTCAACTTGATTGCCCTCAATCCGGCGTTTTCCTTCGGACAATGCAAATGCGCTGATGTCTAACACGGTGAGATTCGTGAACTCTCGATCCACCAATTGATCAACGAATGGCGAGAGCCCCCCACCAATGTCAATGATGGGTGTACCTTTGCCCACTGACTCGCTGACAAATTCAACCTCAGGTGAACGCTCTTGGTACCAACTCAATTTGGATGCTGGATTGTTCTCATACCGATCATCCCAATGCGCCGGCAGGGTCATGCTGTTGTAGCGCCTTCGCCTTCCGGAAGATCTTGCGGTGGAACCGGCACTGCTTCAGGTTGAGGGTTAAGAATGTCCTCTGCTCGAGCGATCTCTTCGAGGGCTAATCTCAAGCGCTCCTGAGCCTCGCCATAAGCGGCAAAGTCTCCTTGAGCCAGTGCCGCTTGACCATCCGCGTATGCCCGCTGAGCATCTTCGATTCCTTGGGAAAGGGCTTCGACGGGATCCGCTGACGTTGGACGGTCCGGTGTGACAAGTTCTTCGCCGGTATCCGGATCAATTGTCACTCCACCACTGCCTAAATCAATATCAGGAAGCGAGTCAGGAAGAGCCTCAGGATTGGTACCTAATACTTTTGCCAGAGCCGTCGAAAGGTTGTCCTCCAAGGCGACATTTGCACCATATCCAGCGAGAACCTTGCGCAAGAGTGGATAACCATCGGAGGCTGCCCGGATATAGACAGGTTCCACGTACAGCAAACCACCATTAAATGGCAAGGAAAGCAAGTTACCAAGCTCAACCTCGGAGCCACCACGACGCAAGAGGTTCAACTGGGAACTGACCACGGGGTCGGATTCAAAGTTATTCTGCACCTGCTGCGGACCCGGAATCGTGGTGTTGCTTGGTAATTGGAGTACCTCAATGGTTCCGTAAGCTTCGCCGGGGTCTGAGTTAACCGCCATGAACGCCGCAAGAGTTTGCCGTCGTTGAGGAGCAAACGTGGTGGTCAGGGAGAAGGCAGTCTCACTTTGACCCGGCATTTGAAGGGT
The DNA here is from genome assembly GCA_018402075.1 of Candidatus Nanopelagicales bacterium. The sequence continues at coordinate 185,044 of JAGYJP010000002.1, read as the reverse complement.
GAGGTAGTAGGGCGGTTGAAATACCTGAGCGGGTGACACGGTTGGATCAAAAGGAACAATCCACACATCGGTACCGTTGTAGAACGTGACTGCATCAGTCACGTGGTATCGACTCATGATGGTGCGCTGCACCTTAAAAATATCCTGTGGGTAACGCACGTGCTCCATAACATCTTCCGGAATGGCGGAGAATGGTTCCACTACATCGGGGAAGGCCTTCATCCAGGTTTGGAGTACTGGATCTGATTCATCCCAGGCGTACACATTGACAGTGCCTTCATATGCATCTACTACTGCTTTCACCGAGTTGCGAACATAGTTGATTTGATCACGTGGCAAAAGTCCCGACTGGCCAACGCGATTACTAATCGAATCACTGGTCGCTTGCGAAAGTGATACCCGACTCGAGTAGGGGTATTCATTCGACATCGTGTATCCATCGATGATCCACTTGATGCGGCCATCAGCCACGACGGGATAGGGATCTTGATCAAGTGTCAGCCATGGGGCGACTTTTTCCACTCGAGTGAGCGGGGTGCGATCCCACATGATCTGTGACTCAGGATTTACCAGGTCAGACAAAAGAATATTACTGTCTTGGAACTTTGTGGCGAAAAGGAATTTGCCAAACAGCGAGCCCATGGGGACACCGCCATTACCGTCGTAGGTATTGGTGGCCTGCCCCGTTGGGCTTGCATCGTCTGGGTAGTCCAACTCCACCGGTGGCGATCCCTCAGGAGCTCCGACAATTGAGTACTGCGGACTCAACTCGCCAAAATAAACGCGGGGTTGAGTCACGTCGAGTTCACCAACAGGTGGGATATCTGACGCAAAAAAATCTGGTGTGCCGTTGCTCAATGCAGTGTTGTCAAAGGCGCTCACGAATCCGTAACCGTGGGTATATACGGCCGTATCGTTTGTCCAGTTGCGTTGGCCGTCAGGAATACCGGCCAAATTGATTTCACGCACCGCGACTACGGCGCCACGCTGTCCCTGTGGAAGGTCATAGCGGTCAACATCGAGAGTGTTATTGAATGAGTAGTACCCACGGATCTGTTGCAGTTGATTGTAAGTGGGTGACACAACGGCGGGGTCAATCAAACGGATGTTATTGAGCGTTCCCGCGCTAGCCTGCAGTGTTTCAGCTGTGGGAGGGGAAACCGAACCCTCATATTCTGTGATTTTGGCATCTTGAATGTCATAAGCCGCACGCGTGGCATCAATATTGCGCTGAATGTACGGCTGTTCACGAACTAATTCACTTGGTCGCACTTGAAACTGTTGAACAACAAGCGGATAGAGGCCGCCCACAACAATCGAAGTAAGCAGCATCAGCCCAGCACCGATGGTAGGGATCACCCAATGGCGTCGGAAAATATTGAAAATAAACAGTGCCGCAACAATGATCGAAACAAACACCATGATGTTCAAGGCCGGTAAAACAGCGAATACGTCTGTGTACTTCAAACCTGTAAAACCAGCGACCAGGGTCTCGCTCTTGGTGACCAAACCGAATCGATCCAAATAGTAGGCCAATGCCTTGAGCAACAGGAAAATTGCAATGAGAGTTGAAAGTTGGACCTGAGCGGCAACAGTTGCTCGATCTCCCTTGGGTTGCAAACGAAGTCCGCCGTACACGTACTGCACCCCGGTAACAATGATCATGGCAAAGATGACCAGTGCAAACGCGAAGCCCAGAACGAATCGAATGAACGGAAGTTCGAACATGTAAAACGAGAAGTCCAAGCCGAACTGGGGGTCAACCTCTCCAAATGGGGTGGAGTTTTGCCACAGCAAATATGAGCCATACTCACCGGATCCTGCGAGCCCCGCGAAGAAAGACAGAATGCCGACAATTGCTACCGCAAGCCACTTGCGGTACGGCTCAATTGCAATCCGGTAGCGCTCCAGGCTGGCCTGCTCCGGGGTTGCTCCCACAAATGCCGGTCGAGTCCTAAACGCAATTATCAAGGCCAAAGATGCCATCACGGCCATGGCGAGAGCGAAAATGCCAAACATGATGAGTCGCGTGAACAGGGAGATGTTAAACACTTGGGTTTTGCCCACAGAATCGAACCACAGGAATTCGGTATAGAAGCCGGTGAAGATCACGAAGGCGATCACAATTCCCGCCAAGATGATGATGGTGGGAAGGAGCACACCCCCCTTGCGGCGTTCGGCGGCATCTGGACTAGATGGATAAGCGGTGGTCACGACCCAAACCTACGTCACGCCGGTGAACCGGTTGGACAGGTGTCCAGTGACCCACCCTGCACCCACGCGGTTATCTGATCAATAGCATCAGTCAGCGTGGAAACCGGAACAACCGTTAGACCATCAGGGACATAGCCCTCGGCTTCGGCACAGTGCTGGCGAGGCATCAAAAACAGCTCCGCCCCCGCGTTTCGAGCACCCGCGAGCTTTTGTCGGATTCCGCCAATAGGCCCAATTTCACCCTCGGGTGCGATGGTCCCGGTCCCCGCAACATTGCCGCCACCGGTCAGATCCGTAGAGGTAAGTTTGTCCACGATTCCGGTGGCAAACATCAATCCTGCGCTGGGTCCTCCCACATCTTGGAGCGTGAAATCAATATCAAATTCCGCCGAGTACAACTCACCCACCGAAATTCCAATAAATGGCATGTCTTGATTTGTGGGATTAGGTGCAGATGTCACTTCCACCCTCATATTTTTGATGATGAAAGTTTTATCGGAGTCATTCTCCGATGCTCTGCGGATACCGAACTCGAAGGTGGTGCCCACCGGCTGGCTTTGAACAGCTTTCACGACATCCGAGGGCGATTTCACGGGCACGCCATCAACTGTCAAGATTTCATCGCGGGCTTGGAAAACGCCATCGGCTGGAGCATCGGCAACAATCGCGGTAGCCACAATCTCGGTCGTAACAGGTAACTGTAAGAAGTTGAGCGCTGCTGCTACTGCATCGGATTCCGATGTACTGAACAGGGCGGCATTTCGCAATTTGACTTCTTCCCCCGTAATTTCATCGGGATACACAAGTTCGCGTGGAACGACGGCATCGTCAGAGTTGAACCAGGAGCCGACCGCATCAAAAAAAGTGAGTCCACCACGAGGCCCGCCCGATTCCCGAACGGTGGTCATGTCGAGGGCCCCGGTTGTCGGGTAGGTGGTGGTACCGCTGATCGCAATGACTTCTTGGCCATCAATATCGCCGATGACATTAAATGTTGGTCCTGGCGCCATTTTGACAAAAGGTACCGGCAGGACCAATGTGGCCACGACCAGTGCCAGCGTTACGGCGACACTTGCCAGCAACGCAATTGCGCTCTTTTTGCGTTCGCCCGTGAGACGTTGGGTCACAGCGGGAGTTGCCTACTGCGGGCACGATCCCTGGCCCTGGCCCGGTTGGGGGCGCGTACTCCGGATTGTGTTCGCGTCATTGCCTCCTGCAATGAGGCAAATTGCCCAAGGTCGTGATCCTCTGTAGGTCGACGGAAGTAGCTCATCAGAGCCACGACGGCGCTGGCCACGAGCAGCACGACAACGGGAATGAGCCACCACATCAGGGCTGACAAAGCACACTCCTTCGGAAATCCTGAGCACTAAGCCGGATAACCATTGTGCCACGGCTGCTCTATCCGCACGAATGGAGGAGAACCAGTGTGCTTCCTTGTGGATAAACCTGGGTTCATATTGTGGATAGAACCGTCTTTCCAGATGAGAAATTGTGAATAGCCTGTGGATCCCCTCATGAAAATAGGTCTCTGGCTGTGGAAATCACAACTCCCGCGCAGCGCGAATAAGACGCTCGACGCTCAGGTCCAACCCAGGGATCACTTGCGTCACAGTGGCCAGGTCCCACCACCGGGTCACTAGTTCCTCGGTCTGGATCCGCTCCGAGTATTTGTCCACGGTAGCCAGAAATTGAACATCCCAATGGACACTCTGTGCATCCCCACAGGGAACAGCGTGCCGGTCCAATGCAGCAGGAATGGCACGTATCCCAATGTCTCGATATCCACTTTCCTCGCGACATTCGCGCAATGCCGCCTGAGCAAAGGATTCATCGTGCGACTCAATATGTCCGCCGAACTGGAGCCAGCGACCAACCTTGGGATGCATCAACAACAGAACCTCACCAGCCCGTGGGTCAACCATGAGAGCACTCGCGGTGAAGTGCCCCGCCACCCGATCGCGGGTTAAAGAGTTCGGTTCATCGGTAATCAACCGTTGGTACTCGGCTAACAGGCCCAGATGCCACTGCCCCGACCACCGGCGCAGGTCCTCGTGAAAATTCTCAGTTGTCAGATGTTGATTCACCTGGGTCCGATTCATGTGATTCAAAATCACTGATGTCGAAACTGGCCGTACTGGCTTCCACGAAGCCCAATGGATCCTCGAGGTCTTCCGCGGTGGGAAGTAGATCGGGATGAGCCCAGAGCGCATCGCGCGCTTCAATTCCCTTTCGCGACCGCACGGCAGCAAAAACGGTGTGGGCTTCGCGGAATAATCGTGGCCGCAATTGCATTCCAACCAGAGTGCTAAACGTTAATTCTGCAGGTCCTCCGGTGGCCCGCCTTCGACCCATGGTTTCGCGCAACTGTGAAAGCGAAGCAAGGCGATCACCAACCGCCTCGGTCACGGAGTCGTCTACCCAGCCTTCAATCAGTGCCAATAAAGTTTCCAGCCGAGCGATGGCCGTGCGTTGTTCAGCAGTGTCCTCTGGCTCTAAAACACCTGCCGCCATGATTTCTTGTAACGCCTCGGGGTTAGTCATGTCGATACCCACAAATTGTTCACCGAGTGAATTGATGTTGACATCCATATAGCGTGCATATTCTTCGACCGCTGAAAGCAGGCGTGGTCGAAGCCACGGAACGTGATCGAAAAGGCGCTGATGCGCACTTTCCCTCAACGCAAAATAAAGGGTGATATCACGGGGATCAACGCCGAGTCCTTCGGCAAATTCTGAGATATTCCGTGGGATTAACGCGCGGGTCCCCGCAGACGCTAGGGGAATGCCCACATCGGTCGAAGAAACCACTTCCTTGGCCAGTGCGGCGAGAGCCTGACCCAATTGATAGGCAAATGCGGTCGCTCCCAATTGACTGACCATGCTCAACATGGGTGCCAGCATCGACATCATGTCCGGGGTTATTCCCCCCGGCAACATGTCCTTGAATTGATCGGGCAACTGCGACTGAAGGGATTCCAAATCTTCTGCACCGGGCATCATGCTCGACATGCGCTCAGACATGGTGACCGCGATCGGCGTGACGATCAATTTCCACACATCGGCTGTTTCAACCAACCATTCGGTGCGCGACCAGACATAAACGGATGAATCTGTCACGGGAAAAGTGACAGCAGGATCTAGCCAGGTATCCGCGAGTTCCATGGCCGCTTGGACCGCGCGGCGCTCGGCATCAGAAACAACGGGATCAACACCGAGACTTTGTCTGGCAACCTGCATTACCGTTGACCACGGCAGTGGTCCCTCTGATTGCGCTTGCTGCAGCATCTGACCAAATTGAGTAAACATGGCGCCCAGGTTGCTCATATCGAAATTTTTTCCACCGCCTTCGGCATCGCCGGAACCGAAGCCAAAGGGAAATGGGGGCTGAGACATATTCCAACGGTAATACAAATGAGGGCGGCGCTCTCGCGCCGCCCTCACATCAGTCTGAGGAAGAAACTTCCCGACGAGACTTGTTAAAAAGTCTCAGGGAAGATTTCAAGCAAAGCTATTTAAGCTTTGCCAAGAATGCGGGTCACCTTGGTGCCGCACACTGGGCAGATGCCCTTGGCGAATCGACGGCCATTTGTCTCTTCGACATGTCCGGTAAATTCACGCTTCGCCTTGCATTTCACGCAATATGCCTCGCCGGTGTAGCTCTCGGCCATGGGGCCCTCCTGTTGACGTTCATTCCGCTGTGCGGTCGGTGACGGGCGCCACCTTCATTTGGCTCAGTCCTGATTAAGCCGTCTCCACCATAGGGCAGAACACCCCGTTCCTAGCGGCTGTACACAGGCGGAATTCGGCGTGGCGAGGAAAATACTGCGCTTAATTCGGACATTTGGGGCATTATTCGAATTTCAACTCCCCTAGGCACTTTCCCAAGAGGAGAATGTGTCGGTGAAACCGAGTAGCTGGGAAATCCCTGCAGCAGCCATTCATTCCCTCCTCGACCCGCTACTGCGAATTCCATCCATGGGCGGGACGCCAGGTGAAACCGATGCCCAGCTCTACCTTGCCGAACTCCTCGCAGAACACGGCATGGAGGTGCACACCTGGGAGATGGATCTCGCCCAAGTAACCGGCCAAGCAGATTTCCCCGGCATGGAAGTACCAAGAACCTCTGGTACCGGCGTTTTAGGAATCTGGAGAGGAACCGGAGAACTTCCTGCAATTCTGATCAACGGACATACCGATGTGGTGCCACCGGGTGACATTGGCGCCTGGCACAGCGATCCATTTCTCCCCAGATATGACGACGTGAACGGTGAACCTGCAGTGATTGCGCGCGGAGCCTGTGACATGAAAGGCGGATTGATTGCTGCGGTGCAGGCAATGGCCATATTGAAGACACAAGGATTCGTTCCGCGTGGCGACATTCTTGTGGCTCCCGTCATTGGCGAGGAAGATGGTGGGTTGGGCACATACTCGCTGCTGCGGGAAGGACTCCCACTTTTTTACCCTGGCGTTATTGGCAGCTGCGTGATCCCCGAACCAACGTCATTGGCCGTTATCCCCGCAAATGCTGGTGCATTAACTTTCCGCCTCCGTGTCCACGGAGCTGCAATTCACGCATCCCGACGCAGCGAGGGAGTGAGTGCAATAGACAAGTTTTATCCAATCCTCCACGCCCTGCAGGATCTTGAACGCCGACGAAATAAAGATGCCGATCCACTCATGGCCCGGTGGGAAATCGCCTACCCCCTGTCTATTGGCACCGTCGCGGCCGGAGATTGGGCATCAACCGTCCCCGATCTTCTTGTCGCAGAAGGAAGATTCGGGGTGGCACTTGGCGAGGATGTGGGATCGGCCCGTGTAGAACTTGAAGAATGTGTCCACAATGCCTGTCAGAATGACACCTGGTTGTCGGAACACCCAGCAAGCATTGAGTGGTGGGGTGGCCAATTCGAATCCGGATCAACGGACCTCAACTCCGAAGTGATTCAGCAGCTATCCCACGCGCATTCAGTAATTCTCGGTAGCACTCCGGATCTATTTGCGGCACCCTATGGCTCGGATTTACGACTACTTACCCGAGTTGGCGGGATTCCCACCGTGCAATATGGTCCGGGAGATGCGGGGGTGGCCCATGCCCCAAACGAATATGTCACCGATCAGGAGTTGGTTCGCACCCAACAGGTAATTGCCAAATACCTCAGTACAACCTTGGTTTAACTTATCAACTGCCCCATTAACTTCACTATCAATTTCGCCTGTGGATTGCACCTCGATATCCACAGGTTTATTGCCTCACCATGGTCTTATGCAGATTGTTTTCCCGCGAAGAAATCCGTTGGTTCCCCTCATTGAAGTAAGCAAAGGCGTATTCACATTCGGTGAATTTTCCACACGCCTCTACCTGAGCGATCCACAACGACATTGGCTGAACAACTTGTCGGGAGACAAATCGGTCGAGGATGCACTTGTCAGGTGTGGCAATGATGACGAAAGGCGTTCACTTCAACATATTGTGGATGTAGGACTGAGGTCGGCTGGATTACTGGACTCCAATGCAATGCCAAATATTGCTAGATGGACTTCAAAAAAATGGAATATGGAAGCAGAACTCACCCACATACATCTTCAGGAAGCTCGCAACTCTGCACTCATCACTCCAGCCGAAATTATGGATCGTCGGCGGACCTGTCGAGTGTATGTTGCCGGAGCAAATTATCTCGGTGCAAGTATCGCCTCCCTCATTCCCGAAGCCGGATTCTCAAGAGCAGACTCTGCCCGTACGGCCTCCGTGTTGGTGTTTCCCAGTGTTGCCCACTCCCTCGTAGGTGACCAGGACTTTGCAGAGCGGGAACGATTACCTCACCTGCACGTGGGGATACGGCACACGAGCGCCGTGGTCGGACCACTGGTCGTTCCCGGCTTCACGTCCTGCCTGCGCTGTAACTACCTTCACCGTCGAGATCAAGATCCCAGCTGGCCCGCATATTTTCTCGGTTGGCGCGGTGCCCAAACCCAATCCACGGCAGATCAGCTACTCCTACGCCTCGCGGCGGCGTTCAGCCTGTCGATCCTCCGTCATTGGATAGACGGGAATCAACCCTTTAACCTGGCGTGGCGCACGAGCCTGCCGTATCCCAGCTTCACCGAAGAGAATCGACCACCTCACCCGCTGTGTGGATGTCAACTTATGTTGCCCTATCCCGACGAGCGCATCACATGGTGAACGGTCACAATGGTCACATGCCGGAGCTACCCAAGAATGCCTTCACTCGCGGTATCCGCATGGCTTCTTTGCCTGCCACCTACGCAGGGAGAACGGCTTTAGGTTTTGGCAAACGAGTCGGGGGAAAACCGGCGGAGGCCATCGCGGCCGAAATGCAGCAACGAACTGCCGAACAGATGTTCAAGGTGCTTGGTGAACTCAAAGGCGGTGCCATGAAACTTGGCCAAGCAATGAGCATTTTCGAGGCAGCACTGCCAGAAGAAATCGCAGCGCCCTACCGAGCCATGCTCACCAAATTACAGGATGCTGCGCCACCCATGCCCGCAGAGTCAATTCACAAAATTCTCTCCGAAGAACTCGGTGAGAATTGGCGTGAGCGCTTCCAAGAATTTAATGACTCCCCCTCAGCTGCGGCATCAATTGGGCAAGTCCACAAAGGCATCTGGCATGACGGACGGGAAGTGGCCGTCAAGGTGCAATACCCCGGTGCCGACAAAGCTCTCATTGCTGATCTGAATCAAATGATCCGCATGGGCAAGATATTTGCCGGCTGGATTCCGGGGTTGGAAATCAAGCCGCTGCTAGAAGAACTCAAAGAACGCGCTGTTGAAGAACTGGATTACCTGCTTGAGTCGGAGAATCAACGCGCATTTGCCGTGGCATTTGAAGGTGATCCCGACTTTCACATCCCACATATTTTGGCTGCTGCCCCACACGTCTTGGTCAGTGAGTGGATCGATGGCACGCCACTGTCCCGAGTGATTGCCGACGGAACCGTCGAAGAACGTGACCATGCCGGTTTGCTTTATGAACGATTCCTCTTGGCTGGACCCGCTCGCGCCGGGCTTTTGCATGCGGATCCACATCCGGGGAATTTCCGAATCACACCCGAGGGGAAACTCTGCGTATTGGATTTCGGAGCGGTTTCTCGGCTACCAGACGGATTGCCCGTTGCCATGGGCACACTCTTGAGTATTGCCCAAAGTGGCGATGCCGACAAGGTCCTAGAAGGGCTTCGAGCAGAAGGTTTTGTCAAGCCCGACATCACCGTTGACGCACAACAGGTTCTGGATTACCTGCAACCTTTTGTTGAGCCCACCCGGCACGAATCATTCCATTTCACCCGGGCTTGGATCCGAGGCGAATTTAATCGAATCAACGACGTCCGAAATCCTGATTTCACCATTGGCATGAAAATAAATCTGCCACCTTCTTATGCACTCATTCATCGCGTATGGCTTGGCAGCATCGCCGTATTGTGTCAACTAGATGCTCACGTGCCTGTACTCGAAGAACTCGAGACATGGGTCCCGGGCTTTAGCCCTGCAGACGCATGACAATCTCGAGCACTTCCTCACCGAATTCATTGAGTTTGGCCGGCCCAACTCCAGGGATTGCGGCCAATGATTCGAGGTCATGTGGAACCTGTTCCGCAATTGCAGTGAGGGTTGCATCGGTAAAAACAATGTAGGCAGGAACGGATTTTGCGACTGATAGTTCTTTGCGCCACTCTCGCAAAGCCTCGAAGAGTTCTTCATGTAGTTCAACAGGACAGCCATGACAATGACCAAGTGTTCGCTCCCCCGCTGTGACCAACGCTTTGCCGCATACCCTGCACGGTCGTGGACCCCTGCGCTGACGCACCGATCCTCGACTTGATACCCCTGCAACAAACGAACCTTGGGAAGACCCGCGAGGCAGGCCGGCCAAGCTGCCATCAAAAACTCCCGGTGGTAGATCAGCAATAAATCGACTCAATGTTCGTGTTGCTTTTCCACCCGGTGTCCGAGATTTGGCCCAACTAATGTTGAGTTGTTGCCCTGCGCGAGAAACGGCTACATACGTCAATCGACGTTCTTCTTCGATTGAATCGCTGGTATCGGCATAAGACAGGGGTAAGAGTCCTTCGCTGCATCCGATCAGAAACACAATCGGCCATTCCAAGCCTTTTGCAGAATGAATGGATGCGAGCGTAACCGCGGCCGCGCCCGGGGCGTGTTCCACGGAGGCGCGCTGGTCCAACTCTTGGACAAATTCGCGCAAGGACATGGAGTCAGGGCACTCTTGTGCCATGGTGGTGAGGGCCAGGAGTGACTCCCACTTTTCTCGCACTGCACCCGTTCCGCGTGGAGGTTCACTTGACCAACCCATGCTGGAAAGCACCGCCTGGATCCGATCAACAAGTGATTCACCGGCAGTGTCTGGGTTTTTGGCGTCTCCACGCAATAACATGGTTGCCGTTTTTACCTCGGGGCGCTCAAAGAATCTTTCGGTGCCACGAAGAACACATGGGATTTGAGCATCAGCAAATGCTGTTTCGTATTCCGCTGATTGAGCATTGATCCGGTAGAGGACCGCGATATCGGCGGCAGAAGTGCCCGAATCCAGCATTGCTCGGATCGATTGCGCAACACCGGCAGCTTCATCGTTGTCATCGGAATAGACGGTGACCTTTGGAGGAGGACCAGACTCACGTTGGGATCGCAAAGTCACTGCATTGTTTCCCCCACTGATGACGGCATTGGCCATTGAAGTTATTTCCGGCGTGCATCGATAGCAACGCACTAACTCGATTCGAGTGGCGTGCGGAAATTGTGTGGCAAATTGTGAAAGGTACTCCGCAGAAGCTCCGGTGAATGAGTAAATGGTTTGACTGGGGTCTCCCACTACACAAAGGTCATCGCGTTCACCGAGCCAAAGGTCCAGCAAATTCTTTTGTAAGGGATTAACATCTTGGAATTCATCGACGGTGAACCACCTATAAGCCTTGTGGACTGCAGCCTCAATGTCGGAACGGCTGCGTATGGAAGCACTCATGAGCGTGAGAATGTCTTCAAAATCCAGTTGATTGCGATCCTTTTTGATGGACTCGTACGAGTCAAAAACTTTGGCAAAGGTGGCAGTGTCTATGGCGAATTCACGCTTGGCTTTGTGCACGAGTGCTGAGTCGATAATGTTGGATTTGCACCATTCAATGTCGCCACTGACGTCTCGAACGAGTGCGGTGTCTGAATCCACCTTGCAAAATGACAAAGCGCGAGCAACCAAAGGTGCTTTTGATGCAATTAACTCTGGGAATATGGCCGGAGAAAGTTGTGGCCAGAAGTACCGCAACTGGCGCAGTGCTGCCGCATGAAAGGTGCGAACTTGGACGCGTTCAGCGCCGAGGGTCCGTAATCGGTGTCGCATTTCACCCGCGGCGCGGTTGGTGAACGTCACAGCCAATGTTCGTTCAGGGTCACTTTCGCCGACAACAACAGAATGGGCAATTCGATGGGTGATGGCTCGCGTCTTTCCCGTGCCTGCACCCGCGAGCACCCTGACCGGCCCCGACACTGCACGCGCCACCGCGGCTTGTTCGCTATCCAGTCCCGCAAGAATCTCTTCAGCCCGACTGGCTTTTGAATCCGGGCTCATGGGCAGATCTTGACACGCTGCGCCGACAAGTTCGAATCCCCATAGGCTTCATCTGTGAACAATCCTCTAACTACCAGCTCGGACACCAGCTCGGACACCAGTAACGTGATCATGTACAGCACCGTGTGGTGCGGCTATTGCCAGCGACTAAAGGCTCAAATGCAGCGTGCAGGAATCGAATACACCGAAGTAGACATTGAAGCCGACAGTGACTCAGCCGCATTTGTTGCATCCATCAATGGTGGCAATGAAGTCGTCCCTACCCTGAAGTTTTCTGATGGAACCACCCTCACGAACCCGCCTATCGCTGAAGTTATTGCCAAAGTCGGTAGCCTCTAAAGACCCGTTTGACGACTCAGTTTGACGACTCAGTTTGACGCCTCAGCCTTACTTAAAGGCACTCTCTTTGGGCAACGGTTCACCCAACCACTGAACAATCAATCTGTGCGCAATGCTCACCGGAGGTGGCAGATGAATTTCCCCTGACCGAGAAGCCTCCAGCAAGTCATCACGACTAAACCACTCGGCATAGGCAATTTCCTCACCGTCGACGGTTAATTCGATGGGCTCACTGGGTGAGTACCTACCACTCACTCTTGCGTGGTATCCGAGCATCAGGGAATTGGGAAATGGCCAAGGCTGACTGCCTAGATAGCGAATACTCGCCGGATCAATAACCACGCCGGCTTCCTCGGCTATCTCCCGAACGACCGCTGCCTCGGCCGATTCGCCGGCTTCAACAAAGCCCGCAAGAACCGATAACCATCCGGGCTGCCAGTGAACTTGGCGAGCGAGTAACGCTCGATCCTGAGGATCGGTTATCAACATGATGACCGCGGGATCGGTTCGAGGAAAGTGCACCGACTTATCGATGGAACAGGTACGGGTCCACCCGGCATCAGTGAGGGCGGTGTATCCACCGCAGCGCGGACAGTGAGTATGGGTCTCGTGCCAATTCGCGAGAGCAACTCCGGTCACCAAAAGGCCTGCATCTCGAGCACTCAGTGAAGACCCGACGACTCTTAAATGTTGCCACGAATCAGGATCATGCCGGTCCACAAAATCTTGATCAACGAATGCTGCGAAATAGGCCTCTCCAGATTCGCATCCTAGAAATGCCACAGGAATGGAGTCTGCGATGGCAGAAGGCGAGAAAAAATCCAATTCTTTAGCCTGTGATAGACGCGCGGTGCCCCTGAATACCGGTACAACGTGAGTTGACAAATCACCCCAGGCACGCGCCATGGCTGGGGCGTCTTTGCGCAGATGTGCGCTGCGATCAACCGTCGAACGAGCTAAAGCCAAATCTTGGAGGAGTGAGGATGTAGACATTGGTGCTGAACCTACTCTGACTCACCACTTTGAGCGCATAGGGTGAGCAGCGTGAATATTTTCATTCGACAGCTCACGGGCATTCGCCTTGTGGCTGCCGCTTGGGTACTCCTCTACCACACCCAGGGCCCCCTCGAGGTGCTCGGAGTTTTGCAAATTCCAATTTTTGGCGATGTACTGCGCGTTGGTCGACTGGGTGTTGATCTATTCTTCGCGTTATCAGGGTTTATCCTTACTTACACCTATCTACACTCGATCGGTCCACGGCTCAAAGGGTCAAAAACCCTGAAATTCTGGTGGCTTCGCCTCGCCCGTATCTATCCCGTTCACCTGGTCATGTTGTTCGTCGCTGGAATAGCTGTTGTGGCTCAGGCTCGTGTGACGGGAAACCCACTGGATCGTGTGTGGCTGAATCCATGGGATTTCATCAAGAATCTGCTCCTGATCCAAGAATGGGGACCCAATCCGCAAAGGGGATGGAACTTCGTTGCGTGGTCACTCTCCATGGAATGGCTTGCGTACTTACTGTTCCCGCTGCTGGCACTTGTCCTGTGGCGCATGCATAAGCATTTCTCCACGACGGCTCTTGTGATCTCGTGGGTAGTAGTTCTCGCTCCCCTCGTCATCTATGGTCTGGGCACCTCGGACCCTTATTACACGGAGAATTGGGGATCCACATACCGCGTTTTGACGCAGTTCACGGCAGGTGCAATCACCTTTTTAATTGTTGATCGACTCAAAGACAGAGCACAGGAAGGCGCATACGGTGTTCATCGGATAGCTGATATTGCAGCTTGGGTCCTTCCAATTCTCATAGTTGCCGGAGCAGTTTTTCTATCGTGGCTTCCGGCCGCCCAATCAGGCATGACATCGACCGACCCGGATGCAGAACCCCTGCCGCCATATTTCCACTTAACTCTTGTCCCTCTGTTGATCATGTGGATCGGAGCCCTCGCATTAGCCCGGCGCGGCCTCGCCAATGTTCTGGCAACACGGTTGGCAATCCTCGGTGGGTTTATTTCTTACTCCCTCTACATGACTCACCTCGTGTGGTTTGGTTTGTGGCGTGCAGGCATGAATGCCGCGGGAATTGATTCCGGACCGTTCTATGCCGTTGCTGTGATATTCCTTCTAGCCATGTCATTTGTTATCGCCTATTTCATGTGGCGCTGGATCGAAGAACCGGCACGCGAGCGCATGCGTACATGGGTGGGAACTCGACCCACACCCACCGAGGAAGCGGGTGAAGCGATCGTGGTGGCCGAGGAAAAATCAGGGTTCACACCGAGTACCGCGGCACCAATTCCGGTGGAAGGCTCCCCCGAGGAGAAAAACTAGCCCTGATGAAGTAGCTGCCGCACCAGAGAATCAGTATCAGGGTTTATCTCTACTCCCTCGGAGAGCATGGCAAAGCAGCTATCTACTTCCTGCCAGTCAATATGGGCAATGCGAGACCAGGCAAGCCGGTAAATCGCTAACTGCATGGGGTCAAGGTGTGCTGATGTGCCTGTTTTCCAATCAACTACCAGGTAGCGGCCATCTATCTGGAAAATTGCATCGATGTATCCGGTGACAGGGATGCCACCAAGGCTGATAGAAAAAGGTTGTTCTACCGCCACCGGTGTCAGGTCGGCAAATCGAGTAGCAAGAAATGCCTGGCGTAACTGTTCAATTTCGGAATCCTTGATTGATGCAGATTCAGTGTGAATCTCAAGGTCATTGAGACCGAAAAGTTCATCTGGGTCAAAAAGCGCCCGAGGTGAGTAATGCTCTTCGATGAGCGCGTGGACTACCGTGCCTTTATTCGCTACCACACTGGATCGACGGGGCATGGGGCGCGCCAAATCTTTGGCTAAGTCTTCTGGCTCACGGAGGGCTCGCATCATGGTGCTTGCTCCCATACTCGTGGGCAACGGCACCCGTTTTACATCAGAGTGGAGTCGAGAGTGCTCCTCACGCAGACGATTCAAAGATTCCTTCCACGCCGCGACCTGCACCGCTTCAGCGTGCGTGAGCCCTGGGACCGGTGATGAATTCACATAGCGCGCCTGAGCCTGGAGTGACTCAACGATATTTTCTGGCACAGCAATTGGCCAACTCATATCGGGATTGGAGCCGATTTCAGATGGACGTTCGTCACTTGGCTCGGTGACCCACACCGGAATCTCGATATCGAGACCAGCAAAGTGATTGTGGATTTGTTGTAAATATCGGTGCGGACCACGAGGCTTCTTATGCCCAAAACCCCACCAACTTGATGTAATGGTGAGGGAATCCTTGGCGCGGGTCACGGCAACATACGCCAAGCGATCGCTATCGAGTTCGCGGTAGGTGGCAAAGTGACCGAGGTATTCATCTTTATGCACCCGTGCAGGCCAATTGAAGGTGGAGTAATCCGGGAAGTCTGCCAATTCCGCAGGTGCGTCCTTGCGAGTGGGCCACGGGACCATGCTGGGGTCGGTCGTCCAATTACGTGGTGTACGCCCGCCAGGAAAACTCTCTTTGGTCATATTGGGGATATACACATGGGTGAATTCCAAACCCTTTGCCTTGTAAACCGTAATGAGCTGAACTGCTCTGGGATCAACCGGTTGCTCAAAATCAACATCAATATCAAATCGTTTAATATCGGCTAGGCGTTCCAAGAACGCACCCAGCGACACCCGTCCATCTGCATCGGTGAATTCTGCGGCTAAATCGATAAAGGCACTGACGGCAATGTGTTCTCGATCAGAGCCAGTATCAATCTGGCTTTGAATGTCGACACCGCTGAGTCGACATGCGGCCCCAATGAATTCAACGAGCGGTAATCCGGTGAGCGAGCGTAACTCTCGAATGATTTCGGCCATTCGGGTAAAACGCTGATAGGCCTCCTCCGAATATTGGGTTTTATCTCCAAGATCAAATAGTGCATCGGAAATTGAGTTAATATCAACAGAGTCAATGCCATCGACGGCCTCGGCTAGAGCCTGATCGACGTTTTCAGCGCGACGACGGATAGATGTTGCGGATAGCTCCGATGCGCGTTGACCTAGGGCTGCGATATCGCGTGCACCAATACGAAAACGCACACCGGTGGCCCAGCGCAGGAACTCGGGATTAGCGGTGGGCTCGTGGACCACCGTCAATAATGACTGCAGATCAATAACTATCGGTTCAGCCAGGAGATCAGCAGAGCTATGCAATTGCACGGGTATATCCCTGGCTCGCAGCAGATCACGCATGCGCACCAAATAAGAAGTGGTGGGAGACAGTACAGCAATATCTTCAGAGTCACGAAGGGATGAGTGTTGCTGCGCGATTCGATCTGCCATCCATTCGACTTCTTGTGCGGCGGTATCGAATAGCGCCAGTGTCAAAAATCCAGGGTGATCTCTTTCTGGGTCCAAGATGTCGACATGTGGGTGTTCGACCCGCAAAGTTTCTGAAATTATGTTGGCCGCCTCCAGAATTTTGACACCTGATCGACGATTTTTGGTGAGCTTGAAGATTGGGGAAGGCGTCAGTTCGGGTAATGGAAAATGTTCTGTGAAGTCATTAATATTTGCCACACTTGCCCCGCGCCACCCATAAATGGCTTGGCACGGATCGCCTACCGCGGTCAACGGGAATCCTGAACCAAAAATTCCTTGCAACAAAATGCGTTGGCTAATCGATGTGTCCTGGTATTCGTCAAGAAGGGCGACAGAAAATCGTGAACGAATGGTGGCGGCGACTTCGGGTAATGTCTGAACAAGTTCCCGGGCAAGGCGGACCTGGTCGGAAAACTCAACAAGATCTCGCTCTGATTTGAGTTCGCGCCATTGCTCAACTAGTTGACTCAAAGCGATTCTAGAGCCTGTCGCTGCGATCATGCGGCGGGTTGAGTCATTGTGCTTGCTGAATGAGTTGAGGTATTGCAGCAACTTGATGTCATGGGAGCGGATTTCACTTGGCTCAATTGCCAACTCACTCAGTTCACCGTCGAGTGCCAACATGGAGGAGGTGACCGACACTGGATTGACATGGATTGCGGACATGTCAATGTTGGTCGAACACACCAACCGATAGGCATATTGGTAGCGCGCGCCTTCGCTGAGTACTTCGCCGGCAAAATCCCGGCCCAACAAGGATCCGAACTCACGCACTATTCCAGCGGCAAATGAGTTATAGGTGGAAATGACTGGATCTGATGATTCATCAGGTACCAATCCTGGAAAGGTGCGCGCAAGATTGTTGATGGTGGAGCGTGCTGAGTCCAAAAGCTGAGCGGTTGCCTTGGTGGTGAACGTCAAGCCCAGAACATTTTCTGGGCGTACATAGCCACTGCCAACCAGCCAGGCAATACGGGCTGACATGGAAGTTGTTTTTCCTGAACCTGCTCCCGCAATCATGACCGATGGCATCAGGCCAGCGGACACGGCGTTCCATTGCTGTTCCGAGAGTTCAAACCCAAATACCTCGGTCAATTGACCTGGTGTGAGATCGCTGTGACTAGTCATGGGCGTCACCTGCCAGCAGTTCACCGGAATTTTCATCTGGGAGTTGGAGAGGCTGGAAGACGGTGCCGGCTTTCACCGGACACACGCTGTGATAACTGCAGAATCTGCATTCTTCACCCGGGATTGGGATAAATGTTTCATTGCGGATGATCTCCGCAGCCTCACCCAACCGCTGCTCAATCCAACTAGGAGACTGATCGAAATCAATGGCAGCTTGTCCCTGAATTTTTGGCATACCTGTTTTGTCTTCTACCCGTAATTGCACGAGAGCCGCACCAATGCTCTGATCATCTTTGGCTACTTGTTCGGAATCCACATCAGATTGACGGTCCTGCAGTAAAAGTTGATAAACACCCAACTGTCCGTGCTCTGGAATCTTATTTGTCGGCACCGCGGTCTTCATGTTCTTTAAGTCAATGGCCACAAGCCTGCCCGAAGGGTCACGCTCCACTCGATCGACAAAGCCGGTGAGACTAATCATGTCGGTCTCACCGGCGGGCGTTGTGACCTGAACCTCAGTGGTGAGCAATTGCTCAGCCTCTAGGTAAACCCGATCTGATTGATGGTGATAACGAAGAAAGCGGGCTGCGGCTTCGCGGGCATGGGCAAGTTCCGAAGTGGACTGCCAATGAGATTCGTAGACAACATTGCGCCATGAACCATTGATGAGTTCCTGCATGGCTTCCAAGTTGTCCGGCACCTCTCCCTTGGCAACATACTCGGCGACAGCATGAACAATGCTGCCGAAGGCGGTTGCCGCGCCTCGGGAAACCTGAGCCTTCACTTCCTTGTCAAGGAACCACTTCAAGGGACAGGTGATCAGGGAATCGAGGGAACTACCCGACATATGAAGTGGCTGATCCCGCGGGCGGATCGGGCGAGTGGACCGAGTGAGTTCTGCCAGACCCCACCAATTCTCCGGACCGACAGAGTGGCCCATGTCGTGCAGAAACTCACCCGCTGCCTCTTTAAGTGATTCGGATGATTCCGGATTTGCCAGAACAGAACGCAGTTCCGCAGCAAGACCACTCCACGAGGATCGTGACCGTGGATAGCCGGTGACAACCTGATCCGGTACGCCAACGCGAATGAGATCGTGAATGAATCGGCTCGGCTGATCTCCACCTTCGTCACCTTGGTCAATACACGTGAAAGTAACCTGTTGCCGCGCCCTGGTCGCTGCGACATAAAAAAGGTTTCTTTCCTCCCGAAGCAATGCAATCGGATTCGCCCCGGGACCTGCACCCGTCACGGTGATTTCGTCGGGATGCAAAATACTTCCTCGAACAACGAGATTCGGCCAAATACCTTCTTCCAGACCTGTGATCCACACTCGATCCCACTGTTGGCCCTTGCTGTGATGCACGGTCATGACCTGGACTGCATCAGCTCGAAGACCGCGTGCAGCCACGGGCTCCGCTGGAAGTTTTTGTTCCTTGAGGGCAAAAAGAAAATTACTTAACCCGGTTCGGCCACGCGAACTGAACCGATCTGCAGTGTCAAAGAGTGCCATGACGGCATCGAGGTCATGGTGTGCCTGCGCACTGTGACGAAGAGCGGCATTTCTTAATTGATCGGGCCAACCATGTGGGTATTTTTCCCCACCGGTCCACGCAAGCCACAGAATGTCAGGTAAGGGTAATTGTCGAGCGACTGCCGCGCGAACTTCACGCAGTAAACCCTGTAAGCGTTTGACCCGCTGTGCTATTTCTGAATTTATTGAATGGCCCGAACCAGCCAGATCTGAAGGGATATCAGACTCGTTACCATTGAGAATCATCTCTTTGATCAATTGGGCAGAAGGTGTATTTCGGTCTTCTGCTCGCAGCGCTCGGCCTAGTCGTCGAATATCGCTGGCGTCTAGCCCACATAAAGGGCCTGCCAATAGATCACGAACACCGTGGGTACTGGTCATATCTGGGGACAAAGCCGCCCACAACAGGGTCAGGAGAACGCCAACGGCAGGCTCATCTGCTAACGGGATGTCATCGGAGCCAACAACTACGGGAACATTCGCTCTGGTGAGTGCCCGAATAATGGCGGGAATATCCGATGAGGCTCGGCCAATAACCACCATGGAACGCCAGGGAACCTGGTGATCAATATGCGCGGTGCGAATTTCCTGTGCGATAAATGCTGCCCGGGCAGTTCGGCTTCCATAGCGCTGCACCACAACTCGATCGGCCACAGAATGTGCAGGAAAATGTTGATAGGGAACAGCAGTACCGCCTGGGAAGACACTTTCCGCTGCCCGAGCCACCTGCACACCGCTTCGCCACATGGAGGTGAGGTATACCGATTCCGCGGGTGGAAAATCCGAGGAAAATTGATCAAGGTACCGAGTTTGTGCACCGCGGAAAGTAAAGATACTTTCATTGGGGTTAGCGGCCGCTAAAAATTCGGTTATGCCTCCCCCTTGACCAGCCACATGGAATATTTCCTGGATTAACTCGTGCTGTAAGGGACCGATTTCTTGAAACTCGTCAATAACCATGTGGGTAAGCGCCCGAAGTGAAGACGAATATGTCACAGCGGCAAGTGCCTGAGCTAATAACTCTGAGTAATCCACGCTCCCCTGGAGGTGCATGACCTCAGACTCATTTATGGCAATTTTCCCCGCAACGACCCACTCGGGTCGATTCTCTTGAACGCCCAAATGGACCAAGTCTTCGCCGGAGAGGTGAATATCTTTGAGTCGAGCAATGACCGCTCGCATTTCGCGGGCAAAACTTCGAGTGTCTGCGGCAGCTGCCATGCCGGTGGGCCAATCACTGCCCAAATCCTCCCGCATGCCGCGGATGATTTCGATGATCCGAGAATCTTCTTCTGCACCCGACAACACGGCCAGTCCTGATGTGGTACCCGTGGCAGTCGACACAAGTGAATAGGCCAGTGAATGGAAAGTTCCTACCGTGGGAAGAACGGCCGAATCAGTAATGGCCGCAAGCCCCTCACGAAATTCCCGGACCGCCCGCTTCCCAAAAGTGAGAACCAGAATCGTGGAGGGGTCAACCCCTGCCTGCATTCGGGACGCCACGGCATGGACAAGGGTCCGGGTCTTTCCTGAACCTGCTGCCCCAAGGATTGACAGAGATCCGCTGCGATGATCGATAACGGAACGCTGGGCGGGATCGGGGATGAACTCACCGGGAAAGGCCCACGACTCCCGGCCATTCCAGTCCAATTCCCACCGCATGGTGCATGAATACCACCTCCATGTGACAACATCACCCTGTGACCCCTGCTCCCACTCACGATACGCCAGCTGGCGGCGATGGGAGCCTGATTAAGTCGGAACCAAATCACCCAAGAACAACTCCTCCGGCTGATGACCAGATCGTGATGGAGCGCACTCTGGCGGGGTCTATTCCGATCATGTCAGATTTATTGCAAGATTCGGACCCAGATCCGGAAAAATCGACAGCAGTCACCCCTGCACCCGTGATCATCGATGACGGGGAAGTCAGGAAACGAATTCGACGGCCACTGGATCTTCTTCGCTTTGTTGTAGCCGTTGCCCTTGCAGGCGGCACTATTGCGTTGGGATGGTTCGCCACGAGCACCACCGCCGGTCTCGACACCGATATCGGTTCTGGTGTGGCCATGTTGCCATCGATAGTCATTTTGGTTCTCAACGTTGTCGGCGGTATCGGGACCCTGGGTTTACCCATTGCCGCCTCGATCAACCTCATTATTCGCCGCAGATTTCGACAACTCTTTGATGCCCTGCTTGCATTATTTTTCGCCATAACAATTCTCTTTGCCATTGCCACACTTATTGGCAGCTTTGACAACACCCGCCTACTGGTGGCACTTGCAGGTTCGACAAGCGCCGCAAGTGGTGCAACTGCGCCAATTCTCGGGGGTGTCATTGCTTTCATGACAGTGACGCGCCTCATGGGTCGCAGGCCGTGGAATGTGATTACCGTTGTTGTTGTCGTTTCGCTGATTCTGGTGACAGTACTGAGTGCGGGTATCGCCTTGGCCGGAATCGGGCTCTCCATTACTACTGGATGGGCAGTCGGTCTGCTGATCCGCTATGCACTGGGTACATCTACAACGAGACCAAAAGGCGATGAAGTCGCACTTGCACTGTCCAGGGGTGGGTATCCGATCACAGAACTTCAATTCATCGACATGACCCAGCGCGGTCGTCGTTACCTCGCCACAACCCGATCAGGTGACACTTTGAGAGTCACCGTTCTCGACCGCGATCTTGAGGGTGCGGGACTGGTAAATGCCTTGTGGACGAGTCTTCGATTACGTGATGAACCGGGTAAGGGTGCATTTAATATGCGTCGAGCGGTGGATCAGGCAGCACTCATTGCATACGCTGCGGAAAATGCTGGGACCCCAGTCCCCCGTTTGCTTTTGACCACCGAGGTGGGGCCGGATTCGTGCGCACTCGCCTATCAGCAAATACCGGGTGCCACTTTTGATCAAATCGATAATCTCACCGATCGCGATCTGGATTCTGCATGGCGAGCGCTTCGCACTTTACATGAACACCAAATGAGTCACCGAGCACTTTCGGCACGACATTTACTGCGGTCAGATGAAGACCATGTGTATTTGCTCGGCATGGATCAAGGCGCAATTGCGGTAAGTGATGTCGCACAACGGCTGGACCTTGCAGAACTCCTGTGCACTCTGGCAATGGCCACGTCAATTGAACGTGCGGTCGATTCAGGTAGAAGGGTCCTCGGTAGTGCTGGCTTGGCACGCGCACTACCTGCCTTACAGCCTGTTGCGCTATCTCCCACGACTCGCAAGTCATTACGCAAACACAAAGGCATGATTGTGTCGCTGCGCGATGCCATTGTCGAGATGCGCCCAGATGCAGATACCGAACCAATTCAAATCCAGCGAGTCAAGCCGCGCACTCTCATCATGATCATTGTCGGCTCCATTGCCGGCTATGTCCTGCTCTCGCAGTTGACCTCGGTTGATCTTGCAACCTTGTTCACTACCGCGAACTGGTGGTGGATTCTGGTTGCGTTCCTCCTCAGTTTGATTACATATGCCGGTGCAACGTGGTCACTATCCGGCTTCGTTCCGGAGAAATTGTCCTTTGTCCGCACCCTGCTTGCCCAAGTCGCCGGCGATTTTGCCACTCTTGTCTCACCACCCACGTTGGGGGCGATCGCTATTAATGTGAGGTACTTGCAAAAAGCTGGGCTGCACCCCGCTCTTGCAGCAGCAAGTGTCGGAGTCTCACAGGTTGCAGCCTTCGTTACCCATATTGCACTTCTCACGGCATTTGGTATCGCTGCAGGAACTCAGGCTGATCTCACTTTCAATCCACCCATGTGGGCAGTTATCGGTGTGGCAGCCGTGGCGGTCGCATTGCTCGCGCTCCTCGCTGTTCCCTATGTGCGCAAAGAGATCACCCGTCGAATTGGGCCACTGATTAAAGAAGTTATTCCGCGATTGGTCACAGTCGCTCAGCGCCCCGGAAAACTTCTCGAAGGTGTCGGCGGCATCTTGATTTTGAATCTCGCATACGTGGGAGTTCTTTTTGCCTGTGTCGAAGCTTTTGGCGGAAGCTTGAGTATTGCCGTAGTAGCGGTTGTGTACCTAGCTGGTGCCACGATCGGGCAAGCTGCTCCTACTCCCGGTGGACTTGGCGCGGTCGAGGCAGCTCTGGCTGCTGGGCTTACTGCAGCCGGCCTGGACGCCGGCCTCGCGGTCTCAGCAGTCCTGCTCTACCGCTTGGTGACTTTCTGGTTGCCCACAATTCCGGGCTATTGGGCCTTTAACTATCTCACCAAAAAGAATGCTCTCTAGCTCTGAGCGATCCTGGCAGCATTCCACTCATTGAATCCGCCCGGGTAGTGCCGCACATTGCGCATCCCTGCGTCGGTCAGTGCTTGGATCACACTTGCAGATCGATACCCCGACGCACAATAAAAAATAATCTCACGATCGCCGCACACTTGCCGAATATAGGCATCAAGTTGGTCTGCGGTCTCCAATTCAGAAAGCGGCAGATGAATTGCTCCAGGAATCATGCCCATATGGGTCTCGACAATTTCACGAATATCCACCAAGACAAAATCTGCAAAACCTGACTCTCTTTCCCGGAGTAATTGTTGGAGTTCACGCCTCGGCAACGACAAGTCACTAGCCGAACACCACACGGGATAGTCAATAAGTTCGGTCAGCGTGGGGGAATCCCCGCATACGGCACATTGGGGATTCCTGTGAACAGGAACTTTCTCAAAAGACATATCAAGTGCATTGAATACCCCGATGACCCCGGTAAGCGGACTGGGCATTTCCATGACAAGGGTCAAGGCAGTAGTTGCCTGCATGGAGCCGATCACACCACAAATGGAACCCAGCACACCTGCGTCTGCGCAACTGGGGACGGTGCCTGGTTCAGGAGGTTCTGGGAATACACAGCGATAGCACGGGCCATTTACTTGACCGAAAACGGAAAGCTGACCATCAAATCGCAAAATGGATCCCCACACATATGGAATACCTAATAAGACGCATGCGTCGTTAATCAGGTAGCGGGTTGCGAAATTGTCGGTTGCATCAATGACAACATCAAAGTCAGAGATGATTTCAAGAGCATTATCGCTGGTGAGGAGGGTGTCGTAAGCCTGCACTTCAGTCTCCGAATTCATGTTCCGGATTTTTTGGACAGCGACCTCGGTTTTTGATGTGCCCACCGAAACTTCATCGAAAAGCACCTGACGCTGAAGATTGCTGAGGTCCACAAGATCGTGATCCACAATTCCAATGTGTCCGACTCCCGCGGCGGCAAGGTACATCAATGCGGGCGAGCCGAGCCCCCCTGTGCCCACCACCAGTACTCGTGAATCAGCGATCAATAGTTGACCGCGCTCGCCTATTTCTGGGATACGAAGGTGGCGACTGAATCTAGTATTCATAGGGTCAACCAGCCTGAGCAACAAGATTGCGAAGAACTCTGAGAGCCACTGAAATTGTTGCTAGCTCAGTATCATCGGTATCTAATATTTCATCGAGGGTTGAACGCGTTCGGGCAATCCCCTCAATTCGGCTCGATTCCCATTGACGAATGCGTTCTGCAGCCGTTCCAGGGTTTGTTGACTCTCCCACACGCAAAGTTAACTCACCAATCACCGCGTAAAGATCGGTACGCATAGCTTGTCGCGCTAGCGCCGTCCATCGATCTCCCCGGGGCAACCCGGTTATCCGGACCAACAATCGATCAACATCAAACCTTTCGGACAGCGTGAAATACAGTTCTATTACTTCCGGCATGGAAATATCTGTTTTACGGGCGATTTCCGTAATGTCTAATAGGCTAAAGACATCAAGTCCGCCTGCAGCACGCCGTGCAAGATCTTCCGGCGCTCCTGCATCCACAAAGCGTTGGGTCATTCGCAGGAACCTCTCGGATTCTTGTCCCTTCAACGCTCCCGAAACGCCCGATGCATATTCATTTACCGTCGATTCGTAGGTTTCCACTTCAGCAGCAATATCAATTCCAGAGCCCCTGTTTTGCAAGAACCAACGAACCGCTCGGTCCAGCAATCGCCTTACTTCGAGGTGAAGCGCTGTTCGCGCCTTTGCCGGAACCGTTGAAGGTAGTTCGTTAATCCAGTTCCAAGTCGTGTCAATCCCAAAGATTTTCATGGCAGCTAATGCAGCTTTCACTACCTCAACTGTGCTAGCTCCAGTTTCCTCTACCGCCCTGAAGACAAATGTGATCCCGCCAACATTGATAAGTTGATTAGCAATAACCGTGTTGGCAATTGCTGATCGCAAAGGATGGTGAATGATTTCAGGTCTGTATAACCGCACCAGAAGTTGCGGGAAGTAATCCATCACAATGTGATCGCACCAAGGATCCATGCCAAGTACAGATTCATTGAGACTACGAGTGACATCGATCTTGGCGTAAGCCAGGAGAACTGCTAATTCAGGAGATGTCAATCCCTCTGATGCTGCCTTCCGAGTCGCAAATTCTTCGTCGTCGGGGAGATACTCAAGTGAGCGATTAAGAATTTCTTTCCGCTCCAGGTCCTTAATCATTCGTTGATGCACATTGAGCAGGCGAATCGCTCCGGCCCGGGCATTGGAGAGCAAAACGTTTTGATTAAAGTTATCTCGCAATACCAAATCACCAACAGTTTCAGTCATATCTCGAAGTAATTGATCCCGCTGTTCCAACGTGATGATGCCATTCGCTATCACCGGTGCCAAAAGGATCTTGATATTGACTTCGTGGTCAGATGTGTCAACGCCCGCTGAGTTATCAATTGCATCGGTGTTAATGCGCACACCCCGCCGCGCAGCCTCCACTCGTCCCAGTTGAGAGAACCCAAGATTTCCGCCCTCGCCAACAACCTGCGCCCTTAAATCGGTCCCGTTGATTCTGATGGCATCATTTGCTTTGTCTCCCACATCAATATTTGTTTCAGTACTGGCTTTGACATAGGTGCCAATTCCTCCATTCCACAAAAGTTGGGCGGGTGCTCTCAAAATCGCCGTGATGAGTTGGTCTGGACTACATGTCTCTGTGACAAGATCAATACTCAGTGCATCGCGCATTTCCGGGGTGATTGCAATTGATTTGGCCGCCCTCGAGAAGATGCCACCGCCCGCGGAAATTAATTCCGAATTGTAATCAGCCCACGAGGAGCCAGGAAGGTCAAATAATCGTTGGCGTTCCTGATAACTTGACGCTGCGTCAGGAGTTGGGTCTATAAAAATATGTCGGTGATCAAATGCTCCGAGTAACCGAATATGCGTACTGAGCAACATTCCGTTGCCAAAAACATCACCGCTCATGTCTCCGATACCAATCACGGTGAAATCTTGTTGTTGGGTATCTATTTCCATCTCAAAGAAGTGGCGCTTCACAGATTCCCATGCTCCCCGTGCGGTGATACCCATGGCCTTGTGGTCATAGCCTGCAGAGCCACCAGATGCAAAAGCATCGCCCAACCAGAAGCCCTCCTCCAAAGCAATTGAATTTGCAATGTCAGAAAAGGTTGCTGTGCCTTTATCTGCGGCAACCACCAAGTAAGTATCCGATGGGTCATGGCAGACCACATCTGCCGGCGGAATGACTTGGGAATCAATTAAATTATCGGTCACTGACAACAGCGATCGAATAAAATCTTGATAGGCGTTGACCCCCGCACCCAGCCAAGCATTTCGGTCGATGGACGGATCAGGTAACCGCTTGGCAAAAAAACCGCCCTTAGCTCCAACGGGCACGATCACAGCATTTTTTACTTCCTGGGCTTTCACCAACCCAAGGATTTCCGTGCGGAAATCTTCACGGCGATCACTCCATCGCAATCCCCCTCGCGCTATGTCACCGAACCGTAAATGGACACCCTCAACGTGCGGGGAATACACCCAAATTTCATGTGCTGGACGCGGCAAGGGAATGTCGGGAATCCGGCGCGGCTCCAATTTGAATGCTAGTGCAGTCGTGGAATCCAGCGAGAAGATGTTCTCTTGATAAAAATTGGTGCGCACGGTTGCTGCGATCATGTCCCAGAACATGCGCAGGATTCGATCGTGATCGAGTGAAGGTACTTCGGTGAGTGCGTACTCAAATTGTTCTACTGCAGATTCCTGAACCACACTCCTGTCACCAGGAAATTCGGGATCAAAGCGAATGCGGAAAAACTCAATCAATAATCGCGCAACATTGCTATTACCCAGTATCACGGATTCGATATACCCCTGACCGAATGATGTACCAATTTGTCGCATGTATCTGGCATAAGCACGAATAATGGTGCAGTCGCGCCATGTCACTCCCGCTGTGACAATCAAGGAATTAAATGAGTCTGATTCAGTTCGACCAAACCATGCTGCTCTAAAAGCATCCTCGAAGCGGGCAAAAAGCGTATCTGGGCTATGGATCTCTCCCTCGGGTAACACAATTCCGAAATCCAGTACCCAAGCTGACTGTAGATCCTTGCGCTCAACTTCATGGGGATGTTCGTCAAGAACATCGACACCTAACCTCTCAAGAATCGGAAGAATTCGCGTCAGAGACATGGCCGCCCCAACTCGAATGACCTTGAAGCGAAGATCCCTGGAGTCTGACACAACTGGTGCATAAAGATCGAGTGCTAGTTCCTCGGGCTCAAGACCTTCAATAATTACAGTGTCATTCACACCTGTGGCGGGATCAAAGTCTTCTTTATATGACTCGGGGAAGGAATCCGTATATGACTTAATGAGATGGGAAATACCCTGGTCAATCAGAATTGACTGGTAATCATCCTCCCAACTTCGGGTGGCATCTGCAAGCCTGCGTTCAAGATCACTTGGCTCGATCTCTGGAATTTCTTCACTTGGCTCAACGTGAATGATGTAGTGCATGCGCGCGAGCACCGATTCACTGACGCGAGCCGAATAATCCACATGGGTGCCACCGAATGTGTTCCGCAGAACTTCTTCCAATTCAAGTCGCACTGCGGTGGTGTATCGGTCCCGAGGGAAATAGATGAGGGCCGAAACAAATCTTCCATAGGGGTCATTGCGCAGGTACAACTTAGTTTGGCGTCGTTCTTGCAGCAATAACACTGACTTTGCGATTTTCGTGAGTTGGTTCACTGTTATCTGAAAAAGTTCATCGCGCGGATATGTATCGAGAAATTCCTCGAGGTCCTTTGCACTGTGCGACCCAGGAATCAATTGAAGCTCACGTTCCACT
Organism: Candidatus Nanopelagicales bacterium; assembly: GCA_018402075.1. The sequence continues at coordinate 156,735 of JAGYJP010000002.1, read as the reverse complement.
TGGCGCGCTTTTTCCCGCAAGACAGGAATCTCTAAGACCGAATCCGAGTAAGCATGTGCGGCAAAAAGTCCAAGGAATCGCCGCTCACCAACAACTTCACCTTGATCATTAAATGTTTTTATCCCGATGTAATCCAAATACCCTGGCCGGTGAACCGTGGACCTAGAATTGGCCTTGCTTAAGACCAATAATTCCTGCTCACGAGCCTTGGCTCGGACGGCAACGGGTAACTGCGCGAAACTTTCGGACACCTCACCACGCTGCTCTGGTTGTCGCAAGATGCCCAAGCCAGTGTGAGGTACCGGAGCTAAAGCATCTTCACCATTAACGTCGACAAGCATGTACTCGCGGTAACCAATAAAAGTAAAACTATCTTGGGTCAACCAGTCCAAAAGAGCAATGGTTTCGTCGCGCTGTGTTTCAGTCACCTGCCCAAGTGGTTCCCTGCGCAGGACCCCCGAGATCTCAATTGCCTTTGTGCGCATCAGCGACCAGTCGGCAACAGCCTTGCGTACATCAGAGAGGACACTCCTAATTCCTTCAACGACTGAGTCGAGGTCCTGAGTAACAAAATCTCGCTCCACATGGATATGCATCCACGACTCGGCAATCATGCCTTCGGCGATTGCGTTCACATCAATGTCATGAACCTCGACAAGTTCACCTGATTCGCGAGTCACGGCGAATTGGGGGTGAGCCACCAGATAAATCGCTTTACCCTTGCGGGTGAGTTCGGCGGTTACTGAATCAACTAGGAATGGCATGTCGTCGGTGACAATCTCAATGACGGAATACGTTGCCTCCATACCGTGATGGTCCTCAGGAGTCCACGTCCGCACCATTGTTTGCCCCGTGGCCCGCTGTCCGGCCCACACCACCATTGAATCGGCATGTACCGGAACTACGCTCTCAGAATCAAGATCGCGAAACATGCGTTCATGCACAACCCCGAGGGATCGATCGCTCACTGGTGGCACACCCCTACGGTAGTCCTTACAAGGCTTCTTGACCACGAGACCACAAGACCATATAGGACGGAATCCCATGCCCACCGACTTCACACACACGCAGATATTTCCCGTTGCCCCGGAAACTCTTTTCGCGCTATTGGCCAATGAAGACTTTATTCTTGCGAAGTGTGCCGCGACCGGCTCGCTCTCGGCTACCGCCAGCGTCTCCCCTGGTCCTGATGGCTCCATGACCCTTGTAAGCACTCGAGTTCTCCCCGCTGATCTACCCGGACCTGCGCGATCACTTGTTGGGGACACGATTACGGCCACCGAAACTCAAATGTGGACACCACCGGGACCAGATGGATCACGCTCGGCTCAGGTCAATGTCGAGTTCTCCGGCCCCATGAAATTTGAGGGACGCCTGGCGCTCACACCGAACCCTGGCTCCGATGAAACCACCATCACCACAACAGGGAAATTCACCGCGTCGGTTCCCTTTATCGGTGGGAAAATTGAGAAAGTAGCTGCCGAACAGACTGCTCGTTATTTGAATGCGGAAGAGCAGGTTGCGCGCGAGAGGCTTTAGTGAATACCAGCCCACATGTGCATGCTGGTACGCAATGACGTTTCTAGGACATGTAGCCGCCGGGTGGAATCCATCAGATTCGCCCCGATGGCAGTGAGGTCCTCAGGAGTGGGACGAGCAAAATGCACCCGTGCACCTGCTTGTTCCACAATGCCAATTTCCTGATTCGCTGTGTGGGTAATGTGCGTTCGCCATCTGCGCTCCAGTTTGGCACCGATACCTGACGGGTGATCTGACTCGGTCGCTGCCATGGGAGCAATTACGTACACTTCATCGCAATCATATTCAGCAACAACATCGACACTGGTTGCTGAAATTGCCCCACCGTCCACGTAGGTGCGACCATCAATGTTCACGGGAGTGAACCATCCGGGGATTGCGCAGGAAGCCATGACGGCATCAGATAACGGCACTCGCGGTGCACCCGCTCGACCGAAGACAACCCGCTTTCCCGTGGCATAATCCATGGCCACAATCCACAATTCCGGTGGTGATTGCGCCCATACCCCCATGGGTGAGACAGCGTCAATCAGGTGACCCACTCGCTCAAGGCTTTTCCCGCCCTGTGGCAATAAACCGGACAGCACGGCTGTTGCCGGCATTTTGCCTATATGGCGCAAACCCACACCGATTAATCCAGGGGATCCAGGTAGCCACTGTCGTGGCGAACCGGGGCGCCCACCACCCGTGGCACGTTGCGGGTCCCATTGATAACCCTCCAAGGGGCCGCTCGTGACTTTCTGGTCGCTGTAGTGCTGAATGAGTTCATCGATGGTGACACCACTGGCTATCAGTCCAGCCAACACGGAGCCGGCAGATGTACCCACCAAAAGATCTACCTCGTTAACGGAGAAACCTTGGCTTTGTTCTAATGCACTCAGGGCGCCCACCGCCCAGGTTCCGCCAAGCACACCCCCGCCACCGATAACGACGGCCCTCTTGGGATTACTCACGGCTAATCGTTCACCACCCTCAGGTGTGGGACCGATTCTGTCGCGGCAATGGTGCGACGTGAGCCTTGCATGTAACGCTGGTTCAATGAAGCGCGCATTCCAATCACAGAGTCGGTGAAACCCGATGCAAGTACCGAGAGGTCGGAAACTGCGTCTCTGTCTGACATGAGACCAATATGCAATACACCGTTGTAACTTGTGAGTCCAATACTCAATGCCTGCCCGGGAACAAGTGGAATACTCGGATAGGTCGCAATCATTTCTGATCCTGACGCAAACAGGGCATGTTGGGGTCCGGGCACATTGGTGACAGTGAGGTCATAAGTACGGCGCGCAAGAGTCGAGGCCACCCGAGCGCCGAGTGCATGCATGGTGGCCGGACCGAATCCGGCAATTTGAACAATGGCCCCAGCACCCATGAACTCATTGCTGGGATCGAGCACTGACATTTGATTCACAATTTCTTCAAGCCGATTGGCTGGATCGAATTCATGAATGGGTAAGTCAATGAGATAGGCATTAACGCGCCCTCCCAATCCATCCGGATCAGGGCCGGGTGCCTCAAGTGAGACTGGCACTAATGCCCTGAATCGACCATTGCCGAGAGCGCCTGTGAACAGTGAGTCGTGTTTGACCAGCCAAGACCGCATGGCCCCTGTGACAATGGACAAAATAATGTCATTGAGTGTTGCTTCTATGCCCACTCTGCGAGCTTCCGATTTCAAATATCTCAGTTGTTCTAATTCAATGTCAAAGGAATGGAATCGACGCTGCGCACCAATTTTGGCTTTCAGTGGTGAACTTGTTCCCAATTTCGCCAGCGACACGACACCTTGTACAGAATCACGAACCGCCTGTATTCCACCATCAACGACTTCTTGGACATTCGTGACTGCTTCACGGGCAGTGCTCACCGCAACATCAAGGGCCGCCGTGGGACGGGTTAATACTTCTGTCACGCTGGCACTCACTAATTCAATGGAACTCGGTTCACTTTGTGGGCGCCACGAGTCAGGTGGCCCGGCAGGTGTTTCAGGGTGCGCATCTAAGATCACTTGGGAGATATCAAGTGCGGCAAGACCATCGACAAGTGCTTCATGGCTCTTGGTCACAATGGCAAATTGGCCATCAGCCAATCCCTCAATCAGATACATCTCCCACAGGGGTCGACTTCGATCTAAAGGTCTGCTCATGAGCCTGGCCACGAGTTCATCTAATTGCTGACGAGTACCTGGCTTAGGTAATGCCGAGCGGCGCACATGGAAGGAGACATCAAATTGCGTGTCGTCAACCCACACGGGGCGGAAAATCCCAAGTGGTACCCGCTTGACTCGTTGGCGATAACGGGGAACAAAGGCCAGACGTCGACGAATGAGGGCTACGAGGCGCTCGTGATCAAAACCAGATTCGGGTGCCTGAAAAATTGAGACCGTGCCAATGTTGAGCGGGGCCTCGTCAGACTCAATATAGAGAAAGGAAGCATCGAGACTGCTCAGCCTGTCCATGTAGTTCCTAGCATGGCAGGCTTCAGGGTAAACCCTAAATCGATCAATCTCGAGACTCTCTTCGAGCACATCCCACTATTCTCACACGTGAAAGCGACTTCCAGCCCTGAGAACACAGGTTTTGTGAGTTTCGTGACATACTACTCCGGTGAAACTTCCCCCATTCATGATCCCAGTGATCGCACTCCTGGCAGTAGCGCTTCTCGCTGGCGGCATTGTGGGCGTGATTAACGTCAATACCTCAAATGCCACCGCGTCCGAATCACAAACTGGAAACTCTCCCTCGCCAACTGATGCTCCATCAGAAAACCCATCAGAAAACCCATCGGAGGTTCCATCCGTTGCCCCGTCCGCGACACCACTCGCGACACCACTCGCGACACCACTCGCGACCCCACTCGCGACACCACTCGCGACCCCACTCGCGACACCAAAGCCGAAGAAGCCCAAGGCTGCGACGCGCGAGCGTAAGGCAAAAAATATTCCGGAGATGCCGCTTGATGAAAATACCGGGCGTCGGATCGTTTATGACAAAACATTGATGACCGTATGGGTCATGAACAAAAAGAATGAAGTCGTGTATCGGTTCCCGATTGTTGGTCGGTGGGATCGACCTGTCAAGGGAGAATACAAGATTTACTCTAAGTCAGAACGCAGTGGCAACCCTAACTCCAAAGTGACCTTTGACCACATGACTCGCTTTGCTTATGGCAACGATGGAAAAACACCAATTGGTTTTCACAGCATTCCCAAGTATTACGACGGCAGCATGATGCACTCGGTGAAACAACTTGGACTACCTATTGCCACTGGCGGTTGCATTCGGATGGCGGCTGAAGATGCTGAGAAGCTTTATGAGTGGTCCAAAATCGGCGATCTTGTGGTGGTTCTTCCTTCTCCGTAGTCGTTGAGGAGCCTGCTCAATCGGTAAAACCACGGTCAGTTCGCCGGCCATCTTTCGCATGGATTGAAATATCTTGGACGTGGATTTCACCTCCGCCATGGTGGCACTCTCCCTGACCATGGCAGGTGCTACCCGATCCTCTGGGATCATGACAAGCATGGGCACATCATTTTGCGACGAGGAACTTTTGCGGTCACTACTGGCCATGAGCCCCGCACAGATTCCGCTGAATTCCCGCTGCAAAGAGGCGTGATACTTCGGTTGTACTCGATTCACAACAAAAACCGGTTCAGCCTGTGCGAAGTGCTTGCGACCAGCATCAAAATCGTGAACTAATCGCAAAGCACCCACCGCATCAGGCCGGATAACAACGAGAACAGTGTCCGCAGAGCGCAGCGCGGCCAGACTTGCTGCATTTCTTGCCGGTCGCAGTCGAGCGAGTGGGTCAGCCATATGGCCATCTGGTAAATCCGCTGCATCAAAAACCGCAGGGGCAATATCAATCACAACTCGATCGAAGAACTCACGTGCTCGCCCAATAACAGAACCGAGTGAGGCCGCACCAACTTCAGGCCACCTCTGTGGATCGCTCAGTCCGGTGAGAATCCATAGATTCTCTTTGAGTTCTCGACAAGCGCTGGTGAGACTACGTTGATCCAAGGAATTTTGATCGGCATAACGACAAGCAACAACAAGTCCACTCACGTCATCGGTGATACCCAACGATGTGGCCAACGAAGGCGCGCGGGTATCGGCATCAATGAGCAGCACTCGCTCACCATTGCGAGCCCATGCTTCAGATAGGCCCAAAGCCAACGTGGACTTGCCGGTGGAACCATGGGCACTCCACGTGCACACAATATGCGCTCCCGTGGCCTTATTGTCACACTCATCATTGGGCCAGGAAATTGATTCCCCTCGCAATGCGGGTAATACGTTGTCGAACAGATTCTTATCTACTGCGCTCATCGAGGGCGAATCATTAACACGAATGACTCGCCCAAGCCCCCAGGATGTGGCCAATGAATGTTGATGGTCGGTGCTGGTGATGATCGTGAGTTCCCGCGTGTGATCCATGATCGCTCCCAGGACTTCACGACTAAGTCGCGGCAAATCCATGTGCACAAGCACCGGCGCACCTGGGGACACCGAGCAGGCCGCAACCAACTCGACTGCATCAACGCACCGACGTCGCACATCAATTCCTGCATTATGCGCTTGTGTGAGGAGGGCGCTTTCCAAAGCTGGATCACCGATGGCCCACAGCATTGGCCGGGCACCCGACTGCCTTTGCTGACCTGCACCCATCACGGAACACTCCCGACACCCGTGTTATCGACGGTATCTGACAGGGGCACCTTGACCAAATCAATATCTCCCATGCGCATGGCCAGCACCAGACTGGGAACATCTGATTCGGGCACCGACAACACAACCCCAATGTCACCTCCCGTGCCAACAACATCCCGAGCGATCTCTATTACCGTGATTTTCGCGAGGACTTTAGTGGGCACCATTGAAGTCTGGGATACGGCAGATACGGTTGTGGAATCAATGGTCGCCCAGACATCCACTTGATCACCAGGATTCACTCCTACGGCTACATGTAAAGGATTCACAGGCACCGTCACTACCCGCACCGGAGTCAGATCTGCAGTACCCAGAGCGCCGATAGGAATAAACTCCCCCGCTCCCACCGGACGAATCACAACATCTGTTGGCGGGATCAGGCCACGGAAATAAGCCCCATCAGATCCTGCCAGAGCAACCACAACCGGTTCCACGGCTAAAGGATTACTTCCCGCCGCTAGGTCCGAAGTCGCCCGCCACAGGGTCACGGTTTCCTCCGCCGACGCCATAACGCGGGCGCCAATGAACATCGAGCCAATTAACACACTGACGCCCACCCAGAGTCGAACATCACCCCACCGTGAAACTCGGGATCTCTTCACTTTACTTGGCTTGCCCCACTGCATTGCCACTCCTTTGCCCGCATTCGATTTGTTCACCATCAAGAAATCCGATGAACTGACTATGCGGCACCGGACCCAAAAAGAAAAACGGTTATCCACAACCGGCGAGGCACTGCTGCCGGACACACATTTATTTGGCACGATCAACCCATGCCAGACCAACCCATGCCAGACCAACCCATGCCAGACCAACCCATGCCAGACCAACCCCCCCGCTTTCTCACTTTGACCGACGTAGCTGACACCCTAAATATTTCGGCTGCTCAGGCTTATGCCCTGGTGCGCAATGGCGAGTTACCCGCCATCAAGGTTGGTGGACGCGGCCAGTGGCGAGTCGAAAGAAACGTACTGGAAAAGTACATTGCCGACATGTACGCGCAAACGAAAAAGTTTGTCGATTCACATCCATTCAGCAAGGATGAATCCCTTCATTAGGAGATCTCTAATGAATCAATCGCGGACAGCGGAATTAATTCCGCGGCACACTCCCGGTAGACGCTGAGAAAGTCTGCCCCCACTTCACTCAGGATGCCGACGGAGACATACGATCCAATGTGCACGGTAACTCGGAGGCCAATTCGATTCCGTAACCAAGCATGCAAACCCGAATCACGTGAGACTTGCGATACGGTCAGTGGAGTTGCGAATCTTTTTAGCCCTCGCACTGCAATGAGCGAATCGCTACTTATTGCGTGGCATTCATCCAGAACCAGCCAGTGAAGCGTGGCTCCCTCCAAATTACCCCTGAGCGCGCCACACAGAATGCCAGCAGCGATTCCATGTGATTTACCCGCAACCATGTGAATGTGGATGAAGGCGCCTACAGAGTCATAGATCAGATCTAATAGGGCAACTTGCGATAACTCAGCCTCGGCTAAACCAGCAGCTTCATCCAGTACATCTCGATCAATTTCAGCTTGCACCGCGGCCTCAGCCTGCACCCAGTGTGGATGTACCTGAACCGCTGCCCTGTCCGACACCTCATGATTGTCCGCCCACACCGCCAGGCAATCCAGACCCATAAGTGACCTGTGGATAAGGACCTGTGCATAAACACAGGTTCTCAATACATGTGATTAAAACGCCAACTTCTGGGCATAACTCAATTAGATAACTAAATGGGCTCTTCCTCGGCGAGTAATCCACAGGTTGCTTTCCAGCCTTGACAGCGAGCATGAACATGGACAGATAATGCTAATGCACGCAAACACAAGCAAACATTGACAAATTAAGGCTAAAACGAGACAGGAAGAGTCATGACCGATCCATTAATCCCTGAATGGGATACCGCGAAAACACTGGATAATGGCGACACAACCACCCCTACCTTGACGCTCATTCAGGGTGGTCAACCCAACGATCAATTACCCCTTGCCCTGAAATGGGACATTGCCCCAGGCTTACCCGCAGTTCGACCTGTCCCCTCTACCAAGACTCATGGATTACCTTCACATATTGAAGTCATCAATGACGAAGGGTTCCCTACCACGGTTCCCCATCCTGTGAGTTGGGCCAGTCACATGGCTCGCATGGTTTTTGAGGTCGGGTGTGGGGAACGCCCTGCCGCCCAACTGAACAAATGGGTGAGCCGTGAGACCCTGACTCTTCTCGCGTTGAGGGGACAAAGTTACGCCCGCCACCCCGCAACCAGAGCGCAAAAAGGTCTCTCTCGGCTGCGGAAAGTAAGTGGCGTGCGCGCTATGCAAGTTGCTCCCGGAATCATCGAGGCAAGTGCCGTACTTGTTGGCACAGCCCGATCACATGCCGTGGCAATGCGCATGGAAGCTAAAGGCACCCAGTGGGTACTCACCGCTGTTGAAATGCGCTAAATGGATAACGCGACTTAAGCGCGCGATTTTCTATTGGCTCTTTCGGCACGACGACGTTCGGCACGCGACGCGTTTGGATCAACTTCCACGATTCCCGTATCCGTAGATTCCATTTCGCCGTGGACCACGTCCCCTGTTTCATCGGGTGCCGAATACTCCAGATGAGCTGGTCGCTCTGGTGCCAGGCCCTTGGCGGAAATTTCGGGGGTCGCAAGGAACCCGGTGGCATCCTTTAGACCTTCAATCGCCTCAGCGGTTTCCTCAGAGACCTCTGGCTTGACCTGAACGTCTACATGGAACAAGTATCCGACTGTTTCTTCTTTGATGGAATCCATCATTGCAATGAAGAGGTCATAGCCTTCGCGTTGATACTCAATCAATGGATCACGTTGCGCCATGGCTCGCAAACCGATACCGTCACGCAGATAATCCATTTCATAAAGATGCTCGCGCCACTTGCGATCAAGAACTGACAAAATAACACGACGTTCCAGTTCGCGAGTTACTTCTTCACCCAACTCTTGCTCGCGAAGGTCATATGCCAACTCGGCATCATCGACCAACTCAGCTTTCAGCAGATCGGCACTAAGACCACCCAGTTCACCGCCAGATTCATCAAGAATTTCATCGAGGGTGATCTTTACCGGATATAACTGTCCAAGGGCATCCCACATTCGGTCCAGATCCCACGACTCGGGATAGCCCTCTGCCGTCACTGCATCGACATAACTGCTCACGGTGTCACGGATAAATGTGCGCACTTGCGCCTCAATATCCTCACCTTGCAGGACTCGTCGCCTTTCGTCATAAATAACTAGGCGTTGGCGGTTGAGAACATCGTCGTACTTGAGAACATCTTTACGAATCTCAAAGTTCTGAGCCTCAACTTGGCTTTGTGCCGAGCGAATCGCATTGGACACCATTTTGGCTTCGATAGGGACATCGTCTGGCACATTGAATCGACGTAGGAAGGCATCGACCATGTCAGACTTGAATAGTCGCATAAGATCGTCTTCGAGGGACAGGTAGAACTGGGACTCACCAGGATCTCCCTGACGACCTGAGCGACCGCGGAACTGGTTATCAATACGTCGAGATTCATGGCGCTCGGTGCTCAGAACATAAAGGCCACCAAGGGCCACAACTTCTTCATGCTCAGTTTTGACCGCAGCTTCGGCAGCGGCAATCGCAGATTTCCACGCAGCTTCATAGGCTTCTGGGTCTTCGACAGGGTCGATCCCCTTGCGAACAAGATCCATGGCTGCCAAGGCCTCAGAGTTGCCGCCCAGCATGATGTCAGTTCCGCGCCCCGCCATATTGGTGGCCACCGTCACGGCACCTTTACGCCCTGCCATGGCCACAATCGCCGCCTCGCGCTCATGTTGTTTAGCGTTGAGAACCTCGTGGGGAATGCCATTCTTTTTCAGCATTGCTGACAGTTCCTCCGACTTGTCCACACTCGTGGTACCAATCAGAATGGGCTGGCCTGTTGCATGGCGTTCAACAATATCCTCCAGAACAGCACCATATTTGGCTTCGCGTGTCCGGAAGATCAAGTCAGCATTATCAATGCGCACCATGTCGCGGTTGGTGGGAATGGGCACAACACCAAGGTTGTAAATTTGATTGAATTCAGCGGCTTCAGTCATGGCCGTACCCGTCATGCCACCGAGTTTTTCGTAGAGGCGGAAGAAGTTCTGCAATGTTACCGTGGCCAGGGTTTGATTCTCTGCCTTGATTTCCACGCCTTCTTTGGCTTCAATTGACTGGTGCAAGCCTTCGTTATAACGACGTCCTTTAAGGATACGACCCGTATGTTCGTCGACAATGACAACATCGCCCTCCATGACCACATAATCGCGATCCTTCTTGAATAGTTCTTTTGCGCGGATCGCGTTGTTGAGATATCCCACGAGCGGGGTATTTACCGTGTCATAAAGATTGTCAATTCCCAGTTCATCTTCGACAACATCAATTGCTGCCTCCAGAACACCGACGGTCTTCTTCTTTTCATCTACTTCATAATGTTCATCGCGATTCAGTTTGCGAGCAAGCCGAGCGAATTCCCCGTACCAATCAGTTGCCTGATCAGCCGGGCCGCTGATAATTAATGGTGTCCGAGCTTCATCGATTAGAATAGAGTCAACTTCATCGACAACGGCGAAATAGTGGCCGCGCTGCACCATTTCCTCCGCACTCCATGCCATATTGTCACGCAGGTAATCAAATCCAAATTCATTATTGGTGCCGTAGGTGATGTCAGCTGCATACGCTTCGCGTCGCTGTGCCGGGGACATGTTGTTCAGAATCGTTCCCACCTGTAGTCCTAGGAAGCGGTGGACTCGACCCATCCATTCAGAGTCACGCTCGGCCAAGTAGTCGTTGACCGTCACCACGTGGACACCTTTTCCAGCAATTGCATTGAGATACGCCGGCAGTGTGGAAACAAGTGTCTTGCCTTCACCTGTACGCATCTCAGCGATGTTTCCCAAGTGAAGGGCTGCGCCACCCATAATCTGGACGTCATAATGGCGCTGTCCCAATGTGCGCTTTGCTGCTTCCCGTACGGTTGCGAAGGCTTCGGGCATCAGATCATCGAGGGTTTCACCTTCTGCGTAGCGCTGCTTAAATTCATCGGTGAGTGCCCGGAGTTCTTCATCGGTGAGGTCAACGAAATCTTGCTCAATTGAATTGACCGTACGAGCAATTCCCTCAAGTTTGCGAAGGGTCTTTCCTTCACCCGCACGAAGGATTTTGTCGAGAACACCCACGTTGAGACCTTCCAGAGATAACGATTGGATAAAGCCAGCAGCCGCCATGGTAGTTGCCCGGCTGTCCACAACCTTTCTAAGGGGGTAGCCGCCTGAGTAGATCTGCGGGAATCTAGGTCATGCGCCACATTCTGAGCGATATCGCCGACCTGGTCCTCGGGCGGCGCTGTATTGGCTGCGAGGAAGTGCCGACCCTGCTGTGCACGCCTTGTCGAGTTCGCATGTCCGGTCAGGCCATGATCACCAGGGATCTGCTGTTTAACGATGTATCCGAAAACCTTCGAGTCCCCCTCGCGGTGGCGCATCCCTATGTCCCCCCTCTCAGTACCGTAATTTTCACCTACAAAGACAATCAGATTCCCGAATTGGCGCAATACCTTGCATATCTGCTCTCGGGAGCAATTGGACGGATTATCGACAGCACAGGATTTCCTGCATCAAATATTGTCCTAATTCCCATTCCGACCCGGGTCCGATCTCTACAACAACGGGGGTTTGATCCACTGGGGCTTATCGCCCAAAACTTGGTGCCATACGGACACAGATCCCTAGCCGCATTGATCGACCATCGGTCTTCAGGTAGGTCAAAAGCCTTAAACATTGCTGAGCGCAAATCTGCAGCCCAAAATGCATTTCGACTCAAGAGCGAATCTGTGACTACTCGGTTATCGGGTCACCAAGTAGTTGTTATTGACGATGTCACAACAACCGGCGCCACCTTGCGTGAAGCAACCGAACTCCTGTTGCACAGCGGGGTGCATGTCATCGGGTGCGCAAGTATCGCGGGATCCCGAAAGAGATCGTGAACCTACTAACCAGGATAAGCAGGTGCCACGGCGGTGATTCGTTCGATCCACGAGCCAGTGGAATTTTCATACACTTTGCCGTCGGCGGATGCGATCAACGTGGGCAGCCCCGGAGCCGCAGCAATATTTACCGGATCCTCGGGGGAACCCTGAGGAACGACATCGCCTCTACTCAGATCAATTTCATAACCTTGAAGTGCTCCTGCGCTTTCGCTTCCGATCACAGCCACAGTATTGGAACTCGACCATGACACATCAGTAACGTCGGTCAGTTTGGATTCGATCCGAATCGGGGCTTGCAAAGATATTCGAGTGATATTAGCCGCAGACGGCCTGGTGACTCGCACCATAAGGAGCGTAGAACTCACTCCATTGTTAATTATCACAATGGCTCTCGTGCCATCACGAGAAGGGAACACACCCAGTACACGATCTTCATCGCCAAGACCTTTGAGTTCTATGGCAAATATTTCACCACTATTGGCCATGGAAAATATTCGGCCGATGGAATCGACAAACCACAGGTTGGTTGCACCGTCATATGCGATAGAGCGCGCTTGATCCCCCTCTGGACGAGGGTTCAGTGGCGCTCCGACAGTGACTCGCGATTGAGACATGGTGCCAGTTGTGTCCAGCACCGTAAGTTGGCTGCTGTCCTGGGAGACAGCAATCTGAGAGAGCTCCAAATCTTGACTACCTATTGCGCCAGGTACAGCAAAGTTGCCATCGGATGTTAACCGGATAACACCCGATGTCGTACTCACGAAACCGAATGACCCACTGGGCAGCCCACTGGGGTCCACTTCTGGCCACATATCCCGCGGCTGTGGATTTGGCGCACCTGGCACGAGCAAGGGAGCCCCACCAGACAAGATCTCAACACTTTGCACTTCGGGAAGTTGTCGCAGGGTCCACACAATTTGCTGAGAGATGGCAACCCGCGCATTGTCATTGGCCAGTTGCACAGATTGAGCCAGACTCACCCTGGCAACACCATTTTCAATGGTCACAGCATCGACGGCTAACCCCACACCTTCGGGAAAACCGGTACGAACTGCTGGTTGCAACCAACTATTGGGGCCTTGAATAAGGCGTTGAATCAAATCGGTTGCCAGTGCCGGACCAATAACTGGAATTCGGCGCGGATCAGGAACGAGAGTGTCGAAACTCGGATTGAAGAAGTAAACGGAATAACTCCGATATGCGCGATTCACATCAAATGATGAAAGCAGTAATCCAGGTGGCGGGACACTAATTCGCCATTCACCACCACGTTGGGTCAAAAAGAAACTGGTTCGCAATTCCGCTCCCGGCGACTCCACGGTGTAACGGCCAATGGATGAAATGCGGCCATTCAACGCCGAACTCATGAGAACAGCAGCGCCCGCCTCCACGAGAGTTGGTAGACCGTCGTACACGGCAACACCAGATGACGGTGACCATGCCGACGCAGCTTCCGGGGTGAGATAAGTACGGGCAACGGCGTGATCGCCATCAAATGAAGCAGAGGCATCGAGAAAGCCCTGAACAATCTCCGTAGGAGTCATTCCAGCTTGCGGAGGTCGGGCAATGACTCGAATAAATTGATCAGCTGATGTATTTGAAACCAACTGGCCTTGCTCAATTGGGCCCGAAGTTGGTACTTGGGCAATTAAGGAGGTTGTTGTTCCAGAGCAACCCGTCAAAGTCACAAGTGCCGCCACTGCAATAACCGCCACTTGGATCATTAGCGCCCTGCGACAACGGAATGCATGCATTCGTGCGCCCATGATCACAGTTCACCTCGCTGCCAACGCGGGGTTTCTCGATCATCGTGAATAAGTCCACCAACTCCAGCTGTTTGCACCCAGTCCGGCGCGCCAGATTCAACCGTCGCAAGTTGATCATCTCGCACCTGCTGATCATCTTCCATGGGTTCATCGGTCGGTGCGAACTCATCAGACAAGGCGAGCGCGGCTTCACCGATAATTCCCCCCACTTGGCGTGGCAGCGTGAGCCTGAAGCAGGCACCTTGTCCCGGTTCGCCCCAAGCCTCAAGCCAACCCGAGTGCAAGCGAGTGTCTTCCAATGCAATCGCCAAACCCAATCCGGTGCCACCCGTCGTGCGGGCCCTTGCTTTATCAGCCCGCCAAAATCGACTAAAGACCAAACTAGCCTCACCGGGATGCAACCCCACACCAAAGTCACGAACCGTCACCGAGATTGCACTGTGATTACCAGCCAGTTCGACTAACACACCTGCATCATTGGCGTGTTCAATAGCGTTATCCAATAGGTTTCGCATGACTCGGTCAATTCGTCGCGGATCACAATCCACGAAGCATGGCCTCTCATATGATGCGAATCGCACCCTGAGATTATTTCGCGCAGCCAAGGGTTCACTTGCCTGAATTATTCGCTCGACCAGTGGTACAAGATCAATTTTTTCTACATCCAATACAGCGGCACCTGCATCAAACCTGCTTATCTCGAGCAGGTCGACAAGGAGTGCCTCAAAGCGGTCAAGTTGGTTTTGAAGAAGCTCAACTGATCGCGCAGTGCTTGTATCAAAATTCCCACGGTCTTCGTACATAACATCAGCTGCCATCCGAATAGTCGTGAGTGGCGTGCGTAGTTCGTGAGACACATCAGACACAAATCTTTGTTGCAGCTGAGACAACTCTTCCAGTTGCCTAATTTGTGTGGCGAGACTTTGGGCCATTTCGTTGAAGGATTGTGCAAGCTGAGCCAAGTCATCCTCTTTTCTGACCTGCATGCGCTCTGAGAGCTTGCCCGAGCTGAACTTGCGTGCAATACGTGCGGCCTCCCGCACCGGCACCACCACCTGCCTAGTAACTAACCATGCAATAACCGCAACCATAATGACAAGAACAATTCCTGTTCCTACGACCGAACTAGAAACTAGGTCTAGTGTCTCTTGCTCTTGCTCCAGCGGAAAGAGGTAATACAACTCGTATGGGCCTACCGTGGGCACTGTCAAAGGTGCACCCACGATCAAACCTGGAACTTGGCTTCCATTGAGGAAGATAATGGGGGCAAAAGTCCACGACTGTCGCTTATTTTCTTGAATGGATTCACGAAGCGCTTCCGGAACACTCGCAACGGCGACAAGGTTTGTGCCGCGCTCAGGAGCATCCACGTCCCCACTAGATGACAAGAGGAGCACTTCAAATGTCGCTGGAGAGCCTGATCTCGAACCGAGAATGGTGATCACGCTATCGACCAGTCGAGCTGGCGACGGAGTTGATGGACCAGTATTTGCAGCATCCAGGAGTCGTTGTGCTTCACCCAATCCGGCGGTCGCCTCGCCTATCGAAGAAACTTCTTTTGCATCGAGCAAACCTGTTGTTACTCGGGATAGCAAGGAGAATCCCAGCACAGTGACCACGATCGTGCTGAGAATTATTGTCGACAGAGTGACGCGTGTCAGGAGCGATCGCCGCCACACTCTGCGAATACTGCGAAATGGCGCGAATAGCTTCGAGAAGAAATATCGCATGGTGCCTACCCGTACTTACGCACGGCTCATTGAGGTCCAGCCTTGTATCCCACACCTCTAACTGTGAGAACAACCTCAGGTCGCTCAGGGTCGTGTTCAACTTTTGACCGCAAACGCTGCACATGTACATTGACCAAACGAGTATCCGCCGAGTGGCGATATCCCCACACTTCCTCAAGAAGGGCTTCACGGGTGAATACCTGTCCAGGCTTGCGCGCCAAGCACACCAGCAAATCGAACTCCAATGGAGTCAGGGAGTAAACCTGCTCCCCTCTGCGAACCGAATGGCCATTGACATCAATGACCAGATCGCCAATGGTCACTTCCACATGTGATGTGTCATCATTGCGACGCATGCGCGCACGAATTCTTGCGATCAGCTCTTTGGGCTTAAAGGGCTTAACGATGTAATCGTCTGCACCTGACTCCAACCCAACTACAACATCAATAGTGTCGCTCTTTGCAGTTAGCATGACAATCGGTGTTCCTGATTCGGCACGAATGGCGCGACAAACTTCGATTCCATCGCGGCCGGGCAACATCAAGTCCAAAAGCACAATGTCAGGGCGAGATTCACGGAAGACATGTATGGCATCCAAGCCATTAGTGCAGAAAATTGGCTCGAATTCTTCACCACGTAAAACAATCCCAAGCATTTCTGCAAGGGCTAGGTCATCGTCGACAACAAGCACACGTCCACGTGTCTTTGCAGCTCCCCCATTGGCTGGAGCACCGTTGGTTTCATTCCCCGCTATTCCGGTCATGTGCCTATGGTGTCATCCCCGGTGCTCCAATAAGCAGGAACACTGCCGCTGGCAAGTTATTTATCACATGCGCCACCATGGGAGCCCCCAATCCGTTGGTTTTCCATCGAGCTAGCCCCAAGGTGATCCCTATGGGGAGCAGAACCAATATTCGGGTGGGTTCCAGGTGAAATAAAGAAAATGCGACTGCGGTGATTACCACCACCCAAGCGGGGTTGATGCCTCGCTTTCGGAGTGCACCGAACAGCATTCCCCTAAAGGCGATCTCCTCTACCAGCGGCGCCCCCACCGCAATCACCAGTGCGAAAACAAAAATCACGGTAAACGAACTGGATTCACGAAGGGCAAGGGCGGCTTCGCCTGCAGCCGAGTTGAAATCACCCACAATCAGCGTGGTGACGAGCGCGCCAATTCCTGCCATGAACAGTCCGGCGAAACCGAACAGAACTCCCCAACCCACATCAGACCAGCGCAGTATCAGGCCGAGGTCAATGCGAGCGCCATTCCCTTTGCGCCAAGTCACTAACACCGGCCACCCTGCCAGCATCAGCCATGGAATAGTCCCACCGACGAGAACGAGAACAGCCATCGGTGCGTTGAGCACCAAAAGTGGTACGCCTACAAGCGCGCTAAGAACAACGAATCCACCGATGGCAATAATGGCATCCCAAATACCCCATCTCGGCCAGACCAGAGGTTTACCTTCTTGCTCCGCCAATTGGAATGTCACGGGCATCCGGGAAACATCATGAGTTTCATGAGCTTCTCCAGCTGCATGAGATGTCATTGTGAAAGCCTAAGGGCGAGTGCCTTTTGTGGACACTCGCCCTTATCGAGAGGCAGAACTAGGGTGATGCGGTAACGCTTAGTAGCGGTAATGATCTGGCTTGTAGGGTCCTGCGACGTCTACGCCCAGGTACTCAGCCTGTGGCTTTGACAACTCGGTGAGTCGAACGCCCAGTGCATCCAGATGCAAGCGAGCGACCATTTCGTCGAGGTGCTTTGGCAGCACGTGAACATCCAGTGAGTATTGATCACTCTTGGTAAACAATTCGATTTGAGCCAATACCTGATTGGTGAACGAATTGCTCATGACAAACGATGGATGGCCGGTGGCGTTTCCAAGATTGAGTAGACGACCCTCGGAGAGCATGATGATGGAGTGACCATCGGGGAAGGTCCACTCATCCACCTGTGGCTTGATTGTCTTACGGACAATGCCAGGATAGGTAGACAATCCTGCGATGTCGATTTCATTGTCGAAGTGACCAATATTGCCCACAATCGCTTGATGCTTCATTTTGCTCATGTGATCAACGGTGATTACGTCGTAGCATCCTGTCGCTGTGATGAAGATATCGGCTTGTTCGATAACGTCTTCGATGCGCGCTACCTGGTAGCCGTCCATGGCTGCCTGCATGGCACAAATTGGATCGATTTCGGTGATGATCACGCGTGCACCTTGGCCACGAAGTGAGTCAGCCGAGCCTTTTCCGACATCGCCGAATCCGAATACAACGGCAACTTTGCCACCGATCATGGTGTCAGTTGCACGATTGATCCCGTCGATGAGTGAATGACGGCAACCGTACTTGTTATCAAACTTGCTCTTGGTGACCGAGTCGTTGACGTTGATCGCGGGGAACAGGAGTGACCCTTCACGGTGCATTTCGTATAACCGATGCACACCCGTGGTGGTCTCCTCCGTGACACCGATGATTCCAGCGGCGATATTGGTCCAGCGCTGCGGATCTTCGGTGAGTGTGCGAGCAAGGGTCTCCAGAACAACCGTGTATTCCTCGGAGGTATCTGCGTCCGGCTTGGGAACAACACCTGCGGCTTCGAACTCTTTGCCCTTATGCACCAGGAGGGTTGCGTCGCCACCGTCGTCGAGGATCATGTTGGGGCCTTTGCCATCTGGCCACATCAGGATCTGCTCGGTGCACCACCAATACTCGGGCAGTGTCTCGCCCTTCCATGCATACACGGGAATGCCCTGGGGGTTGTCCACTGTGCCATGCGGGCCAACTACCACTGCGGCTGCAGAGTGGTCTTGGGTGGAGAAAATATTGCATGATGCCCAACGCACATCCGCCCCGAGTTCCACGAGGGTTTCGATTAGTACAGCAGTTTGCACGGTCATGTGAAGTGAACCTGTGATGCGGGCACCGGTCAACGGCTTCGATTTACCGAATTGCTCACGCATGGCCATGAGGCCCGGCATTTCATGTTCAGCAAGGCGAATTTCATCGCGACCGAATTCAGCGAGTGAAAGATCTGCGACTTTGTAGTCGGGTGTGCCATCTGCTTTGGTCACGGAGTTAGTACTGGCAGACATTGAAGCTCCTCTAAATATGTCAAAAGTCACTCATGTGCATGTATATGCAACATTTATAGAAACTATTGGAACGAGTGGGATTCCACAACAAAGACCAGGGCTCCGGATGCGTGGTGCTCTTATTGTGCCAGATATCTTCCGACTCGCAGATCGTGACACCCTTGGGGCACAGCCTGAAATTCCATTGCTCTCACGTATCAGCCCAATTTCAGAAGGGCGGGTCCGAATTGTCGGGTCTTTGGGGGTCGGGTTCTGTGTCGGCAGGTCGGATCAGGTCGGGATCCTGAGATCGGGGTGGGGCCCAGTAGGTACCGGTATGGGGGGCACGCCAGGTACAGGATCCGTTTGCGTTGCTTTCCACAATGCTCCAGCCGCCATGGGTTTTGAGTTGATGGTGACGGGTGCACAGCACACCGAGATTGGCCCGGGTGGTCTCACCGCCTCTGCTCCACTCGCGAGCGTGGTCAACCTGCCCTGATCTGGCACTTCTATTGCACCCTGGGAAGCGGCAGGTAACGTCGCGAGCCTGAATAAAGCGTTTTAGTTCAGCACCCGGGGTGTAACGAGTGCGCCCCACATCCAGGAGGTGACCGCGTAACGGATCGGTTACCAATCTGCGAAGAGTTACATCACAGGCCACGGTGGAAAGGAAATCGCGAACCTCTGAGCCAGCAACGGGAAATGGTGTCCGATTCCCTTCAGCACAACTACCCAATGACTCTTGGAAGCCCAAGAGGGTCTTAAGGTCAATAACAACGTCTAATTGAGCTTGGACGGCTGTCCCGATTATCTGAGGGTTAGTCATCAGGTCAACTAAAGCGGCAATTCGGGTTTGTCCCGCAGAAAGTGCATCTCCTTGGGGATCAGTTAGGTGAGAAAACTTCTCAGAGGCAGCATGGCTTCGGATCACGGATGCGCAGGCGTGCGCTTCAAGAATTCCCATGCGGGCAAGGAATAGGGCTTGACCGTCTCCTTCATCGATGATGGTGATGTCATGATGACGTCGCTGCAAACGACGACGCTCACGCTGCGCCACCGAGTCAATGCTCTCGAGCGTCTTGTCGGCGGCCGCCTTTGTGCGGGCCACCGTGTTGTTCATCGCAATGGGTAAAACAATGCTTTCTAGTTGAAGGCAGTCACTCATGAATTGTTGCTGTTCTTCGGGAGATGTTCGCCATGCACATGACAACTTAGATGCTGTATTGCACATGATTGTTGCGTGCTCAACAGAGATACTGCCAACATGAAGCGCCTGTGCGGTGTGCAGGAGTGGGCCAAATAACAGTCGTGCATGATCTATGCGTCTCTGGGCTTCGGTGAATGACCACCGAACATGAACGGCTACCTGCTCCCGGATTCCATCGTCTATCGTGATGGTGCGGGGCGATGATGATGAAGATGAAGATGAAGATGAAGAAGTTGAATGGGTAACAGGATCAGAATCAATAGTTACCGTGTGAGTGATGCGGTGCGGACCTGCAATTTCACGCAAGATTCGGGCCTGATCAAGATAGAGCCGATTACGTTGCATCTCGCTGTTGCGCAACTTTTCCAATAAGTCAGGGTCTGCGATTACACATGCTTCTGCTACCTGTGAATTGGGTGCGTGCGACTTGGGTGCGTGCGACTTAAAAGCTTTACGCTCTTGATGACTCGGCGTCTGAACTTTGTTGTGCGGCATAGACATAGTCAACACCGTGGGTCTGACACTGACTGCCGAAGAATTCATGTGTGTAACGCATGTGCACAAAGCAAATAGTGGTGTAGTTGTTCACGATTGAGAGAGGTCAATGAAGGTTAGTGAGCAGAATTGCTGGTGGCAATAGCGGCAGCAGTAACGACAGCGGCCGTACCGTCAGTCACAATCTGTGCTTCTGACTCCTCTGCAGTTATGACTGCAGCCTGTCCGGGACGAATCACTGCCGAGGACGTGGAAAGCTGCACCGATGCAGTGCCTTCCAATGCAAGAACTAACCGGTAATGCCCGCTGGCGGCAACACATGAGTCACGCGTGGTGAGCACGGTAAACGGTGCCAGCGAAGCCGGGGACGCGAAACTCAACGCTTCCAGTGCCAGGTCTGCAAAAACTGGCTTAGGCGTGAGACCTAAGCGCAACACATTGTCCGATGACGTCATAACTTCAATGCCAGTGCCGCGGATATAACTGTGCGGGACTCCGGCGGGAACAAAGATCGATTCACCCGGTTCAAGATGAACAACGGCAAGAAAGAGTGTGAGCAGGCAACCGGAGTCGAGAGGATATTCGCGAATAACGGTTGAATACGCATCCAGTGAACTCGCATCAAGTGAATTCGCATCCGTCACATTCCCCAGTGCAGCAGGAATTGCTGCAATAACTGAATCAAGGTTGACAATTTCTGGAGCATGATGAACAAGATGCGCGAAGGCTTCTGCATGAGTTGCTTCAGCGGGGAAAAACTCGATATTGGTTAGCGCGGCCAGTGATGCGAAAATCGCGCGTACCTGCGCAAAGTCACGCCAACCGGAAAAAGCTTCAAACTCTGTCAGCGCATACAAAAGTTCTGTTTTTTCATATTCATCTGCAAATGGGGAAGAAACGGAGTCGATCACACCATTGATCTGATGAAATCCTCGGTGGGCAAATTCCGCAGACGGATGCACTTGAACCGAAAGTGGCTTGGCCGCCGATAACAATTTCACCAAAATTGGCACATCGGTGCGCGTTAAGACCGCGTCAAGGAAAAGTGAATCTGACATTTCGGATGCACCATCGAGAGAAACCACCGGCGAAGGCCCACTGGGATGCACGCCAAACCATAGTTCAGCAAGTGGAGCGGGGCCATCGGTCCACGGACGCAGTCCGTCAGGTGTCCCCCACTCATAATTTTTCAAAGCTCCAGTAATGACGTGCACGATTCCCCTAAACCATTCCCCTAAACCATTCCCCTAAACCATTCCCCTAAACCGGCTCAAGCACCCGATGATTCGGCCGCACCAGAGTCAATCAACATGACCGGGATGCCATCGAGAATCGGGAAACTGCGGTCGCACACGGTGCATTCAATGCGATCGGGTTCAGCGCCCGCTCGAAGCGCACCATGATCGGGACATGGACATGCCAAAACCGCCCATAGTTCTGGGGCAATACCGGCTGGAGGTTGATCAAGTGATGTACCTTGCATGAGAGACAACACATGATCACGAAGGGTGCGCATGAGCGCGGGGTCCTTAGCTTCAACATTGAGTCGAAGCAAAGGCTCGGTATTACTTGGGCGGACATTGAACCACCAGGTATCCGAATCAACACTGAGTCCGTCGAGATCATCAAAGTGAATTACGCCGAGATCAGAGCGCTGAGCATATTCCGATTTGATCCGATCCATGACCGCTGCCTGATCGGCCACAACCGTATTGATTTCCCCGCTGGCCGCATAACGATCGAAGGGTGTCATGAGACTGGAAAACTGCGTACCCGCCGGCGTTTCACCCAAAGCCGCGATGCAATGAAGTGCCGCGAGCATGCCTGAATCTGCTCGCCAAAAGTCTCGGAAGTAAAAGTGGCCGGAGTGCTCACCACCAAATACAGCATTGGTCTCAGCCATGGTCGCCTTAATGAATGAGTGTCCCACTCGCGTGCGCACCGCCACGCCACCATTTTCGGTTACCACTTCCGGGACCGATCGCGAGGTAATGAGATTGTGAATGACGCTGCTCCCCGGATGACGCTGAAGTTCGCGGACCGCAATCAGTGCCGTGATCGCAGACGGAGACACCGGATTACCTTTTTCATCGACCACAAAACACCTATCCGCATCGCCGTCAAATGCCAGACCTAAATCAGCACCGGTTTCGCGCACCTTCTTTTGCAGATCTACAAGGTTTGCAGGTTCAATGGGGTTAGCTTCGTGATTGGGGAAAGTGCCATCGAGCTCGAAGTACATCGGGATGATGGTGAGCGGCAACTCTGAAAGCCCCGCCGCACCCTCAAGAACAGCCGGAACCGTGTACCCGCCCATGCCGTTACCGGCATCTACGACAACCGTGAGGTGACGTCCGTTTTCCACGGGCACTAATTCACGAAGATACTTGGCATACTCGGGTAGCAGATCTGAGTGCGAAATGTTCCCGATGGGACCGTCCGGAGCGGTAAATCCAGAACGAATCAGTTCGGTAATCTCCCGAAGCCCCGAATCTTGTCCAACCGGAGCCGCACCCGACCGGCATAACTTAATGCCGTTGTACTGCGCCGGATTGTGACTGGCAGTGAACATGGCTCCCGGTAGGCCTAAATGACCCGATGCGAAATACAGAGCATCGGTGCTGGCTAAGCCGATCTCCACAACATCACAACCCATCTCGCGGACACCTTCAGCGAAGGACGCCACCAAGTCTGGGCCCGATGGACGCATATCGTGACCCACCACAACAGAACCGGGACCACCCGCTGCGGATGCAATTCCCAAAACCTTGACGAAAGCAACCCCCACAGCGTGTGCAAGATCCTCATTGATTTGGTCCGGGTAGGTGCCCCTGACGTCATAGGCCTTGATGATGTTCGAAAGGTCGGACGTGTCGGAAAAGGTCACAGCCACAGGGTAGCGGTTAGGCGGTGGGGTGGGTAACTCAATTAATCGGAGTGGGAATCCGTGGGGGTGGTGTGCAGAATTCGCAGGTGGCCGCGGCGTGCACCTTCGGTGACATCGACCGGCAAATTTTCAGCGGGCTGGTCCTGGATATAGCGAGGCCGGGCTGCCTCGCGAACGGCATTGGCCAAAGCTTCGAGGTCATCGCTTGACGGCTTGAGCGCTTCCGGGTCGGGTGCAATCCGGACGATTTCCCAGCCGCGGGGTGCCGTCATGCGATCACTGTGCATCTGGCACAGGTCGTAGCAGTGTGGTTCGGCGTAAGTGGCCAATGGCCCAAGAACAGCGGTGGAATCGGCATAGACGTAGGTGAGGGTAGAAACAGCAGAAAGGCTGCACGATGGTTTGGAACACCGACGACGACTCACGTCCGTAACGCTAGTGTGGAGAACTCAGGATGCGGTGGCGGCACGCCGCATGGCCACACCCGCATTCTGGTTTGCGGTCGGCACTTGAACTTCGATTCGAAGTGGCTTCCACGGATAACCTGTCACCAGATCACCGAAACGGGACTTCTCTCTTACCCGATGGGCAGCGAGCACCGGACCTGAGTCTGGGGCGGGGGTAATCACTGCGGTGAACCAATTAACACCCGCGGGTGCCTGAAGTTTAATGTTCTTGACCGTTCCGGCCGGAATGGAAATTCGTCGCGGCTTTGTCGGAACTGCCGCTGCCTTACCTCCTTCAAAAGGCAAAATAACAACATCGACTTGAGCATCGGTGTCTGTCGCCGTCAGATACAAACGCACATCTGTTGCCGGGCGAACAGGTAAGCCGGATACGGCCGAAGGTCCGGTAAAGGGTTGGGCACCCGCGCTAAATGATGTTTCATCCTGGACTCGCTTGCCGCCGAAGAACTGTCGCATGCCCGCAACAATTGGTTGATCAGATGTGAGTTCGAGTGTGGCGGGCAATGTGCCATCGGGTGTTTGTGGCAGTGCGGGAGCCATGTCCACCGTGACAACTCCTCCTGATGTCACCGTGAAGGAGTTTCGCTCGGCGGGTTCATAGGTTCCTTCCGAAGACATCACGCGAACGTTAACGTTTGCATCGTTTTCCGAAGTAGACACAATCGACAGTACGCGTGCACCCACACCGTTAATGATGCCGGGAATGTATACCTTGGTCGCCGGTCCCACACTTTGTGGAATCCAGTCGGTGCCGACCGACGCTAAGCCTGATCGTTGTTCATCGTCTACCGAGGCTCCAATGCGCCCAGTGCGCGCAATGACATGGAATGCGGTGGCGTTGACACCTGGAGCGAGAATATCGAGTTGTATGGTGACGCGGTCGGTGGCAGGGACAATCAATCCCCGACCAGCTGGCGCATCAATGACGCCGTCGGGTCCGTGCACAATGACATCGACACTTGCAGCGGTATCGTCAGGATTCACCAGTAACACCCGGGTTTTGCGTCCGGCAATAGCACCACCACCAACGAACCAGAATTCCGATGCCGCTGGTGCGCACGCGGTGCTCGCCATGCCGCGGCCTTGTCCACTGGGATCCCGTCCCCATTGATCTGCTACCAACCCGGGTGCCAGGGCGCCTTCGCCAAAAGCGGTGATGGCCGGCAAGCGGCTGCCAAATGCTTCGATTTGGGCCTGACCACCCGGAACACGAATCAACGATTGGGCGGACTCCTTCCCTGGCAATGTGACCAAACCTGCGGAACCTTCAGATGCATCTTGTCCCGGGAATTCTGGAATAACCGCCGCGGTCACTCGAACACCAAGGTCCCCTCCCGCACCTGGCTCTGGACACAACAGAATGGCTGAACCAATAGGTTCACTGGTGACCGCGCCCTCAGATTGGGCGGGCAATTCCTGTTGAGCAAAAAGGCCCAGTGCCACCAGGAGCGCTGCCACGACCAGAACTGCCACGGGTGCAAACCAACGACGTGAAATCAGCGAACCTGAATCAACCGTTCGCGAATTAGTTTCTCCCAAATTGCGAGGCTGTGTCATGGCTGACGAACCTCCAATGTTGCTAATTCTTTGTCAGCGGACATTGCTCCTAGGGTTTTTGCTTCAAGAGCTGCAAGCGCTTCTGCATCCGCATCGAGATCAACTCGTTGGCGACTAGGTAGCGCCACGACGACCAACACCATGATGACAAGCAATTGAGCCAGTAACCACAGGCTTCGTGATGTGGAATTGAATTCCACGACAACAGGCGGGCTGCCTGCTGGGATCGCAAATGTGGACGACCACTGTAAATATGAATCCGTGGTGACCTGATCGAGGTCACCGGCACTCCAGCGGGAATCTGCACTTGCACCAATGAATAAGACACGCTCCCCGGAGCCATCGGGCAATGTTTGATCAATATAAGGATCCGTTGCCATGGAAGCGGGCTGGGCAACACCCACAGGTGATTCTGTAACACCATCAAAGATGCGTGCTCGTGCAGTGACACCCGCTATCCGCCACAACACTTCACCGTCTGCATTGGAAAGTCGTCGGAGACCCGGCTCGGCATCCAAAGTGGGCACAAGATCACGTGAGGAACCCGGTGCAAGAACTACATAGCGGATTCCATAGCCGGCGAGCACTGTTACTTCATCGCCACCGCGACCTGATGCCATGTCGGCGACATAGGGATCAATATCTATCCAGGTTTGGGCTGGCGGGGGAACATCGGCATCGCCAAGTGAAAGACCCGATCCGTTAATCACCGTGTAAGTCACTCGACCTGATTTGGCATCGTTGATGATGAGTGTGCGTGGTGCCTGTGGGCTGAAGGCATCGGCTGCCACAAATGCTGGAACTGTCGAAGGATCGCCGCGATATAGGGTCGAATCCTGACCTGGGATGAGCCACACAGCCGACAGGATCGGGGCGAGCAGCGCACCAATGACAGCGATAACCGCTGCGGGTTGACCCAAACTGAAGCTCTGTCCCACAAATCGGGTGCGTAAACCTTGTGCACCAAGTGCCGCAGCCGCAATGAATGCTAGTGAAATCACCAATGTTGCCGGGCCGGGCCAGGTGCGTACTTCTGCTGTTTGCCCGGGAGGGGTGAAAAGGAACAAGACTTGCACCAAGGCAATCAGAGCCGCAATGCCAGCAAAAATCCACCACATCAGCACAACTCGGCGCCGGTCGGTACGCAGAAGTGCCAGTAATGCTGCCAGAACTATTCCTGCAGAAATCACAAGTGGTGTCATTCCCGGACCACCTGGATGCAACAGAATGACATCGAACATGGAGATATTGGGATCGGTCAAACTTGAAAGATCCAAACCTGGCTCGAGAAGAAAACGCACCGGCTGCAGAATTAATCCGAAGCTCCATGGCATCAGTGCAATAAATGAACCCGCCACGGCTGTGAGGATCTGCCGGTAATTGGAATACAAAGTTTGGCGAGACACTGCCAGGGCAACAGCGAGTGCGATAACTCCGATAAGCCATACGGTGGGTGTAAAAGCTAAAACAATAGCTAGAAGCAATGCAGATCCGGCAGCGCGGCGGTACGTGGCTCCAGGTTGACCCGTGCGGAACATGGACCGGATTGCAAATGGGAGGACCACCGCGGTGACAGCGGTGCCAATGCGACCTTGTGCCAATGCCCCCGTCATGGCTGGCACAAGTGCGTATGTCACCGCACCCCATAGGCGAATGGCTTTGCTGGGGATCATGGCGCGGGATGCGAAATATGCGGACCAACCAGCAAGTGGAATGGAAAGCAGCAAGAGCAATTGCACGGCCATCGTGGCCTTACCCAACAGAAGTGTTCCCAGTAGTGCAATGACTGCCAGGTACGGTGGGGAGTCGGCCGTTGAACCTGGGCCCACGTTGTGCCAGGCATCGAAATAGAAAGCCCACAGATCAGATGCACCCCAAGGGCTTGGCAAAAGTGCACCACCCTGAATAACTCCGTCGCCGAGCCACAGTGATCGGGTGGCAACAATCGCGAGGATAGTGAGTAGCGCAACAACAATTACACTTGGTTTACGAATAACGCGGGAGATAAAACCGCCAGATGATTGATCAAGGAACGCTGCGTCGTCGTCAACGGGTCCGGAATCCAATGCACTCAAATTCGGTGTTGTTGTGTTACTCGTTGTTGCCAAACCTGTTGCGGCTTCCAAAACTCCACGAAGTTGATCAAATGTGCTTGGCCGTAGGTGATTCACCACAGATGCAGGTTCGGTTGCGCTTTTCCCAATCAGTTCCCGTGATCTTTTAATTTTTCCGGGATGCATAAGAACATAAAAGACCGCTTTAATTTCGCCTCGGGCTGCAGCAAGATCCTTGCCAATGGCGTACACGAAGGACCTCACGGCACTTCCCAAGAACAATCGCAAACCGAGGAAGAATCCCTTGATACCGGGTGAATGCGCGAGAAGAACGTGTACGGCAGCCTCACGATCTTGGACCAGAAGGTCAGTGGTTCCGGTTGTCGCCCGCCTACCGTGAGCCGATGCCTCGCGGTGATGGATTTGGGCTTCGGGTGCAATCAGCACGCGTTCACCCATCCGGTGGGCACGCCAACAGAAGTCCAGATCATCCCGAAAGAGCGGTAGTTCCGGGTCAAATCCCCCAAGGGCCTCCCACACGTCTCGCCGAATGAGCATGCCTGCCGAACTCACCGCGAGAACATCGCGATTGCCATCGTGTTGGCCTTGGTCATGTTCCCTGCGTTCAAGTCCGGTGACGCGCCGCCCGTCGGCAGTGATGGCCACCCCTACTTCCAGCAATAACCGCCGATCGTGCCAGCCCAAAATCTTTGGCCCCACAATCGCAACAGAAGGATTGTCATCGGCAGCTTCCAGAAGTCGCTCTAGGCAGTGGGTATCGGGAGCAGAATCGTCGTGGAGCAACCAGATCCACTCCACACTGTCGGCCGGCAAATCGCCTCGGGTGAAATCAGGACGAGGCGTGGCACTAAGCGCACGGGCCACGGCAGCGCCGAAACCAGGGTTGTTCCCTAAGGTGATCACGCGATCTGACCCCAGAGATTCTTTCAAAATATCCGCGGAGTTGTCCGTGGATGCCGTATCGATTCCGACAATAACTTCTGGCGGCCGCGACGATCGGGCAATCGTGGTGAGAACGGCGGGGAGCCACACGGCTCCTTCATGGCAGACCAGCACCGTGGTGACAAAGTGTGGACGGGTGATGCGGATCGGACCTTCATCTTCCTCCGGGTCATCAAAAAACCACTCGACGGGAATATCTGCCGCGGGATCACTCGGACCATGCCCTGACTCGGGCGCAGGTTCGGGCGCAGGTTCGGGTACAGGACGCTGCTGCGGGTCGCTGGACTCGGGGAAGGTCACGGGACCACCCTATGTCGAGTGGGGTCTTTGGCTAGACAGCCAAGCAGATAACTGGAGCGCGATCTAGGAGACCGCGCGCTTTTTGAGGCGTCTGCGTTCGCGCTCTGATAACCCGCCCCAGATACCGAAGCGTTCATCCTGCTCGAGGGCATATTCGAGACATTCCACCCGAACATCACAGGAAAGGCACACTTTCTTGGCTTCCCGAGTGCTTCCACCCTTTTCTGGGAAAAACGCCTCAGGGTCAGTTTGCGCACAAAGTGCTCGCTCCTGCCACCCAAGCTCCTCTGCATCTGCAAGGGGGATTACTCCTAGACCAATGGCTCCTGCACTTATCGCAGTTAATTCGGCCACGCGCCGTTCCTCCTCGACCCACACTTCTGCGGGAACTCTGTTCGTTGGTTATTCTGCTTTTTTATTCAGGCATAATCTATGAACGTTATTTTGTACTTCTTAGGCTGTATTACAGAGGTGTAATTCACAAACGTCAAGTACGAAACGGACATAACAGACAAAAACTTGAATATATCTCCAAAAATGCCCATTTTTTTAGGGCGTGTCCCCCAAAGAAGGGACATTTTCCCGCTCTGACAGGATCCCTCCGTGACATTCACTGATCAACCACATCAGGCGTTACGCGTTACCGTGTTGGCCGGAGGCATTGGCGGTGCGCGATTTATTCGAGGGCTCACCCAATCCGAAACTGTTCGCGAATTCATGGCGGAAAAATTTCATGGACGCGAACTGGAAGTCACGGTGATCGCCAATACCGGAGACGATATTTGGATCCACGGCCTTCGGATATGCCCCGATCTTGATTCCATCATGTACACGCTCGGCGGTGGGATCAGCACAGAGCGCGGTTGGGGCAGAGAAAATGAAACGTTTACGGCTAAAGACGAATTAGCGGCTTATGGTGTGGAGCCGACCTGGTTCGGATTGGGCGATCGCGATATTGCCACGCACCTTGTTCGCACCACATCACTGAACTCCGGCTATTCCCTCTCCGAAGTGACCCAAGCACTGTGCACCCGTTGGCAACCAGGCGTGCGCCTTATTCCCATGACCGATGACCGATGCGAGACCCATGTAGTTGTTGACCACCCGGATACCCAATCGCGAGTGGCAATTCACTTCCAAGAATGGTGGATCAAATACCGGGCCTCATTGCCCGCCCATGACTTTGTTTATGTCGGTAAGGATCAAGCACGACCTGCACCAGGTGTGATCGAGGCAATCACCGACACCGACCTGGTGATCATTCCGCCCAGTAACCCGGTGGTTTCCATTGGAACAATTCTCAATATTGAAGGAATACACGAAGCCGTGCATAACACTTCCGCACCGGTGATCGGAATCTCACCGATTGTCAATGGCGCACCGGTGCGAGGAATGGCCGATGCCTGCCTGAGCGCAATAGGGGTAGAAACATCTGCCGCGGGAGTTGCGCTGCATTACGGCGCCAGAACACCGGCAACCACTGATGCCGAGTCGGGGCTACTGGACTATTGGCTGGTAGATATCAGCGATTCAGAATCTGTCGAGGGAATTCGAGCATCAGGGATTTCCTGCGATGCGATTCCCCTCATGATGACCGACATCGAAATCACCGGCGAAATTGCACGCAGTGCATTGGAACTCGCCCTTCCTACAACTTCGAATTCATTCTCGTGATCTCGCTGATCGGGATACCGATAGATCATCGATTTCGCAAGGGCGATGACCTCGCCGGCATCATCCTTGATGCCATTAATTCATCTTCAGAGCTGCCAAGAGGATTACAGGCCGGCGATATTGTCGTCGTTACCAGCAAAATTATTGCCAAAGCAGAAGGTCGAGTAATTCAGGCACAGGATCGCGAGGAAGCGATTACCTCAGAAACTTTTCGAGTAGTCGCCACCAAGGTCCATGAACGCGAAGGCATCCCGGTCTCAACTCGAATTGTCGAAACGCGACATGGATTGATACTGGCTGCTGCCGGTGTCGATGCCAGCAATACCGAAGATGGAACAGTGGTACTTCTCCCACACAACCCGGATGCGAGTGCACGGGAATTGCGCGAATCCTTGGAGAACGCCCTGGAAATCACCCTCGGCGTGATTATTACCGACACACTGGGGCGGGCATGGCGACTTGGCGTGACCGACCACGCAATCGGTGCCTCCGGCGTCCACGTACTCGATGATCTCACCGGCACCACCGATTCTTTTGGACAACAACTCCAGATGACAATGGTTGCAGTGGCAGATCAATTAGCGGCGGCAAGTGAACTGGTGCGTGCCAAAAGCGGCATGACACCCGTTGCGGTGATACGCGGTGCGGATTCTTGGGTCATCGATGACCGGGGCCAATCTGCACGGGGCCAATCTGCACGGGATTTAATCCGTCCCTCATCTGAGGATCTGTTTTCACTGGGCACCAATGAAGCGCGCCTAGAAGGTGCCCGTGATGCTATCTACCTCCGGCGAACCGTGCGTTCATTCACCGACTCACCCGTGCCTGCGGCCGTGATTAAACGCGCGCTGCGCGCAGCAGCGAGCGCCCCTGCTCCTCACCACACCATGCCATGGCGCTTTCTTGTATTAGTTCGCGGCGAAAATGATCACCTCCGAGGGGAGCTACTTAATGCGATGCAGGACACCTGGAAATCAGACCTTGCAGCAGAAGGTCGCACACCTGAGGAAATCGAGAAGAGAGTGAGCCGAGGCAATATTTTACGCTCAGCTCCAACGGTGATTTTTCCTTTTGTTGATCTCGGTGCGGGTGCACATACGTACCCAATTGTTGACGGTCTTGATATTGGCCAGCGCAATGACAGCGAACGCACTATGTTCCACATTGCCGGTGGTGCAGCGATTGAAAATATGCTGATCAGTATCGCTACCGACAATTTCGGGTCAGCGTGGATTTCATCGTCAATATTTTGCCCGTTAACAATGCGACGCATTCTCGATCTTCCAGATACGTATTGGCCCCTAGGTGGGATTGCGGTTGGTGAGCCATCTGCACCCGCAAGAGAACGTACCGAAATTGATATTGAGTCGTTATTGATCCGAGGAAAAACGGACTGACAACTCAGGTATTACCGAGTTCACCCACACCCGCACACCTTCACGCAACTCATTATGAGCACCAATGTTGCTGTAATCGCCAATCAGGCTGCCATCGATGGTGCAGTGGTCACCAATCACCGCGCCCGCACCAATAATGCTGTTACGAATCACGCAATGAGCGCCAATTACGGCCTGGTCAAACACCACGCTGCCGTCAATGACCGACTCAGCTCCCACTTGGCTATTGGCTCCCAGCGTGGTTCCACCGGAGATCACCGCCGTGGGGTCAACCGCGGTGTTGGCAAGGGTCAATGACTCTCCTGGGGCGACCACTGCGGGAGAGGGTGCTTTTCCGCGAACCAAATCCACCGATCCTTGGACAAATGCCAGCGGCGTGCCAAGGTCCAACCAATATCCGGGGTCAACAACTCCGCTGACCACACGCGATTGGGCTAACAGGTCAGGGAAAGTCTCACGCTCCACTGACACTGGTCGGCCTTCAGGGATTTCATTAATCACGGATCGAGTGAATACATAGCAACCTGCATTGATTTGGTCGGTGACGATTTCTTCAGGTGTTTGTGGCTTTTCGAGGAACTGCAGGACACGTCCATTGGTATCCGTGGGTACCAACCCGTATGCGCGAGGGTCACTCACCCTTGTTAAATACAAAGTGACGTCACTATGTGTTTCCTCGTGGTGGCGCACTAATGCATTGATATCCAGCCCGGTGAGGACATCGCCATTAAAAACAATCACGGGGTCATTTGGTTTCGAGGTGAGAAATGACGACGCATAGCGAATGGCACCCCCCGTCCCCAGCGGAACTTCTTCGGTGGCAATCACGACGTCAATTCCACTATCTGCGCCACTCAATTCGGAGTTCGACATAAAGTCCGCAAAAACATCTGCTTTGTAACTGGTGGCCAGCACAATTCGGGTAACCCCTGCGTCGCGGGCGCGCAGGATTTGGTGCACCGTGAACGGAACACCTGCCACCGGGAGCATCGGTTTGGGGGTATTGATGGTGAGCGGACGCAGACGAGTGCCCTGACCACCAACAAGGAGTATTGCCTCACGCATAGGGGCAGCCTGCCACAGACCCTTAGATAACCTCGATTAACCTGCACAAATGCAGCATCCGGATATTTGGCAACTTCTCCAGGGAATTGCCCACCCTGATCAACCCTTCGTCACGGTGATTGATGACAACGGACGCGTGGAACTTTCCGGTAGGACATTGGCCAACGGAATTGCCAAATCAGCAAATGCATTTCGCGATGTTCTGGATATCGATCCCGGAGAACCCGTGATGGTGAATCTTGGCTGGACTTGGCAGCAGTCGGTGTGGCAGGGCGCGGCCTTGATCGCGGGACTCGATCTGGTCCACACCCACTCGACACATGCAGATGTCTTTTCCATTAATTCACTCTTAGTCTCCACACATCCGCTCGGATTGCCTGCTGGAGGCCCCGATGAAATAACCCAAGATGTTTTGGGCCAACCCGATGCATGGATGTACCCGGAGTACTTCCCAGATCAATATGAGCTCATTGAAACGGTGAGCAATTGGGCAGAAACCCACGGCATAAAAGGAGCAGAGCGTATTGGAATTGCGCACACTGATCACACCGATTCGGACACATACTTCTACGGTCCATTCCTCCTGCCGCTGATTACCCGGGGTTCAGTGGTATTCATCAACAAGCACGCGCAATCATCAGAACGAATTGAATCGATCGTGAATCAGGAGAAAATTACCCGCCTACTGCAACCGTAACGAGTGGACTCACTCCTGCCGCCTGTCGGTTATCCACGACCAACAACCGATAGGTGTAGGTAGCTCCGGCCGGCTTAGCTTTTTTGATGCGGAATGTTACTCGACCCTTTTTTGCAGTCTTTTTAATATCGACTGTCTTCCACTCACCCGTTTCAGGATCGCCACTGACCAGGACTTGACGCCACACTGTTAATCCTTTTTTCTTCGGGCGAATGATTGCTTTAATCGTCATGCCCTTGCCCGCCTTGACGGTCACCGCGGCTTCCGAGCGAAGGGATACCGTGCGCGGAGCAACGCTGGGAACCACGCCAATACTTAACTCAGTGCTTGCGCCCACAATGCTCTTCTTTTTCGTGGTCACAATGCGATACAACTGGGTCGTGCTGGGTGGCCATGCTTCCTTCACGCGGTAGGTGACTTTGCCAGCCTTGCGAGTCTTTTTGGTCGCAATTACTTTCCACTCGCCCGCAACCTGTTGTTGAAGTTGGGTTTTCAGGCCCTTCTTGCCAGGCTTCACCTTTCCTTTCACCGTAAATGGTTTTCCTGCTGGTTGCGCCGCATTACTGGCTGTAGTGATCACCACGCTGCGTTCACTCGCAGTGGCAGGCACCGGAACTGGCACCGCAGCCGGAGCTTGTGGTGCTGTCACGGCAACGCCGACATTGCCGTCGATCGCATTGACAAAAGATGATTTCAGGCCGAGTGCGGAGCGCATTTCGCCCCCAGATTTCGTGACAATGGTGCTGTCCGCCAAAGTTGCGGCAATTGTTTTCACCGCACCAGATCCATGGCGCTCCGTCACGTTCAGTGCCCACACGCCGCTGACACCGAAGGCTCGAGCTACTTCATCTTGGGTGAGTGTTTTTGTCCATGAACTGTCAGGGTTTGCCGGATCCAGTGAATACGGATCAGGTACCGACACGACATACGGCAGTGCGCCACCCCACACATCCGCACTGGCTTGACTAGCACCGCCATTGGATGCGGAGTAAAACGCCCTGATCGGTTGGCCTGCATGCAGGACTGCGAGTCCGGTGTTGGGAGAAGCCAATGTTGCATTGACGGCATTCACCCAACGATCACCCTGTGCAGCTGACTGCTTGGACCACCCGACAAATGTCTGATCGGTAAATGGTCCGTACCCATCGTCAACATGACAATTACAACTCGCTCTAATTCCTGAGTTGATTTTGGATAAGGCGTATGTGCGCGCCGCAATTGCTTGTGCCTGAAGTGCGGCATCCGGCCACGAACTCGGGACTTCTGCGATTCCGTACAAATACTCCTCGTGTAACCGAAGTTTGTTGACCGCATTAAGTAAATTCTTGCCCCCAGAGGTCACGGGGGTTACCTCGATGAATCCATAACGGAAACGACTCCCGGAAGTAGAAAGACTGCGTCCTTTGTTTACAACTTGCACCAGGGTCGCGCCCAGCGGTCTTGCAGTCGCATTTGGCCCTTCGCCAATAACGCTTTGGGATCCACCCGCGATACGAACCACTCGAACCTGTGACCCGGAGCGCTGGAATTGGAAGACATCTGATGGTGACCCCTGATACACCACGCCACCCACGGAAACTTCCAGTGCGCCGCCGGAGGGATCTAAGGCTTCACTTCTCATGTCAATGCGAACTTTTTGGTATTCGATATTGGCGGAGATTTCCATATCATCTTGGACGGGAACGACTTCCGTATTTTGATAGTAGTAGCGAAGGATGGACGGTGCATCCATTCCTGCTGTCGCCATTGCGCGAGCACCCCACTGGGATAGCCCCACTCCGTGACCAAATCCCGACCCACTCAGGGTAAAAGTTGCCGGAGGTGCACATGGATCTGGTGGCGATTCTGACGTCGCAAGAACTTGTGCCTGCCCGAACCATGGGTACAACGGTTCACCGTTTCCGGTGGAATTCATGGTGATGGAGTAGGTGCCGGGAGGAACTGGCTGGCCAGCGTCATTGCGCATATCCCAGTCAATGGACATGGCCCCCGGAGCTTCTTGGGCTCCGCTCAGGGTCCGAACCACGTCGCCACATTGGGAGCGCAAGGTGAGATTCCATTGAAGTGGCGCATTTGTCACCGCGCCAATTCGCACGGGAGTTTGTGTTCCCCACGATGCGGGCGCCGCCGCAGGATTAATCATGCTCGCGCCCATTTTGGCGCCCGCAGCTGCGCGAATAGCAGGTAATTGTTCTTCCAGATAGCGACCCGGGCACGACGTCGATCCAATATCGCCATGCCCACCAACGACACTGGCAGTCGCTGTTTGCCCCGGCTTATAGCGTGAGGTACCCGCGGCAGAGTCAGATACAAGTGTTGTTTGGCCATTGGGATCCCGATGGTTCATGGACAGCTTCCAGGCAAGCAAGGAAGACATCGAATCAACAATTGCAGTCATCTCTGGCTCATTCGGCTTAAGTTTTTGGAAATTACCAATTGCCGACACTGCAAAAGTTTGATCATTGAAACCTGCGGTGTGGCCGCCGACTACAGCCTTATCAACGCCACCCCCACGACCTTCGTACAGACGGCCATAACGATCCACCAAAAAGTTGTATGCCATGTCCGAGTACTTCAGGCCCTTGGTGAACCAGTTGTAAAGGTTGCGCACTTGGGCAGCCGATTGCTCGGGCGAGTAGTCGTTTCGGGAGGCCGTGTGATGAACGAAGGCCGCTTTAATGGTGGGGGCATATTTCGGTCCCAAACGAGTTTGGGATTCATTGGCACCCCATTGGTCGCGGGTGATGATCAGCGGCATCGGTGCGCTCACGGTACTCGCTGCCACGGCGCTTATCGGGGTGAATCCCTCTCCTGGATCTGGAAGATCAGAGTCGGAATCAATCACCGGTGCATCAAGTAATACAACTTCAGGGTTAACCGGTTCGCTTCCTCCGGGAGTATCAATGCGGACTTCAACTCCCGTTGCCTCACTGGTTAACAACGGCTCTGTTCCATAGACAATGCCGACAGCTTCATCGGCATCGGGAAGATGCTCACTAATGGGCAATGGCGCCCATTCTGTCCAGCCGTCTTCTTCTTTAACCCGAACTACAACCTGTGAACCTTCATCAAATGGTTGCGCGGCGCTGATTCCCACCAACGTGAACGGCTTTGTCTGTGCGCTGCGAGTTGCAATGACGGGTTCGAGATCAGCTGAGACTTCGTCAGCGTGAGCATCATGATCAGCGTGAGCATCATGATCAGCGTGAGCATCATGATCAGCGTGAGCATCATGATCAGCGTGAGCATCATGATCAGCGTGAGCATCATGATCAGCGTGAGCATCATGATCAGCGTGAGCATCATGATCAGCGTGAGCATCATGATCAGCGTGAGCATCATGATCAGCGTGAGCAATTGCGGATTCCGTGTCCTCAGGTCGATAGAGGGCATCGGTGATGATGGCGCCATCCAATAAGGCCTCGTAGTTGACCATGGCGGCTTGGCCTGCGGTGACAACATTCGGATCGATTCCCTGAAGTGGGATCCGTTGCTCGGTGTAGGGAGAGAGTTGAGCATCGGAGCGGGAATCAAGAGTGGGGGAACCAAGAGTCTGATTACCAAGAAGTTGAGAATCAGAAGGTCGAGGCTTAGAGGAATCGCTGGTAAGGAGATCCGAACCGGCCACGGGAAGGATTAGGGAGCCCGCCACGATCAGGATCGCGGGCAGGATGAACCGGGGCTTCATGCCTTGGGGAAAAAGCACGCCTCACCTTTCACATTTACAACTTGGGCAACATAGTCAACATTTTTAATGTCTCAGTAGTGTCACACACGTTCCCCCGTACGGCAAAGCCCCGGGTCGGGGTGTTGGGGGATTAATCCAGGGGCCCCCGATGTCAAAATCCATGAAAAGCCCGTATTTCCGGGGATTGCGCCAAAATATTGGCCAAACTCTGGCAACGGAACTATCCGGATTTCGGGTGCGTCATACCTCTGACCTCAAAAGGATCCGCTTACTATGGGAGTTCGCATACAGAGATGCCAATCATCCCGAGCGGCACTTCCCCACTACTGCCGAAGGAATATTCGATTCAGTGAGTGCTAAACGTTGGCCCCGAGTGGTTGCAGCGACCACCAGCGGTGCGATTCTGGCCGTCACCGCGGTGGGGGCGGGAGCTACCGCGGTCCTGAATCAACTTGAAGGCAATATCACCGCACTCGATGTCTCCGAGCAGACTGGCTCAACAATCGAGAGCACCGATTCGGTTGTCATCGATGAAGAAACTGGGGAAACCGCTCCTTTTAATGTTCTGCTCATGGGAAGTGACTCCCGGGTAGGTAAAGACAACCGGGGATACGGCAGCGCCGCCGAATTTGGAACTTCCGAGCGCTCAGACACCACCATCTTGTTGCATGTGAACGCCGATCGATCAGCGGCTACCGCGGTCAGCATTCCCCGCGACACCTTGATCACTTTGCCCAAATGCAAGGTCAAGGGCAAGACGGTTGGAGGTGGCACCGGCAAGTTCAATGAAGCAATGACAATAGGCGGCCCCGGCTGCACCCTAAAGGCCGTCGAAGAAATGTCAGGAATGACAATTGATAACTTCATGGTTATTGACTTCGGTGCCTTCAAACGAATCACCGAGGCTATTGGTGGGGTGGAAATCTGCTTGAGCGAACCCGTAAATGACCCTCTGAGCGGATTAAAGCTGGACGCCGGTACACATATGGTTTCTGGCGAGCAAGCACTTGCATTTGTTCGTGCCCGTAAAACCTTGGGCGATGGTTCTGATACTTCCCGCATTCGCCGGCAACAGGCATTCCTTTCCTCCATGGCGCGCCAGGTTCTTTCCAGTGGAACATTGCTCAACCCCGCATCCCTTCTCGGTGTACTCAATGCCGCGACCGAATCCCTCACCGCCGATCCCCAGCTTGCCAATATTGACAACCTGCGCGAACTCGCGGTGAGCATGAAGGACTTACGTCCCGGTGACATTACTTTCACCACTTTGCCGTGGTACCCCGCGGGCGATGGCGCAAACGTCCTGATGAACAAAAAGAAGGCCAAGCCACTCTTCCGCTCAATGATCAAAGACACACCCTGGCCACCAAAGGCCGCCAATGATCAACCCCTACTTCGCACAGCTCCACAAGACATCCGCGTAGAAATCGTAAATGGCACAGGAGTCAAGGGTGCCGGAAAGAAAGCCAAGAAGGAGCTTCGCTCCGAGGGCTTTAATGTCGTCAATGTCAAGAAGGGACCTACCGTCGCTCAAACAACTCTTATTTATGACCCTGGTTGGGATGTCTCCGCCAAAACAATTGCATACTCAGCCGGCGTCACAATCCAAGAAACACAAAAGGGCAATGGCTCCACCATGCAATTGATAATTGGACCTGACTTCACCGTGGCGAAACCGGTCACGATCAGTGAAGCGCTCAAGGATAAAACGGCGAATGTGAATACCGCCGAGGAGAGTTTCTGCGCGAGCTAGTGTCGAAACCTGCGCGAGCTAGATTATTGGCGGTCGGCCAGCTTTAGTCATTTTCCACACGGTGGACCACTTCATGGGTGAGCGATCATTTGGTGCGACGGTAAATCCTTCACGCAAGCCCGCAATGTATGCCTGTCGTGACTTCTTATCTCGCGTTCGTGCAAGAGTGAGTGCCGACCACGTTCCGATATACAGCGGCTCGAGAACCACAGGAAGATTTCTGCGAGCTAACCACACGCGGTTGCGTGCTTGCATGCGGAAGAACTCTTCATGCCGCAGCGGGTTGATCACCGGGTGATACACATCAATGTCACCGGCGTACCAGGGAAGGTAACCTGCGTCCCACACCCGCCACACTAGATCGATTCCTTCATGGGCGTAGAAGAATTCTTCGGGCCACCCACCGCACGCCACAAATACTTCGGGGCGAATGGCAGTTGCTCCCTCCCACAAGGTTGTTGCTGGACTGGAGGTGCTGGGATCACCTGTGCGCAATCGAGGTACCCAACGACCGGGACCGGGAACACCCGTGGGATCCACCACTCGCGGTTGAATCAAGCCGACCTCAGGATGTTGCTGGAAAATATGCGAGATGCGGGCAAGGAAATCTGGTGACGGTAACTCGGCATCGTCATCGAGGAAAAATAGATAATCGCCCTTCACTTGGTGCACTCCAGCATTGCGCCCAGCGGGAATTCCGACATTCTCTGAAAGCGCAAGCGCCTTGACCCCGGAAGGGAGATCCGTCGGTGACCAACCATTGCCGACAACCACAATGTCAGTGGTCACTGCCTGCTGGGCAAGAACTGATTCAATTCCTCGACGTAACTCGGCAGGTCGAGAACCCATGGTCAAAATGACCACACCGAAACTGGTCACCGCAATTTGCTCGATGTCATGATCGAAATGAAGTGGCCAATAATCGTGACAACACCCAGTACGGTTAACGCCGCTAGAAGGAATCGCGTGACACTGAGATCACCTGTGAAGAGGTCACCTACAGCCGCCAGGAAAATCAAAATGGTGAGCTCAACCGAGTGATATGCACGCTGGAAGGGAAAGAGGCGGGCAAGGGAGCGGAGTTTGCGCACCGCACCGACGGTGGGAACACCCACACTCTCTCTGTCCTCAAGTCGTGGCATGTTGTTGTATGCACGCGATACGTGCACCATGTCATTGAGAGCCTTGTTGAACATGATGATCAGCGCGAGCAACGCACCAATCAGCGGCCACGGAGTATCAAGCCACCCTGCTTCGGGGAATCCCGCTGCACGTAGACCTAATGCCAAAGGAATGATGCTTTCCGCAACATAATGCCCAACTCGATCAAGAAAAACGCCTTTAGGGGACGATGTTTTGCGCCAGCGTGCCACCTCACCGTCAGAGCAATCCCACAACATTTGCATTTGTCCCAAGATGAGTGCGAGCGTTGCACCGGGCATGCCAGGAATCAGCAAGACCACTCCGGCCAATGCGCCGGTCAAAATCATGAGATAGGTCACGCCATTCGCGGTGATTGGTGTTCGCAGTAAAAGGCTGGTGAGGTAGGGAGAAAGATCGCGTAGATACACATCTGCAACCCAGTGCTCGGAATTTTTACGGCCACGCACAGATGGCGGTTGACACACCTCGCGGATTTGCGCAATGGTCGGATGCGATTTCGGTTGAGATTGACTACTCACAGCAACTCCACCTTCTTTTGCGCACCTAGGTACTGAACCGACGCGATTACCACGCACCACATGAACAACCACGCTACTCCGAGATTAAGGGTGTCATGGAATGCGGTAATGCCAAGGAGGCCGGCAACCACAATGATCAATGTGCGACCGTCCACTCCCAGAGCTGACCACGTGATCCAGCGAGGTGCTTGCGTTCCACCCAATGCTCGATACAGGTTGTCATAGTGATGAAAAGCAATAATGAATAGGTAGCCAAATGCCAATGTTTCCCATTGCGGATAGGCGTATATGGCAATAGCCGCCACCAGTCCCATTTCGATAATCCGAAGCAACATGGGAAACGACCAGTTCCACCGGGATGTTGGCAACACATTGATGCGCGAGGCTAATGAACCTAGGAGTGGACCAAAATCAAGTTGATCCGCAATCAACTCCACTCCCGCGGGTTCATGTGACCAGCGCAATGTGCGAAGTACCCGACCCACCAATGTGTAAAGCCAGGCGAAAGATGTCAATATCAATAACGCAAGTAGCGCCCAATATCCGTTGAAGATGATCGCCACCACACTGAGTACAAGCCAGCGCTCACCAATGGGCATATGAATGACTTTCTTCGCCCATCGAATAATCGGGCGACTATTGATCTGCGTGGAAAGAGCAATAGCACCCGACTGCGAACCCCAGGGATCTTGGGGATCATTAATCGCAGCGAATGGCAGACCAATTTCGCGAATCCGTTGAATGGCGGCAAAGTTGTAATCACCCATGTGGCGCGCTGTTTGCACCACCATGAGAATCAAAGCCAAACTCCATGCTCGCCACGAGTCAACACCCATGACAACGGCACCAGCGGCTAGGCCCGCATACGCCGCATATTCCTTGACCCGATCGGTAGAGGCGTCTAGCCACGCACCGAGAGTGGAAAAGCGTCGTGTTGCTCGGGCAACTTCCCCGTCAACACAATCAATGACGAGCGAGAATTGAAGCAAGATTGCCCCGAGTACAAGGAACCATTTATTTCCTGCAGCAAATGACGCGGCCGCGAGCAAACCGACGACAAATGAAATCAGAGTTATTGCATTGGGGCTGAGCCCCCAGCGAATGGCTAACCCGGTAAGTGGCTTGGAAAGTTTGCGAACAACGAATGTCGAGTAGAATCCATCGTCTATTCGGTTTGCCTGTAACCGCCGAATGGTTGTTTCCTTTATCGAAAAAACTTCGTGATTCGCCATGTCAAGATCCTGTGGTGAGCGAAACCACGGAGCATCGATAATTTCGACTTCTTTCACCTGAATCTGCGCCCGAAGCAGTGCCGTAATGATTAGTTCCAGTGACTCATCTGGCTTTACATCTTGTTGATCGAACACGAAATCCAAGAGTGATGTCAGCACCGGGAGTATGCGCGCATGATCGCGACGAGCCAATCGCAGCGCTCCCACACTCACGGCATTTGTGGAGTTCACTGTGTGAAAGGAGGTACCAGCAGCCACAAGATGGTGGTGAAGCACTCGCAGGTTTCCGTCCCGCGATCTACGAACAGCGGCACAGGTACCGGCGAAGGGATTCTCAGTGACCGAAGCTAGTACCGCAGGGTTGATCACTAGATCCCCAGAAATAATGACGAGATCGTCTTCAGATTCGCCAAGCGCTGCCACCACACTGTCGATTTGTTCGGCGGCGGTGTCCCCTTGCAGGGCAAGAGTGAACGTCACTCGGAATTCTTTCGCCAGAGAGAGCGAATACCATCTTTTTTAGTTTGGCGAACCAGACGACCGGCTAATTCGCGTGAGGTGGGACTCTCACCAGATGCCTGAATAACCGAGACCAGTGCTTGTACCGCAGCATCGATGGGAAGTGAATCAGTTTCCTGCGGCTGCTCACCGCTGGCTAGACCAACCCGCAAGGCATCCACATTTCCCAAAACGGTGACACCAGATTCGATGATTGCATTGGCGGATTTCTCGCCCGCCTGCTGCGCTGCATCTAGTGCCCACTGCGGAGTGAAGAGCTTCACCTCGATTTCAGTAGGCTCACGGCCCTCCACCATGCCCAGGGCCACTCCCCTACGAACGAGGCGAACATAGTCTCCCCATTGCATGGATTTCTTCACGCGCTTATTGAGCCGCACTAATACTTCAGCTTCAGCCGCTGTCATGGAGCGATTGCTGGTGAGGTCCATTCGACTGGTCAGAATTTCTTCAGGGACGCCGAGGTACTGCGCAAATGAGCGGAAGACAAAATCCCGGGGAACATCTTCAAGAATGAGTACCGATAAATTTTCTGGACCCACTGCACGAGACCACCTACGCACAACATCGCCGTGATCGTGCCGCTTCCAAAAAGTAGGTGTCATTTTTGAACTTCCCGGTGTGGCGAAAACATCTTCGAGCCACTTGTCATAAGGAGTGGTAAGCCC
The DNA here is from genome assembly GCA_018402075.1 of Candidatus Nanopelagicales bacterium. Next base: position 113,573 of record JAGYJP010000002.1, on the reverse strand, counting down.
GTACTTCAAATACTGCTGCCACGATGAAGGTAATAATTTGCCCAAATTGCGCAAAGTCACAACCACCTGCACCGGGCGATTGGACCTACCCCGAAGGTCTCGAATAACTTCCACCGCCGTGTCTTCGGGCGCTTCGCAGAAAAACTCACTGCTGATCACCACCCGCCCTGGCGCCTGCGCAGTTCGTTTGGCCAGGCGATCAAAGTGCTCGCGGTCAAGAACGCCACCGCCTCGGGTATTCCAACCCCAAGGGCGACCTAGGACCGCAAGAGCAGCGCGGTGCTGGGCCTGCAACTTGCCCGGATATCGCACCCCGTGCTCAACCAGAGGTTCGCGAGCATCGGCAAGAGCGGCTTGAATGGCCGTGGTGCCGGTCTTGTGGACCCCGATATGTAGGAGTACACCGTCCGAGGCAATGGGTGAAATCGCAGGGCCGAGCCCGGCCTGTGATTCATTCACCATGGGGGCAAGCCTAATCGGCGCGCACACGCATATGCGGCTACGTCAATCCTCAGTTTCTCGCGCCGCATGCCGAGCCTTGCGCGCCAAGGAAAGAGCTTCAGCCACGGTGGTGTCGGCTTCAAGTTTGCCCTGACTGAAATACAGTGCGCGATCACAGAATCGTCGGTAGACCTTGGAGTTGTCCGCAGAGATGATGAATGTTGCACCCTGCTCACGCAGTTGATCCACATGAGTCCAACACTTTTGGCGGAAATCACGCTCGCCAACCACCAAAGTCTGATCAACGGCATAGAAACGGGCATCAAGTGACATAGCGATGCTCCACGCCAACTTTTGTCGCGTACTTGCTGGTGCAACACCCAAGTGTCGGTCCAATATATTTTTCAGGTCAGCGAATTCTGTGATCTGCGGGATTCGTTGTTCCACTTGTTCAGGGGAAAGACCGAGGAGTCCGCACACGAGATAAATATTTTGCCGAACGGTGTACCCGCGACCCAGTGCTCGGGCAATACCAATCATGGGAACAATCGGCTCAGTCCGTGACACTGTGCCCGAATCCGAAATTAACGTGCCTGCGGCCAATCTGAGAATTGATGTGCGAGCAAGTGTTCGGCCACCAACGAGTGCAATTGATTGTCCCGGCTGCACGGTAAATGAGAGATCGTTGACAACGGGGATTACCTGGCGTTTGGTTTCCCCCGCAAATCGACGTAAACGCTTAGACTTCCCCGCACCTGAGCGACGCTTGGTTTGGGACATGGTGAGTGAGACATGACTGAACTCAAGAATGTTTTCCATCACGCCTCCTTCAAAATTCTGGGCTTGAGAACTTTAAATGTGATCAGACCTGCAATAAGGAATGCAGCAGCTACGGCTAGGGAAGTAACCAGCGCCCAGGCGGAGGTCTGTTCTTCTGGCCACCAGCCAATCCGATATAGCCCCAAAATTCCCACCAGTGGATTAAGCGCAGCAATAGGTTGGACACTGGCAGGGATGTTGGAAATGGAATACAAAATCGGTGACAGGTAGAACATTGCTCGGAGAATTATTTTGACAACTCGAGTGACATCTGGTGCAACAACACTGAGTGATGCCACCAACAATCCGATGCCGTAAAGCAAGAGGAACTGAAGTGCGATAGCAACAGGGAATAACGCAATCCACGGCCCTGGAAGGAAACCTGTGACCGCAACGGCGATCAAGATCACGGGGAGGGAGAAAATAAATTCCACCATGGAGGAAATAACGGTACGCAAAACCCAAATTTGTAGCGGAAGCCCCGAGAAGGCAATTTCACCCCTCATGCGCCGGAAGATTTTGGTGGAAGCCTGAACGCTTTTGAGAAACCACCACCAGGGCAAAATCGCTACAGACAAGAACAGGAGGTACGGCTGCAAACCAAGTGCTCTTTCGCCCAAAAGGACAGAAAAGACCAGCCAGAGCACCAGCGCCATGCCAAGGGGCTCGAGTAAGGACCAGAGGTAGCCAAGCCTGAATTTCGTGTATTGGCGTTGCAGGTCTCGTAAGACCAGCATGCGGAGCACTTGACGGTGCTCCCAAAGGACGCGCACGGCGTTTACATTAGATGACACCTCTTGTCGTATCGTGCAGCACGTGGCGTCCAGTTCCCAGAAGAGTCAAAACAGCACCGCGGGCCTATTTGCCAAGCGGATTGCCCGTGGGCTGAGTCGCCGTATGCGAGATTTCGGCAGCATGGAGCCTGAGGGCTTCGAATTAGACAATATCCCCGACGCCGACATTGCCCTGTACTTTGCCGATCAACCGGCAAAGTTGTACCAACTCACTCAATGGCTCCCCATTTTTGAACAGCAACGCGATCTCACCACGATTGTGGTGGTTCGCAATATTGAGTCGTATTTGGAATTACAAAAGATCACCACACTGCAGGTGCTACTGGTTCCACGCTATGAGGATCTCATGGCACTTTATGACAGAGCAAGTTTTCATGCTGTCGTGTATGTCAATAATGGGTGGACCAATTTTCAATCACTTTCATTTCAACAGGCCGTGCATATTCATGTCAATCATGGCGAGAGTGACAAAATTTGCATGGTCAGCAATCAGGCCAAGGCATACGACAAAGTATTTGTTGCCGGCCAAGCAGCCATTGATCGCCACCGAGCTGCAATTGCATGGTTTGACTATTCGCATCTGATTCCCGTTGGCCGACCGCAACTTGATCTTGATATCAAGAATCCGCTACCGGATACCGGACTCATCACAATCACGTATGCCCCCACTTGGGAAGGTGAAGACGAGGCCAATAACTACACCTCGGTGGATCTTTATGGTGTGGCGATAGCCAATGCTGCACTCAAAACACCGGGGGTGCGGTTTGTATACAAGCCTCATCCCAGGGTGATCGACTCTTCGGATCCGAATGTTCGTGCCAGACACAAAGAAATTGTGGAACTCATCAAGAACGCAGGAAGCGAACACCGTTATGTTGCTCGTGGCAACATCCTTGGTGTCTTGCCTGCGACAGATTTATTGATTGCTGATATTTCCAGTGTGACACTTGATCATCTGTATCTCTCCCCGACTGCACCAATCATTGTGACCGATCGGCGGAGTGACCGTGAACAACTGATTATTGATTCTCCCGTGGTGTCCGCCTGCCAGGTCGTTGACGTGACTAACGTGCAAAATATTGACGGCATGATCACAGCGGCATTACAAGAGGACAGCCACAGGGAGCAACGCGAAGCAATGCGTACTCACTATTTCGGTGACGTGACCCGAGGTGCCAGTACGGAAAAGTTCTGGCGGGAACTCACCTCCGCAATCCATCAACATGATGTCGCCCTTCAAGGACTCCAACGCACTCGAAACATCAGTGAGTAGGCTTTTGCGGTGACTCAAACAGCGGTAATCCTCGCGGCAGGAATGGGAACCCGACTCGGTCGGCCGTGGCCCAAGCCACTTACTCCCCTGTCCGATGGCCGCACAATCATGCGGCAACAGGTGGACAATCTCACCAAGGCTTTTGGCGACGAACTTCGCATCATGACGGTCATTGGTTTTAAATTGGAACTCATTATTGAGTCTTTCCCTAATAATCTTTATGTCTACAACGAGGCATTTGACCAAACCAACACCAATAGAAGTCTGCTTAAAGCGCTGCGTCTTTCTGGACCCGGTGGTGTGCTGTGGATGAATGGCGATGTTGTTTTTGACCCGCGCGTCCTTGATCGAATTCAGGAATACATTGATCGCGATGAATCATTTGTCTGCGTGAACACGGCTGCCGTTGGCGAGGAAGAAGTCAAGTACCGCGTTGGCTCTGACGGATTGATCAGCGAACTGTCCAAGACGGTTGTCAATGCACTCGGCGAGTCAGTCGGCATCAACTTTGTCGCCGAGAAAGACAAAGCAGACCTCATTGCCGGACTCGAGGCCTGTGAGGACAGCGATTACTTTGAGCGCGGAATTGAAATCTCCATTGACAGAAATTCCACACGATTCATTCCCATTGATATTTCAGACCTGTATGCGGTGGAAGTTGACTTCGAAGAAGATTTAACTCGAGCTAATTCGCATCTGTAGCGAACAATTTTTCCCATTGTGAATAGATATGGGAGTCATCAGGCAAAGTCGGTTCCGGATCGGGTGATAGTAAAAGCGCCTGCAAAATGCCGTGCGAGAGCGCCTGTGCGTTTTCGCTTTCCACCAACATAGCTCGGGAATTGTTAGCCACCATTTCACGGATTCCCGAAGAGACATCCGTGACAACAACGGGTACCCCAAGAGCTAATGCCTCCGCAAGTACCAGCGGAGCACCCTCGGTGCGAGAGGGAATCACCACAACTCGTGATTGGGCAATAAGCGGCGCCACATCTGTGACCGGTGGGTGGAATTCCACGCCTTCCACATGACGATTAATGAGTTCAGACTCCATAGGTCCGCTACCGGTTAGGCGAAGTGTCACGCCCGGAGGACGATTGATTTCCCATGCGTCCAGAAGAAGATCAGGACCCTTTTCCTCGGAGAGCCGCCCCACAAAATCGATCATGTGCACAGAGGTCTGTCCTGGACGAGATGCCAACGCAGCATTGAACTGGCGAGCAGTAAGAGTGATCGGATTGGGCACATAGATCACATTTGTCAGGCCAGCCGCGGCAAATGCTTGGGCATCTTCGCGACTGAGCACGGCAAAATAATCACAGGCGCCCGCCGACTTCTGTGCTCGGCGAAGATCACGTCCGCCGGCAGCGGCCGCAAAGGAGCCGTGGTACTGGCCAATAACTGGGAAGTTGAGGTTCGGGCCGCCCAGGGCATCGAGAACAATTTCTAATGACCACAGTTGCGTTGCCACAATATTCGCGCTGCCCAGGGATTGCAGGAGTGTTTGCATCTCTGACACAGCGTGGGCACGAAGGTTCGCGCGCAGATCACCATTGGTGCTGGTTTTCTCCGGCCAGATCTGTGGCATCAATGTCAGCGAGGTGTAGGCCTCATCAGGGTGCGAGGGCGTGTACGTGTGTGGCTCAGTAACCGGAGTGATCCCCACCAGGTACACGGCGTGACCGCGGGATGCCAAACCTCGAGCCAGTGTGTGGGCAACATTCTGGGCTCCGCCGAGTTCGGCAATGTTGTTTGCGGTGATCACATAGGTGCTCATGGCGTACCACCCGAGTTGCTCTGGTCAAGAAGGTGGCGCACCCGGGCATGGAGTTCTTGGGTTGTCTGCAATACCTGGGCGCGCAACACCGTGGTGTTGAGCGGCGGCAGCAGGTATCGAGCCGGACCGAGATCCTGTCTAAACCCAATTGCGCTGTCAGAATCCACCAGTGCCGGTTGATCCGTAATGACATAAGTCGCTACCGACTTAGCTGCGGATAAACGTTGTGGCGAGTAGGTGCGATACGCGTAACTGAATCGGGCCGGTGCAGGTGTAAATGACTCCTGCGGAATGAGCAGATAGGCATCAGTTCCAAATTCATTTATCCACGCCTGGGTGTCAAACCGAGTAAGCCTGGAGTCAAAGTCAGGAAGCGGCGCGGGTGCGTAAAGGAATATTGGTCGATCAGTGGCTGTATCGAATATGGCTGGACGCTGGGTAAAGCCGGGAGCAATTTTGCGTCGGAATTTCCTCACTACCGAGCCAAAACTCTTTGATGTTCCTGATGCTGACCAGATCAGCGTTCCTTGCGGGGTTGTAGCCAGCACAAGTGAATCAGCGCAATCGAAACTTGCTAATGAGCTGAGGTCCAATGATGAACCTGCATGCACACCCTCGCGATCCGTGACGGCACTTCGGTTACGCCAATGACCGTGGCTCTCCTGCATTTCCACGACCACGGTCCCGGACTCACCAGGGTTAATGCCACGATCTTGAATGAGAGCCAGCGAACCACGATCCAACTCCCACGTGACTCTGTCTTCGCTGCGCGATACAAAATTCAAGGGCATAGCAGCCAGGGCGCCATTGCGGTGTTCCACAAAAATCAATTCAGCGGTGGTGTTGTTGTCGAGATCTCCGAAAGGATCCACTGTCACAACCGTGTTACCACTTTGCCACGAATGCAGATAACGGCGACGACCTGGTGGAATCAATGGAAGGTGCAAGGCAGTTGCATCGCGCCACCATTGCTCGGCCTGGCCTAAGCACTCACCACGCGCGGGCCGCCAGAGCACCGTGCCACTCGAGGTTTTGCCACTCGAGGTTTTGTCACTCGAGGTTTTGTCACTCGAGGTGAACTCGAGTGCAGTGGCAACGACTCCTCCCCCTTTTTCCCACCATAGGCTGGTGATCAAGCTGTCGTGATCTCCGAGCAGCAGGTAATACATTGCAATTCGCAGGCCTGGACGTATCTCGCCGTAAGCGGCCGCAGGGATCGAGCGGCAATAACCTGCCAGAACCTGCGCAAGCGCTAGTGCAGTCTCGGGATCCGCCTCAAAGATGGTGGTGAGATACAACGAACCTTCATGGCGAAGGAACTTAATGTGTTTGGCCATGGCGATCTGTGGATGAGCAATAAGTAGTTGATCCATGCGCCTGTTGATTTCAATTCGATCATTCAGGTTGCGCAGTTCCTTGCGGGATTGGGTTATCGATTGCGAGGTGTCTCCGCGAAGCACATTCCAGTGATACACAACTTCAGCGATTATCCCGATTCTTGTGGCCGCGAGATACGCCTCCAGCGTAAAGAGTTGATCCTCAAAAAGTAATCCCTCGGGAAAGGTGATCGAGTGATCGCGCAAAAAATCTCGACGGTAAATTTTATTCACAGAAATGGTGTCATACAGCAAATCGGTGCAGTCACTGAGTTTTTCGACTACCCGTGAATCGGAATGAAGCTCTGGCCACCAGATCTTCTTCTCACCCGTGTCCACCAAGAATCGTTCCGCCGCCCCCACAACCACATCGGCCTGCATGTTCCGAGCGGCGGTGACCAAATTGCGGCATGCGTGTGGGTCCAGCGTGTCATCAGAGTCACAAAACATGACGAACTCACCTGTGGCAGATTCAAGACCCCTGTTACGCGGTGCACTGCACCCGCCCGAATTTATCGGTAACTGCACCACGTGAATTCGCGGATCAGTACGTGCTGCAGCCTGCAAAATCTCCATGGAGTTGTCGGTCGAGTGATCGTCCACCGCAATGATCTGGATATTTCGCAAGGATTGCTGCTGAATGGACGCCAACGCAGCGGGCAGGCGACGGGAATCGTTGTACCCAATGAGAATGACGGAGACATCAATCATGACGCGCCTGCTCCATCTGACTGGGCCTGCTCAATCAAATAGCGGGCCCGTGCCGTGAAGCTGTGTTCACGACGAATTCGCTCACGCTCAGCTGTGGAATCAGGAAAGAAGGAATCCGGATCGGCAACAATCTGGGCAAGGTGCTCGGGTGATTGATACTCCACCACGCTGGAACCAAAAACACTCGCCAACCCCGTTGCCGGATCACTCACCACTCGGGCACCCGCTGCAACGGCATCGAAAAGTCGATTAGAAAGAAAACCATTCGCCGCCATGTCTGCATGGTGATCGTTGAGCACTAACGCTGAGTTGGAATACGCTGCGGGCAATTGTGAGTTGTCGAGAAACTCGCCACTGATCACAGACGGGTCAACGAAATCGGACCACCCCACACCGTAGAGCGACAGCGGGATTCCTTGGGACAGGGCATCGCGAACAATCGGACGAAACTCCCCGCGAGTGGAACCAACAAATAACACTCCGGAATTCTCGGGTGCAGCAACTGGACGGAATCGATCCACATTTGTCGCCTGCAGTAACGGCGCAAATGTTCCTAAATCCCCACCGGGATTCCACAATTCGCTCGCAGCGAATGCAGCGGTGTACTGATCTGCTTCACCCGGTTCCACGAGTTCCGGGTGCGAAATCACCCAGAGAAACCACTTCGCCGTGTCATTGCTGGGCACAACTCGACGAAGTCCGCGTAACACCACGACGACATCGTCGTCATCCCGAGCAGGTGACTGCGCACCCGCACGTGAATGGACGGTTGCGTCCACTCCTTCGTGGATTAAGGCATCCGCCAAATCCTGGGCAAACCAGTAATCACCCCACTGGCGTCCGGCTTCACCCTTGGGAGCCGATGTCACTATTGCCCACTTGCCCTTTTTCTTTCTTGTGAAAAGTGACATGGCTATGACCGCGCCCGTCCAAGAAGAAAACCCGTTCCCCACGAAAAATGCATGATGGGAAACACAAGCAGCAGCAGGAGTTTGGTGACCCCGCGTCCCGTCCTCACACTGGCCAACAACACACCCGCACCATAAAGTGCTACGGGGATGAGTCCAATCAGGCTGAGAATGGCTGAACCGGCAATTAACCCGGCAATAACAAGAACAACCCCAATGAACACAGAAAGCACCATGACGGGCGCTGCGAGATAGCGCATGGAAATAGTGTTGGGGTAACGCCGGGCAACTTCGCGGCGCCATGTTCCATAACCAAAATATTGTCGAGCCAATGCCGCAGGAGTAGACCGAGGGCGGTAGCGCACTCGCATGTCGGGGGTAAACCACACGGTTCCACCCGTGTCACGAATGCGGTAGTTCATTTCCCAGTCTTGGGCGCGAATCATGGATTCGTCGTATCCGCCTACTCGATCAAGTGCACTCCTGCGAAAACAGCCCAGATACACGGTGAGGGCTTCACCTTCTTGGCCCCCCACATGAAATGCGGCACCGCCGACCCCAAACTTTGATGTCATGGCGGCGGCAACGGCACGTTGAAATGGTGTGACTCCTTCAGCATCCATGATGCCGCCCACGTTGTCTGCTCCCGTGCGCATGAGTGTTTCCACACCGCGACGAACATAATCGGAAGGGACGAGTGCATGCCCATCCACTCGGACAATCACCTCAGCATCTGTTGCTGCGATGGCTGCGTTGAGCCCCGATGGAGTTCGGCCACTGGAATTATCCACTCGAATCACCTGCGAGTGTTGTGCGACTAATAAATCGACAACCTCAGTTGTGCGATCGCGGCTAGGGCCCACCGCAATCACAATCGACATACTTCCTTGGTAATCCTGCTCCAGCAATCGATCAATTGCCTGTGCAATGTGCTTTTCTTCATTGAGAATAGGCATCACTATTGCAACGCTGGGCAGTGCACTCACTTTATGGATCCATAATCTGCGAGCACCGAGCGATCTAATCCTTGTGTACTACCTTGGTTTTTGGTTTCAAAGTGAGCATCGGAGACAAGCGACGTATTTGCTTGCGGAACATCTCCATGCCGAACGTAGATATAACCACGCCCATGTGTGCGGTACACCAATCCTCCGTGCTGGGTAACCCGATCGAGGAGTGCGCGGTCTACCGATTTGGGTACAGGTCGCCAGCCACCGACACTTCGCAGGTCTCCCTGGGAAATCAACATGGTTCCCCCTGCAACAAAGTCTGCGTATTTTTCCGCTGCGTAGGTGGGGCGAAATACGGTGCGATCCTGAGCAGCTAAGTAAATATGGTCTAAGGCTTTGCCCACTATTTGTGCACCCGAATACATTCGAGCAGTCACTAGATCCCAGACATGTTCGGGGCCATAGAAGTCATCATCATCAATTTTGGTGATGAGTTCACCACTGGCCAAAGACGTACCGACCGCGAGTACCTCACCGAGATTCATGTGGCTAGGGAGTTCTTGATGAATCACCGGATAACGCAATTCGGATAGATGTGAACCGATGTGGTCATCGAGGTCGAATCCGTGAGTGAGCACCACAAGTTCGAGGACCGGATATGTCTGTTGGGACAGCATCTCAACAATGCGATGCAGAAAATCTGGTCGGTGGGTAGCCAACAGCATGGTGACACTGGGCCATCCAAAAATAAGGGGTTGCGCGGTGTGTTCACGCAACGCAATGCACCGCCCGGCAACTGAAATAACGTCAATCTCACTTGCATCAATCGGAGTATTCGATAGAACAACTCCACTTGCCTGCAACTGGACTCTTTGTTGTTCGGTCAACGACTCGGCACCGCGCACAACGGAGACATCTTTGATGGAGCGGACATCTGGTGTGGTCAGGTACTCCGGAAGATCTAGTTCAGCAACGGTCACTACCGATTCATTCCCAACAGACCGGCGACCAATCGGTCGATGCACGAGTGGATCGACGTACACATCTCGTGAGGCATTGGGTCCGAGCCAACGATTTCCATTCACTTGAATCAGAGATCCGTGACCAACATCCACCACCGTTGAATCGGTAATAACAAGGTCGGTGAACCGCAGATGCGGATCGCTCTCCTGGGTCACAAATTCGGTCAGGGTTTCAGCCGCCAATCCTGACTTGGGCAATGCGGTGGGCACCCAGGCAATATCTGGTGCACTTGATCCGGTGGGCAGCGGAATGCTCATGCGGGCAACGGCCGCCAGCGCAACCGAGAGATTGACCGGTTTCCCGAAGTTCAATTCCGATTCGAATCCCGATTCATTCCAGACCAGCGAGGCGCTGAGCGGTTGGATTCCGGGCTGGCCCGACCAGCCCCATTGGGGGGCTTTGGCGTTGTTGACCACCACGGTGAGGGCGTTCACCGGCCGGGAATCGCTGGCACTTGCTGAAATAAGGACTCGCAGGGCATCGCGGTTGTGCGCGGTGACCGTGAACCGCCCCTGGCCCAGGTCGCGGATTTTGCTCTCGCGCTCATTGTTTGCGCCCGATCGGCGAGATGACCCTCTCACGGTCAACACTTTAGGGGGTCGGAGATGCCTTTCTGGTCGTTGATATGGCTAACCTTGTCTGCATGAGTCTGCGTCTCTCGGTAATTGGAACCGGCTATCTCGGTGCTACCCATGCTGCCTGCATGGCGGAGTTGGGTTTCGAGGTGATCGGACTTGATGTTGTGCCGGGGAAAGTGGACCTCCTCAATGACGGCCACGTACCGTTTTATGAACCCGAACTCGAGGAAGTCCTGCAACGAAATATCAAAGCGGGGCGCCTGCGATTCACCACCTCGTTTGAGGAGGCGGCCGAGTTCGCCACGGTGCATTTCATTTGCGTGGGCACCCCCCAGCAGTCCGGTTCCTATGCCGCCGACATGACCCAGGTTTTCGGATCGGTGACTTCACTTGCCCCGCACCTCAAAGAAGGTGACCTTGTTGTGGGCAAATCCACCGTTCCCGTCGGTACGGCGGCGGCCATCGCAGAACAATTAGCGGTGTCAGCACCGGGTGTAGATCTCGCGTGGAACCCAGAGTTTTTGCGTGAAGGATTCGCCGTGCAAGACACCCTGGAACCCGATCGCCTTGTGATCGGGGTGAAGTCCGCACAGGCGGAGGCAACTCTGCGTGAGGCATATGCACCACTAATTGCCAAGGGCACGCCATTTCTTGTGACCGATTTCCCGACAGCGGAATTGGTCAAAGTCGCCGCCAACTCTTTCCTCGCCACCAAGATTTCATTTATTAATGCCATGGCTGAAGTGTGTGAAGCTGCCGGAGCAGATGTTGTCCAGTTGGCCGAAGCAATTGGCTATGACACTCGAATAGGTAACCGATTCCTCAATGCCGGTTTGGGATTTGGTGGCGGGTGCCTGCCAAAAGATATTCGAGCTTTTATGGCACGTGCGGGTGAACTCGGCGCCGAAGAAGCTCTCACGTTTTTGCGCGAGGTGGATCAAATCAACCTTCGTCGCAGGAGTCATACGGTTGACCTCGCCACCCATGAATTGGGGGGTGTGCTGCGCGGTAAAAACATTTGCATTTTCGGTGCCACCTTCAAACCCGATAGTGACGATGTCCGAGACTCACCGTCATTAGATGTTGCCGTGGCGCTGGCCAATGCCGGTGCGGTTGTTGTTGTCCACGATCCCAAAGGAACTGTCAACGCCGAGCGGGTCTACCCAACCCTGACCTATTCCACCGATATCACCAAAGCAGCCACCGATGCTGACCTGATTATTCACGGAACCGAATGGATGGATTACCGGGAGATTGATCCGCGTGAGTTGATTTCGGTTGTTCGAACTCCCAATATTATTGATGCCCGTAACAAACTCGATATTGATGTTTGGCGTTCGGCCGGTTGGAATATTCGGGCACTGGGTCGACCTGCCGCGTGAACATCCCCGAGATTCTGGCCGGAACCCACCTGTGGTTCGTGGTCGGTCTGGGCAATAACCCCGAGCGGGCCGCATTCGGTGTCTCAAAATTTCTACAAGAACACGGCAAGCAGATTGTGCCGATTTACCCGCGCGCGGAAATAGTTCACGGCGAACAAGGCTTTACAACAATTGCCGATGCCGCGGAAGTGTGGGGTCCACCCGATGTTGTCGATGTATTTGTCCGCAGCAGTCGCGCTGGTGAATTCGCTGATCAAGCTATCGCGGCCGGCGCGAAAGTTGTGTGGTTCCAAGTGGGCGTGGTGGATCATGCGGCAGCTGAGCGAGTTAGCCAAGCAGGCGCCACCATGGTGATGGATACATGTCCGGTTATCGAATGGCCGCGTATTTCTAGTTGAGATTCTCCCCGCGCTTTCTGGCGGATTCATTGAGCTCGGTGGCGTAGGCGGAAAGTTTTTTGGCGAGCTGTGAGTCACCGACACCCAGAATCCGAGCGGCAAGTAGGCCCGCGTTTTTTGCATTGCCAATTGCAACCGTGGCCACCGGAATACCCGCTGGCATTTGCACAATCGATAGAAGTGAATCCATGCCATCCAGTGAGCCAACGGCAACGGGCACACCAATCACGGGCAGGGTGGTCAGGGACGCGATCATGCCGGGGAGGTGGGCTGCTCCCCCTGCACCGGCAATGATTACTTCAAAACCTTGATCACGTGCACTCTCCGCGAAGGCCACCATTTCTTTGGGCATACGGTGAGCCGAGAGCACCATGGGGGTGTTGCTGATTCCAAGTGAAGTGAGAATGTCAGCAGCGGCTTGCATGGTTGGCCAATCTGAATCACTACCCATGCATATTGCAACGCGTGCACTACTCATTAATCTCTCCTGAAAAATAGTCGGTGGCGTGATTCACTCGTGCACGCAAGTCTGGCAGGTCACTTCCGACAGCGGTGACATGTCCCACTTTTCGTCCGGGTTTCACCTCTTTCCCATAAAGGTGAACATGGAGTCCGGGGTCTCTAGCAAAAACATGTCGGTAGGCCGAGTACAGGTCACCTACATCCGCGCCAAGAATATTTCCCATAACGGACCAGGGGGCAACCGCGCGTGGTAAACCCAATGGGAGATCAAGAACGGCACGCAGATGATTCTCAAATTGACCGGTCACCGCGCCTTCAATACTCCAATGCCCTGAATTGTGTGGGCGCATGGCTAATTCATTCACCACAATTTCGGTGCCGGTGTCAAAGAGTTCCACAGCAAGCATTCCCACAACATCAAGTTCGCGTGCAATGCGTAATGCCATTTCCTGTGCCTGCTCTGCCCTGCGCGGATCAAGGCCAGGGGCGGGGGCAACAACTTCAGCACAGATGCCATTTCTCTGAATGGTCTGCACAACGGGATACGCCACACATTGATTAGAAGGTGAGCGGGCAATTTGAGCAGAAAGTTCGCGGGTGAAAGGGATCATTGCTTCAGCAAGCCATTCACCGTTTGCGGGTAAAGGCTGGCTTACAACCTCCGCCAGTTCATCAGGGCCGGTGATTGTCCAGACTCCCCTGCCGTCATAACCACCACGCGATGTCTTAAGAATAAACGGGTAACCCACCATTTCGGCAAAGTCTTGAGCATCGGTAAGGGATGTGATGTGCCGCCAGGTGGGGCAAGGAATACCTAGGTCGGTCAGTGCCTGGCGCATCAGTAATTTGTCTTGGGCATACACAACAGCAGATGCAGACGGATAGAAAGGAATTCCTGAATCGGTAAGCGCCTGCAAGACCTCTGGGGTGAGAAGTTCGTGATCAAAAGTGACAACATCGCAGCCGCGCGCAAATTCCAATACCGTGTCTGGGTCATCCTTTGATCCAACGGTGACATTGCTGCTGACGAGGGCCGCGGGTTCATCGAGGGAATTTGCGAGCACCGCAAACCCAATCCCCAGAGCTGCGGCCGGTGCGGCACTCATGCGAGCAAGTTGGCCCGCACCAATAAAGCCAACCATTGGACCCAACTCCGCCGCCACAAGAGAAATCTAGTGGTGACCAAATTTCCTTCACAAGATAGTTAGACTGCGCGAATGCCGCAGCCCAGAATCCTGACAAAACTGCGCACAACCTTCCACGAACTCTGGCGTGAAATTACAAAATTCGGAATTGTTGGCCTCTCCGCACTTGTCGTCGATATCGGCCTTTTTAATCTCCTGAGGTTCTATGGCCCCGATGGTCAAGGACCCATGTATGACCGACCAATTTCATCCAAAATCATTAGCGTTGCCGTGGCCACCTCATTTGCCTACCTTGGAAATCGCTATTGGACATTTAGGGACCGGGGCCGTAGCAGCATGGGCCGCGAATACATCATGTTCTTTGGACTCAATGCAATCGCAATGTTGATCGCCGTGGGTTGTTTGTGGTTTAGCCACTATGTCATGGGCTGGACTAGTGCACTCGCTGACAACATCAGCGCCAATGTCGTGGGACTGGGCCTGGGAACCATGTTCCGGTTCTGGTCTTACCGCAAATTCGTGTTCCCTGCGATCCCTCGAGATCCGGCGCACAGTGCAGAACACGAGCTAGCCGAGCGCGATGCCTCGACTCCGATTTAAAAAATCGTATTTTCCGTGGCAGGCGTGACAGCGAGTTACTCGGGCGCAGCCTGCCCACCACTGCGGCGGCGGACATCATCGGATTCATGAAGCTCGTAGACACTTCGCTGCACATTCTCTACGTCGGGGACATCATCTATCACGAGATCGCCATCGTTACTCGCGGATTCCACTACAAGTGTTCCGTAGTTAATAATCCTGCCCAAGACGCTGACCGAAAATGACACGTTATTGACCTTTGCGAGCGGCATATCGCGACCCTCTTTGGTGAGCAAACCTCGGCGAACAATTATTCGCCGACTGGTGAATACATACTGGGTGGTGAGCCAGCGAGCAAATGGCAACAATGTCTGCCATACGAGAATGACAACGCCTACGCCGATAATGATCCATCGGATAATGGAGTTACTGAAAGTCATGAAGAGAAAGACTCCCGCAAAGACTTCGATCAACAGAACAATGACCGGCCAGAGCAATGCACGCCAGTGCGGCTTCAACTCAAATGCAATTGTCTCGCCGGGGGCTAGGAGTTTTTGGGGGTACATGGCGCAATAGTGGCATGAACAACGTCTGCAGCAACAACTGTTCGCTCAAATCCTGATTCGTGTTGCTTCACAACCAAGTGCCCGGCTGGGTCAACCCCGTGTCCATAGCCGCTCCAGGTGGAAGATCCTGATTCACCAGTTGACGGTTCAGTGATTACAAGGTCAGCACCGATACTCACGCATGCCCGCTCATACTGATGCCTGATCTCTTCGGTATCCCAGGATGAATCCCGCCAAACAGTAATCAGATCCCGCAATGAATGGATCACCTTAAGGAGAATCTGGTCGCGGTTAATGACAAAGGTAGCGGGCATCAACTCTCGGACACCCACGGCACCGGGATACACATCTGAGTCAAAATTCAAGCCCATACCCACCACGTACTTATCAGGGCCAGGAAGCGCTTCGGTGAGAATTCCGGCGAGTTTGCGGTCGCCTAACATCACGTCATTGGGCCACTTGACCCCGACTTCGACACCCGTGAATTCCGACACCACGGTGCACAGTGACAACCCCGCCACCAGAGGCAACCACTGCGAATTAAGACAGCCATTTAGATCCACGGCAACCGATGCCCACATTCCCGCACCTGGATCGCTCTGCCACATTCGACCCAAACGACCACGCCCTGAAGTCTGCTCACCGGCAACTACAACGGTCCACGGAGCAACAGGGCCATCTGCGCACATCCGAACCAACTCGGAATTGGTGGAATCCACCGACTCCAGAGCGATGATGTTCATCACATCTGACGCATTGATATCGTTATATGAATCCATGCGGATAAGGTACGCATGACCTTTGCAAGGAGAGAAAATGGCCACGACAAATTCCGATCACCACACCACGGCAGGCAAGGCGGAGATTTTGCGTGCCCGCCGCCAGGAGGCCGCCGGTGCTCGGCAAGAAGCCATTGATAAGCAACATGCCAAAGGAAAAATGACGGCCATGGAGCGCATTGAAGCGTTCCTCGATCCCGGCTCATTTCAAGCAATTGATGGCCTGACCCGCCACCGTTCCCACAACTTTGGCCAGGAGAAGAACCGGCCCTTCGGAGATGGCGTGGTGACAGGCTACGGAACCGTCGATGGTCGGCCCGTATGCATATTCGCCCAAGACTTCACCGTCTTCGGCGGCTCATTAGGTGAGGTTTTCGGCGAGAAGATCGTGAAAGTTATGGATTTGGCCCTGAAAACCGGTTGCCCCATGATCGGCCTGAATGACTCTGGCGGTGCTCGGATCCAAGAGGGTGTTGTTTCCCTTGGACTTTATGGCGAGATTTTTTATCGCAATGTTCAGGCATCCGGTGTCATTCCACAGATATCACTCATTATGGGGCCGTGCGCCGGAGGTGCGGTGTACTCCCCAGCGATCACGGACTTCATTGTGATGGTAGATAAAACATCTCACATGTTTATTACCGGACCTGATGTCATTAAGACCGTCACCGGTGAAGACGTTGGCTTCGAGGAGCTCGGCGGCGCACACACCCACAACACCAAGAGCGGGGTAGCGCACTATCAAGCAACCGATGAAAATGACGCCCTTGAATATGTTCAGGCACTCTTGTCTTACTTACCGAGTAATAACCTCAGCGAGCCACCGGTTATCCCGACCCAGGTGTCCATGGAGTTCACCGACGAGGATTACGCCCTCGACACGATAATTCCAGATTCTCCGAATCAGCCATATGACATGCATAAAATTCTGGAGGCAATTCTTGACGATGGTGAATTCCTGGAAACCCAAGCGCTGTTCGCTCCCAACATGCTGTGTGGATTCGGTCGAGTGGAGGGCCACTCGGTAGGCATTGTGGCGAATCAACCCATGCAATTCGCAGGAACATTAAATATCGAAGCCTCAGAAAAGGCAGCGCGCTTTGTCCGCACCTGCGATGCATTCAATATTCCCGTCATCACGTTTGTCGATGTTCCCGGCTTCCTGCCCGGCACCGATCAAGAATGGGATGGAATCATTCGTCGAGGCGCAAAATTGATTTATGCTTACGCTGAAGCAACAGTTCCGCTGCTTACCGTGGCGACTCGCAAGGCTTATGGTGGCGCTTACGTTGTCATGGGTTCAAAGCATCTTGGTGCGGACATCAACCTGGCATGGCCTACTGCAGAAATCGCTGTCATGGGTGCCCAGGGTGCGGTCAACATCCTCTACCGCAAGGAAATCGCGGCCTCGGACAACCCCGATGCTGAACGGGCACAACGCATCGAGGAATACACCGAGAAGTTTGCTAATCCATATGTTGCCGCGGAACGCGGATACATGGATCGAGTAATTTTGCCCCATGAAACACGGCTCCAGTTGACTCGCGCATTGCGCGCATTGCGCAATAAGAGAGCAACTCTTCCACCCAAGAAGCATGGAAATATTCCCCTGTGAGCACCGAACCTTTGAGCACCGAACCTTTGTTGCGCATTACCAAGGGCGATGCAAGCCCTGAAGATGTTGGCGCCCTCATTGCCTTATTCGCTGCTATTGGAACTTCAGGTGATTCCGAGCCCGCTAACGACGATATTCACGCGTGGAGCAGTAAAGAAAATATGTTCCGGCATTTCCCGATTCCTGGGCCCGGTGCATGGCGAGCTTCAGGGATGGCCCAATAACGCCATGACAACAGTTGTTCTTGCTTCTGCTTCGCCTGCGCGGTTCACAACACTGCGCAATGCTGGAATTGATCCTGAAGTTCAGGTGAGTTACGTGAACGAAGAAAAACTTCAGGAAGAAAATCCGCATCTCACTCCTCGCGAATTGGCACAAATGCTGGCGCAGGCTAAGTGCGAGGAAGTTGTCCGCACGCGCACGGATCCAGATCAGATCATTATCGGGTGTGATTCCGTTTTTGAACTCAATGGACAGGCCTATGGAAAACCTGAGACAACGGACGTGGCACGTGAACGCTGGGCGCTCATGATGAATAACACTGGCACTTTGCATACTGGACACCATCTGGTGTACCTGGACTCCGCGGGCAATAGCCACACCGCTTCGGCAACGGCAAGTACCGACGTCACCATGGGTGAACTCAGCCCCCGGGAAATCGACGCCTATCTGGAGTCGGGTGAACCATTGCAGGTTGCCGGTGGGTTCACCATTGACTCCTTGGGTGGTGCATTTATTCAAGGAATTAAGGGCGATCCATCCAATGTGGTGGGAATTTCCCTACCCACATTAAGGCGATTGGTGAACGAATGCGGCCTGACGTGGACTGACCTTTGGTCGGAGTCCGACAAACAAACCTAACCGCTAGGCTCCTCTGACATAGCATGAAAGGAACAGCACAGTGAAGAGAGTGTTGATCGCCAATCGAGGCGAGATCGCCGTACGAGTTATTCGTGCCTGTAAGGACGAAGGCATTGAATCTGTCGCAGTTTATGCTGATCCTGACCGCGATGCCATGCACGTGCGCATGGCTGACCACGCTTATGCCTTAGGTGGTAGCACCGCCGCCGAGTCCTATCTCGACATTGCCAAAGTCATTCAAGCCGCTAAGGACTCAGGTGCTGATTCCGTTCATCCCGGTTACGGTTTTCTCTCCGAGAATGCTGACTTTGCTCAAGCCGTCATTGATGCTGGTCTAATCTGGATTGGTCCGCCACCCGCGGCGATCCGTTCACTGGGAGACAAGGTCAGTGCTCGACATATTGCCCAGCGTGCAGGGGCTCCGCAGGTGCCCGGCTCTCCTGACCCGGTCAAAGACGCTACTGAAGTTGTTGCCTTCGCCAAGGAATACGGACTTCCCGTCGCGATCAAAGCAGCTTTTGGTGGTGGTGGTCGCGGACTGAAGGTGGCTCGCACTCTCGAAGAAATCCCCGAACTTTATGACTCCGCCGTACGCGAGGCTGTTGCCGCTTTCGGTCGCGGTGAGTGTTTCGTGGAACGTTACCTGGACAACCCTCGCCATGTGGAAACACAGGTCCTTGCCGACCGCGAGGGCAATGTTGTTGTTGTATCCACCCGCGACTGCTCCCTCCAGCGCCGTCATCAGAAACTTGTCGAGGAAGCACCCGCTCCATTCCTCACTGACGAACAATTGAAATCGCTCTACGCATCATCAAAGGCAATCATCAAAGAAGCTGGCTATTACAACGCCGGCACCTGCGAATTCCTGATTGGCACTGACGGCACCATTTCTTTCCTCGAAGTGAACACCCGCTTGCAGGTGGAACATCCGGTAAGCGAAGAAGTTGCTGGAATTGACCTGGTACGGGAACAGTTCCGCATTGCTCGCGGCGGCACCATCGATTACGACGACCCCGAGTTACGCGGTCACTCCATTGAGTTCCGTATCAATGGTGAAGATCCCGGTCGCGGATTCCTCCCCGCTCCCGGCACTTTGGATGTGTGGCAACTACCCGCAGGTCCCGGTGTACGCGTGGACACTGGATTTGAAGCGGGCGATGTCATTGGCGGCAACTTCGACTCACTTTTGGCAAAGTTGATTGTTACCGGTAAGAATCGCCAGGAAGCAATTGAACGTTCGCGCCGTGCGCTCGAAGAATTTAAAGTTGATGGAATTGCAACGGCACTGACATTCCACCGTGTTGTGGTCAGTGACCCTGCATTTGCACCTACAGACCCGGACGCACCCTTCACCGTACACACCCGGTGGATTGAAACAGAGTTCGACAATCAGATTCCGGCTTACACCGCTTCAGCTCAGGGTTCAGAAGACCCAACAGCCCGCAATAACGTTGTGGTGGAAGTCAATGGCAAGCGCCTTGAAGTTTCACTGCCCGCCGAGTTCAGCATGTCGAGTGGTGGTAGCACGAATACTGCCCCAAGTGGCAAGAAGCGTGAACGCAAGAAAGCTGCCGTGGCAACGGGGGACTCGGTGACCGCACCCATGCAGGGGACAATCGTGAAGGTGGAAGTGACCGAAGGCCAGGAAGTTCAGGCCGGTGACCTGATTGTTGTCCTCGAAGCCATGAAGATGGAACAACCACTCACCGCACACAAAGCTGGCACCGTTACTGCACTCAACGCTGAGGTGGGCACAACGGTGCAAGCAGGTACGGCTCTCTGCGAAATTACCTGATTAGGTCTCACTCGCGAGAAGTGTGTGTGAAAAGTAAGAGCGAGATATCTGGGTAACGAGTGAATCCGCGATCGCCTGTTCAACCAAAGACGTCACGGTAGTTCCCGCGAAGGCCGCCATGGATTTCACTTTGCGGTGTACACCGTCGTTAATCACCCATGTCGCCTGATCAATCTGGGGAGCACGGCAGGCCGAGTAGCCAAGCAATGTAATCGGCAGGAGCCCCACCTGCGAGTGCGGAATCAGCAATCAAGTGCACATATTCCTGGGTGGGCAATCCCCCTTCATATGCATCGAGGACATAGAGCCAGGCCAACTGGGATCCGCGCATGGAGTCCACCCGCACCCTGATCTTGCGCCAGAGCCCAAGGGCCACCCCTTCCCATTCATCCAAGGAGCGTTCATCAGATTCGGTCACCTCGTACAGCATGACGAACACTTCGCCGAGGTGGTCTTCCACAACGGTGGCCAGCGGCCCACTCCAACTGAGGTCGGTGGCGGCAAAAGTCAGGCGCCAGCCGCGCAGCCAACCTGATCCTGCCGGAGGGGATGCTGGTGCCCGCAGCGCCATTCGGCTGGGGTCCAGGTTTCCCGCATATGCGGCATAGAGCGCCATTGGGTCAGGTTAGAGCGTAATCACCAGATAGGGAAGGATCCGCATGTGGCCGTACCTGCCAGATCCTTGCAGGTGGGTTCGGTGGTGGTCTCCACGTTTACCGTTTTCCCCAGTCTTTCGACGTCCATTGCTGAGGCGGGCCGCCGACTTCACCGTGACCCCGACTAACCGGAATGCAAAGCACTAGGTTTTACCGGTGAACTCAATTGACACGAGCGTGAACCCCGAGACTGATGCTCTCAATGCCAAGGCGAAGGAATCCGCGGCCACCATTGCGCAGCTCACCGGAGTCCCCCGGCACGATGTCGCCGTAGTTTTAGGTTCCGGGTGGGTTCCCGCTGCAGACTTGATCGGCCCAACAATTTCCGAGTTCGATGCCACCGATGTTCCCCATTTCTCTGCTCCCGGTGTTGCCGGTCACGCGGGAAAAATCCGCAGTGTGGATGCAGATGGCACCAAGGTGTTGGTGTTCCTTGGTCGCACCCATCTTTATGAAGGCAAGGGTGTGGATGCAGTAACGCACGCGGTGCGCACGGCAGCAGCTGCCGGTTGCTCCACCCTGGTGCTCACTAACGGCTGCGGTGGCTTGGATCCGCGGTGGTCTCCCGGCACTCCCGTGTTGATCAAAGATCACATCAACTTCACCGGGAAGTCCCCACTACACGGTGCACACTTTGTTGACCTCACCGATGTGTATTCACCTACCCTTCGCCGAATGTGTCAGGAGATTGACCCGACACTCGACCAAGGCGTGTACGTGCAGTTCCGGGGCCCCATGTACGAAACCCCTGCGGAGATCACCATGGTGCGCAATATGGGTGGCACGTTGGTCGGCATGAGTACCGCGCTCGAGACGATTGTGGCTCGGTCCTTGGGTATGCAGATCCTTGGTTTATCCCTGGTCACCAACGCAGCAGCCGGTATGAGTGGCGAGCCACTCAATCATGAAGAAGTACTTCAGGCGGGCAAAGATGCTGCGACGAAAATGGGCGAACTACTCGGCAAAGTGATTCGAAAGATTTAGTCGTGAACATCATCAGTACTGCAAAGGACTGGTTGGCTGACGATCCCCACGAGGAAACCCGGCACCAACTTCGCATACTGATTGAACAGGCGGGCAAAGCCGATCCGGATGCCCTGCAGGAATTGCATGACTCCTTCAATGGTTCATTGGAGTTCGGCACCGCTGGGCTGCGCGGCAAGATTGGCCCAGGCCCCAATCGCATGAATGTGGTGGTGGTTGCTCGTGCAGCAGCGGGTCTTGCGGAATATTTACTACAAGAAAAACCCAATGCGGATCTCAGTGTGGTTATCGGTTTCGATGCCCGTCACAATTCAGAGTTGTTTGCGCAGGTGAGTGCGCAGATTTTCAGTGGCTACGGGATCACGGCCAAATTATTTGATCACACCGTGCCCACACCCATCCTCGCTTTTGCGATTCGTCACCTGCACGCGAGTGCAGGTGTCATGGTTACCGCAAGTCACAACCCACCACAGGACAATGGCTACAAGGTGTACTTGGCATCCGGTTCACAGATCATTCCCCCCGCAGATGCCGAGATCAGTGCGTGTATTGAGCAGGTGACGCTGCGCGGAAAGGTTGCTGACCTTCCTCACGGCAGCGACTGGGAGAAGATTCCGCAGGAGGTCATCAGTGCCTATCAAGATCGCACTGCCAGCCTTGTCACACCCAAGAACATTGAGCCCAATAACCTGACCGTGGTGTACACCGCCATGCACGGTGTTGGTGGTGAGATTTTCACCACCACCGCAACCCAAGCTGGATTCGCGCCACCCATACCTGTGGTCAAGCAGTTTTACCCCGATGCCACTTTCCCCACCGTGACATTTCCTAATCCAGAAGAACCGGGTGCCATTGATCTCGCAGTCACTACTGCAATCGAGCACCTCGCTGACATTGTGATTGCCAATGACCCTGACGCGGATCGCTGCGCAGTGGCCATTCCCCTCAGCGAAGAAAAAACATCATGGCGCATGTTGCATGGTGACGAAGTCGGTTCACTGCTCGCTGTGCATATTGCCCGCAAACGTCAAGCCCAGGGTTTACCCAATACCGCTTCAGTTTTTGCCCAGTCCATTGTTTCCAGCACCCAACTCAAGGCGATTGCAGAAGCCCGCGGTTACGAGTACCGGGTCACTCTCACCGGGTTTAAGTGGATTGGTCCTATCCCTCATCTGGTGTTTGGTTATGAAGAAGCACTCGGTTACTGCGTGGATCCTGACTACGTCAAAGACAAAGACGGTATTTCTGCGGGTTTGCTGGTCATGGAAATGGCACGGGATCTCAAGGAACAAGGACAGACAATTCTCGATGCCCTGGATGACATCGCGATCGAATTCGGTGTGTACCTCACTGATCAAGTGTCCGTGCGAGTGAGCGACCTCAGCCTGATTCCCAGCATCATGCATGCATTGCGCACCGATCCTCCCGAGACCATTGCCGGGCAACGTGTCACGGAGTTCATTGATCTCCAACAACCGCATGACCGACTCCCACCTACTGACGGCCTGCTTTTTCATCTGGAAAGTGGCGGCCGAGTCATTGTTCGTCCCAGTGGCACCGAGCCCAAGGTAAAGGTGTACCTACAAAGCGTGGTTCCCGTTACCGACCACACCCACCTACAGGCGGCCCGCGAAACTGCCCGAGAGCAGATCACCGCAATGGCAGCTGACGCACAACGATGGCTTGAATAACTCCCACCCACTGCCTTGCCTATCCGTAACATATTTGTTACGCTACGGGTGACGAGGAGGTATAGATATCAATGAATAGCGTGTTTTGGGACGACCTCACTGAGGATCTCAAGAACCCTGAATTCGCCCGCGCTTACATTGTGGAGTCACTGAGAATTTCAACCATTGATTCCCTGGTGAACCAGCTAGATAACGTGCGATCTTCCCTTGGCTTAACAAAAGCGGAACTTGCTCGCAGTCTTCAACTAGAACCTGCGGCGCTAAGAAGGCTCTTCTCTGCAGAGCAAGTCAACCCAACAATCTCAACGTTGGCCGATATTGCTTCTGTACTGGGATTGCGAGTTACCCTCGAACCACTTTCCGATTCCGAGGACGAGTACCTATCTCG
The DNA here is from genome assembly GCA_018402075.1 of Candidatus Nanopelagicales bacterium. The sequence goes on along the minus strand of JAGYJP010000002.1, from coordinate 89,622 downwards.
CCCCTTGCGCGAAGGCACCCCAATTAACTCGCAGAAAATCACTCAGCTGCTCAAGGTCATACAGGTCGAATGAGAACACTCAACCGCGTAAGACATGACTTACGTGTAATACATGTGGTACGGTATCAGTTCCACTGAGCGCGAGGAGTATCGATGACCGCCCTATCCGTTCGCCTACCCGATCAGTTGGCGGCTCGATTAGAGGAACTCGCCAACCAAACAGGGCGCACCAAGTCCTACTACGTATTAGAAGCATTAAACGAAACCATCGACGACCTTGAAGATGCCTATCTGGCTCAGTCCAGATTGAGTGATATCCGACGTGGGTTGTCTGACTCGGTCGATCTCGCCACGGTCATGACAGAACATGACCTGGCAGATTGAGTTCGACCGTCGTGCACAGAAAGAGTTCCAGCGACTAGACCGCCCAGCACGAGAGCGAATTCTCCGCTTTCTTTCTGAACGAATAGAGCCCAGCACAGATCCACGGTCCCTTGCCGAACCACTTGCTGGAGATGCCTTCGCTGGCTTATGGAGGTTTCGGGTAGGTGACTACCGGCTCATTGCTCACTTCGAAGATGAAGTTTTCCTCGTTCTCATTCTTCGCATCGGTCATCGCCGGGCTGTTTATCGATAGCCAGGCATTCACTGCAAGTGCAATAAATCCGGGAGGGTGATTTCCTTCAGGGTCTAGAGTGGGCGCGTGAGTTCACCACTTCCCGCCAGCGACGTTCGGGGCTTCCTCGAAGGGCTTCCCGGTGTTGACCAAGTTGGCGCTGAAGCTCGGGCCGCAGCGCTTGGTACTCGCTCCATTAAAAAGGAATCCAAGCTGTGGGCGATTGACACTGCGATCAGCATGGTGGATCTCACCACCCTTGAGGGTGCTGACACACCCGGCAAAGTCAAGGCCATGTGCAGCAAAGCTCTGCATCCTGATCCCACAGATCTGACGACTCCCAGCGTGGCCGCGGTGTGTGTGTACGGCGACCTGGTGGAAACGGCACGCAGCGTTGTGGGCAATCGCATTCATGTGGCCGCTGTGGCAACCGCCTTCCCCAGTGGTCGCGCCAGCCTCGAAGTGAAACTTCTGGACACCAAAGAAGCCGTCGCTGCTGGTGCAGATGAAATCGACATGGTGATTGATCGCGGCGCATTTCTTTCCGGTGATTACGCCAAAGTCGCTCGGGAGATTGAAGCGGTCAAGGAAGCCTGCGGTCCCGCTCACCTGAAAGTAATTCTGGAGACCGGTGAACTCAAGACACTCGACAATGTCAAGCGAGCAAGTTACCTCGCCATGCGCTCGGGTGCGGATTTCATTAAGACCAGCACTGGCAAGGTGACACCTGCTGCGACTCTTCCCGTGACACTGGTCATGCTCGAGGCGGTGCGGGACTACTACACCCAAACAGGAACGCGAATTGGTGTGAAGGCTGCGGGTGGCATTCGCACCAGCAAAGACGCCATCAAGTACCTGGTGTTGGTCAACGAAACTGTGGGTGAGGATTGGTTGACCCCGGACTATTTCCGTTTTGGTGCTTCCACACTTCTTAACGATCTTTTATTACAGCGACAGAAAATGCTCACCGGCCATTACTCCGGCCCCGACTACGTCACCATCGATTAGACGACGAGAGCGAAAGAGAACCGACATGACTTTCGATTACGCACCAGCACCCGAGTCCACCTCGATTGTGAACATAATGAGCAGCTACGACCTGTTCATTAATGGTGAGTTCACCCCAGGGCATGGCACCGCGTTCAAAACAATCAATCCTGCTACCGAAGAAGTACTCGCTGAGGTCGCTGAAGCTAATCAGGCCGATGTCAATGCTGCCGTTGCTGCTGCCCGCAAGGCGTACGACAAAACCTGGTCACGAATGTCTGGTGCCGATCGGGGCAAGTACCTATTTCGCATTGCGCGAATCATGCAGGAGCGGGCCCGCGAGTTTGCCGTGCTGGAGAGCATGGACAACGGCAAGCCAATTAAAGAGTCACGCGATGTTGATGTTCCCCTCGCCGCTGCGCACTTCTTCTATCACGCGGGCTGGGCGGACAAACTCGAGTTCGCCGGATACGGCAGCAATCCACAAGCACTCGGTGTTGCCGCGCAGATCATTCCGTGGAATTTCCCGCTGCTCATGCTTGCTTGGAAGATCGCACCAGCTCTCGCCGCTGGCAACACGGTGGTGCTCAAGCCAGCGGAAACAACACCGCTCACTGCTCTGTTATTCGCGGAGGTGTGCCAGCAGGCTGACCTTCCGCCCGGCGTAGTCAACATCATTACCGGCGCTGGTGACACCGGGCGCATGCTCGTGGAACACCCGGATGTCAACAAGATTGCATTCACCGGCAGCACCGCCGTGGGGCAAGCAATTCAACGGCAAGTTGCCGGCACCGATAAACGCTTAACACTCGAGTTGGGTGGCAAGGCCGCGAATATTGTTTTCGATGACGCCCCGATTGATCAAGCGATCGAAGGAATTGTTAACGGCATCTACTTCAACCAGGGTCATGTGTGTTGTGCAGGCAGCAGACTTCTGGTGCAGGAAAGTATTGCCGAGCACGTGATTGACGCACTCAAGCGCCGACTACAAACACTGCGGCTGGGCGACCCACTGGATAAAAACACTGACATTGGTGCCATTAATTCCCGCGAGCAACTCAACCGGATCATTGATCTGACCAAGAGTGGCGAAGACGAGGGCGCCGAACGCTGGAGCCCGGACTGCGCGATCCCCGAGAAAGGTTTCTGGTTTGCCCCCACCGTATTTACCAATGTCACCCAAGCGCACCGAATTGCCCGCGAGGAAATTTTTGGTCCGGTGCTCAGCGTGCTCACCTTCCGCACGCCAGATGAAGCCGTGGAGAAAGCCAATAACACGCCGTACGGTCTGAGTGCGGGAATCTGGACGGAGAAAGGCAGTCGCATTCTTTGGATGGCCAACAAGATGCGCGCCGGTGTTGTCTGGGCCAACACGTTCAACAGGTTCGACCCCACCAGTCCTTTCGGCGGTTATAAGGAGTCAGGCTTTGGCCGTGAGGGCGGAGTCCAAGGATTAGGTGCCTACCTACGCGTGGAGGATCCATCATGATCAACAGCAATGACAGAGTCAAGATCCGCAAGACCCACAAGCTCTTCATTGGCGGCGCATTCCCGCGCAGTGAATCCGGCCGCACTTACGAAGCCACCAACTCACACGGCGAGTTCCTCGCCAATATCGCTATGGCCAGTCGCAAGGATGCTCGCGACGCTGTCATTGCCGCCCGCAGTGCATTCACCGCGTGGTCCAAGGCCACCGCCTATAACCGCGGCCAGGTGCTCTACCGCATTGCTGAAGTCATGGAGGGTCGCAGGGACCAATTCGTTCATGACATTCAAGACTCTGAAGGTGTGAGCGCCAAGAAAGCAACCAATCAGGTAAATGCAGCTATTGACCGCATGGTCTGGTATGCCGGCTGGGCGGACAAGTACTCGCAGGTAATTGGTAACACCAACCCGGTGGCCGGTTCCTTCTTCAACTTCAGTGTTCCTGAACCCACCGGTGTTGTAGCTGCCGTTGCGCCCGACTCCCCTAGCCTGCTCGGTCTGATCAGTGTGATCGCCCCGATTGTCATGACCGGTAACTCCGTGATCGTGATCGCCAGTTACACCCATCCCATTCCCGCGATCACATTGAGTGAGTGCCTAGCAACAAGCGATGTCATTGGCGGCAATATCAATATTCTCACCGGTGACCCGGCTGAGATCATGCCGCACCTAGCAACACATGCAGATGTCAACGCCCTTGACCTGACCGGCATTACCGATCATGAACTGCTCACCCAGTTGGAGTCGGATGCAGCTGGAACGGTGAAGCGCGTGCGCACCGCACCTGCGAACCCGGATTTCTCTGCAACCCCAACGCTTTCCCGCGTACGTGCGTTCACGGAAATAAAGACCGTGTGGCACCCGATGGGTGTCTAGGGCAGGCCAATACCCAACTTTTTTGCCGCAGCGAGCATTCGTTGATCAAAAGTCCCAAGGGTCAAGTTTTCTTCTAAGGCGCCGTCAAGTACGTAGCAGTCGGGCAGCGAGCACCTGGTTTGTTGTCTTAGTGCTGCAATTCGCTGCGCACCGCCTATACCCCTCGAATCTACAACTTGAATTTTTATTCGTTCGATTTCACGAATCATGAGATCCACTGAATCCGCGCTTGTCGCCCCAACCAGACATTCTGCAAGGGAGACTTCGTGGAGAAATAAACCCCGATCCCAAACTGGCGCCCCTGCGAGATCTATCGAGTCGGCGTGGTGCGCGTCTCGGGGATTAAGCAAAGCAATAAACGCACTCGCATCAAGTACTAATCCCGATCCCACGCGGCCCGCACTTCTTTCAAAGTCAGTCCGGCAAAAGTGTCACCCAATTCGCGCTGCAATTCCGCAATGGCTTGCTGCCTCTCCAGAGTCTGAGCAAAGCGCCGCTCAATGGCAGATTCCGCGCCGAGGGCCGCCAAGCGGCACACCCGGGAAGACTTTGACTCCCCAGGCCACAGCTCCTCCGCAATAGCGAGAGCTTGCGTCAATTCCGAGGTCTCCGTCACTTGAATTCTCGGTCGAAGTGTTGGCATAGTTCAAGTGTACCACCACAAGAATAAGGTGGTACACCTAATTTTCGGAAGCCCCTGCAATCAGCGAGGGTGGAGTAACAACAACTAACCCCGGTATGTCCAGTCGAGCAAACCCACTATCGCGAGTGAGTAATCGATCCGCGTGCGCCGCAGCATGTACGGCAATGAAGTAATCGGCAAGAATTCGTCCGCCATTGTTCTTTCTGGAGCGCACTTCCCCTGCTTGGGCTGCGGCAGGCATACCAATATCCCGGTAATTAATTTTTAGTAGCTCCAGAATGAGTAACGAGTCCGCCGCTGAACTACAGCCGGTAGCAAACTCGGCAACAACTTCTGGACAAACAATCAGGACACCTTCTTGTGCGCAAGTTTCCAAAGCAGCTTTAGCGCTTGGACCGAAAGTGGGATCAGCACTGACAATATCAATCAAAATATTGGAATCAATTGCGGTTGTGGTCATGAAGGATCAATCCTGTCACTCATCCCACGCACGAACCGGGCGCAATTCGTTCATGACCTCGTCTGTCGTCCGACCTCCAAGATCGACAACACCGTAGACACGGTTCCAATCAATGCCAGACGCGGACTTTTCTCTCTTTCGCAGAACGCATTCCTGTCCTCGAACTTCAAACTCCAGTGCATCCCCCTGCTCAATGCCTAATGCATCCCGCACCTTCTTGGGAATAGTGATCTGTCCTTTACTGGACACGGTTCCGGCCACCTCCACAGAGTAAAGAATTAAATACAAAAAGTAAAGAATTTCGGTTTTCTTAGCGGAAATCTGCCACCAACAGGGCTAATCGCCCACCTGATGCGCGAGTCTGTGGGTGGCTGGCCAAGAAAATACCGCCTGTGGATACGCCAATATCTATGAAAATATCTATGAGATGAATCGAAATTAACGATTAATTCTCGAAGCAAGTTCCGAGCGAATTTCAGCGTAACCGGGCTTGATTTGATTATTGATGATCTCCAAGCGTTCATCAAAACTGATAAACGCGCTCTTCATGGCGTTAATGGTCAACCACTCCAGATCCTTCAATCCCCAACCGAATGCCTCACTGAGCAATTTCATTTCGTGAGACATGGATGTTCCCGACATTAATCGGTTATCGGTGTTGACCGTTACTCGGAAACCCAACTTGCGCAGCAGCCCAATGGGGTGCGTCGCAATTGACTCCGAGGCACCTGTTTGAACATTGGACGATGGACATAACTCAAGTGGAATCCGGCGATCGCGAACATACGCGGCCAAACCACCCAAGGTTGCATTACCGGATGAATCCACCGTGATGTCATCCATAATCCGAACGCCGTGACCCAACCGATCTGCCCCGCACCACTGAATCGCTTCCCAGATAGACGGCAACCCAAAAGCCTCACCCGCGTGAATGGTGAAGTGGGCATTCTCCCTGCGCAAATATTCAAAGGCATCTAAGTGACGGGTGGGTGGGAATCCTGCTTCAGCTCCTGCAATATCAAAACCAACAACACCCTTATTCCGATACTCAACAGATAACTCAGCGATCTGGCGAGCATTCGCCGCCGTACGCATGGCCGTCAACAACACACCAACCCGCAATGTCCGGCCCCCAGCTTTGATTGCCGCAACACCTTGAGCGAAACCGTCCAACACCGCTTCAATGATCTGGTGTTCGTTCAATCCTTTCTCAACGTGCAACTCGGGCGCATACCGAATCTCCGCGTACACCACACCGTCTGCAGCTAAATCCTCCGCGCACTCTCGTGCAACCCGCGTCAGAGCCGACTTGGTCTGTGTCACACCAACAGTGTGTTTAAAAGTCTCCAAATAACGCTCGAGTGAACCCGAATAGGCAGCCTCAGAAAACCAGCGGCCCAAGGACTCAGCATCCTGGGCAGGCAAATCCGCGTACCCAACCTCCTCCGCTAATTCCAACACCGTCTGCGGACGCAAACCCCCATCCAAGTGATCATGCAGAAGCGCCTTGGGAGCCTGAATGATCAAGTCCAAGGGAACAGGGCTGAAGGTAGCTGGATCAACTGAGGAGGAAGTAGCGTTCATAGGCTAAACCTACGCTCAAAGGACAGGCAGATTGCACGGCCCCGAGTCGAGAATTCCAAAAAGGTGTTGATGCGATTCACTAGACTCACGAAGTGAGCTCAGCCCCAGCGAAGAAGCCCATCTGGCATATAGCGACTGCGCCACTCTTAGGCTTTGGTTTCCTCTTGGTGCTGCTACTTCCCGGTGTGTTAATCGGCACGTTCTTGGTTAGCGGAGCTGCCAGCATCCTGCTCTTTGGTGCACTTCCGGTGGCGGTGGCCTACTTTGGCGGAGCCACATCGGCTAGTGCACGAATCATTGCCGTGATGGTGGTGTCCGGGACCCTCGCTCGAGCCTTTGACGGATCACCGGTGCCCTCCGCGCTGCTCATTGCCGTGGTGGCCTTCCTCATTGGAATATCAGCTAGACGTGGACTTTCCAGCCCTATCTTGTTTGTCGGAATCTCGCTCGCATTTCTGGTGATCAATCCGCCGAAACTCGGGGTGTCCGGTAACCAAGTGCTCGACGATCTCAATCCCGTACTTGTGACCGCAGTCCTGCTACTCATTGGTGGCCTTTGGGCACGGTTGGTGATCGCGACAATTCGCAAGTGGATTCCCACAACACCTGAGTCATCCCAGCGCTCCATGAAAATACTTGTTCCCTATGGTTTGGCCCTTGGGATCTCGACCGGACTTTCGACCTATTTCCTGATGACCTACTCGCCCGGTGGCGTTGGGGCATGGCTGATTCTAACGATCTTTGTGGTGTATCAACCGGATCCAGATAGACGCCGAGCTCGCACACGCGATCGTGTTATTGGAACTGTTGCCGGTGGTGTTGCCGCTTTTATCATCCTGGAAATATTGGAAGCATTGGATTGGCAGCATGGACTGGTCCAATTATTTCTAGCCCTGATATTCATTTCTGTTTCCATGTCATATTTCGTTCCTGGGCCATATTGGAAGTATGTGTTTTTCTTAACTCCCGGAGTTGTACTTTTGGATTCCAATGCGGTGGCGGACCAAGCTACCGTGGATCTATTGCGAGTGGCCTACACATTGCTTGGTGTTGCCATTGCCCTAATTAGCGGACTTGTCGTGCAACTAATTCTTCGAACCATTTACGGAAGAAAGAAAACTACTCCGGATCAATCACACTAATGTCTTCATCGGACCGATGCACGGTCTCAACGGAAAAAGCCGGGACGCAAATCGCGAAATAGCGCGCCCCTTCTTCGGTGTAATAGCGCACCCATTCACCGCTGCGCGCAATGATCGCTTCCCCCGCCCTGACATGGATGGGGCCATCTTCACTGTCCACGGTGAGTGACCCGTCAATAACAACGGTGAACTCGTCAAATTCCGGTGTCTGTACCGGTTCACCCCAGCCCGCTGGCGCATTCATGAGTGCCACGGAGACGGAGTCATCTCCGGTGGATGCGTGGCCGGCAAATTCTTGAATCATTTTGCCGCCAGGCACAGGGATTTGGACGGGTCCGGGAATGAATTCGGGCATGGGTCTCCTTAACTGATTCTCTCGATAATGAGTGGGAGTCGATTGACCTCGTTGGCGGTACCAATGGTGATTGGGGTTTCATCGAGTGCTTGTTGGGCCAGTTCGAAACGTGGTTCCTCATCTGTGAACATGGTAAGGAGTGGTTCACCCGCCGTGATCTGATCACCGGGTTTCTTGTGCAACATGATTCCGGCACCAGCACTGACCTGATCTTCTTTGCGGGCCCGACCTGCGCCCAACCGCCACGCGGCAATGCCAATTGCAAGGGCATTCATAGTGGTGATGGTTCCGGATTCAGATGCCGTGACCGTGTGGCTGTGTTTCGCGACCGGGAGCGGCGCGTTGTTGTCGCCACCCTGGGCCGCAACCATGCGCTGCCAGAGGTCAAATGCTTGACCGGTATCGAGCTTCTCCGCAGGGTCAGTGTCAATGCCAGCAAGCTGCAACATTTCGCGGGCGAGGGTGAGAGTGAGTTCACGGACATCGGCGGGTCCACCACCTTGAAGAACCTCAATACTTTCCTGGACCTCGAGGGCGTTACCCACCGCCATGCCCAACGGGACATCCATGGCGGTGATCAACGCTGTTGTTTTCACACCAGCATCATTACCGAGGTTGACCATGGTGCGGGCCAATTCACGAGCCTTATCCGGATCCCACATGAATGCGCCGTTGCCTGTTTTGACATCGAGAACCAATCCCCCAGCACCCTCGGCGATCTTTTTGCTCATGATGCTAGATGCAATCAGGGGAATTGCCTCCACCGTTCCGGTGACATCGCGCAATGCATAAAGTTTCTTGTCAGCGGGGGCAAGACCTGGGCCCGCCGCGCAGATCACCGCGCCAACATCCTGCAGAATCTGGTGCATTTCTTTATTGGTGAGGTCGGCTCTCCAACCCTTAATACTTTCCATTTTGTCGAGGGTGCCACCGGTGTGACCGAGGCCGCGACCGGAGAGTTGCGGAACCGCAGCACCACACGCAGCAACAAGTGGTGCCAGCGGAAGAGTGATTTTGTCACCCACACCACCGGTGGAGTGTTTGTCCACGGTGGGTTGGGACAGATCACTGAAATCCATGCGCTCACCACTGTTAATCATGGCGTTTGTCCACTCCACAATCTCCCGGGAATTCATGCCGTTGAGCAAAATCGCCATAGCAAGCGCTGCCATTTGTTCATCGGCAATAGCACCACGGGTGTAAGCGTCGATTGTCCAGTTGATTTGGTCGGTGGTTAATTCATGGTGATCGCGCTTTGCTCGAATAACGTCAACGGCCGCGAAGGGTTCTGTGGGGTTCATGATTTATCTATTGGTGATTGACCTAATGGTGATTGATCCTCGGCACGTGCCGCGAGATCTTCAGGGCCAAATGCCTGCGGCAAAATCTCAGCCAGGGTCTTGATCCCCTCGGGAGTTGTGATCTCGGTGTTTGGCTTGCCGTTCTCCCACAGCAATTGACGGCAGCGGCCGCAGGGCATCAGTGAATTACCATGTTGATCAACACAGGTAATGGCGGTGAGCTTGCCACCACCGGTGGCGTGAATACTGGAAACCATGCCGCACTCCGCGCACAATCCCACACCATAAGCGGCATTTTCCACATTGCAGCCGACCACGATTCGGCCGTCGTCCATGAGCCCCGCAACACCCACCTTGAATCGGGAGTAAGGGGCATAGGCCTTGGCCATAATGCCTTGGGCGGCCGTTTGTAGTTCCTGCCATTGCTCTGATGTTGTCATGTGATTTTCCCTACTGCTTCTCAAATGGTTGGCCATCGGCTGCTGGCGGACGGGCTCGTCCGACCAGGCCCGCCACCACAATGATTGTGACCAGGTACGGGGTCATGGCCAGGAACTCGGTGGGAATGGGTGTGTTGATCAGTGCCAACTTCTGCTGGAATGACTCGGAGAAACCAAAGATCAACGCGGCGCCGAATGCCCCCACGGGATTCCACGCACCGAAGATCATGGCCGCTAGACCAATAAAGCCGGTGCCACCGGTCATGCCTTCGTCGAAGCGACCCACGGTGCCAAGGGTGAACCAGGCACCGGCGAAACCACCAACCATGCCACCGTAAATCACCGCAAGGTAGCGGGTCTTGGACACACTGATGCCGAGCGAGTCGGCTGCCTTGGGGTTCTCCCCCACCGAACGGGTGCGCAGACCCCAACGACTGCGGAACAACATGTAGGTGGTGAACGCCACCAGCCCAAACATGGCGTACACGATCACGGTCTGATTGAAGAACATGGGCCCAATAATCGGAATATCGGCGAGAATCGGAATCTTGATGGACGGAAAGATCGGCGCGTTATTCCACTCTGGGCGAGACACCAGAACCTGAGCCGTGAGGAAGGACGTTAAGCCCAACACCAAAATATTGATGACCACACCAATAATGATTTGGTCCACCCGGTAATTAATCGCCAAGAAGGCCAGCAGTAACGCCAGCAGTCCGCCAACGATTGTGGCAGAGATCAGACCAATCCAGCCACCCACCAGTGAACCCATGACCACGCCGGTGAACGCACCACCGAGCAACATGCCCTCAATACCAATGTTGACCACGCCTGCGCGCTCACACAAAATGCCGGAGAGGGCACCCAAAGCAATGGGTGTTGATCGCGCAATGGTGGAGACAAGCATGGAGATCAGCGAGAACTGCTCGCCGGCCGTGGCCCAGACCATGACGGCAACAACAAAAACTGCGAAAGAGATTCCCAGGATCATGGTGGATTTGCTTTGGAATCCTTTTATGAATTGGGTTCCTCCCAGAAAACCTAAAACCAGAGCGAGGATGTACAGGGATGCGGTGCTTGGCACCGACAGAGCCTCAAGTTGAAAGCGCTCGTCGGGGAAACTCAAACCAAAAGTGGAATTGCCTTCGGTCGCGGGCGCCAGAATAAACATGACCACACCGGCAAGAATCAATAACACCACACCGGTAATGCGGGCTCGACGGATCTTGTTCTTGGTGAGTGCTTTGGTTTTTTTCTCACCTGCGGCATACGGCTCGACAGGCAGCTCTTGGTACTCAAATCCATTGCCTTGGGTGCTCATGCTCCCCACCCCTTACTGATCTGAGTGGAAGCAACGGGTTTTTTCAGTCGATAAATCGCTGAAATCAGTGCCGGAGCGGCAACGAACATGATGATCAAAGCCTGAATGACCGAAATAAGGTCAATGCCCACATTCGCAGACACCTGCATTTGTTGACCACCTGCCCGCAACCCACCGAAGAGCAACGCCGCAGCCACAACACCATAAGGGTTACTGCGACCCAGGAGCGCAACGGCGATTCCGTCGAAGCCAAGGCCCTCACTGAAACCCGGGGTTGCCCGGTCGAGAACACCAAGTACCTGGCCTGCGCCCGCTGACCCCGCGAGGGCGCCGGCGATCATCATGACCAGGATGTAGACCTTGGTAACCGAGATGCCTGCATAACGGGCGGCGTTGGGATTAGCTCCCACCGCGCGAAACTCGAAACCAATTGTGGTGCGAAACAGCAACCAGGAAATCAAAACTGCAGCACCGAGGGCCACGAATAGACCCGCATGCACCCGAAGCGACGGATCAATACTCGACAGAAACGCGGGGTAGTTCGCGGTGGACTCCACATTCTTGGAGATCGGATCATTGCGCCCCTCGCGCTGAAAAATACTTGTTTTGAGGAAGTAATCAACCAAGCGCAAGGCAATGTAGTTGAGCATGATCGTGGTGATGACTTCGTGGGCCCCCGTCTTAGCCTTGAGCACACCTGGAATAAATCCCCAGATCGCACCGCCAACGACTCCGGCGAGAATAGCCAGAGGCAGGTGCACATACAACGGAAGACCGGTAATGGAGAAACCCACCCACACGGCGAACATGCCACCGATCAGGGCCTGACCTTCACCGCCAATATTGAAAAGGCCGGCGCGAAATGCCAGTGCCACCGACAACCCGGCGAAAATCAATGGGGTCGCCGCCGTCAATGATTCCGAGATGGCGCGAAGGGATCCCACCGAACCTTGTACCAGCGCCGCGTACGCCTTCATGGCATCAGAGAAACTGGATCCCGTCGCCATAATGATGAACACACCAATAATGAGGGCGGTCAGAATTGCTAGAAGCGGAATAACCAAGCCGGTTCGCCAGTCGGTGGCGGTAGCCAAGCGCAAGGCAAATGAGCGATCCTTGGGGTTGACCAATTCTTCTTTCTCCTGTGGTGTCAGGTCGGCGTTCATGCTGCCTTCCCCGCCATAAACAGACCCACCTGTGTGGGTGTTGTCTCAGATGCCTTCAGGGACGCAACGATCTTGCCGTCAAACATCACCAAAATTCGATCGGAGAGAGCAAAGATTTCGTCTAGTTCGGTGGACACCACCAAAATAGCAGTGCCACTGTCGCGCTTTCGCACAATTTGCTCGTGAATGTATTCAATCGAACCGACATCGATTCCGCGGGTGGGTTGCGCCAGTAACAATAGGGGCACTTCGCGACTGAACTCACGGGCCACAATCATTTTTTGGGCATTACCGCCAGAAAGCGTGCTGCCCATATTTTCAATGAGTGGCGGGCGGACATCGTAATCCTTGACCAACTGTTGCGCTGATTGTTCTATGGCTTGGCGCTGCATGCGGATGCCTTTGGAAAAAGGCTTTGCGTAGTAGGAATCCAAAACCAAGTTCTCCGCAACCGTGAACGACCCAATCATGCCCATGCGGTTGCGATCCTCAGGAACGTGTGCCACACCATCCTTGTGAATTCTCCGAGGAGTTGATGTCCCTATCTCTTCATTCAGCAATGTGATCTTGCCCCCGGCAAGTGGGATCAGACCGGTGATCACCTCGACGAGTTCGGTTTGGCCATTACCCTGAATGCCAGCCACCCCGACAATCTCGCCGGCGCGAACATCTAGATCAATATTGTCCAGCAAGGGTCGGCCGTAATCGTCGATTACCAGGACCTTGTTCAACGCCAGCACGACATCGCCAGGTGCAGACTCAGACTTTGTCACGGTGAGGTCAATATTGCGCCCCACCATCATGGAAGCGAGTTCTTCTGGGGTTGCTGTTTTGGGGTTAGCCTGACCTACCACCTTGCCTCCACGCAAAACCGTAATGTGATCGGCGATTGCAAGGGCTTCTTTGAGTTTGTGTGTAATGAAGATAATGGTGGCGCCACGGGCTTTCAATTCTTCAACGATTCCAAAGAACTCGGTGACTTCCTGGGGGGTCAGCACCGCTGTGGGTTCATCAAAAACCAAAATCTTGGCACCGCGCAAAAGCACCTTGATAATTTCCACCCGCTGTTGAATTCCCACGGGGAGATCTTCAACCAATGCTCTGGGATCAACAGCCAGGCCGTACTTGCGGGATATTTCTTCCACTTCTGCATTTGCTTTTTTACGATTCAAGATGTTTCCGGCGATCGTGGGCTCAACTCCGAGAACCACATTCTCGGCAACCGTAAAAACGGGTACTAACATGAAGTGCTGGTGCACCATGCCGATACCGGCTTTGATCGCCTGACCCGGATCCTCAAATTGCTGCTGCACACCATCAATGATGATTTCACCGCTATCGGGCCGGTAAATTCCCGACAGAATATTCATCAGGGTGCTTTTGCCCGCACCGTTTTCGCCAATTAAGGCCAGGACCTTGCCCGATTCGGCTGTGAGGGAGACATCGTCGTTGGCCAGCACGCCCGGGAATCTCTTGGTGATCCCGCGCAGTTCGAGTTTCACGAGCGAATGCCTTCCTTCGGGGTAGGGGTTAAATGCTACCGATTTCAGTGAAAGGAGGGGCCTGAATCACTTCAGGCCCCTCCTCGCACACCCACGTGTTTAGCGGACTTTCGTCTACTGGGTGTTGTGAACTATTTAACCCTTGACGCTGATGGAGCCGTCAACGATGCCCGCACGAATGGTGTCAAGCTGTGCCTGCAGTTCTGCAGGTACAACCGATGCCATGTCGTGGTAGTCAGCAATATTGACGCCACCGTTTTCGAGGGTACCGATTGTGACGCCACCTTCGAAGTTGCCATCAACAACTGCCTTGATTGCATTGAATGTGGTGACATCCATTTCCTTGAGTACCGAAGTGAGGTACACACCGGAGTTGGCGCTATCAGAGAGGAACTGATCGCTGTCCACACCGATGATCATCAGTTTGTCGGTGCCCAATTCGTTGGCCAGTGCGGCGGAGCCGAGGCCTACAGGACCTGCGACGGGCATGACAATGTCAGCACCTTCGTCAACCAGGTTCTGTGCGAATGTACGGCCGTCATCGAGTGACTCGAAGTTCTCGGTGAACAGACCGGACTGTGTTGCGGGATCCCATCCGAGTACCTCAACATTGGCGCCGTTGTCAGCGTTGTACTTCTGAACGCCGTAATAGAAGCCATCCATGAAGATGGTCACCGGTGGAATATTGACGCCACCAAATGTTCCAACTTTGCCGGTCTTGGTCACGCCTGCTGCGAGGTAGCCAGCGAGGAATGATGCTTCGTCAGTGTTGAAGATCTGACCGAGAACGTTGTTGTTGGTGATGTCGCCTTCTGCATATGCATAGTCAACAATGGTGAAGGGCAGATCTGGATTAGCATTTGCTGCTTCCTTTGTGGCATCGCCCAAGAGGAATCCAACAGTCACAATGATTCCGCAATCCTGGTCAATGAATGACTGGATATTTGGTTGGTAATCAGTTTCTGACTGTGATTCAAGAACTGCAGCTTCGACGCCGAGTTGATCAGCAGCGTCGGTGACACCCTTGAATGCCTTCTGGTTGAAGCCCTTGTCATCGACGCCACCGACGTCAGTGATTTGGCAAGCCTTGAAGGATGCTGCCGGTTCTTCAGATGCGGCTTCGGTTGTGGTCTCGGTCGCGGTTGCTGCTGTGTCTTCTGTTGTGTCGCTCGAACTGCAGCCAGCCAGAACGAGAGCTGCAACGCCGACAATGGCGGCGGCCATTTTCATATTGGTTCGCAATGTATCTCCTATTTATTAGTGCGTGCGTTACCTAGGGTTTACCCCGTGCGCGCATGTGATCACATTGGGAGCCTAGTTGGCAAAGGTTACGAAAGTGCCGACAGACGGGACATCAATAGCGTTACAAATTGGTCACGATCAATATGTGTCCCTACATGAGTATTTGCGGGTTTATCCGTTACCGAGTAGATATCGACCACCGTCCGACCCAATGTCAGTTCTGATTCTGTTTCCACTGTGACGTTTGTGAATATTGTTGTCACGAGTGACGGATCAATAAGGTGGGCAATCGTGACGGCATCATGAATTGGTGCCCCTGGCCAACCAAATCGGTCCTGGTGAAATCCCACAAAATGATCAAGTAATTGCGCCACAAAGCCCCCACAAGCCCCGCTCCCCCGCAGTTCATTGGCATGGGAATCATCCAGCCAGGCTTCATGGGTTACTTCCAAACCGATCATGGTCTTGGTCAACGCCGATTGCATGACAATATCTGCGGCCTCTGGATCCACCAGAATGTTGAATTCCGCGGCGGGGGTCCAGTTACCCAAGCCAATGGCCCCACCCATGAATACCAGTTCTTGAATGTTGTGATGCAGCTCATCCAATTCAGTGACTACGCGAGCCATATTTGTTAACGGCCCGGTTGCCACCAAAGTGACTGGCTCAGTTGTCGTGCGTAAAACGTTTTCGATGAACCCCAGAGCATCCGGTGAATCCGCGGACCGACTCGGCGCAGACGGAACGGGACCGTCAAGACCACCATCACCGTGCATGGATGCCGCTGTCCGCAACTGCCGAACCCGTGGCCGATCACTACCCGAATGAACGGGAATATCAGCGCGGTTCACCATGTCTAAAACAATCAGGGCATTGCGAGTGGCGTTCTCCATCAGGGTGTTACCCGCCACCGTTGTCACTCCGAGCAATTCCACTTCAGGACTTGCCGTGGCCAACATGATTGCTAGAGCATCGTCGTGACCTGGGTCGCAATCAAGAATGATTTTCCGTGGAGAGTTGACCATGGGCACACGCTAGTAGATCGAATAAACAATCCACAGATATGGCTTACATCTGGAAATGACTGTACTGCCAGATGCAATTGCCTGGTGTTGGTGTAGAGGCGGGGTCTGGCGAAAGATCATTTTGGAGAGTTGGCGTTCAGTGCATCGCTGGCGTGGCGAGAAATCGAGAATGCACCCAAACTACAGCCGATTTCGAGCCGCGTTGTCTAAAAGAAATCCTTTGGGACGTAAACGCCCCACACCTTGCGAAGCGCATCGGAGACTTCGCCCACTGTTGCTTTCGCTTTGAGCGCTTCCTTCATGGGGTACAGAAGATTGCCATTGCCTTGCGCAGTGGTGCTGATGGTCTCCAAGAGTTCGGCGACTTTCGCGTTGTCACGACTCGCGCGCAACTTCTCGAGTCGAGCAACCTGCTCGGCTTCAATGGCTGGGTTCACGCGCAGTGGTTCATAAGGTTCTTCTTGATCAATGGTGAACTTATTGACACCCACCACGACTCGCTCCACTGCATCAATTTCTTGGGCTATTGCATAAGCCGTGTTTTCGATTTCCAGTTTTTGGAAACCCTGCTCAATTGCTGCGGCAGCACCACCACGGGCCTGCACCTCAGCCATAAGTTCAAGGGCAACTTTCTCTACTTCGTCGGTTAACGACTCCATGGCATAGGAGCCAGCGAAGGGATCCACGATCTCGGTGACATCGGACTCAAACGCAATTACCTGCTGGGTGCGCAGAGCCAAACGAGCGGCTTTTTCCGTGGGGAGTGCAATTGCTTCATCATATGAATTCGTGTGCAGTGATTGGGTACCTCCAAAAACTGCGGCGAGAGCCTGCACTGCCACCCGAACCAAATTCACTTCCGGCTGTTGTGCTGTTAATTGCACTCCAGCGGTTTGAGTGTGAAAACGCAACATCCATGACTTCGGGTTCTTTGCACCGAATTCCTCACGCATGATTCGCGCCCACATTCGGCGAGCGGCACGGAATTTGGCAATTTCTTCCAAGATGGTGGTGCGAGAGACAAAGAAGAACGCCAGCCGTGGCGCGAATTCATCAACATCGAGGCCCGCATCAATGGCAGCTTGAACATATGCCTTGCCATTCGACAAAGTGAATGCGATTTCCTGCGCAGGATTAGCACCTGCCTCTGCCATGTGATACCCAGAAATTGAAATTGTGTTCCAGTTCGGCAATTCATCTTTGCAATAAGCAAAAATGTCAGTGATTAATCGGACCGATTCATTGGGTGGATATATATAAGTTCCACGCGCAATGTATTCCTTCAGGACATCGTTTTGAATTGTGCCATTGAGTTTCTTTGCATCAATTCCATTTTCTTCCGCAACCAACTGATACAGCAATAACAAAATCGCGGCCGGGGCATTAATGGTCATTGAAGTGGAGACTTCATCGAGTGGAATGCCATTGAACAGGGTGCGCATGTCCTCAATGGAGTCGATCGCGACCCCCACCTTGCCCACCTCGCCGTGGGCCAATGGGGCATCTGAGTCCATACCCATTTGCGTGGGCAGATCAAAGGCCACCGAAAGTCCGGTGGTTCCGGCGGCAAGGAGCTGCTTGTAGCGCTGATTAGACTCCGCCGCGGTACCAAAACCCGCATACTGGCGCATGGTCCAGGGCCGACCCGTGTACATGGAGGAATAAACCCCTCGGGTGTAGGGGTACTGGCCTGGCTCACCCAATTGAGTGGTTACATCAAAATCGATAAGGTCGGTTGTGTCATAGACCGGCTTGATCTCGAAGCCGGACTCACTCAGTGAACTCACGGGCACAGCCTAGGGGGCAACCACCTAGACCGATTCCCGAATATACGTGAGATAGGTCATCTCGAGCGAATGAGAGCGTTTTCACCGAACTGCGAGCATCACAGGTCGTGGTCGCGAACGTCACATATATTGGTCGCGAACGTCACATATATTGGTCGCGAACATCACATATATTGGTCGCGAACGTCACATATATTGGTCGCGAACATCACATATATATGTATCAGATCCGCTGTGCCAGTTTTCCCTCATGGGACTACCCTGAGCACGTAGGAGTTTTCAGTCGATCGAGGGTTTTCGGAAATGGGATGTGATCGTGGCCAGTAAATCGCCGGTATCGCTCAGGGCGCTACCCATTGGCACCCTGTATCGGGGTGGCGAAGGCATGTGGACATGGGTGCTGCAACGCATCACGGGTGTCTCAGTCTTCTTCTTTCTCTTTGTGCACGTCTTAGACACCGCTCTCGTGCGCGTCTCCCCCGAGGCCTACGACATGATCATTGCCACCTACAAAACCCCCATTGTGAACCTCCTCGAAGTTGGT
The DNA here is from genome assembly GCA_018402075.1 of Candidatus Nanopelagicales bacterium. The sequence goes on along the minus strand of JAGYJP010000002.1, from coordinate 71,146 downwards.
TTGGTGGGTGCAGTGCTCTACCACGCACTCAACGGCATTCGCATTATTTTGATTGACTTCTGGAAGCGCGGACCTCGTGTGCAGCGCCAAATGACCTGGGTGGTCGCAGCGGTCTGGCTCGTGGTCATGATCCCCGGCACCTACTACATGATGATCCACACCATCGATGCACTGTTCGGGAGCACCCCATGAGCATTTCCCCCCTGGCCGCCCCTCGCAGCGGATCCCGCACCAAGCAGCGCAGCAACTTTGAACTTTATGGCTGGTTGTTCATGCGCATTTCGGGCATCGTGCTTGTCTTCCTTGTTCTTGGCCACCTGTTCATCATGAATATTCTCGATGGCGGTGTCCAGCGAATCAACTTCGCATTTGTGGCCGGTCGCTGGGCGAGCCCGTTTTGGCAGGTCTGGGACCTGTCCATGCTGTGGCTGGCCATGTTGCATGGCGGAAACGGAATGCGCACCATTATCAACGACTACGCGGAGCGCAATCAGACCCGTTTCTGGCTCAAGATGCTGCTTTACGTTTCTACTGCTTTCATTATCGCGTTGGGGACACTGGTCATATTTACCTTCGATCCAAACCTTGGCTAACTAGGGAGAATCACATGCAGACACATGTTTACGACGTCGTGATTGTTGGTGCTGGTGGCGCCGGCATGCGGGCGGCTCTTGAATCGGGCACCCGGGCGCGCACCGCCGTACTCACCAAGCTCTACCCCACCCGATCCCACACGGGAGCGGCGCAAGGCGGCATGTGTGCGGCATTAGCAAATGTGGAAGAAGATAACTGGGAGTGGCACACCTTCGATACCGTCAAAGGCGGCGACTACCTCGTTGACCAAGACGCGGCCGAGGTCATGTGCAAGGAAGCAATCGACGCAGTACTAGACCTCGAGAAGATGGGTCTCCCCTTTAACCGCACGCCCGAAGGCCGAATTGACCAGCGCCGCTTTGGTGGCCACACCCGCAATCACGGTGAGGCAGCGGTTCGCCGTTCCTGCTATGCCGCCGACCGCACCGGCCACATGATCCTGCAGACCCTGTACCAAAACTGCATCAAAGAGGGTGTGGAGTTCTACAACGAGTTTTATGTACTCGATGTTCTGCTCAATGAAGAATCAGGTGAACCGGTCGCTGCTGGTGTGGTGGCTTATGAACTCGCCACCGGTGAGATCCACATTTTCCAAGCGAAGTCCATTATCTTCGCGACCGGCGGTTTCGGAAAAGTTTTCAAGACCACTTCCAATGCCCACACTTTGACCGGAGATGGCATGGGCATTATTTGGCGCAAGGGACTGCCCCTTGAAGACATGGAGTTCTATCAATTCCACCCCACGGGTCTTGCCGGTCTCGGCGTTCTGCTGACCGAGGGCGCCCGCGGCGAAGGTGGAATTCTGCGCAATTCAACCGGTGAACGGTTCATGGAACGATACGCACCCACCATTAAAGATTTGGCCCCACGCGACATGGTGGCACGCGCAATGGTGCAAGAAGTACGCGATGGCAGAGGTGCTGGCCCGCACAAGGATTACGTCTACCTCGACCTCACCCACCTGCCCAAGGAACAAATTGAGTCGAAGCTTCCGGACATCACCGAATTCGCTCGTACCTATCTGGGCGTGGATCCGGTTACCGAACTCGTACCGGTATTCCCCACCGCCCACTACGCCATGGGAGGAATTCCCACCGACGTAGAAACTCGGGTACTCCGCGATAACGAGCACATTGTTCCCGGTCTCTACGCCGCGGGTGAATGTGCATGTGTGTCAGTGCACGGAGCAAATCGATTGGGCACCAACTCACTGCTGGACATCAACGTATTCGGTCGCAGGGCGGGTATCGCCGCCGCGGAATACGCCAACTCGGTCAAGCACGTGGACCTTCCCGAGAACTCACAAACCCAAACAATCACGCTGGTCGAGCAACTTCGCTCCTGTACCGGTGGCGAGCGAGTGGCTCCCCTGCGTAAGGCACTGCAGGAGACCATGGACATGAATGCTCAGGTGTACCGCACCGAGGTCACTCTCAAGCAAGCACTCAATGATGTTCAAGCGCTGCGTGATCGGTACCGCAATGTGTCCATCCAGGACAAGGGGACCCGTTACAACACCGATCTTTTGGAGGCTATTGAACTTGGCTTCCTTCTGGACTTGGCCGAAGTACTCGTGGTGAGCGCCCTCGAGCGCAAGGAAACACGTGGCGGCCACGCCCGCGAGGACTACCCGCACCGCGACGATGTCAACTACATGCGCCACACCATGGCCAGTCGCAAGGTCAATGCCCAGGGTGAGGAATATGTCTCCCTGGATTACAAGCCCGTGGTCGTTACTCGCTACCAGCCAATGGAGCGCAAGTACTAATGACACTCACCGCTGAAGTTTCCGTACCGGAGACGCCCGTTCCCGTCGCTACCGATGTCACTTTTAGGATTCGCCGCTTCCGTCCCGACTTTGATGCGGAGCCGCACTGGGAGGACTACACGGTGGCGCTGTACCCCACAGATCGCGTGCTCACCGCTTTAGAGAAAGTCAAATCCGAACTCGATGGCTCCCTGACATTTCGCCGCTCCTGTGGCCATGGGATTTGCGGCTCCGATGCCATGCGGATCAATGGGCGCAACCGTCTCGCCTGCAAGACACTGGTCAAAGATCTGGACATTTCCAAGCCCATTACCGTGGAAGCGATCAAAGGGCTTCCCTTGGAAAAAGACCTCGTGGTGGACATGGAGCCGTTCTTCTCCGCGTATCGCCAGGTTCTGCCCTTCTTGATGCCCGAGGGCCATGAGCCCACCAAGGAGCGAATCCAGTCAGCCGAAGACCGGGCTCGTTTCGATGACACCACCAAGTGCATTTTGTGCGCTTGCTGCACCACTTCCTGCCCGGTGTTTTGGACCGATGAACAGTACTTTGGTCCAGCAGCGATCGTGGCCGCTCACCGATTTATTTTTGATTCCCGCGATGCCGGTGCCGAAGCACGCCTCGAGATATTGAATGAAAAGGAAGGCGTATGGCGGTGTCGCACCACCTTCAACTGCACCGATGCCTGCCCACGTGGCATTGAAGTGACCAAAGCCATCCAGGAAGTAAAGCGGGCGCTGATTTTTAAGCGTGTCTAATACTTATTGCTGTTTGCATGTCCACGGTGCGGTTTTACACGTCTACTGAAAAATACTGAGTTTCTAGGAACTCATGAATTCCAGCGAAACCACCCTCACGACCCAGCCCTGATTCCTTCATGCCACCAAATGGCGCTGCGGGATCGGATGCCATTCCACGATTAATGGCAACCATGCCGGACTCAATGCGGCGCGCAACCTTGATACCTTCGCCAGCATCTTTGGCATAGACGTAACTCATGAGGCCGTACTCGGTGTCATTGGCCATCAGGACAGCTTCATCGGTACTTGCCACGGTCACAATCGGCGCCACAGGGCCGAATACTTCATTGCGCGTGAGTACGGAACCGTGCTCGATTCCGCGAACAACATGGGGCGCCACAAATGCGCCGGTTCCCGGAACAGTGCCCGCCTCAGTGATGTTGGCCCCTTCAGCAGCGGCCGCGCCAATGAGCTCCAGAATTTTGTCGCGCTCTTTGTCGCTCACCATGGCACCGAGATCATTGGCTTGATCAATTCCCGGACCAATCTTGAGGCCGCGCAGTGCTGCTTCAAATTTGTCAGCGAATTCGGTGCTGATTGATTCGTGAACATAAAAGCGGTTCGCGGCGGTGCATGCTGCACCACCATTGCGCATTTTTGCAATCATGGCACCGGCGACAGCGTCATCGACATTGGCACCTTCCAGGACCAAAAACGGTGCATTGCCACCGAGTTCCATTGATGAAGGAAGAACACGCTCCGCTGTTTGCTTAAGGAGCAACTTGCCCACGTAGGTGGAACCGGTAAAAGAAAGGGTGGCCACTCGCGGGTCGGCCAGAATCGCTTCGGAGATCGGGCCGGAATGGGATGTCGTGACAATGTTCACGACCCCGGCGGGAGCCCCCGCCTGCTGCAGAATGTCACCGATCCACAGTGCGGTCAGCGGCGTTTCAGCCGGCGGCTTCAACACTGCGGTACATCCGGCGGCAAGTGCCGGTGCGAGTTTGCGGGTGATCATGGCGGCGGGGAAATTCCACGGGGTGATCATGTAGGCAACACCCATGGGGCGGTGATCGGTAATGATTGTTTTATCGCGTGCGGGTGCATAACGGAAACCACCCTCCACGCGGGCAGCTTCCTCGGAGAACCAGCGGAAGAACTCGGCTGCATAGACAGCCTCGCCCATGGCATCGCGCCAAGCCTTGCCATTTTCCAGGGCAATCAGGCGAGCACAATCTTCAATATTGGCGGTCATGAGATCAAATGCTTTGCGCAAAATCTCGGCGCGAAAGCGTGCCGGGGTCAAGGACCAGGTGGCAAAAGCTGCATAGGCCGCATCAACGGCCTGCAATGCCTCAGGGACACCCGCATCTCCGATCTGGGCCAATGTCCCGTAAGAGGCTGGATTGATCACATTCAGGCCCGCTGCCGTGGGGATCCATTCACCGCCAATGAGCAAGCGGGTGGGAGTGCTGGCGGGTAATGCGTCAGCAGGCATGGGAACAGACATGTGAGACCTTTCACTCGATACTTCGCCCAATCTAGTCCCCCACAGGTGGACACGCCTAGATGCCGTTCCCCTGGGAAGGGACCTCGTTTAGCATGGGGCGATCATGTTGACGCTGCGAGTTCTGCCCGCGACCATTGTGACGCTGATAACGGCGGTTGCGCTGGTTCTTCCCGCGCAGGTGGCGGTGGCCACTCCGGGCGACCCTCCCGTGGGTGGCGAGCAACTGGTCGGCAAAGGCAAAATCGTGAATCTCGGTCCAGACTCTGAGCCACTGCCCTCCGTGTGGGCAAAGACCTGGTTGGTGGCAAACGCAGACACCGGTGAGATTTACGCCGCCAAGGGACCGCATATCCAACGAGCTCCCGCGTCCACCCTCAAAACCCTGACCGCACTGACCCTGATGCCGCAATTGGACCCAGCGTCCGTAACCACCGCGAAGAAAAAAGCGGTGAAAACATATGGAAGCAAAGTGGGACTGCAACGTGGCAAGAAGTACACCATTGAGGATCTCTATTACGCACTCCTGCTACCCAGTGCCAACGATGCCGCCATTGCATTAGGTCAAGCAAATGGCGGAGGGGCCAAGACGGTAAATCAAATGAACTCGGTCGCCCGCTCAGTGGGTGCGCAGAACACCGTGGCGAAGAACACGAGTGGACTCGACTCACCCGGTCAGTTATCCACCGCTTATGACCTCGCATTGATTGGCCGTGCGGCAATGGAGATTGATGCCTTCAATGACATTGTGCAGACCCGCAAATACGCCTTTCCTTATAAGAAGCGCACGAGGGAGATCTATAACAACAATCGTTTGGTCACCGGTGGTTATAAGGGTGCCCTTGGGGTAAAAACTGGATTCACCACCAACGCAGGGCGAACCTTTATCGGCGCAGCCGAACGCAAAGGTGTCACGTTGATCGTGGTAGCCATGGGCATCAAAGAATCAAGTGCATCTGCGGCCGGTAAATTAATGGATTGGGCATTTGCCAATAAGAGCACCGTGACCCCCATTGGCACGCTGGTATCCCCTCAACAGGTAACGCCAACATCCGCGGTGAATTCCGAGACGGAAGCAACTGACGATATTGCGGCAATCCCGGGGCTTGCACCCACGAGCACATCAACGGCGGGACCAAGTACGAGCGCAACATCCCTAGACCCACTCGCCATGGCATGGATGATCCTCTTTGTAGCGATTGGCGCGTTCTTGATTGTGAGCGCACGCTCAGCGGTGACCCGAAAGCGCAACCGTGGACGGCTAGCGAATCCTGGACGGATCAAGCTCGAAGGATAATCCGCCGGCAGTACTACTGTGCAAAACCCACTCGCTGATACACCATGTCAATTGTTGGTTGCGCTGCAGTGCGAGCTTTATCAGCGCCCATGTGAATTAATCGGGTGAGTTCAGTCCGATCCTTGAGTAGTTCATGGACACGATTTCGAATGGGCACAAGCGTATCGAGCACGATTTCTGCGGTCTCGCCTTTGAGGTCGCCATAACCTTTGCCCTCGTAATGCGCTTCGAGGGTGGCAATGTCTTTGCCCGTGATGGCGCTTTGCATGATCAATAGATTGGACACGCCTGGCTTGTCTTGTTCGTTGAAGACAATCTCACGACCCGAGTCGGTCACAGCGCTCTTGATTTTTTTCAGCATGGCTTTGTCGTCGTCTAGCAGGAATACGCAGCCGGTGGGGCTGGATTTACTCATTTTGGATGTGGGATCCGCCAAATCCACGATTCGGCCGGTCTCTTTTAATACGAGAACTTCCGGAACGGCAAATGTCGCACCAAAAGTGTTATTGAATCTCTGGGCCAGGTCACGAGTTAGTTCCAGATGTTGGCGCTGATCCTCCCCAACCGGCACCGCATTTGCTTGATACAAAAGAATGTCGGCGGCCTGCAGAATCGGATAGGTGAATAAACCGACCGTGGTGCGCTCGGAACCTTCCTTGGAACCTTTGTCTTTAAATTGGGTCATGCGACTTGCTTCACCAAAACCTGTTTGACACTGCAGTACCCATGCTAATTGGGAGTGCGCTGGTGACTGGCTTTGAACAAAAATAGTTGATTTTTCTGGATCAAGCCCGATGGCAAGTAGTTGAGCAAATGAAATCAGGGTGCGCTCCCGCAGTAGCCCAGGATCATGGTCCACAGTAATTGCATGTTGATCTACCACACAGTAGAAGGCATCGTGGGTTTCTTGGAGCTGCACCCATTGACGTAATGCTCCGAGGTAGTTACCAATATGGAATGAATCCGCAGTCGGTTGAATTCCCGAGAAAATCCGAGGACGGCCTGCCACCTGCGAACTAGTCAACGTCTACTTCTTCCTGTTGGGGGACTTCATGGGTGATCACCCAGACACGCGATACCCTGCGGCCATCCATCTCCTTCACATGCAGCTCGTGATTATCCATCATCACAATGTCATCTAGTTCCGGAAGGCGACCAAGTTCAGCAACTATAAAGCCTGCCACGGTCTCAAATGGGCCATCGGGCAGCTCTATACCGGTTTCATCGGCAAAATCATCGCGATTGAGCAGGCCGTCAACCGTGGCCTCTCCCGCAGTTTCGGTGTCAAGGATCGGTGTCTCGGCATCGTATTCATCTTTGATGTCCCCGATGAGCTCTTCCACCAGATCTTCCATGGTAACCAGGCCCGCGGTGCCACCATATTCGTCTTGAACAATTGCCAGGTGCGCACGCAACCGTCGCATCTCATTCAGGGTGCTGATTACACCTTTGCTGCTGGGGAAGACTTGCACATGCCGTGCAATTCGCCCGAGCGTCAGGTCCGAATCCTGATGAGCCGGGTTGAGAATATCGCGAATGTGGACAAATCCAATGACATCGTCGGCCGAACCCCTAATCACCGGATACCGTGAATGTGGTTGATCAATGACAATTCTCGTTGCAGCTTGGATAGTTGTTTGGGCGTCTAGGAAGTCCACCTCGGTGCGCGGCATCATGATTTCCCGCAATTCACGTTCACCCGCCGTGAAGATATCGTCGATCATTGCGCGCTCTTGCGGTGAGAGTTCCTCGTGGGCTGCCACCAGATCACGTAACTCTTCGCCGGATATTTGATCACGCGCCTGCGTGGGATCAATACCAAAGAGTCGAACAATGGCGTTGGTAGAGAGTCCCAGGGCGACAATAAATGGGCGGGTGATTCTTGCGGTGAAGTTAATGGGCGTTGCCACAAAAAGCGCCACCGATTCCGCCTTTTGCAGGGCAATGCGCTTGGGCACCAACTCGCCAAGAACAAGGGATACATAAGCAATCGCCACCGTTACGGTGACAAATGCCACGATATTGGCGGCATTCTCATTAAGTCCCCAATCCATGAGTGGCTCGGCTAATGTCGGGGCAATCTGAGCTGCACCGAAACCGGCGGAGATGAAACCTGCGAGAGTGACACCCACCTGAACCGCAGCCAGGAATCTATTTGGGTCGCCCACCAATTTCTGCAGTATGCGCCCTCGACGCCCTCGAACCGAAAGTCGCTGCACCTGACTCTCCCGCAGGGACACGAGTGCGATCTCCGCGGCGGCGAAGAAGCCTCCGATCAGGATAAAAACAAGGACAACGAGAAGGTTGACCCATAAATCGTTCACGGCAAAATACTAAGGCGAGAAGCGAATATGTCTTGACGAGAGGGCAAGCGCACCGGCGTTATCGAAGTGCTTTCTGCAAGTTCTCGTCAATGGACACCAAGAACTCCTCGGTTGTTTGGTACGGCTGATCAGGACCGACCAATAAAGCCAAATCCTTGGTCATTTTGCCTTCTTCAACCGTCTCAATACACACGCGCTCAAGAGTCTGCGCGAAAGCGGTGACCTCAGGGGTGGAATCCAATGTGCCACGGTGTTCAAGACCCCGGGTCCACGCGAAAATCGAGGCAATTGGGTTGGTGGACGTGGGCTTGCCCTGCTGATGCTGACGGTAGTGGCGGGTCACGGTGCCATGGGCTGCTTCAGCCTCCACTGTGCGGCCATCTGGGGTCATGAGAACACTGGTCATGAGGCCGAGGGAGCCGAACCCTTGGGCGATTGTGTCGGATTGGACATCGCCGTCGTAGTTTTTACACGCCCAGACATAACCACCCTCCCACTTCAGCGCAGCAGCCACCATGTCATCGATCAGTCGATGTTCATAGGTGATTCCAGCTTTTTCAAACTCAGCCTTGAATTCATTTTCGTAGACGTCAGCGAAAATATCTTTGAACTGACCGTCATAGGCTTTGAGAATCGTATTTTTGGTGGACAGGTACACCGGGTAGTTGCGGTTCAAGCCATAACGCATGGAGGCTCTGGCGAAATCACGAATGGACTCGTCCAGGTTGTACATACCCATGGCAACCCCACCCGCGGGGAAATCAAAAACATTGAACTCCATGGCCTCTGAGCCGTCAGCAGGGGTGAATGTCATGGTGAGCGTGCCCGCAGAAGGAACTTTGAAATCAGTTGCCTTGTATTGATCACCAAATGCGTGGCGACCCACGATCACCGGCTTGGTCCAGCCGGGGACCAAACGCGGAATATTCGAGATGATGATGGGCTCGCGGAAAATCACACCACCAAGAATGTTTCGGATTGTGCCATTTGGTGATTTCCACATTTTCTTCAAACCAAATTCTTCGACACGTGCCTCGTCAGGTGTGATGGTGGCGCACTTAACACCCACGCCGTACTTTTGAATTGCATGTGCCGAATCAATGGTGACTTGGTCGTCGGTGGCATCGCGATGCTCAATGCCGAGGTCGTAATACTTCAGGTCAATATCAAGATACTTCAGGATCAATTCCTTCTTAATGAAATCCCAAATAATGCGGGTCATTTCATCGCCGTCGAGTTCCACGACCGGATTAACTACTTTGATTTTATTCGACATGAAGGACTGCTCCTGTTTTTTCGCTTATGTTTTTTTATTTAATATTGGGTGACTAAAGGGATTGAACGTCAGCTTGCTTTGCCTTGACGGCAACATAGGCTTCAGCAAGAAGTGCCTTTTCTGAATCGGTTAACGGAGTTTCAATAACCTTCTTGATACCGGTCTTGCCGATCTCTGCTTCCACACCGAGATACGCGCCAGAGAGCCCGTACTCTCCGTCAACCCACGCGCAGACTGGCATCACGGTTCCGGAATTCTCGTGCACTGCGCGCGCCATGCGGGCAGCTGCTGCAGAAGGCGCATAGTAGGCCGAACCGGTCTTGAGTAAGGCAACAATTTCTGCACCACCATTGCGGGTGCGCTCCACCAGGTCGTCGATCTTTTCCTGGGAGAGAATTTGCGAAAGTGGCTTGCCATCCACACTGCATGCGGAGGCCACCGGCACCATGGTGTCACCATGTGAGCCCAATGTCAGTGTGGTGACACTGGATACGGGGACCTGCAGTTCTTCTGCAACAAAGTGCGAGAATCGCGCCGTGTCGAGCATTCCTGCTTGGCCAATTACCCTGTTGTACGGAAACTTCGAAACGATCTGAGCCAGTGCGGTCATTTCGTCGAGTGGATTTGCCACGTTAATGATCACGCAATCGGGAGCATACTTCGCAATATTCTCTGCAACACCACGCATGATTTTGGCATTTGTTTCAATGAGATCCATGCGGCTCATACCGGGCTTGCGCGGCATACCTGCCGTGATGATCACGATCTCAGAGCCGGCAATGGCTTCGTAGCCGGAGCCATCGGTGCCTGTTGTTTGGCCCACGATTTTGGTTTCAAATCCTTCGATCCAGCGGGATTGGTTCATGTCCAATGCCAGACCTTCGGCTTTGCCATCGAGGACATCGGTCAATACAACAGTCTCGAAGATGTCGTATTCAGCGAGCCGCAGGGCGGTCGTTGACCCATAAAAACCTGCACCAATAACTGCGACTTTGCCGGAGCGTGACATGCGTATCCCCTTTTCGAGACAACCTAGATTGAGTGAATTATCTTGACGTCAAGATACCCTGCCGCGGGACCATCCATCAGTTCGGGGCTGGAACCCATAGGGCAAATATGGTGAGAATCACGCCCAGGGAACCCAAAACCGCGACATCGACCACCTTGGACCGAACAACCAACATCCCTGCCGCGGAGTTTGGCAGAAATAATCGAAGGAATGCGGCCAGCAACACGCTCACAGCCAACCCAATAGACCCTCGCCGAAAATGATCGGTAGCGATCAAAATAAGGGAAATACCAATTCCAAGGAACACCAGCATGATGGGCCACTGGGCAAATCGAGGTCCCCTCCGCCTGGGCAGCGGATGCACACTCGCACCAGAATTTTCCATAGGAATCAGCATAAGGATATCAACGCTCGATTCCCTCGGTGCACGCCTTTATTTAGCGCAAAAGACGGAGCGCGCGTTTATTTAGCGCAAAAGACGGAGCGCGCGCTCCGCGCTTTCTACGACATTGGTCAGCAACATGGCACGAGTCATGGGGCCGACCCCTCCGGGCATGGGCGCCAGGAAAGCTGCAACATCAGCAACGTCGGGGGCGACATCGCCCACCAAGCCTTGATCGGTGCGAGTAATACCAACATCCAAGACCGCCGCACCGGGCTTGACGTTTTCGGCACTAACAATTCCGGGTACTCCTGCTGCCGCAACAATGATGTCAGCGCGCTTCAATTCTGATGCCAGATCTTGTGTACCCGTGTGACACAAAGTGACCGTCGAATTCTCAGTGCGGCGAGTCAGGAGAAGTCCCAGTGGGCGGCCAACGGTCACTCCACGGCCAACGACCACAACATGCGCGCCATTGAGGTTCACGTTGTAGCGGCGCAGGAGCTCCACGATTCCCCGTGGAGTGCAAGGAAGTGGTGCATCAATACCGAGAACCAATCGACCCAGGTTCATGGGGTGAAGGCCGTCTGCATCCTTATTAGGGTCCATGAGTTCAAGTACGCGATTGGAATCCAGGTGTTTGGGCAATGGAAGTTGCACGATGTACCCGGTCACCGCGGGATCCGCGTTTAAGCGAGCAATCTCGGTATCGACATCTGCTTGTGTGGAGTCCTCGGGCATATCGACTCGAATCGACTGAATACCCACCTCGGCACAGTCCTTGTGCTTTCCACCGACATATGCGTGTGAACCGGGATCATTTCCCACGAGCACGGTGCCTAATCCCGGGTTAATCCCGTTAGCTTTTAATACATCCACACGTACGCGAAGGTCTTCTTTAACTGCCTGGGCTGCAACTTTTCCATCAAGGATCATGGGCGCATCTTTGCATACGCGGTGGGTTGAAATTTTCTCGTCACCGACTCCGTGACTTCAGCAGCCTTGGCAACGTCGATAAAACTATGGCAAGCCCGGTGATACCTACACCGATAAAGAGTTGTGCACCTAGTTCGGTGCCTTCTGTGGGGGCAACGACATCAAGGATCACCGCTCCTGAGAGTTGACCACTAATGGAGACCAACGCGAAAAGTAGTACTCCAATGCGTGGGACTACCCACACGGAAGTTGCAATGAAAATAATTCCCAAAGGGCCCCCCACGTAAGACCACCACGGTGCACCTGCGGTGGACTGCAAGGTTGCTTCGCTCCTCATGATCAACACACCCGCAGTCACGCAAAGGGCTGTTGTACCGAAAAAGAAATTAAACCAAGTAGCTGAGAACGAATTTCTTGCGATCACACCCAGCCGCCCATTTATGGCTTGTTGAACGGCAATCACGGCACCAGCAATGAATGCGAAGACAATGGGAAGCGCTCGAAATTCAGTTCCATTAATTCGACCCGAGACTGCCACGGCGACACCCAAGGTTGCCAATAACGCGGAAACGAACCGCAAAGGTGTTATTCGAACGACTCCGGCAGGCCCCAACCCAACGCGATCGACCACTAATGAGTTAACACTCTGCCCAGCGACAACGGCCACCGTGAACAGAGCTACACCGATCACTGGGACAGAGCTAGTTTGCACACCAACGAAGAATCCGCCCAGTACCCCACCGATCACCTGCCATCGAGGAAAACTGCCCAATCGGAATTCACGGACTACGCGCACAATTCCTGTACGAATTTTCACATTGGTCAATGCCAATATCGAGAGAATGATTAAACCCGAACCGAAACTGATGACAGCGGCTTCGATGCCGCTGCCAGCGAACCCCGCTAGTTCACCATTTGCTCTTGCCTGGGCAGCAGTTATAGACCCAACAGCAAATGTGCTCACGAGTGCAATGACTCTCATGCGGTGTGTGCTGATGTCGATTCTCACCTAGACGAAATACTGATTAATGGAAAAAATGTCGGGTATCGGTGAAATACATGGTGACCCCTGCGGCTTGGGCTGCGCCAATCACTTCTTGATCGCGCACCGATCCACCTGGTTGAACAACGGCCTGGATTCCGGCGTCAATGAGCACTTGGAGACCGTCTGCGAACGGGAAAAAAGCATCTGATGCCGCCACGGATCCCGCTGCGCGATCCCCGGCACGCGATACCGCCAAGTGCGCCGAGTCAACGCGATTGACCTGACCCATGCCGATTCCCACCGCCCCCTGGTATTTGGCCAACAGGATTGCATTGGATTTCACCGATCGACATGCTCGCCACGCGAACTCCAAATCACGCATGGTGGCCGTATCAGCGGGTTCCCCCGACACCAATTGCCAGGTATCCGGTGAATCTCCGGGAGCATCCAGGGTGTCAGAAGTCTGGACGAGAAGCCCGCCAGAAATGGTTCGGGATTCGAATCTTCGGCCCGGGTGCGGTGCCGATGTTTTCAGAATTCGAAGATTCGCTTTCTCTCGCAAAATCTCCAAAGCCTCTGGATCAAATTCAGGGGCAATAATCACTTCGGTGAATACTGGTGCCAATGCGCGCGCCATGTCAGAGGTAACCATTCGGTTGGCCGCAACAACTCCTCCAAATGCTGACACCGGATCGGTCGAATGCGCTTTGAGGTACGCCTCTTCGATATCGAGTCCGCTTGCAATTCCGCAGGGATTTGCATGCTTAATAATCGCGACGGCCGGTTCAACAAAATCAAAAGCAGCTCGCCTGGCCGAATCAGCATCAATGAAGTTGTTATAAGACATGGGTTTACCGTGCAGTTGTTCCGAATTGGCGATTCCCATTTCATGGGCCACACCGATATACGAGGCGGCACTTTGGTGCGGATTCTCGCCGTAACGCAGAACCTCACTTCGAGTCCAAGCAGTGCCGCGCCATCGCGGAAATTCATTGTCTTCGGGTGCCACTACCGTGGTCATCCAGGTGCCTACCGCGATGTCATAGGTTGCCGTGTGGGTAAAAGCTTCGGCCGCAAGGTTTGCTCGCATCTGGTAATCGGTACCTCCCTCGCTCAGTGCCTGCACGATCCGCGGATAGGAATCCGGTGAGACCACAACAGCAACACTGGCAAAGTTCTTGGCTGACGCCCTAATCATGGCTGGACCACCAATATCAATTTGCTCGACACACGCGTCGACACCCGCTCCACTTGCCACTGTTTCATTAAATGGATAGAGATTCACCACCACGAGGTCAAATGCCTTGATTCCCAAATCTTGCAGTTGCTGCACATGGTCCGGATTTCGGGTATCCGCCAGTAAGCCAGCGTGGATTGCCGGGTGCAGTGTCTTCACTCGACCGTCGAGGCACTCAGGGAACGAGGTCACTGAACTCACGGGGGTTACCGGTATTCCTGATTTCTCAATTGTCTGAGCGGTCGATCCCGTGGACACGATCTCGACACCGGCAGAGTTCAGTGCAGTAGCAAGTTCCACAATTCCCGACTTGTCATAGACGGACAGCAGTGCTCGGCGTAAAGGTCGCACGCCTTCGTGAGGTGTAGTCATGAAATGTGCAACCCTTCCGTGTTACTTGAATAATCTGTCCAACATTATTTGTTGTCGAGGAAATCGTTTTCTAGCAAACTCTTAATGGTAGCCGGTAACACAACCCGCTCAACTGCCTTAATTCTTTCGTGGAGCACATCTTCGGTGTCATCGGGTTGTATTTCCACCGACTCCTGAACAATAATCGGACCGGTATCCACTCCATGGTCAACAAAATGAATGGTGCTTCCTGTTTGAGTAACCCCCGCGATTAAGGCATCGCGAACAGCATGGGCGCCCGGAAAATCTGGCAACAATGCCGGATGTGAGTTGATAATCCGTTGGGGGAAAGCATCAATGAAAGTCGGCCCCAAAATACGCATGAATCCTGCAGACACAATGAGATCAGGCTCGAATTGCGACACGGCACTTGCGAGATCTCGGTTCCATGTATTCCTTACTTCTATTTCCATACCCTTTTCGGTGATTTTCAACGGCACAACTCGAGTAGGAATTCCGGCGATACGAGCAATCTCCATTGCACCGCAATCAGGAACATCTGTGACCAACGCACACACTCGATTGCCAATATCGGATTCAACAATTGCCCGAAAGAGTGAACCTGCCCCGGAAGCGAGAACCACTACTCGACCGCTCACTGTGGTGCTTCCACACTTTCACCCTGTAACGCCCGGTAAGCAAATGCTGTGACCAGGGCGGCAATGGGCAAGGCCACAATGGTGGGTATTCCCCAGAACAAACCGGAAACTAAATAGGCCGCTGTGCTGATCAATAACACCAGGATGGCCACCGCCCAATTGGTGCGGACAAGATTCGCGCTGGCGCGCAGCGAGGCAAATGGCGCGTACCCGCGGTCCAAAGCAAAGAACGGCGCAAACTGGAACAACAAGATGACAATCAATGCTGGCAGGATAAATAAGAACAGTCCTGCCACAAAGGCGATCATGATAACAAAAATAGTGAGCGCGAATGCACCGAAATAAGGACCGAGGAAGGTGTCGGCAAATCCGATTCGCTGACCACGCGTGACATACAAGGCACCGCGAATGACCCCTGCGGTAGCCAGGAAGGAAGCAACCACAAAGAAGAAAGCGCCGAGCAAAGCCATGGTGATGGAATTCGACTCCGCAGCAAAGCAATCGGATAAGGCACTGACATTTAATTCACCACCCGCACTTGTCGGGACACCTTGATTAAGACACAGGGTAAAAGACTCGGAAAGTGGTCCCGCTGCCATCTGCTGGCCAAATTGCAAAATCGTGACCACTAGTGACAACGTGACAAAAGCAAGGAAATTTAACCGATAAGCGCCTCGCGCCCACCGCAGGGCTGCACCCAATCGCACGTTATCCATCAATTATCGCTATCCATCAATTATCGGGATCTACATCTTGTTCTTTGACAACTGAAATGGGAACACTGCGCTTACGAGTGAAAATACGTGCAGGAATAACCGCCGCTGGAATCATGCCCACCGTCAACAACAGCCATGTCAAAGATCCCATCAAAGTGGGGTCGGGGCCGAGATCTACCAGGCGAACATCGCCCAGATTGCCGGTCGACACCGCGGCTAGGCCCATGGTGATGACCGCAGCGACCACTGCGATTCCCACGGCAATCACCAATCGCATGAGAACTGACTCCCGAGCCATGCGGACGGAAACCCCGATCCCCCACGCCACCCCCACACCAATAACGAGGGTTGGTAATAACCAGGCGATTGCGCCTGCCGACTCAGGCAACACAGCTAGTGGCGGAAATGGGGGAAGTTGCGTGGGTGCGGTGACTGGAATAAATGGCGACACCATGACCTCTGGGCCAATACTGAAACCCGCGCCGATGATGTAGGCAACCGTCCACACGGCCAAAACCGGCAAATAACCAAGACTCAAGAGGGTCATCGCCAGGAAACCGCTGTAACCCGGATTGAGTTGATTAAATAAGAACAAGACATCGGAGAAATTCGCCAGTGTAAGTATCGCGAGGAGAAGTGCACCGATTCCACATAAAGCAAAGACCGCTGCCACACCGCGAGCCGCAATAAATTTGAGGATCGGTGGGATCGCAATCACCTCGTGAAGACCCGAGATAACACCCGCCACGATCGCGGTGCCGTTCACGAGCACAGCCACGATCAGCGTTGACCACACAGAGTAGGAAACATTGATTGAATCAACGAACGCTGCAGCAAGAACTACGGCTGAAACATAAGTTATGAACAGCAGAGAGATAGACACCGCAATGAGGCGTGAATTGAGTCGGTACCTGGCGGTCAATACGCGAGCGCCAAAGAAGTTCAGGAACCACGGAATCAGCGCAAGTCCCCACGGAACGAGGGTGAATGTGGCCGCGCCCAATTTCGGTGGCGCGCCGTTGATTATGAGCCAGCCCCAGGTCGTGGATTCAATTAAGGACTTGGCGCCGAAAACTGCATTGGAATCAACCAAGACCACCGGGATAATGACCAACGCTGCCAAGCCCACGGTGATCGCAATTGATCGCAGAGCTGCAACAACACCCGAGAACACCGCGAGCAGTTCTGCTCGACCCAACCTGACAGCAGACACAGGCTGCATGGACTCCTCGGGTACCTCAGGAGGAAGGGTGTCCATGGAACTCACCTGCTAACGATTACAGCCGTGAGAGCTTTTCGAGGGTATTGGCACGCGGTGGAAAAGGTAAATGCTGACGTTTACTGCATGATCTGTCGCATGAGCTCCGCGGTGGCGCTGGGGGTACGACCCACCTTGACCCCCGCGGCCTCAAGTGCTTCTTGCTTTGCGGCGGCAGTACCCGCAGATCCCGACACAATCGCACCCGCGTGACCCATTGTTTTGCCTTCAGGAGCCGTGAACCCCGCGACATAACCCACAACAGGTTTGGTGACATGGTCGCGGATATAGGCAGCGGCACGCTCTTCTGCATCGCCGCCGATTTCACCAATCATGACAATGGCGTCGGTGTCGGGATCGTTTTGAAATGCTTCTAGTGCGTCAATATGGGTCGTGCCAATGATTGGATCCCCACCGATTCCCACACAGGTGGAGAATCCGAAATCGCGCAATTCATACATCATTTGATAGGTGAGAGTTCCCGACTTTGATACCAGACCGATTCGACCCGCCTTGGTGATATCTGCGGGAATGATTCCGGCATTCGATTTCCCTGGGCTGATAATTCCGGGACAGTTCGGGCCAATAATGCGGGTCGAGCCCGAGTTCACCGCATATTGATAGAACTGTGCGGTGTCGTGGACGGGAATACCTTCGGTAATAACCACGCACAGGGGAATCTTCGCGTCTACTGCTTCTTCAACCGCAGCCTTAGCAAACTTTGGTGGTACGAAGACAACAGAGACGTTCGCGCCCGTCGCAGCCATGGCATCGGCGACATTGTTGAACACGGGAATGCCGTCCACTTCCTGGCCAGCCTTGCCAGGTGTCACGCCCGCAACGACCTGCGCCCCGCTGGCCACCATGCGACGAGTGTGTTTAGTTCCCTCGGATCCGGTCATGCCTTGAACCAGAATCTTGCTGTCATCGTTTAACCAGATAGCCATTGTTATTTCGCTCCTTTACGCGAAGCCGCGAGCTCAGCAACTCTGCGAGCGGCAGCATCCATGGTGTCGACAAGTTCAACGAGTTGATGATTGGCATCGGTCAGAATCTTTCGGCCCTCAACCGCATTGTTGCCATCAATGCGACACACAATGGGTTTGGTCACTTTGTCGCCCAATTGCTCAAGTGCCTGGAGGATTCCATTAGCAACTGAATCGCAGGCAGTGATACCGCCAAAGATATTGACAAACACTGCCTGCACGTCTGGGTCATTAAGAACAATGTCGAGACCATTCGCCATGACCTCAGCAGAAGCTCCACCACCAATGTCCAGGAAGTTTGCCGGTTTGATTCCGCCGAATTCCTCCCCTGCATATGCAACGACATCAAGGGTGCTCATGACCAGTCCCGCACCATTCCCCACGATTCCGACATCGCCATCGAGTTTCACATAATTAAGATCGAGGCTCTTCGCGCGCGCCTCAATGGGGTCAATTCCCTGATCCACAAAGTCGGCGTGACCTGGTTGCCGGAAGGCTGCATTGTCATCGATGGTGACTTTGCCGTCGAGGGCAATTACTTCACCTGTCGGCGTCAGCACGAGAGGGTTTACTTCCACGAGCGTGGCATCTTCGCGCACCATGATTTCCCACAATGTGGTCAGGATGTCAGCGACCTGACCTTGGATAGCTTCGTCAAACTTTGCCGCAGCGGCGATCTCTCGGGCTTTGGCAGGTGAAACACCTTCGAGAGCGTCAATGCGGATCTTGGCCAGAGCATCAGGGTTATTTGCTGCAACTTCTTCAATTTCTACGCCGCCTTCCACGCTCGCCATGGCCAGAAAAGCACGATTGGCGCGATCCAGAAGGAAAGAGACGTAATACTCCTCAGCGATATCTGCCGCATGGGCCACCAAAACCTTGTGAACCGTGTGTCCCTTGATGTCCATGCCCAGAATCGCTTGCGCAACCTCGCGGGTTTCCGCTGGATCCTTGGCCAACTTCACGCCACCTGCTTTGCCACGCCCTCCCGTTTTCACCTGGGCTTTAACCACCACGGGCGCACCAATGGACTCCGACATGGCAACAGCAGCGTCTACGGTTTCGCAGACGTCGCCAGCTGTGATGGGAAGATCATGTTTGCCGAATAGTTGTTTAGCTTGATATTCGTACAGATCCACGCGAACTCCTCGTTAAGGGACGAACAAATGCTCATTGTCGGGACAATCTTGTTGTAGTCAAACTTGTTGTAGTCAAACTTGTTGTACTTTAACTTGACGGGGTCAAAGCCTAGCCGGACGAGATCTTCAGAACTAATCGACTAGATGTGATCTTCGCCCCACGTTCAGGGGACGCATGGAATTAGCCCACGTTCAGGGGACGGACATGTGTATTAACCCAGTCAACAACAGTCGCCGTCGGTGTCCCGGGTGTGAAAATCTCCGCAACTCCCAATGCCTTCAATTCTGGGATATCACCGTCAGGAATGATTCCTCCGCCAAAAACGGTGATATCGGTGACTTCGAGTTCCTTGAGTTTGTTCATAATTTCGGCAAAAAGAGTGAGATGCGCTCCAGAAAGAATCGACACCCCGATAACGTCTGCGTCTTCTTGGACGGCGGCGTCGACTATCGCTGCGGGAGTTTGGTGCAGCCCTGTGTAGATCACTTCGAAGCCTGCATCACGCAACGCTCGAGCTATAACTTTGGCACCTCGATCGTGTCCATCAAGGCCAGGCTTCGCAATAACTACCCGAATGGGACGGGTCGCATCAGACATAGCGACAGGCTACTCGAATCATTTTTTCTTCATGAATCAAGGGGTCTAAGGTTTAGCCATGACTCAAGGATCCGGCTATTCGATCATTATCCGAATGAACGTCACCCCGGAGGTACATGCTTCAGGCGCGATCCTCACTGCAGTCTCCGAAACGGGTGCAGTAATTACCGGCCTCGATGTCACAGAACCCGGCCACGACATGACGGTCGTGGACCTCAGCGCCATGGCACGTGACCCGCAGCATGCTGACGAGATTCGCACCGTTCTCAATGGCATTGAAGGTTGCTCGGTGGAGAAAATCAGCGACTCCGTCTTCTTGATTCACCTTGGCGGCAAAATTGGAATTGCCCTCAAAGTCCCGTTGCGCAACCGCACGGACTTGGCTCGCGCCTATACCCCGGGAGTCGCTCGGGTCTGCATGGCAATTGCCGAGAACCCTGCCGATGCCCGCAATCTCACCATCAAGCGCAACACGGTTGCCGTTGTTTCTGACGGTTCCGCCGTGCTCGGTTTAGGCAATATTGGCCCGGAAGCTGCCATGCCTGTCATGGAAGGTAAGGCTGCATTATTTAAGAAGTTCGCCGACGTTGATGCGTGGCCCATCTGTCTTGATACGCAAGATGTCGATGAAATCGTGCGAACCGTGGAATTAATCGCCCCTGGATTTGGCGGGATTAATCTTGAGGATATTTCAGCCCCTCGTTGTTTCGAGATTGAGAAGAAACTTCGCGAGAAACTCAATATCCCCGTTTTCCACGATGATCAACA
Organism: Candidatus Nanopelagicales bacterium; assembly: GCA_018402075.1. The sequence goes on along the minus strand of JAGYJP010000002.1, from coordinate 50,619 downwards.
TGGAACCGCGGTTGTTGTTCTTGCCGCCTTGATCAATGCCAGCAAACTTGTCAACAAAGAATTTGCCAACCTTAATGTCGTGATGTCTGGCGCGGGCGCGGCCGGCGCCGCGGTTGCCGAGTTATTGATGTTCGCAGGATTGAAAAACATCATGCTTTATGACTCCAAGGGTGCTGTCTCCACCAAACGCAGTGATCTTGATCCATCACGGGCTGAACTGGCAACGCGCACAAACCTTGCCGGCTTTGAAGGAACACTCAAAGAAGCTTTGGCCGGTGCCGATGTCTTTATTGGCGTTTCTCAACCAAATCTCATTGATGCCCAGGACATTGCAACCATGGCAACCGACCCCATTGTTTTTGCTCTGTCCAACCCTGACCCTGAGGTGAACCCCGTTGAAGCAGCAAAGGTGGCCAAGGTTGTGGCGACCGGCCGCAGTGATTACCCCAATCAGATCAACAATGTTCTGGCTTTCCCCGGAATCTTCAGAGGTCTTCTTGACAGTGGCGCAGTCAAAATAACCCAGGAAGTTCTTGTCGCTTCTGCCGAAGCAATTGCCAACTGCGTGACCCCTGATGCCCTCTCCCCCGTGTATATCGTTCCCAGTGTCTTCGATTCATCGGTTGCACCTGCTGTGGCTAATGCAGTCATTGCGACTGGTGGAAAAACCCGATCGGTGGGGCGCTAAAGCTTCTCAACAGGCGCGTAACGCAATAGCAATCTCTTGACACCAGCACTGCCGAAATCAATGGTGGCGTCCGCTTTGTCTCCTGTGCCGCCTGTTTCGGTCACAGTACCTAGTCCAAATTTTTCGTGAGTCACGCGATCGCCAACGTTGAGGGCAATCACTTGTGATTCCAATTTTCGGCCGCCACGCTGAACTCCTGAGCCGAAAGTCGAACTTGAGCCAAACTCTGTAACACCCGATGACACCATGGAATTGGCAGGTGCTTCGCGTTCCCAGCGAATCACGTGCTCAGGAATTTCATTGAGGAATCGGCTTTCGGGGTTGTAAGAGGGACTACCCCACGCGGAGCGCATGAGTGATCGAGTGACATAGAGACGTTCGCGTGCGCGCGTAATGCCGACATAGGCCAATCGACGTTCCTCTTCAAGTTCCTTAGAGTCAGAGAATGAGCGCGCATGGGGAAAGACTCCTTCCTCCATGCCGGTGAGAAATACCGTGGGGAACTCCAACCCCTTGGCGGTATGCAGTGTCATCAGGGTCACCACACCACCATGATCTTCGCCTTCGGGGATTTCATCTGCATCTGCCACAAGGGCAACCTGTTCCAGGAAATCAAGGAGCGTGCCTTCAGGGTTATCTGCGGAATACCCGGCAGCGACAGATTCGAGTTCCGCAAGGTTTTCAATGCGGCCTTCATCCTGTAAGTCAATGGATTTGCGAAGTTCCTCCAGCATTCCACTGTGTTCCACAACAGCCTGCACCATGACGGCGGGTGCTGCACCAGATTCATTCAGAGTCTGCAATTCCTGCATCAAAGCAACGAAAGATTTAATTGCAGTGAGCGATCGCGTTGCCAGTCCGGGTGCTTGCTCTGCACGGACAAGAGCATCAAAGAATGACATTCGCTCACGGTCTGCGAATGCGCCAATCATTGCCTCGGCGCGTTCCCCGATCCCTCGCTTGGGAGTGTTCAGTATTCGCCGCATGGAGATTTCATCAGCCGGATTAACAATTGAACGCAAATAGGCAAGAACGTCACGAACCTCTTTGCGTTCATAAAAGCGAACACCCCCAATGACCTTGTAGGGCATCCCAGTACGAATAAAAATATCTTCAACAGCACGTGATTGAGCATTGGTGCGGTAGAAGATGGCTGTGTCGCCGGGACGAGAAATAGCCGCGTCCGAGAGGCGATCAATCTCTCTGGCAATAAATGAGGCTTCATCGTGTTCGTCATCACCGACATAGGCAACGATTTGCTCGCCGTCACCGGAATCCGTCCAGAGATTCTTGGCACGACGTGATGCATTCTTAGCAATTACAGCATTCGCTGCGGACAGAATTGTTTGAGTGGATCGATAATTCTGCTCCAATAAAATGGTGCGAGCATTGGGGTAATCGCGCTCAAACTCTTCGATATTGCGAATACTCGCACCACGGAATGCGTAAATGGATTGGTCGGCATCTCCGACCACGCACAACTCGCCCGCTGGAATTTCTCCATCTTCAGGGCCGACTAATTCCTTGATCAACATGTATTGGGCATGGTTGGTGTCTTGATATTCGTCGACCAGAATAAATCGAAACATGCGCCGGTAGTGATTTGCTACTTCGGGGAAAAGTTGAAGCAAAGCTACCGTTGTTCCGATCAGGTCATCAAAATCAAAAGCATTAGCAAGTGTCAAACGAGATTGATATTCGCGGTAGATCTCCGCCACAATCTTGTCCAGATCGCTCTCTGCACTCGCAGCGAAGGATTCCTGATCTTGGAGTTCGTTTTTGGCGGCAGATATCCGACTGAGAATTGCTCGTGGTCGCGTTGTCTTGGCATCAATATTGAGATCGCGAAGGATCAGGGTAATCAGGCGCAGTGAATCGGCGGTGTCGTAAATAGTGAAAGTGCTTTTTATTCCGAGTCGATGAGACTCCGATCGGAGAATGCGAACGCAAGCGCTGTGAAAGGTGGATACCCACATGCTGCGTGCGCTGAGGCCGACAATTTCGACAACGCGCTCGCGCATTTCAGCTGCTGCCTTGTTGGTGAAAGTAATTGCCAGTATCTGCCCTGGATGAGCCGCGCCACTGGCTAACAGGTGGGCGATTCGCCGAGTGAGAACTCGTGTTTTGCCTGAGCCTGCACCCGCAACGATCAACAAAGGCGTTCCCCGATGCGCAACTGCCTCACGCTGTGCTGGGTTGAGGTCCGCCACCAGTTCATCGAGGCGATTGCCATCTATTTGCATGGCTGCTGGAGTCTCAAACACCATGGCAGTCTAAGTGTCGACGCCAGCACGAGAGGTCAGGAGCCAAATCCGACTAGCGACGGATGAACCCGATCACCTGAATAGTTGCTCGGGTGGGAACATTTGATGCCAATGCGACCAATCCTTTGTCTCCAACTTCAGCCACGACAATCGACACGTTTTTCCCTTCAGCACCGACATATGCTGATCGAGTTCCTCGATCGGCGCCACCCACCGCATATGCGGCCACCCTGCCTTCGGCACCTTTGCCCTTGGTGGTGACTCGAAGAATGACCCCGGCAACCTTCTTTAGCTTCTTGGGAACAGAGCCCACACCGGTTGCCCTGACCAATTTCACTTCCGTGGCATCAAGTTTGGTCCGAATGAGACGTTTGGCTGACATGCCGCGTGCTTTCAGCGCACCTGTCCCCGCTTGGTAACCCAGGATCTCTACCTTCACTTGCACTGAAGGCTTTTTAGATGCAGCTATCTGAACTGTTCCTCCTGACACCGGTACAACCAGGATCGAGGTTCGCGTCTTGTTTTTGCGCAACTTGACTTTGGCGGCATTTACTTTTTCACCGATTTGGCCAATGCGCAACTTGCCCTTCTTGGTTGCTTCGCTGGTGGTGAGGGTGACCAGTGCCGAGGTGGCTGCAGCGGGAAGGCCGGTCAATGTCACCGTGCGAACCTCTCCGGGTTGCAGAGCCCCCTGGGTCACTGATTCATAACCCAACTCCGATCCAATCCCCACGAATCGGTCACCGTCGGGGCTGACTTCCACAACTTCGGGCGCCGCAGGTGCAGGTACCGGTGCGGGGGCTGGAGCGGTCGGTTCGAATTCGGAAAGTGGTGCCACCAATGTGTCGCTTACTACCTCGGCCTTGTTCTCCACTTCTCCACCATCGGGGTAATAACCCAAAACATCGACGGTGATGTCGGTGGCGCCCGCAATGGTTGCGATAGCAATGGTGCCATTGGAAGCCACCGGAACTATCGCGTCTCCACTGGAATCTGAATTCATGGGTGCCTTCACAACCGGAGCACTCGAACTAGATCCTGGCGCCCATGCACGAATGGTTGTTGGAGCGTTGTTGCCAAGGGCAGTGATGCGCACGAGCACCGCCGCGACACCTGTCTCTGGTACACCACCTTGACCGGTCACCTTGGCGAAGAGTCGACGACTGTCACCTTTCCATCGATCCTGCTGTAGCCGGCAACGTGCCTCCACACCCAGGCCACTGCGCGTTCCTAGAACTCGGAATTGACCAATGCCCACAACACCTGCTGCGCGGGTAGCAGGAGCAGGTCCCGCGGTTGACCTGCTTCGGGGACAAAATGGAGCACTGAGCGGTGTGCCATCCCAGAATGATGTTCGACCAGATGCGCCATCCCAGGTGAGCGAAATATGAATGTGATTTCGGTGGCAGTAGTTATCTGAACTTTTTTCAGGCTTGGAAAAGCAACCTTTAAGTTCGGTCCAGCCGCGCTTGATGTCATAGCCACGCCAGATTCGATCATTCCAACCGATGTACATGATGCCGAGTCGAATTGCATTGCCGTACTCCACGCCAAATTGATCTGGTCCGAGCATCCAATTCAAGAAAGCTTCTGCATTTGCGCGATCCTGTGCATCGCGAACGTCGACCATCCAGTCAACGGCTCGGCCTTCTTTATGCTCACTTTGACCACCGACATCGCAACCGCGGGGAATCCATACGGTTTCCTGTTTGCCGTAGACAGTTTGGATGTAGTCAGCAAGTTTCTGTGTACCCGGTTTGGGAGAAGGGTCACACTGCGCTTGACCTTCATATTCGGGTGGGGCATCCATTTCTGGTGGGAGTGCAACGGGCGCACCCGGTGGCACCGGCGCGGATGGAAGACCTACACCAGGTTCCGGTGCTCCCGCACGCACACCCGTCCATGACGTTGATGTCCATCCGCTGCTATTACCCACGGAGGCAGGAGCCAATCCCAGAATCAATGCGGTGATGGAAACGAAACTGATGGCTCCCACAAATATCCGCCCAAGCGAACCCGTTAGGGCACGATTGCCGAGACGACCGGCACCACCTGCGCGCACGCGGGAGCCGGGCAGGGCAAAATGCCCTCTGTTGTGGGGAAGCACGTCCCTACTCTGACACGAAAGTGACAGGTGTGACTACTCCCCACGGCAACTCACATCAATGTAATTCACATTTTTAGCCCTCACGGGGCCTTTTTATGAGGGAATCAGATGGAAACTGAGTCAAAAATCGACCGAATTCTCGTGGTCACCGCCCATCCGGACGATGTCGATTTCGGGGCCGGTGGCACCGTGCGCAAGTGGGTCGAATCCGGAATCTCGGTGAGCTACTGCATTTGCACCGATGGCGATGCCGGCGGCGCCGACCGGGATGTCCCCCGTAGTGAGATCCCAAGCATCCGTCGCCGGGAACAAACCGCGGCGGGTAAGGCTCTCGGGGTAACCGATATCCACTTTCTCGGTTACAAAGACGGTGACCTTCAGGTCACCCAGGATCTTCGGCGAGATATCAGTCGGGTGATTCGTCAAGTCAAACCCCAACGAGTACTCATGCAATCTCCGGAGCGCAATTGGAATCGGATTTACTCCTCACACCCCGATCACTTGGCTGCGGGTGAGGCGGCGATCTTCTCGGTGTACCCCGACGCTCGTAACCCATTTGCTCACCCCGTCCTGTTGCAAGACGAAGGACTGGATGCGTGGACCGTGAATGAAGTGTGGGTCATGGGTGCACCCGAAGTGAATCATTATGAAAATGTCACACAATTCTTTCCGCATAAACTCGAAGCACTGATTGCCCATGAATCACAAACCGCCCACATGGAAGACCTGGAAGGGCGAGTGCGGCACTGGATGACCGCAACCGCAGCCGAAGCCGGTTTACCCGAGGGTCAACTTGCAGAGAGTTTCAAAGTGGTGAATACCGCTTAATGCAGGAGTTTAACTCCACAAAACAGCGATAAAGATGTTTGCAATCGAGAGTGCGCCAATGGCTCCCCAAAAAGCAACCTGCGGTGGTGTCTTTTTGCGGCCCACGAAAGCCAACACGGTGATGATCACGGTGAATGCTAGTTTCACGCCGATCTTGGCCGTATCTATTTCCCCGTATCCGTCGTAGGCTCCACTTTCCACCAGTCCGACCAAGGCCACCCCTGTCACTAACTGAACTAGCGCGCCGTGCCACATGGCCGGGTTGACACCTTTATCCGAACTTTTCATTTGCACGAGGAAGCCACCAACCAGACTGGCCAGACCGAGAAAATGAAGGACAACAATCAGATTAAATACGAGATCCATATAGGCACCATACCTTGGAAATCACTGACTCCCACTCGGGCGCGCTACGTCGTGTGGATTACTCCCACTCGAACTCGCTACGTCGTGTGGATTACTCCCACTCGATTGTCCCCGGCGGTTTGCTGGTCACATCCAGTGTCACGCGGTTGACTTCGGGGACCTCGTTGGTGATCCGATTGGAGATCTTGGCGATTAAATCGTATGGCAGGCGAGACCAGTCAGCGGTCATGGCATCTTCACTTGAAACCGGTCGCAAAACAATCGGGTGACCATAGGTGCGACCATCGCCTTGCACACCCACACTGCGGACATCGGCAAGTAACACAACCGGGAATTGCCACACATCGCGATCAAGGCCAGCAGCCGTAAGTTCTTGGCGCGCAATGAGATCCGCGCGCCGAAGTATGTCAAGACGTGGTTCATCGACCGCCCCAATAATGCGAATGGCAAGCCCTGGGCCGGGGAAGGGATGACGCCACACAATCTCCGGGGGTAATCCCAAATCAAGTCCCACCTGCCGGACTTCATCCTTAAATAGCGTGCGCAGCGGCTCCACCAAAGTGAATTCCAGATCCTCCGGCAAACCACCCACGTTGTGGTGGCTCTTAATGTTTGCCGTACCAGAACCGCCACCGGATTCAACAACATCCGGGTACAGGGTTCCTTGCACAAGGAATTCCACCTTCTCACCGTGCGCACCTGCGTCTGCAACCACTGCAGACGCTGCATCTTCAAAAACTCGAATGAATTCGCGACCAATGATTTTGCGTTTTGTTTCAGGATCACTTACGCCCGAAAGTGCGGTGAGGAATCTTTCACGTGCATCAACGACAACAAGGTTGATTCCCGTTGCAGCGACATAATCGGTCTCGACCTGTTCTGCTTCACCTGCGCGCAGCAGGCCGTGATCAACAAAGACGCAGGTAAGTTGATCGCCCACCGCTTTGTGAACGAGGGCAGCTGCGACCGCAGAGTCAACGCCCCCGGACAGACCACAAATGACTCGAGATGATCCCACTGTTTGGGAAATTAAATTCACCTGTTCTTCAATGACATTTGACATTGTCCAACCGGGCTCGCAGCCCGCGACCCGTAATAGGAAGTTTGTTAAAACTGTTTGACCATAATCCGAATGAAGAACCTCAGGGTGAAACTGAACACCGGCTTGCTTCATGGTTACATTTTCAAATGCGGCAACCGGTGCTCCCAGACTTTCTGCGCATACATAAAAGTTTTCGGGGGCTTTGTGAACGGCATCGCCATGGGACATCCAGACGGAGACTCCCGCCGGGACATCAGTAAAAATTTCAGACTCACGCACACTGAGTTCGGTGCGACCGTACTCGCTGGTGCCTGTTCGGGCGACTTCACCGCCAAGTGCCTGAGCCATAAGTTGGAAGCCATAGCAAATGCCGAAAACCGGGATTCCCAGGTCGAGAATGGAGTTATCAAAACTGGGCGCCTCAGGGGCGTACACACTGGAAGGCCCACCACTAAAAATAATGGCCGATGGCTTTTTTCTCAGCACCTCTGCCGGCGTGATGGAATGCGGAACGATTTCTGAATATACATGTGCTTCGCGAACCCTACGGGCAATGAGTTGGGCGTATTGTGCACCAAAGTCAACGACCAGAACGGGACCTGTCGGATTTGGATTTACCACTGCACCAGCCTAGTGAAGTCACTCACGAGGAAAAGGCGCCGAGCAGGAGAAAACCGGTTATCAGGAATAGATAGACCAGCCCGCCGATTATGAAAGCTGCGAGCGAAAACCGTCTGGATATGGTGGAGGCCCGCATGGCTGCTGATGTTTGACCTGAATCAAGCGCCGACCGGCACCTGAAGCCAAAGACAATTGCCACGATTCCCAGGGGCAAAAAAAAGAATGCGGTCGCGATCGCTGAGCGCACAAAGTGCGGGTTTGCATCCGTGACCACGACAAAACCCTATTGGATTGTCCGATTTCGACCCATTGCAAGGTAAATCGCGTGATAAATGGGACAAGAATTTTTCACAAAGCCACACACTGGGTGGGTTGTGAGTTCTACAGTCCTGTCAAACAGACCAAAAAACATAACTCACCGCTAGAGAGCCTTCACGGCGAAAGGGGCACCATGCACGAGATAACAGTCACGGTCGATGGCACCACCTACCACAAATCCGTAGAACCTCGAACACTTCTCGTTCATTTCCTGCGCACTGATCTGGGCCGGGTCGGGACCGTAGTGGGATGCGATACATCGAACTGCGGTGCGTGCACCGTGTTGGTCGATGGCAAGAGTGTGAAGTCGTGCAGCATGCTTGCCGTTCAAGCCGATGGCAGCACGGTCACCACTATTCAGGGCGTATCGGATGGCAATGATTGGCATCCTGTGCAATCTGCATTTAAGGAATGTCATGGACTGCAGTGCGGATATTGCACACCTGGCATGGTCATGAGTTCCATTGATCTTTTAAATGAAAATCCCTCCCCTTCCGAGAAAGAAATACGCGAAGGACTTGAGGGCAACCTGTGCCGTTGCACCGGTTATCACAACATTGTGAAGAGTGTTCAGCGCGCTGCTGAAATGATGGAAGGAAGTAAGTAATGACCGATGTAACCGACCTCCCTACCGCACTTGGCCGTCCCATCAAGCGCAAGGAAGACGCGCGTCTACTGCACGGCCAAACTAACTGGACCGACAATATTCAACTGCCGGGTACCGTTCACATGGCGATTCTGCGTAGCCCATTTGCCCACGCCAACATCACCAAGCTCGATGTCAGCGGCGCCCTTGCCATGCCCAATGTGGTTGCCGCCTACGGCGCCGAAGAATTGGGTGACCTCAATGGCTCCGTACCATGCGTGTGGCCCGTCACCGACGACATGGTTGCTCCCGATTTCCCCGCATTAGCAAAAGGCCAGGTTCGCCATGTGGGCGACTGTGTTGCTGTTGTTCTGGCCACCGACAACGAAAGTGCGGCTGATGCACTTGAGGCAATTGTCGTGGACTACGAACCACTCGATGCTGTTGTCAACATGGAGAAGGCGATCAGCAATGACACCGCGTATGTCCACGAAGACAAGGGCACAAACACCTGCTACGTGTACAACCTTGGCGGCGGCTATGACGAAAAAGTGAAAGAAGCCGATGTTGTCGTCAAGCGTCGCTTCATTAATCAGCGTCTGATTCCAGCATTCATGGAGCCGCGCAGTGTGGTTGCAGCACCCATGGGCATGTCCGAAGAAATCACCCTATGGTCCTCCACCCAAGTTCCCCACATCCTGCGCCTGCTGTTGGCTCTGGTCACCGGCGTCCCCGAAAACAATCTTCGGGTAATTGCGCCCGATGTCGGCGGTGGGTTCGGAGGCAAACTGCAGTGCTACCGTGAAGAAATTCTTGTCACACAGTTAGCGCGCACACTGGGTCGCCCAGTGAAGTGGACTGAAACTCGCAGTGAAGACATGGTCGCAACACACCATGGACGAGATCAGATTCAAGATATTGAAATTGCCGCGAAGTCTGATGGCACCTTGGTCGGTCTGAAAGTCGATCTGATTGCCAATATGGGTGCATACCTGCAGATCATTACACCGGGTGTTCCATTGCTCGGTATGTTCATGTACCCAGGTATCTACAAGATGGGCGCATACGACTTTAAGTGCACGGGCGTTTTCACCAACACAACCCCCACCGATGCGTATCGCGGTGCGGGTCGCCCCGAATCCACCTACGCCATTGAGCGGATCATGGATGAACTTGCAGCTGAACTTGGCATGGAACCCATGGAGCTACGCAAGAAGAATTGGATTAAGCACGATGAATTCCCGTACACCACCATCGCGGGTTTGACCTATGACACCGGTAACTATGAACTGGCAACTGCGCGGGCATTGGAGCTCTTTGACTACGAGGGTCTGCGTGCCGAGCAGAGGCAGCGTCGCGAATCCGGTGATCCCGTGCAGTTGGGTATTGGCATCTCCACCTTCACCGAAATGTGCGGGCTGGCACCTTCTCGAACCCTCGGTGCTTTGAAGTATGTGGCCGGCGGCTGGGAACATTGCACGGTACGGGTACTTCCCACCGGCAAGGTCGAAGTCATCACGGGAACCTCACCCCACGGGCAGGGCCATGAAACAGCGTGGAGCCAAATCGCGTCCAGCATTCTGGGTGTTCCCGTTGAGGACATTGAGGTCGTGCACAGTGACACGGGTCGTGCCCCCTACGGAATGGACACCTACGGTTCGCGATCCCTGGCGGTCGGTGGCCAAGCAATTAAGGCAGCCAGTGAGCGACTGGTGGAAAAAGCCCGCGTAATCGCCGCCCATCAATTGGAGTGCAGTGTGAACGATCTTGATTACGTCAATGGCGTGTTTCAGGTCAAGGGTGATTCCGAGAAAGCACAACCTCTGGGCGCCGTGGCGTTTGAAGCATTTACCGCACACAATCTGCCACCCGGCGTGGAGCCAACACTCTCTGCCGAAGCCACAATTGACCCGGAAGATTTCTCCTATCCCCACGGCACGCACCTTGCGGCAATGGAAGTGGACACTCAAACGGGCAAAGCAACGCTGCGCAAGTACGTGTGTGTAGACGATGTCGGAGTGCAGGTCAACCCGATGATCGTGGAAGGCCAAGTTCACGGAGGCTTGGCACAGGGTATTGGCCAGGCACTCTACGAAGGTGCCTTCTACGACGAAGACGGTCAACCGCTGAACGCGAACCTGTCTACTTATCTGGTTCCCGGTGCACCTGATCTACCATCCTTCACCACGGACACCACATGTACACCGTCCTCCACCAACCCACTGGGCACCAAGGGTGTGGGTGAAGCCGGTTCCATCGCATCAACGCCTGCGATCATCAATGGAATTGTCGATGCATTGCGTCACCTCGGTGTCAACGACGTAGCTATGCCAGCGACACCCATGACCGTATGGAAAGCAATCCAAGCTGCACAAGGAGGCAAATAATGATTCCCGTCGCCTTTGATTACAAGAAAGCCACTTCCATTGACGATGCCCTCGCAGCACTGGCAGCGGGTGGCGAGGACGCCAAAATCCTCGGTGGCGGTCAATCGCTACTGCCGGTATTGCGGCTTCGCTTAAATGCACCTTCTGTTGTTGTCGATTGCTCCAGCATTGATGAACTCAAAGGTGTGTGCGAGGAAGACGGCAAATTGGTGATTGGCGCTGGCACCACACACTACGACGTCTTGAACAACGGCATGGTGAAACAGAGTGTGGCACTGCTCGCACAGGCAACCGCTTCTGTTGCAGATCCGCAAATTCGTCACCGTGGCACGGTGGGCGGAGCATTGGCCCATGCCGATCCGCGGGCGGATCAACCACCTGTGGCACTTGCTCTCGACGCCGAGTTCCGGATTGCGGGCCCGAATGGGCGGCGAACCGTTAGCGCTTCTGATTTCTTCGTGGGTCCATTTGAAACAGCGGTTGGCCCCGATGAAATTCTGGTGAGCGTTGCTTTCCCCAAGATGGATGGTTGGGGCACCCACTACGAGAAGTTCAACAGGACGGCCCAAGCGTGGAGCATTGTCGGTGTTGCTGCCGCGGTTCGCATGGATGGTGGAAAGATCGCCGAGGCTCGCATTGGATTGACCAATGTGGGCGGGTCTCCTGTCCGGGCTACCAGTGTGGAGCAAGCCCTAGTGGGCGCAAGTTCACTTGCAGATATTGAGGCAGCGGCAACACATGCATCCGATGGCCTCGAGCCTTTTGCCGATGACGATGCCGATGTCGAGTACCGCCTGCACTTGGCACGCGTCTTGACCGCACGGGCTGTCGCTAAGGCAGCTGGCCTGTCCTAGGGAACTTGATCATAAAGATCGGCTGGTGCTCTTTAGCGCCAGCCGATCTTTTTCATGATGACTAATGATTGTGTGAGTAACTCTCCCCACACTTGATCCGTTAATCCAAATGGTGGACCGAATCCGAGGGCATGCTGAGTCGCAATATTTTGACCCTCGGTGTACTGCAAGATCCCCGCAATTCCATGTCTTCTGCCCAAACCGGAATCACCGAAACCACCCATGGGGGCTGACATGGTAGACCAGGCCGTTGCATAGCCTTCATTGATGTTGACCGTGCCCGCCCGAAGTTGTCGGGCAATGGCGAGGGCCACCTTGCGGTCGCGGGAAATCACGCTCGCATTCAGGCCGAAGGTGGTGTCATTTGCTCGGGCAATGGCCTCGCGATCGGTGGCAAAAGACTCCACCGCGACAACAGGCCCAAACGTTTCCTGGCGGCACACGCGCATGGATTCACTCACGTTGGTCAGGATTGTGGGTGCAATGGTTGCGTGACCGGTGAGCTGACCCCCCGTGTGTACCGTGGCTCCATTGTTAACGGCATCGGTAATAAATGCGTGGACATTTTCGGCATGCTGGGCGCTAATCAGCGGGCCATAGTCACTCCCCCAACCGATGCCGGTTCCCTCGACCATGGCTTCGGTCAGATGAATAAACTCCGCGAGAAATTGTTTCTGAATGCTCTCATGAACATAAAGGCGCTCGATCGAAATGCACAACTGACCCGTGTTGTTAAAGCATGCGCGTACTGCAATATCCGCTGCCTTAGTGATATCTGCGTCGGCCCGAATGATCATGGCGTTCTTTCCGCCAAGCTCTAAGGATGCGCCAATAAGTCGTTGACCACATTGCGCAGCAACAATTCGACCCACCGCTGTTGAGCCGGTGAACATGAGGAAATCAATTGAATCGATTAATGGCGTTCCCAGATCACGGCCATCGCCAATCACAATGCCAAACAGCCCTTGGGGTAATCCAGCCTGCATGAGTAGTTCCGACATATACAGCGCGGTCAGTGAGGTCAGAGGATCTGGCTTGATCACTACGCCATTACCCGCAAGGAGTGCGGGAATTGCATCGCTCACCGAAAGAGTGAGCGGGTAATTCCACGGAGAAATAATGCCAACAACACCGAGCGGAACGTGCCGCTCAATGGCGGTGATCAATCCAGGGAATGCACCCATGTGCGAGCGCTCCTTGAGAGCACCCAGATGACGGGCGTAGTAGCGAGCATTCAGTGCAACATCGAGTAACTCTTCATTGGCATCTTTGCGCGGCTTTCCGGTCTCCCATTGAATGAGATCCAGGACCTGATCTCGATTACCCAGTAGCAGGTCATGAAAGCGTAGGAAAATTCGCGCCCTGCTGCGGAGTGATGTCTGGGCCCACAAAACCTGTGCTGCTCGAGAAGTGGCAACCGCGGATTGAACATCTGAAGGTGTTGAAAGTTCTAACGAGTAAAGATCGTGGCCAAATGGCGAAGTGACCGTGAATTTTTCACCACTGGTTGCAGTGGCACAAGCTCGTGCCTTGGCCCAATACGGCGCCTTCTCAAGGATCATGCTACTCGAGACCTCATGAGGCAGAAATAATCATTTCCACTCGCTGGAATTCTTTGAGATCGCTATAGCCCGTGGTGGCCATGGCCTTGCGCAATGCACCAACAAGATTCATGGTGCCATCGCCTCGTGTCGCGGGACCGTTGAGGATCTGGTCAATGGAACCCACCTGGTTCATGGTGTGCCGTTCACCGCGGGGCAAATTCGGGTGCCACGCTTCAGATCCCCAGTGAGTGCCACCACCGGGTGCATCGGTGGCTCGCGCGAGCACCGAACCGATCATGGCTGCATCAGCACCGCAGGCGAATGCCTTCACAATGTCACCGCTATTGCCCATGGAGCCGTCGGCGATGACATGGACATAGCGCCCACCAGATTCATCAAGGTAGTCGCGGCGAGCCGCGGCGACATCGGCGATTGCGGTGGCCATGGGCACCCGCACGCCGAGTACTTCGGCGGTCGTGTGGCTGGAGCCGCCACCGAAACCCACTAGGACACCGGCGGCACCGGTGCGCATCAGGTGAAGTGCCGCTTGCGCCGTGGCACAACCGCCCACGATCACCGGGATATCAAGATCGTGGATATAACTCTTGAGATTAAGTGCTTCCCCGCTGGCAGATACATGCTCGGCAGACACGGTGGTTCCACGAATCACCATGATCTCAGCCCCGGCACCTGCGGCAATGGGTGCAAGTTCCGGTGTTCCCTGTGGCGAGACTGCCACCGACACCGTGATGCCGGATTCCTTGAGCTGGCCCACGCGCTCCTTGATCAGGCCATGATCAACAGGCTTCTCGGTGTACATCTTTTGAAGGAGTTGAGTTGCTTGATTGTGATCGGCTTGAGATATTTCACGGAGCAACAAGGTGGGGTCTTCATAACGTGCCCAGAGACCTTCAATATTGAGAACCGCCAATGCACCATTGCGTGAGATCGCTTGGGCGCTGTCGGGAGACACAACGGAATCCATGGGAGCTGCCATAAATGGGGTATCAAACTTGTAGGCATCAATGGCCCAACTGGTGGATACCTCCGAGGCGTCGCGGGTCCGACGATGCGGGGCGATTGCAACTTCATCAAATGAATATCCGCGGCGACCCTGTTTTGATCCCCCGATTACTACATCAACCACAATTACCGTCCTGAATAGTTGGGTGCTTCGAGTGTCATCTGGATATCGTGCGGGTGACTCTCCCGCAATCCAGCCGCCGTAATTTGCACGAGTCGGCCACGGTCATGAAGTTCCGGCATGGTCGGCGCACCTGCGTAGCCCATGGCAGCGCGCAGCCCGCCCACGAGTTGGTGAGCAACGGCTGACAGCGGTCCGCGGTACGCCACCATTCCTTCAATTCCTTCAGGAACAAGTTTGTCATCGCTGAGGACATCGTCTTGGAAGTAACGATCCTTGCTGTAGGAACGGGCTTCGCCTCGGGACTGCATGGCACCCAGGGAACCCATTCCGCGGTAAGACTTGAATTGTTTACCGTTGACAAAGACAACATCGCCCGGTGCTTCTTCACAACCGGCAAGAAGTGATCCGAGCATGACCGTGTCAGCACCAGCAACAATCGCCTTTGCAATGTCACCGCTGTACTGAATCCCGCCGTCGGCAATTACCGGAACTCCCGCTGCCCGACACACGGACGCAGCCTGTTCAATTGCGGTGATCTGTGGCACACCGACACCTGCAACAACACGGGTGGTGCAAATAGAACCGGGACCGACTCCAACTTTGACACCGTCTGCCCCAGCATTGATCAAAGCTTGTGCACCTTCTTGGGTGGCAATATTGCCACCCACAATATCCACGTCAGTTTCTCTCTTGAGTCGCTCCACCATCTCAAGGACTGCTTTGGAGTGACCGTGCGCCGTGTCCACAATCAGGAAATCCACACCTGCTGTGATCAGTGCTTGTGCGCGTTTATAGGAGTCGTCTCCCACACCGATTGCCGCACCAACAATTAACCGCCCGTATTTGTCCTTGGATGCATGCGGGTATTTATCTGACTTCACAAAATCCTTTACGGTAAACAATCCGCGTAATTTTCCGCCGGAATCAATCAATGGAAGTTTCTCCACCTTGCGTGAGGCCAATAGTTGCAGGGCTGCTTCTGGTGCGACTCCCACCGGCGCTGTGACCAAAGGCATGGGTGTCATGACTTCAGCAACGCGACGGTTCGGGTTGTCCTCGAAACGCATATCGCGATTAGTGACAATTCCCAAGAGGGTGCCGTCCGAATCAACAACGGGGACTCCGCTAATGCGATAGCGACCGCAGAGTCGATCCACATCAGCGAGGGTGTCATCGGGTGAGCAGGTAATGGGGTCATTGACCATGCCTGCTTCACTTCTTTTGACCAAATCAACCTGTGTTGCCTGCGCTTCAATGGAAAGATTGCGGTGCAAAACCCCAACACCACCTTGGCGAGCCATGGCAATGGCCATGCGACTTTCCGTCACGGTATCCATGGCACTGGATGCAAGGGGCATCATGATTTGAATGTTCTTGGTAACAAATGCCGTGGTGTTCACTTCACTGGGCACAACATTGGATTCGCCAGGAAGCAGGAGGACATCGTCAAATGTCAATCCGAGGAACGCCACCTTGCTGGTGAAGGGCGAAATTCCGCCTGATGAGTACGCCGAGTTTGACATCGAACCTCCGAACCGTGGGTGAGCCCAAGGTTAGTGCCTGCCATTACAGCGAGCAGACCGCCCGTTGGATCACCGTTGAGGCGCTCTCCAGATCCATGATCCGCTCCACCCGCGAAGGCGCCTGACCAACCCACCCTGGTCCACCCACCACGATTCGAGCCGCCGGGCGGGTCACCGGGACACGGTCTAGTTCAGCGAGATCAGATGGCCCGATCTGAGACCAAATAAAGACTGCAGCCGGCCCGGTCTTGACAACCGCTTCACCCAGAGCGTCGACGGGCATACCCGAGCCCATCATGAGTGTACGAATATTTGCCTCGGCCAATGTCGCAGCTAACGCCCAGAGCGGTAATTTGTGGCGCTCGTTATTCGCACCAGCCAGCATGACCGGACGCGGATTGGTAAATGTTGTTGTTTTGTTGACAATCGAACCTAGTGCCGACTCCAAGGTGGAACTCAGGACATGTTCGATATCTATGCCTTTACCGGATGATTGCCAACGCTCCCCGACTCCCCGCAACACGGGAACAATGATTTGATTCCAGGTGGGGATCACGCCGTGGGTGGCAATTCCTTGACACACAATTTCGCGGCATGCTTGGGCATCCAGTGCGGTGGCGGCGCGAGCCAACCCACGCGCACCCTGTTCAGCACCCGGTGTGGCAATCACGTTCCCGCCACCGACCGGAGCCTTGGTGGACAACTGTGAAGATTCTCCAGAGTTGTACATCGGGACGATGGAACGGGCAATCGCCACGGAGTATTCCTCGGTGATTTCCAGGCTGAGTGCCTTGGTGGCGGCTTCGGCCGCAGGAACCCCGGCAAGTACCAGTGAACGCATGTATTCGAGTTTGGCCAGATCAGAGGCCAGGTAGCGGCGGTGGCTGCCTTCACGGTGCGCAGATGGGCCGATTCCGTAACGGCGATCCCACGTGCGCAGGGTGGCGGGAGCTACACCGAGGCGGCGAGCCACCACCGAGACGGTGAGGGCCAAATCCGGGATTTGGGGGGTGTCTGCGGCACCGGATAGGGGTGTCTCGGTGGCGGTATGGGCACGAGTGCTGGCACTCACGCCACTCGCGGAGGCTTCCGCTGAAATTGACACCCCCCAAGTGTGCTGCACATCACCCCTTCCCGCATGTTGAAAACGTTGCAGGGGTACTTGACCAACCTTTGGCGCGTTTTGTATAGTAAGGCCATTGGGTAAAAGTCGGAAATGCCGATCCCATTATCAAGGAGAAATGCCATGGCTGATATCTCTCGCCTTCCCGGTCCCAATGCGGATATTTGGGATTGGCAAATGATCGGTTTGTGTCGCGGTGAAGACCCCAATATCTTTTTCCACCCCGAGGGCGAACGCGGCCCGGCCCGAGCCAACCGCGAAGCTGCCGCCAAAGCTGTGTGCGCTGTGTGCCCGGTGAAAGTCCAATGTGCCGCACATGCACTCGCCGTTCGTGAGCCTTATGGCGTGTGGGGCGGCCTGAGTGAAGACGAGCGCGAAGCTATTTATGCAGGCCGCGGATCAGACGTCATTGGAGTCGGTGCGTTCAGCGCAACGGCCAGTTAAATTTTTTCCCCCTCCACAATATCCCCTCGAAAGATTAAGGGCGGCTCCCTCGGGAGCCGCCCTTAATTAATTTGTGCAGATGTCGAATTAGTGTGAGTGCCCGTGATGTGAATGGCCGTGGCCATGTCCTTCATCTTCTTCCTCAGCAGGCTTTTCCACCACGAGTGCCTCGGTGGTGAGCAACATCGCAGCGATAGATGCAGCATTTTGCAGTGCAGAGCGCGTCACCTTTACCGGATCAATAACACCCTGGGCGATCAAATCGCCATACTCGCCTGTTGCAGCATTCAGACCGTGCCCTGCGGGCATTCCGGCAACCGTCGCGACAACAACATAGCCGTGGTCGCCAGCATTTTCGGCGATCCAACGGAGTGGTTCTGATGTTGCCTTGCGAACAATGTTCACACCTGTTGCTTCGTCGCCGGTAAGTCCGAGTGAGCCATCAAGGACCTTTGCCGCTTGAACAAGTGCAGTTCCGCCACCGGAGACAATGCCCTCTTCGATTGCTGCGCGAGTAGCAGACACTGCATCTTCAATGCGGTGCTTCTTTTCCTTGAGCTCAACTTCGGTGTGACCGCCGACCTTGATGACCACAACACCGCCAACAATCTTGGCTAGACGCTCTTGTAACTTCTCGCGGTCCCAATCCGAATCACTGCGCTCAATCTCAGATCGGATCTGAGCAACTCGATCAGCAACTGCCTGCGCTGAACCCCCGCCTTCAACAATCGTCGTGTTGTCCTTGGAGACAACAACGCGGCGGGCGGTGCCCAAAACATCGAGTCCCACACTGTCGAGTTTCAGACCGATATCTGAGGAAATAACTTGCCCTCCGGTCAGAACGGCAAGATCTTCAAGAATCGCCTTGCGCCGATCTCCGAATGCCGGGGCCTTCACCGCACAGGATGCGAATGTTCCGCGAATCCGATTCACCACGAGGGTGGACAGGGCTTCACCATCCACATCTTCGGCGATGATTAACAGGGGCTTTCCTGTTTCCACAACTTTTTCTACGATCGGCAGCATCTCGGAAACAGATGAAACTTTGCCTTGAACCAGAAGGATGCGGGCATCTTCGAGCACCGCTTCCATACTCTCTTGGTCGGTGACGAAGTACGGTGAAATATAGCCTTTGTCGAACTGCATACCTTCGGTGAATTCCATTTCCATTGCGGTGGTGCTGGACTCTTCAACAGAGATCACACCGTCTTTGCCGACTTTGTCGAAAGCGTCAGCAATCAGCTCACCGATCTCGCGATCCTGCGAAGAGATTGCAGCAACATTGGCAATTTCTTCTTTGCCGGAAACCTCGCGAGCCATGGAGGACAGCTCAGCGGTGATCGCTGCAACACCGGCATCCATGCCACGCTTGATGCCCATGGGTGATGCACCCGCGGTGACCTGCTTGAGGCCTTCATGCACCATGGCCTGAGCCAATACGGTGGCAGTGGTGGTGCCGTCGCCAGCAATATCGTTGGTCTTGGTTGCTACTTCCTTGGCCAACTGTGCACCGAGGTTTTCATAGGGGTTTTCGAGTTCAATCTCGCGAGCAATAGTCACACCGTCATTGGTAATCGTGGGCGCACCCCATTTTTTATCAATTACAACGTTGCGACCTTTGGGGCCGAGTGTGACGCGAACGGCATCGGCGAGAGCGTCAACGCCGCGCTCGAGGCTGCGGCGGGCTTGCTCATCGAATTCTAAAATCTTGGACATGGATTACACCTTTGTCTTGTGAGTTTCGTGTCTTGTGAGTTTCGTATCTTGTGAGTTTCAGTTGGTAGTGAGCCCCGCGCTCCCGAAGGAAGGCGGGGCTCACCAGAGTGCTGCGATAACAACTAGGAAAATTTACTTCTCCACGATCGCGAGAACATCTCGCGCCGAGAGCAGCAGGTATTCCTCATTGTTGTATTTGACTTCGGTACCGCCGTACTTGCTGTAGATGACAACGTCCCCGACCTTGATATCAAGGGGGATGCGCTTTTCGCCATCTTCATCAAAACGACCTGGACCGACCGCGAGGACCTTGCCCTCCTGGGGCTTTTCCTTTGCGGTGTCAGGGATAACTAGTCCCGAGGCAGTTGTTTGTTCTGCTTCGAGAGTTTGTACCAAAATGCGATCTTCTAACGGCTTTATGGAAACCGACACGGTTATGTCCTCCGGTACGTCGGCGCCCGCTGTTTAGGCGGACAACGGCTTGGGATAATTGGCACTCACATGGTGAGAGTGCCAAGTGAAGGTTACGCAACGGTTAGCACTCTGTCAAGTTGAGTGCCAACGATGTGCCGAAATCCCCCATCGAGAACCTGCGTAGGCTCCCCCCATGTCGGACTTCAGCCCCATTCTGAACCTGATTGCCCAGGTTGAGGAATTGATGGGCCAGGCCCCCAAGCCCGGAGCCGAGTTGGCCATCATTACCACCCTTCGCGGGCGCGGCCACGACCCCGACACGGTCCGATCAGCCCTGGAGCAGGTCACCCTGCGGCACAAACTCGACAGATGGTGGCCGGTTGACTGGATGCTCACCCGCGATGGAGCCGAGGCGGCTAGTCACCCTTTGGTTGCCCAATTCCATGCCCGGGTAATCAGCAAGATGCTGCAGGATTTTGGAATCAGCGAGATTGTGGACTTGGGGGCTGGTATTGGTTCTGATAGTTACGCACTGGCCCAACACGGAATGACCGTCATTGCGTGGGAACGTGATCAACGCACCGCACAATTCCTGGAACACAATATGCGCAACTTCGCCCGTGCAACCGTTATTCACGGTGATAGCAACCTGACCGATTCCGATGCTCCCGCCTACTTTGTTGATCCTGCTCGCCGTGGTGGTACCCGGACACCCGATGGCAGCCGGGCACTTCCCGAACGCGATCCCGAGCGTTGGTCACCGCCATTGTCGGTCGTATTGGATCGAAGTGACTCTGCAATGGTGTTCATGAAAGCAGCACCCGCATTTGAGCCACCCAAAGACTGGATGCGGTATTGCATAAGCGTTAATCGCAACCTCGTTGAAATGTTTACAACGAATGCTTCACTCGCTGACTCCACTGCCACCACTTATGCCGTCATGATTAACACGGCCTCACAGGAGACGGTTGTCATTGCCCAAGAACACCCGCCAGAAAATTCTTCAACTCCCGCCACATTAATTGGCGACTGCGTTTATGAATTGGATCCAGCTATCTACCGGGCAGGGTTACAACAGCAGGTAGCCACGGAACTTGAGCTGCAGACTTTGGGCAGTAAAGGTATGTGGCTCACGGGTAAGAAGCTTGTTCACCCACCGACCTACCTACGGATGTTCACTGTGCACTCGGTCGTCCCCATCAAAGACATTACCGAACAGGTTTCACATCTTCCGGGAGTTGCGATCAAAAACAAAGACTCACATTTGGAGTACACGACACTGCGAACGGCAAGTAAGAAACCCGATCACAATATGTGGGCCGTAGTTGTTACACGTCTCAATAATCAGGATGTGGGAATATTGGTAAGTCGCGAGCCGGTTACAGGAGCACCTGAGCAATAGGCAAAGTAGATGTCGCGGGGAAATCTAGTGGTGAAGCAACTCCACCCAGACGCACCACGTGAGATCCCAGGGCAGCCACCATGGCGCCGTTATCGGTACACAATCCCGGTCGCGGAATGCGCAGGTCAATTCCGGCAGCCTCGCACCTTTCCTGGGCCAGTGAGCGTAGCCGCGAGTTCGCAGCTACACCTCCGCCAATAACCAGGTGCCCCGCATTAAATTCTATTGCCGCCGCAATGGCTTTCCGCGTCAAAACATCTGCAATAGCCTCTTGAACTGATGCTGCGACATCAGGGACAGAGATATTATTTCCCTGAGCTTGTTGTTCTTTGATCCAGCGAGCAACCGCTGTTTTCAGACCGGAGAACGAAAAGTTAAATGCATGTACCGGATCTGCACTCAATGCTCGTGGAAAATCTATTGCTTGCGGATTCCCACCGACAGCTTCACGATCAATCTCGGGGCCACCAGGAAAAGGTAAACCAAGTAGTCGCGCAATTTTGTCAAAAGCTTCCCCCGCAGCATCGTCGAGTGTGCCACCAATCAATGCGAAAGCACCGTTTTCCACCGAAATCAAAGACGAGTGGCCACCAGAGACAAGTAATCCAATAACTGGTTCAGGAAGCGGACCGTGCTCGAGTTCATCAACTAGAACATGCGCGGCCAAGTGATTCACGCCAAAGACTGGTTTACCCAATGCCAATCCCAAAGCTTTTGCAGATGCAACTCCGACAATAAGTGCGCCCACCAATCCCGGTCCCGCGGTCACCGCAACAGCATCAACATCAGTGACGGCAATTCCGGCGTCCTGGCATGCCCGCTTAATTGTGGGCACCATGGCCTCTAAATGTGCTCGGCTTGCCACCTCAGGAACCACACCACCGAAGCGGGCATGTTCCTCCACACTGGAGGCCAAATGATTTGCTAAGAGGGTTCGACCCTGCACAATGCCCACACCTGTTTCATCACAGGAAGTCTCTATTCCCAGGATTATTGGGTCACTTGACGTTGCCTGCGCGCGCGTCACTTTGTAACTCCCGAGTCAATCACCCGCATGTCACTGCCCTTGCCATCCCTGCGCATGATTATTGCCGTCTGACCATCCGGGTAGTACTTCACACGTTCGCTGATTCGAATGAATCCTCTACCTGCATATAAAGAAATGGCCGGCTGGTTATCTGCACGGACTTCCAGGAAAATGAATCTAATGCCAAGCTTCTCTGCTTCCTGCAACATGAAGTCCAATAGCTTTCCACCTAATCCTTTGCCCTGGTACTCAGCTCCGATAGCAATAGTCTGAATATCTGCGTCGGGGGTCTGTGCGGATAAACCGCAGTAACCAATTAACGTGTCCTGTACTTGGGCAACCCAGTAGTGATTGCGTTCAGTCGCAAGTTCGCGCCACCACTGCTCCACCGACCAGTGGTCCACCGGGAAAAGTTCGGATTCACGATTATCAACAGCAGGAATATCAGTCCAATGCATGCGGCGAATCGAGAGCACCTGTTGTTGGCTGCGCGGAGTACTAGACATTATTCACTCCAGGACGCAGCGCTTGCGGTTGTGCATCCGGTGGACGCAAATACATGGGCGTGAGGCCACGTTCCTCAGTCACACCCACACAGGCTGCAAGGTCAATCCCCAAGGGAAAAAATCCTGTTTTCACTGGAAGTGCATTGCTTTCCACTTGATCAATGGAGTTGACCTGTGGCCCTGAGAGCCGCTGGCCGGCTGGGGTGTAACTCGCCCAGTAATACTCACCGCGGCGTGCAGGTGTTGCGGCCACAAAGTCTGTACTCGGAGAATCGGTGCGCACAATATTGTGAGCAACGGCATCAAGTGAACAGATGCCAATGACTGGAATCCCCCACGCAAGTGCGAGTGTTTCGCCGAATGCAATTCCCACTCGCAATCCGGTAAATGGTCCAGGTCCCACTCCGCACACAATTAGGTCAGGGGCGCAAAAGTTATTTTCGCCACGATTCAATTGGGGTATCTGAGCGAGCAAAGTACCGATCGCCTCAACGTGGCCGCGTGCATCCGTGTGCTCCGCCGAGCCGATTACCTGATTTCCTTCAACCAACGCAATGGTGCTCATGTCGGTTGACGTGTCGATCGCCAGGATTCGCTTCACATGACACCTGCGATACGTTGAGCAAGATCAGAGTTCGGTGAGTGATCAATCAACTCGATTTCTCGCACATCGAGATCCTCTGAAGTAGGTTCGGTAAAGGCTAATTCGACAACGGATGCACCGAACTCGGTTCGCCACGGCGCACCCCATTCCACCAAGGTCAGGGCGTGTTGGGCATCTGCTTCCGACCACAGGTCAAGGAGTTCATCGGTAGAAGTGATTCGATACACATCGAGGTGCACAAGACCTAAAGGCTGGCTGAAATAATTTTTTGCTAGCACAAATGTGGGACTGGTCACTGTTTCGGTAATACCAAGTCCCCGTGCTACCCCCTGGGAGAATGTGGTCTTTCCAGCACCTAAATCTCCGGTGAGAATCAGGACATCGGTTCCGTGCACAACCTCAGCTACACGCTCTCCGAATTCCTGCATCTGCGCAGCGCTATGCACCCGCAACTGATTTACCCTTGTCAGAACTTTCCCCGGTAATCGAGTTCTGATTATTTGCAATTACTTTCTCCACAAATCCAATGAGTAATTCATTCACTTCGGCAGGTCGCTCAATGGTGACCATGTGCCCGCTCTCAGCGAGGACCACCAGTTCCGCACCGGGTACAGCTTCAATAATGGCCGCACTTTGTCCCGGCGGGGTCAAGCGATCAGATTCACCGACAATGACCAAGGTCTCTACACCGTGCAGGACTGAGAGCGCCGCTTGCTTGTTATGGTCATACAGGTTGGGCAAGAAGTCCACCAAGATTCGGAAGTCTGTACCCGCGATCATGTCTGCAACAAACTCACCGGCATGAGTTGGAGCCACGGATCCAAATGAATAGAGCCGAGTGAGCAATAATCCAAGGTCACTCTTGCTCCAGCGACTGTGCGCAATAATGTCACCGCCACGGGCAACAACATTGGCAACGCCAGGCAATGCCCCTTGCACAACTTTGGCCAGTGGTTTGGGCAGACCAAGTGTGGTACTGGCCACTGCCGATGCTGCCGTGGCAATTAAGCCAACCCCCACGATCCGAGTTCCAAAAAGTTCGGGGTGCTGATCGGCAAGGGCCAGAATGGACATGCCACCCATGGAATGTCCAATAAGAATTACCTTGCGTGTGGGTACACACTGTTGAATAACGGAATAGAGATCGCGACCCAATTGGTCAATACTGTGATCACGCTCTTGCGCATCAGCGACATAACTTGATTCACCGTGTCCGCGTTGGTCATACACCACGATATTTGCCAACGGACGCAGTGCTTGCCGTTGATAAAACCACGAGTGTCGATTCAATGCGAAACCGTGTGGCATGACAATGGTGAAATCAGATCCTGCGAGATGATCAACGTCGGCAACCAGTACCGCACCATCTGAGGTAAATACTTCGCGTCGCTCACCTGAGAGGGAGGTGAACTCACTCAGATCTATTGCTGAATCCGGGCTCGCACTGAGTTTCATGACTAATCGCTCGGCAGCAGCGCCTGCTGCTGCGCCCAGTGCCAGAGCACCCAAGGACAGTGCAGCACGGCCAGCAGCACGTGGGAGATCAACTGCCACTGGAAACTTTCACCACCTCGTGATTCGGATTAAATTCGCTTTGATCAAAATACCTGTTCAGGTGTATTCCCTGGGTATTCGAGTGCCAATTCGAGTGACAATTTCGTATCCCACGGAGTTCATACGCTGGGCCCACTGATCCGCGGTCAACTCTCCCGAGTCACCTGGCCCAAAAATATCGATAACACTGCCCGCCTGCGCCGAGTCGTGGTTATTGAGATTAACCACACATTGGTCCATGGCAATTGTTCCAATTTGTGTAACCGACCGGCCGTTCAACGCGAACTCCAGATCATTACTGAGGTTGCGGGGTAGGCCGTCTGCGTAACCAACGGCAATTAGTCCCACTCGCGTTGGTTCAGCGGCTACCCACGTGTGTGAATACGAGACACCCGATCCCGCCGGAATTACTTTGACCTGCGAGATCCGTGCCTGCACATGCATAGCGGGTGTCAGACCCAGTTCTGTTGAGGTTGCTCGTTCCACATTGGGAGACAGGCCGTACATGCCTATTCCCACTCGAACAAGGTCATATCGAGTCGAGGGATGCCACAACGCTCCGGCCGTATTCGCTACATGTATCAGGTCGGGGTGCAGACCAGCTGATGCCAACACAGTCAGTGCAGACTCAAAAACTGCAATCTGTTGCTTCACGCTTTCAGCGGAGTACTCATGATCCTGATGATCAGCATTCGCCAAATGGGTCCACACGCCTCGCAGGTGGACATGTCCCCCCTCCGTGACTGCGGAAAGCAGTGAGATCAATTGCTCAAGGTCTGCCAACAGAATTCCATTGCGGGATAGCCCCGTATCTATTTTCAGATGAACATTCGCTTCGCAATCATGCACTTCTGCAGCTCGTGCTATTTCTTCCAGTTCACGAACCGATGAGACAGAGAGATCAACACCTGTCGCCACACATGCACTGATATCAGGATCTCCGGGAGTACTGAGCCAGGCAAGAATCTTGCCCGTGTCACCGGATGCACGAAGTGCAAGTGCTTCGGAAGGAAGGGCAACACCCAACCACTCGACACCGTGATCGCGCATGAGTGGTGCAATGCGACTTGCTCCATGGCCATAAGCATCTGCTTTCACCACCGCCATTGCATTGACACCGGCTAATTCCCGTACATGATCAAAATTTCGCAACAGTGCATCTGTGGAAATAATTGCTTGTGCACGAAACTGGTTCATAGAGGTACAACTTCCCCGCAGGCATCGCCAATATCTAGTGCAGTAGGGGCGTGTGTGAATCCCGCAGCTATGCGACCAGCTCTACCATGCATCCACACACCTGCCACCACGATCTCCAGTGATGTGGTATCCCACTTTTGGGTACCTGAGTCGCGAACCTGTTCTGAATGCGCTGCGAGAAGTCCCGCAATATTTCCGGTGAGGACATCGCCCGAACCCGCGGTGGCCAACGCTGACGTTCCTTCAATATCCACGAAACTGCGACCATTGGGGGCGCACATGATTGTGCGAGGCCCCTTGGCCACCACAATTACATTGAGGGACTGTGCGGCGTGACGCACATTGCTCCACGTGGGCTCACCAAGTTCAGGAAATAGTTTGCGGAACTCACCGACATGCGGCGTGATCACCGTCAGTGCCGATCTTTTCTCCACCAACGCCCGTAATTGTGCGGATTGCGCGAGCGCGGTTAGCGCACCGGCATCCAGCACAACTGGTAGCGACCCCGAAAGGATTTCTATCAGAAATTCCGATTCCTCATCGGTGCCAGAAAAACCAGGACCCACACCCCACGCTGTGACTCGGGAGGTACTGGCGTTTGTGATTACGACATGGGGAAACTGATGCGTAATGTGCGCATCAAAGTCGCCAACGTTGGCAAACATGACCATGCCCACCCCCGTGTGTTGAGCTCCCAACACGACTAACTGAGCGGCACCCGGGTAGGCCTGTGATCCGGCCGCAATTCCCACAACACCGCGTGAGTACTTGTAGGCGTCAGTTTGGGGTTCCTGGAGAAATTCCTCGGCCGCTTCGGGGAGCATCACTTGCAGTGATGGTGCCTCGTCCCATTCCAATCCAATATCGACAATTTCAACTTCGCCCGCTAACTCAGATCCCGGGCTCAACACAAGTCCAGGCTTTAATGCGCCAAAAGTGAATGTCAGGTCAGCATGCACGCTGGAATCAAGTGAGCACTCTCCCGTATCGGCATTGACTCCGCTGGGTATATCCACGCTAACCACAAATGCTTGGGTGTTGATCCAGTGAGCAAGGGTTGTGTCCACTGGGCGGCCACTTCCCAGCCCAGCAATTCCGTCAATCACGAGATCGACATCACTACCAATGCAATCCGCCACGGTTCCTCCGGAAAATAGGAAAGCACTCATGGCTTCAGGGTGGAAGGCACCCGGCACCACACAGTGCGCGGTAACTTTGACACCGCGCTTAGCCAGATAGGACCCCGCATACAGGGCATCGGCGCCGTTATTTCCTGGGCCAACAACAACGGTAGCAGTTGTGCCATAGACACAGCCATAGATTTCCTCGAGTGCTTGTGCGCAACCGACACCCAAAGCAAAGGATGCTCGCTGCATGAGTTCACCGGGAGCCGTGATGGCGAATGCTCGTTCTTCAGCGGCACGTATGTGCTCCCCGTTGTACACCGGGAGGATTCCGCTCATGAGGGTCTCACTTACTCGACGGTGACTACTCGACGGTGACGGACTTGGCGAGATTGCGTGGTTGATCGACATCGTGTCCCTTCACCGTCGCCATTTCGCACGCAAATATTTGCAAGGGAACAACTGCTACGAGTGGCTGCATCAGAGTGGGCACGGCCGGGATGCGAATTATGTGATCGGCAAACGGGACAATGCTTTCATCGCCTTCTTCGGCAATTGCAATCACGCGGGCACCACGCGCACGCACTTCTTGAATATTAGAAACAATTTTGTCGTGTAAAACAGCACGACCACGTGGCGAAGGAACAATCACCACCACCGGAATACCTTCTTCAATCAACGCAATAGGACCATGCTTGAGTTCCCCTGCCGGAAAACCTTCGGCGTGCATGTAAGCCAATTCTTTGAGCTTGAGCGCGCCTTCAATGCCACCGGGTAACCCACGTGGCGGCCAAGGAATAAAACGGATCGAGCATTGGCGAGCTCACGCGCCAGTTCCCGAACGGGCTCAGCCGTGTCGAGAACAAGATCCACTTTCTGGGACATGTCATTGAGATCCGCCAACACGGCCCTGATTTCATCTTCAAACATGCTGCCGCGAATTTGAGCAAGGAAATAGGCCCACAAGATAGGTGGCCGTGATTTGAGTGAGAAAAGCCTTGGTGGATGCCACCGCGATTTCAGGACCTGCATAGGTGTAGATCACTGCATCGGATTCACGTGGAATGGTGGACCCCACCGTGTTGCAAATCGCAAGAGTCCGAGCGCCCTGCTCCTTGGCATAACGCAATGCCATGAGCGTGTCCATGGTTTCACCCGATTGTGAAAATAGCGATCACGAGGGCATCGGGTCCGACAATCGGATCGCGGTAACGGAATTCACTGGCCAGCTCAACATCAACAGGCAGGTGTGTCCAGTGCTCGGATCGCGTACTTGGCGAGCATGCCAGCATGCGCTGCGGTTCCGCAGGCAACAACAATTACCCTTGTTGATTTCGCGCAACACCATGGGGTCAATATTGAGTTCATCGAGTGTGATTCGGTGTGATTCATCTATTCGACCGAGCAGTGAATCCTTCACCGCCTTGGGCTGCTCATAAATCTCTTTGAGCATGAACAGGTCATGGCCACCTTTTTCTGCCGCGGAGGTATCCCAGTCAATGGTGAATGGTTTAGTTTCCACCGGATTGCCGGAGAAGTCAGTGACTTCCGACCGAGTCGGCGCGCAAAATCACGATTTGGTCTTGGCCGAGTTCAAGAGCATCTTTGTGTGCTCCACAAATGCGGCAACATCAGATGCCAAGAAGTTTCCATCGGTACCGAGTCCAACCACCAACGGGGAATTCCGGCGAGCACCCACCACAAGGTCTGGCTGATCACGATCCGTCACCACCAATGTGAATGCGCCCTCCAGTCTCGAGCACACCGACTGCATTGCTTTGGGAAGGTCATTGTTCAACTCAGGAAGGATATGAGCGATCAGGTGCGCCACGATCTCAGTGTCAGTTTCAGATTCCAACACCACCCCGGATTGTTCTAACTCGGATCGCAGCCGCTGGAAGTTTTCAATGATGCCGTTGTGAATAACGCGGCCACCCGCCGATTGGAGCTGACATGGGGATGGGCGTTGCCGTCGGTGGGGCCCCCGTGGGGTTTGCCCACCGAGTGTGACCAATGCCGGTGGTGGAGTCTGGGAGCGGATCGGAGCCAGCAGAGTTTCCAGATTCACCAGTTTGCCGGCCTTCTTGCGGATTTTCGAGTTTGCCATCGGCGATCACCGCGCGATACCCGCGAGTCGCCGCGGGTACTCCATGCGCCGCAATCCGGCCACGACCACCTCAGGGCCTGCTTCTGGCCCACATAACCCACGATTCCGCACACGCGCCCTCAGCCTACCGCCGGAGTCACTCGCCGAACCCAATGCCGGGGCCCATCGCACCCATGAGGCTTGGCTCGCCTGCGGCCAAGTTGGCCGATCTGAACCTAGCCGCAAACCTCTCAATGAGTGGAAATCGAGTTAGCGGGTGGGGAGATTGGATCTTATGCCTAATTTGAATTTTGGCTCGATACGGTTACCGCAAGAGCCCAATTCCTGGCCTTCATCGAGTATCGACGATTGATGAGGCGCGTGTCGTTGATGTTGATTCCTGGGCGTGGGCCGCCGGGCATTCTGCTCCTAGGTAATGGTGGCAGTTCATCTACTTTGCGACGCAAGTAACTTTCAAGTGCCGTAAATGCACTTTCATGGCGGAGTTAATGACTTCATCCGCGGAGCAATTTCGCTGCTTCGCCAATGCACCTCAACCTCCGAATACAAGGAATCATCAATGGTAATCGTGGTGCGCATAGAAGAAATTTGGGCCCAGCCTCGACGGATTCGAGGTGAGTAATCCTTGGGTGTGGCTACAGAGGCGCAAGCTCAGTGGTGATTACGCGGGCGAGGCTGCCTCGGCCACCCGCTGGGCAGCCACCTGAGCTCTCCGGGGCTCCACCATCACGCCGGCCAACTTGGCTCGGTGCCGGAGGGGCGCAGCAGGATGCGGCCACTGCCATCCATGGCGCTTCGAGGTAATTCGACTTCGGCGGCAATGCGCTCATTCCTGACTGCCTGGAGGGCATCGCGGTCGACGCCGCTGACGTTGATCAGGACCTGGGGCATTTTTCCACCACGCCGGCGAGCGCGGCCAGCGTCGAGGAACCCGGGATTAGGCAGCAACACTGTGCGGTAAATGCAGTGCGGTGAGAATTCCGTCGCCCAGTGGTGCCGTGCTCACTCGTGACCACATGCCCGCTTTGTTCACCACCGAGGGTGTAATCCATTTGGTGCGCATCTCCTTCGAGAGGACATAGCGGTCGCCGAGCGGCGGTGGCAACACCTGCACTGCCCGCGGCCTTCATGGCGTGGTTGAAACCAAGGTTGGCCGTGACCGTGCGCCGACCACGGTGTTGCCCACGAGTGTTCCTGACTGAGGTCGCGCGCAATGGCGAGGAATGCCCAGAATGTGATCCCCGTCAACGTCATTGACCGTTGGCATCGATGGCAAGGCGGCGATCCAGCATCGCCGCCGTCAAGAGCAAATTCCGGCGTCCGCAGTGTGCTCCCACAACAGCCGCGCGAAGATCATCAATATGGGCGCTGCCGCAACCTTCATTGATGTTGAGTCCATTGGGCGCTGCATGGATCGCAACTAA
Organism: Candidatus Nanopelagicales bacterium; assembly: GCA_018402075.1. The sequence goes on along the minus strand of JAGYJP010000002.1, from coordinate 19,702 downwards.
CTTCGGCACCCGCCCGGCGAAGTGCCTCCGGGCCCCACTGGTCGATGCCGCCGCCGTTGGCGCAATCCAGCAACCACTTCCCAACCCCGCGAGCGGTGTTCCCTTGGGGCAATGTGCTGAGCAGGTGGGAAACAACCACCGAACCGGCCTCCGTGTCGCGTGATCACCCGGCCGACATCTGGTCCCCGTTGGCCGTTCCCAGGGTTCGCGCATGCGCGCTTCGATGGCGGCTCCGGGGAATCATCGAGTTTGTGGCCACCGCGGGCAAAGAACTTGATTCCGTTGTCCGGCATGGGGTTATGCGAAGCAGAGGCACGACCCCCAGGCCGGGCGTCGGTGTGGGCGGTGAGAAGTGCCACGGCGGGTGTGGGAAGATGCGCCCACGAGGGTGACATCGGATTCCGGCACTGGCTAAGCCCGGCAACGACAGCGGCCTCCAGGGAACTCACCGCTGGCTCGCGTGTCCCGTCCCACGGTTGCTCGGGGTGCGGTGACGCTGCGAGAGGCACCGAGCAATGCGGCAAAGGGATACACGCGCAGCCGCGACTGTTACAATCCATGATGCGAGTTCGGCGGTGCCAGGATCTTTGTTGGCTAAGCCTCGGACACCGTCGGTACCGAAAAGGCCCGTGCAATTAGCGCTTGCTGTATTGCGGAGCCTTGCGAGGCCTTCTAACCAGACCGTACTATGCTTTGCGTTCCTTGGCACGTGGGTCACGCGGTGAGGAATCCGGCCTTCGCTTGCTAGGATCGGGCGGTTGCCGTCTTCGTCCGATTTCATTCAACGCACGGGCAACTCCCAGTCGCAAGGCGCCTGCCTGGCCGCTGGTGCCACCGCCGATGCAGGCGGGCAATGACGTCCGAATTTGCCGATTGCGCCAGGTGACGACGAATGGTTCGTTCACGATCTGCTGATGCACCTTGTTGGGGAAGTAGCCGCCGAGTTCGCGGCCATTGATTTTCCGCTGTCCGGTTCCAGGGACTAGGCGAACGGCGAGCAGCGGCTTCCTTGCGGCGACCGGTTGCATTAGCCGGTGCTACGACAACGTCGCGGGTGATTACCGGCGAGCACTCTCGCTGGTGTACTCCGGAAGGGATAACTTCCTCGGCGTCTATCTTCCACCGCGTCTACTTCAAGATCCTGACACGACTGTGGTCTCTCCTGCGCGCTTACTGCGCGACCTGGGCAATTTCAAAGGGCTTGGGGTTTTGCGCAGCATGCGGGTGTTCGGAACCGGCATACACCTTTGAGCTTGGTCAGCTGGGCGCGTCCAAGTTTTGTTGTGAGGGATCATTCCCTTAACCGCTTTGAGCACTCTGGCCTTCTCTGGGCTGGTCTCCAGGAGTTCGGCATAGGTGGTTTGCGGTGAGTCCGCCCGGGTAACCCGAGTGGCGGTAGGCCTTCTTCTGTTCCAACTTGGAACCGGTCAGGGCAACCTTGTCCGCGTTGATGATGATCTACAAAGTCGCCAACGTCCAAGTGGGGAACGAAGATGGGCTTGTGCTTGCCGCGCAAAAAGAGCCGCGGTGTGAGTTGCCGAGCCGGCCGAGAACAACATCGGAGGCGTCAATGACATGCCATTCGCGAGTGATATCGCCGGCCTTGGGACTATATGCGCGCACTGGACGCCACCTTGCTTCTCTCGTAGGGACTCGGTTTCACGCACTCACCACCGGGGTGGGGGGTGAGCCGCACTGGACACCTCTCAAGGTGACCAGGCTGTGGTGTCACCCACAGCAGCAGCCAAGAGTGCCCAAGCCCCGGCACCCAGCCATGCGGGATGCCCATGAATCAAGCCATGCGGGATGCCCATCAATGACCGGAAAACTCCCAACATTGGCTCGCATGACTTCGGTAAACAATCCGCCCATGTCCACCACCCAAACCCCCGCGCCCTCGAAAATCGATCACTGGCTCTGAGCTGCGCAAGCGAGGCTCCACCTACACCCGTGAGTTGCGCGGAGGGCTGGTCACCTTCGTCACCATGGCATACATCGTTGGTGCTTTTTTTTGGGTCCCCTCATTTTTGGGAACAGGTACGGATTCCTACCGGCTCGCTGGATCGGTGGATTCACTGAGGCTGGTGACTCCATTGCGGCCGTGGCTCGGTCATGGCAACTCGTCGCCACAGGTGTCGTGCCATCGCTCATGGGTGCAATCGGTCGAATTCCATTGGCGATCGCTGCGGGGCCTTGGTTTGCTCCCGGTTGTCGCGCACCCCTGGCGCCCCGCATGACTCCGGGGCCGATGCCACCATGGGTTTGATTGTTCCGGAAGGGATACTGATTCTTGTTCTCGTACTTGTGGGACTGGGCGCAAAAAGTCTCTTGATGCAATTCCCGGAACCCTTGAAGTTTGCAGATCGGTGTTGGCATTGGCTTGTTCATAACTGCTGATTGGGTTGGTGGATGCAGGTATCACTCGTCCCGAGCAGCCCACCTGCATTGACTTCGATTGTGGATGGGAACCTCTCCGGGATGTGCCGGCATTAATTTTTGTAATTGGTCTTTTACTCATGAGCGTGTTGGTAGTGCTCAAGATCCCGAAGGGTGGCCTACTCATTGGAATAATCGCCACGACGGTAATCGCGCTGGTGTGCCGAAGCTGCATTTGGAGCTGGCGGTCGCAGCGCGGAGAACCCCGGTGGTTGGGGACTAAATGTTCCCTGACTTCCTGACGCCAGCCGCCAGGTTCACGCAAATCCTTCACCCTTATTGGCGAAGTGAATACTGTCGGCGCGTTTACTCGCGATCCGGTGTTCTCGCTGCCGGACTCTGCCGTATTCGGCCTGATGCCTGCTACCGATTTCTTCGACACCATTGGGAACCGCGTTCGGCATTGCAGCTGAAGGTGACTCTGCCTGCGCGAGAGACAATGATACGTTTCCCGCACATGCAATCGATTCTCGCCGTCGATGCTGCTGCCGCGACGTTGCTGGTGGCGCTTCCGGTGCTTCGAGCAATACCGGCTACGTTGAATCATCGGCAGCGGGTGCTGGCGACGGAGCCCGAACCGGTATCGCCGCCATGGTGATCGGGTGTCCACTGTTTCTTATTGCCATGTTTTTCCACCGCTGTGGTTACCGTGGCGCCGGTGGGAAGCGAGCCGCGCCCACGCACTTGTGGTTGTCGGATTTTCATGGTAGATGGTGCAGGTTCGACACATTGACTTCACTGACCTGTCGATTGGCATTCCGGCATTTCTCACGATCGTGCTGATGCCGTTTACCTACTCAATTGTCAATGGAATTGGTGCCGGTCTTTGTGTCCTATGTGGTTATCAAGATTTTCCAAGGTAAGGCCTGAGAACTGCCAGCGGTGATGTGGATTGTGGCCGCGGCATTCGCGAAGTCTATTTTGGCCGCCGGAGGCCAATCTCCGGGTGGATTGGTTAGCAATCCAGTCGGTATCCCGTGGCGGTTGGCGGGCCAGCCATTCATTATGAATTCCCGGTCCTGTTGCTCGCGCCAGGCTGTGACAGCGTCCGCCAACTCCGCGTTGACATCGAAGGGTTGAAATAGGTGCGGGAACCGCTCCTGTTGGGCCAGCAATAGCTGGCTGGTGATCCGCGAATCGGCGAGGGCACCGACCGCCAATCGTCTTCCGGAGATTTTCGGAGGCCGCAACGCGCAACAGTCGGTTGCAGTCTGCGCTGGGCTTTGCCTTTTGGCTTGTTACTGGTCTTGTTGCTTGTCGATTACATAGGGGCAAATATCGGGGACCGAGGCAAAGTGGGTCAAGGCCAACCCGAGTAGAGGTTGGCATCCAGGATCGCCCGGTCGGGTTGGGAGTTGAAGCAAACAACGGGCAAACTCTGAATCTACCTGAAATGATCTGATGCCAGCAAGGAGGGTGCTTCCAGTTGGTCGGAGGGCCTTGGGTCTGACTGATCTCGTTGGTGATGCCAAATTGCACTTGTGTTGGGCGCGCTCGGAGATGTCGATATCCACTTTGATCAACCACTCACGCGACTCTCCGATCTCCCTCGCCACCCACGAACACGGCAAGCGGCGGCGGTGACAATTCCTCTTCGCTGGCAAACATCTACACCGGTGGTTTTCGGTATCAGAATGCAACGTGAAACCTCCGCTTCCGCACCATGTTCTTTTCCTCTGACATGTCACTAACGCCAGCTGCTGGTATCTGACACACTTGCGCTATGCCCGTTGTTGGGTCTCCTGCTAAGTGTGGAGCCCGCCCCGTTGGGGTGCGTGGGATACGCCCGCCGCACTTGTTCCCAAGTTGTATGTGGATTTACCTGCAGGCTGGCGTGGGGCCCAGGTTGCGGGATCCTTCCACCCCGAGCGAGGACCCTCCGTGCTCGATCGGCTCCGATGGCCTCACCGTGTTGGTGGGCGAGCGCGGATATTGACTCCACCCGCCAAGCAGCCAGGAGCCCCACGCCACCGCGGATTCCACCACGCACCACACGGTGATACTGGAGAGTTTGCCTTGTACGAGTATGCGAGGACACGCAATATTCCAGTTCTGGGATCTGTCGCGGCCACACAGGTCATGGGCCGCCGCCCATGGTGGTTCATTGGATTCAAAGATCTGCCCAGCGTCCCTGACACCGGGGTGCATCGCGAACAACCGGGTCAGTTTCCAGCTCAGCACGGGCGCCCGGTTCGCTGCCGGCTCCCCGCATTCGCCGGAAATTTTTGCCACGACCGATTTTGAAGTGAATTCCTCGTGCACCACCAAGCGGCGGACTCCCCCGATTTCGCGATCTCACCGTGACCGGCTGGAGCGCCACGACGGCACCATTGAAGTCTGCGAATACCCACGAGCGAAGCAGTTTCTGCCTCCCGGGGTGCAGTGGCACCCTGGAACACCCTGACCGCCAGGGAGAAGGACCTCCCCTTGGCTCGCGCATTTGTTGAGGCAGCCCGCCGTTCACCAGCGGGGTTAAGCATAAGCTCCGGAAATTCCACCGTCTACTAGAAAGTTCCTTTGAAGCTGTAATAAAAGATGAATCATCGCTGGCCGGGAATGCAACTGCGGCGGCGATTTCTTCTTGAGCTCACCAGAATCGGACCAACCGGGAATGTGCACCAATCGACGGGCAGCGCGCTCCTGGTCCTTGGCAAAGAGCTCCATGTGAGTAGCGGGGTGGCAACCGGTCCGCGGTGAAAGCGCGTTCGCCTGAACAACCCGAGCGAGCGAATTGCGCTCCGAGTTCACGACTCATGGCGAGCACCCCACCTCTTGGATTGCGGTGTAGCTGATTTGCGAGGTCGTCAGCTGCCATGGTGGGCCACAAAGGAGGGCGGTGTTAATGATCGAGCCTTTGCCCTGCTCCAGCATGATGGGCAGTACGGCCTTGCACGCAAGCAGGGGTACACCACGAGGTCAGGTTGACTTCCTGAGACCCGGCGCCCACGCGTCAATTCCGGTTTCCAGGATTGAGTCATCGTCGGGGGCGAAATACCTGGCGGCGTTATTAAATGCAATATCCACGCTGCCATAGGTCGGCTTTGCGGGCGCAAACATGTTCCTCGACCTGGTCGGCACGTCGGTGACATCGGTCTGAACAAAGAGTCCGCTGACTTCATCGGCCGCGGCCTGACCGGCCAGCCGAGAGGTCAAAGTCGCCAATCACAATGTGGGCGCTCCTCGTCTGCCAACCGGCGTGCGGTGGCCAATCCAATTCCACTGGCACCACCGGTAATGACCGCGACGCGCGACCCATCAGAGACACCGCGACATTTGCTATCTGACATTTCTCTCCTCGTTCGAGTTAATCGTGGTGCTGACTTAGTCAATCTTCGGCACTATTCGATAAAAACGTTTTTTGTTTCCGTGTGAATGACCATCCACGAGGGCATCGGGATGACCCAAACTCACGGCCAATTCCCGATTTTCTTGTAACCGCCAAGGGGTGTCCGGTGCCGAACAGATGAAGATGATGAGTTCACCGAGAGATTCCTGACTCAATTCCGCGGGCCGCCTGAATTGCTTTCTTGCCAAGGTCCCGCGTCCAGATCGAACCGGACAAACCGTACTCGGAGTCATTGGCCAACCGAACCGCATCCAGCTTCGGCCTCGAAGACCGTGACGGCCATTCTCTACGGGGCCAAAGATTTCCTCGTGGAACAGCGCGCGATGTGGACTCCACCGGAGCAATCACCGTGGGCGGGAACCAGAACCCGGGGCCGAGTGGGACAGGCTGCCTGTGGGAAGGCGACGATCGGATGGGTCCGGAAGTGAATGCGCTCACCGGACTCCCGGTGCGCCCGGGAAATCAGTGGACCCATTTCGGTGGTTTCCAGATTCGGATCTCCCGCGGCAAAATTTCGACTGCCTTTTTCGAAGTGCTCCATGAACGTGTCGAAGGCACTGCGCCGCCTCCCCAGAATCCGTGACCGGGCGCGGCAGTCCTGCCCGGCGTTATCAAAAACCGATGACAGGTGCGCTGGCCGCCGCTTTTTCTATATCCGCACTGCCAGCGAGAAAATGACGTTGGCGCTCTTACGCCGCCAAGTTCCAGGGTCACGCGCTTCATGTTGCGGCGCGGCTCCCGCCATGATCTGTTCACCACACTGGCGTGCAGTATACCTCTGCGTTGAACACGATTTTGCGCACAAGTTAGGGTTGTCCACAAATCGCTGTCCCACAGCAGAGCCTTTACCCGGCACCAAGCGATATACGGGGCCTTCGGGAATACCCGCTTCCAGGGCCAGTTCACCCAATCCGAATGGCGGTTGAAATGGGGTGAGCTCGGCCCGGCTTGAGCACCACGGTGCATCCTGCTGCCAATGCTGGGGCGGAAGGAGAATCCCCACCCGGCTATCGGCATGGGGAAATTCCGCAGGACGACAATACCCCACCACGCCAACGGGCTCTTTGAAGGTAATGTCAATTCCGCCTGGCACCGGGGACATTGTCGGCCAAAGAGTCGCTCTGGCGCTCCCGCGTAGTAGGCGGGAACATTGGCCGGCTTGCGTATTGGCCTCCCCAGCCCGGGCATTGCCAATTGTTGTGGCCCGGAGTTGATCACTTCGAGGCTGGTGCGAGCTCCTCCACGTGGTCGTGAACAACATCGGAGAACCTGCGCGGCAGGTTTGCTCGGTCCCCCGGAGCTACCGCCGTCCAAGCCGGCAATGCTTCGCGTGGGCTCGGGCAAATGGCTGCAGCATCGGTTTGCTCCACGCATCCAATGACGGAACCGAGCGCGATTACCTGCTTTCGGTGGCCGGGTTGATGACCTGATGCATGCACTCTCCTGCTAATAAACGGACACGTGATTGGTGAGCCAGCGGAAGTCTAGTGAGAGGAATACTCTCGATTAGATGCGCTCGAAAGGATCCTGAGTACGCTCCCAATCGGTGACCACCGACTACCGAAGTCCGCGATCTCGATACGAGCCATGTTGGCGTGGTGGTCTTGTACCTTCGTGACCAAAGGTGTCGCGGACTCCAGTGATGGAGCCGACCCAGTCGGCCAGCGAGCTGCCGGCATGGATCGGGCAACTTGTCTGTAGATTGCCGGTTCATAGGCATTGCCCGTGACGGCATCTTCGAGCTGCATGTTGTTCTCACGTTGCCATCGATTCCCGCCGCGATCGTGGCTGCCACCGCAAGATAAGGTGTTTGCATCGCCCCAGGAAGGCGGCGTTTTCCACAGTCGCAGGCCCGCTCCGTGGCCCTCTAATCGGAATGCGCAGGCGCGGCTAATATCCTGGCCCCAGCGGTATGGCGGTGGGCGCAAATGACCCGGGTGCGTATCTTCTAGCACACGAATTGGATTTGTGGCGCGCACGTCAGGGTGAGTTCACGTGCATGCGCCAACTGCCCGCGGCAACAAATGACCTGCTTCGAGATCCGGACATGCCCATCAGCGGACTCCGCCCATGACCATGGATCCGTCAGGTTGACGCGGAAGGACCAATGGATATGACACGAGTTACCTTCACGCTCATTGAATTTCGCCATGAACGGTAGCGCCATGCCCTCTTGGGCGGCAATCTCTTTAGCGCCGTTCTTGTAAATACTGTGGTTATCGCAGGTGCGCAACGCGTCTAAATACTCTGAAGGCGATTTCATGTTGGCCTCCAGGTTGCAATTCACCTCTTGGCACTCTCCACGATCATGCCCGCGCCCTGCCGTGTTCGATCGAGTCCGGCGCAGTAGTGGCTCCACATGGCGCAGTTCCCAACATGGAGTAATCGACGTTGGCAGAGGTTTGCCGGGGTGAGGTCCCGGTAACCGGCAAGCCACGCTTCTTCATAAGGTGTCGTTAAACAGCATGAACTCAAGTTCGGCGCCAACAAACGCAATTCCACGCCCAAGATCGCGAGTGATGACCGGTCTAGTCGACAATGCGTCAGCACCTGTCGCGGCGATGGTGCTACGTGTGCTGTGGTCCGTTGTCTCAGATCACCACAATCCCCACCCGTCCCCCGAAGAAAGCTTGCCAAGGGATTCGGTGCAGGGTGGCGATATCGGGTTTCATGACCATGTCGGCATAACCGCGCTATCCCCATGAAGACATTGCGTAACCCTGGACATTATTCATTTCGTCAGCTCACGGCCATTAAGTAATTGCAGCCTTCGTATGTCCATCAAAGTACTTCCTCGGGGAAGTAGTCGGCATCGATTAAAGCTTTCGCCCTGAAGCCGACCCTGCATGTCCAATGATCCCAAGGCAGCAACGGTGTCAATTTGCCCTCCGCTATTTCCTGTCTGGAATTAGCTGCACAACTGTCAACGGTTCAGGACGCGCCATTGCCTCCTTTAATAATTAAATACTCAGGTAAAGACGTTTAAAGGTGAAGGGTTCGTCCTGTCCCCTTCACACCCTATCCGTTCAATAATAACTTTATCTCAGTTAGATAGTTCCTTGTTCCTTCTCAGTCGTCTCGGTGACGTCATGGCCTTCCGTCTCCGGATCCCTGTGTCCATGCACCGCCGGTCATGGCGTACTCCTCCTCCGGCGGAGCACCCGGTCGGCTCCGACCGAAGATGGCAAAAGCACCAGCCCCCACCACGTAAACGGCAACGGCCAGACAATTTACCGCTCGGTAGTCCTCATTAAATGGCATGTGGGATCAGCGTGACCAATGAAACTGATGCCCGCAACCAAAGCGCTGGCCTACCGGACTCCGGTAAGGACGGTCGGCATCCGCAAATTTCGGCGCAAATTGGAAGGTAATACCATCTGCAGGACGCAAGAAAGCAGCTTGCTGCACCGAACACTGCAATCAGTAGGAGCGCGCTCGCGGCACTTTGACATACGGGGCTTCTTCGCTGCCGTAGACAACTTAACCAAAGACCAGTACCACTCCAACGACCGCACTTGCGACCAGAGCAACCCATGGGGTCTTTCTTTGTCCCGTGAGTGAGAGAAACTTCGGGTAGTAGCCCGCTCGCGACAGTGAGTAAACATTGCGACCCGCGAACAATGATGCCCTGGAAGGATACGATCAACCCCGCCCAGCGCCATCAATGAGCAAAGCCACCAATGTCACGCTATTAAGGAAAATTGCCCGAAACCGTCAAAATCAGTTCACCAGAATCTGATATTTCGGCAGCGCCAGCAATTCAGGGTTCAAAATGAGTACCAGAACGCCGTCACAATCCCAGGGTGAAGATAATCCCACGTGATTGCTCCTTCCAGGAATGTAATCCTTGAGGGCGTCTTGGTTTCACTGCTGCTTGCCTTTAATGGCGGCTCTTAATCCAGGGGGAAGAACCAGATCTGCGAATGGTAATGCCAGGGAACACACCCAAAATTCCATAGGAAGGAGGTCAATTTCAGCTTCCGGAACAATGTCCATCAAGTTATCGACACTTTTTCCAGATTTCCCAGAAGATTGCCGAAACGAAGAGATCGCCAGCACTCCCGGTGGGGGGTATCGCGTCTGAAACGCAAAGCGGAAGGGCTGCTGCTCCACGGCATTCAGCGCCCGCGAGCAACACGCCAGTAATAGTACACGCCACAGCGTTGGCGGCGGATTGGGGAGTCGAATAATTAAGGAAAACGATAAAAAAATGCGTAGGGACGGCAAAGAGAAGTGTTCCAGCTCAACCGCGGTGGTAGCCGTGACTATTTGGTTTCTGCGAATCCGGTAACAAATCCACCCCAGGGGCCATGGCCGAACGGGCAAATGAATAAGAAGCACCGTATGGGGCATGGCTGCCGACATTTCCGAAATGCTGCCCGAGTAAATCTGGTCTTTACATCAGTCCGATAACGGTCGTGGCGTCGGCGTCCTCACCTGGCCGGCGTTTCCGATACGCCGAAGTTCCGGCCGGAAAGTCACCCGAGATTAACGGCGGCTGCGCCCAATCCCCACAGCGCGCGCCGCGTAACAACACAATCCCTCGCTTTTCGGCATATTCCTGTCCGGCGTGGGTACAAAGCCTGCCTCCTGCCGACACTTTTCTGGGTCATTGTTCACTCAGATGGCGCTGGGCAGGCGACTCTCGCTGGAGCGCAAGGTAGACCATTTACCCGAGAGAATGCCACCAAACGCACAAGCAAATTCACTATTAGATTGTTGCCCTCATGCCCCTATCCCTTGGAAACCACGGCTCACGCGAGCGTGACCCAGACTTTGCGCAGCGGCTCGGTGATCGACCAAGTGGTGCGCGAACCGGAGGGAAGGATGCCCACCGTGCCTGGACTTAACTCAATGACCCCACCTTGATTCACAGGTGACGGTGCCTTTACCCGAGGATGACAATGAAGACTTCCTCCACTTCCAATGTCGGTTGGACTCTCCTGACCGAGTGCTCCCACACCCCCACTTCCATGTCCCCCTCGGTATCCATGGCAGCAACAGCCGATTGTCCTCCATCGGTCAATGCAAGTTTCGGGTTGATGGGTGAATGGTGAAGTTTCTTGTCATCAATGATGTTGGCATTAAATCCTCGGATCATTTTCGCCTCGCTCGCGTCTGCTCTTGCCAGTGCCAATAGCTCGCCATCGTGGTGGGTAACCCACTTCCTCGAGAACCAGCGGCCATGGCTCCATCACTTGAACATAAGAGATTCTTTCTGATCTTGATCAAGTAACTTCGCTGGGTCCAACTCACCGGTTTCTCCCGTCACCGATCAGGGAGGAAGAGCACCCACCACGCTGCGCACCATTGAGTGACAGAAAGCATCAGCTCGAATTGTCAGCTGACAACATAATCCTCTGTGGTGCGATGCCAATTCAGTTTGAGGACATCGCGAATTGTTGTGCGCCCTTGGCTTCTCCTTGCAAAAGCGGAAAAGTCATGGGTTCCCACGAGTGCTGCACTTGCTTGATTGAGCCGGTCCAAGTCAAGGGTAACCGGCCACGGAAGCACATCGCCGTCTGCGCAATGGCGCCAGGCCGGTAGGGCTATCGCACACCGTATAGGAATACTCCCGCCACAATGCTGAAAAACGCGCATCGAACCCAGCTAAGGGGCTTCCTCAATTGACAAAAGCCTAATGTCTTCCGGCAGTGCCTTATTGATTCTCTCCGCTGTTAACTTGCTCATATCTGGATGATCCTTGGCCAGATCAAAGTGAATGACCTGACCCCTGGCATGAACACCAGCATCGGTTCGACCGGCACAAATGGTGGCGAGATCTAATTCATGGATCAAAGCTCCAATAGTGTTTTCGATTTCAAACCTGCACTGTGCGTTGTTCCTGCTGAATTGCCCACCCATGGAAACCAGAGCCGTCATATGCCAGGGTCGCGCGCATACGAATCAGCCCGTCCCCGGGAAGTTCGAGGACGGGCTGATCGAGTAACTTCGTGCGAGAACAGGTGTTATTCCTTTGTCTCGGTTTCCTCGACTACCGCCACTTCTTCTTCACCTTCAGCATTGACGGGCTCGGCGGATTCTTCTTCAAGAACCGCCTCGGTGTCGAGAGCAATTTCTTCTTTAACCTTGATTTCTTCGTCCTTGGCTGCAGCGGCCGGTGTTGCGGCTTCTTTAGCTGCAGACTCTTTAGCGGCGCGCTTGGTGGCGCCAGTGGCTTCAGCAACAACCTGCTCGAGCATTGGCTCCACCAGTTCAATGATCGCCATGGGTGCGTTGTCGCCCTTGCGATTACCGATCTTGATGATTCGGGTGTAGCCACCTTGACGGCCGGCGTAGCTTGGGCCAATCTCGGTGAACAGGGTGTGCACAACAGACTTGTCGCGCACAACGGTGATCACTCGACGACGCGCGTTGATGTCTCCGCGCTTAGCGAAGGTAATCATGCGCTCAGCCAGCGGACGCAACCGCTTGGCCTTGGCATGAGTGGTGGTGATTTTGCCGTGCTCGAATAATGCGGTGGCGAGGTTGCCGAGCATTAACCGCTCGTGCGCCGCTCCACCGCCGAGGCGGGCTCCTCAGCTGGGCTAGGCATCTACTTCTCCTTTAAATGATTTCTCAATAATTCCGTGAATGGCAGACTTAGAGCCGCTCATCCTCGGGGTAGGCGTCCTCGGCATAGGAAACTTCCACTGCCACTACTTCTTCTTCATCCTCGGGAGCAACATCCATGTCGACATCTTCGTCGTCGAAGTACACGGCGGTGCTGGGATCGAATCCGGGTGGGCTGTCCTTGAGAGCCAATCCGAGTCCGTGCAACTTGACCTTGACCTCGTCAATGGACTTGGCGCCAAAGTTGCGGATATCAAGTAGGTCAGCCTCACTGCGGGTGATCAGCTCACCCACAGTGTGAATGCCTTCACGCTTGAGACAGTTGTAGGAACGCACCGTCATGTCCAACTGCTCAATGGGGGTTGAGGAGTTGTTCAGCGGCGAATGCATCTGTTGGGCTTGGACCGATGTCAATGACCTTCAGCATCTACGTTCATTTCGCGTGCCAGACCAAAGAGTTCAACAAGCGTTGAACCAGCAGAGGCAACAGCATCGCGGGGCAACATGCAGGGCTTGGTCTCCACGTCGAGGACCAGCTTGTCAAAGTCGGTGCGCTGCTCAACACGAGTCGCTTCCACCTTGTAACTGACCTTCAGAACCGGTGAGTAGATCGAGTCAACCGGAATACGACCGATTTCCTGATCAGGCTGCTTGTTCATGACCGAAGGAACATAACCGCGACCACGCTCAACGATCAATTCAATTTCCAACTTGCCCTTGCCATTAAGGGTTGCAATGTGCAGGTCAGGGTTGTGCACCTCAACACCTGCAGGGGGCTGAATGTCCGCGGCGGTGACATTGCCGGGACTCTCGCTTGCGCAGGTACATGACAACTGGTTCATCGATTTCGCTGGATACAACAAGACCCTTGAGGTTCAGAATAATCTCGGTGACATCTTCTTTAATGCCCTCTATTGTGCTGAACTCATGCAGCACGCCATCAATCCGAATGCTTGTGACAGATGCACCAGGGATGAGACGAGAGCAATGTGCGGCGAAGTGAGTTGCCAAGGGTGTAACCAAAGCCTGGCTCGAGCGGCTCCAACACAAAACGTGAGCGGAATTCGCTGATGGGTTCTTCGGTCAGAATCGGACGCTGACTAATGAGCACTTTTCATTCCTTCCAGCAGTGACCTCTATTTGACACTGCGATGTGAGGCCTCGATTCAGGTGAATCGAAGGGTTATTACTTGGAGTACAACTCGACGATGAGCTGTTCTTGGACTTGGGTGTCAATGACAGCGCGAGCTGGCAGTGAGTGGACGAGGATGCGCATTTTGGAGGGCACAACCTCGAGCCATGCAGGAACGGTTTTTCGCCGATCTCAGCATGGGCCACAATGAACGGGGTCATTTCCAGGCTGCTCTTGCGAACCTCGATGACATCGTTGGGAGAGACGCGGTACGAAGGAATGTTCACCTTGTGGCCGTTGACCAAGAAGTGACCGTGGGTCACCAACTGGCGAGCCATATCGCGGCTCTTGGCGAAACCTGCACGGAAGACAACATTGTCCAGACGTGACTCAAGGAGAACGAGGAGATTCTCACCGGTTTTGCCCGGAAGAGTCTTGGCTTCCTTGTAGTAGTTAGAGAACTGCTTCTCCAACACGCCGTACATCCGGGTTGCCTTCTGCTTCTCCCGAAGCTGCAACAGGTACTCGCTGTCCTTTGAACGACCGCGACCGTGCTGGCCGGGTGGGTAGGGACGCTTCTCAAATGGACACTTCGGTGACTCGCACTTGGAGCCTTTAAGGAAGAGCTTCATTTTTCGCGGCGGCACCGCTTGCAATCTGCGTCTGTATAACGCGCCATGGTGTTCTCCTACTTTCTAAGTGTGTTGGGTGCGCGCGATTAGACGCGACGACGCTTGGAGGGACGAGTTCCGTTGAAAGGAACCGGGGTGACATCGGCAATGGAGCCAACTTCCAGACCGGTTGCCTGCAGTGAACGGATTGCGGTCTCGCGACCTGAACCCGGTCCTTTGACAAATACGTCAACCTTGCGCATGCCGTGCTCCATGGCACGACGGGCAGCAGATTCTGCAGCCAGTTGCGCGGCGAATGGAGTGGACTTACGACTGCCCTTGAAACCCACCTGTCCAGCACTGGACCAGGCAATCACCGCACCCGATGGGTCAGTGATGGAAACAATGGTGTTGTTGAACGTGCTCTTGATGTGAGCGTGGCCATGAGCCACATTCTTCTTTTCCTTGCGACGCACTTTCTTGGCGCCGGGACCTTTAGGGGCCATGTGGTGTATTCCTATCGATTAGAGGTGTGGGGAATTCGCATTGATCTGCGAGGTCGCTCGCTTAGACCTTCTTCTTGCCGGCAACGGTCTTGCGCGGACCCTTGCGGGTGCGCGCATTGGTATGAGTTCGTTGCCCGTGGACAGGAAGACCCTTGCGGTGACGAATTCCCTGGTAGCAGCCAATTTCCACCTTGCGACGGATATCTGCTGTCACCTCTCGGCGAAGGTCACCTTCTACTTTCAGATTCGCTTCAATCCAGTCGCGCAATGCGAGGGTTTGCTCATCTGTCAGATCTTTTGATTTCATTTCGGATCGACACCGGTCGCGGTGAGTGCTTTCGCAGCCTGCGAGCGGCCAACACCATAAATGTAGGTAAGTGCAACCGCCATGCGCTTTTCGCGGGGCAGGTCAACACCAATAAGTCGTGCCATGTGGCGTTCTCTCTTTTCTGTAGGTTCACGGGGTCATGGTGGGAAATCCAGTCCAGCCCGCCAAGGCTGGTCTTCGGCCCCGTGGCCGAAGGTGTCGTCTCCACATTCCGCACGCGAGATGTGAAGGGTCGGGTTCTCCCTTTACTTGGTGGCCTCGGTTGTCTCTCCAAGATCACCCCAGAGCATTTAGCCCTGGCGTTGCTTGTGACGAACGTTTTCGCAAATAACCATGACGCGACCGTGGCGGCGAATGACCTTGCATTTGTCGCAGATCTTCTTGACGCTGGGTTGCACCTTCATGATTACTCTTCTCGAGTTTCTGTTGATTACTGGTACTGCTAGTCACTACTTGTAGCGGTAGACAATGCGGCCGCGGGTGAGGTCATAGGGTGACAACTCCACAACGACTCGATCGTCAGGGAGAATTCGGATGTAGTGCATCCGCATTTTCCCGCTGATGTGCGCGAGCACCTTGTGCCCATTGTCGAGCTCAACACGGAACATGGCATTAGGCAGACTTTCGGTGATCGTGCCCTCAAGCTCGATCGCGCCGTCCTTCTTTGCCATTGCCCTGCTTCCTATTGAACTGCTGGCCGATTCCGCACATGCCTCCCCCACGAGAGCAAATCCAGGGGATTTCCACTCTGTGAATTCTCACGAGGAAACATGGGCGCAATGAGCCCACGTCAGCCCACTGAGTCTACGCCCAAGGGCGCCAACCCCTGTTCTCGGGTCCCCCTATGGATTGACCCGATACACGTATTTCTGCTCCATGGGGGCGTACTTACCCTTCTTGGGAGCGGTAATCACCACCTCGACCGCGGTGGGTTCATAGACCGTGATGTCTATGTAGGTGCCCTCCTTACCGGCTACCACGGAGCATCTGGGGTCAGGATTGGGTGAGACCCAGCGCTTGATGATCGAGCAATTCACCTCCACCATGGCCATTTGGTTGGCATTGGTCATAAAGGTGCCCGGTCCGAAGTAGTTCATTCCTGGCTTGAGCTTCTTAGGGGCGGTCCAGCGGGTAATCACCTTTTGCTCCTTGCCCACGGCAACGGTGACGGTGACGTCCTGGGTGTCACCCGTTGGGGTCACCACCACAGCGGTGATCTTCTCTTCACCTCGGAAGCTGTCCTTGGGGGTGTAGACGATGTCGCCATCGACAACCTTGGCGGTGCCATTCTTGGGCGGATCCACCGAGGTGATGGTGGATCCTTGTGGCACACCTGGGATGTCATCGGCCGCAATCGTGGTGGGGGTTGCCGGATTAGTTCGCTCTGTTGTTGTTTCGGTTGGGCTTGGCGAAGCCGATGGACTCGCCGATGGACTTGGCGAAGCCGATGGGCTCGCAGATGGACTTGGCGAAGCCGATGGACTCACAGATGGACTTGGCGAAGCCGATGGACTCGCAGATGGACTTATCTCTGGCTCAACAACATTGCCTTCGGTCACCACTGTTGGAATGCAGTCGGTGGTGGTGAAGTAAATGTCGTCAAGGAAATTGCCAACACTTCTGTTGCCGGATGCAGTTGATCCTGATTCGAAACCGAATCGAGTTTCCGTTTGGCCTTCCGGAACGATATAGGTGCCGGTGTGACGCACCCAACCTGCAGTTAATACATCAGTGAAGGTGTAGATCGCATTGGGCTCTTGACCTTCCACGCCAATATTTACACTCATAGTGTCGCCGGCTGCGCCTGAACCACGGGCTCGGTGCAAAAGTGACCAGGTCAACGATTCGCCTGGAACGGTTTCTACCACTTGATATAGCTCAGAAGATTGGGTCGCATTGATTTCCGCGAACTGGTTACCTACTTCAGCATTGACTCCGCTAAAGCCGGTAGACCAAATCTCGATCCTTTGATCTGTTGCCGTTGTTTCCCAACCGGGAACATCGCGTTGATTGAGTTGGCGGGCAGACCTAGCAGGAATTGCAGGGAACTCGAAACCGCCATTAACCAGAGCCGTGTCCTTGACCGTGCAGATACCGTCAGCAACTTCCGCTTCCTGGACATCAGCTTCGGTCAGAATATCTGCAGCGACCCACAATTGATATTGCGGGAATCCACTCAACCGCACTTGAGTTAACGTGATGCTCGCCACCTCAGTGGTGGGGCGCACCCACATACTTGCACCAGCGGTGTCCACACCATTGCCGAGAATCCGTTCGGTTTCTTGGGTCCAGGTGGGAACATCTTCTTGACCGGCATAATTGAAGGCTTCAAATTTCCAGCCACGGACATCGATCGGGTCCCCATTTGTGTCGGTTGCAGACAACTTGATGTCTTCAGCATCCACATCGCCTAACGCAAAACTCCAGGTGCCTGGCACGGGTGAAGTTTCGAAGTTCAGTGTCAATGAGCCTTCAGACTTTCCACTCGCAACACCTGTGGTCAGGTATTGCTGACCGCGTGATGTGCCGAAATATTCACCAAAAGGAGTGGTGGCGGTCAGTGTTGCACTGCGAGCAACACCAAGACTGGAATCCCTGGATGTGAAGTCGATGTCAGGGAAGAACGTCCCGTTCAGTTGCGCCGTGCCTGTTGTCGCCGGAGAACCCAATGTCCAGGCGGCGTACACACCGGTCCCATTAACCGCATTAGACATTGGGAGCAACGCAATGGTTGCGGCAGCAGTCGTCGCAATAACAGCAGTAAGTGCAATAGGGATTCGGCGATTCACCTATTTATCTTAAATCACAGCACACTTTAGATGGGTGAAGATGGGGATATCCCTAGGGCAATGTGAGAATCTCAGGGCCATTCTTGGTAATTGCCACCGTGTGCTCCCAATGGGAGGCCCAGGAACTGTCCGTGGTGACAACCGTCCATTCGTCCTCCAAGACCTGCACTTCAGCTGAGCCCAACGTGACCATGGGTTCAATGGCCAACACCATGCCCACCTTCAAGTCCATACCGCTGCCCGCTGCACCGAAATTGGGAACCGGTGGGTACATATGCATCTCGGTACCAATTCCATGGCCCACATAATCCTCAACGATTCCATAAGGACCGGAATTGCGAATAACAGATTCCACCGCTGCACCAATATCGCCCATGGTGTTCCCTGCTCTTGCCACAGCAATTCCCGCATGCAGGGATTCGCGAGTAACTTCAGAAAGTCTGTGGATTGATGAATCCGCATTACCAGCGATCACACTTATTGCGGCGTCACCGTGCCAGCCATCAACAATCGCACCACAGTCAATAGAAATCAGATCACCCTCGTGCACAACTGCGTTGCCGGGAATTCCATGCACCACTTCGTGGTTGATGCTGGTGCAGATCACCGCGGGGAATCCGTAATACCCCAGAAATGACGGCGTTGCTCCTGCGCCATAAATACAATCGCGCGCAATCTGATCAAGTTGCGCAGTGGTAACACCAGGAACAACAGCTTGCTCAAGTGCCTGAAGGGTTTGACCAACAACTCGACCAGCAATGCGCATGAGTTCAATTTGCTCAGGAGTTTTGATCTGAACTTTTTCTTTCTTGCGAAAAACCATGACTTAAGAGTTAATCGCAGATGTAATGGCACTCGACACAGATTCAATATCACCCAAGCCATCTACTTGAACCAAAATGCCGTGATCCTTGTACACCGCGATTAGTGGCGCAGTCTGTTCTGCATACACCTCAAGACGACGTCGAATAACGTCTTCGGTGTCATCGGGTCTGCCTTGATCAGCCGCGCGTTTAACGAGACGCTGAACAACTTCGTCAATATCAACGGTCAACTCAATGACCACGTTGAGCTTGTGACCGGACGAACGCAACATGGCATCGAGTTCAGCGACCTGCTCTACCGTGCGCGGGTATCCGTCAAGGATGAAACCTGGTTGGGCATCTGCGTGCGTGAGACGATCGCGCACCATGGAATTGGTCACGCCATCTGGGACGTACTCCCCCGCGTCCATGTAACGCTGCGCTTCAATTCCCAGCGGGGTGCCCTCGGAAACATTGGCGCGGAAGATATCGCCGGTGGAAATGTGCGGAATGCCGAATGCTCGCGACAGAATCGCTGCTTGGGTACCCTTACCTGCCCCTGGGGGGCCCATAAACACTATCCGCATGGCGAGACCCTAGCGCAGGTTACTTCAGGAAGCCTTCGTAGTTGCGCTGTTGCAGTTGCGCCTGGATTTGCTTCACAGTGTCCAAACCAACACCCACCATGATCAGCAGGCTCGTGCCACCGAAAATAAATTGGGTGGAGACGCCGAGGAAATCGAAGGCAAATACCGGAATGATCGCGATCAAGCCCAGGTACAGCGAACCAGGTGCGGTGAGGCGGGTAAGAACATAATCGAGGTACTCGGCGGTGGGACGGCCGGCGCGAATTCCCGGGATGAATCCGCCGTACTTCTTCATATTGTCTGCGACATCGGTGGGATTGAAAGTAATCGAGACATAGAAGTAGCAGAAGAACACAATCAAGAGGAAATAGGTGCCCAGATATACCGGACCCGATCCAGTGCCGAAGTTGCGCTCCAGCCACTGCGCCCACTCCGATTGGCTTCCCGAGAGTTGGACAAACAGTGTCGGCAGGAAGAGCAGTGACGAAGCGAAGATGACCGGGATAACGCCGGCCATATTGACCTTCAATGGAATGTAAGTGGAGGTACCTCCATACATGCGCCGACCCACCATGCGCTTGGCGTACTGCA
>JAGYJP010000019.1 GCA_018402075.1 Candidatus Nanopelagicales bacterium | reverse complement strand
AAGTCCGTGAGGTCATGGAAGAATTTCTTAGTCGATTTCTTATTCAAGTCGAGGCCGCGGACAGTACGGCATCCTTGGATCACATGCGAGACCAAATGGAGGAACTTCGTTCGGCAATTAATGCAGGGAAACAAAAATTCAGTCGTCCTGAAAACTGATCATTGACCTGGGCGAATTCATCCTGAAAGATTTCTATGGTGGAAATATCACACACATCCTGAATCGCCTTACATATATGTACCCCGGGTCGGTTCTTAACAACCCCGGGTCAAGATTGAAGGGGCACTTTGATCGGAATTCTTCGTGGCAGATCCGTGGCATGCGTTAATCGTTTTCCCTACACCTGCATGCCACCAGGTGGTACTGCTTCCTCACAACTCTTCATCCTCATCCTCGTCTTCCTCACATATGACAGGGTTTCCTAAACCGTGCGTCGCATGTTCGAATCATGCCGGGGCCACCAGATCTTTGTGTTGTTTCGGCTGGAACTTGACACTCTCTCTGATGATTGTGTAGTCGGGTTCCGCAAAGTTCCGATATCTTTATAGGGCAGTTGATGAAAAACCAAATGGTGATGAAACTGCCTGGTGGCGGCGATCCTCAAGCAATCACCGTTTGACTCGCCTGTTTGACTCGCCCGTTTGAATTAACACACAACAAAAGGACTGACATGACCGCAAATCTAATTCTCAAGGCATCCAGCATCATCACCATGGATCCCTCGAATCCGCGTGCAGAAGCGCTCGCCATCGACGACACAACTGGCAAGATCGTGGCCGTTGGGTCCGTGGCCGAGTGTCAAGCTTCTGCGCCAGGTATAGCGATCACCGATCTCGGAACAACAGTGCTCATGCCAGGGTTCATCGAAGCACACAGCCACCCCATGCTTGCCGGGATGGTGACGCAGTCACCTTCTTATTGGATTGCGCCTTATGTCGGTTACCCACACCTGAGCGATGTCCAAGCACTGTGGACCAAGGTCAATGCCGAATTGCCACCCGATCAACCGGTTATTTTTAATGGTCTGGATCGCATGCTGCAGCAGGCACCCGTGCAAACAAATGTGGACCTCGACAAGTTCTTTCCCACCAGGCGGGCAGTGGTGCTCGATAACTCCGGCCATGCAGTCTATTTCAACTCTGCTGTCATTGCGTTTAATCAATGGGCTGACGGTAAGCCGCCAGCGGATCCGCCTGGGGCCCGTTTCGGCCGTAATGCTGATGGCACATCGAACGGGGTTGCTTTTGAAACCGCAGCGACGTTGGCGGCGATCATGCCGACATTGCAGGATGCGGTACCACTGCCGTTGGAGTCGGGAGCGCGATGGTTGCAATACATGGCCCGGTTTGGCATCACAGCAACATCTGAAATGACCTACGCCACCAAGGTGTTGAAGGGATACGAAGCACTGACAACACGCCCGAACTCTCCGGTGCGCATCTCGCTGTATCACATGGCAATTGATTCGGATGCCGGCGTGCAGGTCACCTCACCTGATCCGTCGATGCTGCGCAAGCAGGGGATCAAGTTGTGGGCTGACGGTTCACCGTGGGTGGGATCAATTGCTTCTTCATTCCCCTATTTGGACACACCCGCCGTGCAGGCAGCAGAAATTCCTCTCGGGCCCGGTGGCACCTCCATGATGAACTACACCCGGGTGGAGTTGGATGCCCTGCTTGCAAAGTTTGCCCCCATGGGGTGGCAGATGGCTTTCCACGTGAACGGCGATATTGGTCTGGACATTGTTCTGGACGCATATGAAGAAGCACTGACCAACAACAACTTGATGGGCACCGATCACCGTTGGCGGCTTGAACACTGCGGTGGCTGCCGCGGCGACCAGTTCCAGCGCGCAGTTGCCATGGGCGTCACCATTTCACTCGGACCATTCCAATTCATTTATTGGGGTGATCTGCTCGACGGCACCATGTTCCCGACCGAGATCGGGTCACAGTGGATGCGATGGGGCGACGCGGTGAATGCGGGAGCACACCTGTCTTTCCACAACGACGGCCCGGTCAGTCCACCAAATCCCCTTCTCAACATCCAAACGGCCATCACTCGTGCAACGGATTCGGGTCAAGTGCACGGGCCTAATCAGATTATTAGTCTCGAAGACGCACTCAAGGCTGAAACAACGGGTGCGGCATACATGTTGCACCGCGAAAATGAAATCGGCTCACTCGCCGTTGGCCTGTATGCAGACCTCGTCGAGTTATCCATGGATCCCTACTTGGCCGAACCCTTGACTCTAGCTACCGAAGTCAAGGTGCAGGGAACCTGGCTGTCTGGGAAAAAAGTTGACCTGGATTCCTTCATGACTCAGATCCAGGAGGTCGAGGCGGCCGCAACGCACCCGGTTGATCACCGTACTGTCGTGAGTTCACACACCTGCTGAAACTTGACAACCGTTTCTCGTTGTTGCTTTTGTTGTAAGTACGCGAATCTTGGTTTATTCGCGCGAGTTCCCTTTCGCCTTTACGCCACCCGACGGGTGTGTCATTGCAATGAACATATTGTCGGCATGCCCAAACTTGGGTGCCAGGAAAATTTCAACTAGTTGACAACTAGTTTTTCTACTTCTATGGTGTGGCTATGTCTGTGGGCACATCTAAATCCGCTAGTCAACCCGTTGGTACATCCGTGGGTGCCTTTGAAGCCAAAACTCACCTCTCGGAGTTATTGAACCGGGTGGAGAAGGGTGAAGAAGTCACGATCACAAAACATGGACGACCGGTTGCACGATTAGTGCCGGCCACCGAAACTGAGCCACACATGAATTGGTCTGATTTCTGGGAACGCGTGAACTCGCGTCTTGTGACACTGACCCCCGGGTCATCTATAAAGGCCGATATTGAATCCGGGCGGTCGTGAACTCGTTTGTACTCGACGCTTCATTGGCACTCGAATGGTTCACCGTCAAGGCTCAGCCCGCGGCCCTGGCGAAACGCTCACTTTTTGAGGAGCACGTTGCAATCGTTCCGCCACTTTGGCGTTTCGAAGTTATTAACGCCCTCACCACCTGGCAGCGACGAGGGGACCTCACGGGTAACCAAACCGGGGGCATCCTGCAGGACATCTTGAGGCTACCAATTGCCATTGTTGATCCCGGTGACCCCGAGATGATCGTGGCCACCGCTCTCGCCCACAACCTTTCGGCATACGACGCTACCTACCTGCGCTTAGCAATTCTCACCGGTTCCCCCATCGCTACTCTCGATAAAGCCCTCATTAAGGCGGCATCGGAATCCGGAGTGGCAGTCGCCTAGAAGTCGACTGAAAATCCACAAAGGTTCACTAGTCTTGTGCGGTGAGCACACCCCAGCAGACTAATAACCTCTCCACCGGTTCGGACAAGCCACCAAAAAGTGCTTTTGTTCTTCTCGCCCTAGTGACCGGCGCGATTGTTTCTAATATCTCACTGTCGATTGCAAATGTTGCGTTGCCATCGATTGGTCGCGATCTCAATGCATCACAGAGTGATCTCACTTCAATCGCCAACGCATTTGCACTTGGTCTTGCATCAACGGTTTTGTACTTCGGTGCACTTGCTGATCGTTACGGGCGCAAGTTGATGTTTGTTCTCGGCGCGATTCTTACCGTTCCGACCGCCTTCATTTCCGCTTTTGCACCCAATGTTGAAATTCTGGTACTTGGTCGGTTCACATCCGGTCTTGCGGCGGCTCTGCTGTTTCCCACGACCCTGTCGCTGATCTCGAGCTTGTATAAAAGCCACGCCAAGGTGACCGCGATTGCATTGTGGTCGGGAATTGGCGGCGGAGTTGCTGCAATCGGACCCGTCATTGGGGGCTGGCTGCTCGAGTCCTTCTGGTGGGGATCGGTATTCCTGATCAATGTTCCGATCGTTATTTTCGCTCTGATCCTTGGGCTCATTGTTCTTCCCTGGAAAGCCGGGGAACAGGTCAAACCCATTGACCACCTGGGCGGCCTGCTCTCCTTTATTGGTGTGCTGCTTTTCGTGATCACCATTGAGCAGGTGGCGGACGGCCTGGAGTGGAGTCTGCTGTGGACATTCTCGATCTCTGCGGTATTCCTGGCCCTGTTCTTTTGGAGACAGACTCGTGCACCCAGCCCGCTGATTTACCTGCCGCTGTTGAAGGCCCGCACCATGTGGGTGGCATTCCTTGCCGGCAGTATCACGTTCGGTTCATTGATCGGCGCTATGTTCATCGGTCAGCAGTACACCCAAAATGTTTTGGGCTACACAACTTTCGTTGCGGCACTCGTGGTCATTCCCATGGCACTGGGCACCATGATCTTCGGGCAGGTTGCCGGCAAGTTAGTAATCTCGAAGGGTAGTCGTTTAACTTTCACCTTCGGACTTTCCGCCGTAGCGGTTGCTTTCGTCATCATGCTGATCACCTGGACTGAATCCGCCAGCATCGGTTGGGTGATCGCCGCTTACTCGCTGGTGGGAATCGGGGTGGGACTTTCGGTCACACCGGCATCTCGTGCCCTCATGGGGTCGGTTCCTCCGGCGAGATCCGGCATGGGTTCTGCCTTCCTTGACCTCACGCGAGACCTTGGCGGAGCAATTATTCAAGCGACCATGGGTACATTCCTCGCAGCAGCTTATGCAATTTCCGTGCGGGCCCAACTTGCGGCATTACCCGAGAGTGAAGCATCGAAAGTCACCTCCACGGTGGCACAAGAACTTTCATCCTCGTATTTCTCCGCTGCCCAGGTGGCCGAGAAATACAGCGGAGAAACATCCAAGGCAATCCTTGCCGGCGCAACCCAAGCCTTCACCGATGGAAAAAGCCTTGCTATTGGCGTGGCTTTGGTTTTGACACTCATTGGGTTGGCCGTCGTGATTTTCGTTTTCCCCAATAAAGATAAAGAGAACGCTTACTACCAGAAAATGCAGGCGGAGACTAACTAGTCCGATTCCAAGTAGGTTCCTGGCTTTGAGTTTTCAATCACCGTGGCCCAGGTGGCTTCAGCGCCCGTGTGACCCACAAGGAATGTGAAATATGAAATTCCGATAGCCGCAACAATAACTACTCCACCAAAAACCTTGAGCCACACCGGACGGTTGCGGTTCAGTGGAACACCACGGGCAAATAACCAGAAGATGACAAGAAGAATGAGAAATCCGAGAGCCGCGATCGGAAAGGTTTCACCATAACTCACATGCGGTTCGGGAAAACCTATTCGAGAAGAAAGACTTTCACCCGAGGAACGCGCTACAAATGAAGCCACAGTTCCAATGGCTGCACCTAAAACAGTGGCCACACCAAAAAGTCGCATGGCTCGCGGACGTAGTGCAATAAGGATCGCCCCAATAGCTGCTAACGGAATAAGCACCACGGCGACATGCACGACAAGTACGTGCACTGGTAGACCGTCGATCGTGTCAAACATATTTACATCGTAGCCTTAGGAAGCAAGCCCCTTTGGTCGCAGATACCGCTGGGCCACGCCACCAAGAAAATCAAGTGCGAGCGCAATAAGGGCGACCAGCACCGCGCCAACAAAAATCGCTGTCGGCCTGCCATTTTTCAACCCCGCCGCAATTGTTTCACCAAGGCCCCCACCACCGATGAGATAAGCCAAAGTGGCCATGCCCACATTGATCACCGTCGCGGTGCGAATGCCTGCCATGATAACCGGGACAGCCAATGGAAGTTCAATCTTGCGCAGGCGTTGCAAACTGGTCAGGCCCATTCCTTTGCCCGACTCAATAACTGTTTGATCCACTTGCTCCAATCCAACAATCGTGTTGCGCAGTACCGGCAACAACGCGAATGTGGCCAAAGCCAAAATTACCGTGACGGTGCCCTGCCCAAATGCGACGAAGAACAGCACAATGAGACCGTATGCGGGAATAGCCTGACCTAATCCAAGGAGGGCTACAAAGTTGTTCTTCAGTCGCGGCGCACCTTCGCGCGTAACCAAAATTCCTAATGGGATAGCTATCACAATGACCAAC
Source organism: Candidatus Nanopelagicales bacterium (assembly GCA_018402075.1). The sequence goes on along the minus strand of JAGYJP010000019.1, from coordinate 14,076 downwards.
ACCGTGGACCACAGCGCTAGATAAATTTGTTGCTGAAATTGACTCCACAACCGACTCGGCTCCAAGATGCTGGTCGTGGTTCGATCAAAGTCCGAGTAGACCCACACAACTGCAAGCATGATAGCTAAGAGGATGAAAAATATTGGCGTGACGATCAGATCCAATTGGAGGGTTCGGGCATTCCGCTTGAGAGGTAGGTTGGCGGATGCAATCGCGGTGCTCATGAGGTGGAGCCATTCGGCTGGGGAATGAGCATGGAAGCGAGGCTCTCGATACTGCACGTGCCAAGGTATTTGCCTCTACCGTTAACGACTGCAGACATGCCGGCTGCTGATTGCAACATGCCACTCAAGGCATCCTGCAACGTGTCCTCTGGCTGAATTTGGACCGTGATGCTGGAACCGGCTCGGTCCAAGGACTCTGAGCGATTCAGCGCACGTTCGTCTACCCAAGCAATCGGATGATCCGAATCGTCGAGTAGGACCGCATAAGGGAAATGCGAGTCGTGCAGAGCAATCAGAGCATCAGATCTATTGGTCCCGCGTCTGATGACAACAGGTTCTGATAATTCAATATCGCGAACGCGCCGCAGGGTCAAGGTCTTGAGAATCGCACCGGATCCTAAAAAGTTCTCCACAAATGAATCCGCCGGATCAGTCAAAATAACTTCGGGTTTGTCCAGCTGTGCGATCTCCGATCGATCGCGAAGAATGGCAATGCGATCGCCCATCTTCACAGCCTCGTCAATATCGTGCGTCACGAACACAATGGTCTTCTTCAAATCCTCCTGTAATCGAAGAAACTCATTCTGCAGGCGATCCCGAGTGATCGGGTCAATTGCACCAAAGGGCTCATCCATCAAGAGGACATCTGGGTCGGCACCCAAAGCCCTGGCAACCCCCACGCGTTGAGCTTGCCCACCCGACAGCTCCTTGGGATATCTATTGCGATAAATCGCGGGATCCATGGAAACAAGTTCTAGTAGTTCATCTACTCGATCATTTATTTTCTTTTTCGGCCACTTCAATAGTTTGGGCACCGTGGCAATGTTCTCCGCAATGGTGCGATGCGGAAAGAGCCCGACCTGTTGAATGACGTATCCCATGTGGCGCCGCAGTTCATTCGGATCACCTTTGGTGACATCTTTGCCCTCGTAAATTATTCGACCAGAGGTTGGCTCGATCATGCGATTGATTAATCGAAGTGTGGTGCTCTTGCCGCAGCCCGATGGGCCAACGAGAACAAGTATTTCGCCTGTCGCGACTTCGAGCGTGAGGTCCTTGACGGCGGGCTCCACAACACCGGGGTACGTTTTTGTCACGCGCTCTAAAACAATGCTGGGTTCGGTGAGTGAATCGGGCATATTGGCCTCCATATTGTTCATGAGCGAACACCGCTCGGAGTGGTGACGCGACCAACGCCTCTAAGCGTGAGGTCAATAACAAATGCGAGCGCAACAGACAAAATGACACCGGTCCAGATTGCCTCAAGAGAATTTGGCAACGGTAAGCGTGCAAGACCGCTTTTAATGAAATCACCCAAGCCACCACCGGCAACGAGGGTGGCAATAGCTGAGATGCCTACTGTCAGAAGGGCCGAGACTCGAATACCCGCCAACATGACTGGCCACGCTAGGGGTAATTGCACCTTGGCAAGTACCTGCCAAGGAGTAAGTCCCATACCTCTGGCTGATTCCAGAACACTGGCATCTACCGAGTCAAGCCCGGCAACCGTGTTGCGCATGATCGGCAAGAGTGCGTAAAGGAAGAGCGCTATGAAGGAAGGTGTGAACCCCAACCCCACAATGGGAATAAAGATTGTGAACAGCGCAAGGCTCGGAATCGTTAGGAAAACACTGGCAATAGACAGTGACAATTCCTTCGCGAAAGGTTGATTGCGAGTTAAAACTCCCAAAAGAATCGCAAAGAAACTCGCAGCAGCAGTGACCAATACAACGTACGTCAGTGTTTGGAAAAGTGTTTCAGCAACAAGGTCGCCTCGAGTCGACAAATAGTCGAACCAATTTAGAACGCCATTCATGGGAACTACCTCACAGAGTCATTCAAAAATCGGACAGGTAGGTAATGGGCGCAGACAGATCATGAAGACAGATCATGAAGCCTGCGCCCATTACTACTAACCGGCGATGATTCCGTTTTGAATCAGATAATCCTTGGCAACCGCAGATGCCTCTTCGCCATCTGCCGAGACCCTCTTGTTCAGCTCTGCCATGGCATCGTTATCCAAGGGCTGAAGAATCGCTGCAACAATCGCGTCGAACTGCTCAGGTGCTTGGTCGTAGGTCTCTGCACGCATGGTCGCCGAAACGTTATACACAATGTTGATACCTGGATCAGCAACCAGTGAGAGGTTCAATGCGGGGATCCGACCGTCGGTGGTGAACACCTCTCCGAAGGTGCACACGTTGTTTGCAGTCTCCGTGTAAATCACGCCGGTGTCCAGAATGCTCACCTGTGCATCCGGCATTTCAATGCCCGTAGCCTCTTCGGTCAGAATCAAACCATCTGGACGGTCCGGATACTCGGATTCCATGCACACAAGTGCATCGGGGTTGTCTCGCACGTACTCCATGAAAGTCTGAGTTGTGAATGGTCCACCATTCGCCTCAGTTACTTCAGGGCTCGAAACAAATCCATACGTGTTATTAAATGGTGAACGACCTATCCACACGATCCCGTTTTTTTCTAAATCCATTTCCTTAACATTTGCCGTTAACTCAACGGAGTCGAAACTGGGATCCTCCTGCTCCAAGTGAACAGCCCACCCGGTCCCGTTGTATTCCGGATAGACATCAATCTCACCGGATGTCAGAGCTGTTCGCGCAACACTGGTTCCACCAAGTCCCACTTGATTCCCAGCATCCGCACCAGCAGCAGCAAAAGCTTGGACGAGCATCTCGCCAAGGACCAACGCCTCATCGAAGTCCTTAGACCCGACCGTGACCGAAATTCCACTGAGACTGTTTTGAGCTGCAACAGAATCACCTTGGTCTGCACCGGCGGAATCGGTATCACTCGAACACGCAGTGAGGACCAGTGCCGAAGCTGCGCCTAACACCGCAAATTTCATAACAAATTTCTTCATTGTGTTACTCCCACTCATAGGTTGACGGCGATCTGTTCATTCCAGATCATCACTTCTAAAAACAACCTATGGGCAATTCACGCGCTGTGACACGTTCACGACATTGTTGAGACCGCATTAGTGCGCAAACTGAGTTAAAAGTCACAAATATCGGAGGGTTACTCAAAAATTATCGGGCTTCGATCAAAAAATCACTGACGTTTGCGTTCGAGTGCGGTTTCACGCGCATCTAGATCCCTGAGAATGGGGCGAGCAATGGCATCTGGCAGGCCATCTTCGTCTCGCATCCGAATTAGTTCCTCTTGCTCAGCATGCACCATGGAGGAAGCAACTTTGAGCAATTTATTCATGCGCACTTCTTCTGAATAATCCTCGGAGGATCCTTGAATGTAGGCCGATCGATCAAGTCGACGGACCAATCCGCTGCGAAGTGATTCCATGGCCGCGGGACTGAGCGGGTCCCCCGCTGCAGCCAATTCTTCAGCTGCGGCATCAAGGCGTGCTAATGCTGCTCGCGCCAGGGCACCATCGACTCTGGCAATGTCCACGGTGTCGTCGTCTTTGGGAATATTCAACATGCGGGCCACCGGACCCAGAGTTTCAGCCAAAATTAATGTCACAACAATGACAAGGAAAGTGGTGGCGAGCACCAAATCTCGGTAGGGAAAGTCAGTTCCTGCAAGGGTGAGCGCCGGTAATGAAAAAGCCGCCAGCCCCGAGATGGGTCCGCGGGCCCCTGCCCACGCAAGGATCGCGGCTTCGCGACCAAATGTAGGACGTTGCGCGATCTCTGCTTTTGCAGCACGTGTGACGAAAACCATGGCAAGGACAAAGAGGGAACGAGCAACAATCAGGGTGAGCACAGATGCACCGACCAGCCATAATAAGACACCGATATCGCCTGGATCTAATCGTTGCAGGACATCGGGAATCTCAAGTCCAATAAGGAAGAATGCGAGTGCCTGCAGAATAAAGGTGATGTGTTTCCACACGACTGCGCTTTGCACGCGACCAGCAGCGCCGGGATCGGAGTGTTGCTGATGGGCAACAAATAGTGCTGCAACGACAACGGAAAGAATCCCAGAGCCCTCTAATTTCTCCGCTGCCAAAAAAATAATGAACGGCGCCACAATAATCACGGCGTTGGCTGGGACAAGATCTTTGCTGTAGCGCAGGACAAGGGTCATGATGTAGCCGCTGATCAAACCGATGCCGATTCCCACGCCTACCGCAAGAGTGAAATCCACGGCCACTTCGGTCATGGTGATCGAGCCAGCGATTGCGGCCACGACGGCAACCTTGAGCGCGGTTAAGCCAGTACCGTCGTTGACAAGACTTTCACCTTCAAGAATTGATACCAGTCTGCGCGGAAGTGAAGCACGGCGTGCCACGGCACTGACCGCCACGGCATCCGTTGGCGCCAGAATCGCGCCGAGTGCCATGGCAATGGCAATAGGTAAAGCGGCAACGGCAACAGCCACAAAACCAACGGAAACAGTTGTGACGACAACTAAACCCACCGCGAGCACCAGCACGGATTTAGCAACTTTACGCAAATCAAGATAAGACGAACCGAGTGCCTCACCAAAAACCAACGGCACCAAAATCGCAACCAGGATCAACTCAGGTTCCGGCAAATTGTCTGGGCCAAATGGAGCAATGCTCAGCAGAATTCCGGCGCCAATAAGCGGCAGCGCCATGGAAATACCAAGTGACCGCAGGATTGTCGCCAAGATAACCGCGACCACACCGACCAATGCCAGGGTTGCGAATGTGGCATCCATGCCCAGACCCTAACCGAATCCATCGGTGATTCCGCTTGCCTACGCGTGCGGAATCCTGCACGCTCATCCCATGGCTGATATCTCCGGTTCCACCCAGAGCCGCACACCACAGGCCCGAACCGGATCTCGACGGGCACGAATCGCCACCTGGATTGCCGTGGGAATCGCCGTCGCGTGGCTCTTGGTGGGTAGTTGGGCAGGTCCCTTGGCCGGAAGCCTCAGCCAAGTGCAAGAGAACGACAATGCCGCTTTTCTGCCCGCATCCGCTGAATCCACCCTCGTGGCAGATGAACAGGCCGGTTTCGCTGACAGTGACTCCCTGCCAATTTTGGCAGTGATCTCCAAACCCAATGGCGAAGTCTTCACCGCTGCAGACCAAGGAGTGGTGGGCGAGTTCATACAAGGAATCCCGTTTCTCACCCTGTCAGATGGCACTGAGATCAGCACCTATCTCGACCCGCCACCACTATTTCCCATTCCATCTGAAGACGGCGAAGCTCTGTTGGTCACCATCAATGTCAACAGTGATCTTGGTGCCCAGCAACTGGAATCAGGCGAACTTGCTTTCGCCGAAATTGCCAACACGATTCGTGATTACGCCACCAACTTCAGCAGTGTGCAAATCAATATCACCGGACCTGGTGGCTTTCTTGCTGATCTGATTGAAGTATTTGGCGCAATTGACGGTGCTCTACTCATTGCCACCGCACTCGTTGTGGCCATTATTTTGATCTTGGTGTACCGCAGCCCGGTGCTGTGGTTGATCCCCTTGGTCTCTGCGGCTTTCGCTCTAGCGGTCTCCAGCGGAATTGTCTATATCCTTGCCGACTCAGATGTCCTTGTTCTCAATGGTCAGAGTCAAGGAATTCTTACCGTTCTCGTTTTTGGAGCCGGCACCGACTATTCATTGCTATTTGTTAGTAGATACCGAGAAGAGTTACATAAATACGAGTTTCACACTGACGCTGTCTGGGCAGCTTTCAAGGGTGTGCGCGCCGCCATTATTGCTTCCGCAGCCACCACGTCTATCGGATTAATGTGCCTGCTATTGAGTGAGTTGAACTCCAATAAGTCAACGGGTCCGGTGTCTGCGGTGGGCGTTGTCGTTGCCATGCTCATCATGCTGACACTCCTTCCCGCGCTCTTGATTGTTCCCAGTTTCACCCTCCCTGTACTCGCATTCCTCGTTCCCACCGTTATTGGTTTCGCACTCAGTTTCATTGTCGACATTCCCCTTCTCCCGTTCGTTCTGGCTGGGGCGGGTTTCGCATTGGTCACTCTGGTTTTGTGGATTGTCTTTGGATTGATCCGGGCATTCAGTGCGAGTGGTGGGCCGTTTAGCCGTAGTCGTTTCCCCTCCGGCCGCTGGGCTTTCTGGCCCAAGGTCCCGGTTGTCGGCGCTCCCGACAGCAAATTGTCCGGTATTTGGTCTCGTCTCTCGGGCCTTGTCGGGCTCAAACCACGCGTCACCTGGGTCACTACAGCGTTGATCCTGTTGGTCTTCGCTGGATTCAGCACCACATTAAAGGCCGATGGTGTTGCGACATCTGAGTCATTCACCAACGCCTCCGAGGTTGACTCGGTAATTGGTCAAGATGTATTGATTCAACACTTCCCTGCCGGCCTTGGTAGCGAAACTATTGTCACGGCAGATCAGGACTCCAGCGATATTGTCCTGTCAAAGATTGCCGCGACGCCCGGTGTTGCCGATACACAACCACTCATTAACGAAACAACCGGTGAGCCACGGGTCTCGGATTCACGAGTGCTCTTCCGCGTCACTTTGGCCTACCCTTCCGATTCCACCGATGCTGAGTCGGTGATTGGGGACCTGCGCGCGCAATTTGCGGAGATCCCCGAAGCAGAAGCACTCGTTGGCGGTCCGACCGCTGTCGCTTACGACATTAATGAAGCAAACCTTCGCGATCGCAATGTCATTATTCCTACGGTGCTCATCGTGATTCTGATTATTTTGATCATTCTCCTACGAGCATTTAATGCACCGCTGATTCTGATTGGCACGGTGCTCTTGTCTTACTTCGCAACACTTGGTGCATGCGCCCTGGCATTTAATTACATCTTCGATTTCCCCGGCGCCGATCCGAGCTTCCCGCTCTTTGCGTTCGTGTTTCTGGTTGCACTCGGGGTCGACTACAACATCTTCCTCATGACCCGTGTACGCGAAGAAACACTTGTCATGGGAACCCGGCCCGGAATTCTCAAAGGCCTCACCGCAACGGGTGGTGTTATTACCAGTGCCGGCATTGTGCTCGCGGCAACATTCCTTGTCCTTGGCGTACTGCCACTGGTGGCCCTTCGACAGGTGGGGTTCGCCGTGGCACTTGGTGTCCTCATTGACGCATTTATTGTGCGCACCACACTTGTGCCCGCATTGGCGTACGACATTGGTCCAAGAATTTGGTGGCCGAGCAAACTTGCCAGAGAAAAAGAGAATGAGAAAGTAAAAGAAGTAGAGCCTGTTTAAATCACATCTCCATTTGATTGTGGCATTCCTTCATCAAAGATCATGCGCACACGTTCAGGCAAATCAAATAGTGGTGGGCTTGGGATTGCGCGCTCGAGCGGTGCCTCTGCATCTATGAATGACTGATTGACCAACGGCTGTGTCACTGTGAAAGCCACAGGGTCTTGTTGAGCAGACTGCATGTACGCCTGCCACGCATAGTTGTGAAGCAGGTATGCCTCACGCGCTGTCAATATATCGGTGTGCCACGGCAAAATATTGAGGCGCGCAATATCGCGACCCGCAGCAGCAATAGCTGCTTCGCCATCTGCCGCGATCGTGGCTAACTCGGCCACCGCCGCAATTGTTTCGGCGTCAAGGTCCTGCCCATTGGCAGGGATACCACCATCGATTTTGTCGAAGACAATATCCACCCGGTCGAGAACTTCCCCCATGGCAGATTCGGACTCCTCGATGGCGATCACGAGGCGATCCATTTCAATATTGCTCGCCCACCAATTGGTGCCTACCACCCCACCGACGACAAGGGTGAGCATGAATGCGACCGCCCCGGCTACATAGGGAATCCAAGTGCGTGGCTGCATTCCGACATTGTCCCCCATGTACACATGCGGAGTTGATCTCACCCGGCCACTCCCAATCCACTAGATTTGGTTGGTGGCTTTCCCCGTGGCAATTGGTACCGACTGGCGGTCCCACTATCAAGTGGCCGTGGACCGGATCAGCCGGCAACTTGCCAGCATCCAACCCGGCCAACCGGTCAGGCTCGCCAAAAAGACCAGCAACCTGTTTCGGGGGCGCTCGCACACCGAGACTCCTGGTCTCGATGTGAGTGAATTTGCTCGCGTTTTCGAAGTGGACCCGATCAATCGAGTCGCCGAAGTTGGTGGCATGACCACCTATGAAGACCTGGTGGCAGCCACCCTCCCTTATGGCCTCATGCCCATGTGTGTTCCACAACTGCGCACCATTACTTTGGGTGGCGCTGTCACGGGACTTGGAATTGAAAGTGCCAGCTTTCGCAATGGCACGCCCCACGAATCAGTGGTGTCCATGGACATTCTCACCGGCACCGGTGACGTCATTACGGTGACTAACAAACCAGATGATCCACACCGGGATTTGTTCTATTCATTTCCCAATTCTTATGGCTCACTCGGATATGCACTCAAACTCACCATTGAGTTGGAACCCACCAAGCCGTTTGTTCACCTTCAGCATGTTCGCTACGCCAGTGCCGCCGCATTAACCAAGGCAATGCAAGAAATTGTTGCGAAAGGTGAGTATCAAGGTTCCCGCGTTGATTTCCTAGATGGCACCGTGTTTTCGCCAACCGAGCAATATCTCACGATTGGCACCATGGTCGGTGAGTTGCCCGTTGGACGTACCACCAGCGATTACACCGGCATGGCGATCTACTACCGATCCATTCAGACTCTCACCAACGATTACCTGACTATTGGTGACTATCTCTGGCGTTGGGACACCGACTGGTTCTGGTGCTCACGCGCATTCGGTGCGCAGTTACCCACCGTCCGTGCCCTCTGGCCAAAAAGCAAGTTGCGCAGCGACGTCTACTGGAGGCTCATTGCCGCCAACCGCAAGTTCAAATTTGCCGAGAAACTTGATGCGATTAGAAGAAGGCCACCTCGTGAGTCCGTTGTGCAGGACATTGAGATTCCCGCTGAGCGCCTCCCCGAATTCCTTGACTTTTTCCACGCGGAAATAGGCATCGAACCGATATGGTTATGCCCGCTCAAACAACGTGATCCAAATGCTCGTTGGCCTCTATACGAATTTGACCCGAAACAGCTCTATGTCAACGTCGGTTTTTGGTCCACGGTGCCTTTGGTTCACGGTGAAAAACCGGAAGACGGTGTCAAGAATCGTCGGATCGAAAAAATGGTCACCGATCTTGATGGTCGCAAGTCCCTGTATTCGACCGCGTTCTATTCCCGCGACGAATTCTGGGACATCTACGGTGGCAATGAATACGCACAAATGAAAATGAAATACGACCCCGATTCCCGACTTCTGGGTCTGTACGAAAAGGTGGTTGAAGAACAGTGAATATCGCTGATGCATTCGCAATGGTCGTTGGACCCGAACGCAACGTGTCCTTCAAAGCATATGACGGCTCCACATTCGGTCCACAGGACAATGACATTGTCATGGAATTGGTCTCTCCCCGAGGAGTGGAGTACCTGGCCGGGGCACCCAGCCAATTAGGTCTGGCACGGGCCTACGTAAACGGGGACCTGGAAATTCATGGTGATGCCTACACCGCACTTTCCCGGCTCTACCCCATGGATACATCGCACATCAGCACCCGGGACAAGTTGGCACTTGTCAAAAAATTCGCACCCGCCGCACTCAAGCGGCCCACACCCCCACCACAGGAGCGCAAACTCTCCGGTAGTCGACATTCCAAGAGGCGCGATGCCGAAGCCATCCACCACCACTATGACGTGTCCAATACTTTTTACCGCTGGGTCTTGGGTCCATCCATGGCTTACACCTGCGCGGTCTTTCCCACATCAGATGCATCCTTAGAAACTGCGCAAGAAGCAAAGTTCGATTTAGTGGCGCGCAAGCTCGGGCTCGCTCCCGGCATGACACTCCTTGATGTGGGTTGTGGTTGGGGTGGCATGGTGCTGCACGCGGTGCGCAATTACGGGGTCACGGCAATCGGTGTCACCCTCTCTCAGCAGCAAGCCGAGTGGGGCCAGAAAGCTATTGCAGATGCTGGTCTTTCGGATCGGGCTGAGATTCGGTTCAGTGACTATCGCGATGTCGAAGAAACAGGTTTTGATGCCATTTCATCTATTGGCCTCACCGAACATATTGGTCGCGCCAATTACCCCTCCTATTTCAGTTTCCTCTACGAGAAACTCAAGCCTGAGGGTCGAATGCTCAACCACACCATTACCCGACCCGAAGATGCTCAGCCCACCCACTACCGAACATCTTTCATTAATAGATATGTGTTCCCCGACGGTGAACTTTCTGGCCCCGGTTTGATCATGTCCGCATTTAACGATGCCGGGTTTGAAATCCGGCATGAAGAAAACCTTCGAGAGCATTACGCCCTCACCCTCAAACACTGGTGCGACAACCTGGAAAACCACTGGGATGAAGCCGTTGCTGAGGCGGGTCTGGGCACCGCCCGCGTGTGGCGCCTCTATATGGCGGCATCACGCATGGGTTTTGATCTCAACACCATCCAGTTGCACCAAATGCTCGGTGTGAAGTTGGGTCCACGCGGTAAGTCCGGCATGCCGCTGCGCCCGAACTATCAGTGATTATCTCCCGGAATGAACAAAAATATGCACGGCAATGTGTTCGGGTACTTCGGTGTACTCACCAGCACTACCAATGAACACCCCTGTCCCAACCTTGTATGCCTTCACCCGCGCTCCGGGCAGAGCACCGACCCGACGCAACCGCGCCATGACTTCCTCATCAAGTTGAATTGTTTCCGCTAACCGACGAATAGTGACCCCGGCAGGGTCAGCTCCAACAATCTCCGTGATGGTGACCAGATCCTCTGCAATAGGTGCGTCACCTTGAATAGAAGCATCAATTTCGGCAAGTCCTGGAATCGGATTACCAAATGGCGAAACGGTGGGGTGATCGAGAATTTCCATCAGGCGACGTTCAACAGAGTCACTCATCACGTGTTCCCAGCGACAGGCCTCCGCGTGAACTTCCTCCCACGGCATTTTCAACATTTCGACCAGCATGCATTCAGCAAGACGATGCTTGCGCATCACCCGGGTTGCCTGGTAACGCCCCTCAACCGTGAGTTCGAGATGCCGTTCCTTGTCCAGACTCAACAGGCCATCGCGCTCCATGCGAGCAACCGTTTGCGAGACCGTGGGACCACTTTGTCCCAGGCGCTCAGCAATGCGAGCGCGCATGGGTGGAATGCCCTCTTCTTCGAGCTCAAAGATCGTGCGCAGATACATCTCGGTGGTATCGATCAGATCGCTCACGAGTTCAATCTACCCGACTTTCCCAATACCTTCATATAAGCAAATGAATAAGCAGAGACCCCGGAAGGGGGGCTTCCGGGGCCTCAGTACTGATTGCGTGGTTATCGCTTGTTATTGACGATCTTTCGCTTGACCGGGCCAAGCTTCTTGATCTGCTTTGCACGCAGTTCTGAAGCCTGCGCTTTTGTCAGTGCACGAATCTGAGTCACGCTGAACTTCTTCAACGTAACTGGTTTCATCGCACGCAGTGATTCATCAGGAATGGCCCGAATCTGTGCCGAAGTGAATCCACTCACCTGAGCCGGATTCAATGCTTTCACCTGAGCTCGGCTCATCGCTGCAAACGCTGCTGGCGGTAATGCTGCCAACTGGGTTGCACTGAGTCCCTGCACCTGAGTGGGGGTCAAGCCCTGCACGATCTGTGCGGGGGTTTGAGCCACAGGGGCCGGTACCGCCGGGGTTACCGGCGCAGCGGGTGTTGTGATCGCCGGCGTTGTGACTGCCGGAGTACTCGGCGTTGAGCTGCCGCCACCGCCACTTGGTGCCGGTGCAGGTGCCGGTGCGGCACCAGATGCGCCGGTTACTGATGCAGCACCGTTGGTCATGGTCGCTGCCTTGACTAGGACGGTGTTGTTCGTGCCTGACAAGTTACTCAACCCGGTGATCGTTACGACAGTATCGCTCGTGCGAGTGAAGGTACCTGCTGCCAGAGCAACCGCGTCAGTGCCAGCGAAAGTGAAATCTGCAGCAACAATGTCACCGGCCTTAAACGTGCCACCAGTCAACGTGACAGTGTCCGTAGTTGCTCCTGCGATCATAGTGAAAACTGCAGACGTCACATCCACCGTTGTCGAAGTAACAGTAGGAGTTGTCGATTGCGCGGCTTGAGCTGAAGGAAGCACAGTAACGATGTTATCCGTACCAACAAGTCCACCACCATGTCGAATTACCACTGTGATGGCGCTACCCCTGGTAAATGTTCCCGCAGTCAAAGCAGCTAAATCAGTACCTGTAAACGTGAAGTCCGCAGACGTAATCGAGTCTGCGAATACTCCATTACCGGTAATCGTTGTTGAGTTGTCGCCAGCAACAAGAGTGAATGTCGCACTAGCTTGAGGAGTGATTGTTGCTCCAGCACCAGCCACAGACGCGGCACCATTGGCCATGGTCGTCGCCAAGACCAGGACGGTGTTGTCCGCACCCGACAAGTTGCTCAGCCCGGTGATACTCACAACCGTATTGCTGGTGCGAGTAAAAGTACCTGCGGCCAAAGCTACCGCATCAGTGCCACCGAAAGTGAAATCAGCAGCAGCAATCGTGCCAGTCTTAAACGTACCACCGGTCAACGTAATCGTCGCAGCATTATCAGCAGCACCCATCGTGAACGCAGCAGAAGTTACATCCACCTTTGCCTGCGAGATGGCAACTGTTGATGTACTCAAATCGCCGCCCGCCTCAGCCGCGTCCCCAACAGTTGCGGTTGTGGCTCCGGATAACCCAGAGACTACTGAGATGGTAATGACTGTGTCGCTTGTCCTTGTCCATGTGCCAGCTTTCAACTCCGTCTCATTGATATCGAAAGTCGTGTTTGTCTTCACGTCCGCAGCTATGGCCCACGTCTTGCCGGCTGCGGGAGTCAAAGTCAGAACAAATTGGTTACTTGTGACAAGCAAGGTCTCAGCAGGCGAAGTTGCCGGTGCAGCCTGTGCTGGCGTTGCCACACCAACCGTTAAACCAGCAACAACAACCGCCATTGCTGAAAGTATTGCCATGAACTTGCGAACGGATGATCTCCGCCCCCCGGAACCATTATCGGGGGATGGACTGGTGCCGCCCCCTGAACTGTGGTGAAGATTCACCCGTTGAAGACTCATACGAATCATTGCCTTTCTTGTGCAATAGAAAAAGTGACACACGCGTTCTGCGCGTCATGTATGAGTCTGTCGAGATTTGTATTGACCAGACAAGCCGGAAATGGCCAATTGAATGAAATGAACGGTCAGTAATTATTTTGAAGTGAAATTGGATTAATCATCAATTGGTTCGCTGATGAGTCCGCGAAGGATTGCTTGCTCAACTGCTTCTTTTCGTGTTTGCACATTGAGATATGCATAAATTGTCATGGCTTCCTGGCGAATAGTGGACTCACTAAATCCCAAACGCATGGCAATGCTTCGGTTGGTGAACTTCAAAGACATTAGATGCAGGATGCTGAGTTGGCGCTGAGTCAACTGACGAGGCTCATTGGTGTTCTCGGCATTAACTGTTGGCAATGGTGAGAGTGGTTGGGCTATTGATTGACCACTCCCTTTTGGGTGATCATCTGAGTTTCCCACAACAAAGCCATTTCCCACCACCATGCGCGTTGAATACAAGGTCAGGGCGTGGCAGCACAGCGTGAGGAATTCCGTTGTTTCGGAAACGCTGCGTAGATCCTCGGTGAAAATCACTTCAACTGTTCCTATTGCGCTGAAACTGGTAAGCAAGGGAACGGCAATGAGGGCTCGTAAGTCGGGGTGATCAGTGGAAATCACGGGATCATCTAGTTCGATTGTGCGCCGATCCGGCAAAATGAATGACGTTCTCTCTTTTACCGCACGTGCGGACGGTGAGTCCTCCCAAAGACTTGTGGTCAGGAACGGTTGAATCCGTTCAGCGGGTGCACCAAAAAAACCTGTCATGGTCATGGTGGCGTCTGAGGAAACAA
>JAGYJP010000018.1 GCA_018402075.1 Candidatus Nanopelagicales bacterium | reverse complement strand
CCAAGTTGTTACAAAAGTGCAACTTCCCGCTTCCAAGAAGTCCCTACTTTTGGGTGCAAATCAAGGTTTAATTTTCGTATTGGCCGTTGTTATCATCGGCGCACTTGTAGGAGCGGGTGGCCTTGGCTATCTGGTTTTGCAGGGAGCTTCAAAACCCGAGCTCCAAGGAAAGGGACTTGCCGCAGGTCTGGCTATCGTTCTCCTTGGGATTGTTATGGACCGAATCGCGCACTCGAGTGCGAAACGGAGTTAGACGTCTACCCAAGGCGGGTGGCACGGAAAGAAGGGGAAACCGAATGAGGAGAAACCTCACCAAGCGCATGGCTGCGCTGCCACTGTTGGCGGTAGCCGGTCTTGTGCTCGCAGGTTGCGGTGACAGCGTCAACGACGCTGCCAGTGAAACTGCAGCAACCGAAGAAGTAACCGAAGAAGCAACCGAAGAAGTAACCGAAGAAGTAACCGAAGAAGCCGTTGAAACTGTCGCCTGTGGCGACGTGGCCATTGCAATGCACGGCTGGGTCGGTTACACCGCTTCAGCCCAGGTTGTTGCCGAAGTTGCCAAGAACGCCCTTGGTTGCACTGTTGAGCAAACTCAACTTGAGGAAGCCGGCGTCACCTACGACGCCATGGAAGCCGGCTCCATCGACGTCATCGTTGAAGACTGGGGCGGCGGCCGCTGGCAAGAGTGGGTTGACCGCGGTGCAATCCAAGAGGTTGGCACCAATGGCAATATCGGTCTGATCGGCATGTACGTCCCGCAGTGGATGGTCGACGAATACCCCGATATCACCGATGGCACCAAGCTCAACGAATACGCAGAGCTGTTCCAGACACCGGAAACCGGTGACAAGGGCGCTTGGTACGAAGGTCCCCCCGGATACACCACCATTGGTGAGAAGATCATCGATGCCTATGGTCTGAACTACCAGGTAGTTTCCACCGGTTCAGAAGCCGCTCTCATTGAGCTCTTCACCCAGGCAACCGAAAACAAGACACCAGCCCTGGGTTACTTCTACGAGCCCCAGAACTTCTTGGCTCAGGTTCCACTCGCTCGGGTTAACTTCCCCGCCAGCGACTGGAGCGCACCTGAAGAAGCAAGTGGTCTGACCGACTACCCCGAGTCCCCACTGATCAAGCTCGCAACAACCGAGCTCATGGGTTCAGGGTCGCCATTTGCAACCCTGCTGGCCAACTTCTCGTGGACCAATGCCGACCAGAACGCAGTCGCTGCGGACATCGAAGGCGGCATGACTCCTGAAGAAGCAGCTCAGAAGTGGATCGACGCTAACACCGAAACCGTCAACGGCTGGCTCGCCGGCACCGGCGCTTCAATTAGCTAGTACAGATTGCTGAAAGCCCGGTCGGGAAACCGACCGGGCTTTCGCTTTTTCCACACTACGGTGCACGGTGAAATCGGTGACGCTACCACCGAGGCAATGCCTTACCCGGGTTCAAAATACCCCGCGGATCCAATGCTTCCTTGATCCGGAAGTGCAGATCACGCTGTACCTGGTCCAATTCGGCGAACAGTGCCTCCCGCTTCAAAGTTCCCACGCCATGCTCACCGGTGATGGTTCCATCATGTTCCCGGGCGACATCCAGGATTTCCTTGAACGCGACCAGTGCCCGCGCTGCAGCCTCGGTATCGCCGCGGGGTGTCACGATCGTGGGGTGCAAGTTCCCGTCACCTGCATGACCGAAAGTCGCGATCTTCACGTTGTTGCGTTGGGCGACCTGTTGGATTTCCACCATCGCAGCTGCAAGCTCGGACCTGGGTACGGCCACGTCGTCCAGAAGCCAATCCCCGGCTGACTCCAGTGCCGGGATCACCATGCGTCGCGCTCCGACAAGCATCTCGGCTTCTTCCGGATCCTCCGACCGATACACCTCGCTCGCACCACCAAACTCGGCCAACTCCAAAAAACGCTGCGCGTCCATGACGGCCGCCTGCCCAGGGCTATCGAACTGCGCAATAAGCAATGCACCCGCGGTGATATCCAATCCCATTGGCCGCCACTGCTCTACCGCCACAATAGATGCGTTGTCCATGATCTCGAGCATGCTCGGGGTGAGCTCTCGCATGATTGCGCCAACGGCGCGCCCCGCGGCACCGATATCCGCGAAGACGGCCACAGCGGTAGCCGATTCCGGTGGTAGCGGTCGCAAACGCAGGCGGGCCATGGTTACCACGCCGAGAGTCCCTTCGCTTCCGACCATGAGCCCGGTGAGGTCGTAGCCCGCAACACCTTTGATCGTCTTGCGCCCCATTCGAGTGATTCGACCATCGGCGAGAACAACCTCCAGACCGAGAACGGCATCGCGGGTCACTCCGTATTTCACGCAGCACAGCCCACCCGCGTTGGTGTTGACGTTGCCACCAATCGAACAAAAATCCTTCGACGCAGGATCTGGCGCGTACCACAGCCCAAAGTGTGCTACCTGCTCACGAAGTTCGGTGTTGTAAATCCCAGGTTGTGTTTCCACGAAACCGTTTGTGTCATCTACGAGCAGGACATCGCGCATTTTCTCCACGCACAAGATCAGTGAACCGTCGATGGCATTCGATCCACCCGATAGTCCGGATCCCGCCCCTCGAGGAACGACCGGCACCCGGTGCTGGTATGCCGCTGTCAATACTGCTGATACCTGCTCTGTCGACCGAGGGAACACAACCGCGAAGGGCTGGCCCGCGGGAGACCCCGTCGACCGATCACGTTGATAGGAGGTGAGTCGATCCGGATCAGTCACTACATCGCCATCATCCAGGGCTGCATCGCAGGAAGCGAGGACCGCGTCTTCCGGTGTCATGGACTGACCGTACCGTTCACAGCGGGGAACGCCACCCAATCGGGTGACGGGTCAGTACCCAGTAGTTTTTACATCAAAAAAAATCGATCACCGATTCAATTCGCGCGGTTGTATAACAGCGTTTGCCCGAGAAATTCCGAAAGTGGAGCTGAGGGGAATCGAACCCCTGGCCTTCTCATTGCGAACGAGACGCGCTACCAACTGCGCTACAGCCCCTTGGGGAGGGAAACAGTAGCAGCGGGTGGAGTAAGAAGTTTTTGGAGACCTTATTCGTTGACAGCGCGAGGCTGATAAGCCGCATTCGCTCGAATAATCGGGATTTCGGTGGTGTCATCGGCTGCATTGGCCACGGGATTGCGCACCAAATCCGCCGAACGCATT
The DNA here is from genome assembly GCA_018402075.1 of Candidatus Nanopelagicales bacterium. The sequence continues at coordinate 17,331 of JAGYJP010000018.1, read as the reverse complement.
GCCGGCCTTCGCATGCCGCGGGCGGTTTCCACCATGGCTTCACCCGACCAGTCGCCATTGCGCTCAATATTGCGGGGGACGGCGGTTGCGCGAGGCGAGTTGACATAACTGGGCAGCGTCTGGGGAACCGCATCCCACTCACTATCCGCATTGTCGTCTTCCCACGGATCCCACTGGGCAAACTCATCTAGTTCGGACTTTTGACGATCAGCGCGCTCGCGCGGAGACATTTGGCGCGCGGGGACTTCAACCACTTCTGCTTCAAATTGCTCAGCGGCAAAAACTTCAACGCGCGATACACGTGGCGATACGGCTGCCTTTGACCGCTGAGATGAAGTGAGGGCGGTTGCAATCAGGAATGCTCCGAGCGAAAGGGCGATCACTACGGTGACCGCTATGGGAACAAATGCGGTGAACGTTCCAACAAGACTCAGGAATAGCAATGCCGTCAATGTCGCTATCACCATTGTCCGGCGCTTGGTTGCAGCGACGCTGGCCTGACCGCGGTATGCCTGTGACATGTGGTTCTCCCCGAGTTGACGGTCGCGATACGCGATGCTTTCCTTATTGCCAAGTGACTTCATGGCTGAACTGAAACGTGCGGTTGATCGCACTTCGCTGATTTGATCGTGACGCTTGAGCCAGATGGGGATGAGGACGGCAGCCCACAGAGCGATAATCGCTACGTAAATCAACCCTGTCACATGCGAAACATTAGGTGTATTAGGGGAAAACTCCTTGTATTTCCAAGCTTTAGTCGAGCGTGTCGCGAAAGCGAACATAGGACACGTGATCGCGCCAATCACCATCGATGTGTAAATAGTTTGGACGAAATGACTCAATGTGATAACCGCATTTTTCGGCCACATTTCGGGATGCCGTGTTCTCGGGACGAATATTGATTTCAATTCGGTGTATCTGCATGGAGTCCAGGCAGTAACCGGTGGCGAGAGCAACAGCGCGAGTCATTAATCCCTGGCCGGACACCGCCTGATCGATCCAATACCCGAAATAAGCACCCCTGGATGACCCACCCCAGATCGAACCGACCGTGAGTTGACCGACGAATTTCCCTTGGTGCTCAATGGCAAATGGCAGGGCACGACCTTCGCGAGCCTCACGGCGCATAATGCGCAGCATGGTGAAAAAGGTGGGGGGCCGCGTACCTGCGACCCGACCTTCTTCCGGCATGGTGGCATCCCAGGGCTGGAGATAATCAGCATTTCGCTGCCGGATTTCCCGCCACCGCCTGCGATCACTGAGCCGCAGCGGCCGCAGTTTCAGATCACCATCGGTGAGAACAACGGGCCAGTAGCCAGGGATCGTCACGAGCCCTCACGTTGGGAGTTGCAGAACTCTTGCAACCAGGCGGTGAAATCGGGGCCAATATCTTCGCGCTCAGCAGCGAGTTGAATGACCGCCTGCAAATAACTGAGTTTGTCACCGGTGTCATACCTGCGACCGGAGAATACGACTCCACGCACACCACCCCCCTCGCTCGCCGGCATGGTGGCCAGTACCCGAAGGGCATCGGTGAGTTGAATTTCACCACCGCGACCAGCCTGAGTCTTTTCCAGGACCGAATACACGGCCGGATCAAGGATGTATCTGCCAATGATCGCGTAGTCACTGGGAGCTTCGGCAACCGTCGGCTTCTCCACCAGATCCGTTACTTTGAGGGATCCCTCGTACTGGTCCGGCGCCACCGCCACGCAACCGTATAGAGAAATATTCTGCATGGGTACCTGCATGAGGCACAGCACTGATCCACCACATTGATTGCGAACCTCGATCATGCGATCCAGAATCGGATCGCGCGGATCAATCAGGTCATCGCCCAAAAGAACGGCGAATGGTTCGTGGCCCACATGCTGCTGCGACATTAATACGGCATGCCCGAGGCCGAGCGGGTCACCCTGCCGAACATAGTGAATACGAGCGAGGTCACTGGATTCCCGAACCTGCTGTAATCGTTCGGTGTCGCCCTTTCCTTGGAGAACATGTTCGAGTTCGAGATTGCGATCGAAATGATCTTCGAGCGGACGCTTACTGCGACCGGTGACAAAGAGGACGTCCTCCAGTCCAGCGGCAACAGCTTCTTCGACTACATATTGGATTGCGGGCTTGTCGACAACCGGCAGCATTTCCTTGGGTGTTGCCTTGGTGGCCGGCAGGAATCGGGTTCCCAACCCGGCCGCCGGAATAACCGCCTTGCGCACACTGTTCCCACTACCGCCAGAACCCATGGGAAGACCTTACGGCACCATATATATGTGTCCACCCCCTCAGAGCGTGATTCCCACTCGGATATAGATTCCTCGGCAGCCAAACAGGACCTGCGATCTCGATTACGTCAGCAGAGAAGGGCGCGAGCCGTCGAAGATCTCACCGAATGCGAAAATCGAATGACCGCCCACCTGCTCGATGTCATTGGTGACTTACCCGCTGGCGATATTGCGGTGTACATGTCGATGCCGGGTGAGCCACCGACCGGTTACCTACGCAACGAATTAAAGGCACGCGGATTCCGGCCGCTGATCCCTCGGGTGTGCGGTGCCGATCTGCAGTGGGCCGCAGATACAGATGCAACCGAATGGGATGTGAATGCGTTCGGCACGCAGGAACCCATGAATGAATTTATCGATGATCAAGAAGGTGCACTGGCCCACTGCGTTGCGGTTGTAGTTCCCGCACATGCGGTCGACCCCCACGGCATGCGACTTGGCCAAGGAAAAGGGTTCTATGACCGCGCACTGGAATTCACTCGCACCACCGACTCCGGACCTTTGCTGATCGGTCTCACATTTGAAAGTGAGTATCTGAGCAATATTCCACACGAACCACATGACATTCCGGTTGACGTCAGCGTGACCGAGTCAACCGTTCGCTGGTTTAACACACCCGACTAGAGCACTACTGACCAAGCGGCACGAGAGTCAGCGTTGATGTTGTCGATTCGTTCACAGCCTCTGCGGTGAACGCCCATGGGAATTGTTGCCCATCCCGCCAGGCATCAACTTGATCGCTGTAGTTGGAGTTGAACGCATGACCACTATTGCCGGTCAGGTTCACCCAGGTGGAGTTATCGAAATCTGATAGGTCAATCACCTGTCGCATGCTGGGCACCCACGTCACGCCATAGCCTTCTGCAGGAATCCATCCGTTGGCATTGACAATTGAGTCTCCCCCGGACACCTCAATTGGTCCTCGATTAAACAGCGACTCAATCGGTCCGATTCCACTGGTGCCCAGTGTTTGATTGGTCAGCGTCAGGGTGTGGATTCCGCCCCAATTCCAATCGGTGGGTGCACCACCCTGCAGATCATTGAGTTCTGCTTGTGCCTCAATCATGGCGGTGGCGAGCATCGCATCACGGTCTTCGACTTCAGGTGTGGTCTTGTCATCCCACCAGAAGTCATTGGGTGTATCCCAAATATTTTTGATCACCTGCCAGAACTGGTCGCCACCGCTCGCGGTGATGTCCTCGCTTTCGGTGGCCGCATCAAACATTCGAAGCACCATGTGCCGCCAGATGGCATTGAAATACGCGGCAGCGGCCGAATCAACCGGTTGGGTGTAATCCCACTCTTCAAACAGGGAATACGCCTCAGAAACTTCATTGGGGATCGGCACCGACTCAAGGCGAGGCACCATAAATTCCGCGAGTTTGTTCTCACTATCCATTTGAATACTTTGCACGCGTTCGATCGTCATGACTGCACCAGCCGCGGTCGTTGCTTCAATGAGATCCACAATTCGTTGACTTCGTGAGCCATATGCCCAGTCATCTGTCAGGAAATAGGTGTAATCCGGCCCAATCACCGCTTGGTTCGCGGTGACTATCCACTTCTCGGGCGGATTAGTGACCGTGGGTAAAGCTTCGAATGGAATGTAACCCGACCACGAGTACCCCGAATCCCAACCGGGTACCGGCCATTTGCCGGTGTAGTTCTCCCGAATCGGAATAACACCGGGTGCTTGATAACCAATCACCCCCTGCTTATCAGCATAAATCAGATTTTGAGATGGAACGGCCAGTAATTTTGCCGCCTCGCGGAAGTCATCCCAGTTTTGGGCGGTATTGAGAACATCAAATGCATCAAATGTGTTGCGCGGGGTCAGTGCGGTCCAGCGCAGGGCAACCGAATAGCCATTTGCGCGCTCTGGGATCCCCGTCGACATACTTGCGGAGCCGGGTGCCGGCACCGGTGAATCGGCACCCACACTGGTGTAGGTGGTGATTCCGTCAACATCGGAGATCAGTGGGCCATCGACCGTTTCTCGTACCGTGATCACAACGGGGTCCCCTCCCGCCACCTTGATCTCTTCGGTTCGCGTGGTCATGGGAACCTGAGCGCCATCGAGAAGATAGGTATCCCCGGTGACCTTGTGCAGCACCAGGTCGGTGACATCGGGACCGAGATTGCTGAAACCCCAGGCAATATTGTTGTTGTGACCAATGAAGACACCTGGCAAACCGGCCATGGTCCACCCCGAGACATCGTAATTGCACTCGGGAGTGAGCACCTGACACCGAAGTCCCGCTTGATACCACAGACTCGGCATGACGGGGGCGAGGTGAGGGTCATTTGCCAGTAGCGGCATGCCCGATTCGGTTTTCTCACCCGCAATCACCCACGAGTTGGAACCAATGCCTCTGCCCGGCTTACCCAACCATTCACCCAATGTTGCTTCCATGCCGGCAACTCGCTCCAACGCCTCGATCTGTTTCGCGCTATAGCTGGCACCCGCACCAATTACCGAACCATCGGGTTGGGCATCCTGGTTGAACACTCCGTCCACCACTGCGCCAATTTCAACAATGGGTCGATGTTCGGCAAAGGGGTACGCCGGGAACAATTTCTCAGTTTCAGTCACACCGACAGATGCGCTCATGATCGCCCGGTAGATTTCATCGGTCATGTTGCCGCGCAGATCCCATGCGAGAGCCTTCAACCACGCCACCGAATCGGCGGGTACCCACGGCTCAATCGTGTAATCCGGGTTTTGAATGGACAGGACCGAGTATTCCAAACTCAATTCGGAGCCGGAGCGCTCAGAAATATAGGCATTCACGCCAGCGCTGTACGCGTCAAGGATTTGTCGGGAACGGTCCGACAGCAGGCCCAGTTCCTGCTCGGCAATTTTCCGCCAACCCAATGTGCGCAGGAATGAATCCGTCTCAATCTGGCTCTCACCAAACATTTCCGAGAGGCGCCCCGCTGTTATATGCCTGCGCACATCCATCTCCCAGAACCGATCCTGTGCGTGGACAAAACCTTGGGCGAAAAACAGATCAGAGATATTCTCGGCATAAATCTGCGGCACTCCCAGTGAGTCCCGTTTAACAGTTACCGGCGCCGTCACACCCGTACTGATTTCCCCACCGGTTTGCGGGAAGGACTCACGCACGGTGTGCACACCAAAAAGCCCCACCCCACCAACAATGAGCACCAATACGAGGGCAATTATTCCGAGGACGCGCTTGGCCATTTCACAAAAATACTCAGGTCACCGGGGTGAATGTTCAGGGGCTGGATATTTCACAGCAAGCCCGACCCCACGAGTGTGCCGATCCAGGCAGCCACGACACACGCCACCATGACACCCGCCCCGATTGCAATAATCCACGTCACGGCCGAGGTGGGTGAGTGACTGCGCCTGACCAGATACCCGGTGCGAATCACCTGTGTCCAACCCGAGAATGTTGTGAAAGTTCCGGCGAAACCCACCAGCAGAAATAGTTGAAGATTTCCGCTCGTGGCGACTAATACGATTCCGGCGATCAATGATCCCGCTATATTGATAAAACTCAGCGCCCACGGAAAGCGGGAGTTACTGAATTTGATTGCAATGAATCTTTCAATGGCTGCGCGAGCGGGTGCGCCAATGAGGGCACCGAGGGCAATTGCAAACATGGCACTCACGAGCGATCACCTGCCAAGTGGTGACCAACGGTGACCGCGAGAAAACCGCCACCAATTGTCAACACGAAATACCCCGCTGCCATCAGGGTTGCCCCCGAGTTGATCAGGGTGAAAGTGTCTAATGCGAGGGCGGACACCGTGGTGAACCCACCCAAAACTCCCGTGATCAGCAGCGGACCCCAGACCGGGGAGGCCGTGGCATTGCGCACCAATAACCCGACCACGACACCTATTGCCAGGGCGCCAATAATGTTGACAATTAACGTGCCCCACGGCCACGAGCCGGGAGCCACAACCACTGACACCCCGTAACGCAGGAGAGCCCCCACCACGCCGCCCACAGCCACCAAGGACAGTCGCTGGGATTCACGCACCCGACCACTGTAGGCGAATAACCGGACCTCGATTAGCCAATAGACCCCACTTCAGGGCACAATTGGCACTCAATCGTTGCGAGTGCTAACCGCAATGGCATAACCGATGTTGGAGGAAGTGTGCCCACCTACGAGTACTCGTGTCCCGAATGCAATACCCACCACGAGATCGTGCAATCCATGGCCGACCCCACCTTGACCACCTGCCCCAACTGCGGCAAGGAATCACTGCGCAAGCAGTTCTCCGGTGTGGGCGTCATGTTCAAAGGTTCCGGCTTCTACCGCACCGATTCCCGCAGCAATTCGGGTTCATCCGGTTCAGGTTCATCTGACTCGGGCTCGAGTTCATCTGACTCGGGTTCCAAGGAATCGAAATCGACCACAGCGCCGTCAACACCATCGACGACCTCCACGAGCACACCGTCAAAGAGCTCAGATAAATCCGGATCAGGTTCATCCGGTTCAGGTTCATCCGGATCAGGTTCATCCGGATCTAAATCCTCCGATTAAGCCTGTGGAAAGTCACCTGTGGACAATAATTCGACAGCGAGTGACTTGCGATCTAGTGTCACAGGGTGGCACCCGGACGCACCGCACTGATTCGTAAATTCACTCACCGACACCGACGGGTACTGGGTTCGGTGAGTGCAGCCCTTGCCGTGCTGTTTCTCTTTGTCTCTCTGCGATCCACCCCCCAGGTAAGCGCAAGTGGTGAATTTCTCCCGTCACTGGAACAAGATCAGGTAGCGGTACCGGTGACTTTACGTTCTTCTGCGATCACGGCCGCGGTGAATATCGGCGACACACTAGATCTGATCGCACCCGGTGCTCATGGCTACCCCGAAGTAATTGCAACCGGTGCACTGGTGATTGACATTCCCGGTGCCGGCGGGTTCAGTTCCACGAACTCGGCCGTGATCGTTGTGGCCGTTGATCACAGTGTGGGTACCGAGTTGGCCGCAAATATCTCCCCTGATGTTTCGGTGGTTATCACCAACAGGTGACCATAACTTTCACCGTCATCACTCACCGTGGTGCGGTGGCACATTTGCCAGCAAATCGCGCTCGTGCGGGGACAGTGATTTCTCAGATGCCCGTGAAGGTTTCTCCGGTGCACCACTGACAGAGCCAACTGCGGTCAGTGAATCAGAGAGTGCTTGACCCAAGGCCAAAACAGCATTTCGTGACAGAGTCAATTCAGGTGCCACCACCAATTGATATTCAGCATTGATGTCAATAGACAATCCCCGCTGGGCGCACTCGCGAATAAGTGCGGCAGACACATCTGCCGGCAACTCGGTTGCATGCAGTTGAACAATTGCTTCAGGCCCGGGAGTTATTTCCACTGATTGCACAAATGAGTGGAGGCGCACCTCGTGGAGAGCCGCGGTGAGCTCCAACTCCATGGTCTGGGCCCGAACAACCGGGTCGTCGGGGGCTTCCATACCGTGAGATTACCCATCACCGCTCACGCAATAGTCTGGGATACATGGCGCAGCGAAATGGTGAGCACGGTTCCACCGGGAATTCCGAGGGCAAAATCGTGTTGTTGGGCGCTACCGGATTCACCGGCCGCTTGACGGCTGAGGCCATGGTTCGCGCCGGGTTGGCGCCAGTCTTGGCGGGAAGAAACCCCGAACGGCTGCAGGACCTCACTCGGGAACTCACCCGCATTGCACCTGCGGGCGCAGCACCCACCTGGGAGCAGGCCGATGCAACCATTCCTGAGTCGGTAATCGGCTTAGTGTCCGATCCCACAGATGTATTGGTCAGCACCGCCGGTCCATTCAGCGTGGTGGGAGCCCCCGCAGTAAGCGCTGCCATTCATGCTGGTTGCACCTACATTGACTCCACCGGTGAGTCTGGATTTATTCGCCACGTGTTCGAGCAAAGTAAGCAAGCATCGGCAACCGGTGCCCGCCTTATTCCCGCGTGCGGGTACGACTTCATTCCCGGGAACTTCGCCGGAGCACTTGCCTTACGCAATTGTCGGGACCGAGGCGATACTCCGGCACGTATTGATATCGGTTACTTCACTCGCGGACCCATGTCCATGAGCAGCGGAACGCAGGCCAGTGCAATTGCTTCCCTGGGCGCAACCGGATACCAATTCCGCGATGGCGTGCTTAAGAATGCCGCCCTCGGCACCGACTTTTGCGAATTCACCCTTGTAGATGGAAAAAAAGTTGGGGGCATCAGCATTGGTGGCACCGAGCAATTCGGTCTACCCGCCATGTCACCCTCACTCCTTGAGGTCAATGTGTTTCTGGGCTGGGCGGGTAAGTGGAGTAAGCCGATTTCCAAGGTTGCTCGGGTCACGCAGGTGTTCAACAGAATTCCGGGGTCATCTGCACTCACGCAACGCGTCACCGACAGAGCCATGGCCACAACCGGCGAAGGACCAACCGGCTCGGATCTTTTCCGCGGCACCAGCATCGCCGTTGCAATGGTGCGAGATCTAGTTGGTCGCCCCCTTGAGACCGTGCAGGTGGAAGGTCCAGCGCCGTATCCACTCACCGCCGAATTGCTCGCATGGGCAGCAGCCATGGCGGCCGCGGGCAAGGTTCGAGGTGTTGGTGCACTTGATCCGATCAGCGCATTTGGACTTGGACCATTTATTGCCGGCTGCACCGCCGTGGGATTGCACCAGGTTCGCCACACATGATTCGAGAAGCATGAATCCGGTTATTACGTCCACCGCATGGAATCACCACCAGCAAGTGCACCGTGCACGCGCCGAGCGCTGGACTCTCCCACGCAAACAGCGCAAAGTCGCAGGCGAACGCGAGCCTGTTCTTGATTTTCTCTTTGAGTACTACCCGTACTCCTCCGCCAAATTAGAACAGTGGTTTCCCGGGTTCGGGTGGGATATTGAATTCACTGATAACTTCAATGCCGAACACAGTGCATTCACTCGCACCGGTGACACATTCACAATTGATCCTGATTACATCAACAAACACCGCCGTCGCATTGAGTTTGTTGTTGAATTACTCACGGGAATTCAAAACCGCAGTGCATCTTTTAATTGTTTCGGATTGCACGAGTGGGCCATGGTCTATCAGTCACCCGTCAACGAGATTCGTCACCCTGACCCACTAAGACTCAGCCCCCAGCAGATCGCGGATACCGTGGAGCAGGTAGGACTGCGCTGCACCCATATTGATGCGTTCCGATTCTTCACCCCTGAGGCTGCGCCACTGAATGCCAATGACGCCGGGCTCATTCCCACTCGTGAGAATCAAACACAACTGGATCAACGCGGTTGCCTGCACGCCAACATGGATCTCTATAAATATTGCATGTGGCTCCAACAACTGGTACCCGGCGACTTGGTTCTCGATTGCTTTGAACTTGCCGTGCGTACCCGGACCGTGGACATGCAGGCTTCGCCCTATGACCTCACCGATTACAACTACACCCCAATTCCTATTGAAACAAAAGCGGGCCGCGGGGAATACGTTGAATGGCAACGTGAAATCGCCGCTCAGGCTGAACCGCTGCGTGAGCGACTTAAGGAAACACTGATGAGAGCGATTGATCACGAACCAGCAGAATCGAGCACCCCACATGGTGGGCAACGTGACTTGCCACCGATCCAATTCTCAGTCGATTCACACCGCGAAGTCCTTGGGTACCCAGAGCGACAAGATCGCATGGATTGTTGACAATGAATTCATCTAGATCCCGACACACATTGATGGTCAGATCAAGTTCATGTGGGATTTTTACAACGGTCTTCACTGCAACCCCCAAGTCCTCGAAGTACTTGCCGGCAACCCTGGTCGCCTGAGCACCGAGGCCATCACCTTCATCGACCGCAATAACGCTGACGTGGACACTGGAGATCCACGGCATGGAGCCCAAGAATTTCATGGCCGTTGATGCATGGGTTGAACCATCGACAGCGAGGGTGACGTTTTTCACCGTGGAATTTCCGCGAGCAATAATCACCGGTGAGTTCGGAGAAAAAATGAGTGCTTCGGCAACACTTCCCAGGTGCATCTTCTTTCGAATTCCCGCACCTCGAGGACCCACCACCACAAGATCTGCGTGAACGGCGGATAGAACCTCCTGCGGCTTCCCGTCCGCCACCAAATATTCGACACTGCTGATGCGGGTGTCAGGAGGAGCAAGGCGCGGATGTTCGGGTTGCCAGGAACGGGCAGGCTGGGTCGTGGGATTGGTTTTGCTCAACGGTTGAATCGACAGAACCTCCACCCGGTCCACTCCTGAGCGCACACCCATTCCCACGCGGTGTCCGCGCCGCCGGATCCATCGTCACCGAAAACCAGTAATTTCTCCATGTCCCTACTACATCATGAAAGATGCAATGAAGGGGACTGATGCGATGCCTTCACCGGGTCAACTCACCCAATTCACCTGTACCATGACCAAGAAAGCTCCCTCCGCACATTTCAGTGAGGAGAGAGCCTTCCTGTGTTACCAGTGAGCGTGCAAGTGGTGCAAGTTTGCTATTCGACAATCCATTTTGACAGTGTGCTGCTGTAAATAAGGGTGCGTGTACACACGGCGCCACCTTTTCCACCGTTCACCCACTGCGCCCATGAATCGCCCCAGCCACCGCCGGCTACGCCAGCCCAGTTAAGACTTTGTGGAGCCACCTCGTTGCAGGTGCCAGAAGCAGGCTTTCCGAATTGCTGGAAGAGCGGAGCCGGTCCCAACCCGGTTGTAGGTGCAGGAACAGGTGCGGAGGTGAAACTCACTTGCCCAATTCCCCAAGGTGGCGGGCTGAACAGGGTCCAGCCAGAGGGCAATTCGACTGGCAACGTGAGGTTGCCATTCGACCCGGCCGAACCATTCGTGCCATTCGACCCGGCCGAACCACCCGTACCAAAACCTCCACCTAGTCCGCCGCTCACGCTCACGATTGTGGTTCCTCCCATAACCGCAAGTGAACTCGCTTGGCCGGGGCCCCCCAGGAGTCCGTCCTGACCAGGAGAGATGCCATCGACCCCATCTAACCCAGCAAAGCCCACGGTCACGGTCACCGTCTGAATTGAGACTGTGTTGTTGATGTAGGTGCCGCTGACCTTGGCTCCGATACCGCCGGGTCCGCCTACACCACCTGGCATGCCGTTGGATGCGCCCGCGCCGCCATTGCCACCTGGACCGCCTTGAATGGTGAAAGCGATCGTTTCCCCGGGGGCTACGGTGCAACTGCTACTCGTATTCAATGTTTGGCCAAGGCATGGGCCTATGGCAGCCGATGCAGCGGGTGCAATCACTGCACTAGGCGTTGCCGCCAGGAGTGCTATTCCAGATGCCGCAGCAGCGGTACCTCGAAACCGCTTTGATACCCGATTTGTGGTGGTGGTTTTTTTGTGGACAAGTACGTTCATGGAGCTCCTCTGGGTGGGTAGATGGATTAAATCCGGCCTGGGGCTCAACATCATAAATGCCATACCCAGACTAAATTCGAATTTTAAGGAGTATATGTCAAAGATTTGCGAACTCAGTCAGATGGTGTTGGGATTCAAAAAACAAATCAGGCGTGATTTGTTTATGTTGACGGCTGCACTCAAACTCTGCTCGTGAACCCCTTGACTGGGTTCGTGATCGGGAGGAGAAATCTCGGCCAAAGTTCGGATTTGGGCAAGCCCTTTAAGCATCAGACTCCAATAAAGATTGGGTAATCCATTCTTTTTGAATTGTCCAAATTCCTTGATTTTCCTTTTTGGTGAAACTGAATCGCACAGAACGGGTACCCGTCAGGCCCCCTGGGTTGCAAAATGTGTCCGAATGTACGTACAATTGCCTTCGATAACTCGTTATCCCTGATCCCAGGGACATCAATGTTAGAGAGGCGGGTAAATGCGACCCTCATCTGAGCCAGCGCTTTCAAGCGGAGCGAAGCCGCCAAATCGGAACCACCCATTGCCATTGTGGGCCCAGGTCTGCGATGACCTCCGTCGTCGGATCGACCTCAACGAGTTCACCAACGGCTTTCCTGGCGAATTTGATTTAACCGAGCAATATGGCGTGAGTCGTCACACAATCCGCGAAGCACTTCGAGTCCTTCGCACCGAGGGAATCCTCAAGAGTGAGCGCGGGCGTGGCACTTCGATCCAAGAACGCAATTACTCACAAAATCTCGGGGCCCTGTATTCACTCTTTCAAACAATCGCCGAAGAAGGTGTCACCCAGTCCAGCACGGTGCAACGTCTCGCCATCACCACAAACCACACCGTTGCCCAAGAACTCGGGGTAGATCCACACACTGAACTGGTGGTGCTGGAGCGCGTGCGTTGGGCGAATGGTGAACCACTGGCCCACGACACCAGCTGGTTACTGGCGAGCGAGACTCGCGAGTTGCTGACGAGTGACTTCACCACCAACTCGCTGTACTCCGAATTGAAAACACGGTGTGGAATCGACATGGACGGCGGCAAGGAAAGAATTAACGCCCAACCCGCACCACGCCACATTGCATCCATACTCGCCGTGCCAACGGGGGTCGCAGTTTTCGCCATTGAACGACTTGGCGCATCCAATAACAGAGCAATTGAATGGCGGGAAACTTTCATTCGCGGTGACCGATTCACCCTGGAAGTTGACTTCGATCACAGCAGCGCTCCATCCGCATCACGTGGTTTGTACACGCCGTCCGCTGTCGCAGCCGGTCAGCCTTCCTAGGAACACCATGGTCATTCTTGCCGCATTTCTTTCGATCTTTATTGGTGCAGCAGTGGGATTACTCGGTGGTGGTGGCTCAATCCTCACCACTCCACTTTTGGTGTACGTCCTTGACTTTGATGCGAAGCAAGCCATCACGGCGAGTCTTTTTGTTGTTGGCGTGACGAGCCTTTTCGGTTTGATTGCTCACGCTCGCGCTGGACGAGTCCAATGGCGCATGGGCTTAATTTTCGGAACTGCCGGCATGATCGGTGCGTTTATCGGTGGCCAAATCGGTAGTCACCTGCCTGGGGCACTGCTCCTCGGTGCGTTTTCCATCATGATGGGTGTCACCGCTGTCGCCATGATTCGTGGTCGCCGAACGGTGAAATCAAGTCACGCCCACAAAGGACTTCCGCTGTTTCGAATAATTCTCGATGGCGCAATCGTTGGCTTTGTCACCGGACTCGTGGGTGCCGGTGGTGGATTCCTCGTTGTGCCGGCACTCGCACTTCTCGGTGGCCTTCCCATGCCGATTGCCGTGGCCACCTCGCTGCTTGTGGTCGCCATGAAGTCATTCGCTGGATTCGCCGGCTATGCACTCACATTTGGTGGGGGCTCAATTGTGGCCCTCAATCCTGAGACGGAAATCAACTGGACTCTCACTCTTATTGTCACTGCCGGTGCGGTTGTTGGCGCACTCATAGGCAGCCGCCTGGTGGGTAAAATCCACCCAGATCTGCTGCGCAAGGCATTCGGTTGGTTTGTTTTGATCATGGCGGTGTTCATTCTGAGCCAGCAAATCGGCGGCCCCGTCCTTGATTTCGCCCGACAGGGAACAATTAATACCGTTGAGGTGATTGCCGCCATCATTGCGGTGGTGGCCTTCTTCACCTGGATAATTCGAAGGCCCACCAAGGTCCCCCTGGCGGATTACGATGAACCCGAGATTGCCCTCAAGGCAAACCTTCCGAATAAGGATTGATCCACCGATAAACTCCGAGAATGATCAAGGGCTTCAAAGACTTCATCACTCGTGGCAATGTCATTGATGTCGCCGTCGGTTTCGTGGCCGGTGCCGCATTCACCGCCCTGGTAACCGGGGTGACCGGTGCACTGATCACACCGGCGCTGGGATTGATCACCGGTGGCGGGGTCGACGCCGGCTCTTTCACAATCAATGGCCAGGTATTTGATTTCTCCTTAATCGTGAATGCCTTCATTACCTTCTTCATCACCATGGCTGTCATTTATTTCGTGTTTGTTTTGCCACTCAATAAATGGCGCGAGCATCAACCCAAGGTCGTTGACCCAGTCGTGACTGAAACCGAATTGTTGACCGAAATCAGAGACCTATTGCGACAGAGCAAAGGTAATTCATGATCACAACCCGCGATCGCGACATGGACTTTGTCATGGGGCATAGAGGTTGAACGTGGAGCCGTTTCAACTGCGGGTTCGACTTGACCACCCTGGCCAGTTATTCAAAGCGGATGACATCTCGCCCACCGATCCCCGTTACACCGAGTACACCGCGCAACCTGCACTTGACACCGTCCGCGAGGAACTCCTGATCAAGACTCTTCCTAAAGACCAACCGGTGGAGCTGCTCCTGGAACTTCCTGAAGAACACATTCACCCGTCCACCGAAACACAACTCAATGAAGCTGTGCATCGGTACCTTCAGGTGGAAAACAAATTGGATCAGGAATCCTTCCAATCCCGAGGTCCAGTTGTTCGCCGCCTATTAGTTGTCTCCATTGCGGTATTTTTCGCAATCCAGATGGTCGCAATCACCATCGAGAACCTGACCAATGCCAAGGACTACTACATCACAGATTCCTTGGCAGAGGGTCTGGCTGTTACATCGTGGGTAATTCTCTGGGTTCCAGTGCAATTTCTCACCGTGGATGCCTGGCAGCGCAGCCTGCGGAGACGCCGGCTGGGGGCCATTAATCGAATGCAGGTTAGATTGGTATCCGTACCTGACTGAAGGGATTCGAGAGCCATGAAGAACACACTTATTAGCATTGGCGCGGCGGCCGTTATTGGCGGATCTTCATTCCTCGGCGCTGCCGCCATTGTGGCAGCCCCGAACACCACCAAGCAGATTACATTCGCTCAAGTGAAGAAGAACAATAAGAGCACCTCGTGCTGGACAGTGGTGAATAAAAAGGTCTACAACGTGACCAGGTGGATCAACCAGCATCCCGGCGGATCCTCTCGCATTCTCGGGCTCTGTGGCAAAAACGGTACGTCCATGTTTGGTGGGCAGCATTCCGGGCAGTCAGCTCCGGAAAGTGTCCTTGCGTCCTATCAAATTGGCGTGCTGAAAAAACGACGTTAAATGTGAAAGTCAGCAACTCACACTTCTGCGCAATCCGAGTGAATCTCGGGTGAGGGACCCTTTCCCGTGCTAACTTGCCGCTCAACATCCCGGCGGTCTTGGATCGGAACCTGAAGTGCAGCACAGTCATTTGCGCAATGTCTTGGTGGGTCCAGTTGCGATCTCACGTGATCAGATTATTTGGGCCAGACCTCTTGTCACCGCGATCATTGCGGCCACAATCACTTTCGGGTGTATGCGCCTCGATCAAGTTGGAGCGGTGTTTCCTCTGGCGATTGGCGCCATCTTTGTCGGTATAGCCAACACCGGCGCCAGGTCACCTGACCAAATCAAAGGAATGTCTTGGTGCCTTTTGTGGGCAACCATTGCCACGCTCATCGGCGGTCTTGCCGCCACTCTCGACATGACTCAAGTTCCGATTGCCATGGTCATGGCTTTAATGGGTGGATTCGCCGGAGCTCTCGGTAAACGAGGTGGTCTCATTGGCGTTTTGTCGTTGGTTCTCTACGTTGTTTTCTCAGGTGCTCCTGACACCGATCGGACGGCAATCACTTCAGCGCTATTACTCGCCGTCGGCGGAGTGGTGCAGCTGCTCATTGGTGGTGCATTTGCCCTCTTATCTGATCGCCGCCATCCAATCACCCAACAGGTAACGACCAAACACGTGAGTGAAGTGGGACGCTCAGTAATTGATCGCCTTCAAGAACACAGAAAAATCGATGACCAATTTGCCCGCCACGCACTTCGCCTCGCTGTGGCACTCGGCGTTGCCACAGCAATTGCTCAGGGCACGGGGTGGCCCCACGAATACTGGATGCCCATGACCGTTGTGTGGATGTCTCGCCCGGACAAGAACGGAACATCAACACGAGTTGTTGAGCGCACCCTCGGAACCTTCGTCGGTATTGGTGTCTCACTGTTCTTCCTTGACCTCATTGGAACAAGTCCCATTCTCATTGCCATTTATATTTTCATTGGAACCCTTTTCGCCCTCGCCTTTATCAACGCCAACTACCCCATTGCTGTTGCTGGCATTACTTTGATCGTCACCACCTTGTTTGTCTTTGATGGTGAACCCATCAGCGAAACGGGTCCTTACCGAATTCTGTCCACACTGGTCGCGGCCGTCATCACGATTGCGGCGAGCTATCTGTGGCCATACCGGCCAAAGACGCCGACTACGACCTAATAACAATCAAGTACCGGTGGCATACACACTGCAATTGCGCAAGAACCTGAGAGGCTGTGTCCGTGCTTGATCTTCCCCTGCCACTACTTGTCATGACCGTCGTGGGCATCGCTGCATTCGCGGCCTCGGGTGCCGTCGCGGGTGCACGAGCCGGTATGGACTGGCTGGGTGTCTCCACATTGGCCGCAGTCACAGCAATTGGTGGTGGGACTCTGCGCGATCTGCTGATGGTGCAAACCCCCGGCTGGCTGATTGATTTCTGGCCCACCATTGCTGTCATTGCAATCACGGTGATTGTGGTCTGGATTGCTGCGCGGGTATTTCCCTGGAAAAGTCACACCACCTGGATGGGACGCGTGTTTATCTTCACCGATGCCATCGGTCTTGCGGCTTTCACAATCGTGGGCACCGACATTGCCCGCGATGCCGGATTCCCCGCGGGACCCGCGGTTGTTCTCGGGGTAATCAGCGGAATTGGCGGCGGAATTATTCGCGATGTACTGGCCGGTAAACGCATCTCCATTTTTGATGGCGAGGTGTACGCATTAGCTGCGGTCGCCGGTTCGATTGCATTCATCCTCACCCAAAGTTTCGGTGAATGGATTCCGTTCTTGGTCGGTGTCGCCGTCACCCTCACAATTCGACTGGGTGCAGTTGCCCTCGGCTGGCAAGTCCCCACCCTTCCAACGAACTCTCCTCATTCACGAGAAACATGAATTTGATTCGGGCAACTGGTATCCATTGAGATCAACTTCTAGGGAGAGGGATCATCATGGTGGGACGTCGTGGAATGGGAATCGTGGGAGTAGCAGCAACCGCAAAGGTTGTCAGTAATCGCGCTCAGGCGAAGGCAGAAGA
>JAGYJP010000017.1 GCA_018402075.1 Candidatus Nanopelagicales bacterium | reverse complement strand
GGATGATGAAACCAACAAGATCAGGCGCATTGCAATCCTGGATATTGATGCCCACCACGGCGATGGCACCGAAGCCCTCCTGGAAAACGACCCTCGAGTAT
Source organism: Candidatus Nanopelagicales bacterium (assembly GCA_018402075.1). The sequence goes on along the minus strand of JAGYJP010000017.1, from coordinate 24,059 downwards.
TCACCTTCTCGGTTCACGACCGGTCAATATTCCCCGGCACCGGCCACCACGACGATCCCGATAACCATCTGTTCAACCGAGCCCTAGAACCAAGGTCAGGTGACAGTGAACTCGAAGGAACAATCCTTGACTTCGCGCTGTTCGCCGACCGATTCCATCCTGACATGATCTTCATTGCAATGGGAGCCGACGGTCACGAAACCGACCCTTTGTCAACACTAAACTACACGATCGAAGGAATGGTGAAAGCTGTTCGTCAGGTTCGCCAAGCATTCCGTGATACTCCAATCCTTCTCGGCGGTGCCGGTGGCTATCAACCGGACACAGTCACTCCAGAGGTTTGGGCGCGCATGGCAATCGCAGTTGCCACACCTGTTGCTCGCAATGACCAATTCCTCGTTGACTGCAGTGACGAGATCGGCAACCTCGACGACCCCGATGAACGGAACGCATTCCACATGGGAACGCACGGCATTCAAGTTCCCAAGCACCTCCTTGAAGACTAGTTCTTCACCAAAGTGGTTGGACGAGTAGGTGAGCATGCCCGAGTGCTGTGCGATACTTTTTCCACTGCCTCGATCTAGAACAGCAACCGCGGACGGGATGGGCGAATCACGCCTGCAAGCAACATGCAAGAAGTCACGTCGCCATTCTGTTTCGCTCCACGACCTGAAATCTCGCGAGGAAGAAGTAAACAAGTCGATCGAAACCAACGCCTTACGTCTTCTTGGTCGATCAATTAGCCAGTATGGCCAGTGGAATGTCCAATGGCATGCCGGACCCTTCAAGACCATCGCTGACGTTGAAGACGCCATCGCCTAATGGGATTATTGGTATAACATCATTTTGCTGCATTCCTCAATCGGAAATGTTCCACGCGCCGAATTCGAACTCATCTGCTAGCCACAAACCGGGCATCCCAACCGCAGATGGCACACGTATGAATACGGCACGAAAAACCTAACGGTTCATTATTCCTCCCGGGAGCGATTGATGAAGTTATGGGTCGGGTAGTTGACCTACCTTCGAGTGCGCGCACCCGAGAGGTACGCTGAGGCGGTAGGTCACACCAACAAATTAGAGCACTTGGGTGTTGCGAGGAAACGAGTTATGGGGGGGTTATGGCGAGTATCGTTTCAGGTTCTCCGCCATATGTAACAGCTCATCGCATTTCTGTGACTGATGGCGAGCTTGAATTCCAGGCGGCGTATCTATTTACAACGCTTGTTATGAAAGAACATGGCGGACCAAGACCCATCAAAGCGCGAGACAAGAAATTGTATTTCGAACTTGCAGGGAAAGGCTGGGTTCGCATGGAAGGTGAATCCCTTTTCTCAGATGACAGCGTCACAAAAGTTGTGTGGAATCATGTTCGTGATGTCTTTGCAGATCCGGAAGAGAGATTTCCTGTAATAGTGACAACTCCTCCCAAAACAGTCGGTTCAAAAAAGGATAAGTGGTGGGCGCTAGCAACGAAAGAGGGGGTTGACCGTGTATATAAAGCTTGGTGTGATCATAAGTTTTCAAATCAGTGATGTCAACCAAACTCGGGGAATCGCCAGCCGCCAGATCCAAGAGTGAGACCTTCGCTCATTTATCTGCGATCTCGATGCACAGGTAGGTGTGTGAAAAAGTCTCGAATTTACATCCACCGTGCACTTTTTACTCGCGAAACTGCACTTCAGCCAGAAAACTAACTCTGTCAATCTGGAAATACCAGTGTAGAACAGAATTCGCGGAACGAGTTCGTTTATACGTTGAGTCTCTCATTCACAAGCGACTCCGTCTTTGTCGCCATCTAAGTGATCGTTGGCTTCGTACATATCTGTGCCTTTGGTGAGGGGAGTGAGACTAGACATTCGAGCCGAATCGCAGTCTTCGAAATATTGAACAAATCCGTCTCTAAATGCCAATTCCGCAGAAGAATAGCATCGAGTGAAAGAAGTCGTGTCATAGAATTTTCCTCCGGGAACATGAATGAAATCGTCTCCGTCCGGGGTGGGACCGCCCTTAATTCGGCCCTTTATCGGGTTGCTAGCAGGGCACTCTGATTTCGACAGCGGCTCTACCCATGAAATTTCATCTGTGGAGATGCCATTGGCCTCATCAACCGTATCCGATAGTGCAGCTGTTGTATCGCTCGATCCGCTGGGGATTTCTGAAGGTGAAACATCCGGCACTACTGCTTGCGCCTGCTGAGCAACTTGAGATGCGCCTCTCCCCATTAAAAGGTACGTGACACCTGCGATAGCAACGCCAAGGACAATTAAGGCGACAACAATGATTAGCGAAGGAGCACTTCGATTGCCTTGTGAGCGACTCAGCGGATCGAATTCAGTTTGCTTTTCGTGAACATCGAATGCAACTGCGGATGTCGATGAAGCTTTGTCTATCGCATTTTGAATCTGTCGAGCGCAGTCTTGCGCTTCGAGAGAAACCTGGGTATTACTAAAGTGAATAACCATAAAGCCTGAGGAAGATAATGCTGAATCTCGTCGGTTCCTGCGCTCTACGTCTGTTTGGCTTAGTGCTTCCCCATCCTTGCTGAAGCCATCAACTTCGATAACTAGGTGACATTTTTCAATTAGGAAGTCAACTTTTGTTTGCTTTCCATCGGCCGAAATATATGCTTGGGGTTGCACGTCGTCGGGTGACAATTGAGGAATTCTTGCCAGGACTCTCCGCGCAAAAGCACTCTCCCAGCGAGTTTCAAGCAGACTCTTTTGCTGCCAATCGTCAATGGTGCGGAGCCAACGGCCATCTCCCTCAGACATCTCGCCAGCCGCAGGTGCTTCACAAGTGATGCAAGCACGTAATCCCATATCCCCTGCGACGTCTAAGTCGACAGAACTGAGGCCATGTGCCTTTTGAGTGCACTCAAGGTCGTCTCTCAAATGATATTTTGACCCTGTAGCCGTTATGAAAACGTTCACCTATGGTCTCCCCACACTGAGAATCTTCCCACCACTCACAATCATGCCACAACGCACCTCTATTAACTCACATTCTGAATTAGATAGACGGTGTCAAGAACTCGACTATGGCAGGCCTCCAGTCAGGTATTTTAAAACTGCAGCCAAATCGCGATGTCAGTGTCAACTGATCTATCGTTCGAACCCGAATTACCGCTCCGATATAAAAAATAATTGATCAGTCCGTAACACAACTTTCTAACAAGAATTTCTCGCGATTGCAACTTTTAGTTGCTCGCTGTAAACCTTGTGTCCCCCCCTAGACAACGTGAGTGCAAGTGCACCCTCTGCCCAAATTCCTTCCTCTTTTGTGTCATAGGGCCCCCAACCCTTCGTCAGGTCATAACGGAATTCTAGAGCGATAACCTTTCCACTACGAAAAAACTTTGAGATACTTGGAGAGAGCTCTTCGTATCTTTTCCAACGTTCCCGCAAATACAAGTTGGTGTATCCCACATACAAGTTCCAAGGAATAGACTTATGCACGATCTCGACCTCGATCACATAAACCCTGTGCTGCGGACCTTCCCGTTGATTGAAGGGAGGAAACGTGGTCATGAAAATGGAGTCTAGGACAAGACTCGCCACCGGGGTGGGTCAATGGGCTGCAGGTCTTCTCATCAACGTATTGGGCCAGGTCATCGGAGCGGACAACTGGGTACTCACGGAGATAGCGGCCCACAAGACTTAAACGTTGCGTTGCCCACAAAGCCCTCTCCGAAGAACTCGTCGATAGCGATGTTAACCGTAGCTGGGATTCGAACGACTATTTGAGAAGTGAAACCATTGATGGGCCCAAGAGCGCGTGCCGATTACCAGCGATCGTCAGTGGTCAGCCATACGATTACTCCATGTTCCGCGAAGCAGGGATTTCCGATGATGCGTTTGAAAGTAAATTCAGTCTCCAGGTGCCGATCTGGAAACCAATACGTTGATTTGCGCGCTTTGATTCCGAATGGTCCGATGGCGAAATCCTTTGAGGATGCATGCCTGAGCACCCTGCATGGAATCTTTTAGATAACCTCTTTTGCGTTGCCCTTCAGCCCATCTCTGATGACAAAGCAATTAGTGGAGGGGTCTGGCAGTCGGTTCTAGATTTATTGGCCTTTGGCCAAGGCTGACTGATATTGCTCGAGAGTTGCGTAAATTGGGACTACTGGAAGTGATTGACGAGCCAGTCTTTTAGCAGGATCACTAAGGATCTTGACCCGCGCCGTTGCATTGGAACTCTATTTGAATGTATTTCCGGAGGCGAAACCAAGCGATTGCCTGGAATTTATCTAGTTTTTAATATTTACGGTCCGTGACTGAAAGGTAAGGGCCCTGTGCAGACAGCGATTACACGTTCGGGCTGGGCGACTTCGTTGAGAAAGCCCAAATTAGGGAAAGGTATCCATAACCGCCCCTCTCCTTGACGTTATTGATTTGCGCAATTTAGCGAGTAATCGCGATACCGACCCGGCTCATCTCGCGTCTCACTTCAATTATGAACAGCGACTTCTCAGCTGAAATTGAGGATCCACTGAGTGCGACCTAAATTGGCGATAACTATTTCGGAAGTTTCTTTGATTCTTATCCTCGCTGGTATGAATCACTCCACGAATATTTCTCGGGTTATCACCGATCGCGGAGCACATCCAGTCATGTACCTGTCGACGCATCGGACTTAGCTGTCGATGTTCCTCGTGAAATACATGGGATTCATAGCCAATTTCACGTCGACTAAAACCGAGGTCGATTTGTCCGGCAAGAATTTTAATAATGCCGTAGTGGGCCATAGATTTGGTCCAACTGAATGGATTTACGTAGCATGTCTATTCCTAGAGCTCCTCAATTTGAAACCAATAAAAACGCCAAAGAAGAGAGGGAGGATCATTGATTCCATGTCAGAATCAGAATAGTTTTACCATCAACCTTCTGAAGAAGTATTACAAGTGCATAGCCTTGAACGCACTTTCGAAGATGCCACTCGTTTAGGCTGATAAGTACGGCATTCAAACCTATTGCCCTCAGATGATCCCCTCATTTTAAGACTTGCTTAATGGCTCTTGGTTGGAGGCAGATGAGATAGACCTAACTGAACCAGCCTTGCTTCAAGTCATAGACGGAACGCTGGAGATGAATATTCAACCCTGGGCGAATGAGTTCATCCTTTGAAATTTGGGACAAAACTCAAAAATTTCACTGCGCCTATGCATCCATTGGCCGACTCCCAGTGAAAGGAATCTCACTGTCAGACTTTGCAGAGTCAGACTGGAAACTTACCTGAAGATGCTAATCAGAAATTTCGAGAAGCAAGTGGTCAGCCCACGAACCCATGCACATTGGCAGCCTTTTGCCCTTATCCCAAGGCGAGTTCACTCATGGAGAAACCCGAGTCTTTGGTATCAGCCCTCGACTACTGGGTGATTGCTAGATCTGCACGTGGATCTCGAAACAACCCTGACCAGATCGATTGCGTTCCTTTCAAGATTTTAAAGACACTCCATTACATCCGTGAATGCAGTTCAATGCGCAGCTAAGAGAAATCTCATGAAATGTATTGACCAGCCAGAGAAGTAAAGTGCTAAATCGCCTAATCTTTGTAAACAGGTCACAGAAGACATGAATCGGGAAGGCACCGGGACGTTGCCACCACCCCACTCAACTCCGGCAACTCAGGCGGACCCCTTATCAACTCAAAAGGCCAGGTCATCGGAACATGCAGCTGGGTCCTCACTGGTGAGGATGAACCACAGGACTGAAACGTTGCCGTTCCCCACCGAGCTCTCTGCAAAGAACTCGTCGACTGCGGTGCTAACTGGGGGCTGGGATTGAACGACTATTAGCAAAAATGGAATTATCAATGAACTTAGTGGCCACAGCCGAGTGGGTGACAAGGCGTTTCGCCGCTAAATGAATACCAATTCGGCCTGAATTTCCCGTGGAATATTCAAAACACTAATTGACCTCCTGATCAATTCTCGTCTTGAGTTCAGCAGATCCGCCAGTGAGCCACGGGACCTGAACGCATCTAGTAATGGGAAGTAGCGCCGCTCGCGAGAGAAGACGCTCAGGTCACAGACAAAGACTAGAAGTCCCGTTTCCTCGCGAGCGATCCCTGCGAGCCTCATCTCGATTACGCCCACGCAGGTTCGCGGTGGACTCCTCAGACAAACTCTTGCTCATCAGGTTTGCGTCATTGAACTCAATCCCACGGGCTAGTTTGTTCAGGTGATCTATCTCGCGTTGCAGGTTCACCCTGACAACGTTTGACTCCTCGGTGTCAGGCAGAGTCACCAGTAGTTCACCGAAACGATCAATACGCTCTTGAATGTTCGCACTCGCAGCATCGGTTAACCCTACGCAGGTTCTCACTGGCCTCGCGTTGCGCTTTGGCGCTCTCGGTGATCAGGACAGCTGTGGTCACGGTCGGGTCAGCCACCCGAGCACTTGCTTCGGAGCTAGTTCCCACATTCACCGTGATCGGCCACGTGACCTTGGACTGCTCCAGCGCCGGCATGGACACAAACTCGAACACAAAATCCCCGATCGTGTGTTGCCCGAGCTCACTCAGACCTGGGAGTTTGAATTGCACCAGGAGTTCCCGCCGCTCACCCGCATAAATGTCACCAACGGGAATAACGACTACCGGATCACCGTTGTCATTGTGTTCTAGCCATTTGCCGACATCTTGCAGTGTTCCGATTCCTTCAACCAGTGCTGGATCATTTGGGACAATCCGCAGGAATGCATTGATCACACTCTTATTGAGCAGGTCACCACCTTCCTCGCCAAGAATTGAAATGGCATCGTCAGAGGTGAAAGCGAATCGGTGAGCACCGTTTCCGGTGGTGGCAATCTGGGCGAGCAAAGTCTCGTCATAGCCTTGACCAATTCCAATGGTGATTGAGGTGATTCGATCACTAGCAGCGCTGCTGGCTATTTCACCAATTTTGCTCTGGTTTTGTAAGCCCGCATTTGCGTGCCCATCAGATAAAAGAATTACCGATGCACCGGTTTGCTGCACGTTGCGCCGAGCCTGATCCAATCCCAGCAGGTACCCAGCACTGAGGTCGGTGTTCCCCGTGGCAAGGATCGACTCAATCAACTGGTGCACCACCGCCATGTCATGCTCCCCGATCGACCGGGTGGGAATGTGGATCGCAGCTTCCCTGCTGAAGGTCACCAAACCGAATACATCTTGCGGCTTCATGCGATCGACCAAGGTGTGAAGAGCTTGCTTGCAGGAATAAAGGGAGCCGCCTCCCATGGACCCCGAGGTATCCAGGATCGGAATCAAGCACTCCCCTGGCCGAGCCGCATCAGACTCACTGATCGGTGCCTCAAATGCAACGAGTGCGGTGAGGGTGTCCTCGGTTTGGAGGGCAACAACATCAAAATCAAAATTACTGGTTACTTACAACAGCTCCTAACGGTTAGTGGTGGGGTGAGGGCAAGCCCTCCGAATCAGAAACGCACCAACCGTTACAACGGATCCAGCGCCTTCGACAGGTTCAGCACCACTTCCCGCAGCGGAATCAACAGATCAACTGGAGCACCACGCAACTCAAATGCCGAAAGCAGGGAAGAGTAATACCAAGCGATCTCTGGACCCGGTGCATTGAATCGCTCCATGGTCTCCACGCCATCGCGTTGAATATCCGTCCAGATCGCCCGAGCGTTGTGCAGCTTGTCCGCGCAGGACACCAGAATCACATCGGGTGAAACATCCTGAAGATGCCGGATGTACTCCTCTTTGCGCTCGCGCCACGGCAACTTCACCTTCGGATCTTCAACTAGGGAATCACTGCACCCGCGAACAATCAACGCCACCCGCGGACCAAACATTGCTTCGATCTCCTGCAACCGGGGCTCTCCCCCGCAATCCTCAGCAGCATCGTGCAACAGCGCGGCAATCGCCTGGTCTTCATCTCCCAGAGCCTCAATCACAAGAGAGGAAACACCCAGCAGGTGACTCATATAAGGAATCGATGTCCCTTTGCGCGTTTGTCCCGCATGCAACCCCGAGGCGTACGCCACCGCCCCGAAGTAACGCGGACTCAGCCGAATATTCGGCTCAGTTTCGAATTCACTGTTCTTTTGTTGTGTCATTGTTTTCCTCCCCATTCGCTTTCACGAACTTCTCCCACACAGTGCGGGCAAAATCCTCAACCGCGGAGTCGTCAGAAAAATCAACACCCTCCGTGCTGAACAAAAACTTCTTTCCCCCTTGAGAATCAGTCATAACAACCTTCCCAACTCGATCTTCCCGAGAGTGGACTCACCAGTACGAAACTAAAGATGAACCTCGGGCTGCTCTTCCTCCAGAGCCACCGTCCCGAGAGGGCGGTTGGCAAGTGCCAAACCGGAGGGCTTAACGGCACTTTCTCGAGCAATCACAGACTCTCACCGGGGTCTGACATTCACCAAACCCATGAATGAAACCCACGTATGCAGGCCGGAGGTGGTGACGACAGAAGCCGCCACCACCCGACCGACCACTCAATCCCTGATCAAGTGAAGCAGCCACCGGAGCAATTCACGCAATGCCCCATGTCTTCCACCTCTTCGCGGCTCCCCACATGTTCGGTGATTTTCACCCGGATTCGATTCATGGTGGTGGTCACCGACCGGGCGCCCGCGTACCCCAGCATCTCGGCCACTTCAGCGTGTGAGTACCCCGCTTCGACCAGGTGCACCATTTCCCGTTCACGGTCATTGAGGCACGCCAACGCAAACGCAATGGCGTCCGCTCCCGCTACCGACTTGTAGGGGTAGATCCCTGGGTTGATATCAACGCGTTCTTCCCAGAAAGTTTCGTTGTTGACATCTTCATTGCGTTGGCGGTGCACCTGCCTGTTGGCGTAGTTGGTGCACGCGTAGCGCGCGTGTGTTGCCCCCACGCAGCGGGGTTCTCCACCTTGGCGGTCATTTGGCGCTTGGTGAACTTGAGCACAATATTCATGGCGATGTCCTCGGCGTGAGCGGCAACATCAGGTGACTGGTTGCGGGCAACCGCGTAGGCAGCATCGTAGATCTGGCCGTACACACCCTCGCGGAATGCGATCGCGTCAATTCGTTCACTCATGGGATCCCCCTTTTTTCGTCACCTCAGGCTAACCCGTGGGTCTGACATTTACCACCAAAAAAAGTTTTTCAGATTTCTTGTTTACCTCAGGGCCTTTTCAGGTGCTTTACCTATTGAAGGGGCCAAAAGACACAGAGCCGATGACCCGAAATTCACAACAACCGGACCCAGTCCATGGAATTCAGTTCGAAACTGATCACCGATTCAATGTCAGCTGGTTCGCGTGGACGCACGAACAAAAAACCCAACAAACCCTCACCGAGCGACCCAAAGGAACAATCATGAAAAACAACACCCTGGTTCTGATTCACTCAGACGAGTACGCCAACTGGGTCTTCGACCCCAACCACCCCACCCAAGGAAGGCGCTTCACCCTCGCCAAGGAGCGACTCCTCGACCTTGCCCCGCAATCCGGGGTTGAGGTCGTGGAGATCGATTCCAACTACCTGCCCACCATCGAGCAGCTCGAATCGGTGCACGAACACCTATATATAGAGGAGGTTCTGGTCAACGGTCGCTGCGGAGAGTGGGAGGGGCAGCGCCCTGACCTCGCGAGCCTCGCCGCCCGCATGGCCGGCGGAACAATCCTGGCTGCCGAGGAACTCCTCAAGGGCAACGCTCTGACCGCGGTCAACTTCGCGGGTGCCAAGCACCACGCCATGGCAGACCGCTCCAGCGGGTTCTGCGTCCTCAACGATCTCGCATTGACCGCGAAACATATTCTTGATGATGAGACCAACAAAATCAGGCGCATTGCAATCCTGGACATTGATGCCCACCATGGTGACGGCACCGAAGCCCTCTTGAAAAACGACCCTCGAGTATTCACTTTCTCGGTTCACGACCGGTCAATATTCCCCGGCACCGGTCACCACGATGATCCCGACAACCATGTGTTCAACCGAGCACTAGAACCAGGATCAGGTGATGGTGAACTCGAAGGAACAATCCTTGACTTCGCGCTTTTCGCTGACCGATTTCATCCTGACATGATCTTCATTGCAATGGGTGCTGACGGCCACGAAAGCGATCCGCTGTCAACACTGAACTACACGATCGAAGGAATGGTGAAAGCTGTTCGTCAGGTTCGCCAAGCATTCCGCGATACTCCAATTCTTCTCGGTGGCGCCGGCGGCTACCAACCTGACACAGTGACTCCAGAGGTTTGGGCGCGCATGGCAATCGCCGCAGGCCGCGCAGTTGCCGCACAGGAATTCGTTAGCCCTCAAGGTGAAAAAGTGACAGACTGAATCCATGAGTGAAACAATCGAACCTTGGAAATTCCACCGTGACATCGAAGGCGCTGTCCCTGACCCGCCTGAGCGCATTGGTTACGCCGAACTTCAAAAGAAGGTCGACGTTGGTCAACGCGGGCGGGTGAAACGAGCAGTCAGTACTCTCGTGGGACTCGAAGTTCTGCAGTGGTCAGGTCAACGCAACGGCAGAGCTGTCTCCCAAGGATCTCGATCACTAGATCAGGCAATAGAAGCCGGTTTGATCCCCATGCCCGATCGGGAAATTCAAACTTACCCGCTTCTCACTGCATCCCTTGATGCTTTCATCACCAAGTGGCACGCTGATCGACTCGACCCAATTGACTCAAGTTCGGGGACCACTACTGAAGAAGATGGTGTCGTCGTCTACCCGACATCAGCAACACGCGTTCGGCGTCAGGGTGAGCCTGCAACTCACACCCGACCTGATCTAACGGTCATTGTGGACCTTCATTTTGAGAGTCTTGGCGACTGGAATGAAGTACACGCTGTTGAAGTGAAGCCCTACTGGGCTGTAGATCGCTCAGCTCTCTTCGAGGCTGCCGCTCAGGCCGCGTTGGGCCGTTGCACCTTTTCATGGTTGCTGGTGTGGATCCCCGATGAATCCAGCGGGCATTTCACCAGCCCTCAAATACAACTGATCCAGAGCGCACGAAATACATTGGGAGCCCTTCAGAAAGAGGCAGTAGACCTCGGGCTTGGACTCCTGCTCGCCAATGAGTTGCTTGAGCACGGGGAGCTCAAGGAATTGGCGCAACCCCGCAGACAATCTATGGAGCCGATGGCAGCTAACGAACTCTTCAAGTCTCTCGGCCGAACCGATGGAAATCGTCAATAGAAGTGCATTTCACGAAGAAGCTCACTTCACTAGTGAGTTTTTAACCGAATCAATTTGTCAAGGTCGGAAAAACTGGCCTTGCACAGTTCATAAAGTGGGATTTTCATAATGATAATTCCGTTTCAGGCATCCCAATTACTTGAAGACTGAAAGATCCAACGTCAGGCGGTTGCGTAACTGCTCGGGCATGGGAATCCTTTCAGCGATGTCATCGATTTGAGTGTCTCCCAATTCCACGTCGTCACCCATCACAATGTTGAACCAGCGGGCTCGATCCATGACAACTTTGTACATTTTCTCATCTTGCAGACCGGTTGTGTAAGGCTCGTAAATGGATATTGGTGAATGCGTGATCTCTGCCATACTTCCAATCCGGTCCAACCGCCCAGTGCGCTGCTCAAGATTACTGGGGTTCCAATCCAGGTCATGGTGAATGACCGTGCGGCATTCCCAATGAAGGTCAACACCTTCGCTCAATACCGAACTCGAAATCAAAATCTCAGGAAAGAACGGCATGTTGAACGAAGTGACCAGGATGTCTTTGATTTCGGACTTCACTTTTCCGTTAGCCAGACGGACGTTAGGGAGAATCATTTGGGTATTTTGCGCTCCCTCGGCGGAGTCCATTGTTTGATACTGGCCCGTTTTAATGTGGTTCAGAGCTTCAAGAGTCTTAACGCGCTGCGTCTGGGAAAGCTGGGAAAGTCGTTCAGCGAATTTTTCCAATTTGTCCCACATGTTTCTTCCGGCACCGTCTACCTCTTCTAGTGCTGGTGCGAGTGCGGCTGACCCAACGCCGTGTGGGAATACATTCCGGACCAAAAATGATTCCGTCCGCAAAAAGCGAAGCACGGCTTCCGTAAAGGCCTCTGACTCCTCGGAGGTAAATCTGTATTTCGCTGCGAGTGTCTCGAGCTGCTTCTCAAGGGTTCGACGGGCACCTGAGTCCACCGTGAGAATATTGCTTTGGGAGCGGTCAATTCTTTCAGTGATTGCTTCGCGATCACTGGGGTCAAGGTCGAGATACCGAGCCGCTGTCTCGAATAAATCACGCTCCATGGCTGCTGAGATTTCCCTTCGCAACGCTCGCCCTGTCTCCACGTAGAAGCAGAAGATGAGCACCTTCTCGCCACTTCGCCACAGATCTAATGCTCGTTCAACAGTTGCTCGGATTTTTGGGTGACTCGTGATTCGCTGCGGGTCATGCGCAGGCATGGCTTTTTCGACCCAGTCCAAGTACCAGCGGAGTTGATCGTCTTCATTATCTGTCGTTACCGACTCTAATTGGTCGAGAAACCCTGCACGATTACGACGAGTGTCCCGGTATGCCTCATAAGAGGAGGCCAAACCTTCAGCAAAATAGGCTCGCGCTGGAGACTCATTGCGACGGGCACTCATTGCCACGCCTCGCGCCCTCGCTGCAATCAAGAACGGCAACATCGCATCCGGGTTGATATCTAGCCCCAACAAAGAATCGCCGCCGAGTCTTATGGAATCGCCAGGAAGCTGATTCCTTCGACTGCTCTTGTCATCGCGGACGTGACGGATCACCCACTTCCTCAGCAACTTCTCTGAATCGTGAACCTTAAGATCCAGGTACGCGATTGCGGCTTTCGCGCTTTGGATTCGACTATTTTCATCTGCAGACTGAGGCAGCGCCCTTCCAGGTTCCCACCAGTTCGCTGGCAAATCGGTGACATCTATGACCGACAACCTGGACCACAACTCCTGCACTCGGTGCGCCGCCATTTGGAATTCATCCAGCGATCTCGCCAACTCATAAATCTGATGTTGGTACTCGCTTCGATCACTAACCCGACGCCACTTCACTCCCTCGAATCGGCCGAGGACGCGAATGAGTTCACGATGTCCCATTTGAAATGGCGTAGCGGTGAGGAAAAGCATGTGTTCGAACTTGCCCGCCAATGGTCCGCCATTGCCCAAAGCGCTGGCATCTGCTTGTGCCTCAGCGCTCGTGAAGAGACCAGAAAGTCTTCCGTCGTGCCGCACATGATGGGCTTCATCTAGCACCAATAACGGAGATGAAATCGGTGCGAAAGACAGAATCTCTCGCCAGACCACTTGGATTTCCTCTGCAATGTCACCCCGTTGTCTTTTCAGTTTCCTATCTATTGTGGAGCTCCACCGGGCAGGTAATACCGCCAACAATTGCCTGAGTGGTTTTAGATCAACTCCGCTCGATCGAACCATCTCGGGTAGTCCTAAGAACACGGGGTCATCGTTAAACTCCTGGTAAGGCCGGGCCAACTGCGCAATTTCACGCCACCTATAAAGAGGTGCATTCAGAAGATCTGAGACCAGTTCCGGGGTCAAGTTGTGGCGAGGGATCAGCTGAGGGGACCAACGAATGAACCTTGATTTCACTTCGGAAAGATTGCGCGCACGGTGGAATGCCGCCTGAATCAAAGCCAACCTGGTAAATGGGTCGCTGAGTTGTCGGGTTAACGCACCGTGGGCCACAAACGCGATGTGGAATCTGTGGGCGGCATCATCATCGAAAAGACGAAGAAATTCCGCAGGTCGAGTGATCGTGTGCTTGGTCGCCCGCAGGCCCGTATCTGGTGGCAGACAATATTGGGCGAAGGTTTGCCACTCTTGCGGCCACTTTTGCGTGAGCGCTGGGGGGACCATGACAATGACCGGACGGCGCTTCTTGGTTGAAACGGCGACTGAGGCTGCAACGGCCAGTGCCACGAATGTTTTTCCCAGGCCGACTTCGTCCGCCAGAATCACACCTGGTTGGGAGTTCAGTCGCTCCACTATTTCTTTGGCAGTTGCAATTTGGCGCCCAGATACTTCCGAACTGATCAGCGGACTACCTCCGAGCCGAATTTGCGAATCCCACTGAAACACTGCACCGCGGTCTACCGTCATGGCACGCTCCGAGCTGCCGTGACGTACTCAATCAGTTCGTGGCCTGCCGGCAATGCTTCGAGTTGGGCATACGTTGAATCCCAACGCGCGAAGGCCTCGCTCAACTGACGTTGAACATCTTTTTCCTCAAGCCCACTGGTCACTGACGCCCAATCGACGCGCTTCATGGACAGCAGCAGTTCGGCAAACAGGAAGTGAGCGACTTCGATCGGCAGATTCCCCTCATTCGCTTGTTCAACCCAGCCTTCCGCAATTCGAGTTGGCGAAATTAGTCCGGTGAGCCGCCAACCGAGGGCCGAAAGTGTGGGTACCGGGCGTGACAATTGTTTCTGCAACTCATCGAGTGCACGTCCATACACACCGATTCGTTTCAACAGCGCCCTGGAGTCGTCATAAGACTTCAGCGGATCAAGTGGGCTTGCAATTTCATGGAGTTGCTCAGGTGACATGTCTGACAATCCATCGAGTAGTCGATCAAGCAGGGCTGCAGGGTTAGTGGAACGTTTTGACAACGCTTCGATGATGAGGTCAATCGGCACTGCCCTGAGTCTTTCGTCCAGAGGCAGGTCGGCTGGGTTGGAGATGTTCAGCACCCAGTCAGCTGAAACCTTGTGCCCGTTCTTTTCGGTCCAGTGCACTGCTAAACCTTGCGGCAGCACTTTCGGATTTCCAATGGCAGCGGAAATTTCCAAGGACTCCCCCGCGGATTCACTGGAGAACAACGTCAGTCCCAGTGCGGGGACTTCAACAGACCAATCCGATGGAAGCAGGCGTGGCTCTAGTCTCACCAAAATTTCCCATTCACCTTCACCCTTATTGATGATCGCGTTGACAAACCCCCGAGGCAATATCGGGCGGTTTAATTCTTCTTCCGGATCTGTTTGGGGTGCATGCGGCAATGTCGAATCCACTGGGATCACTGCGGGGAACAATTCCCGCAGCCCTCGTGACGTTTTTCCCGAGACCGCGGTCACATAGGCAACGTTTAATTCCACGTGACCAAAGTGTGGAGATAACCCAAGTCCGGCAGTCGTCATGTTGGACGAACCCACCATCACGAGTAGCGATTCACTACTCTCCAGCGACAATGCTTTTGCATGCAACCGACGACGCTCCATGTTGACTTCATTCATGCCGCTGGTAACCCCCATGAGGGAGGCTTCTGTTCCTCGCCTGGACACTCGATTGATTAAGTCAGCGGGAGCTTGAACCAAACTCCCTGTTGTGGAAGCTTCGAGTGGCACCATGAACTCAGCTTCGGTCTCGCCCTTTTCAGCCAGCAAAGAGGTCAATAACCGGATTGCATCGCTGGAACCTTGGTCTTCCGTGTCCCAGAAGGGGCTGAGCGCAGTCAGTTTCCTCGGCTTCAAACCCGAAAACGCAGTTCTGATTTGATCAACAGCGGACTCGCCCGCCTTCGAGTAAATAATGTGAATGCTATTTGCGGAAGTGCGTCGAGGTGCGCCAGCAGTTGTAATGCGTTCATCTAGTTGCGAAAGCACGAGCTCAGCACGAGCTCTGGGACCGGGTGAGGTCAAGTCAACCGGTGCCAGGCCAACAATTTCCCGCAGCGCCGACAAGTAATCCAGCCAGAATTCCCTTGGCACGGGTGACTTTTGGCCCAGATCAAATGCAACAGCGATTTCGCGCTGGTATCTGTATCCCGCCGGAGTTAAATTCGCCGAACCGATTATGACTCTTGCAGCGTTTTCCCAGACCAGGACAGCAGTCTTAGCGTGTAGCAAGCCACCAGCAACACCAACAGGAATCACATCCCAACGAAGGTTACGTCCCTCAACCGATGCGCTCCTGTCAACGAGCACGCATGCAGTCACGTGTGCAAGCCGCTCCTCTAGTTCGTTGATTTGCGCCAACGAACCAACGCCTTCTTCCCCAACGGCTCCTCGAAGTCCAATGAACCTGCCGAGGCAGTCATCGCGAAAAAAGTCTGTGTCAAAAGTAAAAGAAGTTGCCAAGCAACTGAGCGGCTCGCCCGCCCCCTGCGGGGGCAACCACCAGTCAAGGAGTTTTTGTTCATCCATGAATATCGACCAAAAAGTCCACCAGCGTCAACAAGCGATATGGGTGAATGAATTTGTCTAGCAACTCAGGTTCATCGGTCACGGTGAACATGGGCCGAATGGCGTATCCGGCACCACCCAACTCCAGCCAAGCACGTTTTCCATCAGGTGCCTTGTTCTTCTGAACAGCGAAGTGGTGGGCCATGAGGACTTCAATCAATTGGTCAACCGAAGATATCTCCCCGAAAGCAGAAAAACGTTCGGCGAAAGCCCCTGGCAAACTCGGATCAACACCCTGGTCAACGGCCTGTGACATTTCAGCCATAGTCGAGTTGAACAAGCCGCTCACCGAGCCAGCAACACTTCGAAGCGCATTGTTAGCCTGAAGAACCTGCCGATCAGGGAACCCTCCCACCGATTGGCTGGAAATAAATCTATAAGTATCGAATGCCCATAACAAAGTTCTGGCGAATTCTTCAAACTCAACCAGCATCAGCATTCGCGCTCTGAGTGCGGGACTGCCTTCTTCGAGCAAGGCGCGCACCATGTCCCATTCACTTGAATCAATAAACATTTCCTGATTCAGAATTTGCAGTAGTTCAAGGTAAACGGCGTCATCTTCTGGCTGCAGAGACATTTGCGGGTGCGTCAAAACACCGTGTAGAGCCGCTCGTTCGGTAGCCCCAGCACCCTGGGGCGCAGCGATAGATGCGAGCAGCGAGACATAAGGATGCTTGGGACTAAAGCAGTTCCGTCCTGTTCGCAGCGAATTAGCCGACTCCTGTGCGACCCATGCGAGGAAGTCTCCCCCGTCGGTTCCGGGCTTCCCCGTTGCCAATCCGCTTAAACCCGAGTCAGTCTCAAGCCCAGCGATTAATTCCTTGCCAGCCTCAAGTATCCCTCCCCTCTTGTCAGTTAACAGAGTCGCCTGCGCAAGTGGGCGATACACACCACTAAACCCGAACACCCGTGGGCTTTTGAGGTAACCGCGCGCATCGAGTCGCGACTTACTCAGCAGTGCCGCCTGCGCCTTGGTGATACCGGGAATCCCTGTATCCAGGTGAACACCGGATTGACCGCCTCGAGCCAAAGCCTCGATTACCACCCTCTCAAAAGCGATATCAGGTGTATCGCCCGCAATCGCTGGTTCAATCGAATTGAGATCCCAAATAAATGTCCCACCAATTGCCATTGAGGTAAGAAATCGAATGCGGCGCATACGCGCACGAACCGGACGAGCATAAGAATCTGCGATGCGATCCGCAATCACCCCAAACCCAAGCGGATCCAACCGACCCTCGCCTGCCGAAGGTGGGTCGTAGGCTGAGTTACGCGGGAGTGGAAGCGAAACTGCACTACTCACTCTTCACCCCCGATTTTTTAACACGAGCACTTTTCATGTACTGACCCATAGTGATCATAGATTGGTTCGCTCGATCGTTTGAGACTATCTGGAGACTCCGACAATTCACGAGATATTATCCTGCAAAAAACGATACTCCCAAGCCAAATGCCTGAGGGCCCTGAAAAATCGAACTACTGAGTCCCTAACAGTTTCCCATAATTGAACGGGTCATAGAGTAGGACGAAGGGGGCATAAATGTTGAAACTCATCACGGGAATATTGATCCTTGTTATTCCACTGAGTAGCTGCGCATCCACGGAATCGGATCTGCCTCAACCAGCCAGTCCTGTAAGCCCCAATTACATTCTGGACACAGATGAAATGCGAGAGGATTGTGATCCAAACTATCAAGGTCCATGCATACCAATCGTTTCCTACGATCTTGATTGCCCAGACATTAACGGGCCCGTCTATGTCGTCGGATATGACGTGCACGGGTTCGATCGTGACCGCGATGGAGTGGGTTGCGAGCCGTGGCCCTGATGTCTACAAAAAGTAAACGTTATTTTGCAAAGTGCAATCACGCCCCAAAGCGAGAGGATATAGGTCCATGGCTGACATAACTATTGAGCGAACAGGCGTCCTTGTTCAACAGCTCATGCGGATTCTCCAGTCGCACCCTGATGGCATGCGAGCGAGAGATGCCATTAAACAACTTGGTGAGACCGTGGAGCTTACGGAATATGAACGTGGGGACTACAAAGATGGATTGCAACGCTTCCCTCGAATAGTTCGATTTGCCACGATCGACCTGGTCAAGGCAGGTTGGATGCGCAAGGAGCGTGGTTATTGGTCCGTTACTGACGATGGCATCGAAGCTTTGACCAACTACAAAGATCCAGGTGAGCTCTACAGAAGTGCTAGAACTCTCTACGCTCAGTGGCGCAAGGACAATCCAAATGAAGAGGACTCAACGGCACCTGACGGCGCTCCTGACGACAATGAAGTTGATATATCTGAAGTGGACAGTTCTATAGAGAGCACACTTGAAGATGCTGAGGGCGAGGCCTGGGACCAAATAAGAGAACACATATCCAATATGGATCCATTTGGATTCCAGAATCTCATTGCGGCGCTACTCACGGGGATGGGCTACCACATTGCATGGAAATCACCGCCAGGACCAGACAAGGGATTAGATATCCTCGCCTACACAGACCCTCTGGGAGCTTCAGGCCCACGAATCAAAGTCCAAGTCAAACGGCGCCAAGATAAGGCACCCGCGGAGTCCATTCGTTCATTCATGGCCATCCTCGGCGACAAAGATATTGGGCTCTACGTTTGCACTGGCGGCTTCACATCTAGCGCTGAATCCGAAGTGAGGGACCAACAGACTCGGAGATTAACCCTTATGGATGCATCACAGATGGTTCAACTGTGGATTGAACATTATGATCGAATTCCTGAAGAGCACCGACTTCTGCTGCCACTCAGACCCATCTACTTCCTTGACCGCGCACTCATTGATGGTTCATGAACTTTCCATCTAGGCATTAGTGCTCAGATCAAATCTTGTAATCAAATCAAGTGGGAGGACCCCATTATTCGGTCCACGTGATATGAGCCCCGTTTCTTGGCCAACGTTTTTGAGAGTTGTGGCAGTCTG
This sequence comes from Candidatus Nanopelagicales bacterium, assembly GCA_018402075.1. The sequence goes on along the minus strand of JAGYJP010000017.1, from coordinate 4,978 downwards.
ACCTTGAGGAGGGTCTATGCCATATCAATATCCGCCTGCTTTCCTGCAGGATTTCATTGACCGGATGCTGAGGGGCGAAAGTTTTCGTTGCCTTTCCATGGAGTCGGGGGTTGGGTTGCAAACATTGCACCGGTGGAAGTCCCAAACACTTATCGATGCAGGGGTTCGAACAGGCTTCACCTCGCGTAAACTCAGTGACCTTCGTGAGGCGCGTAAACGCATCAAGGAACTCGAGGACGAATTGCGTCTCGTGACAGATGCGTCAGAGATTTTTGATGCGTTGGCGGTGGTGGACCTAAAAGAAGGCAGGTGCGTCGCGGTAGAACTCGTTACGCGCGGCCATTCGGGGCGCAAAAGCCACGAAAACTGCTGGTGTCCCACGTTCCACCTACGGTGCCCGGATACGGCCCAGGTTCGGAGTCAAAATGCGTCTGCCGTAATTCTCGAGTAAAGCCTAAAGTTTGCGATTCACACAATATCTATGCACGCAGTGCCTAAGCTGAACTTGTGTGGACAGTCGAGGAGGAGCAAACACTCCGTGATGACCTGATCGACAAGGTCATCTCACACGCTAATTCATCCGATGGAATGTTGTCGCGTAACGAACTTGGCAATTTCTCCTACGCCGGTATGAACATAAGAGTTATCGACGTCCAGGGAGGGATCTGGAACCCCGGAGCATCCTGGCCTTTCGAGGAACCACTGCGAGCGACTCTCTCCATCAACACGACACTCTCAGGTAAGTACGATGACCAGGAAGTTCAAGGCGGTCTCTGGCGATACGACTACCAATCCGGCAGCACTGAGGGTAAGAACTCCAAGCTTCGCAAAGCAATGCAACTGCAACTGCCACTCTTGTGGTTTCGCCAACAGGCAACAGGGGATTACGTTCCCTACCGGGTCTTCATCATCAACGATTTTCCCAGCGAGCGTTACTGTTTGATGGCTCCCGACAGAGCCCTGGCCGTCGCCTCTCAATCGGAGTCATCAATCGAGCGCAAGTACGCTGAACGGCTGATGCAGCAACGCCTGCACCAACCAGCCTTCCGGGCCCAAGTCATTTCTGCCTATGAAACCAAATGTGCAATCTGCACTCTTGCCCACGGCCGGCTCCTGGACGCCGCTCACATCACCCCTGACCGTGATGCGGACTCATCCACCTCGGTATCGAACGGGCTGAGTTTGTGCAAGATCCACCACACTGCCTACGACATCAACATTGTGGGAATCGACCCTGACTACAAAGTACATATTCGTGAAGACATTCTTCAAGAAGTAGATGGCCCGATGCTCGAGCATGGGATCAAAGAAATGGACATGCGATCACTTTGGGTGCCACCCGCCAAATCCAAGCAACCTGACCGAGAGCGGCTGGCGGAGCGTTTCCAAATTTTTCAAACCCAATGAAACTTCTTTCGAACTCTATTGGTCGTGCGAACCCTGAAATTAGTTCTTTCATAGATGCGAAGAGTCATACGAGGCAAATAGATGATCGATACGAGGCATCGACTCTGGCTTTACTTGATGGGTCGTCGAAAGACCACTAGTTCATCACGAGCACGCGTTGCAGCAACATAAAGCAACGACTTTTCGCGCAGATCCTCATTTAATTGATCCGTTAAATCCAACCCTGCGATGCGAATTTTCTCGGATTCCAGTCGATTTCCAACCCCTGATAAAACAACGCGAGAAAATTCAGTTCCTTTAGCCCTATGCATTGTCATGATTGCTATTCGATCCCTCGGCGCATGATCACGGTCAACTGACCTCACAGGTAGGCCGCGTTCGGTTAGACCTGTTGCAAGTCGGTCGCGTTGCACACGGTCAGCACACAAAACTGCTATGGCGTTTGCGTCGATACCGCCCTTGAGCCAACCATCCAACACAATTCCAATTTGATCCAGTTCTTCCGAAATTCCCTCAACCTCAATGATCTGTGGATCAGGACCTGAGCGTGCAGAGCGATATCCTGTTGATTCCTGCTGATCCTCCAGATCAACGAAAACACCTCCCGCCAAAATGCTCATTGCATAACGCAGATTCTGTGCTGTGGTTCGATAATTCAAAGTCAAACGTCTGGATCGGCCCACAATTGATATGCCCATTTTGCTCAGAACAACTCGGGGACCATAAATGCGCTGGTGCGAATCTTCAGCAATGAATAAGTCATCGGTGCCGTGCGGCACTAATGCACGCAAGAGTTGCCAGTGCGTAGGAGAAAGATCTTGTCCCTCATCAACAAGGGCATGTGTAGCGAAAGCCGGACCGCTGTATTTAGTTTCAAGGAAGTCAGCGGCTATCGCAGATGCCTCCATGAAATCCAGAGTTCCGTCGACTCGGCCTTGAGCGCGATAGGCCTCAATCAAAGTCCAGACCGCCTTGCGTTGACCTCTGTTGAGGGGTACGCCGCGCCCAGTACGCCGAACATGAAGAAAGTCTTCCAGTGAGGTTATTCGACTCGGCAAAACTATGGTCGCGTACTCAGCACTCAGGAATGTGGGATTAGCGATATTGGAAGGCAAATCAACATTTGCAGCTTCCAACACGGATTGCCAAACAGCACCCGGTGTCCGGGCATTTACGGAATCTCGAGCCTGTCCCAATACATTTTCCACAGCAACCTGCACTCCGTTGTTGTCCTTACGCAAAATAGAAGCAGCTAGGGCATCGATTCCCGAGACGAAGATGCCAGGTTCACCGAGTGCTGAAGCAATTTTTATCCTCGAATCAAGTTGCGCGAGCTGTTCTTGAAGGATTGTCGCTAAATTAGTTGTATAAGTTGTCAATAAGATGGTGGCCCCGGGATAACGCACGGCTAGGTTGCGAGCTCTGTGAACTAAGACAACTGTCTTCCCTGTACCTGCACCGCCTGAAATTCTAAATGGACCAGATGTTTGTACTTCTACATATCGCCTTTGCTCTGGATGTAAGAAAACTCTCCATGCGCCAAAATCCGATGCTTCAATCGCGTTCCGAAGCTCGTCATTGTCTTCAATGAAAGCGAACTGAACTTGCGCCCCTACCCGCTGCATCGCCGCCAAGACATCAGCATCCTCGTCATCTGAGGAAACCACGGGTGCCAACGCCATACGATCAACAACTTCCGACACCAAGTCACCTGCAGCGATATCAATCAGAATAGATGCGATCCACTCATTCTCTAGTTCAGTTGCCAATGAAAGTATTTCGTCTTCATCTTGGGCAAGCATTGCAACTTCAGCAATTTCAACAGGTATGCCCAACTGGTCTACCAAATCAGCTTGTGAAATTCCCAAACCTTCCAATAATCGCAAGCCACCGGATTGTGAAGTCGGTGATTCGCCCACATCTTTGTGCTTCGTTTCCGCGGTGACGAATTTTCTATCCGGTGCTTCAGGCGATTCTTCAAACTGAGGTAGTCCATTCACCGGATTAACAGTCAACCGGAGGTTATTTGCCACACGAATTGCCTCATCGTGCGGCCAGACCCCATGAATCACATAGTGACGCTCCCCCTCATTATCGAGCCGAAACATCACAGCACGGTAGAACCTATCAACGCGGCCTGTTCGAACGCGTGAGTCAATTGCACGCTGTAGCGGTTCGACATGGAGCCCTGGAGTCGAGTCATCTTCCGCAAGTTTCTGGAGAAAAACCATTGCTTTGCCTCGGATTGCAGGGTCCAAGCGTCCTGCAAGTTTACTAATAATGATTGTGGGCATTAAATCTCTCTTTCTAAGAGCAGGGTAGAGCCTTCCGCGTTTAGTTTGTCGAAAGCTTCAATGATTGCCACCTGGCTTGGCTCCAAAATCCGCCAACCCAGGGCAATGAGTTCAACCTCATCCGCATGTGTCAAGCCGGGAAGGCGAACGGCTATTTGGAGTTCAGGCCAAACCAAGTCAAGGACAATTCCATCAGGCCCCTCGAGCCCAATCATTGGAGCTGGAAAACCAGGCACTGCTGCCAGCGCCTGCACAAGTGCGCGCTCTGGCCCTGGTGATGCATCAAGTAGTGCCGCTACCCAATTAGCGGGAAGCGACGAGAACAAATCAGCCTCGATTACGGATAAATCTTCCATCTCCGATTCAGCGATAGTTGGCGCGTGGGGCTCTTCCTCAAGAGCAACGGTGAGTGTCGACACGTTAGTTGGCCAATCACGTAGCACTAACGAATTTGAGATCAAGAGCCACTCACGCCATGAGTCAGCGTGCGCGGCGTCGAGCGAGACATCTCGGTCATCAAGGACTACTGCAACATCAATCACGTCTGTCGTGTCGCGTTTCTCTATTGCAACAGCCAACGAACCTCGTAGCCAGGTCACCACTCTTCGAGCCGAGCCTTCCTGGGTAATTCTCTGGTCCAAGAGCCGATCCACTGCAAGAGAAGCGAGGCTTGCACCGGCAGGAGTTTGCGTCCAATCTTGAGCGCGAGCACCTTGTTGAGCAAGCAACATAGGTACGGCTCTTGCCACATGTTCCAAATCCAAAAGACGTGGTGCCGTGATCCATTCAACTATGAAATCAATTGGTCCCCGACCTAGTGAAGCATACGAAGCTGGTGCGGCAATGAATTCCGGCAGCATCATCAACTGACCAAGCACCTCAGAATTCACCCAGTCCGGCACCGCTGGAATGCGCTCTTTATCGAGTGAAACATCACGTGCACTAACTGCGACCACCACAACGCCATGCGCTCTTAAGTTCGCTCGCTTCCGTGCATCGTCGGCAAGTCGATTATTCGCAGGCACGGCATGAAAACGGTGTCCGTCAGTAAAAATAGCTAGTGCAGGAATATTGATGTCATTCGACTGTAATACGAAATCGGGACGACATCCATGCATTGTCACTTGCGGGGTCAACGTCCACTGTCGAGGCTGTCCCGGCAAACTAAAGCGCAGGGTGTTACCCCAGGCTCCAGGAACCTCAACGAGCGAAGCACCCATGACTTGAAGTCTGTCAATAATCACTCGACGGAAACGTTGCTCCAAATGAGACTCTAC
>JAGYJP010000016.1 GCA_018402075.1 Candidatus Nanopelagicales bacterium | reverse complement strand
AATTGCTGACCAACGCTGACTACGATATTGGGCTCGGACGCTGGCGCATTCTCCCAATCGCGGATGGGTCAGGAAAATCAAGGGTCTTTCTAGGTATGGAACTTTTGGACGTGGATGGCTCCCTTGACGCGGACGAAATTACGACCGCTATCGGATATATCGCTTCGGCAGCAGATCATTTTGATGACGAATTAGCAGCAAAATACGATGGTGAGACAGCATTTTTAGAGTGAGCCGGATTGTGGCGGGAAACGTGAACACCCCACCGGCGGCGAACGGGGCTACAGGAACCTCGGATGTATCGAATCCGCAGGCGAAGCCTGAGTGGCTGCCAGATTTCACGCGCCACATTGGATTGAACCCAGTCGACTTACTTCAAGAGAATGAGGTGCGGTAAGCGCCATGGGCCTTTTCAACAATAATAAGCAGATGCGACAACACATGTCGTTTGAAGAGAAGTGCGCGGTCTTGGGTGAATTTTGGCTTAACTATCGCGAAGATGCTGAGCAGAATGAGGCGTGGTCCGAATTCTTCAATCTCAACGACATTGGGTTGCCCCTGTCATACGCCCTCGCAGAAGGACTTGTGAGTGGTGCTTCCGCAGATGCCGTCACATTCGTTGAACAAACGTGGGAATTGTTCTGCGAGTATTTGGACTTAGATTCAGATGAATTCTATGAATCGCTGAGTGCGATGCTTAATGATTCCCCCCGTCCTCCGTTAAATCACGAGGAGTTAAAACCGGCTGGCCGTCAGAATAATCTCAATGATCATGGGCTTGAGGGCTTCATGGGGGGACGTGATGCCGAAATTCAGGTCGAACCCACGACGAAGTACGGCATTCAAGGATTCTTGGGTCGAAAGACGACCGATGGTGGCAGCCATTATGGAAATGAGAGGGCTGCTGCGACAAATCGAGAACCCGGGATCAGAGTAACGAATTTTGCCTGGCGCGAGATTGGTGCACTGTGTCTAGCAAATGGAATGCAACGTGCCCAGGTTCGATTACACTTCCTGCCGTGTCAGTGCGGCGGGCGTCACTGGGGGTTGAACCGCGAAAGTCATTTGCGGAGTGATGATGTCATTGTCAGCAATGGCTCAGTGAAACTGATTCTCGATCCCGTTTCTGCCAAGAATGCTCGGCGAACTGAGTTGGATGCCGAAGTAAATGGCAGCTTCACGTTTTCCATGTCGGACTCAAAGTTCTGTTCCTGTGGGGAAAATTGGCGACCGACGTTGGCAGTTGCTGCAATGGCTATAACGTTTGGGGTTGTCGCACGTAATGTCGCGATAGCCAATGGTTGGCTCCCCGGAAACGGTGCGCAAGTTGAAAGTTCAGCATCTAACGGAGACGATTTCTCGGACTCCGGTGGAGGCGACTACGGGGCCGACTTCAACTTGGACTTCGGCGGGTTTTGAATGCGCGCCGGAGTAACCACAAGTAGCCGAAGACTTCATCCAGAGTGACCTAACCCCTGTTTTCTGAGCCAGCTTTGTGTTAGTCCACGATTGCCTTTATGGGCGAGGAGGACGACGATATGAAGAGAAGGCATCACACGCCGGAGCAGATTGTTCGTAAGTTGCGGGAGGCTGACCGGATGCTCGGTGAGGGCCAACCTCTGGTCGAGGTATGTGATTACCTGGAGGTTACGGAGCAAACGTATTACCTGTCGCGGAATCGGATTCAACTTTGGATATTGACAAGTTCAAAGTGGTGAGCCATTGATATTTCCAAGCCCGACTCGGCGTCCGGGATGCGGTGAATCATATGGCGAACTACCAAGGAACCATGGCCTTTTGCGAAGACCCCCGGAGTTACGAGGTAGATCCCGAACTGATCAGGCAACGACAAAATCGACATCAACGTCTGTATGTGATTCAGCCACCATCTGCGCTTCATAGGTCCATTGTCAAAACCGTTGCGGACGGAAACTTCAGGGCATAAGGCGCCAACTCTCCTTCAATGCTTCGCCAGAAACGCTTGGGTTCTGGCTCGCTCCGAACTCGATGGATTTCCTAGCACGGCTTGTTGAACTGAGCCACTTTCGTGGGGGTCAAGAGACAGCGTTTCAAGAAGGTCAACAGGGCAGGTGGGGTTCCTAGCGATGGCAGCTCTAACACTGATGAGGTCATCTGACGCGAAGACGGAATGAATGCCGTCAGGCAGCACAAGGTGAGATGCAACGGAACTTCGTACAAGCGATTCGGGATCATGTGCTAGTTCGTCAAGAATGTCTGCGGGCGTGATGGGATTGCTGGCAACCCCCCAACGGACCCAACTGTCCCAGTGCCTGGCCAATTCACGCAAATCTGCTGTGGGAAGGCTGAGGTTCTGTGCCAATGGGTTAAGCGTGTTTTGCATCAATTCTTCGAGGCTCTCTTCTTCCTCGTCCTCGACCCATGTGTTTTCGCTCTCGATGTAGCCGTGAAGTACGTCAAGTGGACAGGACGGGTTTCCGGAGATCGCTCCCCAGGTAACAGACGGATACTCCTCGTCATCTTCAATTCGCACCCACATATTCATGCGCATCAGATCTGGCGGGCAAGCAGGGTTGCCGATCATGCTGAGGCGGACCTCCGGGTCAGGGTCATTGGCCAATTCACGAAGAAGTTCCTCCGATGCCGAGGGGTTCATTCCGACCTCCCCCCGCGTATCAGGGTCCTCGTCGCGAGCGAACATGGCAAGGTCCGCTGACGGCGTTAAGGGATGACGGGCACGTCCCCCGTACACGCCCCCATAACCCTCGCCGGGTGCACTTCCAAAAGGAAACAGGAATTTCCCGGACTGCTCGGTTTCGATACTGAACAGGGTCCAAATCTCACGCGCACGCGGGATGTCTCCATGTGTGTACCAGTAAAACGCGAGCGCATTCCCGGGGTTAGGGACCCCCGCATCGGAATACTTCTGAAGTATGTCGAGCCGACGCTGAATCTCTTCCGCATCCAGATGTTCCCACATAATGTCTCCCCTTAATCCTTTTGCTTCTTCGCATAACCCTTTTTGGCTTGTGCGGTAATCAGCCTTTTTTACTACACGTCTTGGACGGGCACTCCTGCGCGTATCGCCGCATTCACGGCGCTGGTCTGGTCAACTCATGTCTGTTTCCTGAATAGTTTTCTGTGTGAAACTTGGCTGGAATGAGTACGAACTTGAGATTACATAAATCTAGGCCAGTCCCGATTACGCATCTTCTTCACTTAAGAATATAGTCTTCATTATAGTAAGGTGAACATAGGTTTAAGACCTGAAATGGGTGGCAAGTCAATCGTCGAAGTGATGTGGCTCAATTTGTGAGCCATGTTTTTGTGCTTTGATGGCAGGAGTCTTCCGAAACTGATCCTGTCGCGGGAGTTATTTCAACTGGGGGAAATACTATGAAAATTCGTGCATGCAATTTCGGTGCAGCTGTGGCTGCAGCAATGGTCGCCACAAGCTTTCAATACAAAGCGCTGTGGCCCTAGAACCAAAAGTAATCAATGGGACGGATGCGGGTCCACTGTCTAACTCAGTCGCCTATATGGAGGTGTTCGATGGGAATTGTTCAGCAGCGGTGCTGGCCCCCACGATTCTCGTGACAGCCGCCCATTGTGCTGTGGATGTGCGGATTAACGTAGCGCAGAAGTTGTGGCTTCTGATGCTGTAATCGGTACCAATCAATCGAGCAAGTCACTCGAGTCAGGGCGAAGTGGTTTTCGGGTGACTCTTAGCAAATGTCAGGACAGATTCGCCCTATCCCCTTGGGGTGTTTCCAAGGATGCGTCGGGCGAGTTCAGATGCCGCATCAGTCGCATCGGGCTGGCGCATCACTTGCGCGAGACTGAGCCAATAAGTCCAGTCAACGGGGAGTGTCCAGAGGAAGTCCTCTGAGGCACTGAGGTTGACAGGAAGCAGCTGCACGCCTTTATCAATGGCGATGGTCACTTCACGACGGACATGAGGCGACTCGATCGCAGCTTCGGAAAGGATAACTAGGAGATAATTGGAGGAAATGATCGCGCGGACAACTTCCTCGGCGTAATTCGCTCCGACTTGAACATCACGGAAAGCAATCCACGTGTTGATGCCGCGCTCTCCAAGCGCTTCTGCCAGTGTGCTCGCCGCCTCCCGATCTTGTGAGGCGTGGCTAATGAAAACGGTCGGGCTAAGTCCTGACTCGTTTCGTGTCTCGGTGACAGGCATTGGTGGATCGACTGGCGTAAAAACTGGAAGTACCGCTTCCTTTTGCAAGGGTGGCGTTGTTGTCTCAAGTTGTATGGGCGTGGATGAAGCAATCGGTGAGGGAAACGCCTCTTCACCTAGGTTATTAGCAACGGTAGTTTGTCCTTTGTTGGGATTGAACGGTATCCACCACCAAAGCATCACAATGAATGTGACAATGCCCGCGAACCAGATGAGGAAGTAGATACCTCCAGCGGCGAGGTTGTCTTCTCCTGCCGTGATAACAATCACGAGTTCAACTATTCCGAGGACGCCGAAGACCGCAACCATCCACAGCCAAAATGGATGCTGCTTGCGCATTCGAATGCCGGGGTAGATGAAGGAGGCCCATGAAAGCACTCCAAGACCGATCAGGGCAGGAATGATCCATAGGATCCGTCCTGCGATTTGAAGCCCCCGACTCATGTGTGTCCTCTGGTTATGTGTCCGTTGATCGGATCGTAGCCGAGACCTGATCTCCTAGGCTTTGCAGGGATAGTCTGGTGCGGTGCATATTCAGGCGTCTTCACCAGGGGTCGTTGTCCTAGGGGTCACTGGACATCGTGACTTGCATGAGGCCGATGAAATTGATTTTGCATTCGCGGTCGAAAACATCTTGAACCGCTACGTTCGCGATCTTCCGAATTCATCAATTGTGTTCGTGACTGCCCTCGCCGAGGGGGCTGACCAGATCGCGGCGCAGGTTGCCGTATCCATCGCGAACGTCACGGTGATCGCCGCTTTGCCCATGCCACTTAATGAATACCGAGAGGACTTTTCAGGGCCTTCGCTTGCGGCGTTTGATGATTTGCTTGGTCGGTGTGATGACCGTGTTGAGTTACTGCCACCCGACCTGGTCAGATCGGATCTCTCAAGAGACGCGTTTTATCAGTTCTCCGGCAGGTGGCTTGCCCGAACATGCAACGTTCTTATCGCGGCATGGGATGGTGAACCTCCTGAATTCGTGGGAGGAACGGCAGACAATATCTATTACAAGACGGAAGGTCTGAGTCCGCTACCCAGCATGGTTTTTGGGAATTCAGATGGCAAGCCAGACCAAGGTGTGATCCTGGTATGTTTGGTGTCTCGTAAGCGAAATAGTGACGTGGCTCGGGGGCAAGCGAGTAGTGTGAAAGTTCTACAGCCGATGGGTGTACTTCGCAGCTGGGACGAGCAGGTTGATAACGTCTCTGCCGAAATCGAAGTTTTCAATGCGGAATCAATTTCCGCGAACGACAGCGCCAGCCAATCTAGTTCCCTTTTTCATGCTGCAGATGCGTTAGCAACACGCTTGCAGGGAAGGTATCGGCGCTTGTTGATTGTGATCATTGTGTTGGGATTGCTATCGGTCGCCTCAATTGATTTGTTTATGAGTGTTCGAAGTCCGGCTTACGTGGTACTAGCGGGAGCAACCTTTGTTCTTACCTTGATCGCTTGGGTCTGGCTCATGAGATCTCGATTGCGAGAGCGATTCCAGCAGTCCCGCGCACTAGCTGAAGGAGCGCGAGTGCAGGAGGTATGGCGATCTGTCGATATGCAACTTTCGGTTGCAGACTCCTTCTTGCGGGGCCAAGGCCGTGATGTCGCCTGGATTCGCAGTTCACTTCGTGGTGCACAACTCATCGACTCGATTGTTGGGACAAAACAGGTTGACATCTCAAATGTGCGCAATTGGATGCTTGATCAAGTGGAGTACTTTGACGGGACCGCCGCGACTTCAGGAGCGATCAGCCGAGCGTGGGGCAAGCATCTGCGCCAACGGCGGCGTGCCATTGTCCTGTTGTTCGTCGCAGGGCTTGCACTTGGGAGCGAAGCCCTTGCCATTCTGACCAACTTGGAGTTTGCATTTGGCTTTGGTGATTACCTCAGCCTTGTGTGGACCTTGTCAGTTGGGGGTGCAGTCGCGCTCATCTCCTATGGGGAGCTCATGGGGTTCGGCCAACTAGCACGTAGGTACGAGATTTCTGCATCCTATTTCCGACAAGGTGTTCTTGATCTCCAGAGAGCGGAATTACTCGAGTCCACACAAGCATGCGCAGACGTAGCTCGAGACGTCGGGCTAGAAGCGCTCCGCGAAGCAAGTGATTGGCTCGCCATGCAAAGTGAACGCAAAGTGCGCCCCGTGTAGTTGCAAGGCCTTAAAGAGGAAGCCGGTTGGTGCCTTGGACTCGGCACGTGTTCTGCATTGTCTATTAAGCAACGCTGCCTACAGGGTCTAGAGTTTTTTAAATAAAAATTAAGGATCCAGCGCATAGCCCAGTCCAAAACATGCCAATATAGAGGTCTTATCGCCAATTGGTGGCAAGTCAAAATGTCAGTCAAATGCTATGTCTGCTCAAAGCCTAGGTACAAATGGAGTTGGATCTATCAGGAAGCCCATCAGATTGGGGGATTGCGGTGAGAGCTAAAAGCTCCGTCACTTACAGAATAGGCAAGTCCACCATTGAGGTTATCGCGGGTGATATTACGACCTCTAGGGCTCAAGTGATTGTGAGTTCAGATGGTTCAAATCTATCAATGGGCGGTGGTGTGTCAGCGGCGATACATCGAGCCGCTGGCAAGAATTATGCGCAAGATGCGCATAAAATGACACCTCGTCCGCTGGGCGATGTCGTTGTGACGTCGGCGGGGAAATTACCTGCTAGGTATGTCATGCACGTGGTGACGCTCTCGGGGGCGAAACTAGGCGGGGACTTGCCCCCGAATCTGATAGTCCGGCACGGAACTCAACGTGTTTTGGAACTATGTGAGAAATTGAGTTGCTCATCTGTAGCGTTCCCCGCGATTGGAGCCGGGGCGGCGCGGATCAGTTATGAAGTTGTTGCAGCGGAAATGGGTTCAACACTTTTAGAGTCATTGCTGAGAATCGACCATGAGATGCATGTTGAACTGTATCTTCTGGATCGTTTTGGCGACCATGGAGTTGATGTTTTCAGAGCCGCATTTGAGCGCTCCACTAGAGGGAAATTTGGACTTACGCCGGTCAGCGATTCACGTAATGCGCAAATTTTTGACCTGACTCCGTCTAAGGAAAATGATGTTGCTGGCAATGCCGATTCGCCCGGGAGGCTGGAGCAAATCAGATACATGATCCAAGAGCTCGACGCTAGGCGCAGTGATATTGAATCCCAAATCCTAGAGGCAGTGGGGCGCGAAATTCAGATTGAAGCCGAAGCCTTGACCAGTCTCAAAAAACAACTCGTTGCTGTGAATGATCTCCGATCCACTTATGAGTCCGAGTTAAACCCGTCGAAGCTTCACTTACAGGTTGATTCGAATTCAGTCTTTGTAAGTTCAACTAGTAAAGACCTAGGGGATTATCGAGATGCGGTTCGTGGCGTCATATCGAAATTGAATAAAAAGTTTGTTGGGATGGAAGATTTCGCGGCAGAATCCGCTCCGCCTGCAGATATGATCTGTAGGAAAGTTGAGGAAAGCCAAATGTATTTGGGAATCCTCGGAATGAAATACGGCTATATCGATAAAGCGTCGGGTTTTTCCATGACGGAATTGGAATATAGACAGGCAGTGGCCAGCAGTAAAGATATTCGAATATTCGTCATGAAAGATGATGCACCAATAACCGCGGACATGGTTGAGCGAAGCCCTGAGGGGCTGGAGAAACTGAACCGATTTCGGGAAACGGTTCTGAAGATGCATTCGTGCGGCCTCTTTGGTACCCGAGAGGAACTGACAGATAAAGTCGTTATTTCTCTTGAGAATTCGTAGTTGGGTATTCTTCCAAACTGAATTATTATTTCACCAGAGCTCACGAACAGATCTGTCATAGTTGATTGCTATCCATGCGCTGGTCTGACGCAAGGCTTCGGTGGTCACGTGTGTCAGTACTCGCCTTCTATGCTCCTGATTAATTGTGGCTGAATTCCGCGTTTGATCGTGATTCGTAGCAAAAATATGGTGCCAAACTCTGTAGATCGCTTGTGTAGTTCGCGCGATTCAGTAGAGATCGGGATTTTTCCAGACTAGAGGTGCTAGTGAAATCATGCTCATAATCGTCAATGGGCATTGGCAATAGTGCCAACACATCCAGATCAGCAACCCCTTGGCAAGCCTCAATGGCTATCTGATCAGCCCCTTCGGCCAGTGCTGAAATGATGTGAAACCTGCTTTGCGGATAGTTAAGACGATATGCATCTATGACCATTCGAAATTGGGACTGGATTCAGGGAATCTCCTTGGTAAGCAAATCAAGATGCCCAATCACGCCAATGGTGATCGGTACTCCCTCAGGTTGATCCACAATTGATCAGAAACTGCATAGTTAGGCAGGTTAGTTAGATCCTGCCCCCATTCCTCCTTGAGAAGGTGCGAACCGCTTGGAACGGGATTAATTACATACATGTAATTAGTACAGGCATCCATTACGTTTGTGTAACGCCGTCCGGATTGTGTCGCCTACTGGGTAGAGTGCGAGTGTTCACTTGATCGGGGAAATGTGAATCAGAGTTTTGGGGGAAATTTTGAACGTGGCCGCAGGGTTGATCGTTAGTGGAGGTATTCGGCGCACGTCCACTCTCATTTCCATTTTGACCCTTACGCTTATATCCGTATTCATGGGATTTTCACCTTCGGCGAATGCTGTACCTGTTTCAGTTTGCGAAGTAGCCAAGTCTACGGACGAACCTCCTGTCACAGAGATCAATATGGTTGTTGATGACTCAGGCTCGATGTTTTTGAGCAAGACAAATGATCAGATCAAATTATGGTCCTATGCAAAGTACTCGCTCGAGGTCTTTGCAGCACTTATGCGACCGAATGACACATTAAATGTCTATCTATTGAGCAGTTATAGAAAAAATGGTCCAGCGGCTAAACCAGTAATTTCCCTGTCCGGCAAGTCACCAAAAGAGGCCAGAGTCGAAACCATTCGCGATATGCAACTAAATGGCAAAGGAACGCCATTTGAACCGGTCCAGGATGCTTATCGAGACCTTTCGTCTTCGTCTGCACAAGAAAAATGGCTTGTCATTTTGACTGATGGTGAATTTACCACAAAGTCTAATGAGGATATGAGCAAGGAGATTGAGCAATACATAATTGATGGGAATACGAGCTCCGATTCAAAATTGCAAGTGGCATTCCTTTCAATCGGTGAGGAAGCCGCAACGGTAACTGGGTTAGACAACAACAAGCAATTTTTCCCCGCTCAGGCTGTAACTCCCGCGGATCTTGGCCAACAAATGAACTTATTTGCCAATTCGATATTTCGTCAAAGAAGTGCTCCTCTAGATGAGGATGGATCACTCGAAACAGACATCAATATGAAGAGAGTTGACGTCTTTGCCCAGGGACCGGCTGTGAGTATTGGGCCATTGAATGTGAACGGAGAGGATGTTGCCGAGACCGATTCCGTGGAAGTGAAGTACTCGAATAACAGAGCTGTTCAGCGCAAGAATGTCAGTTATGCAGCGATTCCTGAGGATTCTCTGCAGGGACAATTAGTTACCTATAGCAATATCCCAAAGGGCACCCTCAACTTTGATGTAGGCGATTCCATTGGCACCCCGATTGTATTTAAGACCCCCGAGGTAGCAATGGGAATAGATCTGATGCGTGATGGTGAGGTAGCTAAGCCCGAGTTCACAGCAGGCGCTTATCAAGTCACACCAGTGGTAGTTGACCGAGATTGCGAGCCAATAACGTCTAAAGAGCTAGGCGAACCTGAAGAGTTAATCGTGACATTCATCAAGGATGGAAAAAAAGTCGGGACTTATGGTCCTGGTGAAACGGTCGATCTTGAGAAGGGTGACTATGTAATTCAGACGGTTGGGCTGTTCCCAGAGAACCTCAGCATTGAGTCTAGAAGCAGCATTGCTGTGAAGAGTTTGGTCTCCGCGTCCATCAAAATGTTGGATTCAGGGGAGTACAAGGTGAGCGAACTCGAGGAGTTTCCGCCTGATTCAGCAGGCACCAGGTTCGAGTATGTGATCGTCGAAGATGGTGTGGACCGATCCTTTACTCAGGCTGAATGGAACCAAGTCTCTCCTGACGAATTGAAAGCTGTGAGCACAAATTCGAATATTGAATTCGAGGCAATTAAGGGCACTGAAGTTGGTGAAGTCATTGTTGTCCCTCGCGCACCAGACGGTGATGTTTTTGCTGCTGACACGGGAACAATCGATTTTGAGGTTTCTAGTGAGTACACAGCCGATGGAGAAATTAAAAGCGGAGCATCTGCACAGGGTTCTATCGAAATCGTGGATGATCTTTCTTGGTTTGATCGCCTCATGAATTGGTGGAAGAACATTGGTTGGAAACTATTTCTTCTCCTACTCCTCCTACTCCTCATCCTGGGCTACATTTTCAAACGTCGATTTGCCAAGAATGTGAGAACGAGGCCACAAATTCAGGGCATTCCAAATCAAGTTGGCACTCGACAAGCGGATGACTTTGGTAGATTTCAAAAGTCTCGCGCTCGCGCTTTACTTCCCTTCGTCGCGGATACGGCCACTTTGAAGTATGTGCCAAGTGGTGTGTCGGGGTTCAGAGTGATGAAATTGAAAGCGGGCCCGGGGAAAACCATGATCTTGACTAATTGGCGGCAAATCACCGAAAACGGTAATACCGAAATCAACGGAACCACTTTGGATTCTGAAACTCGTAGAGGCCCGGTATTTGGGCCCAGTGCGTCGATTACTGCAACAACACCGCAAATGACCTATGAAATGACACCGAACGCCTAAATGTCGCAAACGCGACTTTAAGAGGGGAATGAAGTAATGCCTATTGCACCGACACTCATCATTGGACTTGGCGGCACCGGATCGAAAGTGATCGAGAAAGTGGCCGACAAGGTGCGGGAAACCAGCACATCTCAGTTCGAGCGGATCGCCTTTGTCGGGTTCGACACAGACATCAACGATCTTGCCGAGATCCGTCGTCGCAGCCCGCAGATCTACACGGTGCAAACTTCGACTCGGAGCACCGTGGGTGAGTATTTGAACATCAATACGAATGCCCGGGACAATTGGTTTCCTGTTAATGAAATGATGAATCGGAAGACTCTTACCGAAGGCGCCGCCCAAGTACGTGCTATTTCACGGCTTGCTTTCGACACTACCTTGAAGGCAGGAAATCTTGAACCTTTACATCGGGCAATTGAGCAGTTGTTCAGAATAGATAAGGATCAAGAAGAGCAAGCGTTGCGGGTAATCATAACCAGCTCACTCGCAGGCGGAACGGGTTCGGGGCTGATCCTGCCGGTATCCATGTACCTAGCCAACTTCCTTCGAACGAAATACCCGAAGGCGAAAGCGATCACCCGTGGTTTTTTCATTCAGCCTGATGTCTTCTTCTCCGTAATCGGCGCAACCGAAGAGCAGCAAAACCTGCAGGTAAACGCATATGCAGCAGTTCGTGAATTAGATGCATTCCTTATGAAGGGCGATAACACGTTACCCGATCAATATAGGAACTTGAAATTCGAATTTCCCCGAACTGCGGCCGAAGGCGTTGAGCCCGTCAATGCGATGCCATACGACTTCTGCTTCCTGTTTGATGCCAATAACACCATGGGTAGTGGACTTGACTCATTCGCGAGTTATCTTGACCATGCGGCAACCTGCATCTACACGCAGTCAATAGGCCCAATGTCCAAGAAGTCAAACTCCCGTGAGGACAACGTGCTGCGGGAAGTCATTAAAAATGACGGTCGCAACCGTTATGCAGGTGCCGGAGCGTCCAGGCTGGTCTACCCATGGCAGCACCTTCGTGACTATGTCGCATACAAGTGGGCTGATCTTGCACTGTCGACCCAATGGCTGAAGTTTGACGAGCAAATAAAAGGGCGCCGAGAGGCCCTTGCCAAACAGCGTGAAGAAGGATTTGCGGCTAAAGATATTGATGTTGCCAAGGAATTCGTGGCTAGTGTCAATGCAGCGGCGGAGAACAAAGATGGATTCGCAAAGGCCATTCAAAGCCAGTGTCTCGCCTACGATGAAGACGGTCTCACGGCAATTGGTGATCGTTGGTCGGAATACACAACAGCACTCAAAAAGCACTGTCAAGATCAAGCGAGGCTTGGAAGCGATCAAGCGATGAAGCGCAATGCGCAAAACAAGGTGGCAGCTCTCGCTGAAACCAGCGACGCAGACGACTACGTCGCGGTGTACACGGAATTGGATAGGTATCACAAACTAGAAGCCCGCAGGACAGATGAAGTAGCGGGAATAGTTGGTTACACCATGTTTAGAGCTGAGAACAGTTCAATTACCAAAGACGGACATTCCTATCAACTTGAGACCTACCTTCGAGAGAAAGTGACCAATAGTTTTATTCACCCAGTGTCAGTTCGTTATTTTCTGTACAACACCCTTGAGGCGTTGCAGGCCGAAAAGGCGCGGGTTCAACTTGAATTGGATAAGACTACGAAATTCTTTGAGACATTTGAAGTTTCAGCGTTTGATGACCCGAGCACCGAGGAAGTGGAGCTGGCGGGCGAATTCGTGAACAGGAAAAAGAGCCTCGTACAACGCTTGCGCGGGAAGCCCACAGCAGAAATGGTGGAGTTGCGCGAGAAGTTTCAGAACTTCATCAAACGGGTTGACAACTTACGTGATCAAACTATTTATTTCGAGGTCCTCACCGAAGCAATAGCCTATGTCAAGGGGCTGTCTGATTCCTTCGAGATGCTATTTATTTCCCTAGATGGAAACATCAAGCGACTACGTTCTGATACTGAAATGCATCGCGACAAATATGACGGGCTCAAGGGATCTACTACTCGTTATGTTCTGGCAACGTCTAACTCGTTGGACTTTGCGTACAATTCAATGCCGTATACAGGTGGTGTGGTGACTATTGATTCAAACCTGTCCGAAGGAATCTATTCCAAAGTTCGTCAGTACTACATGTTGACTGATGAAAAGGACGGCTCATACTTCCAGGATCTTTACCGAAAGCAGATCCTTGGATACTTCGGCGATCAGGTCATGGAGCGTTACCACTCACAAATCAAGATTGACGTAATTGAAGCCCTCGAACGTGAGTTCAGAGCCCGCGAACACGATTACGAAGAAGATCACGCAATCCACTACGTGAAAGCTGAAATTGAGAAAGCCAAGCGCTTGGCGGCACCGTTCCTTGAGCAGCCTCTTGGCGAAGAGAGGCACCCCATCCAGGCATGCGCCTACAACCCTAAGTTGGAAGGCGACTCAGATCCCAAGAGGAAGTCCCTCATCTCGGAGTTACTGGGGAACTATGGCGGTGAAAAAGATGTTGATATCAGCCCGCAAGAGATTCTTTTTTACAACGCTATCTATGGAATCCGTGCCCGAGATCTTTCAAAGTATGCGCCAGAGCGCAAGCATCTCACCGAGAAGAGGCCGGCGGGCGCATATTTTGCGGCGTATTACCGTCTAGTTTCTGGCATTAAACCTTCGGTGATCGAAACAAAGGTGATTACACCTCACATTGATCGTCGCTGGCACACTATTGCGGCCATGCCTGATTTAGACGATGCATATCAAGCGGAGCAAATCAGTGAGATTCACCGGGCGTTCTTCACCGGGATCGCGTACAAGGTCATTGTGTGGGAGACGGTGCACGATTCAACGCGCATTTATAGGTACCGCCCGGTAGGTGACCTTGAGCAGGAATTTATGGTGACTAATGGCACACCCTGCGATCAATTTTATGAAGTTCTGGACGCACTCACAATTAGTCCCGTTGCAGTTAAAGATGTGAAGGAGGCCGTAGACCGGACGCTCTCGAGATTTATTACGGAGCAACAGGCTGCATCTTTCGAGCGCAGTCCGCTGGCAGAGGCTCTTGAAAAGGGTATTCCCCTGGCTGAACTGGGTGAAGTGGTGACCGGCATGGGGGGAAGAAAGGCAACGATATTTGACATACCAGCATTTTATGCAGTTTCGGTTCCCAAATCAGATTACTTCGATGTTTCATTGCGGGCGCTCACAATCAACATTATGAAGTATGTGAAAGAAGAGGTGCAGCAGCTCGAAGATGGAAGCGATGTGGGGTTCGTTCTAGAGCAGGTGTTCCGTCAGCAATTTGATGCTTTTGAATCAAACGTTGGCTTTTACTTGGATGCACTCGGGAATCCATTTACCCGCAAAGTTCGAACCATTTTGCGTCCTTTAGCGGAGTCTCTTTATGAGAACTCGGCGAATGACCTTGCGCGACGAGTAGAGGCATTCGAAGAATCCCTTCGGTCCTAACAGAAGTAATGCTGTTGTGCATACCGTTATTGCGTTGAGTGAACGAGCCAAATCGAGTTATCGAAATTGGAGCGTTCTCTTCGACCCGTTTATCGAAAAGGGGATATTGAGTGTTTGTGATTGGAATCAGCACACCTTCGCTCGAACTCTGGCGCAAGCTATTCCTCAACTTCAGGACGTTATAAAAGGAAAAGGAGAGTGGCGTGTCATTGCGATTGACACTGGAGCGCAGGGACGGGGAAGCCCATTTGAAAATCCCTTCGACTTTGTCGGCAATGCCAGTCATGAATCAGTTCCGAGTATTCAAACGAATATTGAAGACTCCCGCTATCCAGTTATTCGATTAGCCCACATGTTACTGGGGTTTCCAGAGTTAGGAACCAAGCACTTCATTCCAGACATCAGTTATTCAGACATTGATTCAGGAAAACGGATTTATGAGAGTGAATTTATCTCCAGGGCAGTCGATGGCGGAATGAGCCTTGAAGATGCGAAACTGGATTTCCACACAAAGCTTGTCACTCAATATGACGTTCAGGTTCACTATCGGGAAGAGCCCTACAGTGAAGAGGAAGTGGCTGCGCATCGACAGACTTCAGATCACTATCGGGTGCGGCACGCTCATCCGTCGGAGGTCATGATGGTCACGACCCGGGACCCCATGACTGCGAGCCCAAATGCTCGGCTACGAAAAGCTTGGAGCGATGTATCAGATTTGGGCGCGTCCCAATTTGTTGAACGCAATAATTACCCCGCGTCTTGTCGATTCGGAGTGTATGACCTTCACTTCAGAGAACATGCTGAATACGAGCTAGACCAGATGCGTTTTTGGCTCAGTGTGGTCACGGTGGCGTCTAATATTCTCCCACCCAGTTCCTTTCAATCCGAGCGTCTTTACCGCATGAGTGTTGAAATTGACCACGACACACTTGGCGATGTGCTGAATACGCATTTAGGCCAACTCTTAGCGGTCCGTGACTACCTTGACAAGCAGGTTCGCTCACCTAAGCGGTTTGTGGATCACCCTCTTGAAGAGGTCTTGAAAGATCGAATTATTCCAGTTTCATTTGACAGTCTGGCCGGTGAAGGTCTTTCAGTGTCCACCGCTGGGTACGGGTTAGTAGCAGACTCTGGGCGAAGCGATTCGGGTCGCTGGGACGCGTCTTTTGGTGAATTGACAGCGGCCTCTGAGGCATTTATTCGCCAGCCAAGGCGAGTCTTGTCCAGAACCGTGTCAGACACCAGGATTCATGCGCAGGAGTTCCTCACCCAAGATATTGAACTGACCGAGATTGAGATTGAGGAACTCAAGGAAGAGCTAACCAAACGAACCGCGCGACTCACCCAGCCGGCCACCACCGATATTCTCAACAGGGCAAAGTTTTTCGACATGATTCGCGAGAATAATCTGCGAATTCGGCTAGCCCTGTCCTCTCGGATGCGGGCTGGCGTTGTAGTCGTTGCTGTCATGTTGGTTTTGGCTCCGTGGTTAGCCGCTTTCACCCCTTTCCTCATCTCTGCAGCAAACAAGAGTAGAAACAACTTCCTGTACTCCAGCCTTGTAGTTGTGGGAATCGTCTTGCTGTTAGTAGTTGCGACTTTCATCACCCTCTTCATCATGAAATATGTGTTCATTCGAATGATTCGCAGATTCAATGAGCAGTTGAAAAATTTTTATCTGGAGGTTCAGGCTGGTGCAAGCAAGTTCTCCAAATACTTGTCAGAATTAGCAACTTACATGTTTGGACGATCCGTCCTTATTGCTACAGCCAATAAACAATCCAATCACCTGCGCACATTGGAGTGGTTGTTTGCTACTCGAAAGAAAGTAAATGACCGAATTGAAAGTGAAAAGTCGATTCAACGCAGTTTGAATCACTCGATTGAAATTGAGCGGATTCAATATGACAGATCGCGGGTTGATGATTTTGGATTTTCTGACTACCGGAAGATTTTCAGATTACCCGTGGGAAATCGACTTGCGAATTTGAATCACACCGGTGAGCAAATAAATGCACCCTATTTGTTTATTAAACGACTAAATGTGGAAAATCTAGGCATCCGCGAAATGCTATTGGTCAATCATGTGGACAAAGTGGATAGCGCCGAATGACGCAATTTCTCTTGAATGTCCTGTCAACTCTGCCGATAATCGCGGCTCTTATTGCCGTGGGTGCTGCGAATACCAAGCGCGATGTCCGTGTCCGGCAGACCCCAATGCCGTTCATTGCTGCCATTTACCTCATTGTGGCCTTAGTCATTTTTTATCGTTTCAATCAAACGTTCGATTCGATCATTTTGAGAATCACTGAATTGGTCCCATTCTTTCCCCGACCGCAGGGCGCAGCATGGTTCTACTTTTCCGAGAACCTAGTCGTTATTTCATTGTTTCTGACTCTGAAATTAATTGCAAAGCCGTTCCTGACCCGATTATTTTCTGAAGGACGAGACTTCCTTCAAACGGCACTCGAGCGTGTTTACGAGTATGACCCAGAGAGCAACCTGTGGTTTGTTGAAAAGCGTATGAGTAACGTACGAACTCTCTTGAGGGTGTTGTATTGGACATCCATTGTGATGGTTGTATTGATATTGGCTTTGGTTCGTCAATATCCGAATTGGCCTGGTTTTCAAAGTATTGCATTCCCCGCTTTAGCCGTTCTTGTTGTTGGTGAGTTGTATTTCGCCCTTGACGGTCTTACGCGCAAGGAGCATGAACAGCAAATTCTCGGCGAGAAAGACTCAGCAAATCGAAAGGGCAACTACGGTCCTCTTCGCAAGATCCTTGCGGATGTCTTCCCGAGTCGCGTACTGACTGACGGAATTCACTTGAGTTCAGCGGCAGCATTGGATTCGGGACACAGATTGGGTCAGCTTTCCCTTTCACAGAACGATGAAGAACATTTGGCTGGAAACTACTTCAAAAGGCTCAAGGAGAATCGGGAACCGGTAAACGTCAATTTGGTCGAAGCTACGGTTGACCTCCTCAAGGGGTCGAGTGTCCTCATCAACAACCCGTTTTATGTTGATCTAACTCCCTATTTGGCTCTGCCCATGTATTACAACTTGTTGAAGTACCGCAAATGCCTGATCATTGCAGGCAGAGACGATTCCGCAGAAGACCTGTCTAGTTGGATGGTATCGGGTCTGGAATCAGTCACCGGAATACCTGATTTGTGGAATGTCCAGATTTTGACAGCAATGGGTCGTGACTCACTGGATGTGGGAGTATTGAGATTTGGTGATGTACACAATCTGGAACTGCTGTCAAATAATGATGAGTTTTTTCAAAATGTAGAGTACGTGATTCTTGCTGAGCCATCTCGAATGATGGCTACTGGTCAACTTGGGCTGGGATTGCTACTCAGTAGATGCGCGAAGGGAAACGTACCCACCTATGCGGCGTTTGATTCTAATCATGACGGCCTTGTTGATGCGCTCTCTCACTTACTCAAATTGAGTCTGAGTGAAGTTGTCGCGTCTGCATTGCCGGAAGGTGCGAGTTCAGAAGTGATCTGGCGCGCAGAGGGTCCACATATGCAGGCAGACATAATGCCATCCATCAGTAGGTATTTGGGTGTGGGAACAGAGATAGCTGCTGTAGCTATGAAGTACCAAGTAAGTAAAGTTCACTGGGTCGGAACAGACAAGTTTCCAGTAGATGACATGGTCATGATCGCTGGGCAGTACTACTCGCAGATCAATTTTTTTGCCAATATCGAATTGTCACAGGATGCATTGAATGCGTCGCTCATTCCTACCCACAATCCTTGGAAGTTGAAACAAGATAACAACTACTTTTTAGTAGTTGAAGATGAGACGTCTAATGCTTTTGAGAGCATTCGCATATTTGCAACGCGCGCGAAGGATAATGGTTTCATAAATTTGATTAGCGAGGATTATCTGCTGCGTGATTACATGATCTCTAATCGGGAACTTTTCGCGGTGGATCCGAAGGCAGTACCCTCGATCGCATCTGACTTTGCGAGAACAGAACGCAACGCGGTGTTGCGCATGATTATGGCATTAGTGACTTATGAAATGTCATCCGTTGAACTCGAACACGAATTTGAAGTGATTGGTCGCCCGATTATCAAGATTGATCCGGCTTTACAAGCTAATGCGGACTGGGAATCTCCAGTAATTGTAGAACTTCGGGCCGCAATCCAAGAACACACCGGCGTAACCGATGTGCCCATACGGAGTTATGTTTTAGATGATTTTGACTTTGAGGATTCGGAAAGCAAACTTCAGGAATTCCATTCGATCGAGAGCGGATCCGAGTTGGATCAAGTCATTGATAGTTTGAAAGCTGCATACTTTTTCGTTGAAGACGAAGTAGAAGACGTGAACAGGATAGGTTCGCTGCTATTCGGACATGTTTATCAGTCAATATTGCCAGGTCAATTTTTGACGCATGGCGGAAAGTACTATGAAGTTCAGGGAATAAGCACATCGGCCCTGCGAAATGGGGTGATTTTGCGCCGGGCCGCTGAACACATCAGTGACCGCCGCGCTTACCGCCAACTGAGACGTTTTCAACTAAGTGATGTCAGAATTCAAGACGGTGTGGGATCAATCATTAGTCTTGGTCCCATTCAGTTGATTCGCTCATCTGCTCTTATCCGCGTGGAATCTCTTGGTTATTTGGAGTCGCCAAGCAGGTCCGATATTGGGCAGGGTCGAAAAGTAACCATCAGTGACCTTCCGTCACGTGAATACGTGAACAAGGCCATTCTTGAGATCAAACTGCCAGATGTACCCGAAAACATCCGGAAGTCAATTGCGCTCATGTTCAACGAACTCTTTGTGACTGTATTTCCGCATACTCACCGATATGTGAGTGCCCTGACTATGGATCCAAATCGGAACTTCGGCGACCTGCTGGATGAATTCGCAATCGACGATATTCACGTGGCCTCCGATGCAGAAGGTTCAATATTCATTGTTGAGGACAGCATGGTCGACCTCGGTTTAATCGTGTCAGTTGAACGGTACTGGGAAAGATTTATGAACATAATTACGGATTATTTGGAGTGGAATCTTTCTATCGAGCCTGAGAAGGTCGTAGAACCTGTTGTCGAATTTGTCCCTGTTTTCCCTGAAAGGAAGGCGAGGGATTCACGTGGTTGGTTTAAACGACTGTGGGACAAGGTCACCTTCCGGGAAAGAAGACAGAGAAAACGGATTCAAGAAGAGAAACAATCGTTGCCGAGTGCAACTACGCCGGCAGTCGCTCAGAATGAGGTGGGTCAAGAGACTTTGGCTGTTGAGCAAGTAGAGGACTTGGATGTGATCGCGGCTGATGAGATCCAAATTGACTGGGAAGTGGATGAAGATATAAGAGTTGAGCCCGAAACTCCTCCATCCGAGACGGAGAACGTGATTGCGGACCCAGAAGGCGAGGAAAAAGTCGATGAGCAGAAGTAAATACCTCGATTTCGGCGGCTCGCAGCAAGCTAGTCACCTGAATCAACCAGAGATACTGGAGTATCTCAAGTCCCTGGGTTTTGGGGGTGGCGATCTGTTCCAAGCTCGTAGAGCGATACAAAACTTTTCCAAGGATAAGTTTGCATTCGACTCGGTTGGGACTCGGTTTTGTGATTTTTGCTTCGGACAAATCATGGGAGGTGAATACGAGGAACTTAAAGACGGCCGTGACAGGTGCAGTCGTTGTTCCCGCAGTGTTCTACAGACCCACGAGCAATTCGTGGACGAGTATCAACAAGTATTGAGAAATATGGAAATGGCTTTCGCCATTACCATTCCAGCGCCGAGGGTAGTCAAGATGGTTAACGCACGCGAAATCAGCAAAAAGACAGGAGAGGTATTCGTTAAGACCTCAAGATTTGATCCACGGGTGTTGGGATTCGCTCTCAAAAACAAGGAGGGATCCGAGCTCTATATTGAGAATGGATCACCCCGGATGCCCGCAGTTCTCACCATGGCACATGAACTTACGCACATTTGGCAGTACAAAAATTGGGATTCAAAAAAGATTGAGAAGGCGTACGGGGCTAGAAATCGGTTAGCCGTGTACGAAGGAATGGCTTCATGGGCCATGATCCAATACTTGCTATTCACGAAGGACTTTGAATACGCAAATCGCCAAATCACCTATCTGGCAGACCGCAATGATGAATATGGCGATGGCTTTGAATTGTTTTGTGAACGCTATCCGCTGAGCTTCAATGGCGAGGTTGACGATGACTCTCCTTTTCACCACGAAATGCCGTTCTGAGACGGCAATAGATATGTGCGTGGCAAGGATCAAACCTTCCTCAAAAGGTTTGCTACCAACACCTAAACCTCAACACGGACTGGAATAATTGAGTCAAGTCTTGAGTTGCGTAAATTGATCCGGTGGCGGCATATGTCGTCACCACCTCTGGCTTGATGAACCAGAATTGATGTGGGGTGGTTGTGGGTAATATTGAATCAATCGATCGGGAAGAAGAATCATGATTCAAGAGCAGGACAGTGAATTGGAAGTCGAGCCGAATATTCGGTTGAGCCCTCGGTATTTTGCTGCGTTGGCTTACGCTTCCGGGTTGCACGCGGGGCAAGCGCAAGCAGGGACCGCGGTTCCGTATGTCAGTCACCTTTTGGGGGTGTCCGCCCTTGTGATCGAAGCTCTGGGAGATGAAGACCAGGCGATCGCGGCGCTGTTACATGATGCCGTTGAGGATTGTGGGGGAGCGCCTCGGTTGGTGGAGATCGAAGAAATGTTTGGTTCGCGGGTGGCACGAATAGTTCTCGCGTGTAGTGATTCGGTTGTTTCCGATCCAGCTGAGAAGGCTCCGTGGCGGGAAAGGAAGGAGAATTACATTCGGCATTTGCAGGATGTTTCATTGGATGTGATTCTGGTGTCCTGCGCGGACAAGTTACACAATGCTCGCTCAATTTGGACAGATGTCCAACGCCACGGCGTGGAATACATGGAGAAATTCAATGGCCCTCGCAGTGATATTGCGTGGTATTACACCTCGCTGCTTTCTGCGTTTGAGTTACGCGGGGCATCATCTGACCTGTTGATTCCATTGCGGGAAGTTGTTTTCAACTTGAGTCAGGCACTCCAGCCTGTTGACTGAGGCAGGCGTGGCGAGAGGCGTTGTCCACACTGCCCCTTCTACTCCTATTAATACCGGCTGGTTGCACTTAGGGTGGTGCTAGTCGATTAGTGTGCAATAGCAATGGAGTAGCACAAGTGCTACTCTGGGATTATGTCAACGATTGGGGTACGTGAATTGCGTCAGAATGCCAGCGAGGTCTTGCGTGAGGTGGAGGCCGGTGACACGGTGACCGTCACGGCGGCAGGGCGACCGGTTGCAAAGATTGTTCCGCTCCTTGGGGATCAGTGGGTTTCCGGCGAACGCATTAAGTTGATTTTTGAGCGCCCAACTGATTTAGATTGGGACGCAGAGCGTCGTGCATTTGGTGTTGAGGAAATTTCTGATCCTTGGAATCGTTGATGCGTTCGGTATTGGACACGAGCGTGCTCATTGGATCGGGGCTGGGTAGTTATGACGGTGAATTCACCATCAGTGTGGTGTCGATTGCCGAACTCCAATTCGGTGTGCTCATTGCTCCCAGTGAATCCCAACGCGCCCAGCGACTAGCCCGTTTTAGTGCCATCACTCGAGTATTTGAACCGCTCCCGGTGGATACCTCGGTTGCTGCGAGTTACGCCGAAATCGCAGCGATCACTTATCGGTCAAACAGGAAGTCCAGAGCCCGAAACCTCGATCTGATGATTGCTGCGACGGCGCATGCGCACAAGGCGCGATTGGTGACCGCGAATATAAAAGACGTTAAACATCTTGATCA
Organism: Candidatus Nanopelagicales bacterium; assembly: GCA_018402075.1. Next base: position 2,318 of record JAGYJP010000016.1, on the reverse strand, counting down.
CATTTTAGAGATTGTTGAAATTACGTGATTATCTTTTTTTCAGTTCTTGACCGGTGAACTTTTAGGCTGCATCTGCCATGGAGTTACGACTGGTGGTATGCCAACCGCCGCAGGCATCGCATGGGTAGGTGCGGATTTCACTGCGGTGAGAGTGCGTGCCGAATTCGGCGGCGTGGGTGCGGGAAATCTGTGAGCCTGTCCAACTTGTCCACAGTTTGATTTTGCCCGTGTTTTTGTCTCTCTCGCGCCTTTAGCGTGGGTGTTGTTGAGTTCGCTTGTTGGTGCGCTGTTGCCCCTGGTCCCTGACCTAGGTCCTCGATTCCCGTGGAGTTGTGCGGGAAGGATGAAACCTTCACCTAAAGAGGAAGGCTCAGCCAAATGGCTGGGCCACCTCAAAAGGTTTGCAACCCAGAAGCAAGCCTTAACACGGGCTGGAGTGATCGCGTCAAGTTTTGCATTGCGTGACCGGCCGACTCATTTAGGTGAGTAGTAGTAGCGGCATTCGTGCTTGTTCAACTGTGGGTTGAGTTTGTTCGTCCCACGCGTTGGCTCTCAACCCCCGCCTGGGGATGCATTATCAGCACGAGTTTGCGTGTGGATGTCATTGCAACATATAGGGTTTCGGAATGACAAAGTCCCGCGTCTTCGCAATCTCCGCCGCGATTTCATGGTTTGCCATCGGGCTGGGTTTCGTGCTCAACGTGTTTAACGTCTACCCCGAGGCAGTGGTCGAGCCCTTTGCCTATGGAAATAATCCTGACGGCATCGACGGACTTATCGGTCGGACGATTGACTTCTTTAGCTACTTCACCTATCTCAGCAACATCATTGTCGCAATTGTTCTCACCATGCTGGCCCGCAATATGAATCGGCATGGAGCGGTGTTTGCGACCCTTCGCATGGACTCCTTGGTCATGATCTCGGTGACCGGCCTCATCTACTACCTGCTCCTCGCCGCAGACGCCAATCCACAAGGTCTGCAGATTGTGAGTAATGCGCTCCTTCACTACATCATTCCGATTCTTACCGTGGTGGTGTGGCTTCTTATCGGACCGCGGGGACTATTTCGCCTGTGGACAGTCTTCGCGGCCTTGATCATTCCAATCCTGTGGGCGGTGTATGCCATGGTTCGTGGTGCAATCATTGATGCATACCCGTACGGCTTCTTAAATGCCCAGGAGCTCGGATTAGGGACTGCCCTTACCAATATTGGTGGTGTTGCAATACTGGGTATCATCATCGGAGTGATCTATTGGGTCATTGATCGACTGCTCAGCAGCCAGAGCGCGTAGAGCCTATTGCTGATCTACTGGTTCTTATCAGAACTGGCGCTGGCACGGTTCTATGCACGCAGAACTGATCTGTTCCTGCAGGCCGAACATTGGAAGATCAGGCTGCATCTGCGATGGAGTTACGGCTGGCGTGGTGGAGAACCTGCACGGCACTTTTGTGGTCGGGCCAGCGCTTTTTACCCGTGCGTGAACAGGTTTTTGGTTTTGGCTGTGGTCGAACGATTCCCCCTCAGTGTGAGTTCCTAGGGAACACCTTTATGTACACAGGGGTCTGTATACGTATAGGGGTTTGACAAACGGTCCCTCTTAGGTTGGCCGGCTGTTGCCCCTTGGTCCCTGACCTAGGTCCTCGAGTCCCGTGGAGTTGTGCGGGAAGTTTGCCGAGGGGATTGGGGGTGATGGGAAGGATGAAACCTTCACCTAAAGAGGAAGGCCCAGCCAATTGGCTGGGCCACCTCAAAAGGTTTGCTCTCTACAGGCAAATCTTAACACGGGCTGGAGTGATTGCGTCAAGTTTTGCTTTGCGTGAATTGCTCCGGTGGCTGCTCCACTTGATCAGGGATTGAGTGGTTGGTCGGGTGGTGGCGGCTTCTGTCGTCACCACCTCCGGCTTGGTACTTGCCAACCGCCCTCGGGACGGTGGCTCTGGAAGAAGAGCGGCTCGAGGTTCATCTTTGTTTTCGTGTTGGTGATTCCACCCTGGGTGCCGGGATCGCGTGGTACTACTCTTTCCTGCTTTCGGCATTTGAGTTGCGTGGTGCTCTAGTTGATCTGTTGATTTCGTTGCGGGATGTTGTTTTCAACTTGAGTCAGGCACTCCAGCCTGCCGACCAAGGCAGGCGTGGCGAGAAGCGTTGTCCTCACTGCCCCTTCTACTGCTACTAATACGGGCTGGTGGCATTTAGGGTGGTGCGAGTCGATTAGTGGGCAATAGCAACGGAGTAGCACAAGTGCTACTCTCGGATTATGTCAACGATTGGGGTGCGTGAATTGCGTCAGAATGCCAGCGAGATCTTGCGTGAGGTC
>JAGYJP010000015.1 GCA_018402075.1 Candidatus Nanopelagicales bacterium | reverse complement strand
GTTTCGATGATGAAGAACGAGAAGGGAAACTCAAAATCCCAATGGCATGAACAGGAAATGTTCGGGTCAGGAGGCAAAGGTCCCTAACGTTTGATCCAAAGGGTATGGGCAATATTTTGTCGTTTAACTACCCCTTGTCCACGAACCATTATGTTGTTAATTCTCACTTGTTGTGTTTACGGCTGGCAATGGCAGTAGCTCCTGCTACAAGTCCTATGAGTGGCAGCATGACCAGCATGAAGATCCAGTAGGCGACGGTGAGGACTATGGGGTCAACGATTATCAGCCAGAAGAAGCCGCGGATCGGATTGAATCCATCAAATTCCAAGAAGAAGAATGGTGCTTGACCACCGATGAATGCGGTCACTGTTATCCAGGCAGTCCAGATCAATAACAGAATTCCTAGTGGGATGCCGATAATCAGCATCAGCGTGTTAGTGGTGCGTTCAGAACGTGATTCCATGATTCCCCCTTGATTTGAAGTGTTGAGGGCAGTCTGACTTTGGGGTCTGACACGTCTTCACAAATAGCAACGAAAATTGAGCAACTGCCCGCATACACCTAGTAGGTGTATTCTCGTTTGCGTGGCTCGGACGAATATTGATTTAGACGAAGAATTAGTCCAGCGTGTGATGGTGCGATACAAGTTGTCGACTAAGCGCGAGGCTGTGGATTACGCCTTGCGGCATCTTGCGGGTGAACCTTTGACGCGAGGGCAGGCGGCGGACCTGCTCGGGTCAATTCCTGACTTCTCCGTGCCTGAGGACACAGGGCCGCACCTGCGGAGCAGTCCCCATGATTCTGATTGACACTTCTGTTTGGGTTGATCTATTACGGGGCAATGGCCGGGGGCCGGTGATCGTGACTTCAATGAAATGGCAACCCTCGTTCCGCTGGAACTGGTGTAGTTTTAGAATTGAATCCCAAAGTGGTATGGTTTTGGGATGTCGGTTCAAATAGCGGTTCGATTACCTGATTCCCTCGTGGAAACGGTGGATTCCCTGGTTGCTTCTGGTGCCGAGAAAAGCCGTGCTTCGGTGGTGGAGAGAGCACTCCTGCGGGAACTTCGGCGCATGCGCATGGTCGAGGAAGTTCAGATCCTTGCGGGGTCTGCCTCGGAGAGTGGTGACCTCGTGGAGTTGGCCGAATTTGCTAGTCACACTTCCCTTGAATTGCCGTAATCCGTCATATATATATGGCGTATATAGAGTGATCGTTGCGCTCATCACTACCAGGGTTCGTGGGCTGTATTCGGAGGTGCCTGCCGGAGCGGCGGGCAATCTCGCACGCATTTGATTTGGATCTGCATTAGCGGGTCTGTCAATGGGGGCGGTTTTCTGGTAGTAGACTCAGAATCTATTCGTTGAAGGGGCACCATGCGAGCATTCAGATCAAGAAGTATTGCAATGTCAGTAGTTTCACTTGCCACCCTGGCGGCTCTCACCGCCTGCGGAAGTTCGTCCACCGACACGGACAGCGCTGCGGACACTGGGGGGACATCTGATTCCAGCGAAGCTGGTGCCGAGGAAACGGTTGAGGGTGGTACCGGAGCCATGGCGGATGCTGGTTTCGCGGTCACGGTGTTTCTCGACACGGTCTGGCCAATTGAGGGCAATGATTACGCAGATGCCGCGAGCGTTGAGGGATGGTGCGCAACATTCGCCACCGATCCAGATACTACTGTCGCCGCTGTTGCCGAGTACTTGAACTCCGAGCCAGAAATTGCTGGTGCCGATCCTGAGTCGGTGAATACAGCGGTTGCGGAGTATCTCGATGGAAACTGCTACCTGCTTGAAGAGTAGAACTAATTCTTGGTTGAACTAACACAATAAAAAGGCCGCGCACCGGGTTTACCAGTGCACGGCCTTTTAATTTATTGCCTCAGAGCATTATGCACACTTAGAAAGGTACTGTGCCTTCTTGCCTGCAGCCGAGTTCACGTTGGCCTTTGTCAGGATGGTGAACCCAGTTGTGATCTTCTTCTTTGTCTTCTGACCCTTAATGGCCTTGATCGCCTGCTCGACACCCTGGGTGCCAATGGCGTAAGGCTGCTGAGCGATCAGTGCCTGAACCGTTCCGGCCTTGAGTGCTTTCACCTGGTCGGGACCTGCATCGAATCCGATGACAACAATCTCGCCCTCTTTCCCAGCCTGCTTGATACCGGTTGCGGCACCTTGAGCTGAGAAAAGGTTAGAAGCAAAAATTGCCTTCAGGTTGGGATTAGCAGCGATAGCTGCTGTTGTGATCTGGGCGGCCTTTGCTGGCTCATTGTCGGAGTACTCCTGGCCAATGAACGTGTACTTGCCACCGCTTTTGCCTACTGCATTCTTGAAACCTGAATCGCGAGCATCTGTTGTGCTGATACCGGGCTTGACACCGATACCCATGACAGCGCCGCCACCAGGAACGAGCCGCTCAACAGCCTTGAAGGCTTCCTGTCCACCTGCGAAGTTGTTCGAAGAGATTGCTGAAGCAGCAAACTTCGGGTTCTTCACAGTTGTGTCAACGAGTACGATTTTAATACCCTTCTTTGCAGCATTCTCGAGTGGCTTCTGCATTGCGTTGACATCGTTTGGCGCGATCAGGATCGCGTCGGGTGAACCGGCCACGATTGAATCCAGAATCGGCTTCTGAAGTGTGGCATCGAACTTAGCTGGACCGACAGTCTTGACGTTGGCGCCAGCTGCCTTCGCTGCAGCAGCTACACCGCAGTCCATTGTGATGTAGAAACCATCACCCTTTACACCCTGGATGAATACGATGTCCTCGCCGGCAGCGTTTGCCGGTTGAGCGACACCGAGGGTGAGACCTGCAACGAGTCCAACACTGAGTGCCGTAATCGCTGACTTCTTTATCTTTCCGTTCACTTAGTACCTTCTTTCTCCGTTGGTCCCACTTGCACGCCTCCGACTTGGAGGCGCCTGGGTTTGCGACCTGATCCGCGAACGGCGCGTTCTCGACGCCTACCGTCAATGTAGACGGCTCCGATCAGGAAGATTCCGATAACGACGCCCTGCCAATAGGACTCGACGCCGATAATGATGAATCCGGACTGCAACACCACCGGGATGAGCAATCCGATTACAGATCCGAAAATTGTGCCAATACCACCAAAGAGTGATGTGCCACCAATGACCACACCCGCGATCACCGTGAGCGGTGTCATGGAGTTCCCACCGATGGTGGTCTGTTGGAAAAATGCGATGCTCATCCAGCCGGCGAGACCGGCGGTCGACCCCGAAATGATGTAGACCCAGATCAACTGACGATCGACTTTTACACCAACACGACGGCACGCCTCGGGATTCGACCCGATGGCATAGGTGGTCAAACCGAATCGGGTTCGGTGCAAGATGATTGCGCCGATGACGCACACGACGGCGGCCAGCACCACCAAGTTGGGTAATTCCCCGAAGAGGTTGCCGAAACCGATTGTGTCCACCATGACCGTTGGGATTTCGTAGAGATCGATGCCACCGGTCAGAACTTGTGCCAGTCCGAGTGCTGCACCCATTGTGCCCAGGGTGACGATAAATGCAGGCACCTTGGCTTTGGCGACTAAGAAGCCATTCAGCCAACCCCAAGCGGCGCCGGAGAGAATCGCGGCGACCAGGCCAATGATTGACGTTGTCCACCCGGTCGCTCCGAGGTTTCCCATCACCATGGCCGAAACCACTGAACTGAAAACGAGGACCGAACCAATGGAAAGGTCAATGCCGGCCGTGATGATCACAAAGGTCGCACCCACGCCGAGCACGGCAAAAATTGCGGTGTTCATCATGATCGAGCGGAGGTTGAACACGGTGAGGAAGGCATCCGGTGCCATGATTGAAAACACGGCCGAGATCGCTAGTAATACGAGAACGATTTGGAGTGCTTGAACCCTGGTGATTCGTTGAATAATGGTGACCTGTTCACTCTTGATCATGTCCTGAATGTCTTGTGAACTGGTTTTCATTGGAGTGCTCACGCTGCCTCCTCGTCAAGTTTGCCCGTCATTGCACCAACGAGTTCCTCAATACTTGATTCAGTTGCATTGATTGTGGCCACGCGGCGTCCGCGGCGAAGCACCTGCACCGTGTCCGCGACCTCGAGTACCTCCGGCATGGAATGGCTGATGAGAACCACACCAATTCCCTTGTCGCGAACCCTGCGGATCAGATCCAGAACGTTTGCGGTTTGGACCACACCCAATGCGGCGGTGGGCTCGTCAAAGAAAATGATTTTGCTGGCCCACGCTGCCGATCGAGCAACCGCGACACTCTGCTTTTGCCCACCCGACATGGTTCCAACGGGTTCATTGAGTTTACGCACCGTGGCACCCAGATCCGTGAAAACTTCGACACTGCGATCCCGCATTGCTTTGCGGTCCATGAAACCGAGGAGGCCGAGTAAACCTGACCGCTTGATCTCCCGGTTTAAATACAGGTTCTCGATCGGGTCCAGGTGCGGGCAGAGCGCCAAGTCTTGGAACACCGTTTCGATCCCGTGTGAGCGTGCCGCGGCCGGGTTGTTGAAATTGACCCACTCACCTTCGAGCCTCACCTCACCCGCCTCGGAATTCTCAGTGCCCGAAAGGATCTTGACCAACGTGGACTTTCCCGCACCGTTGTCGCCGATGAGCGCGGTCACCTGTCCCGCTTCGACATCAAAATCCGCTCCGTCAAGTGCGACAACGGAACCATATGTGCGAACGATTCCGCGCGCTTCTAAAAGTGCCATGATTACCTGCCTCCCTCCTGCCATGGCGTGGCCCGACCGGCAATTGCCTCACGCAATTTCAACAGGCGTGGCCGTGCGGTTTCCTTCAAGAAAGTAGCCCGCTCCTGTGGGTTCAGCCCCACGGCTTCCTTCCACACCGAACGTCCTGCAATGAAGCCTGACGCGCCGCCATCATCACAGGAAACTTTGATCACGTCTTCGAAAACATCGAAGTCCACACCGGCACTGAGAACGGCCCACGGAACGGTCAAGACATCTGATAATCGCCGGCAGCCCTCTGGAGAGCCGGGGTATTCGAGTTTGAGTAGGTCCGGGTTTGTTGCGGTGAGCAACTCCGCTGAGCTGATAATGGCCCGCTCGCGTTGCTCGGGTGTTAAGGATTCCACTCCACGCGGTGCAAAGATCAAATTCTCAATCACGGATGGGATTCCCTGCTCGCGGCAGTCATCAACGATGCTCTGAACGAGTGCGACGGTTTCGAGGGTGATGTCGGGCTCCCCGGCCCGAACTTCGCGCTGCGGGTTCATCATGACGAGAACTTTTACCGCGTCGCCGCCCATTGACCTAACCCAAGCCGCATTCTGTTCCGGTATTGAGTAGGACCGTGGCTCGCCATCAAAGTCTCCCCGATCCGTTGGCTCGGACGCAATAAGGAGTCCGCAGGAGGGGGCCAATGCACCTGCCGCCATGACCGCACCAACACCCAATTGCGGATCGAGCAAAATACCGGTGGCATCTGGGGTGAGCGCTCTGGTGACCTCCACTTTTACATCGCGCATGTCCTGGTCGGTCGCTTCAATTCCGACAGCGGCGAACATGCGTCGGAGGGTGTTGCGCTGATCGAATGCGATGATTGCAAAAGTCCCGCTGTCATCGGAAATTTTTGACAGAGAGATGGCTTGGCCTTGCGTTGCGGCCATTGTCATGAAACTAGCTCCTTATGTGAGGGTGGTGCGAAACTGGCTGCCAGACCGGCAGTCAGTGGGACATCGGGTTGGTGGGCAGCCCACGCAGCGAGCGCGGCAGCCCCCCGAGCACCGGGTTCTTCTCCGTTGAAACGACGAAGACCTGGCATGACCTGTGACTTCCCCCGAAACACACCGTCGAGATTCGCCCAGCCACCGGCAGCGATTGCTGCGTGATACGGCCCGGCAAGGTGATCGACAACGTGCACCAATTCGCTGGTGGCACCGAGCACATAATTCATGGCGCCCGACCATACGTCCTCCGGTGACGCCTCGCCACGCAGAGAGATGGTCACTTCATTGGCCCACGCGGGTGGTTCGGTGACGCGGACATCCGATGATCGGGTCGGGTCCCAGGCATTTGCAATCTTTATCCGCTCATCTCGGTCATGGATGCCCAACATGGTGAGGACCCGACCGAGTACCAGCCCCGAGCGGGTGGCACCCAAAATTGCCGTGGCACCCGGGATCACATGGTGACCGGCGCTCACCCCCCGACTGACCAGTGCGGTGCGTTCGGCGTTGGTGAGGGTTCGCTCAACCGATCGCAGGACCACGTCTGCGGTGCCACACGAGTTGTAGAGGTCATTGGGATCGACCGCCCCCGAACCCACCGCCCCCACCAGGTGGTCGTGACCCGCAACGGTTACCTGCGCACCGCGCAAAACACTCGGGGCGGAATCCACCACCGTTCCGATTGATGTGCCCGCAAGGTGGATCTCCGGGATCAAGTGTGCATCTGTTCCGATGCACGCGAGTGATGGCAGCCACGGCGCACCCATCTCTTGGTCCCAGAGTCCGGTGCGGGAAGCCAGGGAAGGCTCGGTGACTTTCACGTTGGTCAAGCGAAATGCAATGTATTCCAGCGCATTAAGCCACCGTGCGCCCGCAGGAATGTCGTGACCACACTCTTTGCGCCACAGTATTTTGGAGAGTGAACATTCGGCTTTGAATCCTAACCCCGTGTGTGCCACGAAATCCGAAGCGAAATCCAGAGGTAAGTTTTCGAGCTCTTGATGTCCTCGTTCATCAAACCAGGCAATGGCCGGCATTAAAGGCTGACCGTGTGAGTCAACAAGAACACCCGTCTCCGCCATGCCGGTGATTCCGATTCCAATCACCGACCCCTGTGGATATGTCTCGGGCACGCACTGAGCCATCACGGAAATTGCCGCGTCTGCGAGAGCATTGACATTGATCTCTGTTTCACCGTTGGCAAGTACGTCCCACGGGGTCGCGAGCGATGCGCGACCGACAACCGATCCATCGAGGGTGAATGCGTGTGCCTTCATTGATGTGGTGCCTACATCAATTCCAATAGTGATTTCGGTGGGGTGAGTCATGCGCTCACCTCTAACACCGAGGGTGACAATTCGCCCGACCCGCGCTCAATGAGGCTCAATGGCACGATCGTGTCCCCCGGAGACTCTTTCTCCCCACCCGCCATCAGAACTATCAGGCGTTTCATGGCGATCCGGGCCAGAATGCGGGGGTTGTGATCCAAGACGGTAATCGCCGGGCTCAGAATGTCAGCGGCAGTGAAGTCACCAAATGACACCATGGCCATGTCGGTCCTTTTGCCAAGGTGGAGTGCGCGAACAACTCCCAGTGAGGTCTCGGTACGCGTCGAGAAGATCGCGGTGGGAGCGTTCCGGTGCTCCAGGATTTTGTAGGTACTGGCTTCGGCCTCGTTTGCATTGGAACAGCCGGAATACTGAAGGCTTTCGTCAATAGGAAGCCCTAACTCAACGTGAGCAGCAAGATATCCTTCCCGACGTTTTCGCGAGGTTTCAATCTCGAGGTCATCTACTATCAAAGCGATCCGCGTGTGTCCATGGCTTGCTAAATGCTTGACCGCTTTTTGCGCCTCAGCAAAATCGTCCACGAGAACAACTTCTGAATCCAGCCCATTGGCATGACGGTCAAGGAACATGACCGGTGTATTGATGGGGGCAAGAAATCCGAAATCTGTCATGAACGGGGCAATGATCAAACCGGCAACCCTGCGAGCAAGCATGCCTTCAACCACTCGCCGCTCCGTGCTCGGAGTGCGGGAGTTACTGGCGACAAAGACATTGAGTTTTTGCTCGAGGGCAATTCTTTCAATTTCCTCAATCATTGTTGCAAAGAACGGGTCACCTATAGTCGGAACAATGACCCCGACCGTGTCATCTACTCCCTTGCGCAAGCTTCGAGCCATTACATCGACTCGGTAACCTAGGCGATCAACTTCTCCCTGAACCCGCATACGCGTCTCCGGAGAGACCCACGGATCGTCATTGATCACCCGCGAAACAGTTTTAATGCTTGTGCCTGCCGCTATGGCTACATCGGAGAGCCGAACTTTCTGGCGAGTCACGGGATAGACACCTCCCGCAAACTGTTCATGATTTCTTGTACTCGCTGCGCATTGATTCCACCGGCGCGAACCTGTTCGCAGGAGTTACTCGATGTCGCGACTCCAAAACGGATTGCCGTTGACCAATCAACATCTGAACCGTTCTCCGTGCGACTCCACTCGTGCAGGAGGCCGGCGACAAATGAGTCACCTGCTCCTACCGTGCTCACCGCCTCAATGGGAAAAGCTGCAACCCAGGTCACCGACCCCTCGCATGCCATGGCAACTCCGGCAGATCCGGCAGTGACAAATGCGCGAACCGCACCGCGCCGACACAATTCAAGTGCAGCACGTTCAGCGCGGTCCCTCATCACTGAATTGTCATGGGTATTTGCATCCATGACCCCAGCGATTGTCTCGGAGAGCGCCGCTTCAGCTTCGTCGACATTTGGCGTGACGACATCCGGTCTTGCCACCAGGCTTGCGGTCAGCCACAACGGATTGACGTCGAGAAGAATTTTGACACCTTTGTCGTGCAGCGCACCGATTAACTCAACAAGTGCTTGCGGATCCAGCCCCGGCGGGAAGCTGCCCATGACAGCGACAATGTCGCCGATTGCGACAGTATTTGTAATTGTTTGATGAATGGTCTTCCAGTCATCGATAGCCATGGGGTGACCTGCGTCATTGACCACCGTGACGCGGTTGGTCACTACCTCCCGATAAATGCTGGCCATTCGAATCGGACCGGCAACTTCGACCAACTCGGCCACCGCACCCTCGGCCTGGAGAAGGGTTTCGTACTTGGCCCGGTCCGCTCTCCCGGTGGGAATAATCAGACGCGCCTGGGTGTCAAGAGCCCTGAGCACCCGAGCGACGTTGATGCCCTTGCCACCGGCGGTCAATTCAACGTCGAGGGTCCGCATGACCGCACCCGGCACGAGCTCGGGGATCGAAATTGTTCGATCAAAAACAGGATTCGGGTTGACGATGATTAAGGTCATCGGCTTCCCTCCTGTTCATTGCCGTGTGGTCTTTATGACATCGTTGTCAGTGCGGTGGGCACACGCTACATCTGCAATCGAGAAATTCACCTACTCGTTATCAAATCGTTACATTATTCGATCGCGAACAACTTTCAGCTGAGCCGCCGTGGGAGCACCTGCATCCACCAGCTGATGGGGGAAGACGGGCAATGCTGCCGGTTCGAGCACAAGGTGTGATTTCCGGGCATCGCGTGATGAACCCCGTTCCAGGATCCGCAACCGGCGAATCTCAGGGTCAAGGTCGAGCCAGAAGAATTCAACAGAATGAACTGGGCCGCAGGCTTGTACCCATTGATCCCACAATTGAGCATCCTGGGAATGCTGGGTAAACGGAGCCGATGCAATAACCGTGGGTTCAGTGCACTCGCGAATTGCCCGGGCCAACCCCAGATAACGCTCACCCTTGATTTTTTCCAGGAGATCCGGCTCGAACATGTGCGGGTTCTCCGCACGTTCCCGCAGAACGAGTTCGGTATTAACGGTGTCAAAATCAAGGTGGGTCACCATGAGTTCATGAGCCAAGGCATTGGCCAAGGAGGATTTTCCACTTCCCGCGGGTCCGGCAATCACAACAAGTTGCACAGGTGACATCATCCACCATGCGTAATCCACCATTAACTGCAACCGCAGGTGGGATCACCCCGGTAGTTCTTATCTGAGGAGTTGGAACAATGACCGATGTGGACTTGAGAACCGTGCATGGTGAGCCATCTTTGGGTATTTCCAATGACTCCGTGACCGCATGGATGACACTTCGTGGAAATCACATTGCACCGGTAACGTTCCACTTGGACACCGGCGATATTTCGCCTTACAGTCTGGCCCCATGGGTTTCGGGTGAGAACCCCAGTCTTGATGCCGTTCTCGATGTCCTGCGTGGAGATTTTTGGTGCCTCCCATTTGGTGAACAACTCAACGGTCCCACCCACGGCGAATCCGCATCCGAGACCTGGGTCCCGGTTCGCATCACCCCCACACTTGCGCATTTGCGGCTGAGTTTCAACAACAACGATTCACAGGTTGACAAGATTGTTATCGACAAAATAGTGAGTGTGCGCGAGGGGCAGAGCGCACTTTTCCAAGAGTTCTCCATCAGCGGTCTTGACGGAGATTTCTCTTATGGCACGCATCCGATTCTGGATCTATCCACTTTCCCAGCGGAAACCGCACGAATAAGTGTCGGTCAACTTCGTTGGGCATCGGTGGTTACCGGAATCTTCTCCGATCCAGCACAGGGTGAGCACCAAATTCTCGCCGAAGGTGCGACTTTCGATAACCTCGAATCAGTGCCCGCTGCCAATGGCAGCACCGTGGACCTATCGCGCTATCCCACCGCCGTGACCCATGAGGACCTCGTCATGCTCACCCAGTCGGGTGATAGCCACGGTTTTGCTTGGACCGCGGTCAGTGTCCCCGGTTACACCTGGTTGGCCCTGAAGAATGTTCAGGATTTCCCCTCGACACTTTTATGGCTGTCCAATGGTGGGCGAACCCAAAGTCCTTGGGATGGCAAACATGTCGGTCGTCTCGGGGTCGAAGATGTGTGTTCCTACTTTCATCGGGGTCTTGAAGAGAGTCGCAAAAATCACCTAGCCCACCTGGGAATTGCGACAACACAACCCTTTACCGCACAACAGATAACCACCCTGCGGACCGTGCAAGCGGTGGTTCACACAGCTCAAGATTTCGGACCGGTGGCATCGGTTGAGACACCGAGTGACGGCAATATTCGGATTACGAATCACCAGGGACAAAGCCATGATGCGAAAATTGATTGGCAGTTTGTCCTGCACCAAAGTTAGAGTGTTTACTCCACCACCCGAAAAAATCCTTAAACTGTCGACATGGAAAATCCCACCGCAACCTCAACACCACCCGCACCCATAAAGTTACCCTCCAACCAATTTGATCACTTCTATAAGGGTGGGTATCGAATTGGGAAGTTGCGCAATGGTCCGGGCGGCCCGATGCGGCCCGAGGAGTGGATCGCCTCGACCACCACCCGTTTTGGGGAGTCCACCACGGGACTGTCCTCGTTGGCTGATGGCACCCTGTTGCGGGACGCCATTGAGTCAGATCCGACTCTCTGGTTGGGGCAATCACATTACGACACATTCGGAACATCCATCGAAATCTTGGTGAAGTTATTGGATCCGGACCAACGGCTCCCCGTGCATTACCACCCTGATCAGAAATTCGCCAGAGAGAAACTGCACATCAATCACGGAAAAACGGAAGCGTGGATTGTTCTTGATGCACCCGAACATGCACGAGTAGGACTCGGGTTCAACCGAACCATGACGAAATCAGAGGTGGCAGCTCTCGTTACCGCACATGACTCCGAAGGTTTACTGGACTCCCTGGTATTCCTTGAGGTAAGTGCCGGAGACGCAATTTTTGTTCCTGCCGGTGTCCCCCACGCAATTGATTCGGGGATTTTTGTGCTTGAGTTACAGGAGCCCACGGATCTATCGATCCTATTGGAGTGGGATGGTTTTGCTGTCGATGGTGATCTTGATGGTCACCTGAATCTGGGATTTGACAGTGCATTGGATGCATTGAGACTCAACCCACTCAACGAGGGTGAAATGGCTGAACTTGTGAGTCGTTTCGAGACGGACAACGAGAATGCGCACACTATTTTCCACAGCATTGCCAATCAATTCTTCCGAGCCGATTACCTACCCGGGAACGGGGAGAGGATCGAAGCAGGATTTGGAATCCTCCTGTGTCTATCAGGTGAGGGAGTGTTGGCCGCTGAGAATTCCGAGCCCTTGACGGTGTCCGTGGGAGATGCGATTGTTATTCCGCATTGTGCGGGGAGTTTTCAGTTGAACGGTTGCGCCGGGATTCTCTGCCGGCCGCCCGCGGCTTAATCATTTTCGGTATTCATGTTTATCGGTATCCGCGAGCATCCGCTTCAGCGAGGGTTTGCTCGGTCGGTTTTACCCCGATAGACGTCAAGTGGGATTGAATAATCTGCGCGGCCGTTGCCACACCGAGTCGGAGGCACCTGCTCATTTCCCAATTCTGGTGCAGTCCGTAGAGAACTCCGGCCGCAAAAGCATCTCCGGCGCCCGTTGTTCCTTTGATGTCGGAGTCAGGGACTTTCACCGACCCCTGTCGCCAGGTGGAACCGGTTGAATCGGCGGCCACCACACCTGCTGGAGTATGAATGACCGCGCATTTAGCGATTCCCAGCGACATGAGTGCTAGCGCCATGGATTCAAGGAATTCCCAATCAAGGGGTGCATCAACACCTTCAATTTTTGCCGCGAGACCCAACAGGGCACCGGCCTCACTCTCATTGATGATCAATGAAGTCAGGTGCGGTAGGCAGGGAGTGACTAATTCGCACGTCCGCAATGGATCGAGATGCACCATTTCCATGTTTGACTCAAAGCCCAGCGACCGGGCCCTCGCGAGTAGTTCGACCCATTGGCTGGGCTCACCGGCTGTTGGGGAGTCCGCCAGTGTGTGAAGTCCGAGTGCTCCCAGGTGAAGGATCCGCGCACGTGACCGGGAGAGGTCAATGGAAGCAACATCAAGATCTTCATTGGCACCCGCATGATAGAGAAATGTGCGCTTGCCATTTGAGTTGAGGGTGAGTGCATCTGCGTAACCTGAAGACTTTGAGGGTGAAAATTGCATTTGGGAATTATCGATTCCGTATTGGGCAGCTTGATCAAGGATGAATTGGCCATCGGAATCCTGACCGAGGCAACCGATGATTTCCACCGGCAACTCAGGATCTAGTTGACGCAAATTAAATGCGACATTTAACCCTGCGCCACCTGTGCTTCGAGTTATTTCATCGATGAGTACCAATGACTCTAACTCGGGTAGATGGTCAATCTTTTTGGTGTAATCAACGGTCGTGGTACCGACACTTAAAACTCCCGTGCGCACTATTCACCCAAAAGAACTGGGTCAGAAAGTTCAAGATCAGCCTTCAAGGTCCGTTGCGGCTTAATTTTGCTCGCAGCGAGGAGTTCGTGGTATTTCTTCACAGCCTCGGTCGGCGTCAGCTCTCCCTCAATAACCGGGCGCATCAGACTCACGATGCCCGTTTGAGACTCAGCCCGCTGGATCTTTCGGCCAAAAAGAGCCACTCGTGCACCAGATTTCTCGCCGCGTGCCAGGAGTTCGAATGTGTCACGGGTTGTGCCCGAAGACCCACCCAGAAGCCCCACAACAAGTGTCGAGTCAGCTTCGGTTAACTCCTGCAGGTGTTGACCTCCGTTGAAGGCCATCTTGAGAAAGATCGGCCGTTCCGCGACCGTGATACCCGCCAGTGTTCGGACAATGCTGTCGTTCACGAAACTTCCAAAGTCTTCTGGCTTCAGATTTTGCGGGCTATTGGGATTGAACACTTCGAGAAAATATCGAATGCCCAACTCCGCCGCTTCAATTCGAAATTGCCGGTAGTCAGAGAGAGTTTTCCGGTCTGCTTCCAGATCGTTGTTCAAGGTCAGGGAATACAGAACGAGATCGCAGAACTTTTTCACTTTCGCCAAGTTGACGGTTTGGAATGGTTGCGACCTGGATCCTGCGTAGCCGGATCCTCGTGGGAACCAAATATCCGTTGAGTCATTTGCTCGGACCGCCAACGTGACATTCTTCAGTTGTTGCGGCTTTTTGGAGAGCACTTCGCCATTGGATGCCGAGGTCAGCATGATGTCAATGTCACCTTGATTAATCAAGGTGCGCATGTCACCGATGTAATCCTGTCTTGATCGATAAACACCCGGCCCCGATGCACCAATTTCCTTACCAGGAAATGGTGCCGGCGCCATGACGCCCACCGACATGTCGGCGTCTTTGGCGTCGGCGATTATGAAATCAGTGGGTTTGTAGGCACCTGCCTGAATCTTGGTAAGTTTTTGATCAAGTGATTTTGTGGACGTTGTTTTTGTTTTCGGCACCGCACCAGCCTATCTGCCCCGCAACTGGCGCACACTTTAAATAACTTGGTTTAAATAACTTGGTTCGTGGGCAACATCACGAGGTCGCGAATCGTGATATGACGAGGAGTCTGGAGCATGAACATGAAGGCATCGGCGACATCCTGTGAACGCATTCCCTTGCCGGCGGCAACTTCCTGCTCGATACTCACATCGTCTTCGGAAACTCCCCACAGTTCATTCAGGACAACTCCAGGAGCGATCGCCCCGAGGCGCACGCCCGTACCAACAAGTTGCTGCCGGGTTCCGTGCACAAATGCCTGCACCGCATGTTTCGTTGCGGAGTAAATTGGTTCCCACGCAATAACTTGATGTCCGGAAACGGAACTTGTGACAATAATGTCCCCGATACCTTGGCTAATCAGGTGAGGAATCACCGCATGCACAGAGTGCATCACTCCGAGAACATTGGTGCGCCCCAGTGCATCAACCTTGTGGGCATCCACTTCCCAACCCTTTTCCCTCAAGTACAGACCCGCATTTGCTAACAGGATGTCAATACGACCAAATTTCTGGAGAGCACGGTCAACCGCCGCTTGCGAAGTCTCGGGTTCGGCGACATCGCCCGCAATGAGTTCGGGTGCCTGGCTAAATTGGGCGGCAACATTTTCCAGCCTCGATATTTGACGTCCAACGAGCACGAGCCGAATGCCAGCCCGATCCAGAGCAATCGCGCAGGCAAGTCCAATCCCGGAACTTGCGCCGGTCACGATTGCCACCCGGGTGTCCTCATTCATGATTGCTCCTTTTCCAGTTTGATGAATATCCACTCTGATGAATATCCAGTTTGTCGCTAATCAATTTTTAAAATATTTCGACGGTAGGCCTCGTCGGGGCGTCGGTCAATTCGATCGACCTGCTCACTGGGAAGGAAGGCGGGACCACCTGCCGCGAGGGTTCCGTGCAGGATTCGGGCATTCTTCACCACCATCTCGGTAATCTGCAGGGCACTGCCGGGTGATTCAGCCAACACGAATAGCCCGTGATTTGCCAGGTAAATAACTTTGGGAGCGAATCCCTCCTCTTGGATAAAGGCGTGCACCCCATCTCTCACCGCTTTTGCCAGTGGCACACCTGGATCCGTGTAAGGAATGAGTAATTGCCGACGTCCCAACATGACTATGGCGTCGGGGAAGAGCGCACCCTGCACCAAGAGCTGAGGGCTGACAGAACATGTGAGCATGTTGACTACCACTGGGTGGGTGTGCGCAATGACCTGAGCCGGAGTGATGTCATAAAGAACCGCATGCAGGATCGCCTCCACCGACGGCATTTTGTCGGTGTGCGAAATAAGTGCCTCGCGATACGTGGACTTCGTCTTTTCATCTGTTGGCATACCTTCAAGCAATGTCAGAATTATTGGAATATTGACATCCACCAGTTCTTCATCACGCAGAGTTTCCAATGTGGAACCACTCGCTTTGATCGTCATGGACTGCTCGCCCACCCGCATGGAGACATTTCCCTCAGCGCTGAGAACCAGATCCCGGCTTGGTTCCCCCAATGTGCGACACAGGGTCAAAAGATCATCGCGTTGAGTCATGTGAGTACCTATTTCCTATTCCGGAGAATATGGGTGGCTTCACGCGCTTGTTTCATGCTGGCGAATAGGCCTGAACTGACCGCCTGCGTGCAGATATTGCCAATGCTGGTTGCTTCTTGATGACTCACCGTGATGGGCATACCAATTGCCCGCTCCGCGAGACTTACGAGTTGTTCAATGCGAGACCCACCACCAATCATGATGACCTGATTGAACTCCCGACCCGTGATCTCCTGCGTTTGCGAGACCGTTTCGGCAAAAGAATCGGCGAGGCTCTCAAGGATGAGTCTGACAATTTGCGGGCGGGTTAATTCGGATTGGTTAGAGTCGGATTGGTTTGAGTCCGATTGGATTGAGCCAGATTGGCCGTACGTTCGATGGTAGAGCGCAAGTATTCGCGAAGGCATATCTCCGACCCCAATGAGCTCCGGGTCACCACAGTTGATTGTTCCCGCGATCTGCTGCGCCTCCGCTTCGGATGCCTCGCACAGTTCCCTGCGTAAATCTGCATGGTGTGAATTGAGCTCACCACTTTCCTGTGTCCAAGCACGCAAGCACTCCTCCAACAGCCAGGTGCCACTGAGATTGCGCATCAGCAGAGTGGATCCGTCTGCCGCAGTCTCATTGGTGAAGCCCATGCTTTCAGCTTCCGCTGTGAGTACGGGTGCGTCATTGACGCAGCCAACCAGCGCCCAGGTGCCGCAGGAAATAATTGCTGCGTTGGATGTCACATCGGTGACGGCAGCAAATGCACTAGCCGTGTCGTGTGCCGGCGCCCGATAAACGGCAATGGGTTCTGTTGCGCCGATTTCCTGTGTCACATGGTCGAGGGTGTATCCGGCCAGGGATCCCGTCTCAACGATATTCGGAACCACGGTCGAAGGAATGCCCCAGCGCCCCATGAGGTCCCAGGCCCAATCGTGGGTTTCCCAATTAAGGAGGCCGGTCGTTGACGCAATTGTTCGTTCGGCGCCATGAACCCCCGTGAGCCACGCGGTCCACAAATCAGGGGTCAGAAGTGCGGTGACTCCCTCGCCGAGGAGACCAAGTTGCGTATCCCGCATAAGTTGAAAACAGGTGTTGATTGCTAGTGCTGAAATCCCGGTGATTCCATACGCCTCGGCAGCAGAGACAGTGTCAGCGGCTCTGGCGGGCATGGATTCATCTGCGCCTCGATAGTGTCGAACCGGTGCGAGAAGTGCGCTTTTGTTGTCCACCAGCCCGTAATCCACGCCCCATGAATCAACGGCGATTCCACTCAATGTGGATCCACGTTCATGTGCTCGGTTCAGCGCCAGAGATAGTCCCCGCAGGGTTTCTTCAAAGAGGCTGTCCACGTTCCAGCACAGCACTCCATCAATATTGATTGGGGTGTTTACAAACCGGTGTACTTCGTCCAGGGCGAACCCGTCCGGCCCAAATGTGCCGATGACCACGCGCCCACTTGCTGCACCGAGGTCCACCGCCGCGAAACTGTTGCTGGTCATACGGCTGTGTAGCCACCATCAATAACAATCGACTGACCGGTGAGGTAGGAAGACTCTGGTGAAGCAAGGTAGATAACCGCACCCACAAGATCTGATGGCTCACCCATGCGCCGCATGGGAATCATGGAGGTCCATTGCGCTGCCAGATCAGGATTAGCGTCCATGAACTGTGCCGTCATGTCTGACAACGTGTAGCCCGGTTCCAGTGCATTCACTCGAATTCCGACCGGTGCCCATTCCACCGCAAGTGACTTTGCCAGCATGCTCACTGCCGCTTTCGAGGAATTATAAGAAGCTTGAAACTGTGGGACGTTGACAATTCGGCCAGACATTGAAGACACGAAAATGATTGACCCTGGTTTTTTCTCCTGGAGCAGTCTGCGCGAAAAGGATTGGGCGGCAAAGAAAGTTCCATTGAGGTTGATGTCAAGAACCCGCTGCCAATCCTCGGGGGTTACCTCAGCACTTTCACCCCAAATTGTGATTCCCGCCGAAGTCACCAAGATGTCTGCGGTGCCCAATTGTTGTTGAAGTGCACCAACCGCGGATTCCACGGCCACGGAATCGCGAACGTCTGCGACGACACCGGCCGTTGCCACTCCCGTCTCCTGCCCCAGTTGCGCCGCTGTTTCAGAAACGTCGGGCAAAATATCTAGCAGGCCAATCGAAGCGCCGCATTGTGCGAGTGCGCGGGCCATGGCAAGACCGAGCCCGCGACCCCCTCCCGTCACAATTGCCGTTGATCCTTGGAGTGTGGTCATTAGGGTCTCATCTCATTTGGTGGACTTTTGATGTACTTACCGCTGACAAACTTATAAGAATGTTTGAACCTCAACACGCCATCACCGCAATTCAACAAGTTCTCGGTACGGGTCAAGTCGGGTATCACTGGTATCAAGCTCGGTCACGATCATGTCAATCTCGGATAGCGCAATTGAGCGAACCGCCGAGCGTTGTGCCAGTTTCGTGGAATCTATTGCGAGGATCACTCGACTGGATGCCTGTGCAAGTGCGAACTTCATGCCGGCTTCTTCGACCGTTGGTTCCATGGTTCCTGATTCAGGATCCACTGCAATGGTGGACAGCACGCAGCATGAAAGGGTGAAGCCTTCAATCGCCCTCTGTGCCACCGGGCCAACCAGGCTTCCCGTTCGGGCATCGAGTTCACCTCCGGACAAGATTGCGTGCACGTGCGCGGTGTTTTGCAGCGCTTGAAATGTTTGTATGCCATACGTCACTACAAGTGGCGGTGAGATTTCCGGCATGTTCTGTGCCAAGCAGTAAACGGTGCTCGAGGCATCCAACCCCACCGAATCGTGTCCGGTAATAAGTGGCTTCAACTTTTCCGCGATCCGCCGCTTTGCCGTGAGCGCCCGTGACTGACGGACGGTGAATTCCTCGGTTCCGACATAAACGGCTCCCCCGCGAACAAGTCGTGCGCTACCTGATTTCTCCAGGGTCTTGAGTGCCCGGCGAATGGTCATGGGGTGCACACCGAATCGTTCCGCTGCCTCTTCGATCTCCACTCGACTGTCTTGACGCAGGGTGGAAAGGAGTTGTTCTTGCCGCTCCTCGGCGGCGAGTGAACCCTCGATGGCCATGGGACTCCTCGTGACTGCAAGTGTCGGTGGAAATGTTAGACTTTGATAATATAACATTATATTACACACCTAGTTGTTTGGGAGTCATTGTGACGCCGGTACCGGTCAAGGAACTGCTCGCCCGTTCACATCGGCTCGGCTCTGACCCGCGCAATACCAATTACGCCGGCGGTAACACCTCGGCAAAAGGTCAGGTCAGTGACCCGACCACCGGAGACCCGGTCGAGGTGATGTGGATCAAAGGCTCGGGTGGTGACCTGGGCACACTCACCGAGTCAGGGTTATCCGTTCTGCGAATCGATCGGTTGCGCGGCTTAGCATTCGTCTTCGCGAGTAAAGATCAACAAGGTGCTGGTCGTGAAAGTGCGGACGAAGAAGACGAAATGGTGGCGAATCTGAGTTACTGCCTGCACGGCTCGGGTGGGGCGGCACCATCTATCGATACCGCCATGCACGGATTGGTGGAGCGCGCCCATGTTGATCACCTCCATCCCGATTCCGGTATTGCGCTGGCCACCGCCCGCAATGGTGAAGAAATCACCCGTCAGTGTTTCGGGGATAGTGTCGTGTGGGTGCCGTGGCGCCGTCCCGGTTTCACCCTCGGCCTTGAGATCGCACACATTCAGCGCGACAATCCCCAGGCAATTGGTTGCATCCTGGGTGGCCACGGAATTACCGCGTGGGGCGACACCTCACAGGAGTGTGAAGCAAACTCCGAACGCATGATTCGCACGGCCGAGTTGTTCATCCAAGAACACGGGCGCCCCAACCCATTCGGTGATCTCATTACCGGATACGAACCACTCCCCGAAGATCAACGATCCGCGCTTGCGGCGCAATTAGCTCCTGCACTTCGCGGAATGGCATCTCGCGATCGGCGCATGATCGGACATTTCAATGACAGCGAGGTGGTACTCGATTTCCTGTCGCGGGAGCGGCACCCAGATCTGGCAATGCTCGGAACTTCATGCCCAGATCATTTCCTGCGCACAAAAATTCGCCCCATGGTTTTGGACCTTCCACCCACTACGCCCATTGCCGAACTCCTTGAGCGACTGCATCAATTGCATGAGCAGTATCGGGTTGAGTACTCGGCCTACTACCAACGCTGGGCGACCCCAGACAGTCCGGCAATGCGGGGTGCCGATCCCGCTATTGTCTTGATCCCTGGTGTTGGAATGTTCTCGTTCGGAGCGAATAAACAAACCGCTCGGGTGGCCGCAGAGTTTTATATCAATGCCATTAACGTCATGCGTGGTGCGGAATCCCTGTCAGCGTATTCACCCATTTCAGAGCACGAAAAATTTCGCATTGAGTACTGGGACTTAGAGGAAGCGAAACTGCAACGCTTGCCCGCCCCCAAAAGGCATGCGGGGCGAATCGCCATTGTGACCGGCGGTGGCAGTGGGATCGGTAAAGCAACAGCCGAGGCGCTGGTGCGCGATGGCGCCGTTGTCGTGATTGCAGATCGAAATTTCTCCAGCGCCCAAATACTGGCCGAGCAACTTGGGGGCCCTGACTTTGCCATCGCGGTGGAAGTTGACGTTACTCAAGAGAACGCAATTCACCACATGGTCGAATCAGCCGCGATCGCATTTGGTGGAGTTGACCTGGTGGTGAACAATGCGGGACTGTCCCTGAGTAAACCGCTACTCGACACGACTTCGAAGGATTGGGATGTACAACACGATGTCATGGCGCGTGGGTCATTCCTCGTGTCTCGCGAGTGCGCCCGGGTCATGATCGCCCAGGGAATGGGTGGAGACATTATTTACATTGCCAGCAAGAACTCGGTCTTCGCGGGACCTTCGAATATCGCTTACAGCGCGGCCAAAGCTAATCAGTCACATCAGGTTCGCCTACTCGCCGTTGAACTTGGGGAGCACGCAATTCGCGTAAACGGCATTGCCCCCGATGGCGTTGTGCAGGGCTCTGGAATCTTCTCTGGTGGGTGGGGTGCGAGTCGGGCCGCCGTGTACGGAGTGGCCGAGGAAGATCTCGGTGCTTTTTACGCCCAGCGCACGATCCTGAAGCGTGAAGTCACTCCCGCAGACGTTGCTGCCGCGGTTGCCGCACTTGCCTCTGCCGAGTTCTCGCGGACCACGGGTCTTATTGTCCCGGTCGATTCAGGGGTTGCCGCCGCCTTCCAACGCTGAAACAAGAATGCGGATCAGTTCGGGCGCAGGCGCACCATGGACGTATCCAGTTGATCAATACTGGTCACACCGAGAAGCTGCATGGTCACTTTGATCTCTTTGGTCAATATGTCCGCAACGCGTTGCACTCCATCCATTCCACCCGCCATCAGCCCATATAAATATGCGCGACCAATCAGCGTTCCGGTGGCACCAAATGCGAGCGCAGCCACAATATCCGCACCACTCATGATGCCACCGTCCACATAAACTTCGGTGCGACCACCGACTGCATCTACGACACTGGGAAGTAGCTCAAGTGGGACATTGCCCTTTTCAATCTGGCGTCCGCCGTGGTTACTCAGGACGATGGCGTCCACCCCGAGTTCAGACAAGATCACGGCATCTGCGACCGACTGCACTCCCTTAACAATCACCGCGCCATCCCAGTTGTCATTGATCCACGCAATGTCCGCGATCGTTACACCCGGATCAAAAACACGAGTCAGCAAGTCCCCCACCGTGCCTCCCGAAGTTGACAGGGAAGCGAAAGTGAGTGGCTCGGTGGTGAGTACATTCGCCCACCACTTTGGGTGTCGCGACATGTCAAGAATCGTGCTTAAGCTGAGTTGTGGAGGAATGGTTAATCCATTGCGTACCTCTCGCCAACGTATTCCACCAACGGCCGTATCCACCGTGAGAATCAAAGAGTCATAACCATTGTCGCGCGCCCGGCGCATTAAATCCTCGGCCTGAGTTCGATCACGTGAAACATAGAGTTGGAACCATCGACGCCCATGTGGCACCGCAGCAGCTAAACCTTCGATGCTCGTGGTGCCGAGCGTCGAAAGTGCATACGCAATTCCGGCCCCTGCTGCTACCTGTGCGACCGCAGGCTCGCCCACGTGATGCATCATGCGGGTGAACCCGGTGGGAGCGAAAGCGAAAGGTAAGGCACTGGGCTTACCCAAAAAGTTGGTGGACATATCCACCTGAGAAACATCGCGCATGACACGAGGCGTGAACTCGACTCTCCGGTACGCATCGCGACTGCGATCCAAACTTGTTTCCGACATTGAGCCACCATCGGTGTAGTCGAATACAGATTTTGGAGTGGAGCGTCTGGCCAACTCGCGAATATCGCTCACACTGGCGCAGCGCTCCAATCGGCGCTGAAGTCTTGATTTGCTCCGATCCGGTGTACCAATGAGTGGCAGAATCTCCGAAGGCCTAGGCAATCGCCTCTGCATCACGTGATACTCCACTTCCTCGGGGTCTACACCCGAACAGACTGATTATTCTGTGCCGGGGTAATGACAATTATCAATCTGCCCTTAGAGTAACGGTCTATCCGGGTGACACGGGTAATCACCAGCCGACCATATTGCCAGAGCAACGTGAGGAAAGCTAATGAAGAGAACTCTTTCCATCGCACTACTTGTCGCGGTTTCTATTTTCATACCTCAACTAGCCACACCCGCGTCAGCTCACACGCCCGTGAATTTGCTCGACAGTGACACAACTCCAAAAGCCGGTCCCTTGCTGGTTGATGGCACGATTTCATTTGCCATTCGAGCGTCCTTCACCAAATCAGGTCAAAAGAAAGCTTTCCGCGCTGCACTGAAAAAGGGCGAGGAATTAGTGGTGGAATATTTGATTGTTGATAAAAAGCCGGAGAACGCGCTCAAGAACTCACAATTGCCGCGGTTGGTGGTCACCTCACCCTCGGGTAAGAAAATGGCAATTAAATTCAATGAGCGCACCGATTTCTACTACTCGTCTCTCAACACCAACTTTGTCTATCTCGCTCGTTACCGGGCACCTGCAGAAGCCGGGATTTATCAATTCGTCGCTACTTCGCGTGCACCGGCCGGCATCGTTATTGTGGTGGGCGAGAAAGAGATTCCAGGCAAAGTTCAGCGCTGAACCACTCACGCAATAAACGCCGGACCAATGGCCAAAGCTCACTGAGTCCTGGCGCAACTTTTTTGAGTATTAGTCGAATTAACTGGTAGCCGAACTATCGGTGTGATGGTGGACTAGGCGCCAGCCGTCTGTTTCCTTGCGGAAGATATTGGTGGCTCGGTGCCTGAGGTTCACGGTTTCACCGTCAATGATGTGGTTGTTCCCGTGCTCAATGCAGGTGGTGTACCCGATGTCGGTTCCTTCCACCGTGGTGACATCGGTGACAACAATTTCGCCCTGCAGATTGCGCTGGGCGACTTCTTCGAAGGTAACGGTGATGGGAGCACGGCCGTGAGTGAACTCACCGAATGGACCGCCGTAGGAGATGTCGTCTTCTTGGGACCAGACAGCTAATACTGGCTCTGGGTCTCCCGTGAGCATTTGGTTAAGGGCTGCATAGAGGTCGTCATGGGCTTGCTGCAGTGATGCGCTCATGGAATTTTCCTTTGGTTGGGTTAGGTGTTACCGGACTGACCAATTCAAACCGTTGTAATACGGCTGGCGGGAGCAGACGGGGCCTCCGGAACCATTGTTCACCCACTGGGCCCAGGACAGCGACCACCCCTGATCGGTGAGGTTCGCGATCCCGGGTTCATTGACGCTGTCCGGCGCCAGGTCAGCGCATTGAACTTGCTGGGTGTTCGCAGGGACACCGAACTGTTGGAGCGGGGCGGTTGGGTAGTTGGCGGGGATTGATTGAGGCAGCAGGCGGATCACCGAGACGGTGTTGTCCAAATAATTGGTGACATAGGCGAACTCGCCATTAGGTGACACTGCGATACCACCGGGGTTATCCCCCACTGGAATTGTGTCGGTCACCGTTAAGTCACTCATACGGATGACAGAAACGTTGTCGCTTCCGGAGTTCGTCACGTACGCGAACTCGCCGCTGGGGGCAAATGCAATGCGCAGGGGCTGGGTTCCCATTGGAATCGTGGTGGTGACGGTGTTATCACTCGTCTGGATCACCGAAACTGTGTTCGCTGACGAGTTCGCAACTAAAACAGTGGCGCCGTCAGGGGACACGGCAAGTCCGTAGGGGTCGCTGCCCACCGCAATTGGTGAACCGACCACCTTGTTTGTAGAAGTATCAATGACGCTCACGGTGTTACCCGTTGCATTGGCTACATAAAGACTCGTGTTATCAGGGGTTAAGGCGACTCCAAAGGGTTCATTTCCCACGTTGATGCTGGCAGTGACTGTCATGGTGCTTAGGTCTGTGACATCAATTTTATCGGCACCGCTGGCAGTGGTGAATGCGGTGGCTCCGTCGGACGTCATCACAATGTCAAACGGCGTTGCACCGACGGCTACTGGTGTTCCAACCGTGTTCGTGGCGCTATCCATGGGGAACAAAGCCCACGTGATGAAGCCGCTGGTGACATATACCGTTGATCCGATAGGGGACACCGCGACAGCACGTTGTATACCGCCGGTGCTGATGGGGGATCCGGTGGTTGCACGTGCTGCAGTGTCGATGAGGTACAGACCGGTGGAACCAAAGTTGCCGCTGGGAACATACGCAGTGGATCCATCTGGTGAGAAGGCAACGGCTGAAGGGCCAGAGCCGACAGGAATGGTTGCCACGACCGTGTTGATTTGTTCGGCTGCTGCGCTTGCCGGTTGGCTGACCAGGGCTAGGGCTAGAGATCCCAGGAGAAGTTGGACCAGCAGTTTACGCATGCGTGCACGGTAGGGGGCAAGTTGGCTGCTGATTGATTCCCTTCACAAGTGTGAACTCTAGTGTGCTCACTTGTGGTGACTGGGACTGCGGTAACAGCATGTCACTTGTGATCAACAAGCAACTTCGATCGGAATGCCCGATAGCTGCTTCGCTGGATATTTTTGGTGATCGCCTGAGTCGACTGGTGGACTCGGGTTTGATTGCAAAAATCCCCGATCCGCAGGACGGCCGTCAGGTCGTTTACATTCCAGAGCAACCTGCCATTGAGTTGACACCGATTTTGGCCGAGATCGCGGCCTGGGGGTTGAGTTCACTGCCGCTGGCTACAGCGAACATATTCTGTACCTCGTCTTGGCTCTGAGCGTGAAAACGATGTCTCACTACACCAATCACCTGTTCAATACCCCCGTTGACCAGGTTTTTCAGGCTCGAGGATGGATCCACACCCACAATATCTGAGTACATTGGACATCAACAAACACATCAATACTTAATGGGAAAAACTAAATGGGAGACATTGACATGACTGAATCAGGAATCGTTTTGTACGGGGCAACGTGGTGCCCAGACTGCCGCCGGAGCAAATCCTTCCTCGGTGACCATCGAATTCCCTACCGTTATGTCGACCTCGAAGAGCACCCCGAGGAAATCGAGACCGTCTTGGAACTTAATGGCGGGAAACAGATCATTCCGACAATCGTCTTCCCCGACGGATCACACGTTGCCGAGCCATCTAATGAAGAACTTGCCCAAAAATTGGGGTTGACTCGGGAGGCCGCTGATTCCACCTATGACGTGGTGATTATTGGTGGTGGTCCCACCGGATTGACCGCCGCGATTTACGCGGCGCGGGAGGATCTTCGGACCCTCGTGGTGGAGCGGTCCGCACTGGGAGGTCAGGCGGGAGTTACTGAACGCCTCGACAATTACCCAGGATTCCCTGAGGGGATCGGCGGAGCCGAACTGGCGCAACGATTCGCCGAGCAAGCGGCTCGGTACGGTGTCGAGTCACTCACCGCGGTGTCGGTCGAGTCAATAGATGCCACAGATGCGGGCACCGTGATCACTCTGTCCACGGGTCAAACAGTGACCGCGGGCGCAACATTGATTGCGGCTGGGTCGACCTACCGGCGAACCGACGCACCGGGTGAAGCTGACTTGATTGGATCCGGTATCCACTTTTGTGCAACGTGCGATGGCCCCTTCTATAAAGGTGCTGATGAACTTGTGGTGCTAGGGGCAGGTAACTCCGGCCTCGAGGAGGGACTATTCCTGACAAAGTTCGCCGATCACGTTACCGTCATTGACCGCTCGGATACTGCAGCCGGCTCCAAGATCCTGTTGAACAAGGTGACCAATCATCCGCAGATGTCGCTCATGCTGAACACCGCGGTGGTGGAATTTCTCGCTGGGGACAATGGGAAGTTAAAGGGTCTGCGACTCGCCGACCTTGAGGGCAAGGAGTTCGAGCATTCGGCCACCGGCGCATTTGTGTTCATTGGCCTCAAACCAAACACCGACTGGCTCGACGGAGTCGTTGACCTTGACGAACGCGGTTTCATTGTCACGGATCGAACCATGTCAACATCAATTCCCGGGGTCTTTGCCGCCGGGGATATCCGAGCCGATTCGACCAAACAATTAGCATCAGCAGTGGGCGAAGGCGCGGCTGTTGCACTACAGATTCGATACCACTTGCAACAGCGCGCAGACAGTTAACGGATCTGTGGTAACTCTTGTCCGTCAATGCTGCGGGTGAGGACTCGGTTGTTCAGTGGTTCGTTCAGAA
>JAGYJP010000014.1 GCA_018402075.1 Candidatus Nanopelagicales bacterium | reverse complement strand
AAACTCCAATATCAAGTGGAATGGGGCGCCGACAACCCTGAATATTTTGATCACTTCATTGACCAGCACTGGCAGTGGTCAGCCAATAGGCAGTCATTTCCGTGGGAGCGCGGTGTCTACTCCTCGCTCGCCCTGCAAGCAACCCGCTCCAGGAACCGACTACCTAAGGTTCTGGAACTGTGCTGCGGCGACGGTTTCAACACCTATCACTTCTACAGTGCTCAAGCCGAATCAATTACCTCGATCGATTTTGATCCCTCAGCGATCGCGACAGCGAAGAAGAATTGCTCTTACTCAAATATTCGATACCTCCTCGGTGACATCAGAACCGATATTCCTGAGGGGCTCTATGACAACGTTATTTGGGACGCCGCCATCGAGCATTTCACGGAAGTTGAAATCAAGGCACTCATGGGAACCATAAAGTCGCGATTGGCTGAAGGCGGAATTCTTTCCGGTTACACCATTATTGAACCCGATGACGGTGGCAAGCACTTGCATCAGCACGAATACGAATTCCACGATAAGTCTGACCTGGCTCGATTCCTTGAGCCGTGGTTCGCCAATGTTCAAGTCCTTGAGACCGTGCATCCACAGCGCCGCAATTTGTACTTTTGGGCTAGTGATTCGCAATTGCCTTTTGATCGCGATATCGCACTCACCACACAGAAGTAAGTCGGCCTAAGTCAATAGGTCCGGGTGAAGCGGAGTTCCAGCCAATACCGGCTTCACAAAAGTCTTTCCAATGGCGTCTTCCCAATGCCAGGCTGGCATACCAGCAAAAGGCCTCACTGAGGCAATGTTCGTTTCAGTAACGAGATCCCCTGCGTTCACGTCAGCTATTACATAGAGTGAACGAGCGAACTTCCTGCTTGACTGTCCGGCACTCGGTAATTCATAAGTGATGCCTCCAAGGGCGGACTGAGTCTCACGAATAGAACTGACGAGAGATTTGAACTCCTCCGGGTTTGTGCTGAAGCCTGAATCCAACCCTCCGGAGCCACGATCCATTATCATGTGACGCTCGATCACTCGTGCACCCAAAGCAACTGCTGCGACTGCTGCGACCTCTGACAAAGTGTGGTCCGAAAACCCGATAATCACGCCAAAGCGCTCCTGCATGTCCAGAATCGTTCGCAGGTTGAGTTCATTACTTGGAGCGGGGTAGGAAGATGTGCACTTTAGAACGACAACTCGATGATTCCCCGCCTTGTGACACGTCTCCACCGCCCGATGAATATCAGCCAACTCTGCAATCCCCGTCGACATAATCACTGGCTTACCGGTTTGAGCTACCCGCTCAATCAGGCGTGTATCGGTGATTTCGAAAGATGCGATCTTATAAAATGGAACATCTAAACTTTCGAGAAGCTCAACTGCCGCAAAATCAAATGGGCTGGAGAAAGCGTCCATTCCTAGACTCTTTGCCAATTCGAAGAGTTCAGCATGCCACTCCCAGGGCATCATTCCTTCTGTGTACAAGGAATGCAATGTGCGACCATCCCAAGCAGAACCATCTCGCACAATAAATTCCTCATTTGTTGAGTCAATTGTTATTGTGTCGGGGTTATATGTCTGAAATTTGACAGCATTGGCTCCGGCAAATGCTGCCGCTGCAACAGTCTCGCGTGCTGTTTCCAAACTTTGATTGTGGTTTGCAGAAACCTCTGCAATGACATAAACGTCTTGACCTACAAGTTGACTCAACCAATCATCAATCATTGTGCTGACCTTTCGGTAAGACCTGCAGGGTTGAAACCACGGACGTAGGTACCTTGACGCCTACCGTCCCAATGTTGGGGGGAACCCAATGTTGGATGTCTTTTTCTTGCATTTCTTTCATCCACCATACGAGATCCGTGAATCCCATTGTGTGTCGAATCAGAATCGTTGAACTCAAACGTGCATTCACTTCAAAGATTCGAGGGCCATCCTGGGTGAGCATGAATTGCACATTGATCGGACCCCAGAGGTCTAGTTCTTCAGCGAGTAATCGGATCTGCCGGTCAGCTTCGTGGTCAAAAATCACTTCACACCACGAAGTTGACCCACCAACTAGCTTCCTTCGCAGTTGAAGAATGCGAATTTCTCCTTCGCGTGAGCGATAAACGGCTGCTGTGACCTCCGCTTCAGCCGGCTTAAGGAGTTCCTGAGCGACGAAGTCCGCGTAATTCAGATTCCCGGGTAAATCGTCCACGGAGTCGATGCAAAAAACTCCTTGACTGCCCCGTCCAATTCTAGGTTTTACGATCACTGGCTGATCGCTACCTTGAAACTGAGCCAACGGGATGGTCCATGGAGCCGGGAGTTCAATGGATTTCAGGTAGTCAAAGGTCGTTAATTTGTCTTTAAAAACATGCACGGCCGTTGAATTTGGTAACAGGGTGTGAGGAAATTCCTGAATTCCCTGATTACAAAGTGTCACGATCTCCGAGTCCGAAGTGGGAATGAAAAAATCAGGTGCAAAGGTATTAAAAGTGTCCCTAAGAAAAGGAAAATATTGACTCGAGTTTGCCAGAGGGGCTTGCACAAATTCGTCACACAACAGAGGCGCTGCATTTTCACTATTGACATCGAGCCCAATAATCTTGGCATCGGGTTGATACTCCCGAATAATCTGGATCGCGCCGATTCCGACGTCTCCGCCCGCACCCGAAATCAAAACATTGTTCATGCGCGCTGTAAAACTTCCCACAAGTAACTGTGATTGGGATCCCTTTGTTTCGCTAAGTCCACCACAGAACTGTAGTCATACGGGCTTATCTTGGAACTAACTTTCAATGACTCTGTGTCCATTATTGCCCAGTGTGCGCCTGGCTGCCTATTTCGTGGCTGGCCGACCGAGCCCGGATTAACCCAAAGCACGCCATTGGATTGGCGTACAGATGGATAGTGCGTGTGGCCATGAACAACAATCTCTGCGATTGAGCCGTCAACACTTACCGATTCAGGTAATTCAACATCTGGATAGAGGTACTGCGTAATGTCACTCGGGGAACCATGACACATAAGGATGCTCCTACCACCCAGATTGAATAACTTGGGGTGCTCCCAATCTGCAATGTTCGCGATCGCCTCCGCAGGCAATTCATCCATTGCGACCTTCAGACCACTGCCATATTTGGAGGTCACAGGTGTCCCTGCCGGACTACCAATTGCTTCAAGGAGCATGTCTTCATGGTTTCCTCTAATTGCATCACAGCGCAGGCCTTCGAGTAACCGATAGCACTCAAGTGGCCAGTAGTAATAGCCAACGAGATCCCCAGCGAATAACACCCGCTCGCATTCACTAAAGGCAGGATCATTCATTACCGCTTCTAGCGCGGGCAGGTTCGCATGAATATCTGAGATCAAAGCAATACGCACAGTAACCGAGTGTTTCATGCCAAGGGATATCCTTGGCCACATGGGTCATTTTCTCATCACTGGGGCATTCAGCGGATTGGGTTTGGCCCTCAGCGAGGAACTCGTCGCTAGGGGAATTTCTGTCTCAGGTATCGGTAGATCAATTAGCAATCGCGATCGAAGGACACTGAATATTTTCAGTTCTGTTCACGAGATGGATTTATCTGCGCCATCTGCCACCGGAATTCAGGAAGTTATTTCCAAATTAACTACAACTCACCCTGATACTCAATTAATTATTAATGCCGCGCAAATTGAACCACTTGGTCCGCTGGGTTCACTTAAGAACTCAGACATCGTAGAATCCCTTAACGTCAACATAACTTCGGCGCTTATCATTATGAATTCTTTTCTGAATTGCACGCATTCAGCTAACTCGATTTACGTGATTGGTTCAGGAGCAGCCAATCACACAATCGAAGGTTGGGACATTTATTCGATCGGCAAATCAGCTTTGCTTCGATCCATGGAATTCATTAACGCGACCACCCCGGGGACAGTCAGGTGGCTTGAACCCGGTGTCATCGATACCAACATGCAAGAACGCCTCCAATCCAGTAACTGGGGCATTTCTTCCATCAAGTTGCCTTCAGCCGCCCAAGTTTCACGTGAACTTGTTAACAAAATGTCCTTCGGTGTTAACTGAGCCGTGCGTATTTCACCTATAACCGTTGTGCGATGCCCCGACTATCCGATTGATTTTCACAATCCGACTTTGGATGGAGCTTTTTTCCTGTTCCGGGGATAGGCAGGCGCCACGCACGATTGCCTTTGGATTCCAAACGATTGAATTATCAAATTTCGCGATTCGATCAATGCATTCCTGAACCCAAAGCCTTGAATCATTCGTCTCTTTGTTTCCTTGAATCCACTTTGCTCTGTTCCGTGACGCTAGTCTCCTTGAAATACGTTCCCTCACCCTGACTGGTATGAGTCTCCTTGCAGTTAAAAAATTCCGTTTAGGCTCCACTTCATGACTACTTTGGGGGTCCCGCTCCCCGAATCTGTGGGTAATTGCCCGAACTAACACCACTGCATACCAGCGCCAGGCTCTTATAGATATGTCCGTTGATCTAGACATCTGCGCCGCAACATTGATTGCGTCTATGAATTCGTGTTCATTGTGTCTTGAGACTTCCCAGCCAAGTGAGGGCGGGTAGGCGTTCAGTCGCGGTGGATCATAGTGAATCACAGGAATACCAAGTGCTAAAAACTCTAGTCCAGCACTGGATGCGTGGTTAATCCCAAATGTGGTGATACGAGCCACATCATACAATCCGATTCCATCGTCCGGTGAGTTGAGAAAAACATTTGTTCCTCTTTGTGAAAGCAATTCCTCGATCAAGTCCAAGTCTGGTGAACGGAGGGATTCACGTTTATTGGGAGCTAAACGCGGATGCAATCTAAATACAAAATCAATCTCCGGAGAATTACGCGCAGCTTGCAGAGCCTGCTCAATAAATTCAGTGACGGATGAAACTTGATCTAAAGGTACCCGCTCAAATTCGGCTCCAACAAGAGCCGAAGATCGGGTTTCATCTGGGCTTCCGATAAGTACGACCGCAACAGGCTTGTGCCCCGTGATTCCGAGTTTGTGCTGAATCTCATTTATCGCCATAAAAGTCGGT
This sequence comes from Candidatus Nanopelagicales bacterium, assembly GCA_018402075.1. The sequence goes on along the minus strand of JAGYJP010000014.1, from coordinate 21,222 downwards.
GGTGTGGAATACACCCAAGGATCACGTCCCTGAATGAGGTGCCTAAGATTCATTTCCACCAATTCAATCTCCAATCGGGTGAGTGGTATCTCGAGAGACTCCATGAGACTTGGGGAATCCACAGCTGTTTGACTTGACTGAATGCTCCGATACAACGCAATAGTTGAGTAGCGATCAGCGACGAAAGCCCCAGCACTGAGCCCTACGTATTGAATAGCTGGATCGGCTAGAACAAGTTCCGTGAACACTCGGTTTGTGGGGTACAAAGGGTTGTAGACGAAACCGTGGGTGGGATCTACTTCTGCAAAAATGGATGGCAACGCCTCTAAAGCCATTAAAGAGTTTCGAAGGTCGCTGATGTACTCCTTCCATGCTACTTCGCTGACTGTTACATCGGAAACCTTGTGGTGCAGCATGGACAAGTAGGTGGAATACCGATTGACAGGAATTACCCAAGAATTAGTCTCATACCAATTGCTGGCATTTACCTCATTTACTTCATCTGTGATCCGGTCTTTCATCTCATGAGTCACATAATCATCAAGCCACAACGTTGAATACTTGGCAACACTGCGAGAGGCAGCCTCTATGGAACGACACTGTTTGCAAATAGCCTTTTTCTGAGAATCAGAGTCCGAAATATCCAATTGGTTAGCCTGCATAACTGGGCAAAAAGTGTTGAAGAGACCTCGGCAACGAATGACCGTGACCTGAGCGCCTTGACTTACGAGGCCATTCGCAAAATCATGTTCCAGCTGACTGGTTTCCCACAGACCCGCATTGGGTGAAAACCAGAGAATGCGCCACTCTGATACTGGCAATGCCCCGTTCACTGGAACGACCTTCCCCATAATTGAGAAAGCGCAGAAGTAATTCGGTTTGTGATTTTATCTGGTTGGACGCGAGCACTTTGCAGCGTTTGAGAAATCATTTGACGCGCAGCAACAGATTCGCAAACATCAATTGCTCGGATGGGTAAATCAATCCTCTCGATGACTACTTCATGCGAAGTGGCTGATTCAGAGTGGGTTCCGCTGCCTTCTTGGCCAATGTTTTCAACGAGTGATTGGCCCGGATAAAGGGTGAGCTTGTTGGCAAGGAATGCAGATGCGTACCAGCGGATTGCCCACGAGTCGATTGCTCCGGCGGCTTGGTCTTTAAGCATCTGTCGGTAGGGGAAAGCTCCATTGAAATCAAACTCTGCTCGATCCGGTGACCTATCAAGTTCCTTTAGGAGTTTTTGGGAGTCGGATTCAAAAATCTCCCAGCCTCGGCGCCAAGTGGCCCAGCCCCAGCAGTCAGCACCGCGCAGGAAAACGGTTTGAGGGAGAATCGGAGGAACCGAGTACATGAAACCGTGGATACTGATTACTTCGTCATTGTTCGCATAAAGCTCAAGGGCCTGATTCATGTACTCCAGAAAATCAGGAGAAACCACCAAGTCGTCCTCCATCACAATTACACTTTCGTGGTCTTCAAGAGTCTGCGTGACACCGGAGATGACCGACGCCGCTAGGCCAATGTTGTGATCGCGCTCTATTACCCGGACCGATGCGAACACGCTTGAACCTTGCATCCCTCGAGCGATTTGCCTGACCTGTTCAACGGGCTCCCGGTCAATCGCAGATTTGGCGCCATCGCAATAGATACTCAACGCAGTTCGATCGGCGCTCGGATTAGCGGCAAGTGAATCAAGGGCCCTGCGCAGATGATCGGGGCGCCGGTATGCGAAAAGCACTACCGGGGCATGATCGCGTGACACCGCATGAGCATAGAACACGTTACGCTAAAGCCCATGGTCCCAAGTCAGAACGCCCAGTTGTCCGCGGCGTTTTCGGGATCAAACGCCTTAATCACCGGGGGCCTGGGCTTCATTGGTTCCCATGTTGCCCGACGACTGGTCGATTACGGGGCACACGTCACGGTGATCGACAATCTTGTTCCCGAGTACGGGGGCAACTGGTTCAACGTTGCCGACATCAAGGATCGCATTACGGTCCATATTGGCGATATTCGCGATCAAGTCTTGATCGACAAACTTGTCCCGGGTGCCGACTTCATTTTCAACCTTGCTGGGCAAACTAGCCACCTCGACTCCATGACCGACCCACACACGGATTTGGCCATAAATGCAGACGCGCAGCTTTCGATACTGGAGGCGTGTCGGGGGCAAAATCCAGCAACTCGAGTTGTGTTCGCAAGTACCCGCCAACTCTATGGAAAGCCGGATTTTCTTCCGGTAACCGAAGAACATCCCACTCGCCCAGTTGATGTCAACGGAATCAACAAACTAGCTGGCGAGTGGTACCACTTGCTTTATCACGACGTTTACGCAATACCGGCGTGTGCACTCCGGCTCACCAATACCTACGGTCCAGGAATGCGCGTCAAAGATGCTCGTCAAACATTCCTCGGAATCTGGATAAAACAAGCACTCAGTGGTGAAACCATCAAAGTCTTTGGCGACGGACAGCAATTGCGTGATTTTAATTATGTAGATGACTGCGTGAATGCTCTATTAATTGCCGCGACATCACGCACTGCTGAAGGAAAAGTTTTTAACCTTGGTAGTACGGAAGTGATCTCGCTGGAAAAACTTGCGCAACTGATTTGCGAAATTGAACCCACGGCAAGATATGAACTTGTTCCTTTCCCCGAGGATCGAAAAAAGATTGACATCGGTGACTACTACGCTGATACGACTTTGATTAATAAAGAACTCGGATGGGAACCTAGCGTGTCATTAATCGAAGGAATTACAAAGACCCTGAATTTTTATCGGGAAAACTCCTCGGAATACTGGGACAGGTGAGGGGGGCGCAGTGATATCTATGAATGGCTTCAGTCAAGAGCCAGCTGAAATTTTGGTAGCGGAGCAAGAGGCTGCCACTTCGGTGTTCGCATCCCACTACTACGTACTTGGGACTCAGGTCACTGAATTTGAATCAGAGTGGGCCGATTACTGCGGTTCCCAGCACGCCGTCGGTGTTGCTAATGGTCTTGATGCTCTTGAGATCATCCTCCGCACTTTGGGAATAGGGCCCGGTGATCAAGTGATCACTACGCCAATGACGGCCGTAGCTACCATATTGGGAATCATTCGATCGGGGGCCACACCTGTATTGGCCGACATTGACCCGGAAACGGCACTACTGAATCCGGCAAGTGTTGAACGTTGTATCAATGCGAACACTCGCGCGATTATTCTGGTTCACCTTTATGGACAAGTCCGAAATATGGCCACCTGGCAGAAACTCTGCGATTCACACGGCATTGCATTAATTGAGGACTGCGCCCAAAGTCATGGTGCACAAGAGAACGGTGTTGGTTGCGGGTCCTTCGGAGCAGCAGGTGCTTTTAGTTTTTACCCAACAAAAAACCTTGGTGCAATCGGTGATGCTGGCGCTCTAGTGACAAATGATTCGAAAATTGATCAGCAAGCTCGCATACTCCGAAACTACGGACAAGTTAACCGATACGAACATCTCCAAATCGGAATGAATAGTCGCCTTGACGAATTACAGGCAGCAATATTGCGGGTTCGACTCAATTGGCTGGATGAGTTCACAGCTCGCAGGAAGCAAATAGCACTTCGGTACCGCGAAGGAATCACAAACCAATGGGTAAAGTTACTGGCTGCACCGCTGAATCCTGAACAACATGTGTATCACCTATTTGTGTTGACAACACCCTTTCGGGATCAGCTACAACAACACTTAGCTGAATCCGGCGTTGAAACACTCATTCACTACCCCATATCTGCCGATCAACAGATGGCTTTGGCGGGAATCGCAACAGATCCCCTCGGCTTACCCCACGCACAGAAACATGCCGAGACATGTTTTTCTATTCCATGTCACCCGCAACTCACGGATAGTGATCTCGACCATGTGATTGCATCCGTGAACTCGTTTGTCCCGCGGGAGTCTTGAATCAATGACGGAGCACTTCGTAACTCTTTTTGATTCAACATTTTTACCAAACGGTTTGGCACTTCACAAGTCGCTCATGCGGACTACCTCAGACTTTCACCTTTGGGTGATTTGCATGGACGAAACGACCGAACGCGGTCTGACTGATTTGAAACTGGCCCATGTCACTCCGATTCCTCTTGCATCGGTGGAAACCCCTGAGTTACTTTCCGTCAAAAACTCACGTTCTACCGCTGAATACTGCTGGACTCTCACCCCTTTCAGTGTTGACTTTGTTTTCGAGCGCGCCACAGATGTGCAACGAGTGACGTACGTGGATGCCGATGTGTGGTTCACCAAGCCACCCGAATTGATCTTGCAGGAGATGGGCTCGGCGGAGTCACTCATTACTCCACACGCCTACTCCCCTGAATACCGCAAGAACATCAAGTTCGGCATTTACTGTGTTCAATTCATGCCATTTACCAGAGAGGGTTCAACCGAAATCCGTCGCGATTGGCAAAGCAAGTGCTTGGACTGGTGTTACGCCATTGATGAACCGACACGTTTTGGGGATCAGAAATACCTAGACACATGGACAGGTCAATTTGGGGAACGTGTGCACGTTCTCACGGCGGTGGAAAAGACCCAAGCCCCTTGGAACGCAATAAGTTTTGATCCAGACTCCGCGGTTCTCTACCATTTCCACCGATTGCGTTTGGCAACCACCCACCGTGCTTATGTCGGAACCTACCATCTCCCCCGTAAGACCATTCGCACTCTTTATCGACCTTATCTCACCGATATCCGCGAATCACTGGCAGAACTGGATCAAATCGGTATCCGATTTAAGCCCCAAGTTGACCCGCTCACTGGTTGGGCTCTTATCAAAGACTGGTTGGACTTTCATCGACACAATTGGCGCAGTCCACTAGCTCCCTACTCAATAGCGTATTGATTGCCCTGTCAAAGGCTTGTAACTTGGTTGTAAAACATAATTAGCTGATCCAGTGAACCAACATTGTGAAGATAGGGTGTTCCATCCATCCCTACCCATACGGACATTGGGACAACTAGCCAAGCCAGCACTTCAACATAGACAAAGTCTCTCGAACTGAATAGATCTGTTGAGCGCGCAAAAACGACCGTGATGATTGACAAGCTCAACATGGAGGTCATAACAAAGACCCGGGTGTGATCTAACGTAAAGACGGCAGGAATCAAGCACAGTAAAAACGCAACAAAGAGAGTAGCCTGTTGTTTACGCCGAACAGACAGGCTTACAACCACGATAAGCCCCCAGGACCCCGCGAAAAGTGATAGCAGAAATACGGCCCAAAAATTGACTGAAGTTACAAATGAAATGCGGAACCACTCCGCAGTCCAAAATGCACCACGACCGAATGCCCCGGATTCCGAACTCAGGGTGAGTATCAATGTCAGTGCTAGTTTTCCAGAGATTAATCCACTGAGCGTGAATAACATTTTCTTTGGACTTACAAAGTCTGGTGGAAGGCGGTCTCGCAGGGCCAATGCAACGAGGTAAGCCGCGAGAAGAGCGAAAACCGACTGTTCGAAATGTTGGAAACCAAGAATAACTCCAGCGAGAAGAATTAAAAGAGTCTTGTTGTACGTCCACGACAGCAAGGCCAGTGCGAAACCGATTACGGTAAAAGGGTCATAGCTCCCAAGAAAAATCAAAAGCAATGCCACCCACGGAGAAAGGATTACCAATCTATACGCCATCAATCGTGAACTTCGAGGTGTCATGACGGCCACCCACCAGAGTGTGAGAACCAATGCGACTACAAGTGCGACAACGTGTAAGCCGAGGAAGACCACAGGAGCGCTATTTCCGATGACTGTAAAAATCAATGAACCAAACGGACTTGTAGCAGCAAAGGCTGAGTATTGCGACAGATCCTTGAACGGCCAACCGAAAGCAGAATCCGCTGCGGTGGCGATCCCTGGTATGGTGCTCAATCCGACTCGTGTAACGGCCCAAAGTACAGAAGCGGCGACGAGTGCTAGCGCAATCACGGTAAACTTCGATCGAACTTTTTCATTCGTCATTGTTGTTCTATCTTTTTTCGCCATGCATAGATCCTTGAAGGAATAGTCCGGGTTTGATCCAATAACATTCCACGGGTGTTGCTTTAGTTTCGATGATGAACCGATTAAGTCGCCAGTCAATAGGAATACTAGGAAGGATTCCTTGGGCCTCTATCGCCCTCGCGAATTCGCGAGCAAATTGATGTGAATACATATTAGCGCAGACCGTGTTTGAGATTGCCGGGGAAATCCAAAGTAACTCTGATTCATTCGTGAGACTGAGCACAGAATTACCACCTGAAACAATTCCGTCCACCCTCAGTTCCACTGTGTCAATGGATTCTGAAAGATTGATAAAAACGCGATTTGAGTGGCCGTCGAGAAATTCAAGTACCATTCGCAAAACACCCGCTGTTTCTACAGTTTCTCCGAAATGGGCATCGTCCTCAATAATGAGCACCCAATCAGCGCCGCTAGCAACCCCCTCTTTCAATAAACGCAGATGGGACAGATCAATATTGGCTAGGCGCGCAAGCGAACTCGAATTGAATAGATAGGAAGCGGCCCTCTTAACAAACATGCCACCGAAGAACGTGACCCCGTGTTTACGGGAGGTAGAACTTGAACTAGTCGACTGCCGGACGTATTCATGCCAGGCTTTTTCAATCAGAACCTGATTCCAAGCTGATCTAACACGGTCAACGACCCCGATCACCGTGGCTCTTGACGGGAAATCATTTCGATCACTAATGAGTGTTACAACGTTGATTCCGAGTTGCTGTATGGCATCAGCTATCTCGATAATCCTCCGGGATGCCTGACCCTCTGAATTGAAGCGAGATTGAGGGTAAGTCACTAAGCCTATGAATATTTCTGGGGAATTGCCCACCTTGGAACCCTATCGCGGGTAAGGACGTTCATCCATTTACTAGGCTTTAGGTATGTCATTCGAAGAGTCAGACGACTCTCCGGTCCAACTAAGTGTTATCACCGTCGTCAGAGATGATACATCCGGTTTTATCGACACCTTGGACTCACTGAAGGAGCAATCGCTATCGGAATTTAATTGGGTGGTGATTGACAGTTCAGCGGACAGCACTGCCATCCCTTACCTTTTAGAGTCCTCCGGCCAATTCGCTGATTACCTCTGGGTCGAACCAGAGGGCATTTACCCTGCAATGAATCTGGGGGCTCGTATCTCAAAAGGTCGTTATCTGTATTTTCTAAACTCTGGTGATACATTGTTTAATTCCGAAACTTTAAGACGAGTCGAAAAGGATTTGGCCGCAACCTCTCCTCTATGGGCTTTTGGAAAGATAATTTTTTGGAACCAAAAAGGTGAGAAACTTACTGAACCAAATTGGGATTACACGGTGGAACTGCATCACAGATTCGCTCGCGGAAGGTTCCCCGGTCACCAAGGTGTTTTTGTTGAAAAGCAAGCATTTGAGGCTTTGGGCGGGCTTGATGCCCGCTTCTCTATCACCGCCGATTACCACATGATCTGTCGGCTCTCTCAAATCCAAACTCCACTTGAACTCAGATTCGTTGTTGCAAACTTCAATCAGGGAGGAGCATCGACTGTTTCGTGGCGCACAGCACAAAAGGAATTTCGCAACGCCCGAAGAATGGTGTTCCCGCCCAACCTTGCCAATCGATTTGAGGAGTTGCTATTCGGAGTGAAGGCATACACATCTCACATCATTGCCAGTCGACGATCCACGTCAAGGTAATAGGATCACGCACGTGCAGGTCAACCTCGAAAGATCCTTCCTGGGAAAAATTGGGCTTCAGATCGGCAAAGTCTTTCCACAATTTGACGCCAAAATCTGGCAAGTTAAACGCAGACGGCACTGCTCCCAGCAAGTTAAGGCCCTATCCGTTGTGGCTTCCCAACTGCCAAACGACGGGAGAGCCGAAAGACCCATCCATCTAGTTGTAACTGCTCACCACGGGCCGGATGCACCCAATTGGCACATTGCTGGTGGCAATATCGGGTTTGAGACCTACCTTTCAGCCGTCGAACTCCTTGGGGAGGACAGAGTTTCACTTTTTGGGGCTGGCAAAGACGAGCCAGAAATTTCCTGGCACTCACGGCTACTTGAACTAATGTCAGAAAAGAAGGCGACACACCTCATTGGTCAAATAGAAATTGACCCCAATCAAGCCTCTAACTGGTCCTGGGACGTTCTGGCGACCGTATTTAATAAATACTGGGACGGGGTATTTATCGGATTGATGTACGACTCAGCATTTGAGTGGCTGCGCCTCAAGACAAAAAGGGTAGGCAAGATCTACCCGAGGATGCTCTATGTTGATATTTGCGAACCTATTAATGGCTATGTCGTTCCGGGTAGGCCAGAGGTGGGTCCAGTAACAATGCCCATGAGTCAAGCAAGTGTGAACCGAATTGATGAGTACGTGAGCGGTTTAGAGAAATTGCATCAGGTCTCATTTATTGGTGCCCTTTATGACTACAGGGTTGAGTTAATCAAGGCTCTAAAATCTGAGGGATTCGACGTCGTGGTGAACCCTCACCGACCTGACACCACATTGGATTACCTTGAGAGCCGGACGAATCAACCAACTTACCTTGACTACATGGCAGGACTCGCGCAGAGTGAACTCACCATTAACTTTTCACTCGCTAGCGGCGGTCCTCACGAGCAATACAAGATCAGGGTCCAAGAAGCCTCCCTTGTTGGGACTATCTGCCTTACTGACGATCGCGAACGAACCCGATTATTTTTCGAACCTAATGAATACCGTTTCTTCGAGTCGATTAGTTCGATTGAAAAAGTTGTCGAGTCAACCCTCAGCAACCCAAGTCAACTAGCCCGGGATCAAAGTGCCGCCAAGGAGCGAGCTCATGTTCTTGCCCAAAGAGATTTCTGGGGAAAGATCAATGAAACTTTGGGCATACGGCGACTTAGAAGTTTGAATTAATAAATTAAATAGGTTTCGCTATTTCCCGGAAGTAGGCAATGGTCTTGTCTAGTCCTTGATCCAAGGGAATCGTTGGTTCCCATGCCAACTGTTGCTTGGCGCGAGTGATGTCTGGTTGCCTTCGAACGGGATCGTCTTGGGGTAGAGGCCTGAACTCCATGGGACTTATCGTTGGAATCTTCTCAACAATCATCTCGGCAAGTTCCTTAACCGTGAATTCACCTGGATTGCCTAAATTAATTGGTCCCGTAATTGATGAATCGCTTTCCATCATGGCGATTAGGCCGTCAATCAGATCATCCACGTAACAAAATGAACGTGTCTGGCTTCCATCCCCGTAGAGAGTGATCGGGGTTCCTGTTAATGCTGACATCACGAAATTGGAGACAACCCGGCCGTCTTGGGGGTGCATGCGTGGGCCGTAGGTATTGAACAAGCGCACCACTTTTATCTCCAGGCTGTGTTGCCGCCAATAATCAAAGAATAGCGTCTCAGCAGCTCGCTTTCCTTCGTCATAACAAGCCCGAGGACCGATCGGATTCACGTTCCCCCAGTAGTCCTCATTCTGGGGGTGAACAAGCGGATCACCGTAAACCTCTGAGGTCGATGTCAGAAGCACTCTGGCACCCGTTCGCTTTGCCAGCCCCAGCACATTAATGGAACCATGTACCGCAGTCTTTGTTGTTTGTACCGGGTCACGCTGATAATGGACCGGAGAGGCCGGGCATGCCAGGTGGTAAATCTCGTCCACCTCAACGTACAACGGAAAAGTAATGTCGTGTCGAAGTAACTCAAAGCGTGGGTGGTCTAAAAGGTGCGCAACATTCTCTCGGGTAGACGAGTAGAAATTATCGACACACAGCACGTCATTACCTTCAGCAATTAACCGATCACATAAATGCGATCCAATAAATCCTGAGCCGCCGGTAACGAGCACCCGCTTGCTTGCATTCTTCATAACTTCCTTTCCAACTTTGATTGCAGCAAACGGTACGCCTGCCGAGTCAACCCCTTGACCTGGGCTCCGTACACATTCTTATTAGTCCACTTGTCCATTGCGAGATCCTGCCTCACCGGTAATGACTCTAGAGGAAAAGTAAGTCGACCGATAGGTTGTAGGTGAGGTGGTACTTCCTGCGTGTGGGTTGAGTCAATTCCCCAACCAATATTGGTCACCAAGTTCACATTGGGGGTCACGGTGAGACCCCCTTGACGCATGGCGCAGTAGACAAGCTGCAAATCCCAAGTGTTCACCGCCATTCGAGCCATCAAATCAAAGTTGGCTGACCACAGTACAAACGCCGGTGGAGAGCCACCCACCATTGTCAATAGTTTCTTGGCCGGGAGTTGTTTGCGCCACCCGCGTATGTCGAGGGAATAGGTCCGCCAGCGATCGCGCCAAGTTCCCCAGCCCCACACCTGCGGCACACTGCAGAAACGGTACTGATTCGCGCTGGTTAAGACTGTGGCAGGAATTCGATTTGACCCGGTGACACCAAAAACTCGATGGTCATCGCGGTAACGATTGAGCATTTCACTCACAAAAGGAAAAAAGTCAGGTGTTGGAATACAGTCGTCTTCTAGGATCATTCCCTCGCTCACGTGGTCAAAGAACCAGGTGATTGCCCCGGAGACTCCCTCAGCGCAACCTAAGTTGACCTCGCGGAATAAAGTCTGAATCTCGCACGGCCAGTCGATCTCCTTCACCAGATCCCAGGTAGCCTGTACTTTTTCGTGATCACTGGCCGAGCCACTTCTGGGTCCATCAACAGCAAGAAACACAGACCGAGGGGCGGCTGTTCGAACCGCATTTATCACCGATCTCATGCTCTCTGGCCGGTTAAATCCGATCAGGAGAACTGGGACGTCAGTCTGGGTCATTCTTGCTCTGAAGCTTTTGAATTTCCAATTTCATGAGTGCGATTTCTTCAGCAAGTCTACGGATACGAGCCTCATGCTTGCTGAGTTCGTAACTGAGTTGAATGGAAACCACGACCAAGATCACGAGTGCCACAAAAAACAACAAATTCGAGGGGATCTCTACCCCGAGTTGATCACTTATCCACCGCAAAGCATTAGGAAATAACGTGAAGAAAAGTGCAGATGCGGTCACAAGTAGCCAAAGAACGGCGTACTTCTCCTTGAGAACACCCTTGCGCAACAGCCACAAAATGAAGACAAATAAAGAGAGTGAGGCAATCGCCGCAAGAATTGTTGGGGCCATCAGGCTTCTTCCTCTCGACGCGGCGCAGTTCGCTTTAGAGCATTCACCAAAAGTGCGAGTGATGCCCGACCGAGATACAAGGCAGACCACACAGCATTCTTGCTGGGACGGCCAATCTCCCGGTAATACATGGTCACCGGGGTCTCACCAACAGTGAGTCCAGTACGAATCGCAATAGCAAGTGATCCAACAGTGTCACCCAGGTACTCGGCCGGGTAGTTTCGGTGGAACAGCTGGATCGCGCGAATGCCTGCAGACCTAAATCCTGAGGTCGGGTCCGTTATCGGTGACTTGGCCATCTTTGAAAGGGCACGGGACAGTAACCGCATGGCCCAACGTCGCGGGCCTTTGACGTTGTAGGTCGAATCGGGGTGGAATCGGTTTCCCACCACAATGTCGTACTGGTCTAATCCGGCAATCAAGGCATGGAGTTCAGCTGGTTCATGCTGGCCGTCGGCATCAACCTGAACGATTGTCTGGTACCCCTCGCGAAAGGCGTACAGAAAGGCCGTGCGCATAGCTCCACCCACGCCAACATTGAATGGGAGAGAGACCACGACCGCGCCAGCCTCTTTTGCGACCAGTCCTGTGGAGTCGGTTGAGCCGTCATTGATGACAAGAATGTCAACATCTGGTTCCTGGCGCTGAATTTTGCCTATTACCTCGGCAATAGAACCTTCTTCATTCCAGGCCGGAATGGCTACCAAGGTTCTGTGACTAGTCACAAGGTGGACGTTAGTCCAAGTCCCCCCATCGGCGCCTGAGGCGTGCCTACTCAGGTCTTAATTAACGCCTGCTGATAAATGGACGCCGTTTCCCGAGCAGTCTTTTCCCACGAGAACAGGGCAGCTTGCGCGAGTCCCAATTCGCGTAACCGGATGCGTTCCTGCGGGTCGGAAAGTACGGCGTCCATGTGCTCAGCCAATTGAACCGAATTGCCTGGGGTGAAATAACGGGCAGCAAGCCCGCCTACTTCCGGCAGACTGGAGGTATCTGCCAAAATTTGGGGGGCTCCCGATGCAAGCCCTTCAAGGGTGGGCAACCCGAACCCTTCATAGCGTGATGGAACAACACACAACTCTGCCTGGGCATAAATCGAAGGTAACTGCTCCTCAGCGGCTGAAAGCCAAATCATCCGATCCCCACCCTGGAGAGAGGCCCACTGCTTGCGCTCCGCCGGAGTCGGTGCCCCTCCACCGACATAGAGCAGTGTGACATCTGGATAGTCCCCGGCAATCCGCGTAAACGCCTGAGTCAGAGTCCAAGCATCCTTGTAGCCTGATCGATTACCCACATGCAAGACATACCTCCGGGGCAGCGAAGGGTCGAACACCGCATTGGGGCTGAAGGCAGAGTTTGCACCCAAATACACAACGGACATCGGCGCCTGCAGATCAGGCCAAATCCGCTGAACGTCATTGAGTGTTGACTGCGAAATACAAATCACATGATCTGCTGCCTCAAGAAACTTGCGCTTCCTTGTGGCAAAATCCAAGCGTCTCTTTGTGTTTCGCATTAATTCAGGGATCATGTCGTAGACGGTCACAATGCGCTTGGCATTCTTGTAGCGATAAAGACCGGGGGGTAGGTAGAAGGTGTGGTGCACAACTTGAGCTTGACTATCGAACTGGCCGGGCATCGTCTGACGGAATAAGCCCTGAACCGTTGTCTTGGACCCGGAGGGATTCAGTGCACTGCGCAACTGAGGATCCGTTAACACGTAGTCGTTGATGATTGGTCGAGCAAAAGGAAGAAGATCAACTCCCAGATCCGGATTTGCCAAGAACTGTTTCATTACTTCATAGAAAAGCCTTGAGATGCCACCGTGCTTTTGGAGAGCAAAAATCTGCTCATCGATGGCTACACGCACGCGGCCAGCCTACTTTGGACGAACCTCAATTCAATACGCGCTAGTCGAAATACGCGCGCTGAGAGCACTAGGCTCGGCTTAGTCAAGGGAGGAATTCAGATTGAACCAGTACTTAGTGCTCGTGACACTTTTGCTGCTCAATTGCATTGCTGGAGCTTGGATATGGTTCAAAATAACTAATCGATCCTTAGAACTAATCGAAGGAATCGGAGCAGGCTTAGCCCTCACTTTCGTCGCGATACCCCTCATTGGGCTCTTTTTCGCCAGCCGAGTCAGCCCCCTTTTCATCTGGTTGTTGTTCCCAATTTCGACCCTGCTATTTACAGCCTCACTTAAACGCGCAAGAAGAATTCCAATACGAGTTCATATGGATCCCGTCCTCGCGTTCGCCACAATTGGTGGACTACTCCTTGGATCAATTGTTTACCGGCAGCAGATTCTCAACGCCTTCACAGCTGATCCGCTTAACGCCGCCGCATACCACCCGGACTTACTTCCCTTGGCCCAGGTTGCTGAATCAATGAGTGCCAGCGGATTAGGTCAAGGCGGACTGATGAGTGACTGGCCGGTTCGTTATCACTTTTTCAGTAGCTTATTTAGCGGAACACTTGATCAAGCAACAATCAATCAGCCTCTGGTAATGCTAGGCGGAGTAATTCCACTGCTGAGTTTGATGGGGATAGTCATTCTGGTGGCAGTTCTTGTTCGACAATTAGTAACTAGTCGCTATGTGCCGGCCCTTGCAGTCCTCGCCGTAGTTTTCGGTCGTTACATCGCTGACCCGAGTGGCATAAATATTAATTTTGATTCAACTTCCCAAATTGCATCCACACTAATTCTTCTGTTTCTCGCGATTCAGGTCGTCAACGCAGGGCAGTCCAATTAGTCAATTGAGCGAATTGTACTACTCTCCATTACGTTAATTGCTCTCAGCGGCACAAAGTTCAGTGCGGGAGTAGTAGGCCTTGGCATCATTACATTTAGTCTTCTCTTTTCACTCAAAAGTGACCGGACTCAGTGGCCTCGTTTCACAACCGTCTTCTTCATTAGCCTCCCGTCATTCGCATTACCCGTTTTGTTGTTTATGACTGGGCAAAATGATTCAGGGACACTGATCCCACAGAATCCATTAACTTCCTTGCTATCAACGCAGATCCCCGCGGGTCCACTTGCCAGCGGAGCCGTGCTGGCAACACTCCTTGCAATACTTCCCAGCTGGTCTACTTCTTTGGTGGGTGTGATTCGGGTTCGACCCATATTTCCTGCGCAATCTGGAATTTTTGTAGGTGCGGGACTCGCTGGAGTTTTACCCCTAGTGCTGTTTGAAAACGCTGCACCAAACAACTACTGGTTCCTGGCATCAGCATCGGCAGTTGTTTTACCGCTGTCTTTGGTTTTCGTCTATCAACTGACTCAACGGACGAAGATCAATACGAACCGGGTGTTTGTTATATATATTGCGTTGGCTAGCAGTGTTGTAGCCGTTCTATGGCCCGTATTGATAGAGAATTTTTCAACGCTCAATGACTTCGCACAGATCACCTTTATCGTTATTTGGCTATTGATTTCAATCATTTTTGCTACTGGGTATCAGGCTCAAACCCGATACGGCTACCGGAAATTGGTGGGGATCACTGCGCTGTGGCTCGGTGCGCTCAGTCCGATTTACATGGTGGCATCTGAAACCATTGTGACGCGGATGTCACCGATTGCTGAGCAAACTCAGTCGACACCCTCAGATTCCTCAAACACAATTTTGCCACCTGAATTCCCAATGCCCTCGATCACTGAACTACAGGAGATAACCGATTACCTCACGTCAACTATCCAACCCGGCTCCGAGGTAGCCTTTATCCCAAATTCCTTGGGCATCGTTACCTTGCTCTCAGATACAAAGCCATTTATCTCATCGCAGCATTACGCCGAAGGACTCGGTCCAGCGGGTAGCGAAGCCGAATATCAACGTCGATTGCAGCTTCTCATTTCATGGGGGTCCGACTCAACACCAAACGCGACCGATCAACTTTGTTCGGAGGGGGTCAGTGTGGTGATCGCAGATAACACTTCACCGGATTCGAATTTCGATCAATTTAATTCGGTGAGAATCGGTAATTGGAGTGTTGTTCAACTCCCGTGTTCCAATTAACAAGCACCCCAGACAGATGTCATTGGGACCGAATTTCTGCCAGTGATCTCGTGACCTGATCAACGTACCCAATCCAACAGGGCACTCGCGCCTGATCTGAGTCGCTTACTAACTGCCTCATCGGTTGGATGAATACTTGATCGAGTGGTAAGCGGTGGGCTCCGTGGGCTTCCATGATCTCCGCAGCCGGTTGGATTCCATCAAAGAACACAGGCGTTCCCATGCGGATGGACTCAAGCACTGGAATTCCATAACCCTCCGTGCCATATGAGAGAAATACATCTGATTCAGCAATGATCTGCATGACCTGTGCGTCCGTTGCGCCTTGGGTCCAACGGATGGGCAGCCCTCGTGCTATTGCTCGTTCAAGGGCATCATTGAGGTAAATGTCAACCGAGGCGGGTTTGCCCACAAAGTGAAGTTCAATATCAAGATCTGGATTTCCGGCGATCGCTCGCTCAAACTCTTGAAGAATTTCCAGCGGTGCTTTGCGGGCCTCAATTGTTCCCAGTCGTAGGTAACTCGTTGTTGTTCTGCTCTTGGGTTTCTTGGTGCGAATGGGGATGTGGTCACCTCCAGGGTGGGCCACAGTGGTTTTCTTGTTGGGATCACGGCGCAAGGTGTACGTGATCGAGTCTTTTGCATAGTCACTGATGCAGATCAGAATGTCGGTGCTGGCAACAAGTCGAAAGAATTCGCTGACATGGGCCAATGTCCCCGGGGTGAACATGTAATTTCCGGGGTGGGTCATGGGAAGAACGTCGTAGCCAATCATGGCGGTGGGGACTCGTTGCTGGAATGCTTCAAAGCGCCTGAGCACGCTTGGTTCATAAGTGACTTCGGGCAACAACCATCTGGTGAAAATGTTGAATAGTTCAGTTTCCGAGCAGGTTTCGGTTTCCAGTTGGTGAACATGTTCGGTGACAGCTTTGCCCAGATCCAATCCGGTGATTCCGGAATCAAATGGGATGCTGATAAGTGCGTATGCCTGCTCGGGAGTTAGCAATTTGTAATGATCCGTTCTGGGAATAACGAAACGTGCTGGTAGATCCGCAGGCCACTCTTTGGCGAGATACTGCAAAACCCGTTGCACGCCAGAGGCGAATGGGTCCAATGCAAACTGTTCGATATCTATTCCCACCATGGTATTCGCATTCGGCATTAGTCGTTCACCCGCGCATTCGTTCCGTCGGTGAGATGCTTCAGTAGTTGTTGGGCGTATTGCGCAGGTGACTTTTCTCTGAGGTATTGGCGGCGTTGTGACTCAATGTCCTCCGGGTTGTGGGGGTGGGCAATTCGATCCTCAATAGCTTGAGCAACCATGATGGCGCTCACGTCGTCGGGTAAACGATCAATAAATGCAGGTGTGTCAACATCAACACACACACCACGGCTTCCCAGCGCTGGTGTTCCATGGGCAGCCATGTCACTCAGTGGGCCGGCCACACCCAGCAAAGGGCTGATTCGTAATTGAACACCAAGGTCAATTGCCAGGATGTAATCACGGTATTGGGTCTCGCTGGTGTAACCGGTAATCTTGAAATCGAATATTCCTGTGTGCCGGGCACGTTCCTCAAGGGATGCCTGTACCTCGGGTTGGGCCGAACCAACAAGGTGCAGGGAGACCCTGTGTCCCCACTGGGTAAGCCAGGCTGCAGCCTCAACGAGAACATCAGCCATTTTGGTGCGCGTGTCAATGAACCCGAAAGACGCCAAGTGAATTGTGTCTGCTGGGTGCTGATCAAATCCGAGGTTGCGACGAGCGGTCTCTCGCATGCTGTTGGTGATTTGATCCATCTCCGGTGCGCGATACACCGCAAAAGGCAAGATCACCGGATCTAGGCCCGTCTCCCTGAAGATTCGTTCTTTGGCCATGGGTGTGTGTAGGAATAGTTGCTTCACTTTATGTGCAACTTCCCAGTACCCGGCATTTTGTAATAGTCGAAGGTCATCAATTTGTTGATAGAAAGGTGGGTAAATCACGGTTCGCCCGTTGGGGTCTTTTGTTTTGACCATCAGTTGTTCAACGCCACCACCGGAGTAAGCGGCGTAGTACTCCACAAACCGGGTGTCGTGAGAGATCACGGCGGAATCCGTGAAATCGAGTGCCTTGAAAAATGGTAGGTGAAAACTGCTATTGCCTAAAACATTGATGAAATGGTTGAAATGATCGGTATTAGACCCTGCGAGGACTTTGTGGATTGAATCAAATGTGATCTGTGAGTCTGCAGCTTGCGCATGGGCGCCGCTAGTGGTGAACACGGTGAGGTCAACAAATTTGCCTAGTTCTAATGCAGTCGCTTGGCTGAAGTCAGCAACACCTGAACGTTGCGGCGGCCACGGTGTTGCCAGAGCGATCTTGGGATCACTCCCACCCACATGAATGTGGGACTGCGGACCAGCTGGAAGGGTTTGGAAACCTTGAAGTTGATTGTGGACTGCTTGCTCGACCGTGAGGTGTTGGTGCGCAGCGACCTTGGCTGCCTGCAGTTCTCGGACCGCTTTGCTGCCACGGGTCTTTGTGATCGCTGCAGCTAATCCTTGAATGTCACCCGGGGCTGCCATGAACGGCCCGGTCCCTAATAGTTCACGGTGTGGCGGAATATCCGATGCCACAACCGGTGCCCCTGATTGAACAGCCTCGATCACCGGTAGTGACAGACCTTCGTCGAAACTGGTAACCATGACAACACTGGCACTCTGAAAAAGTTCCAATAATTCCTGCTCGCTCAATCGGGGCGCAGTCGTTGTCTCTCCTTCGCGAATCGCTGCCCGAATCGACATGTGATGAATGGTCACCCAGTGACCCGACATACCAACAACCACGATGTTCCGGTGCGGGTCATTAGCTGTTTCTAGGCCCGCCGCAGCGAGAGCACCAAGGGTGTTTTTCCGGTGTTCGTCTCCCGTAATGATCACAATCGGACCGCGAGATGTGTCCTGGTTGGGATTAACTTGGTGAAAGTTCACCAGATTCTCTGGCCACGCAACGATAAAACGGGTGCATTCGGGGTCTGGAATTCCTAGGAAGTTGCTTGCTTGCGAACTGGTGTAGTGGGAATTAGTTAAAAAAGTGTCATAAGTACGTAGGGCATCGATCTGGGAGCCGTACTCACCACGAGTGAAGTGATACATCAAGTAAACCTCGGGGTAATGCAATGGAATGAAGTCATGCACCATGGCGATCTTGTGCGCATTGGAGCGCAGAACAGGCAAGATTGGTTGCAATGACGCTGTCATGGGTGACGGTTCAAAAAAGGCGCAAAATTCGACAGCGCTTTCGGGGGTTACCCGACGAACTTGCTCGCATTCACCTACCGTCTGCAAATCGAGTTCCGCAAGCGCCGGATCAATGAGCAGTACAAGTCGTTGATCACCGAAATCTTTTCGAATCTGGTCCAATGCAACATAGGCATAGCGACCAATACCTCGCGTTGCATACTGCGTGGCTTGCAGACAACGTGCATCAAAGAGAATCTTGTTTCCCGTGACCTGAATTTTCGAAACTTTCGAGGAAAGCTCTAATCGGTTTCGCAAGTGGGTTTCAATCCGGCCGATCTCGTCCTCTAATCCGTCTAATCTCTCGCTCAGTTCTTGATCGCTATCCCGATCACTGGCTGCAAGCCAAGAGCGCGCATGTTGTGCATCTTCTTCGGTGAAGCTCAGTGGGTCTAAACCACCCTTCGGCGGCTGACACGAGTTATCAGGGTTCATCCATGTTGGTGTGACAACGTTGTTGGACGGATCTGTGTCAAGAAAAGCGGGGAGCGTGTAGGTCACGAGTGCCTGCTCGACGAGACGAAGGTGGCGCCGGCTATTGAGCTTGCGCTGGACCGGGGGCGGCATTTTTTGGATTGCCAATTTACCCCAATACAAGGCGACCCTGGGTGACTTCTTGATTTTGTCACCTAATGATTCACCAGCAGTCATGGTGAAACTCTAACTTTCGCGCCAGAGCGCATTGGGGTTGTTCAGGAGTTGAATGTCGTATTTCACCATTTCAGCGGCCATGTGATCGAAGTCGACCGTGTGTCGCCAACCCAATTCAATGTATGCCTTGCGACTGTCACCGACCAACAGGTTGGTATCTACTTTTCGCATGTTGTCGGTTGTGCTCACCACAAAGTCCTGCCAATTGGTGATTCCTACCGCGGCAAAAGCTCGCTGCACGAAAAATGATAGTCGGTGAGAAATGCCTGTCGCCAGAATGTAATTGCTCGGTGTGGCTGCGCCGAGCATGAGCCGCATGCACCGAACGTAATCGGGGGCCCAACCCCAATCCCTAGCCACCTCAATATCACCCAACTCCAAAATATCTTGCTGCTGTTGGGAAATTTTGGCGACAGCCATAGAGATTTTTCTGGTAACAAATCCCTCACCGCGTAATGGAGATTCGTGGTTATACAAAATAGCTGCCGTTGCAAAGAGTGCGTGCTTATCTCGTGCATTCTTGAGTAATTCAATTACTTCTGCTTTTGACTGGGCGTATGGTGATTTAGGAATAGGAATGGTTTCCTCGGTTTGCGGTGCTTTGTCGACGCCTTCAAAAATCGTGCCGCTGGCAGCTGTGACCAACTTAGGTGCCATGGATTTTTGTTGCAGTGCTTGCATGCCGCGAAGAATCGCTTGAACTGATCCGACATTCACCTGATGGGTGAACTCCGGGTTATTCACCGACTCAACAATGGAACTGATGCCACCGAAGTTGTAGATCTCCAGCGGCTCAGTGTCGACAACTACTTTCTCAACTGCATCTTGATCACTGAGCTCAACTTCGCGAATGTCCACCTCAGGTGCGTAGCGCAACAGGGATTCCGCACTCATGCCTGGCTTGACCAGACCGGTGACCTGAAAGCCTTCCTTTATCAGGGCCTGCGACAGGATGGTGCCGTCTTGTCCAGCAACACCGGTGATTAACGCTTTCTTGGAATTGTGAGGCATTGTGGTGGCTAGAACTGCCCCTCGGGAGCGCCATCAAGTCGGGCGATATCAGCGTCAACCATGATTTTTGCTAACTCTGGTGGGTGCACCTTTGCTTCCCAACCCAACTTCGCTTTTGCTTTGCTTGCATCGCCAATTAATTCGTCAACCTCGGTGGGACGCAGGAACTTGGGATCAAACTTGACGTATTCCTCCCAATTCAGGCCGACGTGTTCAAAGGACAACGCGAGGAAATCCTTAATTGTGTAGGAGGTGCCGGTGGCGAGAACGAAGTCATCGGGTTCACCTACCTGGAGCATGCGCCACATGCCGTCGGTGTATTCGGGTGCGTATCCCCAATCTCGTATCGAGTCGAGGTTGCCCATCCATAATTCCTTTTGAAGACCCTTTTTGATTTTGGCAACCGCCATGGTGATCTTGCGGGTCACAAATGTTTCACCGCGGCGGGGTGATTCGTGGTTAAACAACTGTCCGTTAACTGCGAACATGTCGTACGCCTCGCGGTAATTGCGGGTGATCCAATAGCTGTAGACCTTGGCGGCGCCATAAGGACTGCGTGGGTAAAAAGGTGTTTCTTCGTTTTGGGGTGGTGGACTTGCACCGAACATTTCACTGGTACTTGCTTGATAGAAGCGAATGGACTTGTCCACACTACGAATTGCTTCCAGCATGTTCAGGGTTGAAATACCGGTGGCCTCAGCCGTGTAGAGGGGTTCGTCAAAAGAGACCCGGACGTGAGACTGGGCAGCCAGGTTATACACCTCATGGGGATGCAATTCGGAGATCAATTGATGCATGCGGGCGGCGTCGGTCACGTCCCCGTAGTGCAAATACAGGTTTCGCCCGGGGAGGTGATCGTCATGGTGGAGGTGGTCGATCCGGCCACGGTTGAAACTGGAGGATCGGCGAACCAGACCGTGAACTTCATACCCTTTATCCAGGAGTTGCTGGGCCATATAGGAGCCGTCTTGACCGGTGACACCGGTAATAAAGGCACGCTTGGTCTCACTCACATTTGCCTCCTGGCCCCATGAAAACTGTTCGTCCAACCTTATCGCCTCACATCTGACCGAAGGTCGCTCACACGGGGAATCACACTCACAGCAGCAAATCCGGGGCCAATCAGTATTCT
>JAGYJP010000013.1 GCA_018402075.1 Candidatus Nanopelagicales bacterium | reverse complement strand
CTCTCCTGCGGGGATATGCTGAAACCGTGCCGGCGGCCCATGACATTCCCGTAGTGGCACTCATTGCCACCTACTCGCCAGGTGCTGCCACCTGCGAACTCGTTCGCACGATCACAACAGATGGAACACCCGTTCTGGTGTCCGACGATTCTTCTCCGGTCACCGCTGACCCAATTCTCAGGCAACTTGGTGAAATAGAGGGAGTCCAGGTTGTTCGGCACCATCACAATCGTGGGATCGCCCGGAGCCTGAATGTTGGGCTAACTTACGCAGCAGAAGTTGGCGCAACATGGTTGCTTACCTTTGATCAAGACTCTCAGATCGATCCTGGTTACATCGATTCTGGTTACATCGGTCCTGGTTACATAGCAGAGATTGTCGATTTCGCGGAATCGTGGACATCTTTATGGGGAGATGACATTCGAATTGGTGCGGTGGGTGCAGGCCAGGTAATGGATAACGGTGGACAACTGCACTACCCAATCACCCGAATCACCACGGAGCGTGGCGAAATTTCCTGCACCGAAGAAGTTATCCAATCCGGAACGCTGTGGTCGGTCGCGGCCATGAATGCTGTTGGTGGATTTGATGAAAGCCTCGGAATTGATGCGGTAGATGCCGCCGCTTGCTTGCGACTGCGTGAGCAGGGATACCGAATTGCCCTAGCACCTGAACTTGTTGTGCATCACCAGTTGGGTGAATCGCGTCCGATTCAGATTCTTGGCAAGACCGTGTTGGCAACCGGTCACAGCGGGGAGCGTCGAGCGACCATGATGCGCAACAGGCTGCGCCTGGCGCCAGCAGAGTTCCGTCAATCACCCAAGCACGCTTTTCGAACTTTGCGTCGGGTGGGGGTAAATGCGGTACTAGGTGTCACCGTGGAGAGCGACCGCTGGGAAAAAGCTAAAGGCAGTATCCGGGGGTTGCGCGGTAAGGGCAACGGCTAACCTCGGGGCATGAAAGGGATCATTCTTGCTGGGGGAACAGGTAGCAGGCTCTGGCCAATCACCAAAGGTGTGAGCAAGCAACTATTGCCCGTGTACGACAAACCCATGATCCACTACCCGCTCGCCACCTTGATGGAGGCGGGTTTGCGTGAGGTCCTGATCATTACCACCCCCGAGGATTCGGAATCCTTTTCACGTTTATTGGGCGATGGTTCCCAATGGGGCATGTCCATTTCTTATGCCGTGCAACCCAAGCCTGAAGGTTTGGCACAAGCATTTTTGATTGCGGAATCTTTCCTTGATGGGGACAGCGCCGCACTTGTTCTTGGGGACAATCTTTTTTATGGTCCATCCCTTGGTCGAAAGCTTGGTGAATTAACCTCCGTTGCTGGCGGGCATGTTTTCGCCTACCAAGTCGCGAACCCATCGGAATATGGTGTTGTGGAATTTGATGGGAACGGTGTTGCTCTTTCCATTGAAGAGAAACCCACTCAACCTAAAAGTGATTTTGCTGTTCCAGGTCTGTATTTCTATGACTCCAGTGTTGTGAGCGTTGCGAAATCAATTGCACCTTCGGCACGCGGTGAGTTAGAAATAACCGCGGTCAATGATTACTACCTGCAATCCGGATCCTTGACCGTCACGGTGCTTGAGCGTGGAACCGCATGGCTGGACACAGGCACTTTCCGCTCCTTGCAGGATGCCGGTGAATTTGTTCGCGTGATGGAAGACCGCACGGGCACAAAGGTTGGGTGCGTGGAGGAAATTGCATGGCGCAATGGGTGGATCACCGACTCGCAACTGCTGTCACTGGCAGCAGATCTCATGAAGAGTGGCTACGGGGAATACTTAGAACGTTTGGTAAAACATTAACGCTTGATTTTTGATTTCAAGCTACGCGCTTTTTCTAAAGCACGCCATGACTTACTCGAGAGGACCGCAGCGAGTGCTGCCGTGTCTTTCCCGCCGTCAGCAACAGTGCTGGTGAGTACCGGCGGGAGTTGAACGATTCGAGTGAAGAATTCAGCCAGACCTTCAGCGAAACCATTCCAGGTGTGTTCGGTGATTGCTTGATGTAGGTCACTCACCCGCTTGTCACTGGCGCCTTGGTCGGTCAGGAGAGAAATAATGTCGTTGGCATAAGCCTCAATGTTCCAATTGGTGGGAACGTCATTCAATTGCGCAATCTCAGCAAGTGGACCGAAGTGCGTGAAGGTCGCAGGGGTTCCCATGGCCGCATTGGAGAGCAGCCAAGCGCGACTCGCACTGCTGACATGCTCGGCGGTGTACACCGAACCACGCAGATCCACGTGCTTGCGGATCAAATCGACCTCGCGTTCGCGCGAACTGCTGCTTTTCACATGTAAACCCACGAGCACCAGATCACACGGAGTCCCCGACTCGAGCACTTTCTCCCACACAGCAATGGCAAAGTCACGATTCTTATGTTGGAAATCATTGCCGAGGACCACAATGAATGGCTTGGTGGTGAGTGACTGTTTGATTTCAGCAAGATCAGCATCCGGTTGCACGGGAACGTGCTCACCAGATACGTGATCAAGACCCAGGGGCAGGGGTTGCACGCGTTTGGCGGATAGTCGTGGGACTTCGGCGAGTAGTTGGCGGGCGACATCCACGCTAATGGTGGTGATTCCGTCAACACTCAAAGCGATTTTGCGTTGCAAGGATCGGTAGGCCAGCCAAGCTTCGGTGGAACCGTGGTAGCGAGGAATGTCGTAGGCGATCAAATCTAGATATGTGGTGACAACCCTTCGGCCTAATTGGCGGGCTTGGGCAATATTGCTGCGCTGATCAATTTGATTGGGGTACCAGACAATGTCGGCCTGCTCAGGTTCAGAATCCAGTGGTTGCAGTCTGACTTTGGGATTCTCGGTGACGTGCGCGGCGTAGGTGGGGAGCTCCACAAGACCCGTAAGCGTGATGGCTGCAATATTCGGTTGATTCGCAAGGGCTGTTATCGCGGCAGTGGTGAGAACCTGCGCACCGGTTTCATGGGGGCCCAACCAGGTGACATCAATGGTCACGGTGAGCGCATTGGGTTGAGTTGTTCTGTCGCTGATGTAGTGCGCTGCCGCTCCGCTGGGATCCTGTAGTTCATATTGATCCACCTCTGAGGCAGAAATGTGATCAGCGCTCATGACATCGCGGTGATTGGACAGTAACCAGTTGTGACGAAGCCCGCGATCTGTTGCCGCCTGCACCCACACATCAATGGAGTCGGGGTCCTCCAGATCAATCGCACCCACTAGATCGGTGAAGTCAAGGGCAAAGATAGTCACTACACCGGCTGGGGCTGATTGTCTGACCACTGTTCCCGAGTTGGTGGAACTGCCCACTAAGGACACTGTTGCAATACGCGGATCCGCATCGAAAATCTGTGAGATTTCTTCCACTCTGTCCATGGTGAGCAATGGCAGGTTTCCCACGGCCGTCAGTACGCGCCCACCGCGGGTCTTAATGGGTTTCATGCGCACTCCGTCGTGTGTTGGTTACCGGGCTTCATACATTCGATCAAGATCAGGTTTTAGTGCTGGGGAATAGTACGGATCCACAGCGTACTTCTTTGCCCACCGTTCTTGGAAAATTGCGAGTTCCTTCGGGTCGGATTTGCGCCGAATAATGGAGGCACCCTCGTGGTGGGTGAAATGGGAGTATGGGGTCCAGGCAACCCGGTAGCCCGAATCACGCATGCGCAGGCAGAAATCAACGTCGTTGAAGTCTCTGGCAAAGACGGTGTCAAAGCCCTGTAGTTGATCAAAAAGGGTGGTTCTGACCAGAAATGCTGCGGCGGTGACAGCGGAGTAGTTACGTGGGGTCAGGGTTTGGCCGAAGTAGCCGTATTCATGTGCACCCTTAGAGATCCACGGGTGCGTGGGTCCAGCTGGGAAGCATGACCATGCCCACATGCTGCAAACGACCATCCGGGTAGGTGAGTTTCGCTCCCGTGATTCCCACATTGGGGTTTTGGCCAACCTCGAGCAATCTCGTGATGGGAAGATCACCGGCTGCTGTGGTGTCATCGTTAAGAATGAGTAGGTACTCCCCTGTTGCCGCTGTGCGACCGAGGTTTATTGCTTCCGCGAAATTGAAATTATCGGTGCGGTACACGATCTGCTTATCCGCGCCAGGAATAGCTGGTAACTCACCCGTGGTCACCACAACAACCTCAAATTCGGTTTCTGTTTCCTTGGATCGAAGTGAGGCAATTGCTTGATTCACCATGGGAATACCGGTTTTTTTGTCTGTCGTACCGATTGTGGGAATGATCACCGAGACGGTTGTCGGTGTTGTGATTTTTGGGTGCACCTCGTTAAGGCCCTTGACCTTGGAGGGGGTTACGGCGCCACCGCCGTAGATCCGATCAACATAATCCTGTTGGGCGCGAGCACCTGCCTGTTGCGCCCACGGCTTGGCATCAATGCTCTGCGCAGTGCTTTCACTCCATGAGCGCCAGTGGTAGAGCGGGAGTGGAATGTGCACCACACTTGTGAGGTTGGGAAGCAGGCGCAATGCAAGATCGAAATCCTGAGCGCCATCCATGTTGCTGCGGAACCCAGACTGGGCTTTCACCATGTCGGTATTGAAAATTGTGAAGTGACATAAATACATTTGGGTGAGCAGTAATTCCGGTGAAAAATCTGGTTTGCAATACAACTCAAAGTGCTTGCCCTTTGTGTCAATTTTGTCTTCATCTGAGTAGATGATTTGGGCACCGGGATTGCTACTGATCGTTTCGGAAAAGACTTCGAAGCACGTGGGGTTCAAGCGGTCATCGTGATCCAACCAGCCGAAGTACTCCGTGGTGACTCGTTCCAGCCCGCGGTTTTGTGCTGCCGAGATACCACCGTTTTCCCCACGGATCACAATCACGCGTTGATCGTGTTCATGTGTGGAGGTGAACTCGTTGAGGTAGTGGGTTATTTCAGGATTAGTGGAGCCGTCGTCACTGACAATTAACTGCCAGTTGCGGGCACTTTGATTAATCACCGAGTCAAGGCATTCGCGCAGAAAATCAAGTGGCGGGTTGTACACCGGAACAATCACCGCAATGGTGTGCGTGTTATTAATCGAATGAGGTGTGGCTTTCTCGGTGCGAGCCAGCCACGCACGGTATTCCTTACCCACGGAACGTTCATAAGCCCGGCGCTTGAGCCATCGTTTACCGCGACCAGCGTGCCAGCGCAGTTTTTGATAGAGGGTTGCCTCGCTCATATTTCGCGAATCAGGTTTCTAGGGTGTAGTTCGCGGGAAGCTCAACAAAGCCCTGACCGATCTCACCACGTTGACTTCGCACCGGAAACTCCAAGGCGTCACTCCAGTTATCGAGCAACTTCGCGCCAGTGTGATCGAACACGTCAATGTGAATCCGGTACCGCCCCGGCAGTAACGGTGTGTTGAGCAGATCAACGAGCACGGTGAATTCGCCGTTGACATAACCAAGATCAACGCCGAGCCGGTGATTGTTCAACATGGTGACAAGGGCTCCGCCTTCATGCTGAATCGCAAGACGCACATTGGGTCCAAGAATATTTTCTTGGGCGTGTAGTTTCACCGTGAAGCGAGTAGTGGTTCCGGTTTCCGCGTGATCAAGTGAAGTGTTCGCGGTACTCATTAACGCAATCGAACTGGTTCGGATCTCACCACTGCCGGCCCGCAAACTGCCCGGGTCTTGGTCGCGATTTGATGCAATATTTGCGTTCCGAATGGACTCCTGATTATTGACTCGTTCCAGATAGGAGCGAATCACCTTGGTGGCCGGACCGGTTTCTTGAACCTGACCGTGTTCGAGCCAACTGATTTCGTCGCACAAACTTTCTAGCTGACCCATACCGTGACTGACCACCACAATTGTTTTCCCCGCTCGGCGCAGTGAATACAGGTGATCCTCGCAACGGCGCTGGAATTCCTCGTCCCCCACCGCGAGAACTTCATCCACCACCAAAATATCTGGCTTCATGTGCACGGCAACACTGAAACCGAGGCGGACATACATGCCGCTGGAGTAATGCTTTACCGGGTCATTGATAAATTCCCGCAACCCACTGAAATCAATAATGTCCTGGGTTGAGTGATCAATTTCCTTTTTCGATAGACCGAGAATTGAACCGTTCAGTCGAATGTTTTCCAAGCCGGTCATGTCAGGGTGAAAACCTGCGCCTAACTCGATCAGTGCGGCGAGGCGACCGTCGGTGTGAATTTTTCCTTCGGTAGGACGGTAAATGCCGGACATTAATTTCAACAGCGTTGACTTACCGGAACCGTTGTGACCAATCAGGCCGTACACGCTGCCCTTGGGGATCTCAATGGACACGTCCTTGACCGCCCAGAAATCCTCAGAAGTCCTTGCCTTGCCACGAATAATGCGTTCCTTCAAACTATTTCGACGATCAACGTGACGAATAAACCGCTTGCTGACATGTTGCATGCTCACGGCGCTCTTTGTTCCAGCAGGATCGGTCACAGCAGTTCCCCAATGTCTTCGCTATTACGGTTGAACACAGCCAAACCGGCAACGAAAGTCACAAAACCCAAAACGAGCAGCGCGGGAATAACCCACCAATCCGGTGATCGCAAGGCATACATGACGTCATGCATCGGTTCCACAAACCAGGTCAATGGATTCGCTTGAATAAACACAATTAATCCCGAGGCGGTGTTCTCCACCATACTCATGGGGTAAATAACCGGGGTTAAGAAATACAAAGCACCCAATACAACAACGACAATGTATTGAACGTCGCCAAAGCGGGCGTTAAGGATGGAAAGCATCAGTCCGATCCCTTGGGCAAAAAACGCCAACGCCACCAGAATCGGGATTGCCAAAATCCACGTCCAGCCAACGTTCATCAGGAAAATCAACATCAGTATCAACACAATGAGTTCGAGGACAACCTGAACCAGTTGCACAATCGATGCGCCGATCACCGGAGCCCAGCCGGGGAACTGCACCTTGCGCAGTAACTCACCATTTGATTTGAGTTGACTCATGGACAGAACCACAATCGAGTTGAACAGATTCCATGTGACTAATCCGGTGAACAGGAACGCTGCATAACTTCCCCGCTCCGGATCACCACCCAAAGGTGGGGGCTGAATCCGAAAGACCACGCTGAACACCACACTGAAAACCAACAGTGTTGCCAAGGGTTGCAATAGCGACCACGCCCAACCCAGCAGACTGGAGCGGTACCGGGTGGCGAAATCGCGATTGGCGAACGCCCAAATCAACGCCCGGCGTTGATAGAGGTCGGTTAGCACGCAGATCCTGCTGTCCGCTTGTAGGGGCCCGGTGCCCACAGGGATGTCGGCAACCTCCTGATCTGCATG
Organism: Candidatus Nanopelagicales bacterium; assembly: GCA_018402075.1. The sequence goes on along the minus strand of JAGYJP010000013.1, from coordinate 19,535 downwards.
GGGTTCATGGTAGCGATCAGAGCTTTCCAAGACTGTAATGCCGGATATGCGGCCTCCTCGCGGTACTCTGAGAGTCCCTTAAGGAGGTTTTATATGCGAAATTCTCGTATTTCACGTGGTTCGCGAGTTCTGCTCGCCGCAACCCTGACCCTGGGGCTCGGGCTTGGCACCGGAGCCGCAGTGATTACCCCGGCTACCGCCGCGGCCACTAGTTTCGTGTCCACCCCCAATGGCATGGTCGGTGTGGCCCAAGAAATTTTGATATTCGCCCCCACACTGAAGAATCAAGCAATCACCGTAGGGTTTGCCCTCGGTAGCGCGGGCTCTAGCCAACAAACCACTGTGGGTGCCAACGGTTACGCCTCAATGAATTGGACTCCCAACTTGGCTGGATCTTGGACCATCTCAGGGCTAGGTAACGCTATTGGTGTGGGCTCCACCACCGTCAGCATTGCTGCGATGCCCACGAGCACACAGATTTTCGTCCCCACTAATGCATCGTCCAATGCTGTCACTACCGTAGCCGTTGTTGTTAGCGCGCAGAGTGGCACTTTCGCCCCACAAGGATCAGTGAATTTGGCATCTGGGTTTGGTGTTCCCGTGGGGACTCAAGGATTAACACCAATTGCTGGTAGCCCGAGTGCTTATGCAACCTTCAATTGGCAACCCCAAATTCTTGGACCATTCCCGCTCGTTGCTACTTACACCCCTAACACCAATGGAACAACTGCATCTACTAGTCCAACCGCAAATGCTCAAATTGTTTCCAACGCTGGTGTTGTCGAGTTGCGCCTACCTGCGACTTTCCGAGTTGGACAACCAACGGCCCTCAGTGCACTCGTGTTCCCAACCACAATCGCTGGTTCGGCAGCCTTTCAACTCAACGGTGGTTACCTCAGTGGATCGATTCCATTAGTGAACGGTGTGGCAACAACCCAATGGACTCCAACCCAGCAGGGCAATCAAGTCATCACTACCCAGTTCTCCAGCACAACTGCAGGTGGGCCCAGTGGCGCGGTGTCACAGGCAGTTAATGTCCTTGGTGCACTGCCTGAAGACACCGCAAATGTGACTGCACCAAATGGCCCATGGGGTCCCGGTCGACCGATCTCCATCAGGGCTGGGCAAGCCACCCAGTTGACCTTGAGTTCCAGCTCAAACACTCCGGTGCTGCTCAGTGAAATTGGTCCGTGTGCAATCAACGGTTCAATAATCACAGGACTTGGTGCAGGAACCTGCACGGTTACTGCTGCGACAGTCGGAGGAAATGGTTACTCAGCAACATCCGAGCAGTTCATCGTGACGGTTACAGCTCCACCCCGCAAGCGACGCTAGCGCTTGCGGGCGTTCAGATTTAATTAATTCACAGGCCTGCTTAGTCGCCTTGATGCGCGACTGAGCAGGCTTTGTGATTTCCGCTCGAGTTCAGCGCGGGCTGATTCCAATTCACTGTTCAATTGCGCAATATCGGTGCGCAGCGCTTCATTTTCAGCTCTGAGTTTTTCATTCATAAGGTTGTCAAGATTCTCTGAAGACACGGCACTTTCTCCTTCCACCACTAGTGAGGTTAATCCAATAAATCCTTGATCATTGGGCCCGACATCTGTTGCGATCAAGGTTATTGCCGCCGGTGTATTTACTTGCCCTGCACCAATATTCACACTGAAGTATTCCCCGCGGGAAAATGTCAATGCATGATTATTCGCGGTAAGCGTTACCTTTCCTGGTTCATTCAGGGTTCCAATATGCACGGTGAGATCGTGGGAGTTGGGACGCGTGAAATTAATGCACAGCACTTGATTGATATGTAGGGGAATTCCCCATGGTTGGGGGGCACGTTGAGCTCCCACAATTAATCGATCGGTGAATTCCGTATGTGGTGCACCCAGTGAGTAGGTCTGCCATTCGGTGGTATCCGAGATCACTTGCACCAGTGGTTGCTCCGTGCGTGATTGATTCACAAGTTGGTGGATCTGCTGCGCCACCGACTGCCAGGTGATCGGGTTGTGATTGTGCTCGGCAATACCCTCCTTGATTGCGGTGCGTTGTTGTTCATTGAGCATATTGACTTCAATTGCCGTGACACAGTCGGTGATGTTTCCTGTCTGGAAATACACGGCAAGGTCCCCGCCGGCCTCCGGCAAAGACGAATTATTCGCCGCAACAACCGGGGCCCCGAAATACACACTCTCGGTGACGGGTAATCCCCAACCTTCATAATCAGAGGGATAAATACTAAATTCACAGTTGCGATACAACTCGGCTAATTCACTGTCCGCGACACTGTCGGTGCGCAGTTGAATCTTGCCATTGAGATTGTCGGTCTCTCGCATTTTTTCCAAGAATGGCTCACTATTCCAACCCACTTTGCCCACACACACCAAGGTGGGTATGGCATCTGCGCCGTGTCTTTTGATCAACTCCTGCCACACATGGAAAGCAAGAAGGTGGTTCTTTCGCGCTTCAATCGTGCCGACCATCAGGGCGTATTTATTCGCCGGTGATGTGGGTTCCGTGTTCGAATTTTTTTGTGATTCATTAATTTGTGCTTCATTAATTAGCCCCGAGGGAAGTCCGGTGGCAACACCCGGTGGCGTGCGCCAACCCTTCGCTGCGGTGTAACGAGCCAGATCATTACGGCTGGACTGCGAAATTGCTGGGACAATCGATGCGCAGTCACTGAGCAGCGCTAAGTAGCGTTCAAAGAGGGGTCGTAACTGCGCCGAGTGACCGGCATCCAACACCGGGGTGAGGTCATAGAAAAGATCAACAAAGCGAACGCCGTCAAGAACAGCCTGCCGAATTGCCGCCATGAGTTGATCATTAATCCACACAGCACCCAAGCACAGAAGTACTGATTCCGGGTGGTGAGTGAAGCTCACCAATGCAGCTGCCCGGACACGGTCAAGGCACTCGTGGGCTTGTTGATTTGCTACCGCAACTCCACCCTGCACACCGTCAATAATCAGATCGGCGGCTTCTTGATCGGTCAGTTCAACAAACCCACCTCTACTTCGGTCAAGAACCACCGCACGGGAATTGTCGGTCAGTAAAAGTGGAGTGAGGTTGGCAGATACGCGCTGCACACCTGACACCGTGGTGCCGGAGGCAAGAAACTCCACGACATCGGTGACATCAATCCACAACACGGTGTAACCCTAATTCGCTTTCGTCTGACCGAGGAGCGTAGCAATGTCTCTCATTTTCCTCAGTGTTGTGGGGAGGTTTCGGAATTTGTGCCACACCCAACTCACGCCACTATGTTGCCCGGCGGTGTCCAGTCCCACCTGTTGGTCGGAGGTGACCCGATAATCAATGACCAATTCAGCATCAATCCACATGGAGTGTTCGCGTACCGCTCGCAGGCTCCACCAGCGATCATGGAGCCAGCCATCGGGAACCGCGATTGTGCTGATCCGATCAGGTGCAATAGCGCAGGCGCCACCGGTGGCAATACTGTGTTTGGCCACGTATTTCCATTGACCCCGTGCGTCGAGTTCATTGAAATCCGCAGGTACGGGGAAAGTGGTGCGAATTGTTCCCACGGGAGTTCTGCCATTACTGGCAATAAATGCAACGCTGTCTTGCTGGCTCAGGATCGCACTCTGGTGCGCAATGCGGTGCGGGTGCCAAATATCGTCATGGTCCCCCACAACAACATATAGAGCACCCAAGTTTTGGGCGGTGGTCACCGCTTGCACAAAATTCTGGGCAATCCGAGTGGTGATATCAGTGCTCTTGCAGTCAGCAGGTATCACGGTAAAACCACTCTGTTCCAATAACTCAATAGTCCGATCGGTGGAGTGATCATCGATCGCAAGCTTGATGTCTGGTTTCCGTGTTTGGCGATCAATACTGGCGAGCAGTTCAGGGAGAAACCCCCCTGAATTGTGGGTCACCAACACCGCGGCAATCATATGCGCGCCAACTTTCGAATCAGTTCTTCATACTGATCGGTGATTCGATCCCACTGATAGGTCTGCGCAACTCGCTGCTGGAGCTTTTCACCCATTCCGGTGGGGGTGAAATTGTCCATCAATTGTGTGTATTCCTCAGCAGAGTTCCAATACAGAGCGAGATTGTCCGTCACCTCGCGATTAAAATCGCAATCGAAAGCCAGAATCTCTGCACCCGCACCCATGGCGCGCAAAAGACTTGGATTAGTCCCACCCACCGAATGGCCATGGGTATAGGTAGCGGCGTGCGCATACAGCTGATTGAGTAACTCTTGGTCGTATATCGCACCGACAAATCGGGTTCGGGAATCTGCCACGGACTTCACCTGGTCGATATACCAATCGCTATACGGTGCGGATCCCACCACAATCAGTGGCTTATCTTGGCTAGAGCGGGTATATCCCGCGACTGATTCAAGAACATGATTCTCTGGTTCCAATCGAGCCACAATCAGGTGATACCCACCGGGTGTGAGATCAAGTTCTGCAAGTCGATCACTCGCTGGGTAAATGACATTTGCGCCGTACGCAATTACTTCACTCTCACGGCCATATTGATTACTCACATGTGCAGCGATTGCTTGGGCATCAGAAATGATGTACGTCCCGTGCCTCACTGCTGACTTCTCTGCCCAGCGGTAATACTTCGCACCCAATCCGCGCCACTTCTCGCGGCGCGATTCCAGACCATCAAGATGAATTGCCGTGGGGATACCGGCCAGTTTGAGTGGTCCGAGGAACGGGGCATTGCCAGCATTCATCAGTAAACACACATCAGGTCGATCCTTAATAATCGCGTGAGCGGCACTGAGGGATGTGTGGCTGAGGGTTTCAGCCATGCGGTGGTGAATTGCCGGAAGGTTCACCAATCTCATGCCTTTGTATTCCGTGATTTTCTGTTCAGGGTTACGGCAATACACGGTGACCTGGTAACCGCGCTGCACCAACCGGGAACCGATTTCCTCCACCGCGGTTTCAAATCCACCGTAGAGAGCAGGAACACCTCGCGTGCCCATCAGTGCAACTCTCACTCAGTAACCGTATTCACTAGGAGCTTTTCCCCCTCAGGGGCTCTGTATTTTTGAACGGCTACGGGGAAAATAGCTAATGCTGCGATCCCCAAGAATGGCACAACCGGGTACATATGGCGACTGAGATCGTAACCGTCTGCTCCCCACACAATAAATACGAAAACAGCAATACTCGCCGCCACCAATGTGCCGCCAACAATCCCGGTCACACTAATGGGCAAGCTTCTATGTATCGCAATCACAAGAATAATGCTGACGACTACGTAGGCAATAGTCCACAACCACAGGTGCTGGGGATTAAGCAGCACATTGCTCAACCACGAGGGTAACGCCTGACCAACACTCATGGGGTAGAACATCAAGTTCGGAATAACATTAAAAAAATTACTGATCGTTTCAGCGGGGCGTTCAAAAAACCATGCGGGAAATTGAGCAGCATCGCTGTTAAACCACAACCATGTTTCAGGGCACACCGGAACAAGATTGCCTCCAAGAGTCAGGGTGTCCGGCCATGGTGCCGGTCCAGCCAATGCCTGCTCCAATGGCTCACACCTTGGCATGGTTTCCAGTGCGTATGCCCGAAATGAATCATTCTTATCAATGAAATTGTGAAGTACATACAGATACTGAAAAGAGCCTGAGGCCATGAATTGATAAATACGCAAAAGACCTACACCAATCGCAGCAATGACAATGGCTGCATTCGAAATCAACACGCCCCTGCTCACCCACTGTCGATACAGGAATAGAACGAGCAGTTGTGCAGGAATAATGACTATCAGCAGTTGGGGTCGAGATGTGATCACCACCAGAGCAGAGACAGATGTCCATACAAGCAGACCTGTCGTTTTCACTCTTGATGAAACCAACCAGGTCAATGATGCAATCCACAGAACCACGGCAGAAGTTGTGAGGCTTTCACTTAACAGGACCGTGTTCCACGACCACAATGGAGTCGAAAGGGATAGGAGCAGCAGAAAAATGGACAACATCCAACCAAGAAAAGTTCCCTTAAAGGCTCGAATAATTGCCCACACCAGTATGAGCCACACCACCGAGTAAATGGCCACGAGCACAAACATGATTACCGTGTGGTTTTCCACCAATCGAAATAGTGCAGTAGTGACAAACCCAGGATTCTGTGGGTCGAATATCGTGCTGAAGTATCGATCCGAGTCCCAAGAAAACTCCATCGATGAATTGAGAGCAGCAATAAGGTTCCAGACGAGGTACACCCCTGACATTGCGATTAATCCGAGACGAGTCGTAAAACTGAGTGTGACTTCGCCTGGTGAACGAACTGTCTCCGTGGTCATGTACGGCTTTGTATCCTTACCCTGAAAGCCTTATGGCTTACATGGAATCCTAGGGGTTTGATGGCCATGCATGTAGCCACGAAATTTAACCGACAACAGATAGGCTGGGAACGTGCAATCACGACCCCTGTCCATTGAAGGCGTATGGGAGTTCACTCCCGTGCTCCGACCCGATGACCGCGGAGTCTTCCTCGAATCATTTAAGTCATCTGTTTTCGAAGAAGCCGTTGGCCACGTTCTCGACCTCCAGCAAATGAATATCTCGGTGTCCAAGGCCGGAACTGTTCGTGGGATTCATTTCGCCGATGTCCCCCCTGGGCAGGCCAAATATGTTCAATGCCTTGACGGCGCAATCCTGGACATTGTCGTGGATATTCGCGTTGGCTCACCCACATTTGGTCAATGGGAGGCAGTGGAACTTGATGCCGACAGTCGAGTAGGCCTTTATATTGCTGAAGGACTCGGGCACGGATTCTGCGCACTCAGTGACTCCGCGACCGTCGGGTATCTGTGTTCCGAACCGTACTCACCCACCGGTGAACACGGTATTCACCCACTTGATCCCGAACTGGCATTGCCGTGGCCCGCAGGCAAGGACTCAGTGCTTTCCCCCAAAGACGCTGAAGCTCTGAGCTTTGCTGCTGCTATCGAAAGTGGTCTGCTACCGCAGTATCAGAAGTGCGTCGATTGGTATCGGGAACTCAAGGCCTAACACTCTTCGCACACCGCCGACTTCAACATGGGAACTTGCGCTTGGGTCACGCGCGCCGTGGTGTTACCTTCAACCCACGGAATGATTAACTCACCGGAAACTGGTCGGAACCACAACACATTTACCTTCAGGTCACCGTCAATTGACATCGCGAAGTTCAAAGAATCTAATGTTTGACCGTCATAAGGGAAATCCGGTAGCGCTCCGTAGAAGTCAGTTTGCTCAGAAGACAGCACACCGGTCAGGGAAGCCACCCACAGGTTTTGAAGTTGGCCAGATGCATCCCACAGGACGGGGGTGTGATCATTTTCCTGACCCTGGGTCAGGGCGGAGTTGATCAGGACATCGCCAATGAGGTCATCGGTAATCCATTTATTTCGCTCTGCATTGACCTGCACACCCGGTGCTGCACTAAAGCCCACTGACAAGCGTTCCGGGTCTGTTCCCACGTAACCGAAAGAACTCGCTGCCAGCACACCGACGGTGACAAGTGCGAGCACTCGAACAGGTGCAGTTACTTTCACGAGCACCGACACCACTATGACCGCAGCGATGCTTGTCAGTGCAGGGATCACGATCAACATGCTGGCATCCAGGGACTTCAATGCGTAGTAACTTGCAATTCGCGGTACCTCGGATGCATCCGCGCCGTACATGAACACTGCGGCGAGTACTCCTGCGAGAGTGGCAGGTAATAGAAGGGTGGCCATAAGTGTTTTGGCGTTGGGCATGACGCGAACAAGCAAAGTCGAGAGGAGTATTCCGAGGAAAGGTGCACTAAGTCCGATTGCCAGGTTGAATGGAACCATGCCGATTCCCACCGCACCAATGTCATTGTTGAAATCCAGTGCGGATTCGGCATCGCTTGCGCCGATAACCGCTTGGGACTGAGTGATCACCAGATACGCCCCAAGGGCACCGCTCACAAGCAGCCAAATAACTCCCAGCCACCTGCGCTCACGCCACAGCGCAATTGCCGTCACAACACCTGCGGGAGCCAGTGCAATAACAAGTGGGGTCCACAGGCTAATAACAGCAATACCCGCAAGTGGAATTAGCCACCATCCCAGAACTCGTGCGCTTCGCATACTTCGACTGGAGATATACGAAGCCACGGCAACCACTGTCACCGCAATAAAGAAGTTGGTGAATCCGGCACTAAGGAGTAGCTGCACGCTGCCCAGGAACCCAAAGATCATGAACCCAATTGCAGAAACGTACGTGGCATAACGAGGCAGTGAAAAATACTGCGCGATTCTTCGGGCCAGATCACCGCTGATCCACGCCATGGCGCCAAGACATAACGCAAATGTGGCCGCCTGCCAGATGGCAAATGGTTCTAAGAGAGCTAGGCGCCCCGGTGTTGCATCGCTGATGGCGTATTGGGTCAGTGACCAGAAGGTGCCGTGCAGGGACGGGTACCACTGGTTCCATGCAACACTGCCATCCACTGTTTGCCATAAAGTGCTTTGTTGGGTGAACGTGTTAGAGAACATGGTGAAGTGGCCGTGGTTATCCCAGCCATTATGAAAGAGCGCACTAATGGTGCCTTCAATATTTGCGCCACGGAATGCGTGTATTGGAATCCAGGCAATCAGCGCGACGAAAATCGCAATGAGCGCATCGAGAATCTGTGGTCGTGGATAGCCCGCCGTTCGCATTCTCGGAATGAGACGCAGTGCGAATACCCCAACAAGAACTGCTGCGAAAAATACTCGAGCAGACAGATGATTAATGGGTAGTACATCACTGGCACGGGGGAACACAATTGCTGTTAAGCCAAGCAAAACCACACCTGAGATCACCGCGCGCTCAGTAATCGACCTACCCCACGGTGGAAGAATGGCAAACAGGATCGCTATCGCAACAAAGCCCACCGGTGGGGTGACCCACAGCAGAGCGATCGCGAGCACCAAAACGATCGACATAATTAATGCAGACTTATTCAATGTGGTGCGGCGATTTACCGCGGGCGCTTTCATTGAGTGAAGCCTATGGTGACATCAACGGGACCGGACTGCACCGCACTGACCGTCGCGGTGCCACTAGCAATATTCATGCCCTGCTGCCGAATGGGTGAATAGCCCTGCGGGCCGGTCACCTGAACCGTGAGGGTTGAATCAATGAAGAGTGACTGAGGTTCTGCCAGCAGGGTGTATTCCAATTGATTGGTGTCCGGGGAAATAAATGTGCCCGGTGGCAGCGTGTAAGTCACTGACACGACCGATTGACCTGCCGGCGGAGTCCAACCGACCACGCGAATCATGGGGTTTCCGAATCCATCGTCCACCCAACCCCTACCCAACTGTTGGAATGCGTGTCCCTTGAACGGCCGAACACTAAAGCCGGTGGGGTAACTCGCACTAAAGTTTTGCGCACGGTCCGGGACATACATGATGTAAGCGTTCTTCAGCCACATGGTTTCATAGCCAATGCGCTCTGGTGGGCCCTCCGGACGGTCAGCGGGTGTTGCGTTGGTGATTGTGACCTGCTGGGTAATTGTCGCGGAACCATCCGCCTGCAGGTTGGCAGTCACCAAAACATTGCGCTGTTGGAAAACATCGACCTTGCTCTGATTGCCGTTCTGGGTGTACACCGCGGACCAGTCACCGGTGTCAGGTGAATCCACAAATCCTGCGGCACCGCTGTCGAATGCAAGTTGTTCAAGTGCTCGGTCCCGCATCCATAATTGAAAGTGGCGTCCCGGGGCCGTGCTGGCAATTGCTTGAGCGGCTGGAACAAGATCACTACCGGACAACACTCGTGTGAGCAGGGTGTCAAGAAGTTGCTGATTAGCATCCTGCCGCGCCCGCGCCTGATCCTGACCAAAATCTGCATATGCATCCACCAAAAGAATTTGACCGATTTGCTCCGCGGTCACCTGACCGTAAACATCAGACTGCACCGGGCCCGTTGCTTCCAACACTGCCGCAATCGCGGTGAGGTCCATGGTCACAACACCATCCACTTCCGGATAGGAAGGGTTGTCCCAGGTTCCACTCCACGCTTGCGCCATTTCCCTACCCGAATACACAAAATTCGGATGAGTATTTGTCACAACAAAGGGATTACTTCGCGGGTTCTGCGCAAAGAATGGATTCAAACCTGGACCGAACCACCGAACAGTTGCATTAATCGGTGGGAATAACTGGGTACTGGTTTGCCCTTTGATCGGGATGCTGATTCGACCATCTTCGAATTCGATCATGATCAATGACAATGGGGCTCCGCCGCTTGCACGCATTTCCGCCTGGTTGCCAATGGCTATCAAATATCGCTTCACACCACTTGCACCGAGGGCATCAGGTAATACCGGTGCCACACTGTTCAATGAGTTCACCGCCTGCTGCACCGGGCGCAGCTCACGCAAAGCCAAAGCACGAATCCGATCAAGGATTTCCGTTGTTGGCGACCCAGCGGTAATCGCAATGAGGTTCTGTTCCGCACCATCAATTTCAAGTTTTGTTGCTGCGACTTCACCGGGCAGGATTTGTAGCCGCTCAATATCCACGCGACCGTCGGTAAAAATTCGCTCGCCTCCACCGGCACCGGAAAGGTCGCCGTACAGCTTGATGAGTTTGCCGGTGGCCCGGGAAATACTCGCGGCCGCACCGACCGATTTGCGCCAGTTCTCCACGGCAACCGTGAACCCTGGCAGTGTGCCCATGACCCGAACCTGGGAGGTGTCCACCGATTTGAGCATCAACTCTGTGGCAATATCCGCCTCTTTGAATTCGGCCTCACCTTCTTGATAATCCCCCTCCAGCAGCCCATTGGCCGCATTGGATAAATGGGATTGCAGACCGTAACCACTCCACGCCAGAGCGCCAAAGGATGCCACCAGACCCACCTGGAGCCAGAAAATGAATGCGCCCACCACAAGTACCAGGGCGGCGAGCAGCCCTTGCTTGACAGTGATCCGCGGCACCTAGACAGTCTACGTTCCAGCTTGTGGAGCCAGGTTCTAGTAAGCACCTTTACCGGTCAGCACAACCTTGACCGTTTTCGCCACAATCACCAGATCCAGTGCTGGAGACCAATGCTCCACATAATCCAGATCAAGGCGCATGCGTTCATCCCAGTCCACGGCTTTGCGTCCGGATACCTGCCACAGACCGGTTAATCCGGGCTTGGTCAGATGCCGGCGGTGATCCTCGTCCGCAAAAAGTGGGATTTCGTCGAGTAACACCGGACGCGGACCCACCAGTGACATGCTGCCACCGATCACATGAATGATCTGCGGCATTTCATCAATGGACCAGCGGCGCAGGAATCGACCAAATGTTGTAATGCGAGGATCATTTTGATACCGCTCGGAAATGCGGTCATCGGGTATACCAATAATTTCAGCGCGCACCTGATCAGCACCAACATGCATGGTGCGAAACTTGACCACCGTAATAACTTCACCACCACGGCCAATTCGCATTTGGCGGTAGAAGGCCGGTCCACGGCTGCTGAAGAATGTTCCAACCGCCGCAATAATCATGAATGGCAGGAAAAGAATGAACAAAAGGGTGCCAAACACAATGTCAATGGTGCGCTTAATGGCACGCTTTGAACCGGTCAGGTGAGGTTCATCAAGATGAATCAATGGCAGATCAGCTTGCATACGCATTGTGACTCGAGGACCGGTGAAGTCACCCAGTGTTGGTGCAACCAGAAGATCCACACGTGGACCCTCAAGACGCCAGGACAATCGCTTGATCACGTTTTGGCTGAGTGCGTGTGAACCCGCAACAGCAACGGTGTCAACATCTGCCAATTCAATGCGGGCCATCACTTCATTGAGCCACACCTTGAGATCTTCTTCAGAGCAATCCTCCTGGGGTTCCTCGGCAATATCCACCACCACGAATCCCGCCACGGGATCCCGATCCAGTAAATCGGAGATTTCCTCCTGGCGAGCTCCATTGCCAATCACCATGGTGCGATGCAAGAAGTTTCCATAACGGCGCTCATGACGCAACCACGCCCGCAGCAACCAACGGAATGTCAACAGCAAAGTTAATCCCACAACAAAAGTAATGAGAACGAATCCGCGGGACAGATCCAATTTAAATGCGAAGGCAACAATGGCGACGGCACCGAAAAGCCCCGCAGATGCCGTCACAATGCGCTTGAACTCCTCCGAACCCACACCAAGAATCCGGGTGTCGTAGGCACCACGCAATACCAGTGCGCCGAGCCATGACACCACCACAACGAGCGCGAACACCACGTAAATACCATCAGAGATATTCAGGTTATAAGGAATTGTCCACCGGAGAACAAAGCCAATTACCGCGGCGCTGACCACCGCGATGGCATCAAGGATCACCGCCCGCGTGGCGTACACCCGAAGGGGATCTCGGCGCGCTGCGGGTCGATCGTGCCGTTTGCGGGCACTAGCCCACCCTTGGGAGGTGTGTGCCTCAACAGCGATTCGGCGCCAAGTTCCGGTATCGGAGATATTGGAGTCGCTCATATTGGATTCACTCAGGCTCTGCGGATTCGGTGTTTCATTGATCATTAGTTCACCTCCACTCGCCCATTTCACGATCTATTTATTCAGGTTACCAGCGAATTCAGCAACACCCGGCCTTCTAACTCCAAATAAGGGCGATCTCCTTGGCCAGCCTCGGGTTTCTGGGCTTAATTCCCTCAGGGGCAGCGTGCCCAATATTGACCACATAGAGGGAATTCCAACTGGTTCCCGCAAAGAACTCGGCATCCATGCCCTCGGTGGAGAATCCGGCCATGGGTCCGGCATCCAGGCCCACCGAACGCACCGCAAGAATGAAATACCCCGCTTGCAGGGTGGCGATCTGCTTGGCAGCGGCTGCCCGCTTCACCGGATCGGCATATGAATCCTTGGCTGATGGGGATTGCGGGAAGTTCGCCGGCAGATACTCGTGAAACTCGGTGTCGAAGGCGAGTACCACCACCACTGGCGCCGAGTCCGACTTCGGTTGATTTGCTTCCGCCAGGTGCGGGAGCAGCCGTTTTTTACCCTCGGGTGTGCGCACAAACAGAATGCGCAATGCCTGTGAATTCATGGGGGTCGGCGCAAACTTCACTAACTCATAAATTTCCTCGAGTTGTGCGTCACTCACCGGCTCCGATGAAAATGCGTAGGCAGTGTGGGCATCGGTAAAGAGTTCGTCAGGTGTCATGTGATTACTGCAGGTACACGCGAACCGGAATGGTGGTCAACGTGATGACTGAACTGTCCGGAGCCTCCCGGCAATTAGCCAGCGGGTCACACACCAGTTGAGCATTCTCGGGAACCGTATAGAACGTTTCACCGGTTTGCGCCCACGCCACAATCCAATTGGAACCGCCCTCGCTGAAGTTACAGATCACACTGCCACCTTCTTCGGTGCAGCCGTTGTACACAGCTCCGGTCACCCAGTCATCAAGTGCAAAGAAACCTTGTTCGCCATCAGATCCGGCGTATGCCTGCACACCGAGGAGGTCATAAGGGCGCAATGTCCAGATGTACCAGTAGGAGCGTTCAATGCCATAACGGAGATCGTCAATATAGGTGCGCACCACGAAGCCAGCGGCCTGTGCGCCGGTGATTTCCTGCTTGGGCAGGTCACCCGGACCGGCCAGGCCGTAGTTTAATTCGGTATCCCACAATGGAAGATCCGGTGCACCGGCTGCTGCGAGTGCATCCTGTGCTTTCTTGATGAGCACACCGCGAGCAACGGGATCACCTGTTGCATCCGGGTAGGTGTGGATCGCCATGACATCGACCGGCCACCCAAGGGCTGCCAGTTCGGTCAGGTATTCGGGGTAGAAACGATCAAAAGCAGCGGTTAATCGCAATGATGGTGACGGAGCAACAACGAGCGCTTCAGGATCATTCTTCTTGATGATGTCGTAGGCACGCTTTGTCATCTGTGCCATTTCGGCAGGGGTGCCATTGAAGAAGTTCTTCAGGTTGACTTCATTCCAAATTTGATATGCCTCAAATTGGCCCGCGTACTTGGTGGTCACTGTTTCCACCCAGTTATCCCAATCAGCGAGATTGGCCGGGGCACTTGCAGCACCTGGCTGCGGATAATCGATGTCCTTTACTTTCTGCGCCGCCCACGCTGGAGTGGTGCCCAACACGAGCATCACATTGGTCATGCCCTTGGACGCTGTGTTGGCGAGGGCGTCGTCAATGTTCTTCCAGTTGTACACGCCTTTTTCGGTTTCGATCTGAGACCAGGCGGTGCCGTTGTCCCAGAGGCGAAGGGAGCCAAACGGGGCAGATGCCCAGGCGCCACCTTCGACACCTTCAATGTGCAGGCCCACCGTGGTGGCAGGCACCCCATTGGGTTCCACTGGAGCGGCGGTGGCGGTGGCGGTGTCGGTGGCAGCAGGTTCACTGCTGCCACCTCCACATGCACTGAGGACTAATGCCCCCGCAGTTACGAGTACGCCAATTGCGACTACTGATTTCCGGCTTGTCCTGCGGGTGTTCCGAACCATAAGGGCATGTTTCCAATCGTTACTTGAGTTCCTGGTGTCACTGCTGTGCAGGTATTGAGTGCATCACACTGCACCGTGGCGCCTGCTGGCACAGTGTACGTCCCCGATCCAGATGACACCCACGCGACAGCCTCCGGGTTGTTGTTATCGCCCATTTGGCACACATTGGTTCCGCTTACGGTTGCGCAGTCGTAGTAGGAGCCCGCCAGCCACTTGTTCACCGTCTGGTAGCCAATGGCACCGGTGGTGCCATCTTGCATGTTGATACCCACACGGCCATCGGCAGGAGCCCAGAAGTACCAGTAGCTGCGACCAATACCGAGCAACAGGTTGTCCAAGTAGGTCTGTGCGACCCAGCTCGCAGCCTGAGCGCCACCAATTGATTGCCCACGGGTGCTACCGGGGCCCGGGATTCCGTAGTTAATCTCGGTATCCCAGAGGGGCTTGGATGCCGGAACTTTCGCCTTGCGCATATCAGCTTTCACCTGGTTGATGTACTGCACGCGGGTCTCAGGGGTGCCGTTGCCAGCGGGGTAGGTGTGCACCGCAATGACATCGACCGGCCACTTGGCTTTTTTGAGTTCCTTGAGGTATTTCGGGAAGAACCTGTTGTAGGAGCTCTTCAAACGCACCGTGCTGCTGGCGGACACAATCTTTGCGGTGGGATCGTTCTTGCGAATAATCTTCGCGGCCGCCTTGGTCAGATCTGCCATTTGTTTGGGCGTTCCTGCCCAGAAATTGGAGAGATCCGCTTCATTCCAGATTTGATAGGACTCAATGCTGTCCCCGTGACGCTTGGTCACGGCCTCCACCCAGTTCTTCCAATCCTTCATTTTGGGGACAGATGCCGCACCTTTATTGGGGTACGTGCCCTGCTTTTTATTCGACGCTGCCCACGTGGGGGTGCTGCCCAGAACGTACATGACATTGGCGCCCTGCTCATTTGCATTTGCGATCGCAGCGTCAAAACCGTTCCACCAGAACAGGTTTTTCTTCTGCTGCACCTGTCCCCAGGTGATTCCTGAGTCCCACAAACGAATGGAGCCGTAGTTCACACTGGGGTCAGCGCCATTAGCGATCTGGGGCACGTGCATGCCAAATGCTTGTTCGGGCAGGGGGCCATCGGCCTGTGCTGCCGGGATGATGGTCAGTGAACTGGCAACAACAGCAATGGATGCAGCTGCGGCGATTGTTGTTCTACGAAGAATTGTGCGTCGCATGCAAAAAGCCTTTCCGGATTGGGGAAGTCGGGTCATTAATACCTTCGAACCTAACCCATGCGGGTCGAAAATCCCTTTAGCGTCGCCGCAAAATATACAAACTTTGGCCGTCAGTTTCCTGGCCGTACTCGAACCGGTCCACCGCTAGTCCCCCGGAGTTCACCAATGATTCAAAGTATTGGCGGGAGAACCGCGTGCAGTGCAGGCGGCCCTTCCACTCCAGTGGGCCGTAACCGGCGGGGTTTTCTTCCCAATCGGGGACATCTTCTTCCACGAAGCAGGTGACAAACGCTTTACCGGTCGGGGTCAGCGTTTGGCCAAGGAGTTCTAGGTATCCGGCAGTATCAGCGGCATTCATGTGGGAAAACACCGAATAGGCATAAAACACGTCCACACTATGTGGCTCGGCACTCAGGGTGCGCTCGGGTGAACCATCCGGGTTGTAGCGCTCATTGCTCACGTCAACAAATGTGAACCGGAACCCGGGCCCCGCGAGGTTTTCCTGACACCAGTCAATCAACTCTCGCTGAACATCTACGCCGTGGTAATCCCGGATTGTGGTGAGGTGTTCCTTGATCCCAATGGCTAACCGACCGGCACCGCATCCCCAGTCGAGCACCGCTGAGTCGGTGTTCAACCCGCAGTACTTCTCCAAACGCTTGGCGTCCTTGACCGAGGTACGGATAAACGCTTTGTCGTTCTTGAAATGCTTGCCGCCCATGCGGTACTTACTGGGTGGCAGCGGAATTTTGGAACCAAAGTTGAACACGTGTTAACTCTAGTTGGCAAATATCGCCTCCTGCTGCCGTGGTCAAGGCTTTCTCATGGGGAAACTTGTGGATAAAGGGTAGACAATCTTCTTGTTAAAGGTAGAATACCTCCGTGTTGAATATCAAAGACCCCGAGGCCCATAACTTGGCCAGGCAGTTGGCTGAATTGGAGCACACTTCCATGACCGAAGCCGTTACTCGTGCGCTGAGAGCGGCTCTGGATGAACACGGTCGGCGGCGGCAACTGCGCCGCCAGGTACTCACGTCATTAATTGAGTCGGCCCGCGATGATTCCGATTCACATGATGGAATGTCCGCCTTTGACGAGCTCTACGACCCCGAAACCGGGCTACCTCGGTGATTATCGACTCCTCGGTTGTCGCGGCAATCTGTCTCGGCGAACCCGATGCATATACATTCGCAGACGTCATGGAATTCGCCGAGTCACCCAAAATGAGTGCGGCAACATACGTGGAAGCAGCCGCTGTTTTGGATAGCCGTCGACCCGGTGGCCTGGACACCTTTATTCATGGCCTCAATGTCGAAATCATTGCAGTGGACTTCGCTCAGGCAGTCCGCGCCCGCGCCGCGTATCAGATGTATGGCAAAGGCAGTGGACATCCCGCCGCCTTAAATTTTGGTGATTGCTTCTCTTATGCACTTGCCGTGGAGCACCAAGATGTTCTGCTGTACAAGGGTTCCGACTTTGATCACACGGATGTTCAGTCAGCAACGGACTAACACTGCTCCATGTGGGAAGATGGATAGATGGCGGAAATCGACTGGTCGAATTCAAAGGTTTATGTAGCGGGACACCGCGGTTTGGTTGGCTCTGCTTTGGTTCGCGCCCTCGAGGCCGCCGGTGTTGGCGAGATCATCGGGTGGAGTTCTGGGGAACTTGATCTGAGGGATCGCGATGCCACACTCGATGCCATCACCGAAGCTCAACCCGATGTAGTCATCGATGCTGCCGCACGTGTCGGCGGGATCATGGCGAACTCCACTTACCCTGTCGACTTCCTCAAAGACAATATGTTGATCCAAACAAATGTCATGGATGCCGCGCATGCCGCCAATGTTGAACGTCTTTTATTTTTAGGTTCTTCGTGTATTTACCCGCGACATGCGACACAACCGATTCGTGAATCTTCCTTGATGACCGGGCCACTCGAACCCACCAACCAGGCATACGCCATGGCAAAGATCGCGGGCATTTATTACATCGAGGCGTTTCGCACGCAGTACGGCCGCCGTTGGATTTCAGCCATGCCTACCAACCTGTATGGCCCGCGTGACAATTTTAATCTTGAAACATCACATGTTTTGCCCGCGTTCATTCGCCGCTTCCACGAAGCAAAGGAATCAGGTGCCGACAAAGTGACCGTGTGGGGAACGGGTGCACCTCGCCGCGAGTTTCTGCACGTAGATGACCTCGCTCAAGCGTGCCTCATGTTGCTGCAAAACTACAACTCCTCTGAAACAATCAATATTGGTTGGGGAGATGACCTACCCATTAAGGACCTTGCCGAAACCGTTGCCAATGTCATTGGTTTCGAAGGTGAGATCGAATGGGACACCAGTAAACCGGACGGTATGCCACGCAAACTCTTGGACACCTCACGCATCAACGCACTCGGTTGGCACCCATCCATTAAGTTGCACGATGGTGTTGCATCCACCTACGACTGGTACCGCGAAAATGCCTGACACACCAGCACAGGAACCACTGCAGGCATTCCTACCCGGTCGCCAAGCATTGATTGTTCGCCTTACTGCCCAAGAAGGACAGCGCGCAGCATTACTCGACATTCTAAATACCTACGCTGATGGAATCGGTGAAGAACCCGGCACCGAGATGTACATGGTGGCCGTTGATCCTGATGACGAAAACTTGGTGTGGCTCTATGAAATCTTCCGCGATGAAGATGCCGAACAAGCACACCGCCAGTCCACCGGCTTCGCCGATCTGATGCACCAACTGCCCAAGTACCTTGAAGGCTCACCTGGTGTTCTGCGCATGCAACCACTGCGCATGACGGTGCAGGAGAACATGTTTAACGAAGACTGGAGCTTTTAGATGATTCGCGAGGTAGTTCACGTCACTGTCTCACCTGATCACCATGCTGACTTCGAGCGTGGTCTTCAACGCGCTGTCAGTGAGATTCTTCCTCAGGCCAAGGGGTTCATCACGTTTACCGGTGTCGGTTGGTGCGTGGAGCGGCCCAATGTCTATTTGTTCACCATTGACTGGGAAACACTTGAGGATCACACCATTGGTTTCCGCGAGTCAGATCTGTTTCTGCGTTGGCGCGAAATTATTGGCGTCCACTTTGACGGCGCACCAACCGTGGAACACTTTTCCATTAACTAAACGGTGGGCGTTCGTCTAAGGCAATCGAGCGGCGACCGGCAAAGTTCCACAATCTAGCTGTCACATCTTTGTCTTCGGGAGTGATCAGATTTCCCATCACTCGTAGCGCAATGGTCATCAGAAATGTGGATCTCATACCAATAGGCCCAAAGGTTGGAAGGATGTTTGGAACGGTGATCAAACCAGCCAGACGGCGGGCAATGGAAAAAGCAGTCCCGTACTGCACCAATAATTGCTTGGGCCACACCCTGCTGTAATCCATGTGCGGGTTAACAATTGTGTTGGCAAATAGATTCGCTGCCAGATGTCCTGTTTCGAGGCCGTAATCAATTCCTTCACCATTGAGCGGATTCACGCATCCGGCAGAGTCGCCAATTAACACCCAGTTGGCGCCGGCAACATTGCTCACCGCACCGCCCATGGGAAGCAGTGCCGACCAAGGTGCGCGGACATCACCTTCGAACTGCCAGGTGTTGCGTTGTTGGTCTGCATAGTGGGTGAGTAGTCCGCGAAGATTCACATCAGCTGGACGCTTACTTGTCGCGAGTGTGCCCACACCGACGTTGACTTCGCCGTCGCCAAGCGGAAACACCCAGCCATATCCGGATAACAACTCATTTTTCTCACCACGCAATTCAAGATGGCTGGAAATCCATTCATCATCACTTCGATGCGACTTGATATAACCGCGTGCC
>JAGYJP010000012.1 GCA_018402075.1 Candidatus Nanopelagicales bacterium | reverse complement strand
GATGAACCCTGATTGGGTGCGTCTCAGTCGACCGGAAAGCCCGCCAACAACTGCTGCGGATCCATTCACAAAACCGTCAACGATACGAGCGTCAAACCACACCAGGGATCGGGCCGCGTAATTGGTGGGCGCCACCACCAGTGCGTGATTGACCGCATCTCCATAAAGATCTTTGCGTGCAGCTCGAGTGAGCAAATTACCCCGCGGCGCAACAATGGGTACTTCCCTGCGGGCGTACGTGATCCAACCGATGATCGCACCAATGATCACCACCACCAGCGTGATGACAATATAAGCGCTCGTGGGAAGTGGTGTGGGTTGGCTTTCAAAGCCGACAACCGGTTCAAGCCACGATTCAATATTTCCCCAGAACAGCAATGCCATGCCGAGGAAAGTGGATCCAATCGCCAAAATGATCAACGGGATGGTCATGATCTTGGGTGATTCGTGTGGGTGAGCATCTGGTTCCCAGCGCTTTTTGCCGAAGAAGGTCATGGCCACCATACGGGTCATGTAGAAACCAGTAATACCTGCCGCGAGAACCGTGGCTGCGCCAATGAACACATTGCGCTCAAAAGCTGCGTGCACAATTTCGTCTTTGGACCAGAATCCGGAGAACGGCGGAATACCAATAATTGCCAGGTAACCCGCCATGAAAGTAATAAAAGTGACGACCATGACACTGCGTAGTGCCCCATAGCGGCGCATGTTGACTTCGTCGTTCATGCCGTGCATTACCGAGCCCGCACCGAGGAAGAGCCCGGCTTTGAAGACACCGTGGGTGAGCAGGTGGAAGATCGCGAAGACATAGCCGATCGGGCCGAGACCAACGGCGAGCAGCATGTAACCGATCTGACTCATGGTGGAGCCAGCAAGTGACTTCTTGATGTCATCTTTTGCAGATGCAATAATTGCACCCATGAAGATGGTGATGAGGGCCACCACGATCACCGCCGTTGCCGCGATCTCGGCATTGTTGTAAATCACATTGCTTCGGGCAATCAGGTACACACCTGCAGTAACCATGGTTGCTGCGTGGATGAGCGCTGACACAGGGGTTGGGCCCTCCATGGCATCGAGTAACCACGCTTGGAGGGGGAACTGCGCAGACTTACCCGCCGCCGCCAAAAGTAGTAACAGACCCAATGCGGTGAGGGTGCCTTCACTGGCATTTGTTGCCGACCCAAATACATCGGAGAAGGTGACCGAACCAAATGTCACGAACATCAACATGATGGCCAGGCTGAGGCCGACATCGCCCACGCGGTTAATAATGAAAGCTTTCTTCGCTGCTGCCGCCGCGGTTTTTTTGGACTGCCAGAACCCAATGAGTAGGTAACTGGCCAACCCCACACCTTCCCAGCCCACATACAGCAGGAGATAGTTATTGGCTAACACCAGTAGCAGCATGGCAGCTACGAATAAATTCAGGTAACCAAAAAATTTGCGCTTGTCTGGGTCGTGGGCCATGTAGCCAAGTGAGTAAATGTGAATCAAACTACCCACGATTGTGATCAGCAGAACGAAAACCAATGAGAGTTGATCAAGTTGGAAAGCGACATCGACGGTGAATTGACCGACAAAAACCCACTGATAGGCGACTTGGGTAATGGTGCGATCTTCAACTGGAAGATCAAGCATGGCAATCAGCATGAGGATGCCGAGAATTGCTGAACCGACAACGGTCAAAACTCCCAAATAGGGGCCCCACCTATTGGACTGCTTACCGGTGAACAGCAGGATTACTGCGCCCGCCAACGGCAATGCTATGAGAAGCCAAATAAGGGATAAAACTCCCTCAGTAGGCATTACGGTCACAGTCTTTTCCTATTCCTTGGTTCTCATCAGTACTTGAGCAAATTTGGTTCGTCGATGGATGCTGATTGTCGAGTTCGGAAAACGGTCACAATGATGGCCAGGCCCACAACAACTTCAGCCGCCGCAACGACCATGACGAAGAACGCCACGGTTTGGCCATCGAGGTTTCCATTCATGCGGGCGAATGCCACAAACGCCAAATTGGCGGCGTTGAGCATGAGTTCCACCGACATGAACACGATGATCGCGTTCCGGCGGACGAGAACACCCACGGCACCGATTGTGAAAAGAAGTGACGCCAAAAGAATGTAATTGGATGGATTCACTTGGTACTACCGTCCGCCGATCCGGTCTCAGTGATTTCCACGATCTCGGATACTTGGCGGTGATCAATGATCAGTGAGTCATCGCGACTGCGCACCGGGGAAGGCACGCTCTCCAGCGAAAGTGAGCCATCGGGAAGTATTGCCGGAGTGTTGACGGCATTGTGACGAGCGTAAACACCCGGGCTGGGCTTATTGCCCGGATGTCCGGTGCCGACCATGAAGCGCTCCTCGGACAACTCCCGCTGAGTCTTTTTGGCCTGCCACCGATCTCGGTGAGTGAGCACCAGGGCACCCATGGCTGCGGTGATCAGCAAGGCGGCGGTTGCTTCAAATGCCAACAGATAATCACTAAAAATCAGATTGGCAAGACCTTCAACATTGCCACCGTATGCGGCATTGGCTTCCTCGAGTCCGCGGTCAGGCATGTCTGCGATTGCCGTTCCCACAATGGCAATGAGGAGCACACCGAGCGCAATCCCGAACAGAATCGCTGCGAGTCGTTGTCCGCGAATGGTTTCAATGAGTGAATCAGATGAGTCAACACCGACGACCATCAGCACAAAGAGGAACAGCATCATGACCGCGCCGGTGTACACAATGATCTGCACCATGCCGAGGAAAGGTGCCGAATTCGCAACATAGAGGACGGCCAGGTTGATCATGGTCATGGCAAGGAATAGGGCACTGTGTACTGCCTTGCGGGAAAGGATCATGCCGAGGGCACCAATTACCGCGAGACCACCACAAATCCAAAAGACTATTGCTTCACCGAGATTGGTCATGTGTTCTCTCGCTCGCGGTCTGCGGAAATCTGCTGTTCTGGAACCGAGCCGGTGATCTTGTTTGCGTAATAGTCGCGGTCGGTGGTGCCGGGAACCATGTCGTGGGGTGGCGCAATCATGCCGGGAAGAAGAGGCCCTAAAAGATCCTCTTTTTCATAGATGAGATCAGCGCGATTGGAATCGGCCAACTCGAATTCATTTGTCATGGTGAGTGCTCTGGTGGGGCAAGCTTCAATACACAAGCCGCAGAATATACAACGGAGGTAGTTGATTTGGTACACCCGGCCATAGCGCTCACCCGGAGAGAAACGTTCCTCGTCTGAGTTGTCGGCACCTTCAACGAAAATTGCATCGGCTGGACAGGCCCACGCGCACAATTCACATCCAATGCACTTCTCCAGGCCATCGGCCCAGCGATTGAGCTGATGGCGTCCGTGAAAACGCGGCTTGGGCGGATACTTTGTGGCGTCTTCGGGGTACTGCTCTGTGACAACCTTCTTAAAGATCGTGCCGAAGGTGACCCCGAATCCGCGAATCGCTGCGGGTAGTTCAGGCATGGTCGGTCTCCTGTTCTGCAGATTCGCCCGTACCGATTGCCGAATCTTTATGCACCGCAGCACTGGCTGCCAGCACTCGACGGGGGGTGTACTCGAATCGTTGACCGGGCATGGGCGGAATCGGATGGCCACCTGCCATGGGGTCAAATGGCTCAGCCGCTTGGACTTCGAGCTCTGCGTCCATGCGCTCCTGCTTTTTATTGGCGCGAATTTGCAGGAGCCACGAACCCACCAAGAGAACCACAATGATGATTGCTCCACCAATCAGCAGTTGCTCGTTGGTGACACTGATGTCGTCGCGGAATACCCGTGCTGCGCCCACAATGAAAATCCAGAGAAGTGAGGCAGGGATGAGCACTTTCCAACCAAACTTCATGAATTGGTCATAACGCAAACGCGGAAGGGTGGCCCGCAACCAAATAAACATGAAGATAAAGAGTTGAACTTTGATGATCCACCAGAGAACCGGCCACCAACCGGTATTCGCCGACTCCCATAGGGATAGTGGCCACGGTGCGAGCCAACCTCCGAGGAACAGTGTGGTGGCAAGGGCAGAGACGGTCACCATGTTGATGTATTCGGCGAGGAAGAACATGGCGAATTTCAGGGATGAATACTCGGTGTGGAATCCGCCAACGAGTTCACCTTCTGCTTCGGGTAGATCAAATGGCGCGCGGTTTGTTTCGCCCACCATCGAGGTGACATAGATAAGAAAAGATGGCAATAAAATCACGGCAAACCAGATGGGTTCCTGTTTGGTAACGATTTCCGATGTTGACATGGAGCCGGCAAACAGGAAGACCGCGACAAAGGAAAGGCCCATGGCGATTTCATAGGAGATGACCTGGGCGGTTGATCTCAACCCGCCGAGTAACGGGTAGGTGGAACCGGATGACCAACCCGCGAGCACCAGGCCGTATACGCCGATGGAAGCAATGGCGAGCACGTAGAGAACGGAGACGGGGAAATCGGTTAACTGCAGCGGGGTTTCCACACCGAAGATCGACACGGTGGGGCCGAATGGAATGACGGCGAATGCGAGGAATGCCGCGGTTGCCGAAATAACCGGCGCAATCCAGTACACCGCAACGTGAGCCGACTTGGGAATGATCTCCTCTTTGAAGGCAAGTTTGAAACCGTCCATGAGCGATTGCAATAGACCCTGCGGACCAACTCGGTTGGGGCCGATCCGGTTTTGCATCCGCGACACCACGCGGCGCTCCCACCAGATGGTGAACAACGTGATCAATACGAGCAGGCCAAAAATGGCAACCGCCTTAAGGATTACCAGCCACCAGGGGTCGGTTCCAAAAAGCCCGAATTGGGAACCGCTCATGCCCCACCTCCTGGAGAAATACCGGGTGCGGGAAGAGCACTTGCTCTCACACTGACCGCCGCGCCATAGCCACAACCCAATTGCACATATATATGGGAGTCTGGCGAGTTCATGGGAAGCCACACGGTGCCGGTCACGATCTGGGCAACCTCGGTGGGCAGGGTGATACTGCCCTCGGGGCCGGTTACGGTCAGGGCACTCGGTGAACCCAGTGCGAGGAAATCCTGTTCGGAAATGCGCGCCACACTTGGTCGAGCCGTTGCGGCCAAATGCGGTTCACCTTCCTGCATGAGCCCCGAGTCAAGTAGTTGGCGCCAGGTGGCCAGGGTGAACCCGGGTTCATTCGAAGTTGGAACTGGAGCGGTCGTGGGTGCGCCGGTGCGGGGTCCCGACCACGTGGACATGGAAGCAAGTTCGGATCGCAGTGCGCGAGTGTCACCTGTCCAGGTGTGGCCGGCCGCACTTGCCAACATGGCGAGCACACCTGCGTCAGAGAGGGTGAGCGAATCGCGGAAAGCCGCACCAAATGGTTTCGCGCGACCCTCCCAATCCATGAAGGTTCCGGCCTTTTCGGTGACAACTGCCACCGGGAAGACAACGTCGGCGAGCTCGGTGATTTCACAATGGTGGGAATCCAGTGCTACCACGAAGTCGGCCGATTCCAGTGCGGCAAGGAGTTGCGCACCCTCGGGGAGATCAGATGCCTCCACTCCCCCGGTGAGGACCGCGGAGATTGTTTTATTGGCAATCGCAGCAATGAATTCGGAGCCACTCACACCCGCGCGCGGCAAGGATTGTGCATCTACATTCCACACGGAAGCAACCTCGGCACGCGCTTCGGGATTATCGATGGGGCGTCCCGACGGCAGCAGACCTGCGAGTGCACCCGCCTCGAGGGCACCGCGTTCACCCGCGCGTCGCGGAATCCACCCGAGCTTTGCGCCGGTGCTGGCAGCGAGTGCACCGAGTGAACTGAGTGCACCCGGAATGGTTGCGGCCCGTTCACCGACAAGTATCACCGCACCGGGTTGGCTCAGTGCACTGCGCAGATCGGAGTCAAGTGCACCGAGTGCGGTTGCTTCGGCTCCGGGTGAGCACTGAATCCAGTTCGCATTCAATTTCTCGCTGCCAAGTGAGTATGTCGAGGCAATAGTGTGCACCTTGGTGCCATTTTTCACGGCTGCACGCAAACGCAACAGCACAATGGGTGATTCATCTTCGGGCTCAAAAGCGACCAAAAGCACAGTGCTGGCGGAGTCCAGATCACGATACGTGGTTGCGAGGGTGCGACCGGCAATATTGCTGGCGAGGAATTGAGCTTCCTCGGCACTCGCCGCACGGGCACGGAAGTCAATATTGTCGGTGGACAACACCGTGCGGGCGAACTTGGAATACGCGTACGCGTCTTCGAGTGTTGACCGACCACCAATGAGCACACCCGTTGCGGAACCGCTACGCGCAAGTCCCTCGGCCGCAATGGACATTGCTTCAGGCCATGAAGCGGGGCGTAGTTCACCATTCTCGCGAACTAATGGCAACTCAATGCGACCTGAACGCAGATAAGTAAATGCGAAACGACCCTTGTCACAGTTCCACTCTTGATTCACTTCGGGGTCATCCCACGCCAATCGGCGGGTGACCACTCCTCTGCGGGTATCTGTGCGCAGCGAACAACCGGATGCGCAATGTTCACAGGTGGTGGGGACGGACACCAGGTCAAATGGACGCGAACGGAATCGATACGAAGCGCTGGTGAGTGCACCCACCGGGCAGATTTGAATTGTGTTGCCCGAGTAATAAGAGTCAAATGGTTGATCGTCGGCGGTGCCCACCTGCTGTTGCGCACCCCGTTCCAATAATTCTAAGGAAGGGTCTCCGGCGATTTCATCGGCGAATCGGGTGCAGCGCGCACAGGACACACAACGCTCGCGATCCAAAAGAATCTGCGCGTTGACATTGATTGGTTTGGGGAAAGTGCGCTTTTCTCCCTCGAACCGAGATTCGGGGCGGCCAACACTCATGGCCTGGTTTTGTAATGGGCACTCACCACCCTTGTCACAGATTGGACAGTCAAGGGGGTGATTCACTAACAGGAATTCCATGACGCCCTCTTGAGCAATACGGGCCACCTCGGAGGAGTGTTGGGTTTTAATGTTCATGCCGTCTGAGACGGTCTGCGCACATGCCGGTTGTGGCTTGGGAACACCATCGATTTCAATGAGGCAAGCGCGACAGGCGGCCACCGGGGTAAGTAACGGGTGATCGCAGAACCTGGGGATTTCAATTCCGATTTGTTCGGCAGCACGAATAACGAGCGTTCCTTTGGGTACAGCCATTTCGACACCGTCGATAACAATATTCACCAGTTGCTGTGCCGGGGCCAACCCTGCGTTACTGGTTTGTGGATCGTTGGTGATTGTCATTGGGCGGACGCTCCGGTTGATACTGCTCCTGCGAATACATAAGACTTGACCGGATCAAATTGTTCGTCGGCAGAGGTATGCGTGGCTGCGGTGAATTCGTTGGCGAAGTACTTCATGGCACCGGGGTATGGGGTTGCGGCGGCATCGCCGAGAGCACAGAAAGAGCGACCGGCAATTTGCCCGCACAGCGTGTGGAGGGTCTCCATTTCACCCGCCGTGCCGTGACCGTGTTCAAACTTCTCGAGCACCCCGGTGATCCAGTAGGTGCCTTCGCGGCACGGGGTGCACTTGCCACAGGATTCGTGCTTATAAAACTCAAGCCAGCGAGTCACGGCCTTGACCACTGAAACAGTTTGATCGAAGACCATGGGCGTTCCAGTGCCCAGCATGGTGCCGGCTTCCACCATGGATTCATAGGTCAGCGGAAGATCAAGGTGTTCTGCGGTCAGCATGGGAACGCTCGACCCACCGGGGATCCAGAATTTGACTTCGCTGCCATCGCGCATTCCACCCGCGTAGTCCAGAAGTTCGCGCATGGTGATCCCCAACGGAGCTTCATAGATTCCTGGGCGCTTCACATGGCCGGAAACGGCGAAAACTTTGAACCCGGGTGATTTTTCGGTGCCGAATTGGCGGAACCATTCCACACCGCGATCGACAATATAAGGAATGTTCGCGATGGTCTCCACGTTGTTGATCACCGTGGGGGATGCATACAAACCGGCAACGGCTGGGAACGGCGGCTTGAGTCGCGGCTGACCTCGGTAGCCCTCCAAGGAATCC
Organism: Candidatus Nanopelagicales bacterium; assembly: GCA_018402075.1. Next base: position 25,105 of record JAGYJP010000012.1, on the reverse strand, counting down.
AGTAGCGCCGTTTCCTCACCGCAGATATACGCCCCGGCACCGGCGTGCACGGTCACTTCGAGATCAAAGCCCGAACCCTGAATGTTCTTGCCAATCAACCCAGCTTCGCGTGCTTGGGCAACGGCATAAGCCACCTTGCGTACGGCTTCCGGGACTTCGCCGCGAATGTAGATGAACGCGTGGTTAGCCCGGATGGCATAAGAGGTGATAATCACGCCTTCGACCAGGGCATGTGGGTTGGCCATCATGATCGGAATGTCTTTGCAGGCGCCGGGTTCGGATTCATCTGCGTTGACCACCAAATAATGTGGTTTGCCATCGTTTTGAGGCACGAACGACCACTTCAATCCGGTGGGAAAACCTGCGCCACCGCGCCCGCGCAAACCTGAGTCCTTGACCGTGGTGATGATGGAGTCAGGATCGGTCTTGAGCGCTTTGGCCAGTGCTTGATAGCCGCCGTGACTGCGGTATCCGTCGAGGGTATACAGCAGGGGGTCATCCCAAAATTCAGTGATAACGGGTGTGAGTTTCATGAAATATCTGATCCCATCTGTCCGTGATTTTGATTACGGGCAACTTTCAGGCCGGCCAACATTTTTTCGTCCACACAGTTGCCCTCGGTGGCTAATTCATGGGAAGCCAGCCCAAGGGTCCGTTCGGTTGCCTGGAAGTCGCGAATCTTTGGTCCACGAGTGGACCACACTTCCTCGCCGGCGGCGAGGCGGTCAATGATGTCGACGGCTGACTGCGGGGTGACATCGTCCATGAATTCCCAGTCCACGGTCATGACGGGAGCGTGGGTGCAGGCGGCCTGACACTCAATTCGCTCGAGCCAGAAGTTGCCGTCCGCGGAAGGCCCGTTGTGGGTGGCGCCCAGACGCTCCGCGACTTTGTCGTAGACGGCATCGCCACCGAGGAGACCGCACAGGGTGTTGATACAGACGCCAATATGGTGCTTGCCGACCGGGCTGAACTTGTACATGGTGTAGAAAGTCGCAACAGCGGTGACTTCGGCTTCGGTGATTCCAAGAATTTCGGCGCACACCGCGATACCTTCTTGGGTGACTTGATCGTCTGAACTTTGCACCAGGTGCAACATGGGCAGAAGTGCAGATCGTGAACTCGGGTAACGGTCAGCAAGTTCACGCATTTCCGCACGCATTGAATCGGTGATCATGTGACACTCACCATCTTGGGGGGCTTCACATTCATTTAACGATCAACTCCGCCCATGACCGGATCAATACTGGCAACCGCGGCAATTACATCGGCGATCATGGAGCCTTCGCTCATGGCGGCGACCGCTTGCAAGTTATTAAAGGATGGGTCGCGGAAGTGCACTCGGTAGGGACGTGTTCCCCCGGTACTGACCACGTGGGCACCCAATTCACCGCGGGGTGACTCAATGGGGACATAGGCCTGACCGGGTGGAACACTGAAACCCTCGGTGACCAACTTGAAGTGGTGAATCAAGGCTTCCATGGATTCACTCATGATGTGCTTGATGTGTTCGGGTGAGTTGCCCTGGCCATCAGTGCCTACCGACAACTGAGATGGCCAGGCAATTTTTTTGTCGGCAACCATTACCGGACCCGGCTTCAACCGATCAAGACACTGATCCACAATGTTGAGTGACTGCTTCATTTCCTCAATTCGAATCAGGAACCGACCATAAGCATCGGAGGTGTTTTGGGTGGCAACTTCGAAGTCATAGGTTTCATAGCCACAGTACGGAGCGCTCTTGCGGAGGTCATGTGGCAAACCCGTGGAGCGTAAAACCGGACCGGTAACTCCCAGGGCCATGCAGCCGGTGAGGTCGAGATAACCCACACCCACCGTGCGACCCATCCAGATTGCGTTGTCCACCAGAAGATCGGCGGTGTCTTTGAGTCGCTTGCGCAGCAACACAATTGTCTCGCGGATTTTTTCTTCTGCACCGGCGGGGAGGTCCTGTGCAACACCACCCGGGCGGATATATGCACTGTTCATGCGCAACCCGGACACCATCTCAAATATATCCAGAACGAGCTCGCGTTCGCGAAAACCAAAAATCATGGCGGTGAGTGCACCGAGTTCCATGCCACCTGTTGCAAGTGCAACCAGGTGCGAGGACACCCGGTTGAGTTCCATCATCATGACGCGAATCACGTTGGCGCGCTCGGGGATTTGATCTTCGATTCCCAAAAGTCGCTCAACCGACAGGCAATACGCGGCCTCGTTGAACATGGGCGAGAGGTAATCCATGCGGGTGACATAGGTGACGCCCTGAACCCAGGTGCGGTACTCCATGTTCTTTTCAATTCCGGTGTGCAGGAAACCGATCCCACAACGAACTTCGGTAACGGTCTCGCCTTCAAGGTCTAGTACCAGTCGAAGCACGCCGTGGGTGGATGGGTGCTGCGGTCCCATGTTGACCACGATTTTTTCGGTTTCACCTTCGGGTGCGGCGGTGATTGTTTCCCAGTCGCCACCTCCACCGAGGTTGTACACGGTGCCTTCGACAGTGTCGTAGCTGCCGGCGAAAATATCTGCGGACTCTGTGGTGGACATCAGTTGTAGGACCTCCGGTTATCCGGTGCCGGAATGGTGCCGCCCTTGTATTCCACGGGGATCCCACCGAGCGGATAGTCCTTGCGCTGGGGGTGACCGACCCAGTCATCTGGCATTTGAATGCGGGTGAGGGCGGGGTGGCCATCGAAAATAATTCCGAAAAAATCCCATGTTTCGCGTTCATGCCAGTCGGCAGAGGGATAGACCGCGACAATGGACGGGATATGACGATCCGAATCGGGTGTTGTTACTTCAACACGAATTCGACGGTTATGCGTGACGGATAAAAGTGAATAGACAACATGGAGTTCACGGCCGAGGTCGTGCGGGAAATCAACACCGCTGACGCTCATGCACATTTCGAAACGAAGCGCGGGTTCATCGCGGCATTCGGTCATGAAAGCAATGAGATCTTCTTTATTGACGAAGAAAGTGATTTCGCCACGGTCAATAACGATTTTTTCCACCGCACCGGTGACACCCGAATCCGCAAGGGATAACGCGATTTCTTCCGCAACCTCGTCAAACCAACCACCAAATGGTGGAGTAGAAGCCGCTGGCATGACGATCGGAGACACCAGCCCACCGAACCCACTCGTGTCACCAGAACCGGCGGCACCGAATGCGCCCTTGCGAACTCCGACAATGTCAATCTCGCGGATACCGTCCGGTACCACGGGAACGACGGGTGCTGATTCGGTCACCGCATGAGCCCCTTCATTTCAAGGGTTGTGGGCGCGGTGAGTGCAACCTGTTCCTGGGCAATGATTTGATTCTTGCGGTTGACACCGAGCTTCATGTCTTGGATTTGATCGTGGATCTTCAGGATCGCGTCGATCAGCATTTCTGGGCGCGGTGGGCAACCGGGCAGGTAAATATCAACTGGAACAACGTGGTCCACGCCTTGAACAATGGCGTAGTTATTAAACATTCCACCACTGGATGAACACACGCCCATGGCGAGCACCCACTTGGGATTGGGCATTTGATCGTAGATTTGACGAAGAACGGGTGCCATCTTTTGGCTGACGCGGCCGGCAACAATCATGAGATCCGCTTGACGCGGTGATGCGCGAAAAACTTCCATGCCGAATCGAGCGATGTCATAACGGGGGCCACCCGTGGCCATCATCTCGATTGCACAACAGGCCAAACCAAATGTTGCAGGCCACAGCGAGCCCTTGCGGGCATAACCGGCAACCTGCTCAACCGTGGTGAGCAAAATCCCCGATGGCAGTTTCTCTTCAAGACCCATGCGGCGCTCCTAAATTCATGTGAATCAACTCAATCCCATTCCAAACCACCGCGACGCCATTCATACAGATATGGAATCGCGAGGTTGATCAAGAACAATGCCATGGCAATAAATCCAAATGCTCCCAGTGCATCGGCGGAGACGGCCCACGGGTACAGAAACACAAGTTCAATATCAAAAATTATGAACATCATGGCGGTCAGGTAATACTTCACCGGAAAGCGTCCGCCACCCATGGGTTGCGGTGTCGGTTCAATTCCACATTCGTAGGCGGCGTACTTCGCTCGGTTATAGCGCTTGGGGCCGGTGAAAGACGCAATCACAATGGAGAAAACCGCAAACCCAAAGGCGAGAATTCCCAGCACCAGAATCGGCGTGTAAACGTTCACTCCTGCCCTTCCCGATTAACTACCCATTTGTGCGCTTGTGAAAAACTTCACGACCACTCTAAGCATAGTGGTCAAATCTATGGGGCAATACCCCGGTGGATCGCCACAATCCCGCCGGTCAGATTGCGCCAACGCACCCGTTCCCACCCGGCCGTGATCATGTCGCCGGCCAATTCCGGTTGGGTCGGCCAGGCTCGGATGGAATCGGCCAAGTACCGATACGCCTCCGGATTGGAAGCCACCCGATCGGCCAGGAACGGCAGAGCGGCCATGAGGTACTCGGTGTACCCGGTGCGAAATGGTCCGAATGTGGGGTGGGAGAACTCACAGACAACCAGGGACCCACCCGGTTTGGTCACCCGGAGGAACTCGCATAAGGCCTGCTCCCGATCGGCAACATTGCGCAAACCAAAAGACATGGTGACGGCATCGAAACAGTTGTCGGCAAAAGGCAGAGCCAGTGCATCTGCAGCGATGTACGGCAAACCCGGATTGCGACGCTGCCCAACCTGCAGCATGCCCAGTGAGAAATCAGCTGGGATGACGGTGGCCCCCGAGGATGCAAATGCCACGGACGAAGTTCCGGTGCCAGCGGCAATATCGAGAATTAAGTCGCCGGGGTGAGGATTCAGTGCCTTGCGCACGGCCGCGCGCCAACGACGGGTTTGCCCCACGGCCAAAATGTCGTTGGTGATGTCATATTTCTCGGCAACCGTGTCAAACATCGCAGCCACCTCAGCTGGATTTTTGTCAAGATTCGCGCGCGCCACCCACGTAGTCTGTCAGAAATCCACTCAAGTGGTTGGCTGACGTCATTGCCCTTACTCTTGGCTGGTGTCGTTAACGGAGCAACCCAAACTCACCTTCCGCACGACTTCATTGGAGTCAGAAGCGGGTGGTCCGGTCAATCTGTTGGACGTTTTGCCCGCCGAAGATCCGGTGGCCTGGATTCGGCGAGGCGAAGGCATGGTCGGATGGGGTGTGGCCGCCAGACTTGAGGTTCGTGGCGATGAAACTTTTTCACGGACCCAACGGTGGTGGAACCGAATGTTGGCCGAGGCGCGGATCGAAGACAGTGTGGACATGCCCGGCACCGGCGCCGTCGCGTTTGCATCTTTTGCATTCGATCTCAATGAACTCTCGGAGATTGTGGTTCCCCGCTATGTCGTGGGCACCAAAGGCGGACAGTCGTGGGTCACCAGTGTGGGAGTGGATACTCCGATAATCACCACGCAGCCACTCCCCGTCGCACCGACCAATGTCACATGGTCCCACGGAAGCCTCTCCCCCCAAGACTGGGAAAAGGCAGTTGCTCAGGCAGTGGAGCGGATCCACGGGGGTGAACTCGACAAAGTAGTTCTGGCCCGCGACCTGGTGGCCCACGTTGAGGGCACCCTTGATGTCCGCTACCTCATCGGTCGGCTTGCGGCCGCGTATCCCACCTGTTGGACTTTCGTGGTGCAAAATCTTTTCGGGGCAACACCTGAATTACTGGTGCGTCGCACCGGTGATCTCGTGGTGAGTCGGGTACTCGCGGGAACGGTACGTCGACAGGGCACCGTTTCGACCGACTCGGAATTGGCGACCGGACTCCTGAAGAGCGAAAAAGATCTCAATGAACATGCCTATGCGGTTCACTCTGTTGCCCGAGCACTCGCCGCCCACTGCACCGACCTGGAAGTTCCCGACAATCCACAGGTGCTCGAACTGTCCAATGTCCAGCACCTAGCCACCGACGTCACCGGCCAGTTGGCCATCAACGCGCCCATCCTCGCCCTGGTTGCTTCACTGCATCCGACCGCGGCAGTGTGCGGGACGCCGACCGAGCGAGCCAAGTCCATGATTGCTGAACTAGAAGGCATGAGTCGGAAGCGGTACGCCGGCCCCGTGGGTTGGTTTGATCACCATGGAGACGGCGAATTTGGTATTGCCCTGCGGTGCGCGGAGATTAATCCAGACGAACAAATGATTCGTTCATTTGCCGGATGTGGGATTGTCGCTGGCTCGGATCCGGAAATGGAACTTGCCGAATCAATCGCGAAACTCGCACCCATACGTGATTCCCTAGCATTGAGTTAGACCTTCTTTTCAAATGCATTAATGTTCGGCCCGAAATCGGGTGACGGGAAAATCGTCCAGTTATGGGCTCGTAACAGTCCGTGCATTGGGGTGTTATTCGCCAGCACATAGGCCACTAACCGTTGGAAGCCAAGCCGCTCACCGATTTCCTCACAATGATTGATCAAAATAGAACCCAGGCCGCGCCTGTGCCATGAATCATCGACCAAAATGGCAATCTCTCCCGAATTGGTATTGTCTTGCGACTCTGGGAAAATATTGCACAGGGCAATCACATGGTGCGCTCGATCGGTCACAACGAGCGTGGCACCACGGTGGCCACCGCTGACTCTGCGTAAGTTTTCTTCACGCCAAGTATTTTTGGGCGTGAAGTACCTCTGATAGATGGACTGTTCAGAGACTCGATTATGTAAATCTTGCACGGCCCATGTGTCTTCCGGCCGAGCCAATCGCACCCAGACACTTGTGTCATCGGAGAGTTCTTCAACCCACCCATACGTGCTCGGCAAATCCCTTACCGTGGTGATTGCTTCAACCAATTCCAATAAAGCCGAGGCTCTTTCGTACTCTACCCGCGTGAACGGCGCCTGATCGCGCCGAAGAACCACGTGGTTATCAACCGTCCATTGCAAACGCAGAACATTGTCAGATGCATTTGGTCCACTTGTTGCATCAGTGACTTCCCACGATCTCGCCAATACCAGATCCGCTGCAGCCTGCGGTGCTTGTTCGGGCCATTGCACCAGATTGCTACTCAATCGCAGTACTCGACTGGCAACGTCACCCGCGTCATTTTCGTTTCCGTGCACAACGATCACTTGACGTCCCACGGAGTCAACCGCTTGAGTGAGCGTTTTGCGGGCGAGGGAGACGGGCGCTTTCACAATTGCGTCAACCTGTTGCTCCTGATCATTGAGGTCAACCACCGTTAAATACACGATGGCTGTGTCGAGGAGTGAGAGTACGCGTAAAAGTCGAGCGGTTGCCGTGGGATTCGCCGGGATGGTGGCGCGTACCCGCCAAAAGTTTATTTGATCCCCCGGCCGCGGTAACTCCGGATCAATCGCTGCTAACGATTCAAGTAACCGTGCGCTGAGCGCAGTCCATGCCTGCGGATCTACGCTGACTTTGAGCACCGGGGTGAGTAGCGAAATACCAATGCCCACTGCAATGAGGTGTAGCACAATGGCATCGACGCTCATGGTTGGGTCAATGGCACCAGATTCTTTGAGCCGTTCCACCAATGCACGTGATGCGTTCCACCGATGCTGAATTCTCTCGGCGAGAATCTCCACCATCTTTTCATCAAATTGAGCACCGGCCAAAGCCTCTAATTCCCGGGGATCCCAGGCACTAGCCGGGTCACCCCAAATATCCCTAGATGCTGTCATGAGCAACTGAAGGGCTGGGCTTTGTGGATTATCGAATTCCTGAGCGATCTTTTCGGTTACCGGTGAGTACGGTAATTGCTGTACCACCATCCGCAGGAATTCAGACCGAGTGCGGGCAACCGAGTTCACCGTGCGGGCGCTCATTCCAGATTGATCCACAATATCGCGGCGAGAAACGTTGAGGACTCCGAGCGTGAGATACAGATTCGCAGCGGCCTGCACAATCTTGCCTTCGCTCGCACTGCTCGCCATGGCAGATCAGCCCCCGGCCGCAGCCTCGTGCACAGCTTCGCCAATTGTTTTCAAGATCATGGCTTCTCTTTCACGCGAGCACACATGTGCCACGATAACGCGGACTCCCCTGCCGTCTTTATTGTCCAGTGCGGCGTCGAGTGCCTCGGCAAGTTCATCTTCCGAAGTCACCGTGACCGAATGGACTCGCATGGCCGCACTCACCGCCTGCGGATCAATATCGAGGGGCACGCCAAATACTTGATCGAAATATTTGGAATATTCGGGGCGACCTTGCTCCAGGGTGGAAAAGATTCCGCCACCGTTGTTGTCAAGAACAACGACTACAAGGTTTGCCGACTGCTCCTTCGGTGGAACCAGTAGTGCGTTGCTGTCATAAAGGAATGCTTGGTCACCCAATAGCGCGATCACCGCACCATCGCCTTGAGCTTGTGCAGCAATGGCAACCCCGTAAGCGGTGGACAGACATCCGTCGATACCTGATGTTCCCCTGTTCCCCATGACCATGGCATCGGTGACGCTGTTGAGTGCGAAAGAGGCAACATGGCGAACTGCAGATGAGGCTCCTAGGAATAGCGTTCCGGCTTCGGGCACCATTCGGGTCACAATACGAGCGACTTGCATTCCGGTGAGTTCATCTTTCGGTAGAACCGTCTCCACCGCTGCCGCCGCCAAAACATCGGCCCGCTGCCACGATTCCAACCATTCAGGTTCGATTTCACATTCCTCCGGTGGCATCGGCACCGCCGAAAGGACGAGATCCGCCGACCGGGTGGGATCGGAGAAATGAGTATGCGAATCGACTGCAATATGAAATTGCGCAGATTCAATGAGTGCGAGCACCGAGCGCGATAATCCAATATTCCCCACCGTGATCACCAGATCCGGTGCATGGGTTTCCCGAAACTCTTGGTCGGCAACAATAAGTGAACCATGCGAGAGGATCAGCCCTGCAGCTCCCACATTGGCACTGGGTTCGGCAATGATTGGCCATCCGGTCGCTTCGCTGAGTTCATCCACCAGGTCAATCGCCTCGGGATCGTTGTGATCCCCGACCACAATCACGCCTCGGGCCGGAACAACTGTTTCCTCGTCGAGAAATGACATGAGTTCATCAAGTGGTGTGCTCATGCCGGCCATTAAGCGGGCATCGGCAACCCACGGGCGGCCATCGGGTCTGCCGGCCAGGCTTTCAATCCAGTCCCCGCCCTCGCTGACCAATGGCATGGAGAAGGGGACGTTGATATGCACCGGACCGGGATGCATGGAATCGGTGGAAATGGAGACAGCGCGTGCAACAACACTTCGCCAGTAGGCAACCTGTCCCTCGACGGGTGCGGCAACCCCCATGTCAACAAAGTCGCGCACGTAACCACCGAAAATATTGATCTGATTGATGGTTTGATTCGCGCCAACGCCACGCGATGCTGGTGGCCGGTCGGCGGTGAGAAGAAGCAGTGGCACGAATGACAAATTCGCTTCAATGACCGCGGGCATCAAATTTGCCACGGCGGTGCCCGATGTAGTGATGACAGCTGCGGGAACCCCCGTCGCTTTACCAATCCCTAATGCAACGAACCCAGCGACCCGTTCATCGATGCGCACATGCAGGCGAAGGTCGAGTCGTTCGCACGCTGCCGCGAGTTCGAGGGCGAATGGTGCAGATCGAGACCCGGGAGCGAGGACAACATCGGTCACCCCACAGCGAACCAATTCGTCCACCATGACCATGGCCTGTGCGGTCGATGCCTCCATGGGGCTCAGCCTTGCACACTCACCTCGCAGTACCTAAAGACCGGCAGCCAGCAGATCTCTACTCACTTGGGGTAGGAGCGGGAAAGTGGCCGCGAATCGTTGACGCCAATACTCCTGATCCCGCGGGTCTATTACATGGGCTGCAAGAAGATCCGGATCAGGTTCGAGTCTTTGGACAGACATGATGCCTTTATGCGGTACCGAGATCGGGGCAATGAGATCAGATCCAAGGAGTGCACCCGTTCCCAATCCCGCTGCATGGTCGGGGGCCAACTGCCACGCTGCAACGAGCGACGGGAATAAACCAACAGATGTTTCTAATGCGCCACTGACCCGCACCGGAACTCCGATGTTGTCTGCAATGTGACGTGTTGCGCTCAGACCTCCCAGGGGAGACACCTTCACAATTGCGATATCGGCAAATTCACGCACGGATACGTGGTGATGGACCCTGATTGATTCATCGACCGCAATGGGGATATTCGCGCGCAGGTGCAACTGCCTCAGGCTTTCGTGGTCGGCACAAGGCTGTTCAATATATTCGATCGGATACTCACTCATTTCCTTGAAAGCAATCAGTGCCTGTTCTAAAGACCATTGACCATTGATATCAACTCGAATGCGAATGGGATCAGGATCGGGGTGATTCACCGAGCCCGCAGTGGACACAATCGAATCCAACCTCTCCAGGTCACGCACTAAATCTGTTCCGAGTTTTATTTTGATGGTTGTGCAACCGAATTCCTCAATGGCACGTTGGGTCGCAGCCACCGCGTCTTCATGATCGCCAATTATCGCGTTGACGTAAACGAATGCACCCGGTGGAATATCAACCGGCAGGTACGCCGCTTCAATGGCGGCCTGCAGCCATAAAGCGGCTCGCTGATCTGAGTAATCGGCGAATGGACTGAACTCACCCCAACCCGCCGGGCCACGAAATAACACTCCGGTGCGATCAGTGACCCCCCGAAACTCATGGCGCAGGTCAACTCCAAATAGATGGCCGGTCGACCACAACTTTTCACCGAGCGGGCTCAACACCGTGGGGCTACGGACGTTTGGGGAAGCGCGAAAAATTGGGCTCGCGCTTTTCCTTGAAGGCGTCTCGACCTTCCTGCGCTTCCTCGGTCATGTAAAACAACAGGGTGGAATCGCCTGCGAGTTGTTGGACTCCCGCAAGGCCGTCGTCCACGGCATTATGCGATGCCTTGAGCATGCGAAGCGCCAATGGCGACATGGTCAGCATGTTGTTCGCAATCTCGCAGGTCGCTAGTTCTAACTCAGGAAGGGGAACAACTTCGTTGACAAGCCCCCAGTCATAGGCTTGCTCGGCACCATATTGATTGCAGGTGTACCAGACTTCGCGCGAACGCTTTTGCCCAATCGTGCGGGCCAGCAGACCTGAACCGAATCCACCGTCGAAGGACCCGACTCGCGGACCGGTTTGACCGAATCGTGCATTGTCAGCCGCAATTGTGATGTCGCACACCACGTGCAAAACATGTCCACCGCCAATGGCGTAGCCAGCGACCATGGCAATGACCGGCTTGGGTAGCCTGCGGATTTGAATTTGAAGGTCAAGAACGTTCAGCCGACCAATTCCTTTGTGGGCAACCTTGTCGTCTCCCATGTATCCGTCGTCGCCACGAATAACCTGGTCGCCGCCGGAGCAGAACGCCATGTCACCTTGGCCGGTGAGGATGATGACTCCGATCCGGTCATCGTCCCTCGCCGCATTGAATGCATCGCTTAGCTCAAAAAGTGTTTGGGGTCGGAAAGCATTTCTCTTCTCCGGACGGCGAATCGTGATTTTGGCTATGCCCTGGCAGTCGCCTGTACCAAGTTCATAGGAAATATCGGTGAACTCCCCCACCGACGTCCACTCACACGCCGGAATGATCGAGGAATGACTTGGATCGGTGAGCGCGGGCGAACCTGGGGCTGCGACCGGAGGGAGTTCATAGAGTTTGCGAGTGTCCATGACTCGAGATTACCCGCATCTCCTAGTCTCGCCCCATGAACACCGGTCAGAATCAACTCACACCCGTTGAGGTTGTTCCCGGCGCGCACGGGGTTCACGTAATTTACGAACAGTTTGTGCGGGCCCTTGATACTTCTCGCGCGGTTGCTCCGATCCCGGCGGTCAGCAAACACTTTCCGGCACCCATGGTGGAAGCGATCCGCAACGCGATCAACCCAGATTCGCCGGTGAATCCTGACACCGTAGCCGTACTGAGCACTTCTGGTTCCACGGGAAATCCACGTGGGGTGGAATTCTCCACCGCTCAACTTGGTGCGCTTAACACGTTCATCAACTCCGGGAATGTCGTGGGTCAGCAATTCACTTCACCGCCTCGGTGGATCGCGGCCTTACCGGTGACATCTATTGGCGGGTTCAATGTTCTTGTTCGTTCGATTGCAGCAGGGTTACCCCCGATTGCACTGGAAAGTGTGGCGGGTGCCGAAGTTTTCAGTGCCAAAGAGGTCACGGATGCTCTGCGGTTGTGCGGCGACTCTCCCGCCATGCTTTCACTGGTCCCCACGCAATTGCGTCGACTTCTTTCCACGGAGGAAGGTACCCAAGCACTTGCCCGCTGCGCCGCTGTTTTAGTGGGAGGTTCTGCAACGCCGCTCAGTGATCAAATCCATGCCCGCGATCAAGGAATCTCAGCCGTGTTCACCTACGGCATGACCGAAACAAGTGGTGGTTGTGTATTTGGTGGTGTGCCGGCACCCGGTGTGAGCATCGACATTGATACGCAGACCAGGGTGATCACTGTTTCGGGCAATGTCATTGCCACGGGCTACCGAACACAACCCTCCACAATGGATCAAGAACTTTTTGGAGGCTCATTCACCACGCGGGATCTTGGGGAGTTGGATAGCAGTGGCATTCTCCGCGTAAGTGGGCGCATCGACGACATTGTGATCGTTAATGGTGTGAATATTTCAGTGCAAGCAATCAAAGAAATTATCGATGCCCACCCCGCAGTCGGCGACAGTTATGTGTTGCCGGATCTGACCGCCGTCATTGTGATCAATGGCGCAAACGAGAAAATTGAGGAAGACCTTCGTTCAGTTATTTCACAACGTTTGGGCAATATTGCGGTGCCACGATTTCTTGTTGTTAATTCGCTGCCCTACTTACCGAACGGCAAGCCTGATCGGCAGCAGATTCAGTCACTCGCACTCCCGAACCTCTACGGTTAGCGGGTGGCAACAACAGCAGAGTGGATTGCAGGTGCGCGCCCGCGCACATTACCTGCGGCATTTGCCCCCATTGCCGTTGGCGTAGGGATTGCTATCGGCGCCGGAGCCTTTAATGCGGTGCGCAGTGCACTTGCGTTGATCGTTGCCGTGGCCCTTCAGATCGGGGTGAATTACTCCAATGACTACAGCGACGGAATTCGTGGCACCGATCGAGTTCGGGTGGGCCCTGTTCGCTTGGTGGGTCAAGGTCTGGCACGGCCCGGTGCAGTTCGTCGGACAGCTTTTACCTTTTTTGGGATTGCCTTGATGGCCGGCACTCTGCTGGTACTCCTCACCGCCCAATGGTGGTTGTTCGCGGTTGGAGCAGCCAGTATCGCCGCCGCCTGGTTTTATACCGGTGGTTCCCGGCCGTATGGCTACGCGGGTCTCGGCGAATTATTTGTTTTCATATTTTTTGGCCTGGTACCCGTGATGGGCACCGCATATGTACAAACCCTGCAGCTCTCGGCAACTTCGCTGTGGGCAGGTGTTGGCGTAGGCGCACTTGCCTGTTCTATTTTAATTGCAAATAACCTACGCGATATCCCCGGTGACACCGAACATGGCAAGAGGACACTTGCGGTGCGTTTAGGGGATCCTGCCACCCGAGCACTCTTTTATGTCACCGTGATAGTGGGTTTCAGCGCACCGGTAATTACCGCCGCACTGACCACACCATTTACTTTGCTGGCCCTCCTCGCACTGCCCTTCGCGATACAGCCGGTGCTAATAATTGCCCGCGGAACCCTCGGACCCGCATTAATCCCGGTTCTCAAGTCGACCGGGATCCTCCTGTTGGTCTACGGCATCACTTTCGGGACGGGTCTCGCCCTGGGTCACGGGTAGATCCTCATGATCCTCTTTTGCCGCCGCCGCGTCGATTCGCTCATTGATCCGGCGGAAAAAGCCAAACATGGATCCGCTCATGGCATCGCGTTGGCGACCGAGCAATAAGATGCTGAAAATCGCGGAAATGGCAATGGCGAGCGCGATCGCCCATACCCCGCGAACGGGTGTGGTGACCTGAATGAGAAGCCACGCCACGGCCAAAAAGAGCAGCCGAAATACGGTGTAGACGATCCACGCCTGACCTCGAATTCCCACAACTGCACCGTACCCCCTGCGCCCGCGAGGACATTGGTTTACCCTCATGTCACCCGAAACGCACAGCATGGGCGACAATGGGCAACATTAGGTAACGGCAACTTTGATTACTTCGGGCTACTGAGGGGAAGGCGTGCATAGTGTTAAGAACTGGCGGCGTACTTCTCGCACTCGCGTTCTATATCTACACGATCATTGACGTAGCGCGCACCCCGAAATCCAGCATCCGCACACTACCCAAATATGTCTGGATGATTATTGCCGTTGTCCTGCCGATTTTGGGTGGCGTGTTCTGGTTGTTCTTGGGGAGAGTGTGGCCGCAGTCAGGTTACCGTTCCAGGCGCCGCACACCGCGCGCCCCCGACGACGACCCTAAATTCCTTCGCACCCTGGAAGAGCGGGCGTGGTCGGACAAAATGCGAAAGCGCCGCGAACAAAATCCTTGATTCACATTTATCACTTACCTGTACGTGGAATTACACGCCGGCGTAGCTGTGCAGGCTGTTCACAAAAATGTTCACACCAAAATAGTTGATCAAAAACGCCGCCCAGCCCGATATCGCAATCACAGATGCTTTCTGGTGTTTCCATCCGGCGGTGGATCGAGCGTGCAAATACGCAGCGAAAATAACCCAGGTAATAAACGCCCACGTTTCCTTAGGGTCCCATCCCCAATAACGGCCCCACGCGTTCTCAGCCCAGATGGCCCCGGCGATTACCGCGAATGTCCACAACGGGAATGAAAAAGCAATAATCCGGTGGGTGAGTTTTTCCAAAGTTTCCCGGCTGGGGAGCTGCTTGATCCAGTGCCGATCTGCAATAAGCGACAGCCCCGCGGTTGCTGCTGCAACAGTGAACGCACCACCACAAATGATGGCGGCCAAAACGTGGATCACCAACCAGTAGGACTTGAGGGCTGGAACAAGTTGTGCGGCTTCGGTGTACAAGACGGTGACGGCAACACCGAGGGTGAGTAAAGCCGGGATGGTGACGAACATCCCCAGCCACCGCAGGTCCCGCTGCGTTGACCAAATCAAAAACACCAACATGATTCCAAGGGCAGAAGTAATGGAGTACTCGTACATGTTGCCCCAGGGCGCCCGCTCCGACCAGATTCCGCGGAGAATGACCCCGACCAGCAACAGTCCGGCCGACAGCCACGACAAGGACAGTCCAATATTGGCCATCCGCCAACCCCGGCTGACCGAACCGGTCGGCGGCACCTGTTGCGGCCCATCCGGACCCTCAATGATGGCTCCGGTGGAATCCACGAGCGCCTCGGAATGTGACCGGGATGCGGCCCTAGTTCGACCAGCGGAATAAGACATTGCGAAGAAAATGGTCGCCAAGAAAAGAGTGACCATGCTCAAATAGACAAAGTTGTTACTCATCTCCGCCAGATCGATGGCATTCACCTTGATTCTCCTGTCAGATACCGCACGAGTTCGTCGACGTTCTCCTTCGGATCATCGCCCGACGCTTTTGCTAATCCTGCTACTTCCACTCTAGTTTCGCCAGTTATCGGGTCGGGACGAACCTTGACCCACACGCGCCTGCGCTGAATGAACAACGACATGCTCAAACCGATCATGGCCAGCACCGAGGAAATGAGGGCGACCTCTTTCCCGGGGTCGGATGCAATCTGAAAAGACGCCCAGCGCTCAAAGTCATTGAATTCAATGGAGCCGGCACCGCCCGGTAGTTGCCACGTTTCCCCTGGACGCAAGGCCCGTAAGCCCAATTGCTCCATGGAGTCGGAGGTCAGGGTGTAGACGCTCTGCGGAACACCCGAATCCAGCCCTAGATCACCCTCCCAGGCTCCGAGGAAGACCGATGGGTCATCCGGTGCCGGAAAGGCTGAGAACGGTCCTCGTTCCTCGCTGAGGGCGGTGGTGGGCAGGAAAATTCCACGGAAGCCAAGCTGTGGCGACGCATCGGGCACCTTGATCACCCCCGTGGAAGTGAAACTGCCGTCTTGGGGAAGAAACACAACCGCGTCTTCATAGACGATCTCACCGGTGGAATCGCGAATTGTAAAAATCGGGGCGTAGCCGTGCCCCACGAGAAATATTTTGGCCGGCGCGATTGTCATGGGGGAATTGACTTCAATGAGTTCACTCGCCGCCGTTGTTTCACCCGGACGAACAACGGACACATCCGCTTCAAAAAGTTCTGGTGCTCCCAGTTGGGATTCCGACCGTGAGAATTCCACGTTGAAATCTTCCAGGGTGAACGAAAACGGTGGCAGAGAATCTGGGGACGTCAGGCGCCCGCCGCCCCACGCGTCGTATTGAGTTAACGTGTTGGAAAAACCTTCACCTTCACGAATGATGACGTTGCCGCGCCATCCGAAGAGCCCGCCATATGCAACGGCGAACAACAACACGATCAAGGAAAGATGGAACACGAGGTTGCCGGTCTCCCGCATGTATCCCTTCTCAGCGGCCACCCAATCGTCGCCGGACCGCACCACCCGCCACCGGTCCTTGCGTAAATATTTTTCGGCCCGGCCGAGAATGAGTGATGGTTGTTCGTGGACCTGAGCCGTTTCACCTCCCAAGCGAGTGAGGTACCGGGGTGCCGGCGGGGGCGATTGGCGCATGGACCGCCAGTGCACGCCAACGCGCGGGAGGACGCATCCGATCAACGAGACGAATAACAGAATGTAGATAGCGGCGAACCACGGGGCCGCGAACACATCGAAGAAACCGAATGTATCCAACAGTGGTCCCCAGGTCGGGTTGTCCGTCAACCACTCATCTACCAAGATTGGATTGATCCCGCGCTGGGGAATCACCGACCCGGGGACACTTGCCAAGGCCAACAGGAAAAGCAGAATCAAAGCCGTTTTCATGCTGGTGAGTTGGCGCCACATCCAGCGGAAGAAACCCGCCTGGGACATGGGTGGCAGGGGAATTTGCTCGGTCTTTAAATCGGTAGCCATCACAGGGCCGTTTCGAATCCGGGCAGCGTCACGCGCAACCAAATGGTGAAGTCAGCCCACCAGCCGGTCAACAACAGGATGCCCACGAGTACCAGCATGCCACCACCGATCCGCATGATCGCCAGGTTATGACGGCGAAGGAAGGCAATGGCGCCTGCGGCCCGGGTGAACAGCAGGCCGAGCAAAATAAACGGCAACCCCAACCCGAAGGAGTACACCAGTGAGAGCAGTGCGCCTCGGGCGGCACTTGCTTCCGAGAACGCCATGCTCTGCACCGCTGTCAATGTGGGACCAATACACGGTGACCAACCGATACCGAAGGCCACACCCAAAAGAGGCGCTCCCGCCACCCCCCACTGCGGCACTCGGTGAAATCGGTACTCACGTTGTAAGCCGGGAATAAGCCCCATGAAGGCTAGCCCCATCAGAATCACCACGACCCCCAACACTCGGTTGATCCAGTCCGCGTATTCCAGTAGGACCGAACCCACTCCACCGAAGAATGCACCGTAGGAGACGAACACAACACTGAACCCGAGAACAAAGAGCAAACTTCCGGCGAGTACCCGACCCTTTTTGCCTTCGGAAAGCTCCGCCCCGGTGAGCCCGGTGATATAGCTGATATAGCCGGGTGCAAGCGGAAGAACACATGGGCTGAGGAAAGCGACAATGCCTGCGGCGAATGCAATCGGAAGGGCAAATAGGAGTGACCCGCTGGTGACGATGGAACCGATGTCATCCATTGGTCGAAGCACTTTCCTGCTGAAGTTGATCCACAATCGCGCTCAAGGTGGACGCATCGACGGCACCAAGAGCACGGGCCGCCACCCTGCCATTGCGGTCAATGACAATGGTGGAAGGGATGGCTTGTGGGGGAAGGGTTTCATTAAACAGAAGTTGCAGTCGACCATCTGTATCAACGATTGATGGAAAACTCACCCCGTAGTTCTTAATGAAATTTCTCGCGGACGCCTCCGAGTCTCGGGTATTAAGCCCAATCAGCTGTACTCCCTGATCGGCGTACTCTGCAGCGACTTCTTCGAGGGCCGGCGCCTCTGCACGACATGGGGCACACCATGAGGCCCACACGTTCAACACAATGATGTCGCCTGGAAAGTCTGAGGTACTCAACTGTTGACCTTCAAGGTTGGTGCCACTGACAACGGGTGCCTGGGCGCGCGCACCCGGGTCGAGGATCGTGACCGAGCCATCGCCGGACACAAAGCCTGCATCTGTACTGGGATCCGCCGAGCAGCCCGTGAGGACCATGACCGCCGTGCCCAGAAATATCGCAATGATGGTTAATGGACGGCGCATATGGCAATGCTAAGCGCCAGCGATCTTGCTCGCCTTTTCCAGCAGGTCGCGTGACGGCTCGGTATAGGTGATGGCCACGAGGTCTTCATCTTCATAGGTCAGCGAGGTAATGGATGCCAGGGTGCATTGACGCGAACGTGGGTCGTGCCACAGCCGGCGCTTTTCGGCGTTGAGCCGGGAGATCCAGATTGGTAATTGATGACTGACCAACACTGACTCCCGGCCGGGAGCCCCCAAACGCGCCGCGTCGATCGCCTGTTGCATGCGATCGGCCACCACCTGATACGGCTCACCCCATGAGGGAGTGAATGGATTCCACAGGTGTCGCCAGGCCTTGGGCTGCTTGAGAACGCCATCTCCCACGCTGACTCGCTTACCCTCAAAAACATTGTCTGCTTCAATGAGATCGGCGTTGGTGACAATGTCCAACCTATGACGACCGGCAATGGGTGTGGCTGTTTGTTGCGCGCGCTCCATGGGTGAGGAAATCACCGTGGCAATATCCCGATCGGCCAGCGCTACCGCCGCTCGCTCTGCCATTTCGTGACCGAGATCACTGAGGTAGTACCCCGGTAGACGCCCATAAAGGACCCCTTCGGGGTTGTATACCTCTCCATGGCGCAGCAAATGAACGGTCGTGTGTTCGGGGTTGTTAGTCACGGCGAATTACTTACTCGCCTTGCGTCGTGCCACGGGGCGTTTGCGGCTTGGACGCCACGCGCCCTCTCCCGCTTCCAAAGATGTGTCCCGTAGCTTTTCCGCGTACACCGAAAGCGCGTCCACGAGTGCGAGGGGCGTGTTGATCTCCGCGAGTACATCGACTCGCAGTCCATGTTCGAGCGCAGTCTTTGCCGTCTGTGGTCCAATGCACGCCACCACCGTTGTCGCATGGGGCTTGCCGGCAATACCGACCAGGTTGCGCACGGTGCTACTTGATGTGAAAAGCACTGCATCAAAGCCCCCCGTCTTGATCGCCTCACGGGTCGCGGCGGGTGGTGGTGCCGCCCGCACGGTTCGGAAGGCCGTGATGTCTTCCACTTCCCAACCCAAATCGGTCAACCCGGCAACGAGGGTGTCGGTGGAGATATCTGCCCGTGGCAGAAATACCTTGTTGATGGGATCCATCAGCGAGTCATAGGGAGGCCATTCCTCGGTCAATGCCGCGGTGTTTTGCTCACCGGTGGGGATCAGATCAGGTTTGACACCAAACTCAACGAGGGAATCGACGGTTGCGGCACCTACGGCCGCCACCTTCAAACCGGACAGGGATCGGGCGTCAAGGCCGTACTCCTCCAGTTTTTCGCGAATGGAGCGAACAGCGTTGACCGATGTGAAACCGACCCACGCGTAACGCCCGGTAACCAAACCGTTGACAGCACGATCCATTTGCTGCGGTGTTCGCGGGGGCTCGACCGAGATGGTGGCCACCTCCTTGGGAATTGCACCATGGGCGCGCAGCACCTGAATCATTTCTGTGGTGTTGTCTTGGGTGCGTGGAATCAGCACCCGCCAACCAACGAGTTCCTTCTTTTCAAACCAGTTGTACTTTTCACGTTGATCAATGACTTCACCAACAACAACAAATCCGGGACCGCTTTCCTTCGCAGCTTTCAGAACACCTGAAATGCTTGCGAGTGTCCCCACCGTGGTGCGTTGATCAACGGTGCTGCCATTTCGAGTAATTGCAATGGGGGTTTCGGGGTCGCGACCAGCTTTTATGAGTGACTCTGCAATGGCCGTCACACTCTCGCCGCCTTGAGGAAAAACCAGTGTGGCGCGCGGGTCACCCAGTTGATCCCAGGGAATGGTGCTGTCCGCTGCATCCAGCACTCGAACCTCTGTTGCCTTGCCCCCGGTGAGGTTAAAACCTGCGAATGCCGGGATACCCGAAATCTCGCTGACCCCGGGAACAATTTCAAATTGGGCATGTGACCGACGAAGTATGGAAATTTCTGGAACCAAGGTGCCTTGCACGATCGGATCACCCAGAACAAGTCGCACGACCAACTCGTGCTCACGAGCGTGATCGAGTGCCAGTTTGGCTGTGTCGGCGGGCTCAAGTGGATTCTCTTCGGAATCCATAGCGATCACGATTTTCTCCACGGCAACATATGCCTCGGCAATTTCAGTTGCAGAAATATCCGCGATCACCGCACCCGCCTTTTGCAACATGGATACCGAACGCACGGTCAA
This sequence comes from Candidatus Nanopelagicales bacterium, assembly GCA_018402075.1. The sequence continues at coordinate 4,627 of JAGYJP010000012.1, read as the reverse complement.
CAGTTCAGGGTCACCGGGACCGGCCGCCACGAACACTATGGTGCCAATTGCCGGCTTCTTTCGCGGTGGAGTGGCCTGAACGTCCACGGATGCAAGGTCGGGAACAGCCGCAACAGGCTTTTTTGCAGCTGCGGACTTGCTCGTAGAAATCTTGCTCGCGGAATCCTTGCTCGCGGAGTCCATTTTTATTGGTGTGCTCACTTTTTCTGCCTCTGTGGATGTTTGTGTGGATGAACGTGCAGGTTTTGCGGTTGGGGATCGTTTTGTGACCCCTGGCTCTGTCATGCAATACCGGCTTTCAGTAAATGGGATGAACTTTTTTCATCTTTCTCGTTTTGCAGGTGCTCATGGAAAGCGAGTATTTGAAGTTCAACCGCAAGGTCAACCTTGCGCACCTCCACCGATTCCGGGACATTGAGCACAACGGGTGCAAAGTTCAAGATGCTGATCAGCCCCGAAGCCACCATGTGGTCGGCAACTTCTTGGGCGGCTTCAGCAGGTGTGGTGATCACGCCTATTTGTGCATCGGATCCGGCGATTACCGCACCAAGTTCAGATACCGGGAGGACGGTGAGATTTGCACTGCCCACGCGGACATGGGTTCCAATAATCGATGGATCCCGATCCATGACAGCAACGACATGGAAGCCACGTTCGGCAAATGCTCGATACGAAGCCAGGGCGCGACCCAGGTTTCCCATGCCAATAATGACCAAGCCTCGTGATTTGGTAATGCCCAACTCGCGGGCAATTTGGTAGGTCAGGAAAGTGACGTCATAGCCAACCCCGCGGGTGCCATATGAGCCGAGGTGGGAGAGATCCTTCCGCAACTTGGCCGATGTAACGCCACAGGCGGTGGCAAGTTCCTCACTGGACACGGTGGTCACACCGTCGGCGGCCATGGACGCCAGCACACGGTGGTACACGGGCAACCGAGCAACGGTTGCCCCCGGGATCGACCCCGATTTGCGGGTGGGAAGTGTCACAGTCTGATGTACCTCGATAGACATAAAATCGGATTGGATGAAGTGTGCTGGGTTACATTGGCAAGGAGTGCAGAAATTGCGGCTGAATGCGCCGTACTCTAATGATGCACATGGGAACATTCCAAATATAACCGGACGCATCCGTCCGTTTATCGGATTACTTGGGGAGAAGTTTATCCCGCAACCGAATTTCATTGACCCGCCAGAAGTCAAAAATCTCGCCGTCAATGAGAAGAACCGGGATCCGCTCCCAATACAGATCGGCTAACCCCGGGTGATCGTCAATTGAGCGAATGGTGAATTCCAAGCCCGCCTCGGAACACACGGATGCCACCACCGATTCGGCATCTAGACACAGGTGGCACCCGGGTCGACCAATAAGTTCAATGATCAATTTCGTAGACCTCACGCAATCGACCCTTGGCAATTTTGCCGGTTGCCGATCGCGGGAGACTTTCCACAATGCGAATCTCTTGCGGGCATTTGAACCGGGCAAGTGACCGCGCTGCGATCTCGATGATTTCATGTGATGCCAAAGTTGAATCAGCCCGCAGCACCACAAGAGCGGTAACGGCTTCGCCGGTTTCAGAATCTTGTCGGCCTAGAACAGCTGCCTCCATGACACCGTCGATTCTTTCCAACACAATTTCAACTTCGCGTGGGAAGACATTGAACCCGTTCACGATTATTAACTCGCGCCGGCGATCCACCAGGCGCAATGCTCCACTTTCGTCCAGTAAACCGATGTCACCTGTCCCGAACCAACCATTGGAATCGGGGCCATTGGAATGATCAGGCCAATAGCCATGGAATACGCCGGGACCGCGAACCCAAATTTCCCCCGGATCGCCATGCTCAGCTTCTTCACCCGAGTCAGCCATGATTTTGATTTCTGTTCCAGAAATAGGTAAACCAACGCTCCCGGCAATAGCTCGGCCATCCACCACGGTCGACGTAATAACGGGAGATGTTTCAGTCATGCCGTAGCCCTCATAAATGCGCATGCCGGTGAGATCTTCAAACCGAGTGAAAATTTCAGGCGGTAACGGGGCACCGCCACTGGAGAGCATTCGAATCGGACGCATTGCCTCGCGAACCGAGGGAACCCGCGACCACATCAGATACATGGCAGGAGCTCCGGCCACCGTGGTGACATGTTCGCGCGAAATGAGCTCTAAAGATTCAATAGGATCAAATCGATCTACTAACACAACTCCGGCACCCGCTGAAATCGCTAACGTCAACACGGTGTTCAAGCCATAGACATGGAAAAGTGGCAAAACTGCGAGCACCATGTCCTCAGCACTCACCGTTGGTGGATTCCGCAAATCTGCAAGTGCCTGAACATTGCTCACCAAGTTTCTGTGGGTGAGCATGACGCCTTTGGGTGCTCCATCTGAACCGGAGGTGAAGAGCAACAACGCAAGGTCCTCTGGTGCAACTTCGGGAAAAACTGAGTCACTGGGTGCTTTACCGCGAACAAGGGACCGTAATGATTGCTTGAGGAATCCGCGCAGGGTTTCCCGTTCAGAAACAACTTCATCGCAGAAAACAACGGTGCAAGAATCATTCGCAGAAGTCACGCCCAACTCACCGGTCGTTGAATCAACAATCAGCATGCGAGCACCGCACTGCTCCAAGATTTGGGAGAGTTCAGCCACCGTGTATCCGGGATTGAGCGGCACCGCCACCAAACCGGCACGAATCACCGCGAAGTAGGTGAGCACGAAATCAGCGGAATTACCCAGCAGGATCGCAACTCGATCCCCGACCCGGGCCGACAGTAACCCGCGGTCCATCAGGATCTGGGCGGTAGAAGTAACTCGTTCATCTAATTCCGTGTACGTCAGCCGCTCCCCCGAAGCCGAATCGACCAGGGCAACGCGTTGTGGATCTCGGGCAGCGGAAATGCTGAGAAAGTCCGAGACGGTTGTCACGTTGATCGTGGAGTTCACCCCCTGAGTCTGACACACCCGGTCGGGAATTAGGTACCCTCTCACCATGACGCTTCCGGATTCAACTACCGCGGGCGATGTACTGTCAAAGTATCGACGCTCGGGTGCCGCGGCCGCGGCCAAAGCACACGGTGATCGCCCCCAGAGCGAAACCAGGGCGGCCGCCTTCTTCGATGTGGATAACACGATTATGCGCGGCGCCTCCCTATTTCATTTTGCCTCCGGTCTGGCCAAAATGAAGTACTTCAGCGGTCGGGAAATCTGGGGATTCGGTGTCAAGCAACTGAAGTTCGTTCTATCTGGCTCCGAGGATCCTGAAGATGTTGCTTCAGCCACCGAAGCAGCTTTGGCCTTTGTTCAAGGTCGAAGTGTGGATGAACTGATTCGCCTTGGTGAATTGGTTTTTGATCAGAACATGGTGGACAAGTTGATCCCTGGGTCTTTGGCTCTCGCACAAAAGCATTTGGATGCCGGCCAAGAAGTGTGGTTGGTCACCGCCACACCCGTTGAACTTGCCGACATCCTTGCCCGCCGATTGGGTTTGACCGGAGCTTTGGGCACGGTCGCGGAGTCGCACAATGGCATTTACACCGGACGACTCGATGGCTACCCACTGCACGGCCTGGCCAAGGCAGAGGCGGTACGGGCTCTCGCCGTGAGCGAAGGGTTAGACCTCAGCCAATGTTCGGCCTACTCGGATTCATCCAATGATGTTCCAATGCTCTCGAGTGTGGGACATCCCACCGCCGTGAATCCCGATTCGGACCTACGTTCCTATGCCAAAGAAATGGGGTGGGATATCGCTGATTTTCGTCGCCGTGCGCACGTTCGCGAATACGCCCTCCCCGCGGGTTCCGCAGCGAGCGGAATCGCACTCGGCTTGGCGGCGGGCTACCTGTTCGGCCGCTTAGCCCGCAGGTAAATTACCGACTAGAAAATGCTTTCCCGATGTTCCAATCCAGAAAGAATCATGCTTCGCATGGTCGCTCGAACCTGATCGGTAAATTCAAATGCCGAAATTACAGATGAATCACTCGGCGGGGTCATGGGTTCACCGAATGTCACACTCCACTTTGCGGGAAAAGGAATGAGACCCAGTGGGCCGAGTGCGGGGAATGTCGGTGTCACCGGCAAGTACGGGAGACCCGCCCAGTTCAACAGACCCGAGACGCGTCCAACAAGTGGATAGGTTTCCTCGGAACCAATGATTGCGGTGGGGATTACAGCTACATTGAGGTCACTCGCGATGCGGGCAAATCCACCGCGACCAAATCTCTGAAGCCGGTAACGTTGATCGAAAGTTTTCGCCACTCCGCGGACGCCTTCGGGCCACACGCCCACCAGTTCACCTGATTCCAATAACTCGCGCGCCACAGACGGCGTCGCAGGACGAACACCGAGTTCGTCAAGGAAGTTGTTTACCCCAAGGTGGAAGAGGAAATCCGCACCCAAAACGCTCAGTGTGCGTTCGGTGTTCTTTGCAACGGCCAGCATGGTGATTAGTCCGTCAATGGCGAATGCACCTGCATGATTGGCCACCACGAGGGCTGGCCCGATGGCGGGAATGTTTTCAGCGCCGCGAACACTGGTTCGAAACCACTCGGTGTAGATCGGGCCGAGGAATTTATCGGTCAACTCGCGGCCCAGAGCCGAGGGGAGCGACGATGCTGATCCCACGGCCATGGA
>JAGYJP010000011.1 GCA_018402075.1 Candidatus Nanopelagicales bacterium | reverse complement strand
CTCCTCCACATTTCCACCGACGACTTCCCACATGTGATCACACACTTCGTCGAGGAACCATCGATCGTGAGTCACCGTGACCACGGCGATTTTTGGGCGTTTCTTGAGGTGTTCCGCGAGCCATGCGATCACTTCTACATCGAGGTGGTTTGTGGGTTCATCGAGAAAGAGAACATCGACATCGCGAATTAATTGCGCGGCAAGGTGAACCCGCCGACGTTCACCACCGGAGAGTTGAGCGATCACTCGGTCGAGTTGCTCCGGTTCGTATCCACCCAATAGCTCGGTCAGGATCTCGCGGGTGGAGGAATCACCCGCCCATTCGTAATCCTCGCGCTCACCGAGGACCAATTCACGAACCGTTTGGGTGGCGCCGAATTCACCGACCTGATCGAGCTCACCAATCACGACATTTGCTCCGCGGGTTACCCGACCCGAATCCGGCGGCTCGCCACCGGCCAGCACTCGAAGAAGTGTGCTCTTGCCCGCACCATTTCGGCCAACAACCCCAACGCGCTCACCCCTGCCAATTCCAATTGACACGTTGGCCAGGAGCGGTCGGTCGCCATATGACTTGTACACAGACTCACAACTGATGAGGTTGACTTGAGTTGTTGGTGCCACCGGAACATCATGCCGATCAATAACTGACATGCACACACCGGATGCGACTATATTCTTCTAGCGTGGGTCTCTTTAGTGGTAAAAAACCCGATTCCGATGCACCGCCTGCTCCTGCACCACCACGTGTGCTGTCACTGGGCAATGGCGTCACCGTCCCATGCCCCGCTACGAATTACCCATCAATACTCGAGTCATTGCGAACACATTCGTCTCTGAACCCCGCCGAGGGTTTCTTGATCGATTGGATGGGTGTGCGAACGCGCATGTCCATGCTGTCGTGGGCCCCGCAGGAACTGGCCAACACTGTGAGTGTGGAATTACCGATTCCAGACGATGGCTACCGATCCGAGGCTGAAGAATATGTGGGGCTTGCCCTTGCACTCGATCGAGCCGATGGCGACTTTTGGATTATGGAAGTCGGAGCAGGGTGGGCTCCCTGGGTGGTGAGTGCAGTAGTTGCTGCGCGCGAACGTGGGTTAACTCCTCGAGGAATTGCGATCGAAGCTCACCCCGAACACGCTCGCTGGGCTGTTCAGCATGCTCAGGACAACGGAATTGATGTCGAACTTATTGAAGGCTCCGCTGAAGATATTTTGAGTCAGATTCGAGGCTCCACGGCAACAGTGCTTGTTCTCTTAGCTGCCGGTTGGCATTCAAATACCGTTTTGGAGTTTCCCGATGTCGATGGCATGGACATGGGTTTGGCGGTGTGCACCATGCCCGACTCGGGCACCGACTATCGGGGTGCTCACCTCAAACACCGGAAAGTCACCGCGATTCGCCTCAACGATTTATTTACCGCCTTGGGAAATCCGCGCATTGATCTCCTACATATAGATGTACAAGGGGTTGAATTCGAGTTGCTCCACGCTGAGGCAGGTGGGGTTCAAGATCACGCGCAATTAATGGCGGTGGGGACTCACAGTCGATTGGCCGAAGGCCAATTACAGGATTTCTTCTTGGAGCGCGGCTGGGGGATCATCATCGATGAACCCTGTAAAGCGATCTTCACCATGACCCACCCGACTCTGGCTGGTTTCACAGTCCAAGACGGTTTCCAACTCTATGAAAATCCATTCTTACTGAATAACTAACACCGTGACCGGAGTGATCCCGCGATTCGATAGCCTCGCGCCATGAAAGGGATCATTCTCGCTGGGGGCACCGGTAGTCGGTTGTGGCCGATTACCAAGGGCGTGAGCAAGCAACTTTTGCCCGTGTACGACAAACCAATGATTCACTACCCACTCGCAACTTTGATGGCAGCGGGTTTGCGCGAGGTTTTGATCATTACCACCCCCGAAGATTCCGAGACTTTTGCCCGGTTACTGGGCGATGGTTCTTCTTGGGGCATGACCATTGAGTACGCGGCGCAGCCGAAACCAGAAGGCTTGGCGCAAGCATTCATCATTGCTGAGGACTTCCTTGCCGGGGACAGCGCCGGTCTGATTCTTGGCGACAATCTGTTCTACGGACCCAGCCTCGGTCGCAAACTGGCGGATCAAACAGCAGTGGTCGGCGGACATGTTTTTGCCTACGAAGTTGCAAACCCCAGTGAATACGGCGTGGTGGAGTTCGGCCCAGATGGAGTTGCCATTTCCATTGAAGAAAAACCCGTTCAGCCAAAAAGTCACTTTGCTGTTCCCGGTTTGTACTTTTATGACAGCAGCGTTGTGGGTGTCGCGAAGGCGATTAAGCCATCTGCTCGCGGTGAACTCGAGATCACCGCTGTCAACGATTACTACCTGCAACAGGGGCAACTTGGGGTCACCGTCCTTGAACGCGGAACCGCGTGGTTAGACACCGGCACTTTCAAGTCCCTACAAGATGCAGGCGAGTTTGTTCGCGTCATGGAGGATCGCACCGGCACCAAGATCGGTTGCGTGGAGGAAATCGCGTGGCGCAATGGCTGGATCACTTCTGCGCAACTTCGTGAACTTGCGCAACCACTTATCAAGAGTGGCTACGGCGATTACTTACTGAATTTGGCTAAAGACTAGAGACTCAACGGCTTCACCAGGAATACCGGAATTTCCCTCTTGATGTTTCGCTGGTACATGTCATACGCCGACCACTGGGAAATTAACCCCGAATAAATGCGCTCTTTTAATTCACCCTCGACTCGGGTAAATATTGCTTCTGTCTCGTTCCCGTCAATACTGATGCGGCCGCGATCGTCGGCCTCGACGTTGAACACCCAGCCCGGGATTTTCTCCTGACCTGCATTGGATCCGGCAATTCCCCAGCCACCGTCTATGGGAACGGCGAGAAGTGGTGTGCTCCGCCAATCACCGGACTTACGACCAAGTGTGGTGATCCAGACAACCTGTGCCCCACCGGGGAATGTGCGACCGAGCTTTCCTTTACTTGCCCAGTGCACGAATTTGTGTAGGTGGGTCGTGGTGCGCAGTGCCGTGCCCCACAGTGCATCGTAACTTTTCGATCCCACGTGAAAAGTCTAGTTCTGCGCGACAATAAGTGCATCAATTCTTTGGGCAAGTTGAAAGTCAAGATCGGTGATTGTGCCGGCGGAGTGCGTGCTGAGGACAAATGTCACCGTGCGCCAGCGAATATCCATATCCGGATGATGATCCATTTCCTCGGCAGCAATTGCCACGAGGCCAACAAGCTCAATGGCACCCATAAATGTTGCGCAGGTCACCGAGCGACGAAGAACATCACCTTCATTCACCCACTCAGATGAAATGTCAAAGTTCATGCGCGCACCAAGGGAAAGAGTTCGTGTTCCATGGGAGCGCCAGCGGGAATCTGCAGGTTCAGGCCATCAAAGTTCGGCGAGGTCACCCAGTCGCGTGGAGCATGCACCATGTCATCGCCAAGGAATCGCAAAGAGAATGCCCGGCGGCGGTTCTCACCCGGCACGCCATAAGAGTGGTGAATTGTCAGCATGTGGAAGAACGCGGCATCGCCCGGTTGCATTGCCCACCCGCGAATATCAAAGCTGTCGCGATCCGCTTCGATCTGAGGAATCTCAGACATGCTGCCTTCGGGAAACCACTTGGCTTGATTGTCCATAAATGTGCGCGGCATGAGCCACCCCATTTTGTGTGAACCGGCAAGGAACTCCAATGTGGATTCCGGTGCTACCGGATCCACCGGCGCCCACATGGACACGTTCATGGTGCCGTCCACGTTGTAGTACGGCTGGTCTTGGTGCCACGGTGTGTGCTGAAGGGTTCCTGGTTCCTTCACCAGCATGTGATCATGAAAAAGCCGCACGGTATTCCCGCCCATCAATGCAAGGGCGACATCGGCGGCCTTTGATTCGAATGCAATCTGGCGGAATTCATCTATCCGACCCCAATTACAAAAGTCTTCAACAAACTTCCCTGGGTCATCGGGAGAACTGGCCACCTTAAACATGGGACCAGGCTCAGCGAGGTTTTTCTCAATGCCACGCTCAATTACATCTACTTCTTCGGGGCTGAAAAGCCCGCGAATGATTGTCACGCCGTAGTCTTGGAATTCATTGATTGATTGCTGCTCCACGAACTGCATTCCCCGGCCCCTATTCCTTGACTACTCGGATCTTGGTTCTCAAGCCGAAGGGTACATTGCGCTGACGAGGCGCCCGCTAAGTATCGTTGAGTACAAATGTCAACTGAAATTATCGATCTCAATTCACCCCTCATGGACATTATTGAGCGTGACTTCCGCGGCCTGTTCTCAGGTGAGTTGGGCTTGAGTTCCATTCACGGTGGTCAGACTGCCGCGGATGCAGCACTTGCAAGTCTTGATATCACCAACTACGCCCAACAACGCTCCGAGGTTTTACCTCAAGACAAACGTGGTGCAAGCATGCTCTCTCCATATATTCGCCACAATATTCTCACTTTGGACCGTGTCTATCGGGCGGTGAAAACCGCACCCTATAAAGATCGGGAAAAGTTTCGCGACGAACTTTTTTGGCAGGAGTATGCCCGTCATCTTTATGCACGACTCGGGACGCGTCTTTTTGAGAACTTGCGCTTTGATGCAAACCGGAACGCTGCAGGGCACGGCTGGAACCGGGAAATGCTGTGCATCAATGAAGTTGTCACCGAGTTAAAAACAGACGGCTGGCTAGTCAACCAAACACGCATGTGGCTCGCCTCGCATTGGACCGTGCGAAATGACATTGGCTGGTTGAGCGGCCAAGAAGCCATGTACCGTGAACTAATTGATGGTTCACGAGCGGCAAATCTTCTTGGTTGGCAGTGGACGGTGGGCGCTGGCACCGGAAAGCCTTATGGCTTTGCCCGATGGCAGGTGGAGAAGCGAGCACCCGGTCTGTGCGGCAAATGCCCCTTGAAATCCAATTGCCCCATACAAGAGTTTCCGAATGAAACAATTCTGCGCCAACTTGATCGGGATCCACTTCTTGACCGAGATCCTGACCCCGGCAGAACGTCCGGTCCGCTCAGCCCAGTTGTGAATCACAAACCAACATATGTGCTCTTGACCATTGACTCAATGGGAGATGCTGACCCAGCCCTCGCTGCACACCCTGAACTCCCCGTTGTCTTTGTCTTCAACGAGTCAGCATTAGCGAAACTGCAATTGAGTTCACGGCGAATCGGCTTCTACCTGGAAACATTGAAAGACCTCAGCGAACGGCGCAACCTTGAAGTTTTCCTTGGTGATCCATATTCATTCGCCCAGAAAAACCCGGTCGCGGTCACCTTCGCACCCGTTCCTTCATTTCACAAGTTCGAGAATCTCGCTGAGATCCATCCCTACCCCTGGCTCACCACACCCCATGCAGGTTCCGTGCGAAGTTTTTCATCGTGGCGGAAGTCGAACTGACATTGCGGTTACTGACCGAGTGACTAGATTAATTACATGAGCTTTCGCGGCGGATTGCGCAATATTTCCTACTGGACACAGTTGACGCTCCTCACCTTCTTCGGACCAGCGCAACAATCAGAGGAAACAGACCCCATCGCAATCCTCAAACGCAAGTACGGGAAATCGAAGTGAGACTGAAAGAAGACGGGACTCTTTACCCCTCAAGCACCACAATTCCGAAAGTGCGCCCGGCACGATTCGAACGTGCAACCTCTTGATCCGTAGTCAAGTGCTCTATCCGTTGAGCTACGGGCGCATGACCCGCAGACGGCAGAAGCCATTGGCACGAGTCGAAGCGAGAGTCTAGCGAGTGAAGGACATTTCACCCCCAGCAGGTTCACCGGGAATTCGCCCTTCCATGCATCCGTGGCGGAGGCGGAGGGATTTGAACCCTCGATGGGGATGAACCCAAACCGCATTAGCAGTGCGGCGCCATAGACCGGACTAGGCGACGCCTCCCCGCTGAATCCGGGTTACCCTCGAAAGCAGCCCGCTTAGCCTAATGCCTCGCAGATTAGGGCAGACTTGCGGATCGTGACCACATGGGAATCCCGCTCGATCGAGCCCAACTCGATCAACACTCTTGCCATTGATTGTGGTGGTGGAGGGATTAAAGGAACGGTGCTGGATGAAACCGGCACCATGCGCGCCCAGCCAATTCGAGTGCCCACCCCGTATCCCTTTGGCACCGAATTGTTCGTGGCCACGTTGGTGGATCTTGCCAATCAACTTCCGCCCGCGGAAAGAGTAACCGTCGGTTTACCCGGCATGATTCGCCACGGGGTGGTGATCACCACTCCGCACTACATCACCCGATCAGGTCCACGATCAAGAATTCTTCCCGAGTTGGTCGAGCAATGGGAAAACTTTGATGCTCGTGCGGCACTGACTGCAGCATGGAACAAACCAACAAAGGTTCTCAACGATGCAGAGGTGCACGGTGCCGGTGTGATTTCCGGTCAAGGACTCGAGTTGGTCATGACTTTGGGTACAGGTTTGGGCAGTGCATTATTTGATGGCGGTACTTTGGCGCCTCATTTGGAACTGTCACAAGCTCCCGTTCGGTGGGGTCTTTCCTATGACACGTATATAGGTGAGCATGAACGCAAGAGACTGGGCGACGCCATGTGGTCTCGTCGCGTGGCTCGGGCGGTCGATGTCCTTCGACCGGTATTCCTGTGGGACAGGTTGTATTTGGGTGGAGGCAACTCACGTGCACTCACACCGACCGCGATCAAAAAGTTAGGCGACGATGTTGTGATTGTTCCTAATTCAGCCGCCCTCGTGGGTGGAGCCCGGGTCTGGCAACTGAGGACTGACTGATGACGAATATCTCCTATCAAGAACGCAAGGTCGACACTGTCGGTGTTGCCATGTATCTGCTTGCTGCATTTCTCTTCGCATTCAACGGATCAATATCCAAACTTGCCATGTCCGCGGGGCTAGAGCCCGCTCAATTAACGCAGCTGCGAAGTGGTGGCTCCATGGTGGTGCTCGTGGTGTTCGTTGCATTCACCAACCGCCGAGGATTCAGGATCCAGCGAGGGGAACTGCCCTTTCTCTTGGCCTACGGTGTTATCGCATTTGTTTTAGTTCAGTTCCTGTACTTCTTCACCGTTTCTCTGCTCCCCCTCGGATTGGGAACACTCCTGATCTTTCTGGCACCTGTTGTAGTTGCCCTGTGGGTCCGCTTCGGCAAAAAAGAGCCGGTCAGTAATCGGCTGTGGATAGCGATTGTCCTGAGTTTGTTCGGCCTGGCTCTAGTGGCGCAAGTGTGGCAAGGATTCAGCCTGAACCTATTAGGTGTTTTTGCCGGTTTAATGTGCGCTGTCATTTTGGCCCTGTACTGGCTGCTCGGTGAGGCTGGTCAAAAGAGGCGCGACGGAGTTTCCCTCACCATGTGGGGGTTCATCTTCGCCACCCTGACCTGGTCGATTCTGCAACCGTGGTGGGACTTCCCGTGGCCGGTGCTCGAGGAAATGTCCACTCCGGAAACTTCTTTCTTTCCCTCCCTTCCCATTTGGGGAATCATGTTGTGGGGAGTTCTTTTAGGAACGATCGCTCCCTTTCTCCTTGTACTCGGATCGCTACGCCGAATCGGTGCTCAGCGTGCCGGCATTGTGGCAACCACCGAACCCCTATGGGCAGGGCTGATCGCAATTGTTGTCCTTGGTGAAACGCTTAACTGGGTGCAGGCATTGGGGGGCACGATTGTTGTTGTCGGCGTTGTGCTCGCTGAAACCTCGCGCAGAATGAGTGCAATCGAAGACGCTGAGAGCCTGCCTAACCCAGTCTGATACGGCAATAGACTTATCGAATGTTGACTTAGGCTTATGCCGCGCCAGTGCCGGTGCACCACTTGAACCCATGGAGATTGAGCGTCGGGATTTAGGCCCCCACGATGTTCTCATCGACATCAAATTCTCTGGAATCTGCCACTCTGATATTCACCAAGCGCGCGAGGAGTGGGGGCGAGCATCCTTCCCCATGGTGCCGGGTCATGAGATCACCGGAGTGGTGACCGCGGTGGGTTCAAATGTCACCCAGTTTTCAGTTGGCGACCATGCCGGTGTTGGTGTTTTTGTGGATACCTGCAGGGAGTGTGACAACTGCAAGCAAGGTCTTGAACAGTATTGCAGCGGCCACATGAGTGCCACCTACAACGGAACAGAAGCCGACAAAGTGACTCCTACTCAGGGCGGCTATTCCCAAGCAATTGTTGTTGATGAAAATTATGCGCTGCATATTCCGGAGAAACTCGGCCTTGATGTAGCTGCGCCCTTGCTCTGCGCCGGAATCACCGTGTATTCACCCTTGCGCATGTGGAATGTGGGACCGGGAACATCTGTAGGAGTAGTCGGTCTGGGTGGATTGGGTCACATGGCCGTGAAGATCGCTCACGCCATGGGTGCCGATGTCACACTGATTAGCCACTCTGCTCATAAGGAAGAAGATGCCCTGAACCTTGGTGCCCAACATTTCTTGCTCTCAACTGACAAGGAGCAAATGAAAGCCGCTAGCGATTCACTCGACCTGATCATTCACACCGTGTCAGCGAACCTTGATATGAACCGCTATCTATCCCTCCTCAATCTCGATGGAACATTGGTCATGGTCGGACTACCGGTTGAGCCGTTGTCTTTGCGGACTTTCACTCTGACCGGTTCGCGTCGTCGACTGGCTGGGTCACAAATTGGCAGTATCGCGGAGACTCAAGAAATGCTGGACTTCTGTGCTGAGCATGGTTTCGGAGCCGATATCGAAGTTATTGATGCAAAAGACATCAATACTTCATGGGAACGCGTGGTCGATAGCGATGTCAAATATCGTTTTGTAATCGACGTTTCAACGCCATAAATCGCTGGCGATTGCGCCGCAAGATCATAAGAAACATGGTGTTCCCTGAAATAACAATCACCGCAAATAGAGCAGTGAGCCACCATGGATTGAAAAATGCTAGAGGCACCCAACTGACAATTGAGATCCAGTGCACCCACTCGGCTCTGCGTAACTCCACCAAGTACCGATCCATATCGGCCACGGTGCGTTGCGGTAATTGACTTTTACTCTCACCGCCGAAGGTCGCCCCTAACTCTGGCAATGTTCGCGCAAGTTGCGATACCCGAAGAACCCGAAAGAACGCTGGACTCTCCCACGGCATGAAAGTGAGGGGGAAGGGATCTGAACCTAGGTAACGAGCGCTGACCCTGGGTGCCAAGGCTCCCACGCCGATCGAAATGCCCGCAACGATCACAATATCTATCGCGATCACAACAACGAGTTGAGCCACTGACACCTGTCACCGCCCATCTGCTCGTAAGGGCCGGCGGCCACAATCCGCCGCCGACTCCACGCCACAACACCCGCGGCGAGGGAGGGAGCCGTCGCTGGCGCTCCTCCCAAATCCACGCACCGCCGCTTCGCGGCGAGGGAGGGATTTGAACCCCCGGAGAGTTTCCCCTCGGGCGCTTTCAAGGCGCCTGCAATCGGCCGCTCTGCCACCTCGCCATGGCCTCCCTCCGACATATCAGGCTTGATATATCCGAGATTGTCCGGCGCTAACCGTATCTGACTCGGAAAAAAACTTTCCAGATGCTGCATCCAAATAGCCCCCCTCGGCAGTAGAGGGGGTACCAGCACTATTCACGAGCTCAAATAATGAAGGAGAAATACATGAAATCGCAGAAATTCGGACATGCGGTAGGCCGCCGATCGGCCATTCTTGCGGGAGCATTACTCGTTCCTGCCGGTTTATTTGCCGCCCCAGCCATGGCCGCAGACGATGCAACCGTCTCAGTCCTGCATGCAATCCCCGCAGGATCGGGTGCCGACGTTGTTGACGTATATGCAGGCGATGCCCTGTTGATCGACGACTTCACCCCCGGTTCACTCGAGACCCTGACCGTGCCCGCAGGTACCTATGACCTGGGTGTGTACGCAGATGGTGCGACCCCCGCAGACAGCGATGCTGTTCTGTCCGCAATGGGTGTTGAGGTGCCGGCAGGCGCCAACGCAACCGTCACCGCGAATCTGGATGCCGAAGGCAACCCAGCGCTCAATGTGTATGTCAATGACATCAGTGAAGTTGCCGCAGGCGACGCTCGCCTGACCGTGCGTCACATTGCAGCTGCACCCGCAGTTGATGTCCGTGCCGATGGCACCCCATTGGTCACTGACCTGGTGAACCCGGATGAGGCCGTCGCAGATGTTCCCGCTGGCACATACACCGCAGACGTTGTTCTCGCCGGAACAGACACTGTTGTGCTTGGACCAGCAGATCTAGATCTGGCTGAAGGTACGAACACAATCGTGTACGCATGGGGATCAGCTGAAGCAGGCAACCTTGCACTGGCCACTCAGGTGATCACCGGCCTTGATGGTATGCCCGGTGGTGTACCCGCAGGTGGCGGAGCAACTTCCGGCAATAGCGCAGCACTGATTGCAGTTGGTCTCATGACTGTTGCTGCAGTGGGTGTCGCGGGAGCTGCGATCCGTCTCAACGGTAGCCGCGCGTAACACACGCCAGAAACAAAACTGATAGTTACCTTCTGATGACCAGACCTCGTCCCGCCTTCATTGTGTTGGGTGTCAGCGCGCTAGTGCTGATTCTGACACCGGTGTGGTTCTTGGCGACGGGGTCTGGTCAATCAGATTCACAAGTAAAAAGTGTGGGGCAAAGTAGAGCCGCTGTACCAATTAAAGAAACTCAGCCACCTGTTGAGCGAATTGGGACACGGGTAACCGCCGTTGAAACGGTACCAATTCCTTCGCCCA
Source organism: Candidatus Nanopelagicales bacterium (assembly GCA_018402075.1). The sequence goes on along the minus strand of JAGYJP010000011.1, from coordinate 23,687 downwards.
TCGAGTTAGACATTCCGGAACTCGGTATTCAGGCCGAGATCGTTCCCGTGGGGATAGATCAAGACGGTCAGGTCGTGATACCTGAAGATATTGCTCAGGTCGGTTGGTACAAATTCGGTGCCACCCCGGGGTCGGGACAGGGTTCGAGTGTTTTGGTCGGGCACCGGGACGGTCGCAACTACGGGAAAGGTGCCTTTTATAACCTGAGCTCCCTAAAACCCGGTGACACCATCACCCTGCGCAATGCTGAGGATCAGGTGGTCACTTATCGGGTGACCGGGCGGGAGTCAACCTACAAGCAGGAACTTCCCATGCGGGAGTTGTTCCGGGAAATAGGGGAAGAAGTTTTGACCCTGATCTCCTGCATCGGTGTCTATGTACCAGGCGAGGGCTATGACCAAAATGTGGTTGTGACCGCTATGCCAATTGAAGGTGCATGATGCAGACTAGACCCAATGAGTCCACCGTTCCAGCGCTCGCGCTCAATGGAAAAGCTTCTGGGGGGAGTAACTTCAACGTGAAGGACGCGGCCGACGAAGTGCTCGCCACCCGTTTCACTTTGGGAGACGAATCAGTACTAAGGGATATCTACGAACGTTGGTCGGCATTGGTTTTCACCGTTGCACTTCGGTCTACGGGTAATAAAGAAGATGCAGCAGATATCACCCAACTTGTTTTTATCTCGGCGTGGAGAGGGAGATCGGGGTTCGACATGAATGCAGGGAATTTACCCGGCTGGCTGCTTGGTATTTGCCGTCGAAAGATTGCAGATCACTTCGGTTCCAAGGTTCGCAAGGAAACCGCCCACTCGGAAATTGATCTCGGCACCATGCAGGACACGGTTGATTCCACCATCGATCGCGTGGTCTTGGCCGATGAACTCACCCGGCTGGGCGATCCACAGCAAAAAATTATGGAACTAGCTTTTTTTAACGACTTGACTCACGCCCAAATCGCTAGTCTTCTCGACTTACCGCTTGGCACGGTCAAGAGCCACATCCGCCGCTCATTAGATCGGCTTAAACTCAGATTGGAGGCCGCAAGTGTCACATCTTGATTCAGACACAATTGCCCTGATCGCTCTCGGCGAGGGTGCTACCCCCATTGACAACGAGCACGTTTCGCAATGTCCCAGGTGTCAAAGTGAACTCGATGAATTCCGCTGCGTGGTGGCTTCAGCGCGCTCCATCACCGACGCTGACCGCCCGGTCACGCCACCGGACTCGGTGTGGCTAGGAATTGAAATGGCAGTAGCTGCTGATTTCATGGTGCCCGCGCCAGCCGGCTCCACCCGGCGCAGTCGGGGTGCCGGTTGGTACGCCCTTGCAGCAAGTGTTGGTGTGGTGATTGGTGGTCTGGCAACTTTCGTAGCCATGCAGTCCACAACTAATTCACAAACACCCAACGTGATTGCACAGGCGAGCTTGGAACCGTTGCGCGATGTCGAACAACCTGCCCAAGCAGTAGTGCAACAGATCGATGGCAGGGACGTTCTCGTTGTCCAAGCTTCCGGCTTACCGGCGACTGACGGGTACTACGAAGTCTGGTTGCTTGCACCCGATGCTCAGTCCATGGTGTCGGTCGGCATGCTGGATTCATCTGAGGGTGGCACATTCCCACTTCCTGCTGGTTTGGATCTCAATCAGTTTCCCGTTGTCGATGTCTCACTAGAACATTTCGACGGCGATACCTCTCACAGCACTGACAGCATTTTGCGTGGGAAACTCATAATTTAGTTCCCCACATTTAGCTTGCTGTTACTCGGCTGCTTCAATGGGAATATCAACTCTCCCCGCATTGCGTCGGTCAAGTAGCAAACCAACGACGGTGAGAATAAGCGAGACCACGACAACGGTGGTGACTATTTCAGCGATGGTGTCATGGCGCCATACCGCAACGACGGTCACGAGTACAGCAAGTGCACCCCACACAGCGAGCACCGCGCGCCGATCCTGAGCAGCAAGACGTGCATAGAGCAGTACCTGCACGAGCGCGAAGGCAGAGCCTTCAAGGGCAAAGAGCCAGGCTTCTGAGCCGAGATTTTTGTATTGTGAGCCGCCGAGAATTCCAATCACTAAATCTCCAGCGAAAATGCTGACTAAAGTGATCACGAGGCCAAGCAGTGCGGTCAGCCCGGTAGCGAGATACACCGCCCGTGATGATCCCCCCGCGCTCATCTTGGGGAATAACACAATGATGATGGCATTTGGCAAGAAGAATGCGATTTTCGCTAATAGGACACCGACGGAATATTCGCCCGAAAGATCCTCGGTCAAGAAAATGCGGGCAAGAAGAACATCAATATTGGTCAGCGTGAATAGCACAATGAGAGCGTGAGCTACATGGCCGAACTCAATCCCAATTCCGTCGCGCAATTTGGAACTAAAGGTTCGAGGACAGATCAACATGTAGCTGATGCCTGCACCGACCGCGCAGCCAAGCAGGATACCGATTCCCACGCCCGTCACACTTTGCAGAACAACTACCCCGATGATGCCGCCCATCGCTCGACCAACGCCATTGGCAATAAATGCGATCGATAACTTAACGTGCTCTTCGCGACCCTGAGCAATTCCCATGGACGCCGACCCGACGACGACAAAAGCTAGGGAGGAAATTCCGGTGATGACTGCTACCACCGGTATCGCAAAAATTATGCTGATTGGCCAAGCCACGACGAGCGCTCCTGCGATGATCGCAGCGCCCACGAACACGGAGAGTCGAATGGCTTGGCCCTCAATGTCAGAACGGTTCGCCCCAGTGGCGGTGGATACCCGCCGCGCGGTCAGCGCCTGGGTGGAGATTCCCAAAGTCGCAATGATGACCAAGAGCCCAAGGAGGGCGCCAAGGGCGCCGAAATCCGCCTGATTGAGGATCCGAGCTGAAATCATGCTGAGCAGATACGCCGAGCCGTTGCCCACCAATGTGGCTGCACCCACGAAGATCAGGCCTTTAGCCACCACACTGCGCGAATCGCTCACGAGAGCCGAGCCTACCCGCGAGAGGCTCTCATTTCGTGAGTGTCAGGGCTGTTTACCTCCATGAGGGACCCCCGGTGACTTATGTCACAGAAGTGTCGCAAGCGTGTCCGAATTTCGGTCGTTACATTTCCGTTATCTTTCAAGGGCACTTAGCGTCCCCTAGGAATATGCGTCCCAACGATTGACCGAATAAATGACCGATCAATACGACCACCGACCGGCTCGGCCGATTATGGCGGCCACGAGGAGATCAGATGCTGGTGCACGACAAGGGATATTCGCCTGACGAAGGGCATTCGACCGAGCCTGCTTCCCTGGGTTCGGGCGCGCATCACGGACGCGGATTCACCGGCGTCATTGCACTGCTCGTGGCGACCCTGATAACCACATTAGGAATTATCAGCTGGATTGCCACCGCAAATGCATCCGAGAGCATCAATGAAATCCACATCCAGGTTGAGCCTCGCACACTCGTTGGAATGCCCACCGAAATGAAAGTTCGCGCCCTCGTGTCCATGAGAAATGAAAATTCGCGACAGGTTCGATTAAGTCGCGTGGCTGAGAAGAAACACAAAGTGCGCATTGTTCGCAACAAAATAATCAAGACCGCCAAAGCGCAGATAGGTGATCCCTACCGTGCTGGTCACTCGGGGCCAAATGCATTTGATTGCTCAGGTTTTGTTCGATACGTGTACAAGCAGGTAACAGGGAAAACACTCCCGCATTACTCTAAAGCTCAATACCAGCAAGCTCATAAGATCAAAAAGAAACATGCCCAACCTGGTGATCTTGTTTTCTTCTTCCGCAATGGCGCTCACCACGTCGGCATTTATATTGGTAACGGGAAAATGATTGATGCACCGAGTGCCGGTAAACATGTGCGGGTCAGTCCAATCACTGGATCATGGTGGGGTCGAAGTTATACGGGCATGGGTCGCGTACTTCCCGCCTAATCTTTATTACTGCGAAGCAAGTGACATGTAATCAGATGTTGTTGCCGGACGGTCAAGTAATCGACCATCTGGGAGTGGCACTGCCACTGGTGAACCGGTTTCATCTACAAACTCCACCGCGCCCAACCCTGCACCGGAAATACTGATCACCACCTGCCCAAGAACAAGAACCTGCTCATTTGGTGGCAATGCGGCAAACTCTGGCGTCAGCGCAATAAATACCGAAGCACCGGGTTCAACTACCGCGAGTTCATCTTCAAAAACCGACACCAAGGAGTTCCCCGTTAGCGGATCCACCACAACGGTGCGTAACTGCTCATTCTCTGGTGGACCGGCAACCAAACCGGAAAGAATCGCCTGCTCGCTATCCGGGGGGATAACTTCGGTGGGAACGGGAACCAATCCCGTATCGCCCGCGAACCACAGATCAACAAGTACCTTGATGACTGATTGCGTTGGTTGGGGCGAACTTGTTGGCTCCGTTGACACGCTCGGACTGGGCGAAGGAGTTGCCGGAATCGCCGGAGGGGCAATGACCTCGGTCGCCAATGGCTGAGCAGTGTCTTGGGTGGGTACACCACACGAAATGAGAGCAAGGGACAGTGCGGCCGTTCCCAACCAGAGAACTACACAACGCGCGCGTTGCAGGCGGCCACTTCCGCAACTATTCATGGGAGTCACCATTTCCGGAAAACTCCGTTGGCAATTCGTCGGTGAGTGAAGACGGTATCTCAATCACGAATCGGGCACCGCCGCTCTCCGGGGATTCCGCACTCACTCGTATACCCAAAAGATGTGCCTGTTCAAATGCAATTGCCAGTCCCAGTCCTGCACCTGATGTTTTTTTTGCATCCTCTCCACGAGTGAATGGTTCAAATAATCTGTCCACTTCACTGTCAGAAATGCCCGGACCGTTGTCTTCCACACACACTCGGACACAACCCTCTTTGGGGAAACCACACTGCTCAATGCGTACTGCGGTGACTCCTCCACCATGTCTGTTTGCGTTGTCAATCAAGTTTCCAACAATTCGCTCAAATCGCCTGGTATCGGTTCGAATCACTTGGGATGCGCCAATGACCAATGCATCTGGCAAGTTGCGGATATGTACCGCATCAAGGCATAAAGTGAGGACATCTACTGACTCAAGTAACGGTGGATCGTCATTGCCAATGCGACTGATCTCGAGCAGGTCGATCAGCATTTGAGACATGCGCGTTGTTTGAGTGTGCAATGTTGCAATAAGCCGCTGCTCACGTTCAGGCAGTTGATCAAAGTTTTTATCAAGGAGATCCACGGTACCCACCACCGCGGTCAAAGGTGAACGCAATTCATGGGAAACGTTGGCACTAAATCGTTGTTCACGTTGAATCCGCGACTGCACCGACTCTGCCATACCATTAAAGGAAGCGGCTATCGGATCGAGATCAGGATCCTTTGTCAACGGTATTCGGGTAGAGAGATCGCCACCGGCAATTCGACGCGCACCGGCTCCCAAGCGAAACAGCGGGCGAATAATTCGGCCGAACGCGTACCGTCCAATAAGGACGCCCACCAAGCCAGCGGCAAGTGTCTGCAGCACTAACAGCCACCCACCAATAGTAAGAATCAAATCGAGGTCACGTAAGAGAAATACTTCAACATAAATCCCCGTGGGAAGTTGAACTGCAACGATCAAGTACTCCTCGTCGCCAATGGTTGTCCGCTGCTGAGCGCCCCCATTGCTGGCGGTCACGGCAAGCAGACTGGCGGGTAAGGCATCGGGTGGAACTGTCACTCCCGACGTGTACCACGTGCCGCCAACTTGAATCAAGGGCTGCGAGGTTCCGACGGAAGGAATTTGAGCAAGTGCCTCCAAGGGACCCAGACCGGCAGAGAGAGCAGCACTCGCGGCACGGGAATCAAGAACCGCGCGCGTTATGGCGGCATCTTCGCGTTGATTGAGTAGATACCAACGAGCGACAGAATAGGTTGCCCCTGTAACAGCACCCGCTATAACGAGCGATAGCAATCCAAATGCCAGCGCGACTCGAGTTCGGAGGCCGAATCGCATTTAGGACTTCATTCGGTAACCGAAACCCCGCACAGTCAGAAGCAACTCCGGATTCGCCGGATCCTCTTCAATTTTATTCCGCAACCTGTAAATCAAATTATCCACAACACGGCCATCTCCGGCATTGCCATAGCCCCACACCTTACGCAGCAAATGGTCACGACTCAGCACTTTGCCCTGAGCGCCAATGAGCTCGGCGAGTACATAAAACTCGATGCGCGATACCGGAATCACCTGACCATTGCGAACTACTTCTGCAGTATCCGTCCGTAACTCGATCGGGCCACAGACCAATCCCTCCTGGGCTTCTTCCTCGTGGTTCGCGCGACGTAATTGAGTGCGAATGCGAGCCATGAGCTCCTTGGCTACAAATGGTTTGGTCACGTAGTCGTCAGCTCCCGCCTCGAGGCCCGCCACGACATCGTGACTATCAGTCTGTGCGGTCACAATGATGATCGGTACTGAACTGGTAGCGCGAAGCGACCGCACCAAATCCAGGCCGTGGATCCCTGGAAGTCGCAGATCCACGAGAACAACATCAGGCTGTTCATCTTGAACAATAACCAAACCCTGCTCAGCAGTGACAGCCTCAAGTACTCGGTAACCTTCATCTTCAAGGTTCGTGCGGAGCACCATTCGGATTGCGTCGTCGTCCTCAACGACCATGACCGTGCGCATCATGTTAATAAAACCGTCCCGACTCGAGGAGTAGTTGCTTTCAGCCCAGTAATTGACCACTACACATAACCATACTGTGCCTGACAAGCCCTATTAAAGACGATCGCGACACAATAACGAAAATTTCTGCGTTCCCAGTTACTCATTCAGCGTGACTCTTGCCCGGATTCGATACCGGTCACAACATGATCAGCTACGGCCATAGAACTAGTCCACGCTGGAGATACCGCATTGAGTAGATGGGTCGAACTATATCCTTGACGAACAACAAAATCCATTTCGAGTCGACCTGTGGGTACGTGAATCAACTGTGCCCTGACCCCCGGGCGACCCTTTTGATGGAAGTCCTGACTGTTCACCGCAGGAACTAGCCGAGAGGCTTCTGCCAACAATTTTTTCCTTGAATATTTCGGTAATTCAGTCTTCATTAAATTCCACACATTATGATGTCGGCTTGAAATAAAGCCTGGGTACAGTCGCACGATTTTTGCCATTTCTGCTGCAGAGAAATTGGCCACCCCACCATAATCTTCTCTCCACAATGAGGGAATTGCGGTCGGACCCACCTTCGCACGACCATCTACAGTTACAGTGACGTGAGTACCCAAAAAGGGATTCCGGGGATCAGGGACCGGATATACGTGTCTCTGCAAGCGACCTGGTTCCCAGTTGCCATACCAATACAAGCCTTTGAATGGCAACATCTTGTATTCCAATCCCACACCACACCAGTGCGCGATCGTGTCTGCATAAAGCCCTGCGGCATTTATTAAGTGTCCAAATGAAATGGTCCTTGAATCACTTAAGAATACCTTTCCCGATTTGACCCCAACCACCGACTCGCCCAGCCTGAGCACACCACCGTGTTCAACAACTCGTTGAGAGAGGGCCTGTACTACCTCTACCGGATCTGCAACCGCAGTGGTTGGCGACCAAAGAGCTAGTCCATGAGTACGCGCCAATGGTTCTAGTTCAAAAAGTTGAGCTTCATCGATCTTTTCCAACTTCACGCCATTTGCTTGCCCTCGTTGAAAGAGTTGTTCAAGAGCGGGTAACTGATTACCAGATGTAGTAACAACCACTTTCCCCGTTTCGCGCACGGGTACATCGCGCTCTGAGCAAAATTCCTTAAGAAGTCGATTACCGTCTCTGGTCAATTTAGCCTTTAGCGAATCGGGCGCATAGTAAAATCCAGCATGCAAAACTCCGCTATTTCGCCCAGACGCGTGCATTCCCAACTGTAATTCTTTGTCGATCAGAATCACATTGTCGCTGGGGTGACGGGCCAGCCAGGAATCTGCTAAAGCCAAACCCACAATTCCCGCTCCGACGATGACAACGTCAGCAGTGGTACTCACAAGGGGAGCCTATAGTCGTCCGAATCACAATGGACCGCATTCACTACTACTGCAGCGAGGGGCGGAAAAGGGCTTAGAGGAGGGGATCTATTTTTGCAACCAGCGCCGGTTCTGGATGCGCACCAATAACTCGATCAACTTCTTTTCCATCTCTCACCATGACAAGTGTGGGAATCGAGCGAGCGTCATATTGTGCTGCCGAACGTGGATTGTCATCTACGTTGATTTTGACCACTTTGAGCGACCCTGCATATCGAGTGGCTAATTTCTCAAGAACGGGTGCCACCATGCGGCAGGGGCCGCACCAAGGGGCCCAAAGATCAATAAGTACCAGTTTCTGTGTGTCTAGCGCCCCAGACAGGGAGGCATCGGTGGCATCGGTGATCCAGGGAAGTGGCTTTTTACATGATGCGCACTGCGGGGTACCTTTGCTGGAAGCCGGAACCCTGTTCTTGGTTCCACAGGAGGGGCAAGGTGTGACTCGGGACTCTGTGACCATATTCCGAGGATAAATCATCGGGTAAGTGGAAGCCGCACCAATATCCGAAGGCCAGTGACACCCGGGTCGGAGTCAGCCGCACGGTAAAACCGCAGCACTCCGTCTCTCCTGACACGAACAGCGACTTCGGAAATCGCGCACGATTTGGCTGAGAGACTCTTGGCTCATGTTGAGCATTCCAGAATCCAAGCGGCTCGCCGTGCACCTCGTCCACGTCCCTCAACCACTACGCTCGGGACCAACGGTCAGGAAACAATGGCTCTGCCTGAAATTGAGGGATCGCGCGAGCTTCAAGACGCTACCGTGTAGTCATTCGGGCGTCGGGGCGACGTGAGGTCGAGCGTCGAGGATGAGCGGGGAGGACGAGCGGGGAGGACGAGATTGTGAACGACTCGGCACTCGGTCTCGATGGTCTACTTGGTTGGTCACAAGCTCGTCATGTGGCGTATTCGGCCGGTCGACCATTACCTTTTGCTCGAGCTCGACTCGACGAAGCCAACGGTTCATTGCTCGGTGAGCCACTCCTTAGTTTGGTGGATGAACCCAGTTCCGATGTAGCCGAATTCGATGGCTTCGCCGTGTGTGCCGGTGGTCCGTGGGTCGTGACCGAGTTGGCTCCCGATGTCGCCCTATCACCGCATTACGCCGTGAAGGTGCGCGCACTCGAACCAATACCCCCGCACACGGATGCCGTTCTCGCAGTCGGCCAATCTGTTATTGAGACTGACGCCGACATTGCCACTCTCATTGCGCGCGATCCACTGAACGGCACCCCCGATGAAAACGCTCGCCCTGATTTCGGTTCGGGAATTATCCGCCAGGCCGCGATTGCTTCGGCCGGTCGTGAGTTGATTCCCGGTGACACGTTGATCACTCCGCAGGTTATCTCCCTCGCTGCTGCAGCCGGTTACGACCAAGTCACTATTTGTCGCCCACCCGTTGTTTCCACACTGGTCATTGGTGCTTCACTGTTAGATCGTGGTGTTCCGCGCGGCGGCCGGGTTCGTGACTCACTTGGCTTAACCATCCCGGCATTTGTCGGTGCACTCGGAGCACGCGGCAATCCACCCGTGCGCGCCCCGGAGACGCGCGATCTTTTATTGCAAGAGATCGATGATTCGACAGCGGATCTGATTATTACCACCGGTTCTACAGCTCCCGGCGGAAACAATCTTCTGCGCAATGTTTTGCGAGACCTCGCCGCTCACTGGTTAATCGATGGTGTCACCATGACTCCCGGTGCTCAAGTGTTATTGGCACGTTTACCGGATGGTCGGTTACTCCTGGGCCTTCCAGGTGACCCACGCAATGCTCTGGCCGCATTACTCACCGTTGCCCCACCTCTCATTGCTGGACTGCGCGGGGAGAAATGGCAGGAAAGTGCATCGACCGCTGTCCTAATAGATGAAGCACCCCTTCCGGACTATGCCGAAGACTCCGCGATCGTGCCGGTAATGGTGCAGGTCACCGCAGCGGGTCGCACCGCCACGCCTTTGGTCAGTCACGGGCCCGCAGGTTTGGCCGGTTGGGCGCAGGCCACCGATTTTGCGGTCATTCCCCCCGGATCCGGGGCTCTAGGCGATGTTGTTCCGACGATCAGCGTGACAGGTACATGATTTAACGAGCCGGGCTGGCATGATTGTCTGGGAGATCGATGATGCTACATATTGGAGTTGTTGGAATCTTGATGGTTCGAGAGTATGCCCAGTAACCGGCCTAGTTCTAGTAGACGCCGTCGCCCGTCCGACGATCAACTCACAGACGACCAATCTGGGATCGGGATTCAACGGACCCTGATGTTCGCTGGGCGTCGCATGAGCCCTTTCACCAACATCACGGTCAGAATCGGCGTTGCCGTTTTCGCCCTGCTTCTGACCGCCACCATTGTGTTCGTGGAGCAGGATTGTTATCGCGATGCCGGCATGGATGGACCCATTTCGTGGATCGACGCCTTCTATTACGCGACCGTGTCGCTCTCGACCACCGGTTACGGTGACATTGTTCCGGTGTGTGAGTCATCGCGACTTGTCAATATTTTGGTGATTACCCCGTTGCGCTTTCTCTTCCTGATTGTTCTGATCGGCACAACCATTGAAGTGTTGACCCGCAAGACTCGTAATGAAATTCGCTCCCGAAATTGGAGGAAGCACGTGCAGAATCACACCATTATCATTGGGTACGGAGTGAAGGGTCGCAGCGCCGGACGCGCCCTCGTCGATGCGGGCTACGACAAAAACACCATTATTGTTGTTTCCCCTGACCACGAATCATGTGAACAGGCAACGCGCGATGGCCTGATTGCCATCAACGGTGACGCTCGAAGTGAAGAAGTGCTGCGAGATGTTTCCATTGAGAAAGCCGGTCAAATCATTATTGCTACCGACGAAGATGACACGAGTGTGCTGGTCACGTTGACCGCGCGCCGGTTGGCGCGACCTGAGTGCCGAATTATTGCGGCGGTGCGTGAATCTCAGAACGCGGATATTTTGCGTCAATCTGGTGCAAACAGCGTTATTCCGACCGCGGAATCTGCGGGGCGTCTCATGGGCCTCTCCGTCATTAGCTCTGAGGCCGGTGCGCTCATGGAAGATCTTCTGGATTCATCGCGTGGCCTTGAAGTGACCGAACGTGAAATCAATAAAGATGAACTTGGTCTGTCGCCGAACGAACTCGATGTCAATGGACAGATCGTGTTGGCGGTGATTCGCAATGGTGTCACGCATCGGTTCTATTCGGAGAGCATTCGAATACTCGAACGCGGTGACCACCTCGTGGTGATCAAGTACAACCGTGAGGACGACCAGCCCGAGCAACCGCAGAAAAAGCAATAGAGCGACTACAAGGAAAGGATTAGCCATGCATGCAATCACCCAGAAGGAATATGGCGGTCCGGACACTCTCGAGTGGTCCAAGGTTGCCGATCCGCACCCCGCACCCGGTGAAGTGATTATCGATGTCACCGCGACCGCTGTGAACCGGGCCGATATTTTGCAGCGCGAGGGCAAATACCCGCCCCCGCCCGGGGTCACCGACACCTTGGGGCTCGAGTGCTCCGGCACAATCGTGAGTGTGGGGGCCGCGCTCACCATGGATCGCATTGGTCAACCGGTCACGGCCCTGCTTGCCGGCGGCGGATACGCCCAGAAGGTGGCGGTTCCCGTGGGTCAGGTCATGAGTGTTCCCGAGGGCGTGAGCCTGCTCAATGCCGCTGGCTTACCCGAGGTTGCCTGCACGGTGTGGAGCAATCTCAAGAATGTCCTGAACTTGCGTGAAGGTGAATCAGTTTTGATTCACGGTGGTGGTTCAGGGGTGGGCACCATGGCCATTCAGGTGGCCAAGGCAATGGGTGCCAAGGTGGCCGTGACCGCTGGCAGTCAAGCCAAACTCAACACGTGCGCATCACTGGGTGCCGACCTGTTGATCAATTACAAAGACGAAGACTTTGTCGAGAAAATCAATGGTGCCTTCGGTGGGGTCGACACCATTCTGGACAACATGGGTGCCAGTTACCTGGAACGCAATATTGATGCCCTCAAGCGCAATGGCCGCATGGTGATTATTGGGATGCAGGGTGGCACCACCGTCGAGTTCAATATTGCCCAAGCCTTGCGCAAAAACGTCACCATCTCCACCACATCTTTACGCGCACGCACAGATCAGGAGAAGTCCGCAATTTGTCGTGAGGTGGAAAAAATTGTGTGGCCCTGGATCACAAGTGGCACGGTGAAGCAGGTCATTGATCGCGTCATGCCAATTCAACAAGCACCCGCCGCTCAACAACTCATTGAGAACGGCGAAGTCACCGGAAAGATTCTTCTTCAGGTGCGCTAGTTAGACGAGCGCTGCAATCCGGCGAATCAAGTAAGGCGAGAAGTAACCGGCATACCTCACTTGGAGTTCGGGTTTGCGCCAATCCATGCCGGTCACCACTCCACGACATGCGGACTGTTCGCACAGGCAGGTAAATTCATCGTAATCAGATGCATCGCACATTGCGTAATCAAATGAGAGTTCCTCACCCACTTCAATATCGCGCATAGCAACGATCACTTGGGAGCCAACGAGTCCGCAATTGGGTTCACAGGAGTGGTTCAGCATGTCGCCGGGTTCAGGGGTGTCGCTCGACACTAGATACAGATCGTGATCGATTTGAATTGAGCGACCTTGTCGGTCCTCGTTCATACCCGCGAGGGTTGCGCGGTCAATAACCCAGCCGCCGAATCCAGCCACGGTCTCACCTTGGGAAATGCGTTCAGTGGCGAACGAGCCCCAGCCTTTTTCCCCTGCGGGCCGGGCTTGAGCTTTTGGTGTCAACCAGTTGTAGTCCAATGAAAGTCCTCTCACACAGGATGCCTCCCAATCGGTCATGGGAGGCAAAGTCAGGAAACTATGCCACATGGTTGTGAACGAGTGTCAACCCGGATTCCCTAAGGGGTGCCCGCGGTAGGTTTAGGGGGTGATTGACCCTCAAATCCTTCGTAACGACCCCGAGACCATTCGTGACTCCCAGCGTCGCCGAGGTGAGGATCCCGCTCTCGTAGATCAACTGGTGGCCGCGGATATCGCCGCTCGCCAGGATCAACAAATTTTCGATGACCTCCGCAACTCCCAGAAAATCCTGAGTAAGGAAATCGGCCCGCTGCAGGGGCAACTGAAAAAGAGCCCAAGCCCAGAGTTGCAACAGCAGGTTGACCAACTGATGGAGAGAGCAACCACTCTGGCCGCCGAGGTCAAGGCCGCTGAGCAGAAGGCAGATGCCAAATCCCAGGAAGTCGACAGTCTGTGGCTGCAGGTATCCAACCTGGTCGACCTGCGTTCACCTGTCGGTGGCGAAGATGACTTTGTTGTTCTTGAGGAGGTCGGAACCCCGCGCGATTTTGCCGCTGAAGGTTTCGAGCCCAAAGACCATCTGACCATTGGTCAAGGGATCAAAGCAATCGACACCGAGCGTGGCGCCAAAGTTTCTGGCTCCCGTTTTTATTTTCTGACCGGTCAGGGGGCAATGCTCGAGTTCGCGTTGCTCAACCTCGCCATGTCACAAGCACAGGCCAATGGTTTTATTCCCATGATCACACCAGCGCTTGTTTTACCCCAAGCAATGGAAGGCACCGGGTTCTTGGGCCAAGCGGCCGAGAATGTGTACCGCATTGAATCTGATGACATGTATCTCGTGGGGACCAGTGAAGTTCCACTCGCTGCATACCACTCAGATGAAATCATTCCGGCTAAGGATTTGCCTTTGCGTTATGCCGGTTGGTCAAGTTGCTTCCGTCGCGAAGCCGGGGCATCTGGTCGCGACACCACGGGAATCATTCGCGTACACCAATTCGACAAGGTCGAAATGTTTGTGTATTGCGATCCAACGGAAGCTGAAGCCGAACATGAGCGAATTCTTTCGTGGGAAAAAGACTTTATCGATGCTCTGGAGATTCCGTACCGGGTGATTGATGTGGCCACCGGCGATCTTGGCTCAAGTGCAGCCCGCAAGTTTGATATCGAGGCGTGGATCCCCACTCAGGGTAAGTTCCGTGAAGTGACGTCAACTTCGAATACCACCGAATTCCAGTCCCGGCGGCTCAAAATTCGCATGCGCGATGACTCCGGAACACGACCTCTGGCAACGCTCAACGGAACCCTGTGTGCCATGCCGCGAGTCATTGTTGCCATTTTGGAGAACCACCAGAATGCCGACGGTAGTGTGAACATTCCCGCAGCATTGCGCCCCTACCTCGGTGGCGTAACACAACTCACAACTCCGAGTGCTTCATGACATTCACCGTGCGCGACCGTCGTTCTGAATCACCCGTTCCTGTGCACCAACTTGGCGAACCACTTCCCATTGACTGGCGCCCAGAACTCATTGCACTTGATATTGACGACACTCTGGTGCAACACATGGGCAGTCTGCCCGGAGTTGTTGTAGATGCAGTCGAACGCGTGCAGGAAGCTGGTATCCGAGTCACACTCGCCACCGGTCGTTCCAGCAGCACCACATTTCCCATTGCCCGCGCTGTCGGTGTCGAGGATCTGGTGGTGACCAGCAATGGTTGTGTTCTATCCATGGTGGAAACTCGCAAAACAATTGAGGCAATTACTTTTGACCCCACCGATGCCCTGAACAAACTACTGGAATTCTTACCTGACGCGGTGTTCGCCGTTGAAGATCTGCACGGTGAGTTCCTGACCACCCATTTATTTGACACGGGTCCCCTCGGGCTCACCATTCGCCAGGTGCCCATTGAAGATCTCATGAAAGACCCTGTTGTCCGACTTGTGGTGCGCAGTGAGAACCAGACGACAAAAGGCTTTGCCGAGATTGCACAGTCACTCGGTTTCCACTCGGTTGTTTTTGGTATTGCCGATGTTGCCTGGATGGATGTTGGTCCCAAGGGCACCAACAAGGCCAGCATGTTGCAGGAGCTCTGTGCCCGCCGCAATGTCGATCCAACGAAAACAATTGCCATCGGCGACAGTTGGAATGACATTGAAATGCTGGAGTGGTCTGGTCTCGGTGTTGCCATGGGCAGCGCCTCACCCAAGGTCGCCGCTCACGCCAATCTGATGACCGCCCCCGAGGCTGGCATCGGGGTTGCGCAGATCTTGAATTCCATTCCCCTATAGATTTCCGCCGGGTATACAACCGGTATACCAATAGGTATACTCCACCTCATGAGCCCGACGACCATAAAAGTGGATTCCGCCCTGCGCGACCAACTCATGGAGGTTGCCCGCGCTGAGGGGAAAACGGCTGGCAGTCTGATTGAAAAGCTGCTGGCCGAGCACCTCGAACGAGAGCTACTCGCCGAAACAAAACGGCGAATTAAGCAAACCTCACCTGAAGACATGGCTGACTACCTGAGCGAATTCAGCGATATGGATGACAGTCTCGGCGACGGACTCGAGGAGTACGCCGGTGAATGGGACGAGGAATGGAACGCACTTTTAGAGCGCGACCCCGAACTTGCCAAGCGATTTGGGAAAAATGAAGACCGGTGAACTTTGGTGGGTTGACCTTGGAAAGGGGATAGGCCGCGAACAGAATGGTTTCCGACCGTCTTTGATCATCTCGAGCAGTACCTATGAAGAAATTGTGGATAGCATGACTGTGCTACTTCCCTGTACAACTCGCAATCGAGTGTGGCCAAATCATGTTCCCATTCGGGGTTCGTCAACTTTGGGGAGAGAAACTTTCGCCATGACCGAACAACCTCGGTCGGTTTCTCGCCAAAGATTCATAAGGATGATCGGTCAAGCAGACGAAGCAACCATGACCGAGGTTGCCACCTGGATTAGTCGGTGGCTGCGTTAGTCGATGGATAGCCTGATCTCGGGCATTGCTTCGTGCAATGCGACCCGCCAATCACGCATTGGCGCCAACCCCACTTCAGCCCAACGCCCGTGACCCAAGACGGAATAAGGTGGCCGGGGCGCCAACCTCACAAAACTAGATGAATCCGTGGGCAAGATTCGTTCGGGGTCTCCACCAATTTCCACCACGATCTTCTGGGCGAATTCAAACCAGGATGCCACACCGCTGTTGGTGGCGTGGAAAATTCCCCTCGCTCCGGGCACGTCAATCAAATCAACGATTGCATCGGCTAAATCACCCGCATATGTTGGTTGGCCAACTTGATCGGTCACCACGGTCAAGACATCGCGCTGATCGAGTGCACGAATGATTGTCTTCACAAAATTTTCGCCATTGATTCCGTAGAGCCACGCGGTGCGCACAATCACGTGATTGTCGGGGAGTATTTCCTGTACATATTTTTCACCCACAAGTTTGGTGCGGCCATAGGCGGTTACCGGTTCAGCGTGATCATTCTCTTGGTAGGGCTCCGTGGAATCTCCCCCAAACACGTAATCGGTAGAAATATGCACCAGACGGGCACCGACTCGGGCGCACTGAACGGCAAGTATCGCCGGGCCCTCAGCGTTCACCGCATAAGCACCGCGTTCATTTTCTTCGGCGGCATCGACCGCGGTCCACGCCGCGCAGTTGATCACAACATCTGGCTTTATTTCATCAAATAGTGCGGTAACTGATTCAGCGGAAGTGATATCCAGGTCAGGGAGATCACCGGCGTACACCGTGTCAAAGGATCGTTCGGCATACCGAACGAGCAACTCCGATCCCAGTTGGCCATTACTGCCGGTGACAAGAACTTTCATGGCTGATCACTCACCATGGCGTTTAGTTGCTCGCTGCCTTTGCCTGCAACGGCCGCCACCAAGCTTCATTGTCTTGATACCACTGCACAGTTTCAGCAAGGCCATCAGCGAATTGGTGCTGGGGAGCGTAACCCAGTGCGCGCAACTTTGAATCGTTAACGGAGTAGCGGCGATCATGTCCCTTGCGGTCTTCGACCGGCTGCACCATGGACCAATCCGCACCCATGGCAGCGAGCACCTGCTCGGTCAACTCCTTGTTATTCAATTCCAATCCGCCACCAATGTTGTACGAGTGACCGGCCTCGCCTTTTTCAGCAACCAATGCAATTCCTCGACAGTGATCATCGACATGCAGCCAGTCACGAATATTGAGTCCGTCGCCGTACAAAGGAACTTTCTTGCCGTCGATCAGGTTTGTTACAAAAAGTGGAATTACTTTCTCGGGGAATTGATACGGCCCGTAATTATTTGAACAGCGAGTAGATGAAACATTCAACCCGTAGGTCACAAAATAGGAGCGAACGAGTAATTCGGCTGCTGCCTTGGCGGCGGAATACGGCGAGTTGGGCAACAGTGGTTCATTTTCTGTCCAGGATCCTTCATCAATGGATCCATACACTTCGTCGGTGCCAATGTGCACCACGCGCGGAATGTTGTTGCGCAAGCACGCATCAAGTACCGTTTGCGTACCAACAACATTTGTGACCACAAAATCCTGGGGGCCGTGAATTGAGCGATCCACATGCGTCTCGGCAGCGAAGTTCACCACGAGGTCGTGGCCGGGGAGCACCTGATCCAGCAGGCCTCCATCGCAAATATCACCCTGAACAAATGTGTAGCGGGGATCATCAGAGACAGAAACAAGGTTTTCAAGGTTGCCCGCGTAGGTGAGTTTGTCGTAGACCGTCACACCATCAATGACTCCGAGACCTGGATAGGACCCAGCGAGTAACTCACGCACAAAGTGGCTACCAATAAACCCGGCACCGCCGGTGACAAGAACGCGCACACACACCTCTTCCTTTGGTACCTATCCAACCATCCACGTGATGGACATGTTGCGCGCCCTCAAAAGTTGCCTTGCCGAGCCATATAATCCCCAAATGCCTTTGTATCGAGCTCTTTTATTCCTGCTCGTCGGCTTCTTAGGAATGACAAGTGCCACCATTGCAATTCCCATTGCCCACGCGAACGGTAACTGTGTTACGTACTTCGCCGGACAAGGTAGTGGAACGTCAGGGGACCCGTACTTGGTGGATAGCCAGCTTGACTTGAATGAAGTGGCATTCTGTTTATCATCGCACTTTCTTCAGACCAGTGACATTCTGCTGAGTGCGCCTTGGACACCGCTTGGGGGTGAAGCTAACCCGTTTACCGGTAGCTACAACGGTGGTCACTACGACATAACTGGGCTATCAATAACGGGCGATACCAGCTATGTGGGACTTTTTGGTGCAATTCGAGGGGCCAATCTGTCCAATGTTAATGTCTCAGGGTCTGTAGTTGGGTCAGCAGAAGTTGGCGGCCTTGTTGGTCGTGTCTACTCAGGTACTGTCACGAATTGCCACTCCTCGGTCACTGTGACAGCTGTTGCTTATGCCGGTGCTGGTGCAGGCGGGCTGATTGGCAGCATCTATGACGAGGGTGCAAGTTCAGCAGGTCCGGGAACGACAGTGACGGACAGCAGTGCCACCGGGACTGTCGCAGGCCAAGCAGATATTGGCGGCCTCATTGGGCGAGTTGTGACTATGTTCTCAGAGATCGTAACTGTTACCAATAGTTTTTCAACCGGAAATATTTCCTTGATTCATATTAACCGTGTTCCATCAAATGGCGGAGGCTTGATCGGGGCAATAGGCGGAAATAGCGACGCGTCAACCGGACGAGCAGTTATCAATGACTCCTGGGCTAGCGGAAACGTCACCGGAAGCACCGGTGACACCTCTCCCAATACTTCGACGCAAATCGGTGGTCTCATTGGAGACATTAGCGGCGCGCACGTTTCTAGATCCTATGCATCGGGAGACATCACTGGATATTCGGTCATTGGAGGTATTTCTGGTCGGATTGGCAATGGGTACTCGGTAGGCGGGAGCAATCTAACCGATTCATTTTTTAGTGGGCGCCTATCGGGCAAATGGCAGTTAGGTGGGGTGCTGGGGACAGCACACACCGGGACAGTCGCTCGCACCTATTCTTCTGCAACCTTGAGCCCATTAACCGATGGTGGAGATGTCGGTGGGTTTATCGGCCAATCCGAAATTGACGGGGGCGCATCCTTCTGGGATGTAACTACTTCGATTCAATCCAGTCCCGGGGCAGGAACAAAATCTGGCATCGGCGTTACGGGCAAGGCAACAACAGAAATGAAACAACTCTCTACATTCTCTGATGCTGGTTGGTCCATCAGTCCTTATTGGGACGGTGGAACAACGTGGGCGATTTGCTCGGCATTCAACAACGGCTATCCCTACTTGGTCAGTACCGTGGCGGTAAACCCCAGCGGCTGCGCATTAACTCCGGTCCCCGACCCGACGCCCGCACCCGCACCGATACCTGAACCCACACCCACAGTTAGTCCAACACCTGCTCCAGCTACAACTCCAACGGTGACAGTAGAGACACCGACAGCACCTGTTTTCCAACAAAACGTGCGTCCGCTGGCACCCGGTTTCAGCGCAATTACCGGAGACATCATTGCAGTGACGGTACCGATTCGATCCTCCGCCCCAGCCAGTACAAAAGCAAGGAATGCCCCGAAAGTTGCAGCGAAAACAGGAGAGATCATTCGAGTGTCAGTTAATGGTCTTGCGGCCTCGAGTGAAGTTTCTGTTGCGATTCGAATTAATGGACGCTGGGTGCGTTTAGGTACGGCGAACACTGGCGTTAAGGGTCGAACAACACTTCCGGCATTCCAGACATCAGTCCCTGGGGACTATTTGATGCGGATCAGGGGCAATGGAGCAGAAGAGCACTACGTAATAGTGAGAGTGGATTACTTCCCGCCTCGCAGCGCAATGGTGACCGCTTCTTTTTCTTCCGGTGACAGATCGATCTCAGACACGCCGCCCACAATTGATTTGAGGTAGGAGCGGGTCTCGGAACGCCCATGAAAACTCGTGATGATCAAGCCGTCGCCGAAATCGTCCACAAGTGCTGCCGAGAAGGAGTAGCGGCCACCCATGTTGTCAAGGGCGTCGTAGCGAACCACGGCAACATGACGCAAAGCAATGGACAGGCCGCGAGTGACCTGTCCCACGGAATAGTCCAAACCCTTCACATCGTCGGAAAGTTCAGCGAACTCCTCACGGGTGCGGGCGAGTACATCAAGGAATGAATCGCGGCCTTCGGCAACTTCCAGCAGCGCATAAGAACGATGCAACCGAGAGAGTTTGGCAAGAGCAATCACACCAATAACAATGCCTATGGCACCAACAACAATGCCCACGAGAGCCACAATCGTGGCGGTTTGGGCATCAAGATCCATATGTCGAAGCGTAGTGCCCGAGCAGACCATGCCACCATGTGTCATGTGGATGCCATAGATAATACCTTTGTGCTTGAACTCTTTTCCCGAAGTGCCGCAACACTTCTTGGCATTTTTCTGTTCATTGTCACCACCGTCAGCCTGCTTCGCACCGTTGTTGTTCCTCGTTCCCTGTCTTCCACCATTGCTAATGTGGTCTCCCGCTCAGTGACCGGAATCCATCGATTTATTGCCTACCGACGCAAGACTTATGAAGGTCGAGATTCGGTGCTGGCGTGGAGTGGTCCCATGATCATTGTCAGTCAGTTGATTGTGTGGTTGCTGTTGTACTTCTTCGCTTTCGCACTCTGGATTTATGGACTCGCGGGCATGAATTTCGGTCAAGCCTTGCGTCAATCCGGTTCGAGCTTATTTACTTTGGGGTTTGCTGACGCAAATGCTGCTGAGCCCACTGCCTTGGAATTCATGGCAGCCGCGACAGGTCCAATTGTTATTGCACTCCTGATCGGTTTCCTTCCCACCATTTACAGCGCATACGTAGACCGAGAAGTAAATGTTGCACTCCTTAGCGTGACCGGCGGCGAGCCAAGCTGGGGTCCTGAGTACTTGGCACGCCTGACCTTGAATAACCAACTGAATGACTCCACCGAAAGATTTCGCTTGTGGATTGCTTGGATGGGCAATGTCCGATTAACCCACACGACCTATCCCGTTCTCGTTCAGATTCGCTCGGCAACACCGTACCGACACTGGCTCGTGTCAACCCTGTGCATCATGGATGCTGCATCCCTTCAGTTGGCCCTGACAAAAACACTTCCACGCGCAGTAGCCTCGGAATTAGTGGTTCACGGATCCGAAACATTCGAAACCCTCTATACGCACATGTTTGTGAAAAAGAAATTACGTGATCGCATTCCATTCGTTGGCAAGTATTTTGGCTCACCAAATCCTTCAGAGCGCGAAATGGAAAAAATGCCCGGTTACCGGCCAGGAACCATTGCTGTGGAGATGGCGGCAACATCAGATTCCACCCGCGGGTTCTCGCAGAAAGCAATTGATCTCATTAGCGCTGGTCAAAGCAAAGGGATTCAACTCACCCGCGAGGAATTCAACTCCGCAGCGGCAATGCTCAAAGAGGCTGGTTATCCAATTGAGGTTGACCTTGACACCGCGTGGATTCAGTTCTCGATCTCGCGCAAGCGCTATGAATTTGCGGCTTATCAACTCTGCAATGCACTAGATGCGGTACCTGCTCCGTGGTCTGGCCCACGCTACAAAGGAACCGGGGTAATCGCCCCTGCCTCTGCTGTTGACATCCTGAAGAACCAGGTGGAAAAAGATCCATCTACGAGTCCCAGCCCCACTCCGCTCGACTCTACGAGTCTCAGCCCCACTCCGCTCGACTCTACGAGTCTCGCAACGTCACCTGACGAGTCGTAAGCCCCGACCGGGCACGCCGCTCCGCATCTGACAGCGGCTTTGATTCAGCGAGCGCCTCTTGTAATCGCACACCAAATGCTGCGGTAGGTTCTTCAATGGCATCTGCACCGCGGCCAAGCGGTAAATCCCACACGGGGACAACCAGTCCTTGGGCGCGGAACATGCCCACCAGGCGTGTGTCAGGCCCAATGGAGTCTGCATCGGCCGCATGCAGCCGGGCAAGTGCATTAAGCAATTCATTTTCCGGTGTGGACATGATCCAGCGAAGGTGTTCCTTGGATCCCATTTGAGTCCAGTACCCGGCTTCAACGGATGTTAGTTTCTTGGTCGGGTTGGCGTATTCACTGGCACGCTCAAGGGATGCTTGAACATCCTGTGTGACCTCGCCACCACTTTCCACCCAGAAATCAAAGTTGTCATTAACAACCACTTCGAGCTTGACGGATGGATCAATGAATTCCTGGGCCGATGGTGAATCGGTGGTCACTCGGTCAATGCCGACCGGTTCGCCATGGGGTGCTTCGAGGGCTCGTTGCAATGCATTGGCAAGATCGCGTGAAGCATCACCGCTACCGGTGTTGATCTGCAGTCCCAACAAAATATCGCCGTTGGCACGCACCAGTGCGGGGTAGGCCATGGGCAACACGGTCGCCAGGGTGACCTTGCGACCCCCACCAACACCTTTACGCAGGGTTAACTCCGCGGTGGCAGATGGCACGAGCTCACGCATGGCCACAATGTCGCACTCACTGACGAACCCCTGGAACGGACGATTGGGTGCGGCCACAGCTTTGGAAGCTTCCTTGCCGTGGCAGGCCTTGTAGCGCCTTCCCGATCCACATGGACACGGTTCGCGCATTCCTACAACGGGGACTTCCCCTTCAATCACGGAAACGGGTGCGAGATTCTGCTTCTTGGCCATAGTGACACAACTTACCTGTCGGGATTAGTTCAAGACTTTCAGGTGAGCGAGTACCTCACCGGGTCGATTCGAGATGATCGCCTCCACTCCGAGTTCCACACACAGGTCAACATCTGACATGGAGTCAACCGTCCACACGTGCACCTTGCCGCCCTTGCGGTGGACCAGGTCAACGTATTCGGGGCGTTTGCGGATGTACTCAATATCGATACCGGAAATAGCAACGTCTTCGGGAAGTGTTCCATCGCGATACTTGCGTGCGACCCGTCCTTGAAGGAAAACAACATTTGTGGCAGGGGAGAGTTTCTTATAGCGCTGCACCGCCCGTCTGCTAAAGCTCATGACGCGTACGCGTGGGGAGTTGGCAAGGCCATAGCGCTTCAGCACTTCAAAGAGTTCCAGTTCAACATACTTTCCGAACCGGACCGGGTGTTTGGTCTCAATGGCAAACTCGATTTCTTGTGACGCATCAAGTACCAAGGTCAGAAGGGTTTCCAGGGTGAGCAGTCTGGTCCGGCTTTCATCGGGTCGGGGATCTTCAAAGTCCATCCAGTCTTCCAAGCTGCCACTGAAGTCACTGAGGTCCAGTTCGGCGTGAAATTGGCTGGACACCGTGCCGCGGCCGGAGCTGGTTCGGTTGATTCGGCGGTCGTGTATGCAAACCAGGGTGCCGTCCATGGTCAATCGGACATCGCATTCGACGGCGTTTGCACCCTGCTCAATGGCCCGCAGGTATGCGGCCACAGAATGCTCGGGCTCGGTGTCATTGGCTCCCCGGTGGGCAATCACCTGCGGCAAGCTCACTGACATACCGTGCCATATTCCGGCCTGAAAGGATGCAGACATGGCACAACGTTCAGCGTTTGATTTAGAGGTCGCCTTATTTGACCTCGACGGCACCCTGACCGACTCGGGTCCGGGGATTTTCAATTGCATTGAATATGCCCTAGATGCGCAGGGAATCGAGTACCCCGACCGTGCCACCATGCGGACCTATCTGGGTCCACCACTGGCGGTCACCTTCCGCGAGCAGTTCGGCATGAGCGACTCCCAGATCACCCAGGCGATTGAGAAGTACCGGGAGCGGTATCACGATGTCGGGCTGTTTGAGAACAGCGTGTACGCGGGTATTCCTGAACTTTTG
>JAGYJP010000010.1 GCA_018402075.1 Candidatus Nanopelagicales bacterium | reverse complement strand
TCTTCGAGAGCGGTAGAACAGTTTCTCGGCCACGACCGAGTCTTACGCGCCCTCACGGTCATACCCGTTACCCAAGCAATGACTCAGAATGTTAGTGGCGAATCAGTTAAGAATGAGAAAACTGCATTGAGTTCAACTGCATCTGCACATGATGCTTTGACGCTTATGTTGCGCGAAGGATCCGAATCGGTGACGATTACAAACCCGAGCGGGACTTCACTCGGGAAAGTTACGTGGCACACTCTCATTGAAGCAGCACTTAAAGCACAGGAAGGCACCACATGAAAGCAATCTGGAACGGAACGGTGATTGCAGAAAGCCCTGACACAGTTGTTGTGGAGGGCAATCACTACTTCCCACCCGATTCAGTTCGAGCAGAACTTCTCACTGATTCTCCGACTCGCACGGTGTGCTCGTGGAAGGGAACTGCGTCTTACTCCCACATAACGGTGGGTAATGAAGTAAACGCTGACGCTGCTTGGTTCTACCCAGAGCCAAAGGAGGCCGCCAGCAATATTGCCGGCTATTACGCATTTTGGAAAGGCGTCACCATTTCAGAGTGACATGCCCATAACTCCGCTCAGTAAAAGGTCCCGTGACTTCACAATCGTGGAGTCACGGGACCTTTTGGGAAATTACTGAGCGATCAGTGCAGCTGGATCTACGCCTGGTGGCAAGATCACTGCATCAATCACGTGGATAACGCCGTTGTCGGCAACGATGTCAGCCTGAATAACATTGGCACCATTGACAGTTACACCGTCTGCGGTGGAAAGAGTTACTGTCTGTCCTTCAACTGTTGCGACATCGCCATCGGTGATATCGGCAGCCATGACTGTTCCGGGAACAACATGGTAGGTGAGGATTTGAGTGAGGACATCTTTATTCTCCGGCAGCAAAAGCGCATCAAGAACACCCGCTGGGAGTGCTGCGAAAGCTTCATTTGTTGGTGCAAAGACCGTGAATGGACCTTCACCGTTAAGCGTGTCAACCAAACCGGCCGCAGAGACTGCCGCCACCAGTGTGCTCGTGCTTTCATTAGCCGAGGCAATGTCAACAATAGTTCCACTGCTGGCAACTTCACTAGCGGCAACTGACTCAGTTGCTGTTTCATCGTCTGAACTGCTGCAACCCACGAGTGTGAGTGCGGCGGCGGCTGCCACTGCTACGAGGGCAGTACGTCGCTTCAATTTCATTACTTCTCCTTGATTTTGCGTGTGATCGGACGGATCACCATCGCAACTATTGCAACACGGGGGGTTAAGTCGCGCAGCACGGGGGTAAAGCAGTCCCGAAATGTCCACTTTCAACACATATCAATGATTTTTATTACTCGCGCCTGGCTTCTTTATGAAGATATTTCTGCCTGGGAACGCTGGCCAAACCGCGGTACTGCACGTGCAACGATCGCACCAATAATTGCGGCAGGCACGAGTGCCCACCCACCCATGAAGTAGCCCAGGGCGATTCCGAGCGCAATAGCAATTGGCCATTTCATTGGCGCTGTCGCAATGACAGAAGCAATGAGACCAACAGCCACAGCTGCGGTGACCTGCGGTCCCGAAGGGATGATCAGCGAGAAGAGCAAGCCGGAAGCAGCTCCAATGAACATGATCGGAAAGAACGGACCGCCGCGGAAACCTGATCCCATTGAGAGTGAATAGGCAATTGTTTTCATCGCGACAATGCCAACAACAGCACTCACCGAAGTAAGGGTGGGAAGTTCTGTAAGGAGTTCCTCACTTGAAGTTGCGATATATGCGTATGACAAATCTGTCCACATGTTGAGCGCAATGGCCAGAGATCCAATAACTACCGCAGTGATAACGAGAGCGGGTAGGTGTGGCTTATTACCCGTGAATTGATTGATTTGCGTTGCACCAAAGCGTGCGAGCGCCGTCAGGAGTGCAGCCACCAAGGCGACAACTACTGCCCACAGCAATTGATCCACTTCAACTGACTTGGGTGCATCACTTAATGACAGTGAGCCACTTAGGAGCGGATTAATGAAGAGCGCCAATATTGCTCCCGCTGCACTGGCTGAAACAACTTTTTTAGGATTCTCAACTGTGAACGCCTTGGCCACTAATCCGCCAATCACTGCGCCAGTTGAAACCAACGCAACTTCCGGGCCAAGAACCGCACCTCCCACAAGTGAGGCAAAGATCGCCAGGATGGCGGCAAGATATTCACGTGGCGTTAGGGGGTGAATTTTGATGCCGCCCAGGGGTGAATGTCCCGTGTCGCCCACATATTTCCGAATCACATAAACAGCGATAGCCGCAGTCACAAGAACCAAAAGCACGTACCAAGGGGCAGCGCCCAATTCCCCTGGAACAGTAACCCAAGTGAACTCGATGCTGATAACAACAAGCTCTAATACGAAATAACCAGCAATCAGGCTCAGAAGCGCTCCGATGGCTATAGGTAACGCTCCAGATTTGTTCACGCCCGCTATCTCACCACATGTTCACGGATGGGAAGAAAGGCACGGCGGGTCTTATCCGCCAAATATGCGCGAGAAGAATCCGCCCTTTTTTGCCGCGGCCTTTTCCGCAGCGGTGCATGAGCACCGTTGATTCTTGGGTACACCTCGCAGCACTTCGTTCTTATGTTGGCCACAGCCCGCCCAGGTTGGTTTCTTACAGGCTTTACAGGTCACTTGACGGCACATGGCTGAGTTCCTTTATTGGGGGATGTGAATTAACGCGTAATATACCCCAGGGGGTATCAGTAACTCGATTGGGGCTGTACCACCCGAGCATCACAAAGTTACTTCTGATTATCCGAATCACGTGCGAGTTGCTTGGCTGCCCGAACTCGACTTTCAATAACCTCGGCTTCGGCGAGAGTCGGAGCACCACCTCCAAAACGCGCGGGAATCCACGCAGCACCTGCAGGCTTGTCGCGGTAGCGCTCAATCGTTTGTGCCAAAAGCGCTTTGAGAGTATCGCTCAAAAGTTCATTTGCCTGGTCAGGATCCATTCCGGGATAAAACTCAAGTGGTTCACCAACAGTTATACAGACTTGCTTACCACGGGAAAAATCTTTCACACCATAAGACAGAATCCTGTGGCCACCAAAAATGATCATGGGGATCACCGGAACATTTGCAACCTTGGCCATGCGGATTGAACCGCTTTTTAATTCCTTGATGTCAAGTGATCGACTCATGGTTGCTTCGGGGAAGACACCCACAATTTCACCAGCTTTCAAGGCATTAACGGCATCACGAAAGGCCTGCGACCCTGCATCGCGATTCACCGGAATATGTTTCATGCCACGCATCAGTGGACCCGCAATTGTGTGACGGAAAATTGAATCCTTCGCCATGAACCGGACAAGTCGACGTCCACGGATATCCGCAGGGATACCACCGAGAGCGAAATCCAAATAGCTGGTGTGATTTATGGCGAGTAATGCGCCACCCTCTAGTGGAATGTTTTCGGCCCCGACAACATCGACATCAAGTGACAGACCTTTGAACAGGCCCCTAGCGGTGAGGACTATTGCTCGGTACAGCGAATCAGCCACACCACAACACTACCGGGAGTTAAAAACCAGTGTCTCCAAGGCGAGCACCACTTTTTTCCAAAAGCGCTTTGACTTCAGATGATCGATAGCGACGGTGACCACCCAATGTGCGAATGCTGGCCAACTTGCCAGATTTTGCCCACCGGGTCACGGTCTTGGGATCGACCCTAAAAAGTGCCGCAACCTCGCCGGGAGTCATGAGATGCTCCGTTTCCGGAATAGATTCCGGGTGAGAGCCATAAGAAGGCGTTAAACCATGAACCATGATGTCACCACCCCTTCCTAAGGAACCGCAGTTCATCAGAACGCAAATGCAAGTATCCCCAACGTTATTGGGGTTCCTGGATTCCGCAACTTAAGTCTAGGTGCACTCCCCTACGCTGGGACCATGCAAACGCCGGTGGACCCTTGGGCTGAATTCAATGGCCATGAAGAGGTGGTGGTCGCAAACGACCCCGCCACCGGTCTGCGGTCAGTCATTGCGATCCATTCCACCGCACTTGGTCCAGCCCTCGGTGGTACCCGCATGTCTTTGTATGCGGACGCTCCGAACCCCCAAGCGGCGGCCTATTCAGATGCTTTGCGACTGGCTCGAGCCATGTCACTTAAGAACTCACTCGCTGGGCTGCCGCATGGTGGCGGTAAGGCGGTACTCCTGGGGGACCCACACCACAAATCACGTGATCAACTGTTGGCCTACGGTAACTTGATCGAATCCTTGGGCGGGAAATACGTCACCGCGGGAGACGTGGGCATGCAGGTTGTCGACATGGACACCGTCGGTGAGCGCAGTCGCTGGGTCACCGGCCGTTCCCCAGAGAACGGAGGCGTGGGTGATTCCGGGATCCTCACGGCCGTTGGAATCTGGCAAGGAATGAAGGCGGCCGCCCAATTCGTTTACGGGACGCCTAGCCTGCAGGGCCAACTTGTAGCAGTGATCGGCGCCGGCAAAGTAGGTGGTCGTTTAATCGACCACTTGATCACCGAAGAAGGTGCACGGATTGTGGCCATGGATCCCAATGCCCACGTTCGCACCGAGGTCAGCGCGGCATTCCCTGAAGTGGAATTTGTTGATTCCATTCAAGAAGTACTCACTCGCAAGCCTGATGTCCTGTCTCCCAATGCCATGGGTGGGTTCATCACCGCCAACCTGGCCCGCGAACTTTCTGTCACCTTGATTTGCGGAGGAGCCAATAACCAGTTGGCCAGCCCCGAGGTCGGAGATGTCTTGGCCGAACGGGGAATCCTCTACGCCCCAGATTTCCTCGTGAACTGTGGTGGGGTGATTCAGGTGGCGGAGGAACTCGTGGGGGCAAATATCGAGCGAGCAAGGGCCAAGGTCATGGAGGTGTTCGGTACCACCACCACGGTGCTGGAGCGGGCCGCGACCGAGGGCATCACCCCCGTGGCCGCTGCCGAATCCGAGGCGTGGGCTCGGATCGCCGCCGCATCCTGAGGATTTCACCCGTATTTCTCTCGAGATCTAGGGCATTTTCTCCACAGCGGGGTAAGTACCTCTGCCCAAAAATCTTGGAACGGGTAGTATCGCTCGGTGGCGGGCGATCATGCCCCCACCTGTTCACCAGTCCATGCATTACCGGGATAACCGGGGTTACTTGGAAGAGGGGGTCGAGCCATGGGGCGCGGCCGAGCTAAGGCTAAGCAAACGAAAGTCGCACGTGCATTAAAGTACGGCGGCCCGCAAACCGATTTCGATCGGCTTCAAGCGGAACTCAGCGGTCAACCTGTGACCGCTCCTTCGCCTGTCGCAGATGAAGTCGATGAATCCGATGACATCTATGCCGATGATCCTTATGCGGATGACCCTTATGCAAAGTATTACGAAGAAGAAGACGAGTCCGCGTAACTTCCCACCACGCTGACTGCACCACCGCCACCACCTTTTGCTGGCGAATCACCTTTTTCCCCAGGCTGTCGTTCACGCACCATTCCGCATACCCATGCATCAAGATCACGCTCCGCTAGTGTGACCAGCGTCTGGTCAACATCCGACTCGGGCACAATCGCAAACATCCCAATTCCCATGTTGAATGTTCGTTCCGCATCCTGGAGTGGAACCGATCCCTCTCGTTGAATCAGATCAAAAATTGGAGGCGGTGTCCATGTTTGTCGGTAGACATCGACGGCAACGTGTTCAGGCAATACCCGCGCGAGATTCGCGGCAATACCTCCACCTGTGACATGACTGAATGCGTGAACATCAACTGTATTGATCAATGCTAGGCAATCGAGAGCATAAATATGTGTGGGTTCTAACAGTTCCTCTCCCACTGTTCGGCCCAGTTCCGCAACATGTGTCTGCAGACCAAGTTTTCCGTCACCGAGTAACACATAACGTGCTAGTGAGTAGCCGTTGGAATGTAAGCCACTCGACGGCATAGCGATAACTACATCGTTGACTCTAACTCGATCTGGCCCGAGGAGTCGGTCAGCATCAACTATTCCCGTGCCGGCACCGGCAATATCGTATTCGTCCGGAGCCATCAGCCCCGGATGCTCAGCGGTTTCGCCACCAATAAGGGAGCACCCTGCCAACTCACAACCGCGTGCAATACCCGCAACAATGCTGGCAACTCTTTCTGGGTTCACCGAACCCACCGCAATGTAATCGGTCATAAAGAGTGGTTCAGCACCACAAACAACAAGATCGTCCACAACCATGGCTACGAGATCCAGTCCCACGGTGTGGTGAACATCTAGCGCCCGTGCAACAGCAATTTTTGTTCCCACACCATCGGTGGAGGTGGCCAGAAGTGGGCGTTGCATTCCCTTGGCTACTGAGATGTCAAAAAGCCCCGCAAAACCTCCGAAGTCACCGACTACTTCTGGTCGAGTACCGACAGCGATTGATGCGCGCATGAGTTCTACGGCACGCTCACCCGATTCGACATCAACACCGGCAGCAGCGTAGGTCGTTTCTGATCCAGATGACTGCATGCAGATCAAGGCCTAGTCAAAGCGTCAGTGGCAAGCGGGTCAATATGCAAGTGATCTTCTTTACCCACGCGACGCTCAATTCCGTCTAACACTTGAAGGTTGACTTTGTGTTCCTCCGATAACTCCACGGGGTACACACCGTCAAAGCAGGCCCGACACAAATTGTCCTTGGGAACATGAGTGGATTCAATGAGAGCATCGAGTTCAACAAAAGCCAGCGAATCCGCACCAATGGACGCGCAAATCTCCTGCACCGTGAGGCCATTGGCGATGAGTTCTGCACGCGAAGCAAAATCAATTCCATAAAAGCACGGCCATTTCACCGGTGGACTGGAGATTCGGACATGGACCTCCTTGGCACCGGCCTCACGCAGCATGCGCACCAAAGCCCGTTGGGTGTTTCCGCGCACAATCGAGTCGTCTACAACAACGAGTCGCTGTCCGGCAATTACTTCCTTGAGTGGATTAAGTTTTAGTCGAATACCAAGTTGACGAATTGTTTGTGATGGCTGAATAAATGTTCGACCCACATACGAGTTCTTCACGAGTCCTTCGGCAAAACTAATGCCCGATTCCTGGGCATAACCGATTGCGGCATAGCGTCCCGACTCCGGAACTGGAATGACGAGGTCCGCGTCAACAGGATGCTCGCGCGCCAACTGTCGACCAATATCGACTCGAGCGGCGTGAACGCTTCGACCCGCAATAGACGTATCAGGTCGCGCCAAATACACGTACTCGAACAGGCAACCTTTGGGTGCCGCCTCGGCAAACCTGTGCGATCGAAGTCCTTCACTATCTATCACGACCAACTCACCGGGTTCGATCTCGCGAACAACCGAAGCTCCCACGATGTCCAACGCCGCCGACTCACTGGCAACCACCCAGCCGTTTTCTAGCCGGCCTAGGACCAGCGGCCGGATTCCCTGGGGATCGCGTGCGGCATAGAGGGTGGTGTCGTCCATAAACACCAAAGAAAAAGCACCTTTGGCTAGCGGCAACTCCAGCATGGCTGCCGCTTCCAGGGACAGGTCCGGATGCGCGGCAAGAAGTGCGGTCAAGATCTCAGTATCGGTTGTCGCTTGAATGCCCGCGTTGAGTGGAAGTTCACCGGAATCCGTCTGGAGTTCAATGATCCGCTTACGTAACTCCGCTGTGTTGGTCAAATTACCATTGTGACCTAATGCCAAATGACCGGTTGCGGTGGTGCGAAAAGTTGGCTGAGCATTCTCCCAGATACTTGCGCCTGTTGTGGAGTAGCGCGTGTGCCCAATTGCAACGTAGCCGTACAGCGAATCAAGTGCACCTTCATTGAAAACTTGTGAGACCAGACCCATGTCTTTATACACAACAATCCGCGAGCCATCGCTGACCGCCATACCCGCTGATTCCTGACCACGATGCTGCAATGCGTACAGACCGAAGTAGGTGAGTTTAGAAACTTCTTCGCCCGGGGCCCACACACCAAAAACACCGCAGGCATCCTGCGGGCCCATTTCACCAGGGAGGAGATCGTGGGTCAGTAGACCATCACCGCGAGGCACAGCCCCAGCCTACGCGAGTTGCATCTTGATCATGACATTGATCAACAGGTTCGTCACGGCCTAGGGTGCAAGTGGCCCTGAATCCAATCTGCGAGCGCTGGAAGTTCCATTCGCCCTTCTGCAACGGCGATCACCGTGTCATAGATTTCATCTTCCGTTCCTCGGAGGTCAAAAAAATTGATTCGCGCAAATGCAACCGAACACATCCAACTCAAGCGCTTGTTCCCGTCGATCATTGGATGATTGCGATTAATTCCATGCATGACGGCGGCGATTTTTAACTCAAGTGTCGGGTATATCTCTTCACCAAAAGCACTGGTACCCGGACGCCCAACTGCGGAAGCCAGGAGCCCTAAGTCGCGGGCGTATAGACCCATACTTTCAGCGAGCACAACAGCATCTTCGATCTCGAGGTATCGCATGAGATCGGATTCACTCCCCTAAGCGTCGAAGTGCTTCGGCGTCTCGCTCCATGATCTCGTCGGCAATGTCTCTCATGAGGGTGGATCGCTCAGAACGACTGATTCGATCAAGGACAGCCATTCGCGCCACTTCATGCATGGATCGGTGCTCCCGTTCAGCCTGTCGGCGGAGCGCCTCGGTCTCTTCTTCGGTCAATCGCAGTGTCATAGCCATATCAAAACGGTATCAAATTGATACCACTTAGACAAGGGGGAAGTAGGCCGAGAGATCTGATCTCTCCCCGCTGGCAATGAGTGACCCGCCGGCAACCGCCTGCTCCCAGGTCAACTCCCCCAAGGCCAAAGCCACCAAGGTGTGCGAATCTGTTTCCACCACGGCAGAAGGAGTCCCGCGGCGGTGGGTGTGACCGGCTACCACCTGAATTGCAGCATACGGTGGAATTCGCAGCTCAACGCTGCGACCGGGTGCTACTTCTGACAGTTCCGCAAGGATCGCCTTTACCGCCGCGCGCTCACGTTCACGCTCTGGTTTTTCTCCCGCCTGATAACTGGCCAAAAGGGTAAGTAATGATTCATGGTCGTACGGTGCCAGCATGATCAGGAGTTGAAAATCGCTGGCAAAGTGGCTTCGTGGGTCTGGCGCAGTTGCTCAAGCGTGAGGGTGAAGTAGTCCCCCATGACAATCACCTGTTTGTCAGGGAATCCAGAATCAACACCCAGCCCCGAGTCAACAACCCCTACCCGTTCGGCGGGCAGTCCGCGGGCCGCACACATTTCGGTGAAACGAAGTTCCTCACTACGAGGGATCACCACAACCGCTCGACCGGTGCTTTCGGCATAAAGGAAAATAAACGGCTCAATATTGTCTGGGATCCACAGGCGAGCACCCGTACCTGCACGCATTGCCATCTCGGCAATTGCGATTGCGAAACCGCCATCGGAAATATCGTGGGCTGCGGTGATCATGCCGTCACGTGAGGCCGCTACCAAAATCTCACCGAGTAATTTTTCCCGTTGCAGATCTACTTTCGGAGGAATGCCACCTAGGTGGCCGTGAATATGCGCCCACTCACTTCCACCGAATTCATCTGAGGTGTCACCCAGGACATAAATTAATTCACCGTCGGAATCCTTACTCCACGCCATGGGGGTGCGTCGCTCAACGTCGTCAATCACCCCGAGAACTCCCACTACGGGTGTGGGATGAATCGCCGTTTCACCTGTTTGGTTATAAAAGGAAACATTGCCGCCGGTCACAGGAATACCCAACTCCAAGCAACCGTCTGCCAACCCACGAGTTGCCTCGGCGAATTGCCACATCACTTCAGGATCCTCAGGTGACCCAAAGTTCAAACAATTGGTCACCGCAAGTGGAATTGCGCCGCTCACACTCACATTTCGATATGACTCAGCGAGGGCTAACTTCGCACCATTGTAGGGATCAAGTTTTGTAAATCTTGCATTGCAATCGGTGGCGATTGCAACACCTAGTCCGGTTTCTTCGTCAATCCGGATCATGCCGGTGTCTTCTGGTTGTGCAAGAACCGTGTTGCCCAGTACATAGCGGTCATATTGAGATGTGACCCACGCTTTGGAAGCCAGATTCGGTGCACCAATAAGTTGCAGCAAGGCTTCTTTCAGGTGTTCACCCGATTCGGGTCGGGGAATCACACTTGCTGTTGGTTCATTGGCCTGAAGGGCGTCTTGCCAGGACGGCCGGTGATACGGACGTTCGTACACCGGACCTTCGTGGGCAACTGTGCGCGGTGGGACATTAACAATTTCTTCGCCGTGCCACTGCACCACCAGTTTGCCCGTATCGGTCACTTCACCGATCACAACCGCTTCAACATCCCACTTTGCACAAATCTCCATGAACGCATCAATGTGCCCCGGTGTGACGATTGCACACATGCGCTCCTGGGATTCGCTCATAAGAATTTCTTCGGGTGACAGCGAGGCATCACGTAACGGGACGCGATCAAGCCACACATGCATTCCGCCCTCACCATTAGAGGCGAGTTCACTTGTTGCACAGGAAATACCCGCACCACCAAGATCCTGAATACCCTCCACCAAGCCCGCATGAAGAACCTCGAGCGTTGCTTCAATGAGCAACTTCTCCATAAATGGATCGCCCACCTGAACACTGGGTCGCTTAGCGGGGCCATCTGCATCAAATGTTTCTGATGCCAATACCGAGACACCGCCGATTCCATCTCCTCCGGTGCGAGCACCGTAAAGAACAACGAGGTTACCCACACCCTTAGCACTGGCTAGGTGAATATCTTCATGTTTCATGGCTCCCACACACAGTGCGTTCACCAACGGGTTCCCCGCATAACTCTCGTCAAAAACCAACTCGCCACCAATATTGGGGAGTCCCAAACAATTGCCATAGCCGCCCACTCCCGCGATCACCCCGGGAAGAACGCGATGGGTGTCCGGGGCATCTGCTGGACCGAATCGGAGCGGATCCATGACAGCTAGTGGTCGCGCACCCATGGAAATAATGTCGCGCACAATTCCGCCGATACCGGTTGCCGCACCTTGGTATGGCTCTACGTAAGACGGGTGATTATGGGATTCAACCTTGAATGTGACCGCCCAACCTTGGCCAATATCCACCACGCCGGCGTTCTCACCAATGCCCACAAGTAGAGCATCAGTTTTGGGTGCCTTGTCGCCGAATTGGCGCAGGTGCACCTTGCTGGATTTATATGAACAATGCTCACTCCACATGACGGAGTACATGGCTAGCTCACTACTTGTTGGTCTGCGCCCAAGAATTTCCTTAATGCGTTCGTATTCGTCAGGCTTCAGGCCCAACTCCGCAAATGGTTGCTCAAGATCGGGTTGTTCAGATGCATGGGACACCGAGTCGATCATGATGCACCCACCAACGCCCGAACAGCGCTAGTGAAAAAAGGAATTCCATCAAGGCTCGGGCCGGTGAGTGCTTCGACAGCATGCTCGGGGTGCGGCATGAGACCAACAA
Source organism: Candidatus Nanopelagicales bacterium (assembly GCA_018402075.1). The sequence goes on along the minus strand of JAGYJP010000010.1, from coordinate 42,169 downwards.
CATTGCCGCGGGCATTTGATATTCCGGCAATATCGCGATAGCTGCCATTGGGGTTCACTTCTTGGTAGGTGGCAATTACTCGGCCTTCCGCAAAAAGTTGGTCCAGAGTTTTTTCATCGGCAACATAGCCGCCCTCACCATTTTTCAATGGGATCACAATCTCCTGCCCTACCTCAAAGTCACTCGTCCAGAAAGTGTCCGTTGATTCAATCCGCAGTTTTTGATCCCGACAAATGAAATGGCGGTGATCATTGCGAGTTAATGCGCCTGGAAGTAAGTGGCTTTCACAAAGAATCTGGAAACCATTACAGATGCCCAGTACGGGTAACCCCTGCTGTGCTTTCTCAATGATCACGGACATGACCGGCGCGAATTTCGCGATTGCTCCGCACCGTAAATAGTCACCATAAGAGAATCCACCCGGGAGGACAACGGCATCGACATTCTTTAGGTCACTGTCACCATGCCAGAGTTCAATTGCCTGTCCACCTGCAATGCGAATTGCGCGAGCTGCGTCTCTGTCGTCGAGGGATCCGGGGAAAGTCACCACACCAATGCGAACCGAATCTATGCGAGCGCTCACCATTACTCCACAACCGTGAGGGTGAAATCCTCAATGACCGGGTTACTTAAAAGTTCACCTGCGAGTTTCTCGAGCGTAGCCGCACGCTCTGCATCAAATTCGCCATCGAGATCAATAACGAACTGCTTGCCTTGGCGAACATCGGTGACACCAACAAGTCCCAACCGGCCTAGCGCCCCCTGCACCGCACGGCCCTGGGGGTCAAGAATCTCTGGTTTTAGCATGACGTTCACAACGACGCGGGCCACTTGTTCTCCTGATTTTCGTGGATATTTCACACTCAGATAACTCAACTCTATCGGTGCAGGTCAGTTGATGACTTTCCCCCAAGCTGACCAAGCCGAGCTCACCATCGATCGCACATCATGTGTGGCCGACCATTGTAATTTTTCGGCGCTGAGATCGACATTGGCAAAGGATGCCGGGGGATCCCCTGCCCGGCGCCCCACTATTTCAGGGTTAATGTCCTTACCCAAAACCTCGGCCACGACGGCCATGACTTGAGCCACGCTAACACCTTGGCCGCGTCCAATATTGATGGCGAGGTTGGCTTCTCCATGCTCACACAAGCGCACTGCCTCACCGTGAGCTCCCGCGAGATCTTCCACATGGATGTAATCCCGAATACAGGTGCCATCAGGGGTGGGGTAATCATCGCCAAAGATCTTGGGTCGCTCACCATTGCCAAGTGCTCGAAACACCATGGGGATCAGATTGTTCACACTGTTGTCCCCGAGGGAGTCATTCGCAGCCCCCGCAACATTGAAATATCGCAAGGCGATCCAATTCATGCCCCAACTCGTGGCCAGATCTTTGGCAAGCCATTCGCCAATTACTTTTGTTTCACCGTACGGAGATTCGGGTCGCAATGGCTCCGATTCAGTAATCGGATTCGATTGAGGTGTTCCATACACGGCAGCCGAAGAGGAATATACAAAATTCTTCACCCCCACAACGTGCATGGCCTCCAATAATGAGATCAATCCCGTGACATTCTCGGAGTAGTAATACAGCGGAATCTCTACGGATTCTCCGGCAGCTTTTTTAGCGGCCAAGTGCACCACACCTGTGACATGGTGATCACGCAGTGCTTTTTCCATTGTTAATCGATCAGCGATATCCGCTTCAATAATGATGACTTCCTCCGGAATCCGAGTGCGCAACCCCGCCGAGAAATTATCAAGAACAATCGGGGTAATCCCTCTTTGGAGTAAGTCGCGCACAACATGAGCACCGATATACCCCGCTCCTCCAGTAATCAGCCATGTACTCATGAGTGAGCACTCATTCGAACTTGTTCCCCGTGATGCGTTCATAAGCCTGAACGTACTTTTCGCGAGTTTTTTCCACGATCTCTGCCGGAAGTGGCGGTGGCGCCTCCCCCGAATCCTTATTCCACCCTGATGCAGGCGAGGTCAGCCAATCTCGAACAAATTGTTTATCAAATGATGGCTGGGTACCACCAGGACTCCATTGGTCCTTTTCCCAGTATCGGGATGAATCAGGGGTGAGGACTTCATCGCCTAAAACAATGCGACCCTTGTACTTTCCACCAAGTGCTACACCGAATTCGAACTTTGTGTCTGCCAAAAGTAAGCCTCGTCGTTCCATTTTCTCGGCCGCATACTCATATACAGACAGTGACAGGCGCTTCAATTCCTGCGCTTCTTCCTGTCCCAGTTCGACAATGACTTCGTCGTAAGTGATGTTGACATCGTGATCGCCGACCGCCGCTTTGGTCGCCGGTGTGAAAAGAGGTTTAGGCAATAGTGCTCCATCTTTGAGTCCCGGTGGTAAACCCTGTCCGCAAATTTTGCGCTCGCGCAGATAATCCGTATAGCCCGAACCGGCCAAGTATCCGCGCACAACGCATTCCACGGGAAACATCTCCAGCGGCTCGCACACCACTGCGCGACCTTCAACAGATTTAGGCACCTTTGAGGTTGTGGTGTGGTTGTACACCAGCCCCTCTAATTGGGAGAACCACCATTGGGATATACCGTTGAGGATTCTGCCTTTGTCCGGGATTTCGGTAGGGAGAATCCAGTCATAAGCGGAGATGCGGTCACTCGTAATGAGTAAGAACCGACCTTGGGAGTTGCGATAAATGTCGCGGACCTTGCCCGAGTAGACATGTTCATAACCTTCGGGAAGATCGTAATTACTTGTGATCACAGGATTCCGCTCGGTGAATAGGTGGCTGCCTCCGGATATGTATTCGAGATTATTTCCACTCGATCGGCAAGGTGTTTCACTTGATTGCGTGCGTCTCCGGTGAACTCAATAGGGTGCGCAAGAAGTGATTCCAACTCTGCCAGATCAAATGTCAACCGCGAATCACGTGCAAGTTGTTCCAGTAAATTATTTTCAGCATCTGGTGTTTCTCGCATTCGGAGAGCGGTTGCAACGGCATGCTCCTTGATAGCTTGATGGGCAACTTCACGGCCAACCCCCGACTGCACCGCTGCCATCAATATTTTGGTTGTTGCAAGGAACGGCAAGAATCGTTGTAACTCGCGGTCAATCATTGCGGGAAAAGCCCCAAATGCATCTAGGACTGTGAGGAATGTTTCAAAAAGTCCATCGATTGCATAAAAGGAATCGGGCAGTGCCACTCGGCGAACAACCGAACAGGCAACATCGCCTTCATTCCACTGCTGACCGGCTAGATCAGCTGTCATGTTCATATAGCCGCGAAGAATTACGTGGAAACCATTAATGCGTTCACATGATCGGGCATTCATTTTGTGCGGCATGGCTGAAGATCCAACCTGACCTGGAAGAAATCCTTCAGTGGCCAATTCTTGCCCTGCCATTAAGCGAACGGTTGTTGCGAAACTGGAAGGACCGGATGCCAATTGCACAAGCAGCGCTGTGACATCGAAATCAAGGGACCGTGGGTATACCTGACCGACACTGACAAATGTACGATCAAAACCAAGATGAGTCGCAATACGTGCCTCCAGAAGATGGAGAGATTCGTCGTTGCCATTAAGCAGGCTCAACATATCTTGGGCTGTGCCCACCGGGCCTTTGATTCCACGCAGCGGATACGAGTTCAGTAAGGCTTCAAGTCGATCGAAGGCAATGAGCAACTCTTCGGCGAAAGTAGCCATTCGTTTGCCCAAGGTAGTGATTTGAGCTGCAACATTGTGTGAGCGACCAGCCATGGCTTGTTCGGAGTAAGCAACCGCAAGGCCACTCAAGCGATCCAATGCCGCCACAGATTTAGTGCGCACCAATTCCAGGCTTGAACGAATTTGTAACTGCTCAACATTTTCGGTCAGATCCCGTGAAGTCATGCCAAGGTGCGCATACTCATGTCCAGCTAAAGAGTTGAACTCCTCAATGCGCGCTTTGACATCGTGTTTTGTCACCCGCTCACGAGCATCAATTGAGTCCAGATCTACCGCGTCAATCACCGATTGGTAACGGTCAATTGCTCCGATAGGAATATCCACTCCGAGTTCGCTCTGCGCGCGCATTACTGCAACCCACAGCCTGCGTTCCATCCGGATTTTGTTTTGAGGGGACCAAATATGAACCATGTCTGCTGATGCGTATCGAGCAGCGAGAACATTGCTCGGGATATCAGCCTGGGGTGAGGTCACCCTCCTATCCTTCCACCTCAGTATTTACTTCAGGGAAATGCGCCCATCTGCTGCGAGTTGGGCAATGTCCCCGCGGAAATGTGAGCCTGAAATCGCGATCAGCGCCGCGGCATCTGTTGCCCTGTTGCGCGCCGCAATCAAGGTGTCGGCATGGGCGGTGACGGACACAACCCGACCGCCTGAGGTGATCAGCTTCGAGCCCTGCAATTGGGTGCCCGCGTGATACACGGTCACATTGCCCAAGCCTTCCGCTTGTTCGATCCCAGTGATCGAGTCCCCTGTACGTGGTTTCGCGGGATACCCGTCAGCGGCAATAACCACCGTTACTGAATATCCACTTCTCCACTTCAGTGGGGGGAACTGGGCCAGTCGCCCGGTGGCAGCGGCCAGCAGAAGTTCACCGAGGGGAGACTCCAATTGATCGAGGACAACTTGAGTTTCCGGATCTCCAAAGCGGGCATTAAATTCAATTACCCGCACACCACGCGAAGTCATGGCAAGGCCGGCATACAAGACACCAATAAACGGCGTTCCCCTTTTATTGAGGGCAGTTGCCATGGGCTGGAGAACACGTTCGGTGACATCCTGTGCAACATGGGCAGGCACCCATGGCAAGGGTGAATACGCACCCATGCCACCAGTGTTGGGACCCGAATCACCTTCGCCAACTCTTTTAAAATCTTGAGCTGGCTGCATGGGAACCACTGTTGTGCCATCGGAAATCCCAAAGATGGATACCTCTGGTCCATCAAGAAACTCTTCAATGACCAGTGAGTTTCCCGAGGCTAAGCATGCACGCGCATGTGCCACGGCCTCAGCGCGATCATGGGTGACCACAACTCCTTTGCCCGCAGCAAGGCCATCGTCTTTCACAACATAGGGGGCGCCGAAAGTATCGAGTGCAACGTCTACCTGTTCCTCGGATGCACACACTCGTGCCATGGCAGTCGGAATATTTGCTTCGGCCATAACCTTTTTGCAAAAAGCTTTACTGCCTTCGATCAATGCGGATTCTTTATGTGGGCCAAAACACGGGATCCCGCGACCTTCTAATTCATTGGCGGCGCCTGCCATCAGCGGAACCTCAGGTCCAATGACAACAAGGTCAACGTCTAATTCAACCGCTAGATCAGCGATTGCTACTGCATTTGTGACATCGATTGGAACACAAGGAACTAATTGCGCAATACCCGCATTACCCGGTGCTACATGAATGCTCTGCACACTCGGGTCTCGCAATAGGGCAGCTGTGATGGCATGCTCTCGCCCACCAGAACCAATGACAAGGCACTTCACCGTTCAACCCCTACGGAATTAGTTTTCGTAGTGAGCATCAATGATGGTGAAGACTTCGTCGAGAATCTCGAGCCCTGCTTTCGCTTCACTCTCTGTGACAACACATGGTGGAACAACGTGCATCCTGTTGAAGTTTGCGAATGGCATCAGACCACGGTTCTTGCATTCCGTGACCAGTTCGTTCATGGCAGGGGAAGTCCCGCCATAGGGTGCAAGTGGCTCACGGGTTTCGCGATTCTTCACAAGATCCAACGCCCAGAAAACACCGAGTCCGCGTACCTCACCAATTACCGGATGCTTCTGCATCAAGGCATTCAGTCCAGGCTCCAAAACATTTGTGCCAATGCTCGCCGCGTTCTCCACGACTTTCTCTTCCGTCATGGCATCAATTGAGGCAACGATCGAGGCTGCTGCCAACGGATGCCCTGAGTAGGTGAGACCACCGGGGAATACTTTTTCATCGAATGTTGCCGCTATGTCGCCTGAGATCACAACGCCGCCCACGGGGACATATCCAGAGTTGGAACCCTTGGCGAAAACAATCAGATCCGGTTGCGCTGACCAGTTTTGGAATGCGAACCATTTGCCCGTCCGAGCAAAACCTGACATTGTTTCATCGGCGATCCAGACAATGTTGTATTTATCGCACAGCGCCCGCACACCTTCGAGATAGCCCGGTGGTGGTACCAGGATTCCCGCAGTGCCAACAACAGACTCCAAAATTATTGCGCCAACCGTGTTGGGGCCTTCGAATTGAATAACATGTTCCAGGTGCTGCAGTGCACGCTCGGACTCTTCTTCGGGTGTTGTCGCCCAGAATTCCGACCGATACAAGTATGGGCCAAAGAAGTGAACCTGCTGTGCTGCGTATTCATTTGGCCAACGACGAGGGTCACCGGTTGCTTGGATAGCTGTACCCGTATTACCGTGATAGGAACGGTACGCCGATAGCACCTTGTGCTTGTGAGTGTGCAGCCGTGCCATGCGGATCGCATTCTCTACGGCATCTGCTCCACCGTTGGTGAAAAAAACTTTCGACATGTTCGGCCCGGCAAGACCCACAATGCGCTGTGCTGCTTCACCACGCTTGTCATTGGCATGCTGCGGTGCAACAGTTGCCAACTTGGCGGCTTGCTCCTGGATAGCAGCAATGACCTTGGGGTGTTGGTGACCAATGTTCACGTTGACCAGCTGTGATGAAAAATCGAGGAACTTGTTACCGTCGTAGTCCCAGAAATAACTTCCCTCAGCACCTGCAATACACATGGGCTTGAGCGCCTTTTGCGCACTCCAGGAATGGAATACATACTCGCGGTCAAGGTCGTAGACGCGCTTACCTTCTGTGGGATCTGCTGTAGTCATGGGGAAACTGTAGGACATGCCTCAACGGGGTCAACTCCCAATGGTCGCAGTCGGGTGAGTTGCCCACCCAGTTGATCAAAGTTCGACTCCGCCAGCCATTGCTCGAAATTCCGGCGCATGGTGGGCCACTCGGAATCGAGGATGGAAAACCAAGCGGTGTCACGGTTTCGATCCTTCACGACGGTGGCTTGCCTAAATGTTCCTTCATATGTCATTCCGAGCCGGATTGCCGCTTTGCGTGATTTCTGGTTGAGGGCATCGCACTTCCACTCGTATCGCCGATATCCCAGATCAAATACATTCTTCATCATGACAAACATGGCATCAGTTGCAACGCGCGACTCTTGTAATGCCGGGGAGTAGGTGATCCAGCCCACTTCAATACTGCGGGCGGGCGGATCAATGCGCAAGTAACTTGCCACGCCCGTGGCCTTTTCTGTTTCTCGATCAATGATTGCGTAAAAGAATGGGTCAATACCGCCTTCGCGGGAAATCACCCAGTCCCGGTAAGCAGCTTCCGTGGCGAATGGTCCATGTGGCAGATAGGTCCAAAGATGATCGTTTCCAGCAAATGCGGTAAATAGATCAGCAGAATGACGATCCGCGTTCAGTGGTTCAAGACGGCAATAGATGCCAAGCAAATTCCCTGCGGGACGCTGTGGCTCGGGGGAACCAGGCACCGGAACACCGACCGGGTTTCCAGATCCATCTACTTCATAGGTCGGGGTGTAACGGGCAATGAGTTCCGGTTCCACCGATTAGCCAATCAGGTCATTAATGGCGATCGTGGCATTGCGATCCTGGCCCACGCCAATGGCGCTAATTCGAGTTCCCGATTGTTGTTCAAGAAAGTTCACGTACTCGCGAGCGTTCTTAGGTAGATCAGCAAGTGACTTCGCTCCAGAGATATCTTCACTCCAACCTGGAAGCAGCTGGTACACCGGCTTGGCATGGTGGAACTCTGTTTGGGTCATGGGAATTTCTTCGGTGCGCTCCCCATCAATGTCATAAGCAACGCACACCGGAATTTCATTCCACCCGGTAAGCACATCTAGCTTGGTAAGGAATGTGTCGGTCAGGCCATTGACACGAGTGGCAAACCTGGCGATCGGAACATCGAACCACCCGCAGCGGCGGGCACGTCCGGTCGTGACTCCGCGTTCGCCACCAATGGTGCGCAGTTTCTCGCCATCGTCATCAAAGAGTTCCGTGGGGAATGGTCCCGAACCGACACGAGTTGTGTAAGCCTTCAAAATTCCCACCACGCGATCAATTCGTGTCGGGCCAATTCCACTGCCCGTGCATGCACCACCCGCCGTTGGATTACTTGATGTAACAAATGGATATGTCCCGTGATCAACATCAAGTAACGTGCCCTGACCGCCTTCCAGCAACACAACCTTTCCTTGATCCAAGGCTTGGTTGAGTAACAATGAAGTGTCTGTGACCCAGGGACGCAAAGCATCTGCATATTGCAAGAGGTCTTCAACAACGGCATCTACTTCAATTGCTCGTCGATTAAATACCTTGACCAACACCTGATTCTTATTGGCAAGCGCTCCCTCAACTTTTTGTCTCAGGATTGATTCATCGAAAAGGTCTTGAACGCGTATTCCAACGCGCGCGATTTTGTCACTGTAAGTCGGTCCGATTCCGCGGCCAGTTGTTCCGATTTGGGCTTTGCCTAGGAACCGCTCGGTGACTTTGTCGAGTGTCACGTGATAGCTGGTGATCAGGTGCGCATTTGCACTGATGAGTAATTTAGATGTGTCAATTCCTTGGGCATTCAGGCCGGCTATCTCCTGTAATAACACGGCAGGATCAATGACCACGCCATTTCCGATTACCGGAATAACTTCAGGTGTAAGGATTCCACTCGGTAAAAGGTGAAGCGCAAACTTCTTGTCACCAATGACAACGGTGTGCCCTGCATTGTTTCCACCCTGATAGCGGACAACGTAGTCAACGCGATCGCCCAGCAGATCGGTCGCTTTTCCTTTTCCTTCGTCGCCCCATTGGGACCCGAGGAGAACAATTGCTGGCACCGCGAAAGGTTACCGGACGCCAGCATGTTTGACACTAACGGGATTAACGCTTGCCCACCAAGTGCTTTCCCAATGCTGTCCCAGAGATCCAACCGGCCTCCACGCGAGGGCGGTCAGAGTATGAATCACCGGCCATGAATATTTCTTCACTTGGTGCCGCATAAAAAAGTGGTTCACTCAGTGTTGTGCCCTCGACCGGCTTGGCAAATGTCCACCGATGCGCACTTGTCCAGACCGGCTCGTTATCGAAACCCAAGATTTGTTGCACGGCACTCACTGCAAATGGAATAACACCCGATGGATCACTGAGGTGATGTGAACTCAACACCGGGTGAACATGTGCAACGAGTGCTGGTGCATGGTCACCTCTGCGTGAACCATCGTTCGCGATCCACGTCACTGCACTTGTCGAGTTATCAAAGATGCCATCAAAGTCCTGCCACGACTTCTCGGCGAACAACATGGATACAACAATCACGGGTTCCCATGCAGTTGGGTTCAATTCACTTGCCTGCGGAAGGATTTTTGCCGCTTGAGGTGTTGGCATACACAATGCAACTCGTTCATGAGGAATATCAAGTTCTTCTACTTCGCCCTCAATAACTTCGATGCCCTCTGCGAGATACTCAACGACACTGCGTATTCCCTTCGCAGCGCTGTACCGCATTGGCCCAACCTTCACGCCGAGAATTCCCGTGTCATCGGCCACATGAAAAGTGTCGGTCCACTCGCTCACAATTCCACGATCCTGCATCTCGTGAACGTGTTGCTGGAATTCCGGATCACTCACTGTGAAATAGGAAGCACCGATATCGAATATGCGACCGTCATATTTGGTTCCTGAGTCGCGCACGACCCGAGATGCCATGCGCCCACCAATTTTTTTTCCTTTGTTGACCACTCGAAATGGAATTCCGTGAGACCGCAGAACTCGAGCGCACGCTATTCCTGTGATGCCTGCGCCAACAATCAGAACCGGTCTGGTGAGTTCAGTGCTAGCCAAGAGTTGGGTCACACTCAACAAGGAATTCGGAAATTCGAACTACTTCATCGGTTTCACCAATGGCCCCTGCTGCCCTCCCAAGGTCTTGAAGGCAACGCAAGAAACCTTGATTGGGTACATGGCTCCAGGGAACCGGCCCATGGCCTTTCCAGCCATTGCGCCGTAATGCATCGAGGCCGCGGTGATAACCAACTCGGGCGTAGGCGTAAGAGGCAACGATGTCGCCTGCATCCCACGCTTGATCACTCAACATTGCCCACGCCAATGAACTTGTCGGGTACTCCTTCACGACATCCTGAGGATCGGCTCCTGCTTCCAGTTCAGTTTGCGCAGGATCCCCTGCGGGCAACAGGGTTGGTTCAGGTCCGCCCAGAAGATTTGTACCAGAGATGCTCATGAGTTGATCTTCGTTCCGACAGAGCGCAGGTCTTCGCACGCCAACTTCACACGATCTGCCATACCCTTTTCAGCTGCTCGGCCGTAGGAGCGCGGGTCGTACTGCTTCTTGTTTCCGACATCGCCATCAACTTTTAATACACCGTTGTAATTGACGAACATGTGATTGGCGATTGGGCGGGTGAATGCATACTGAGTATCAGTATCAATGTTCATTTTTACAACGCCGTAGTCAAGTGATTCGCGGATTTCGCTCAACAGCGAACCGGATCCACCGTGGAATACCAAGTCAAATGGCTTGTCGACTCCATACTCCTTTCCAACGGCATCTTGAATGTCTTTGAGAATGGAGGGCGTCAAAACAACATTGCCGGGCTTGTACACACCATGCACATTGCCGAATGTCGCGGCAACCATGTAACGGCCACGCTCCCCGAGACCGAGCTTCTTTGCGGTAGCGAGACCGTCTTCAACGGTGGAGAACAACTTTGCGTCATGTGATGCTTCAATGCCGTCTTCCTCGCCACCAACAACACCGATCTCAATTTCCAAGATCGTGTGAGCCTTGACGGATGCATCGAGCATTTTCTCTGCAATATCAAGATTTTCATTGAGAGGAACAGCGGAGCCGTCCCACATATGCGACTGGAACAACGGCTGCATGCCCTTGGCAACGCGATCCTGCGAAATTGCCAGGAGTGGCTCCATGAACCCGGGCAATTTGTCCAAGGGGCAGTGGTCGGTGTGCAGTGCAATGTTCACGTCATATTTCGCCGCAACAATATGTGCGAACTCCGCGAGAGCGACCGCGCCGGTGATCATGTCATTCACTGCCTGACCGGATGCGAATTCTGCGCCACCCCATGACACCTGCACGATTCCGTCTGACTCTGCCTCTGCGAAACCACGAATCGCAGCATTAATTGTTTGAGAGGAGGAAGTATTGATCGCGGGATAAGCGAACTTGCCTGCCTTGGCTCGATCGAGCATTTCGGCATAAATTTCTGGCGATGCAATTGGCATGGAAACTCCCCTTTAAAGTGAACTCTTGCACCCTATCTTTCCACTCGCTCGTTATGGTCATGTCACCGGTTAACGTGGCCCGCCCACAAACATAGAACTGCAACAGCATACGTAAATGACCCTTAATTAACCGCCCACTGTCGTACCCACTCGTGCATGGCAATCGCAGCCGCAGCGCCCACATTGATGGAACGGGTGGACCCGAATTGGGAAATCTCCACCAGGGTGTCGCAGCCTGCTCGCATGGCGTCAGACAGACCGGTGCCTTCTTGGCCCACGACAAGGACACAGCGCTCCGGGAACACAAACTTCTCAAGCTTCACTGACCCTGGCATATTGTCGATCCCAATGACGGGCATGCTCTGTTGTGTGGCCCACTCAATAAAGTCCTCAGCATTCTCGTGGTGGTGAACATGCTGATAGCGGTCGGTGACCATGGCGCCACGACGATTCCAACGCTTCTTGCCAACAATATGAACTTCACCAACAAGAAACGCATTAGCGCTGCGCACAATCGTGCCAATGTTGAAATCATGACCCAAGTTCTCAATCGCAATATGCATGGGGTGTCGCTTGGTATCGAGATCGGCAACAATTGCTTCGAGCTTCCAATAACGATATTGGTCAGTGACATTGCGCCGGTCACCATCGCGAAGTAGTTCCGGATCGAAGTGATCCTCGGTGGGCCACTGGCCTTCCCACGGGCCAACGCCAACAACCTTGAATGGCTCACCATCGGGTTCGTCGACTTGCACCGCTACTTCCTCCATGAGAGTGAACTTAACCACTACCCTGTCAGGGTGCTAAAAACTCTTGCCAATTTCATTCGCGGCGCACTCATGGGGATCGCAGAAGTTATCCCTGGCGTGAGCGGTGGAACGCTCGCATTGATTGTGGGTGTGTATCAAACACTCCTTGATGCAATCGCCGATGCGGTGCTTGCCGTCCGGCAGCTTCTTGGACTCGCTGGCACCAAGCCATCTGCAGCCACCGCCATCAGGACCATTCGGGGGCTTCCGTGGCGAGTACTTATCCCTTTAGCAATTGGCATGGGAATCGCACTCGTGGTGGGCGCAAGAATTCTCGAGCCATTACTGGATGAACAACCCATCGCCATGAATGCCTTGTTCTTCGGACTGGTAATCGTGGGCGTCTACGTTCCGGCACACATGGTGCTCAGAGTGGGCGGCTGGAGCCCCCTGTATGTATTCATCGCATTTGTCAGTGCCGTGGTCCTGTTCTTCCTCACCGGATTACCCGCCGCAGATGCTGCAGATCCGGGTTTGATCGCGGTGTTCTTCTCCGCAGCTGTTGCGATTTGCGCATTGGTCCTACCTGGAGTGTCCGGATCATTCCTGCTCCTCACCTTAGGGATGTATGACACAACAATTGCGGCCGTTAATGACAGAAACTTTGTGTATCTCGGAGTATTTGCACTCGGTGCCATTCTTGGATTGGCCGTGTTCGTTTCGATTTTGCGCTGGTTACTTGAACATAAGGCCCGTATCACGCTGGTCATCATTACCGGACTCATGATCGGTTCCCTGCGGGCGCTGTGGCCGTGGCAAGGAGAGGATCGGGCGTTACTCGCGCCTGGAGATCAATTGGGACTGGCCATTGGCATGTTTGTGGCAGGAGCGCTCTTTGTCGCAGTTTTGCTGGTTGTCGAGCGGCGATTTGGTCTTAGCGAAGAACAGGAAGACGAAGAACAGGAAGACTCACTCAAGTCCTAGATCTTGCAAGGTGTACGCAGCCGTGTATTCATATCCTCGCTCGACAATTGTTGCGCGAGCACCTCGGTCAACAATCACACTGACACCAGCAATGACCGCACCCTCGGCGAGCAGGGCATCAACAGCCGTCAAAACAGATGCACCTGTCGTTGAAGTGTCTTCAACGGCGAGTACGCGAACGCCTTTGACATCTGGTCCTTCAATGCGACGTTGGAGTCCGTGTTGTTTCTCACTCTTACGAACAACAAATGAATTAAGGAGTTCGCGATCCTGCGCGGCACTGTGCATCATTGATGTTGCAACCGGATCAGCGCCTAATGTCAGACCACCCACTGCAGCAAAATCAAAATTGACATTTACCTGGCGCATGACGGCACCTACCAGCGGTGACGCCACGGCATCAAGTGTCACGCGGCGCAGGTCAATGTAGTAATCCGCTTCACGGCCACTGGATAAAATCACCTTGCCCCGCACAACGGCCTTATCCAAAATCTGCTGACGTAATTGGATCCACTCGGGTGACTGAGTCATATCACCATGCTACTGATCGGCCACGGGCACAAAGGAAGTCCAGTCGGGGCATCTACAGTTAGGGCCGATGCCTCGCCTTATTTATTGGGACTCGCCGGAAAGCCCATCTGGGTTGTCCGATGCACTCGAACGCACGGCAACGTCAGACATGATGGATGCACACCAATGTGTGGTTCTACCCGCACATCTCACAGTCGCCGAAGCGTGTTTACACATTAATAGGGAAGCAGCTAACAGAGAAGTGGATAAGGCTCCGGTGGTTTTCGCTGCGATGGGAAGTAGATGCTTGGATCTTCCCGCGATTGCCCGAGCTCAGGCCGCCGCCCACCGTCCGATCGTTGGGTATTCCCTGATTCGCCCAATTTTCCCGACAAGCACCGATCTGTGGCCGCAGGCGCCCGTGACCGTGTATCTGCCCCGTGACGAGGATCCTGAGCGGTCTGTTTCCCTGCGCGGTTTCCGAATTGCCCATTTTTGTGACTCAAATGATCTCGCTCGTCTCATTCTTGACCAATCAAATTCGGCTCAGTGAGTGTTGCGGTGGGGTCCGGGGCGTACCGTTAGAGGGTGAGGAACGGAACGAGGACGGCCGTGGTTGCCAGCGCATTCTCATTGGTCTTTGCACTGGTTCTTATCGTCCTTCCTGTACCCGGCCATTCACTGGACCACTCGCTCACGGCACGCGTTGTTCATGGCACTAACGGCACGCCCGGGCAATTTCCATTTCTGGTTGCTCTACTTGATGCCAAGAAATTTCCCCAATCGGGTGCCTTCCAAGCGCAATTCTGTGCGGGAAGCCTGACATCGACCACCACCATTGTGACGGCAGCGCATTGTGTGGTGAACCAGGAAACAGGCAAGCACAAGAGGGCAGATGAAGTAACTATTGGATTCACCCAAGACTTGAATTCTACGAACTTCCCTATCCGTCAAGTTTCAAAAATTAGTGTGCACCCGGGATACGTCATTAAATCCACTGAGAATGACATCGCTGTATTGACGCTGAGTCAGCCAGTCACAGATATTCCCTTGATTGCAGTCATTACGCCAGACCTTGCGGCCGAATACACCACAGGTGGTCACCCTGCGAAAGTTGCGGGCTGGGGAAACACGGTGAGTTCCGGTAATAAATATCCAGCCATATTCAAAGTGGGCAACCTCGTTGTATTTCCCGATTCTTCCTGCGGTGGTGGCGCAAAGTACGAAGTGAATGGAATTCGCTTCCTCGGGTTCCCCAGTAGCGAAGTAAATGCCGCAGTCATGTTGTGCGCCGGAGGTACAACTCCAAATGGCAGTGTGATTGATGCCTGCCAAGGTGACTCTGGTGGTCCACTTGTTGCCGAGGGTAGTGCTGGGCCTATGTTGATTGGATTGGTCAGTTGGGGTGAAGACTGTGCGGGCAAGTACCCAGGTGTGTACACCCGAATCAGTGCGGAAACTAATTTCTTGAATGACAACAAGGCGATCGCGGAATCCGCTCCGGTAGCCGCTCCAGCTGTATCAATCACGCCACTCACTGGTGAATTGAATATTCGCGTCACCGGTGGAGCCGATGGAATTTCGGTCACCCAATACGCGGTATCCGTGACGGGACCGACAAATCAATCTCCCACCGTTGCCGTCACCCAAAACTGTTTCGCAGCACCATCTGGAAACTCGATTGCGGGAAACTGCACCGTGAGTGACTTAATTAACGGTGCCGAGTACACGGTGACAGCCATATCAGCGAATGGTCGAGGGAATTCGCCCGCCAGCGCACCCGTGACGGCATCTCCCAGCACCATGCCCATCGCTGGGAGTATCACAAAGGTGCAGCGCAAGAAGTCTGTTGCGCGATTCACCACAACGCCGTCAATTCCCAATGGCTCCTCAGTGATCAGCGAACAGGTGGCGTGTACACCCGTGGGCCCTGGTGTCAACAGGAGCGCGGCCATTCGCGACAACAGAGCCGTGGTCACAAAGTTGGTCAGAGTTAGTTACCGCTGCCAAGTTCGGATTGAAACGGAAATAGGCGTCGGTGTGTCACCTGTTCGGGTTATCAAGCGCTAGGTATTGAGCAGTTGCACGCTCACTGCACAATCGGATACCGACTGCTGATTCTGTTCAGTGCTGCGTTGCGAGTAAGTTCCGTTTGAGCCTGGACCTGTAGGAACATGGATTCGCGAACTCGACGCTCTGCACTTTTTCCCGACTGCATTCCCGCACCAGCTCGAGCAATCACCACCGCGGAAGTGCACTCACGAGCAAATTCCAATATCTCCACCCTGGAGCGCATGAGATCAGCCGAACCGGCAGCTTCACCGTGATCGAGGAGTGAGTATGCGTTGTGACGAAGTGCATTGAATTGTTGGGTGAGTGTGGTCACGAGAGACATAATCTCTGAACTATTCCTCGCAATTCCAATCGATTCCAACTCGTCAATTGCAGCTCGTGCCAGTCCGAGCGCCGCAGGATTTGGTGCCAATGTTTTTCGAGCATCGGCTGTTTGCCATTGTGCGAAACTACTGACCTCAAATACAAAGTCTGATGGAATCACCGAGTTCTCGAATCGAATGGGTCGAGTGTGTGTACCCGACATGGATAGCAATTCAAGCGGCTCACCCACCGTGCTTCCCTGAACCAATTCCGAGAATTTATTGGTGGGAATAAAAAACGTGACGATGTCGGATTTATCGGCTGTGAGTGCCATCACCATGACAACATCCGCGATATCCCAACTGGTCACCCAGTCCAGTGAGCCATCAAGTTGCCAATCACCATTTACTTTTACGGCCACCGGATTTGCCGGACCCGGTCGCCGGATGTGGGCAAATGCAACAGCTGCGAGATACTCGCCGGACTGAAGACCCGATAGCCATTGCTCTTGCAGTGCGTTGGCTGCAGGCTGATTGCCCCCTGCTTCAAGTGTGCGCAATGGTGTCTGGTGCTGAGCCCAACAAAACCAGGTACTTGCATCCGCCCCAGCGATCCGCTCGGTCAATTCACGCCATTCATTGACGCCAGCGGGTGTCCCGTGAGCACCGACTTCAGCCAAATCATTGAAGTGGCTGCGTGGAACTCCCGCACGATCCGATTTTTCCGCTGATTGAGCAATTCGATTGAGCACGTCCTGCCATGCGGGTGGCAAATCGGTATGCGCGGGAACAGCCATGATCACCACGTTACTCTTTCGCCGTGAGCGACATCACCTCGGAGGAAAACCCACTTGTTGCTCGCATGCGCCCACACGCGCAGTCAATTTTTGGTGAAATGTCGCAACTGGCAACGCGCACACAGTCAATCAACCTTGGTCAAGGCTTTCCTGACACCGATGGTCCACCCGAGGTCACCCAAGCAGCGATTCGCGCAATTGAGTCAGGGGAAGGCAATCAATACCCGCCCGCACACGGATTTCCTGCACTTCGGCAAGCCATTGCATCTCATCAGAACAGGTTTTATTCCATTGTCCTGAATCCTGATACAGATGTTGTTGTCACAACGGGAGCATCGGAGGCAATTGCATCCAGTCTGTTGGCACTTGTTGAACCCGGCGATGAAGTTGTGTTCTTTGATCCTGCATTTGACGTGTACCGAGCCGGAATCGACCTCGCAGGTGCTACTCCTGTGGGCGTGCCCTTCACGGTGAGCACCGATGGGCGATTGCGCCCTGATATCGATCGGTTGGCAGATGCAATTACACCACGCACCCGAGTCTTGCTCATGAATTCGCCACACAATCCCACCGGCATTGTCTTCACTCCCGAAGAAATGCAGGGAATCGCGGACATTGCAATGGAACACAATCTGATTGTGATTTCCGATGAAGCCTATGAACACCTGTGGTTTCCTGAACACCGACATGTTCCTTTCGCCACCATTGACGGAATGGCCGAACGAACCATCACCATTGGATCAGGTGGAAAGAGTTTTTCCTTCACCGGTTGGAAAGTGGGTTGGGCAACAGGTCCTACCCAATTAATTGGTGCGGTCCGCGCAGTAAGACAACATTTAAGTTACGTATCTGGTGGACCATTCCAAGTGGCCATGGTGACCGCATTAGGACTGCCAGATCACTACTTCACTGAATTTCGCAATGCACTTCAAGCACAACGGGACCAACTCGGCAGCGGTTTAGCCGATCTCGGATTGCACGTTCTTCCCACCGAAGGTACCTATTTTCTCAGTACCGATATTTCTTCCCTCGGTTACACCGATGGCATGGAGTTTTGTCGAATGCTCCCCACCACCTTTGGGGTGGCGGCAATACCATTCCAAGTTTTGACCGAAGGCGGAACGGGTTTCACAACATATGTGCGCTGGGCCTTTTGCAAGAAACCTGAAGTTCTCAGTGCGGCAATTAATCGACTTTCAGACTTAGGGCGTCACCACTAGGTTCCACCGTGATGTGCACGGTGTCACCGTCACGCACCTCACCACCGAGAATCGCCATGGCGAGTTTGTCACCCACCGCGGTTTGCACCAACCTACGAAGTGGTCTGGCGCCGTACACCGGATCAAATCCGCGATCAACCAACCACTCGCGTGCATCTGAGTCAAGGTCAAGGGTGATCCGTCGATCATCGAGCCGTTTTTGCAACTGCTCAATTTGAATACCAGCGATGCGTGCCAGTTCTTCTTTATCGAGTGGATCAAAAGTGACCATGGCATCAAGGCGGTTAAGGAACTCAGGGCGGAACTGTTGACGAACAACCTCCATGACCTGTGCTTTGCGTTCTTCAAATGGCACCGAGGTATCAATCAGGTACTGCGAGCCCATATTGGATGTCAGGATCAAAATCACATTACGAAAATCAACGGTACGCCCTTGGCCATCGGTCAAGCGACCATCGTCAAGAACCTGCAACAGAATATCGAAGACTTCCGGGTGTGCTTTTTCGACTTCGTCGAGGAGAACCACCGAATAAGGACGTCGACGAACTGCTTCGGTGAGCTGACCACCCTCGTCGTAGCCAACGTAACCAGGGGGAGCACCGACCAGGCGGGATACCGAATGCTTCTCGGAGTACTCACTCATGTCGATCCGAATCATGGAGCGTTGATCATCAAAGAGGAACTCGGCAAGTGTTTTGGCGAGTTCAGTTTTTCCCACACCCGTTGGGCCAAGGAACATAAATGAACCGGTGGGTCGATCAGGATCGGAGATGCCGGCGCGAGCACGGCGAACAGCATCGCTGACTTCGCGAACCGCTTCCTTTTGCCCAATAACTCGGTGGCCGAGTTCATCTTCCATGCGCAAGAGTTTTTCGGTTTCACCTTCAAGCAGGCGGCCGGCGGGAATTCCGGTCCAGCTGGCAACAACCTCAGCGATGTCGTCAGCGGTCACTTCTTCTTTGACCATGGAGGATTCACGGGCATTTGTTTCAGCCGTTACTCGTTCCAATTCTTCTTCAAATGTAGGTATCTCGGAATACAGAATTCGCGATGCTTGCTCAAAGTCACCATCTCGCTGAGCTTTGTCGGCAATCGCACGAAGGTCATCAATGAGGACTTTGATTTCACCAATGCGATCGAGTCCTTGCTTCTCGGCATCCCAGCGAGTGCGAAGGCCGCGAAGCTCTTCTTCTTTGTCCGCGATTTCGGAGCGAATCTTCTCAAGTCGATCCTTGGACGCTTGATCAGTTTCCTTTGAGACAGCGAGTTCCTCCATGCGCAGCCGATCAACCTGCCGCCGCAAAACATCAATCTCTACCGGTGAAGAATCAATTTCCATGCGCAGCCGACTGGCTGATTCATCCATCAGGTCAATCGCTTTGTCGGGCAGGAATCTACTGGTGATGTAACGATCAGACATGGTTGCTGCCGCAACGAGTGCGGAATCAGAAATAACAACCTTGTGGTGGGCTTCGTACTTTTCCTTAATTCCACGCAAAATCGCAATAGTGTCTTCCACCGACGGCTGGTCAACATAAACCTGCTGAAAGCGCCGCTCTAAGGCAGCGTCTTTTTCAATGTACTCACGATATTCGTCAAGGGTGGTGGCGCCAATCATGCGCAACTCACCGCGGGCCAGCATTGGTTTGAGCATGTTTCCGGCATCCATGGCGGAGTCGCCACTACTCCCCGCACCAACAACGGTATGGAGTTCGTCAATGAAAGTAATGATCTGGCCATCGCTGTTTTTGATTTCATCGAGGACAGCTTTGAGGCGTTCTTCGAATTCCCCACGGTACTTGGCGCCAGCGACCATGGAACTCAGGTCGAGTGAGATCAAAGTTTTGCCAGCGAGCGAAGTGGGGACATCGCCCTCGACAATACGCCGGGCAAGCCCTTCAACGACCGCTGTTTTACCCACACCGGGTTCGCCAATGAGAACCGGATTATTTTTGGTGCGGCGAGAAAGAACCTGGATGGTGCGGCGGACTTCTTCGTCACGACCAATGACCGGATCAATCTTGCCTTCGCGCGCACGTGCGGTGAGATCAACACCGTATTTTTCTAGGGCCTGAAATGTGCTTTCCGGATCTTGAGTGGTCACGCGTGCACTTCCCCTCGTGTCTTGTAATGCTGATAACAATGCTGGTGCAGTTGCACCCGCGGACGCAAGTCGGTCCGAAACATTAGACCCACCAGCTTCACTCAAGGCAATGAGCAAGTGCTCGGTACTCACGTATTCGTCGCCACGTTCCTTGGCGAGTTTATCTGCGGCCGTCAAAACATTGAAGCTCGATTGACTCAACTGCGGGGATGCCACGGTGCTCCCTACCGCTGAAGGCAATTCCTTGATTGCTTCGCGAACAGATGCCGTCAGCGCGGGTAAATCCACACCCACAATTTCCAGCAATTCAGATGCAATTCCCGGACCCTGCTGGAGTAATGAATCCAAGATGTGAATTGGTTCCACCACAGGATTACCCTGAGATGCGGCTATGCGAATGGCGGCACCAAGTGCGTCTTGACTCTTGGTGGTGAATTGAATATCCATTGTCTAACCCCTTTTCTTGCGTTGTGGTCGCCACACCACCAAGGCTCGTGAGGATCGTTCGCGATGAAATTCATCAAGGCGACCCCGTAAATTCTCTACTTCTTGCTCTAACTCCAAGACGCGTCGAATACCTTCAATGCTTAATCCCTCTTGGGATAGCTGCGATATGTATCGCAACCGCTGAATGTCATGTGCACTGTAAAGGCGATTGCGACCGCCCACGCGACGCGCAATAACGAGCCCGACTTTGTCGTATTGCCGAAGTGTCTGCGGGTGCAGTCCGGCTAACTGCGCTGCAATGGAAATTGCGTATACCGGAGTTTCCGAGGAAACAACAAGGTCTTCATAAGACTGGCTCATGGGGTACTCGACTTCGCGGACTTGCCGCTCATTGCGTAAATATCTTTACGAGGATCGTGATCAACGGTTGCCGCGGCATATGCTTCCAATGCACTCTTTGCATCTGCACTGAGATTCTGGGGAACGGAAACCTCGACGGCAGCAAGGACATCGTGGTTCTTACCGTCCTTGCCCCTAATTCCTTTGCCTTTGATCCGAAATGTTCGACCTGTTGTTGTTCCCGCTGGAATCCGCATGTTGACGGTGCCGCCACGGGGAACGGGTACCTCAATCTCAGCACCCAATGCGGCCTCAGCAAATGTCACCGGGACGGTGACACTGAGGTTGTCTCCCTTTCGGGTAAACAACTTGTCTGGCGTGACGGTTACTTTGATGAACAGGTCGCCATTGGGGCCACCGCGCTCGCCCGGTGCACCTTTACCTTTGAGCCGAATGCGACTTCCGTCCTTCACACCGGCTGGTATGCGTGCCTGAACGGTGCGGGTTTTCTTTCCGCGACCAGATCCATGACACAAAGTGCACGGGTCGTCAACATAAAGGCCGCGTCCTTGGCAGGTGGGGCATGGTTCAGCAAAGGCGAAGCCACCCGCATTGCGTGACACCTGACCATTGCCACCACAGGTGGGACACACACTAGGTGTGGATCCCGCTTTCGCTCCCGTGCCGTGACACATGGTGCAGGGTGCATCTTCGGTTAATCGCAGCGGCAATGTCACGCCATCGAGGGAGTCCGCAAAAGACAAGGTCGCGGTTGATTCCATGTCAGCACCACGTCTGGGTTGACGGCTTCTTTGACTGCCGCCGCCGCGATTGAATAGGCCACCCAGGAAGTCACCAAAACCACTTTGGTCACCGCCGAAGAGGTCTTCATAATTAACGTTGTAGCCACCGCCACCGCGCCCACCGCCACCGAAACCGCCGCCGAAACCGCCTTGGGGACCGTATGCACCTGAGGCGAAAAGGGAACGGGCTTCGTCATATTCGGCGCGCTTGGCTGGATCCGAGAGGACATCGTAAGCCTCAGAGACTTCCTTGAATTTCTCCTCAGCTTTTTTGTCCCCCGGGTTTTTATCGGGGTGTAATTCACGTGCGAGTTTGCGGTACTTCTTTTTCATTTCCTCTGGCGTGGAATCTTTTGTCACGCCAAGGGATGCATAGAAGTCCTTCTCGATCCAGTCTTTATTCATTCATAGTCTCAATCTTTTGTTGAACTCAGGTTCCGGCAACGCTGACGCGTGCTGGCCTGAGAATGCGCTCACCCTGGCGATAGCCCGGCTGGAAAACGGCAATCACTGTAGGTTCAGTGACACCTTCTACTTCCTCATTAGCGAGTGCCTCATGCATATTTGGATCGAATGGTTCCTGGGCGGCACCAAATTTTTCAAGTCCCATTTTGGTCAAGCTTGCTTCCAAACTTTCACCCATGGTTTTAAAGGCACCGTTGAGTTCACCGTGTTCACGAGCCCTGTCAATGTCGTCAAGGATTGGAAGTAACTCCATGAACACCGACCCAATTGCAATCTGTCGATTCACATCCCGGTCACGATCAACACGCTTGCGATAGTTTGCATACTCAGCATGAACTCGTTGGAGATCGCTCGTGAGTTCAGCGACTTTCGCTTCAATTCCGGCAACTTCGCCTTCAATCACGGTCGCTTCTGCGTCAAACTCCGACTGAGGTTCGCCAGAACTAGTCTGGCGAACCTCAAAAGTGTCGGGGTCTATTCGTCTTTTGTCATTGACGCGCACGCCCTCGTCACGTGGATCGAATTCCTGTGTCACTTGGATTCATCCTCATCGACGATTTCAGCGTCGACGACGTCCTCCTCGGACATGTCAGCTGCTTCACCGGCAGCGTCGGCGGACGCAGCCGTTCCATCTTGTTCTGCCTGTGAGTACATGGCTGCACCCAGTGCTTGGCTCGCTGCAGCAACCTTGTCAGTCGCGGTGCGCATGCCCGCGGCATCGTTATCTTCGATTGCCTTCTTGAGTTCAGCCAAGGGCTCTTCAACATTTGACTTAGCTTCTGCAGGGACCTTGTCTGCATTGTCAGCCAAGAACTTCTCCGTCTGATAGACGAGTGCTTCGGCGTTATTGCGAACTTCGGCTTCCTCGCGGCGAGCCTTGTCTTCTTCAGCATGCTGTTCTGCATCGCGCATCATGCGGTCAATGTCTTCTTTATTCAAAGACGAACCACCGGAGATGGTCATGGACTGCTCTTTGCCAGTTGCATTGTCTTTGGCAGAGACGTGCACGATTCCGTTAGCATCGATGTCAAATGTGACTTCGATCTGCGGGATACCGCGTGGTGCAGGTGGCAAACCGGTCAACTCAAATGTTCCGAGCTGCTTGTTGTACGCCGCCATTTCGCGCTCACCTTGGTAGACCTGAATCAACACTGATGGCTGATTGTCTTCAGCGGTGGTAAATGTTTCACTCCGCTTGGTCGGGATGGTGGTGTTGCGCTCGATCAACTTGGTCATCACGCCACCCTTGGTCTCAATACCCAGGGACAGTGGTGTGACGTCAAGGAGGAGAACGTCTTTGACATCGCCACGAAGTACACCAGCTTGCAGTGCTGCACCGATTGCCACGACTTCGTCAGGGTTCACGCCCTTGTTGGCATCTTTGCCGGTCATTTCCTTGACGAGGTCAGCAACTGCTGGCATACGGGTTGAGCCACCGACCAGAACAACCTGATCAATGTCAGACACCTTGATGCCGGCATCCTTCACCACTGCTTCGAAGGGAGCCTTGGTGCGCTTGAGTAAGTCAGCCGTCAGCGACTCGAACTTGCTGCGGCTCAGTGTTTCTTCAAGGTGCAAAGGACCGTCGGCACTTGCCGTGATGTACGGAAGGTTGATGCTCGTCTCTGTGGAACTGGATAGTTCAATTTTTGCTTTTTCAGCTGCTTCACGTAAACGCTGAGTGGCCATTTTGTCTTTGGACAAATCAACACCGTGAGCATTCTTAAACTGGGTAACCATCCAATCGACAACAGCGTTGTCCCAGTCATCTCCACCGAGGTTGTTATCGCCACTAGTTGCCTTGACTTCAACGACTCCGTCGCCGATTTCCAAGAGTGACACGTCAAATGTTCCGCCACCGAGGTCAAAGACCAAGATTGTTTGTTCAACGTCACCTTTATCAAGGCCATAAGCCAAAGCGGCCGAAGTGGGCTCGTTAATGATGCGAAGCACGTTCATGCCCGCAATTTCGCCGGCTTCTTTGGTGGCTTGACGCTGAGCATCGCTGAAGTAGGCGGGGACGGTGATGACAGCGTCAGAGACGGTGTCGCCGAGGTAGGCCTCAGCATCGCGCTTGAGTTTCATAAGTGTGCGCGCACTGATTTCCTGGGGGGTGTACTTCTTGCCATCAATGTCTACATCCCAGGTGGTGCCCATGTGGCGCTTTACGGACCGAATGGTGCGGTCAACGTTGGTAACGGCCTGGCGCTTGGCGACTTCGCCAACGAGCACCTCGCCGTTCTTTGCGAATGCGACAACCGACGGGGTGGTGCGAGCGCCTTCAGCGTTCGCGATCACTACCGGCTCTCCGCCTTCGAGTACTGAGACCACGGAGTTGGTGGTACCGAGGTCAATTCCTACTGCTCTAGCCATTGTGTGGCTCCTCTTTTCCTTTATATGTGTGTTTTTCGTTGAACTTCTATTTCGAGAATTCCTGATAAATCTTCGTCTAGTGTGCCCTATATCAGGCAATACGTCAAATCGGTGTCATATTAATTGAGTCGGGTGGACTCAATTCAGTTTTACTACGGAGAAGTGTGGGTAAGAGCTGGGAGGATAACCGGTTGGTGAACATGCTGGGAAATGTGAGATTGGTCGCTAAAGGCGCCGGCTGCCTTACTTCTCAATGCCTCAGGCAACCAGATTGGCCTCTTGTGAGTAATCTTTCCCAATGGATCAATTGCTCCTTCGAGCCCTTGTCGGGACCGTCATCATTGTTGTCCTGCTCGCCTTGGCGGCAAAACGCGGATGGTTCCTGTTCTCCCTCGCGCGGTCCGGGCGCCCGGCTGTTGGCAGATTCACCGACCCCACAGTGCGTGTTGAGGCCGAAGCAACCGAGGTGCTCGGTCAAAAGAAGTTACTGATGTGGATCGTTCCGGGCACAGCTCACGTTTTTGCATTCTGGGGGTTCCTGGTACTTGGCCTGACCGTCATTGAAGCTTTTGGTGCTCTTTACGATCCAGACTTTGCCGTTCCCCTCATTGGAACATGGGCGGTTGTTGGCTTTGCTGAAGATCTCTTCGCCATTTTGGTCCTGGTGGGTATTGTCATGTTCGCCGCGATTCGCATCAAGAACAATCCTTCTCAGGAGGGTCGCTGGTCGCGGTTCTTTGGCTCACATACCGCTGGCGCGTGGCTCGTCCTGTTCATGATTTTCAATGTGGTGTGGACCCTGTTCCTCTACCGCGCGGCGCAGGTGAATACCGGTGTTTTCCCATTCCCCGAAGGTGCATTTGCATCTGAATACTTCGCCACCTGGATTCAAGGTTTGGGCGTACATACAAATGAATGGATCGAGACCATTGGCCTGTGGCTTAACGTTGGTGTGATCCTTGCGTTCCTACTGCTTGTCCTCAACAGCAAGCACCTCCATATTTTCACTGCACCGGTGAACGTGTACACCTCACGCCGTCCCAACGGACTTGGCCCACTTCTTCCGATCTACTACGACGGCAAGCCACTCAACTTTGAAGATCCCCCCGACGATGCCACTTTCGGTAAAGGGCATATCTCAGAATTTACGTGGAAGAACTACGTGGACTTCATGGCATGCACCGAATGCGGTCGTTGCCAGTCGCAGTGCCCCGCCTGGAACACCGAGAAACCGCTCAGCCCGAAATTA
Organism: Candidatus Nanopelagicales bacterium; assembly: GCA_018402075.1. The sequence continues at coordinate 16,435 of JAGYJP010000010.1, read as the reverse complement.
ATCATCATGGATCTTCGCGAGAACCTCTTCGAGTCTGCTCCCTATCTCCTGGCAGCACGCGGTGCTCGCCCCGACATGGGTGAACTTGACGCCACAGCACTCGAAGGTTTGACCGAATCACAACGCGAGATGGTGGAGCGTCAATTTATTGGCTCCCGTGCCGATTCAGAACATGAATCCACCGACGGATACACATTTAATGGCCACCGTGATTTCTCATTGGAACTTCCCATCATTGCGGACGATGTCCTCTGGTCCTGCACCATGTGCGGCGCCTGCGTCAATCAATGTCCTGTTGACATTGAACACATTGACCACATTGCCGACATGCGCCGCAATCAGGTCATGGTCACCACCGAATTCCCCGCCGAACTCAACGGCATGTTTAAAAATGTTGAATCAAAAGGAAATCCGTGGGGCATGAACGCCTCGGATCGCAATTCGTGGATCGCCGAAGTTGACTTTGACGTCCGCGTCTTCGGTCGCGACGGCGAGGATGAAATCCCCGCAGACATTGACTACCTGTTCTGGGTTGGGTGCGCCGGTGCATTTGAAGACCGTGCCAAAGCAACAACCAAAGCAGTTGCAGAACTTCTCGACACTGCTGGTGTGAAGTTCATGGTCCTTGGCGACGGCGAAACGTGCACGGGTGACCCCGCCCGGCGCGCTGGTAATGAATTCTTGTACCAAATGCAGGCTCAGCAAAATGTTGAAATGCTCAATGAAATCAAGGCAACCAAAATTGTTGTTACCTGCCCGCACTGCCTCAACACTCTCAAGCGTGAATACCCGCAGATTGGTGGGAACTACGACGTTGTGCACCACACCCAACTGCTGCGCGAGCTAGTGAATACGGGTCGTCTAACTCCCGTCACCGAGCCCGGCGAGACGGTCACCTATCACGACCCCTGCTACTTGGGTCGTCACAACAATATTTACGTGCCACCACGTGAGCTCATTGAAGCAACCGGAGCCGAGAAAATTGAGATGCCGCGTCACGGTGAAAAATCATTCTGCTGCGGCGCCGGTGGTGCACGCATGTGGATGGAAGAAAAAATTGGTCAACAGATCAATAAGAACCGCGGCGACGAAGCAATTGCCACCGGCGCCAAGACAATCGCGGTGGCCTGTCCATTCTGTTCCGTCATGCTCAATGATGCCGTCACTTCACGTCAGCAAGAAGGCATTGCTGAGGGCGTGAAGGTTCAGGATGTTGCGACCCTTCTTTTGGAGTCAGTGCGCGCTAAGAGTTAATTCTCTGAGTCATTGTGTGATTCGTGAATGGCCTGTAGTTCCCGAACGCCCAATAAGTCTTGATCGCGTCCTGACGCAAGTTTCATGGAAATTAGGTCCTCGTACCCAACAACCCAGACACCAACTCCTCCTGCCTCCACCCTTCGGGCTCGCTTGCGCATGGAATCAAAGTTGGCCGCACCGGGTACATCGTTGAGGTAGTCGATAGGGCTCGCGAGAGTGTCTGGTGTGAAAGAAGCACCGTTCCCCAAAGTCTGCGCATCTGTCGGGTTAATATCAAGTTTGTCGGCATCAATACCCCGCAATGTGGCACCAAGCTCTTTGAACGCCCTTGATAAGCGCTCGAAATTTTTCTTATCTTGCCTGGCAACGAAGTCGATGTCAGCAGTTGCTCGAACATAGCCGTGCGCAATGACAGCCCAAGCTCCAATCGTGAGGTATTCGACTTCATGCTTGTCGAGAGTTGCGAATATTCGCTTTGGATCGAGCGAGGTCACGATCGTGCCTTGCCCGCCAGTTCAGTGGCAAATGCGCATAGGACAAAAGCTTGCTCAAGACGCTCTCCCGCGTCCTTCAGCGAGTCCCGCCTTAGCAGGTTCTCAGATTCTTCGCCCACACTCATGTACCTAGAATGTGGGAGAAATCCATGCAAAAAGCACCGTTAGAGTCGATCATTCACAGCGACATTGCGCCTTGAATGTAATCCTCAGACTTGCGTGCGGTGAAAATTCGCGAATGAGCGACTTGGTGTAGGTCCGCGTTGACCCTGGTATCGCGATCCGTATTTCTCAGAACCATAGGGATGCTCAGCCGGGCTCGACAATCGGAATAAACACAACTGTCCGATCTTCATCCCTGGAAAAAGTTTGATGGGCAATGTTGCAACATTGGATAGCTCAAGTGTGACGTGGCCGGAGAATCCAGGATCAATGAAGCCTGCGGTTGAGTGCGTGAGAAGTCCGAGTCGACCCAGCGAGGATTTACCTTCGAGTCGACCTGCAATGTCGTCGGGTAGTGACACCACTTCATAGGTGGATCCCAATACGAATTCACCCGGATGCAAAATGAATGGTTCATCGGCTTCAGGCTCAATTAGTCGAGTGAGGTCCGCCTGTTCGATACTCGGATCAATATGTGGGTAGCGGTGGTTTTCGAAAACGCGGAACCAGCGGTCCAAACGGACATCGATACTCGATGGTTGGATCATGCCAGGATCAAATGGCTCAATTGCCACACGTTGGTTGTCGATTTCAGCGAGCAGGTCGCGGTCGGATAGCAGCACGGTCTGAGGTTATCGGTTTGGCTCAGCGGGTGCGGCGATAGGCGCCGGGTGTGAGGCCCAGAACCTTGCGGAATTGCCGAGTGAAGGAACTCTGGTCATAAAACCCGCATTCGGCGGAGATGTCTCCCAGATTCATGTCCGTCTGAGTGATCAGAGCGACAGCGTGTTCCAGGCGCAGGCGCTGCAGTAGTTGCTGGGGCGGAAGCCCCAAGGTGCGCCGCGCCAAACGCTCCAAAGACGTCGCAGAGATTCCCGCGACCTCGGCCATCTCGGACACTCGCCATTGACTGTGAATGTGATCGCGTACGGCGCGAATGACTTTCGCCAAGCCCGCATGGGCACTGTTCACCTGTGAGTGCAGGTCCACCGACAGCACGGCAATTCCACTCGGCTGACCTGACTCGGTACGAATGAGGGACTTGCTGGTGACGTACCACCCCAGTTGGCCATCAGCCCGAACGATCAACTCCAGTTGATGTTGAACCGGGCGTCCTGTCTTTAGTACCAATTCATCTTGAGTCAAATAGGATTCGGCCAGCTCCCTGCCAAAGAGTTCCGGTACGGTGCGCCCAAGCACATCAGCGGATTTCAGCCCCAGACGCGCACAAAACCCCTCATTGGCATAGACATGTCTGTCTTCAAGATCCTTCACCGATCCCAGCACCTGAGGGATTCCGTCCACCAATTGGCGGAACAACACAACAGCCGGATTTTGTATCAATTCGACATCCACCGACACACTCTGACACAAGACAGCCCCGATTGGATAGAGGCATGACCTCGGAACTGGCCACCAGCATCCCCGTGCTGCCCTCTGATGACGAACTCATTGCTCTGACCGAGGCGCGAGCACTTGCACTCCTCGAGGCTTCCCTTGCCGACACGTCGAGAAAAGAAGCATCCTCTGCTCAACGCCTCGCACGGCTATTGGCAGATGAATCCGGTCGTGATCTTTTACTCGACTTGACCGATCAGGTCCTACGCATTCGTAACCCCAAGCGGGCCGCGCGACGCCTTTCCGACCTCACCGAGTCCGGAGTCCCAGAATCACTCGGGGGATTCGATCGCTTCGGTCTGGCATCCCTTGGCAAGGTGGCACCGCTGATCCCTGGCATCACCGAGAAGGCCGTGGATTGGCGAATTGCCAAGGACACATCCGGTGTGATTTTGCCAGCTGAAGATCCTGCATTCAGTAAATACGTGCGGAATCGACAAGCTGATGGTTTCCGAATCAACATCAATGTTCTCGGTGAATCGATTCTGGGAGACCAGGAAGCGACAACTCGCACCGACATGGTGCGCGGTCGGATTCAGCGTGCCGATGTCAATTATGTATCCGTCAAGATCTCAGCAATCTGCGCAAACCTCGACATCTTGGCAAAGAAGGACTCACTGGCACGCATTGAAGAACGCTTGATTGATTTATATCGGGCCGCTGCTGCAGCCTCTCCACCCACATTCGTGAATCTCGACATGGAGGAATACCGCGACCTTGAACTGTCGGTGGAATCTTTCATAACGGTGCTGTCCATGCCTGAGTTCACAAATTTGAGCGCGGGCATTGTGTTGCAGGCTTACATCCCCGACAGCCACAGTGCACTGGTCACACTCATTGACTGGGCCAATGAACGCTACCGATCCGGTGGTGCACCCATCAAGATCCGTTTGGTCAAAGGTGCGAATCTTGCCATGGAATTCGTAGAAGCAGAGTTACACGATTGGCCACAGGCGCCATACCCCACAAAGCATGATGTCGACGCTTCGTATAAAGCAATGCTGGAAACCGCGCTCACCCGTTCGGATCGCGGCGCCGTGCGCCTCGGTATTGCCAGCCATAATCTTTTTGAAGTTGCATGGGCACTCACTCTTCGCGATCTACTTAACGCTCACGACATTATTGACATTGAAATGCTGGAAGGAATGGCGCCCCCGCAATCTCGTGCGGTTCGTAATGATGCTGGCGAACTACTCCTTTATTCACCCGTGGTAGCCAAGGAGGATCGCGATGCATCCATTGCCTATCTATCCCGGCGGCTCGACGAAAACTCAGCTCCGGAAAATTTCTTGCGGGCGCTCTTTGACATCACCCCGGGTTCACCCGAGTGGCATCGTCAGGCGGATTGGTTTCGCAATTCGGTTCATGCGCGGCACACGGTTTCACGTGTCACTCGTCGCACCCAGGACAGGCGACAGCAAATAATCCGATACCCGGTTGACGGCACCTTCATTCCCAGTGTCGACACCGATTTCACTCTTCCGGCTAATCGCAAGTGGATTGAATCCGCGTTCGCATCCACCACTATCCCGCAACCAGAGTTGGTAGGGACCGTCGCTGACGTGGATGCAGCCGTGGACCGTGCGCACGCTGCCCAGCAACAGTGGCAGGGCATGTCCTTTGCCGCTCGCCGCGTTGTCTTGGCTCAAATTGCCGAAGTCATGGAGCAGTATCGCCATGAAACACTCGTGGTCATGGCGAACACCGTGGGGAAAACAGTTCGCGAGAGTGATCCTGAAGTGTCTGAAGCAATTGACTTCGCAACCTATGCTGCCCACTCCACCATTGCTCACGAAGAGTTCATTGGGCGCGGGCTCACCTGGACGCCCCACCGCCTTGTACTTGTTGCCGGCCCGTGGAATTTCCCATCTGCAATCCCCAATAACGGTTTGGTAAGCGCCATTGCCGCAGGCAGCGCCGTGATTCTCAAGCCCGCACCTGAAGCGCGCGCTGTTGCAGCCGCACTAGTGCAACAACTCCATGAAGCTGGTGTGCCACCGGATCTGGTTCAGTTGCTTTGCACACCCGATAATGAAGTGGGCAAGCACTTGGTGACCCACCCCGGAGTGGACATGGTCATGCTCACCGGCAGTCTCGAAACAGCGCAGATGTTCCAGTCGTGGAAACCGGACATGTATCTCAATGCGGAAACAAGCGGCAAGAACGCCATGGTCATCACTGCCGCCGCAGACATCGATCAAGCAATCAAGGAACTGGTCAAGTCCGCATTTGGTCACGCTGGGCAAAAGTGTTCCGCGGCAAGCCTGGCAATAATTGAGGCATCTGTTTACGATGATCCGGATTTTCATACCCGTCTTGCAGATGCTGTCAGTTCATTAACGGTGGGCGATGCCACCGACTTCAATAACATGGTTGGCCCGGTAATCACTGCTCCCAATGGAAATCTTTTGCGTGCACTGACCACCCTCGAACCCGGTGAAACCTGGTTGGTCGAACCCCAAAAGATTAATGACAACACCTACACGCCAGGGGTTCGCAAAGACGTGCAGTCAAATTCCTGGTTTCACCTCACCGAATGCTTTGGTCCAGTACTCGGATTGATGCGTGCCAAAGACCTCAATCACGCGATTGAATTGCAGAACACTCCCATTTATGGTCTCACCGGCGGACTGCAATCACTTGATCCAAAGGAAATCAACCTGTGGACTGACCGCGTGCAGGTCGGTAACGCATACATCAATCGACATATCACCGGAGCAATAGTTGACCGCCAACCATTTGGTGGGTGGAAAAAATCCAGTATTGGTCCGGGGACAAAACCCGGTGGGCCCAATCACCTGTCCGGTTACGGCACGTGGTCGCAACCACAACTGGATCCCTCGACCAATGACTACCGTGAACAGTGGAATGAATATTTCACTCAAGAACATGATCCGGCCGGGTTACAAAGTGAATCAAATATTTTGCGTTACCTACCAATTGACAAAGTCTTTGTGCGGTGCAGTGACCCGACAGCCCCTGAGATCGATCTCGTGCGCGAAGCGGCTCGTGTCACCAAAGTTCCGCTCGAGATTTCCGTCTGCAGTCAAGAATCCGAGGCAGCCCTCGGAGCGCGACTGGGCGCAAGTTGCGGTGAGGTGAAACTGAGAATTCTCGCGCCTGCCACGAGGGAACTTTATGAACAAGCAAACAACCACGGCGTGTGTGTTGATCCGGCCCCGGTCACAAACGTCGGTCGCCTCGAGCTCACCCACTGGGTAAAAGAACAGTCAATCTCTCAAACCATGCACCGCTACGGGCGACTCATCGGGCAAAGTTCCGAGAATTTCTAATTCACATGGCTGTCTGTCAGAGCCCACTGTTACATTGAAATTCAATACAGATAGCGGGGGAATTCATGTTGAGACCACATATTAGACATTTCGGGCCGTACGTCCTCGGACTTTTGATCCTCGGACTGGCTCTCCTCATGTCAGTTACTTTTTCTTCTAGTCAATCTCAGGCAGTCGGCACACCAACTATTTCTTCGCTCTCACCCGTTGACGGTCCAAAGTCAGGCGGCACCGAGGTTATCTTGACGGGGACTAACTTTGTCACTCCCGCAACGGTAACTGTTGACGGGATGGCTGCCATAGGTGTCGTTGTTGACAGTTCAACATCTGTTCGGTTTACCACACCCGCTGGAACAATCGGTGCTCAAGATGTAATCCTCACGACCGGTGGGCTGACCGCAACAAGGTCAGGAGGGTTTACCTACCTCGCTGAATTGCCTGGCGAACCCACGAGCGTTTCCGGTATTTCGCGTGATGCTGGTGTCACACTGTCTTGGTCTGCTCCTTCAAATAATGGCGGAAGTTCCATTACTGGTTACCACATCGAGCAATCACGCGATGGTGGCCTTAACTTCACCACAGTGATTGGAAATACTGCAAGTACGGCAACTACCGCGCTGATCTCACCGCTCGTAAACAGCACGAGCTACGCATTTCGCGTCGCCGCCATAAATGCTATTGGAGCCGGCGCATTTTCAACTCTTAGTGCTGAAACCACCCCTCAAGCTCCTCCAACTGTGTCAGGTGCGACTCCAAATCAAGGCACCGATCTCGGCGGAACATCTGTGAGGATTACAGGTTCTGCATTCACGGGTGCTACTTCTGTCTCAGTGGGTGGAACGGCTGTGGCTTCATTCACCGTAAATAGCTCCACCCAGATCACGGCGGTTACCGCGGCCGGAGTTGCAGGCGTCGGCAATGTCGTTGTGACAACGACCAGCGGAACTGGAACAGGAAGCGCATTGTTCCAATACCTCGCCATCCCAACTCTGAGTGGCGTCAATCCTTTTACGGCCCGCTCGCGGGTGGGACAACTGTTGTGCTCACAGGAACAAAACTCACGGGAGCGATTCAAGTAAGTTTTGATGGCACAAATGCATCGTCCTTTACTGTGAACTCGGCATCTCAGATCACTGCAATTACTCCCGCTGGTTTGGTCGGTGCGACTGATGTTGTAGTGACGACCGCTGATGGTCGAGCAACTTTATCTGATGGATTCACCTATTATGCAATTCCCAGCATTGTGTCTCTTAGCCAGGAATCCGGTCCGACCACGGGTGGCACATCCATTGTGATCACTGGTGCAAATTTCACGGGCGCAACCGCAGTCACACTCAACGGTGTCAACGCCACCAGTTACACGGTGAACAGCGCAACTCAGATCACCGCAGTAACCCCTCCCTCCGTTGGCGCCGCTGCTGGCGCAGTCACAGTCCGAGTTACTGGCCCGGGGGGAACTGCTGTTCGATCAAATGGTTTTAACTATGTCGCCGCCGGAGACCCAATCGAAATCGTATTGCGCGACAAAAGTGAATCTCAGGTGCAGTTCCATATCTGCCACAACCTGCCCAATCCGACCAGCCTCAATCTCGGTATGCAAATCGAATTTCGGATCCGACAAGGTTCCTCAGTCGTTGCCCCGACAAATTCGAGTTGGCTGCAGTCTGTATCACCCGACGTTGCGTACCAACCGGGGACGACTTACAACGCGACCCACGTACCACCAGCCGACTTTGGTGTGAGTTCCACCGATCTAGTTATGCGCTACCGTCCCAACCAGAATCCAAACGTCACGGCAATCTCAATTCCGGCTTGCGGCCAGAACATGGCGGGGATGTTCCCTTGGTTCTCCAACCAGACGGGTTCAACTGGGGGCACTTGGGAGGACGGAAGTGGCAATGCTTTTGCTAGCGGACCAGCATTAACCCCGGGCACGACCTACATACTGGAAGCCACGCTCCTCACAACAACTCGGGCTGAAACCCCCGTCTACTCCACCTACCGAACCGAACTCGTGACAACAATGGGTGGAGGTTGCCCAATTGGAGCACCAGTCGAATCCTTACCGGCGTACCCTCAAATGTGGGCGGGACTAGATTTAAATAACCAAGTAGTCCAGGTGGCAGATGTATACGAACTTAATCCATGGGGAGCGTACCCCTCGGTGGTGAGTACTGCCTACACCTACCCAACATGGCCAGGAAAAACATTTGCTCAACGTGGGTCTTACTTCGACCCTCGTACCAACAACTTTGGTCCGCTAGCGGTTTTAGGTGATGTCATCAGCGGGGCGACTGTACTCACACAAGCAAATATGTCAGCTTGCCAAGCGGCGGGTCACAGCATTTCACTCGCTGTTGACCCTTCATCGAGTGGAATTTGCACAGTGTCAGGCGGAGTCGTTCAGAGTTCGGAAACCGGCGCATGCATTATCAACGTTACGGCCACTGGTGTCCCAGCTTCAAGTCTGACCGGCATCACATCCCGCTCGGTCAGCACCTTAACTCGGACTGCAACTTTCGTTGTTCGTCAAGGAAGTAGTGGCGGCGGAGCGCCCAGTGGTGGTGCATCCGGTTCTAATTCCTCGTCCAGCGGTGGCACCGTGACAGCAGGCGACCGAGACATTACGGCAATGCGCCCAGCACTGGGTCCACTTTCCGGAGGAAATACTGCTTCGATAATCGGATACGGATTCACCGGAGCTACCGCGGTCTTTATCGGTGGAAACCGAGCGACCTTCAATTTTGTCTCCGACTCTCGGATCGATGTTGTGATTCCTCTCGGCGGCGCACTCGGCAGTGTCGATGTCCAAGTCGTGATCAGTCCGACCCTAGGCCATGTCTTGGCACCTAGTGGTTACGTTTATGTCCCGGGCACACATACCACTGTCAGTGAAGCCTCAGACACTTTGACTGGAACCACTTCTAGTGGTAATTCTGAGTCAACTATTCCGTCGCTCTCAACGGTTCAAAATAAGTTCAAGTCAAAGTTACTAGCAAAAAAAGTACGTGTGCTCGGTCAGAAGAGCGCCCGAGAAGTGCAGACTCGCGAAGTGCGCAAGTCAGTTACCAAAGCTGCAAAAACGAGTCCCCGAATTAGCATTACTGCTGGGATACCGTTCCAACTCCAATTGAAGGGAATGAAGGGTTCGAAGAGGACTCGAGTTCACATACGGATTGGTAAAAAATACTGGCCTATTGGGTCGGCAACAACCACCAGTCTTGGTCAACTGACTCTTCCAGCACTTCAAGCTCAAAAGCGGGGCATCTACATAGTCCGTACCACCCAAGGAACTTCCTCGTACTATGTTAAGTTCTTAGTTCGGTAACTAAAGACCTGACAAATCATCCGGAACATCAGCAGCGCATTCCTCCAGGGCCGCAAGCGGGACCGCTTCTAGGGCGGCTTCATTCGTGGCCGCGAGCACCACTGGCGCTTTCACACCATCTTGATACGCCTGCAGCCAGCGCCCCGCGCAGACTCCCCAGCGATCCCCAGGTTTGAGGCCAGGGAAATCAAATTGCGGGAGCGGCGTTGACAGGTCATTTCCCACCGACCGTTGGTGTTCCAAGAACTCTGCCGTCACCACGGTGCACACGGTGTGCGATCCAAAGTCATCTGCACCGGTATTGCAGTAGCCATCACGATAAAAACCGGTAAGGGGTTCCACGCTACAGATTTCAAGGGCCTCGCCGTGCACATTGAGTTGATCCACACCCCGAGGTTAGCGTGACTTACTCCCTAAGCGCTTGCGGTTCGGCGTTGTTGTTGCAGGGGAGCGTTCCTCACTTCACCACAATTTTCCCCTGCTGCCACATTCGCGCAGCTCTGGTTCTCGGATTGAAATCGACATCATTTCCCAAGCCCAAGGTCGTGAACGTCCGTTGGACCAACGCCTCTGTCGCGCGGACAGATGTCCCTCGCTTCTTGGCAATCGCGGCATTTGTGTACCCCTCGGCGATCAACAACAGAATTTCGCCTTGTGCTTTGCTGATCAAAATTTGATCCCCGGCGGTTGCTTGTTTGGGCGTTGTTCCGGCGGACTTAGTAATCGATTCGTTAACTGCGGCCACCAAAGTAGAGATTGAACTAAGTTGGGTTTTCACCAAATAGGTAACCCCGCTGGCCAATTTACTGCCAATGGGTAATGCCAATGAAGCAGAACCGTGCGAAGTCAAGACCACTTTTCCGATCCACGGACAATGTGCATCGATGTGGGCGAGAAGGTCGGCACCGGATGGAGCTCCAGGACCGAAATTCAGGTCAGTCACCACCACATTGGGTGAAAATGATTCGATCGTGGAGATTGCCTCGGACACCGTGGATACGGCACTGACTTCAAAGTTTGCGGAAGCAAGTGCATCACTCAAAAGAGCCAGGGTGAATGGCTCGTCTTCGGCCAACAACACCCGCACCTGGAATTTCTTGCCCATAAATCTCCCGAAGTCGGCTTTTAGAGTTGCGATTTAAGAATTTTCACCCGCCGAGGACAAGCATGTTGCCCCTGACGGACCGGGCACCAAGTTCAATTCACTTACTGGGCGGTTAATTCTGGTGAACATGCAATTTCGAAGGTCACCCAGCAGTTATCTATTGGCACTCGTGTGAAGTTCCTTAGGACATTTTGCCCCAGTTCTTCAAAAATAGTATTCGAATAGTGTAAAAACCGAATATTTTTTGCCGAATATTAATTTGCGATATTGACACCCTTGCACCACATACGGCTTACTTTCTCTCGGGTGTTGATCGGACATAAACAGACATGATCTGACATTAATGACCGGACATCACTCAGTGTCGAAAAGGATTTCGATTCAAAAGTTTAAAGGGAACACCATCCGGTGCACCCGGGCATGGAAGCTCACTTCACTAGCGCGCTAGCACTTCGGTGCCGGGGCACATAGGAGCCAAAATGCTTGACACGAATTCCTCAGGAGGAAAGCGGACTCTCTCGCCAGAGGGGCAGCTGCTGGTCACCAGCAACCTTGCCTTGGTCGGATATGTAGTCAGCGGCCTCGCCATGAAACTTCCCACCTACATCGATCGTGACGACCTTCGGTCGGCCGGCCTCGAGGGCCTGGTCCAGGCCGCCCATTCATTTTCCGAGGACCGCGGGGTGCCATTTCGTCACTTCGCCGCCCTGCGAATTCGAGGGGCAATCATGGACGATCTCCGGCGCAAGGACTGGGCCACCCGCTCTGTCCGTCAGGCTGGTCGGGCCCGCGAAGAAGCGGTGGACCACTTGATCGCCACCTTGGGCTCGGCTCCGAAAAGCACCGAGATCGCCGAATACATGGGTGTGAGTATTGAAGAGCTCCGCACCCTGGATGCCTCCCTCACCCGCGGGAGTGTTCTCTCCCTCGACGCTGACCCGGCCTCAGGCTCAAGTCAGGCAACAGATTTTGTGGACGCCGAGTCCCTCGGTCCCGAGGAACATATTCTGGATACCGAGTTTCAGACCTACCTCCGAGCAGCAGTTTCGGCACTTCCCGACCGCCTCGGCACCGTGATCACCCGCTACTTCCTGCAGGGCCATGCCATGGCAGACATTGCCGAGGACCTCGGGGTGACCGAGTCCAGGGTTTCCCAGTTGCGCGCTGAAGCCCTCGTTCTCTTGCGCGACGGCATGAACGCCCACCTTGCCCCCGAGCAGGTTCCCGCATCAACGAGACCCGGCGGGGCGGTGGACCGGCGCAGGTCCGCCTACTTCGCATCCGTTGCCGAGCATCGCTTGCTGGGCTTGGACCAGCGCCTAACCGAAGAAAAGAAAGCTGCCGCCGACCGAGTGCGTCAACCAAGCACCGCCGGAGTGGCGTCATGAACACCACAATCAACACCACAATCAACACGAACACCGTTAACGCAATCAGCATCAACGTAGAAGAGGTATCTCATGTCATTTGAAATCGCCCCGGTGGGCGCAAATGCGGTTAACACCAGGCCGGATATCGCCCTGTTGCAGGCCAATGCCACCAGTGCGCTGGCCAAGATCTCAGGGGATGTCAAGTCTGCCAATGTTGCCCAGGTCGCCCCGACCAACCCGCCCGCGGGTCTGGTCTCCTCACTGGCGGCCACTCAAACTGCGATTACCAGCACGCAAAACGCGGTGAATGTCCTTCAGACCGCAGATGCCGCCTACGCCAAGGGCGTCACCCTGGCCCAACAGGGTGTGGCTCTGGCGACCGATCGCCTCACGGCAGGGGGTGATACCGCGGCCATTGACACCCAGCTTTTGGCTGTGCAGTCAGGAATCGACTCCATTGGTGCCAACACCACCTTCGGGGGCGTTCCCGTTCTTGGCAATCCGGTGACGGCCGCGGTGAACTCCACCGGTGCCAGCATCACCGTGACCCCCGATCCAATTGCTTCGGTGAACTCCGGTATCCCGGTCCAGCCCGGCAGTATTGCCGAGTTCCAGGCAGCCGCCGCTGCAATCACGAGTTCCCGCTCAGCAAATGCGGGCAATCTGATTTCGCTGCAGAACTCGCTTCAGGTTCTCGAGTCCACGATCGCCAATCAGCAAGCGGCAATCGGTCAGGCTCTGGACGTGAGTGTGGTCAAAGAAATGATGAACTTGACCTCGACTAACATCATGGCGGACCCCGCAGCGGCCCTGCAGGCTCAGGCCATGCAGATGTCTAATGCGGTGTTCAAACTGCTGTAAATCCGATTATCCAATCGCCTGCTAGAAAGCCAAGTGGTGCCGATTAGGTAGGTGGAGGTGTGTTGTGGTCGGAATATCGTCCATGAACTTGATCGACGTGCAAGCCATTGTGTCTAACATCATGGCTGTTGAATCCATGCGCAGTAACCGACTCGTGGAGCAAAAGTCCGCCCAGGATCTGCAAATTGCGGCCTACCAAGAACTTAACACCAGCATGGCGGCGGTGGCATCCGCCGCTGAAGCGATTACCAGTTCAGCCAGATGGGTCCCCGCCAGCACCACGGTCACTTTTGCCGACGGCGCTGATGCTGGCAAAGTTTCAGCGTTTTCCACTGCAGGGGCTGTTGCCGGTAATTCACCTTACCCGTTCACCGTGACCTCGATTGTGGATGCAGGAACCGGGTCAACAACCGCGACGCTCGAGTACACCAAAAATGGTTCGACGGTGACTCAAACCTCGGACTCGAATACCTTTTCCAATCTGGCTGATTTCCCCGGGTTGACCATCACGGTGTCCGGTACCACGGCGGGAACGGTAACCCTAGCGCCGCAGGTGCCTAGTTCATCGACATCGGCCACCATGGTCACTGCCGCTCAAAACCTCGTCACAGCATTGAATAACACGCTCAACTTGATCAAGGTTCAGACTTCAGCTAACGGTCCGTTGGAAACCGATTACACCCCCCGGCAGGTCTCCCAAGATTTGCTCAGCACAACATTTGACTCAAACACGCTCGCTTCCTTGTCTAACGCGGGGATTCAATTGACCCTGGTCGGGTCGTTTACTTTTGATCAAGCCACGTTCAGTGATGCTTATGACAGTCGAGAGTCGACCCCGTTTTCTTATGACATTATCGGTCAGGTCGCTGCCTTCGCGGCCCGCGTCGAATCGGTCGCGACATCGGCGATATCGGTCACCGGGGCGTTGTCCCGCGAGGTGTCCTCGCGTCAGACCCGCGTGTCAGATCTCACCCAACAGATCACCGACATGAACGCTGCGTTAGCGCAACGCGAGGATTCACTCACAATTTTTTATTCAGAGCTCAATGCCAAGATTCAGGCGCTCCAATCCAAGCAAAGTTTCCTGCAAACCTCACTTGATGTTTTCGTTGATGCATTGACCAAAAACTGATTTATATGCAAAAGAATCCATATCAGGCCGTCGCCAGTTACCGTGACCACGCGGTCACGACTGCATCGCCGGCCCGAATTGTGGTGTTGGCTTTTGAACGCCTGACCCTTGACCTCGAGCGGGCATTGGTCGCCCTTGAGGCCGGTGAGCACCCCCACCCCCATTTGATTCACGCCCAAGAACTCCTCATGGCCCTTCTCTCCGGCCTAGACACCGACGCGTGGGAACACGCTCACCGCCTCGGCACCATTTACCTATCTGTCCACCAAAGTTTGATCACTGCCAATATTGAAAAGAATCCGGTTTTGATCAAAGACAGTCTGGAAATAATTGTGGGCCTGCGAGATGCCTGGACCCAGGCCGAAAGATCAGCCGGTGAACTTTCAACTCCACAGCCGCTGCGGGTCGTTGATGTCTGACAACAATCAGGCCATTCACGCCTGGGAGCGCACCCTCGACCACATTGAACTTGACCTTCAAGAGGCAAGTTCACTAGCAAGTGATCCCATGGCCCAATCACCCGAAGGCTGGGCACCCCCCGCTGACCTTCCCCCCATGCCCCCCGAGGTGGTGGACCGGGCGCGGCAACTGCTCAAGCAACAAAGTGAGTTGCTCACCCAACTGGAATCGACCAGGCGAAAAGTCAGGCGACACCTTCAGTACCTGGATGCGAACGCCGCAAAGGGCATGGGCAGCGGTCCGCGGTTTATTGACGCCCAGTCATAACCACCTGAACAACCCCAACCGCGCAGCCCGTTTAGGTTCCTTTCCCAAATTACTTAACTCAGAGCGGCCATTGCCGTTATTCCCTGTGAGTTCCAAGGACGGACCTCAGTTAATGAATCTTCAAGGAGGAAGATCATGGCATTTCAAGTTAATTCCAATGTCTCGGCATTGAATGCATATAACAATCTCGCGGTTCATCAGGTGAAGTCCAGTGCAGCACTTGCCCGGATTTCCAGTGGCATGAAAGCTGCCGCTGGTGGCGATGTTGCCAGCCAGGGAACCGCTGCGGCTCTGAATCAGTCAATGTTGGCGAATCAAAGTCGGGCCAATCAGGTTCAGTACGCAATTACTCAATTGCAGGCCGCTGATGCTGTCTACGGTGAACTGATATCGCTCAGCCAAAAAGGCATACAAGTGGCAAGTCAAGGCTTGGTTGCCGGTGCTGACTTCAGTGCAGTTGACGCTCAAGCGCAAACAATTAAAGCCGGCCTCACATCTATTCAGGCTAATTCCCGATTTAATGGCATCGACCCATTAACGACAGTAGCAGCACCCAACGTAGGTGGGGCTGCTCTTACCGTGACACCACCAACAGTCACGGCAATACCAACAATTGCGGCCATTACTGACGCTACGGAAGCGGGAACTGCGGTGTCTGACTTAACCACCTACATTAACGGTACCGTCAACGCTCGTGCAGACAATGCGGGCAATATAGCTTCATTGCAGAACACCTTGCAGGTGCTCAACTCGATGGCTTTAAATGACGCAGCCGGCATGGGCCAATTCCAAGACACCGATATCGCCCTAGAAATGATGAACCTGACCTCAGCGAACATCATGACCGAAGCAGCAACAGCAATGCTCGCCCAAGCAATGCAACTACCGAACAGCGTGCTCAAACTGCTCCAGTAATCACTAGTTCATCTTGTTTCACCTTTTATAAGTTCCAATTTCAGTAATGAGTCAGCCCAAGGATGGGTCTGATTTTCAATAATCTTCAAGGAGGAAGATCATGGCTTTTCAAGTTAATTCCAATGTCACGGCATTGAATGTGTATAACAACCTCGGGGTGCACCAGGCAAAGTCCAGTGCAGCACTTGCCCGGATCTCCAGTGGCCTTAAAGCCGCCGGTGCTGGAGATATCGCCAGCCAGGGAACCGCAGCAACCCTGAGTGCGGCAACCCAAGCAACCCAAAGCTCCATCAGCCAGGTGCAAAGCGCCATCAACCGCCTACAGGCCGCAGATGCCGCCCTCGGTGAAACGATCGCCCTAGCCCAAAAGGGTGTTGAAATCGCCAGTCGCGGC
>JAGYJP010000001.1 GCA_018402075.1 Candidatus Nanopelagicales bacterium | reverse complement strand
AGGGTGCCACCGGTTCAATTACTTTCAAAAAGAAGACCGGCAACCGCACCGAAGTACCTGTAGAAATTCTTAAGGTCAGCAACAAGGGCACATTTGTTATTGCGCAATAACTAGCGTTTCCACGAACCGCAGGTTTTGCCTCTGTGGGCTTATAAAACTTCGGTGGGCCGATCAGCCTGCACAACGAATGCAGAGCAAAGAAACAGACCACGCCAGTCGGATGGTTCATTTTCTAATGCAATGGACTCCCGACGGAATGCTTCGCCAAGTGAGTTCTCAAGTCGTGGCATTGCGGCGTGGTAGTGGAAAGGACGAATCACCACATTAGTGAAACCAGCTTCGCGGAACACTTGATCGATTTCGAGGGGATTGTGGTAGTTGGCTTCGTGATTCGTGGGCTTTGGTGGCAAGTTGACGTCAACGCGAGTTTCGAGAAATTCACCAGCAGCTTGACGCACATCGGTGGAAACACCGGAAAGCAAGTCATCCATGATGAACTCGTAGGTGAACCGATTGAAGGTCACTAATGAGAAAAGTTTGTTACGGCATTCAACGAAAACTGTTCCTCCCGGCTTCACCAGGTGTCGCATGTTTTCGAGTGCTACTTTTTCGTGGGTCACGTGCGGGAGCACACCCATAGCAAGGAGTGCATCAAATTGGCCGCGTGCGCGCCACGGAGACAGTGACACCGAATCTTCAATGTCGCCCCAGGTTACGCGATCATCGGGCAATCCCCAGTTGGTCATGGCGGCCTGACTTTTTGCCACCATCTGCGGATCGATGTCACATCCGAAGACTTGAACACCGGCGGCTTCAAAGATGGGAATGGCATTACCGTGACCAATTCCGACCTCTAATATGTTGTGGGCATCGCGTTCATGGAGCACATTAAGAATCTGACGGAATGCGAAGTGATTGGCGGGATAGCCACCATCTGCGGAAGTGTCCCAGAGTTGACGGTACTGGTCCTCGGTGAGTTCGAACTTTTTTGCTGCCGCCATGGTGGAGACGCCTCCTGATAGAAGTGAAAATTGACATGAAACAAATTTCAGGTATTTTATATCACATGTTTTCAGGAGTGACAGCAATGGAAGAGGTAAATCCGGAACAGAGCGAGCGTTGCTGGACTCTTCTGACCAACCACGGGCGCATTCTGCTTCTCATTGCCCAGCAACCGCAGTTGCGCATTCGAGATATTGCTCAGGCTGCGGGGGTTACTGAGCGCACCGCCCAATCGATCGTCACCGACCTAGAGGGTTCCGGTTACATCACCAGGGAACGCACCGGTCGAAGGAATAATTACTCGGTTAATCGCAAACTGCCGTTCCGTCATCCTGCCGAATCGGGTCACAAGGTAAGTGAGTTGATCGACCTATTTGTCGACAACTAACTCCGCTAACGAATAGTTCCTGATCCAATTTTCAGTGTCAGACCTCACGGTAGAGTGGCGGAGTGGCAAAAAAGAGTGAAACGCTGTCGGCTCAGTCTCCTCAGACCCAACCCAGTCCACACATGGCGCTCTATCGCACCTACCGCCCGTCAACCTTGAGTGGCGTTGTGGGGCAAGAACATGTCACCGCACCGCTTCGACGGGCTCTGGAAAACAATCGAATGCACCACGCGTACCTGCTTTCGGGACCCCGCGGGTGCGGTAAGACGTCTACTGCTCGCATTCTTGCTCGGTCTCTCAATTGTGAGCAAGGTCCAACACCGGATCCGTGTGGGGTCTGCGAAAGTTGTATCGACTTGTCCGCAACAGGCTCAGGCTCCATCGATGTCATTGAACTTGATGCCGCAAGTCACGGTGGTGTTGATGACACTCGTGATCTTCGTGAGCGAGCCATGTTCGGTCCGGCCAAGTCTCGGTACAAGGTGTACATCATTGACGAAGCCCACATGATTTCGCCCGCGGGCTTCAACGCTTTGTTGAAATTGGTCGAAGAACCCCCCGAACATGTCAGATTCATTTTTGCAACAACTGAGGCTGACAAAGTGCTTCCCACAATCCGTTCCCGCACCCACAACTACAACTTCCGACTGGTATCGGTCAAAGTCCTTCAGGAACACCTCGCGGGTGTGTGCGAACAAGAAGGAATTTCTGCTGACCCGGCAGCCCTTGGCTTAATCGCACGTGCAGGTGCGGGCAGTGTGCGAGATTCGCTATCCATATTGGGTCAGGTTATTTCGGGGTGTGGCCCAGAAGGTGTCACCTACCAAGATGCTGTTGTGCAACTTGGCATGACAGATTCGGCATTACTTACCGAAACCCTTGACTCCATTATTGATCGCAATGGCGCTGCGCTCTTTGATGTCATTGATCGAGTTATTGAATCTGGTAGCGATCCTCGACGGTTCGTTACAGATCTTCTGGAACGAATTAGGGATTTAATAGTTGTGCAAAGAGTCCCGGAAGCCGTCGAATCAGGGCTCATTCATGCACCCGAAGACATTGTTGAAGTAGTCGTGGCACAAGCCAATCGCATAGGTTCCGCTGAACTTGCCCGTGCAGGTGATCTGGTTTCACGTGCATTAACGGAAATCAAGGGCGCAACAGCCCCCCGGCTGCAGCTGGAACTCCTCATGGCGAAATTACTACTCCCCGCCGTAGATGACTCCACCGAAGGTCTGCGAGCTCGACTCGATCAACTTGAACGGGGGATCTCTACCGCGGTTGTGCCACCCGCGTCAGCTGTTCTTCCCGAACCACCGCCCACCCCGATCGGTAAACCTGCTGCGAGCTCTCCTGCAACGTCTGTGCCGGATAAACCAGTGGTCCCGCCTGCACCTCCGAAACTTTCCAAGGTTGCACCGAAATCTGCACCCGAGAAATCTGCACCCGAGAAATCTGCACCTGAGAAATCTGCACCTGCCGGCACAACAACACTGGCGTCTTTTGTTTCCATGTGGCCCGCGATCATGGACGCTCTCTTGAAGTATTCGCGGGTGGCCTGGATGGGATTCACTGAATCCACTCCGCTGTCATTTGACAATGGCGTGCTTGCTGTCGGAGTCAAAGATGCGGGCCGTTACAACAATGTCAAAGGTGGGGGCCATGACGAGCGGCTTCGTCAGGCAATTCTTGATGTCCTACAAGTGGACTGCACCGTTGACATTGTTCAGGGCGCAACCGGTAAAACCACTGCCCCGCCTGTCGTAGAAGACATTCCCCACATCGATGACGAAACAACCCAAGATGTCACCGGAGTTGATCTGATAGCCCAGGAATTAGGTGGCGTGCAAATCGGCGAGATTGAGCTCGGTTAATCACCATGTATGAAGGAATAGTCCAGGACCTCATTGATGAATTAGGTCGCTTGCCGGGTGTTGGTCCCAAAAGTGCGCAGCGCATTGCCTTTCACATACTTGGTGCTGACTCAGATGATGTCCAACGGCTCGCTGAAGTTCTCCTTGAAGTAAAGGCGAAAGTTCAGTTCTGCACAGTTTGCGGAAATGTTGCACAGTCGGAAACCTGTCGAATTTGCTTGGACCCCAAGCGAGATCTCACCGTGCTCTGTGTTGTCGAGGAACCAAAAGATGTTGTCGCCATTGAGAAGACACGTGAGTTTCGGGGGCGGTACCACATTCTGGGTGGTGCTATCAATCCAATAGACGGTATTGGTCCTGACGATCTCCGAATTCGTGAACTCATGATTCGATTAAGTGACAACTCGGTCACTGAAGTGATTATTGCCACCGACCCGAACCTTGAAGGTGAAGCAACAGCAACCTATCTGTCTCGGACAATTGCACCCCTTGGTGTCACGGTGTCTCGCCTAGCCAGTGGTTTACCTGTTGGCGGAGACTTGGAATATGCCGACGAAATCACTTTGGGCCGAGCATTTGCCGGCCGTAGGCAAGTCGGAACGTAACTGCGTTTTTAGCTTGCTCCTCGCGGAGTCCATCGGAAGAACACGGTTGCTAGTACGGCACCAATCCCAATCCAGATCACCAAAACCACAGCGGTCATGCCCAATTCAAATGATCCAGCTACCTCCATGGCGGCTGCGGTGTCCGGAAGAAACACACTACGCATGGCTTGGGTGAGCCACTTCAACGGAAAGAGTGAAGCGAAAGTTTGCATCCATTGCGGCAGGTCACTGAAGACGAAAAAAACACCTGAGGTGAATTGCAAGACCAGGACAATAGGTGAAACCAAGGCTGCGGCGCCCTTACCCTGCTTAGGAACGACCGAGTATGCAATCCCAAGCAAAGTCCACGCAATGAGACCTAAAACGCTGACCCAGATAAATGTAAAAATTGCCAGAGATGTGGTGGGCAGGTCGATCCCATAAAAGATCACACCCACCGCAATCAAAATCGTGACCTGAGCAATGTATGCCACAAAGACCATCCCGATTTTCCCAATAAAGAACGCGGCCCGGGGCATTGGTGTGCCTTGAAGCCGTTTGAGGGTTCCGTCTTCGCGCTCCATGGGTATAGAGATGGCCAGATTCTGAAAAGATGTGTACAGGATTCCCGAAGCGATCATGCCGGCGACAAAGTACTGCGCGAAAGTAATTCCTGAGTCACCTAATTCTTGTCCACCAAAAACTGAACCAAATATCACCAACAGGATCATGGGTAGTAGAAAGTTAAATACGGCCGATTCGCGATCACGAAAGAACTGTTTGAGTTCAATTCCGATTCGGCCCACACCCATTCGTAAAGCACTCATGAATGGTCCCCGCCAACAAAGTCGTGATCATTCGCATCGCGATCTTGGGCAATCAATTCCAAATATGCATCTTCGAGACTGGCTCGCCGCACAGATAAATGCGGAATCTCGCCATTAAATTGAGTGGCGAGACTTTGAACAAATGCTGTGGGCTCGGCTGTTGACTCTGCAAACTCTTTACCCTCTTGAGTCCAACTTACAATTGCATTCTGTCGATCACCGATGGAATCAGGCACCCCTTGCGCAACAATGCGCCCGCGTGCAATGACAGCAACTCGGTCAGCCAGGAATTGTGCTTCATCTAAATAGTGGGTGGTCAGCAAGATGGTGGTTCCTTCTGATTTCAGTCGCTCAATCAGCACCCAAAATTCTCGACGTGCTTCTGGGTCAAATCCCGTTGTTGGTTCATCAAGAAAGAGAACCTCAGGATTACCAATAATCCCGAGTGCGACATCGAGGCGCCGGCGCTGACCACCACTGAGCTTGCCGTTTCGGGAATTCACTTTCTCGATCAGACCCACTGCGCCAATGACTTGATCAACATTTGCAGGGTTGGGGTAGTACTTGGCAAAATGCGAAATGGTTTCACCGACGGTGAGATCCGCCATATCACTGGCCTGTTGCAGCACTATCCCGATTTTGGCTTTCCACGCGGGATTCGGTTTTCCAGGATCCACCCCCAGAACACTGACGTCACCAGAGTCTCTCTCGCGATAACCTTCCAAGATCTCGGTCAGGGTTGTTTTCCCGGCACCATTTGGTCCCAGAATGGCTAAACACTCACCCTGCTTCACATGAATCGATACTCCCGCCAACGCTGTGAAGTTGCCATAAGTCTTGGTGACATCGATCGCGGCAATCGCAGATCCTGCAGAGTCGGGCATGTTTTCCTTCGGTTGGAATCGGTGAGTTGCACAATACCTGTGAAGACTAAACTACTTTCTTGTGTCCCTCATTGTTCAAAAATACGGTGGCTCCAGCGTTGCTGACGCGGTCAGTGTGAAGCGCGTGGCGCGTCGAATTGTGGACACTAAAAAAGCGGGCCACGAAGTGGTCGTAGTGGTCTCTGCCATGGGTGACACCACCGACGAACTCATGGATCTTGCGCAACAGGTTTCCCCCCTTCCACCCGCGCGGGAACTGGACATGCTGTTGACAGCAGGCGAGCGCATTTCCATGGCACTTCTTGCCATGGCGATATCAGATTTAGGTGCGGTGTCTCGCTCCTACACCGGTTCACAAGCCGGATTGATCACCGACTCAGCTCACGGCGCAGCTCGCATCATTGATGTCACCCCAGGCCGAATCACCGATGCCTTGGAAAAAGGTGCGATCCCGATTGTCGCTGGTTTCCAAGGTGTTGCACAGGACACCAAAGACATCACCACATTGGGTCGTGGGGGTTCCGACACCACCGCTGTTGCATTAGCGGCCGCACTGGGTGCAGATGTCTGTGAGATTTATACAGACGTAGATGGAGTTTTCACAACGGATCCGCGAGTTGTGAGCAAAGCATCAAAAGTTGATTTCATCACCTACGAAGAAATGCTCGAACTTGCCGCGGTGGGTGCAAAAGTGCTGCATTTGCGCTGTGTCGAGTATGCACGCCGATTCAATGTCCCGATCCATGTGCGTTCATCGTTCTCACAGTCAGAAGGTACGTGGGTTCTCTCACCCGAGGGTGTGCAGGCGGCCGTTACGGAAGGAAAAATCGTGGAGCAACCAATTATTTCGGGAGTAGCAGCAGATCTGAAAGATGCAAAGGTCACCGTTGTGGGTGTTCCTGATAAACCAGGTGAAGCAGCAGGGATCTTTCGCGCCTTGGCTGATGCTCAAATAAATGTCGACATGATTGTGCAAAACGTGTCTTCCACGACAACAGGTCGCACCGATGTCACTTTCACCTGTCCCCAGGACTCCGTGCAGACCGCCATGACAGCGCTCAATGTTGCCCGCGACAAGATCGACTTTGAGTCACTCAGTGTGGATGATCAAATCGCCAAGATTTCGCTTGTGGGCGCCGGCATGCGCTCGCATCCCGGTGTGTCCGCTGATTTCTTTACCGCCCTTGCAGAGGCCGGCATCAACGTGGAAATGATCGCAACTAGCGAGATTCGAATCTCCATTGTTACCCGGGCAGATTCAGCGCAACAGGCCGTGCAAGCAATTCACACTGCTTTTGGGCTAGATGCAGATGGCGAAGCAGTTGTTTACGCTGGAACTGGGCGCTAATCACATGGGCGAGAAAAAAAATGTGGCAGTTGTGGGTGCCACCGGCCAGGTAGGTTCGGTCATGTTGCGTCTGTTGGCGGAGCGTGATTTCCCCATCAAGACCTTGCGGCTGTTTGCCTCGGCGCGCTCGGCGGGTTCGGTGATCTCCTGGCAAGGGCAGGAAATCACGGTGGAAGATGCTGCCACGGCAGATGTCAGCGATATTGACATTGCGTTGTTCTCAGCAGGCGGAGCCACTTCAAAGGAAATCGCCCCGCGTTTTGCCGCTGAAGGTGCAATAGTTATTGACAATTCATCTGCCTGGCGGATGGATCCTGATGTCCCACTCGTGGTGAGTGAAGTTAATCCTGAAGCAATTGCTCAAGCCACTAAGGGAATTATTGCCAATCCAAATTGCACAACCATGGCAGCCATGCCGGTTCTTAAGGCACTTGATTCTGTTGCTGGGCTGCAGCGAATCGTGGTGACCACCTTTCAGGCTGTCTCAGGAAGTGGCCTTGCCGGTGTGGAGGAACTTATGGGGCAACTGGAACACGCAATGGCCCAAGACGTCACTGCCCTCACACACTCAGGAGCCTCGGTCACTTTCCCCGAACCCACAAAATATGTGCGCACAATTGCTTTCGATGTCATTCCGCTAGCGGGTGCAATTGTTGATGATGGCAGTGAAGAAACCGATGAAGAACAAAAACTTCGTAATGAAAGTCGGAAGATTCTTGGACTGCCAAATTTACGGGTGTCGGGAACCTGTGTTCGCGTCCCCGTGTTTACCGGACACTCACTGAGCATTAATGCGGAGTTTGAAAGAGAAATTTCGCCAGAGCAGGCAACCGCAGTGCTGAGCGCAGCGCCAGGTGTTGAGCTTTCCGATGTCCCAACACCGTTGCAGGCCGCAGGGGCGGATCCGAGTTTTGTTGGTCGCATTCGTCGAGATCAGAGTTTAGACAACAATCGCGGTTTGGTCATGTTTGTCAGCAATGACAACTTGCGCAAAGGCGCAGCCCTTAATGCAGTTCAAATTGCCGAACTGCTGGTGTAGTCAGTACCCGAATTCAGTGAAGTCGCGACTATAAATCTCGCGTATAAGAGAATCGGTTTCTGGAGTTCGGTATTGATCCACCTTCGAGGCCGCCTTGGTTGACGTTTTGCAGTAGTACTGGCCGTCCAGATCAGGAGTGCGCGTGAGCTGGGCCACTAAGTCCCATGAATCATTCAGATTCTCTAGATGAATGATCTTGTTAAATTCAATAATTCCTAAACCAATGTGATCGGCTTGGCGCCTCCAGTGAGGATCTTGGTCGCGCGAATCTTTGAGCGCGATCACCGAGAGAAATTCTTCAAAACTGATGTCCGCCGCGGGTTTGCCATCGAGTGCTTCGGAGATTTCGTCACTCTGTCGCAACCCTTGCTGAATCTTTTCCAGGTAGCCACTGAGGACTCGGGGACCCGGGTCGCGAACAACGGTGAAGCGGTTGAACTCTTTGCTGGTTAATGCTTCTTCAAGAAGGTCACTGGGGAGTTGATAAGGGCGCACATGTGCTCCGGATTTCACACCATTGTGTGGTTTATCAATAAACCGCTGAGCATGGGTCTCATTAAGGCGACCACCCTCGAGTGCGCCCAAGGTTGCCTTCATGGTGCCGCACCCGGCTTTGGGAACTTCTATGTACACATATTTGTTCACCAGGGAAATGTGAGTATGGAAGTTCACGGAGCGCCACCCCATGGATTTCACGTATGCGCGGGTGGTCGGGCCGAGGTCCGATCGTGCGGGACGGCGATCAATCACGGTCGCACTCTACTTTGCACCGTCAATGTTTCGGTACCGGTCGGGGTGGCGGGATTCGAACCCACGGCCTCTTCGTCCCGAACGAAGCGCGCTACCAAGCTGCGCCACACCCCGCAACAATCACCCATTGAAAATGGCGTTTGAGCCCCACAATTCTAGCGGTGCCAGTAGCAGCGAAAAAATTTGCAGGTGAGGAATGCTTGGATGCGGGTCAGTCGCGCCGCAATCATTGGTCTCTATGGGGCTGCTGTAAATGTGATAAGTGTGGCTTCGGGTGGGCAGGCAAATCGAAAGGGCGCATAGCGTGAGCAACCCAACCCTGCTGACACATGCAAATAGCTGCCACCATGTCGAGACAGGCCCCGAGCACGTTTGGTATCGAGGTCACAGTTTGTCACTAACGCGCCGTATCCGGGAATGCGCAGTTGACCACCATGGGTGTGGCCCGCGAAAATAATGTCGGCTCCGTCGGCTGCCATGGCATCAATGACTCGCAAATATGGCGCATGTACCACGCCCAGGGACAAGTCCGCATCTGGGTTGAATCGGCCGGCAACCTGGGAATAATCGTCACGCCTGATGTGGGGGTCATCGACACCCCGAATATCAATGAGTCGACCATCAACTTTCCACTCACTAGATGTGTTGGTTAAGTTGAGCCAACCAAATTTTGAAAGTCCCTGTGCAAGTGGTTCCCAATCCAGCATCTTGCGCTTGGGTTCCACGGTGGATGGACCCGCAAAATATTTTGCAGGATTAATTGGTCTAGGCGCGAAATAATCGTTACTTCCAAGGACAAACGCCCCAGGAATTTCTAGGAGGGGAGTGAGCGCCTCAAGTGCGGAAGGAACTCCGTTTTCGTGGGAGAGGAAGTCACCGGTGGCAACAACAGCATCTGGGGACAGGGCGGTGAGTGACTGCACCCATTCGCGCTTGCGGTGTTGTCCGGGAACCATGTGTAAATCAGAGATATGAAGAACGCGCAGATCACGTTGACCGAGCGAGAGTGTAGGAATTATTTGCCTGCGCAGTGTAAATCGAGTGGTCTCAAGATGGGCGTATGCCAAGGCACCAGCACCAAGGGCTACACCGCCCACGAGGACCTTTCCAACAGACACCATGCCTAATGTTTGCATGTGCCACAATGCCGACATGTCAGCAGACCAGAGTGCCCCCCTAAAAGCCCAACTTCAAGCTGATTTGACGGCTGCAATCAAATCTCGCAATGAGCTGACCGCATCCACACTTCGCATGGTGCTTACAGCGGTAACCAATGAAGAAGTATCCGGCAAAGAAGTGCGTGTTCTCTCGAATGACGATGTCCTGACAGTTCTTACCCGTGAAGCGAAAAAGCGTAGAGAAAGTGCAACGGCATATACGGAAGCTCAACGCCCCGAACTCGCCGACCGCGAGAATGCTGAATGGGAAGTGATCAGTGGCTATCTCCCAGCGCAACTCAATGACGCGGAGATCGCCGATATTGTGAATGCGGCTGTGGCCGCGGTGACGGAAACAGGAGTTACCGGGGGAGCCGCGATTGGCGCGGTCATGAAAATTGTGCAACCCCAGGTCAAGGGCCGAGCAGATGGCGGTGTGGTCGCGGCCATGGTCAAATCTGCACTCGCTTAATTAGCATTCGAAAAATTAAGGAAGCGAGTTATCGAATTCCGCGCCTTGGTCAAGCTCGGCGGGCGCGGCCGGATCTGGTTCGGCTGGATCGGGCTCACCGTCGAAGGTATTCACATCGGTGTTGTCAAATTCTGAACCGCCCTCTTGAATGAAGACTTCTGCTTCATCTTCTACTTGCGGCAGTGGAGTGAAGGCAGGCGCGGTGAATTGGGTGCGTAAATCAAAATTGGCAATCGGCAGATTCGCGCTGGCAATCTGCATGGATTCTTTCCAAATCGGTCCAGGGAATGTTCCACCAAAGACCTGTCGATAGTAGGTGCCATTAATGGTGACATCTTTGAGCGGGAATGCGAAACCGCCTCGAGGATCACCGACCCACACCGCTGCCGCAACCTGCGGGGTGTACCCGGCGAACCACACCGCAGCTGACTCATTTGTTGTTCCGGTTTTGCCGGCAACAGGTCGGTCACCCAAACTCATGGCGGCTCCGGTGCGACCGGAAATATTTCCATCGACGACACCGTTGAGCATGTAGGTCACGCCGTCGGCGACATCTCGATCGAGAATCTGCCGACAGTTGCCGTCGGGAATGGGCACACGAGCGCCGTTGCGGTCGCGGATTTCCACAATAGAAACCGGTTCACAATAACGACCATGTGCGGCGAAAGTCGCATACGCATTTGCAACAGAAAGTGGTGAGACTTCCATTGTCCCTAAGGTGAAGGATGGAACGCGCAGGAGCGGATCACCGTTACCGAGGGTGACTCCAAGTGACTCGGCAATATCAACGGTACGACAAACCCCTGTACGTTCTTCTAAGGCCATGAAGTATGTGTTGGTGGAGTAAGCGGTGGCCTGAGGCATATTGAGAGTGCCAGATGTTGTGGAGTTACGAACTGTGACCGGCTCGAAAGGCACTCCCGTTTCACAATTCACGAAATTATTAAATGTCGCAGGGCTGGGTGCACTGATGTATTCATTTGGCGAGATTCCAGCTTCGAGTGCCGATGCCAGTGTGAAGATTTTGAATGTCGATCCGGCCTGCATGCCGATGGTGCCACCCATGTCTTGATTAACGTTGTAGTTGTAGGTCGTTTTACCTTTGCCACTTGTTCCCCAAGTACGGTTTTGAGTCATGGCGAGGATTCGCCCGGTTCCTGGCTCAACCATGCTGATGGCGGCAGCCTTACGGCTGTCGTCGGTGGGAGGAATTGCCGAATTGACAACATCAGTGATCTGATTTTGTACCGCGGGATCAATTGTGGTGGTAATGGTGTAACCACCGCGTCGGAGAAATACTTCACGCTCTTCTGGCGTTTCACCAAATGTGGAATCGGTTCGAATCGTTTGAATGACATAGTCACAGAAAAAAGGCGCGTAGCTTGATGTGCACCCGTTGGAAACCTCAGTGGGGTTCAGAATCTCCGTTACTGGAATTGTTTTGGCTTGGTCCGCAGTCTCAGGCGTGATGTACCCCAGTGTCGCCATGCGACCGAGAACAACATCGCGCCGCTCTTGTGAAAGTTCCGGATTGCGCAGTGGATCGTAGGCGGTGGGTCTTTGCACAATGCCCGCAAGTGTTGCCGCCTGCACCAGATTCAAATTGGCGGCGGGAATGGAGAAATATCGGCGTGCCGCGGCCTCGATTCCATAGGCTCCAGAACCGAAATAAGCAATGTTGAGATATCGCGAAAGAATTTCACTCTTGGTGAATCGCTTCTCTAATGCAAGGGCAAAGCGAACTTCTTTGAGTTTGCGCGCTGAGTTATCACCTCGAGCCGCCTCAAGTTCTGCCGGTGTGGTGGCTTGATTGACCAAAACGTTCTTCACGTACTGCATGGTGAGCGTGGATGCTCCCTCAGTGATTTCCCCGCTGCTGGCATTGGAAGCAAAAGCGCGGACAATTCCGCGGAAATCCACGCCGTTGTGTTCGAGGAATCGGGCGTCCTCCACCGAAATCATGGCTTGGCGCATGATCGGGGCGATGCTGCTAAGGGGAATCTCCACCCGATTTTGGTAGTAGAGGGTGGCCAAGACGGAGCCATCGGCGGCCAGGATCACGCTGCGCTCGGGCAGCGGCGGGGTATTGAGCTCGTCAGGAAGGGATTCAAAATCCCGGACAACATCTCGGGTGAGCACGCCCAGGCTCCCGGCAAAGGGCACCAACATGAGGCCAACCAAGGCACCTGAGATCACCGCAATGCCGGCGACGGCGGCAATGCGGGCCAGAATCCCTCGTGGGGTGCGATGTTCGCGGTTCACAGGCATCAGACGTCAAGGGTATGTCGGTTGTTCCCCATTCCCAACTACCGGGGGCGTACTTTGTGAGAACTTTCTCGAACAAAAAAAGTATTGACTCAGCCGATGGGAGCCGACATAGTTCAATCGTACGAATGAACCACTCGGCTGGTGAGTGAAATGCACGGTTTACCCAACAAAGGTTTACCCACCAGGGAACATTCGACTCGAGGCGATCCTTCGATATTGAGCACATTCGTTATTGGGCATTTTCATCTGTGAATTTGTTCATCCGCTGGAGTTGAGGAGAATTTCTTTTAATGTCTATCGCTACCGAATGGGCGGCCCAAGCGGCCTGTCGCACCACCGACCCTGACACCCTTTTTGTTCAGGGAGCAGCGCAGAATCGAGTCAAGGCGATCTGCCTAGGCTGTGACGTCCGCACCGAATGCCTCTCTGATGCCCTTGATAATCGTGTCGAATTTGGTGTGTGGGGAGGCATGACCGAGCGTGAGCGTAGGGCGCTTCTTCGACGTCGGCCAAATGTTGCTTCGTGGCGCACCCTGCTCATGAGTGCTCAAAATGAATACGAGCGTCAAACACTTCTCACCAGCGCTGATCGCGCTTCCTAAAATTTCGTCCTGACTTCCCCAGATATCCATTGCGGGCAACTTCGCATCGCAGTTGAGTGTCGCTCTACCAATGTCGCTCTACCAATCGGTGTGTTCGGCTAATGCCGTGCCCACTGACCGTAAGCCATCAAGATCATGGACATCTTCTGCCATTGCGGGCACGGAAATAACGGGCACTCCGGGGTGCGCCCCTTCAAATCTTTGAATCACGTGCTTGTGCCGCGCCTTGAGCTGCATTCGCTCGGCATGTAACTCTAAGAGGGCCGCGGCCAATTCATTTTCTGAGCCCATAATTCGTAAAGCCTGGGCCGCCGCAACCACCTGTTCCTCAGACAGCCCGGTGTCATCGACATCTTGGACCCGATTGAGCACCAGCCCGGCCAAGGGCATGTTGTCTTTCTGAAGTCGTTCGACAAAGAAGGACGCCTCGCGCAAGGCATCGCGCTCGGGAGCGGCAACAACTAGGAACCTCGTTCCCGGTTGCTTGAGCAATTCGTAGGTGGCATCGGCACGCTCACGGAATCCGCCGAAAGTGGTGTCGATTGCGGCGACGAAAGTGCCAATGTCTGCCAGTACCTGGGCGCCAAGAATTTTGCTCAGCACATTGGTGAAAATGCCAAAGCCCAATGCGGCAATTCGACCGAGTGCATTTCCCGCACCTCGTGCCGGAGCTGTAAGAATTCGAATGAATCGACCGTCAAGAAAAGAACCTAATCGTGCGGGTGCATCAAGGAAATCCAATGCGTTACGCGATGGAGGGGTATCAACAATAATCAGGTCCCATTCGCTGGAGTCATTATGCAATTGCCCCAGTTTCTCCATGGCCATGTATTCCTGCGTTCCGGCAAAGGAAGAAGACAGGGCTTGGTAGAACGGATTACTAAAAATCTGTTGGGCTCGCTCAGGGTCGGCGTGGGATTCCACGACCTCGTCAAAAGTTCGCTTCATGTCCAGCATCATGGCGTAGAGAGAACCGCCGGAAACACCGTGAACAGGTCGCGGTGTGTTATCCAATTCGGTGAGACCCATTGCCTGGGCCAAGCGACGTGCGGGATCAATGGTCAAGACGCACACGTTGCGACCAAGTTCGGCAGCGCGAACCCCAATCGCCGCGGCGGTGGTGGTCTTTCCCACTCCACCGGCGCCCGTGCACACAATAATGTGAATGGAGGGATCCATCAGCAAGGTGTCAATGTCAAATGTGGTCATGGGGTGACACCCGAGTCGCGCATTACGCGGGCGAGTTCGTAGAGGGCACTCAAATCAATTCC
This sequence comes from Candidatus Nanopelagicales bacterium, assembly GCA_018402075.1. The sequence continues at coordinate 750,738 of JAGYJP010000001.1, read as the reverse complement.
GGAAGGAATGAGGGGAAGGGTCACCATGGGTAGGTCTAGTTGTGTGAGGCGTTCCACTTCGCGTTGCTCTAATTCCACCCGCTGCGAATGGTCCACTGCTTCCCGTTCGAGAACCGCCACCAATCCGGGGACATCGACACCGACGGCGGCCAGACTTGTTGCAATCTGCGTGGAGTCGAGGGTGTGATGAAGTGCCCGGGCGCGTTGAGCCTCGTTTAGGCGAGGAGGTCGCATTAAATTCACGAAAATCCCGCCGACAGGGAGGTTATTGGCACGTAAATCGTCAATGCCATCGATGGTCTCCTGAACCGGCATTTCTTCCAGCAGTGTGACAAGGTGAATTGCCGTTTGTGCGGAGGCAATCACATTCATGACTGAATCCGCGTGATTCTTGATCGGCCCGACTTTGGCAAGTCCCGACACTTCCGAATTCACATTGAGAAATCGAGTGATGCGCCCCGTGGGCGGAGCATCTAATACGACATAGTCGTAAGCATTCTTGGCATTCCTTTCCTTGCGTTTAACCACTTCAACGGCTTTCCCGGTCAGCAGCACATCACGTAAACCGGGCGCAATAGTGGTGGCGAAATCAATGGCACCCATTTTGCCGAGCGCTGATCCTGCTCTGCGCATCTTGTAAAACATCTCCAGATAGTCCAAAAGCGCGTCTTCGGTATCCACGGCTAAGGCCCACACCTCACCATTCCCGGGGGCAACCGCCACGCGCCGCTCTTCATAAGGAAGGGGAGGAACATCAAAGAGTTGTGCAATCCCCTGCCGGCCTTCGACTTCCATCAGGAGAACCCGATGACCATTGGTCGCGAGCGCGATTGCCAGTGCTGCTGCAACGGTTGTTTTCCCAGTGCCACCTTTGCCGGACACCACATGAAGGGTGACTTCGGGCCAGATTCCGGGTTCAGGGTGCATTGCTTCACCCTAACCAATGCCCAACCGTTACGCTCGAGGCATGACTTCATGGGAATACGCCACCGTGCCATTGCTCATACATGCCACCAAGCAGATTTTGGATACCTGGGGAGAAGATGGCTGGGAATTAGTTCAGGTCGTCCCGGGTCCCAATCCGGAGAACATGGTCGCTTATCTCAAGAGGCAGAAGGGTTAATTCCATGTCACTTGTTGAAGATCGCTTGGCTGAATTGGGGTTGGTGGTTCCTGAGGTAGCCGCTCCGGTTGCTTCCTACGTTCCCGCTGTTATTTCGGGATCACATGTGTACACATCCGGTCAGCTTCCCATGGTTTCGGGAACACTTGCTGCCACCGGGCGCCTTGGCGCCGAGATTGATCCGGAAGAAGGTGCTCGCCTCGCTGAGATCTGCGCCTTGAATGCGATTGCTGCGGTCAAAAGTGTGCTCGGCGATCTGGATCGGGTGATTCAGGTGGTCCGCGTGACGGGATTTGTCTCCAGTGCCCCTGAATTTCACGCACAACCAGCGGTCATCAATGGGGCCAGCAACCTTTTGGGCAAAGCATTTAATGGTGCCCACTCGCGGTCTGCGGTGGGAGTCGCTGCGCTGCCACTTAATGCGCCGGTTGAGGTTGACATGATTGTTGAGTTCAAATAGTTCGTGAGTGAACCTGTGACCTTGAGCTTGTCAGTGCGTGAACGCATTGACTCTATTGCGCGAGGCGACAATCGTTGGGTCATTCCCCCTGCGTTACCAGCGGCAACCGTTGTTCTTGTGCGTCCGCAACACACTTTGCAATCTGGCTTCGAGGTTGTAATGCTGCGCCGCGCACCCACAATGCAATTTGCAGCCCAGATGGCGGTGTTCCCCGGCGGCAAGGTGGATCCCGTTGATCTTGATTGCCCGGATCCCGTTGCGGCGTGCGCAAAGCGCGAGGTGCTCGAGGAAGTGGGAATTGACGTGGACGCATTGATTCGGTGGGATCACTGGATCACTCCGGAAATTGAACCCATGCGTTATGACGTTCATTTTTATGTGGCAGTTGTCGCCCCTGATACAGAAGGATATTTGTGTACAACGGAAGCTCATGAAATGTTGTGGCTCACTCCGCAGGAAGGTTTTGCGCGCTCTCAGAATGGATCGTTGCCCATGCTGCGCCCAACCCAGTTTGTCCTGCAGGAGTTGGCAGCGGCATCAGGGGTTGACCACTTAGTGGACCTGGCACAACAGCGAAGAATCTTTCCTCGACTGCTGCGACCCGCGATGAATGACGACAGTTCCATCCGGTGGGATCTGATAGACGGTGACACCATGGAAGTTGTCCATCGGGAGATTCCCAAAGTTCGCTTGGAAACTTCCGGAGAGGAACTCACGTGACGGATACGGTGGCGGCCCCCTGGACTGGGGGCACGGTTGCGCAGGGCATTCAGTGTGTGCTCGCCCCGAATCCTTCCCCATGGACACTCGAGGGCACAAATACGTGGGTCATTGGATCACCTGACGGTTCATGTGTGGTGATTGATCCGGGTCCTGCGGATCACGAGCATTTGCAGCGGGTGGCAATGTCGGCGCCTAGCAGTGTTTGCGCAATTATTTTGACCCATGCCCACATTGATCACTCTGAGGGGGCGCCGGGTTTATCCGAAGTGCTTAACGTTCCTGTTATTCCGCAGACAGATATTGATGGACTGGATCTTGGAAATGCAACTTTGCGAATGCATCCCACACCGGGGCACAGTTCTGACAGCGTGTGCATCACTGTGACCAATGCGAGTGGTCGCTACTTGCTTTCCGGAGACACACTGTTGGGTAGGGGCACAACTCTTGTGGCGCATCCGGATGGCCGACTTGATGAATATTTTGAATCGCTGAGGTACCTGCGCGATCACTGCCTTGAAGAGCAGATCGATATGTTGCTGCCGGGCCATGGTCCCATCTCTGAAACGCCGGTGGCTCTCATTGATTTCTATGAAAAGCACCGCAGAGAACGTCTAGAGCAAGTGCGCGCTGCAGTGGCCGCAGGATTGACCACGGTACCTGAAGTCACGGCAGTCGTGTATAAGGATGTTGATCCAGAAGTGTTGATTGCTGCGGAACTTACTGTCGCGGCTCAACTGGAATATTTGCGAAGTAATTAGCGGGCGCGCTTTCCCAAACGTTCAACATCAAGAATCAACACTTGACGCGATTCCAATTGAATCCAACCCCGTTGCGCAAAATCAGCGAGAGCCTTGTTAACCGTTTCGCGTGAAGCTCCGACAAGTTGGGCAAGTTCTTCTTGGGTCATGTCGTGGGTGACCAAAAGTCCATTGGCATTCATGCTGCCAAACTTCTCACCCAAATCCATGAGTGCTTTGGCCACACGGCCAGGGACATCGGAAAAGACGAGATCAGCCATGGCTTCATTGGTACGGCGCAAACGACGAGCCAATGCTTGGAGGAGCGCAGCCGCCACTTCTGGTCGTCCGGCCAACCATGGCATTAATTGAGCGTTGCCTAACCGGTATACCTGAGCTTCGGTGATTGCTGTTGCGGTGGAAGTGCGCGGGCCGGGATCGAAAAGACTCAGCTCCCCAAACATTTCCCCTGGCCCAAGGACAGCCATGAGAGACTCGCGGCCATCTGTGGAAGCGCGACCTAGCTTTACTTTGCCTTCCCGGATGACGTAGAGATGGTCACCTGGTTCGCCTTCATGGAAAAGAATTTCACCTTTCCCCACTCGCTGTTCGGTGAGAGATGAAATGAGGGCAGCGGCGGCATTGGGATCTAGTGAAGAAAATAGGGGGGACTGACTGAGCACGTTGTCCATGCGAACCCACACCACCTTTACTTCGCCAGGGGACCCAGGAGGATTCCCGAATACCGGTCTGAGGCAACTTTATTGGATGTCCTCGGGTCACTGGGCAGGCACATGCGTTTGGGGTGAATTGGGTCGACATACCCTTGGAGGGTGCCAGCTAAGAAATCGGTGAAACCCGTTGCAGATATTGAGTTGAAAAGGAATGCGCGCTGGATCTACCGGGAGCTGGCGAGGACCTATCCGGGTGCCGGTCCCGAGCTGGACTTCACCACCCCGCTTGAGCTCCTGGTCGCCACCATCTTGAGTGCACAGTGCACCGACCGTCGGGTGAACTCGGTAACACCGGCACTTTTCGCCAGGTTTCCCACCGCCGCGGCGTATGCGGGGGCGGATCAGTCTGAGTTAGAAGAGCTCATTCGCCCGACCGGGTTTTATCGCAGTAAGGCGGCATCCATTATGGGAATGGCAGCAGCCCTGTGTGCGGATCATGGTGGAGAGGTGCCTGCCGTACTCGAAGACTTGGTGAAACTTCCGGGTGTGGGTCGCAAAACTGCCTTTGTGGTTTTGGGAAACGCATTTGATCAACCGGGACTCACCATTGATACTCACTTTGGAAGGTTAGCGAGAAGATTTCACTGGACAACCCACACCGATCCAGTAAAAGTCGAAAAAGACGTTGCACAACTCTTCCCGCCAAAAGACTGGACCATGCTGTCGCATTATGTATTGTGGCACGGGCGTCGCGTGTGTCATGCGCGCAAACCGGCGTGCGGAGCCTGCACACTTGCCAAAAGGTGCCCGTCCTTCGGAGAGGGTCCCACCGACAAAGTGGAAGCGGAAAAACTTGTGAAGACGGAGGGGCGCGCGTGAGAGCCACACTGGCAGCAGGAATTGCTGCGTCAGCGTTACTCCTGACAGGGTGCGCCAGCACGGAAACTGCAGGAGAACTTGTCGAGCAATCAAATTCCACCACGATTGCGGTGGCACCTGAGGTAACTGAGATGCAAGAAGTGGATCCACAATTAATCAATGCGGCGAATTTGGATCCGTGTCCTGAAGGAGTGTTTGCGCCCGATGCAGCTATCCCCGGGCTTCCTACCCTGACCTTGAATTGTCTTGACGGAGAATCTGCCGTTGACCTCTCCACCATCCGAGGCACTCCCATGGTGGTGAACGTGTGGTCGTCTTGGTGCCCTCCGTGTATCGCTGAGATGCCACTTTTGGCACAAGCAGCCAATGATCTTTCCGGTCAAGTGCGGTTCCTTGGAGTCAATATTGAAGATGATCGTTCATCAGCCCTGCAATTACTTACCGACATGGGCGTAACTTTTCCATCTGTGGAGGATCGCAGCGGCTCCACTCGCGCACCCCTCACTATTCCTGGGCCACCCGTCACGTACTTTGTCAGAGCCGATGGTGTCATTGTCGGTCGCTGGGATGGACAGATTCAGGGGGAGGAACAACTCTCAGCACTCATGCAGGAGTACCTGGGGATTACCTGGTGAAGTGGAAGACCGTTGGAGAAGTCCACGAATCAGCTCGTGCACTGGTGCCGGATTGGTTGCACCCCGTTGTACAAGCGGTAGATGGTGTTGATGCACAACGAATTACGCCGTTTTTACCCCAAGCAGAAACACAGAGCCGCCACTCTGCGGTACTGATGCTCTTCGGTCCCGATCGGGATCTGTTGTTGATTGAACGTGCACACGATTCCTCTCAGCATTCGGGTCAGCCGGCGTTCCCGGGCGGTGCGGTGGATGCCACCGACACCGATGTTGTGCACACCGCCCTGAGAGAAGCCAATGAAGAGACGGGGGTTGACCCACGCGGTGTCGTGGCTTTTGGTCAACTACCTGATTTATGGATCCCGGTAAGTGACTTCGTTGTCACACCGATCCTTGGTTACTGGTCACAGCCCACGGTCGTGGCTCCGGGTGATCCTCGGGAAGTTGCCAGTGTGCATCAAATTCCCATTAATCATTTTGTTGACCCGGCCAATCGAGTCAAAGTTGCGCACCCTTCCGGGTACGTGGGTAATGGGTTCTTCGTGTCGAATTTACTCGTGTGGGGATTTACCGGTGGACTTATTTCTACCATGCTGGATCTCACGGGTTGGGCGGAACCGTGGGATCAGTCACGTGTAATCCCACTGGATCCGGCAGCGGGTCCGAGGGCGGATTTACCGTGAACATGATTGATTGGATCTTGATTGGAGCACTCATTGTCTTTGCCTGGGCCGGATGGCGGCAGGGATTTGTCGCGGGGGCACTGAGTTTCGCGGGCTTCCTCATCGGTGGAATTGCGGCCCTTGTCTGGCTGCCCGGTGTGGTGAATCAATTCGTTCCCGCAGGAGCTCTGACCTACATTGCTTTGGCTGTGGTGGTTCTTGCCAGTGCGATCTTGGGCCAATTTCTTTTGTCCATAGTGGGCCGAAAGTTGCGGGATTACATCACCTGGCGGCCCGTGCGATTCGTTGACAATTTTGCTGGTGCAGCTCTTAATGTATTGGCATTTGCGCTCGTGGGGTGGGTGATTGCAAGCGTACTCGCGTTCATTCCAAGTAGCGCAGTCTCGCAACAGGTGTCCAATTCCCGTGTGCTTACCACCATGGACTCCCTAGTTCCCGACGTTGCGCGATCAGTTTTCTCCAATGTCAGTGATTTAGTGGGCCAAACTGGTGTTCCACGCATTGTGATCGGATTAGGTCAGTCACTCGGTACCGATGTCCCCGCTCCAACTAACCAGTCCGTCGCAGAGGTTGTCCCCGTCGTGGAAAACTTTGTCGCGCGACTCACCGGAGACGCCGAGCAATGTGATCAGATCGTTGGTGGTTCAGGATTTTATATCAGCGATCGAGCATTGATCACCAACGCACATGTTGTTGCAGGTGTTACCGATCTTCAGGTTCGGTTACCCAATGTCGAACAATCACGGGCAGGTAGTGTCATATATTTTGATCCTGAAAAGGATATTGCTGTTGTCATAACCGAACCAATTGACGGGCGGGCTGGTTCATTTGCAACCAAAGTAGCCCCGAAAGGCTCTGACGCAATTGTTGCGGGTTTTCCGGGTGGTGGGAATCTCACCGCGGCCCCTGCTCGAGTGCGTGGAGTCATTGATGCGCGAGGCGAGAATATTTATGGAGACATTGGCGTACAGCGACAAGTGTATGCATTTCGGGCCAGTGTTCTCTCCGGGAATAGCGGTGGACCACTGGTCAACAACCAGGGACGAATTCTTGGACTTGTTTTTGGATCCAGCATTGACTCCGATATTGGCTATGCATTGACAAATTCGGAACTTGAAGCAGCGCTCAACATTGCACAAAATTGGACTGAATCTGATGGACCTGTCTCCACCGGGTCATGTGAGCTACGCCAATAGCCGTTGCAGACTTACTTTCACCATTGCTTGGTCCACGTAATCTGGAATGAGGGCTGCTTTCAAGAGATTGTCATGTGCGCGTAAAGCAACAGCGCGGGCACCAGTGATATTTCCGCGAGCTTCGTGTGTGAGTGCCGCTCCCCATTGTGAAAGTGCTTTCCACGCCAATACTTCAGCACTGGGTGCACACCGCCACCTTTGCTCGCACACCTCATGCATGTGAAATGGCAGTCCTTTGCGGAAATACTGCATGGTCTCATTCCATGCAGCAGGACCATCAATAATTTCACGATCAGGTACCTGGGGGTAACTTAATTTCTTGGCTTCTTCTCCACGCAGTGGTCGCCCGTACTGATCCCGCAGGTGCATGGCGATTCCCTTAGTTTTCCTGCTGTGCTCGCGAGATGCGCTGTAACCATTTGGCAACTATCTCGGTGAATGCGCGAGGGTTTTCCTCATGTGGATAGTGACCGGTGGGCACTACTACTCGTTGATATGGACCACTCACCATTCCGGAGCTATCGGCATACCGCGGAATCACCATGGTGTCCTTCTCTCCAACGATTTCTAGAACGGGGCACTCAATGGCGCGTGACATGGATTCTTGATACCGACGGCCATCGGTACGGTATAGCGATCGCAGTGCCCAACGTTGGAATTCAATCGCCGTGTGCGCTGTGGGCCATGCGCGGTATGCCGATTGAAAAATTAACCTGTTGTCACTCGTGAGCCACGAAGGGTTATGTGAATATCTCTGCAAAAAATCACCAACCCGAGCTGCAGAATTCTTGCTGTAATACGCCTCAGGAATAAATGGGAACTGCATTCGCAGTAGAAATGAGAGAGCCGCTCGTTGTCCTCGACTGCGGGCAAGTGTGGCTCGCAAAACTTTTGGGTGAGGTGAACACTCAGCGACGACGCCGAGTACTGAGTCGGGGGATTGGGCCGCCATGGTCCACGCGACGACGCCGCCTATCCCGTGGCCTGCCACGAAGCTTTGAGTCTCGCCCATGCTGCGCAATAGGCCGATGGCATCGCGAGCCAATGTTGTGGGGTCATATCCCTGCGGGGGGTGGTCAGATCCGCCGTAGCCGCGCAGATCCATGGCGATTACCCGAAAACCTGCCTGAGCCAGTGACTGCAATTGATTTCGCCAAGTCCACCAAAACATGGGAAACCCATGAAGCAGAAGGACGGGCGTTCCACTTCCCAATTCGGCAACATGAAATCTACTGCCGTTGGCTGCAATATTGCGATGCTTCCAGGGACCCGCCTGTTGAATAGCTTCCTCAGGTGTGAGCACGAATAAATTCATTCATTTGTGTTCACTCGCCATGTGAAAATCATAAGATCAAACTCGTCATATCAAATCAAACTCATAACATCAAAATGGTTTGCGCTCATTGAGTTGCGCAAGGGATTCAGATGTTTGCTTCCATTCTTTTGAGGCCAAAGACGGACCGGTAATTTGTTGGCCTTTCTTGTATGCGATGCCACCAAATATCGCAGCACCAAGAATTAATACGCCAGCCACAATAAGAAAGCCAGCCCAGATGGGTAATCCGATAGCGACGAGGGCATACGCCAGGGCGATTAAAAGAAAAATCGATCCGAGTGAAACTAAAGACACCGCAATCAGCGCCATGACCGATACTGCACCGATTGTCTTACCGGACTGCTGAAGTTCTGTTGTGGTCAAATTGACTTGAGCGGAAAGCAACTTTTTGCCGTCGGAGAACGTTTGGGTAACCAACTGCTTGAGGCTTGGCTGCTTTTGACCAGCGTAATTAGGCTGCTTCGGTTGTGCTGCGTTACTTGTATTCAGGTCTGACATGGTGCTCCCTCCAGAGCCCGAGGTTACCGCTCGTGGGGGGTGTTGTTTTCGTCCCCCTGCTGATAGATATCGGGAATGCCGTCCTTATCGAGATCAGCTTCCTCCGTTGCTGCGATTGCGGCGTACGCCCTGCCTCGGGAGAGAAGGGCAATAGCCGCAATGGCCGCCGCAATCACCGAGGCAACCAGAACCGCGATCTTGGCTGAACTCAGGAGATCTGCATTGTCTTCGTAACCCAATTCGGTAATCAGCAACGCCACGGTGAATCCCACTCCTGCAAGCAGCCCCACGGCGAAGATATCTCGCCAGGCAATTCCGGGAGCCAAACTCGCTCGCGTGAAGCGGGCCATAAACCAGGCCATGGCCAGGATCCCCACGGGCTTGCCCACCACCAAACCAAGAATGATGCCTAATGACAGTGGGCTTGAAAGTGCATCGACAATGCCAGCGGATCGAAGATCGACGCCAGCGGCCATGAGGGCAAACACTGGAACAGCAAAACCTGCACTGATGGGATGGACACGGTGTATCAGGCGATCAGCGGGCGCTTCATTTTCGCCAGGATCGGGTCGAACCCTGGTGAGGAAACCAAATGCGACACCGGCAACGGTGGCGTGGACACCACTTTTGTAGCAGAAGTACCAACCAACAATGACAAGTGGAATGTATAACCACGGGCTAGTGACACGGTACTTCTGCAGGAGCCAGTATGCGACAAGGGTAAGAATGAATAACCCGAACCAGATCGCGGAGAATTTATCAGAATAAAACACGGCGATGACGGTGATCGCACCAAGGTCATCGACCACTGCGAGGGTAAGTAGGAAAGCGCGTAAAGCAACAGGGAGTCTGCGCCCAAAGACTGCCAACACTGCAAGCGCAAAGGCGATGTCGGTGGCCATGGGAATTCCCCAGCCGCGCAGGGAGCCATCTTCCATGGTGGCGTTGACGACAACAAACACGAGCGCCGGAACAACCATGCCACCGATGGCCGCCGCGGCGGGGACGATTGCTTGGGCTGGTTTGGAGAGCGATCCGAGAACTAGTTCATGTTTAAGTTCCAACCCCACAACGAAGAAGAAAATTGCGAGGAGAGCATCAGCAGCCCAGATCCCGAGAGGAAGGTTCAGGCCCAGTGCTTCAGGTCCGACCTTGAAAGCAACCATGTTGATGTAACTGTCTCCCCAAGGAGAGTTTGCCCACACCAGGGCAATGGCAGCAGCAAAAAGTAGGATCCCGCCACCGACGGTTTCATCGCGAAGTTGACTCAGCAGCCAGCCGCGCTGACCCAATGACGGTCGGGAAAGAATTTCATTCGCAGCCATAGCGGACACTCTACATATGTAGACCCTTGCGCTTCACCCCCGCTAATCGTCGCTGGAGGAAGACGCAAGCCCCTCTGAAATCAGTTTCATGACTGCGGGATCGGCCAATGTGGTTGAGTCTCCGACATCGCGATGCTCCGCAACATCTTGTAGTAGACGCCGCAGAATCTTTCCGGAACGAGTTTTGGGTAGTTCGGCAACAATCATGATTTGGCGGGGCTTTGCAATCGGCCCAATTTCACGTGCCACGTGATTGCGCAGTTCCTTGATTAGTTCGCCGGCGTTTTCCACTCCACCACGAAGAATGACAAAGGCCACAATTCCCTGCCCTGTGGTGGGGTCACTTGCACCGACGACCGCCGCCTCTGCAACTGCGGGGTGTGACACCAATGCGGATTCCACTTCGGTGGTGGATATTCGGTGACCGGACACGTTCATGACATCGTCCACGCGACCCATTAACCAGATGGCGCCGTCGTTGTCCAGTTTGGCGCCATCGCCGGCAAAGTAGTACTGCGGCCAGCGAGACCAATAGGTTTCCACGTACCGTTCGTTATCTCCCCAAATCCCACGCAACATTGATGGCCACGGTTGGGTCAAGACCAGAAAGCCACCACTGCCATTACCCAAAGGTGTTCCTTCCTGATCCACCACCGCCATGCCAATTCCAGGTAGCGCCCGCATGGCTGATCCGGGCTTACAGGCTGTGACGCCGGGAAGAGGCGCAATCATCATGGCACCGGTCTCGGTTTGCCACCAGGTGTCAACAATTGGACAGTTATTTCCGCCAATCACTTCGCGGTACCACATCCATGCCTCTGGGTTAATGGGTTCACCCACGGAGCCAAGGAGTCGCAGCGAACTCAAATTATGGGACTGTGGGAATTGATCCCCCCACTTCATAAATGTTCGGATCGCTGTGGGTGCGGTGTAGAGCAGGGTGACACCATGTCTTTCAACAATGTCCCACCAGCGGTCTTTGTCCGGGGTGTCGGGTGTTCCTTCATAAATAACTTGGGTCACACGATTAGCCAGTGGGCCGTACACAATATAAGAGTGCCCCGTGACCCAGCCAACGTCCGCGGTGCACCAATACACATCTGTTTCAGGCTTGAGATCAAAAACCATTTTGTGGGTATAGGCAGCTTGCGTTAGGTAACCACCGGATGTGTGCAAAATACCTTTTGGCTTACCTGTTGTTCCAGACGTATACAGAATGAACAACGGAGTTTCCGAATCGAAGGCTTCAGGCGTGTGTTCGGTCGACTGGCGACCAACCAATTCATGCCACCAGAGGTCACGATCATGCCAAGTGACGTCGGTTCCGGTGCGCTTAACAACCAAAACATTTTCTACACCGGGGCTTGCATCCACTGCTTCATCGACTGCACTCTTGAGATCCATGGCTGAACCTCGACGATTCTGGCCATCGGCCGTAATCACCAGTTTTGCATCAGCATCTTCAATGCGACTTCGCAAAGCTTCTGCACTAAATCCAGCAAATACCACCGAGTGAATTGCACCGATGCGAGCACATGCGAGCATGGCAATAATCGCCTCAGGAATCATGGGCAGATAAATGGCAACGCGATCGCCGGCAACAACCCCTAACTCAGTGAGCGCATTCGCCGCCTGGCTGACCTCAGCCATGAGTTCCTTGTAGGTGATATCGCGACGGTCACCAGGTTCACCTTCGAATCGGATGGCAACCTGATCGCCAAATCCAGCATGAACGTGTCGGTCAACGCAGTTGTAGGCAACATTGAGTTTCCCACCCACGAACCACCGTGCAAAAGGGGCATTAGTCCAGTCCAGCACCTCGGTGAAGTCGGTATCCCAATCGAGATCGCGCGCTTGCTCCGCCCAGAACCCCAGTCGATCATTTTCGGCCTGATCATAAAGACTTGCTTTGCCATTAGCTTGCGCTGCAAAAGCCGGACTGGGTGGGAATTGGCGATCCTCCTGTAACAGGTTCGACAGGGTCGCGTTGGTGTCTTCCGGCATGGTGCCGTTCCTCCTCGAGTGTTGCATGTGTGTGCGAAAGTCCCACCTAACCAAAACCGGGCCCCAATGTCAGTTGATTGGAGAATTGACCCGCGAGGAATCTGCGTATTGACATACTTTGCTGCCCACTCTTGTGCAATCCGTGTGGTCGACCTCGGTGCCAGGTTTTGACTCGATACCGTTGACCCATGGTCGAATCCGGTGGTGGCATCCGATCCGAATTTACCCTGGGAGACCTCACTGATCTTGAACGCGTCACACGCGCAACCTTGGCCGCACGCGAAGACATCGATGCATTGCTGTGGCGGCGTGATGTTCGCGCTAACGCCAATGCTGTTGCACAGGCATCAATTTCGCGAGGCGCCATGGACTCCGCGGCACTCGAGGGAGCAGATCTCCCGGGGGTTGAAGATTCCCCCATGGGGAAAGTGCTGTCCGCAACCCTTGCCGCTACAGCCCAAGCTCCATTATTCGCAGACACCTGGCTCACCGCCCCCCTGCAAGTGATCACCGGCCTGCATTTGCTGGTGGCAAAGGAATTCTCGGATCCTGATCAACTTGGTCGCCCTCGATCGGTGGATGTTTCCGATGATCCTTTACACATTGGTTCCATCCCTGATTATTCGATTGTTCCGTCGGTGCTGATGTCTGTGTCCAAGCAATGTGTCAACACACAAGCATCGGCCATTATTGAAGCTGGCTATGTACACGCGGAGATCATGCGGCTGCGGCCATTTATCTGGGGATCAGGCCTTGTTGCCCGCGCGGTAGTGCGAACTGTTTTTGCCGCGCGTGGGTTAGACCCATCCAATTTCTCAATTCCAGAAAATGGGATGTTCGAGACAGGCCGAACAAATTATGTTTCAGCAATTCGAGGTTATATTCAGCAGACACCAGACGGAGTGGCCCAATACTTTGAATGGTTCTCTGCATGTGTAGGGCTGGGGGCCCGGGCTGTTTTCGTCCCAGATTAGTTGTCAGTAAAAATTAAGCGCGCAAGCTACTGCGCCGTTTCGCGTACCACGTGATTCCCAGTGCAACCGCCCCGATTGCGACTCCAGCTCCGGCAGCAACAGCACGACGTTGTTCTGTCTTGGCTCGCATAGAGACAGGTTTGGCAAAATCGAGAATCGGCCAATTATTTTCCTTGGCAATGCCGCGGAGTTCATTATCAGGATTTACCGCAGATGGCTTCCCCACCGCTTTCAACATCGGAATGTCGGTGTGTGAATCCGAGTAGGCATAACACTCACTTAAGTCGTAACCATGTTCCTGCGCAAGTGAATGCATGGCTTCCGCTTTGCCCTCACCATACGCGTAAAACGTAATTTCACCGGTGTACTTGCCGTCGACGATTTCCACTTGGGTGCCGATTGCAATGTCTGCGCCAAGGCGAGCTGCAATGGGTTCAACAACATCGGTGCCTGACGACGAAATCACAATAATGTCGTGGCCCTGTTCTTTATGCATGGCAATGAGATCGACTGCTTCTTGGTAGACCAACGGGTCAACAATTATGTCGAGGGTTTCACTGACAATTGTCTGCACTTTGGCGACATCCCAGCCGGTGACGAGTTCCGACATATATGTGCGCATTAACTCCATTTGATCATGGTCGGCGCCGGATGTAAGAAACATGAACTGCGCGTAGGCGCTCCGCATGACATCGGCGCGCCCAATAAGCCCTTCTTTATAAAAGGGCTTGGCAAATACAAATGAGCTGGATTTGGCCAGAATGGTTTTATCCAGATCAAAGAATGCGGCAATTCCCGTGCTACCTGCCGTTGCACCTGCCATATGACCACGGTAGCCCATCAGAAAGGTTTTCCACAGGTCCAACTCAGGGCTTATCATCGTGTGTCCTCATCCATTTGGCTGTGTTCATGTTGAATCAACCTGCTGAAATCCTTCTACTTACTCAAAATTCCGATCTGGTTTTCCATGTCGAGGAAATCGCCGATTCCATGGAAGTGTCCGTACACCGAAGTGACAATCCATTTCTGGTACACCTGGATTGGAGTTCATACAGATACATTCTTGTGGGCTCTGACCTAGCAAATGAATGTGGTGATGCTCGGTTACCTCGGCGCAGTGGAATTGCCATTATTCATTGTGATCGCGATCCCGGACCCGAAACAACCGCATGGGAACGTGAGTTGTGGAAGCACGCGGTCACCCTGGGTGCAGCCAACGTCGTTGGTTTGCCTTCTGCTGAGTTCTGGCTACGTGACGCACTCACCGACATACGCCACAGGAATGAACCGCTATCACCATTGATTGCGGTCATGCCAGGTTCTGGTGGAGCGGGCGCATCAACCCTTTCTATTAATCTCGGATTGCGAGCCGTGAGCCAGGGTGTTTCTGCAGTTGTCATAGACACCGATCCTGTCGGTGGTGGCCTTGATCTCACCCTGGGAGCAGAAGAACAGCAAGGGGTTCGGTGGTCTGATATTGATCCGGGGAGCGGACGTATCGCTGCGGAAACCTTGGTGAATGCCCTTCCTGTATTCAACGGTTTATCCTTTCTTTCTTATGGTCGTGCCAAAATTCATCTCCCTGAAACTGAAGTTCTTGCTGCCGTAGTGGATGCGGCAAGGCGGGCATTCGATCTTGTGATTGTGGACGTTCCCCGAGGTCTCACATCAGCGTCCGAGCTACTTGTTTCTCAAGCAGACCTATCCGTGATTGCTGTCCGCAATCACGTGCGGTCCGTAGCGGCAAGCGCCAGCATGCATGAGTGGGTACACCTAGTGGGTGGGAAATCACACTATGTTGTCACGGCCGACCACAAAGGAGTATCAGTACATGATATTTCTCGTGCGCTGGGGGAACGGGATCTGACCGAGCTTCCATTTATTCCCTCCATGACAACCCGTGCTGATGACGGTGAGTTCCCATCCATGCCACATGCCTATTCACAAGTATGTGATCAACTATTGGCCTTGTCTCGTGAAGCAGAGCCGGCAAAGGTGGCATAACGGTGCTCTCCACGGTAAGTGCACGAGTTCGTCACCGATTGGTTCAAGAAGGTGCGGAGGCGACCCATGAACATGTCGCGCGAGCATTAAATGCTGAAGGAATTGTCCTCAGCGAATATGCACTCGAACATCTTGTTATTGAACTCGAGCAGGAATTCAATGGAGCAGGAATCCTGCAGCCGCTGATCCGCACACCAGGTGTGACAGATGTACTCGTGAATGGAACTGCGCAGGTGTGGTGGGATCGAGGTAACGGCCTTGAATCAACCGATATCCAATTCACATCAGAATCTGATCTTCGAAAGTTTGCCCAACGCTTGGCGTCCATTGCGGGCAGGAGATTAGACGATGCCTCTCCCATGGTGGACGCCCAGTTACCCGACGGAACCCGTCTGCATTGTGTTCTGGCACCCATCGCGACAACAGGCACCGCGATATCACTGCGTATTCCGAGCCAAACAAGAATTACTTTGGATCACTTACTTATTCGTGGCTCTATCAATAATGAGTTACATGATCTCCTTATTTCTATCATGAAGAGTCGGTTGGCATTCGTGATTAGCGGCGGAACCGGTACAGGGAAGACCACGGTTTTGAGTGCATTACTGGCTCACGTGCCTTGTGAGCATCGAATTGTGATTGTGGAGGATTCAGCTGAGCTGGATCCAATGCACCCGCATGTGGTGCGTTTGCAATCACGCATGGCAAACGTGGAAGGTGCTGGCGCCATTACTTTGCGTGACCTTGTGCGCACGTCACTGCGCATGCGACCCAATCGAATAGTTGTTGGCGAAGTGCGCGGTGCCGAGGTTGTGGAACTACTCAGTGCGCTGAACACCGGGCACGAGGGTGGTTGCGGCACCGTTCACGCTAACAGCCCGGCAGATGTCCCCACTCGATTAGAAGCACTCGGCCTGACTGCTGGACTAGATCGCCATGCCTTACATGCCCTCATGGGTGCAGGCCTGGATGCCGTCATTCACGTGCAGAGGTTGGCATCGGGTAATCGAATCATGTTCGGTATCCATGTGACCTCACGAAATCCAGATGGCTTTGTATTCACCATTCCTGCCATCACCTGGAACGGGTCAACATGGGAGCGCGGTTCCGGGTGGGAAGAACTCCGCCGACGAATATCGCGTGGGGAAAGCGGGTGATTTTCCTATCCGCATTGGCGGCATTCCTGGCAATGTGGCTTGTTATTCCGCTGCCCGGTGCGACTCGAGTTCACGCTGTAAATTCCACAACTATTGCATCGACATCTTTCACCGTCACCCTGCGAGCATTCCAGGCTCGAATCTCCGGGAAATCTCAGCGACTCCGCACCCTACGAGAAGACAGCATCGCAGCAATTGGCGCCTTGGCAGCGGAGCTCCGCGCAGGTGCCACGCCGTCACAAGCATTTGTGGTCGCCGGCGGATCTCCATCCGTGTGGCCACATACTTACGCTGCTGCACTGCATCACGGAGATATCGCCGCGGCCTTACTCACCGACGCACAAAAAGTTCCCCAACTCGGTGCTCTCAGACAACTCAACGCGTGCCTGCGGGTGGGAATCCACTCCGGATCAGGTCTAGCAACCAGTGTGTCTCGGTTGGCTCAGTCCCTCAGAGAAGCACAAGAAACTCGATTTCAATTGGAAGCAGAACTTGCCGGTCCCAGAGCCACCGCTCGAATGCTTGCCTTCCTTCCTTTGGTGGGAATTGGATTGGGCTACCTCATGGGTGCACAGCCACTCACCTGGTTGATTTCCTCACCACTTGGTTGGGTAACACTGTTCTCGGGAATTGGCTTGACCGCATTGGGTGTCTGGTGGACAACTGCAATTGCCGCGCGGGTGGAGCGTCTGCTGTGATTCTTATTAGTGCTTTGTTCGCGGGTGCAGCGGTCTGGATCCTCGCTCAACGACAGAGTAGAGCGCGAATCCGAACCGTTATGGGTGATCGCGTATCCGACATTCAAGGCGCACCTGATTCTCCCTCACAAGTGTCGTCAACTCACCTCACTGCTGTCGGCTTCCTTGGTGGCGCATTGGTGGGGTGGACATTCTTAGGGATATTTGGCGCACTTATTGGTGCAGGTACCGCATTGTGGTTATTGCGATCGTGGAAAAAGCGCGAAGTACAACCTCAACAGAAATACATCGATGCCTTCACCCGTGATTCACCTGTCATGATTGAACTTCTATGCGCGGCGCTGGCCTCGGGTGCAACCATGCGGGATTCACTTGCGGTGGTGCGCGATTCCATGTCCGAAAGTCCCGTCGCGGGAGTACTTGCTCGCGTGGTGTCAGCGGTGGATCTTGGGGCCGATCCCAGGGAAGCCTGGAGCGAATGGATAAATGACCCGGTATTGGGTCGGCTCGCCCACAGTATTGCTCGATCCCATCAGTCTGGGGCCGGACTTGTCGATGTTTTAGAAGGCGCCTCACGTGAATTGCGTCGTGAACATCGACGTCGTGTGGAAACTGCCGCACGCGGCGCAGGGGTCAAAGCTGTTATTCCGCTGGCAGTGTGCTTTCTGCCCGCATTCTTTGCCTTGGGCGTTGTGCCGATAGTCGCCTCACTTGCATCATCCACAAACTTCCTTGGAATGTGACATGCGCTTCACAGTTTGGAGTTTGTATCTGTTGAGGTCAGTTTGTATGCAGCAACCTCTGTTTGAGCACCGATCCGCGGTGCACAAGGAGGAAAAAGATCATGTCAATAAATACCGCGAAAGTTGTTGCACGAATCAAAGAGGATTCCGGGCTCACTACCGCCGAGTACGCAGTGGGGACAGTGGCAGTAGCCGGCTTGGGTGGTGTTCTCTTGAAATTGCTCACCAGTGATTCGGTGAGAGACCTTATTTGGAACCTGATCTCAGGTGTTCTCTCAAAGTTCTTCGGTTAATGCTTATGCATCACGGCGCGCACCCTGACACCCATGCCTCGGGTTGTTGGGGTGCGCGCGCACCCCTCGTCACAAAGGGCTGCGGGAAGGCCACATGCGACCGTGGCATGGCCACATTGGAAACCGCTCTCATGGTGCCCATCCTGCTGGCTATCACTTTTGTTTTCATTTCTTTGCTGAGTTTGGGAATGCAGACACTTTCACTAAGTGACGCAACGCGAACAGCAGCACGTGAACTCGCCCGAGGCGCAGAACCGCACACTGTCATTGCAAACTTCTCCGCTAGGGAGCCGCATGCAGAAATTGAATTGCAGTGGTCAGAAGACACGGTCACCGTGCACACATCAAAGCAGGGCGAGGTCGTGTCAGGTGTAGTGAGTTTCCCCACCGTCCAGCTCATACAAACGCACATTGCACCGCGTGAATGGGTCTATTGACATGAAGTTAATAACGGGCGTCTCCAGTGATCGGGGAAGCATTTCGGTGCTTGCTATTGCATTCAGCGCCCTTCTCGTGGGTGCAGGTCTTATTGTGATTGCAGTACTGCAATTGGCCATTGCTCGCGCCAATCTGGGGAGCTTTGCTGATTTGGCAGCGTTGTCTGCGGGTCAAGCAATCGGTGATCCGTGTGCTGCCGCTCTCAATATTGCGCACGCCAACCGAGTGAGCCTTGAATCATGCGTGGTGGAGAATCACGTTGTCCACATTGCAGTCATGAAAAGCACAAATGACCTTGGAATCCTCAATCTCTTTTCTGATCAACTCAGAGTCGGTGCCCGAGCTACCCGACTTTTTCCAATAGCAGAGTGAGCACTGCAATTGCACCACGTTTATCCAGTGGTTCATTCCCGTTCCCGCATTTAGGTGATTGGATACACGAAGGGCATCCAGATTCACACCGACACAGCGAAACAGCATCGAGTGTCGCTGTGATCCACTGGGTGGCGTTGTGAAAGCCAAACTCAGAAATACCTGCACCACCGGAGAGTCCGTCATAAATAAAAATGGTTGTCTGCTCCGTGTCCTGATGAAGAACCGTAGAAACTCCGCCGATATCCCATCTGTCGCAACTGGCAAAGAGCGGAAGAATCCCAATGCTGGCGTGCTCGGCTCCGTGAATTGCGCCAGCAAGTTCCACATGATCCAAGGGCAAATGATCGGTGGGAAATGTCCACCACACGGCATCGGTGCGCAAAGTCCGAACCGGAAGATCGAGGGGATAGGTGCCAAGATTCTCGCCGGATATATGCCGTTTGGTGAATGCCACTGTTTGCGAGGACACTTCAACATTGCCCCAGGCAATGGTGACGTCTGTGGTGACCGGGCGACTCAAGAGTGCTGATGTGACTCGAATATCGCTCACTTCTCTGGCATAGGTTGTGTAGTCAACATCTTCTGCTGCTACCAGAGCAACCGCGGAGTCAAGGTCGAGTTCATTGACAACAAAAGTCTCACCCTGATGAACGTAGACAGCGCCCTCATGCACGGTGCGATGTGATGCTGCGTGATCCACATAGCCGCACAGCCTTCCGGTTTCCGCTTCCACAACGCGCACAACCTCACCGCCGGTACCGCGAAGGTCGGCCAAAGATGTTGCACTTTCATTCTTTGTCCAGTACCACCCGGTGGGGCGAGCCCGCAACATTTCTGCATTGACGAGTTCGCTCACCACCTCACGCGAATTCTCAGGAAACCAGGTGTCAAGATCGATTTCGGTCAATGGCAACTCCTGAGCTGCGGCGCACAAGTGTGGGGCAAGTGCGTGCGGGTTATTGGGGTGCGCAAGTGAGACCTCGATACCAGTGTCGAAAAATACTTCGGGGTGCTGAGCAATATATGTATCTAGTGGATCTTCACGTGCAATAAAAATGGCAGTGGCGTCTTCGCCGGCGCGACCGGCGCGACCCACCTGCTGCCATAAAGAAGCCTTTGTCCCCGGCCACCCGGCCGTGATCACAACATCAAGGCCGGTGATATCAATTCCCAACTCGAGTGCATTGGTGGCAGCCATGGCACGAATTGCACCTGAGCGCAGATCACGCTCTAACTCCCTGCGTTCATGAGCAAGATAACCACCTCGGTATGCCCGCACACTCTGATCCGGTTGGGCGGTGTGATCAGTTGACCGCGCCAAAAGATCCTGGGTGGTTTGCGAAACATATTCGACGCCTTTTCGGCTTCGGGCAAAAGCAACTGCCTGATGGCCGGTGGGAACCACACGGGCCAGAATGTGCGCTGCTTCATCCAGGGTGCCTCGGCGGGCACCAGCCCCGGAGTATTCACCGGGAAGTTCGGGGGGCTGCCAAAAATAGAAGGTGCGCTGCGGGGTGGCTGCGGTGTTGACCGAAAACACTGAATCCGGGGTGCATGGCCGGCCGATGAGTTTCTCGAGGGTGAGCCGAGGGTCGCCGGTGGTGGCACTCGCGGCCAGCACGGTGGGGCTGGCACCGTACTTATGTGCAATACGAAGCAGCCTCCTGATAATCAAAGCGACGTGAGCACCAAAAACACCCCTATATATATGTGCTTCATCAATCACCACAAACTGCAGGTGCCGAAGGAATCGAGCCCAGTTTCGGTGCCCGGGAAGAATCGTGAAATGCAACATGTCCGGGTTAGTGAGGATGTAATTCGCATGTGCTCGAATCCACTGGCGTTCCTCGCGAGGAGTATCACCATCGAGGGTGGCTGCCCGAACTCCCGGAACGTCCCACTGAGTAATTGTTGATAGTTGATCTGCGGCGAGGGCTTTTGTCGGTGCGATGTACAGCACCGTGCCGGAATTTACTGCAGCGGTGATGGCTGGCGCGGCAAATGCAATTGTTTTCCCGGATGCCGTTCCCGTTGACAGGATTGAGTGCCGGCCAAGGTGAGCGGCCTCGGCGAATTCCACCTGATGTAACCACGGGACAGCAATGCCGGCACCTGCGAGCGATTCAATGAAGGCTGGGTTGATCCAGTCCGGCCACACACTCGTGACTCCTGCGCTCCCCGGGATAACCTCGCGGTGCACACATTCCTGTCCGGTCTCCTGCACAACGGCAAGGAACGGATCTGTGGGCACTTGCTCATCTTGGAGGAGTGATCTGACACTTGCAGTATCAGGTGGAAATTTCTTCACAATTACTCATGGAGCCGACCCCCATTTATGCCAAGGTTGGGCCATGGAATGGGTTACGGCCGATCTCCACGGGGCAAATGGGGATACGTACCCGATTGTCTCCTTCCGCGGAGATCTAGACATTGCGTCAAGTGAGGTATTCCGAGGGGCGGTCCTGCCTTTGCTGAACGAATCCACCCCGGTGGTTGTGGTCAATCTTGACGGTGTGCCATTCATGGATTCCACGGGGTTGAGTGCGCTGATTGCTTGCCATAAAGCCGCAGTTGCCAAGGGGAGTGAGTGCCGGTTCGTGACTAATGTCCCCAAGGTTCGTCGAGTCGTGGAGACCACCAAGGTTGACACCTTTCTGAGCATCTTTCCCTCCAATGAATCCGCTATCGGTGTGATCTAGGACTACTTTCGCGAGGTCACGGGTATTTTGCCGGCCACATGGGTAGGCTCCCCCTCATGTTTCACGACTCCGCTGGGAGTTGTGTGCGCCAATGAAAGCTATAGAGGAGATTCATGAAAATGGAGTTAGTGGGCACCAACCTGACCCTTGTGATCGTTGTTGCGGCCATTGCCCTTGCGGCTCTGGTGGTAGCAGCGATTCTCGTGCGAGACGTGCTGTCCGCCAGTCAGGGCACCCCCCGCATGCAGGAAATCGCTGGAGCCATCCAAGAGGGTGCCTCCGCGTATCTCAATAGGCAGTTCAAGACCCTCGCCATTTTCGGTGTCGTGGTGTTCTTCGTTCTGTTCCTCTTACCGGCGGAAACCAATAACGAACGAATCGGCCGCAGTATCTTCTTCCTCGTCGGCGCGGTGTTCTCCGGAATCACCGGCTACATGGGCATGTGGCTCGCAGTCCGCGGCAACGTCCGCGTAGCCGCAGCTGCTAATGAATCCACCGAGCAGAAAGCCATGAAGATCGCCTTCCGCACCGGTGGTGTGGCAGGCATGTTTACCGTTGGTTTAGGTCTATTTGGTGCAGCAATTGTTGTGTTGGTGTATCAGGGTGAAGCACCCAAGGTCCTTGAAGGCTTCGGTTTTGGCGCAGCTCTACTCGCCATGTTCATGCGCGTTGGCGGCGGCATCTTTACCAAGGCAGCTGATGTTGGCGCTGACCTGGTGGGCAAGGTTGAACAAGGAATCCCCGAAGACGATCCCCGCAACGCTGCGACCATCGCCGACAACGTCGGTGACAACGTGGGCGACTGTGCTGGAATGGCAGCAGACCTCTTCGAGTCTTATGCGGTCACACTTGTTGCAGCCTTGATTCTGGGTAGCACCGCATTCGGTGCCCTCGGTCTCGTTATTCCATTGGTTATTCCGGCCATTGGTGTTGTCACAGCAGTCATCGGAATTTTTGCTGTGTCACCTCGGGCTTCCGACCGCTCGGGCATGTCCGCTATCAACCGAGGATTCTTCATCTCTGCGTTAATTTCAGCGGTGCTCGTTATTGCGGCAGTCTTCACCTGGGTTCCGGAAACATGGGATGACATTGAAAGTCTCGGTGGTATCGCAGCACTTGAAGCAGCGGACACGATCGGCCCACGCTGGTATGTCATTGGCGCCGTGTTTATTGGCATTGTGCTGGCGGCATTGATCCAGCAGCTCACCGCTTACTTCACCGAGACCAATCGTCGTCCGGTTGACGATGTCGCCAAGACATCACTCACCGGGCCGGCAACAGTCATTCTCTCCGGTGTGTCACTCGGTCTTGAGTCTGCCGTTTACTCCGCGCTTCTCATTGGTGCGGCGGTGTACGGCGCCTTCCTGATCGGTGGTGGCTCGGTGCTCCTGTCACTGTTTGCCATTGCTCTCGCAGGTACCGGATTGTTGACCACCGTCGGTGTGATTGTTTCCATGGATACCTTCGGACCCGTTTCTGACAATGCCCAAGGTATTGCGGAGATGTCGGGCGATGTCCACGGAGAGGGTGCAGAAATCCTTACCCGCCTCGACGCAGTCGGCAACTCCACCAAGGCAATCACCAAGGGAATCGCTATTGCAACAGCGGTGCTCGCGGCAACCGCGCTCTTCGGTGCCTTCCGCGATGCAATCATTGGAGCAACTGCGAAAGCGGGCGATCTTGTTGGCAGTGTCAGCGATGCAGGTGCCCTCCAGTACGAAGGTATTCTCGATGTCGCATCGCCGGCGAACCTTGTTGGTCTGATTATTGGTGCGGCAGTGGTCTTCCTGTTCTCCGGTTTGGCTATCGATGCAGTATCGCGTGCAGCCGGCGCGGTGATTTATGAAGTGCGTCGTCAATTCCGTGAGCACCCAGGGATCATGGCCGGAACCGAGAAGCCCGAATACGGCAAGGTCGTGGATATCGTCACTCGTGACTCGCTGCGTGAACTGGTTACACCCGGAATCCTCGCGGTGTTCACCCCGGTTGCCGTGGGCTTCGGCCTCGGCGTGGGTGCACTCGGTGCCTATCTCGCGGGAACAATTGCCTCTGGTGTTCTCATGGCTGTGTTCCTCTCCAACAGCGGTGGCGCGTGGGACAACGCCAAGAAGTACGTCGAAGATGGTCACTACGGTGGCAAGGGCTCCCCGGCCCATGAAGCAACCGTTATTGGTGACACGGTCGGTGACCCATTCAAGGACACCGCTGGTCCGGCAATTAACCCGCTGATCAAGGTCATGAACCTGGTCGCTCTCTTGATCGCACCTGCGATCGTGGGACTGAGCGTGGGTACCGATGCCAACGATGCCCTGCGTTGGGGTATCTCACTCCTGTCTGTTGTGATCATTGTGATCGCCGTGGTGATTTCCAAGCGCCGCCCGATTGCCGTGGGAGATCAGCAGGCCTCAGCGAGCGTCTAATCGGTATCGATTATTCGATCCATCACGGGTGGGGGTCAGGATTTCCTGGCCCCCACCCCTTTGCCCGAAAGCTGGTGGCTTTCCCTGACCTTTCGTGAGGGGAAACGCCGAAAATGGGGGGCAATGTTCATTTCCGATAAGTAGGTGTCCTACCGTCAGGCTCCGTGGCGGTGGTGACCACCATCGTGAGTGAGAGGAATACATGCCAGACAAAACCCTGGTAATTGTCGAGTCGCCGGCCAAGGCAAAGAAGATCGCTGGCTACCTCGGCCCGAACTACCACGTGCTGGCATCCGTCGGTCATATTCGTGATCTCGCGGCGCGCAAATCCGACCTTCCCAAAGAAGAGCAAAAGAAGCCGTGGGCCAAGTTGGCCGTCAATGTGGACGACGGTTATCAGGCCTTTTATGTAGTTCATGAGTCCAAGAAGGCAACTATCGCTGAACTCAAGCGTGCTTTGAAGGACTCCGATGAACTCCTCCTGGCCACAGACGAGGACCGTGAAGGTGAGGCAATTTCCTGGCATCTGTTGGAGGTATTGCGCCCCAAGGTTCCGGTCAAGCGCATGGTCTTTAATGAAATCACCAAGGAAGCTATCCAAGAAGCGGTGAACAATCCGCGCGATGTAGACATGAACCTTGTTGAGGCCCAGGAGACACGTCGAATTGTTGATCGACTCTACGGATACCCGGTCTCCGAAGTGCTGTGGAAAAAAATTGGTCGTGAAGCAAAGTCCGCAGGGCGGGTGCAGTCCGTTGCCGTGCGACTTGTTGTCGATCGGGAACGTGAGCGGATTGCGTTTAACTCTGCGAGTTACTGGGATATTAAAGGTGTATTCGCTCCAGGGGCGTTCGGTGCAAAACTGTCCAGTCTTGATGGCAAGCGAATCGCCAGCGGTAGCGACTTCGGGGCCGATGGCAATCTGACGAAACCTGATGTTGTGTTGCTCAATGAAACCGATGCCCGTGCATTGGTCACTGGGTTGACTTCAGCTGAATTCACCGTGCGCTCGGTTGTACAAAAGCCGGGTCAGCGTAAACCGAAGGCACCTTTTACAACTTCTACTTTGCAGCAGGAAGCATCCGGTCGTTTTCGTTGGGGTGCGCAGCGCACCATGCGTGTTGCGCAGGGACTTTATGAAAATGGCTACATCACCTATATGCGTACTGACTCGGTGAATCTTTCTGAGCAGGCGATTAATGCAGCCAAGACACAGGCACGTGAACTTTATGGCCCTGAATATGTGGATCCGCAGGTGCGCACGTATCCGAATAAGAGTAAAAATGCCCAGGAAGCACACGAGGCCATTCGCCCCGCAGGCGATTCATTTCGCACGCCCGGCGATGTTGCCAAGGAACTGACCGGCGATGAATTCCTCCTTTATGAATTGATATGGAAGCGCACCGTTGCTAGTCAAATGGTGAATGCTCAGGTGGCCACCACCACGATCAAACTTGGTGCCACGACTTCTGACAAAAAAGATGCTGAGTTCAGTGCAACGGGAACGGTGGTTGTGTTTCCCGGTTTTCGTGCGGCACTCGCTGACATTGTCACCGACGAGGACAATGAAGAGGATCGGGAATTACCGGCATTGGCTGAGGGACAAAAGCTATCTGTCACCGAACTTAATCCCGAGGGTCACACCACCAAACCGCCCGCGCGTTACACCGAAGCCAGCCTGGTAGCCAAACTCGAGGAGTTGGGAATTGGGCGTCCGTCCACATACGCATCCATCATGTCCACCATTGTTGATCGTGGATACGTGTGGAAAAAGGGCTCCGCGTTGGTGCCCAGTTTCACGGCTCTCGCCGTTGTTCGATTACTGGAAGAACACTTCAGTGCATTGGTTGATTACAAGTTCACGGCCAACATGGAAGAGGAACTTGATCTGATTGCACTGGGTGAAGCTGATCGAATCACCCAGCTCAATACTTTCTGGCTCGGTGGCGATTCACTGCAGGGGCCATTTCCCGGAGTGAAGCACCTCACCGAAGACTTGGGTGCCATTGATGCTCGGGGTCTTGCCACCATGCCCATTCGCGGGACCGATGCTCAACTGCGTGTTGGCCGCTACGGTGCGTATGTTGAGCGCGGCGATGAACGAGCCAATATTCCTTTGAGCGTTGCCCCCGATGAACTCACGGCGGAACTGGCTGAGCAGTTACTCCTGGAGCCATCGGGTGACCGTGAGTTGGGTCATCATCCCGACACCGGCCAAATGGTCGTATCCAAATCTGGCCGCTACGGCCCGTATGTGTCCGAAGTGCTTCCCGAAGATGCTCCCAAGTCAGCCAAGCCGCGAACAGCATCGCTCTTTAGTTACATGAAGCCCAGCACGGTGACTTTGGAACAGGCAATTGACTTACTGAACTTGCCGCGCGTTGTTGGTGTTGACCCCGAAAGTGCTGAGGAAATCACCGCACAAAATGGTCGTTACGGCCCATATCTTCTTAGGGGCAAAGATTCGCGGTCCCTTGATAATGAAGACCGAATTTTTGAAGTAACTCTTGAAGAAGCGTTACAGTTGTACTCCCAACCCAAGGTGCGTCGTGGGCGCGGCCAGGCGGCGGGACCGTTGCGTGAGGTCGGGACCGATCCCACAACGGGCAAACTCATTGTGGTGAAAGAGGGCCGTTTCGGTGCGTATGTCACCGATGGTGAAACAAATGCAACATTGCGTGTGGCCGACGATCCCATGTCGGTCAGCCTTGAGCGTGCTGCTGACCTAATTGCCGAACGCCGTGCCAAGGGTCCTGCTGTCAAAAAGGTTGTCAAACGTGCTGCGAAGAAGACAACCAAGAAAGCCGCCAAAAAAGCAACCAAGAAAACAATAAAGAAGGCTACAAAGACAGCCACCAAGAAGGTTGCGGCAAAAGCCGAGCCCATGGCTGCAGATCTTGTGGTGGCTGAAGAAGTTTCGAGTTAGATTGCCGCATGTCGGGGTTGTTCATTGCATTTGAGGGCGGCGAGGGTGTGGGTAAGTCCACCCAAGAGGCCATCTTGGGTGTCTATCTTGAACAGCAGGGTCGCTCGGTAGTTCGCACACGTGAACCCGGTGGTACACCAGCGGCCGAAGCCATTCGCCACCTTGTTCTCAGTCACGATTACGTTGGGCTCAATCCGCGCAGTGAAGCACTGTTATTTGCAGCTGCTCGCGGGGATCATGTTGATCGCGTTATTCGGCCGGCTCTTGAGCGTGGTGATGTTGTTATTTGCGATCGTTATATTGATTCGTCGGTGGCCTATCAAGGTGTTGCCCGTGGTTTGGGTGTGGAGTGGGTTCGCAATTTGAGTTTGTGGGCCACTAATAACCTGATGCCCGATCTCACCATTGTGTTAACGATTGATCCAGAGATCAGCCTGACCAGAGTCACCAATCATGATCGGCTCGAATCGGAACCGCTGGAGTATCACCGTGCGGTCACCCAGGCTTTCCTCGATCTGGCAGCTCAGCGACCCTCGAGTTACCTGGTTGTGGACGCTTCCCGCGACATAGATTCCGTCTCGCAGGTAATACAAGAGCGAGTCGATCAGGAACTATCTTCACGGTCATGACAACCATCACGGACCCAACACCCATTTGGGAGTCGCTTATTGGCCAGCCAGATGCTGTGAACATCTTGACCAAAGCTGTTGCAGATGCTGAGTTGATCCGCCAAGGGGAGGCTGGGCCAGGCATGACTCACGCATGGTTGATTACCGGCCCACCGGGATCGGGGCGGTCAACTGCAGCCACCGCTTTTGCCGCAGCCCTTGTCTGTCCACTTAATGGGTGTGGCCAATGCAAGGTGTGTCGCATGGCCCCGGTGGGCGGTCACCCCGATGTTCACATCATCACTCCATCAGGTTTGTCCTATGGGGTCGAGGATGCGCGTGAACTGGTTCGGCTTTCTTCGCTTGCACCCATTGATAGTCCCTGGCGAGTTGTTGTGGTGGAAGACGCGGATCGACTTACCGTTCAAGCATTCGATTCACTGCTTAAGAGTCTGGAAGAACCCACACCACACACAGTGTGGGTTTTATGTGCGCCAAGTGTGGAAGATGTTTTGCCCACGATTATTTCGCGCACCCGCCATCTGTCACTGCGCACGCCGACCACCGCAGATGTCCGCGATCTATTAATTCATTCATATTCTGTTGATCCGGCCATGGCTGCGTTTGCAGCGCGTGCCTCGCAGGGTCATATTGGTCGAGCGCGTGGGCTTGCCCTAGAGGAATCCTCGCGACTTCGCAGACAGTCTGATCTGCGCACCGTGTTTAATCTGCGCGGTGTCCCATCTTGCGTCAGCGCAGCGGGCACTTTGGTCGCTTCTGCGACCGAGGCGGCAAATACTAGATCAGATTCCCTCGACTCACGTGAAGATGAACAATTGAAAGCATCTTTCGGTATCGAGGAAGGCACACGTGTTACCGGAACTTCGAAGAAGACAGTTGATGCTGCGAAGAAGCAATTGCTGGTAACCCAAAAAACCAGGCGAAAGCGCATGATCCGCGATGAAGTGGATCGATCTCTTGTTGATCTACTCGGGTTGTATCGAGATGTTCTCCTTATTCAAGTGGGTAGTGCCTTGGAGTTGATCAATCAAGAAATGCGCCCGCAATTGGAGCAATTAGCAACGCGGGGGAGCGCCGCGGATTCCACCCGCATACTTGAAGCAATTGAGTACACACGTAAATCAGTGGGCGCTAACACCCCACCTCTCCTCGCGGTGGAAGCACTCATGATCGCGATCAAAGATCCGCGGCTCGCTCCAGGCCGTATGAATATGCAATAAGTGCTTGGGCCGCTGACTGAAGATCAGAGTTCCGATCGATACCGGGCGCAGCCATGAGTGTGGCGGCAGCCGCAAGCAACGTGTCATAACTTTCGCAGCCCGTGCGTAGGCGTTCACTGATGACAATGGCCGCCGACTCTGCAGTGTTGGACGCTGCAGTATTAGGTAGTTGTGTTCGGAGTTCGTGGAGCACCGCGAGTCGCTCGACCAATGCGTTGAGTGCGGGTGCAGCGGCGGAGTCCGCAGCGCGCAATTCAATTGCAGCATCGGGGTGGATTGAGCGAATCCCGGAATGCAGTTGAAGGATTTGAGTGCGTACTGTGATGTAACGCGTGACATCTTCTTTTCCCACCGCTCCGCGTGGGAGGGCCTTTACAGGTGCCACCGGTGCGCTTTCGCGGGGGGCAGGGCCAATTGACTTCCACTTTCGAAAACTCACAAAAGATGTCACGGCACCGATTCCGGTGAGTACCCACCATCCGGGAATGAGGGTGATTGCACCCGCAGCTCCGGTTATGACCGCGACCCCGGCGCCCCCCACGGCGCCAAAACGAATGGAGTCGCGCCGGATGGCGTACTCCCGCTGACTTTTGCGATGTTCTTGCGCAGCCTTCTTGTGAACCTTTGTAAGTGATCGGTTACCCGTGGCCGCCTGGAATGAATCGATCAAAGTCAATCCACGTGCCAGTCCTTGTTCCACCATGGTGGCGATTTCTGCCGGGGTGGGTCGCTGTCGGGTCACCGATATACCGTAAGCCGTATGCCCCCGGGTCGTGCACGCAGATCGCGAGTTATCTTCGCCTCCCTAGCATCCATGGCGATGCTTGCGGCTTGCGCTGCGCCCTCAGCCACGCCACCTGCTGCGCCAACGATTCAATCGTCCATTCCCGCCGATTTAAGTGCGTTTTATTCACAGGAGTTGGAGTGGCGCAATTGTGGCAATGCTGATTGCACCACTTTTGATGTACCACGTGATTACTTGGATCCGGGGGGCGCAACAATTTCACTATCCATGACACGGGTGCGTGCCACAGGTGAGTCCATCGGTTCGCTTTTTGTGAATCCTGGCGGCCCGGGTGGCAGTGCAGTGGATTATGCCAAGGCAGCTGATTTCATTGTCACCGATCAAATCCGAGAAGTTTTTGATGTCGTGGGTGTTGACCCTCGCGGTGTGGGCCTGAGTGAACCCATTGAATGCTTCACCGATGAACAGATTGATCTCCTAATCGGTGGTGAAGTCACACCGGACACCTCATTGGAGGAACAGCGATTGATTTTGGATTCTGAGGTTGTGGGATCCGCATGTGAGGCACAGGACAATCCACTCATTGCACATATGTCCACCGTTGAAGTTGCCAGGGATATGGATATTGCCCGTGCACTTGTGGGGGACCCGGTCATGAACATGGTGGGCAAGAGTTATGGCACCGCGATTGCGGCCATCTATTCCCAGATCTTCCCCGAGCGAGTTGGTCGCATGGTCCTTGATGGAGTTCTCCCCACGTACCTTGATCAATTTGAAGTGATCCGTGAGCAAGCATTGGAATTTGAGGTGCTCTTTAGATACTTTGTTGAGGATTGTTTGGGTCAACCCGATTGCCCGTTGGCCGGGAGTGTGGATCAAGGTGTTCAACAGGTGCAAAATTTTCTTCTGGCATTGGATTCCCAGCCGCTGATGGGTCGGGGCGGGCGCGAGTTAACCGAAGGTCTTGCCGCCTATTCGATTCTGATTCACCTTTATTTCCCCGCATCAGATTTTGCTCAATTGCGGCCGGCGCTGAATGCAGCCATGACAGACTCGGATCCCGATCCACTACTGGAAATCGTGGACCGTCGCATGAATCGCGCACCAGATGGCCGGTACACCGACAATTCAACTGATGCTTTTTATGCAGTCTCATGTCTTGATCTACCTGTAGATGACACCGTTGACCAGATTCGAGAGTTTGCAAGCGAGTTGTCGGTGAGTGCGCCAACTTTCGGCCAAGCACTTGCATGGGGTGCATTGGCCTGCAGGTCATGGCCGTACCAGGCCGGACCCAATCCGGAAATCACCGCCGGTACTGCACCACCCGTCATGATCGTGGCAACGGAGTTTGATCCTGCGACCCCTGCTCGTTGGGGTGTTGATCTTGCCCAGCGATTAGGTAACGCTGAGGTGGTCGAGTGGCAAGGTGGTTACAACCACACCGGCTACTTCGAGGGCAGTGAGTGTGTCACGGCTCGGGTGGATTCCTTCCTTCTTGGCGGAGTGATTAGTCCCGGCACCACCACCATCTGTTCCTGATACCCCTAAGGGGTATATTCAGCCCCATGACACCTGGCTACAGCGCTGACAAAGTTGCGGTGCTCAAGCGACTTAAGCGCATTGAAGGACAGGTGCGTGGCATTGAGCGCATGGTGGAGCAGGACACCTACTGCATTGATGTCCTCACCCAGGTCTCGGCGGCGACAAAGGCACTCCAGTCGGTTGCTCTGGTGTTAGTAGGGGATCACCTCAACCATTGTGTCGCAGATGCCATGGCCGAAGGTGGCTCAAATGCTCAGGACAAAATTCAAGAAGCCCAGGAAGCTATTGCTCGACTCGTGAGGAGTTAGTCACCATGCCAGAGAAAAATATCAAAGTTGAAGGTATGACATGTGATCACTGTGTCAACGCTGTCACAGATGAACTCAATAAAATCAGTGGCGTTACCGGAGTGAATATTGCATTAAATACTGATGCCCCAACGCCGGTGAACATTGTTGCCGACAACGACATCAGCGATGCAGACATCAAGTCGGCCGTTGAAGAAGCCGGTTACACAATCGCACCTGCATAGTCATGTCCACTCGCACCGATATCACGCCAACGACAGTTGAGTTAGCCGTCGGGGGCATGACCTGTGCATCCTGCGCGGCACGAGTGGAAAAGAAACTCAACAAACTTCCGGGCGTTATTGCAACGGTCAATTACTCCACCGAGAAAGCAACAATTCAACTTCCGGTGAATCTGACACTCTTAGATGCAATTAGCACAATTGAGGCCACCGGTTACACCGCTGCTGCTGTGACCAGTGAGGCGACTGACAGTTCTGAAGAGCGGTCACTCAAGTTGCGCCTTGTCATTTCAACGATCCTGACGATCCCCGTTGTTCTCCTTGCCATGGTTCCTCCGCTGCAATTCAATTACTGGCAGTGGGTGTCCCTTGTTCTTACGACTCCCGTTGTTTTGTGGGGTGCGTGGCCATTTCACCGTGCCACCCTGCTTAACCTTCGCCACGGCAACACCACCATGGACACCCTGATCTCCCTCGGTGTGTCCGCTGCGTATCTCTGGAGTCTGTACGCATTGATCTTCGGCTCCGCGGGTGAGCCAGATATGCGCATGCAGTTCAGTTTCTTTCCCAGTCACACCGCCGGTGCCAGTGAGATCTACTTTGAGGTGGCCAGTGCGGTAACAGTCTTTCTACTTCTAGGTCGCTATTTAGAGGTGCGCGCTAAGTCAAAGAGCAGTCAGGCTCTTTCGGCACTCCTATCCCTTGGCGCCAAGGAAGTAACCATTCTGGAAGACAACCAGGAGCGAACCATTCCGATTGAATTCCTCAAAGTGGGTGATCACTTTGTGATTCGCCCAGGTGAGCGCATTGCCACAGATGGCATTGTCATTGAAGGAAGCTCGGCGGTAGATGCCAGCATGATCACGGGTGAGTCCATTCCAGTTGAAGTTGATCCAGGATCGGTGGTTGTGGGTTCCACCATGAATGAAAACGGAAGACTTCTTATTGAAGCGACAGCGGTAGGTGCAGACACCGCTCTGGCGCGAATCACTCGCATGGTCGAGCAGGCTCAGGCAGGAAAGGCTCCTGTTCAGCGACTTGCTGACCGAATCTCAACAATATTTGTTCCGTTCGTTCTGATTCTTTCGGTCCTCACACTCATTGGTTGGCTGATTATCGACTCTAATGTCACTTTCGCTTTCACCGCTGCGGTCGCCGTGTTGATCATTGCCTGTCCCTGTGCCTTGGGACTCGCAACGCCAACAGCGCTCATGGTGGGTACCGGCAGAGGCGCTCAGTTGGGCATCCTGATTCGCGGTCCGCAAATTCTTGAATCCACCCAAAAAATCAACACAATCGTTCTTGATAAGACGGGAACGGTTACTACAGGTCGAATGTCCGTGCACGCAGTTCACCCAGCACCGGGTATAACTGATTCTGATCTGATGCGCATTGCGGGTGCAATTGAATCAGGATCTGAACACCCGATCGCACATGCAATTGTGATCGCAGCCAAAGAACACAATGAGATCCCAATCGTCTCGGACTTTCTGGCGGTTCGTGGTGGCGGTGTTCAAGGAACAGTGGACAGCAAACCGACGATTGCTGGCAGCCCACAGTGGATTTCCCAGCAACTCAACACTAGTATTCACGACCCTTGGATCGGTCAATATCAAAGCCAAGGCATGACCGTAATTGCAGTTGCCCAAAGTAATCAAGTACTCGGGTTCATTGCGGTTGCCGACACAATCAAAACCGATTCGAAGCAGGCCATAAACACATTCAAAGAATTGGGATTGACCCCAATTCTCCTGACAGGGGACAACAAACTCGCCGCTGAATCAATTGCCGAACAGGTGGGAATCAAACGCGTCTATTCCGAAGTTATGCCTGAGGACAAAGTTGCAGTAATCACCCAACTTCAATCCGAGGGCAAAGTGGTTGCCATGGTCGGCGACGGCGTCAATGACGCCGCAGCACTTGTTCAGGCTGACCTCGGAATGTCCATGGGTTCGGGCACCGATGTTGCCATTGAGGCTAGTGACATCACATTGGTGAACAGCAACCTGACCAGTGCCGCTACCGGAATTGAACTTGCCCGCAAAACCCTCGCAACAATCAAAGGTAATCTGTTTTGGGCATTTGCTTATAACGTTGCTGCGATCCCACTTGCCGTAGCTGGACTACTTAACCCCATGATCGCAGGCGCGGCCATGGCTTTCTCCAGTGTTTTCGTTGTGACGAACAGTCTGCGGCTGCGCCGCTTCCACTAACAGATCAGATGTTGCCATCAATAATCCGGCAAGGAATGAGTTCATTTTCACTGAGGTGATAACTCGAGCACACTCGGTGGTAGCCATCAGCGATCACCAGGGGAGCACCTGTTGTGTAGTCCCCACGCATGAGCAACACGGGTGAGAGTTTCATTCCCTGTGCAACTTTTGTGATGTCCCTGACCACCGCAGCATCATTCATGGGTAAAAGTTCCAACTGTGCCGATCGCAAGATGTCCTTCGCGGGGTGCATGACTATTGGTGCACCTTTTAATTGCTCCACAAGTTTCTTGGCTTGAGCCGCCGTGGTCAGGAGTGACAGGTACGACTCCGCTGCCGGATAGTCATGGTTGTCGGGCTCCGACTGCCACAACATTATGGGAATGGGAACGGGCGCCGCCGTAGGTGCAACTTTGCTCTTATCCTTGTTTTCCTTTTTCGATGCTGTCTTGGCCACGGCTGACCCTCCTCTACCCTCGCATGGAACACCCATGAGCACCAGTAGTCTAGGCGGGCTCTCACAAGGAGCACGCCGCCTTAGCTCAGGGGTAGAGCAACGCACTCGTAATGCGTAGGTCCGGGGTTCAAATCCCCGAGGCGGCTCCAATGGAAATGACCCTGTTTGTGAGGGAATACCTCTCAAACCGGGGCCATCCGTATTTTGATATATGCCCTTTTCTAACTTTTCTTCTAACTTTTTGTCCAAATAAATCTCAGATTAAGTTCTTACTGGATTCCATCACGAACTCTGGCGTACACATTGGCAACACCGGATCGCTGATCTGGACTTACGTGTGCGTAAATACGTGAGGTTGTTTGCGGGTCTGTATGTCCGAGTCGTTCAGCCACCACGTATAGGTGTTCACCTGCCTATAGGAGCCATGTGGCGTGGGTGTGCCGAAGATCATGTAGGCGGATCCGTCGAACTCCCGACAGGCTTGGGAAACAGACCGGGCCGGGACCTTCAGTGCTCGTCGAAGCGAATGCGGTGACGGTTCTCGCGGAAGCGAATCGCCTCGTAGGTCACCAGCGCGATGAGGACCCCGGTCAAAATGCCCAGCGAGGTCAGGGCCGGCAGCAGCAAGCCGACCGGGATCAGCGCGATCAGAATTACCGCGACGACGAGTCTTTGAACGTTGACCGTGTGAATGTTGCGCAGGCGGAAGGCAACGTGCGCCACGAGATACAGAGCCATCCCACCGAACAGCGCCACGGAAACAATCGTCTTCAGGGGCGCGTCAAGGTCGAGCAGGGTCTTCTCCAGCCCCAGCGCGACCAGCACGATGCCGAACACCATGAACAGGTGGATGTAGCTGTACGAGTCACGCGCCATGCTCGCCTGCTTACGTCCGGTCAGGGACGCGAGCACCCGCTCTGCCACCACGGCCACCACGTCGAAGTAGAGCCACCACATTGCGCAGACCACGGCGACACCCAGCGCGGCCGCCGTCACGACTCCACCGGAAAGCTCCTCCCCCGCGGCGCTGACGCCGAGGGCCACCACGGATTCGCCCAGCGCAATGATGATGATGAGTCCGTGCCGCTCGGTGAAGTGGCCCGCGTCGACCTTCCAGCCGGAGGTGCCCACCACCAGCGGCGTGCCGAAGTCGATGATGATCGCCAGTGCCCACAGCACGGCCCGAATAGGTCCCGGCGACACGAACCCAGCAGCCAGGATCAAGGTCGCCCCCGTCAGCATTCCCGGGGTGAGCCTCAGCACCGCACCGAACACATCGCTGTCACCACGGGTCGCGACCACGTACAGCAGGACGTGCAGGACCCGCACCACGAAGTAGGCGGCGCCGAACAGGAGCGCATACTCGCCGAAGGCCCCGGGCGCCGCCAACCCGACCACGAGCATGGCGAGCATCGCCATCATGATCACCAGGCGCGACACCACGTCGTCGTCGATGCGTACCGAGTTGGTCAGCCAGGAATAGCCAACCCACGCCCACCAGATCACCGCCAGTACGGCGAAGCCCCGCAGCATGCCGAGCCAGGTGAGGTCGTCGGCGAGGAGGGTCGTCACCTGGGTGAGGGCGAAGACGAAGACGAGGTCGAAGAACAGCTCGAGCGGGGTGACCGCATGCGGGGCCCCGACCACTCGATTGTGACGGTGCTCGTCGGGTGCGCTCATCAGCGTAATTCTTCCTCGCTCAGAAGGAAGGACATTGACCTGCCCCCGGTTAGTGTGCCAGTGTCGTCGAGTCCCGGGTTGTTGGTTTGCCAATTTAGCATGAACTCGTTGGGTGTTAGGTGGCCTAATGAGGAGTGCGGGCGGTACTGGTTGTAGTCCTGACGGTGGTCCTTGGCCATTATTTTTGCTTCTAGCAGGGTGTGGAACTGCTCCACGGCTAAGAGTTCATCGCGGAGTTTGCCGTTAAATGATTCGATGAATGGGTTCTGCCACGGCGACCCGGGATCGATGAAAATGATCCCGGTTGGACTGAACCTGCACCAGTCCGCTTCGGAGTTGCAGGTCATTTCGGTGCCGTTGTCCATTCGAATGTACGTGGGACTGCCGTAGATCGCAATTAGGCCAGTTGCAGACGTGGCCTGACGTCTCGACTCGTCAACGATCGTCCGGGGGCACGGCGTCGCCGGTTTACACCCATCTCTGGCACTTCCGACGGGAAATTATTGAACGACCTGTCTAACATTTTGTCTAACAATCCACACTGAAATGCACTGAAACAGGGTGAATCACCATGCAGGCATGCTGAGAAAACCCATGAGGCGTTGTGATGAATAGTCCAGAGCGTGTCAAGCATCACCCGGAACTCTTCAGCCCCACTCACGTTTTGTCTACTGCGCGCGCTTGGGGCTTAGGGCTCAGGGTCGGGCATTGCTGCACCTGATCCGCGCGTAGCCTCGTCTCGTAGTTGCTCTTGCAGTGACTCCAAGTAGGGGAGTGCGCGTTGATCTTTTAACCGATTTGCCGCCGCTTTCGAATCAATGACATCGGCAAGTGCCGCAACACGAACAATGAGGTTGTCGCCTATATCTAGTGCGGTGGCGTTGGCATTCCAGTCATTGAATCCTGTCCTGGGCCCTGCGGGATCGAATGCAAGATCTAGGTCCCCGAACTTTGTGACGAGGTTCAACATGAGCGGCATTGCATTAAGGAAAGGTCCGTCGATGGGTGTCGCAATTGGATCTTGAGTTGTTCGGATCTGGGCACCCATTCGGGTGAGGGCTCGGCCAAGCCGATCAAGATTCCCCTCATCACGAAGCGGAAGAATGTCCACATCTTGTGTTGGCAATGATGATCCGTGGAGCACAGCTGCGATTCCTCCGATGACCACGTAGTGGACGTCTTCTTCATTAAGGATGCGCATGATTTCCCACGGGAGAAACTCAACACCCGAGGCTTCCTCAGCGTCCACGATGCGCAGCTCGTTGGATCCGTCTCATCTGGTTCGTTACTTGCGTCATGTGACGAAGACGTTCCGCAGGAGTCATTTGAATTTGACGTCGAATCTGGGCGATGTCCACTCCACGCCAGTCTTCGGAACTAGCGGACGGATTTGGCTGTGCTTGATCTGGAATAGAGGGGATATCCACACCTTAAAGAATACGCTTGCCAGAAGATTTATTTGCCTTTACGTCCTATCCGCATGTCGACCACTTCGCCATCCCTGAGGCGCATTTACGGCCCAACGTGCCACGACAACAGCACCTGACGCAAACCGGTCGGCATGGCGGTCTTGCGCTGATCGGCCGCGGACATTGATGCGGTCACCGCGCGGACCTACCCAATCCTTGGACGGCCGTCCAACGCATGTGCGAGCAACATGGGGATCAATGGAGTGCGGATGATTTTCATTCCCGCTGGGATGTCCACACTCCTTTCCGGTGATAACACTCTGTTCTCCATTTGGAGCAAGTAGCACTAAGATACCGACCTAGTTTCGATAGCCCGCAACCATTCAGGAAACGGTATCCAAAACCTGAACCGTCGTACATGTGTGTAGGTGGACCGTTCATCCCTGTGCTAGATCTGTGAGGAATTTTGTGTCATCGAGTCGTCATAGGGGGATGAAAAATCACTCGTAATGCGTAGGTCCGGGGTTCAAATCCCCGAGGCGGCTCCAAAGAAATGTGTTGTTTCGGCTAATCCTTGACACCTTCTCTGATGACTGTGGATCTGAACGTTGTGTCTCGGACTTCCTTACGCACCTTTTTTAGTGTTCCGCGAGATTCCCGTCTTGTTGGGTTGGTTACCCACCCAACGATGGGACATCGTGACGTCGGGTTCCATGAAGTCAGTTCGTTTGAGTGCCAGACGCGCAGAAAGCACAACACCCGTCGTCTTTCCGTGCTGCCAGTTCCAAGAGCCGCCGAGTGAATTGGCCCAGGTCGTCATCAGCGTCGACCCGAAACCCGTCATGTCCGGTGGGCCCGCAAATCCGCGGCCGTCGTCTTTCACCGTCAGTTCGAGTAGGTCGTCTTCCACTCTTACGTTGATCTCACACAGTCGGGCGGCGCCATGGCCGGCGGAATTCAACAGCGCTTGCTCGATAATCCGGTAGGCACCCAGCAGCACGTTGGCGGATGGACGAGTTTCCTTATTCTCAATCACGGAGTCGACCGTGATTGTCGACTTCATACCCGGTTCGTATTGCAGCGCTAGTTCGTCCAGAGCCGATTCCAAATCCACTTCGCCGAGACTCGGGCTGAGGGCACGCGCAATTCGACGCACGTCTACTGAACGGATCTCCTCGAGCTGCGCGATCGTGTGATCCAGCGTCCGTCGAGTTTCTGCTGGCCTCTTAACGTCGACCATCTGAAGTTGAAGACAAGCGGCGATCAGACGAGCTTGTACTCGATCGTGCAAGGCACCGGAAATTTGCCGCCGAGTGAATTCGTCCCCTTGCAGCAGGATTCCCTGCTGTGCTCGGGCCAGATTGAGTGCACTCTGCGTCTGAACTACTTGGCTTGCCAACTTCGCACCTGCTCTACCGGTAATGATCAGGATCAGGAACATGGCTGCGGCCAGACGCAGGACAGCTCCCACGACCGTTGGAACGTTGTCCAGGGCTGCGGAGTCCACATCGCCTACGATGATTCGAAGCGCGATCATGGTTATCGATGCAAGAAGAACGAAGACGACGTAGGACACCACTCGAACACCGAAACGCCGCTGCCACAGAACACCGATCTGCAGGACCAGACCACACGCGACCGCGATCAGTACTGATACGGATGTCCCCTCAGTCAGCCATGCAATCTCAAAGTTGCCGCTCGCGATCCGCTCACTGTTGCGAATTCCCGATAGCCACAGCGCCATGGTCACCGTGATAAGTACGGGGCGCAGGGGCCACGGGCCTAAGATTCGCCAAGATGATTTTTTGAGCCGAGGTGACTTCACGAGTCACGCCACTCGTCGGCATCGATCAATCGAAGATAGGACATTACGGCTTTGGTACGAACATCAGAACCAGCGCCACCGTCAGGAACAAGCGTTTGATACGCCTTGGACAGGTCCTTGCGCACCGAATCCGGACTGAGATCTATATGGTCACCAATCTCCGGCGCGCTCATGCCGAGGGAAGCTAAGCCCATGATTACCCGTTGCCGTGGAGTGAGTTGGATGAGTAACTCGGAACCATCGTCGTCTTCGGTGTCGTCGCTACGCATTCGATCGTGGCTCACGCCGAGGGCTGTTGACCGCAAGAGATCGGTGAGTTCGCTGGGTTTCAACGTGCCAGACTTCGCGAGATACGACCAACCCATCCGCTGAGCCTCGGGAACCTGCTTTGACACATTGTTCATGGGGTGCTGGGAGTGGATCACGATCCCGATGTCGGGATTGCGGTTGCGCAGCGCCATTCCTAGATCCATTCCGGTGAGGGTGTCTCGACCCAACGCTAGGTCGAGCAGCGCAACATCCGCTCGCTCCACGGACTCTGAACCGAGAACCTCGAGTGGATCAGATGAAGCGAGGATCAAGTCCAGCATCGGCTGAGTTCGAAGAATGGTCGACATAACACCAAGGAGCGCCGGATCGTTCTCCACGTAAATAAGGCGGGTCGCTCGCATGGTGCACCTTTGCATAGTTGAAGGCGCCAGCCCATGCACATTCACATATGTGATGCACCTCTTGCTTTTTCAGGCTCGAGGTTCGCCCTGAGAAGGCATTGGTGGGGTCGTTCAAGGCTGTAATACTGCGCGAATTCATGGAGTCAAAGCGGCAGGGATAAGCGCCAGGGATAAGCGGCATCGCGCTCGTGCGGACTTCACACATGTGAAGTCCAGCCGATGACTGTGAATTCCCTGTCAAAGTGGGCGGGTGAGTCCCTCCGCGTTGATTTATGTCGAGAATGATCCCGCATTGAGCGGGATCATGGGAGACCCGTTGGCCGGTCAGTCGGAGATCAACGTGAGCCTGTCCAGCGTCCCACCCACCGATGTCATCGCTGTTGGAGGCAACGTCCTCAACGGCATCGATCCGGGTATCGATCCGGGTATCGATCGGCGCATCGGCTACTCATTTGTGCCCAAGGCCGAAGTCATGATGGCCCATAGCGTGTTTGTGCACCCGGCTTCACCCTCGGTGAGCACTCCAACTCACTGGGCTACGCCTCCAATGATGGGAACTCAGTGATGTCAGTTATAACGTCTGTACGTTCA
Organism: Candidatus Nanopelagicales bacterium; assembly: GCA_018402075.1. Next base: position 710,224 of record JAGYJP010000001.1, on the reverse strand, counting down.
AAAACTTTCCTAGCCACCGTGTCCGCGCTAGTGATGGTTGCCGCGTCTGTGACAGGGCGGCGGAAACAAGCCGCTCGTAAGTTCATGGCCATGCTTTCAGCAATGGCAGTTGTCGTTGCTGGTTTAACGGTCGGTATAGCCGGGCCAGCTCAAGCGACAACCACTATCGGGGACGTAGGTCCAGGAGGCGGCATTGTTTTCATAACTCCGACTACTGCGGGGAACTCAACGGGCAAATTCTTTGAGGCCGCTCCGGACACTTGGGATGGGAGCGCGCCGGATGGCACCGCGCGATGGTGCCAAATCTCGACTGCGAACATTCCGGGCCTCGGCACAGCCATCGGAACGGGGGTGACGAACTCTGCAACTATTGATGCAAGTTGTACATCAACCGGCACAGATAATGCGGCTGAGTACGTGCGGTCAAAGACAGTTGGTGGTTTCTCGGATTGGTTCCTTCCGTCAAGAGATGAGATGTTGGCGCTCTACGACCAAAGGGCACTGCTGACCGGCGTGTATGCGACCAACCAAGCAGGGGAGGCATACATTTACCTCACATCAAGTCAGGGAACGAACGTTCTTAGAGCTGTTGCTGTGTTCATGCAGGGGGCTCCGACGGGACAGCCGGGGACGTCTACCGAAACGTCAAAGAAGGATTTCTCCCGGAGTTTGAGACCGGTACGGATGTTCGAGCCGGCGATAACACCGTCTGTGGGTACGGTGTCGGCGATGGTGAATACGGCAATCACGCCGGTGACCTTTACGGCTGTTGCGTTTGGTTCGGAAGTCATCACCTATACAGTCGTTCCAACATTGCCAACTGGTTTGTCCTTGAACTCGGGTACGGGTGAGATTTCGGGCACACCGACTGTAGCTGTTGTAGCTGCTAACTATGTCGTGACAGCGACCGGTAACGCCGATCCGGCTACGACGGCAACGGCAACGATCAACATCACCGTTGCGGCGGCACCTGCACCTGCACCTGCACCTGCTCCGGCACCTGCTCCGGGGCCTGCTCCGGCTCCGGCTGCGCCGGCAACACCGGTGACACCAGTGTCATCTCCAACTGCGCCGGAAACACCGGTTGCACCAGTGGCTCTCAGCCGGGTGCAGTTCATGCTGGGCGTGACACCTACGCAGGTGCAAGGGTTCACTGCGGATGAGTTGGCAGCGTTGCCGCCGGCCGCGTTCGCGGTGATGAGCCCGGCGCAGGTGAAAGCGTTGAATCCGGCTCAGGGAAGTGGTTTCAGTGCAACACAGATTCAGGAAATCCCTGCTCTTTCCTTGCGCGCCATGAAACCAGTTACGTTGAAGAAGTTCAGCGTGACTCAGATTCGTGCCTTGACAAATGCGCAGGCTTCAGATCTGCGTGCGAAGCAGATCAAGGCGCTGGGTCCAGTCAAGCGAAAGATCGTAAACAGCAAGCGATAATTGCGCCCTTAGCCCATTGAGCCCTGGATGATTCATGGCGTACATCAACGAACAGCAAAGCCAATGAAATTCGATTGAAATCGCATATCAAGCAATGACGGAGGCTTTCGTCAGGTACTCCTATTGCGTGGGTCCTGGGTGGGACGGAGCGCAGCTAAAGTTACTCGGGTTAAATTCCGCGAGAGTGACGTTTCCTGGTGGGGCCGAGTGGTGATTCTGATTGTCTAGGTTTCGCCTATTCCCCTCGGTGGGTGCACTACGGCCCTCACCACTATATTGACGCCTTGGGCTGCGCCGTGCAGCCCTCATCTCTTGACATTGGGAGTGTTCAATGATCATCGGAGTCCTCAAAGAGGCACTTCCCGGGGAGACCCGGGTGGCAGCCACGCCCACCACCGTCGAGAAGCTGATTGAGCTCGGTTACAGCGTCGTGATCGAAGCAGGCGCAGGTGCCGCATCATCATTCTCAGATGATTCATACGTTGCCGCGGGAGCATCGATCGGAGATGCCGCCACCGCAGACATCGTCTTCGGGATTAACGCGCCGTCAGCTGCGCAACTTGATCGACTCCGCGAAGGCACGACCCTCATCTCCTTGGTCAGCCCAGCGCTCAACCCTGAACTGGTCGCGGATCTGGCGCGTCGGCGTATCACCGCGCTGGCCATGGATGCCGTACCGCGTATCTCGCGCGCCCAGTCACTGGACGTCCTGAGCTCAATGGCCAATATCGCGGGATACCGCGCGGTGATCGAGGCGGCAAATGCTTTCGGTCGATTCTTCACCGGGCAGATCACGGCGGCCGGCAAGGTGCCTCCCGCCAAGGTGCTCGTGGCCGGTGTGGGTGTGGCGGGCCTGGCTGCCATCGGAACTGCCGGCGGCATGGGCGCAATCGTCTACGCCACTGATCCGCGTCCCGAAGTTGCCGACCAGGTGGTGTCCCTCGGTGGCAAGTACTTGGAAGTTGAAGCCGCCGATGTTGAGGTTTCGTCAACCGGCTACGCCAAGGAAATGTCCGACGACTACAACGCGCGCGCCGCGGCCCTCTACGCCAAGTGGGCCCCGGAAATCGACATCATCATTACCACCGCATTGATTCCTGGGCGCGCAGCTCCGATCCTGATTACCGCCGAGATGGTCGCGAGCATGAAGCGCGGCAGCGTAATCGTCGACATGGCCGCGGCTAATGGTGGCAATGTTGAGGGCACGGTGAAGGGCGAGGTCGTGGTCACGGCCAATGGAGTCACGATCATTGGCTACACCGATCTGCCGGGGCGCCTTGCGGCGCAGGCATCGCAACTCTTCGGCACCAACCTCGTTAATCTGATGAAGCTCATGACCCCTGGTAAAGATGGCGTGCTTGTCATCGACTGGGACGACGTGGTGCAGCGCGGTATCACGGTTGCTCGCGATGGCGAGGTCACGTGGCCGCCACCCGCCGTGCAGGTGTCTGCAGCACCCACGCAAGCAGCAGCGGAGCAGGTGATCGTGGAAGCGTCGCCGGTCAAGGTGCCCATGAGCTCCTCGCGTCGATTCACTTACGTTGGCATTGGCGCCGCGATTTTGCTACTTCTGGTTGCAGCATCGCCTCCCTCCTTTCGCGTGCACCTCACTGTCTTCGTCTTGGCAATCGTGATCGGGAACTACGTGATCGGCAGCGTGCATCACGCATTGCATACACCGCTGATGTCGGTTACCAATGCGATCTCAGGCATCATCGTCGTCGGCGCGCTCCTTCAGATCGGCCACGGCAACACCGCGATCACGGTCTTGGCGTTCGTCGCAGTCCTAGTGGCCAGCATTAACGTGTTCGGCGGCTTTGCCGTGACGCGCCGAATGCTCTCAATGTTCTCGAGGAGTTGAGCACATGTCTATTGAATCCCTCGCACAGGCAGCCTTCCTAGTTGCCGCACTGCTCTTCATCCTCGCCCTTGCCGGCCTGTCCAAGCATGAGACCGCCAAGGCGGGTAACACCTACGGGATAGCGGGTATGGCAGTTGCGCTCGTCGCCACGATCGCTCTTGCTATCGATCGCAATATCGAATCCCTCGGCCTGATCCTGATCGGTGTAGCCATGGTCGTCGGCGCTGCCATTGGCCTGTGGCGGGCACGAGTCGTCGAGATGACGGGCATGCCCGAGCTCATCGCACTCCTGCACTCCTTTGTCGGCCTGGCGGCCGTGCTGGTGGGCTGGAATGGCTACTTGCTCATTGAGGGTGGCGGCAGTCCAGAGGAAATTGCCCTGCTCACCGCGGAAGGAACTCTCGGAATCCACAGCGTTGAGGTCTTTGTCGGTGTCTTTATCGGCGCAGTGACTTTCACCGGCTCAATCGTCGCGTACGGCAAACTGTCGGGCCGGCTGAAGTCGAATCCACTCGTGCTGCCCGGGAAGAACATTCTGAACATCGGTGCACTCGTTGTCTTCCTGGTTCTCACCGTGTGGTTTGTCATCAACCCGGAGCTCTGGCTGCTGATCGTGGTGACGGTCATCGCTCTGGCCCTTGGATGGCACCTGGTTGCCTCCATTGGTGGCGGTGACATGCCCGTGGTTGTATCAATGCTCAATAGCTACTCCGGCTGGGCTGCGGCGTCCGCGGGCTTCCTTCTCGGAAATGATCTGCTGATCGTTACCGGTGCACTCGTGGGCTCCTCGGGCGCTTACCTGTCCTACATAATGTGCAAGGCGATGAACCGCTCTTTCATCTCGGTCATTGCCGGTGGGTTTGGCATCGAAGCTGGGCCAGCTGAGGACACGGACTACGGCGACCACCGTGAGGTGACCGCGGCTGAGACAGCAGAGATGTTGCGTAATGCGAAGTCAGTGATCATCACACCGGGTTACGGCATGGCCGTTGCTCAGGCGCAATACGGCGTTGCCGAGCTCACCCGCAAACTGCGCGAGAACGGCACCACGGTGCGCTTTGGCATTCACCCGGTCGCAGGTCGCCTGCCTGGTCATATGAATGTCCTCCTCGCAGAAGCGAAGGTGCCTTACGACATCGTGCTCGAGATGGACGAGATCAACGACGATTTCGGAGACACCGATGTGGTGCTCGTGATCGGTGCGAATGACACAGTGAACCCTGCGGCGGAGACTGATCCCGGAAGCCCAATTGCCGGTATGCCGGTGCTGCGTGTCTGGAACGCCAATGACGTGATCGTGTTCAAGCGCTCCATGGCATCGGGCTATGCCGGTGTGCAGAATCCGCTGTTCTTCAATGAAAACTCAGCGATGCTCTTCGGCGATGCGAAGGACAGAGTCGACGACATCGTTCGGGACCTTTAAAAAGCGGGTTAAGAACCTTCACTAACCGGTCTTTTAAGGGAATGAAACCTCTGGCACGGCTGACATTGCTTCGGCCAGCCGAGCATCCGAGAAGATTTCATCGGTCATCTCACCGCGCAGGTACTGGTCATAGGCGGGTAGGTCAAAGTGGCCGTGCCCGCATAGTGCGGTCAGAATCACTGTTTCTTCACCGGTTTCCTTGGCCTTGAGTGCTTCACGGATAGCGACCGCAATTGCATGGGTTGGTTCAGGTGCCGGCACGATTCCCTCGGTGCGGGCAAACTGGATAGCTGCTGCGAAACATTCGGTCTGCGGAACAGCGACTGCGTCCATCATGCCTAATTCATACATGTGTGACACAAGTGGTGACATCCCGTGATAGCGCAGACCACCTGCGTGAATTGGATCTGGAATGAAATCGTGGCCCAGTGTGTGCATCTTCATGAGCGGTGTCATGCCCGCGGTGTCACCGAAGTCGTATCGGTACTCGCCGCGCGTGAGCGAAGGGCAAGAGGTTGGTTCGGTAGCAACGATTCGTGGCGAGATTTTCCCGGCCAACTTCTCACGGATGAAGGGGAATGAGAGCCCGCCGAAGTTTGAACCACCGCCGGTGCAACCAACGATCATGGTGGGAGTGTCGCCGGCCATTTGCATTTGCAAGATGGCTTCCTCACCGATAATCGTTTGATGCAGCAGCACATGGTTGAGAACGGAGCCAAGGGCGTAGCGGGTGTCGGCGTGGGTGGCAGCAACTTCAACTGCTTCAGAGATTGCAATGCCCAGGGAGCCTGACCAATTGCGCGGGTCTTGGGCCAGTTGTCGACCGATCTCGGTGACATCCGATGGCGACCGGTGAACTTTTGCGCCGAATGCTTCAATCATCAGCCGGCGGTACGGCTTTGAGTCAAAAGATGCACCGACCTGCCACACCTCGCACTCAAGGTCATATAGAGCACAGGCAAATGACAGTGCAGTTCCCCATTGACCCGCACCTGTTTCAGTGGTGAGGAGTTTGGTGCCTTCCTTCTTGTTGTAGTAGGCCTGTGGGACGGCCGTGTTCGGCTTGTGTGAACCTGCGGGTGAAACACCTTCGTACTTGTAATAAATACGTGCGGGGGTACCCAGCGCCTTCTCCAGGCGATGCGCGCGAAACAACGGTGATGGCCGCCACTGGCGATACACGTCTAATACTCCGCCGGGAATTTCAATAAATCGATCCGATGAGACCTCTTGCATGATTAATTCCATGGGGAATAACGGCGCCAAATCTTCGGGGCCAACGGGATCTAAGCGCCCAGGGTGCAAAGGTGGAGGCGGGGGTGCCGGCAAGTCAGGAATGATGTTGTACCAAGTGGTGGGCATCTGATCTTCGGTAAGTACGTACTTGTGTTGACGAACGGTGTCATCCATTGGGCATCCCTTTCTCACGAAACATTGGCATTGAACACTGGCATTGAACATTGGCATTGAACATTGGCATTGAACACTGGAATTGAAAGATCCGGTACGCGCACATTACTCCTCAATCGTGACTCTGACTTTGAAAGGTGCTATTAAGTGCTCGTTATGCGTGGGTCCGGAATCTAAGCCTTCATTTTTGGCCGTGAACTTGAAGTTTCGGTTTCTCCTCCCTGTTTGGGTGTTCATTTTTTCGATCCTGATGCGGTTTTGCGCGGCTTCCTCCTGTGTAGGGTCACCCATCTCTGGCAACTTACTCATTAGTTGCTCCTTGGCGGAGAAACATTGCTCTGGCCAACAATCCTTGACTGTTGGCCTGACTAAGTGTGATCGATAACGTGGGACAGCGGGTTAACCATCTCGTGAAACTCCACGCCTGCAAATTTTTAAGGCCACGAGATACCCGCGAGCTGCAAACCAAGCCGGATGCGCGTACACGTTTGTCTCGGCAAGTTCCTTTGCATATGGAAGACGCATAAGCAGCGCAGGCGCTGGTTCACTCGTAGCGGGGTGGTAAATATCTGCCTTGAGTTGGCACCCATCTCTCATGGGTACATCGACGTTGGACTGGACTCGCACATCCGTTATTGACATCGGCTTAGTCTATTTCGATTGCGGTGGTGACGGCCCCCGAATACCACATTTTGCAATGTGGTTTCCGTTCGGATTCGAAAAATTTTCATTGTTAAATATTGCCACTTGGATCATCTCTGGACCGCTAAGTGGACTAGACCGCTGGCGATAAATGCGGTGCGCAAGTGCCAAAAAATTTATCCATTGCCCGGTTGACCCCTCATGGCTTTGTTATTTACTTATTCGATCAGACAAATCCAAATGGTGGCTTAGCCACTCGGGTTAGGGTCTGCACGCCATTGGCCTGGTGGCGTTATGGTTTGCGATGTGTTACCCGAAGATTCAGTGTTGGCGGCCTGCGAGGCAGTCTTACAAGACCGAGATATTGTGACTGACCCTGATATTTTGCGCTCCTATTCACGTGATCGCTCAACTGGTTCGGCTGCAGGTGAGCCATTCGCAGTGGTATTTCCCCGCTCCACCGAAGAGGTATCTGCGGTCATGGCGGCGGCCCACACGTTCCGAGTGCCGGTCATTCCTCGTGGTGCCGGCTCGGGGCTTAGTGGCGGTAGTAATGCAATTGATGGCTCGCTCGTTCTCTGTGTTGAGCGAATGAGCGATGTTCTTGCCGTGAATGTTGATGACGGGTACGTTGAAACTCAGCCAGGAATTCTCAATACTGAATTACGTGAGTACGTTGCGCGTTCTGGAATGTGGTACGCACCAGATCCTGCTAGTAAGGATTTCTGTTCAATTGGTGGAAATGTCAACACCAATGCGGGGGGATTGTGTTGTGTGAAATACGGCGTGACCAGGGATGCTGTTTTAGGGCTTGAAGTAGTGATGGCTGACGGGCAGATAACCCGTCTGGGTAGACGCACAATTAAAGGAGTCGCTGGATATGACTTAGCAGGGCTTATGGTCGGCTCGGGTGGCACGCTGGGAATTGTCACCATGGCAAGGCTGCGCTTACGCCCCATGCCTGCGCCTGCGACCACGGCTGTTGCAGTTTTTGACAATGTCGCTGACGCAGGTCGAGCTTCCTCAGCCATCATGTCCGAGCTCACACCAAGCATGCTTGAGCTCATGGATCAAAAAACTCTTCAGGTTGTAGAAGAGTGGCGCCCAATGGGACTAGATACCAGTGCAGGGGCCCTTCTCGTGGCCCAAACAGATTCCGGTTTAGGCAGTTCACTGGCCGATGCTGATCGACTAATGCAGATTTGCGAGCAGCACGGTGCCAGTCTTACTCACCGATCTGAAGACAAAGCAGAATCTGAAATGCTTCTCGGGGCCCGACGAATGGCCATTCTCGCTATTGAAGCCAAAGGTGATTGGTTGCTCGACGATATTGCGGTACCTCGCTCCAATCTTGCTGAAGCCATGGTGCGCATTCAAGACATTGCTGCGCACAGGGATGTAACCATCTGTACTTTCGGCCATGCCGGTGATGGAAACCTGCACCCGACAATTGTGACCGAGCGGGGAGATCAGGAGGCAGCCGCCAGAGGACTGCTTGCCTTCGATGACATTCTGGAAGTTGCATTGGCCCTGGATGGAACCGTCACTGGTGAGCACGGAGTAGGTAACCTCAAGAGGGAGGCGCTTGCTCGTGAATTGGATGACGTTGCCATTGGTCTGCATGCCAGAATTAAGAGTGCTTGGGATCCGCAGGGAATTCTTAATCCAGGCAAATCATTGCCTCGCTGGTAAATCTACGGGCAGCATCATGCCGGTATTTCTCGATTGTGCGAACCCCCGCATCTTGTGCTTTAGTTGATGGGTTAAATAAAATTGAGTTGGTTGAAAAATTTCCAAGGTAGCTGTCGGTTCAGAAGGATCTCCGGGCTCGGTGACTGATAGTGCGACTAGTCGGCTGATACCGGTGGCAGCAGTCACAGCACCGACACGAACAATTCACATGGCGCCAAAATTTCATAAGGCTTCACACAGTCGTGACGTACAGTCCACTTGGCCTGTGAATCGCTCTGAGTTCTATTTCAATCTTTTTCCATGCCCGTGAACTATCGTGACTCACATGTCGGGGAGATGCGGTTATAACGGGGGGCACCCAGCCATCTTGTGTGGAGTGATGTGTCTCCTGTTCATGGCTGGGGAGGTGCAAAATTACACGACTTAAGGGCTTCCTCAAGGCAAGTCATGCTGCGCCAACCGCAGTTGTGACTGTTGTTTTTGTGTTACTTGCTGCCGGGTTGGGGTGGAGGGGTTGGCCGCTCGCTGGAGTCCTCGTTGTGGTGTTGGTTGGTCAACTCTCTGTGGGATGGAGTAACGACGCTTTCGATGCTTCGCTGGATAGGAAGTCACAGCGATTAGATAAACCAACCGTGGCAATGGGAATCTCCTCGCGGGAGTTGTGGATCGCAGCCGTCATTGCTTTGGTGGTTTCCAGTGCATTGAGTTGGATTGTGGCTGGGGTAGTCGGTGGATCGTGGCATGTTTTTGCACTGATCATGGCGTGGCTTTACAACACCGTGCTCTCGCGCACCTGGTGGTCGTGGTTGCCTTATGCGTTGGCTTTTGGTTCGATTCCCGCCTTTCTTTCTTATGGACTTAATGGACAGGCTCCTGCAATCTGGCTCACTGCGGTGTGTGCGATCGTGGGAGTCAGTGCTCATGTTGCGAATGCCCTGCCGGATTTAGAGATGGACCAAACGGCTGAGGTGAAAGGTTTTGTGACAAGCATTGGGAAAGTTGCCGCAACACGCTTGTGCTGGACTCTTCTGACTTTGGGATCGGTCATTCTCGCGGTGGAGAGTTACCCCTCAAGTACTTGGTTCCCGGTGGTACTTGGTGTGGCCCTCGCGGGTGCAGTTCTCTATGTCAGATGGTCACGTAATCGGACTGCCATTTTTAATGCAATTCTTGCGCTCGTTGTTGTGCAGGTTCTAGTCCTGTTGGCTGCCGTCGCGGTGACCGGGCTTTAGTCGGCTGCAAGATTAATTGTGCAATTTTGACCAGAAGGCCCTGACAACGTGACATCAACTTTTTTGGTTTTGGGCGGAACATAACGCCAGACGTCAAAAGCGACGCAGGCGATGCACCTACTGCCGTAAACAGCATCACACAGACAGCACCTGCAATGATCCCGGTTCTGAACATGGTCATATCTTGTCATTCGCGGATCGTCATTGGTGTGGGTTCGGTTGCTCGACGTTAAAACTGGCTTAGTCCAGTTGGCAATTTATCCGTGCGATCAACAAGCAGCCCCCATCTTCAAGGGTGTGAAGTGACCACTGGCCATCACTGACTTCCTCAAGTATGGCTGACCCGAGCCCTAGCCTTGAATGTGGATCCTTGCCGACACCATTGTCAATCATCTCGACTACCAGAGCGGTTGCCTCGCGTGCGATACCAATTGAACTCTGAGAAGCTCCCCCGTGCCGGTAGGCATTAGCTAGTCCTTCCTGTATCACACGTTTCACGGACCGTGCTTCAGTGAGTGAGAGAGGAATTGACGGGAGTTGCACGTCAATCTCGATAAGGCTCGCCCAGGGATCGATGACTGACTGGAGGATCTCCTCAGGGCTGAGGGAGGCGTCGGGGGCGGACACGAGGTCCGCCAGGAATGCTTGGCCCGATCCTTGGGCGCGGGCCGCATAGACCCGCGATTGCACACTGTGTAAAGACTCGGCTACCGCTCGCTTAAGGCGGATCATCTCCTGTTCAGTTGCGCGAGCAGCGATATCATCCGAAGTCACTCGGGTCTGCAGATTGTGTAAAACCATTTCGCTGGATCTCACGGCACCGATGCAGATGCTGATCAAGATAGTGAAAAGCGGGAGCCAGAATGCATTCGCCAGTATCAAAGCTGTCCCGGAGCCAACGGGACGGGGGTCGAAGATGAGGGAGGCTACGGGTCCGGTCACGATTATCGTGGCAAGCATCACCACAACAAACCAGAGCAGTCCGGTCAACCGCCCTGATGGCATAAAGTATCGCGCTAAGCGAAAGATCCACCAGATGGCCAGTGCAGAAGCGGCTACTTGCAAGGTCCCACGCACTGGGCCGATCGCGGCAGTGAGGGTGAGCAGGGCGCTCACGGACCAGACAACGGCTACGGCAGTCCCGGGGAATGGGTTGTGAAGCAGGGATGTCATCACTACATTCCCCCACCGCACGCGTTCCCGTGGTGAATCCGCTGGCCACACTTCATGGCTGGCAGCTCGAAGTGAGTCTGAGTCAGTTGAAATCTTTTCGGCGAGTTGTTCGATAAGGGTTTGACGAAGTAGGTCCGAAGCGCCCTCAGTGCGCATGCGGGTTGCTTCGAGCGCCGTGAGTTCTCCGATGAGTGCCGAGCGCTGGCGGTTGTACTCACTGATGAGAGCAAGGAAAAGTGCACCGAGTGGGACAAGCATGATTCCAAGTGCGGTACCAGTAAGTATTCGAACCGCAATCAGACTTAGGTCACCCGCGCTGATTCCCGCGAGGTCGGCCCCGATTCCGACAGTAAGTCCACGAAAACCGCCGGCAATTGCTCCGACCGCCACAACCACTCCGATTGCAACTGGCATAGTTCGACGGTTGCGCAGCACGGTGAGGTTGGCGGCTAGCAGTACGATTCCGAAAACCACGTAGCCGATCGCCCAAACGATCAGCCACGGGAGAACATCAGCCGATCGAGCGTCGACAATATGCGAACTCATCCCGAGAAAGTTCAGTGGCAAATTGATGAGATAGAGCACCCAGGAGACAGCCCACCGGCCGCCGATCAGTTGGCGCAGGGTCAGCCCAAGGACTTCGATGTCACCTATTCGCATGCGTGTGTCTCGTGGCCCCGGTGAGGGAGAAGAAGGCACGCGCCAGGGAAACGCGCTGATTTGATTCGTCGCTGATATTGATATTCAATGCGGTGGTGGCGCGCTTGATCGCCTGTTCGACAGATTTTGTCGACACAACTCGCACGCGAGCGATCTCACTATTTGAGAGTCCGTAGGCCACGAGTCGCAAGGTTTCAATCTGGGCGTCGGTGAGTGGAACTTTCGGAATTGTTGCGAGAACTGCCTCGTGTGTGCCGGTAGCCTTAACTGCCTCCACCAATATCCCGATATCGCTCATCGACTGTTTAACAACGTAACTGCTGTTCGGTGGGAGATCGCGAACACTAGATGCAAGAAGACGTGTATCGCTGAACGAGGTCAATATCACGATACCCATATTGGGTTGGCGGCGTCGAAGCGCGTGCCCCAGATCTATCCCGTTCGGACCTTCGCCAAGATCGAGGTCGAGGACAGCAACATCGATCCCCGTCAAGTCCACATCCATGGTCTCCACCACGCCGGCTGCTGTGGAACGAACATCAAAGCCTTGGCCCGCCAAGGCTGCTGAAATGGCGGTGCGAGCAAATTGATCGTCATCCACCACTAGTACGCGAATGGGCATAGAAGCATTGTGTCGCGGAATGTGAATATGCGTGGCACGACTCTTGAGTTTGGGCTAGGGCTAACCCCTCAATATGGGTGAATCAAGACTTAGCGCTAGTCATTGCCAGCTATTCGGCGGATAGTGCTGACATGTTATTGAGAACCACCGCCTGCGTTGCGACGGCGACCGCTGTGATCTTCGGTGCCTTTGCCCCGCATGCCCTTGCCGCGCAAGAGTCCTTCACCTCGGATGGATTGTGGGTTGTGCCCGCGGGGGTGTCCGTGGTGCAAGTGAATGTCACCGGCGGTTCCGGTGGTGATGGTGGACGTAATGCAGCAGGAGACGGGCCAGCCCTCGGCGGTTTAGCTCTCACTGTCACCGCACAGGTGTCGGTAACGCCGGGCCAGACGATCTACATCGGTCTTGGAGAAAACGGACAGGACTCCACAACGGGCACCGCGGTTGCCGCGACGTCGGCTTTTGGGATTGGGCCTGGCGGAAAGTACACCCGGGCAACTGGCACGGGTGGTGGTGGCGGAGGCGCCAGTGCCGTTGCGATCGACGATGACATCGTTCTGATCGCAGGAGGTGGTGGTGGCGCGGGTGGATGGGTGAATATGGCAGTCGGCACACAGCCATCGTCAGGTGCAGGCGGAGCTGCGGGGCCTGGGGCAGGTACGTATGGGGAGGACAGCATTGCCTCGCCTACTAGTGCCGCAGGCGGCTTGGGTGGTTCGGTCTCAAACGGAACTCCTGCAAGTGCGCTGAGTCGAACGGGCAGTGGTGGTGGTTCCGGCGAGGACTCGGGCGGCTGTTGCAACGCTGATGGCGGTGGAGGCGGAGCGGGCTACTACGGGGGTTTGAAGGGATCAAGTGGTGGAGGTGGCATTGATGAAGCAGCGGGAGGCGGTGGTGGCGGAGGATCGTCGTTCGCATCGCCTTCGCGCGTGGGCATCTTTAACTGGTCTGTGACACTCGCATCTCGAGGGAGCACGCCCAGCGGCAGCATTCGGTATATCGATATCACGACCACCGCGCTGCCCGACGCCACTGCAGGTAGTGCGTTCAGCACCACCCTGGCGGCAGGTTTTGGCTCGGGATCCACAGCGAACCAATGGTCGGTGGCCCCAGCTCTACCTGCGGGACTTTCCTTGGATTCCAGCACCGGGGTGCTTTCGGGTACAGCCAGTGCGGCGTCCTCGGCCAGCTATACCTTCACCGCCAGTCAAGTAACCGGTGGGACAGTCTTTGCTCGAACAAGTGTGGACCTCGCATTCTCGGTTCTGAGTGCACCGACGCCAACTCCCAGCGTTGATCCGACAACCAACGGCGGCCAGGAGTCATCGGCCTCAGGTCCTGCGGACGTGGCACCCGCACTATCCGCGTTGCCACCGGGTGTATTCGTGTGGCAGCGCGGTATCGATGCCGCAGTGCGAGTTGTCGCCAATGCCGGAAGCGCTGCGCGATTCAGTGTGGAACCTGCGTTGCCAAGTGGCTTAAGTATCAACCCGACCAGCGGCGTGATCGAGGGCGCACCGTTATCGGTCCATGAGGAGTCCAAGTTCCGGATCACGGCAGTGAACGCTGGAGGATCCAGTACGGCAGAGATCGCGGTGTCTGTGACAAGCGCCGAAGTATCGGTAGCCAAGACACGTGTGTTGCCGTCGGTTCGTTTCGCGCCGCGATCAGCCAAATTGACAAAGTCGCTGAAGGCCGAACTTGACGGGTGGTTAGTCACTAAACGAGAGACCTCAATAGGTCTGACGAGCGTAATCCCGCGCAGTGGAAATGGTGCTGCGCTCGCACGGAAGCGAGCTGTCCAAGTGCGCAAGTATCTACGCTCGCACGATATTCGCGTTGATTCGATTATTCATGTTTCGTTCGCCCCGGAGCCCGTGATGACGAGGAGGGTCCTCGCCACTTCTTGAGCCACTACGCGCTACGCCGCCGTCGTAGCACTCGAATAATTAGAAATCCAATAAGAACCACTAAGCCGAGCGCGACGAGTGCGCTGACAAGCGGGTATTGGAAGAACACCAAGTAGATGGCTTGGCCGAGAATCTGTTCGAGCCAACTTGGAGTTGTCACGTCGGTGATCACGGTGTCAATGGAGAAGATCGAGCCGGCCTGGGTGCACCACGCTGTTGGTCCCAGGCGGATGCCTTCCACGGTGTAGACGTCACCTTCTTCAAACGTGGTGCGGACCCGTTGGTCGGATTCGGTCAAGATTCCCGTTCGAGTTTGGTGGATGATCTGGCCACCGTCGGCAAGGTATTCGAAGGTGATGATCGGGTAGTCACCCTGAGGTGTGCGCCGCGGGGGAGTGATGTGGTAGCCGAGAACCGCCTTGATTTCCTCAGGGGAAGCACTCTCGGGAGCATCCCCAAGTTTTTCGAATGCAGTATCCGTGGGAGCCCAAATTGTTTTATCCGATAATTCTGGATCGGACAAGATCGCATAGCCCTCCGGGTCGTATTCGCTGAAGTAGTCCAGAAATACTTCGTGTTCACCGGTAGCTCTCAGGACATCGACGGCGCTTAACCCCGCACCTGAGTTCTCGCAGACGAACTCGGTTTCGCTTTGAGCAACAGCCGTGCTGGTGGAGGTTGTCACGGAAAACAGCATCAACGCAGTAGTTGCGACGGCACCAATAACCAGGGGATACCTCACGCGGGTTGCCTCTTTCCGGAGATGATTGCAAGAACGCGCTCGAGTGGGCCTTGATTGAATCGCTTCATCCATAACCATGCGAAGATCGATAGCAATGCCCACGAAGCAATGCTGGTGAGAACAACGGGGAGTGCACCCCATTGACCGAAGTAGCCGAGTCCGTATCCAGCGAAGACCAGCGACAGCAGCGCGGATTCGCCGATGTACACGGTCAACGACATGCGCCCGGCTGGTGCCATGACGGACAGGAAGTGAGGCTTACGCGCAATGAGAAACGCGATACTGCCGATATAACCGGCGGTAAGAATTGGTGCGGTGATGAATCCAAGTGCCAGTCCCGCTGCGCCAATTGGTGCCATCTGATTGTCGTTTGCTATTGCACTCACCTGCATCCACGCCGCAACTGCCTGCAGTGGTAAGCCGATTCCCCAGCCCCACATGGCTAGTCGCCGCCACAACGTTATGTGGGTTTCTGGGTTCGCAAGTAGGCGAATGCGTGATGCTCGAAGCCCTAGTGTGAATGCGGCGAATGCCATTGGTCCTTGTAGGAGAAAAACCACCAAGAATACCTGGGGTAGTGTCTCTAAGCGTGCGAGGGATGCTTCGGCAAAGGTGCCTGTTGCTAGTGCACTATCGAGGGTTGTGAGGCTGGCGGAATCCTCGGGGAACGCTGCGACGATTGAAGCGATTGCAAGGATAAGCAGAACTGAAACGGAGATCGCAACGATTGTCCAGCGGCGAAGTGCCTTGTCTGAAGATCGAGAAATCGCAAGGAGAAGCAAGCCGAGGATCGAGTACGCGATCAGGATGTCGCCGACAAAAAAGAAGACAGCGTGCGCGAGGCCGAAGAGGAATAGTGCAAAGAGTCGGCGAAGATAGCGCCGACGATTGGGTTTGGAGTTGTCGCGCAGGATAAATGCGGCGCTGTAACCGAATAGGAATGAGAAGAGTAGGTAAAACTTCCCCTCCGCCAACGCTATGACCGACAGTGCTGTCACTAGATTCGCCGTACCCTCAACCGAATCCTGCGTGAATCCGCCGGTACTTATTCCAATGAAGGCTGCGTTCACCACCACGATGCCCAACAGGGCGATGCCTCGGAGTCGGTCGGGCAGGACCTCGCGAGGAATTATTGCGTTCATAGGGTGAAAATAGTACATAAATGAACATACGTGTTAACTTTTGAACATGGTGATCAAAAGTGACCGCATTCTCGACGCAGCCGCCGAGGTATTGGCCAAGCGACCGGATGCCACCTTGCAAACAATCGCCAATGCGGCAGGGATCAGTCGCACAACTATTTTCAACAGGTACCCCACGCGAGACGCCTTGCTAGAAGCACTTGCCTTGGATGCACTGCAACGTATCGGCCAGGTTATGCAATGTATTCCGGCGGAAAGTAATGCGAATTTCGATGAAATAATCATGGATATCACTCGGGGTTTGATGCCGCTGGGGCCTCGCACCACTTTTCTGCGTGTTGTCCCCGGTCAATTGAACGACCTGGAAACGCACTGGGAGGAAGTCGTTACACCGCTTGCCATTTACATTGTTCAGACGCAAGCACAGGGATTGTTGCGTGGCGATCAACCCGCTCGATGGCTCGTAGGGTCCTATATTGGACTGTTATTCGCAGCATGGGATGAAATTTTTGCGGGAGAACTTGGTCACGTGCAAGCTGCGCGGTTAGTCGTTGATACCTGGCTATCGGGTGTGACTCGCTGATTTTCATCAGTGGCAAAGATGCCGTTACGAAGTGATCTGGCAGGCTTGGGCCATGACGGTCATTATCAAGTCCGGGCCGTGGGATGTGCTGGCAACCACCCAATGGCTACAGGACACGGTCATTCCGATCCGACTTGCGACTTCCAGTAAACGTGGTCCGCTAGTTCAATCATTGTGGTTTGAATTCAAGGACGGTGCGATTTGGTGCGCCACGCAACGGGATTCTGCTGTCGCCAAGCGAGCCATGAAAAATCCTGTGATTGGCTGGGAGGTTTCACCGGATCAGCCGCCTTATCGCGGTGTTCGTGGTCGCGGAAACATCACTGTCATTGAAGATTCCTTGGAAGCAGGTGAGGTTCTCGGGCGACTAATCCACCGGTATGGGCAGGCAGGAACGGAATTGGAAGCCTGGCTGATGAGCCGAGTTTCCACCGAACTCGCTTTTTGTATCACCGATCTTGAAGTGGTTTCTTGGGATTTTTCGCCACGCATGACAATATGAAATTCGTAGTTCCCATTCACGCGGGGTGTGTTCACCGAAATCGTTGAGATCCCTCATTTAGGTCCGGCATTTAGGTCGTGAAAAAGAGGCCGCTTACTGGGTCGTTAATTATGTAGGTAATTATGTATGTACTAGTAGTTATGTAGGTACTAGTAGTTATGTGGGTACTAGTAATTCACCAGTCTGCGTGGAACCTGTATTCGATATTCCTTGGACTATCCAAATAGTCGCACTTTCCAAGGATGAAAATTGGGTCATGGCCGAAATTGGTGGTTTGTAAGGTGATTGGTTCGGGGGACAACTATTTGGGCGAAAGGTCTTTGCGAAATGGACTTGCGGGATAGGTACCGAGCACTCGAACATATGCGGTGTAGAAGGCAAGCTCTTCAAGTGCCAATTGCAGAGGTCGATCCTCTGGGTGACCTTCGACATCCGCATAAAATTGTGTTGCAGAAAAACTGCCACCAAGTTGGTAACTCTCCAACTTAGTCATGTTCACGCCATTGGTGGCGAATCCACCCATGGCTTTGTATAAGGCCGCCGGTACGTTGCGAACCCGGAATACAAAACTTGTAATAACCGGTCCCGAGTCTGTTGCAGGAATCTTGTTATCACGAGCCAGTGTGAGAAATCGGGTGGTGTTGTTGTGTTCGTCTTCGACATCGGTTGCGATGATTTCCAAGCCATAGAGTTCGGCAGCGAGTGCGGGCGCTAAGGCAGCAACACTGGAATCACCCGATTCAGCAACTTCGCGCGCAGCACCCGCTGTGTCATCTGCCACGATTGCACGCCATCCGTATTCGCGAATGAGCTTGCGGCACTGACCCAGTGCATGGGCGTGACTGCGCACGATTCGAATGTCATTCAAGTTGGCACCGGGAACGGTCATCAGTTGGAAGTGGATAGGCATGAAGTACTCACCAATAATGTGTAGATCCGAATCGGGAAGCAGATGATGAATATCAGCAACCCGACCAGCTATTGAATTCTCTACTGGGATCATGGCCAAATCAGCCAGACCCTCTGCCATGGCGGCAAAAACATCTTCAAATGTGGGACACGGCACGGCTTCTAGACCGGGGTAAACGTTTCGACAAGCCGCGTCCGAATTCGAGCCGGGTTCACCTTGGTAGGCGATCCTGGTGGGGGATCCACTCGGCGTCCCGATTGAAGGGGTGGCTGCCTGGGTCATAACCCGAAGCCTAGAGCCAGAGGCAGGTGCGAATGAGCCCGGTGAGGCTGATACTTGACCGAGTCCCGGAGTGATGGATTCCAATGGAATTTTGGCAATCCGTCATCTTGTTGGTATAAATAGGGTATTCGCAGGCGCGGAATTCATCCCGCCTTTCTAGGTAGATAAATAGGGGAAATACACATGTCAGACAAGACCTACATGCTTTACGCAGCAAGTTACGCATCGAAGGAAGATGCAATGGCTGATCTTGAAGCCCTCAAGGACATCAAGGCAGCTGGCGAAATTCGCGATCTCACCGCAGCAATCGTCTCAAAGAATGACAAGGGCCGGCTTCACGTCCACGAAACAACACATGCTGGCAAAGTTGCCGGCGGCGTTGGTGTTGTGGCGGGTGCAATTATTGGCGCTGTGTTCCCACCAGCTGGTGTAGCCGTTATTGCGGCCTCCGTTGGCGGTGCAGCAGGTGTGGGTGTTGTCGCAGGCGCAATTGGTCACTTCTCGGGTGGCATCAGCCGCAAGGACATGAAAGAACTGGGCGAATTCCTGGATGCTGGCGAAGCAGCAATGATCGCAGTTGCTGTAGATGCAATCGATACAGATATCGATGCAGCAATCTCCCGCGCAACCAAGAAGGCTAGCCGCGCAATCGACAAGGGCGATGTCAGTGCAGCAATCGCGGACCTCGAAAAGGGTCTCGACAAGGCTGTCAATATCGCAGGCGAGTAATTTCATTATGGGGGTCACGGCCAAGTGGCTGTGACCCCCATAATGCTTGAGTCTCTATTTTTAGTGAAAAGTACCGCGAGCGGAAGGACAACCACAATGAATGAGAAACAAAAGTCCACACTCAAGAATCTCGGTGAGCATGCCTTGCATGGCGCAGAAGATGTTGTCAATGTTGCGGGCCACGGAATCGGTGGTGCCGTCAAGGGTGTCGCTGACGGAGTGGAAAGCGTCTCTTCTGACTCGGAAGTGAGAAAAGAAGACACGAAGTAGAAGAATGTGTGTGACTCGACACTGAGTCGGGCCAGGAATGAATTGCTCGTTGAAATTGGTTACATGTTTCCAGATCTAGGTGCGTTAGCAGTACAGTCGCGCAGTTGAAGTTCACGGTTTTCCGGATTGGGCGCATATGACTGATTTATCCCAAGGCGACATTATGCTCGCCGCTGCTCTGGTGTTTGGAATTGCAGCCGCATGCCAGGTCATTGCACCCTTGTTTCGTATCCCCACCCTGATCCTTTTACTTCCGGCGGGGTTCCTCTTCGGTCTGGTTGCTCCCGATCTGAGGGTGGATCAGATTCTCGGACCTGTCTTCCCCGTTGCCGTAGAACTTATTGTCGCGGTCATTCTGTTCCAAGGTGGATTGGATCTTGGAACAATTCCACTTCGAGGTTCTGATAAAAATGTGGTCCGTCGTCTGATTTGGTTTGGCGCACCCATTACCTGGGCAGCCGGCACGCTCATTAGCCATTATGTGCTCGGGCTTGAGTGGCCTATTGCGATACTGCTCGGCGCGATTTTAATTGTTTCGGGGCCAACCGTGGTCACACCCATTCTCAATTTCGTCCGGCCAAAGCAAAGGGTTCGGGGAATCTTGATGTGGGAAGGGACATTGCTTGATCCGATCGGTGCCATTTTTGCCGTCATGGTTTTTCAAGTAATTCGAGTCAGTGATATTGATCGACCACTAGAAGCCGTTGTCAGCCTGCTCACCAGTTGGCTGGTGGCAGTGGTGGTCGGCATGGCAGGAGTTCTCATTGCAGTCTTGGGCATCAGGCTTTCACACGCAAACAAGTTCATGGGTACTCAAATACTTATTGGATCAGTGTTGTTTGCTGCAGGATTTGCGAATTTCCTTGCCGAGGACAGCGGGCTCTTAGCCGCATTATTAATGGGAGGAGCCATGCACCCACTCGCGAAACGATTCAACGCCAGCCTTGACGATGCAGTGCCGTTCTTTAACACGGTAACTCAAATTGGAATTGGGGTGTTGTTCGTCAGCATTGCAGCTATGGTTCCCTCATCTGCTCTCGGCTCAATTGTGCTTCCTGCAATCGGAGCATCGATAATTTTCATTATTGTTGTGAGGCCGATAGTTGCTGCAATCACCACGGCGCGAGCAGGCCTGAGTACTAAGGAGCGTGCTTTTATCGGGTGGATGGACCCCAGAGGAATTGTGGCTGCTGCCACGGCATCAAGCCTGTCCACGGCGCTGGTGGCAACAAAGATGCCGGGAGCGGACAAACTTTTGCCTGCGGCGTTTGTCATCATCACGGTAACGGTGTTCGTGTACGGCTTGACCGCGGTGCCGGTGGCCAAGGCTTTGGGAGTTCGGGATAATGATGCACCACCTGATTGATTCAGTTGATTGCATAATGGAAAGTGGGAAGAGTGCAAAATGAATATCGATGAAGAATCTGCACAGGTATTCATCAAGCATGATCAGGCGTATTTTCTGCGTCGAGTCCTTGGTGCCGGTTCCATTGTTTTTCTCATTAGTGCGGTTCTACTTATTGCCTTACCCACTTTCTTTGGCGGGATTCTTGGGCTCACAACCTCGGAAACGACTGACTGGGCACTTCGCATGATGGGCGCCGCCCTATTAGCGTTGAGTGGTCAAATGTGGCTGGTGAGGTCGGCGCCAGAAATATCAGTTCGGCGTGCCGCAGCGGTCATGGTCGTGGCGGGTGGAGCCATGACCCTGCTCACTGTGTTCATGCCGGCCGATTGGACCCTTGCGAGATTCGGATATTTGGCGGTAGGACTCGGATTCCTTGGCACTTATATTGTGCTACTTGTGAAGCGTTGATTCCTGCAAGGTTTCAGCATCACTCGATTGACGAATGGCGCGCGCAAATACCGCAATAACTGCCGTAATGGACAGTGCCGCAGCGAGTGCCATATATGTTCCTTGTACACCCCATTTCTCCACCGACAGTCCAACAAGAACCATGCCCAAGGGTGGGGCTGCGTAAAACGCTGAGAGCTGGGCCCCAAAAACCCGTCCTTGTTCATCGGGTGACACGCGCTGCTGAACAAGTGTGCTCATGAGCGGATTGAAAGGACCCCAGAACAATCCAAGGAAGAATGCAGATGCAGTCAGGATGGGCAGCGGCGGAAGAATTGCCATGGGAAGAATGCTCGCTGCTGTGCCAATCAAGATCGTTCGGATAAGTGATCGCTGTGACATTCGGGCACTAATCCACCCGTAGGCGAAAGCGCCAATGGCCGAGCCCGCGGCCATTGCCCCAATCACAATTCCCAGACTTCGGGGCTCATTGAGGTCGAGGAAGTACGTGGGCAGCACGATTGACTCGGTGGGCAGATAAACGATTGCAATGATGAGCACCGCAACAGTGATGGTGCGAAGTAATTTGTCCTGCCACAGAATGACAAAGCCCCGGACTAATGCATGGTGTTCTTGTTCACCCTCTGCCTCTTTCAACTCACGGGCTTCCTGCCCAGCATCCCCTACTCGCAATAAGACCAGGCTGCCAGCTGCGAATAGAAAGAGTCCCCCTGCTACCCAGAAGGCATTGATGGCACCGACCCCCGCAATGAGCCACGCACCCACCACAGGCCCCGCGATCCAACTAATGCCAAATACACCTTCATGAATTCCATTAAGCCGATTCTGATCCATGTGTGCGGCCTGTGCAGTATCTGTCAAAAGAGTTCGTCGCGCCGTGTAACCGGCTGGGTCAAAGATTGCTCCCACCACAGCCAGAATGAGAATCATCACGTTGTTGAGCCCAAAGAGAATTGCAAATAGAGGAAACGCGATGACGGAAATTGCCGAAAGTAAATCTGCGCCAATACTGACAGCCCTGCGACCAATGTGATCAACCATCCAGCCACTCAGGGGAGATGCGAGTAGCGCAGGAATTGCCGAAAGTGCCAGAACTAATCCAGCAAATGCGGGCGAGTCAGTGCGCTCTAGGACAAGCCAGGGAATGGTAATCATGATGATGGAGTTACCCAGTCCCGAGGTGAAGTTAGACCCCTCCAATAAATACACGGGCGTTAAACGTCGAAGGCTGTTCACATGAATCATCATCTCACCGTGTTCACATTAGGTTTTTTCCTGGGATTAATTGTTACGAGTGTGACGAAAATGAATGCATGTGTTAAAAGGGTCAGAACTTTCTTAATTATTTTCCAAAACCACTTGCAGGTACTGGACAGAGGGGAGTAGAAATATCTCATTGCACCGCGAGGTGCGAGTCGGGCAAGGAAACGCAGTTAGCGGAAAGTGTGAATCGCAAGGTTCAGACTGGAGGCTCCGAAATGTTGACGGAGCAAATTGCGAGGAAAAGCTCGAGGGAAGCGTGAAAGCTTTGTCAGCACTTGAGGAAACTTAGGTGTGAGCGCGGCGAACAACATTTGTGCCGAGGCCCCGAGAAATCGGTTGATAAGCGGGCGACCCGAAGCGAAGGCCCCTCGAACTCATACTTCGAGGGGCTTTCGTCTATTTATATAGGGGTTTGACCTGGTAATTCCCCACCGCCACGCGATCCGTTCCTCTCATTTCTCTCCCTAGATTCGGGTTCTTTAGCCGCATGATCGACTCAAATGGGTAGAAATCACCGCATTAGCGGAATATAGTGTCTAAGTATGTCGACTATGCGGATATCTGAGGCTGCCGAACTCCTGGGGGTCAGCGATGACACCGTGCGCCGCTGGATTGACGATGGCCGGTTACCGGAGGTGCCTGGATCGGGCCCCATGTCCGTCCGGGGTGCCGATGTTGCGAAGCTCATGCGGGAGAGCGCCCCGGAATTACCGCATCTTCGAGTTTCAGCGCGCAATCGCTTTGACGGAATCGTGACGCGGGTGGAAAAGGATGGCGTCATGGCGTTGGTTGAATTGCAATGCGGTCCACACCGAGTGATATCCCTGATGAGCCGCGAGGCCGCCGAAGATCTGGGGCTCGAGCCAGGAGTGCGCGCATCCGCGTTGGTGAAGTCAACAAATGTGGTCATTGAAATGGGTTCCCCCAACACATGAAGCTATTTGTCACTTCGTTTCTCTCGATATTCCTTCTTCCTATGTTGGGCGTGAGCGCAACTCATGCAACGGGCGATCAACCGGATCCTGCTGTGGCAGCACTTCCCCGAACAACGATTACGGTCTCCGCTGCTGCATCTCTCACCGAAGTGTTCCCGGTTATTGCGCAAGCCTTCAATAATCGCTATCCCAAGTTATCCGTCAGATTCAATTTCGGTGGTTCCAATTCACTTATCGAGCAACTGCGCGCGGGAGCCCCGGTTGATGTAGTAGCAACTGCATCTGAGCTCACCATGTGGACGGCCATCCGTGGCGGTTGGGCCTCACCCAAACCTTTGCTCTTCGCCAAAAACACCATGGTGATAGCGACACCGGCAGGTAACCCTGCACGAATAAAGACTTTAACTGACCTTGAGTCCGCGAATGTATTAACAGCCGTGTGTGCGATTGAGGTTCCTTGTGGCTTGGCTACCCGGAGGTTATTTTCGATTAACAGTGTTTCGGTGAGGCCGGTAACTAAAGAACTAGATGTTCGTGCCGTGCTCGGCAAAGTAATTGCCGATCAAGTGGATGCAGGAATCATCTATACAACAGATGCGAGGTCAGCGGGAAGATCCGTCACAGCGATCCCGATCCCTGGGCGGAAAAATATAACAACCAGGTATCCCATTGCCACGGTTACTTACTCAACCAAGCAAAAGGCAGCACAGGCTTTTGTTGACTACGTGCGGTATTCGGCATCTGCCCAGTCGATTTTGAGGACATGGGGATTCGGTAAACCGTGATGACGCGCAATAGGCTCGCAGGTCAGCGCCCACCGAGTTTGATTATTCCTGGAAGCATTGCACTTGCTTTTCTACTAATTCCGTTACTCGCAATCGTTTTCGATGCGCCCTGGGGAAACTTTTTTTCCATTGCAAGTTCACCAACTGCTTTAGAAGCATTACGGCTGTCTTTCATTGCATCTGTTTCCGCAGCAGGGCTGGCATTTGTGATAGGAGTTCCTTTGGCGTGGCTTCTGGCGCGCAATGTCCTGCCGTTCACGCGTCTGTGGCGAGCACTTGTGATCGTCCCGCTTCTGCTTCCTCCCGTTGTTAGCGGTGTTGCCCTGCTATCCGCATTCGGGCGTCGAGGATTTGTTGGTGGATGGATATATGACCTCACTGGATTTCAGTTTCCCTTCAGTATTGCGGGGGTGATACTTGCCGCCACATTTGTCGCACTGCCTTTTCTCGTGATAACGGTGGAAGGCGCTATTCGTTCGGTTGACCGGGATATTGAAGATGCTGCTGCTGTCGATGGCGCAACCACGACACGCATATTTCGCAGTATCACCTTGCCCGCAATCGCACCGGCACTTGTCGCGGGCACGGTTCTTGCCTGGGCTCGAGCAGTAGGGGAATTTGGTGCGACTATCACCTTCGCCGGCAACCTAGAAGGATCCACACAAACTATGCCGTTGGCGGTGTACACGGCTTTAGAATCAGATCGCGAAAGTGCCTTGGCGTTGAGCATCATGCTTCTGGTCGTCGCCGTAGCAATCCTCGTGTCACTACACAGGTATTACATGCCGGGGCGCCAGCCTCGTAACTCCTAGAAACCCGTAATCTCTAGAAATCCGTGTTCCTTAGAACCCGGAATTCCTAGGGGGCAGGTCTGGCCGCTCGCGGTCGTTCATGTCCCGTTCATACAAGGTTCGGCAGTTGGTCGTCTAATTCCAGACATCTGGCAACGTTTACCTACTTAACTTCACGCATGTCTACCGGGCTTGACCAAAAACCTCGCCGATTACCCAAGCCCACCGCCTTCCATAGAGGCGACCGAATCTTCACCCGTTCGGTGACGGTAGCGGCGTTTACCTCCCTTGCAGTGCTTCTCGGGATTGCGATTTTCCTCGGAACCCAGATGATTCCGGTGATTCAGTCTCAGGGTCTGGCGTTCTTCACGACCACCGAGTGGACATTCACTTTCGCGATGGATGAGAACGATGAGGTCAAGTTCGGAATTTTCGGAATGATCTATGGCTCCATTATGTTGGCACTCATTGCCGTTGTGATATCGGTTCCGATCGCTCTGCTTCTAGCCGTGTTCGTGGTATTCCTGGCCCCCGCCCGCGTCGCAAAGTGGATGACGAACTTCATTGACCTGATGGCGGCCATTCCCTCAATCATCATTGGTCTGTGGGCGCTCTATATATTCCAGCCCGTTGGAGTTGAGTGGGCCGCACTACTCAATCAGTACCTTGGTTGGATCCCATTCTTCTCTGTCACCTCCGACAATTTCATCGGTTCACCGTTCATTGCCGGCTGGGTCCTAGCAATCATGATGATTCCAATTGTTACGGCGGTGACCCGCGAAGTTCTTGATCGGACTCCACCGGAATTAGTGAACGCGGCTGAATCACTGGGTTGCTCCCTGTGGACCATGCTCCGGTACGTGGCGCTGCCATTCGGCCGTGGCGGACTTGTCGGCGGCGTCATGTTGGGCATGGGGCGCGCCCTGGGCGAGACAGTGGCCGTGTACTTCGTCCTGAAACTTGTTTTTGATGTCAATCTATTCAGAATTCTCGATTCGGGAGGTGGCTCGGTTGCCACCATGATCGTGGCCAAGTTCGGTGAAGCAGGTCCTCAGGAGCTACAAGTCTTGCTTGCATCCGGTTTCGTTCTCTTTATTGGAACTTTGATCGTCAACATAATCGCCAACGCCATTGTGAACCGCACCGGGAAGCTGAAGTCATGAGCCAACACACGATCACGTATGAACACTCTGGCGTTCGACTAGAGGAAATAAAGAAGCAATCCCCGTTGCGACCATGGGCTAACCGCACTGCGAAGTTCAAGCTTGTCACGGCGCTAGCGGCGTTGATTCCGTTACTAATTATTGCGGTGGTTTATGCATTCACGGAAATTCCGGGCGCAATCGTCGTCGTGGTCATTTATCTTCCCATGCAGATTATTTCAGCCGTCATTGCGGCGCTCCTGGTAGGTGGGAAGAACGCGGCCCCAGATGCCGTGATCATTGTGTTGGCAATTGGCGCCACCATGTTAAGCATCATTATTGTGGGTTCCATTTTGTTCACCATTGTTGTCAAAGGTTTTGAAGCACTCAGCCTTTCATTCCTCATCCAAAATAATGAGTACATCAGTCCACCCACACCATTGGGTTACGGCGGCATTGCGCATGCATTGCTTGGCACCGTGCTTATTGTGGGCATCGCCATGGTTATTTCGGTGCCAATTGGTATTGCGACCGCTGTGTACATCACTGAGGTAAAAGGTAAAGGCGCGAATGCGGTCCGCTTTTTCGTTCAGGCCGAGAGTGGTGTTCCATCGGTTGTTGCGGGTCTTTTCATTCTCACGGTTTTCATTCTCAGCGGGGCCATCACACAAAGTGCTTTTGCAGGAGCGTTGGCCTACTTTATTTTGATGTTGCCCACGGTGGCACGAACATCTGAGGAAGTTCTGAAACTCATTCCAGATGATCTGCGCACGGGCGCTCTTGCCCTCGGTTCCACCCGAGCGAAAACCGTGATGCGAGTTGTTTTGCCAGCGGCGCGCACCGGCATTATTACGGCCACGATCTTGGGTATTGCCCGAGTCATGGGTGAGACTGCCCCACTTCTGCTCACGGCTCTGACTAACGACAAAACTATCTGGAATCCATTCGGTGACCCGATTGCTTCCCTACCCACGTTCATCTTCTTCAATGTGTCACTGCCCTTCCCATCTGCGGTGTCGCGTGCGTGGGGTGCTGCCTTCGTCCTGATGGCTTTGGTGGCGATTGTCTTTACCGCTGCCCGTTTCTTTGGTACGCGAAAGTTTGCTAAGTCCTGATTCAATGGTTAATTAGAGGAGAGAACAACATGTCAACAGCTGAATTCGAAGAGACTGCAACGGCCACCTTGGATGCTGAGCTTGGTCAACGCTCTCCTGATGCCAAAATCGAGATGGAATCTCGCGAGCTCAGTGTGTGGTTTGGTTCCCGCAAGGTACTTGAGGGAGTTTCGATCAAGTTCCCTTCAAATTCAGTCACGGCTCTCATTGGTCCGTCTGGGTGCGGTAAGTCCACCTATATTCGGACCTTGAACCGACTACATGAGTTGATTCCCAGCGCGGCACTTGCCGGTGAAGTGTTATATGAAGGCGAGGACATTTACGCCCCGGAAATTGATCCGGTAAGTATTCGCCTCAAAATTGGCATGGTGTTTCAAAAGCCAAATCCATTCCCCAGCATGACAATTAGAGGGAATGTGCTTTCGGGATTGAAACTCTCGGGCATGAAGCGTCCCAATCACGATGACATTGTGGAGGAAACCCTTACGGCGGCAGGGCTCTGGAAAGAGGTCAAGGATCGACTTGATCATGCTGCAGGTGAACTTTCTGGTGGCCAGGCTCAGCGATTGGTCATTGCGCGTGCCCTGGCGGTTCAGCCGCGTGTCCTTCTGATGGACGAGCCATGCTCGGCACTTGACCCGGCTTCAACTTTGAAGGTCGAGGACACTATCGCCGAACTGTCAAAGTCCATGACGATCATCATTGTTACCCACAACATGCAGCAGGCGGTTCGGGTATCAGATTCCACGGCGTTCTTTTTAGCAGCTGAAAACGAGCCGGGTCACGTGATTGAACAGGGGCCAACCACTGAAATCTTCAGTAATCCCCAAGACGAACGCACATTGGACTATGTCAATGGTCGTTTCGGTTAACAGCAGGTAACCATGTTGAGTTTGTCAACCAACTGTTCACCTACTTGTCAAACTCTGGTCGTTCAAATGGCACACACGCTTTAGATGAGCCTCATACCGTCAGGAACCGATGCACCAGCATCGAAAAGTTCACAATAAATGAAGGAGATTACAGTGCGTCGTATTTTAGCGGTACTGTCTTCGGTAGGTGTCGTTGCAGCGTCAGTTCTCGTTGCCGTCCCTGCCCAAGCCAATCAAACGGTTCCAGGCGGTGGGGCCTCATTCCCATCCGTATTCGTTCAGGACTGCGCAACCCGATTCAATGGTTCGCAGAACAACTTCACCGTTAACTACCAGTCGGTCGGCTCAGGTCGAGGCAAGTCTGGATTTGCTAACGGTACCTACGTCTTCGGTGGCTCTGACAGCGCATTTACATCAGGTCAGCCAAGTTGGGGTTGGGAATACGTACCCATGATCGGTGGCTCAATCACCCTTCCGATCAACCTCAATGGTAAGAACGGCAGGCCCATTGGCAACCTGATCCAATTGCGCCAGACCACGGCCGCAAAGATTTTTGGTGGCCAAATCACCAAGTGGAATCATCCTGAAATTGTGAAGTCCAATCCACGTATTGCGAGGAACCTTCCAGCATCAGGTATCACAATTGTGTACCGTGCAGATACTTCAGGCACCACGAACAACTTCCTGCAGTACCTGAATGCTTGGGCACCCACGATCTTCCCCAAGGTCCAAGATGCAATGGACAGCGCATTCCCCGGTGGTAAGCCACCGTCAAACTCCATTGCTGGTCCACAGAATGCTGGTGTCATGAACGGTGTCACCAATACCCCGGGTGCAATCGGTTATGTGGACCTTGGCGATGCACTCAAGGCTGGTGCCCGCATGGCTCGCCTGCAGAATTCCTTGGGTGAGTTCATCGCTCCTACCGCACAATCTGCAGCACGCAACCTGGCAAATCAGACCAATATCGACAGCAAAGGTCTGGTGAATTTGAATTACAACGTCAGGGTTAAGGGTGCATACCCAATCAGTATCTTCAGCTACTTCTTGGCTCGCACAGATGGCGGGGGTCCAAATGGCCTCGGTGTCCGCCAGTATGTGCGCTACGCCTTGGAGAAGTGCGGCCCAGAGCGGGCTGCTCAACTCGGATTCGTTCCGGTTGCTGGCAAGGTGCTCAAAAGAGCAGTTGAGTTCGCAAACGAAATCAAGTAAGAAATAACTCATTACGGTGGGGGTGTGGCATGCGGCGACGCCGTGTCACACCCCCACCGCACTTTAAGGAGAAACTGTGCGTGGAACAGCCAAGTCAATTGTGGTTCTCGGTGTGGCATTAGCTTTTACGGCGGCATGCACCCCACCCTTACCGCCGGATGTATTGGCGGCTCGCTTGGAGCGCACAATAATTTGTAACCCAGGATCCCAGGAAGTTGCGGTGAGTCCGGACTATTTTGAGGCCGTTGCTGCCGTGAATGTTGCGCTCAACGGAGTATGCCCCGAGCAGTCCCTTGTACCGGTTGCTATCGGCGAAAATGCTGAAGCCAAAGTACAAATCCTCGATCGACCAGCCACTGCCGCCGACTTGAGCCAATTCGCCGCCCAGTGCACCGGAGATGTCCTGACGGTGCCGGTGTATGGCACCCCAATCGTGATGGCAGTAAATATTTTGGGCCTGGATGGACTGCTGCTTACCCCTGAAGCGGTCGCCGGGATACTGACGGGATCTATCACCTCCTGGGCAGATCCCGTAATTGCTGATGCAAATGGTGGTTTTGAGATACCCGATATCCCGGTTGATTTATTGCGTTTGGAAGGCCCCTCGGGGGCCGTCGAAGCGATGACCGCCTGGCTAACACAACAGGCTCCGGACAAATGGACACAGGGTCAAGTCTCCACCCTGACCACTGGACGTCCTTTTGCTACCTATCAAGAAATTGTCGATGAAATGGCTGGCGGCGCATTCGAAGACGACTTCACGGACGAAGACTTCACGGACGAAGACTTCACGGACGAAGATTTTACGGACGAAGACGTTTTTATAGAAGATGAAAACATGGTTGTTAGTGACGATGTCGAGATTGATCTCGATGCCGATGTCGAATTCGACAGCCTGCCGGGTGAGGGAACGGTTGCGATCATGCCGGTGTTCATCCCGAACAACAACGTTATTCCTATTGCGGACTTACCAGTTGATGGGCAACCAATCAGCATTACGAATGTCGATCTACCCAAGGTGGGAATTGCCGCAACAGGACTGACAACAGATGAACAAGGCAATATTGTGGCCAGCCATGCTGTGGGTGGAATTCCTATTCCCGAGCAGTTTGATATCGCTTCGGCGAAAGTGATTCTCATAGACGACCAAGCTTTGGCCGGATGGCCGGTTATTGCGGTGTCTTCAATCATGGTCTGCGATGAACCCAATAATCCGTTGCCACTGTCAACCGGGCAGTTCTTTTTGAGATTGGCTGGGCAGGGCACGTTCGACTCGGTCGGGCTCACGCCATTGCCAGAGCCAATTCGCATTCTGGCAATTCCGGCAATGCGGGTTCAACTTGACAGCCTTGAAGATGATATTGATATGGACGTTATTGAGTCACCTATTGCGGAGACGACTCCTTAAAGTAGCGCCGGCGCAACCATAGCGATACATACACCAGGGCAACGAGTGCGGGAACTTCAATGAGTGGGCCAACAACGCCCGCCAAGGCTTCGCCTGAAGTGATTCCCCACACGCCTATCGCGACTGCAATTGCCAACTCGAAGTTGTTTCCGGCTGCGGTGAATGCGAGTGTTGTTGTCTTTCGGTAACCGAGCCCTGCTTTGGCACCGACGGCAAATGACACGCTCCACATAATGATGAAGTACAGCAACAGCGGAACGGCAATGCGCACGACGGAAACTGGATCACCTGTAATAGCTTCACCCTGGAGGGCAAACATCACAATGATGGTAAAGAGCAGACCATAAAGTGCGAACGGGCTAATGAAGGGCTCGAATTTGTCCTGGTACCACTGCTTGCCTTTGCGTTTGATCCCAATACGTCGAGTCAGATACCCAGCCACCAGTGGGATACCAAGAAATATCAATACAGCTTTTGTGATGGCCCACATGGAGAATTCAACGTCTTGGGTATCTAATCCGAGCCAGCCGGGCAAAATCTTGAGATAGAAGGCTCCCAGTAGGGCATAGGCCAGGATTTGGAAGACTGAATTTATGGCGACCAGCAAAGCTCCCGCCTCGCGATCACCGCATGCGAGGTCATTCCAGATCAGGACCATGGCAATGCATCGCGCCAACCCAATAACGATTAGCCCGGTGCGGAAGGCTGGTTGATCGGCAAGGAAGGTCCATGCCAGAACGAACATCAGGAGCGGACCCAATACCCAGTTGAGCAGCAACGAGAGCCACAACATGGTCCGGTCACCGGTGACCCGGCCCATGTCTTGGTAATTCACCTTGGCCAATACCGGATACATCATGAGCAGGAGCCCCAGGGCAATGGGCAGTGAGGTGCCATCGATCTGAATTGCATCGAGAATGTCAGGTACGGCAGGCACAAATCGACCCAGTAGTAGACCAATTCCCATGGCGACCAAAATCCACACCGGTAGGAACCGATCGAGCAGGGAGAGTCGGCTGATGACCGCTTCCTCTTCAGGCTGGGCAGTACGCATAGCAATCCACTCCCTATCTGGGTAATCGTGCCATCAACTGGATTTGATATATAGATGATTGTCTATGCATATATTAGCCTCGCTTGCGTGACTGTCAATGCAATACTGGCCAGCATGTCTTCGTTGTGCCAGCCCGCTGGGGAAGTGCCTCATCGAACGGGTGCCGTTGAGCGGGCCGCTCTGTTAAAGGTGGTTGCCGATCCCACTCGGTTGCAGTTACTGGACATGATTAGGGCATCTGAGGGGGGTGAAGCGTGTGTCTGTGCTTTGACCGAACCCCTGGGACTGACCCAACCGACAATCAGTCACCACTTAAAAATCCTGACCGATGCAGGCGTGTTGAGTCGAGAAAAGCGTGGCACGTGGGCGTGGTACACACTGAATCGCAAGCGTCTTGAAGAAGTTCGTGCTGCCTTGACTGATGAATAGTGCATCAACTGTCAGTTATTAAGACTTCACTTCCACATTGAGTTCGGCGAGGAGTGCGCGTACGCGAAGTTCAATATCGTCGCGGATAGGCCGAATTACGTCCACGCCGAGTCCCTCGGGATCTTCCAGGATCCAGTCTTCATAGCGCTTGCCGGGGAAAATAGGACAGGCATCACCGCAGCCCATGGATATCACAACATCTGAGGCTCGAACAATTTCGTCGGTCCACGGTTTGGGGAACTCGCCAGAAATATCGATACCGATCTCGGCCATTGCTTCGATCGCAGCAGGGTTGACTTCGCTGCTGGGTTCGGAGCCACCACTCCATGCAATGGCTCGATCACCCGCAAGGTACTTAAACCACCCGAGTGCCATTTGGGAGCGACCCGCATTGTGCACACAGAGGAACAGAACCACGGGAACGTCATGGGGGGTCATTCCTTCAACCAGACTCAACGCCCGCAGCCTTTCTCGGGCAAAGCGCTCGGCGAAAACAGGCAGATAGGTATCGACCTTGGCCCGGCCGGCGAAGTCTTCATAGGAGCTGAGAATAAAACGTTCAATTGTTGGGGCGTTGAACTGCCCCTCGAATTCCTTCTGGAGTCGAACACTTGATGAGCCAAGAACAATCCGGTGCTCAAGTGGAATGTGTTCGAACGCTGAGGTGAGGTCAGATGTCATTGCGAAATAATGTCAGGGATCGAAATATATTGAGTGATACCAGGGTGAACTTTGGGTTAACCCTTCGTGGAGGTTTCCGGGAGATTTATCTGCAAGGATCAGGGTGTGAAAACCCCCAAGTACCCGAAGCCCAGATGGTTCAGTGAGACCGAGCCGGGCCACTCGGAGTGGTACGCAGAACACTTTCGGGAGTTATCAACTTCTGGTGGCGACACCACGGGCGAGGCCCGCCTCATGGATGCAATCGTTGCGCCAGCCAGCCGCATACTTGACGCAGGGTGTGGCCAGGGTCGTACCGCGGGGGAGTTGAGTCTCAGGGGGCACGAGGTTGTCGGTGTGGACATTGACCCTGTTCTTATTGAATCGGCAACGATTGATAACCCGGGCCCCACATATATATGTGCGGATCTCTCGACCCTGGATCTGCGGGATCACGGCCAACCGCAACTCTTTGACGCTGCGGTCAGTGCAGGCAATGTGATCACCTATGTCGCCCCTGGCACAGAAGTGGCGGCACTCACCGCAATTCGTTCTCACCTGCTGCCCGGGGCGCCTTGTGTAGTTGGGTTTCACACGGAGAGATACGAGACTTCAGATTTCGATGCACACATAAGTCAGGCAGGTTTCATATTGGAATCCCGTTTCTCCACCTGGGACCTGCGACCGTGGCGCAGTGATGCTGAATTTTGTGTGAGTATCCTCCGCAACCCTGATTCTGATTTTGGGAGCACTTCTACGGAAGTGATTTAACCTGCGCGGTGATCATGTCGCGCAGGAGTTTCTTATCTACTTTCCAATCAACGGGCACCTGGATCGTCTTCTTGTTCACGGTGTAGTCCGTGAGTCTGGGCCTGAATTCGTCAACGATCTCTGCGTTCCACGGAGCAATCGTGATGTGGTTTTTAGACACAGATACCCCAAAGACGTATGCGCCCTGGTATTTCAACATGGGTTGATTCCAGGCAATGACGAGCTTCATTTTCGGATACTTCGCGGTCAGTA
This sequence comes from Candidatus Nanopelagicales bacterium, assembly GCA_018402075.1. The sequence goes on along the minus strand of JAGYJP010000001.1, from coordinate 676,503 downwards.
CATCGAAAATTTCTCGGATGGTTTCTTGTTTGATTGGTTCCAAGGGGGCGAGAAATTCCTCAAAATTATTGAACCGACGTGAAGTCGTGGAACCACGAGAATAGAGGACCAGTGCATTGGCATGAGCCTGAGTAAAGCCGTGATTTCCTCGGAGGTACGCGATTTGCTCGGGATACTTTTTCCCGGAGACCTGTTCCATTTGATCGAACCAATACGACATGGGCTGGCCGTACTTTTTCTCGATCGCAGGGAAGTGGGCGGATCTATCGCCGCTGGTATCAGGCATGCCAGGGAGTTTAATTGCGTACGAACTTGGGACACCACACGGTATTCCCGGATTTTTCGTTGGCGTATGGAAAGATTGTGGGACAGACCTCAACCGAAAAGAGACACATGTCGCAACTGCTCAATGAAATTCGTGCCGGCAAAGTTCGAGTGGCCGATGGAGCCATGGGTACCGCATTGCAGGACCGCGGACTAGTCGATGGTGGAGCCCCCGAGCTGTGGAATGTGGAACATGCAGACGTAGTCACAGCAATTCTTGATGAATACGCTGCGGCCGGGGCGCAACTTCTCACCACTAATACTTTCGGTGGTAGCCGCCCCCGCTTAGAGATGCACGGCCTTGAAGATCGAGTCTATGAACTCAATAAGGCTGCGGCTGAACTGGCGCGGGCTGTTGCCGACAAACGCGAAGGCGTATTCGTCATGGGTGACATTGGTCCTTCCGGCGACTTGATGGAACCCATGGGCATTTTGACCCATGAGTTGGCAGTTGAAGTTTTTGCCGAGCAAATCAAAGGACTTGTCGATGGCGGAGTCGATGCAATTCTCATTGAGACCATGAGCGATCTGAGCGAAGTGGCCGCAGCAATTGCAGCGGCAAAGCAAGTGGCTCCTGATCTGCCGGTATTCGCCACTTTGAGTTTCGATACCAATTTGCACACAATGATGGGCGTATCGCCCAGTCAAGCGGTAACTTCCATGGTCGAACTTGGTGCCGATGTCGTGGGGGCTAACTGTGGTCGCGGATTTGAGGAAATGAAAACAATCGCTGAGCAAATGGTTGCTGCTCGTCCCGATGGCGCCCTACTCATTATGCAAACAAATGCGGGACTGCCCGAACTTGTTGGCGGAGACTTTGTCTACAACGGGACCCCTGAAGCCATGAGTGACCTGGTCGAAGGGCTCAAAACCAGCGGGGTGGACATTGTCGGTGCTTGCTGTGGTTCAACGGACGCTCATGTGGCAGCTGTAAAAAAAGTTATGTTGTAGTTCATTTACCGGTGAAATTTCCTTCACGTCTTTCCACGAAGCTTTGAATGCCCTCTGCGGCATCAGAGCTCGCGAGAATAACGGGAACGGTCTCTCGTAGGTGCTCGACGGCGGCTTTCTTACCATCTTGCTGCCCAATACGTGCATTGGCGAGGGTAGCTGCTACTCCCAGTGGTGCCTGCCGTGCTATCAGTTCGGCAATCTCTATTGCCCTGTCAGTATCTGTACCCACCGGGACAACTTCCTGAACCAAACCGATTCGAAGTGCTTCCTGGGCATCGAATTCTTCGCCGGTGAGCAGGAATCGCATTGCGTTTCCCCACCCGAGTTGTATCGGTGCTCGCAGGGTGGCACCACCAAAAGGCACAATCCCCCGGCCAATTTCCAGTTGGCGGAATCGAACATTCTCAGCGGCAATCACAATGTCGGCGGCGAGGGCCAACTCAATACTCAATGTGTACGCAATTCCATGGACAGCCATGACAATTGGCTTACTCACCTGGTCACCCCAGAGTCCGTAGGGATCAATTCGCCCGTTGCCTGCTAACGCTCCAGGTCCATTCTTTGCTACCTCAGGGCCTACTTCGGCTAGATCCAGACCCGCACTGAAATTCTCGCCGTGCGCATAAACAACACCTACTCGCAGTTCCGGGTCAGTATCTAGGGTGTTGTAAGCCTCGGCAAACATGCTCAAGGCTTCAAGGTTCATGGCATTGAGTTTTTGAGGACGATTGATTCCGATGAGGAATACGTGTCCGCGTTTTTCCGTTGTGATCACCATGGCCCCATGATGACAGATCCAGTATTCATGTCTTCCAAAAGACCCAGAGTGAGGGTGGATTGGGCTTGGAGAGCGAGAAACTTACCGATCTCGGACATCCGGCATCCATAAATTATTGTTTTACGCAAAGATGGGTACATGCAATTAGGACTAAGCCCACGCGGCGAGACACTTCTGAAGAATATGGATTCATTCATGGAGGCAGAAGTTTTCCCAGCAGAGCCCATTTATGAGCGCCAACGAATGGAACTCATTGCCTCCGGCGAAGTGAATACCGTTCCACCCGTTGTGGAGGAACTCAAAGTAAAAGCTCGTGCCCAGGGCTTATGGAATCTATTCCTTCCCTCTCTCTCTGACGGACTGGGTGCGGTTGATTACGCCTACATTGCTGAGAAAACGGGATGGTCCATTGACATTGCCCCCGAGGCAATCAACTGTGCTGCGCCAGACACAGGAAACATGGAGATCTTGTCCATGTTTGGCACAGATGCCCAAAAAGAAGAATGGTTGGTTCCGCTCTCGGAAGGCCGCATTCGTTCCGCATTTGCCATGACAGAGCCAGACGTGGGTTCATCTGACGCCACAAATATTCAGCTGTCCATTACTCGCGATGGCAGCGACTATGTCCTCAATGGCAGAAAGTGGTGGACCTCCGGAGTCATGGATCCTCGTTGCGCGGTCATGATTGTCATGGGCAAGACAGATCCAGAAGCACCTCGGCACCTACAGCAGTCCATGATTTTGGTCCCAGTGAACTCACCGGGTGTTACTCGGATGCGAGATCTCAGCACTTTCGGGTACCACGATCAACATGGCCACGGTGAAGTAAATTTCGACAATGTTCGGGTGCCTGCAACAAACCTTCTAGGTGAAGAAGGAAGCGGTTTTGCGATTGCGCAGGCACGTCTAGGGCCGGGTCGAATTCATCACTGCATGCGAACTCTGGGAATGGCAGAGCGGGCATTAGCCATGATGATTGACCGCACATCAAAGCGGGAGGTATTCGGTGGGCCGCTCATTAACCAAGGAGTGATTCAACAATGGATTGCTGAATCACGAATCGAGATTGACCAGGCTCGGTTGCTCACGCTCAAGGCTGCATGGATGATTGAACAATATGGCGCCAAAGCTGCGCGAACAGAAATTGCATCTATCAAGGTGGTGGCTCCGCGAGCAGCACTCGCCGTCGTTGATCGAGCCATTCAATCATTTGGTGGAGGGGGAATTGGTCCTGATACTCCGTTGCCACGCATGTATGCCGGTATTCGTTCCCTGCGTTTCGCGGACGGTCCAGATGAAGTACACCTCCGCGATATTGCTAGGAACGAGATTCGACGGGCGCACGCGTGAGCGCAGTGTCAGACCGAATAATTGAAGTCCGAGACGAGGACTCCTTTGATCTCAAGGCCTTAGCGGAGTGGATGCACCATCAGGGAATCGCATTCTCAGGCGGGTTGTCAGCCAAGCAATTTAAGGGCGGTGCGAGTAACCTCACCTATCTGATAACAGATTCTGATGGCCTGAAGTGGGTTATGCGCACACCTCCCCATGGCATCAAGGCAGCCAGCGCCCATGACATGGGACGAGAGGCACGAGTGTTAATGGCACTAGGCCCACACCTTTCACAGGCTCCCGAAGTCGTGGGTTACTGCAGCGACCACTCGGTTTTGGGTCGAGAGTTTTACCTGATGGAATATATTCCTGGAATTATTCTTGCTCAAAGCGTGCCAGCGGATTTGTGCCCTGAACCAGCGAGTGTTCGGGCGCTCTGCGAGTCAATGATCGATGCACTCTCAGCACTACATACGGTTGATATTCATTCCACTGGTCTAAATAACCTGGATAAAGGCCCAGGCTATGTGGCGCGCCAAATTTCAGGCTGGTCTAGTAGGTATCGCGCTGCACGGACCCCCGATGTACCTGATGCCGACGCTCTCATGCATTGGTTAGATGAGAATCAGCCTCCCGATGTAGGCCATGCACTTGTTCACGGTGATTGGCGTTTTGACAACCTTGTTGTGAATGACAAGGCTGAAATCATTGGGATACTCGACTGGGAAATGGCCACGGTGGGAGATCCGTGCATGGATCTCGGTGCGGCCATGGCTTACTGGATTCAAATTGATGACACCGCCGAATTCAAGATTCTTCGGTTACAACCCACCGACATCCCTGGAATGCTTACGAGATCGGAAGTGGTGCAGCGATACTCAGATTCCATGTCGCCAGAAGTACAGGATTCATTGAGGGAAAACTGGCTGTTTTATGAAGTGTATGGACTGTTCCGACTCGCAGTAATCGTTCAGCAGATCTGGGCGCGGTATTCCTCGGGTGCCACAACGAATCAACAATTTGCAGGATACGGATCTGTGGCAACCATGTTGATAAATAGAGCTCAATCACTCATTTGATTACTTCTTGCCCATGACCATGCAGCTTTGATGCCAAACAAACACAGTGCAGTGACTCCTGCGAAGGCTTACCGCGCCAAACCACACCAGTGAGTTAAGAAAACCACTCCACGACACCGGCGTCAAATCGAAGAAGCCAGCAAGAAACTGCTGAACCTAGCTCAGGGCCGCGATCAATCCTGCCCACACCATGATGAGCCCCTACTCGTTGTCTTATGTGCTTATGGAGCAAGTGTTCCCGCAAATACCTGCCAAGCAAGTAGGCTTTTAGCGACCAGACTCAAAATAATGTACCAACGTTCGCCGTATCTGTAATTCGCAAATTTTCCGATCTGCTTATATTGCAAGTATTGAATAAGAGCGAATGAGTTAAAGAATATAAAGAGCGAAATGATGATGCCATAAACAAATGCGGGAACTTCATTGGCGGATGTGCTTCCGGGTGCTAATACATAAATCACAATGATGATCCAAGGAACAATCCCGGTCATGCAGCCGAAAACAAAGGGAAGGAATCCACCACTACCCGGCTTCTCATACTTCTCCTGCAGCCACCCGAAGAGGATCATGGATGCGTTTACACCGAAGATGGCAATCAAAGCCGCGACATCTGCGATGCCAATGATTTGCGCAATCAGAACAATCATGACTGACGAACTGATGGAGTACTCAACCCAGCGGAAATAGTTGTGGTCGAGGTTAATTCCGGCGATGTACCGCTTGAAAAACAGCGGGCTTGCTACCAAGAAGTGGAAGAGTGCTGAAAGTCCAAAGAACAGCGCAACCCCCCACGCTATGGGGGAATCGAAGAGCGTGACGGTGTCGCCGGGTGGTGTTCCGGGTGGGCCTTCCATGTACGTGGCCGTGACGGGCAAAGTGAAGTCGGTTGCGAGTATCAGAATCAGGATCATCTGCGTCAAATGCGCAAATCCTGCAACGATATTCCACGTACGAAGACTCTTGTCGGTAATAGGTTTGGAAACTTTAGTCACGGCTTTGTTCCTCTATTCCTTTTGCTGGTGGATCCGGGGCGGTGGGTTCTTCGTCGACTACTTCGTAGCGCAGGCGTCTTGAATCGATCAGGCTTATGACCATAGCGGTAACCGGGATGGCAAGTAGTGCCCCCGCCACACCAAAGAGTGCTGCTCCCAGCATTACGGAGCCGAACGCCACCGCAGGGTTCACGTTTACGGCTCGAGCACTGATGCGCGGCTCCAGGGTCAGATTCTCCACCTGTTGGTAAATCACCGCCCAAATCAGCGCCAAAAGCCCAATCCAGGGATCTCCACTTAGTAGGCCCACGAGCACAGGCAGTGCGATGGCGATGTAGGTGCCGATGGTGGGAACAAATTGAGCAACCAAACCTGTCCAAATACCCAGGGCCAACCATGACGGCATGTCAATTATCCAAAATACAAGTGCACTGGTGCTGCCATTAAGGACCGCAAGAACTACGCGGGCCGCTACGTAATTTCCTGTTTTAAGTGCGGTGGTGTCCCAGATTTGCATGGTCAGTGATTGGTATCTGGGTGCAAATAGCGAGACGAGGTAGCGGCGGAAGCGTGGTGCATCAGCGGAAAGATAAAAAGTAAACAGAGCAAATGTGAAGAGACTGAAAAAGCTCAACGCTAAAGACCCAACTATTCCTAGGACACCTGACAACACGGTGGTGGCATATTCGGCTGATTGCGAGGGTGAAATGTTCAGCTGTTCCCACAAATCGACAATTTCGTATTGGGAATTCGTTCGTTGGTTCACCCAAGCAATGGCGCTGTCTAGTAAGCCTGGCAGTGCTCGAATCAACTCGGCAATCTGATTAAATAATAGATTGCCAAATGTTGCTGCAAAGAGCGCAAAGAAGGCGGCCACACTGATCATGACAATGCCTGTTGCGAATCCCCGCTTCATTCGGCGGGCAAGGCGCGACACGGCGGGTTCCATGGCAAGGGATGCAAACCAGGACATGAGGATGATGAAGAAGACGCCCCCACCGTCTTCAATCAAGAAATTGGCAAGCAGCCCAATGGCGACGATTGCCAATCCAATGAACCCAACCCGCCAAATATTTCGCGTATCAAATCGGATCACCTGCTCCGATGGTCGCTCGCTCATGCCCCGAGGATAGTTGACGGGGTGATTGCTTAGGCCCCACTCGTTCAATGTGGCCGCAAAGCGGTACCGATCCTTCATTCATAGAGGAGTCGATATCGATCAGTCTGCCCGTGATTATGGATCGGACAGGGAGGTTATGGCGTCTCAGTTGTGGTATTTATCCGCGTATGGACAGCGGTTTTAACTGGGTAGGCAGCCGACTGCAGATCCTCTTGCCGTTACCCGAGCAAGCATCAAGACGTTTGCTCATTATCTTTCTTGAAGCAAGGGCGGCAATAATTCGATATTGCGATTCCAATCGGCATTAATCTGAACGTATTCCCATGCGGCATCTACTTTTTTCTGTAAGAGTGACTGATCTGATCGGAGACTGATGAGCGCATCAGCGAGTGACTGCGCATCATCTGTGCGAAAGAGTGTTCCTAGAGTGCTTGTAATGGGACTTTCAGGTTCGTCACCAGTCGATGTGAGAAGTGCAATATTCCCGGGGGAATCGGAGACAACAACGGGGACCTTCATGCACATTGCTTGAAGGAGTGTCACCGAGGTGCCATCAGTGCGAGCTGCTGATACGTATACATCCGCCTCGTTGAAGTATCTTGGTAGTTCGCTTTCCTTGACTTTCCCAATGAAGTTCACGTGCTGTAGTTCAAGATTGGCGACCTTTCGCTTGAGGTCACTTGTCAGAGAGCCAGTGTTGCCAATAATTAATTCGTATTCGTGGCCTCGGTTCTGGAGAATCTTTATGGCATTAATCACGGTTTCCACGCTGTAAAGGTGCTCATGTGCTCTCAAAGTCAGTATCCGCAAGCGTGGGTCACTGGCGGGTTCCCTGTGTGGAATGAAACTGCTCAGATTAATTCCCCAGGGGATCATGACAATGTGGTCCTGGGGGATCCCCGCGGATCGAGCAATTTCCCAGGTCGGTTGTGAATCCACGATGATCCCGGCGAGCTGAGATAACCAAGCTGTGTTGTGTGCTGCATTCAACTCGTGGAGATCGAAACCCCATGAGAGTCCGATCACTGGATTGGGCAAGTTGCACAACTTCGATGATGCGGTGGTCAGTGGACCGGTAATGATGGGGATCGTAGGGTCAAGGGGAGATGTCAACTCACGAAAAACAGCGAACCCCAGTGTTTCTAGTGCTGCACACCAACGTTGGTCGTGAACCCCCCAGGAATCACTGAGGTACACGCATTTAGATCGCACGTGGTCGTTCATTTAACTCAAGTCACTCCACGAAATGTGTTCGCCGGCCTCCAGTGATCGAAGTGTGTTGCGCCCCACCGCTTGGGTCACTTCATGTGCGGGTATTGCATCGCGCGGAGCAGGTCGCAGAATTTCGAGATCTTCTCTAGTTAATTTTTCATTTGCTGAAATATTGCGGCGTGCCCGTACACAGCGCCTTTGCAAGACAATCGTTTCAAGTTCATTGTCTTCAATGCCCTTAACCCCAGTTCCCAGAGCAGCTTCTAACTTTCGAGTGTCATCTACCATGGCTGACCATGTGGTGGGGTCCATAGAGAATCCGTGATCAGGGCCAACTCGATGCGTGTCATCGGTGAAGTGTTTTTCCACGACGCGCGCCCCTAGGGCGACAGCTCCCAATACTGTGATGTGACCTGGCGTGTGATCTGAGAGTCCGAGTGTGACGCCGGGAAAAAGTTCGGCATATTGCTTCAATACTCGCAAATTCACATGGTGAATATTTTCCAGGCTTCCTTCATAGTTGGTGTTGCACTGCATCAAAACGATGTCCCTTGTAAAGGCCTGAAGAACTGACATTGCACGAGTCACGTCGTCTAGCTCTGCAGCGCCGGTCGCGAGAATCACGGGTTTCCCTATTTCAGCAATGACGGTTAATTCCTCCAGCCAATTGACATCACCTGAGCCGACCTTAAATGCATTGACAAATGGATTTAGGTGCTCAACAGCTTCCAGGTCATAGGGAGCAGACATAAATTCGATGCCAATAGATTCGGCATGTGCGGCAAGGGGTGCTGTCCATTCCCACGGCAGGCTAGCTTCCTGATACACCTCAAATACGGACTTGGTCCAATTCGCTTGGTGAGACTGCTGTCCTCCGAGAGCCTTGAATCCGTAGTCGCTCACAATATGTTGAGCACGAAAATGCTGGAATTTGGCACAGTTTGCGCCGGCGTCCTTTGCCAGGGTCATGAGGTGCATGGCGCGATCAAGATCACCGTCGTGATTGGCTGCAATGTCGGCGATGAAGTAGGTGGGCTCGTCTGGTCCAACCGCCCTAACTCCAATGGTGAATGTAGTCACGGGTTGACCCTACTGGGTGCGTGTCCAGTTGTTGAGTGAGTAATCGTCCCGTAGCGTATAGCCATGCGGGTAACCACCTCGATCGCCACGACCCTCGTATTAGTGGCGGGGATTCTCACATTTGGGCAGATTCCGGCCGTGGGTACTGAGCCCAGATACCAGAGTGCATCACAAAGTGAGGTCGAACAACGGATGCAAGCAGTAAAGAAAAAGAAGAAACGCGGGAAAGTATGTCCCACAAAAAACTTTTGGCTTGGCGCGGGTTGGGGGGCTGATCGTGGCCGTCGCACTCACATGGGCATGGACTTTGGTGGCAAGCGAGGGACGCCAATTTTTGCGGTTGAGGCGGGAAGGATTAATCGCACCAAGAAACAATCAAATGGTGCACTTCAAATTGTGTTGAACGGGAAAAGTGGTTCAAAGTATTACTACGGGCACATGGACAAGGTCTTGATCAAGGCAGGTCAACGAATCAAGCGTGGCCAGATAATCGGTCGCATGGGGGACACGGGATCGCCAGGTCAGGTGCATCTGCACTTCGAATATTGGCGCAGTGGCAGGGAATCAGATGCCGTAAACCCAATTAAACTTCTGAAGAGAATTTGTAAAGGCGTGTAAGTGCGGAGCCGCCACCATTAGTTCCACGTGCGCGGATCAATCAGTTGGAGATCAAAGGATTCTAATTCCTGAAAATCTGGAGTAGATGAAGATTCCAAAGAGTCTTGCCAGCCGGCGTGCAATTCTTTTAACTGAGTAAGTGCGGTCGGGGCAATAACCACCGATTCAAGCCACGCTTGGTGAGAAATAAACATTAAACTTGCCTGTAGTGGTGATAGGCCGTGCGCATTATTGAATCTTTCCGCACGAATCAGGTCAGGGTGCTGGTTCAACTTGCCGACGCGTTCAATCAGCAAACCTTGGAGGAATATTGATCTGGCTTGAAATTCTACTGACGGGAATTTCTCGTGTGCATGCACAAATCGCTGGTCAAGAATGTTCAGCGGAATCTGAGCTGTGAACGTCCCGGGAAAAAGTTGATTAGCGGAGACAAGTTCATCAACTTCATAAATCGAAATACCAATTTTTTCTGTCAAAGAATCGTCCTGTGCCTGTTCTAGCTGGCGGACAGATGAATTCTTTTCTTCGGGTGAAAGCGCAAACCAATCGTGGATCAAGACACTGTTGACGCAGCTCCGGTCAAGTGCGTTTAGGGATGTGGTGATTCTCTCGATAATCGAGTAATTTTCAGGACTCTTCCCTGAGATTTTGGTCTGGACTCGAATGTGAGGGGGTGCGAGTTGTGCGATCCTAAGTTCTGCATCGCCGTACGCCGCCGCGCTATCTAGATCATGAATATTGGCTGAAGCGATGCCTGTAAGGATTTGCTTAATGGTGGCATCAGTTAATCGCCCAGCGGGGTTTGTGACTCCGTAGTTCAACCCCCACTGAGCAGTACCAACAACTAACCGAGCCATGTCAAGAGTCTAGTTGCTGCTCACAATGCGTGTGTTATGACAAGTAGTGCCGCTGCGACAAGGAGCAAGACACCTGATGCAAACAAAATTGCCCGGTATGTGCGTGTGCTCATTCTGTGTCGAGTCGCAGACAGGCTCATAACAATCCCGATTTTCACTCCAACGAGGAGTACGTAAAAGACCACCGTGAAGGCAACCGCACTCGCTGGGCTCTCTCGCCAATACTCAACAAGCAATGTTGATCCAGCGGTGACCCAAAATATCCACGGTGCTGGATTCACAAAATTGATCGCAGCACCCTGCAAAATGACAGGGAATCGGTCTAGCCGGTGAGGAATGCTCACATTGCCCGCTGCTGGGGTCTGGGCCTTTCTTGCGGATAATAATATTTCTATCCCAAAAAATGCCACAACGACAGCACCCACTATGCCCAAAATACTTATTGCAATCTCAGGCAGCTGAAACACAATGGTGAGTGACAGTGCAATGATCACGGAATCCGATAGCAGCGGCGCGACCGCAATCCGAAGTCCTGCACCTAAGCCTGAGCGCATGGTGGTTGAGATGGTCAGGCCGGTGAGAGGTCCTGGTGCAACTCCTGAGCCGAGACCAAGTGCAAATCCGGTGGCAATTGCTTCGATCACGCGAGGAAATCCACGCGAGTGGAAAATTCGGTAAGACTTGACACTTCTATATGTGGTCTCACACCCAACTGCTCAGGAGACTGATTGTTTCGATTGACCCAACAGCCGGTAAATCCGAACCATTCTGCTGCAATGGCGTCCCACTGATTGGAAGACACAAAAATTACATCTGATTTCATGGAACAGCCCAATCCCTGTGCCCACGACCAAGTCAATTCATACATACGTTGATCCACTTTAAAGGTTTCCACTTGGTCGGATGTTAGTAGGCGAGTGTCGGGGCAATCTATTCCTGCATTGTGCAAAATAGGTCGAATAAAATTGCGATCTCCATTGGTCAGTATCGACCACGGAACCTGGATTACATCGAGAAAGTTTCGGGCATCGGGAAACGCTACGCCATTGAGGTATTGACTCATGGTCGTGTCGAGATCGTGTTGGGAGTAGGCAATGCGTAACTCTAAGAATGTGGCTTCGAGGGCGTCACGTGTGATCTGACTGAAAGGTGCGTACTTACCCCCCAATGCGCGCAGCCGCGAATAATCAATTTGCTTTGTTCGCCAAAGATCTCCAATACGAATGCCCTGCCCAGGGAATTGCTGCTCCAATTTTGTGGTAACTGCAGAGATGTCGATAAGCGTGCCTAGGGCGTCGCAACAAACAGATTTCATAGGGCGAGACTATGCTGACAGAAGAGCAATCGTTGATAAATGAAAGAGGAATAATGAAAAAAGTATTTACTGGTGTCGTGGGTGGCGCGCTCATTCTGGGATCTTTGGGCCTGACGTCTACCGCCGCCCAAGCTTATGATCGCGAGGCGTTTGCCCATGCAGCTTCACATTATGTGAGCCCGAAGCAACTTCCCAAGATTTTTGCGTCCAAGCCCGGTATGAGCTTGGAGGTCCAAGATTCGGGCAAGAATGGAACATACGTATGCTCAAGCGCCGTAGTGAATGGCCCAAATGTTCAACTAGCTAGGTCCGTTCACACATCCTTTGGCTTTTACAATGTAATCGCGAAGGATTTAGGTTTAACAATCTATGTGAATGAGTACCGCAATAATGTTGCCGCCGAAAAAGCATTCGCAAAGCTCACCAAAGACATCAAGAAGTGCGATGGTGATTACACAGGTTCATGGACAGATGACGATGGCACTGTGTATCCCTTCCAGAATATTGTCACATCAGGGAAAATCCCAGCTGTGACCGTGACCGGTGTGGCTTCTGTTTTTACGAACCAAAACTCGAATAATTCCGCTGTTGGTGATCAGCCCGCCTATCTAAATGACAGCATGAGCATCTTTACGCTGCTGAATGACGCAATCATTCTGACCCAAGGCTCGACAGGTAGTGCATTGAATCTGACCGCACCTCAAAAGAAGGCGCTAGAGCGAGTTGCAAACCAAATGGTGACAGCGTGGGTGAGTTAAACCCAGGTAGGCATCCACATGCGTAGCTTCCACTGGTCGTAAGGAATAACCTCCCCGACCCAGATCGGATAAAACCACCAGGCCGCCGCAATAACAGCCACGAGGTACAAGCCAATAAAGGCAATTACCACGGGTTGTTGTTGCGGTGGTTTATGTTGTAGCAGCTTCATGAGTGTCAGCGCAACCGCCATGACGATAAATGGCACATACGCAACCGTGTAAAACGTGAAAATTGTTCGATCAAGGTAGAGCAACCATGGGAACCAACCCGCGATAATTCCCGCGAGAATTGCACCGGAGCGCCAATCCCGATTACTCAACCAATTCCAGAGTTGATAGGGAACTGCAAGAAGTGCTGCCCACCAGATAATTGGGTTCCCGAGGGCAAGGACCTCTTGGGAACAGTGATCGGTCGGGCACCCGAGTGATCCATCTTTAATGCTTTCATAGACAAAGCTTGTGGGCCGAGTCATAAATGGCCATGACAGTGGGTTGCTTTGATAGCTGTGATCTGCATCCAAATTCACATGAAAGTTCCACGCTTCAGACTGATAGTTAATAAGCGATCGCAGTGAATTGGGAATCCACGAATTGGGTTGACCCGCAGCCCAATTTCGACCCCAGCCAGTGTCCGACAGGAACCAGCCTGTCCAACTTGTGAGGTATACGAAAATAGTGATGAACACAGTTGAGATGAAAGCGGCTGGCGCGCTGCGCACCAAAGTCGCAAGCCAAGGTTTGCCAACCCCAATTGTTCGGCGCGTTGAAACATCCCACAGAAGAGTCATGATCATGAAAATTGCAAGGAACCATAAACCTGACCACTTCACGCTCACCGCTAGTGCGAGAAAAAAGATGGCGATCAATCGCCATGGGCGAATACCCAAGCGGGGGCCAAACCCTGATCCGATCCGCGCCCATGCTTGTGGAGTGTTACCGAGTTGATTACCTAAACGTGCCAGATTTCTTCTTGTTCTATCCCGATCAAGAACAAGTGCACCAAATCCGGCGAGTACGAAAGTCCCCAAAACAATGTCAAGTAGTGCCGTGCGGCTCATGACAATATGAATGCCGTCGAGGGCAAGGAGCAGCCCCGCGATCCCACCAATGAGATCGGACCGTGTCATGCGTCGAACGATTCGAGCAATCATTATTACGGCAACCGTCCCGAGTACGGCAACCATGAATCGCCACCCGAATGGGTTGACACCGAAAATGAACTCGCCCAACGCGATTGTCCACTTACCCACCGGTGGATGAACGACAAAGGATCCTTCGCTTGTGAAAGCCTCGACCGTGCGCCAGTTACTTCCCGCCGAGAGCATGAGGGACTCGTGGTTCTCGACCGCTTTGTGTTCAACACCAAATCGCAGGAGTGCCCAGGCATCCTTTGCGTAGTAGGTTTCATCGAAAGCGACAGTGTTCGGGCGCCCGAGTTGAACGAATCGCAGAATCCCAGCGATCACTCCAAGTGCAAGTGGGGCAATCCATCCGATAACTCCATGGGTGGGAAAAGGCGGATAGAGCCGTTCTTGGATTGTCGCCACCCTTCTGTCAGGTGCTGTTCGGCGCAGGATGGGTGGCACGCACACATGGTATGCGCCCTGACACTATTGGGGTGTGGATCAGGTGGAGATACCAGGGAGATTGATATTCGCCGCGACTCCTATGGGCAACTCTGCCGATGCCTCGCTTCGCCTCATCGAAGCTATGTCGCAAGCAGATCTGATAGCTGCCGAAGACACGAGAAAATTTCGTCAATTAGCATCTCGATTGGGTGTTGAAATAAAGGCTCGGGTCATTTCCAATTTTGAGGGCAATGAACTTGGTCGTGTTGATCAAATAGTGAATGCCGTCCGAGAAGGCAGCACAGTGTTAGTTGTCACCGATGCGGGAATGCCTCATGTGAGTGATCCCGGGTATCGATTGGGCGCTGCAGCAATCGAGGCGGAAATCCCTATCTCGGTTATCCCCGGCCCTTCGGCAGTGCTCACCGCGCTGGTCTTGTCGGGGCTACCATCCGATCGATTCTGTTTCGAGGGGTTTCTCCCAAGAAGATCAGGCGAGCGAGTGTCGATGCTGACATTGCTATCCCGTGAAACGAGAACCATGGTTTTTTTTGAAGCTCCTCACCGAATCGAATCCACTCTTGTCGACATGGTGACCGTTTTTGGGCCGGAGCGGCGTGCAGCTGTTTGTCGTGAAATGACGAAAATATATGAAGAAGTCATTCGAGGGTCTATAGCCGACCTTCTCGAGTGGTCTCGGAGTGAGATCCGCGGCGAAATTACATTGGTGGTTGCTGGTGCAAATGCTGAAGAACTCCGAGTCGAGGCAGGTTTGGCTCACATGGACGATGTCGTGAGTCGAGTTCAGTCTTTGGTAGCAAAAGGCCACTCCCTCAAAGAGGCCAGTGCTGTGGTTGCAAGTGCTGCAGGTATTCCAAAGCGCGATGTTTATCAAGCAACCATTGCGGCAAAAGGTGTGCAAGCACCAGATAACTGAATTGAGCAGCGGACTAGTATTTGCCCATGAGTGAGTTGGCCAAGTCTTTCTACCTGACCACTCCCATCTATTACGTGAATGATTCACCCCACATTGGTCACGCCTACACGACAACAGCAGGCGATGTCCTCACCCGCTGGCACCGGCAACGAGGTGAGTCGGTCTGGTTTTTGACCGGAGTGGACGAACACGGAACGAAAGTGCAGCGCGCCGCGGAAGCAGGGGGTGCTCTACCACAAGAGTGGGTGGACCGTCTGGTCTCGGAGTCATGGCAACCGGTCCTAGAGACCATCGATGCTCGTAACGATGACTTCATTCGCACAACAGAAAGTCGACATGTAGAACGAGTTCAAAAATTCTGGGACACGGTCAAGGCGAATGGCTATGTCTTCTCCGCGCCCTATGAAGGCCCGTACTGCGTTGGTTGTGAGGAATTCAAATTTCCAGCGGATCTTGTAGAGGGAGCGGGAGAGTTTGCGGGGGAGCAAGTGTGCAGTATTCACGGGAAGCCACCAGAGCAATTAAGCGAAGACAACTGGTTTTTTCAATTATCTGCATTCAATGAACAATTAATTAAACATTACGAAGAAAATCCGAATGCGATTCGACCTCAGAGTGCTTACAACGAAGTCATGAGTTTCTTGCGTGGCGGGCTTGTAGATATTTCCATGTCTCGTTCGAGTGTTACATGGGGAATCCCGCTGAGCTGGGACAAGTCCCAAGTGGTCTACGTCTGGTTTGATGCCCTCCTTAACTACATCACCGCAACAGGTTACGGTGCCGAACCTGGAACCAAAGATGCTGAACTTTTTGCACGCGTGTGGCCTGCTAGCGTGCAACTGGTCGGGAAAGACATTTTGCGATTCCATGCGGTGTACTGGCCAGCAATGCTCATGGCCGCTGGGCTTCAACCCCCACAGCAGGTCTTTGCACACGGGTGGTTGCTCGTTGGCGGAGAGAAAATGTCCAAGTCCAAGTTGACCGGAATCTCTCCCGAGTTGATTATTGATCACTTCGGATCAGATGCATTTCGTTATTACTTTATGCGTGCCATTGCATTTGGTCATGACGGATCATTTAGCTGGGAAGATATGAGTGCCCGCTACACATCCGAGTTGGCAAATGGGCTTGGAAATCTTGCTTCGCGCGCAACCGCCATGGTGGGCAAATACTTCGAATGCAGACTCCCTGAAGAACAAGCTCCCGGCGAGAAAGAAATGGAGATTCAGCAACTTCTCCTTCACGTAGTTGAGCAGTCCGATTCCTGCATGAACGAATTGGACTTCGCGGGAGCAATTGGACATATCCGGGGATTTATTGAACACATAAACGGGTATGTCACCGAGCAAGAACCGTGGGTGCTTGCCAAGGATCAATCAACAATTCCACGTTTGGCTACCGTTCTGTATACGGTGTGCGAGTCATTAAGGGCTATTGCTGTCCTGTACAACCCGGTCATGCCCAAAGCCATGCAGGAAATGTGGATGTCAATCGGCGCTCAGGAAGCTTTAGGTGATCTCGCTGATCAAAAACTGGGTACATGCGGTGTGTGGGGGCAGTTGCCCGCCGGCGTGACTGTCACCAAAGGGGCATCCCTTTTCCCTCGGCTCGCCGAGCCTGAAAGCGAATAGCCGCGAGATGGGCAATGCGAATGAAACAGAATGGCCGAGCGAGCCGCGACCACTTGCAGGAACGGTCATCGATTCACACACGCATTTAGATGTTCATGACAGGAATCTGCACGGTGTGGGTGCCCCTGATCCTCGCGATCTTCTCGATCGAGCCAAAAGTGTTGGTGTGGATCGAGTTGTCCAAGTGGGTTGTGATGTTCCGTCATCTGAGTGGGCAATCAGCGCAGCACATCAGTACCCCGGGGTCATTGCCACCGTCGCATTGCACCCCAATGAAGCGCCTCGACGCGCTGCGGCCGGGGATTTAGACAAGGCGTTCGCGCGTATTGCCGAACTTGCCGTCGATCCAGTTGTGCGGGGAATCGGCGAGACGGGTCTGGATTATTTCCGAACCGATGAATCCGGCAGAGAAGCCCAACACAGGTCATTCCGGTGGCATATTGATTTAGCTCGTGAACTCAATAAAACACTCGTGATCCATGATAGAGACTCACATGAAGATGTCATATCGGTGCTCTGCGATCAAGGAGCTCCAGACAAGGTTGTCTTTCACTGCTTTAGTGGAGATGCACACATGGCGCGCGTGTGCGCTGACAATGGTTGGTACATGTCATTTGCGGGTGTGATTACATTCAAAAATGCTGAACCACTACGCCAAGCTCTCGACCAGGTGCCGGATCACCTGCTGCTGGTGGAAACGGATGCCCCCTATTTAACGCCAACTCCAAATCGTGGTCGAGTCAATGCAAGTTATCTGATGCCGTACACCGTACGTGCCATTGGAGAGAGGCGCGGAATGCCAGAGACTGAACTCTGCGAGATGCTTTCTGCCAATACTCTAAGTGCATTTGGAAATTGGTGAGTGGTCAGTGACGGCTGAGCTGCTCGGCGCATCTGTTATCCGGGAACTTGCTGGCAAATTAGATATCACACCAACAAAGAAGTTGGGTCAGAACTTTGTCATAGATCCAAATACTGTTCGGTATATTGTGGATCAATCCCGGATCACTGAATCCGATGTAGTTCTGGAAGTCGGACCTGGGCTCGGCAGCCTCACATTGGGCCTTCTTTCGAAGGCACACAAAGTAATTGCGGTTGAAATTGATCCCCGACTAGCACAAGAATTACCACAGACGATACAACGATTTGCTCCCGATCACGCAAATCAACTCACGGTTGTTGAAGCAGACGCTCTCAAAATCACGCCGAATGAAATTGGGCGAGTTCAGCCAACTTCCATTGTGGCGAACCTTCCCTACAACATTGCTGTACCCGTGATCATCCATCTTTTGGAAGTTTTCCCCAGTGTGTCTAATGTTTTGGTGATGGTACAAAAAGAGGTTGCTGATCGGATCTGTGCAGGACCTGGTTCTCGAACCTATGGAATACCGAGTGTGAAAATCAGGTGGTTTGGTCGCGCCGAAGCGGCGGGCAATATTGGGAAAAATGTCTTTTGGCCTGCTCCCAATGTGGACTCAGGATTGGTCCGAATTACCGTCGAGCGGCACGAAGGAGATCGCATCAAAGTCTTTTCGATCGTGGACGCCTGCTTTGCCCACCGGAGAAAGACCCTACGAGCAGGTTTGTCGGAATACGCGGGATCTGCAGCTAACGCGGAAATCGCACTTCTAGATGCAGGACTTGATCCATCTGATCGGGCTGAAAAATTAGATCTCTCAAGTTTCGTGGCTTTGAGCCAGACTTTGCCGAAACATTCGGACTAGGTTGTAGCCATATGGTTGAGCGCTCAGTCACTGTCGTTGTTCCTGCCAAGATTAATTTGCACCTTGGCGTTGGTCCGTTGCGTGCAGACGGCTATCACGATCTTGCCACGGTTTTTCATGCAATCGACTTACAGGACACCGTGACCGCCTCTGTGTCTCAGAGTGGAACCACGGGCGTGTGCATCGAAGTAGATGGTGAGGGCGCGCAATATGTTCCTCGAGATTCCTCCAACCTCATGGCTGCCGCGGCACAGTTACTGGCGCGTCATCACGAGCGGAGTGCCAATGTAACTCTGCATGTGAACAAGAAAATCCCGGTGGCCGGTGGAATGGCGGGTGGTTCGGCAGATGCCGCTGGTGCATTGATTGCCTGCGATGTTCTCTGGAACACTCGCACCTCAAAATCAGATCTGGATTCCTTAGCGGCTCAACTGGGATCTGATGTCCCATTCGCTCTGCATGGTGGAACGTCGCTGGGCACCGGTAGAGGAGAAATTCTGACCCCGGTGATTTCAACTGGTGAGTTTCACTGGGTTATTGCCTTAAGCGATAGTGGTTTATCTACCCCACGTGTGTACGCAGAATGTGATCGACTTCGCGCACAATCTAATCAACGAGTTGTGACCCCTTCCGTTCCAGAAGGGCTACTCCATGCAATGCGAGCGGGAGATCCGGTCAAGTTAGCCGGTGAACTAGGTAATGACCTGCAGGTCGCGGCAATATCCCTGAAGCCCGCGCTCCAGCGGGTATTGGATACGGGGGTGGAACTTGGAGCGCTTACCGGAATCGTGTCAGGCAGCGGACCCACATGTGTTTTCTTGGCGCGCGATTTTGACCACTCATTGGATATTGCAGCACGATTATCAGGTGCGGGGGTGTGCCGCACGGTTCGAACGGGTCGCGGCCCAGTGTCTGGGGCGCGAGTCACTCACTCGACCTAAAATTGATCAAGTAGATGTCGCAGTTGAGTGGCGAGTTCGCGTTGTTCTTGGACATTAATTCCTTTCAAGATTTCTGATTCTTTTTCCAGGAGATCGGTGAAAGCGCCATCGACAGCCTCTCTGCCTTCATCGGTTAATTGCACTTGTACTCCGCGGCGGTCATGTGGATCAGGGAAGCGCGTGACGAAGCCCCTGTCGAGTAATCGATCCACTCGGGTGGTCATGGTCCCGCTCGTGACATGTGTGGCACTGGCGAGTGCGCCTGGGGAGAGCGCAAAAGGAAAACCAACTCGACGCAGTGCGGCAAGGACATCGAACTCCCAGGACTCCAATTGGTGGTTACGAAATGCCTGTGCACGAGCGGCATCGAGGCGATGTGCAACCCGAGAAAGTCGGGACAGGACCTCCAGTGGACTCACGTTGAGGTCAGGTCGTTGTTCATTCCACGCAGTGACTATCAGATCCACCTCGTCGGGTGGATCCGATGGGTCTGATGTTTTCATGTATCGAGTTTATGTCAAGAATCTTGAGACCAAGTATCTTGATGAATATCTAGCGAAGCTGAGGTTTGGGGTCGAGATCCGCCATTCCATTCCAGGCCAGGTTCACCAGGTGAGCAACGACATCTTCTTTTTTTGGTTTGCGAACATCAAGCCACCATTGACCCGTGAATGCAACCATTCCCACCAGCATTTGGGCATACATGGGTGCCCACTTTTCATTTATGCCATGTGCTTTGAATTGAGCGGCAAGTACATGCTCCACTTGACTTGCAATGTCTACCATCAGACTCGCGAAGGAGCCTGCTTGTTGGGCAACGGGGGAATCTCTGACCAAGATGCGAAATCCCTGAGGATTGCTGTCAATGTAGTTAAACAACGCCATGCCAGCTTGTTCCACAAGTTGCCGTGCTGAGCCGCCAGTTAGTGAGTCAGTGACGGCGTCGAGTAAGGCGTTTGTTTCTCGGTCAACGACAACTGCATAAAGTCCTTCTTTACCACCGAAATGTTCGTAGACAACGGGTTTGGAGACGTTTGCTTTGGCTGCAATTTCTTCAACTGACACTGATTCGAAGCCCTTTTCAGAAAAGAGTTTTCGACCCACGCTTAACAGTTGCTCGCGACGCTCTTGACCTGTCATGCGCACCTTTGAGCCGCTGGTCTTGCGGACCGCCGGCGGTATTTCCATTGCCGCGATGGTGCGCAATTCAACTACCGGCGCGATCTTTTCGGCAGATTCATCACTTTCCATGGTGGAAACTTACTCAGCTTTGTAACCGCGCAGGCGGAATCTGTCTTCTGGGTTCTTGAGTTTCTTGGCCAGACGCTCGGGCTTGGGCCACCGCACGTCAGTAACCAATCCCGTCTTCTCCAGTCCTTTGATCAGGCTTGCTGAAATATCTATTTGCCCCTTCATTACGCCATGTCGGGCGGAGGTGGGATCAACGTGGTGCAGGTTGTGCCATGACTCACCCATGGAGGGGATGGCCAACCATGCCACGTTACTGGAGAGATCACGCGACTGAAAAGGTCGAGTGCCGAAAACATGGCAGATGCTGTTGATTGACCATGTCACATGATGAACAAATGCAATTCGAACAAGCCCTGCCCAAAAGAAGGCTGTTAAAGCACCCATCCACGACCAAGTAATGAGGCCACCGAGCACCCCCGGCAACAGCAAACTCAAGGTCACAAAGATGTAGAAGTGTTTGGACATCCAAGTGAGGTCTTTGTCTTGTGCAATATCTGGTGCGTATTTGTCAATGCCCGTGTTGTCGCTCTCGAAGAGCCAACCAACATGTGAATACAGCAGACCCTTAGCAATTGCTTTACGAGAAGTTCCAAAGCGCCATGGGGAGTGAGGGTCTCCGACCTCGTCGGAAAACTTGTGATGTTTGCGATGATCAGCAACCCATTGATCCAATGAACCCTGAATCGCCAAAGATCCGAGAAAAGCTAATGCAATTTTGACAGGGCGATTTGCTTTGAATGATCTGTGGGTGAAGTACCTGTGGTACCCAATGGTGATGCCTCCTGCAGTTAGTGCCCACAGTCCAACCGCGAGAGTGAGGTCAAGCCATGACAGCCACCCACCCCATGCAACGGGAATTGCGAGCGCCACCGCAATTAAAGGTATGACAACAAATGCCCCGATGGTGATGCGCATTGCCATGCTCAGATACACGGCATCTTCCTGATTTTCATCAAAGATGATGTCCTCGGGCATGAGGGTTGTCATGGGAGTCCTTTCGCTGGCTACCTAAGTTACGCTACCGTAACCTACGGTTCCGTAAGTTGCAAGTTCAATGGGGAGTGGAGTCGGGTTCCCATCCATTGATGACTACGCCTAGGCTGTGGGGCGCATTACGCCGAGAAACCACTCCGAGTCAATGCACCCCGTAATCCCGGGTCGTCTAGCGGCAGGACAGCGGACTTTGAATCCGTCAACGGAGGTTCGATCCCTCCCCCGGGAGCTTTTTTCCAGTCCAGCCCCGCGGCACTTTGGCTGCGAACTAGGCTGACGCTGTGCGTCCCTCGGTAGTCATCGTCCTTGCTGCAGGTGAGGGCACCCGAATGAAATCCAGCACACCCAAAGTCCTTCACACTATCGGCGGACGCAGTTTGATTAACCATGTTGTAGAAGCCGCGGCGACCACGGAGCCCGAGCACTTGGTGGTAGTTGTGGGGCACGGTGCAACAGAAGTCACAGCGCACCTCGAAGAAGTTGCTCCATGGGTCACAATTGTTGAACAAACTGAGCGCAATGGCACCGGACATGCAGTTCGAATTGCCCTAGGGGCATTAATTGACGCTGGTGTTTCGCTATCTCAAGGCCCGGTAGTTGTCCTGACAGGTGACACGCCACTGTTGTCGGGTGAAACATTGCATCTGATGCTCGCATCACATGAAAGCGACTCTGTTCAAGCGACAATTCTGACCGCTGAATTTTCTGATCCTTGTGGCTACGGCCGAATCATTCGCAACGGATCAGAGGTAATTGGAATTGTTGAGGAAAAAGATGCAACCCCGGAGCAGAAACTCATTCAGGAAATTAATTCGGGCATGTATGCATTCTCTGCAGCATCAATCATTGAATCAATTGACCTGATTAATTCACGTAACGCTCAAGGCGAGGAGTATCTGACAGACGTCATTGGGCTTATTCACTCGGCAGGGGGAACAGTGACTGGTGTCATTGCCCCAGACGCCAATGACATTTTAGGAGTCAATGATCGCGTGCAACTCGCTCAAGCGGGTGGGATTATGCGTGATCGAATAAATGTGAGTCACATGCGAGCGGGTGTGACCATTGCAGACCCGGCATCTACCTGGATAGATGTGGATGTAGACATAGCCTCCGATGTCACCCTCTTGCCACAGACCGTTTTGCGCGGCCCCACGTCAATTGAGTCGGGCGCAGAAATCGGTCCAGGGACCACATTGATTTCTTGTGAGGTTGGCGCGAATGCAGTTGTCCGACACACGTGGGGTGAACTTGCGGTCATCGGTCCCGAAGCAACGGTGGGACCATTCACATACCTGCGAGCCGGTACTGAAATTGGGGCTGAAGGGAAAGCGGGGGCATTCGTTGAAATAAAGAACTCTCATCTTGGTACCGGATCCAAAGTTCCCCATTTGTCGTATGTGGGCGATGCCCACATTGGCGATTACACAAATATCGGCGCAGGAACAGTCTTTGTGAACTACGACGGCGTGAGTAAGCACAGAACAGAAGTTGGCTCAGGTGTTCGCATTGGATCGGACAATATGCTGGTAGCACCGTTGACCATTGGCGACGGTGCGTACACCGCCGCAGGTTCCGTGATCACCGAAGATGTTCCGCCGGGTGCCATGGCTGTTGGGCGAGCAAGTCAGAGAAATATTGAAGGGTGGGTTCCTCGCAAACGTCCCGGCACCTACTCAGCGGAAGCTGCAGAGAGGGCGGGCGCCGACGGTAGTGCGGCATCTGACACAGTTTCCCCCGAGGCTTCCCCACTCGATAGCGATCAGAACTAGTTCATGTGCACGCGAAAGAATCACTAGCGAAGGTGGAGTAAGTGGCCGAGAAGTCAGTCCCAACCCAGAAGCATCTTTTACTGCTCTCAGGCAGATCGCATCCAGAACTCGCAGATGCAGTTGCCGATCATTTGGGAATTGATCTCACCCCGGTCACCGCACATGACTTTGCCAATGGTGAGATCTTCGTGCGCTTTCGTGAGTCGGTACGCGGTGGCGATGCATTCGTACTACAAAGCCACACAACGCCGATTAATAAGTGGATCATGGAACAACTGATCATGATCGATGCATTGAAAAGAGCGTCTGCGAAGCGAATTACGGTGATTGTCCCCTTTTATGGTTATGCGCGGCAAGACAAAAAGCACCGTGGTCGCGAGCCCATTTCGGCTCGCCTCATGGCTGACCTGTTTAAAACGGCAGGTGCTGATCGACTTATGACAGTTGATCTGCATACATCGCAAATTCAAGGATTCTTCGATGGTCCGGTTGATCATCTCTTCGCATTGCCGCTCCTGGCCGGTCATGTCGCGGGAAGAGTAGATCGGTCAAAGATCACGGTGGTCTCGCCAGATGCAGGCCGAGTCCGAGTTGCTGAGCGCTGGACCGACGTACTCGGTGCACCGCTTGCCATTATCCACAAGCGCCGGGATCCCGATATTCCTAATCAGGTCCGGGTCCTAGAAGTGGTTGGCGATGTCAAGGATCGAATCTGTGTTGTCGTCGATGACATGATTGACACGGGCGGCACGATTGTGAAGGCAGCAGAAACCCTCTTTGAAAATGGGGCCTCAGAGGTAATCGTGGCAGCCACCCACGGAATCCTGAGTGATCCTGCGCGCGAGCGGCTCCAAGATTCCAGAATCAGCGAAGTGATCGTCACCGACACTTTGCCCATTTCGGAGGATCACCGATTCGAGAAACTCACCGTGCTGTCTATTGCTCCGCTCTTGGCCACCGCCATCAATGAAGTCTTTACCGATGGCTCGGTGACCAAGATGTTTGAGGACGATGACCTGGGTCAGTCGGCCTCCTCGCATTAGGGATTTGCAGTTCGGCTAGACTTCGAGCGTTCCTCGGCGAGGGTGCCTCACGACACCGTTATCGACAGGGTTGTGTTCCCCTCTCCTTGGTGCCACCACGTTTTTTAGCCACCGCAATACATAAGGAGATACACCGTGACTAACGTCAACATGACCGCTTCCCCTCGCTCCGAATTTGGTAAGGGCGCTGCCCGCCGAGTTCGTCGCGACGGCCAGATTCCCGCCGTTTTGTACGGTGCTGACACCAAGCTGCTTCATGTGACTCTGCCAGCCCACGAGTTAAATCTTGCTTTGCGGAAGCCACGGGTTGTTCTCAATATTGATTTCGATGGCCAGTTCTTTCTCACCAAGCCGCGGGATATTCAGCGCGATCCAGTGCGATTGGATTTGGAGCACGTTGATCTGATTGTGATCACCAAAAAGGAAGCCGCCCTGCGCAGTGACTACGCCGATGCTGTTGCACAGGTGCACATTGCGGCTGAAGAAGCAGGTCTTGATGTTGCCATGGTTATGCAGGCATTTGAAGAGTCAGTGGCTAATGGTGAGCTCCCGCTAGAGGCCGTGGGACACGCAGTAGATGGTGCGCGGGCCAAGGCTCTGGAAATGGCAGCTTCTGGCGCCGCATCAGGAGCAGCGGAAGATGCCGCATCTGAGGCCGCGTCTGAGGCAGCAACAGATGCCGAGCCTGCTGCGGCAGAACCTGCCGCAGAGTAATTGACTTGGCTGGTTGCGGGACTCGGTAATCCTGGTCCCGCATATGCCACCACGCGTCACAACATTGGCGCGATGGTAGTTGAGGCTTTTGCGCAACGAACTCATGCAAAATTGACTCGTCACAGGCGAGCACTTGCTGTCACTTGTGAAACTCATGTGGGCAATCCTGGTGCCATATCAAAACTCGTGCTTGCCTTTCCACTTTCTTTCATGAACGAAAGTGGAGGGCCGATAAAGGCGCTCATGGATTTTTATAGTGTGGAACCGCATAATCTTGTGGTAATTCACGATGAACTCGATATTGATTTCTCCACCATTCGATTGAAGTTCGGGGGAGGAGATAATGGCCACAATGGTTTGAAAAGTATTCGAAAATCCATTGGAACCGGCGAGTTTTATCGGGAGAGAGTGGGGGTAGGGCGTCCTCCCGGGCGTCAAGAACCTGCTGATTTTGTTCTCTCGCCCTTCAGCTCGAACGAACGCAAAGAGTTGCCCGCTCTAATTGATTGCAGTGTGGATGCTGTCGAAGCACTTATTCTGCATGGCTTGGAATACTCACAAAGCCGATTTAATAGCTAAATCTTTATTCATGTAAATAATCATGCATTGGAGTACACATGTCAACGCAAACTGATGCGGAAGTTTCGCGATCCATTGCCATTGAGGCTGGACAACTATTACTCGCTCTGCGTGAGGAATTTTTTCAAGGACGCCCCGCGAATTCCATAGACAAAACAGTAGGTGATCTCCTGCGCGATCAGGCTGATAGAGCTTCACATTTGTTCATCATGGAGAAGTTAAGTGCTGCTCGCCCCGCCGATGCGATTCTCAGCGAAGAAGGGAAAGACAACAATCTTCGACTTGATGCGGATCGAGTGTGGATTGTCGACCCCCTCGATGGAACCTGGGAATATGGCCAGAATCGACAAGATTTTGCCGTGCACATAGCCTTATGGGACACCACACAGCAAAAGTTGAGCGCGGGAACAGTTGATCTACCTGCTCAAGGAATTACCCGAAGTGTTCTCGATACCGAAGGCGTTCCCAAGCAGGCTGGCGATACGACTATTCGAGTTGTTGCTTCCCGATCACGCCCGCCCAAAACCCTCCGAGAGACGGTAGCCCGATTAGGCGAAATTTTGACAGATACAAATGTGCCGCATCGCAAGATAGAAATCGTTGATGTTGGGTCGGTCGGTGCAAAAGTGAATGAAATTCTTTGTGGCCGAGCTGATATTTATCTTCATGACACGGGGTTTTATGAGTGGGATGTGGCTGCGCCTTATAACGTGGCGGAGCGTTACGGACTAATCGCTTCACATATGTCGGGCGAGCCGATCACCTTTAATCACATGCCGCCGTATGTCACCGATCTGGTAATTTCGCGTCCAGATTTATATCCCCATGTGTTGCAGGCCTTGCAGGAAACTCGTTCGGCGTGATAGGCAAGCAGGCTCTTTCTCCACTTCTAGGTCTGGTTTCACAGGATCCCGCATTTCACAAGATTGCGCATAATGTGCAACCCGGTGAGAAGATGGACGTTGTTGCGCCTGCCAACATTTACTCGTTGATTATTGCCGAAATTCAAGCCCGTAGATCGACACAGCCTCTCCTTGTTATCACGTCTACGGGAAGGGCAGCGGATGAATTGGCTGCTGCTTTAGGTGCGTTCGTGGATCCATCGTCACTTGCGGTTTTTCCAAGTTGGGAGACACTTCCGCATGAGCGTTTGTCACCATCGCTGGATACGGTTGGTGCTCGACTTGCAGTATTGCGTCGTTTGACGCACCCTATTGACAACGACAATTTTTCCGCTCCGATATCTATTGTCATTTCTTCTGTTCGCGCAGTCTTACAACCGATTGTTGCCAATCTTGGGGATATTGAGCCGGTACGTGTGGCTTCCGGAGACTCGCGGGAGTTAACTTCTATCGTCTCTCAACTTATTGGGTTTGGTTACGAACGTGTAGATCTTGTGGAGCGTAGAGGCCAACTCGCGGTACGAGGTGGCATCCTGGATGTATTCCCTCCGACCGAAGAACATGCGTTGCGGCTCGAATTTTGGGGCGATGACATTGAGGAGATCAGGTATTTTTCGGTATCGGATCAACGTTCACTCGAGCTCGCGCCCCATGGTTTATGGGCCACTCCTGTTCGGGAGCTCCTGTTAACGGAGGATGTAAGGGAAAGGGCCCAGGCTCTGGGGGCTGAGCATGTGGAAGTCGCAGCAATGTGTGAATCGCTTGCCTTAGGAATTGCCGTTGAAGGCATGGAGTCGCTTTCCCCTGTCCTTGCGGGGCACATGAGGCCACTCCATGAGTTTTTCCCACGGGAGAGTTCCTTGGTGGTGGTAGAGCCCGAGCGGATCAGAGCTCGAGCATTAGATGTTGTAAAAACCGCAGAGGAATTCCTCACTGCAGGGTGGCACAGTGCAGCGGTGGGTGGGTCAACACCCATTGACTTTTCAGGATCCATGTTTATACCCGTTGAATCGGTTCTTGCTGGAATTCAGGCAAAAGCAGGGTCAGTCTGGAATTTGACTCCTTTAGCCATTGATGACACCACAGGTTCTTCGCCTGTGGTCACTCTTGATTCACAGCCGGTAGAAAGTTACCGAGGTAAACCGGAGCAATTGGTTTCAGATATTCGAGCGTGGCTGACCTTGAAGAACAATGTGGTTCTTGTGGCCCAGGGTCGCGGGTCACTCGAACGCATCTTGGAGGAACTCAGCGGAGCAGACATTGGTGCGGTCATTGCTGAACATTTGCCGATTGATCAGCAGAGTGACACTGTGTATCTCGTACCTTGCTCACTTGATCAGGGATTTATTCTCCCCAACTCACAACTTTATGTTCTTACTGAAGCCGACATGGTGGGGCAAAAGTCTGCAACGAAAGACATGCGCAAGATGCCAAGTAAGCGCAAGGGAAGTATCGATCCCCTCACGCTTGCCGCTGGTGACTACATTGTGCATGAGCATCACGGGGTGGGCCGCTATGTGGAAATGATTACACGCACTGCCGCCGGTGCAGAGCGGGAGTATCTCGTCATTGAATATGCCGCGAGTAAGCGTGGACACCCTGCCGATCGACTTTTTGTACCCATGGACCAACTCGATCTTGTCACCCGATATGTGGGTGGAGAGGCGCCGACAGTCCACAGATTGGGTGGGGCTGACTGGCAGAAAGCCAAAGGCCGAGCTCGAAAGGCCGTCAAGCAAATAGCCGGGGAACTCATTCGACTATATGCCGCACGTCAGAACTCGCAGGGATATTCATTTAGTCAGGACACTCCGTGGCAACGTGAACTTGAAGATGCATTTACTTATGTGGAGACTCCTGACCAACTCAGCACAATCGATGACGTAAAGCGGGACATGGAGCGAACGGTCCCCATGGATCGATTGATCTGTGGTGATGTGGGATATGGCAAAACTGAAATCGCAATCAGAGCTGCTTTTAAGGCTGTGCAGGACGGAAAGCAGGTTGCGGTTCTCGTTCCCACCACATTGCTGGTCCAACAACATATGTCCACATTCAATGATCGTTACTCTGCTTTCCCAATAAAAGTCGCAGCCCTATCGCGTTTCACCAGTGCGGCTGAATCGAAGGCCACTCTTGAAGGCCTTGCAAGCGGTACTGTCGATGTTGTTATTGGAACTCACAGGTTGCTAACGCCCAGTGTGCGGTTCAAGGATCTCGGGCTGGTGATTGTGGATGAAGAACAAAGATTCGGAGTGGAGCACAAAGAGCATCTCAAGGCACTGAGAACAAATGTTGATGTTCTTGCCATGAGTGCAACTCCAATTCCGAGAACATTAGAAATGGCTGTTACGGGAATTCGCGAAATGTCTGTCATACAAACTCCCCCTGAAGAAAGACACCCAGTTCTCACCTTTGTTGGTCCATATGATGAAAAGCAAATAACAGCTGCCATTCATAGAGAGCTCCTCCGCGATGGACAAGTTTTCTTTATTCACAACCGAGTTGAGTCCATTGAGCGGGTTGCGGGCAAGATTCGTGAATTAATCCCCGAAGCCCGAATAGCCGTTGCTCATGGACAAATGTCCGAAGGTCAACTCGAGAGCGTCATTGTTAAATTTTGGGAAAAAGAGATTGATGTTCTTGTGTGTACCACCATTGTGGAATCGGGTATTGATATTCCGAATGCGAATACATTGATAGTTGATCGAGCAGACAAATTCGGTCTTTCGCAAATGCATCAATTGAGGGGAAGGGTGGGAAGAGGCCGCGAGCGCGCCTACTCCTACTTTCTCTATGACCCAAATAAACCTCTGACTGAAACCGCACATGAACGGTTGGCAACTATCGCGCAGCGAACAGACTTGGGTTCCGGCATGCAGATCGCATTGAAGGACCTGGAAATCAGGGGTGCCGGAAACTTATTGGGAGGAGAGCAAAGCGGTCACATCGCCGATGTGGGTTTTGACCTATATCTCCGACTTGTTGGGGAGGCTCTAGCCGAGTACAAGAATGAACCTCTCCAAGACTCCAACGATGTCCGAGTGGAGTTACCGATCAACGCGCATATTCCTGAGTCTTATGTTCCACAAGAGCGCCTACGGCTTGAGGCATACAAAAGGTTGGCAGATGCCACGACGGACTCCGCCGTCAGTGAGGTCGGAGCCGAACTTCTTGATCGATATGGGACCCTGCCGGAAGAAGTAGAGACCCTTCTCGCAGTTTCGCGATTTAGAGTTCTTGCGAAATCACGTGGAGTCGAGGAGATTATCTCCGCGGGTAATTCCATCCGGATTCACCCGGTGGAGCTTCCTGAATCGAGATCCATGCGATTGAGCCGGTTGTACCCCCGCACAACTATCAAGCCGGCCACTCGGACGATTCTCGTTCCCAAGCCTGGTGGAATCGGTGCTCCTGCTCTCCGCGACGGCGCTCTTCTACAATGGATCCACGAATTGTTTAACGTCCTGTTTTCCACCCCTTAACGTTCGGAGTTTGTGTGAAATTGTCACGGAAAGTCGTCACAACCCTTGTCGGCGCGACACTTGGACTGACTGCTTTGGCCCTCACCGGTTGTGGCGCCAGTCAGGCAGGTGCGGCGGCGCTCATCGGAGATCAGAGGATCACCGAGAGCGAACTCAACGAACGGGTACAGGGAATTTTGACGGCTCAAGGGCTACCCACCCAAGATTCTTCATCAGAACTCATTACACAAGCTCTGGATCGTTTGATTACCACGAATCTTGTGAATCAGCTGGCTGATCGCGAAGGAATTGTGATTGACCAAGGTGAAGTTGATGCAATCCGACTTCAATATCTAGCTCAAGCAGGCGGACAAGCTGAACTGGAGAACTTATTGCTGCAACAAGGAGTGCTGCCGGCCGATATCGACTCCGTGATCGCACTAAATATTCAGGTATCAAAGCTGGGGCAAGAACTTGCACCCGGCGCCGAACTCGATGTTCAAGGTGGTGCGGTATTCGTTGCTGCATCCGAGCTGAGCGTGGAGCTCAATACAGAAGTGGCACCACGCTACGGAACCTGGGACGCGGAAAATCTCACCATTGGTCCAGTTTCCAATAGTGTCTCTGAGCCATTGAGTGTTGAACTCGGGCAGGGATAATCACCTTGCAAGGGAGTCGATTCACGGATCTGGTGTCTGTCATGAACCGACTAAGGTCCCCGGGCGGTTGCCCTTGGGATGCCGAGCAAACACACGAATCTTTGGTGGAATATTTGATCGAAGAAGCACACGAGTGTGTCGAGGCAATTGAGTCCGGTGATCAAAAAGCAATGCAAGAGGAACTGGGTGATTTGCTTTTGCAAGTGGTTTTTCATTCTCGGATCGCTGAACCGGATTGGGATATCGATTCAGTAGTTGGTGGGATTACAGACAAACTTATTGCAAGGCACCCGCACGTATTCTCTGATGACATCGCAGATACAGCGAGTCAGGTGGAGGACTCATGGCATGTACGCAAGGCGAAAGAAAAAGGTCGAGAGTCACTAACAGATGGAATCCCTGATTCATTGCCTGCGCTCATGCGGGCGTCCAAGGTGGTCTCTCGAACCAGATCACTTGATGTAACGCCCACAGATCAGGCTGAGCGCGCGGCAGCGATATTGGCAGAGGTATCCGACCAAGAGCAACTTGGAGATTTGCTATTCGAGTTGGTCAGGATTGCGCACTCCCAGAAATGGGATGCAGAGACCAGTCTCCGGTCGGCTGTGCGTCGGCGGATCCATGCAATTAAGGAATATGAAGTGAGTCGGGAATATGAACTCGGCAACTGAGGAATTTCGACGAATTTCTGCTCAGGCGATTGATTGTTTAATGGCACAAGACCCCGTGAGTGCGACCTGGCTCGGCGATCACCGATTTGATTCACTTCTGCCGGACTTGTCGATTCAAGGCATGCAGGGGCACGCTCAAGAAATAGAGGATCTGCTCACAGCACTTGATGCCGTTGACGATGTCGAACTAGAAACCCAAGACCTAGTGGACTTAGAAATCTTGAGAGATCAACTTCTTAAGACCCATTTTGATCTGACCCAAGTTCACGAACCTACGTGGAATCCCATGGCTTGGAACCCCGGAACCGCAATTCACTTACTTGTGAGTCGAGAATTTGCACCCGAGCAGGAGAGACTGAGTAACGCAAGGGCGAGAGCTATGCATATCCCTAGATTCCTAGAAACGGCACGCGAAACTCTGGAGAACATGCCCGCCATCCATGTGGAAACAGCCATTAATCAATTCAAAGGAACACTGGCATTAGTGCAGTCCTTAGATCTACCACCTGAACCAGTTCTTGCTCTGGAACAACATATTGAATGGCTGGAGCACCGTCTACCGGAGTCAACCAAATCGCCCCGGCGTGGACCTGACCTGTATTCGGGAATTTTATGGCACTCACTTGATCACACTGCAGACGTCGATCAACTGCTGGAGAAGGCATATGCACATCTGGATGGCGTGACAGAATCAATGGTGCATGTGGCCACAGAGTACCTCGAGGCAGCGGGGATTGATTGGGACCAAGAACCAATTCGTATGGCGCTCAATCACATTGCATCCGTTTCGGAAGTCACGAATGACACGGTTCTAGGCTTAGTGGAATCGGCTGTAAGAACTACCCGTGAATTTGCTATCGCACATGACCTTATTTCGATTCCAATGATTGAAACGGACATTATTGAAATGCCGGAGATTCACCGAGGTGTTGCGGTTGCCTACTGTGATTCACCGGGGCCACTCGAACAAGCAGATGTCCCAACTTTTGTTGCCGTGGCGCCAACTCCTGCTGGTTGGTCCAGGGAGCGGCAGGCAAGTTTTTATCGGGAGTACAACGCAGTTCAGATACATGATCTGACAATTCATGAAGCTTTTCCAGGGCATGTGTTGCAACTTGCAATGAGTAAACGCAGTGCCCACCAGAGTGCTGTTCGTCGTTGTGGAATGAGCGGGGTCTTCATTGAAGGTTGGGCAGTCTACGCCGAAGAATTCATGATTCAAGCAGGATATGCACCTGAACCCGGCCGTCTCAGCCACCTTGCTATTCGACTTCAACAACTCAAAATGCAGACCCGCATGACAATCAACACCATTCTCGACATCTGCGTGCATTCACGAGACATGTCGGAAGATGAAGCCATGACCTTGATGATTGAGCGTGGATTTCAAGAAGAGGGTGAAGCATCTGGGAAGTGGCGTCGGGCGTTGCTCACGGCTGGCCAACTTCCCACATACTTTGTGGGTTACCTCGCCGTGCAAGAATTGGCTCTTGACTTACGCGTTGTACACCCAGATTGGACACAACGCGAAATCCATGATCTGATGTTGTCTCATGGTTCCCCCGCCCCGCGTCATGTCAGAGAATTGGTAGGGCTGTGAAAAGACAAGTGCTTATTGGGGCATTAATTCTCGGTTTCGGCATATCGGCGTGCTCGCAAACTCCTGAACCCGTAATCACACCTGAGCCACCAATAGTCGTTTCGACTCCGAGCAATTCAGCATCTGATCCATGTGACGTGCTTGACCGCATGGAAGAACAATTAAGTGAAAGTGTGTCAGGGTTTATTGCGAACCCAAGCCAGGATGCTCTCGCTGTCTTGGAAAATGAATTCAATGCTCAGGTAGCCTTACTTTACTTATTGATTGAGTCGCTAGACCCTGAGCCTGGAACCAAGAATCAGTTAGACGATGCATTAAATTACAAGGACGAAGCGGTGAGGAAATTCACCGAAAGCACGGAAGCCGACAACATCCTGCAAAAAGGGGTGCTGTTGGCGGGGGCGGTCGTTGCAGCACAGGATGCAGTTTCGACAGCTCAGACGCTACTCAACACATTATCTACTGACTTATCCTGCTAGTAAGCACATTCACCAGTTCCCAGAATGCTCTCATCCGTTGGGTCACCGACTCATTTCGGTGAAAACGCTCGGTGTTCCTGTGCATTGGACAGGCGCAAGTGAAGATCTCTCCCTAGAGTTAGGGCAAGCGGTGTGTCGGGCTCACTAGGGAGGTGTTCCTCATGTCTTTTATTGTGAGAAATTTTCAGGACAGTGACCTTGAGCCGGTCGTGCACCTCTGGGAAGTTACCCCCGGCATGGCTTCGGTTTTCTCGATAGCCGAATGCATTGCGGCATTGCGCGCAGGGGGCACTGCTGTCGTAGCGGTTCATCAAAACATCGTGGTGGGCGCAGCCGTGGCGAGTATCTCTGAATCCCGTGCTTGGGTCATGCGAATTGCTGTCGAGCCGGCACATCGGGGTGAGGGTGTGCCGTCAGCACTACTCAATCACCTTGAGGGACGGTTGGTAAATATGGGAGTGGCAACGATCTCATACCTACTTGCAGAAGAAGAGCAGATGTCTGAAGGTCTTACCCGAGCAGGATATGTGCGCCAGGAACCCGCGGCCTACTGGGAGAAGCGAGAGGCGCTGACTCCCGGCGAGGCAACAACATTAAGCGCACTAGGCGGACGTGTCCTCACACGAGATCTTTGGCAGCGGCTTGCGGGTATGCATGGGGAGAAGGACATCATTGATAAAAGAGTCGTCATGCCGCTGAGTAATCCGGAGCGAGCGTCAGCGCATGGTGTCACTCCGCCGCACGCCATTGTGCTCTTTGGGCCTCCCGGAACCGGCAAGACCACATTTGCCCGCGGAATTGCATCACGGTTGTCTTGGCCTTTTGTTGAGATTTTCCCCTCCAGGCTCACAACGGAGCCCGCGGGATTGGCACAGGCTCTTCACGACACTTTTGCCATGATTGACGACTTGGAAAAAGTACTTGTTTTTATAGATGAGGTCGAAGAGATTGCTTCTACGAGAGAAGGGGTGGGAAAAAGTCCAGCCCACGGTGTGACTAATGAACTCCTAAAAATTATTCCTGCCTTCCGGCAGCGCGATACTCGACTTCTTGTCTGCGCGACTAATTCGGTTCGGACTCTTGATCAGGCATTCATGCGACCCGGCCGCTTTGATTATGTGATTCCCATTGGGCCTCCGGATGCTATTGCACGTGCGGCGATCTGGGAGTCCTTCGTATCTCAGTCTACGCGAGCAGATGTAGATATTTCGGCACTGGTTCAGGCCTCGGAACATTTCACGCCAGCCGATGTGGAGTTTGCATCACGTTCGGCCGCTCAGGTGTCATTCGAGCGTGAGATGAGTGGTGGCGCTGCCAGCGGACCGGTCGGAGCATCGACCGAGGATTATCTGCGTGCCATTTCTCAAACAAGGCGAACGGTGTCGGATGTCGATATTGAACTCTTTGAGGAAGATATCGCGCTGTACGGACGCTTATAAGAGCCGTACAGCGCGCTATCACCCCAACGACCTTAGGCATTAACCAAAAACAGACCACACAATAAGGCCGAAGATGATCAGGCCCAGGCCGATGATTGCCACGAGTGTGACAGTGAGAAAACTCTTGGATTCAGCGACCTTCTTGGACAGATTTGAGGCATCTTGCAACTTTCCTAGATCCGTCACGAGAGCCTCAGCTTCTCGAATAACCGCGATTTGAGAGATCATGGCGAGAATGCCGGTAATGGCAGCAACGGCGATAACCAAGTATTTAGAGGGGTCACTTGCGGTGGCAAAGGTTCCTTGAGCAGCTAACACGATGACTGCAATAAGTACCAACGCAGGTGCGATCTGCGCAATGATAATTTGCATTCTTTTTTCATTCCAGAGACGGAGCAGGGCTTTTTCATCCATTGGGGCATCCTTTTGTCATTGCACAGATTTGTGCGAGTTTTATAGGGGCGAGGGTACGCCTAATGCGCTCATCGCGCCTTCTCAGGCCGAACTTGTCAGGCCGAACATGTCAGGCCGAACATGTCAGGCCGAACATGTCAGACCCCCGCGCGAGGATTGGATTGTTTGAAACCATTGCTGGAATCAGTGCAGGAAAATTTGGTGCAATGAATCCCGTGGAATCGAACTCGGCCGTAATCGGGGGTATGGGTCGAGGGCGCGTCGCGAAAAGGGGGGTTACATTCGTTGGCGCGCCCGCTTTATTACCCTGGATACAATCACAATAATTCCCACGACAACAACGATTGCAACGACAATTGGAATAAGAAAACCCAGCAGAGTGATAGCACCCGCACCCAAATTGATGAGCGCCTGCCACCCACTCTCAATGCCCCCAACAAAATCCGGCGCATTTGTGCTCTTACCGAGATCTGGGGATACGTCGATATACACGGTTGACTCTGCTACTTGACCCTGTACTACCTCACGCTGGGCCTCTAATGAATCTCGCTCCGCCGTCCGTGTTGCCAACTCTGCCTCTACCGCAACGAGATCGGTCACAGTTGTCGCTTGCCCCTGAAGTTCCGTGAGTTTGCTAATGGTCGCATTCAGGGAAGCAATGCGAGCATCAAGATCGGTAATTGTGAGAGTTACATCGATCTCTGAAATATTAAATGCGGTGATGTCACCAAGGGTGCGAATATCAGTGACAAATTCCATTAGTTCAGAATCTGGAACACGAACCGTCATATTGGCGTATTCGTTTTGGTCAACTGTGCGAATCTCCTGTTGACTAATTGACCCATTAAATTCTTGTACCAGCGCAGTTATGTCGGCGACGGTCGCAATCGTGTCTTCCGAGATCATGCTGACCGCACCTGTTCGAATAAATTGTTGACCGGGGTTCCTCTGCCCAGAGTCCATGGGCAAAGTCTCCGAATAAGTCGCACTTGTTTCGACTGCCATGTCAGGTATCCCCACGCTATCGCTACCGCTTGAACAACCGGACAAGACCAGTACACCAACGAATGCGACCACGGTTAAAGCCGGCGATTTCTTCAGGTTCTTCAGGTCATTCCGCATGGTGTTTGGACTCCTATCGGGGGGTCATCTGTTCCCCGAGTACATCACGTTTTGGCCACAGCAGGCTGCGGTTCCAGGAGATCGAACAACTACAGTTGTCGCATGGCCATTATTGAAGCCCTTATTGCCCGCGAAGTTCTAGATTCCCGTGGAAATCCCACTGTTGAAGTTGAGGTTCTTCTCGACGACGACACGGTCGCCCGCGCCGCTGTTCCCTCAGGGGCATCAACGGGTGCATTTGAGGCTTCCGAGAAACGTGATGGGGGCGCACGCTACGGAGGTAAAGGCGTTCTCGAAGCTGTTGCTGCAGTGGAGGGTGAGATCGCGGATTCATTAGTGGGAATTTCTGCCGATGATCAGCGTCTGGTGGATCAGGTCATGATCGATCTTGATGGCACACCTAATAAGAGTCGTCTCGGAGCCAATGCAATTCTTGGCGCATCTTTGGCAGTGGCCAAGGCCGCAGCGCTTTCGGCAGAACTCCCACTCTTTAAGTATGTCGGCGGTCCCAATGCCCACCTTCTTCCTGTGCCCATGATGAATATTCTCAACGGCGGAGCACATGCGGATACGGGTGTGGACATCCAAGAGTTCATGATCGCACCCGTTGGTGCAGAGAGTTTCTCAGATGCACTTCGTCAAGGGGTGGAGGTTTATCATGCGCTTAAAGCGGTGTTACAGAAAGAAGGTTACGCCACTGGACTGGGCGATGAAGGTGGATTTGCTCCGGATTTGGCGAGCAATCGTGCAGCGTTGGAACTTATTGTTACCGCCATTGAAAGTACGGGGATGAAAGTTGGCGCAGATATTGCACTCGCTCTCGATGTTGCATCCACCGAGTTTCACTCCAATGGTTCATATCAATTTGAAGGTGCGGATCGTTCTTCCGAGTGGATGACAGGCTATTACGAGTCACTACTTTCGGACTTTCCACTAGTGTCTATTGAAGATGCCTTAGCCGAAGATGACTGGGCTGGTTGGATCCATGCGACAAACGCAATTGGTGATCGAGTACAACTTGTCGGCGACGACCTATTCGTGACAAATCCGGAAAGGTTGGCACGCGGTATCGCCGAGGGTGCAGCTAATGCCCTTCTTGTCAAAGTGAATCAAATCGGCTCGCTCACTGAAACCCTCGATGCCGTTTCCCTGGCAACTCGCCATGGCTATGCATCCATGATGTCCCACCGATCGGGTGAGACCGAGGACACAACAATCGCCGACCTAGCTGTTGCAGTGAACTGTGGTCAAATCAAGACTGGCGCTCCGGCACGGAGTGAGCGGGTTGCCAAGTACAACCAACTCCTTCGTATTGAAGAAGAACTTGGCGATGCCGCTCGCTACGCAGGTCGCTCGGCGTTTCCGCGTTTTGGCGGCGGTGCCTGAAGGGTTTTTCACACTCCGCGTGTGACTATTAAGGCATGACTCCGGGGCCGGTACAGAAGTCGGCGAGTTCACGCCCGCCTTCTGCTGCGTCCAGAGCAGCGGGATCCCTCGCGGGTCGCGCCGTGATTTTGGTACTGGCACTGGCTGTAATTGGAGTGATGCTAGCGGTTCCCGTGCGGAATTGGCTTGGCCAACGAGCCGAAATAGCAGAGTTGCAGGCACAAATTGCGGTCACCAAGGAACGTGTCGACGAACTGCAGTTGACGCAGGAGAGGTGGCAGGATCCTGCCTTCATCGCGGCTGAAGCCCGCCGACGTTTGCACTTTGTAAAACCTGGCGAGATTGGTTATATCTCTCTGGGGGCTGACGGACGTCCAGCTGCTGAAACGATCTCCGAACTCGCGGCCGAGAAAAATCCAGCGTGGTTCATGCAATTGTGGGGGGCAGTGCAGGAAGCGGATGACTCGGTTGAGCCAAGTAATTAATTCGGCATCTAGAGTGACCTGGTGGTAGATGATCGGGACAGGGAATTAATTTGTCAGCAATTAGGGCGCGACCCGCGCGGACTCGTATCCGTGGTTGCTCGTTGTGCCTGCAGCGCCCCACTCGTTGTTCACACTGAGCCCCGACTACCTGATGGAACACCATTTCCTACCACCTACTACGTCACCTGCCCCCGTCTTGCGGGTGCAATTGGCACCCTCGAAAGCTCGGGACTCATGAAGGATATGCAGGAACAACTGCAGGAAGACCCCGATTTATTACAGCAATATCAACGTGCACATGAAAGTTACCTGGCTGACCGTGACGCACTGGGAAACGTTCCGGAGCTTGATGGGATCAGTGCGGGAGGCATGCCATCGCGGGTAAAGTGCCTGCACGTGTTGATCGGGCATTCATTGGCGGTGGGACCCGGTGTTAATCCACTTGGTGATCAAGCATTGGAGATACTGGAACCCTGGTGGATAGCAGAGCCCTGCTGCCATGAGTGATCCGGTAGCCGCCATCGACTGCGGAACTAATGCCATCCGACTTCTTGTGGCCGAAACTCATAGCGACGGAAAAATAAACGATCTTGTTCGGGAAATGCGCACGGTGCGGCTTGGAGAAGGTGTAGACCGAACAGGAGAATTCAGCCCGCAAGGTCTCAGCCGAACATTTGATGCCTGCCGAGAATACGCTGAAATCCTTCAAGGATTTAATATAAAGAAAATTCGATTCATTGCCACGTCTGCAAGTCGCGATGTCAGTAACCGAACTGAGTTTATTCGTGGCATTGAATCCATTCTCGGTGTGCTCCCCGAGGTAATCAGCGGCGCAGAGGAAGCTGAACTTTCTTATCTCGGCGCGATTTCAGGATTTGCCACGGAACAAGAGCAGCCGATACTCGTTGCAGATATTGGTGGGGGTTCCACCGAATACGTCATGCGCGAATCACCCACCACCTTCCTGGCACAGAGCCTGAATATTGGTTGCGTGCGCCTGACCGAGAGATACCTCCACTCTGATCCACCGACCAACGAAGAAATCTCATCCACGATTCAGGAAATTCATCGAGGTTTGCAACAGGTGCGGTCATATCTTCCTACTCGAGAAGCACGTACCTTCATTGGACTCGCAGGTTCGGTAACAACAATTGCAGCGATGCACCTTGGACTGAACAAATATGACTCGCTCAAAATTCATGGGACTGTCTTGTCTGTGGAAGATGTCGAAAGTGTCACCGATCAGTTACTCCACATGCCCAGGGCTGCGCGAGCTCAATTGGGTTTCATGCATCCGGGGCGCGTCGATGTCATTGGCGGCGGCGCCCTAGTTCTCAGGGAATCCATGCGTGAGTTGAATCTTGCCCATGTAGTAGTCAGTGAACACGACATCCTCGACGGGGTGGTGTCCGGTCTCGCATCGTAATTTTTATGGAAACTACCCGAAAGTCCCGTTGATGTATACGCTTGCACTCAGTGAGCCAACGGGGCAGTTGTGAGTTCCTGTGTAGTGACAGGCGAAAGACGAAAGGAGGCGTTGTGAGTATCACCATTCGAGATGTTGCTGCCGCAGCGGGAGTCTCCACCGCCACTGTATCCAGGGCATTGCGGGGTTTACCCAATGTTGATCAAGCCACCAGAGAGAAAGTCAAGGGGGTGGCGGCTGAGTTGGACTATGTCATTTCGCCGAGTGCCTCACGCTTGGCTTCAGGTCGCACCGGAAGCATCGCGGTGATTACCCCATATATTTCGCGTTGGTTTTTCTCAGAAGTGATTTCCGGTGTTGAGTCGATCCTGCAACAGGCCGGATTAGACATGTTGTTGATTAATGTGGGGGACTACCAAAACGGTCATGCTCGGATACCGCCTACGCCCAGACTTAAACGACGCGTAGATGGAATTCTGATTATTTCGTTGCCGCCTCAGGATCCTGACTTAGAGCCAATTTTGAATTTGGATATGCCCAAGTCAATGATTGGTGGCGTGACCGAAGGCGTCGATTGCATTGCCATCGATGATTTTCACGCCGCACACATGGCGACCGAGCACTTGGTTCAATTCGGCCACACTCGAATTGGACTTATTGCTGGAGGTCCAGCCGAAGCACGCTTTGTCGCGGAGACGCAACGTGAGCGTGGATTCCGATCCGTCATGAATAATCACGGGTTACAAGAAGATCCCATGTTGGAAGCTTTCGGAAGATTCACTATCGAGGGAGGGGAGCGCGCCATGCTGGCGCTTCTCAATCAAGCTGATCCACCGACAGCTGTATTTGCCATGAGCGATGAAATGGCATTTGGTGCACTGCAGGCAATTAGGTCCAAAGGGCTGGAGCCTGGCCAAGATATTTCTGTTATTGGAATAGATAACCACCCCATGTCTAGCTACCTCAATTTATCCACTGTTGCGCAACCTGTGGCTCAGTTAGGAGTTATTGCCGCTAAGCGACTACTTGCACAGATGTTTGCTTCGAATGATTCAGTACACCGACCCGATTCGGTTAACGTGGCTACAACGTTGATTGAACGCAGGTCAACAGGACCTCGAAAAAATTAATTCAATGGTGTGGTGGCATAACGCTGCGGTCTATCAAATTTACCCGCGATCCTTTTATGACGGCAATGGTGACTCATTAGGCGATCTTGTGGGAGTGCGAGAAAAGATTCTCTACTTGTCCAGCCTTGGTGTGGATGCCCTGTGGCTGTCTCCGTTTTACCCATCACCGCAGCACGATTCAGGTTATGACGTTTCGAACCCGAGAGATGTTGATCCAATGTATGGCACCCTTGAGGATTTTCGAAGCCTGATTAGCGAAGCCCACACGCACGGTCTTCGGATTATGGTGGACATAGTGCCTAATCATTTCTCCGTTGAGCATCCTTGGTTTCAGGAGGCACTGCAGGCACCTCCAGGTTCCCGCGAACGTGCACGGTTTCACTTTCGGGATTCAGACAATGATGCACCCCCCAATAATTGGGTCAGCATGTTTGGTGGACCTGCGTGGACTCGCACCACCAACCATGATGGTTCACCGGGGCAGTGGTATCTCCACGTTTTTGATTCATCTCAGCCGGATCTGAATTGGACGAATCCGGAAGTAGCTTCTGACTGGATCACCACATTGCGATTTTGGTTGGACATGGGTGTCGATGGTTTTCGAGTAGATGTTGCTCACGGGCTCACAAAAGATATGTCTTATGCTGATTTGCCGGATCCTGTTGGATTAACCGAAGCGCTTCGCTTTGACCTAGATGATGGTTCACGTGAAGCAGCCGAACGTCGCGAACTGATTGTGAATTCGGGGTTTTTTGATCGAGATGAACTCCAGGAAATATATGCGACATGGCGTGAAGTTCTGGACTCATATCCGGGGGATCGCATGACAGTCGCAGAAGCTTGGGTGCCACCACACCGAGCTGGTCGATACGTATCGCCAACATCACTACATCAGATTTTCGGCTTCGACTTCTTAGTGGTTGCATGGGATGCCCAGATCATGCAACGAACAATCACCCAGGGCATTGACGCTGTCGCCAATGTCGGTGCCCCGCCAACGTGGGCGCTCTCCAATCACGACTCACCAAGAGTTGTGACCAGACTTGGGGGTGGTGACGTCGGTCTAGCCCGTGCTCGGGCTCTTGCCACGGTTGCCCACGCATTGCCCGGTGGAATTTATGTTTTTCAAGGCGAAGAGTTGGGACTTTCTGATGCGGATCTTCCGGATTCCGCGCGTCAGGATCCGGTCTTCACTCGAACGCACGGCGAACAAAAAGGCCGCGATGGTGCCCGAGTGCCACTTCCATGGGCGGGCACCGTGCCTCCATATTCATTTACTGAATCGAAGCAACCTACCTGGTTACCGCAACCGACAGGGTGGGAATCATTCACGGTTGAGTCCGAAAATGCTGACCCCAGAAGCACCCTCAATCTGTATCGGATCCTGTTGCACGATCGCAAACAATTATCTGGCGCTGTGAAGTTCATTAATTCAGGAAATTCAGACGTAATGATTTTTTCCAGGGCGCAGGGTTTTCACTGTGCCGTTAATACGGGTACAGATCCCTTCGCATTAATAAAGGAATTTCCGAATTGTGAAGTGATGGTGAGTAGCGATATGCAATTGGGTGGCAAGAATGAATCCCTGCCACCCAATTGCGCTGTCTGGTTTATTGCGTGAAGTTCGCCTAAGAGATGCGTTCCTGAAGACCGGATGCTTTGAATATGTAGGTTCGTTCGGGCGTGACGTGCACGGTTTCGCCCACTCGAGGTGATTGGAAACCACGAGACCGAGCCACGAGATCGTTGACGCCATCAGGGGTGGTGCCATAAATGAAGGTATCGGCACCCAACTCCTCTACCAAGGTGACATTCATTTGTGCACCAGATTCCGAGAGATGTAAATCTTCGGGACGAACACCAACGAGAACTTGATCACCGTCCGCCTTTGTAAGAATAGCGCGCTCCACAGGAATGACGGTGCCACCAAATTCGGCACCTCCGTCAACGATTCGCGCGGTAATGATGTTCATACTGGGAGATCCAATGAACGTTGCAACGAATGCATTTGCGGGCGTATCGTAAAGTGCGCGAGGCGTGTCCACCTGCTGCAAAATTCCATCTTTGAGAACAGCAACTCGATCACCCATTGTCATGGCCTCCACTTGATCGTGTGTGACATAAACAGTTGTTGTGCCAAGTCGACGTTGCAGTGCGGCGATTTGCGTCCGAGTCTGTACGCGAAGTTTCGCATCCAGATTGGATAGTGGTTCATCCATAAGAAAAACCTGGGGTTCACGCACAATTGCGCGCCCCATGGCAACTCGTTGACGTTGGCCACCGGAGAGTGCCTTGGGTTTACGGTCCAAATACTCGGTTAAGTCAAGTAGCGCCGCTG
The DNA here is from genome assembly GCA_018402075.1 of Candidatus Nanopelagicales bacterium. The sequence goes on along the minus strand of JAGYJP010000001.1, from coordinate 633,416 downwards.
CTTCTTTCACACGGCGATCAATGTCATCCTTGCTCACCTTTTGGATTTTTAGGGCAAAGGCCATGTTCTCCGCCACCGACATGTGGGGATACAAGGCGTAGTTTTGAAAGACCATGGCGATATCCCGATCCTTCGCTGCAAGGTGTGTGACATCGCGCTCGCCAATGAGGATTTTGCCATCTGAGATTGGTTCTAGGCCGGCAAGCATTCGTAAACTGGTGGACTTTCCGCAACCGGATGGACCCACGAGAACAAGGAACTCACCTTTGCCGATAGTGAGGTTCAGATGGCTCACCGCAGGCTTGTCACCACCGGGGTAGAGCAATGAAACATCGTCAAATGTGACAGATTCAGTCATGAGGTGCCTTCCACCGACAGGTACGTGTCGGACGATCCGAGTAAAAGGTCAAGTAGTGGACTATTCAGTTGTGTTTCAGACAGTGGATAGTCCTCGACTCTAGTGGGCGCGATCGTGTCTGACCCTTGGTTTCGATTTATTGAGCAAAAGTGGGAGCGATACCAAATTGTTAATTGTTACATGGGGTTGTTACATGATTATGCCTTGCGTGAAAGGGGGCCGAGGGTGAATTATGGAAACGTTTACCTCTCCCAGAATTCAAGAATTGAGTTACGGGGCAATTTGTTTCATTGAGTAGATCAATCACGTTGAGGACCTCCCTCGACTTTGAGCCAGCAAGGAGAATCCATGACCGCATTGAAGCGGCGCCGTGGAGCAGCAGTTCTCGCCGGTGGTGTTGCAGCAATGATGCTGCTCGCAGCCTGTTCGAGTGACAGCTCCACAGATGAAAGCGCGACCGAAGAAGCAACCGCGACCGAAGAAGCAACCGATGTTGCAGCTGGTTGCGAGCCTTATGCCCAGTACTTGGGCAATGAAGGTGCAACAGTTTCGATCTTTACATCCATCCTTCCTCCCGAGCAGGGTCTGTTCGAGCAGGCTTGGAGCCAATTCGAAACCTGTACTGGGATTGACATTGTCTACGAAGCTAGCGATCAGTTCGAAGCTCAGCTTCCCACCCGTATCGCTGGCGGTAACGCACCCGATATTGCATTCATCCCGCAGCCAGGCTTGCTTGCCAAGCTCGTTGCTGATGGTGGACCCGTTCCTGCTCCCGAAGGCACCGTTGCCAACGTGGATCAGTACTGGAATCCCGCATGGAAGAGCTACGGAACCGTCGATGGCACCTTCTATGCAGCTCCACTCGGCTCCAACATGAAGTCCTTCGTCTGGTACTCACCCAAGGTGTTCGCTGACAAGGGTTACACCGTTCCCACCACATGGGATGAACTCTGGGCACTCTCAGATCAAATGGTCAACGATGGCGTGAAGCCATGGTGCGGCGGACTTGAGTCCGGTGGAGCAACAGGTTGGCCATCAACCGACTGGCTCGAGCAGATCATGCTGCGCATGTACGGTGGCGAGGTTTACGACAAGTGGGTCAGCCACGAGCTCCTCTTCGATTCCCCCGAAGTAACTGCAGCCATGGACGTCCTCGCTGGCTGGATGAAGAATCCTGAGTACGTCAACGGTGGATTCGGCGATGTCCAGACACTGGCAACGGTCGGCTTCCAGGATGCAGGCGCACCGATTCTTAAGGGCGAGTGCGGCATGCTTCAGCAGGCTAGCTTCTATGCAAACTTCTGGGGTAACTTCCAGGAAGGTGCAACAGTCGGTGCTGATGGCGATGCATTCGCATTCTACCTCCCCGCAATGGACGACTCTGTCGCTCCGCAGCCGGTTGTTGGTGGCGGCGAGTTCGTTACAGCATTCGCTGATCGTCCAGAGGTTGCTGCAGTGCAGGCGTACCTTGCATCACCTGAGTTCGCAACCAGCAAGGTTGCACTCGGCACATGGGTCTCCGCAAACAGTGGTGTTCCATTGGATGCCTATGCAGATGGTTCCATCGATCAACTCTCGGCTCAGTACCTGACCGACTTGACCGGAACCTTCCGTTTCGATGCATCTGACCTCATGCCAGCAGCTGTTGGTGCGGGTGCGATGTGGACGGAAATGACTGCATGGTTCGCCGAGGACAAGCCAACGGCGGAAGTTCTCAAGTCAATCGATGCAGCATGGCCCGCTTCCTAATTGAGTGGACTTTGGTGCAACCGCAGTAGTTATCGCAGTAGTTAATTGAAACTGCCGGAGTGGTGAGCAATTCGCTCAAAACCACTCCGGCAGTTTTCTTTTCTGAAAGACTTATGTAATCCAAAAAACAGGTGAAGGGTTAGTTGGTGGAAGAAATACTCGAGGGTTTACCCAAACTCGGTAGTGCTGCGACCGCGATCGCCATCTTCCTTGCATTTCTGCTGATTGTGTTCTTTATTGGGGCCAGGTTCCGAGGAAAATTACAGGGGCCAGCGGCGCTCATCGTTTTCCTAGGCCCAGCGTTGGTTTTGGTCACCATGGGATTAATCGTTCCGGCCTTCAGAACCATTTACGGCAGCACCCTCGACGCCAACCAAGAAAACTTTGTCGGATTCGACAACTACGCCTGGATATTCGATACCCAGCAAGGCGTGCTGGTGAATACCCTGCTGTGGATCATCATTGCCCCGGTTGCGTCCACTGCACTGGGTTTGACGCTGGCGCTGTTGCTTGACCGAATGCGCCGTGAATCGGTTGCCAAAAGTTTGATCTTCATGCCCATGGCAATTTCTTTTGTAGGTGCCAGCATTATCTGGGGACTGGTTTATGAGTATCGCGAACCTGGTCGTGAGCAGGTCGGCTTATTGAGCCAAGTGGTGATGTGGCTTGGGGTGAAAGAACCTCCCAACTGGATTCTGTGGCAGCCGTTCAACAATTACTTACTCATGGTGATCATGGTATGGATTCAGGTGGGTTTCGCCATGGTAGTTCTTTCGGCAGCAATTAAGAACATTCCTTCTGATGTTGTCGAAGCAGCTGAACTAGATGGAGCAACAGGCTGGAGATTGTTCAGCCGAGTAACCATCCCCATGATCCGTGCGACTTTGATTGTGGTGTTGACAACAATCATGATTGCTGTATTGAAAATTTTCGACATTGTCCGGACCATGACAAATGGAAACTTTGGCACACAGGTAGTCGCTAATGAAATGTACGCGCAATCTTTTGTTCAGTTCAACCAAGGGCATGGAAACGCACTGGCGGTCGTTCTCTTTATTGGGGTAATCCCATTAATCATCTACAACGTGGTTCAACTGCGAAAGGAGCGTGCAATCCGATGAGCGTTGAAGCCCCGGAGTTTGTGATCCTCCCTGAACCTGAAGAAGGAAAGCAAGGTCTCAAAGAAGCGGCACGTCGCAAACTCAGCAGCCCTTGGGCGGTCCTTGTCGTTGCGATGATAACTATTTTGTGGACAATCCCCACGGTAGGACTTTTGATTACCTCACTCCGACCGGCTGCCGATGCTCAAAACACCGGTTGGTGGACCTTCTTTCGCAATCCCGCGGTGACGTTCTCCAATTACGCTGAAGTAATTACGGGCGGAAGCACCACGGCAACAGGAATCATGCCGTACTTCTTTAACTCATTTGCCATTGCCATTCCAGCCGCCATCTTCCCACTTGTTTTGGCGAGCATGGCCGCATACGCGATTGCGTGGGTCCCTTTCCGCGGGGCCATTTGGATTTTCTTTGGCATTTTTGCACTGCAGGTTGTCCCCCTGCAAATGGCACTGCTTCCGTTATTGCAAATGTTTAACCTGGGCTGGAGTATCGGAGATATCCCGGTTTTCCCCGACCTCAATAAACCAGGATCCAATCAGTCATTGCTGGCGGGAACATACATTCCCTTGTGGATTGCCCACACCATGTTCGCTCTACCTCTGGCAATCTTTCTTCTGCACAATTTTATGGCGCAGTTGCCACGTGATCTCATGGAAGCTGCAAGAGTCGATGGCGCGGGTCACTTCCTTATTTTCCGCAAAATCGTGTTGCCACTATCTATTCCTGCTATCGCGTCTTTTGCGATTTTCCAATTCCTGTGGGTGTGGAATGACCTGCTGGTTGCCATCACGTTTGCGGGAGGCACACCTAATGTCGCCCCGATTACTAGCTATTTGGCGAGCCTGAAGGGTTCATATGGAGCTCAACTACATCTCACGACCGCAGGCGCGTTTATTGCCATTATTGTTCCGCTCATCGTCTTCTTCTCACTGCAACGATTCTTTGTCCGAGGACTATTAGCGGGTTCAGTGAAGGGCTAGCCTTGTCCCACGGTGAACGTATTTTCGATGGCCTGGTGGTTCCGGCTGATTTTTCCTTGGGCGTTGCCACTTCGTCGTGGCAGATCGAAGGCGATGTCGCAGGACGCGGTGCATGTAATTGGGATGAATTTGCCAGTACACCGGGCAAAATCATTGACGGTGCCCAAGGCGAGCCGGCCTGCGATCACGTGAACAGGCTCGAGGAAGACCTTGATCTTTTGGCGTGGCTGGGTGTGGACACATACCGATTTTCCATTAGTTGGGCGCGGGTGATCCCGACCGGAGTCGGCCCAATGTCACCAAGTGGGATCAATTTCTATGACCGATTGGTAGACGGATTAATTGAGCGCGGAATCGCACCCGTTCCCACCCTGTTTCACTGGGACACGCCACTGGAAATTGAACATAACGGCGGATGGACACAACGCGAGACCGCCTATCAATTTGCCGAATATGCCCGTGCCATGGCGAGCCATTTTGGATCGCGGGTTCAACAGTGGGCAACCTTGAATGAACCCTGGTGTTCAGCTTTCCTTGGTTATTGTGCCGGCTACTTCGCACCCGGTCGACAAGAGCCGGGTGCATCGCTTGAGGCTGCCTACAACTTGATCCTGGGCCACGGCTTGGCAGTGGAGGCAATGCGTGAAGTGGGCGCCCACAACATTGGGATAGTTCTCAACGTCATTCCATGTTTATCTGAAACGCCAGATATGAATCGTGCGACCGAACATATTGACGGTATGCAGAATCGGATATTCCTTGACCTGTTGTCAGGAAAAGGTGTGAGTGACCTCACTCGAGAGTCATGTCAAGCAATCACCGACTGGGCCTTTGTTCACGATTCTGATAACGTCATTTTGTCCACCCCCATTGATTGGGTTGGTGAGAATTACTACACGGTCAACCGAATCGCGACACCTGGCGCCAGTGACGTTGTGGCCATTGGACAAGACACCAGCATGTTTCCGGCGTGTCCACCCGTGAGCTTTGCACCTCGTGGTGAGCGCACCGATATGGGTTGGGAGATATTCCCCGAAGGGCTGCTGATGGCTTTACACCAGATAAGTGAGTCGCTCCCGGGGGTTCCATTATGGATCTGCGAAAACGGAATGGCCGCCCCCGACTCACTTGACGATCCTGATCGAATCACCTATCTACGCGATCACATTGCCCAGGCAATTGCCGCGCGTGAAGAGGGGCTCGATATTCGCGGCTACTTTGCTTGGAGTTTGATGGATAACCTGGAATGGGCATCCGGATGGACAAAAAAGTTCGGCTTGATACGCGTTGATCCGGTCACCGGTGACCGGGATCCCAAGGCAAGTGCTCGCTGGTACCGAGAGCTCATGGCCCGCAGATAGGCTAGGTGGGCACCAAAAGTCCTCGTAGTCCAACCGGTAGAGACACCCGGCTTAAACCCGGCACAGTGTGGGTTCGAATCCCACCGAGGACACCGAATGTGCCCTGCTCAGGAAACTAGGGGCACCATAGTTGGCAAGCCGCACTTTCGTGGGTTACCGTAGTTCCATGCAATCATCGAACCCCATTTTGAAGAGATACGAGAGCCCCACCAAGACAACCCCCACCAAGAGCGGTGCCGGCTTCGCCTATGAAGAAGGCAAATCCGCTTACGCATCCGCTCTCACACCGGGTGAAACAGCCCCCGCGGCCGGAGGCCCCACCGATACCGCCTTCGAAACCATTACAGCGGGAGGCGGTGCTCGCCTGACTTTTGCCGATGTCATCATGAAGAGCGCGATTCTCTTTGCGATCACGGTGGTCATGGCCTTTATTGGCTGGGCACTGGTTCCCTCCATGCCATTTGTGTTGTGGATTGGCCTTGGCGGTTCATTGGTATTTGGATTAACCAGCGCTTTCAAGAAAACTGTGTCTCCTGTTTTGGTTCTGCTGTACGCGGCATCGGCAGGCCTCATGTTGGGGTCGCTGAGTTGGGCATATAACCAACTCGCGTTGGCACAGAATTATGAAGGTCTTGTTGGTCAAGCCGTTATTGGAACACTGACAGCCTTTGGTGTCATGTTGTTCTTGTACGGAACTGGCATCGTCAAAGTGACAGGTAAGTTCGTCAAAATTTTCATGGCCGCACTCATCAGCTACGCCCTGATTGCCGTAGCGTCACTCGTCGGAGCCCTCTTTGGTGTCGGTGGCGGCTGGGGCTTTTATGGTGTCGGTGGCTGGGGACTGTTGCTGTGCGCCCTCGGTGTCATTTTGGCCTCCTTCGCGCTGATGCTGGACTTTGAAGCTATTAAGCAGGGGTTGGCCATGGGTCTACCCGAGCGCGAATCATGGAGATTGTCTTTTGGTCTCTTGGTCACTCTCGTGTGGCTGTATCTCGAGATCCTTCGCTTCCTGGCGATCTTCTCTGGCAGGGAGTAACCCGCTGGTAGTTAGTTCTATGGCAGGTCGCGGCGTAATTGTGTGAGCAGGTCGGCGACCGCCGAGTCATTCAAGTGCGGCTTAAGCGATTCGGTGAACTCAAGATAATTTCGGGTAATGACCGTTAACTGGGCACTTACCCCACTCAGGCCAATAACGGGAAGTTGTTTCTGCGCATCAGGCGTCAGGTTGAGGATTTCTTGGGCACAGGCGTGAATCGAATGTGCACAGGTTTCAAGTCGAGTTGGATTCAATCCAGTGACTCGGTGGCAGATGCGATCTAGTTCCGTGTAAATCCTTTCGCGGTCGTTCATCACTGTGTAAGCATATGCACGAATGAGTTAATTGAGAGAACTTCGCAACAAGGCCGGCGCACATGGGTGGTAGTGCCAAGTGAAGATGATGGCTTTAGAGTTGTGCTGTGCAGATTCATGATTCGGTTCTCGACCTCATCGGCAACACACCCCTAGTTCGACTGAACAAAGTAACTCAGGGGATTGTCCCTGACGGGGTCATTGTCGCCGCCAAAGTTGAATATGTGAACCCCGGTGGCTCGGTCAAAGATCGAATCGCTGAACGAATGATAGATGCCGCAGAAAAAGATGGTTCGCTTCAGCCGGGTGGGACAATTGTGGAACCCACAAGTGGGAACACGGGTGTGGGTTTGGCCATGGTTGCCCAACAGCGCGGGTACAAATGCATATTTGTGTGTCCCGACAAAGTCTCAGAAGATAAGCGCAATGTTCTTCGTGCATATGGGGCAGAAGTAGTTGTCTGTCCCACGGCGGTTGATCCAGAGGATCCACGTTCCTACTACAGCGTGAGTGATCGCCTCTCGAATGAACCAGGTGCATGGAAGCCTGACCAATACTCCAACCCGAATAACCCACGTTCCCATTACGAAACAACCGGCCCTGAACTGTGGCAGCAGACCGATGGGAAAATTACTCATTTTGTTGCGGGTGTGGGAACTGGCGGAACAATTTCTGGTACGGGTCGCTACCTCAAAGAAGTAAGTAATGGTGCCGTGAAAGTTATTGGTGCTGATCCAGAAGGATCGGTGTACTCGGGTGGGTCCGGTCGCCCTTATTTGGTGGAAGGTGTAGGTGAGGACTTCTGGCCAACTGCTTATGACCCGGAGGTGGCCGACGAAATCATTGCGGTTTCGGATAAAGACTCATTTGACATGACTCGCCGGATGGCTCGTGAGGAAGGGCTGCTGGTGGGCGGATCCTGCGGCATGGCGGTTGTTGCCGCACTTCGTGTTGCCGCCTCAGCAGAACCTGGCTCCGTTGTAATCGTGCTACTGCCTGATTCGGGGCGCGGTTACCTCTCCAAAGTTTTCAACGACGAATGGCTCTCCACCTACGGATTTTTGCAAGCTGATACCGATCGAACAATTGGCGATGTCCTTCACGCGAAATCAATGAGTGGCGACCTACCAACATTGGTGCATACACATCCGACCGAGTCCGTCGCAGATGCGATCGCGATCATGCGTGAATATGGCGTCTCGCAAATACCTGTAGTTCGGGCAGAGCCGCCGGTCATGACCGCTGAGGTGGCCGGAGCTGTGATTGAGCGCCACGTGCTAGATGCCCTTTTCGCGGGGAAAGTGCACCTAGCAGATCCGGTGGAAATGGTGATGTCCGAACCACTACCCATGGTGGGCGCAGGTGAATCGGTGGGAAGTGCCATAGATGCCCTCCAAGATTCAGATGCACTGTTGGTCGTGGAAGATGGCAAACCCACCGGAGTTATTACCCGCCAAGACGTACTTTCGTATCTCGCGCTCTAAAGAGCACGCTTACGTTACAGAGGCAGGGCAATGCCCGTATTGGAATGGCACCGGTAACCATTGGGGTTTTTATACAGGTATTGCTGGTGAGAATCTTCGGCCAGGTAATACGTGAAATCAGATGCGGGTGCAATTTCCGTTGTTATTTCACCGAATCCGCGTTCTTGAACAACCGAGTTGTAAGCTTCGGCAGTCTGGATAGCCAAAGCCTGCTGTTCGAGTGTGGTCCAAAAGATGGCTGAGCGATACTGCGTTCCAATGTCGTTTCCTTGGCGGAATCCTTGGGTGGGGTCATGGCTCTCCCAAAATATGCGAAGTATTTCCAGGGTGGAGATCACCCGTGGGTTGTAGGCCACCAGGGTCGTTTCCGTATGTCCAGTGAGCCCCGTGCATGTTTCTTCATATGTAGGATGCGGGGTTACTCCGCCCATAAATCCCACGCTGGTGCTGACCACACCGGCGGCTTGCCAATAGATTTCTTCAACACCCCAATAACAGCCCGCACCGAGATAGATAACTTCTGTCCCTGCTTGCCACGGGCCTTCGAGTGAAGATCCGAGAACAGCGTGCTTTTCGGCAACTAGAAATGGGCGGGTTGATCTTCCGGGCAGTGCCCGATCGGGGGAAACCATGGAGGGTTTGCTCAATCCGAACATGGTGTCACTGTACGGCGAATGAACCATGTCTGCACGAGCGCGCGGTTCGGTCATAGGCTGTACTCATGGATGGATTTAATACTCGGGCAATTCATGCGGGGCAAGAACCGGATCCACTGACGGGAGCGGTGGTGCCGCCCATCTATCAGGTGTCCACATACGCCCAAGACGGTGTCGGTGGCCTGCGGGGCGGATACGAGTACTCTCGCAGCGGAAATCCCACCCGAACCGCACTTCAAGAATGTATTGCTTCACTCGAGGCACCCGGCATTGAATCTGCGCGGGGATTAGCTTTTGCTTCAGGACTTGCTGCTGAGGACACCATTATTCGTACGGTTCTCAAGCCGGGTGACCATGTTGTACTTCCCAATGACGCCTATGGTGGCACTTACCGTCTGTTCGCCAAAGTTGCAGAGCCCTGGGGAATTGATTTCTCGACGGCTGAGATCACCAAACCTGAATCCATTGCTTCAGTCATGACGCCACGCACCAAGTTGGTGTGGATTGAAACACCAACGAATCCGCTACTCAATATCGGGGATATCGCGGCAATCGCAGAAGTTGCACACTCTGGCGGAGCGCTCTTGGTTGTTGACAATACGTTCGCATCGCCTTATCTACAGCAGCCTCTACTACTAGGCGCCGATATTGTCCTGCACAGCACAACCAAGTACATGGGTGGTCACAGCGATGTTGTGGGTGGATCTCTCGTTGCCGTGGACCCTGAACTGTGTGAACAATTGGCGTATCACCAGAACGCTATGGGAGCGATTGCTGGCCCATTTGATTCATGGTTGGTTTTGCGTGGGCTGAAAACCCTCGGTGTTCGCATGGATCGACACAACTCAAATGCAGCTGATGTTGTTGCCTTCTTGCAGACACAGGAATCTGTGAGTGAAATTTTCTGGCCAGGTTTGCCTGACCATCCCAATCATGACGTGGCTCTGGCGCAAATGAAGGGATTCGGCGGCATGGTTTCGTTCCGCGTAAAGGGAGGGGAGCAGGCAGCCCTCGATATTTGTGCGAAGACTTCTGTTTTCACACTTGGGGAGTCTCTCGGTGGCGTGGAGTCCTTGATCGAACACCCGGCGCGCATGACACATGCATCGGTCAGCGGCAGCCCACTTGAAGTTCCCAATGACTTGATCCGATTGAGCGTGGGAATAGAAGATTCTGCGGATCTGATTGCCGATCTGGAAAAGGCACTGAACTAATTCGCAGTGGATTAAAGATCAGAATCAGACTGCGCCAGAAGTCCCAGCTAGTTAGTTGCCAGCTGAAGGGGCAACTCGAATGTATCGGCTATTCGACACGTGTCACCAGAACAAGTGCTCAACTGCTTGAGTTGGCGCGATAGTGAAGCAACGAGTAGCGGATCAGCGGTTTTTATCAGGTTGACCATTTCAAAGGGGTCAGTTTCGCGGTTGTACAAGGTGCGCGAGCCGTCTTCGTACTCTACATAAAGCCACTGAGGTGTGCGTAGAGCGAAGTACTGCGGTGGGGCATTCCTTTGATAGTCGGGGTCTTGCGGTGTGGAAATACCAAGGCTTTCCGACAGTGCGGCATCCCGCCAATTCTCTGGAGCTTTTCCTTGGTCGAGGAAAGTACGAATTGAGCGCCCGTCCACCCAATTAGGTGTGACCCCTCCCAGAATGTCAGTGAAGGTGGGTGCTAAATCAATGGTGCTAGTCATGTCGTTCACACGAACTCCTGCAGGTATTCCCGGACCAATCACGATCATGGGGACAACAGTGTCACTTGCATAAGGTGTGCGCTTTCCTTTAAACATCCGACGCTCGACCATGTGATAACCATTGTCAGCAGTGATGACCACGAGTGTGTTCTTGTCGCGACCAGTTGCTTTCAGAGTTGCCATCACAGAATCAACCGAGTCCGCAACAGATTCCGCGGATTGTGCCCGCTGCTTCCATTCCCGGTCAGCTTTGGCAAGAGCCTTGGGCCCAAGTGGATTTTTGTCCTGCATCCACTTGGGTTCATCTACGCCGTAGGCGTTATATGTTGGGTTACGAGGTGCAATGGTTCCCAGTTGCTTATTGCGATTACGTTCTGCAACAGGTGCCGGCTTGTGTGGACTGTAGGTCGAAAGTTCGAGGAAGAACGGTTCTTGTGCCGTGCGAATAAAACTGGTGGCTTTATTTGTGATTACGTCATTGAGAAAATCAGTAGTCTTGTTGCCGTATCGCTTCAACTTGCCATTGTCATTGAGCACGTAGTTGTACCCGGTATAAGAATCACCGCGTGAAATGGGTACACCCCAATCACTCCAGCCCGGCGGCACGTACGTGGCATCTTTTGGTTTCTTTGGGTAGTCATTGAGGTACTTGCCATAGAGTGCGGTGGTGACTCCCGCGGCCGTAAGCCATGTGGGTAGGCAATCCTTTTCATGTCCCAGATCCCTAAAGGTCGGCCATCCTCCGCCCGTTTCAACGATGTTTGAAATCACACGATGATTGTGGATGTACTGCCCGCGAAGAATTGAGACGCGCGATGGGCAGCAGAGTGAGTCGGTCACAGTGTGATTGGTGAAAGTGATTCCCTGTTCGGGAAGTGCGGCTAACCTAGGCACCTGATTAAATAAATACCAATCCAGGTCATCGGCGAGAATAAAGACCACATTCTTAATGTCAGCGGTTGTGGGACCGGTGGGTTCAAGTGCTGCTAGTTCACCATCTGCTAGTTCACCATCGAGTGCATCGGAAGTCTCGGGGCTTGACGTGACCGAATCCGCCTGCGCTGGAGTGCTCCGAGTAGAGGAGATAAAAAAGACGGATCCCGTGATGACCACTACCAATGCCGTTCCCGCAGCAACGAGGGCATTTATCCAGGTCCGAGGCCTTGGGGTGAAAGGAGAAACTTCGTGGGAAGACAAGCCGTGTCCCTTTCGGTTGATTCCAAATTGTGAGTGAAGCCGGTGACCTCGAGGTCTGGGACAGACTACGTCATGGGGGATGGGGGCAAATCAGGGTCCACATCCGCTTTGCCCGATCTGGGGCCCTTTTGTAGTGTTTCGGGCATTCTGATCACCAGAAAAATGGGGAGGAGCGCGAGTGCTGCGCCAGCCGCGAAGGCCCAATTGAAATCAAAAAGATCAACAAGTAAACCGGCGAGCAGTGGACCAATAATCGCCCCGACATCGCTCATCATTTGGAAAGTGGCCACGACTATCCCGCCCTTTTTCCCTCCCATGACATCGCCAACCACGGCCGAGGGGGCGGAACCAAGAAATGCAGAGCCAAATCCTTGGATGGCCATTGCCGCAAAGAAGAGAACCGTTCCAAGGAGCGCTGCAGACCCCAAACCATTTGCAGCGATATCGGAGGCGGTCAGCGCCATCATGCCCACTGCAGTTGCGATACTCCCGAAGAGCAGGGCCTTACGGCGCCCATCCGTGTCAGCCATCCGACCTGCTGGCAAAAGCATCACGGCTTGCACCGCAGCGGCGGCTAAGAATCCAAAGCCGGACAATGAGGGTCCGCGTTGAAGCCCTTCCACGACGAACAAGGGCACAATTGAACTTCGAAGTCCAAAGGTGACGAAACCGGAAATCAAATTTGTGCCAAGGGCTGCCTGATAAGCCTTATTGGAGAGCGCTGAACGGAGTTCTTGTAATTTATTGGCCTGCCCACCTGAAACCGATTCCTCTCGGTCGAGTAACCGGGCGCGGGTAAGAAATATCATGGTGACCATTGCTGCGACAAAGAGGGACGCGGCATAGACGAAAAATGGCGCTCGAATCGATACAGCAACCACAATCCCACCCACGGCAGGTCCGGCAACGCCTCCCAAAAGGAATCCTCCTTGGAATGCTCCAACTGCTCGTCCACGTTGATTGGATTCCACAACTCTTAGGAGTAGTGCCATTGCAGAAACCGTAAACATAGATGAACCAATGCCACCGATACCGCGAAAAGCGATCAGCTGGAAATAGGTTTGTGAAAAACCCGCAATTGCACTGGAAACAGCAACAATTAAGAGTCCACTGGTAAGGACAATTCGCTCACCGAGTCGATCAACTAGCCCACCTGCAACTGGCGCAAAGACAAAACGCATCAATGCAAAAACAGAAATCACCGCACTTGCTTGTAGCGCGCTCACGTCAAATGTTTTGGCAAAGACAGGAAGCGATGGAGCGAGAATCCCGAAACCAATTGCTACAAAGAATGCGATCGCGCTGAGTACGGCAACTTCCTTTGGAAGGCCCTTGAGCAAAGGAGTGCGCCGAACTGACCCCCCGAGGCGTCGAGTAAGGGATTTGCGACCCTGAGCACCGGTTTCAGGATCTTGTTGCCCGCTCACGAAGCTCCAATCCTTAATCGGGGGTCCTTTGTGGGTTTCATCGCACACACAGTGAGGTCGTCTTGGGTGAGGTATTTTGGTTAAGGTTTCGCACCCGAGGGACAGACCATGACTCTACTGGGTTTTTCCACACGACGAACCAGCCTCTTATGATTATGGAGGCCCAACGGGCAAGATAGCGATGTGCCATCAATCGCCAGAAACCTCGAGCAGGTGGATCGAATGCGCACAAAGGTGTACTCAGCAGAAGATCAGTTCACCGCCGTGATGAATCGCGGAGGTACGGTTGATTTTTTTGGCAGTCAAATCGATATCCCCATCCAGCGAAGATTTGGCGACATTGAGTCCGTCAGAACATATGTCGAATCTGTCATTGGCCTCCTGAGGAACACCCATCCGAATCTTTCACTGCCGCATGTTCGCGCCCGTCGGGGATCCACTCGAGCACATTATGAATTCGAGACCCGCACCATTGCAATCCCAACAAGTGATCAGTGGGCACTGCGAGAGACGGTCATTCTGCACGAATGTGCACATCATGTGACTTTGACGAGGTGCGGATCTGGGGTGCCTTCACATGGAAGTGAATTCGTCACTTCCATGCTCGAACTCGTTGGCCAGGTCCTCGGCGAGGGCCCGGCGCTTCTTTTGCGTGCGGGCTATCAAGAATTGGGAGTACCCGTAACACCGGTAGGGGCAGAGTCGTGAAGCTTGATCGCATTGCAGCGTTGCTTGCGAAAGCCGAGAGAACTGATAACCCAGCAGAAGCGGACGCGTATCTAACCAAAGCCCAATTGCTCGCAACATTAGCCAGTATTGACTTGGCGTCAGCACGGGATCTCACTCGCACCGCTGAATCATCTGCTCCCATCACACGCACGGTAACCATTGGCGAAAAAGGCAAGAGGGCGAATACGCATTTGGTAAACCTATTTGTTGTGGTGGCGCATTCCAATTCCACACACGTCGATGTTGCCCGAAACTCTACCTACGTTATTTGTTACGGAATGCCTTCGGATCTTGACTCAGTAGAGACTCTTTTTGCATCAATTGCTGTGCAAATGACTTCACAAGCCACGATATATGTGAGTTCAGGATCGTGGCGCGGTGAAGTATTTGACGGGAGAGTCCGAGTCAACGGCAGGATGGTAAGACGCAAACTTGAGTTCACCGCACAAACGGCCCGCGCCGCTTTTTATCGGGCTTACATTGTCCGAATTGAGGAACGACTTCGCGAAGGCAGGGAACAAGCAATCCGCGAAAGTGATCGATTAAACCTCAGGCAAATTGAATTAGGAGGAGAATCCGGAGCACTTGTATTAGCGGGTAAAGAGAAAACAGTGGCTGATTACCACCGACGAAATTCTGAAGCACGAGGATCGTGGGGCGGGTACTCAGGATCGGCAACAGCGCACTCTGGTTCGGCTGCCTCGGCTGGCAGGTCCGCAGCATCACGTGCACGTTTAGTTGATCATAAAGGCTTGGCTGGGGGTCGGAGGCAGTTGCGGGGCGGTTCGTAGCCACATGGCAGTACACCTGCCATGATTCGGGAGTGACTGACCAGGTAACCCTTTCTGACATTGAGCAGGCCCGCCAAGCGGTGGCCGGTGTCATCATTCAAATTCCCATTGCGAATGCCAGGTGGCTGAGTGAACTCGTGGGAGGTCCGGTCTATCTCGTTCCAGAGAACTTGCAACGTGCCGGCTCATTCAAGATCAGGGGAGCGTTCAATCGCTTGTCTCGCCTGACACCCGCGGAAAAAGAGCGCGGTGTGGTTGCGGCGAGCGCAGGAAATCACGCACAAGGGGTTGCCCTGGCGGCACAGACTTTAGGAATCAAATCAACAGTGTTCATGCCGATCGGTGCCACGATCCCTAAGGTTGAAGCGACAAAAGGCTATGGAGCCGATGTTGAATTTTTCGGATCATCAATTGATGAGGCCCTCACGGCTGCTCAAGAGTTCTCTGATCGAACCGGGGCAGTTCTCATCCATCCTTTCAACCACAATGACATTGTCGCTGGACAGGGAACTTTGGGGCTGGAAATCCTAGAAAAGATTCCCGATGTCAAAACGGTTGTTGTGTGCACGGGAGGGGGAGGCCTTCTGGCAGGAGTCGCTTTGGCAATTAAATCTATAAATCCCGATGTCAGGGTTATTGGTGTGCAGGCGGAAGAAGCCGCCGCCTATCCCCGGTCACTTGCGGCGGGAACTCCTATTGCTCTCACGAAAATGTCCACAATGGCTGACGGAATTGCCGTTGGTCGTCCTGGAGACATCCCATTCGCGATTGTGCAGGAATACGTAGATGAAATTATTACGGTGAGTGAGAATCAACTCTCCTATGCAGCATTGTCAGTATTGGAACGCGCCAAGATGGTCGTGGAGCCATCGGGTGCGGCAGCAACTGCCGCCGTGATGGCAGATCCCGGGCATTTTGAACCACCGGTTGCCGTTGTACTTTCCGGTGGGAATGTCGATTCACTTCTTCTGTTACGGATCATCCGGCATGGCATGGCTGCCGGTGGAAGGTACCTGACTCTGCGTGTGCAGGTACCGGATGCCCCGGGAAGCCTTGCATCACTTCTTCGGGTAGTGCAAGAAATGTCAGGGAATGTTGTTGAGGTTGATCACAATCGCGTTGATCCCCAATTAGGTGTACATGAAGTAGAAATTGACCTGCAGGTGGAGACGCGAGGACGTGAACATGCGGATGCACTTCTCGCCACGATCCGCGAGCAAGGCTTCGAGGTAACTGAACTGTAATGCCGGGATCCGTCCATGGCCTAGGATCCGCTCATGGCTAAAGACGATGCAGTACATGCTGAGGGCTTAGTCAAGACTTTTGGCGACGTACGTGCCCTCGACGGCCTCGATCTTGTGGTTCCGCGCGGACAGGTTGTGGGATTATTGGGTCCTAATGGATCTGGCAAAACAACGACGGTTCGTATCTTGGCCACATTGCTCAAAGCAACTGAGGGTGTGGCTTATGTCAATGGATTTGATGTAGTTAAGCAATCGGATCAGGTGCGCCACAGCATTGGCCTCACGGGTCAGTATGCCGCGGTTGACGAGTTCCTCACCGGCCGCGAGAACTTGAAAATGTTCGGTGATCTCTACCACCTCACCCCGAATTACGTAAAGGAACGCTCTACGGAGTTACTCGAGTGGTTTGATCTTGTCGAAGCAGCCGATCGTCCAGCTAAGACCTATTCGGGCGGCATGCGCAGGCGATTGGATTTGGCCTCGAGTTTGATCGCTAAGCCAAGCATTCTTTTCCTCGACGAACCAACCACGGGGCTTGATCCCAGATCACGACTTGGGCTCTGGGGTGTTATCGAGACTCTGGTGGCAGAAGGCACAACGGTGTTGCTCACTACCCAATATCTAGAAGAAGCGGACAAGCTGGCCAACGATATTGTGGTTATTGATCACGGTCGAGTGATTGCTCACGGTACAGCGGAAGAGCTCAAAGATCACATTGGTGGAGATCGCCTCGAAGTCACGGTTGCAGACCCCGGCAGAATCTCTGATGCACAGTCCGCGCTGGCACCTGTGTTTGGTGGGGAGTCACTCATCACGGAATCAACCGTGTCTGGACCGGTGAGTGGCGGGTCAACAATTCTTGTTGATGCGATTCGATCTCTCGATAGTGCGGACATTGAAGTGGCAGACATTGCACTACGCAGACCAACCCTCGACGATGTCTTTCTGGCCCTCACCGGGCACGGAGCCGAAGATGAAACTCTGGCACCGACCAAAGGTCGTGGAAGACGGGGGCGGGCATGACCAGCCAGTTGAAACCAGCTTTGAGTTCGCCAAACCCGGAGGCCATGAAAAGACCTTTGTTGGGATGGACTCTTCATGATTCGATTGTGATTGCTCGTTCCACGATCATTGCGTCATTTCGAATTCCCGAGGCACTATTTTTTCAGCTGATACAGCCGGTGATTTTCGTATTGCTCTTTGCTTACGTGTTTGGTGGAGCCATTCCAATCCCTGGAGCCGAACCTGGAACCGCCGCTGACGCAAGTTTGTACCGCCAGTACCTCATGCCAGGAATTTTTGGACAGACGGTGGCGTTTGCTGCAGCAGCGAGCACCGTTGGTCTGGCAGAAGCAATGCAAAAAGGAATTATCGATCGCTATCGGGCACTACCTATGTCTCAATCCGCTGCACTGATTGGCAACACTTTTGCCAATGCTCTCCGACAAATTTTGGTTCTTACGGTTTTGAGCATCACCGGCTACATTGTTGGGTGGCGAATAGATGCAGGCATCCTTAATGCTGTCTATGCCTATCTACTGTTGCTGTTGTTCGCCTACACGGTTACCTGGGTGGGCGCGTATATTGGCTTATCGGTTCCAAATACAGAGACTGCCAATACTGCAGGGCTCATTTGGATTTTTCCGTTGACTTTCCTATCAAATGCCTTCGTTCCACTTGATGGGTTACCAGGTTTTCTGAAAGTTTTTGCGGCGTACAACCCGATATCGTCACTTGTTTTAGCTACTCGCGAGTTATTTGGTAATCCGACCGGGTACGCCCCGGGTGCAGAAACGGGATATTGGTCACTGGACAATCCGATTCTGTACACGGTCATGACGTGTGCGCTTGCCATTGCCATTTTTGCACCTCTTGCCGTGCGGAAATACCGCAGGGCGAGCAGGCGCTAACCCTGTTCCCTGGACTGCGACTTTTCTATTGATCTGCGACCCTTTATTGATTGAGGGCTATGCGCGGTTACACGTAGTCTTCAACCTTAAGAATCTCAACCTGCATCTCTTTGCCATTGGTCAATGTGTAACTGGTGGAATCGCCAATTCTTTTGCCGAGCACGGCGGCGCCGAGCGGTGAAGTGGGTGAGTACACATCAATAGATGCATGGGCTGCTTCTTCGCGCGAACCCAGCAAGAAGGTTTCTTCTTCGTCAAAATTTACCAGGCGTACTGTGATCACTTTTCCGTGTGATACCTCCCCAGCGGCTGCTTCGGGAACTCCTATTTGGGCAGACTCCAGAAGCTGGCGCAACTGTCGCACCCGTGCTTCGTTCTTGCCTTGTTCTTCGCGTGCAGCGTGATAGCCGCCATTCTCTTTGAGATCGCCTTCTTCGCGCGCAGCCTCAATACGTTTAGTGATCTCAACGCGGGTAGGTCCTTCTCGATCAGCTAACTCAGCGGTCAGTCGATCATGAGCCTCTTGGGTGAGCCACGTTACGTCCGTCATGGAGAAGACTCTAATACGAGAAAACGGCCAAGGGGTCATTTATCCGACCATGGTTGTTCCGGAGGTGCAACACCGGCGGGAAATTGGGGACCCGGTACGCGGGTAGGTTCCCCTTGTGCCACACACGTCAATAGTTCGGCGGTGAAGGCAGGTGCAAGAGTCCGAAGCGAGTAGGTAACTTGCTCGAAGCCCGTTCCTGACGCAATGAGTACTTCCTGATACCCGAGGTCAATACGGTTCCGGTCTTGGGCGCGAATCACACACACAACGGCAACATCTGCAGGCCTTCGCACCTCAAAAGTGATGTCCACCCGATCGGGCGGAAAGTCATTCCAAGAGATCAGGCGAAACTCAATATTGTTTTGAGCAAGTGACACGGTGACGAAGGCAAGAATCGCGACAAAAAGTGAAATTACCCCAATCACCAATGTGTTTCGTATGCCGTGACTTTTATTGAATCCGTATCGGTCCTGCATAGCGGGAGAGAGCTGCTCTTTGCGAAAGGGACTCGGCATGGTTTCAGACTAGTGAGGTGACAGAATTAGAGTGTGTCTGACTCGGGTCGATTAGCGAATCCAATGAAATTACGCCTCATGGCGGTACATGCTCATCCTGACGATGAATCGAGCAAGGGTGCGGCTGTCACGGCGAAATATGTTCATGAAGGCATTGATGTTCTCGTAGTGACGTGTACGGGTGGTGAACGGGGCGATGTTCTCAACTCTGCGGCGCAAGGGCTGGTGAATGAACTTGGGATCGAGGAAGTACGTCGGCGTGAAATGGCTGAGGCGGCGCGGATCCTTGGAGTCAAGCACGAATGGCTGGGGTTTATCGATTCCGGCTTTACGGAAGGCGAGCCATTGCCCTCAGACGCATTTGCTCAGGTACCACTGGATATCAGCGTGCCGCCGTTGGTCAAACTTATTCGTGAATTTCAACCGCAAGTGGTCACCACTTATGATGAAAATGGCGGATACCCTCATCCTGATCACATTCAAACTCATGTCGTCACAATGGCGGCGGTTGAACAGGCTGCTGACCCTATGTTATTTCCGGAGTTTGGACCGGCTTTTCAGGTCAGCAAGGTCTATTACAACCAGCAATTTCACAAGGAGCGAGTTGTTGCACTTCATGAAGTCTTAATCGCTGAAGGTATTGATTCTCCATTTCATGAGTGGCTGGAAAACTGGGTGGACAAGCCCGAAGACGCAGAACGAATAACAACAAAGGTGCACGCGGCTGATTTCTTCCATATTCGTGATGCTGCGCTTCAGGCACATGCCACCCAGATTGAGCCTGATGGGCGCTGGTTTGCGGTTCCGCTCGAATATCAACGCAAAGCATGGCCGACCGAAGACTTTGAGTTAGCTCTCAGCTACGTTGAGACTACGAAAATTGAAACTGACTTGTTTGCGGGAATACGAGAGGCACTCCATGGAAGATGAACGGAATCTGCAGTCCATCATCGATGGCGCCGGACCCATTACAGGTCTATTTGTCTTGCTCGTGGGCATCGCCATCATTTTATTGTGGCTCAATATGAACAGACAAGTAAAGAAAATTGATAAGGATCTACCTCCCGGAAAAAATGAAGCTCGAATGAACGCGGAACTCAACGACATTGCGGAACTTGAGGAACATCCGACAGAACAAAGTCCTGACACTGTGCAATCCGAAGAGCCCAATGACCCGAAAGGGTGATCTATTCACCGAAGTTCGCAAGCCAACGCATCTCCTCGCGCTGGCAGCCCTGATTGGCGTATGTGTCCTTTTCTTTTTTTTGGGAAAATGGCAGTGGGACCGAACCCAAAACATTCTCAATGCAGAACGCGCAGCATCCGAGCAAGCAGTTAATGTCGCCACTGTAGTGGGAGATGAACTTCGCTCAGAAGATTTCGGGAGAACAGTGATTGCCAGCGGTCGATATGTTCCCGAAAACCAGGTGCGGGTGACTAATCGATTAGAGAGTGACCAGCCCAATGCTCAGGTGGGCGAATGGATTGTCTCGGAGTTCATTGTGGACTCCGGTGCTCGAGTAACGGTACTTCGCGGGTGGGTGCCGACCGGGGCCAGTTACTCCACCCCGTCTGAGACTGTTGCAATTGAGGGAATCCTTCAACCGGATGAAGCCTTTTATGAAGGTGCGGTTGCGGGCCAATCCGGAGTTGTGGTGATTGATTCCGTTGAGCTAAGTGATATCTGGAGTACCGATCTCGCAGTTGGGTTTGTGGTGTTAACGCTTCAGGATCCGGTGAATGATTCAATGCCGTTACCGGTTCCACCCACAATCGCCACCGCCGATGTTGCTTTTCCGCTTCAAAACTTCTTCTATGCAATTCAGTGGTGGATATTTGCCTTATTTGCGGTTGCCTTGTATCTACGTTGGATTTTCGTATCCGCACGGGAACGTTCTGAAGTGGAGTTACCTCACTGAGTACCTTTAGTCGATGAGTACCTTTAGCCTGTGATTTACGTCATGGGTGAGGCCTTAATCGATATCATCATTGATCAACAGGGTGATGTGAGTTCGGTCGTAGGTGGAGCGCCCCTCAATACAGCGCGGACGATTGCCCGACTCGGAGGTGAAATTGTCTTTATTGGAGGCATCTCGGGGGATTCATTCGGCCAACGCATTACCCGAGAACTTGTGGCAGATGGCGTGACCCTTGGAATTGAACAACCCATGCTCGAACCCTCGCCTGTGGCTCTCGCATCATTAGATGACACGGGTGCTGCCACATATAGGTTCTTGATTGATGGGACAGCTGCGAGTTCCGTGACGAGTGAACAGGCTATGCGTGCCTTTGACCCACAGGCTCGCGCCCTTCATGTAGGGACCCTTGCATTTGTTCTTTCCCCGCTTGCCCATGCAACGAGTCACGTTATTGATTCCATGGAGGACCAACAAGTTTTAATGATTGATCCAAATGCTCGTCCGGCTGTAATGGCTGATCCAATTCTCTTTGCGCTTTTTTCCCAGACCCTTGAACGTGCTCTTAACAGAGCAGATCTTGTGAAGGTGAGTGGCGATGATCTCGAGTTGCTATATCCAGATGTAGATCCCGGCGTCTCTGCACGAATGCTGCATGATTCAAGTCAAGCAACGGTGTTATTCACCGACGGTTCGAAATCTGTGCGGATTTACGTTCAAGGATCAGAACTCGTGCTAGCGGTCCCTCTCGTTCCCGTGGTGGACACCGTGGGAGCAGGCGACTCCTTCAGCGGCGGATTTCTCAGGTACTGGACTCAGCAGGGTTGGGCAAGAGATGATTGCAAAGACATATTGAAAGTCGAGGCTGCTGCACGATTCGGAATTAGAGTGGCAGGCCTCCCCTGCCAAAAGCCAGGGGCTCAGCCACCGTTCGCGCATGAACTGTGAACTAGATAAGGTCTTAGAGTGAAGAGAATCAATACGGCACTTCTCGCATTCCGAATCATGGCTTGGGTGACCGGTGTCGTGTTGGCTATTGGGTTTTCCTGGATGGTTGTGCTGATTATTATCTGGATGTCTGACGGTGAAACGTTCACCTCGTTCTTTTCGAGCAATGAAGACAAACCCACTCTGTACAGCTACCTATGGCTGGCTCACGGCTGGCTGTACTTCCTCTATCTCATTGCCGCCGTCAATCTGGCTTTCCTTCTCCGTTTCCCGATTCTGAAGACAGTTGCCCTGCTACTTGCAGGCACAATCCCATTTGCATCTTTTTATGCGGATTATGTGATGCATCGATACGTGCGCAATCGATACCCAGACGCTCGAAATGTTGGAAATCACACGGATTCTGCTAATCAACACACCAATTGATTGGTCGTTGACCTCGTTGCCGAAGAATTTCGTTAGCTCTGCTGAAAGGCCGCGATCCGAAAAACCCGCGGTTTGCAGATAATGGACTCGGATGCGAACTTTCAATTACGGAGGCATCTCCCAATAACTTTCGACAGGATTGCGCATCCTTGCCCCACAGAATGAAGACCGGAGAGTTGGGGGTGATGTTGGCAAGTTCTTGCACGGCAGTTGCGGTGAATTGTTCCCACCCCTGACCCCGGTGACTTCCAGAGTTGCCAGAACCAACGGTGAGCACCCGATTTAGCAGGAGCACACCCTGATCAGCCCAATGACTCAGGTCTCCCGAGGTGGGCCGTATACAACCAAGATCATCCTCAAGTTCTGTGAAGATGTTGATCAGGCTGCGCGGCGGGTCAATTCCGGGGCCCACAGAAAAGGACAATCCCACCGCGTGTCCGGGATTGGGATAAGGATCCTGGCCAATGATCACGACCCGAACCCTGTCCATGGGCATGGTAAATGTCCGAAAAACGTTATCCCCCTTAGGAAGCCAAGGGCGACCCATTTCTTGCTCTTGATGAAGAAAAGCATTGATTGCACGAAGGTTCTCTCGCTGGGAGGAAAAGATGACCTCCCATGAAGGATCCACGAGTTCCGTCAGTGGTAGGGCAACGCGTTCTCTCATTGGCGTAGCCGGGCGGGCATTTGGTGGTGCATCCACAGGTTCAGGGTAGTACTCAGGAAATCCCTCAACCGGCGAAAACTATGCGTGCCTGTGCCCCATGAGATTTTTCGGGTTAGAGTGGCATCACTAACCCAAAGCAGATACAGCATTCGGGTCGCAGGAGGTGGTCACGTGCTCTGGTTGTGGGGTGTGATCGCGGCTGTGGCCTTGGGCGTCGAACTGCTGACCGGAACCTTGTATTTTGCTCTCGTATCAGTGGGAGCACTTGCCGGATTAGGTGTGGGTGCATTTGGCGCCCCTCCACTTGTGCAGGCTTTAACCATGGGGGGCGTCACCGTAGCGGGAATTCTTGTAGCTCGACCTTTCGCCAAGCGACACTTCACTCGGTTACCCCTTCCCACGCGGACGGGAGTAGATGCACTGCCTGGAGCCGAGGGAGTGGCATTAACCGGCATCACAATGGAATCAGGCCAAATAAGGCTCAAAGGCGAGATCTGGAGTGCCCGCCTCGATCCAGATGTCACCAGTGAGCCTGTCTCCCACAACTCTCGTGTGTCTGTTTCTCGCATAGACGGCGCAACCGCCCTCGTTTTCCCAATTGACTAATTGATTAGAAGGAGTAGCAATGGATCTCATCGGACTCGTGATCGGAATTGTTGTAGGACTGGGGGTCTTGCTTTTGTTGCTCTCGCGCACCGTGGTGATTGTGAATCAAGCCAGTACCGCAATTATCGAGCGTTTGGGCCGGTATCAGCGCACGCTCAACCCTGGTCTGACGATCTTGGTCCCATTTGTTGACCGGATTCGTGACCGGGTTGATATGCGGGAGCAGGTTGCATCTTTCCCGCCGCAGCCAGTTATTACCGAAGACAATCTTGTTGTATCGATTGATACGGTTGTGTATTTCCAAGTGACCGACCCGAAATCGGCAACTTATGAAATCTCAAGTTTTATTTTGGGTATTGAGCAATTAACCGTCACTACGTTGCGCAATGTCATCGGTTCCATGGATCTTGAGGCAACGTTGACTTCACGTGATTCCATTAATGGACAACTTCGCGGAGTACTTGACGAAGCAACAGGTCGTTGGGGTATTCGTGTCAATCGAGTTGAATTGAAGGCTATTGATCCGCCACGCTCGGTTCAAGAGTCCATGGAGAAGCAACTCAAGGCGGAACGCGAGCGTCGTGCAGCAATTTTGACGGCAGAGGGCGCCAAGCAGAGTGCCATTTTGCTGGCAGAAGGTCAAAAACAAAGTGCGATTTTGACAGCAGAAGGTTTTGCTCAGTCTGAAGTTGTGCGAGCGGATGCCGAAGCTCGTGCCCAAGTGATTCGCTCGGAAGGTGAAGCGGTTGCCCTTGAGAAGGTTTACTCAGCCATTCATGAAGCCAATCCGACAGCAGCCGCGCTTGCCCATAGGTACCTTGAAACACTTCCGGGCATTGCACAGGGAGACGCCAACAAAGTGTGGGTTATTCCCAGTGAACTTACCGGAGCCATGGAGACTCTCAAGAAGGGCTTTGTCAGAGACTAGTTAGCGGCTCATGAGGAACACGATGAATACGCCAATGGCTGCTACCAAGAGGCCAATATTGAGTGCCCGCCGCCACGGACGCTGAGGTGCTCGCTGGCCTTCAATTTGTGACAAGGCATCGTTGTGGCTGATCGCGTTATCCATCATGTTTTTGGCTTGCTCAAACATGTGTAACCTCCTCACGGGTGTTAGTGCAAGCATAGAGATGAAACGATATGTAGGGGCTGCGCAGGGTAATGATTATTGGAACTCTTTCGCCTAGAGCCCAGGTCTATTTACCTGTTTGTCCTCTTTGCGCGTTGCAAAAGAAAACCCGGCGAGACCGAGCACGACCGCTCCGGTACCAATACCAATCAGCATGACATCATTTGGATCTGAAGCGTCAACCAATTCACCCAAGAAAACTACGGCAATAATTGCGACAACTACTCCAATCAGTTTGGCTTTCAGATCATCAAGTGAATTAATTTCTAGCCATGGCGGAAGCTTCACATTTGAATCAACAAATAATTCATAAAGGCCATAGCCGATAACTAGCAAAACCGTGGCGAGGAGAAGGGTGTCGACCGCGGTGAGGATCGTGACAACGGTCTCCTTCAGTGGGACAGATGTATCAAAAAGCTTAATAATGGATCGAAGAATCTCCCATGTACCAATCACCATTAGCGTGAAAGCTCCCAGGATTGATCCAATTGCCGGAATTGCAACAACGAATCGTGACAACTCAATGAATCGACGCATGTCGTGAGGATATCCACTTCGTGACTAGCGTGACTTGTGTTTGGTGCAATGTGAGTTTGAATAATGAGGAACTCCCAAGGAGAATGGGGGCGTGGCCAATCGTCTAACGAATTCCTCAAGCCCATATCTCCTTCAGCACGCGGATAACCCGGTTAACTGGTGGGAGTGGAGCCCAGAAGCTTTTGAGGAGGCCCGTGAACGTAATGTCCCAATTTTTCTGAGTATCGGTTACTCCGCGTGCCACTGGTGTCACGTCATGGCCCACGAATCTTTTGAGAATCAAGAGATTGCCGACTATGTGAATGCCAACTTTGTCAGTATCAAAGTAGATCGTGAGGAACGACCAGATATTGATGCCATCTATATGGAGGCAACAGTCGCATTGACCGGTCATGGTGGGTGGCCTATGTCCGTTTTCATGGATGCTGATGGTAAGCCGTTTTATGCGGGTACATACTTCCCTCCGCAGCCACGACACGGTTCACCTAGTTTCGGTCAACTGCTTGTATCAATATCTGAAACTTGGAAGCAACGTCGATCCGAGGTGCAGGATGCAGGACAGCGCATCATTGAAGCGTTGAATCGACGGAAGGTATCTCCGTCCACCGCGGATATCTCAGAGTTGACATTAGAAGACATTCAGTCAACACTTCGGGACAGTGTTCGCGCACTCGAGGCAGGTTTTGACCCACGTTACGGTGGATTTGGGGGAGCTCCGAAGTTTCCGCCGTCCATGGTTCTTGAGTTTTTACTTCGCATGTCACTCGACCCAGAGGTGGGTGACAGTGCCCTGCAAATGGCCGGTAAAACCCTAGATTCCATGGCGCGTGGGGGTATTTATGATCAATTACGAGGTGGATTCGCTCGATACAGCGTTGATGCCCAATGGGTTGTCCCGCACTTCGAAAAAATGCTTTATGACAATGCATTACTTATTCGGGTTTATGCCCATTGGTGGAGGCTCACGGGCAATCCATTGGCACAGCGTGTAGTCACGGAAAGCATTGACTTTCTTCAGTCAGAACTGATGACCGATCAAGGTGCGTTTGCTTCGGCACTAGATGCGGACAGTGAAGGTGAAGAAGGAAAGTTTTATGCCTGGTCACCTTCTGAGATCGCGGCAGTAGTTCCACCAGAGCAATTAAAGGACGTCACCACACTGCTTTCAGTAACTGAAGACGGCACATTTGAGCACGGGACGTCGACGCTTCAATTGCTGAAGGATCCAGAGAACTGGGATGAGTGGCATTCAACGAGGACATTATTGGCCTCAGCCCAGGATGCGAGAGTGCGCCCCGGGCGCGATGACAAGGTCATTGTTTCGTGGAACGGGCTTGCTATCGCAGCATTAGCCGAGGCCGGAGCCATTTTCAACCAACAGAAATGGATCGACACCGCCAAGTGCGCTGCCGAGTATCTGTTGTCCACTCATGTTGTGCGCATCACCGACAGCACACGTGCCGTTGCACTTGTTCGAACCTCATTGCATGGAACTGCAGGCCGCCATGCAGGTGTTCTTGATGATTACGCAAATTTCGCAGAAGGCTTGATCTCTTTGTACAACGTGACAGGAGAAGCGCGCTGGCTCGAACAGGCACAGTTACTTGCTCACTCAGCAGTTGAGCATTTTTCAGATGGAAGCGGTGGTTTCTTTGACACAGCCGATGACTCCGAGAAACTCGTGCGCCGACCACGTGACTTCTCTGACAACGCCGAACCTTCGGGTTGGTTTGCATTGGCCAATGTTCTTGTCAGGCTCGGGGCCCATCAGGATGCCGGTAGCGAAACTTCCATGGTGAGGGCGCAGGAGGCCTTGGGCGTTCTCCCGGCGGTCGCCAGTAGCGCCCCTAGGGCGGTCGGTTGGGGATTGGTTGCCCTGTGGTCTGTGGTCCAGGGTCCCTTTGAAGTCACTGTCTCGGGGCGGAACAGACAAGATTTTATGGCCATTGCCATGCAGTCTCCTCTCGCAGTTGAAATGCAATGGAACGAATCCTTGCCAGCAGGGGCTCAAGTGTGCCGCGGCAATGTCTGTGAGTTGCCGACCGATGATCCCGCCATTCTTGGTGCTTACCTCAAGGTGCGACAGAACTGACCGACACGGAATTCGACCCAACTGGGCTCCACTTAAGCCAGCGGGGAGTAATCTCGGGTACGCAGTGACCAACCTCACCCGGTTGGCTTGGCACTCACCGAGAAAGGCGGAGCGTGGGTCTCAAAGATCTGGTCTATGGCGTGTATGAACGCCAACTAGCCGCTCAGATACCGCAGGACCGCATTCCCCGCCACGTGGGAGTGATCCTCGACGGGAATCGTCGGTGGGCATTTGCTCAAGGTTCGCCATCGGCTCATGGGCACCAGGCAGGTGCGGAAAAGATTGTTGATTTTCTTGGGTGGTGCGATGAAGCAGGGGTTGAAGTTGTCACTCTCTGGTTGCTGTCAACTGACAACCTCTCTCGGCCGGAGCCCGAACTCGATCAACTTATGGCCATCATTGAGTCCACTGTTAGCAACTTGGTCAATAAGGGGCGGTGGCGATTGCACCCCGTAGGTGCGCTTGACCTTCTCCCCTCGCACACAGCATCAGTGCTAAAAGAAGCGGAAGAAGCAACGGCTGACGTAGACGGCTCACTGGTGAATATCGCGGTGGGCTACGGCGGTCGCCGCGAAGTAGTAGATGCCGTAAAGTCGCTGCTTGCGGAGCATGCCACTCAAGGCACAACCTTGGATGAACTCGCGCAGTTTGTCGACGTGGAGCACATCGCCGAGCATTTGTACACGAAAGGTCAGCCGGATCCGGATCTGGTAATTCGAACATCAGGTGAACAGCGATTGTCAGGGTTTCTCTTGTGGCAGAGTGCCCATTCGGAATTTTATTTCTGCGAGGCTTTTTGGCCGGATTTTCGACATGTTGACTTCCTGCGTGCAGTGCGAGCTTATGCCGAGCGAAATCGTCGCTACGGAGCATGAACCAACCCGACATACCCAGCATGCCTGAAGCTTCTGATCTTGAGGCAAATGCGGATACTTCGCTTACCAAACCTCTTTTCATGATCGTGCTCCTTGCCGGTATTGCGGGAGCAATGGATGCAGTTGATTTTCGACAGTATGGTGTATTCACCGCAAATCAGGCAGGAAACCTTGTCCTCGTCTGGGAAAGGCTCACCACGGATCCTGCACTCGCACTACTCTCACTGTTCTCCTTGATTGGCTGTGCAGTTGGAATCACTGTTGTCATTCTTGTGCGTCTCTGGATTCCCTTTTTTGCCAAACCCTCTGGTTCACGGGCACTCCTTTATGTGTCGGCATTTCTATTGATTGTCACCGCTTTGACAGGGTTAAGCCTGTCCCAGCCATTACGTGAGTTAACGGCGGGTGAACTGAAAATAGGAACTGCTCCTTGGTGGGCTGCCGCAGCGTCTGTTGGTTCTTCTGCCATGGCACTTGCTGTTTTGGGAACGATCTTCATCATGGTAGGAACTGCTCGAGCACAAATCATTGCGGGGACTGGCCCATTCATTGATACGGTGCGATTTTCTGTCGCGAGTGTGTTTACCAAGAACAGGGCATGGGTGACCAAACTCAAGGCAGTCTTCTGGTTTCCATTGGCGTGGACTTTGGGAGCGGCTTGTGCATCACTGGTACCGCTAGATCGGGGTGTGATTGCGGCTATCTGCGCGATCGCCGTTTGTGTTATTGCGATTGCATCGCGGCGTGTCGAGTCCGCTGCGTGACCCATGAGCCATAGCGTTCCCCTTATCTAATCGTTGATGCCCATCAGGCTCTCGAGGGACTTGTTGGGCAGTGAGGAGACACTGCGTGCCTGATTCCCGACGGACATATGTCATTGATACTTCCGTTCTATTGTCCGATCCCAAGGCGTTATTCAGGTTCCATGAGCACGACGTGGTACTCCCTGTTGTAGTGGTGACCGAATTAGAGGCCAAGCGCAGTCATCCAGAGTTGGGTTACTTTGCACGGCAAGCACTGCGCCTTCTCGATGACCTGCGCGTGGAAAATGGCAGGCTCGATGCACCTATTCCGTTAGGTGACTCGGGTGGAACTTTGCGGATTGAACTCAACCATTCGAATGTGGACGTATTACCGAGTGGTTTACGGCTAGGTGACAATGACACTCGGATACTTGCCCTTGCAAAAAATCTAGATGTCGAAGGCGCCAACGTCATTTTGGTGAGCAAAGACCTTCCCATGCGGGTGAAAGCTAGCTCGGTCGGCCTCCAAGCAGAGGAGTATCGAGCCGAACTCGTTATTGAATCTGGGTACACCGGAATGGCTGAAGTAGAAATCAATGTGGCGGACCTTGATGCGCTTTATGAAGAAGGAGTAATTGAACATGACGCTGGATTTGATCACCCATGCCACTGCGGTCTAGTTCTCCTCAGTGACCGAGGTAGTGCGCTGGGTCGCGTGACCGCAGACAAAAAAATTCGCCTGGTCAAGGGCGATCGTGAAGCATTCGGATTACACGGCAGAAGTGCCGAGCAAAGAATCGCATTGGATATTCTTCTTGATCCCGAAATTGGAATTGTTTCCCTTGGTGGGCGAGCTGGCACAGGAAAAAGCGCCTTGGCGTTGTGTGCGGGGCTGGAGTCGGTTATGGAAAGAAGAGCGCATCGCAAGGTGATTGTCTTTAGACCTCTCTACGCCGTTGGTGGCCAAGAACTTGGCTACCTACCGGGATCCGAGAATGAGAAAATGTCTCCCTGGGGTCAAGCTGTCTATGACACATTGGGGGCAATTGCAACCCAAGAAGTTGTCGATGAAATAACGGATCGTGGAATGCTGGAAGTTCTCCCATTGACCCACATTCGAGGCCGGAGTCTGCACGATGCCTTCGTGATTGTGGAAGAAGCGCAATCACTTGAGCGCAACGTTCTGCTGACCGTTCTTTCTAGAATCGGAACGGACTCACGGGTGGTGCTCACCCATGACATTGCCCAGCGGGACAATCTTCGGGTTGGTCGCTTCGATGGTGTGGTGGCCGTTGTGGAGAAGTTAAAAGGCCACCCACTATTTGCCCATGTCACCTTGACACGCAGCGAGCGCTCCGAAATTGCCGCCTTGGTCACCGACCTACTTGAAGACGGAATCGGGTAAATCAGACATCTTATTATTTATGACCTAGATCACATTTTTATCCCAAGAACTGGTTATTCCCCCATAAGGTTGAGGTCCGAGCTCGGATTTGCGGGCTAGAGTGAGCAGCGCCACCGTCGAACAATGTGACAATTCCGTGTCTTTGAGGCACGGTAGGACGCGGGTTAACTGACCCGGGTCGCCCAGAGTGCTGGAGGTGGAGTTGTTGTTGCGATTATTCATGCGGCGGGTGCTCGCCCTATCTCTGGTGGGGGCTCTGGCTGTTTCAGTGACCGGTGCGGCGACTTTCTCGGCGACCGCCAATGAGTTCGATCCAACTGCCGAAGTCGCAGTAGAAGAAGTGATTCCCGAGGGCGATGCAGGTAACGAGGAATTTGGTGAGGCTGAAGGTGGCGACGACAATGATCGTCAACTCCGAATAGCCATTGAAACAGCCCATGCTTTTGGCTCGGAAGACTCAAATGACCTTAAAGGATTCAAACCCAGTTTGTACCGGGGTAAGTGGTTTATGCCTGCTAAAGAAGATCGTCGCAGATGCATTGCGAAACGGGAGGCACATCACAATTACAAGGCGGTGAGTGCCGGTGGTATCTACCGTGGTACGTATCAATTTTCCAATGCTCTGGCTCGCGGCGCCTCGTGGATGATGCAACCTGAAGTCAGAAAGGAAATGGGTGAAGCGGGCGTCGATCTGGTTCAAGAACTGCGTAAAAAGCCTATGAACCAGTGGAACCGCTATTGGCAGGATCGGGCATTCTGGACCATTTGGGCCAAGGGAAGCGGATCACGTCATTGGCGTGGCGGATCACGCGCCTGCTAGGAGTGCACCTCCTGGGTCAAAACTCAGTGATTACCGAGGCGGACCAATCGGAATCCTCGTCGCAATTGGCTTGAGCGTTTCAGCGAAGAAGTCATTTCCTTTGTCGTCCACGACAACGAATGCGGGAAAATCTTTGACCTCAATTTTCCAGACAGCTTCCATGCCTAATTCGGGGAAATCCAATACTTCGACCTTTGTGATGTTGTCCTGGGCGAGGCGTGCTGCTGGGCCGCCGATGGAGCCGAGATAAAACCCACCATTAGCTTTGCAAGCTTGAGTGACGGCATTGCTGCGATTTCCCTTTGCCAACATCACGAGGGATCCACCAGCCTTTTGAAACTGATCCACGTATGTGTCCATGCGTCCTGCCGTTGTCGGACCGAAAGACCCGGAAGCCATTCCATGGGGAGTTTTTGCGGGTCCGGCGTAATACACGGCGTGATCCTGCAGGTATTGCGGCATGGGCTCACCTCGATCAAGTGCGGCCTTAATTCGTGCATGAGCCAGGTCACGGGCAACAATGAGTGAACCGGTGAGGGAAATTCGAGTTCTAATGGGCAATTCACTAAGTTGCTGACGCACTTCATGCATGGGCCGATTTAGATCTACATGTACAACATCGTCGTCGAGGTGTTCCTCGGTGATCTCTGGAAGGAAATGTGCAGGGTCAGTTTCCAGTTGCTCGAGATAAATGCCACTTGGTGTTATTTTTGCCTTTGCTTGCCGATCTGCTGAACAAGACACTGCGATAGCAACGGGAAGAGAGGCGCCGTGGCGTGGCAAGCGAATAACGCGCACATCATGACAGAAGTATTTGCCACCAAATTGAGCACCAATTCCAAAGTTCTGCGTCATGCGGTGGACTTCCTGCTCCATGGCTAAATCCCGGTAACCGTGACCTTGATCTGTTCCATGAACGGGCAATCCATCAAGATAATGAGCTGAAGCAAGTTTCGCTGTCTTGAGTGCGAATTCAGCGCTCGTTCCACCGACAACGATCGCAAGATGGTAGGGAGGGCATGCCGCGGTTCCAAGACTTCGGAGTTTCTCGTCAAGGAATGCCTCGAATTTGGCCGGGTTCAATAAAGCTGTCGTCTCTTGATAGAGAAAACTCTTATTCGCGCTACCTCCACCTTTCGCCATAAAGAGGAATTCATATGACAGTGATTTCTCTGGGCTCGAATACAGTTCTATTTGGGCAGGGAGGTTTGTCCCGGTATTTCGTTCCTCCCACATGGACAGTGGTGAGAGTTGGGAATAACGAAGATTGAGTTGAGTGAACGCGTTGTATACGCCTCGTGAAATATCTTCAGAGTCGTTGCCGCTGGTGAGTACATTTTGGCCACGTTTTCCCATGATGATCGCAGTTCCGGTGTCCTGACACATGGGAAGCACTCCGCCTGCGGAAATGTTTGCATTTTTCAGTAGGTCCAGTGCCACGAATCTGTCATTGGGGCTGGATTCAGGATCATCAATGATCATGCGAAGCTGAGCCAAGTGGGCTGGTCGCAGCAGGTGAGAGATGTCCCGCATGGCGGTGTATGTGAGATCGGTCAGAGCACTCGGCTCAACTGTGAGAAATTCGCGATCACCTAATTGAATAGTGTCGATTCCTTCTGTGGAAAGGAGTCGATACTCCGTGGTGTCCTCGCCTAAGGGAAGCATTTCCTGATAGAAAAATTGGCTCACTCTGTAAGCCTAGATCTCTAACGAGGTAATAACCACCAATGGGCATAAGGCGGGATGTGGATTTGGTCACCGATTTCGACGGTGTTTCCGGTAATCAAGTCACTATTGAGAGGCTCCCAAGGGAGTTCACTCGCTGAAATGGTGACCGGATGAGGGCTGACGTTGTAAACCTGAAGGAGCGAGCCGCGCGCGCCATCGCGAAGCACCATGAAGACCGCGTTGTGTGAGGTAGGAAGAACGATCGATTTCTGGGAGGCGTGCAGGTGCGGCAGGGAAGCTCGCGCGGCAGATAATCGAGTTAATCGTGAGGAGAGTTCCTGGGCAATATATTTCTGGTCAGGATTCAATTTCTCGAAATCGGGCATAAATGGTCGGTGGACCCACCTGTTATCCGGTGCCTGAAATGTGATAGCCGTGTAGGAGTAGTCATTCTGTAATCCCCATTCGTCGCCCATATAAATAAGCGGTAAGCCCCCGAATCCGAAAACGATGGCATAGCCGCAGGCGATTCGGTCCAGTGCTAAACCCACCGCTTGAATGCGCTGCTCGGGCTCCGTGATTTCTAGAGCCGCCTCAACTCCGGCGAGACTGGCAGTACTTCCTGAAATTCGGCGGTCACCTGTTGCGGGGTTTTCCTGAAAAACCAGGCCACGTGCAAATGATCCATTGAAATTTCCGCTGTAGTAATCGGCGAGAAATGTGCGATGGCCAAAACCATCCCACCCCAGGGACCCGGCGTCGGCGTCATCGATGGCCCAGCCGATGTCATCGTGGCATCGTAGATAGGTGGTCCATGCTGTGCCAGATGGAAGTTCGGCGAACCTATTGAGCGCAATAGACATCAGTCGGGCGTCCTTGGCTGCAAATGCTGACCAAATTTGAACCATTAAGGAATTGTGGTACGCGACATCACTGACTTTTCCCTTGAATCGCTCTGCACCCAGATAGGCACCAACATCGCTAGGTCCAACAATCGCCTCCGCTTGAAAAATCATGG
The DNA here is from genome assembly GCA_018402075.1 of Candidatus Nanopelagicales bacterium. Next base: position 599,448 of record JAGYJP010000001.1, on the reverse strand, counting down.
AAGGAGCAACAACCCTTGCAAAGGCCCTCAAAATTTGGGTAAGGCTATGGACCTCAGGCTGGTTTTGACTTGATGTCCCAAGTCTTTTCCACAAAAAGGCAATGGCGTCGAGGCGCAGACAGTCAACTCCCTGATTTGCCAGAAAGCCAATAATGTCGAGAAATTCGAACAGCACCTGAGGGTTTGACCAGTTTACATCCCATTGGTAGGAATTGAAGGTTGTCCAGACCCACCCAATGTCGTCATTCCACGTGAAATTTCCTGGAGCGAAATCAGGGAAAACCTCTGGCAACGATTGCTCGAATTGATCCGGGATTTCACGATTTGGGAAAACATAGAAATAGTCAAGATATGTCGAGTTTCCTTCACGAGCCTTAATTGCCCATTCATGTTCCATGGCTACGTGGTTGAGCACGAGATCAATGGTCAGTGAAATACCTTGATCATGAAGAGCGTCAGTGAGTGAAGCAAGGTCACGCATTGTTCCTAATGAAGGGGCAACATTCCGGAAATCCATGACCGCATATCCGCCATCATTCTCGCCGGGCCTCGGGTTAAGCAAGGGCATGAGGTGAAGATAAGTGACACCAAGGGCCTTCAAGTATGGAATTTTCTTCTTGACACCTTTGAGGTCGCCGGCAAAACGATCTGTGTATGCGACATAGCCAATCGCCTTTTCGCTTTGAAACCAGTCGACAGGCTGATCCTTGTCCCGTTGTCTAAGCTTCTTGCTCCGTGCATTGTGGGCCGATTGTGCGAGGGTAATAATCTGTGCGTAAATAGCGTTTACGTTATCGGTGTAGAGATCTGTGAGTCCGGAGTGAATATCGGGACCGAATCGAGCAAGTCGCGATACAAAATCCTGGGACATGTCTCACCGATTTCCCGTGAAGTCGACTGCTGAATAGCGCGAAAGTTTGGCAATGCGGTGTTCACTCTTTATCTCGCGAACGGTTCCACTCTTGCTTCGCATGACAATGGAGTGAGTGGTGGGGCCATGCGGTGTATAGCGCACTCCTTCGAGCAGTTCGCCGTCAGTAATGCCCGTGGCACAGAAGAAGTTATTGTCTCCGGTCACCAAGTCAGTTGTGGTGAGCACACGATTGAGGTCATGGCCAGCTTCAAGAGCTTTGATTCTTTCGTTGTCGTCTACCGGCCATAGTTTTCCTTGGATCTCACCGCCCAAACACGTAATGGCACATGCGGTGATGATTCCTTCGGGCGTGCCCCCAATACCCATCAAAATATCAACGCCGGTACCTTCTCGAGCTGCCATCACTGCACCTGCGACATCGCCATCGGTAATAAACTTGATACGCGCTCCGGCATTTCGAATTTCTTGGGCCAAGGAATCGTGTCGCGGGCGGTCCAGTAAACATACGGTGAGATCGGCAATTGACTCGCCTTTAGCCTTGGCAACCTGTTCAAGATTCCACGCCGTAGGAGCATCGATGTCTACTTTTCCAGCAGACTCTGGACCGACAACTAGTTTTTTCATATAGAAGACCGCGCTCGGGTCAAACATCGATCCTCGTTCGGCGACAGCAATAACGGAAATCGCATTAGGCATACCTTTAGCCGCGAGGGTTGTGCCATCGATTGGATCAACCGCAACATCGGCGGCTGCGCCGGTGCCATCGCCGACTTGTTCACCATTGAAAAGCATTGGGGCTTCGTCTTTTTCACCCTCACCAATCACCACTGTTCCACTCATGGAAACACTGCTCACCAGCGTGCGCATGGCATTAACCGCGGCTCCGTCGGCACCGTTTTTATCGCCACGACCCACCCACCGGGCGGCCGCCATGGCGGCCGCTTCGGTCACTCGAACTAATTCCATGGCCAGATTTCGCTCTGGAACTTCAGGATGCGACTCATGGGGCTTTGGCGTCATGGGTTGAGCGTATCGGTGGTCAAAGTGCCAGTGGCGCGCAAATACACCATTATTAGGGGGTGACTGATCCACAGCCAACCGGTAAGCCGAATGCCCGCATGAAACAGACTGTGGGCGACATGATTCGGTCCATGGCTGTCGTGCTCGCCGCGGTGGGAGCGCTGCTGTTGGTGACGTGGCGCCCGAGCCCCGATCCAGTCAGAGTTGTTGATATCGACCCGCTCGTGGTCGTGGCAAGTGCCCAGGCCGAGTATCCAATTGTTGTTCCCACACTTGAGGGCCTGCGCCCCACAAGTGTTCGGTGGGAAACCACGGAAGAGTCTGGAGATATTCCTGTGTGGCATGTGGGCTTCGTTACTGAAGGCGATCAATACCTTGAAGTCACCCAATCTTCTCTGAGCGATCCAATATTTATTGAACGTGAAACCGGAAACGGTGAAATAGCAGGCCTTATCGAAATTGACGGACAGCAGTGGCAGTACTTCACTGCGCAAACAGGCGACTCTTTGGTGAGCCTGGAAGGCGGAGTCACCACGATCATTCAGGGAACGGGGACCGAGTCAGATCTTCGCGAAGCAGTTCAATCGCTTGTGCCGGCAATTGACACTTTGAGTAGCTAGTTCTCGTTTTGTTGGTCACTAGGGTTGACACGTTCACGAGCATTTGTGAGCCAGTGTTCGCAGATGTCAGCCAGCTTCTCGCCTTGCTCCCACAATGCTAATGATTCTTCGAGACTAAGGTTCCCGCGTTCCAGTTGAGAGGCAATGTCGGCTAGTTGGTCGCGGGCTTGTTCATAACCCATGACTTGGTCACCGAAGGATTCATTGTCATTCTTCTTAGGCATTATGGAGTTCCTCCGCCTTCTGTGGTTCGAGTCTTTGTGCATCGAGCCGCCCGTGGGCAAGCCGAATATCTAAAAGGCTGCCAATCGCGACTTGTGCCGGGTCGCGGACTATCTCTCCAGCAGGTGTCAGCACGATTGAATATCCGCGATCCATTGTGGCCGCGGGAGAGAGTGACCTGACCTGAGTGCGAAGATGTGCAATTGTGCGCAATTCTGAGTCCACTCGATGGACAACTATTTGCTGAAGGCGTTTGCGGGTCTCGCGTATCTTCAGTGAGTGAACATCAAGTTGTGCATTCACCGACCTGATTGTTCTCTGACGCAGTTCGCTGATGAGTCGCCGTTCTTCTGCAAGTGAAGGGACAATTTTTTTGGCGGCATCTGTTGGTGTTGACGCCCGCAGGTCGGCGACGAAATCCACAAGTGGAGTGTCCTGTTCATGGCCAATGGCACTCACAATGGGAGTGACTGCTTGGGAAACAGCTCTGATCAGGGTTTCATTGCTAAAGGGGAGTAAGTCTTCGAGGCTTCCCCCGCCCCGGGCAATAACAATGACATCGAGTCCTAGGGAATCTAGTTCGGACAGTGCCCGAGTAATTTCGGGTACTGCGGAGACACCTTGGACCGCGACCTCTCGGATTTCAAAGTCGGCAGCTGGCCAACGATCTCGCGTATTCACGAGAATGTCGTGCATGGCATCGCTTTGGCGACCGGTGATGAGGCCAATTCTCTGCGGAAGGAATGGAATCCGTTTCTTTCGGTCAGCTGAGAACAAACCTTCTGCAGCGAGTTTGTTCTTCAAGGCCTCCAGTTGAGCCAGTAGGTCGCCAAGCCCCACAGCGCGAATTTCTTTGGCAATTATCTGCAGTGATCCTTGTTTGGCCCAGAAATCACACCTGCCAAAAATCACTATTCGCTGGCCTTCAGCCAGAGGGCGGTTCATGCCGCCAATGAGTGCAGAATTGACCATCACTTTGAGGGAAAATTCCGCATCTGTGTCGCGGAGGGTAATAAATTGAACTGTGGCACCGGGACGGGGCTTGTATTGGGCAACCTGTCCCTCGACCCAAATGGAACTGAGTCTGTCAATGTAATCATGGAGCAACGCGGAAATAACGCGCACCGGTGCGGGGGATTGAGCTGAAGTCTCCAATGCCACCACCGCAGCCTAAGCGGAGTGGGGGCCCAGCGCTTACGATAATGCCATGTCTGAGGGAAAAAGGGTTCTCGTGGCCGCCCCACGTGGATACTGCGCCGGAGTTGACCGAGCGATTTTGACGGTGGAAAAGGCTCTGGACCTGTATGGCGCACCCGTATATGTGCGTAAGGAAATTGTCCACAACAAGTTTGTCGTGGAGTCGCTCCAAGAGCGCGGTGTGATTTTTGTCGACGAAGTCGAAGAAGTCCCCGAAGGGTCCACTGTCGTATTTTCTGCGCACGGAGTTGCCCCGATTGTTCATGAAGAAGCAGCGGAACGACAATTGAAGACCATTGACGCGACGTGCCCCCTGGTCACAAAGGTGCATGCCGAGGCTCGTCGATTTGCCAATGAAGGTTTTGACATTATTTTGATTGGTCACGATGGCCACGAAGAAGTTGTAGGGACAACAGGTGAAGCCCCTGACGCCATCACATTGGTGGAAGACCCTGAAGGTGCTCGAACTCTTGAAGTCGAGAACCCTGACAAACTCATTTGGTTGTCCCAAACAACACTTTCTGTCGATGAAACTTTAGAAACAGTTGCAGTTCTCAAAGAACGGTTTCCTAATTTACAAAGTCCACCGAGCGACGATATTTGTTATGCAACTCAAAACCGTCAAACTGCGGTGAAAGCAATGGCTCCGGATTGCGATGTAGTTCTCGTTGTCGGTTCCGGTAATTCGTCAAACTCTGTGCGGTTGGTTGAGGTTGCACTTGATGCGGGTGCGGGTTCCTCATATCGCGTTGACAGTTTCCGGGAGTTGCACGATTCCTGGATCGATGGAGCCTCCACCATTGGCGTAACCAGCGGAGCATCGGTGCCGGAACTTTTGGTCGCCGAAGTGCTTGAGTGGCTCAGCGAGCGCGGATTTGATTCAGTCGAAGAGGTGCGAACGGCGGAAGAAACCCTGATGTTTGCTTTGCCCCCGGAACTGCGCAGAGATATTAAAGCGGCTTCAGCGAAGTGATCGGCGGCGCAAGGCCACTATTGTTAATGCGATTACCGTTGAACCAATAATCCAGATCCAGTTTTGTCCAAGGACAAAGAACACCTCAATACTTCGGTTGATAAATCCTGATCCTGAAAAATTAATTTGCCCAACCGTGACTGCGACAATGAAGAATGCGATAGCAGGTGCATAAATTGCGTGGATATCGTCTGAAGATTTCACAGCAAAACTCACAAAAATAGTGGCACCCACGAGACCAATTCCAGTGAGGGCGCCAGGTTGTGAATTGAAGAGAAAAACGTTGCCAAGGGCAAAGACCACTGTCACAGTAACGGTGATGGCGTACACCCACGGGGCGCCGAGAGAATCAACCAGATGAGATCGACCCGTGGAGCGCTGGCCTGAACTCTTATGATTTCGGGCCCGTGGTGATTGCTCGGGATGCGCCCGTGGTTGTTTGGGTGCCGGCATATGCATGGCAATTTCAGAAATGCTGACGTTCTCGGTAGATCCAGAGGCACTCGCCTCAATTGAGATGACATCGGTGTTTTGCTGCGAACCACGGGTCAGTGTCCGAAGTTTTCCGGATTTCTGGTGGGGGACGGCAAGAAGCGCCTCCTCGTGACCATTTACACCTTGACTTTTGAAAACTCGCCCAGTTTCCGCTGGGGGATTTGATCCTGAGCCCTTGAGTGATATTTCCTGTGAGTCAGGTGTGGGCTCTTCGGGGCGAAAGAGGGATGCATAAGGATCTTCGGCAGCATTTGAAACCTGATCTGTCGGGTCCTGACTCACGGGGTTCACGTTACTACTTTTCCGGTATTAATCATTTATTGCGTTGAGTTGAGGTGGAACCTCGGCAATATATGGATCAAGCTCCGGGGTCTCAGTCAGCTGCTCTTCATTCTTTTCTGTTCGGACACCCAGCTCAGCGAGTTTGGCCCCGGTAGGCCTGACTCGAGTATCAATGGAGCGAACAGTCTGGTTGTAGTTAGTTACGGCACCCTGGAGAGATTTACCTAATCGGCTGAAGTGAGCGAACACAACGTCAACACGTGTATATAGCTCTCGCGATAGTTGAGAGATTTCCTTCGCTTGTTCGAGCATTTCATTGTTCTTCCAACTCATGCCAACACCGCGAAGAAGCGCGTACAGGGTGGTGGGAGTCGCCGGCACAATATTTCGAGAAAATGCATAATCCAAGAGATCTGGGCGGTAGTGCAATGCGGATTCGAGCAATGATTCCGATGGGAGAAACATGATGACAAAATCAATTGATTCCTCAAAGTTGGCTGAGTAAGCCTTCCGACTTAATAGATCAATATGGGAGACAACTGACTTTGTATGTTCGGCCATGAGTTTTTCTTGTTCATTCGGATCCGGGCAATTGGCGGCAGCGAGGTAATTCTCCATGGGTGTTTTTGCATCCACCAATATGCACCTGTCATCAGAAAGAAGAACTTGAAGATCGGGGCGAAGGGAGCCCCCATCGGTGAGCACACTTCCCTGTTCAATGAAGTGGACTCGATTCATGAGTCCGGCGGCCTCCACAAGCCGCCGCAACTCCATTTCACCCCAACGACCACGCGCACTACTGCGATTGAGTACTGATGTGAGTTGAACAGCTTGTTGCCGAACATCTGCTACGGATGTGGTGACATTCTGGGTGTGATGTGCCAGCGAGGTGAGAAGTTCCGATTTCAGTGCGGTGGCTGATGCAATCCCGGCAGCTTGACTATTGGCTACTTGCGTGTTCATTCGGTCTATCGCGTCAGAGAGTGAGTGAAGACCGGATTCCAATTGAGGAATCGCAGGATCAGCCTTGCGGCCCCGGCCCAGGAAAAAGCCCAGTGCAATACCTACGCCAACAAGGACAATTGCGAGAAGAGCGGTTGTAGCATCCATGTACGCATGGTGGCATGGGAATCTGACAATCCCCCGAATCAACACTTGATGCCCACCATGTCGGAGTGAGCAATGCGTGAGATCTAGACTCGCGCCGTGGGATTAACTCTGGGAATTGTCGGTTTACCGAATGTGGGCAAGTCAACGCTTTTCAACGCTTTGACCAAAAACAATGTGCTCGCGGCGAATTACCCTTTTGCCACAATTGAGCCAAATACGGGCGTTGTGGGAGTCCCCGACGATCGTCTCAATACTTTGGCAGGAATTTTTAGTTCCGAGAAAATAATTCCCGCCAGTGTGACCTTTGTTGATATTGCTGGCATCGTGAAGGGTGCATCTGAAGGTGCGGGACTTGGGAATAAATTTCTGGCAAATATCCGGGAATCCGATGCCATTTGTCAGGTTCTTCGTGCATTTACCGATGACGATGTCGTGCACGTTGAAGGTCGGGTATCCCCGAAAGAGGATATGGAAACAATCAACACTGAATTGATCCTCGCCGACATGCAGACTCTGGAAAAAGCAATTCCGCGATTACAGAAGGAAGTCCGGCTAGATAAATCCAAGACGGTTGTCTTGGAAGCAGCAGAGGCTGCCCAGCAGATTCTAAATTCCGGCCGAACCCTTTTTGGCGCGGGATTTGATTCGACACCGATTCGGGAACTCTTTCTCCTTACCGCTAAGCCATTCGTTTATGTGGTGAATGCCGATGAAACAGAGTTAGCCGATCAAGATTTTCGCACGGAGATGCGTGTACTTGTTGCGCCTGCCGATGTTGTTTTCCTCGATGCAAAAATTGAATCTGAGCTCGTTGAGTTATCTGATGAAGAGGCACTGGAATTACTGCAGTCGGTGGGTCAAGAGGAATCAGGACTGAAGGCGTTGGCTCGTGTTGGCTTCAATACCTTGGGGCTGCAGACCTACCTCACCGCAGGACCTAAAGAAGCACGAGCCTGGACCATTCCGAGAAATGCGACGGCTCCTGAAGCCGCAGGAGTCATTCACACGGATTTCCAAAAAGGATTCATCAAAGCGGAAATTGTTTCTTTCAACGACTTAGTGGATGCAGGTTCCATGTCGGAGGCGAAAGCGCGCGGCAAAGTGCGCATTGAAGGCAAGGACTACATTATGCAAGACGGCGATGTTGTCGAGTTCCGCTTCAACGTGTGACGGCTCGGAACTCTAGAAGACGTGCTCAGCCCACCCTGCGGTACTTGCGGTGCATCGTCTGGCGCGTGACGCCGAGCAGGGTGCCGATCTCGGCCCAGGACAGACCTGTGTGACGCGCCCGCCGAACGGCGACCTCCTCGCGGCGAGCCAACTGCCGCTTGGCCTCCAAGATCGCGGTCAGTTCGCCGAAGATTCCATCATTTTCGCTTATTGCTGTGTTCATGGTGTCAGCATATGCTGACGAAAGAGTGGCAGTCAAACGAGCGGTCAATTCTCGCTTGGCATCGGAGAGTGTTGATCGAGCGCGGCATGTGGGCAAATTCCGTTTCAATGTCTAAGGGTTACCATCACGATGTATTGCACAATTGGGCACGGTCCAACTACAGGGAGAAGAAATCATGAGCGAGCAGCCGGCCTACAGTGTTGAGCGAGAGATTGACATTCCAGTGGACATCTTGTGGGCTGCTTGGACCGACCCCGATGCATTAGGGGTTTGGTACCACGGACTCGGCCATTTAATTGTCCCAGGTTCGGTGCTCTCTGATCCCGTTCCTGGAGGCATCTGGGCGGTCGGTGTGAACGTTCCTGAAGATAATTTCTTTGCTTACTTTTTTGGTAAGTACACGGCAGTCGTGGAAAATGCCCGCCTTGAGCACACATTGCATTACACGGAATCCGCAGAAGAGTTCGCTGTAATGGACTTCACTACTGAGTTTCACCGAATCGTGGTGGAGTTTGAGACTCGTGACTTTCGCAGTTGGGTGAAATTTAGCCAGTTTGGTGACTTAACCGAGAAAGAGGCTATACAAGCCCAAGCCGGAATGGAAAGCTACTTTGACTCTTTGGAGCAATATTTAAGCATCCTGTGAAGACTGTAACCACACGATTAAGTTGTCATTTCGAGAAACTTCTTCGAATCTATTCTTCTTGAGCACTTCTTGACTGGCTTTGTTCGCAATATCTGTTTGCGCACATAGATGCTGAATCCCTCGTGTCCGTGCCACATGTCGAATGGCTGCCACTGCATCTGTCCCCAAGCCTTGCCCATGAATCGAAGGCGCAATTTCATATTGAATTTCGACAGCAGTTATATCGTCGAAGCACCGTTCTCCTTTGAACCCAATGGAGCCAATTGCCTCTCCAGTTGATCGGAGTCGAATTTGATAGAGGTCACTGGGCTCCTGGGATTCGAGGGCAAGTCGCGCCATAAGAATGTCATTTGCGGTGGGGTAATCAGTTAACCAAACTTTATTGTCTCGACTGTTTGCAGCGATATCATTAATTTCATAATCCAGTTCAATTACATCCAATTGACGGGTTTGGTAGTTCGGCTCAAGCACCTCGATTCCATTGGACAGCCAAGACTCCATCGCGATGTTCACCGATTTCTCAGGAGTGAGAATGTAATCAGTGTCGAAGGTGCTGATAACAAATATTGGGACTCCCGCTTCGGCAAGTGGTTGGGAAATCTGGGCCACAATTCCGGTGAGACTGAAGTCCATCGATCCAGCGACTCTAAAGGCGGCCCAATGACGCTCGACACTTATGACTCCTGAGGAGGGAATTTCATGTACAGCACACACGAGTGAGAGTTCATCCATGGTGCGCGTCAAGTTCCAGAAGTCTGACTCCGGAGGAATTGGCGGCGGAGATAGTTTTGGGTCGAGCTTGAGAACGACGAATTCACCCAATTGACGAGTCACAATCACAGTTGACCTTAACCCTCAGGAGAGAGAATCTCTACAGAGAAACCCCCGATGACACCCACCTGATGGAACGGGTGCAGACACGCCTAGTCTCAGCTAGTGACTTTTCGCTCCGATTTACGCAATGTAGCCATTATCGCTCACGTCGACCATGGCAAGACAACTCTCGTGGATGCCATGTTGTGGCAATCAGGAGCTTTTCGAGAAAATCAAGACGTTAATGAGCGAGTCATGGACTCCATGGATCTTGAGCGCGAAAAAGGGATCACGATCCTCGCCAAGAACACATCGGTTCGGTATGCGGGCCCATCTGCTCCTGAAGGAATTACATTCAACATTATTGATACTCCCGGCCACGCCGACTTTGGCGGTGAGGTTGAGCGCGGATTAGAAATGGTTGACGGAGTCGTCCTGTTGGTCGATTCATCTGAAGGCCCACTTCCTCAGACGCGATTTGTGTTGCGCAAAGCGCTCAGTAAAAATCTGCCGGTTGTACTTGTCATTAACAAGGTAGATCGCTCCGATGCACGCATTGCCGATGTAGTCGATGAAGCGTATGAATTGTTTTTGGACCTTGATGCGAATGAAGCTCAAATTGAGTTTCCGATTGTGTACACCAGCGCCAAAGCGGGTCGTGCCTCGCTGACCCGCCCGGAAGATGGCGGCATGCCTGATTCAGAGAACCTTGAACCATTATTCAAAACGCTCATTGAAACTATTCCTGCCCCGACCTATACCGAAGGTGCCCCGCTACAAGCTCATGTCACCAACCTTGATGCCTCCCCGTATCTCGGTCGATTGGCACTGTGTCGGGTTCATCAGGGAACAATCACAAAAGGTCAACAGGTCGCTTGGATTCGCCGCGATGGAACAATCGAACGCGCCAAGGTAGTAGAGCTGCTGATTACCGAGGCCTTGACACGTGTCCCAGCCGAAAGCGCAGGACCCGGCGACATCATTGCCGTGGCAGGAATTCCTGAAATCACTATTGGCGACACCTTGGCCGATATTGACAATCCGGTGGCGTTACCGATTATTACCGTCGATGAACCGTCTATCTCAATGACGATCGGTATTAACACAGCTCCTCTCGCCGGCCGCAGTGGTGGCACCAAGTTAACTGCGAACATGGTTAAGGAACGCCTGTTCGCAGAAACGGTAGGAAACGTATCCATTCGCGTACTTCCCACCGAACGTCCGGACACCTGGGAAGTCCAAGGTCGAGGGGAACTTCAGCTCGCAATTCTTGTGGAGATCATGAAGCGCGAAGGCTTCGAATTGACCGTGGGCAAGCCTCAGGTGGTCACGCGAACGATTGATGGCAAGATTCATGAACCCGTTGAGCGTTTATCCATTGACATACCGGAGGATTATTTGGGTGTGGTGACCCAACTCATGGCGCTGCGCAAGGGCCGCATGGAGCAAATGATTAATCACGGAACCGGCTGGGTGCGCATGGAGTATCTGGTGCCCGCCAGAGGCCTTATTGGTTTTCGAACCGAGTTCCTCACCGAAACCCGCGGAACAGGTTTATTGCACCACGTATTTGATAAGTACGAGCCGTGGTTTGGCGAGTTACGCACTCGACCAACGGGCTCTCTCGTTGCTGATCGAACAGGTCCAACTACCGGATTTGCGTTATCGAACCTTCAGGAACGCGGCACCATGTTCGTGGGACCTGGGACTGAAGTTTACGAAGGCATGATTGTTGGCGAAAACTCTCGCTCCGATGACATGGATGTCAATCCGACCAAGGAAAAGAAACTCACCAACATGCGCCAGTCATCTTCCGATATCCTCGTGCCGCTCATCCCACACCGCCAGCTGTCCCTCGAGCAGGCATTGGAGTTCTGTCGAGAAGATGAGTGTGTGGAAGTAACGCCTTCGGCAGTGCGAATTCGTAAGGTCCTCCTAGGTGCTGCCGAACGCCAGCGAGCAGGACGTAAACCTAAGGGCTAGTGAGATGTTTCTGAAAGAAGTGCAATTCCGTCAATAAAAGATTCTCCGCAATTACTTCTTGGGGTGTCATGTGTGAAACTCCGCTGAGCGGAAGAACCGAATGACCCTTGCCGGCTTCCAGTAGCGCTCTGGACAACTGCAAGGTATGAGCTGCGAGAACATTGTCGTCAGCCAAACCGTGAATCATTAATAGGGGACTTCCCAAACCGGCTGCTTTATTGAGAAGCGAGGAAGCTGAATAGACGTCCTGATTATCTGTAGGCATTCCGAGATAGCGTTCTGAATATGCAGTGTCATACAGCGCCCAGTCGGTGACGGGAGCACCTGCAACGGCGGCATGGAAAACATCGGGTCGAAGGAGAACCGCTAAAGCGGAAAGGTAGCCGCCAAATGACCAGCCGTGAATACCCACTCGGCTCAGGTCAAGATCTGGGAATTGTTGAGCCAACTCAGTCAAAGCAGTGATTTGATCGTCGAGGACTACATGTGCGAGATCATGGTGCACTGCATATTCGAAATTTGGTCCGCGTGAGGGCGTGCCACGATTATCGGTAATGACCACGGCAAACCCATGGTTTGCTAACCACTGATCGGAGCAGTAGGAAATCCCCGCCTGAATCACGCGTTGGGCGTGAGGGCCACCATATGGAGCACAAATGACCGGAACTTTTGTGCCTGGAACGTGATTCTCCGGCCAAACAATTGCCGATCGTAATGAGTCTTTCCCACTGATGTGCATAGTGACATTCGGTTGAATGATCGGTTGCTCCGCTTGATTGTCGAATTCATGAAGAACTGTGAAAGGAGTGTCTGTGTTTATGAGTGTGAAACTAGAACGTGTGTCCTCCAGGGTTGTGCTCGCAAGCACCATGAGATTGTGATCTACAGCGGCTGAATGAACACCGACCTCTGGAGAAATATTCCCGTGATCAAGGGTGTAAATACATTGTGATGTGGGGTCTACGGATCCGGAATAGACCAGGTCGGTCCCGCAATCGATCAGTCCATTGACTTGAACTTCGGGGGGACTCACTGGTTCACCATCAACACAGAGTCGAAACACGTCATTGATCGGACGAATTTCGATGAGTAATTCAGAATCATTTAACCGAGGGACTCCAGGGAAAACGGTATGCCACGGTTTTTCCATGCGAGTTACCAACTCAGTGCTTACATTATTTTCAATCTTATTGATCTGAAGAGTGGTTTGATCGCGTCCCAGCACACTAAAGGTCGGGCTGCTACCGGCTGGTGAAACAGTCACCAAATAGGGAAACAGTTCTTTATCCCAATGAATTTCCGTAGTAGCACCCTGAAGATCAAGAGAAAATAAATGTACATCGGCATTTGGCGTGCCTGCAAATGGATAACGGTGTTGCCGAGGTCCAGCTGTCGGGTGGGCAGGGTCTGTAATCCAAGCAATGTCAACGGGTGAGTTATCTACTTTTTCAATAAACAAACCTTGTGAGTCGCTGTGCCACCAGAAGCCACGCATCCGCTCTAGTTCCTCAGCCGCAGCGAAATCAGCAAGCCCCCATGTCACCGAGTGTTCGTCCGCCTGCGGCTCTGCAAGTGCGAGTACTTCTCCGGTGGCAATATTCACATAATGCACACCTCCGTTACGCACATAGGCCACGCGCTTGCCATCAGGGCTGATCTGTGGATCAATGCAATTCCCGCCGGTTCCTAAGTGTCGAGGAGGGTGAATATCTTCCATGGCGCTCGGTGGAATTGTCACGACATAAAGTTCCCCGTTGACGACAAATACGGCGGAACTAAATGAATGATCAACACTGAATGCGGTGATACCCTCGGTAACTTCCCGCATGCGCTCGCGTCGGGCTCGCTCATGCTCGGGTATATCTCCTGTTGCCAAAGCAGAAGAATCCACAATTTTTCGCTCAATCCAGGTTGTAGAGCCCGGGGCTTCCGGCTGAGCACACCACAGGTTACCCGCGGCGCTTCGACCTGAATCACTTCGAATAAAGAGAACAAGATCGTGCTCAGCACTCAGACGGAATGAGCGAGGTGCACCCAATCGAAATCCGCGAGTGAGGGCCTTTTGTCTTGGAAACGACTCGGTCATGCTCGAATCATGCACCACGGAGAGCACGCGGAGCCGTGAGTACCCTTGTCGAGTGACTCAACAGGCCTTTGCAGTGAAACCCGCTATCTCTGCGGATCGACGGATGCTCGTGGTCCACGCACATCCGGATGATGAAACTATTGGTACCGGCGTCACCATGGCGAAATATGCTGCAAGTGGTGCACACGTGACACTTGTGACCTGCACTCTTGGCGAAGAAGGTGAAGTCCTCGTACCAGAGCTTTCGCATTTGGCCGCAGACGCAAATGACTCACTTGGTGAGCATCGAATCACTGAACTCTCAGATGCCATGAAAATTTTGGGCGTCACTGATTTTCGTTTCTTGGGTGCTCCCGGCAAGTACCGGGACTCGGGAATGATGGGCGTGCCGAGTAATCAACGGGAGGACTGCTTTTGGCAAGCCGATCTGCTTACTGCTGCAACTGATCTGTGCGCAATTATTCGTGAAGTCAGACCTCAGGTCGTCATTACCTACGATGACTTCGGTGGCTACGGTCACCCTGATCACATCCAGGCTCATCGAGTTACCCACTACGCAATTGCTTTGGCAGAGAGTGCAAGTTTTCGAAGCGATTTGGGTCCGGCATGGTCGCCGAGCAAGGTGTATTGGACAGCATTTCCGAAAAGCGTCATGGTGCAAGGAATTGAAAAACTCAAAGAGGCGGGCGATACGAGCGACTTCGCCCTCATGGATCCTGACGACCTCCCATTTGTCTGCGATGACTCACTCATCACGACCGTGATAGATGGCTCAGGTTTTACTGAAGCGAAGTATCAGGCATTGGCGGCCCACAAGACCCAGGTGACTGCCGACAGTGGTTTTTTTGCTTTGTCGAATAATTTGGGATTTGAGATTTTTGGTGAAGAACATTACCGACTAGCGCGTGGTCAAGGTCCACGATCCGGTTTGGTGGAATCGGATCTTTTCGCGGGTATCGGGATTGAGTCTTGAGTGAATCATGTTTTAGAAAATGTAGATGACGTGGAATCAGAATCTGCTTCTTCGTCCACATTCATTCGAATTGCCATCCTGATTGCATTTGCCCTGATGGGTGTTGCCACGGGGGTGAGCGGCGCCTTCATGCAGGCTCAGCGCACAGTTTTCGCATTTGGTGAATATGTAGTGGTGATCCCCTGGGGCATGCTCCTGATGCTCGTGGTGCTTGCCGCCCTTACCCGCTTGGCCACCACGGGTACCCGGACCAGATGGGGTGCGTGGCTGTTCTTTACCGGCTGGTTGTCAGCGACAATCCTGCTTGCCGCGGAGTCCCCCTCGGGGGACCTGGCCATCAGCTCGGGGGTGCGCCAGTTGGTGTACCTCTTTGGTGGGGTGATTATTAGCGTAGCCATTGCTACTTTTCCGGTGAATTTTCGCAGCCGGGAAAAAAAATAGGGAACCCATCGAGTTAATCCTGCGTCAATTTCGATACAGGTATGAGATGTATTACGGGGCATGTCGCTGTCCTTAATGCCCTAGTCTCATCTCTACCATGAGATACTTGTATTTCGCCATGTAATACCCGCACAAAACCGCCAGTGTTGTCTAGCTTTTTTGGAGTGATGTCGTGCCCGAGCATCTGAAGATGCCCGCCCTTTCACGGCGAAACCTGATTATTGCGGGGGCGGTAGTTGCGGGAGTTCTGGTTTTCCTTTCGGGTATCTTCCTTGCCACCAAGGACACCGTGAGGGCGGGAACCACCGTGTCGGGCGTCAATATCGGCGGAATGAGCGAGTCCGAGGCTGTTGATCTCGTGGAGAGCGAAATCGCTCCCAAAATCAATAGAAAATTCGTTATCACTGTAGGTGACCAAGAGTTTGAAATTCGTCCGGCGGCGGCTGGAATAACCTTGGATGCCCAATCGACGGTGGAGCAGGGAATGCGCCGTGGTTTCAATCCGGTGACCTTGTTGACAGATTTTATTGGGTCACGGGAAATAGAACCGGTGATTTCTGTTGATTCGGAGGTTTTGGAAGATCAGGTGGCAGGTCTTGCGCAAGCATCGGATGCTCTTCCCGTTGAGCCGAACCTGAAAGTTACGCCTCAGAAAATTACACTCACGCCGGGTAGAGATGGTCGCGAAATTGATCAGATCGCTCTCGCAGATTTACTGGTAGCCGGTGTCACGGAACGCCGATCACCGATCGTTGCACCGAGTGAGGTCACTCCACCTCGGGTATCAGAGGAAACTGCTCTTGCGGCTCAAAAGCTTGCTGAAACTGCCATTGCGGCACCAGTGGGGGTAAACGCAGGAGACATCAGCACCTCAATTGACCCGCAGGTGATCGCTCGAGCATTGAGTTTCTCGCAACAGGGAAATCAGCTCGCCCCTGAGCTCGATGGTGCGATTTTACATGAATCCATCGCCCCAGAATTAAGTGAAGTGGAAGTGCCCGGTCGCAACGCTACATTTACCATCAAAAAGGGTAAGCCCGTTGTAGTGCCGTCGGTCGTGGGGGCCGGCATTGCAGATGCTGATCTTGCAACGGCCGTACTGGGTGTTTTGGGGGATTCAAACCCCAATCGTGCGGTCACGGTGCCCATGGGTACCAGGGATCCTGAACTCACAACTGCAGACGCCGAGGCATTGGGTATCACTGAAAAGCTCTCAAGCTTTACCCAAACCTTTCCGTATGCCGCTTACCGGACAACGAATATTGGCCAGGCAGCGAAGTACATCAATGGAACTCTCTTGATGCCAGGTGAGACTTTCTCCATGAACGACACCATCAAAGAGCGAACGGTTGCTAATGGTTATACGGTCGGCACCATCATTGGTCCAGGTGGTGTATTCGAAGATGCATTAGGCGGTGGAGTTTCAGCCGCAACCACGGCAGTGTGGACAGCAGCATTCTTTGCAGGCATGGAGAAAACAGACACTCGCGCACATTCCCTTTACATTTCCCGGTATCAACCGGGCTTGGAAGCAACCGTCGCTTGGGGTGTTTTCGACATGAAGTTTACAAATACATCTCCCACGCCCGTTTTCATTACAACGAAAATGACCAGCACGTCAATGCGAGTTACTTTCTGGGGGCAAAAACAGTTTGATGAAATTCGTGCCGAGTTTGGAGAGCGCACCAATATTCGTCAGCCACAGAAAATCGTGAATCGCACCAAGAAGTGCACGCCGCAAGCGGGAATTCAAGGTTTCACAATTACTGTCAATCGAGTCTTC
Organism: Candidatus Nanopelagicales bacterium; assembly: GCA_018402075.1. Next base: position 582,537 of record JAGYJP010000001.1, on the reverse strand, counting down.
ATCAAAGGTGGCGTTGAAGTCGAGCGCGAGCCCATGACCACCGTGTACCGAGCGGGTCCTGAAATTAAGTGCAAAAAGCCGAAGAAAGATAAAAAAGAAGATCAGTTTGCAGAGGATGTGGAGTTTGATAACACTGCTGAAGAAACTCCTGACGCCGCTAATGCAAATGCAAATGCGAGCCCAAGTCCATCAGCGACTAAAAAACCCAAAAAGCCGCGTAATCAGTAGCGTTTTGAGGCATTAATTTTTGAGGCATTAATTATTGCGGGGTGACTTCTTGCCCTTCAGGGGTATCTTTTACGCTGAAACCCAAAGCAGAAATTGAGTCGCGCAATTGGTCACTGGCAGCCCAATCCCTTGAAGTTCGAGCCGTGGCACGGTCATCAAGAAGTTGCTGTACTTCTGTGGGGATTTCAACCTTCTTCCCAATGTCGCGTGCAAGGTCTAGTCCCAGCAGTGAATCGAGGTGAATGAAGGTTTCGAATTTGGAGCCCACAGATATTGAAGGATCGCGCTCCAAGTTTCGTAGGTCATTGATCGCTGCTGGAGTATTGAGGTCGTCAAAGAAAAAATCGGTGAATGTGTCTACGTGAGTCTGCGACATGGGTTCTGAAAATGACTCAGACCATTCGTTGATTCGTGTGCGCCACCGCATCAACTGTTCATTAGCCGCTTCAATTACTTCCCAGGTGAGATTCATTTGGCTCCGATATCGATGTTGCATGAAGGCAAGACGCAAAGCGAGTGGATCAAATCCCTTGTCAATAACGTCCTGAACGAGAACCACATTGCCCGCAGACTTGCTCATTTTCCGCGTTTCAAAGAGAAGATGTTCAGCGTGCACCCAGTGTCCGACCACCTCGCGTTCTGCTAAGGAGTTCGACTGCGCCCGCTCGTCTTCATGATGGGGAAAACGCAAATCAATGCCACCCGTATGGATATCAATAGCGGTGCCCAAGATGTCAAGACTCATGGCACTGCACTCGGTGTGCCACCCGGGAAATCCGCGACCCCAGGGTGTGTCCCAGGTGAGTTGGGTGCGATCGCTGCCGGCGACTTTCCACAGGGCCCAGTCCGCATGAAATTCTTTGGTCGAATTTAATTCCTCCACCTCAAAGCGATGACCCGGCTGGAGCTGATCAAGCCGATTGCCACTGAGCGCGCCATAGGTGGGGAATGAGCGAGCATTGAAGTACACGGACTTGTCCCGCCCGACATACGCATGCCCGGATTCCATGAGTTGGGTTATGAGAGCGATCATGGAGTCGATTGATTCGCTGGCTTTGGGGTAGTGGTCTGCGGGATAAATATTGAGTGCGGCAAGGTCTTTATGGAAAGCTTTTTCATAGTGTGACGTGATTTCCAGCGCTGTTTTTCCCGTGAGAGCTGCCTGTGCTAACACCTTGTCTTCGGTTTCGGCTTGGCCATCGTCGGGGTTGAAGTCCACGGCATCTCCGAGGCCGGTGTCATTAGCCATGTGGCCAACGTCGGTGATGTTTTGCACAACAAGGGTCCGGTAATTTTGGTATCGCAGGCTTCGCGCAATGAGGTCCGTGACCAAAAATGTCCGCATATTGCCCACATGTGCATCCCGATAAACCGTTGGCCCGCAGGCATAAATTCGAGCCAAGCGAGGGTGAGATGTTTCCACCGGGCGCACGGTGCGTGACATGGTGTCATACAGGCGCATGCCCTTAGCCTAGGGATAGAACGGGGCTGCGCGAAACTCCAGGTGCGGGACTCCTCGTGCAATGTGCACGTCAACTGTGTAAGTTGTGCTTGCACGCACTAATGGATTGTTCACGTGTCCCACCATGTGGGACCTCAGTATTTTGGAGGCGAGGGTGACATACGTCATCGCATTTCCTTGTGTCGACCTGAAAGACAAGTCCTGTATTGAGGAATGTCCCGTCGATTGTATTTACGAGGGTGACCGCATGTTGTATATCCAGCCGGACGAATGTGTCGATTGCGGCGCGTGTGAACCGGTGTGTCCGGTCGAAGCCATCTATTACGAAGATGATGTCCCTGCGGAGTGGACAGACTACACGGCGGCTAATGCTGAGTTTTTCGCCGAACTTGGATCACCCGGTGGTGCATCCAAGTTGGAGGGTCAAAAATTTGATGCTCCATTGTTGGCCAACGTTCCACCACAGCAACACGATAAATAGTCTTTCGAGTAGTCGCGATTACCGTGAGTAGTCACATGGACCGTTGGTCCGGGCTCCCCGACTTTCCGTGGGACCAACTTGCTCCTTATGTTCAGCAAGCTCGAGCACATGCCGGCGGGGCTGTGGACCTATCGGTAGGAACACCGGTGGACCCCACCCCAGAGTTGGTGCAGACAGCACTTTCCGATCACTCCAATGCACCGGGTTATCCCACGACGGCGGGGGTTCCTGCTCTCGCTGAGGTCGTGCTGGACTGGATGCAACGGGTGTTACAGGCACCGTCGAATACTGCGTTCATGCCGACGATCGGTTCAAAGGAAATCATTGCGAGCCTCCCATACCTGGTAGGGGTTGGTGAGGGTGACAGTGTTGTTATTCCGGAGATCGCTTATCCCACCTATGCCGTGGGTGCAATTGCTGCCGGCGCTCGTATTTTTGCCACCGATTCACCGGAAACTCTTACAGAAAAGCCATCCATTGTGTGGATTAATTCACCATCTAATCCCACCGGAGCGGTCATGGGCAAACAACGGCTGACTGAACTCGTGCGTTGGGCACAATCCCATCGCATTGTGTTGATTTCCGATGAATGCTATTTCGAGTTGGGATGGGACCAGCAGCCCTATTCGATTCTGGATCGCGATATCAATGGCGGTGACCTAACCGGATTGCTTGCCGTGCATTCGCTTTCCAAACGCTCAAATATGGCCGGTTACCGTTGTGGATTTTTGGCGGGGGATCCTGCGATTGTTGAGCAAATTCTTGGAGTGCGTAAACATCTCGGCATGATGTTGCCCACTTTTGTGCAGTATGCGGCCATAGCTGCGTATTCGGATTCGACACAGGTGGAGCTCCAACGCGGCCGTTACCGAGGGCGGAGGGCGGTACTGCTCAGCGCTCTCGTTCAGGCAGGTTTTGAGATTTCACATAGTCATGCAGGGTTGTATTTGTGGGCTAGTAGGGGAGAGAACTGTTGGAAGACCGTGGGCGACCTTGCAGGGAAGGGAATTGTGGTCACTCCAGGAATTTTTTACGGTGAAGCAGGTGCCGAACACGTAAGGGTTGCCCTCACGGCATCGGATTCTGACATCGCTCGGGCTTGTGAGCGGCTGACCGCATGAGGCCAAGAGGTTGGAGGCTGTTTTTCTCGGTTCAACAGCGATGGGTACGCTCGGAACGTGACTGATTACGAATTGAACTATCCGGCCGGTGTGCTCCCGTTGGACCAGGTTCCATCTACCGAAGGCGAAAGCGGGCTAGCAATTAATGCTCTGCTCAAGTCAACCGGTCACGTCACGTTAGACCCTGGATTTGTGAACACTGCCGCCTGCACATCGAAGATCACTTTTATTAACGGTGACGAGGGCATTTTGCGGTATCGCGGATACCCCATTAATCAATTGGCAGAGAAGTCCACTTTCCTGGAAACTTCTTATCTCTTGATTTACGGAAATCTACCCACACCTGACCAACTTGCCGCCTTTAATGCGCAGATCACACAGCACACCATGTTGCATGAGGATGTGCGTCGGTTCTTCGACGGTTTCCCACGTGATGCACACCCCATGCCAGTACTTTCCTCTGCGGTTTCTGCACTCTCCACCTTTTATCAGGACTCCTTGGATCCCTTTGATAAGGAACAGGTGGAGATTTCCACCATTCGCCTCATGGCCAAAGTGCCCACCATCGCCGCTTATGCCTATAAGAAGTCGGTTGGCCAACCCATGCTGTATCCCGATAATTCACTCGGATTCATTGAAAACTTCCTACGCATGACTTTCGGTGTCCCAGCTGAAGAGTATGTGTCTAACCCGGTTGTGGTTCGTGCCCTCGACCAATTATTTATTTTGCATGCAGACCATGAGCAAAACTGCTCGACATCCACGGTGCGTTTGGTGGGTTCATCTCATGCCAATATGTTCGCAAGTGTTTCCGCAGGCATCAACGCGCTGTTCGGCCCCCTTCACGGCGGCGCTAATCAATCTGTTTTGGAAATGCTTGAAGGAATTCACGCTTCGGGGGGTGGGGTGAATCATTTCATCCGCCAAGTCAAGAATCGTGAAGACGGAGTCAAGCTCATGGGGTTTGGGCATCGGGTGTACAAAAATTACGATCCTCGCGCCGCCATTGTGAAACAAACCGCTTATCAGGTTCTCGAGTCACTCAATGTGAGTGATCCATTGCTTGACATTGCCATGCGGTTGGAGGCTGTTGCACTCGAGGATGACTACTTCATTGAACGAAAGTTGTATCCCAATGTTGATTTCTATACCGGCTTGATTTACAAGGCCATGGGGTTCCCCACCCGAATGTTCACCGTGCTATTCGCACTGGGACGTCTGCCGGGCTGGATTGCGCAATGGCGGGAAATGATTGAGGATCCTGAGACCAAAATTGGGCGCCCCCGCCAGGTATACAACGGCGAAATTCTGCGCAATTACCCCCATTAATTGTGGAAGTACCACCCTGGGGCTTAATGGAGCGCGGCGTTCAGGCCACCCCAGCTTCCCGTCCGTGCTACAGCTTCCACGCCACCTGATTGGGAGTTTCTGCGGAACAGGAGATCGGTCGCTCCTGAAAGTTCCCGCGCCTTCACGGTAGTACCGTCGGGGAGTAGGACTTTTGTGCCAGCGGTCACGTACAGACCAGCTTCGACAATGCTCCGATCTCCAAGTGATATTCCGATGCCCGCATTGGCGCCGATAAGGCAATCGGTGCCCACGGTGATCATTTCCTGACCACCCCCGGACAGGGTACCCATGATTGATGCACCCCCACCGATATCCGAGCCTGCCCCCACAATGACTCCGGCGGAAATTCGGCCTTCTACCATGGAGCTTCCCAAGGTTCCTGCGTTGAAGTTCACGAAACCCTCGTGCATCACCACCGTTCCGGGAGCGAGATGAGCCCCGAGTCGCACCCGATCGGCATCGGCAATACGTACGCCCTCAGGTGTCACGTAATCGATCATTCGGGGAAATCGATCGATACCAAAAATCGTGAGTTGTTGTCCGCGTGAGCGAACGCGCAAGCGCACGTCATTGACTCGCTCAACGGGAATCGGGCCAAGATTGCTCCACGCCACGAGTGTGAGTAGTCCGAAGATTCCATCCATGTTAATCGAGCGCGGCTCCACAATCCGGTGGGAAAGAAGATGGAGGCGAAGATATGCATCAGCAGCATCACTGGGTGGATCCGGCAGGTTTGCGATCACTGTGCGTATCCCAGTGACATTGACTCCGCGCAGTTCGTCATGTGTCGCGCCGGAATCCAGCCCGGGTATATCGATCGGTGATTCTCCCAATGTGGGTTGTGGGTACCACACATCAAGGAGTTGTTCACCGGAGTACGTTGCTAAACCAAGTCCTGATGCAGGTCCAGTTACCAATGGTCGTGGTGTGGGAATCTGAGTCACGCGACTACCGTAGTGGCGTGGACAAGAAGCCAGACATATTGGATCCGCATTCAGCGGCTGGCTCTACGCCCCTAGACCTCACCAAGTCCTTGCCGGACCTTGTCGCGGCTTTGATTGATATTCCGAGCGAATCTCACAATGAGAAGGTGTTAGCGGATGCCGTGGAGTCCGCATTGCGAGGCTGTTCACATTTATCTGTGTCGAGAATCGGTAACAGCGTTATTGCCAGGAATCACGCATCTCGGGGAGAACGGGTGATTATTGCGGGACACTTGGACACCGTCCCCGCGAATGGCAATCTTCCGCATAAGCGAAACGAACAAGCGATCAGCGGTTTGGGTGCATGTGACATGAAAGGGGGCATCGCTGTTGCGTTGCATATTGCACATTCAGTTGCAGAACCAAGTCGCGATGTCACATATATTTTTTATGAAGCGGAGGAAGTTGCTGCAGAGTTCAATGGTCTTCGAATTATTGGTGAGCAGGCGCCACATTTTCTCGATGCAGACTTTGCTATTTTGATGGAACCGAGTAACGCCAATATTGAAGCGGGATGCCAGGGGACATTGCGCTTCGAGGTGGCAACCAAGGGTAAGCGTGCGCACAGCGCGCGCGGTTGGATGGGAAAGAACGCCATTCACCAGGCGCGCGACATACTGCGCATTCTCGAAGATTTTCAGCCGGAGCAACCTGTTATTGATGGTCTTACCTTCAGAGAGGGGCTGAATGCGGTGGGGATATCTGGTGGTGTCGCGGGCAATGTCATTCCGGATTCATGTGTTGTCACCATCAATTACCGGTTTGCGCCGAGCAAGTCTGAGGATCAGGCGAAGAATTTTGTGGGGGAACTCTTTGGAGAGTGGCAGGTAACTGTCATTGACAGTGCACCGGGAGCTTTACCCGGATTGGATCGGCCTGCGGCCCAAGAATTCCTTTCGGTAACTGGTGCAAAGGTGGAGCCGAAATTTGGGTGGACCGATGTTGCTCGGTTCTCGCAAATGAAAACCCCGGCCGTGAATTACGGTCCGGGGGATCCATCTGTGGCTCACAGTCAAGCGGAGCAAGTGTTGATCGAAGAAGTCGAACGAGTCGCTCGCACTCTGACGGTGTGGTTATCTCAGAAAAAGTCTGACACGGTTGAGGTTTTTGATTAACTCTTCACCGCTTCGACATCCAGTTCAATTTTCACAGTGTCGCCCACCAGCACGCCACCTGTTTCCAACGCGGTATTCCACACCAGCCCGAATTCTTTGCGGCTGATCTCGGTACTTCCTTCAAATCCAATGCGAACACCGCCCCATGGGTCTGTGCTCACGCCTAGGAGTTCAAAAGTCACGGAAACGTTTTTGGTGACGCCATGAATGGTGAGATCTCCGGTGACGACAAATGAATTACCTGAGCCACTGGCAGAAGTGGATGTGAAGGTGAGAGTGGGGAAACTTTCCACATCGAGGAAGTCGGCACTTTTCAGATGAGCATCGCGATCGGCGTTGCGGGTGTCAATCGATGCGGTCATGGCCGTGAGTTCGGCGGAGGATCCTGCGGGGTTGCTGCCATCGAGGGTAAATGTGCCGCTGAACTCACCAAAGTTTCCGCGAACCTTGGCGACCATGGCATGGCGAGCAGAGAAACCAATGGTGGTGTGGGTGGGATCGATGGTCCAAGTGCCGGTTGTGTTGGCTAAATCTGACATGGGGTCCTTTCGGGAGGGAGTAGAGTGAAGATGTATTAGTTGAGCATTCAACTAATCATAGCAGGTCTAAATTTGCTTTCCCATGGATACATGGTGAACTAGGTCAGTGACCTTCCTTTTTGTGATCGTGAGCATTGCGGTGATTGCCACCGTTGCTATCTTGGTCATCGGTCGCGCCCATCCCTCAATGGGAGTTTCCGATACCGGGGATTACCGCCCTGAACTTCCAGATAATCCCCAATTCGATGTCGTGGTCAGGGGCTATCGGATGGACGAAGTTGATGCCAAAATCGCTGAATTGGAAGAGAGAATTGGCGCATTACAGTCGAAGTCATCGCCATTGAGCGGTACCCACGCCAGAGATACCCACGGCACAAGGTATGCCCCATGACCACGCGCGTTCGTCACCTAGCTCACGCCGTCAATATCGATGCCCCCGTGGATATTGTTTTCGCGGCGTTGAGTGAGTGGACAGAACAGCACAGGTGGATGCTCGGCACAAGGGTTGAGCTTCGCCGGGGCGATGGCCAAAGTGTGGGTTCAGAGATTGCCGGGTGGACCGGCGCCGGTCCAATTGGTTTCTGGGACACCATGACCATTACCCATTGGGAGCCCCCCTATCGAGTCGATGTTCTCCATACGGGGTCATTGGTCCGTGGCACGGGAACCATGGAGGTTGTCGCGCTTCCGGGCGGACGCTCCCGATTTTTGTGGAGCGAAGACTTTGAACTCCCACTCGGCGCGGTGGGAGCAATGGGGTGGCCCCTGGGGAAATGGCCGCTTTTGGGGGGCGTTAAGGCTTCCTTAAATAGGTTTAAGGAAGTGGTCGAAAGTGGCCAATTACCCCTAAAAACCCCCACATCGACCGACTAGCCTTCGGCAAACATAGGGTGGCGATTAGCGGGCTGAACGGTTGCGGAATAATGGAGGGCAGCGCGCAGGCGCGAAAGGCGCATACGGTGCCGCACGAATGGGCTGGGAGGGACGCTATATGGCCGCGATGAAGCCGCGAACCGGCGACGGACCAATGGAAGTCACCAAGGAAGGCCGCAGCTACGTTATGCGCGTTCCACTGGAAGGCGGAGGTCGTTTAGTCGTTGAGCTAAAGGCCGACGAAGCCAAAGAATTGGGAGCCAAACTCCTTGAGGTTTTCGCCTAGCTAATCACCCTTGGGTGCTTTTTGCGCTATTTCAATTTCGAGAGCGCAAGGATCCCAGCAGCATCCCGTGACCTACGGTCAATAGGGCCGGCAACCAGTCATCGTCATTTCGAAGAGTGGTGGCACAGTCGCGTACCGCCGTTGCCTCATAATCTCGAACCGACGGGTCTGCCATTCCTGAGTCAAAAACCGAATTAAAAACCACGAGGCCACCAATGCGCAGCAGACGCCTGGCCTGATGAAGGATCGCGGGAAATTCCGAGGGGTCGGAATCCACCACGACCATGTCGTAAGCGCCATCGGAGAACCGTGGAAGAACATCGAGGGCTCGACCGGCGATAAGTCGAGTGCGTTGGTGCGAATATCCGAGGGACTCAAAAAGCTCCCGGGCATAACGTTGATATTCAGCTTCCAAATCAATGCTGGTGAGGACGCCACCCGGTGTCATGCCGGCAAGGATTGCGGCTCCGGAAACTCCCACACCGGTGCCCACTTCGATCACAGCTTGGGCCTGAATCGATGCGGCAAGCAACTCCAATAGCGAGGAACTTTGATTACTGAGGCTGCCAATTCCAAGATCTTGGGCGCGGTCATGGGCTGCCCGCATCAGGCTTGGCTGCTCGCGATCAAGGTCATCGAGAAAATCCTCGGCGTAGGTGATCACTGTTGAGTCGATGGTCGCTCCCATTGTGGCGCTCCTAATCACACGTTCGATGGAAAAATCATGCTGCTGGTGACTAAATGTTCTCTCATGTAAGCCTACTGGTGTGACCGGATAGGCTTAGGGGTACTGGTGAGCATTGTCCCCACAGGGGGAAACTTCGAGGGCTGATTAACCTCGATCAATCCGCCACCCGCCGCGAAGGGGCAAGCCATGACGGAGATCCCACGAAATGACTCCCCGTCTCCACAGCCCATCGTTCCCCCAAGTTTTGTGGCCCCTCCTTCGCCGCCTCCCGCGGTTGTACCCGGTCAGGGCAAAAAGAATGGCCTCAGTCCATTAGGCACAATTTCCGTGGCAGCCATCACCGCTCTGGTTGTGGGTGGTGTCGCAGGGCTCGGTGGCTATCTTGTGGGGCAGAGCATTGACTCACCAAATGTAAGTGGCCTCAGCACAGTGGATCTTCCGCAGGTAAGTGAAGCGGCCAGTCAGGAATCGGCGAGCATTGCTGACATTGCCGAATCGGTTCTTCCCAGTGTGGTATCCATTTTGATTGAAGCAGGTAATAATTCCGGGAGTGGATCTGGATTCATTGTTCAATCCGATGGTTACATCCTGACAAATAACCACGTTGCTGCCCCCGCGGTAAACGGCGGGAAACTTACCGTCGTGTTTGATAATGGAGACAAGACATCTGCCACGATCGTTGGAAGAAACACTTCTTATGATCTGGCAGTTCTTAAGGTTGAAAAGAACGGCCTACCGACCGCGGTGCTCGGCAACTCCGATCAAGTTCGGGTGGGGGAGTTAGTTATTGCCATCGGGGCTCCATTAGGTCTTAATGGCACCGTCACATCAGGGATCATTAGTTCGTTGGATCGACCTGTGACTGCAGGTGGCAGAGGTGATCTTGCCTTCATCAATGCCGTTCAAACCGATGCCGCGATTAATCCCGGAAACTCGGGTGGACCCTTGCTGGACGCAGCGGGGCGAGTGATCGGAGTGAATTCAGCAATCGCCACCCTTGCCGGGTCAGCAAATGCGGAAGTGGGCTCAATCGGATTGGGCTTTGCCATTCCAATCAATAGTGCCAAAAGAATTGCCGAGGAAATCATTGCGACAGGTGAATCCAATACTCCAATCATCGGAGTTGTCCTGAACACAGCATTTGCAGGTGAAGGTGCTGAAGTGGGTGAATTGACCCCCGGTGGCCCAGCAGAAGCGGCGGGCATTCGCGTGGGCGATGTCATCACGTCACTTAATGGACGGCAGGTGGCCGACTCCACGGAACTCGTGGTCGCGATTCGCAGCTATGCCCCAGGGGAGAGCGTCCAAGTTGCGATTGAGCGCAATGGTCGGGGGCAAAATGTCACTTTGGTGCTGGGATCATCTACCAATATCGGTTGATCTGGCACCAAATCCACAAAGAGTTATATTCGGGCGTAGCCTAGGGGCGTGTTCGATATCGGCATCGGTGAGCTCATTGCCCTCGGGGTAATTGGGTTACTGGTATTCGGTCCCGAAAAGTTGCCACGTGCGGCGGCGGATGCCTCTAAGTGGTTCAAACAGATTCGAGGAATGGCTGTCACTGCCCGCAAGGATCTCGCTGATTCCGCAGGTGTTGATCTCAAAGACACCATCGACTCGGTGAAGAGTCTGGGTGATTATCACCCTCGCAAACTTGCGTCGTCGCTATTTTCTGAAGACCCTGACGAATCACCATCAAATTCTTCAGAAAAAAAGAAGCCACCAGCTTTTGATCCTGATGCCACGTAAATCATTCACACAAAAGCGATAACAGAATTGTGTGCGCCTGTCTTAGCGTCCGGCTGGGGAAATATTCAGTGACATTCCGGCGAGTCCACGCGGCTTGGTTGCCAGTGCATTTGCAATCGAAATAATTTCCGCACCTGCAGGCGAATCAGGGAACGCGAGTACGAGTGGTTCTCCGCTGTCGCCACCTTCTCGCAGACGAACATCAAAGGGGATCCTTCCTAGCAGGGGGATTTCGGACCCAAAGGCCTTACTAAGTCCATCTGCAACGAGTTGACCACCACCTGCTCCAAAAAGATCCAGTGGTTCGCCGCAGTGCGGACAAGGGAATCCACTCATGTTTTCAATGACACCGGAAACCTTCTGATGAGTCTGGATTGCAAGGGTTCCGGCACGAATCGCGACATCGGCCGCACCGAGTTGCGGTGTGGTTACCACCACGATCTCAGCATGCGGCAGAAGTTGGGCAGTCGACATGGCGATATCGCCCGTACCGGGAGGAAGATCCAGCAACAGGTAATCCAAATCCCCCCACCACACATCAGACAGGAATTGCTCCAAGGCTCGGTGCAGCATTGGCCCACGGAAAGCCACGGGTTGCTCAATGCCGCCAGGCTTAAATGGCAGCATTGAAATCACGCGAACGCCATATCCCTGGGGGGGCATGATCAATCCTTCCACCATGGTGGGCGGTGCCATGGCGTTAAGGATTCGTGGGATGGAGTGTCCGTAGACGTCGGCGTCAAGAAGACCAACGGAGAAACCTTTTTGTGCGAGGGACACTGCCAAGTTGGCAGTTACTGATGACTTTCCGACCCCGCCCTTGCCCGACGCGATTGCGTAAATTTTGGTGAGCGAGCCAGCTTTGGTGAATGGATTCTCTTTATCGGGTCGACCACCGCGGAGAATCTGTTTCATATTGGCTCGTTGTTCATCGTTCATGACATCCAGTTCCACGCTGACTTTGGTGACCCCTGAAACTTTCATGACTGCGTCAGTCACTCGATCAATGATGGTGGATTTCATGGGGCAGCCCGAGACGGTCAGAAAGATGCCTACCTCTACGACGCCACCCTTTCGAATATCAACGCCTTTGACCATGCCGATTTCTGTAATGGGTCTGTTGATTTCCGGATCATTGACGGTAGCGAGTGCGGCGTTGACTTCTTCCGGAGAGACGGAAGAGTCAGATGATGAAGAACGAGAGAATGCCATGTCCCGATGCTATCGGGCGTCAGTCTCCTCGGCACCCGCGTCACCCTGCGGCTCTGAGCTTTCTTCAATGCGGGTCAGCCGATCATTAATCTCTTCAAGGAGATCGCGTAATTCACCGCGCAAGAAATCTCGAGTTGCAACTTCACCCATTGCACCCCGCAAGTCTGAAATCTCGCGGGCCAAGTAGTCGCTATCAGCCAAAATACGTTCATTACGACTGCGATCTTCCTGGAATTGCACCCGGTCTCTGTCCATCTGCCGGTTTTGTGCCAAAAGAATCAGAGGTGCGGCATAAGAGGCCTGTAAGGATAAAAGCAGAGTGAGGAAAATAAATGGATAAGCATCTGGTTTCCACTGTTCGGGCGCGAATATATTCCAACTGACCCATGCAACAACAATGACGGTCATCCAGGCAATGAAGATCCATGACCCAATGTGTCGGGCAACGCGTTCAGACAGGCGACCAAATTTTTCAGGGTCGTAATTTGGTCTGCGCCCTCGATCCAAGGGTTGATCGATTCGAGGTGTGCGTTGTTTCCTGGATGCGGAGTCAGGCATTTTCGCGCCAATCTTCCGGGAGCATGTGATCCACTAGGTCATCGAAAGTTACTGCACCGACAAGCGAGCCACTTTCGTCGACAACGGGAAGCGCCACCAGGTTGTAGGCGGCAAAACTTCGGGTCAGATCGGAAAGAGGAGTGTCTGGTCGCATTGGTTCAATAGATGTATCAATGATCGATGACACAAGTGATGATGGCGGTTCCCGCAAAAGGCGCTGAAAGTGGCACACGCCGAGATACTTACCCGTGGGTGTTTCGGTCGGGGTGCGGCATACATATACCTGTGAAGCCAACGCGGGTGAGAGTTCAGGATTACGAATTCTGGCGAGTGCATCGGCCACGGTTTCATCCGGAGCCATCACAATTGGCTCGCTGGTCATCATGCCGCCTGCAGAAAAGTCGTCGTAGGTTAGAAGCCGACGAATATCTTCAGCTTCGTCAGGCTCCATTCGTTCGAGAAGATCCTCGGCCCGCTCAGGTGGTAATTCGGAAATAAGGTCTGCGGCGTCGTCAGGATCCATTTCTTCTAGGACATCGGCAGCGCGTTCAGCTTCGAGTGTTTGCAATATTTCAATTTGATCTTGGTCGGGGAGTTCTTCTAGGACATCGGCCAATCTTTGGTCATCAAGTTCTCGTGCAATTTCCAGACGGCGCTTGGGAGAAAGTTCGTGCAGCATCGCTGCGACGTCGGCTGGACGCAGGGAGTCCATGGTGGCCAGTAGTTGCTCGGCGGGCTGATCCTGATTAGGAAGTGACAGACCCGTCACGGAATTCCAATCCACGATCATTTTCTCACTGCGTCGTCGAAATCCAGTCGGAGCGCGGCGAACAAATAATTTTTCCACAAGCCATTCGCGATTGGCGGTTTGCTCTACCCCGATATCTTCGATTGTGACGGGCTCGTCGGTGCCAATAAGTTTCACTGATCGGTCCAGAAGTTCAGCGGTGACCAGTGTCTCGTTTCGTCGCTGCTCGAAGCGGCGCAGATTTACCATTCCGGTGACAATTATTTGACCCGAGTCAATTGCGGTCACTTTTGTCATGGGGATGAAAATGCGGCGGCGGGGTGGTACTTCAATAACCAGGCCGGTGAGGCGAGGTGGGTGAGACCCGGCGCGAAGAACCATGGTGGCATCGCGCACCTTGCCCATGTGGTCTCCCATGGGATCAAACACACCCAGGCCATTGAGGTGGGCCAGGAAGACGCGTGCATGTGTGCTCACATGTGAAGGCTATCGCGAAAGAGTCGGTATCCCGGCGAAGTGCCGCGGACGCGTTACGGCAGGCTTCGCATATGTCGCAACAGTCCACCCCTCATGCGATGGATTCACTTCGCCCGCCGCCAGCTGGTGACTTGCTAGCACTGGGTGTTGCGGTTGTCTTCATTGCCCTGAGCGGTCCTTTTATTGCGGCTACGGCGGCCCCCGTTTTGGCTATTGCTTTTTGGCGGTGCTTTATTGGCAGTGGGCTGACGGGGTTGTGGGTTTTGGCGCGCAACCGTCACTCCCTCGGTCTTCTGAACAAGCGCGAACTTAAACTGATTGGAATCGCCGGAATATTTCTCGGATTGCACTTTGCCACGTGGATTCCATCGCTGGCATTTACGTCGGTCGCGGCATCGACGGCATTGGTGGCCACCCAACCGATCTGGGCAGCATTCATTGCCAGAGCTCGCGGTATTCGGATTGCACCCGCGGCTTGGGTCGGAATCTTCATTGCATTAGCTGGTGTAATTTTCCTGACCGGGGTGGATGTCAGATTGGATTCCAGACATCTAATCGGTGATTTACTGGCACTCGCTGGTGCAGTATTTGCGGCGGCCTATGTGTCGGTGGGCGAAAGAGTTCGACAAACAGTGTCGACCTCGACCATGACCTTTCTTCTTTATGGGGTTGCAGCACTGACCGTACTTCCCATTCTGGCAATATTTCAACAGGATCTTGTGGGGTTCGGTGCGGAAGCGTGGCTCATGATTCTGGCGATCACACTTGGAGCCCAACTCTTGGGCCACACACTCATGAATAAGGTGTTGAAGAATTCATCTGCCACTTTCGTGTCACTCACGATTTTATTGGAAATGCCTGGAGCGGCAATTGTTGCTGCCGTGTGGCTTGGACAGACCCCTCCCATTGCAATTTATCCGGCGGCCGCGTTAATTTTACTGGGCATCGTCATTGTGATCCGATCAAGCTCTCAAATAAAAGAGCCGTTGGAGTCGTCACCGATTTAATTAATCGGACTACATACGCGACTAGTGGTCACTCCGCAAGAAACGAGCCAGCGGAATAATGAGAAGTGCGGCAACTACTGCAATTCCAATTCCCCATTGCACTCCAAGATTTTCGGAGATGATTCCCACAAGAATCGGTGCGAATACAAACCCTGCTCGTGACATCCAACTCACTGCGGTGATTGCGTTACCAGGACTAATGCCTGGTATGTAAGTAGCTGCATGCATTGCTGCAGGGAATAAAGTCGCGACGCCAAAGCCGACCACAGCGCATGCGGCAATAAATCCAATGCCGTCGCCGGCAAATAGTGATGCCGCGAGAACGATGGCAACGATGGACATACTTACTTGAGCAACTCGTCTTTCACCGAATCGATTCACGAATGAGTCACCCAAGAACCGTCCTATTGTGAGCGAAATGGTGAAGGCCACCACTCCAAAACCAACGCTATTTGCTGCCATGCCAATATCCGTCAAGTAAATGGAACTCCAACGTTGGGGGACATCTTCTACGACAACGGCAAGGAGAACAAATAAACCCAGCGCAAGGAGGGGAAGCATGGTTGGGCCGGATAGTTTCCATATCGGGAATCGAGGCTCTGGGTTAATTGAAGACGGCGCGATTGAAGACGGATCGATGCCAGAGAGGTGGTCTGCTGAGATCTCTGCAGCAATCTGGGGCTCGAATGTGGATTCTGAAGCGGGCATCACATTTCCTTGATCGTCGGGAGGCACCCAACTTCGTGGCAACACCCATCTAAATGTGATCAGTGTCCCGATGATTCCGGCGATCGAAACTCCCAGCAGGGTCCAGCCCAATGACACATTCAGCGCAAGTGTTAACGCTCCCACGAGTGCGCCGGCGACGGTACCTAATGCCCAAAAAGCATGCATGTTATTGATGATGGATCTTTTATAAATCCGTTGAACTTCAAGGCCGTGGGCATTTTGGGACGCATCCAAGACTGAGTCGACGGCACCTATCGCGAACATGACCACTGCCAGCGTTGCGGCTGTTGGTGCAATTCCTACCAGTGGCAGTAGGGGAAGCATGACAAGCAATGAATACATTGCAAAGGGGCCGCTGCCGAGCCTTTTGATGCCGATCGCGGCGAATGGACCGAAAAAGAGTCCTCCGGCGGCTCCCGCACTCAACACCAAACCCAGGGTGATATCACTCATGGATAGCTGTCCTTGAAGGTCAGCCAAGCGTGGAGTTAATGCACTGAGGGCAATGCCATTTGCGAAGAATAGGAAGATCGTGGCAATGCGCGCCCGTCTAATCCTGCTTGAGCCGGGTGAAATCGGCAACGGTGGGGTTGTCACCGGCGGGGGCTTTCCTTGCTCACGAGTGGAGCATAAAGGTGAGGTACCCCACATCAATTCATCATGGGGAGCGCACCTGTCCACTGATCGCTACCATTCGGGCATGACTTCACAGCAACGCGCTCCACGTCCGCGTCGATCAAATCTGGCGGTACCGGGAAGCAGCGAAAAAATGCTCGACAAAGCTCGTGGCTTACAGGTTGATCAGGTCTTCATGGATATTGAAGATGCTGTGGCTCCGTTGGCTAAGCCTCAGGCTCGCAAAAATATTGTGGCTGCGCTGAATGAGGGTGGTTTTGAGGGCAAGGTGCGTTCGGTCCGGGTTAATGACTGGACTACCGAGTGGACCTATGCAGACGTCATTGAAGTTGTGGGGCAAGCGGGTGCGAACCTCGATTGCATCATGCTTCCTAAAGTGCAAACCGCCGACCAAATCGTTGCGCTTGATCTGCTTTTGACCCAGGTGGAGAAATCCAATGGATTAGAGGTGGGTCGGATTGGGATTGAAGCCCAAATTGAGAATGCCCTCGGGCTGATCAATGTTGATGCCATTGCACAGGCCAGTCCAAGGGTTGAAACAATTATTTTTGGCCCGGCTGATTTCATGGCAAGTATCAACATGAAGTCCCTGGTGGTGGGTGAGCAACCTCCGGGCTATGACACTGGGGACGCCTATCACTACATCTTGATGCGCATCCTGATGGCTGCCAGGGCATTTGATAAACAAGCCATCGATGGTCCGTATCTGCAGATCAAAGACGAGGAAGGCTACCGTCGTGTTGCTGGCCGTTCGGCAGCGTTGGGCTTTGATGGCAAGTGGGTCTTGCATCCAGGGCAGGTAGAAGCTGCCAATGAAATCTTTTCCCCGCGGCAGGAGGATTATGACCAAGCCGAACTGATTTTGGATGCTTATGACTATTACACATCTGCTGCGGGTGGAGCCAAGGGCGCTGCCATGTTAGGCGATGAAATGATCGATGAAGCATCACGCAAAATGGCATTGGTTGTCGCGGGCAAAGGCCGCGCAGCAGGTATGACTCGCACACAAACATTCACCGCACCGGAGTAGGGGAAGATATGGCTCGCTTGGCTCAGACCGAAGGTTTGAATGATATACAAAAAGAGATTTTGTCCGCGGTGCGGGATTTTGTGAATAAGGAAATCATCCCTGTTGCCAATGAACTCGAACATGCTGATGAGTATCCGCAAGCCATTGTCGATGGTCTTAAAGAACTTGGTGTTTTCGGTCTCATGATCCCTGAGGAATACGGCGGCCTTGGTGAGTCGCTGCTGACCTATGCGTTAGTGGTGGAAGAAATTGCCCGAGGCTGGATGCCTGTCAGCGGAGTGATCAATACCCATTTCATTGTGGCGTACATGCTCATGCATCACGGAACTCCGGAGCAAAAGGACAAATACTTGCCTCGCATGGCAATCGGCGAAGTACGCGGAGCTTTCAGCATGAGTGAGCCCGGTTGTGGCTCAGATGTTGCGGCGATTACTTCCAAGGCGGTCAAAGACGGCGATTCGTATGTTCTTACAGGCCAGAAAATGTGGCTGACTAATGGCGGGTCTTCCACCCTGGTGGCAACTCTGGTTCGCACAGACCAAGGAATAGATCCCGATGCCAGTGTGTACAAAAAAATGTCGACATTTTTGATTGAGAAGACGCCGGGATTTGGCGAAGTACGTCCGGGGCTAACCATTCCCGGAAAGATCGAAAAAATGGGTTACAAGGGCGTCGACACCACGGAAATGATCATGGATGGACTAGTTCTCTCCGAAGATGATCTCCTGGGGGGTGAGCCCGGTAAAGGTTTTTATCAAATGATGGACGGTGTGGAAGTCGGTCGGGTCAATGTTGCCGCCCGTGCCTGTGGTATCGCCATGCGCGCATTTGAACTCGGTGCGGAATACGCTCAACTTCGCGTCACGTTCGGCAAACCGATTGCAGAGCACCAAGCGGTCGCATTTCGTTTGGCTGAGATGGCCACCAAGGTAGAAGCTGCTCACCAAATGATGATCATGGCGGCGCGACTTAAGGACAATGGCTCTCGAAACGATCTCGAATCCGGAATGGCAAAGTATCTGGCAAGTGAATACTGTAAGGAAGTAGTGGAGGATTCCTTCAGAATTCATGGCGGATACGGCTATTCCAAAGAGTACGAAATCGAGCGCCTGTATCGAGAAGCCCCAATGCTTCTTATTGGCGAGGGCACCGCAGACGTTCAAAAGATGATCATTGCGCGCCGAATTCTTGAGGATTACAAAATTCGTTCCTAGTCTCCACGTTTATTCACGTGCTCTAGTCTCGGGCCATGGATCTCACAACGCCCGCAAGTGTGTGGGCCTTGGCGATTGTGCTGACAGCCTTTCTCGCGCTTACCCATGTTTTTGCTCCAACTATTCTGGATAGCCAACTACTTAATAAGACTGCGAGAAGGCAAGATGCCGTTGCATCTTTTGCAGGCGGAGTTGCCGTTGCATATGTTTTTGTTCACATGCTGCCCGAGTTGGCCGATGGTGAGTTAGCGTTTGCCAACATCACAATCCCAGACGCTATTCCCGATCTTTTTGTTCAGTCTGCACTGTTCCTAGTAGCTCTTGTCGGCCTTGTTGTCTTTTATGCATTCGATGCCAAAGCAGCGGAGAGCAAAGATGGCAGCAAGACGCTGTATCGAGCCAATCTCATTATGGTTGGAGTGCTGAGCTTGATTTTTTCCTACACCAATCCAGATCGAATTGAATTGGGTGCAGACTTTGCGATTTTATTTGCCATTGTGATGTCCTTGCATTTTGTTTTGTCCGATCGGGGTTTGGCGCGCACGCACCCCAATCATTTTAGGCGGAAGGATCGCTGGGTCTTGACCGCATTTCTCTTTGCAGGGCTTGCACTGTCCTACTTCGCCCCACCACCGAATGAATTATTCGTTGCTATACCAACAGCATTCCTCGGTGGGGCGGTATTGATGTCAGTATTTAGAGAGGAACTCCCCAGTGTCAGTGTGGCTCGTCTCGGATGGTTTACCTCAGGAGTCGCATTATTTTCGGCGCTTTTGCTCTGGGCCACATATATTTCTGCCCAGCAAATCTGATTTACGCCGATTGATCTGTCACTACGGCCCACACGGTCAGTCGGTTACCGGTCAATGAGTAGCCCATTTCGTTACTCAGAGACCGCACGACCGTGAGGCCGCGACCACCTTCGGATTCGGCTTTTTCGGAATCGAGATCCATGTGATCTACGGATACGTGAAACTCTACTTCGTTGGATTCATTGCTGACCTCTATTCGATATCCCGATCCAATTCGAAGCAGGAGGCAATGAATTTCCCCGTGTCCGTGAACAAAGGCATTGGTGACCAACTCGGAGGCAATAACCTCTAATGAGTCTCGAAGTGGGCCTTCGGGCAGGCTCTCCTCGATGGCCGTGCGGGCTTCGCGGGCACACTCAGGCCCACGATGCAGGTCAAGGTCAACGACCGGCATGAAACCACCCATAACCCAGTTGTACCCGATTCAATCCAGCATTACTCGCCAGTTGCCGCTTTCGTGCGTTTGCGCGGACGAGACTTTCCTTGGGATTTTTGGGTGCGGGAGCCACCGGATGAACTCTTATGCGGGGTGCGATCACGGGAAGGCTCGGGCGGTTTGGGTTGGCGCCCGCCCAGGTCCTCAATGTGTTCAGCATTGAGTCCGGCGCGCGTTTGATCCTTGCGCGCCAACCGGCCGGTGGCATCGGTGGGGATCCCTAATCCGGTGTACACGTGATCACTGGTGGAGTACGTCTCAAGGGGATCTTTGAACGGCAACTGCAGCGCCCGATCAATCATTTGCCAACGGGCAACATCTTCCCAATCGACAAGTGTGACGGCAACCCCTGAATTTCCTGCTCGACCCGTGCGGCCCACTCGGTGCAAGTACGCCTTTTCATCTTCGGGGCATTCGAAGTTGATCACGTGTGTCACACCATCGACATCAATTCCGCGCGCAGCAACATCAGTTGCTACCAGGATGTCAATCTTCCCCGATCGGAAAGCGCGCAGTGCTTGTTCACGTGCGCCCTGCCCAAGGTCACCGTGCACGGTGCCGACGGCAAAGCCTCTTTCGGTGAGGTCATCGTAAATTTTCTGTGCTTTGCGCTTTGTTCGCGTGAAGATCATGGCCAGTCCGCGACTATCTGCTTGCATAATGCGAGCAACGAGCTCCAATTTATCCATTGGGTGAGCACGCCAGACATGCTGCTCAATGGAATCAACTGTCGCGTTTTGATCATTCGGGTCAGATGCGCGGATGTGTGTGGGCTGTGACATGTAGCGGCGAGCTAAATTCACGATTTGTCCAGGCATGGTGGCAGAGAACAACATTGTTTGGCGGTCTGTGGGCAGCAACGCAACAATTCGTTCCACATCCGGGAGAAATCCCATGTCTAACATTTCATCGGCTTCATCCATGACCAAAACTCGAATGGCACTCAGATCAAGATCCCGTCGACCAGCCAAGTCCATAATTCGGCCAGGGGTTCCCACGATGACATCTATTCCTTTTTTCAAGGAATCAATTTGGGGCTCAATTGCGCGACCCCCGTACACGGCGAGTACGCGAACCCCGAGGTCTTTACCGGCGATCCCCAAGTCGGATGCGACTTGAGAGGCCAATTCGCGCGTTGGACAAATCACCAAAGCCTGCGGAAGATTTCCACCGGGTCGCTGAAGACGCTGCAAAAGAGGAACTCCGAAACCCAATGTTTTGCCGGTTCCGGTCTTGGCTTGGCCAATAATGTCGCGACCCGACAGTGCCATGGAAAGACACATTTCCTGGATCGGGAAAGCTGTGACAATTCCGTGGGCAGCGAGCGAAGAGACGATTAGGGGATCGGCACCAAGTTCAGTGAATGTTTTTGGTTCAGCCTTGACGAATTCGGTGGCAATTTCTAGATCATTGAGATCTGGAGCCGGTGAATCCGCAGGTTGAGAATCAGTATGAGTGGACAGTGGAACTCCAGTGATAATGAGGCGGGAGAAATCCCGCTTCGGGGAACCTGAGCGAATGGCTCATTGATTTCATGGTACCCCGCTAGCCTTGGCTCATTATGACCAGTGTCGATCCATCCGATATTGAATCAACGGAGTCCGAACTCCTCGAGAGTCAGGGCTACCGAGACGCTGTCGTGGATCTCCTTGCCGTATTGGCGGTTTCTGAGATCACCGCCTTCGAGCGCCTGGCTGCAGATTCGGTGCTCGCACCCACCTTCGCCGACAAAGCGACCATGGGTGACATGGCAACCACGGAGTTTCGCCACTTCGTAGCCCTGCGCAATCGACTGATCGAATTGGGTGCTGATCCGGAAGTTGCCATGGAGCCGTTCCGGCTGACTCTTGAGGAATTCCATTCCAAGACCAAGCCAACCGATTGGCTTGAAGGTCTCATGAAAGCCTATGTGGGCGATGGAATTGCATTGGACTTCTATCGAGAAATTTCCTCATATGTGGATCCACGCACCCGGAAATTAGTCACAGAGGTGTGCGATGACCTTTTACAGTCCACCTATATTGTCGAACGAATTCGCGCGGCAATTGCCCATGACCCAAAAGTTGCCGGCCGACTTGCGCTGTGGGGCAGACGCCTTGTCGGTGAAGCTTTGTCCCAGGCGCAGCGGGTTGCAGCCGAGCGTGATGCCCTGAGTGCGCTCATTATTGGTGGAGTGGATCGCCCCGGTGCGGACCTGGCCGAAATTGGACGCATGCTTGCTCGACTCACGGATAGTCACTCCAAGCGAATGTCCGATCTCGGGCTAGCTGCTTAGTTCCGCGCGCGTTTATTTAGGCGGGTGCGCGCGTTTACTCAGGCGGGTGCGCCGAAACCCACTCGGCGACCAGGTGCTGGCCCCAAGTCAACATAGGCAATTTTTTCAGATGGCACGATCACCGTGCGTCCTTTGGAATCGGTCAGCGTGAGGACTCCGCCGGTGGCGAATGCCTGCGATACCTTTTCGGTGACGGCTTCGAGGGTTTCCTCGGATTCCAGCGTGATGTCGCGTGATGTGTGTTGAACGCCGATCACAATGTCCATTGTTTTTCTTCCTTCTTTTCGAACCGGTAGTTTAATGCGCCGGTCACTAGTTGTTGTAATGGTTAAAGATCAGATGGTGGGTGAGACAGTGGGAAACCGCTGATGCCCTTCCAAGCGAGTGACGCGAGAAGTTCTACTGCTTCTTCACGGGGAACATCAGGATTGCCCAACCATGCGGTTGACGCAACTTGAGCAAGGCCGTGTAAACCTGCACCGAGAAGTTCCGCTTGGCTCTCGCTGAGACCAGTGTCGGCTTTGATCACGGCAGCAATTCGGCGGATCACTTCCCTATCTAGGTGAGCCATGCGTTGGCGGACTTCAGGTTCATTAGTGAGGTCTGATTCGAATACAAGTCGGTAGGCGCCAGCGGGATCATCGACAAACTCGACATAAGAGCGAATGGTTGCGTGAACGCGCTGCTTGTTATCGGTGATGTTCCTCAAAGAGGCATCGGATGTATCGAGAAGATGCTCAATCCCGGAATCAAGAATGGCCAGATAGAGGTCCAACTTGCTGGGGAAGTGCTGATAGAGCAACGGCTTGGATACGCCAGCTTGTTCGGCAATTTCATCCATGCTGGCTGAGTGGTAACCCTGCACCACAAACACCGCCCGCGCCGTATCCATCAACTGTTCGCGGCGTTGAGCCTTAGGTAGACGGATGACCTTGGCGTTTTCGTCAGCGGGGGTCTGTGTCGCTGAGAGAGCCATTTGAGCAGTGTACTTCGTCAGAGGTAACCAGGTGCAGTGCTTAACGTGTATGCAGTGCCGATAGCGCGAACATGCGGGAAGTGGGATCGGCGTACTGTAGGAGGGTGATTTCCCCCGTATTGCCTCGTCGTGAGGCCCTCGTTGCCTGTGCGCGGCGCATTGAGTTCCTTCCCCAACGAACAATTTCGTATCGAACCAATATTGACGAGCCACGGGAAAGCGGAGCGGGAGCACCTGCTCGAACCGCCGTATTTATCCACGGCCTGGGGGGATCCTCACTGAATTGGACCGACCTGATGCTGGCAATGTCAGAAGAACTCACGGGGTATGCCATCGATCTCCCCGGATTCGGCATGTCACCCCCGCCGCGCGATGGCGACTACTCCCCGTCAGGGCTGGCGAGGGCGATCGCGGCGTTCATCCTGGCCAAGGACTTGGGCCCCGTCGATTTATTTGGAAATTCACTCGGTGGAGCAGTTGCATTGCAGTTAGCGGCACGCAAGCCTGAACTCATTCGTACATTGACGTTGATTTCCCCTGCCCTGCCTAGTTTGTACGCGACAAAAGGCAATGTGCACCTGCCTGCGCTCGCCATGCCAGGTGTCGGGGAACAATTAGTCACCAAGTATTTGGAGACTCCCGCAGAGGATCGAGTTCAGGCAACCATCGATGGCTGCACCGCGAATCCTGAGCGCCATTCCAAACTTCGCTTTGATGAAGCGGTTGCCGAAGTCCGTGAACGCGATCACCTTACGTACAACACCGATGCTTTCTTAAGCAGCTTGCGGGGCTTGCTCAAAACAAATGCAGACTTAACCGGGGACAATCGCCCGTGGAAATTAGCAGAGCGAGTGATTGCACCAACATTGGGTATTTATGGGCGAAAAGATGTATTGGTTACGGCCAAAGCAGCTCACCGACTGACCAAAAAGTTCCCCAATTCCCATGTGGTGGTACTTCCGGACACTGGACACTTAGCTCAGACCGAGCATCCTGAGTTTGTCAAAGCGGCGTGGGACCGCTTTCTGCTGTAAATCTTTTCGGTTTATCCACAGGCGTGATTTCGCCCCTTTTTTTATGTGGACTTCACGCATACCTTCATCAAGTCATTCATAGTGATTATCTGATGAGGGGAATGTGCAGTGAGTTCTTCACCTGAAGCCGTGCTCGTAGAAGCCCGCGTGCGGGACATGATCAGCCGGTTGGACATTGATCCTGGGGTGGATTCAGAGCAGGTGCTCAGGTTGATTGAGGAATGCGTCACTGACATGTTCGCGAGTGGGGCACTGATCGACCCACAGGAGACAATCCGCGAGGTTCATCATCACATTTCGGGTTATGGCCCTTTACAGGTGTATTTCAATGATCCTGAGGTGGAAGAGATTTGGATCAATGAACCATCGAGAGTGTTCATTGCCAAAAATGGGAAAAGTCAACTCACGAATGTTGTACTCGCCGATCATCAAGTGAAAGACTTGGTGGAGCGCATGTTGCGTACATCGGGGCGGCGATTAGACCTCTCACAACCCTTTGTTGATGCTGTTTTGCGTGATGGAAGTCGTCTACATGTTGTCATTCCCGACATCACCAAGAATCATTGGTCGATTAATATCAGACGTTTTGTTGTTCGGCCACGATCTATTTATGACTTAGTCGGGCACGGAACATTAACCCACCACGCAGCGCAGTTCCTTGAAGCTGCAGTCATCAGTGGGGTCAATATTGTCGTTGCGGGTGGTACGCAAGCAGGAAAGACAACACTACTCAACTCTTTGCTCGGTTGTATTGGCCCACAAGAGCGAATCATTAGTTGTGAAGAAGTTTTTGAGATCCGAATCCATCACCCCGACTGGATAGCAATGCAAACCCGTGATGCAAGCCTGGAGGGTACGGGTGAAATTCCGTTACGAAGGTTGGTACGTGAAGCACTTCGAATGCGACCCACGCGATTGGTTGTGGGGGAAGTTCGTCAAGGAGAATCACTGGACCTGCTCATTGCCATGAACTCCGGCATGCCATCTCTCTCCACACTGCATGCAAATAGTGCCCGTGAAGCTGTGACCAAGTTATGCACCCTTCCTCTCTTGGCGGGCAACAATATTCCTGGTGAGTTTGTCGTTCCTACGGTTGCAGGAGCGGTCGATCTCATCATTCACACTGCCACCCAAGCAGATGGCACACGTCGAATACGTGAGATCGCGGGAGTAACTGGTCGGGTAGAGCACGGGGTTATTGAAATGTCCTCAATCTTTAAAGATGATGGACACGGTTTGACACGTAAGGCAGGGTTTCCGCCGCACCCCGAACGCTTTGCTCAGGCTGGATTTGATCTCACAAGCGTGCTGAACGGGGCACCCTCTGTAGTTCGTGAAGTCGCCTAATGGGTGCACTCATTGGACTTGGAGTGGGAGTAGGTGTCCTCCTTATATTTCTCTCATTCACATCTTCCCCTCGGTTTCGCACCCAGCGAGTTTCGAGAGTCGCCCGTGTGGTTCAGGCTGCAGCGGTGCCTAATGTCACCACTCGTGGTGTGTACACGACCATGGTCATTAGCGCGCTGGCAACTGGTTCCATCATTCTTATTGTCACCGCCATACCCGTGGTGGCACTCATGTCTGCAACGGCGGCGGCCATCACGCCGTTGGTCATTCTCAAGCGCAAGGCAGCCACTCGTTCCAAGTCCTTGAGAACCGCTTGGCCTGATGCCGTTGACACGCTTGCCTCTGCGGTGCGGGCAGGAATGTCCTTGCCTGAAGCATTAGTAGACCTCGCCCAGCGGGGCCCCATTGAGTTGCGCTACTCATTTGCGCAATTCGCAAAGAGTTATCGGGCAACGGGTTCGTTCGCGTCTGCACTGGATTCACTACAAGGTCATATGTCAGATCCGGTAGCAGATCGCGTGATCGCGGCGCTTCGCATTGCGCAGGAGGTAGGCGGAACCGATCTTGGCCATGTCCTTCGAACCCTGAGCGTATTACTGCGACAGGATGCAACCACTCGTGGAGATATAGAGGCCAGGCAAAGTTGGACTGTCAGCGCTGCACGCATGTCCATTGCAGCACCGTGGCTCACTTTGGCATTTTTGAGTACTCGACCCGAAGCCGTTGCCGCATTCAATTCCGCTCTTGGCGGGGCTGTGCTTCTGGGTGCGGCAATTACGTCCGTAATCGCCTACCGCCTGATGTTACGCATTGGCCGGCTTCCAAGTGACGAACGAGTAATTGGTGTAGCAGCATGACGGGGGCCTTTGTTGGACTGGCAATTGCCTCAGGGCTGCTACTAATTTTTGCGCGGATCCGTGCGACGGCACCGCTTTCCCTTTCAGAGCGTGTTTCCATGCAAGTTCATGGGCAAGTATCCATCACTCCGGCTACCACATCATTAGATTCAGTGAAGGGACTCTTTGGCGCACAAGGCATGCACCTCATGCGTCTTCTCCCGATGGCGCGATCAGATAAATCCATTGAAAAACTCAATCAAGCAGGTCGTTCAACAGGAGATAGCGCAATTGACCTATCGCGATTTAAGCTTGAACAAATTAGCTGGCTCGGTCTCGGACTCATTGCAGGCGTGTTATTTGGAGTCTGGAATGTTTCACGAGGCGCATCGCCGATTGTGCTCGGAGTCACAGCCATCCTTGGTGGTGCCATGGCGTATATGGCCCACGAAAAATACCTGTCGACACTTGCCAAAAAGCGCACGGCACGCATCGATCAGCAATTCCCTGATCTTGCCGAGTTGCTGGCTTTCTCTGTCACAGCTGGAGAAACTCCATTAGCCGCACTTAACCGCGTTGCCGGAATGAGCCAAGGAGTTTTGTCCCAGGAGTTACATACGTGCGTGCGGCATATTCGTTCCGGAGAAACACTGAGCTCTGCGCTCCGAGACATGGCTGGGCGCACGGGGTCACGCAATGTTGAAAGATTCACCGATGGACTGGTCGTCGCCATGGAGCGCGGAACTCCGCTCAGTGAGGTGCTGAGGGCGCAAGCGGCAGATGCTCGTAGTCAACAACGTCAATACCTGATTGAACTTGCAGGGAAAAAAGATGTTGCCATGTTGATCCCTGTTGTGTTTCTTGTTTTACCCACCGTGATTGTCATAGCTCTATTTCCGGCCATACGGGGTCTGCAAGTACTTGTCCCCTGACCACAGCAAGTGAACCAATCTTCAACTCTGTACATCCAACTCAATGAAAGGAAATGAAATGAAAATCGAACTCCTGCTCCACAGAATATTTGCGCGCCTTGCTCAGGATCGAGGAGATGTTCCTGGCTGGGTTCTCGTTGCAGTCATGACTGCAGGTCTAGTCACAGCTATTTGGTTGATCGCCGATGACCAATTAACAGGAATTCTTGATCGAGCAATATCGAGTGTCTCGGCCTAAAGAAATGCACTGGGTGCGCAATAACGAAATCCGCTGGAATCGTGATGAAGGAAATGCCAGTGTCGAGTTTGCGCTCGTTGCGCCTTTGTTGATGCTCATTGGTCTTGCTGTCCTGCAACTCATGTTGGCCATGCATGTCCGCACCGTTATCACCAGTGCTGCAATCGAAGGTGCTCGTGTGGGGGCCCTTGTGGGATCTGACCTTGGTTTCGCTGAGCAGAGAACTCGAGAGGTTTTGCTGGCCAATATTGCGGGAGCAACGGTTACCGATGTCAGTGCTCATCGAACTTATCTGGATGGGATACCCATGATTGCTGTTCAGGTGGACGCTGAACTGCCGCTTTTAGGTGTGTACGGTCCAACGACCATGACGTTAACCGGTCATTCATATGTGGAGTAAGCATCAATCACACAGGGTGTTCGGTGAGGTAAGGCGCCTGAGCAACCACGATCAGGGCAGTGCCATGCTGGAGTTCATTGTTGTTGGCGTGGCCATCATCATGCCTTTGGTGTACGTCGCAATAGCGGTCATGACTTTGCATGCAGGATCTTTTGCTGCACATGCTGCCGCACGTGAAGCGGCACGAGCATTTATGACAAGTGGGTCAGTTGCTCAGGGCAACTCACTTGCAATAGCACTCATGCAGCGGGCATTTAGTGATCACGGTATAAATGCTGGTACGCCTCATCTCGAGATAACGTGCACGGGTGGCCCATGTTTGACACCGGGTTCGCTGGTCAATATCGAAGTTTCCAGTGCAATTCCACTCCCACTCCTTCCGCGCTGGGGTGAGGGGGCACCATTGAGTTTCCCTGTTGAGGCGAATGTGACACTCATGGTGGATCAATTTAGGCAGGCCGGTTGACATGCGCGCACGGCCATGTAATGACTCTGGGAACATCCTGCTTTTGGGTATCGGGATGCTCGGTGTGTGTCTACTCGCCCTAGCTGTGATTACCGATTCATCCTCTGCATTCATTCAACAAAGAAACCTGCAAGCACAGGCTGATTCGCTGGCGCTTGCAGGAGTTCAGGGGATTGATCTCGTTGCCTATTACAACCAGGGTGCCACTGAATCAACGCAATTGAATGCCCAAAATGTCAAAGCGATAGTTCAGGGACACTTTCAATCCACGAAACCCCTTCCGCAGGATTCATCTGAACAACCGATCCTCCAATTGCAGAGCACCGAGACAGGTGTGTACGTGACTCTGACCACCCCACTTCGGTTGACCTTCTTTGATTCCTTGCCTTTTGACCCAATTAAGGTCAGCGCCGCTGCGCGGCTCGATTACCGCTCATTTTCTAATTAAAGGTACCTGAGCCGTATTGTTAACCCGTGCCTTCGCTTGAGATCCAGGATCGACTCAATGATTTGTCCACGAAAGTGGCCAGTATCGGAATAGTGCTTGATGTTGACAATATGAAAAAGCAGATCTCGGCCCTGGAGGCGGAAGCATCAGTACCCAATTTATGGGACGACCAGGCCAACGCTCAGCGGGTAACTTCGAAGTTGTCTTCGGTGCAAACTGAGCTACGGAAATTTGAATCAGTAAAAAGTCGTATGTCAGATCTTCCTGTCCTTTTCGAGCTAGCTGAAGATGAAGGGGATTCAGATTCACTTGCTGAGGCGGTAAAAGAACTTGAGTTAATGGAGTCGGTGGTGGGCGAACTAGAAATTCGCACATTACTTTCCGGCGAATACGATGAACGTGAAGCACTCGTCACCATTCGTTCAGGTGCAGGTGGTGTCGATGCCGCCGATTGGGCGGAGATGCTCCTGCGGCTCTACACCCGATATTGCGAAAGACATGGGTGGTCTTTTGAGGTCTATGACACTTCTTATGCTGAGGAAGCCGGTATTAAATCTGCAACCTTTGCCGTGAAGGCCCCCTACGCTTACGGCACGCTGTCGGTTGAGCAAGGAACACATCGCCTAGTGCGAATATCGCCTTTTGATAACCAAAGTCGTCGCCAAACATCTTTTGCAGACGTCGAGGTCATTCCAGTGCTCGAGCAGTCTGAAAGCATTGATATTCCAGAAGATGATTTGCGCATTGACGTATACCGGTCGAGTGGACCCGGCGGCCAGGGTGTGAACACCACCGACTCCGCGGTGCGAATCACCCATGTCCCTACCGGGATTGTGGTGTCCTGCCAAAACGAACGTTCGCAGCTCCAAAACCGAGCTACCGCCATGGCGGTGTTGCAGGCCAAATTATTGGAAAACCAGCGCCAGGAGGAACGGGCCACATTGGATTCCTTGAAGGACTCATCCGGTGGTTCCTGGGGTAATCAGATGCGCTCATATGTCCTTCACCCCTATCAGATGGTCAAAGATCTGCGGACCGAGCAGGAAACCGGTAACACTTCCGCCGTGCTCGATGGTGAAATCGATGAGTTCATTCAGGCTGGAATTAGGTGGCGCAAGACGGTTTCGGCCGCGCCGTAAAGCACCCTGAACTACCCTTCGGCATAGACTGTTGGGGATCGGCCGAGAAGACTTCCCTCAGGAACGGAGTACCGACACGTGATCCTGTTCGACAACGTGACCAAGGTCTATCCCAATCAAACGCGCCCCGCTCTAGAGGACGCTTCCCTGGAAATCGAGAAAGGGGAGTTTGTCTTTCTCGTGGGTCCTTCTGGCTCCGGGAAGTCCACCTTTCTTCGCCTAGTCCTTCGGGAAGAACGCCCCTCCTCTGGGAATGTTTGGGTGTTGGGCAAGGATCTCATGCGTCTTTCGAACTGGAAGATACCTGCGCTTCGACGTGAAATCGGAACGGTATTCCAGGACTTCCGCTTGTTACCCAATAAGACTGTTTTTGAAAACGTTGCTTTTGCATTAGAAGTGATCGGCAAACCCAAGTCCCATATTCGCAAAGTTGTTCCGGAGGTACTTGAAGTCGTGGGTCTCGAGGGTAAGGAAGGCCGCCGACCCGATGAACTTTCAGGAGGTGAGCAGCAGCGCGTGGCGATTGCCCGCGCATTTGTGAATCGCCCCAAAATGCTCATTGCCGACGAACCCACCGGAAACCTTGACCCAGGGACCTCTGTGGGCATCATGAAGTTGCTTGATCGCATCAATCGATTGGGCACAACCGTCATCATGTCGACCCATGATGCCCAGATCGTAGATCAAATGCGCCGTCGAGTCATTGAGCTTGAGCACGGTCATGTGGTCCGAGATCAATCTCGTGGCGTGTACGGATACTCCCGGTAATGCGGGCTCAATTTGTTGCCAGTGAGGTGGGCAACGGACTCAGAAGAAACCTCACCATGACTCTCGCCGTGATCATCACGGTCGCTGTGTCATTGACCCTCTTCGGCGTAAGTTTGCTCGTGCGCGCACAAGTCGACACCATGAAAGATTTTTGGTACGACAAAGTTGAAGTTTCGATTTTCCTCTGCGCCGACGGCAGTGACACTCCTTCCTGTGTTGGTGGCGAAGTCAATCGTGCGCAACGGGATCAGATTCGAGCTGACCTTGAGTCATTGCGGCCACTGGTGGAAGAGATCTATTACGAATCCCGTGAAGAGGCATACATTCGCTTCCAGGAGCAATTCGCCAATTCACCAATTGTTGACAGTGTTAGTGAGAATGCGCTTCCGGAATCTTTCCGCGTAAAGCTTTCAGATCCCACTCAATACGATGTTGTTGCCTCCGCATTTGCCGGCCGGCCGGGCATTGAGCAGGTAAATGATCAACGTCAGGTGCTGGATAAATTCTTTAGGTTGCTGGGCGGGTTGCAGGCGGTAGCGCTCATCATTGCAATCGTGATGTTGGTCGTTACGGTACTTCTCATTGTTAACACCATGCGCGTGGCCGCATTTAGTCGGCGGAGAGAAACAAGCATCATGCGACTGGTGGGTGCCAGCAATTTGTACATCCAATTGCCATTTTTACTGGAGGCTGCGGTTTCGGCAGGAATTGGTGCGCTACTCGCTGTGGGTGGTTTGATTCTCACAAAGACAATTGTGATTGATCAGGTGTTGGCGCCCTCATTCCAGTTCACTGCCTTTGTTGGTTGGGAATCAGTGCTTTCTATTGCACCGCTGCTTCTGCTGGTGGGCATTGGTCTGTCAGCAATTGCCGCCTTCTTCACCCTCAGGAAGTACTTGAGGGTTTAGTTCCCAAAACGGCATTTTGCTTGAGTGTTGCGCGTGACTCGGGGTTTATCCTGAGCACGTGGTCCCCTCCCGCATGTCCTCGCTACTGCATGCCTGCAGTCGCGTTCCCATTCGCGTTTCCATTCGCGTTCCCACTCGCATGCTCATTGTGGCCACGGTTGGCGGGTCCCTCATTATTGGCATGAGTGCCCTGCCTGCCCCTGCTAATCAAGTCGATCGAATTCAATCTGCGCAGCGTGAGATTCGCGGGGACCTTAACGAAGTGCAACAAGAACTTATGGGCGCTAATAAGAAGGTGCGCAAGGCTGTTCTCGTAGCGACCGCCGCCCAACGAGCTTTAGTTGTTGCGCAAAGAGAAAAGCGATCGGCAAGGCGTGAAGCACAACGGGTCGCAGCCGTTGCAGAGTCATTGCGAATCGAGGCTGCTTATGCCCAGAGCGAGTATCAGTTGGGTGTACGTGCAAAAAAACGCATTGAATTGCGTCTATTTTCCCAACGCAATGACATGGATTCAGTGGCGCGAGCCTTCTATCAACGAGGACCGCTGTCAGAGATTGAAGTTCTCCTTAATTCCAACTCCCCAGCGGACTTCACATCACGATTGGTCGCGGTTGACTACATTAGTCGGGAACAGCAGGGTGTCGAACGTTCCTTGATGGTGACCCAGGCAGACATTAACCGACAAGAAGTTCAACTCAAGCAACTTGCGTTGAAAGCTGATCAAGCCAGTGTCAAGGCGCAAAGCCAACTGCGCAAGGCAAGTCTTGCTTTAGCGAAAGCCAATGACAAGCAGCGAGCTGTGATAAAGCTGCGTAAAGCAAAGAAGCAAGCCGTGCGCAATGCTCAGAAGTACGCACAGAAAGTCAAAGTGCGTTATCAAAAGTTGAAGAAGGAGGA
Source organism: Candidatus Nanopelagicales bacterium (assembly GCA_018402075.1). The sequence goes on along the minus strand of JAGYJP010000001.1, from coordinate 550,139 downwards.
ACGTCGTTTGGAGGAAGCGGCCAAGAAGGCGGTTGCGGCCGCACGCAAAGTGGCTGCTCAATCTGGCGGTACTTCAGGTTCGCCATCGGGTGAGCTTGTGTGGCCAGTGCCGGGGTACCCAAAATCGGGAAGTGTGGGTCCGCGAATCCATCCGATATATGGCTACAACTCGTGCCATACCGGAATTGATATTGGATCGCCTTCGGGTACATCTGTCAAGGCGGCGGATTCAGGTACGGTGGCGGCGATCACCAACGGGGGTCCTTATGGAAGAGCGGTGCTCCTCGTTCACTCAGGGGGCCTCACCACTTTTTATGCGCATTTGTCCTCGGAGAGTGTCAGCATTGGGCAGTCAGTGAGCCCAGGTCAAGAGGTGGGCAAAATTGGTTCTACCGGTTGGTCCACTGGACCGCATTTACATTATGAAGTGAGGATTAACGGAACCCCCTATGATCCCATGGGTTGGTTCGGTGGATTTCGTAACCCGGTGAGTTGTGCCGCATAATGAAGAGAGGGTGTCACGATGAACATTGCTACACCCGACTTTGCCAGTGATCCACACCCTCGAAAACTATCCAAAAAGGGGTGGGCGCTACTTGGCATAACGATTGCCATCTTTATCGCCGTGTACACCTTGGTTGTTGCCTTCTACTCTGCCGAAGGCGGCAGCACATTTACTGACTCTGATCAGGCTCCGACCTCAGGGATCTCGGCGATTATGGAGCCAATATCGATCACTCCGGATTCTTCTGTCGCAACTTTCCGAATTACATTGGCATCTAATGACAAATCAGTTGAGGATCCAAACGGACGAGCAGCGGACAATATTCGCGTAACGGTGAGCGGACCGGATGGCAGCCAAGAGATCCGCATCCTTCAAGGTGCCGCATTTGGGCGTGCAGAAATTGAAGTGGGAATATCTGGTGAGTTGGCTCAGTATCCATTTGACACTTACACAGGCGTGTATTTTGTCGCAGCAGATTTCTACGACCGTGAATCTGGTGGAGTGAATCAAAGCCGTGAAGTAATACCAGTCATGGTGACAACTCGGGGCGCAGTCAACGGTTGGGATAGTGGTTTTGTTGTTGAATACACGGCTGCCTCTGATGCCGTTGTGAGTGTCACTTATGAAAGAGCTTTCTCCACCAAATTGTTCGCACTCGTCTTGGTTGGACTCGCTTTTATTGTGTCATTGCTTGCACTCGTCATTTCACTACTCGTGTTCTCTAATCGCAGAAAAATAGAAATTGCCTTACTAGCATGGAGCGGGAGCCTGATATTTGCGTTACCTATCTTGCGCACATATTTGCCAGGGGCACCGCCGATTGGCGCCGCAATAGACATCTATGTATTCCTGTGGTCAATTGTCATGTCATTCGTTGCCGTGTTCTTTATCGTGGCTGCCTGGATATCGCAAAAGGGTGCGGAGTTACGCCTGGAATACGAATCGTCAACAGAATCTGCTGGTCGATCTCATGGCGCGTGAATTAGGCAAAAAGGTTATTGCCCAGAATAAAAAGGCCCGGCATGACTACTCCATTGAAGATGTGTATGAAGCAGGCCTTGTCCTGACTGGGACCGAGGTAAAGTCTTTGCGAGCCGGTCGCGCCAGCTTGGTGGATGGCTTCGCCCAATATGAGAACGGGGAAATCTGGCTCCGCCAGATCCACATTCCCGAGTACAACATGGGCACCTGGACCAACCATGAGACGCGCCGACCCCGCAAGCTGCTGCTCCGCAAGGATGAGCTCAAGAGAATAGCCAACGCCGTCAAGGACACTGGCGTCACACTTGTCCCGCTCTCCCTGTACTTCAAAGATGGCTATGCAAAAGTCGAGATTGCTGTCGCTCGTGGCCGCAAAAATTATGACAAGCGGCAAGCAATCGCTGAGCGTGATTCCAAGCGTGAAGCACAGCGCCTGATTGGCCGTCGAAACAAGGGCGTAGAATAAAGACAGAAAACTATATAGAGCAACACCCATAAGGGGGTGACAGGTTTCGACGTTCAGTCGTTTTAACCGGAGAAGCGTGTCGAGAATCTAAGGTAACCTCGTTAAAGATCCTTGGTAAAAAAATAACTGCCAAATCTAAGCAGTCTGCTGACGCTTACGCACTCGCTGCGTAACCGATAAATCAGCCGTCAGCCCAATGTGTCCCCGAATTGGGGTCTGACGTCGCTAGGGGACTCACCAATCGTCTCGGTTACGGAGACAGGCGGAAAACTAAACAGTAACTGGGCTGCCACCGCAAAGTGCTGCACATAGTGCGGGGGCCGAGAAAGCGACAGCGCAGCTACACACGTAGAAGGACGGAAGAATCCTGCACGGACCCGGGTTCGATTCCCGGCACCTCCACAAACAACCCCGTTTCCTCACAAAACACGAGGAAATGGGGTTATTTTTTGCCTCATGGTGTAGTAATGCCGTGTAGTAATGTGAGAGTCACTGAAAGGGGGGAGATGCGATGGCTGCGAGACGAACGTCAGGCGATGGTGGACTGGCGAAAAAAACGGGGCACTACACCGAGGCAGATGGCCAGAAAGTCCCCTACACTTTTTGGCAGGCAAGCAAGGAAGTGCCTGTTGAACTGCTCCCTCAAGGGATGAAGCGGAAACGAGTTACAGGCTCAGGCGAGACAAAACAAAAGGCTCTCACGGTGCCTTTTCTTTTCGGCAACGCTTCCCCCCTGTTGTTGATTTGATTCTATCTGCTCATTTACGCGTGTCTGCGTTTCCTAATGACCACTTGGGTCGCTGTGTTTGCTCGGGGGGACATCGCTCAGCCGCGCGAACGCCCTCACGAACTGCACCGCGGTCGGTGAGCAGCACCCAGCCCTGCAGTTCGAGCCCGGGCTGGGGAATCTCCTAGTGTCCGCCGGGTCGAAGGTAGAGAAGCGTCGCCTTCACGCGAGGATTCGCGCTGGACTCAGTGCCGACCTGCAGTTGCGCGTAGATCTGGGTGAGGTGGTACTCCACCGCCTTCGGTGTGAGATGCAGTTGGCCGGCGATGGCCGTGTTGGACATCCCCGCTGCCACCAAGGCCAGGATCTCCCGCTGCCGGTCGGTCAGGAGCTCCAGCCGGAGGGCTTCGGCGCTGAGTGGACGGTCCTGCACCGCAGGATGGATGGTGGGACGCCTCCGCGACGACTGGATGGCCTCAATGAGGTCGATCGACGAGGCGATCTGGGTCTTCAGCAGGTAGGACCAGTAGGGCCGCTCCGAATCATCGAGGAACGCGAGGACCTCTGGTTGCACATGCTCGGACAGAATGATGATCCGCACATCGTCTAGCGTGCGGCGCAGCTCCAATCCGACGTCGAAGCCGTTCCCATCCGGCAGGAACAGGTCCAACAGGACGACGTCGGGGCGACTGGCTCGAAAGACGGTCCGCGCCTGCAGGCAGGTGCTGGCCACGGCGCACACCGCGAAGGCAGGGTCTGCTTCGAGTGTCTCCTCGATCGCCCGACGTAGGAGGGGGACGTCCTCCAACAGTGCCACCCGAACCGGGTCTGCCGACATGCAGGCATTGTAGGTCGATCGACCGGCACTTCTCGACGCTCCTCCAGGAAAATACCCAGCCACTATGCTAGCAACTGTGCTGGGCAAGGTGAGGCGCGCCGTTGGACGGCTCATTCCCGATGACACCAAGCGATCTGCGTGGTGGCTAACAGTGGGCGCTTCGCTCACCGTCAGCTTCGCAGGACTGGTGGCCTCAGTGGTGGTTCTCCGCGTGCTGGGCGTGACGGGTCTGCTTGAAATTGCTAGCCGATTCCTCGCGATCAACCTGTCGACCTTCGCCGTGGTGATCGCAGCTGCCGGCTGGTACTTGGCGCGGAGCAGGCATCCATTTCGGGGGTGGCGACTGGTGGCCTATGCCTTGTCTCTGGGCTTGATGGCAGTGGGACTTCGGCTGGCTCTCGCTCCCTTGATGGGCAGCGGTGGCACCGAGGAGCTTCAGCCGGTCGCTCTCGCCCTCCAGATGGTGAACGTCGTCATCTTCACCTTCGCGCTGGCGGTGGCGCTGGGCTACGCCTCGATCCGCGAGCATCGGGTTGATGAGCTGTATGCAGCGTTGAGTCGGGCCCAAGTCGGTCTGGCCCGTGAGGAGGAGGCCGTTCGCGGACGGGTCTTCGACGAGTTGCACGGAACACTGCAGACGACCTTCGTCACGATACAGAGGAATCTCCTCGACCTCGCGGAGCTGACGAACGATCCGGATGCTGAGCGACGTGCGCGACGCATGGCTGATGAGTTGCAGCGCACCTATCGACAGGGGGTGGGGGCCGTGGCGGCCAGTCTGCTGCCGCGGGGCCTGGACGCCGGACTGCGTCCGGCCCTCGCCGACCTGCAGGCACGCGTGGGGCATGCCGCTGAGATAACCGTGGAGCTGGACACGGTCGTCCTCGCTCTCGATGATCCGACAAGGGCGGGGATCCATCGCGATCTGCGCCTCTGCGTCTACCGCATCGTTGAGGAAGGGGTGTCCAACTCTCTTCGTCATGCCTCAGCTCGGGCTATTCGCGTGGTCATACGAAGCACGCTCAGGGAGGGCCGTCCTGGACTCGTCTGCGAGGTGTCGCACCGTGTCACAGGATTGGTGGAGATCCGTCCGGGCGCTGGTCTGGAGAGGATGGCGGCCCGTGCCCAGGCGCTGGGCGGTCACGCTGAGTGGTGTGTCTCCGAGGACGAGGTTCTGGTCCGTGCGGAGCTGCCGCTGACGCGACCGGATGAAGGCCGTTGGTCCGTCTAGTGGCGGTGCCCCCGTCGGTGGCGATGCCGGCTATTCCCCCGCAGGCGGGGTAGCCGGCTAGCTATTTCACTGGCTCTGTCACCTACGGTCGCACCGCACGCCTGCTTCGCGGTGGCGTTGCAATTCGCGCGTACCGAGGGAATCGTCCCGGCGGCCAGGTCGGCTCTCACTAGCCGCCAACCACGAACTGTGGACGCGATTCGCGCGCCCTGGGGATCACGACACCGGGGAAACAAATGGGCAGTGACGCCCGCTGTTGCGATCAATAATAATCAGGAGGTTCGTATGACTGCTGGACGCCGCGCACCATGCACACACCTGCAGGTGAATCAAGGTCACAATACTTCCCATTTACCCACTGCGCGCCTGCGAAATTCGTTCCCGAAAGGGACGCGCTGGACAATCCCTGCGCCGACAACAGGTTCGAGCAGCTGAAGTCGGCGTTCGTGAGGTCGGCCTCGCTGAATTGCGCACCCTCGAAAAAGGAACAGCCTCTACCACCGCCGAGGCCGACGATCGCGCCCGACAGGTTCGCAGACTTGAAAGACGCATACTTAAAGTCCGTGCCGGAGAGCGTAGCCCTCATCAGATTCGTGTTGGATAAGTCGGTATTGCGGAAATAGCCATTGGACAGGTCGGCATTGCTGGCATTGGCATTGGACAGGTCGGCATCGCTGACTTGGGCATTGGACAGGTCGGCATTGCTGGCATTGGCATTGGACAGGTGGACAGAACTGAGGTTGGATCCCGAGAGGTTCGCACCGGACAGGTTCGCTCCAAGGAGGAGCGCGCTGAAACCTGCAGGCGACAGGTCCGCGCCGCTCTTGTCACAGTCATGCCAGTCGACGTATGGCGCAGGTGGTAAATCGCATCGCACCTTCTTCGGGTCCACAGGAGTAATCGTCGGCAGTGACGTTGGCAGTGACGTTGGCAGCGACGTCGGCAGTGATGTCGGATCCGAGGTCGGAACTGAGATGCGGTGAGGTGGTCCCCATTCGGCCACCAACCTGGGTGTGGTGCCGGAATCCAAGCCTGAGTCGGACACCTGCGACCCCGGTTCGACCGTAGGAGCTGCAGGCGGCGGCGTGGGCGGTGCAGCCGACGGACTCGGCGCAATCGTGGGCTCGGGTGACGGGTCAACCAATGCATCATCTGCGCGCAACATTCGACCCTGCAGCATCGACCCAGATCGCGCGGCAGCACCTCGGTCGGTCTTCAGCACCCATCCCTGGAGCACATGACCAGGGGGTGTGCATGGAGCGTGGTGGGCGATGTGGTGATCGGCCTTGTGCAAAATCGCGGGGCTCGTGCGCTCTTCGACGGGCACGTTGTTGCCGGAGTGATCCAAGCACTCATCGTCTCCATGGACGTTCGCGTCGTAGGTGATCTCCACACTTTGCGGGATCCACACCGCCCGCAGGGTCGTGTGCTCCACGACGGTGGCCGATTGACCAGCCGCAACGACGGGCACCCGCGCCTGCGAACCAGGCAGAACCAACACGTGGCCGTGCGACCAACCCGCGAGCGTGTACATCGGGCGCTCGCATTGGAACGCGCCACTGCCTTCGGTCGGCACGGTGTAAGTGCCCCCTGCGGGAACCGTGATCTGCAAGTATGTGCACACGCCCCCGTGGGCATCGAACGTCACCCGGTATCCGGACTCGGCATTCGCCATAGTCCACGATCCGAGGCCTCCAGCAACCAATGCAGTTGCTGCACCAACAATCACCGCTGTACGCATCGCGCGCTTTCCGTCCAAGAGCAGGTGATTTCATGGTAGGTCGCAATTCCCCGCGCCAATCCCCCTCTGACAAGGGATATCCCTAAAACATCCGCCTAAGGAGCGTCCGGCTTCAAGAACAGCGCCGCGGCCTGGACCCGCGGATTCGACTCTCGATCCGTGCTGACATGCAGGAGCGAGTAGATCTGCGTCAGGTGATACTCCACCGATTTCGCTGACAAGTGCATTCGCTCAGCAATGGCCCCGTTGGACAACCCCGCAGCCACGAAGGTCAATATCTCCCGCTGCTGCTCGGACAACAGTTCCAAGCGAAGCGTCGCCGGATCCACTGATCGCTCGGTGACTCCCTATCAAGTATGGATCCTTAACGAGCTCATTAGATATCTTGAAGCACCCTCTTCGGGAGCGCTGGAATTCACAGACATGGGTGACTCGTGGGTTACTGTTCGCCAGTCTGTAAATAACGGAACCCTAAGTGCGACAGACTCAGGGGCGCTAGCTGTTGTCGAACGATATGAGTCACTTCTACGGTACGCATCTTTCAAGTTGGCATCACGGCTAGGCGTTGAAGTTGCCCCCGTGTCAGGGAAGTTAGCAAAAACTGATCCCAAGCGCCACATGCAGGAGGCTGTGGCGAAATTGGTCAAGGATCATGTCCTTGTTGGTTCCATAATTGTCAAGGACACTATTGCGCCACTCGGCATCAACGTTGATTTGAGAGCCGCTCAAATTCGTTGTTCGGTGGATGTTGATGCTCCCCGCGAGGGCAGAGCTTTGACGCGAGTGAATTGGTTGCTTCGCCAGCTCAAGAATGCTCCGGACGGTGTTCGCGTAGAAACGTGGGTTAAGCGTTCGCAGCAGCCTGCGGCAGCTTGGCTTCTCGGGGAGGTTCGAGAACAACCTGAAAAACTCGTTCCCACAGATGGTAAACATATTTCTTCTTTTACTGTCACACTCATTGGAAAAATGGGTACAGCTCGAGGCGATGGAAACAATTCGTTCGTCGTTTCCTTCATGGCAACAATCGATTCGGCGTATCAGTTGCTCCTGCAAGAAATGCAAGCATGGGCACCACGCGCACCCAAAATGCCTATTTCGGAACCATCAGTGGTGACGGTACGAAACATGGATGATTCCCATAGCAGTCACGAACCCATTTCCATGACGATCACTGATACAGGTTTTGATCGGCCGGATTCAATCGAACCTACGTGGACGCATCCGAGATTGGGTCACGGAGAATCTTGATGAGGACGAAGCGGAAGAACTCCTGAGCCTCATCGGTATGGATGACTACGACGAGGATGAAGAAGACGACGAGTGAGTGTCGAAGTGGTAGAGGCGGTATGAGTGATCGAGAGGGCATATACATGAGTTTCAAAAAAGAAGATGTCACATTCTTCGACACGACTCTTGATCGGCGTATTGAGATTCTTGCGGCTTTCACCGAGACATACATGTTTGATGATCACCCTCGGATACAGGACTTCTTCAACTCAAATGAACTCGGGCTCAATTTTGCATACGGGGTCGCAGGTGACCTTTGCATTCTTACGGACAAGGGGGCGTACTACGTCAACCAGACCTGGTGGGAACTTTGCGACATGTTGGGCATCGAGTGGACCAATGATTATGAAGATCTGCACCATTTTCTGAAGACAGGTTGGCTCTGAAGACTGAACGGCATCACGCCGGCTGCCGTAGCCTCCGACTGACCTGCTCCAAGTTAGTGAGCCAGATCGGTTGTTAGCTCCGCTCCATGGTCACTTTTGTCCAGGTCATAAGCCTTTGAAAAACTTTAAAGACCCAAAATTGCTCGAATATAGGGTCCGTTGAAAGAGGTCTCCAGAGGCACCAAATTGGTGAGTAGAAGCAAAATTCCCTCACGAAATCCTCCGAATGCTTTTCTTAAGAAACTTATAAGAACAGTTGTGAGAAGATTTACTTTTGAAAGTTAAGAATTACAAAATTTTGATCCCGAAAAACCGTCCAATTCCCTCAAGAAATTCAATTTCGCTAATGCCTCCACAAATAGTTCTGCTTCCTCATAATTCACGTACCCCGTCATCAAAAGCGTACAAAGCTTAGGAGACAAGCGAGATACTCCTGAACTATGTCATGTCGTAGCTGGAATCGTCCGAATTAAGTGGATGGCGGTGCCGGTGATCGGTGCTAGGGGCCCAGAGTGCCCAGTGGAACTACGTGGATTCCATCGTCTCGCGTGTAAGCGAGCGAGGTTGCGGTGATGATGACGAGCGACGTGGGCGGCCGCGAGACTCGATCGGCGAGTTTGGCCAGGGATGCAGCAGCCTTTTCGATGTCAGTCTCGCCGAGTTTTACTTCGACGCCTACCCAGTGACCGTCACGTGTTTCTAGGATGTAGTCGACTTCAAGGCGGCCTTCGGCTTCACGGTAGTGGAAGCATGATGCGCCGGCGGCATCGGCGTAGATGCGAAGGTCGTGGGCGACAAGGCTTTCGAATAGGAAACCGGTGGTTTTCAAGTCATTGAGCATTCGCTCAGGGGACATCTGCAGGAGCGAGGTGGCTAGTGACGGATCGCCTAGGTGTCGTTTGGGTGTAGTGATCAGGCGTTTGGATGACCGTACTGAAGGGTCCCAGGCGGGCACTTCATCGACGATCATCATTCTGCGTAATGCGTCCAGATACGGGTTGGCGACGTGGCGGGAGGGCGCATCGGATGCGTCATGCTCGTCATCGCGCGCTCGCTTGAGGATGGCACTTATGGTGGCAGGTTGTGACACCATTTGCGCGTAGGCGTGCAGGAAGCGGCGCACCAGGCGGGGGTTTCGGGTTGCGCCGGAGACCTCGTCAATGTCGTGGTCAATGATGATGTTGAGGTATCCATCGAGAAATGTGCGCGCGGTGGCCTCGTTCGCTCCGACGAGTGCGGGCCATCCGCCGACAGTGATGTGGTGCAAGTATTCGCGCACTTCCATGGGGCAGTTTGTCGGAGCCGGCGTGACGCCGCGCAGAAGATCAGTGACCGAGGTGGTGGGTGTGGTGACCTGCTTCTCGGACAGGGTCATGGTGCGCATACCGACGATGCCGAATCGACCTGCGCCCGAGTGTCTGGGGATGTTGTCCTTGGGTGTGGCTGAGCCGGTGAGAATAAATTGTCCGGGCAGCCCGCGATCGTCGACTGCACGGCGGACGGCGTCCCACAGTTGAGGAGTGCGTTGCCATTCATCGAGCAAGCGAGGGGTGTCACCGTCGAGGAGTAAACGGGGGTCAAGTTCTGCGCGCCTAATCGCGTTGGGGTCAGAGTCGAGCAGGACCTCGCTCGCGGCGAGTTGACGGGCGGTCGAGGTCTTGCCGCAGCCCTTCATTCCCTCAATGAGGACGGCGCCCATTGCGTGAAGCCCGGAGCTGAGCATGGTGTCTGCCAGTCGCGGCAGATACGTTCGTTTTGGGTGTGGATTAGCCATGACAACTCCTCTTAAATTACAAGAATCACAAGTTTCAAATAACATAATACACGTTTCTTGACCGGCAATATTCACAATTCTTGATTGCTACTTTCAAATTGATTAGTTCCAGCCGCTTAAATTGCGCCCAAGGCGATGTTCAGTCGAAATATTTTGGGCGATGGGGTTGCAAGTTTGCAGCTTCCACCCACACAGCCCTGTTTCCTCTCGCTTTGGGACAAGAAGAGAGTTGCGCATGAAGCGAAGAAGGGTATGACCTAGCCAAGGTGTGTAACTGGGTAATGGCTTACTGGACAAAGCGTAGGTGAACCTTTATGCTAGCGGTAGGGCTATTAAGGAATACCTACGAAGGTGGTAGCGTGAGCATCGATACGTCACTGCTTCGCGCACTACCTGCGGTGTTCGGTTATACCCAAGGGTCCCAGATTGTCGGAGAGCGACAGTTCCGCCGTCTGGTGAGCCAAGGTCAGATCGAGCGCCTCGCGCGCGGGGTATATCGACAGGCTGGTCAGATGGGCGATGAGGAGTTGATTGAGATTACCCGCCGGGCTCCGCGGGCCACACTGTGTCTGCGCACGGCACTATCTCGACATGACCTGACCGACGAGATCCCCGGCGAGTGGGATGTCGCGATCCCGCGCGGGGCCTGGGCTCCACTCACACAGACCCGAGTTCGCTGGCGGCATTTCGATCCGGCGACGTTCGACATTGGCCGAGAAATAATCGAACTTGAAGGCGGTATTGAGATCGGAGAGTACTGCGCAGAGCGCAGCATCGTAGATGCCTTTCGAATGCGGCACCGCGAAGGTGCAGACCTAGCGGTAGAGGCGCTGAAACGCTGGCTGCGATCAGGGGGCCAGCCATCGGTGTTGCTTCAGGTTGCCAAGTCGTTTCCGCCTGCGTTACCTTCACTTCGCCAAGCCTTGGAGATCTTGCTGTGAGCCCGGTCTCTGGTGAGACTCCTGCCGGTGCGGCATATGTGGCGCTGCAACGGCAGGCGCGAGTTTTAGGCCGTAACACTGACGAGGTTCTTCAGTTGTATGTACTGGAGGGTTTCCTAGCTCGTCTCGCTGCCAGCGCTGTGCGCGATCGATTCGTTCTCAAAGGTGGCGTACTGCTGGCAGCACTAGATGCCCGACGCCCCACGCGCGATGTGGACCTTGCTGGATTAAATATGAGCAACGATGCCTCATCGGTCCTGCAAACAGTGCGCGAGATCATCGCCGGCGCACCGTCATTTGACGATGGGATTGAATTCGACACCGCATCGGCAACGTCGCAGGTGATTCGCGAAGATGATGAGTACGCCGGTGTCCGGGTCAAAGTAAGCGCGAGAATCGCGAAGGCGAGAGTGAAGTTTCATGTCGATGTGAACATCGGCGACCCAATCTGGCCAGCACCTTGCATCGTCCACGTGCCCCGACTCCTTGGCGGTGAGGCGATCAAGTTGGCCGGCTATCCACTGGCCATGGTCTACGCAGAGAAGTCCGTCACTGCCATCCAACGCGGCGACACCAACACTCGATGGCGAGACTTCGGTGACATCTGGACCCTCCGACGCCGCTACCCCATCGAAGGAACAGAGCTTCGACGCGCGATCGACACCGTCGCCGCGCACCGAAACGCAACGCTGATCCCACTACGTGATGCGCTGGCGGGCTATCCGGCTGTGGCACAGGACAAGTGGACTTCATGGCGCATGCGCTGGTCACTTTTCGACTTACCGCAGGAGTTTGCGCCCGTACTCGCTTCGATCATCACCTTCATTGACCCAGTCATTGATGGCTTAGCTCCAGGCGCTGAATGGAATCCGATCGAAGCCACGTGGGAAACACGACAGGCATAAAGACGATGTCAAAGGTCAGCGATGGAGTGTAAGCATGCGTTGTGGGGCAATCTCCTGTAGTAATGTCGTGTTCGAATGTGACGCGAAAGCCTGACAGTCCCTCATAAAAAGGTGTATTTGTGGATTCCCGGCACCTCCACCATCAGCCCTACCCCTCACCGACCGTGAGTGGGTGAGGTGCTTCGTATCTGGGCGCTGGCGCCATGCTGGTGAAGCCCTTCGCACAGGAATGAAAATGTAGGCTCCACCTATGTTGTCTGTTCTGCTACCCGATGAGTTGCAACTTGGCCACTCGGATCGTCCTGCGGATCTCTCGCAAGTGGGCTTTTATGTTCCTCAATATATGGGTTCGCGAGATAGCTTTGAACTTATTGCACAGATGTCAAACCTTGAGGTCGTTCAACTTCTGACCGTGGGCTTTGATGCAGCTTTGGAGTACGTTCCTGACCACGTGATGCTGTGCAATGCGGTGGGTGTACACGACGCTAGCACTGCCGAACTTGCCGTTGGGCTTGTCTTAGCATCCTTGCGAGGAATTGATGATTTTGCTCGAGCGATGCCCCAAGGTGATTGGGTGCATGGCCGTCGGACGTCACTTGTTGACCAAAGAGTTGTGATAGTGGGTGCTGGTGGAGTTGGCCAGGCGATTGCGAATCGCCTGGCGCCGTTTGAGGCCGAGGTGATCCTTGTCGCCAGATCACAAAGACCGGGTGTTGTTTCCATTTCGGATCTTTCCACGTTGCTACCGGCGGCAGATATTGTCATTTTGGCGGTGCCGCTGGACGTGCACACATCAGGATTAGTTGATGACTCATTTCTATCCCGAATGCGTGATGGCGCTTTACTGGTCAACGTGGCTAGAGGTGGCGTAGTGGACACTCAGGCTTTGATGCACCATGTGCAACTGGGGCGCATCCGTGCCGCACTTGATGTAACGGATCCAGAGCCACTACCACCGCAGCACCCATTGTGGCGAATGCCCGGCATCCTGATTAGCCCTCACGTCGGCGGTAACACTTCCGCCTTTCTGCCCCGAGCTAGAGCTTTAGTTGAAAAGCAAATCGGTCGCTGGCGCAGTGGAGACCCGCTTGCACATGTAGTGCAGCGATAGAAACTAAAGCTTGTGACCACAATTCTTGTTGCACCAGATTCATTTAAAGGAACATTCTCATCAATTCAGGTGGCCCAATACGTTTCGAGGGGTATTCGAGAGACAGGGTTAACGGCAATTGAGTGCCCGTTGGCTGACGGTGGTGAAGGCACCCTTGACGTGCTTCTGCTGGCCCTCAATGGCCAGGAACGCTTTCAATCCGTACACGGCCCCCTAGGTCAGAAAGTAATTGCCCGCTGGGGTTGGGTACCTGATCAACGAGTGGCGATCATTGAAGTTGCCCAGGCTTGTGGGCTGCATTTGAGTGGGGTCAATCCGACTGATGCGCTTCGTGCGTCAACGGTGGGTGTTGGGGAACTTATTGTTACAGCAGCCGCATTTGGTGCGGAAAAGATCATCGTGGCCACTGGCGGTAGTGCGACAACAGATGGCGGGCAAGGTGCAATTGATGCACTCGAAGGCCACGAAAAAGCATTAGCGGGCATCACCATTGAAGTGTTGTCTGACGTCACCGTGAAATTTGACGACGCTGCCAAAGTTTTTGCCCCGCAAAAAGGAGCCGATCCGGTAACTGTTGATCTTCTCAATGATCGACTCGATCATGTCGCAGATCTTTATGTACAACGGTACGGGCGAGACCCAAGAGGCATCGCGAAAACCGGGGCAGCCGGCGGACTTTCTGGCGCCTTGTGGGCCGCAATAGGTGCAGATTTATTGTCGGGTGCAGATTCCGTGCTCAATCGCGTTGGGTTTGATGAACTTGCCAGCGCGGCGGATGCGGTTGTGCTCGGCGAAGGAAGGCTCGATTCGCAGTCATTTCTGGGGAAAATTGTGGGTGTCGCAGCCCGGCGCGTTTCCGACCGGCCGGTCCTTGCGGTTGTCGGATCAACCGCTCTCGACGCTGCAGAAAGCTCCGCTCTTGGGCTTTCTCACATCTGGGTGGCATCCACCCCGAGTGAACTCCACGCCAGCGGAAAAGCCCTCGCTCACTGGCTTTCTGCACCGCTGACGGAGCATGGGCCTTGACTGATGAGCAGAGCTCACATCCTGCGGTAAACAAACCGACAGCTCGACCCCAAACCAAGGCTGCACACTCGTTATCGGCAATAGTCAGCCATCATCAGTCTGCTTCCCGATCAATACCAATCAGAGAAGGACTGGGCCTGAGTAAATTGAGGGCGGACACGCTTAATGCATGTCACAGGTGCAACACTGTAGTCATGGCTGACAACGATGACATCAAAGAACGCATGCGCCAGGCACTTGAGGCCAAGAAGCAGAAATCAGCAAAAAGCACTCCACACGGCACTGCACCCACCGAGAGCAATGCTCATGAACATGCTGACCGCGAAGGCGGCAAGCGCGAATTCCGCCGTAAATCAGGGTGAGAATGAGCAACCAGCGCCTTGAGGTAGTCGAAAAAACCCTGACAACAAGTTTGGTCAATTGGTCAGTAGCAAGCGTGGTCATTGGAACGTCAATTGCATTGACAGGTCACAAGTTTGGTCATACGCACTTGGCTTCATTTGGCAGGCAGACCGCGGCGTGGGGGGCAGTTGACGCAGCCATTGCTGGCGCTGGGTATGCGTCCCAGAGAAGGCGTGGGGCGCTCTCTGGGGAAGCGACTTATAAGCAAATGCGAAAGTTGCGCAAGATTCTGTTGATTAATGCGGTTGCGGACGTTGGCTACATTGCTGGTGGGATTGAAATAGTTAAACGTCACAGAAAAGGTAAGTCCTCATTGCGTATGGGACCTGGCGATGGAATTGCAGTAGTTGTCCAGGGAGTTTTTCTGCTAGTGCTTGACGTATCTCAAGCGCTGCACTTGCGCAATATTCCATACGGGTCTTTATGAATAATCTGGCCCACATCATGTGTGAAGCCCCCGTTACGCGGGGGCTTCACACATGATGTGGCTTGACTTACGGTGCAAAGGGAAGAAGTACACCGTCAATTCCGTGGGCAACTTGCTTGTTACAGGTACGCCGATTGTCTTGCCGTCCACTGCACTCTTAAGTTTGGCACCATTTGCCTTCAAGGCATCTTGGGAAGGAATCGGCGCACCTGGAACAACGTGCTAGAGCAGCACCTGCTCCACCGTGTCGACACCAAGTCCAGCAACAGCCTTGAATGCTGCGGCTTCAGTCTTGAACTTCTTGCCTATCAGTGCTGATGCAAGGTTCATGAACGCTTTGTCCTTGGGGGCAAAGACGGTGAGAGCTACGCTGCCATCCGCAAGAGGCTTCACTTTGCTATCTGGGTTTGCGTCCAAAACGGTTTCGGCGGCGCAAGTCAAGATATCAAAATCAGTAAAATCACGATCGAACTTGGACTGGCCCACCTTGAGAACGGTGGCAAGTGAGTTTTGACCCTCAGCAGCCTGCGCTGCAGACGCAAAAACTGCAGGGTTTATTTGGATTAGGTAGTGTGAGTAACGATCAATTGATGTCAGACGCTTAATGAGCTAATAGCGTGGAGAACGGCATTTACCCGCGCCACTTCATGGGTTCGCATCAGATTCACGCCACCTAAGCTGGCAACAAATGCAAAGAATCCTTCGGCCGTGCGAAATTCATCCTCAAAAAGATCAAAAGCGTGGGGGAGGGCCTGGCATATTGGGTATCCAAGTTGGCGCAAGCGAAATGAATTCAGGATTACCTTCGTTTGGTGTCTCACGCGAATCTCTGGGTTGACCAAATTCCCATAGTAGAAGCCCATGCCCGGATCAATGATGATGTTGGTGACTCCGCATTTCTGGGCAAGTTCAATCCGCTCGGCAAAGTAGTCCAGCAACCCTGGAATGGGATCCTGATCGATTTCGAGGTCGGTAATTTCACGGACATTAGCTCCACCCACGTAACACAAAATCACACTCGCGTGCGCAGCCCCCACCATTTCCAGAATTTCTTCTTGGTGGGCTGTACCTGTGAAATTCAAAACCTTGGCGCCCGCATCAAGACATGCTTTGACCACCATGGGTTCGTAGGTCTCTGCAGAGATTGAGATTCCCTTGTCGGTGAGTTCTTCAATGATGGGGACAAGAACTTTCGCCTGGTCCTTTGCTGGCACTCGTAAAGCCTTAGCGGTACTTGATTCAGCACCGATATCAACAAGATGGGCTCCCTGAGCAGCCATCACCGTCGCCTTACGAATTGCAGCATTAGAGCTAATTGCAACACTTTCCCGATAGGTGGAGTCTCGCGACAGGTTCACCGTTCCCATGATCACTGGCGAACCTTGTGACGAAAACTCTCGATCCCCAACAACTATTGGGCCGACGTCAATGTGCGAAAGGTCAGCATATTGTTCATAAAGCGCAGCAAGGCTTTCTAAAGAGAGCATTGCATGAGTCTAAAGAGTTTGCTCCATGCGATCTGAGCCTGCTAGCCATTCCGGATTTATATCAACGCCCCAGCCGGGGCCTTCGGGAATTTGAGCGTGGCCGTCAGTGATGGCGAATGGATTACCGAGAAAGAGATTCTCTTGCCACGGGTAGTAATCAAGGCCTTCAATAGAGAATTCCAAGTACTTGCCGGCATTAGGAATAGCACCCAACATATGCATGGTACAAATTGTGACGAGGGAAAGATTTGCGCTATGCGGGGTGACTGGCATACCAACAGTTTCAGCCATTTTGGCAACTTCAAGTGTTCGAGTGAGCCCACCCATGTACATGATGTCTGGCTGCACAATGTCCACAACATGTTTATTAATCATTTCGCGCCACAAACGAAGATCCCAATCTTGTTCGCCACCGGTGACATCAAGTGAGAGCGCATCGGTGACTTCCTTGGTCTGATCAAGTTCCCAGTAGGGGCACGGTTCTTCAAAGTGACCAATGCCGTTAGCTTCAAGAACGTGACCCACGTCAATGGCGCGTTGCGTTGTGAAACCTGAATTTCCATCAACTAGTTTGTCGACTTTGTCGCCTAAGGTGTTACTCACCACCGGAATAACTTCTTCTGTGCGCCCTGGCCACTCGTCAATATCGCGGCCGCACTCTGCTCCCACTCGCCACTTGAAGGCGGTGAATCCGTATGTGTCCCTAAGGCGCACAAGTCTTTCGGCCTCTGCCCGTGGACTGATGTCCCGCCGCATGGAGGATGCATAAGCCCGCAACGGTCTGGGGGTGCCGCCAAGGAGTTCAACCACCGGCTTACCTTGGGCTTTGCCGTACATATCCCATAACGCAGTATCAAGGCCTGCCAATGCTCGATACCGGTAAGAGCCCGGAAACGTTCCGCTCTTCATTAGACCGACCAGGGTCAGGCTGCCAAATGGATCAACGGTGAGCCAGGCTTGGCTTACCGTGTCCTCGCGTCCGGTGGCATCGAATACGAAGTCTGCGCCATCCATATATTCACGGACAGCCTTCACCGGATTCCCACCCTGCGCATTAATTCCGTGAGTTGCACCAACCTTCTTTGCCAGGTCTAGTTTCTCGGTGGAGATATCAATTGCCACGATTTCCTTGGCACCAGCAATTCGTGCACCCTGAATGATGTTGAGGCCAACACCACCGCACCCGAACACCGCAACGCGTGAACCCGCTGTCACCTTTGCCGTATTAGTCACAGCGCCGTACCCGGTGAGTACTGCACATGAAATAAGGGCCGCCCGGTCCAGCGGCATCTCTTTGGGAACTTTGACGGCACCTGATGCTGGGACAACCGCATACTCGGCAAAAGAAGACACACAGAGAAAATGATTTAGGCGTTCACCGTTAAGAGTCAGCACCGATTCTCTATCAAAAAGGCCACCTGCACCCATTGCGTTGCCTGCAGTGACACAAAAGTTGGGCTTGCCCATTGTGCAGAATTTGCACGAACCGCATGAAGGCACGATGGACATGATCACGTGATCGCCGGGGGCAAAGTCCGTGACACCGGGACCGGTGCTCATGACAACACCTGCTGCTTCGTGTCCCAATATCGCAGGGAAAGGCACCAGATTGCGTTTGCCATCTAGTGCATTCATATCTGATGCGCACAGTCCACTGGCCACAATTTTCACCAAGAGTTCACCCTGACGGGGGTCGCCGATCTCCACCTCCTCAACCACTATTCGTTGATTGACTCCGTGCGCTACGGCTGCCTTCATTTGGATGGACACCCTTTGTGCCTTTCTCGAGACTTGAATTTGTCGGTGAAATTATTTGGTTGCGCACTATTCATTAGGTGTTTTGCTGCGATCATGCAACAACTGTTGCAAAATAGCGACATAAGCTGCAGAAATCTGTCAGTTTGCCAAAATGAAATCTGAGGTTCACATGACGCAACGAGTGCAGTCGGTTGAGCGGGCGTTGTCCCTTCTCGAGGCCGTTGCCGCGAGCAACTACCCGCTCACCGTCCCCGAATTAGCCGCGAGGGCCGGGGTAAACAGGGCAACCGCTTGGCGATTGATGAACACTCTTGAGCACTTTGACCTGGTCACAAAAGGTGCACGATCTGGTCGGTACAGCGTTGGGGTGGGAGCGCTGCGAATTGCGGCAGCCGCAGATATCGGTGGGTGGGCTCAATTAGTTCGCTCCGAACTGGAGGAAGTTTCCGAAGTCACCGGGGGAAATGCATTCTTAGAGATTAACTCGCGTGGGGAACTTCTTGTTATTGATGAGTGTCGGGCACCATCACTTATTCAAATTGACATTGCCGGCATGAAAGTGCCGCATCACTGTGCATCTGTAGGAAAACTCTACTTGGCATCCTTGTCGGAGAACATGCTCAATGAATACTTGAAGCAGCCACTAACGCCAGAGTCACCCGAATCGATCACAGATCCTCGGGTACTTCGTCAAGAAATCGATCAGGCTCGGAAATCTGGCGTTGCTTTCAATTTCCGGGAGCATCGATTGGAGTGGAGCGGAATTTCGGCAGCAATCAAGAATGAACAAGGCCGCGACCTCGCATACGTCAATGCGACAGTATCTAGTCACTATGTCAGTCGAGAGGAATTACAGGAGTTTGCACCATTCATGAAAAGTATTGCTGAGCGCATGTCAGAACGGCTCATTCAAAGAAATGCCTAACCGTGTGGTTGCTGTTATCAATATTGGTTGAGAGAAGTACACATGTAACGCGGCGCTCGGGCGGCCAGTGCGCCTTCTAATCTTGCTTAACGAATCGAAAGTCGGTTACGTTGCGCCCCTCTCGGATTGCGCGACTCTCGTAATGAGTAATCGGCCGGTCAGGCCTGGGGGTAATGCCACCGAACCAGGTGATTTGGGCCTCCGGTTCCTGAAAGAGTTGCGAAATCGAGTCCGCATATTCCTGCCAATCGGTTGCAATTTGCCAAAAGCCTCCGGTGACAAGGCGTGATGAGAAAAGTTTCATGACGGCGGGCTGCACGATTCGCCGTTTATGGTGGCGAGCTTTTGGCCAAGGGTCAGGGAAGAGAGTGAAAATTCCAGATACTGAATCCGGGACAATCATGTGCTCAAGTACCGCAAGAGAGTCGGTTTCCATGACTCTAATGTTTGTCAATCCTTGTTTCTGTATTTCACTGAGTAGATCACCAACGCCAGGCGTGTGAATATCGATTGCCAGAAATGAACTATCTGGATTGGCCTGGGCCAGTGCAATTGTGGACACACCGTTACCGAAGCCAATGTCAATATATAGAGGAGAGTGGGATTCAGGCCAAGCCTGCGTCGCAGGCGCTGGCCCAATCGAAAAATCGAGTATGTACTGCCGCGCACTTAAGAGGGCATTGCGCTGTGATTGAGTAATTCGGCTTCGCCGGGGCTTGAAGGTGCGGATTCCTCTGTTCAAGACAGAGTTGGCGGGTAGGGGATTCTCGGTCATGTGATTACTGGTCACGTGGATTTACGCGCCTTGCTTCTACCAACAGGTCGATACTTCCATTTATTCGATGCTTGCGGTCGACATCGATACGCCAACTCGAGCCTTGACCGCGACTAACAAACTTCCATTCGCGGGAGGTGTTAGCAGTTGTGCCGTCACTGACGAGTGCCGTGTTTTCATCGATTCCCACGATCACGTTGTCTTGGGTGATAAGTGGCTTCAGCGCAAAGTCTGGAATGAATCTGGTGTAACGATCGAAGTGGGGAATGACACGTGCATTCATGACCAACCCCAGACCTTCTTCGCCCCCATTTTTGGGATGGCGGAAATCCGGAACATAACCACATAGAGCCATTGCTCCTGCGCTGCACCCAGCTACGGATGCGCCGTGGACCCACTGCTCGCGAATGGCGCCCCAGACTTTGGTACCGCGCAGAGTACGAGCGAGATGACCTGGATTGCCCCCGGAAAGATAAATGAGACCGGCATTCTCTATCGCCGCGATGTGATGTGCACTATTGGCATCTTCCCGATTGCGAATATCAAGGACGACCTGTTCAACACCCAGTCTTTCTGCGGATGCTTTGCCAAGGGTGTGCCACTTGGCCAGTGAGCGTTCACCTTCTAGTGATGCAGCCGTGGCAATCTGTACAAATCGAGGAGGTCGGCCTTCAAGTAGCCAACTTTCGATGCCTTGCATCACAGGTAAATATTCACCACTACCGACAAGTGCAATACGACCACTCATGCGGATGCAACTGGGTGAGTGAGCGAAATAAAGGTTGTGAACCCTTTAATCCGAATCGGCGTATTCACAGAAGGCAGAGTAAGCCCGGGGTCCGTAGACGGTTGCAGGCCCACCGGCCATCAGGTAGGTCACACCAATAGCTTCTGCGGCCTCTTCTCTGGTGGCGCCGGCGCGGGCGGCTCCTTTGGAATGGGACGCGATGCATCCATCGCATTGCTCCACAACGGCGAGGGCAAGGGCAATGAGTTCTTTCATTTTGACCGGAAGCGCCCCCTCTGACATTGCTCCTTTATGAAGTGCAGCAAATCCCGCGTAGACATCGGGGATTGCCCGGCGAAGGTCACGGGCCAAGGGCATGAGATCCTCTTGTACGCCTTTTCCGTGCGAATGAGCCATGGTTCAAAGATACCCCAGTGGGTATCTAGAGGTACACTTATGTCATGAACCTGGAGCCAGAAATCAATAATGAAGTACTCGTGCGGCTCAAGCGTGCCCGCGGGCAACTCGATGGCGTGATTAAAATGATTGAAGAGGGCCGCGGTTGCACCGATGTGGTAACCCAGTTGGCCGCCGTGTCGAAAGCATTGGACCGTGCTGGGTTCAAGGTTGTTGCAACGGGAATGCAGGAATGTTTTGAGAAGGGTGACAAAGCTCCCATGACCCAAGGGCAACTGGAAAAACTCTTCCTTTCACTTGCCTAAAAATCATGAATCACTTCACTTCCCTGCGCAAGAAATTCACAGCAACCGTATCTCTGATGGCGATCGCGGTTGGCTCCCTCGTGTTTACTGGAACTCCAACAGCACATGCTTCTGAGCTGAAGGCTGTAGCCATTGGTGATTCGGTAATGCTAGGCGCCAAATCTCAACTCCAAAAAATTGGCGTCGCAAAAGTCGATGCCAAAGTGAGTCGGCAGGCCACAAGTGGCCCAAGCCTTGTCAAAGAGCTTGCTGCCAATCCGGATATCAAGTTTGTGGTTGTTCATCTGGGCACCAATGGTTCATATTCGGTAGAGACCTGTCGGGAGACAGTGCGAGCAGCCGGAATTGGACGTACCGTGTTTTTGATCAACCTAAAAGTTCCCCGAAAGTGGGAGAACATTAATAATTCACTGATGGCAAAGTGCGCCAAAGGCTTCTCGGCTTCTAGGGTGCAGGTCCTGGATTGGCACACAATTTCGCAGTCAAAGAAGAGCTACCTGTACTCGGATGGCTTTCATTTAACCCCCAGGGGAGCGCAGCGATTTGCTCGTATGGTGGCCGCCGCCATCAAGAAAACGATTACATGGGAAGGGCGCGTTTCGCCGGGTGCTCGTTAATTTCCCCTCACGCCTCATTTTTCCCACGCGTCTCTCCCTTAGGCTGTGCCTTTTGTCACAAGTGCGTTAGATCACCACGTTTCAGGTAGAAATTCTGCGTGGGCGGGTGCATCCTTGATCTCCATACGGGGAATGCCTCCCCGGTTTTTCATTGATCTTCAGGGAAGTGATGTCATGGGCACTCGCATCGATTTCGAGCAAGCACCAACGCAGAATAAGCAACTGCTGGAGTGGGTTGACGAAATGGCAGTTTTGACTGAGCCTGAGTCCATCGTGTGGTGCGATGGCTCGGATGCAGAGTGGGATCGACTCACCAAAGAGATGGTCGAAGCGGGAACCTTTATCCGCCTCAATGAGGATATCCGACCTAATTCATTTTTGGCTCGCTCGAATCCGAGCGATGTTGCCCGGGTTGAGAGCCGTACCTTTATTTGTTCGCAGCGCGAAGTGGATGCGGGGCCGACCAATAATTGGGCTGAGCCATCAGAGATGCGGTCCACCCTGACCGGTCTTATGAAAGGTTCCATGCGTGGGCGCACCATGTACATAGTTCCCTTTTCCATGGGCCCGCTTGGTTCCCGAATCGCCCAACTCGGGGTTGAAATTACTGACTCCCCATATGTTGTTGTGAACATGAAGATCATGACGCGCATGGGTCAGGCGGCACTTGATGAAATCGGTGAGTTCGGTGAATTCGTTCCGGCAATTCACAGTGTGGGTTATCCACTGATTGATGACAATGGCACATCACGCCCCGATGTCTCATGGCCTTGCAATGACACTAAGTACATTGTTCATTTTCCTGAGACGCGAGAAATCTGGTCCTACGGCTCCGGTTACGGTGGCAATGCTCTTCTTGGAAAGAAGTGCTTTGCCTTACGCATTGCTTCGGCCATGGCGCGCGACGAAGGCTGGATGGCAGAGCACATGCTCGTTTTGAAACTCACTTCTCCGAAAAATGAAGTTAAGTACATCACCGCGGCATTCCCATCCGCTTGTGGTAAAACAAATCTCGCCATGCTGGAGCCCACCATTCCAGGTTGGAAAGTGGAGACAATCGGCGATGACATCGCCTGGATGCGTTTCGGAGAAGATGGCCGCCTGCACGCCATTAACCCGGAAGCTGGCTTCTTCGGTGTTGCTCCCGGAACAGGAATGAGTACAAATGCCAATGCAGTGCGCTCTTTGAATGCTAATTGCATTTTCACCAATGTTGCCTTGACCGATAACGGTGATATTTGGTGGGAGGGGCTGACAGACGAGGTTCCGGAACACTTGATCGACTGGAAAGGCAATGACTGGACACCCGAGTCGTCTGAGCCGTCCTCTCATCCCAATGCCCGATTCACCGCACCCGCAAACCAGTGCCCGTCAATTGCACCCAACTGGGAGGACCCTTCAGGTGTCCCAATTGATGCGATTTTGTTCGGCGGACGCCGGGCCACGAATGTGCCTCTTGTGTCAGAGTCATTTGACTGGAAGCACGGAGTCTTTGTTGGCTCTACAGTTTCCAGTGAGCAAACTGCGGCAGCGGAGGGCAGCGTGGGTGCATTGCGCCGGGACCCATTTGCCATGCTGCCATTTTGTGGTTACAACATGGCAGATTATTGGGGGCATTGGCTCAAAATTGGTGAGTTCACCACCGCCGACAAATTGCCAAAAATCTACTCGGTCAACTGGTTCCGTAAAAACTCCGATGGCAAGTTCATCTGGCCTGGCTTCGGAGAGAATGCTCGCGTTCTGGAATGGATAGTGGATCGCTTGTCAGGAGATGCGGAGGCTATTGACACTCCTATTGGCCGCATTCCGGCCGAAGGTGCGCTCGATACAGCAGGGCTTGATTTGTCAGACTCGGCGTTAGCAGAGTTATTCGCCGTTGACGTGGATTCGTGGCTCGCGGAAACTGACCTGACTGAGGCCTACTACTCCGAGTTCGGTGATCGAGTTCCGGCCGAGTTGCATACTCAATTGGGTGAGCTACGCCAGCGACTAAATAAGTCCTGAACCACGTGAAAACTAGAACCACTCAACTCATCAGGTGAGAGTGGAGCTTACGCAAGGGTGGCAAGAAGTATTGCCTTGATGGTGTGCATTCGGTTTTCGGCCTGGTCAAAAGCGATATTTGCTTGTGATTCGAAAACTTCATGGGTGACTTCTACACCATCGGGCATATTGAACTCTCGTGCAATGCGGGCTCCGATCGATGTTGCTGAATCATGGTAGGCAGGGAGACAATGCATGAATTTAATGTTTTCCCCGGCAATACCCATGAGGCGACTATTTACTTGATACTCCCGCAGCAGTTCAATGCGTTGAGCCCATTGGTCCTCAGGTTCACCCATGGAGACCCAGACATCGGTATGCACAAACTCGACTCCGGATACGCCTTGCTCGATATCGGATGTCAGTAAAATCTTGGCACCTGTTGACTCAGCAATGCTTTTTGCTGAGTCAACGATGTCACGGTTAGGCCACAGGGGTTCGGGTGCCACCAGGCGAACATCTGCGCCCATCAAAGCACCCATGGTGAGAAGTGAGTTCGCCATATTGAAGCGAGCATCTCCCACAAAGCAGTAACTCAATTGGCCAGGATCCCTTGCGTGTTCTCTCATGGTGAGAAAATCAGCAAGCATCTGTGTTGGATGCCACTGATTGGTCAGGCCGTTATAGACGGGGACGCGGGAATGATCAGCCAATTCTTCTACAACACTTTGCTCTGTGCCCCGATACTCGATGGCATCAAAAAGTCTCTCTAAGACCCGCGCGGTGTCGGCGGGAGATTCCTTGTGGCCGATCTGACTCGAAGCCGCATCAAGGAATGTTGTGAACCCACCTTGATCTGACATTGCCACACTGAATGCAATACGAGTGCGCGTAGAAGTCTTCTCAAAAATTGCACAAAGGTTCTTGCCGGTAAGTAGTTGCGGTTCAGTATTTGTTGCCCGCGCGTTCTTTAACTGAGAGGCAAGGTCTAGGAGCGCAGTTAATTCACCAGACGTGAAGTCGAGCTCCTTCAGGAAATCTCGTCCGGTGAGGTGCAATGCACGAACGGAATCCCTCGACAAGGGTTCGTGGGTTGACTGGCGAACTGGCTCCATGTGTGAAGTCTATTGCGGTGTCTAATCAGCAAATCCCAGTGAGCGTTCTGATATGGCCTGATTCACAGCCTCACCGGCAATTCTTAGTCCTGCACCTGACGCTCGAGGGAAGTCCCGTGTTGTCATTCGGCGATATATCTTTTCGCGATCATCTTCGCTAAGACCACCCCAGACGCCATATGGTTCGCGAGCGCGAATCGCGTAGTCAGCGCACTCCAGTCGTACGGGACAGGATGCACAAACACGCTTGGCAGACTGGTCACGTCGAATGCGAGACGAGCCACGTTCATTCTGTGGATGAAAAAATAAGTGTGGATCGGCGCTTCGACATAGTCCAAGTTCCTGCCAATGCCACTTGGAATCGAGTGGAACCTGAGCGAGCGGTTGTTGTGGCATGTTCATCACTTCCTTCCCATGTTGAGTCACTGTGTAGGTTCACTGCGTCGGTGTTTCGTCCTCTGATTTGGCAATCTCCGCGCGCACGTCTTCCATGTTGACATCGCGAACTGCCTGCACCAAGTTGTTGAATGCCTCTTGCGGGAGGGCACCTGCTTGCGAGTACAGCACCACGCCATCGCGGATCGCCATCAGTGTGGGTATCGACGAAATTTGGAAGCTGCCGGCGAGTGCCTGCTCAGCCTCCGTATCGACCTTGGCGAACACAATATCGGGATTAGCCTCGGAGGCTTTTTCATAGACGGGTGCAAAGTTGCGGCAAGGTCCGCACCACTCAGCCCAGAAGTCCACAAAGACAATGGAATTGCCTTGAATGGTCTCTGCGAAAGTACTCTCAGTGAGATTCAAAGTAGCCATGTTTATACCCTAGGGGGTATAAAGAGATGAGTCAAAACCGGGTGCCCGCCTGCACTGCGAATGTCTCCAGAGGCCGGGAAAAGTAGGCTATCGGCATGAGCACGCCATTAGACAGCCCGGGACTGGATCAACCCTCTGTGGAGTCCCTGGGCAATACGCTGACACAAGAGCGCGAATCCACTTTCGACGATGGTGACCACGAGAAGTTCGCTCACTATGTGGAAAAGGACAAAATTGTGGAAAGCGCCGTGACCGGTGCTCCCGTCAAAGCCCTATGCGGAAAAAAGTGGATCCCAAATCGTGATCCGTCAAAGTTTCCCATCTGCCCAGAATGTGAAGCGATTCACGCGGGGCTCCCTCGGGGAAAAGATAAGAAATAGTTTTTGGTTTGTCGTTAATGGCAATACCTGCTCGCCATATGAAACAATCCGGCGGCGCAATCCCGCGCCCTGCTGTAACACGATAGGAAAAACAAAAATATGCATCGAAATTCGATCCGCCTCGCCAGTGTGGCGGTAGTCGCCGCCACTGGGTTAATTCTCGCAGGCTGCAGTTCAAGTGATGACACTGCAACAGAGTCCACCAGCGCTGAAGCAACGTCAACAGAATCAGCGAGTGAGTCCGCTGCCACTGATGAATGCGCATTTGAAAACCTGACCACAATCACGCCAGGTGTGCTCACAATTGGTACTGACACCCCTGCATACCCGCCGTACTTCGCTGATGATGATCCATCCAATGGTGAGGGTTTTGAATCCGCAGTTGCTTATGCCGTCGCAGACAAGCTTGGCTTTATGCCCGCAGATGTTGTGTGGGAAGTCGTTCCATTTAACACCTCTTATGCCCCTGGTGATAAGAACTTTGACTTCGATATCAATCAGATTTCAATTACCCCTGAGCGCGCTGAGGTTGTGGACTTCTCTGATGGCTACTACACCGTGAACCAAGCGGTGGTTGCTTTCAACGATTCCCCTATCTCGGGAGCAGCAACAATTGCCGAGCTCAAAGAAGCGAAACTTGGCGCTCAGGTGGGTACCACAAGTCTTGACTTTGTCACTGAAATTGTTCAGCCCGCGAGCGAGCCCTATGTTTTCAATGACACAAACGATGCAAAGTCAGCTTTGTCAAATGGGCAAATAGACGGAATCGTTGTGGACCTACCAACGGCCTACTATGTCACTGCTGTTGAATTTGAAGACAGCAAAATTGTTGGTCAGTTTGCTGCGCAAGAGGGCGGCGAGCAATTCGGGCTTCTGTTCCAAAAGGGAAATCCGTTGGTCACCTGCGTAAACAGGGCACTCACTGAATTGAAGGATTCAGGTGAACTACAAACCATCCAAGATTCATGGTTGGCTGGCGCTACAGCCCCTTACTTCACAGAACAATAAAAACGAATAACTGATTCGAAGATTTGCACGGTACCGACGTGAAGACACCGGCTCCTGGCGCCGATGTGGTCTACCAAGACCCATTGCGCCAGGAGCAGTCTCGTAAAAAGGCTCGGCGTGATGCCCTTATTGGTATGGCAAGTCTCATTGGATTTGTGATTGTCACAGTTTTCCTGGTAACCCGTAGTTCTGGTTGGTCATCTGTTCAAAATACCTTTTTCAATGGTGACCAGTTTGTCGAGTCTTTCCCCACTCTGATTGAAGCATTTTGGCTTAACGTGCGGATCTTTCTCATTGCGGAACCACTTATTTTGATTATTGGCTTACTCGTTGCATTAGCCCGCACATTACGAAACCCTATTTTTCTTCCGCTCAGAGTAGTTGCCACGCTCTATGTAGATATTTTTCGTGGAGTTCCAACAATTTTGGTGATTTTCCTCCTTGGCTTTGGCATGCCCGCCCTTCAATTACAGGGAGTACCTAGTGATGCCATTTTCTGGGGAACGGCGGCACTCGTACTTTCCTATGGCGCCTATGTTGCTGAAGTCTTTCGTGCTGGTATTGGATCCGTTCATCCAAGCCAAACAATGGCAGCTAGATCTTTGGGTCTCTCATCATTTCAAACGAATCGCTATGTGGTGCTGCCGCAGGCAATCCGCAATGTCATGCCACCTCTGCTTAATGACTTTATTTCATTACAGAAAGACACTGCTCTCGTCGCGGTATTGGGGCCAATCGAAGTTTTACGACGTGCACAAATTGATACTTCGTCAAATTTCAATTACACGCCGTATGTAGGCGCGGCCTTAATTTTCATTGCACTGACAATTCCCATGACGCGTTTTGCTGACTGGATGCAAAGACGCTCAGCCAAAAAGCGGCAAGCGGGTGGAGTGACCGCATGACGTCCGCTCCGTATCTGCATGTGGATTCTGTGTGGAAGTCCTTTGATGCACATCCAGTTTTGCGGGGGATCTCCCTGCAGGTACTTCCGCACACGGCAACTGTTCTCATTGGTGCTTCCGGTTCAGGGAAGTCGACTCTCCTTAGGTGCATTAATGGATTGGAAACGGTTGATGCGGGCACAATCACAATCGATGGCGGATTAGATGTAACTGCTTTTGATACGGACCTTGATGCAGTTCGGCGCAGGGTGGGAATAGTTTTTCAGTCTTATAACTTATTCCCGCATATGAAAGTGATCGAGAATGTCATTCTGGGTCCCATCAAAGTGCTCAAGAAGTCCAAAACAGAAGCAACGGAATTTGGGCTTGATCTGCTTGCCAGATTTGGACTTGAATCGAAATCACAGGATTACCCCGATCGGCTGTCAGGGGGACAAGCTCAACGAGTTGCGATTGTTCGAGCTTTAGCGATGCAACCCGAGATTATGTTGTTTGATGAAATCACATCGGCGCTCGATCCCATGTTGGTGGGTGAGGTTCTTGACACGGTACGGGAATTGCGCGCGGGTGGATTAACGATTGTCATGGCTACCCATGAAATGAACTTCGCGCGTGAGGTTGCCGACAATGTGTGCTTTCTTAATGATGGCATTGTGTGGGAGCAGGGAAATCCCGGTGTGTTGTTTGGAAGTGCTTCGAAGCCCGAGACTCAAGCATTTCTCTCACGTGTTGTCTAGTGAGCTGGCCCATTAATGCGTGTCGAATAGGAAATAGTCCGATTTGCCCGCAAATCAGTTCTAGTATTGCGCCGTAAGTTCCCCTATCTGGAGGTTTTATATGTCAAGCCAAATTGATGCTGAAGTCGATAACGGCTTCCTTGCGGCCCTGGGTCGTAGCTGGTGGTTACTACTGTTCGGCGGACTCATCAGCGTGGCAGTTGGAGTTGTTGCGCTCGTATGGCCGGGAGCCACCATTATTGTGGTTGCCATCCTGTTTGCCATTTATCTGATTGTCTCGGGTATTTTCGAGATTGTTCGGTCATTTGCTTCAGGACTGACCGGCGGCACTCGCGTGCTTCTCATTATTACGGGCGTCCTCTCCGTCATCCTTGGTATCTTTGCCATTCGCAGCGCAATCAATGCTGCTGAATTGCTGGCAATCTTTATCGGTATTGCATTCCTTTTCCGTGGATTTGCCAGCCTGTTCCTTGGATTCGATTCCAAGGAAGGTCGCGGGTGGAATATTTTCTTCGGCATCATCATGTTGATTGGTGGTGTTGTGATCCTGGTTCAGCCAGCAATCTCCTTGCTCACGCTCGCGTGGGTGGTGGGCATCTGGCTGATCATCATCGGTATTTACGAGATCATCGCAGCGTTCATGGTGCGAAATCGCACCAAGGCACTGGTCTAGTCGTTTATGAAAAGCGCCTTCCCTTCGGGGGAGGCGCTTCTCATTGCCCGCTGGTAATGGTTAGGTGGTATCCGTGCCGGCTGAAACTTCGCAGACTCTGGATCGCGGACTACGCGTTCTCGAAGTTTTGGCTGAGCACCCAGAGGGTTTGACCGTAACCGAACTGGGTAACACGCTCGACATAGGCCGAACGGTTGTGTATCGGCTGGTGGTGACATTAGAAAGCCACAGCCTGATCAGGCGCTCACCTGATGGACGTTGCAGATTAGGTCTGGGTATTTTGTCATTGTCTCGAGTGGTGCAACCCCTTGTACGCGATGCCGCATCTCCAACACTCCGAATGCTTGCCGAAGCTGTGGGGTGCACTTCATATTTATTAATTGCCGATGCCTCCGATGGCCTCGTTGCAGTAGTTTCAGAACCTCACCGATCAGATCTCCACGTCACCTTACGAATTGGAACTCGAACTCCGCTGGAAGCTAGTGCAGGCGGCCGAGCGATTTTGGCCGCCCGAACTGCAGGTGGCCGTCCGCTCGATCCACAATGGGTGATCACGAGCCTGGAAAGTGGAACCAATGGCATTGCGGTAGCCATTTCAGGCCTCACCGGGTTGGAAGCCAGCGTGGGAATTATCTCTTCACGCGAGATCCCTGAGGCCGAATTCGGCCCACGCGTGGCCCGAGCGGCAGGTGACATAAGCCGGTTACTCCGGTGACACGCCCACACCGGCCTGTAATTTGAGACCAAGGCGACTCTGACGCACAATGGGGTGTGCCTTCCCCCGCGATTATTCGTTCGATTGTTGCCGTTGCTGCCAGTGCATCCTTGTTCATCGGGCTCACTGCAGCGCCAGTTCACGCTAATAACCCTCCTGTCAAGATCGTGAGCGGTTGGATTCCTTATTGGATGTCCTCACAGAAGGTCCCCGTGGGAATAACCAATGCGGTCAATAATGCAGATCTAATTTCCGATGTTTCACCATTTTGGTACTCGGCAACAGGCACGAGTGGCGGAAATGTCAAAGTTGGGTTCAATTCCAATTACGGGTCTGCCACAACTAATGCTGCGTGGGCAACAGATCAACTGCGAAATGCCGGCATCACAATCCTGCCGGCGATCGCAGATGCGGCACCGGCTAAGCGTATGGCGAGTGTGCTCGCTGATCCGGAGAAAAGAACGGCTCATGTCAACGAGATTGTTAATCTCGTCATGTCAAATAATTACGACGGTATTGATTTAGATTATGAAAAATTTGCATTCTCAGATGGTCGAGCGACATGGGATTCCACTCGTCCCAATTGGACTGCTTTTGTTCAGCAATTAGGCGACGCTTTACGTGCTCAGGGAAAACTGCTCTCGGTGACAATTCCGCCACCGTGTTCCATGAGTGGTAATTGTGGTGGTCAAAACGGCTACTACGTGTACAACATGGATGGCATCGCTCCGTTTGTTGATTTGATTCGGATCATGGCTTATGACTACAGCTTTTCTGTGGCAGGTCCCATTGCGCCCTATAACTGGGTGCGCAGCATTGTTCAGTATTCCGCTACCGTCATGGATCCACAGAAATTACAAATAGGGGTACCCACCTATGGGCGCTTTTGGACCCAGAAGAAGTCCGGTGGGGCCTTTAAGCTCACGGGAAATTGCCCAAGGTCATCTAGTTCGGGGGCGGAAAAAGCAGCATTTAATTCACTCACCGCCCGTGGCTCCATGACCGATGCTGACATCCCCGCTTTTATTGCCGCTCAGGGTGGGCAGCCAGTCTGGGATGACGTGAGGAAGGAAAATTATTTCGAATACCAGAGGCAGGTAACGTGGATTGATTCCTCGGGGAATAACCAAACGTGCACGGCTTCCAAGATCATGTGGTTTGTCGGAACGCAGGGGCTTTTGGCGCGCACGCAACTTGTTGGCGAATTCGGAATCAAGGGTGCGGCTTATTGGACAATTGGCGGGGACAACCCCGAGCAATGGCCACTGATTAGGGCATATGCCCAATCCCTTGCACCTGCGGTACCGGAGGTGGCAGTGGTTGCCCCCGAGATATTTGTCACAGGACAACCAAATGTTGTGACTGCCTCGGGTCAACTCAACGGAGCCCCCATTGTTGGTGCGCCTGCGGTTCTCCAGCAATCCGTGAATGGTGACTGGGTTGATCAAGTAGTCGGCACCACAGGTGCCGATGGTGCCGTGGGATTCCCCATTGATTTACAAACAGGTGGAAACTTTCGGGTGGTAATCGGAGCAACTGCCGGCACACCTGAGGTTGTGTCAAATCCTTTCACCATCAAGATTGCCCCAACGGTGACGGCAATTCTTAAGACCAAAAAGGTTGCGAAATCCAGTACAGTGAAAGTCAGAGTCATATCGCGGCCGGGAGTACAAGGGCAGAAGGCCGTCCTTCAGGTCCGAAAAAAAAATGGCTCGTGGAAAAAAGAAGCAGTTATGCGCACGGGAGCCAATGGCCGAGCCTTACTCAAGGATCGCGCACCTAATGCACGAGGAAAGTACACCTATCGAGTGGTTACTCGAGCCGCTCGCGGGGTGTTGCCTGGGGTCTCAAATGAATTCACCGTTCGAGTGAGGTAGCTGAAAGGTCGAACCACCGCAATAAATCAAAATCTGGGCTCATGCCGGTTTCTGCTTCAACCAGAGTTGGATCCGGCAGTTCGTGAACTAACGTCGAGGCGTAATCCAGGTAATTATCAAGTTCGGATTCGGGAGCTTGGTCGTGTTCCTTGGGATAGCGGAGCTCACCGGAATCGGAGTATGTCAACATGGTCAACCGCAATGGAGGCTCGACGGCACCCTCACGGTGATGCCAGCGCCCAGAAGCTGCATCAAAGCGATAAAACGGTAAAAGCTTCCAGCCATGCTCGGCAATGAGTTCCACAGCTTGAATGATGTAAGTAAAGACGGCCTCAGAGATAAAGTAATTAAAGTTCACGCGAATCCAGCCGGGCTTTATCCCTTCACATCCGGTACTGATCTCACGTTCATATTCATGTGATGTGTCGAGGTCAATTCCGAGCAATCTGTGACCGTAGGGTCCTGCGCACGAACATCCTCCACGGGATTGAATGCCGAAGAGATCGTTGAGAACGGCAACAACAAAGTTATGGTGCAAGTACATGCCCCCGGGCTTACGAATAACAAATGACACGATGCTCAATCGATCGGCATCAAGGTTACCCAGAATGTGAATGTTTTGGTGAGTGTTCCAACTGACAATCGCCCTGCGTACCAGATCGTGTTCTCGCGCTCGGATAGTGTCGACACCGACGGCATTCTTTAACTGGAAAACCAATCCAGCGCGGATAGCTTCGATGATGGCTGGTGTTCCGCCTTCTTCGCGGTGTTCGGGATCAGTGAGATACACATGCTCTTCAGCATTGACATAGGCAACGGTGCCGCCACCAACAACATCAGGTACAGAGTTGGTAAGTAGTTCCTTTCGAATGATTAACACCCCGGGAGTGCCGGGACCGCCAATAAACTTGTGGGGTGAGAGAAATATTGCATCTTTATATGCGTCGGGGTGATCGGAGCATCGGGGGTTCATCTCAATGTCGACATAAGGGGCGGCAGCAGCAAAATCCCAGAAGGCAAGAGCACCGTAGGAGTGCACTAGTTGAGTCACTGCGTGAGTGTCTGAAAGGATCCCGGTTACATTGCTTGCCGCACTAAATGAAGCGATACGCATGGGACGATCCTGATAGCGAATGAGCTCTTGCTCTAGTTGTTCGCAGTCAATCTGACCGTTGGAGTCCTCGCGAATTGTGACAATGTCTGCGATTGATTCGCGCCACGGAAGTTCATTGCTATGGTGTTCGTAGGGACCAATAAATACAACCGGTCGTTCAGCGTGCGGGATGTTTTCCCTGAGCTGATATTTGCGATCAAGATCTGCAGGTATACGCAAATTCAAGATCCCAATGAGCTTATTGATGGCACTAGTGGAGCCTGATCCGCAAAAGATGACGCATGTGTCCTCGGTGCCATTGACGGAATCTTTGATTATGCGCCGCGCATCCTCGCGCAACCGGGTGGTTTGTAACCCGGTACCACTCGATTCTGTGTGGGTGTTGGCATAACGTGGCAGCACTTCTTCGTGAATGAATTTTTCGATAAACTCCACAGCCCGGCCGCTGGCGGTGTAATCGGCGTAGGTCACTCGCCGGGGACCAAATGGGCTGTACATGACTTGGTCATCGCCGATCACTGACTCACGAATTCGAGCCAGAATCGCTGGTTCTGGTAGATCCGGCGCCGCCGGGGGGATCCGACCAGGTATGGATGCCATGTTTCCACTCTAGTTCATGATTTCACCTCGGTGAATCCTCAACGTTAATTAATGTTTCTGGAATTTGTACCTGTAGGTGACGGGGAATTCGGCATGCAAGAATGCTCGGGTGACATCTACTCCAACGGAGACGTTGCCCACGGTCGATTGGGAGTTTGACACCGAAACCGATCGCCCATGGAGTACCACGGTGTGGGATGACCCCATCAATCTGATGTCGTATGTCACCTATGTTTTTCTTGACTATTTCAAGTACCCAAAGCACAAGGCTCATGAGCTCATGCTGACGGTGCACAATGAGGGTAAAGCCGTGGTATCGACAGGTACGCGGGAAGAAATGGAACGCGATGTTGCTGCAATGCACTCCTATGGCTTGTGGGCCACTCTGGCCAAGGATTAGGTCAACGAGATCCCATGGAAATTGAAAGAAGCAACCAAGGTGTTCAGATCATCATGGAAGAGATCGAAATTCGAATTCTGCAGGACCTGGCAGCTCAACTTCTCAATCTGACAACCCCCGAAGTATCCGATATCGAATCTGATCCACTTGCGCAAATGGTGGGAATCGATACACATGCAACCAAGCCAACAGATCCAGTACTGAGCAGGTTGTACCCAGATGCCTACCCCGAGGACCCAGAGGCGAGCTTGGAGTTTCGTCGATTCACTGAACGTTCTTTGCGTGATGCAAGTACCGAAAGAGCCGAGCGATTACTTGACATGATTTCGGTAGGCCGTGAACTGGAGTTGATGAACGACCAATGGAAGGACATGGTCGGATTCCTCAATGATTTACGTTTGGCCCTGGGAACTAGGCTGGAAATCACTAAATCAATAGAAAGTCAGGAATTGGATGACAACGATCCTCGCGCTGCGCTCTTTGACCTGTATGGGTGGCTGACGTGGATGCAGGAAATGATTATTGAGAAGGGATTTCTTAATGAAGATTAGGGTCTTTTTCAGGAATTCACCCGATCCCACGTGTATAGATATCTCAGAGGCTCAGACAGTTGCTGAAGCACTCGATTTAATAGACAGTCCCGAAATTCGCGAGTCCCTGCTTGATTCCAGTGGAATTCGCAGGTACGTGAGTGCTTATCTTGGCGTGCCGACTCAAGGAGTCCGAAATATAAAGCTCGAGCAAGGAATGGAAACGGCGATCAAGAAAGATGAGGAACTCACCTTCTTGATCGCCGATCCGTTTGTGAACTAAACCTTAATAGCGCGAACTAGTTTGTTTGACGGAACCACATGGTGGCGCGTGCACTGCTCACGAGGAGCAGAATGATTGTGCTCAAGAGGATCGACCACCAGCCGTAAGGCAGATTAAAGATGGCAAACACAATATTGATCACTGAAAGCATCTGGATGATTACCTGTGCTGTTGCCGATCCAATGGCTGTCATCTTGATCAGCCACAGGTACAAAAGGCCAAGGATGAAGGTAATGATTCCATTGAAGACCAGCCAGCCGCCGCCGATTTCACGTGTTTCCCCAAATGGGTCGGTGAAGGTGGGGTTCTCTCCGAATACGGAGAAGACCAGAAGTGTTCCTAGAATCAAGTTAAGAATTGCGGCGATCCCGATCACAATCATGACCAAGGTCACACCGAATGGCCGGCTTATTGTTCCGTTGCTAGACATCACATAACTCCTCATTTGCTGCACTCTCTGTGCAGCAGCAGATTAGCCCGTTAAGCCGCCGAAAACACGCTTATTTGAGTGTGTGGGTGTTGGCGAGTTAGTCATGACCGTCCAATACCATCTCAGGATGGATGTTGGCACCTCACTAAATATGGCAACATCCAATGTCCTGTCTGTTCCCGTTCTGGTATTCCTCCTAGGAGTGATATCGGTGCGCCTCAAAGCGGATTTGCGCCTACCTGATCCTGTTTACCAGGCAACATCGATTTACCTGCTTTTTGCGATTGGGTTAAAGGGTGGGGTGGCACTTCGAGTTGCCGAACCGGCCGATGTATTGCTTCCCATTGTGGTTGCTATCGCCCTTGGCATCGTGATTCCACTTTTGGTGTTTGTGGTG
This sequence comes from Candidatus Nanopelagicales bacterium, assembly GCA_018402075.1. The sequence goes on along the minus strand of JAGYJP010000001.1, from coordinate 514,420 downwards.
CTCAAATGGATGACCCGCCTTGATGGAATTGATCGTGGCGCCATGGCCGCCCACTATGGTTCCACGTCTTTGGTCACTTTTACGGCGGCCCTTGTATTCCTAGATTCACTCGATGTGAGTTACGAAGGATTTATGCCTACGCTGTTGACTGTTTTAGAGATTCCGGGAATTGTTGTCGGGCTTCTCCTTGCTAAGCGCTATTCCTCAAGCCGGTCACAGTTGATAACGGTTTCTTCACGAGAATGGGTGCGGGAAGTTGTCTTAGGCAAGTCAGTGCTCATTTTGTTCGGTGGCTTAGTTATTGGGTTCCTCACCGGAGTGCAGGGCTACGCCCAGGTCGAGCCATTTTTTGGTGGGCTTTTCACGGGTGTTCTCGCGTTGTTCCTCCTAGAAATGGGCGTCTTGGCCGGGCGCCGCCTCTCAGACATTCGAACCGCAGGTGCCGGACTCATTGTTTTTGCCATTATTTTTCCAGTCTTCGCGGGAACCTTGGGAATCATCAGTGGATATCTGGCAGGGCTTTCCATGGGCGGTGCCATGATCCTGGGTGTCTTGTGTGCGAGTGCGTCTTATATTGCTGCACCTGCGGCAGTGCGCCTTGCCCTACCCGAAGCTAATCCGGGAATCACCCTGACCACTAGCTTGGGAATAACTTTCCCGTTTAACCTCATTATTGGCATCCCCGTCTACTACGTTGTTGCGCAAGCGCTGGAGGGATGGTTTTTATGATCCACATAATCAGCAGTGGTGTTCGCACGAAAGGCTTCGGGCATGCATGAAATCGGTCTTCTGACAATCGTGACTGAGTCCATTCTCAAAGAACGACTCGTTAATGATCTGAAAAATGCAGGTGCAACCGGGTGGACCCTCAGCGCCGCGCAGGGAGAGGGCCCCAGAAACCGGAGAGTCAGCGAAGTGGAGGGTGGAAATATTCGGATTGAAATTCTTGCTGACTCCGAAACCATTAATCGAATTTGGACTGTTCTCAAGGATTCATATTTCAGTAATTACGCGGTCGCCGCTTGGCAATCCACAGTGCAGGTATCCCGAGCAGATCGTTATATTGCCCACGAAAATGGCGGTGGATGAAAGTGGTGAAACCGCACCAACAGTCACCTATTGGCGTATTTGATTCTGGTTTTGGTGGACTCACCGTTGCTCGTTCCATCATTGATTTGCTACCCCATGAGTCGCTGAGATACATAGGTGACACTGCGAGAGGGCCCTACGGACCTCGCCCTCTCGCCGAGGTACGAGCCTATTCCCTGGAGATTATGGATTACCTGGTCGAAACGGACGTAAAAGCCCTTGTGATCGCTTGCAACTCTGCGAGTGCGGCCACACTACGCGATGCACGTGAGAGGTATTCCATTCCAGTAATTGAAGTCATTCACCCGGCTGCTCGACGCGCGGCTGCGGCAACTCGCAATGGCCATGTTGCCGTGATTGGAACCGAAGCCACAATTAACTCACAGGCCTATAACGATGCCTTCGCGGCCGCCCCAGAAGTCCAACTCACTTCAGTCGCATGTCCACGTTTTGTTGAGTTGGTGGAAAGTGGCATCACCACGGGCAATCAGGCACTCGAAGTTGCTCACTTCTACCTTGATTCAATTCGGGATTCACAGGTCGACACTGTTGTGTTGGGATGTACCCACTACCCGCTATTGACCGGCCCTATCTCTTATGTTCTGGGTGAGGGGGTCACGCTGGTCAGTAGCGCCGATGAAACGGCAAAGGATCTCTATCGGGTACTTGTGGCTAACGATTCACTAGCGCCAGTAGGGTCGCCCAAGCCAACGTATCAATTCATGGTGACGGGTGATCCCAGTAATTTCGCCGAGTTTGGCCAAAGATTTTTGGGGCCAGAACTAGCGACCGTGGAGACCATCACGCTCGACTAGTTGCCGCCACCGATAACCTCAGTCACATGACTCGTACAGACGGTAGGCAGGCAGATCAACTTCGCGACGTTACCTTCCAGCGCGGTTGGTTGGAGCAGGCAGAAGGCTCCACTCTCGTGACTTTTGGACGAACCCGCGTGCTGTGCACAGCCTCTTTTACGGCGGGTGTCCCTAGGTGGCTAACAGGTTCAGGTAAAGGGTGGGTGACGGCGGAGTACAGCATGTTGCCGCGTGCCACCAATACTCGCAATCAGCGGGAATCTGTCAAAGGGAAACTTTCCGGGCGCACCCAGGAGATCAGTCGATTAATCGGCCGGAGTCTTCGTGCGGCCGTCGACATGGACAAACTGGGCGAGAATTCCATCTTGATCGACTGCGATGTTCTCCAGGCTGACGGTGGTACCAGAACTGCAGCCATCACCGGGGCCTACCTCGCTCTGGTGGATTCAATTACTTGGGCAAAGAAGCAGGGCCTTGTCGAGGGCGACCCCATTATTGATTCGGTTGCGGCAATAAGCGTGGGAATTGTTAGCGGCGAGCCCCGATTAGACCTTCACTACGACGACGATGTCTCCGCAGACACGGACATGAACGTGGTGATGACAGGCTCGGGTAGGTTCATTGAAGTCCAGGGTACGGCAGAACAGGAACCTTTTGATCGTGACTTACTCAACCAGCTTCTCGATTTGGCCACCAGTGGGTGCGCCGAACTCACTCAATTACAAGAGAAGGCACTTGCCAAATAATTATGATTCCTCAAAAAATCGTTATTGCATCTCACAATAGGAAAAAGATTGACGAGATGCGTCGAATTTTGAATCAGTCTGGCCTTGACATTGAAATTTTGGGGACCGATCAATTTGCTGGTCTGGCCGATGTCGAGGAAACGGGGACAACTTTTTCCGCCAATGCAATGCTCAAAGCCCATTACGTGTGCGAGGCAACGGGGTTGCCCGCTGTTGCCGATGACTCCGGGTTGTGCGTTGATGCACTCAATGGCATGCCAGGGATCCTGTCGGCACGGTGGGCTGGCCAACACGGTAACGACAACGCAAATTTAGAGCTCCTCTTGTCTCAGATCGCGCACGTTCCGGAAAAGCGCCGGGGTGCTGCATTCGTGTGTGCGATTGCCTATTGCGAACCAGGTGGTCGGGAATTCATTGTTGAGGGTTCCATGAATGGGTCATTGATACTCGAACCGCGCGGGACAAATGGATTTGGTTATGACCCGATATTTGTGCCCATGGGGCGGTCGGAAACTTCGGCAGAAATGACATCCGTTGACAAGGACGCAATAAGTCACCGGGGGCACGCGCTCAAAGCATTCGTGAAGCAATTAGTGACTGATTAAAGTGCGGGAGGCGGGACTTGAACCCGCACGTCCGAAGACACAGGTACCTAAAACCTGCGTGTCTGCCAATTCCACCACTCCCGCTAGAGCGCCCCGAGTCTAGGCGCAGCCTCTGGACTGGATCCGTACAGGGTTGACCCCGGTGCATGGGTGGCGCGTAGGGTGTTCCCGTGAGTAAGCATGAGACAGCCCCCCAACAAAGCCTCGAGGCAATCCAAGCCGATATCAACACGGCGCGTGCGGATTTCATCGCATCTCTCACCGAATTACGTGAACAAACCACACCTGCCGCATTAGCCCAACGTGGGCTGCGGGCCGCGGGTGGATGGTTCACCGACGAATTCGGTGGCGTGCGGCCCGAGCGGGTGGCAATTGTGGGAGCTGTTGTCCTGGGAGTTGTGGCGATCAAAATCCTGCGGCGTCGTGGCCGATAGTTCCCTTCAACCAGTTCTTATTGGCGGCACGGGGCGCAGCGGCTCCACAATTGTTGGCCATCTACTTGATCAGCATCCGGATCTCACACTCACTAGGCCAATGGAAGTTAGATTCATCACCGGAAATGACGGTTTTGTTGACGCCCTTGCTCAGGCGCATACGTCTGGTGGACAGGCAGCCGCTGAACTTGCCGTGGATCGACTGCTCAATCGTTGGTTTAATCGCGCGGAGAATGTTGGCCTGCATACATCCATGGACAAAGATTTTCTATTGAGTGTCACATCAGAGTACTTAGAGCAATTCCCAGAGCAGCCCCGAAGTGCGACTCAAGATCTGGTTTATTCGATCATGAACAAAGTCGCGAGTGGGTGCGGTGCAGCCCGCTGGGTGGATACCACTCCCGCGAATGCCCGCAAAGCTGATCGAGTTGAATCCGTCTACCCTGATTCGAAAGTTGTGATTGTTACTCGTGATGGTCGCGATGTCGCAGCTTCATTTGTTCATCAAGATTTCGGCCCAAGCGATGTTTTTGCTGCATTGGATCAGTGGGAGCAACGCACTGTGAAGGCATACAAAGCAACGGAGCGAAGTGCGCCTGGCCGAGTCCTCACGTTCGAACTATTGGATCTAGTTCGCAGTGACCGAACGGAGACACTCAGCGCGTTGCTTGAACACGTTGGCGTGGCTCCTTCACGGGAAGTGACCGACTGGTTCAATGCCAACATGACGGCCGAAAATTCCCATGCAGGTCGGTGGCGCAGGGATTTTGATGACCGAACAATTGAAGCAATCGACGCTCACTATTCCGAAATTTGCTCCCGTTTGACGAACAAAGGAATTCCTATTCCGGCCTCTGGGGAGAGTGAATAACCATGCCAGAGAGTTATGACCTCGATGACATTGTGGTGGGAGCAGGTCACAATGGATTGGTTGCTGCGGCGTACCTGGCCCGCGCTGGTCGTTCGGTTCTGGTTCTCGAATCTGCCGATCATGTAGGAGGGGCGGCTATCTCGGCAGAGGTGTTTCCGGGAGTGAGCGCTCGTCTGAGCAAGTATTCATATTTGGTCTCACTTCTCCCTGAACAGGTCCGCCAAGACCTCGGCATGACACTCACCACGGTAAAGCGAGCGGTTTCTAGCTTTACTCCCAATCCGGCGAATCCAGGCCAGTCACTTGCCATTCCGCAAAGCGACCCTGATGAGTTGAAGAGGCGAATCACAGAATTCACCGGGAGTGCTCAGGATGCTCAAGCATGGGTTGATTTCTATACCCGCACCGAGCGAATAGCAAAAATTGTTTTTCCCACATTGACTCAACCACTTATGTCCAAAAAGGACATGCAGAAGCTGATAGATAATTCTGAAGATTGGAATGACTTCTTTGTTCGCCCACTTGGCGAAGTCATTGAGCGAAGTATTTCTCATGATGTTCTTCGCGGAATTATTTTCACGGATGCCTTGATCGGAACATTCGCCGACTCACATGATCTCAGTCTGCGTCAAAACATTTGTTTCCTGTACCACGTAATTGGCAATGGAACTGGGACCTGGGATGTGCCAGTAGGAGGCATGGGGCAGGTCACGGGCCAATTGGAAAGTATTGCCACAGGGTCGGGAGCACTCATCGACACGCATGTTGCTGTCACGGCATTAGAAGAGATCCCTGGTGGTATCCGAGTTCGAGCGGGCGAGCGAGAGTGGACCTGCCGAAATGTTTTGGTGAATGCAACGCCAAGTGTTCTTGCGGAATTATTTGGGGAACCTGCACCAATAATTGATGTTGCATCAGGTGGTGCTCAAATCAAAGTCAATATGTTGCTGTCGAGGTTGCCGAAACTTCGCAGTGGGGTTTCATCTGAAGCCTTTAATGGAACATTTCACATTAACGAGGGGTATCAACAGCTCGCATTTGCGTATCAGACAGCCACGCAGGGCGGGCTTCCCAGTCCGCTTCCCGCGGAGATCTACTGCCATAGCCTTACCGATCCTTCGGTTCTTTCCGAGGAGTTGCGGGAAGCGGGTGTGCAGACCTTGACATTATTTGCCCTCCAAACCCCGCATGAACTTTTTGCCCGAACCAATAACCCCATCACGAACCAACAAGCACTTCAGGCCGTGTTGGCAACCCTTAATTCGGTGTTAGCTGAACCCATTGAGGACTGCTTGTTTACCGGTCCGGACGGAAAGCCATGTATTGAGGTCAATACAACTCTAGATATTGAGAAATATTTGAATATTGCCACCGGTAATATTTTTCACACCCCACTTGATTGGCCGTGGGCGCAGTCTGACTCTGAAATTGGTTCCTGGGGTGTGGAAACCTCCCGCGAGAATGTCTTCCTGTGCGGTAGCGGTGCAGCTCGTGGCGGCGGAGTTAGCGGCATCCCGGGCCACAATTCGGCAAAAGCAATTCTTAGCAGGATGAGGGCAACTTAGACCTTATGCCTTGCTATGTGAATTACGCGTGAAGTACACCTGAAGAGTTCCGGGTGATGCTTGACTCTTCGTGTTCGGGTGATGCTTGACACTCTCTGGACTATTTATATCTTGTTTTTGGTTTGTTTTGAATGGATGCTTTCTTTTTCCTCACCTCTTTCTTGTTGTCTCTGAGCACGGTTTTCAGTAGGTCGGGGCCGTCCCACACGTGTAACAGTTCCTCGCCAACGTGAATATCTACGCTGCGTCCAGCTCTATGCCTGCCGACAGAGATTTGCTGCCACGCCACACACACCACCCCCACATTGGACACCCGGCGAGCTATCCAGTCATTACCGCTGCGATCTAGTGGACTCAGCGCGGAATCATCAGCTTCACGATCGGGCACCAGTGAAAGTTGCGCTTTCGATGTCGTGAACACATCCGCTGGCGTACGCATATCTTTGGACTGATGCGGTCGCTCATGGTTATAGCTCGCTACCCAAGCATCCAACTCCTGCTGGGCACACACCACATCAGCGAACACGCGACCTTGAAGAAACTCCATCCGTAACGTCCGATGAAAACGTTCAATCTTGCCCGTCGTTGTTGGCGAACGCGGAGCAGTGAGCAAATGATCAATACCGTTCTCCCGACAGATCCGGTCAAACAGAACCTCCGTCTGCTTAAAACCAAACCGGCCCGTGAACACTTTCCCGTTATCGGTCAAAATCTCCTGCGGCACCCCGAAATCCCGCATCGACTGGGCGAAATGAGAACACACATTGCGGGAGGTAGCCCTAACCATCAACCCCGCACACACCACAAAACGAGAATGATCATCAATACCGGTCAACACTTTCAACTCTGACCCATCAGCTAAGAGCACCCCCCCGACCACATCAAACTGCCACAACTCCATCGCCGAGCCCCGCTCCCAGCGCTTAAACTTCTTATCCCGCTGCCGCCGACCACCCGGATCAATCAAAGCATGACGCTTAAGCAACCGGTAAATCCCCGACTTACTAGGAAGCGGCTCCACCCCATCACGCTGCAACTCATACAACAACCTGCGCGGCCCCCACAACGGATGAGCCCTCCTCATCTCCAAAACCAACACCTCCACCCGAGCAGGCATCTGATGAGAACAACCCCTCGGACGATGAGAACGATTCACCAAAGCAGACAACCCACCCGCCTCATACCGAGACAACCAGGAATGAACCGTCTGACGCGACACCCCAAACCTTCGCGCCACCTCCACAACAGACTCGCCATCATGGATAACCAAAGACACAGCCTGATAACGCTGCTCCATAACACTCAACTCCACAATCATGAGAGAAAGTGTCAAGCATCAGCCGAAACCACCGTCAAGGATCAGCCGAATACGCGTAAAGCATCAGGCGAACCCCAAACGTCAAGGATCAGCCGAAACAACACACGCGTGAAGTACACCGCGTAGGACTTGAACCTACAACCCGCTGATTAAGAGTCAGCTGCTCTGCCAATTGAGCTAGCGGTGCGTATTCCGAACTGCTGAAGATTATCAGCAAGGGCGAACTCAGAATCCGGTGGCTTTGATCTGGGTGAAAATCTCGCGAGCCATGCTTTCTAGGCCTTGTGGATTGGGGTGAAAAGAGCCACTTGTGAAGCCGGTAATTCCGGTGAGTCCGAAGACCCATGCATTTGAGCCCGCACATACGCCATGGCCGGTAGCGGAGTCACCAGAAGCTCCCCAGACACCCATGACAGGTTGCCAACCCAATGATGATGTCGCATTCACCTGTCCATTGAGAGACCCTGCTGCGGTATCCAAATCAACCTTTTGGCTTCGGGAGGTGGTGTATGCAAATGGATTTGTTGGCGAGGGGTTCAATATTGTGTCTCGCGCCCATTGGAAGTCACCTCGCGAGATGGTGAGGTAGTTGCAAATAGATCCATCTGCGGATCGGGTGATGTCTGGGTAGGAGGAAAGGAATACTTTGCCTCCAGGAGTAATGCGCAATCCCGGAATTGATTCACCTGTTGCAGACTGGCATGGCGCATCTGCCAGGCAGTTATTGATTCGGGTGTAGGCACCGGCCAATTTGGCGGTTTCCGACTGCACTCCACTCTGAACCGTGGGGTAGTTAGAGAGTGGACGGGAGGTGGCCTTAGCCAGAGGGCAGTTATTGGCCAGTGCGCACGTTGTCAAAATGGATCCGAATCCCACATCGTTGCCCCCAATGGTCAGTGAGAGGACATCGATGCTGCGGTTTCCAATGAGTGCTGTCACCTGTTCGATTTGCGAAGGGGTATTGAGGTATTGGGCACCCAGAATTCCTCGGTCAATAGTTGCGCCGGAGCAGGAAACGTCGACAAGGGTAACCGATGTTTTTGAGGAGGATTTCTCCAGACGCAGGGCTGCTTGTGCGGGTGCGCCATGAACACTTCGGTTACAACGATCACTATCCCAGTACGGGTTAAAGCGAGCTGAGCTATTTCTGAGCCACGCATCCACATTGCGCGGGTTCCCTTCCCCAGATGCGTAGGAATCACCCATGACCACCATCAAGATGTTGGAGACATTCGCGATCATTGATACGCGTTTGGCGGTTGATCCCTTGCGTACAGTGAGTTTGAGACTGTGTAATCCCTCGGGCAGCACAATTGTCTGTCTACATGTTTTGCGGGTAAGTTTTTTGAGGGGAGTTGTGACAACAACTTCGCCACCGCGTTGCACGGTCCACCTGAACATGTCTCCCACCGACTTGCAGGCATTGAGTGACACGGGGAATCCGTCAGGTTGTAGGTACCAGGAAAGTGATCCGTCAATAAGGCGCTCATTGGGTTGGGCAATAAAGTTGCCAGCGCCGACGAAGTTCGTCGACGGCTGTGCGGAGAGAGCGCCTGAAGACGGGACACCACCGTCTCCGTCAATGAATCCGTCGCCATTGGAATCTTTGCTTTGTGGAACCATGGACCACGTGCCCACGGCTTTGACTGCCGAAGCGGCTTGAGCCGTGGGTGCTTGAATGGCAATCCCGGATATCAAGGTGGCAATAAGTGCCACACTCAAGACTCGTTGTCCTCGTTGCGATATTTTATTTCTCACATGATCACGGTAAGCCATGGCGTGACCACCCTGGGAAATCGGGACCGGAAACTAGATAAAGGGACAGTGCCGACAGCCACGTCCGCAACAGAATCCACGCGCCAGGTGGTGGTTGCTCGTCATGGCAAATAAACCTGTGAAGGGATCCAGGTAACCCGCTTGGCCCGTTGCACACGCTGCATCATGGGCAGACATGATGGCGAAATAGTGGGGGTGCTCTGGACTGAGCCGATCAGGCTTAGGTAATTCTGGATTATTTCGTGGTTCAGTGTCCCCTTTGGCCATTAGAGTAAAAAGCCTTCGGGGAAAGGGTCATCAGGTGCAAGCATGTGGATAGATGTTCCGGTGATCCAGGCGCGCCCGGTGATCTCAGGAATGATCGCGGGAATCCCAGCGACCGTGGTGGTGTCCTTTACGCGACCAAGGAAGTGGGTTCCAATAAGTGACACATTTTTCAATGTATCGCCAAGAGGGAGTTGTCCTCGCGCGGTCAGTTGAGCTACCCGAGCACTTGTTCCGGTTCCGCACGGAGACCTGTCAAACCAACCCGGATAAATAGCCATGGCATGTCGGGAATGGGTGGGAGTGCTGCCGGGCGCCACCAGTTGAACGTGGTGCACATAATCAATTGCAGGATTCTCTGGATGCACGGGCGGTTGTTGCTCATTAATGGCATTCATGATTGCTAGTCCAGCGCTGAGCAACTGATCCTTATTGTCAATCCCGAACTCCACTCCAATGTCAGCGAGTTCGACAATCGCGTAAAAGTTTCCGCCATACGCCATGTCGTAGCGAACTTCACCCAATCCGGGTACATCTACTGTGGAATCAAGTTCAGTGACAAAAGATGGAATGTTCTCCAGGGTCACGCTCGTAGCTCGGGTGCCCTGCACTCGCACTCGAGCAATGACAAGCCCGGCGGGAGTATCGAGTCGAATAACAGTCTCGGGCTCGGTGACAGCAACCATGCCGGTCTCCACAAGGACTGTGGCGGTTCCGATTGTGCCGTGTCCGCACATGGGTAGGCAGCCAGATACTTCGATATAGACAACGCCCCAGTCGCAGTCCGGCCGAGTTGGTGGCTGCAGGATTGCCCCGCTCATGGCTCCGTGGCCGTGGGGTTCGAACATGAGCCACCTGCGAAGGTGATCGGCTTCTGTCATGACGTATTGACGGCGATCTTCCATGGTTGCACCCGGCAGCACACCAACGCCACCAACAACTACGCGAGTGGGCATTCCTTCGGTGTGCGAATCCACACAGTGCCACATGCGAGTGGTTTCCATTATTCCCCTAGCGGTTTGGAGTGAGTGCGAGTTCGGCTTCACTGATTCTGTCACCACGAAGATATCGGGCAATGAGGTCTGCGGTTCCCATGGCCATGGCGGTGCCAATCATTCCGTGTCCGGAAGCCACAAGCACTTGCGGCGAACCAGCAAGTGGTCCAATAAATGGTGCTCCGTCTGCACTTGCTGGCCGCACGCCAGTCCAGGGTGAGAGCGATTCAATCGAAGCAGGAATGGGAGGCAAGCGTAATGTGCGCATCGCGGTCTTATACAACTGCGCAATACGACGGTGAGAAATACTGCGATCGCTGGCGCGAGTCAACTCAAATCTGGCACTTATGCGCAATGCGGAACCCATAGGATCCAGAGCAGTCTTTTCATCGGTGAGGATCATGGGGTGTCGAGCATTCATCTGAATATCGGGAATAGTGATCGAGTACCCCTTGGCAGCAATAATGGGAAGTCGGACACCTAAGAGGGCTGCCACACTCGGTGTCCAAGCACCCGCAGCAATCACCACTTTCCGGGCGGAGAAGCTCGAGGTACCGGAGCCAGTATCAACACCAACAACAACGTGGTCGTTGGAGGCTGACAGGGAATCGACTGTCGTGTTGTGCATATAGGTAGCGTGTGGGTTCGCATCCTTGAGTGCGTGCCACAGCGTTTCTGGATTGACGCCAAAGTCGTCATTTAGCTCCACAACAGTTTGAACTCTCGATGTCAGCAGAGGTTCGGCTTCCAGTGCCTCGGATTTTTCAACGAGACGAGCAGGAAGTCCAATCTGATGCATGTGCTCGACTGCATGGTGGGCGTCAACATGGGCGTGGGGTGAAGTAAAGACTTCCCACAGGGGGGTCGGTGTCGTTGGTATTCCTACGTCAGGAACTTGCCGAGCCGAAATCTTTAGCAGGGACAATAAACCTGGTGTGAACGTAGCGACATTTTGTGCATTGCACTTGGACATAAAGGTCCCCAACCAGGAAAGACCCGAGAAAGGAAGCCGGGGTGAGATGGCAAATGATCCGTCGCGGTGAGCGAGTGATCTGAGCCCCATGCGGATCATTCCGGGCGCCGCAAAGGGCGTGGCATGGCTGACCACAATGTGACCAGCATTTGCCATGGAGGTGCCAAAACGGGGAGAGCCTGAGTCGAGAACGAGTACCGAATGATCCTTTAATGCTGCGGTAATTGCCATGCCGATAATCCCGCCACCAATCACAATGATGTCGGCATCAAGTGGAGAAAGGTTGTGGTGAGGCACCGACTAGCCCACCAATGGTGGCGCCCATGTGCCAGCCGAATCGAGTGCACGTCCTAGCGATTCCATCACGGGTTGATCAACATCAGCCAGAGGTGCTCGTGGTGGGCCAACAGATAAACCTCTTAGTCCCATTCCAGCCTTGACTTTGGCGTTGTAGTCCCCAGATTCAATGAATTCGAGTGTGGGGAGAATTGCTGAGTAGACGGCCTGACGTTGAGTGGGATCCAGCATGGCTACATGTGCGGCGGGTAGCAAATTCGCAATTCCACCAATCCAACAGTCAACCCCAGCGTCCAAAAATGTCACGGATGCGACATCGGCTCCGCAGACAATCGTCAAATCAGATCCGAAGTCTGATTGCAGCCATGCAATACGAGTTAAGTCACCAGAGGCTTCCTTTATCCCCACTATCTGGGGTAATTCCGCGACCGATGTGAGCACCCGCTGTGAAAAACTTACGCCCGTGCGGGCCGGATAGTCATATAGGACTGTCGGTAGGTCAATGGCCTTTACCACTGTGGTGACATGTGACGCGAGTTCAGAATCAGTGGGCAAGCAATATGAAGGTGCAGCAAGCATGAGACCGGTAACGCCAGCACGTTTTGCAAGGAGAGCTTGATCCAAGGCTTCGTGGGTGGACATGCCGCCCACCCCTGCGAGTACCGGAACTGAGCCGGAGACCTCTGAGACGATCACATTGAGAACTTGGCGTCGTTCATCAAAACTCAGTGCATAACCCTCGCCAGTGGTACCCACCGCGACTATTCCGTGCACTCCTGCTGCCAGCATGGCACGCACGGCGATGCGCAGATTCTCCGTATCGATCTGACCCTGAGCATCAAAGGGTGTCACCAGGGGGACAAAAATCCCAGTGGGTCTGAAAGGCATTAGGTCAGCATAGAGAAACATTCATGCGGTGCACGTTCAGACTCAAAAATGTATTGGGGTTACATGCGGTGAGGTTGGATCGCATCGGCTGGAATTTGGCCAAATCGACCGGCCTGAAAGTCGTCGAATGCTTCGATGACTTCGGCTTTGGTTGACATGACAAATGGGCCATATTGGAAAACTGGTTGGCGTAGTGGGACACCACCAATGAGGAATACTTCCAAGTTGGGCGACCTGGACTCTTGGGAATCTGCAGCGCGTAACTTCACAGTGTCTCCATCAATAAGTACAGCCATTTGACCGGTGGAAATAGGTCGCAATTCTGAACCTATGTATCCGGAGCCGGCTAGGACATAAGCCAACGCGTTGAAGTCGGAGCGCCACGGAATTTCAACTTCGGCGCCCGGAGCAATGGTGATGTGAGTAATTGCGAGTGGAGTGTGCGAGATTCCGGGACCCGCAAATTCTGCAACCTGTCCAGCGAGTACTCGCACAAGTGCGCCGCCATCTGAGCTGGACACCATAGATGAATCAATTCCTTGAAGATCTTGGTACTGGGGAGCGATTCGCTTCTTGTCTTTAGGGAGATTGATCCAGAGTTGCACTCCATGGAAAAGTCCACCGGACACAACAAGATGTTCGGGCGGGGTTTCAATATGCAGGATTCCATCTCCCGCAGTCATGTACTGGGTTCCACCCGAATCAATGATTCCGCCACCGCCATTGGAGTCTTGGTGAAGAAACTGTCCGTCAATCAAATAGGTGAAAGTTTCAAATCCGCGGTGTGGGTGCCATGGGGTGCCTTTCGGCTCACCGGGCGCATACTCGACTTCGCCCATTTGATCCATGTGAATAAAGGGGTCGAGGTCACTCTGATCGATCATGGCGAATGCCCGGCGCACGGGGAATCCTTCACCTTCGTGTCCTTGGGGCGCGGTGGTGATGCGCTTGACAGATCGAGGGCGGGCCTCAACGGGAATGGTGAACCTTGGCAAGGTCAAAGTGTCAGCGGTCACAGCAGGCATAATTTTCTCCTATCAATTGAATGTAGTTTAGCATTCAACTAGATAGGAGGCAAGTTCAATCAGTGGTGCTTCATGGCCCCGGTGTCTACTCCGTCAAGGGCAGCATTGCGCTTGGCATCGAGGGTTGTTCGCTGGCGACTCGGATATTCCTCAAGAAGTGCGAGGACATCGTCGGTATCGAATTGATGGTTCTCCTTAAAGAGGGATGCGTACACCCATGTAATGAAGTCGAAGTCCTCAGGTGAGTCCACTGTCCAACGATGATGGGATATATCCCGATCGCCAAAAAAGTTGTCCACAGAAAAGTGATCGGGCCGGCGGTAAATGCCGAGGGTCACATGTTCGCGTTCCATTGGGTCCGAACTGATTGCACCTATTTCTATCAGCGCTTGTGAGGTCATGACTTCAATGTCCACACCATCGGGGAAGGTGGGCTCAAGGGTGTTGGACAGGTAATCACAATCTGATCCAATGAATGCTTGAACAATCGAATCAATGGTTATCGGGGAAATCAACGGACAATCAGCGGTGATTCTGACCACTAGGTCGGAGGGAAATTCCTCTAAAACTCCAATAAACCTTCCGAGAACATCCGAGAGATCACCTCGGTAACAATCGACACCCAACTCCGCACACAGGTCAGCGATGGGATCATCCGATGTATCGGTTGATGTCGCAACAACGATGTTGGTGATGGAGTGAGCTCGCTGGACGCGCTCCAGTTGTCTTTGCAACATGGGTGCACCACTGAGTTCCAGTAATACTTTCCCCGGCAGCCGCGTGGAACTCATGCGTGCTTGGATGACCGCTGTCACGGTCAACGGATCACTCATGACCTGCATCTGGGTTCGGGTCTCCGTTTGTTTGGTGAATATGAATAAAGACTCGTTGCAGGGATTTACGTCCGCGTAAACTCATGAATCGAAACATTAACCCATATTTCTCTCTAAAGAGCTCGGTTAATTCATTCGCTTGGTGTGCATCGGCAATATTTGCGACGGCGGAAATTTCCTCCCCTTTGATCCGACCACGTATATCGCACTCAGCAATCTCCACATCAGAAAAATTTCGAATGCGTTTCACTTTGCCGGAGTTATCCTCGGTGGTGACATACAGTTCGGATCCGGCTTTACCGAGGTCACGGCTCACGTACCACACGGGAGTTCGCACAATGGAACCATCTTTTTTACGGGTACCCAAAGAAATGTATTTAGATGAGTTTGCAACAAACGAGTCCCAGGCAGTCTGACCCCGCAATGAATCCGCCACGGGTAAAGGTTCCCATACGCACCATTTTTATTACAGGTTGGCTTTCAGGAAGCTGCCAACTTTTTTAATGGAGTCATTCCATTCGCCGTACATGTAATGTGGCGCACCCGGGTATTCCACGTAGGTGACATCAATACCTTCCGTTTCTAAAGCCTTATTTGTTGCTCGGGCCCAAGAGATGTCGCAGCTTTCATCTTTGGTGCCATGAATCATGAGTACGGGTTCGGTGATTCGTGAAAAGAAATTGCGAGAAGACATATTTGCCCACACATTCGGATTGTCTTTGGGGGTTCCGTGTTCCTTCAGAATTTGGTTACCGATCGGGTAGTTATTTCGTTGCCATTTGTTGAAGTTATCGGCTGCCAATGTGCTGGTTGAGGCATAAACGATTGCGGCGTCAAATACTCCGGGCTGAAGTACGAGGGCTTGGAAAGCAACACCCCCACCCATGGATCTGCCGAGAAGCGCCACCTTGTTTTTGTCCAGGTACTTGAGATTTGAGTCTTTTACCGCGAGTGCTGCACCGATAACATCTTCGGCGTAGCCAAGCCGCAAGGAGATATCGTTTTTTGGATCTTTGTCCGACTTGGCGTGATTGCGATAATCAACATGGAGTGCAACATATCCATTTTTGCCAAGCCAGTCTTGTTCGCGACGGAAACCTTGACCGCTCCAATATTTCTTGGGATCGATATAGCCGTGAGCGAGAACAACGACAGGGAAGGGTCCTGCACCACGTGGCTTCACCATGATCCCTGAAATAGTGAGACCGCCGGATTCATAGGTCATGCGATGTTTGGTGTACGCCGATGTGGAAGAAAATGACTTGCCTACTTCGAGGTCGTTACCGGTGTAATCCCGCAGCATGGCCGCAGGGATGCTGCTGGGCATTGGGGAGCTGGTGGCAGGACTTGTTGGGATGGGTGCTGCTTGGGTTGCCGGAGCGACTCCAAGAAGAAGGGCTGCCCCGAGACACACACTTAGGGCATGCCCGGATATCAGTGCACGCTTATGTGCACGTATATATGCACATGATCTTTTGCCAGCGGGACGCATGATTTCACTGTAAGGGATATCGGTAAATGTGCATAGGGAGCGCATGCGGGACGCCTCATCGGCGCGAACCCTGGAGAGACTTATTGCAAGTCTTTTGCAAGTAAAAGGATTTGCTAGTAAGGTAATGGCATGCGTAGATCCCTCATACCCGTCACCATTGCCGTCACCATGCTCCTGGCAGGCTGCTCATCAGAGGGAGGTGACCAAGCTGCGAGTACAGACTCAGGCAAGTTGTTGATTGCCACCACCGTGTCACCCATTACCTCGATTGCTTCGCGAGTTGGTGGCGACTGCGTGGTCATTGAGGGAATTGTCCCTGAGGGCACCAATAGTCATACTTTCGAGCCGGCACCACAGGTGGCCGAATTGGTCAGCAAAGCAGACCTGATCTTGGTCAACGGCCTAAAGTTGGAAGATCCCACAATTGATCTCGCGGCGGCAAACCTCAAAGATGGCGCTGAGATTGTCGAGTTGGGAACTCTAGCTCTCCCAGAATCCGAATACCTCTACGACTTCTCCTTTCCCGAGGAAGACGGCAAACCGAACCCACACCTGTGGACTGACCCAGGTTATGCAATTGAATATGCAGCTCTGGTACGTGATCTTTTGACCGAGCGCGCACCTGAGTGTGCAGATGCGTTTGCCGCGAATTATGAATCCTTCGCGGCTCAAGCCCAGGCCCTCGGCGATGCTGTACGTAAGGATCAAGAGACTGTTCCCGCAGGGAATCTGAAGTTGCTCACCTATCACGATGCCTACGCGTACTTCGCTAAAAACTATGGTTGGACCGTTATTGGCGCTGTCCAGCCAGGTGATTTCGCTGAACCCACTCCAAGTGAAGTCGCAGATCTGATTCGACAGGTGGAAAATGAGAACGTGCCCACCATCTTCGGATCTGAAGTATTCCCTTCACCAATTTTGGAAGAGATCGGTCGTGCAACTGGTGCGCGCTATGAAGATTCACTTCGCGACGATGACCTCCCCGGCATGCCCGGTGACCTGAATCATTCATGGCTAGGGCTCATGCAATACAACTTTGCCACCATGATTCAGGGCCTGGGGGGAACATCGACCAATATTGATGCCGTCGATATCACCAGTCCAATCCAGGACAACGCGGTCTACCCCCAGTGACCGGAACTGGTTTTGGCCCCACGCTGATTGCCCTCGAGAACGTCTCGGCGGGGTACGACCACAGCATTGTGCTGTCTGATGTCTCGTTAAAGGTTCGCGAAGATCAGTTCACCGGAATCGTTGGACCTTCGGGGGCAGGCAAAACCACATTGCTCCGGCTGTTGCTGGGAACATTAAAGCCACGATCGGGAACTATTTCGACAGCTCCTGATCTGCGGATCGCCTATGTTCCGCAGTTGGAAACCGTGAACTGGAACTTCCCCATCACGGTGGAGGAATGTGTGCTCATGTCACGAACCCAGGGGCGCAAATTGCCGTGGGCGAGTGTGGGGGAGAAGCGAGAGGTTGCCCGGGTGCTTGATCGTCTCGGCATCTCTGAACTAGCGGGGCGCCATATTCGTAGTCTTTCAGGCGGCCAGCAGCAGCGCATGTTCCTTGCCCGGGCGCTCTTGCGCGACCCACAACTTTTACTTCTCGATGAACCCACCAGCGGTGTTGATGTCTCCACCCGACATGACGTTTTGCATTTGCTCGCCGATCTACATGAAGATGGTGTAGCAATCGTGCTCACCACCCACGACCTCAATGGCATGGCCACTCACCTACCACACCTGATTTGTGTGAATCACCGAATCGTGGCAGACGGAAGTTCTGTCGAAGTGATTAGGCCCGAGGTGCTCGAGGAAACATTCGGTGCTCGTATGGAGGTGCTTGAACATTTGGGCATAAGGGTGGTTGTGGATGAAATGCGCGAACCCCGAATGAATGAACCCCGAATGAATGAACCCCGAACTAATGATCGAGTCGGCTGACATGGAAACACTGATCGAGCCACTGTCGTTTGCTTTTTTTCAAAAGGGCCTTTTTGTTGCAAGTTTGTCCGGTGCGCTCCTTGGTTTCATTGGCGTGTTTATTGTGTTGCGGGGCATGAGTTATATCGGTCACGGGCTCTCACACTCCATTTTCGGTGGTTTCGCCGCAGCGCAGTTATTTGCCGCGCAGTTCTATCTGCTGGGAGCAGGTCTCTGGGGTATTGCCTCGGCGCTGGCGATTACTACTGTTGCAAAACGCAGTCGAGTGGGTGCGGATGCTGCAATTGGTGTAATCACAACAGCGTCCTTTGCGCTCGGTGTAGCGCTCTTTGCCAAATTTGGAAATAGTGGCCCCTCATTTGAGAGCGCTCTCTTTGGCAGCATCCTGGGAATATCCGTTACCCAGATGGTGGGGCTCACGGTGATTTCCGCGATCGCAGGTCTCTTTGTTTTCTTCCGTTACCGTGCACTACTTTTTATGACCTTTGATCCTGAAGTAGCAGATGTCTCCGGTGTCCGGGTTAATCGCACCGATGCATATCTCATGATCATCCTGTCTCTTTCAATTCTGGCAACTTTAACGGTGATTGGCGTGACCCTTGTGGCCGCCATGTTGGTGATCCCCGCGGTTGTTGCCCGCATGCTCACCGACTCCTTCTCCAAAATGCTGTTGATCAGCACAATCGTGGGAACCCTCAGTGGATTAGTCGGCATGTATGCGAGCTACTACGCGGGTGTTCCTTCCGGAACCATGATCGTGTTAGTCGGGGCTGCCGTGTTCGGAATTGTGCTCGCGATCACGGGTGGTCGTGGTTTGCGTCGATCCGTGGGTCTTGATTCGCATTCCGAAAGTGCGGATATCGCTCTGGTTGGCTCCCGTTAGGCCGGTATGCGGCCGGCAATATCCATGTGCAATTAATGAATTGAATGATTGATTTTGTAGCTTTTCTCCACTATCCGAGTGACCTGCGAACTGCATCGATAAATAGTTCTGGTTGTTCCCATGAACCGAAGTGGCCGCCCGCCTCGAGTACCTCCCAATCGACGATATTGAGGGAGCGTTCAGCCCACGATCGCGGCCAACGGCGAATATCGTTCGGGAAAATCGAAACTGACACGGGTACGGTGACGTATGGAGGATGGGGTTGGGATGCTTTTTGCGCGGCCCATTCATAGTAGAGTCGCATTGCAGACACGATCGTTCCAGTGGCCCAATAAATAGTGGCATTAGCCAGTAGTTGGTCACGCGTTAACGCCGCTTCTACATCACCTTCGTAGACGGTAAAGGATCTACACATGTCCACCATCCAAGAGAGTAACCCTGCGGGGGAGTCATTGACTCCCACTGCCATCGTGTGAGGTCGGAACGTATTGGTGTTTACGTGATTCACGCGGCCGGTCGCCACGGCGTGATCCCAGTGGGCCAGTGAGTCACGTTCGAACTGGTTGAGTTCCTCCACCTCGCCAGGCTCCGGTGGTAACCCGGTCGGCATCGTCAAGTGAAGTGCGGTTAAGGAAGATGCGCGATCTGAACGTGCTAGATCTGTCAAAATATTTGAACCCCAATCGCCGCCAGCTCCGGCGTACCGGAGATACCCGAGTGACTGCATCAATGTGTCGATGGCTCCTGAGATGTGACGGATGTCCCAACCTCTTTCATGTGTTGGTCCCGAAAACCCATAACCTGGAATTGAAGGACAGACAACGTGGAAAGCAGGTGCTCCGGCGGCGCCATGTGCCTCAGGATCGGTAAGTGGTCCAATAACGTCGATAAACTCAATAACCGAGCCGGGCCAGCCGTGAATCAGTAGAAGTGGTGTGGCATCGGGGCGCGGTGACCGTTGATGAAATGCGTGTAATCGTTGACCGTCGACCTTCGTAACTATTTGGTCGAATGTGTTGAATTTATTCTGGAATTCGTACCAATCGAAACTCGAGGCCCAGTATTCGCAGAGCTCCTTCAGGTAGGCGATATCGGTTCCATATTGCCAGCCTGATCCGGCAATTTCGTCGAACCAGCGGGTCCGGCTCAGTCGCTCCTGTAGATCGCGGATCACGTCTGGGGAAATATCCACTTGGGTGGGAATAATGCTCAGCGGTGAGGCAATATCGGTCATAATCTGACGGTATCAGCGATCCGTTTCACACCGGAATCCATTGCCTACATCTCGGGTTTCCTCTACTGTGCAGTGATGACCGACACCTTGTTGCATGTCAATCCGCACTCTGACGATTTTTATCAAAATCCCTTCCCGACCTATGCAATGCTGCGGGCAGAGGCACCGGTATTTGAAATCCCTGATCAGCCTGGTTTATTTTTTGTTACAACCTGGGCGCTGGTCCGGGAAGCACTCATGGATCCGGCCCGCTTTTCTAATATGTTGCCACCAGCGCGGCGCACCGATCCTCCCGCCGAAGTAGTCGAAGAAATCGAGGCGATTCGAGCCCAGGGTTTCCCATATTCCCCAGCTCTCGGTACGAATGATCCACCGCAGCACACGCGTTATCGCAAAATGGTGAATCGAGCATTCACTGTTCGAGCACTCGCCTGGATGGAGCCGCTGGTGGACGAAGTTGCAGACCAGTTGGCGGCGTCGCTTCCGGGCAACGAGGTCGTTGACGCCATGGAGCGGATCACGATTCCGCTTCCAGTGTGGGCGATCATGCGTATCTTGGGGATTGACGACCGCTATCGCGATGACCTCCGCCGTTGGTCTGATTCATCCAATGCATCGCTCGGCGGGAAATTAACTGCTGAACGCTGGCTTGAAGTGGAGCGCGACATCCTGGAGTTCCAGCAAGTTATTTGTTCCATTCTTGATGAACGGCGAGCTAATCCGCAAGACGACCTGCTATCAACCTTAGTCAAAGCTGAAGAGGGAGAAGTCCCACTTACTAATCAGGAATTGGTGTGGCTTATTCGCGAACTTATTGTTGCGGGTAATGAAACAACAATCCGTGCGTTAGCTGACATTCTCGTTTACCTGGACGATCTACGAGCCGATGAACCCAATGTCTGGGATCGGTTGCGAGACGATGAATCTTTCCGTCGCGGTGTCGTAGAAGAAGGTATCCGGATGGCTTCTCCGGTCATGGGCCTGTGGCGTGTGACGACATGTGATGCCGAACTTGGTGGAACTGTCATCCCCAAGGGCAGCACGGTATTTCTGGCATATTCATCTGCGAATCGCGATGATGCCGTATTCGCCGACGCAGATACATTCGATCCATTACGTGAAAACGTCAAGGAACATCTTGCTTTCGGGCATGGAATTCACGTCTGTGTGGGAGCCGGTCTCGCCCGGATTGAGTCTGGATCGGCATTGCGTGCGCTGGCGAATAACGTCACTGCTATTGAGGTTGTTGATCGCGATGCTTTAACTTATGGCCCGAGCTATGGACTTCGGGGTCTTACCGAACTTCCCGTCCGTGTTCATCGGCGCTCAGCGAACGCATGACTCCAGATCAAGTGGTGACAGCCCTGATCAAGGCATGTGAGGTACGTGATCTGGATGCGGTGGCCAATTTGGTTGCCGACAACGTCGAATACGACAATGTTCCTCTGGGAAAAGTTTTTGGGACCAACGAAGTAATGCGTGTACTTTCTGGGGGAGTGACTGAAGTTGCTTCTGAAGTTGAATGGGTAGTGCATCGGCAAGTTTCATCGGGTAACACCGTCATGAATGAGCGAACTGACAGATTTCTTGTGGACGGTCACTGGATTGAGATTCCTATTGCAGCAGTTTTCGAAGTGACCGGCAGCAAAGTGAGTCTGTGGCGCGACTACTTTGATTTGGATACGTATCGCAAGCAGCGCAATGCGAGCGGATAGTTGAGCCCATGCTGCTACTCTCCTGAAATCTGAACCTGTCACGTCACCGGAGGTCAACTTGTTCGACTACTCAGCACGTATGTTTCACATTGGTCACCTGGTTCCCAATATCGAGGACGCAATGGGCGAACTTGGACCAGGACTTGGGCTCAACTGGACCGAGGTTGTCACACGGGAAGACCAACGGGTGTGGACACCCGAACATGGGCAGCGACTGGTGCCGTTGAAGTTCTGTTACTCGACCGAGGGTCCTCAACATGTTGAACTCATTGAAGGCATGCAGGGCACACCTTGGTGGTGGGGGGACCTCGAAAACAACCACCATGCGGGTGTGTGGGCCGATGTGCCTAGCCTGACCGCGGACTTGGTTGCTCGCGGATGGACATTGGTGTGCAGCCAAGTGTCTCCAGATGAAGGCTACGGATCATTTTCCTATGTCAGATCACCCTCGGGCTTTCTGCTGGAACCGGTGGCAGAGGCCAATCAGGAACGAATGCATAGGTGGTTTGCCGGGGAAGGCTTGAGCTAACGATCAAGTTAATCTAGTTGATTGGGCGCCGGAATGTGATTTTGTCGGTATGTGTGGTGCCGTGCTCAATATTGGTCTAGATTTTCGCCCATGACTAAGCAGACGCCCAAGGGGCAACTCAGTGATGATTGGTGTATCGACAGCGCGAAACTGAACGAACGTTTCCCGGTGTACACGAGATTTAACGCCAATGATGTCCTTCCTGACCCGATTTCGCCTCTCGGTGCTGATCTCATTTGGAATCCACACATTCTGCCGGGTTTCTCCAACGCTTATGCCGATATGGGTGCGATTTCTGTCGCAGAAGCGAATCTTGACCCAGAGGCTTTTCCAGCGGCAGCATTTCGGTACGGGCACATGTACGTCAACGTCACAACTGCCCGCCTGACCGGTATTCGCAGCGGTCTGGGTTGGGAAGCAATCGATGTCTCATTCTTCGGTAGCCACCCTGAGGCACCACCGCATGAAACCCACCCCACCGATGGCGATCCCGAGACATCTGCTCGGTTGGCCGAGCGTACTGGGTGGACCCTGACCACGACCTCTTATCCCGACCTGGAAGAAGACACCCGGATCGCGGACCGGTTGCGCTCACAACGTCCCGACTTTGACGAAATGTCGAACGCAGCACTTGTTGCTTATGCCCGCAGTCTTGCTCCCTATGAGCGCATGACGTGGCGAGGCGAACTGGTGGCAGGAGCGCAGGCTGCAATCGGTCCGGCTGTTATCGGTTCGGTTTTGCCCCCCGATTCAGGCATTTCACCATTCGATTTAGTGGGTCCCGCCGGCGATGTTGTCTCGGCGGCTCCCTCATATGCGCTGTGGGACCTTTCCCGAGTGGTTCGTAACGATCCGGCGCTCACGACTCTCTTCGATGCTGGTATTTCGGGAATTGTTCCGGTTCTCAAAGATAAACACCCTGATTTTCATCAAAAACTGCAAGTCTTCCTCCGTGAGTTTGGCTACCGCGGTCCATCCGAGTGGGACCTGGGCGCGGATTCGTGGGAAACCCGTCCAGAGTTGCCACTTGGTCTAATTGACCGCATGCGTCAACTCGCTGATGATCAGTCGCCAGCAGTCCGACGCAGTGAGGCATCTGCGGCCGCTGAGCAATTGGTGGCGAGCATCGTTGACGGGCTAGCCGGCAATGAAGAAGCTCTGGCCACACTGCGCATGGGTCTGGACTCGGCCCGCCGATTTGCCGGTTGGCGTGAACTCGGCAAGAGCAACTGCATCAAGGTAATCAACGAAGCCCGGGTCGCGTTACTCGAGATGGGTCGGCGACTTACCAGTGAAGGGCATCTAGACCACCCACGTCAAATTTTCATGGCACTCGATGGTGAACTTGATCGACTGGTTCTCCAGCCTGATCTTGTTACCGCAGCAATTGCTCAACGTGAAGCGGACTGGAAGGAATACGCCAACCTAGAGGTGCCGTTGTTCCTAGATGCACGGGTACCCAGGGTTCCTATCGCTGAGTTGAAGCGCACATCCGGTGAAGGCTTCGCGGTCGCATCGGTTGGTGACACATTGACTGGGACAGGCGCGGCAGCAGGCAAGGCCACCGGTCGTGCCCGCATCATCACCGACACTTCGGAGATCACAGCCTTTGAGCCGGGAGATGTACTTGTTGCTCCACAGACCGATCCTTCATGGACGCCGTTGTTTGTTGTTGCTAGTGCGGTTGTGGTCGGAGTGGGCGCGCCCAATAGCCATGCCATGATTGTCAGCCGCGAACTGGGTATTCCATGTGTTGCCAGTCTTGAAGGCGCCACGCGCAAGATCCCCGACGGTGCAATCGTCACTGTCGATGGTTCAACGGGCACCGTGACCATCGATTCACTGGCATAGAAGTAATTCAGACAGCGGATGCCCGAGCCGTTACTGGCCTATCCGGTGCTGCAGTACGCCTTCGTGGTCAACAACCTCGATCAAGGCATGCAGCACTGGACTAGGACCATGGGAGCAGGCCCGTTCTTCACTGTTCGTGATTTCGTTGGTAAAAATCTGACATACCGGGGTGCACCGAGTTCAACCCGCGTGAACTATGCATTTGGACAGTGTGGTCCAGTGCAGATTCAGCTGATCTCACAGGAGGAACCCGGTGCCTCGATCTATCGAGATATGTATGCGCCCGGTGAAGAAGGGTTCCACCATGTGTGCGCACTTGTCCCTATGCAAGATTGGAATTCCCAATTAGATCGATTCACTCGCGCGGGGTATGAATGTGCCTCCTCGTTAACGACCACGGTCCCTGCTGTGTATTTCGATTGTCGCGCAGATCTTGGTTACTTTGTTGAGTTGTACGGGTCAACGGAACACACCGAGGGGTTTTTCCGCTTAGTTCGGGAAGAGCACACGAATTGGGATGGCGTCACCGATCCGGTCCGTAATCGAGATGGTTCACCTGAAGTCAACCATTCGGTACAACAGATAAACGGATAGCGTCAACCCATGCGCGAACCATTAATTAGATTTCCGATTGTTCAATATGCTTACGTCGTCGAAAATCTTGATGAAGGTATTAAACACTGGGTCGAAGTAATGGGCGCTGGACCATTCTTTGTCAGCCGAAATCATCTTGGGCGGGATCACACTTATCGGGGGACACCAGACCAAGCTGTGTTTTCGTATGCATTTGGTCAAGCTGGACCAGCGCAGATCCAGCTCATCCAGTGTATGGATAACAACCCATCGATCTATCGTGACATGTTCCAGCCGGGTAAAGAGGGCTTTCATCATGTGGCATGTCTGGTACCGGCTGCCGACATGGCAGCCGAGGTGGGGCGTTTTGTCGAGGCAGGTTATGAAGTCGCCTCAACCTTGCATTCGTATGTTCCTGTTGCCTATCTCGACTGTCGAAGTACCTTGGGATTCTTTGTTGAACTTCATGGACTCAACGAGGATGTTGAGGAACTCTTCGCGGAGATTCGATTGGCACACCAAAATTGGGATGGGATCACCGATCCTGTCCGAGTCCGAAACAAATCTTCATCGATAGGAGCACAATGACCGAGCAGCCAACATTTGACTTAATTCCATTGGCCACGGTCCGCGTAACCCGCGGAGATGTGTACCGCTTAGGACAGACCGCATTCCATAAGCGAGTCATTGGAGGTATCTCCAACGGTCGTTGGGATGGTGAGCGATTTAGCGGTGAAATAATTTCACCAGGTGGCGATTGGGCGATCCCGTCAATTGACGGGACAATTATGCTACTAGACGTGCGGCAGTTGGTCCGCACAGGCGATGGCGCTTTGGTTTATATCACCTACCAAGGTCGGTGCGATCGAGAACGCGGTACATACACGGTTGCTCCAACTTTTGAAACGGATGACGAGCGCTATGCCTGGCTTAACTCGGTACAGGCAATTGGCCAAGGTCGCAGCGACGGTGATGAAATTGTCTACTCCATGTTTGAGGTCCGCTAATGCCGGTCGCGATTGTTACCGGGGCCGGAGCCGGCATAGGGCAGGCAACGGCGCGTATGTTGCACGCACGAGGTTATAGCGTTGTCGCTGCGGATCAGAATGCCGAGGCTCTCTCTTGGGCACATGATGTCGCTGGAATATTGACAATGGTCGCGGACGTTAGTCTCGAATCAGACAACGAGGCAATGGTTCGCACCGCAATCGACACATATGGTGGGCTTGATGTTCTTGTGCTGAACGCGGGAATCGCCCGGCGCACCCATTGGGATGCAGACGATGCTGTTGATGCTTATGACCGAATCATGGCGGTGAACTCACGCGGGGTGGTGCTGGGTATCAGGCACGCAGCTCCAAAAATGGCAGAGCTAGGTGGTGGTGCAATTGTTGTCGTTGCGTCCACTTCGGGCGTGCGAGCTGATCCCGAACGCTTTGCATATAACGCTTCGAAGGCTGCGGCAATAAATCTGGCCCGAGCAGCAGCGCTTGACTGGGGAGTAAAGGGAGTGCGGGTCAATGTGATGGCACCCGGTCCGACCATGACGTCAATCATCCAAGGGGGCAAACTCACCCCCGAGCATCTCGCTGAACTCACCCGCAATATCCCACTTCAGCGGATGGGTACACCTGATGAACAGGCTGAGGCAATTTGCTTCCTTGCATCGCCCGCGGCTAGTTTCATCACGGGAGCGGTCTTGATGTGTGACGGCGGAATCACTGCCAATGCCGGAATTTTCGCGCCCCCAGCTTTAGTGATCGACTAAATCGGATAACAAGGAGGAATTACCATGACCGCTTTCGACTTCGATGTCCTAGTTATTGGATCTGGAGCTGCCGGACTTGCCGCCGCGCTAGCCGCACAGCAGGCGGGTGCCGAGCGTGTCCTCGTTGCCGAATCTGAAGGGATTATCGGCGGTTCATCGCGCCTCTCCGGTGGTCTCATGATGGGAGCAGCGACTCGATACCAAAAGTCACAGGGAATCGAAGACTCCGCAGAAGCGCTTTTCCACGACTACATGACCCTTAATCAGTGGAAAGTTGAGTCAGCGGTCGTGGAAAGACTTACTGAGCGAGCGGGCGAAGCTGTTGAGTGGCTTGGTGATCTCGGCGTGGAGTTCTATGACCAACTTGTATTTGGCGGTGACGAATCCGTCCCCCGTGTCCACTGTCCGATCGGGCGCGGCCAAGCCGTTGTTGACGTGCTGTACCGCCAATGCCGTGATGCCGGTGTTGAATTCGCACTCGGACAGCGGGTAGATCGATTGCTGGTCTCAGAAGGCGCAGTTGTGGGAATCGCGGTGGGTGAAGACCAGATCACCGCTGGGTCGGTGGTGATTGCCACAGGTGGCTTCGGTGCAGATGAACAAAAGCGGAAGGAATTATTTCCTTCGGTCTTTGATACCGGGTGGTCGTATTACATTGGCGCCGATGGCTCGCGTGGTGATGCACTTGACTTCACTCGCGATGTTAATGCACAGGTAACTGGATTCAATCGAGGGCTGCGCCTGCTCCACACAGATTTCGACAAAATGTACGAGGCTTATATCCCCGGATGGTTGATCCTAGTCAACGGCGAGGGGCGCCGATTCTGCAATGAGACTGCGCCATACGGAATCATGGACGGTCTCCTGCAGGAACAAGGAGATTCAGCATTTGCAATTTTTGACCACAAGACTCTCGTAGACGCCACCGAACTTGGGGTGGCTCGATACAAGCAGTCGATTCCTGGGTCGACCAAACGTCAAAGCCCACACTGGAATCTGGACATCATTGAGATGATGCTGAAGGAGGGCAAGGTACATAAGCGGGAATCCCTAGCGGACTTAGCCGACGCAATTAGCGTTCCGACTCAGAATCTCATTGCAACCGTTGCTCGGGTAAATGAACTTGCGGAGTTGAAAGAGGATCAGGACTACTTAAAAGATCCTAAATTCCTTGAACCAATAACCTCAGGACCGTTTTACGCGGTTGAGGTCCGACCAGCAACATGCTGCTTCACGGCTTGCGGTCTTAGAATAAACCGCGATGCTCAAGTACTTGATCAAACAGGTCGCCCGATTCCTAGACTGTATGCGGCCGGTGAAGTAACTGGAGGAGTGATCGGTCCCCGATATGTGGGTAGCGGCAACTCTTATGGGAATTGTGTGACCATGGGTCGGGTCGCTGGACAAGGGGCGGCCGCCCATGCCGCATGAAATCGGAGATATTGCCTCGCGTGAGGCTATCCGGGAAGCAGCTTTTAGATATGCCCGTGGTGTTGATCGACTGGATCTTGAATTAATGAAGAGTGCTTACTGGCCGGATGCCACCGATGATCACGGTCGGTTTGTCGGTAACGGTTGGGAGTTCGCTGAACGAGTTGTCGGCACACATGACCGCTGGTTGTCCACTATGCATTGCAATATGCAGCATGCGATTGAGTTCGATGACCGCGATCACGCGCGCGGAGAGATCTACAACATCACCTATCTAGTGCCGCGTGATGGCGGTGACTGGTCAGTCTGGTTGGGCCGCTATCTCGATCGCTACGAGCAGCGCGATGGTGAATGGCGAATCATGCATCGAATTTGCGTGCACGAGGCCACAACCACAGTTTCACATGCACCCATGGTGGGAGACATGTCGAATTTTCGAACTGGTGCGTTTGACCGACCGCGCGGTGAACGACCACTTGGCACCTAGTTAGTTTTTCACTCGCTCTCAGCCGCGGCCATTCCAGCCAGGCGACCAAAAACAAGTATCGGACCGAGGGTGCCACCGGCGCCGCCGTACGCCATGGCGGTGGGTGCTGCCGCGACATTGCCCACCGCGAAAAGCCCAGGGATGGGTCGGGAGTGAGTATCCAAGACTCGACCGCTGGCGTCAGTGCGCGGCCCACCACTGGTCCCAAGGGTGCCTGACTCAATTTCGACCGCGTAAAACGGTGCTTGGTCGATCCGACCTAGTGTCGATGCTTTAGTAAATCGGTGATCTCCGTCGCCGCTCCACAGGTCGTAGGCACTATCACCGCGACCGAAGTCCCCGTCTGATTGTGAATCGACAAACGAGTTCCATCTATTCACCGTGGTTTCCAATCCACTCGGATCAATCCCCACCACTTCAGCAAGTTCATGCACTGAATCGGCGCGGTGAATCCAGTCCGCGACTGGCTGCCCAACAGGTGTTCCAAAAGATCCATAATTTGTGGCATTGCGGTCGTCAAAAATCAGCCAGGCGGGCAAGTTGGCGTAGCCGAACGACACGGGGTCCATGTGGTGAAATGCACCACCGAGTGCGTTGTAGTTGGTCGCCTCATTGGTAAAGCGTTGCCCATTCTTGTTTACCATGATTGAGCCGGGCAAGGTTCGCTCTCGGTTAACCAGGTGTGATCGTACTTCTCCAAATGCGGTGTCTCCCGGAATCTTGACGGCTGGAACCCACCACGCTTGGCCCATATTGGCCAAACGTGCACCGGCTCGCATGGCCATCAGCAGGCCGTCGCCCGTATTGGTGGGTACTGACGTGGGTGCGGTCATGGGTCCGCGCAGGAATTCGCCGACAAGTTCGC
The DNA here is from genome assembly GCA_018402075.1 of Candidatus Nanopelagicales bacterium. Next base: position 485,152 of record JAGYJP010000001.1, on the reverse strand, counting down.
CGTTCCACTCAAAACCACCCGTTGCCAATATGACACCACGTCGGGCGCGCACTAATTGCTCGACCCCATTGATGGCTAAACGGACGCCAACGACCCGGCCATCTTCGAGGATCAGGTCATTGGCGGTTGCGCCAATAGTTGGTTCGATCCCACGGTCAAGGAGCGCTTTAATCATGGGACCAATCAGAGCGCTTCCGCAGCCTCGAAGATCATTATCAATTCGACGTTGCAACTCGGTATCGTCAAGAAAGCCGGTGCCCCCGCCGAGGGTTGTGTCGGTGATCTTGAGGTACGAGCTTCGTTTACTGCGGCAAACCTTGTCTTGCCATGTGCCCAAGCTTGCATAACTAAAAAGACCGGGGTCAAGGGAGCGGCCACCGTTAGCTTTGCCGCCTGGGTTTTCTGGATGGTAATCCGGATAACTCGGCAGGAGGGTGAATTGCAAGTCTGTGACATCCTCGAGCCATTGGATTGTTGCTCGGCCATTGTCCACGAACACCTCGGCGAGGGAGGGATCCATGCGCCCCAAAGATAAGGAATTCAAGTAATCCAACGCTTCGTCACGGCTATCAACTATTCCTGCTTCGTCCTGCAGGTGATTGAGGGGGACCCAGGAGACGCCCCCGGAAATTGCCGTGGATCCGCCGATCACATCAGCCTTCTCGTAGATACCTACTTCAGCGCCGCAATGCGCGGCACTGAGGGCAGCGATCAGGCCAGCGGCCCCGGTGCCAAGGACCACGACATCTTTTTCAATGATGATCTCCATGACGGGAATCTAGCGTTAGAGTCATGCCCTTGCTGTATCGATCATCATGTTTAGTGCGGAATCTAGTAGAGGAGCATCAGTGTCAATGTCAGGTCTCATCATTGAATCTCAGGGTGGCATTCTTCGTATAACTTTCGATCGACCCGACCGGCTAAATTCGTTATCCGCTGAAATTTTGCACGCGGTTGCAGATTCCATTGACGCGGCACCGAGCAACGGCGCCAGAGTGATCGTGTTGACAGGTGCTGGGCGAGCATTTAGTTCAGGTGCCGATGTCGGCGCAGATGGAGCGCCTCCTGGATTAGACACCCTTGATGCCGCAAATCGGGTTGTGACTTCAATCACGCACGCCCCGGCCCCGGTCATTGCGGCCGTGAACGGAATAGCCGCCGGGGTGGGCTGTTCAATTGCACTGTCAGCTGACTTGACCATCGCGGCGGAGTCGGCTGGGTTCATGCTTGCTTTCACCAAAATCGGGTTGACACTCGATGGCGGGGCCTCCATGTTCGTGCCGGCATCCGCGGGTCGCGCTCGTGCCATGCGTATGGCGCTCCTTGCCGAAAAAATCAATGCGCAAACAGCTGCAGAGTGGGGCCTTATTGCTGATGTGGTGCCTGATTCCGATTTCACCGCTGCTGTTGATCGACTTGCACAACAATTGTCTGAGGGGCCTCCTCTTGCCATGGCAACGACCAAGAAAATCATCAATTCCGCCACCATATCTTTGCTGGAAGAGATCCTGCAGGCCGAGCGGAATGGACAAGAGCCGCTACTTCGCAGTGCCGACTTTAGCGAAGGGCTGGCGGCATTCCAGGAGAAGCGAGCAGCTCGTTTCACCGGGTCTTAGTCGGTTGATTTAGGCCAATATCCAGACAGTGGTCCGATGCAACTACTAAAATCTGTCTCAATGAATTCCGGGGCAAAACTGTCCGGGTCACCTTATCGAAGGAGCGCATCTGATGGGAAAGTTGGACGGCAGAGTTGCAGTCATCACGGCGAGCACTCGCAGTATTGGTCGAGGGATTGCTGAGGCCTTCCACGCAGAAGGGGCGAGTGTTGTCCTCAGCGGAAGAAGTGCTGACAAGGGGAAGAAGGCAATCGAGGAGATGGGTGGCGGGGACCGCCTCCACTTTATTGCCGCTGACGCCTCTAAGCAGGCCGATGTTGAGGCTCTCGTTGACGGAACCGTCGAAAAATTTGGGCGAGTCGACATTGTTGTCCCCAATGCGGGTGGTGTCGCGAACACGGCTCCTGTCTCAATGATGAGCGATGAAGAGTGGCAGTTCGAACTGAATATCAACCTCAATCAAACATTTTGGATGTCCCGCCGAGCGCTGAAGTACATGGTTCCCCAGCAGTTCGGCCGAGTCATCGGCATGAGTTCCATGTATGGAAAGATTTCGACAATGGCTGTACCTGGATACATAGCGAACAAGCACGCGATTATCGGATTAATGAAGGCCCTGGCGAAGGAAGTTGGTACGCAGGGAATCACTGCGAACGCCGTCTGCCCAGGTTTCGTTCCTACCGATATGTTTTATGAATCCGGCCCTGCAACGGTTGAAGCCATGGGTCTGCCGGATCTTGATGCACTCGCGGCCGTGATGTACAGCGTGACCGCGATCCAACGCCCCAACACCGTTGACGAAGTTGGTGCAGCATGTGTGCTGCTTGCTTCCGATCTGGGCGGTGGCATCACGGGTACAGCTATCAATATCGATGGTGGAGCATCGCCCTACTAAGTGGTGCGTAAACCTGAATTGAGAATTTCTTGCGCGCAGGAATTCAGCGTGAAGATGATGTCATGTCCTATTTTTCGGAGTTAGACCAACAGTTTGACGGTCGCAATGCGATTGTCACGGGTGGTTCAGCGGGAATGGGGCGCGCTATCGCCTTGGCATTCTCCGCTGCCGGCAGCCGCGTTATCGTGAGTGATATCGCGGATGCCGGTGGCGAGGAAACTGTGTCACTTATCCGCGCGAGTGGTGGTGAAGCTCAATTCGTCCACGCTGATGTCTCGACAAGCCACGACGTTCAGGCCATGGTGTCTGCATGTGTTGACACATATGGTGGGCTTGACTTTGCGGTTAATGCAGCGGCCATTGAATTTGAGGTAGATTTTCTCGCTGATTTACCCGATGATCAGTGGGATCGCATGCTAGACGTAAATCTGAAATCAGTGTTTCTCTGTATGAAGTATGAAATTCGGGCCATGCTGGCAGGTGGATCAGGTGGATCAGGTGGATCAATCGTCAACATTGCATCCACCAGTTCGTACAGGCCTCAACCACATCAATCTGCATACACAGCCAGTAAGTTTGGGGTTCTTGGATTAACAAAGTCTGCTGCAATCGACTACGCACCGCAAGGCATCCGAATCAACGCTATTTGTCCGGGTTCTATCGACACCCCCATGCTAAGAAATGCGATTGAGCGGCGCGGCAGAGATCCTCAAGAGGTCGCCGAGCGATTGTCCCTCATTGGCCGATTTGGTACCCCCGAGGAAATCGCGGCGGCTGTGCTCTGGCTGTGCTCCGATGCCGCTGGCTTTACAATCGGCCATGCGCTCGCTGTTGACGGCGGCTATCTAGCGCGATAGCGCCTGTCGGCGCGGGCTTAACGATTACTTCGAGTAGTCGTAAAAGCCGCGGCCACTCTTGCGGCCGTACATTCCGGCTTCCACGTGTCGTTTCAACAATGCGGGAGGAGCGAATCTCAATTCGAGGTGCTCGGCATAAAGGCTTTGGGAGACGAGAAGCATGGTGTCAAGGCCAATCATGTCGCATAATCGCAATGGACCCATGGGCATGCCGCAACCACTGACCATGCCCTCGTCAATGTCTTCTTTCGAAGCTACATTGTTTTCCAGGGACCGGATCGCATCCAGTAGATAGGGAACCAGAATTGCATTGACCACGAAGCCGGATCGGTCTTTAGCTCTGATTACTTTCTTTCCCAGTACCTCCGCGCAAAATGTGTGAGTGGTGTCGGCAACTGCAGGGTCGGTTTGTAGACAGGAGATTACCTCCACTAGCGGCATGACAGGTACCGGGTTGAAGTAGTGGGTTCCTAATACACGACCAGGATTTTTGCTCGCCGCTGCAATTTGTGCGACCGGGATTGAAGATGTATTTGTGGTGATGATGGCGTCACTGCTAAGAACAGCATCAAGTTGGTTGATCAGTGCAACTTTGTCTTCGAGCGTTTCGCGAATTGCTTCGGTGACAATCTCACGATCAGCCAGTGCCGCAATATCAGTTGTCCATTGAATGCGCGCCATGATGGCATCGGCACTTTCGGCAAGTTTACCGGCTGACTCGGCTTTAGCGAGGGATGCGGTCATTCTTTTCTTAGCATTGTCAAGGGCTTCAGGGAAGGCATCGACAACAACAACATCGCAGCCGGCTTTGGCTCCGATCTCTGCTATTCCTGCGCCCATAACCCCGCAACCGACGACACCTAAACGATTCATTATGTGTTCTCTTTCCTTAGGTAATCACTCGATATGAGTGTTTGTCTCCATTGTTTAAAAATCTCCAGCGTTGGTTCGAATAGTGCGCAAGATAGCGAGTAACACATTGATCTGTTCTTGTGTGATACCAAGTTGTTCGAAAACCTCGGTGTTCAAGGAGTCTGTTGCCGTCATGGCCCGCTCCCGCCCAGATGCAGTGATGGATGCCAGCACTGCTCGCCGGTCCGAAGGGTGCGGTTTACGTTCAACAAAACTCTGTGCCTCAAGTCGATCCACCGCACTTGTGACGCTTGTGGGGTGAACTTGGAGCAAAGCGCCCATTCGAGTCATGGGTAAAGACCCATGTTTGGTAAAGGAAAGGAGGGTGAGAATTTCGTAGCGAGCGAAGGTGAGTTCTAGTGGTCGCAAAACAGTATCGATTCGGTGCATCATGATTTGCTGTACTCGCACAATAGAGGTCACTGCCGCCATACCGTCGGCTGCTTCGGCCCAATCATGATTGACCCATTGTCGGCGAGCTTCCTCGATTGGATCACTATCGAGTGTGCGAGCGATTGTCATATTCCCCCCATTTCGGTGCGGCATTTGTGTCCTAGACATTACGGCGGTATTGACCGCCAACTTCGAAGAAGGCCGTGGTTATTTGTCCCATTGAGCATACCCGCACGGCATCCATGAGTGCGTCAAAAGTATTTTCACCTGATAAAGCGGCTGCCTTCAATCTTTCCAGAGCTGGTTCAGCAGCCTCTCGATGCTTTTCATGGAATGCGGCCAGTCGCTCCACTTGGGAGCGTTTCTCCTCCTCGCTGGCGCGGGCTAATTCAATCGTTTGAACTTCCTCGGAGTCATGAGGGTTAAGGAAGGTGTTCACGCCAATGATGGGTAATGAGCCATCGTGTTTCTTGTGCTCGTACAGCATTGATTCATCTTGGATTCGACCACGTTGATAGCCGGTTTCCATTGCACCAAGGACGCCACCGCGATCAGATATCCGCTCGAACTCTAAAAGGACGGCTTCCTCGACGAGGTTGGTGAGATCTTCAATGATGTAAGAACCTTGCAGGGAATTTTCATTTTTGGATAGACCCCACTCCTGATCGATAATCATCTGGATCGCGAGTGCACGCCGAACAGAGTGTGCACTCGGGGTGGTGACGGCTTCGTCATAGGCATTTGTATGAAGTGAGTTGCAGTTATCGTTGATAGCGCACAAGGCTTGAAGTGTGGTTCGAATATCGTTGAAATCCATTTCTTGGGCGTGTAGGGATCGACCCGATGTTTGGATGTGGTACTTCAGTTTCTGGCTACGTTCATCTGCACCATAAAGATCGCGCATGGCGATAGCCCAAATTCGGCGGGCAACTCTGCCAAGAACCGTGTACTCGGCATCGATACCGTTGGAGAAGAAGAACGAGAAATTAGGCGCAAAATCCTCTACTTTCATGCCACGTGCCAGATAAGCCTCAACGTAGGTGAAGCCGTTAGCGAGGGTGAACGCAAGCTGCGAAATCGGATTGGCACCAGCTTCGGCAATGTGATAGCCCGAGATAGAGACCGAATAAAAGTTGCGCATATTGTGGTCGATAAACCATTGCTGGACATCGCCCATGCAGCGAAGGGCGAACTCTGTGGAGAAGATGCAGGTATTTTGCCCTTGATCCTCTTTGAGGATGTCGGCTTGAACCGTGCCTCGAACGTTGCTGAGCACCCACGCTTTAATGTCAGCGGCTTCTTCTGTATTCGGTTCCCGACCCTCCTTTTCGCGGAATGCGTCAAGACGTTGATCGATAGCGGTATTCATGAACATAGCAAGGATGGTCGGAGCGGGACCATTGATTGTCATGGACACAGAAGTTGTTGGGTCACATAAATCAAAACCTGAGTACAAAACTTTCATGTCATCGAGAGTGGCTATCGACACACCAGATGTACCGACCTTGCCGTAGACGTCTGGTTCTTCATTGGGATCGCGACCATAAAGTGTTACCGAGTCGAATGCAGTGGAGAGTCGAGTCGCTGGCTGGTCAGTAGATAGCAAGTGGAATCGTCGGTTGGTCCTATAAGCGTCACCCTCACCGGCAAACATTCGAGCGGGGGCTTCACCCTCACGCTTGAAGGGGAAAACGCCTGCAGTGAACGGGAAACTCCCGGGTAAGTTTTCTTCACGAAAATAGCGAACGAGTTCGCCGGCATCCTCTGTGTGGGGGAGTGCTACCCGAGGGATACGTGAACCGGAAAGGGTGTCCTTCCACAGGGCAGTGTGAAGTTCCTTGTCACGGATGGTGACAACAAGTTCATCCTGGTTGTATTGCTCGCGAATAACAGGCCACTGTTCTAATTGGGTGGCAACATCGGAACGGAGTTCCAATTCTTGGGACTTCAGCAGGGTATCAAGTTGCGCGGAATCTGATCCTTGTTGTGCCAGCATCGAGGTGGCTGTACTGAGGTGTTGCACGCGCCGTGCAATATTTGCCTGAGACTCAGTAGTGGCGTGGTAGGAACGCACGGTATCGGCGATCTCGGCGAGGTAGCGCACACGAGCGGGTGGGACGATCGTGGTGAGACCGGTGGGCTCTTTACCCTCACTCCGATCAAGCACTCCGGGACTGTTCACCAGCCCTCGTGTTACCAACAGATCGTGGAGAAAGTGATAGAGGTTGGTGACGCCATCGTCGGCGAATCGAGCCGCCGAGGTCCCGAAGACCGGCATGTCTTCCCAAGAGGCCCCAAATGCTTGCCGGTTGCGTACCAGCTGACGGGCAACGTCACGCCTGGCATCCTCGGCACCGCGGCGCTCAAACTTATTGATTGCTACGGCATCGGCATAATCGAGCATGTCGATTTTTTCGAGTTGTGAGGCAGCACCGAACTCTGGGGTCATCACATATAGGGATGTGTCAACAAATGGAATTATTCCCGAGTCGCCTTGACCGATACCGGGGGTTTCCACGACAACGAGATCGTGGGTGGCTTTGTAGAGTGCAATAACATCTGCAAGGTTTTCGGGGATGACCGAACCCGCTCCCCGTGTCGCGAGGGAGCGGAACGTGACCGATCCAAGATCAATAGTGTTCATTCGGATTCGATCGCCAAGTAGTGCGCCGCCTCCCTTGCGCCGAGTGGGATCGACTGCAATAACGGCAATCCTCAATTTACCTTCCTGATCAATTCTGAATCGCCTGAGAAGTTCATCTGTCAACGTAGATTTACCGGATCCACCGGTTCCGGTAATGCCCAATACCGGTGTCGATGATTGGGCGGCGATCGATTGAATCCGTTCTAACCAGCCTTCCGGGGCGCTTCCTTCTTCAAGAAGTGTGGCCGCTCTAGCAAGTTGTCGCTCGTGGCCGGCGAGCACTGCGTCAAGTGTTGGAATATCTGCCGTCAAGGGGACATCGCACTCTTCCACCATTGAAGCGATCATGCCGACCAAGCCGAGACGTTGTCCATCTTCGGGAGAAAAAATACGTACGCCTCGGGTGGCAAGGAGTTCGATTTCTTCGGGGACAATCACTCCGCCGCCACCGCCATAAATTCGAATATGCTCGGCGCCTCTACTGTCGAGTAAATCCCGAAGGTAACTGAAGTATTCGACGTGGCCGCCTTGATATGAAGAGATCGCCACTCCCTGTACGTCCTCTTGAATTGCCGCACGGACAATCGTCTCAACACTGCGGTCATGTCCGAGGTGAATTACTTCACACCCCTGAGCTTGCAGTATGCGGCGCATAATGTTGATCGCTGCATCATGACCGTCAAAAAGACTGGCGGCTGTCACGAATCGAACGGGGTTTACGGGGCGGCTCTCGGCGGTCACAGGGGTTCCCCTCGGTTGGAAGCCGACAACACGCCGGCTAAGTCTATGGACTGCAAATTATAGGACATCAATGTTCTTTGCGCGCAGGTACTCCCTAACTTTATGTCACGTGGGGCACCCTCGGTGGGAAAATATTAGGTCGGCAGGATTACTTCACGTGGCCGCTTGAGTTCCCAGCGCGCAATGGACCTGAGGTGAACCTGGTCTGGACCATCGAAAATCTTCAGGGCCCGCTGCCACCCGTACATTCTGGCCAGCGGGATGTCATCGCACACACCAAGGCCACCGTGCACCTGAATGGCTCGGTCAATGACATTGCAAGCAACCCGGGGTGCAATAACTTTGATGGCCGCGATTTCGGTTTTTGCCGATTTGGCCCCCCCTTGATCAATCATCCAGGCGGCTTTCATAGTCAGTAAGCGCGCCTGCTCAATTTCAATGCGGGATTCAGCAATCCATTCTTGGATTGAGCCCTGATCGGCTAATGGACCTCCGAACGCCACCCGGGAATTCGCCCGTTCAACCATCATTTGCAGGGCGCGCTCAGCTGCACCGATTGAACGCATGCAATGGTGTATCCGACCCGGGCCAAGTCGGGCTTGGGCAATCATGAATCCGTCGCCCTCTTCGGCGAGCAAGTTGGTTGCAGGCACTCGGACATTATCGAATTCAATCCATGCGTGACCATGCTGATCTTGTCGACCGAATACGGTAAGTGAGCGAACAATTCGAACACCGGGAGTGTCGGTGGGAACAAGCAACATTGACTGTTGACGGTGCGCTGGGCCGTTGGGGTCGGTCTTGCCCATGACAATCAGAATTTTGCAGCGTGGGTCCATTGCGCCGCTGGTCCACCATTTGGTTCCATTGATTACGTAGTCATCGCCATCACGTGTGATCGAACATTGAATATTGGTGGCATCGCTGCTGGCCACATTCGGTTCAGTCATGGCAAAGCCTGAGCGAATTGTGCCGTCGAGTAACGGTTCTAACCATTGATTTTTTTGCTCTTCAGTTCCAAATAGATGAATTGTTTCCATGTTGCCGGTATCAGGGGCTTGACAGTTAATCGCCTCGGGGAAAATATCAACGCTCCAACCCGAGATCTCTGCCAACTGGGCATATTCGACGTTGGTGAGACCGCTCAATGCCGGTAGGAATAGGTTCCATAGCCCAAGTTTGCGAGCCTGTGTCTTAAGTTCCTCAACGACGGGAGGCAAGGTGAAATCATCGGGTCCAACGGAAGCGCGATAGGAGTCGTACTCGGCCTCGGCCGGAAGTACGCGCTCGTTAAGGAATGTCCACATCAGCTCCGAGAGTTCTTGGGCCTTATCGCTGGGTTGAAAGTCCATGAGCACTCCGTGTGATGTAGTGGGTTTTGGTAATGTGTGAGTTTGGCTTTCGGACACTACCAGAGGGAGTAGCCTCCCGCCTGTGCCGTTATAGGTGCGGCTGGAATGCCCGTTCACGTGACCACTTAACCCGAAGGAAGTGCTGTGCCTGACCTCAGACTTGGGCCTGTTGCGGAAATCGCTACGACCGACCCTGCGGGAATCGCACTGGTGGATGAATTGTCCACCCGAACTTGGGCGGACACTTCCGCAGAACTACACAAGGTTGCCGCGGCCATGTTGGTCGGTGCCCCCGATCCAAGTGAACGGTGGGGAATTCTCGGTGACAATGTTTCACCGACTCTGATAGCGCATGCGGCCGGTCTCATGGCAGGAGTTGGAACTGTTGCGGTATCCCGTCAACTCACCTTGGCGGAACTCAGTGATCAGATTGAAGATTCACACATGGTCGGATTGATCGCCGGACCGGGCGGGATGGCCGCAGCGGTGGCCGCGCTTGAGGCTGGTTTGGTGGATTCGGTTGTGCTCCACTCAGGGGCAAACTCTGCGTCGGAGCATCAAGGATTGATTAATTGGGAAGACTGGCTTGCTGGCGCGCCTGAGTTTGTGGAGTTCGATGATCGCCCGGCAAGCCCCACCATGGTGTACACATCAGGTACCACGGGCCGCGCTCGTGGTACGCAGACTCGATGGGTACTCCCACCGGTACAAAGCCATACCCAATACCTGGAGAAATTACGTGAACGGGCACAGTTCCCGGATGGTGCCCATATCGTGGTGGGCCCTTTACAGCACAACGGTCCGCTTACCGCCGTGCGTCATTTATTGCTGGGGCGCCCCATAGTGATTGTGGGAAAGTTTGACCCTGAAAAAGTGCTTGGGCTCATTGACACGTATCGAGTCACTTCATCTGTAATGGTTCCCACACATTTCCAGCGGCTGTTAGCAGTTGATCCTGCCGTGCGCGCTTTGGCTGATGTCAGTCATTTGCAACTGATCGCTCACACCGGTTCCGCATGTCCATCAGATGTAAAGCGGAAAATGATTGATTGGTTTGGTCCGATTCTCCTTGAGTCCTATGGTGGCAGCGAGACCGGAACTCTGTGTCGAATAAATTCCTCTGAATGGCTCGAGCACCCCGGATCTGTTGGTCGTGCGGTGGAGCCATTCCGAGTAATTGTGGTGGACGAATCAGGCTCGGAGTTGGGAGTTGGCGAGACCGGGATTTTGGCATTTGAATCACCCGATGGATTCGGCCCTCAATATCACCAGGATCCGGAAAAGACCGCCAAGGCGTATGTCCGACCCGGGGCTTTCACACTAGGGGATATGGGGCACATTGATGAAAATGGTTTCATCTTTATAACAGACCGCCTGTCAGACATGGTGGTTTCTGGTGGAGTCAATCTGTACCCATCAGAAAGTGAAAATGTGCTCCGCGAGCATCCCGCTGTTGTGGATGTCGCCGTTATCGGGATCCCTTCTGAGGATCTCGGTGAACAGTTGCTCGCATTGATTGTTCCTGCTGACCCCGCAGCACCCCCTGAGTCTGATCAACTAGAACGATTTTGCCGTGAGCGTTTGGCCGCCTATAAAATCCCACGCCGATACGAATATTTGGCCGAACTACCTCGAAATGAAATGCAGAAAGTTGATAAGAAATTATTGCGACGCCCTTATTGGGATGGCGACAGAACTATCGGTGGCTAATAGCGAACCGCTTTGGATAAATATTTTTCCAAGATAATTCTCCGTTGTTCCTCACGAGTGACTAAGGTTTGCTGATTAGATCAGTCTGATTTTTTGAAGTTGCGCCGAGGCAGAATGCCGGCCACCACGAGGAGGAAGCATGTTGAAGGGAATTTCAGGCAAAACAGCGATTGTGACCGGTGCTGCCGGCGGTATTGGTGCCGCAACGGTCCGAAGGCTGCACGCTGAGGGTGCAAATGTGGTTGCCGTTGATATTGATCAGGCTGGCATCGATTCACTCAAAGCCGAGTTGGGTGACCGAATCCTGCCCATCCGGGCAGATGTCACCAGTGCTGATGACACCGCAGGTTTCTTTGCCGCCACGGTAGAGGCCTTTGGCAGTGTCGACATGTTTTTTGCTAACGCGGGTGTTGAAAGCAAGGTGTTACCCGTTTCGGAATTTGACATAAATGACTTTGAGAAAGTTTTCGCTGTCAATGTGCGCAGTGTTTTCTTGGGCACATCGGCCGCAATGCGTCAAATGCTCACGCAGCCGGATCGCGGAAAGATCGTGATCACATCTTCGATAGCCGGGCTAAAGGGCGATGGTGGTGTTGCTGTTTATGTGGCAAGCAAGCATGCCGTGGTTGGCATGTCGCGATCACTCATGAAAGAAGCCGGTCCACTCGGTGTTCGTGTAAATGTTGTCGCGCCCGGTGTCGTTGACACGCGGATGATGCGTCCACTTGAAGAAGGTTTGGCCGGGCTTGCGGGCATTGACGTTGACACATTCAAGGGCGCCATGAATGCGGCTGTCCCGCTGGGAAGATACGCAGAGCCAGAGGAAATTGCCGCAACCGCCGCTTGGTTACTCAGTGATGAAGTTCCCTACATGCACGGCGAGGTTGTCACCGTTGGTGGCGGTCTTTGGCCGTGATCGACCGCATGCGCGTCGGCCTTGCACTCCCTCAGCTCGGTAGCAATGTCGACGCGAGCGCTGTTCGTGGCTTTGCCGAGCGAGCCGAGGAACTCGGCTTCGGGCACCTGTTCGTTCAACAGCATCTGTTTTATCCGCACGAGGTGGTTTCCGGGTACTCAGCGCGCCCGGGACTTGCCGTGCCAGCGGCTTATCGTTCGGTGTTGCAGCCACTTGAATTGCTGTCAGTTGTTGCGGGGTGGACAACTGAGATCATTTTGGGCACGAGCATCCTCGTTGCGGGCTATAACAGACCGGTGGACCTGGCACAGCGGATTACAACCCTAGATGTACTTTCAGGTGGTCGGACCGTATTTGGTTTCAGTGTCGGTTGGTCAGACGAAGAACATGCTCAGTACGACGTTGATCCGCGCACACGAGGCCGCCGTGCGGGGGAATTTATTGATGCGATGAAGGCTTGTTGGGGGCCGGATCCAGTAAGTCATCAGGGTGAATTCTTTTCGATCCCGACTTCCGATGTTGATCCCAAACCCATTCAACGGCCTCATCCGCCACTTATGTCCGGTATGCGTTCAGAGGTTGGTCTGGCGAGGACGGCGGAGCAATTTGACTGGTGGAATCCAGCTTCCGGAACATTGGAACAGCACTTAGAGACCATGAAACTGCTTGCTTCAATGCGTCCGACAGGACTCGAGCCGCTCAAGATGTGTTGGAATTTGTTCACAGACCCGCCCGTGGTGGTCGCCAATCTGCGCCCGTTGAGTGTTGATGAACTGTGTGAACAGGTGGCCCTAGCTGCTGCTGCAGGAGTTGACGCTGTCTCAATTGACGCGAATTTTGATCCGGCAATTACATCCTCGCAGGATTGGGTTGAGATCCCTGATCGACTCGCTCCGGTTCTTGATGCTGCTGTGCGATGAGTAACTGTTAGTTGGGTGAGTGAGGGAGTAGGACTTGTCGTAACTCTGCGACAGTTGCGACTCGGTGAGTGGCATTGCAATCATCGAGTTCACCCTGAGGTGCGTATCCCCAGTAGACGGCAATGCCATCGACTCCATGAGCATGTGCAGCGTGTACATCTAAGGCTCGATCTCCGATCATGGCGATGCGGTGAGTTGAGGCATTAGCTTGCATATTCATAAATGTGTGTGCAAGTACATCGACCTTGTCCTGCCGGGAACCATCGGAGGCAGAACCGGCGACAAATGTGAATCGATCAACAATCTCGGCATGTTTCAAAATGCGTTCAGCAGACTCGGCGGGCTTCGATGTGGCTAGCGCAATGACAACCCCGGCGGCGGAAAGATCGTCTATTAATGCCAGTATGCCGGGGTACAAATCAAAGTTGTATTCCATGTCGTGGAAGTAAACCGCGCAAAACAACTCGAAGAAGCGTTGCTCATCGGCATAATCGGTCAGACCGAAAACTCGCGGCAGAACCTCTGCAAGTGGTGGCCCCATGAACTCCTCAAGTTGAGCTTGGGTTGGGTTTATCCCGAAGCCGGTGACAAGCGCGTGCCGAACGGCAGCTTGAACACCAGGTTCAGAATCAATGATCGTGCCGTCGAGATCGAGTAGTACAACGTCATACGCGGGGGTCACGTCCGAATCCCGCGCCAAGCAAGTGTGCCACCGTCAACCGGGTAAATACCACCGGTAACAAATGAAGCTGAATCGGAAGCTAGGAAGCAGGCGACCTGGGCGACTTCATCGGCGGTGCCAAAGCGGGGGATTACGTGGGTGCCGGTCATTCGGAGTTCCGTCTTAGCCCGGTCTGCGCCGGACGCTAAATGTTCCTGTGCCATGGGTGTATCGATTGTGCCGGGCAAGAATGCATTGACGCGGATAGCCGGGCCCAGTGCAACGGCGCAGGACTTGGTGAGTTGGATGACACCTGCTTTGCTCGCACCGTATGCGATTGCGCTGGTAGTTCCATGTATGCCTGCGACCGAGGCGGAATTCACTATGGACGGACCGCGATCGGAATTACGAAGGTAAGGAGCGGCTGCTTTAGTCGCGAGCCAGACTGCTTTGAGATTCACATTCATAACAATGTCCCAGGTGGTTTCATCAAGCGTGTCAAATCCTGCCGGGTGAACAAATGCGGAGTCGATTACTCCTGCGTTGTTGATCAAAGTGTCGAGTCCGCCAGCGAAAGCTACTGATGCCTCTACCATCTCCTGAATCTGATCAGCTTTTGTTAAGTCTGCGGTGACAACAAGTGCATTGGCCCCAGCCTCGCGCACTCGCTGAGCTGTTTCTTCAGCTGACTCGCGCTGAATATCGGTGATGGTGACCGCTTCTGCACCCTGACGCGCGCAGGCCACCGCGATTGCTCGACCCATTCCTTGGGCTGCGCCGGTAACGAGAACTCGCTTGCCTGCAAGCGTGCCGGTCATCAACGCGCCCAGCCGACACGGGAATCAGCATGGACGTCTGCCGTAATTCGTTTGTCTTCGATATATCCAACTCCGTCGATGATTCGAATGCGATCGACGTAGTTTCCCCAACCCAACATGGATGTGTCGTTGCCGGCGAATGTGTACATGAAATAGGACTCCAAGAGCACGAGGTCCGGACCCAGCGGAGTAACCGTCTGGTTAACCAAGAAATGTTTGCGTTGGACTGGGTCGGCAAGCGCCTTCGCGTAGTAGGCCACAACGTTATCTCGCCCTTGCTGGGTGCCCTTGCTCGTTGTTAAAACGGCATCTTCGGTGAACACACCTGATAGCAACTCGAGGTCCGGTTTGTCGACTGCCTGCGCGTACCGCCAAGAAACGGCGCGGGCCAGCTCGGCTGACTCAAGTTGCTCCAATCGGCCGGCAACTGTTGCCACACTTCCCGGCAGATGCTGAGCCGGAGTGAAGACTTTCCGGGTGATCACGCCGACTCCATCAGTGACGGTGATCTCGTCCACGTAGTCACCCCAGCCGGTTGCTTCGAAACCAGAGCCCTCGTGTGCGTAGTAAATGGTGGCTCGCACAGTGGCTCGCCCGGGAGATTCCCACGTTACCTGCGGGTTCACAATCAAGTGACGTGTGACGAATTCAGGTGGCAACATGCTCTGCATCGCTGAGACGATCGCGACTTGTCCGGTTAATTGGGAGCCGGGCATTTCAAATACGGCATCTTCGCTGAAAGCTCCAGCAAGCATTCCCCAATTACGAGTGTCAACGGCATCCGCGTATTGGTAGAGCACCGCTCGGGCGGCCTCGGTTGTCTCCAGACGCTCAAGTCGTTGAGACAGTTCGTTGATGTCAGCCTGCTCAGTCATTTCTTAAGCCTCCTCGCGCAGATGAACTCCGCGTTTGGTGAGGGTCACCGGACCGGTGACGGTGAGTTGACATGCCAGGCGCCGTGAGGGATCTATCATGCCCATGGTGCGTTGGAGTGTTTCTTCCTCAAGAGCGGACATCGGTCCGCAGTTCTCGACGCCCTCGCGAATGATGCTGACACACAGGCCACAGGAGGCAACACCTTCGCACTCGGTGGGCCAGATGTAACCAGCCTGGTGTGCGGCGTTCATAACGGATTGTCCATCAGCAACCTGGAGTTCAAGATCAAGTGGAAGTACTGTGACCTGTTTCATATGGACCTCCAGTCTCAGCATTATGTGAGTTCGGTATTTTTTCGGAACGGGAACGTACGGTAGTGAATATCCGATAACATGCACATCCTAATAACGACACTCAAAGTGTCCTTCATCCAGCAGATACCTAAAAGATTGGAACATCATGGACCTTGGCCTCACTGGTAAGCGTGCTCTCGTAACTGGGGGTACTCGTGGTATCGGCCGTGCCACTGTTGAACTTTTGGCTGCGGAGGGTGCCTCGGTTGCATTCTGCGCCCGCAATGCTGAGGCTGTGGATGCTTTTGCTGAAGAATTGCGCGGCAAGGGAGTCACGGTTTTCGCTCGAGCGATTGATGTAAGCAATGAAGACCAACTCAAAGGATTTATTCGCGATGCTGCGGAATCTTTAGGCGGGCTGGATATTTTAGTGTCTAATGTCACAGGAGGTTCCATCAAGGGACCCGAGCAATGGCAGCAAAGTCTTGAACTAGATCTTCTGCCGTTGGTTCACCTGATCGATGAAGGAACGCCCATTCTCGAAGCCGCTGGCGGAGGTTCCATCATTGCGCTTTCATCCACTTTCGGTTTCGACAATATTTGGCCGAGTTCCCCCAATTCCTACGGCGCTTTTAAGGCCGCGATCGTTCGGCACGCATCTGCTGCGGCACAGGCTCTGGCTCCAAAAGGCATTCGGGTCAACACAGTTTCGCCCGGCCCCGTTTACTTTGAAGAGGGCGACTGGGGCAAGATCAAAGCGGGTCGCCCCGAAGTCTATGAAAGAGTGCTTGGATCCATACCACTCGGACGCATGGGTGAGCCGAGTCAGGTCGCCGCGGTTATCGTTGGATTGGCAAGCCCAGCCATGGGTTACTGCGTTGGTACCAACGTTGTCTGCGATGGCGGTATGACCGTGCGAACTCAATTCTAATTGCGGTTAGGTTCCGAAAGTCCGTACTGATTTGCTCGCCATGAAGAGGCTGGTCGCATGTCACATCTGACGCACTGCCATTCCTCGCGGGTGGACATAGCACTCGTTGTTGGCGGACGTTGGCATGATTTCGACTTCGCCCGACTCGAGTTACTGCGGTTGCTGGGCGAGCATGACAGTGTGAGATGCACCGTGCACGCGGACTACTCACAGATCGATGTACTGGCATCGGCCGATGCACTCATTGCCTACACATGTGATGTCCGGCCTGCGGCTGAGGAAGCACGCGCACTAGCTGCAGCGGTGGATGGTGGTCTGCGACTACTTGCTCTGCATGCCACCAATTCAGCGATTGATCCACCGTTATTGGAGGGGTCGCGCGTATTCCGCACCCCTGATGCGATGCCCGATTTCAACGCGTTGCTCGGCAGCCGATTCCTCGCACACCCAAAAATCGCGCCAGCACTGATTAACGTGGTGCAGTCAGAACACGCACTTGTTTCTGGAGTCGAGCCGTTTAAGACAACCGATGAGGTTTATGTCATGGACTTATCCAATGACCTTGACGTTCTTCTTGATACTGAAATAACTGATCCAAGTCCTGGTTTTGAATTTCCTCACACCGGAGAGCCCGCTCGCTATCCGGTACTTTTTACTCGGAACCAAGGAGACGGCCAAGTTGTGTATTTCACACTAGGTCACTGCCGTGGCCGGTTCGATGTATCAGATCTTGGTATTGCGGATACGGGTGTGGTAGATCGGGTGGCATGGGAATCCCCGGAGTTCCGCGAGGTTTTGCGAAGGTGCGTAGCGTGGTCGGTGCACGGCGAAATGTGGCAGGAATGCCCAGTGGAGGAGAGCAGATGAACAGCACGGCAACCGCTGTTGTGACCGGTGCGGGCCAAGGAATAGGCCGAGCGATCACCCAACGACTTATGGCGGACGGATATGACGTACTTGCTCTTGATGTATCGGGAGAGGCGCTGAAGGCAGTAAGCCAATCCTTGGGCTGTCGCGTTGACGTCGTGGATGTGTCGGATCCTGAAGCGGTAGCCAAGGTGGTTGCTCAGGTACCGAACTGTCGAGTGTTAGTAAACAATGCAGCCATTCAACGATATCAGGATCTCCTGAACACCACGATTAAAGAGATGCGTGCCGTCCTTGACATTAACGTGATTGGTCCTGTGTTAATGGCACAGGCATTAGTGCCCGTCATTGCGGAAAATGGTGGCGGCGTAGTTATAAATCTGTCATCCATTACATCGCGGGCACATGCATCGTCCACTTCGCTGTATCCGGCTTCGAAGGCTGCAATCAATCAACTGACCCAAGCAATGGCTGTGGAATTCGCGCCACTGGGTGTGCGTTGCAATGCCGTTGGCCCGGGCACGGTGTTGACCGAAGGAACCGCCGGCCATTATGGAGACGAATCCGCGCAGGCGGCTATCTCACGCGTCCTCCCCGCCGGGCGGATGGGTACTCCGGAGGACATCGCTAATGCGGTCAGTTTCCTATGTTCGCAAGAGGCTTCGTGGATCACCGGACAGACACTCTTTGTTGACGGTGGATACACGGCCGCGCATGGCTCCTTTTTCCGATCTGCACGAAAGGCACTTTCATGAACCGTCCATTTCGATTCGCCATCCAAGCCTTTAGTTCCACTTCGCTGAAGGAGTGGGTGGACTTAGCGCGCAAGGTTGAAGACAGCGGGTATTCAACCCTGCATGTTGCCGACCACCTGCTTGGCCCGGGCAGCAAAATCGAAGGCACCGGACACCGGGTCCAAACCCTGGCAATCATCCCGGCTATGACCGCCGCTGCAATGGCGACAACCACACTCCGGGTCGGCTCGCGGATGGCATGTGTGAGCTACCACTTGCCAACTGTCCTCACCAAGGAGATGGCATCCATTGACGTTCTCTCAGAGGGTCGGTTGGAGATTGGACTGGGAGCAGGCTGGCTGGTTAATGAGTACGAGGCTCTGGGTATTCCTTTCGAGTCCGCGGGGCGACGCATTCAACTCTTGCGCGAAACCGCAGAGTTCATGCGGATGGCTTACGCCGACCAAGGTGAAGTTGACTATCACGGCGAGTTCATCGAATCATTTGGCTATCACGCAGTGCCGCAACCCATTCAGCGGCCGTGGCCACCGCTGATGATCGGTGGCGGTGCACCTAAAGTTTTGGGTTTAGCGGGAGAACTTGCTGACATTGTTAGCGTCAATTTTAATAACAGCAGTGGAGTTGTGGGCGCCGGAAGTATTACGTCTTCAACCGAGGATGAAACTCATAAAAAGATTGAGTGGATCAAAGCTGGTGCAGGTGATCGGTTCAAAGATATTGAATTGGAAACCGCAACATACTTCATCTCAGTTGAGGGAAGATCGGAAATTACTGCCGAGTCCGTCATGAGTCGCACTGGCATGGAAATGAATGAACTTAAGCGCTTCCCTCACGCCGCAGTCGGCAGTGTTGATGAAATCTGTGAGGAACTTCAACGGCGCCGAGAGGAATACGGCTTCTCGTACATAACCGTGGGCGATGCTCACCTCGATGCATATCTTCCCATTGTCGAGCGATTGGCGGGAACTTAAAGTGGCCCGTTCTTTTGGACTTGCGCACTTATCCATGATGGCGGTTCCTCCCGAGCAATTCGCTGGCGTGGCCGCTGAAGCGGGTTTTGATTTCACCGGATTTCGACTTACGCCAAGTCCGTCCACCGGCATTGATCATCGGACCTTGGGAGATAACAGGGCAATTGAATCCTTGCGCCGCGCAGTGGATCAGGCGGGAATAAGTGTTCTTGATGTTGAGGTGATTCGGTTAACGGACCCTTCTTCAGTTGAAGCCTCTCGACCGCTGCTTGAAGCCGCCCAAGCCTTGGGTGCACGTTTCGTGGTCACCACCATCGAGGATTCAGATAGTGCTCGCAGGATTGACACACTTGCACGCGTCGCTGAACTGGCGGCAGAGCATGACACATCAATAGCTTTGGAATTTATGTTATTTTCGGCGTTAACGGACCTTCCTACCGCCGTGGAAATCGTAAAACAGTGTGGTGCATCAAATGTGTATGTACTGCCCGACTCATTGCATTTGGAACGTTCCGGTGGCAGGCCGGATGACCTTAGACCTTACTCGGCAGAGCTTTTCCCCTATGCTCAAATTTGCAGTGCATCGGGGTCAGGCCCGGCACCGGATCCGCAAGCCGCCAAGGCTGAAGGAGTTCACGGCCGACTGATGCCTGACGATGGTGATATTCCGGTGCGAGAGTTTATTGCGGCACTTCCATTAGAGACAATCCTCAGTGTGGAATCTCCCCTGATAGGTCAGTCATTTCCAACGGACCCTGTACGTGCGGCCAAGAATTTATTGGCTTCGGCAAGAAGAGCGTCGGGGGAGTCAACATGAGCGAGTCGCAAGCGGAACAGTTGCAGATAGATGGCCTGATGAATATACGTGACCTTGGTGGCTTGAGTGTGGCCGATGGCCGCGTGATTCGATCACGTCAAGTAATTCGCAGTGATAATCCCCGGGGAATGACCGATCAGGGACAAACTGATCTGTCTAAAATCGTGGCACCCTCACTTGTCATTGATTTACGCATGACCTTAGAAGTGACCCATGAAAGTTACTCAATACGGCACGAAAGCGCCCGGTTAGTTCATCTTCCGATGCTTCCGCAGGCAGGTGTAACCCAAGAGCAATTAGACGCAGGAGCTGCCGACAATCTGGTCGATGACTACCTGCGGCAACTGGAACACAATGCACAATCAATTGTCGAAGCGCTTCGACTAATTGCTGATCCGAGTAATCGACCGGTGGTCGTGCACTGCACGGCAGGCAAAGACCGCACGGGCTTAGTTGTTGCAATGCTTCTTGACATACTCGGTGTTCATCACGAAGGAATTGTTGCTGATTATCATGTAACGCACGCCAATATGGCGCCCATACTTGAGCGAATTCGAAGTGCTCAGGTTTTCCAAGACAACGGGTTGGCGGCTGCACCCGATTGGATCTTCAAAGCTGAGCCAGAAACCATGCGGACATTCCTCCAACTCATGACCGAGCGCTACGGAAGCGCTGCACATTGGGCGCGAGCAAAAGGACTAAGTGACTCTGAGTTAAAAATGCTGAGCGCAACACTCTTAGATTAATCTTTCGGTTATGAAATAGCAGTTTTCAGAGCCGACAGCCGAGCAGCCCAGATTTTTTGACTGAGTTGAGCTGTGGGTGCAAATACTTCGGATGCGTGATACGCGCCTGGGTACACATGTAACTCAACTGGAACCCCCGCCGCCTTGAGTCGGCTAGCAAACTCAACGTCCTCGTCCATGAACATGTCTTGGTCACCGACATCGATAAAGGTTGGCGGTAATCCGGCGAGGTCGGTGGCTCTGGTGGGGGCTGAGTATTGGTTTGCAGGCTGCCCACCGAGGTACCACTCCCACGCCTCTATGTTGCCTGCGCGATCCCAAATCCCGATGTCAGTGATCGCTTGACTTGACTCGGTCTCGTTGCGGTCATCAATTTGCGGATATGGAGTCATGAGGAAACTTAGCTGTGGACCACCTTTATCCCGTGACAGGAGTGCGGTTGCAATTCCCAATCCACCACCGGCACTGCCACCGTATAGAGCTAGGCGGTTTGGATCGAATCCGAGTTCGGCTGCATTCGCGGCCATCCACTGTAATCCGGCATAACAGTCCTCAATTGCCGCGGGCGCAGGGTTTTCTGGAGCTAGTCGATAGTCAACCGACACAACGATCGCCCCAATTGTTTCGCAGAGCATGACCGCGGTGAGGTGATCGGTGTCAAGTGTTCCCATGACCATGCCGCCGCCGTGGATGAAGTAAATCCCAGGCAGCTTCGTACTGGCATTCGTGGGCCGATAAATCCGAACAGTAATGTCGGGTGAGCCTTCCGGGCCGGGCACGACCCTGTCCTCGAAAACTACGTTTTCGTTGGGGGGAAGGTCCGCCGTCATTGCTTCGAGCATTCCGTTGAGGGTTGCTCGACGAGCATTAATATCCGGGATGCCATTGAATCCACCGGGCAGTGCCTCGTACAGGGCCGCCAGTGGGCCGAGGGATTCCGGATCAATGTTCTCGTGCTGCGGCATGTTTTCTCCTAGATGGTCGTGAGATGCCGGAGTATTGCACGAATCCGCACAACCTGAGGTCAAATTCCCGATTAGACGATGGTTTCTCCACCATCGACAACCAGGGTTTGCCCGGTGATGAAAGATGCATCGTCGCTGAGGAAGAAACAAATTGCAGCGGCGAGTTCGTCAGCGGTGCCCATTCGCTTCATGGGAATGGCCTTACCAAAAATTTCCTCACCTTTTTCCATGTCACCACCGCGGGCAATCATGAGCGGTGTGGTCATACCGGTAATTGTTCGACCCGGGGCAATGCAGTTAATCCGAACCTCGGGCAACGCTTCGAGACTGAACTGACGAGTCATGCCGGCAATTGCAGCTTTTGCCGCACCATAGGGGACATTGTTGTTGTTGGCTGTAAATGCAGCAGCGGATGCAATTGTGACAATGGATCCTTTGCCGCGGGCTTTCATGATTGGTGTCGCGTACTTGCACACATAAAAGGTGCCACCGGCATGTACTTCCATCATCTTGTTGAAACGGGCTGCGTCCCATTCGGCCGATGGCCCAAACTCGGCATGCCCAGCGGCAGCGAGAGCGAGGTCGATTCCGCCGAGTTGCGCAACTGTTGCTTCAACAGCTGCTTGTACTTGAGCCTCATCAGCCACATTTGCCTCGAGACCGATACAGCCGCCACCAATTTCGGCAGCTACCGCCTGTGCTGTCGCGAGTGACAGATCAACAATCGCAGCACGGCCACCTTCGGCAACCACTCGTTCTGCAGTGGCACGGCCAATTCCGCTTGCGCCACCAGTGACAAAAAGGACCTTATTTTCAAAGCGCATGTAATTTCCTATCTTTATGAGAATTAAGGGGTGTCAAAATGGTGAGGGCTATTTGGGAGCTGACGGGGAGTCACTTGGCCGTGCGCCCTCAGATGCTTTCCACATTTTGGCGCTGTCAAAACCAATCCGAGTCTCTGGAATGAGTTCGAACACGACTCGACCTGGGGAGTCGAGCATTTGGCGGAAGGCCTCGGCCTTTTCGGGTTCGCCGGGGCGCATTGCGTTGGCGAATTCCGGAATTACCCAATCAAGGGTCTCACGATCCGTGTGCACGATTGCCCGGCACTTATATGTCAACGATCGTCGTTCCGTGATACGGGATCCCTTAGAAGTTATCGCGATACTGACTCGAGGATCTTTACGAATCGAGTTGACTCGTGGTCGCTCCTCACTTGCGGTCAACCAGAACCGACCATCTCGATTGATGTAGTTGACGATAACCCCCATGGGCCAGCCCTCTTTGCCAGCCCAGATAAGCGTGCACTCGATCTGAGCATCGAACATATCCAGTTCATCTTGCTCGTCAAGTGTGTAGGACTTGACGTCCTCCCAATTTTGCGCCTGATCGGCCATGGGTCTCCTTTGATACGGGGTTTTATATGAAGTCCTTGCATTAACCGAGACCACAGTCTAGTTTCTTCGCTATGGACATGGAAATTCAGCACATGATAGACCGAATCGAGATTGAGGAGCTGCTCGTTCGATATTCCCGTGCTATTGATTCCAAGGAGTTCGACACCCTCGAGACACTTTTTACCAGCGATGCAATCTTTGATGGAGGAAGCTTGGGTTGTCCTACCGGGGCGCCACAGATTCGAGCAATGATCGAAGGAACCCTCGCGGGACTGGACTCAACCCAGCATCTCGTGGGAAAAAGTTTGATCGAAATTGACGGCGATGAAGCTGAAGTGCGAACTTATTTGTTTTCTCAGCACATTCGCGAGTCCACCCCTGGACCGATTAAGCATTACGCATTGGGTGGTGAGTACGCCGACCGCGTTGTGCGCACCCCCGAAGGTTGGCGAATCGCCTATCGCAGGCTTGATCGAATGTGGAAAGAAGGTGACCGTGCCGTTATTTCGGGACGACTCGAGAACCAGGTGGACCAGGTCCCCGGTTCATAAGCGAAACTGGCGCTTCCGCGCCAAAAATATGTGCCCACACCCCAACCCAGGAGGAAAGTGAATGAAGACGTGGATTGCCGATACCGAACCAAGTGAGCGTTTCCCCATTTACACGCGTGCCAATGCAGACGAAGTAGGCCCAGAGCCCTTCACGCCGTTGAACTGGACTCTCACTTGGGAACAAGGCATGGCGCCAGGTACGGCCGACGCGTGGATTGCCCTGGGAACATTTGAGCCGGATGAATTTTTGTGGACACAACCAGAAACATATGGTTCGTGGGGCGGTTATTTTTATAACCAAGTCTCGGTCGGTCGGGTATTCGGTCACCGCATGCCAGGTGCGACACCCGATGCCATCGATATCTCATTTTTCGGTCAGAACCCAACGGTTCCTCCCTATGTTCAGGACCCGCGTGATGACAATGAGGCCTGCTCTGCGAAGTTGGGTGAGTCCTTTGCGGCGATCCTCGGTGGGGCGCAGGAGGCATTGGCCGCAGAATATGTGGCGAATGCGGCGGCCTGGCGGGCCAGTCGCCCGGACCTCTTAGCTATTTCGGACACGGAACTTGTTGAGTATGGCCGGAAGTCGGCTCGGTGGCAACGACCCGGTTGGGATGCTTATGCGCAAGTGGTTATCGGTGCCACCGTTGGACCTCAGATTGTGCAAGGCATTGCCGACTCCGTTGGCAAATCTGATTTGGCCATTCAGATTTTTGGGGCGCTCGGTGACGTAGTTTCTGCAGGAATGCCCGAGCGAGTGTGGGAACTTTCTCGCCTAGTCAGGAACTCCACCGAACTCACGGCAATATTTGACTCTGGTGTTGACGGTGTGGCTGAGCGCTTGGCTGCTGATCCGGCAGCGGCTGCGTTTAACTCCGATTTTGACAATCTCATTGAAGTTTTTGGGCACCGAGGTGTGAATGAATGGGAGATCAGTGCGCAGACGTGGCTTATCAATCCAACGCTGGCCTATCAGATGATTGACCGCGTTCGGCGCCAAGAAGATGCCATGTCGCCCACTATGCGGGCCAGTGAATCAGCTAAACGTAGAGAGGCAGCGGTAGCAGAACTTACTGCTGCGGTTGCCGCCGATGAAGCCACTGCTGGCCTATTGGCTGCGGGGATTGCTTCGGGGCAGACTGCTTACCGACTTCGCGAGGCCGGTAAGAACGCCACAGTCATGCTGATGCAGGAGCCTAAGCTTGCGTTCCGCGAACTAGGTAGGCGGATGCACGAAAGAGGCCACCTCATCGATCCGATGCATGTCTTCCAATTACTCGAGAGCGAATTGGATTCATTTATTGATCAACCGGGCAATTTCACGGAGACTCTGGCCTCGAGGTACGCGGATTGGCTTACGCTCGCAGAATTTGAGCCCCCTTATGTAGTGATGAGGGATCAACCCATCCCACCGATCAGCGAGTGGCCAAGGAGACGTAGGTTCGCGGCAGGAGAGAGCGCTGCAGCAGGAGCGGTCGTGACGGGCATACCGGGTTCACAAGGCACCGTTACCGCCCGCACTCGCGTGATCCTTGACCTGGCCGATGCCGACACATTGGAAGCGGGCGAGGTACTCGTGTGCGCCACGACCGATCCTTCATGGGTGCCGCTGTTCATGATCGCCAGCGCTGTCATTTGTGAAATCGGTGCGCAGGCGAGCCACGCCGTCATTGTCAGCCGTGAGCTTGGTGTGCCATGCGTTGTGTCATTGGCCGGCGCAGGCACCCTGTTGCCCACTGGCACGCTCATTAGTTTGGATGGTTCAACGGGAACCGTCACAGTTCTTGAGACAGCATGAGCGAAACGGTTCCGCCGCTATCTCCTGAACCACCATTCTCAGTCCGAATTCCTTTTCTCCTGTTAGAGGAGGGGGTTACTCGACTGACCATGGTGCGTCATGCCCAACAGGAATATCCGGTTCATGAAGAATTTGATCACTCGGCCTGGGAAGACCCTCTGCTGAGTGATTTGGGCAGAACGCAGGCCCAAGCCCTGTCGAATTTGCTAGCAGAGCAAAAAGTTGATGTTGTTGCATGCAGCACAATGCGCCGGGCGGTTGAGACAGCAGACATCGTCGCATCACCACACGGTGTGGCCCCAATTGTTCGCCCAGAGTTAGTGGAGATTCAGTCGTATCGCGATCTCGAGGCAGGGGTGAATCCAAAGTCACTGGTTGACCCAGACGAGTGGGAGGCTCGCGAACAGGCCTTTTATCGGAAAGTCATGTGGGATCACATGTTTTTCGGTGAAGGCTCGACTGAATTCCGGGCTCGTGCCGTTGGCGCTGTTAACCAGTTGGTGTCGGATTTTGAAGGGGATCACATTGTCTTGGTCAGCCACGGGGGTGTGATCAACGCAGTGATTGCCGATATCTTGGGGATTGAAGAAGACATGTTTTTCCTGCCATCCCACTGTTCCGTGAGCACCGTGTGGATTAAGGACGATATTCGACGCGTTCACTCCGTGAATGAAAGCCAGCACCTGCATGCTGGCATACGCACCAACTGAGCCATCAATTGATGTGTATCTTTTCTTGAGATGAGGAAAGCTTTCTCAGTGATCTCGGCTATCTTTGGGGTGTGACTGAAACTCTCCCCAATTATCAATCAGGCGCTCACACCGCCATGGGTCGCGAAGAAGCCATGGCGATACTTGATCGGCTTGTGTCTCATTTGCGTAACCAGACAACGGATATGGCTCCGCGGCAAATGGAAATTCCAATAGCCGAGTACCTGGACCAAGAACTGTGGGAGCGGGAGATACGGGAAATTTTCCACGCCATTCCCTTACCGGTGGGAACGTCTGCTGAATTGGCTGGCGTTGGTGATTACAAAGCAATGCGAGTTGTCGGGAAA
Source organism: Candidatus Nanopelagicales bacterium (assembly GCA_018402075.1). The sequence goes on along the minus strand of JAGYJP010000001.1, from coordinate 458,693 downwards.
GAAATTATTTTGGTGCGCGGTAAAGATGGAAAAATGCGCGCGATGCTAAATGTTTGTCGGCATCGGTCCATGAAGCTCCTGCCCGAAGGCTGTGGCAGCGCCCGTCGATTCACCTGCGGCTACCACTCGTGGACCTATGACACCGACGGAAAACTTACCGGTGTGCCCGGTGAAGATACTTTCGGTGAAGTCAACAAAGAAGATTACAGTCTGGTGCAGCTGCCATGTGAGGAAAGAGCAGGTTTTATTTTTATTGGGCTTACTCCCGGCATGGACCTTGGGATCGACGCGTGGCTTGCCGAAATAATGCCGCACCTTGAGGCACTTGAACTCGACAAGTGCACACACTTCACCACAAAGATATTGCCCGGCCCCAACTGGAAGGTAACCCTGGATGGATACCTCGAGGGTTATCACTTCAGTTCACTGCACGCCAATACAGTTGCACTCACCAACCACACGAATCGCATGACATTTGACCGATTTGGCCCGCATGTGCGCAATGTGTTCGCTTTGAAAACCCTTGACAGCATGATGGAAAAACCACGGGAAGAATGGGACCCGGCAACGGCCATGGGGCTCGTGTACTGGCTTTTTCCCGGCATGTCGATTGCAGGGGGTTGGCGCGAACGCACCGTCATCTCAATCATCCTCCCTGGTGATTCATGGGGAGAGTCCATGACCTGGCAAACAACGCTATTGCGCACTCCGCCCCAAACTCCCGAAGAATTTCTGGAAGCAGAGAAAACGGCCGAATGGTTCTTCGCGGCATTCCGTGATGAGGATTACACGGCGCAGACCGACGTGCAAAACGGCCTAGCCTCCCTTGCCGACAAACACATGATCATCGGTCGTAATGAGATTGCTGTTCAGCACGCCCATTCAACGATTAAGCGACTTCTGGCTGGGGAGTCAGTGCACGGATCCTGATACTCATGATTTGTAGGTGAGCGGGGCGTGACGGTGGTAATGTGCGTAGCAAATAATCTGGAATACCAGCGTGGATTCCAGTCCTTTTACTGAATGGATGTTCACATGTCACAGAAGGCATGGCTCACAGATACCGAGCCCAGCGTAAGGTTCCCGATTTTCACCCGCCTCAACGCCGCAGACGTGATGGCTGATCCGATAACACCTCTCGGTGCAACCATGTGCTGGATCCCAAACGTACTTCCCGGTTGGTCGTCAGGCTACGTAGAAGATGTATGTTTCACCGCAGACGAACTCACCGAAGAGTCTGCCGTTGCAGGATTCTTTTACGGCTACCTGTACATCAATCAAAGTTCCGTTCGGGTCTTGGGAATTCGTAAGGGTATGACCCCGGAAATCATTGACTCAATTTTCTTTAACTCCCCTGGAGCGCCACCGCATGTAGCGTCTCCAACCGACGCCAATGAGTCACTCTCCGCACTCGGTGGTGCTCGCGCTGGGTGGGTACTTAATACCTCGAAGTTTGAGGGTGCCGACGAAGACTCCGCGATTGCCGATGATCTGCGTCGCAACCGTCCCAACCTCAAGGCCATGAGTAACCGCGCGTTGGTCGCACGGGCCCGATCCGTGATGCCATATGAACGACTGGCTTGGCGATCTGAACAGATTGGTGCCTCAAATGCGGCTGTTGGCCCAGCTGTTGCCGGTCAAATCCTTGGTGCGGACAAAGCCCATCTGCTGATCACAATCCTCGGCTACGCGGGTGAAGTCGAATCTGCAGCTCCCACTTATGCCCTGTGGTCGCTCTCGCGCACAGTTAAGGCCAGTCCGGAAATGACCGCACTGTTCAACAGCGGTGTGGACAAAGTTGTTGCCCAACTTCCCACTGCCACCGGTGGATTTTGGAGTGAGTTTGCCGCATTTATCGGCGAGTTCGGGTATCGCGGACCATCCGAATGGGATCTGGGAACCGAATCGTGGGAGTCAAAGCCATCACTTGCACTCGCACTCGTTGACAAGATGCGTCAACTTGAAGATTCCGAATCACCTTCGGCAAAGCAGGCGCTACACGCCGCGGCCACCGATCAGGCGATGCTTGAGGCCACAGAAGGCATGGACGCAGCAACGGAGGCAATGTTCCGTGGAGCTATTGGTTCGGCTCGACGTTTCGCCGGTTGGCGTGAAAGCGGAAAGTCATCCTGCATCAAGATTATGAATGAAGCCCGCATGGCCTTGATCGAATTGGGTGACCGACTTGCAGCACAGGGTGTCCTCGACGATTCACGACAGATCTTCATCGCACTGGACAGCGAGTTGGACGCCCTCGCCCTCGGCGAGAAAACACTGCTGCCAAGTATCCGCGAACGCCAGACCCAGTGGCTGGCGCTCAAAGATCTTGAGGTTCCCACCTTCCTGGACAGCGCTAAGCCAATCCCACCAATTTCAGAAATACCTCGCAAGGGTTCAGTCGACGTTGAACGCGCGAAGGTCGGCGATATTTTCAACGGAGCAGCCGCATCGCAGGGTGTGGTTGAGGGTCGGGCGCGGATCATTTTGGGTACCGACGCCATTGGGGAATTCGAGCCCGGTGAAATTTTGGTGGCACCCCAAACGGATCCGTCATGGACACCGCTATTCATGGTGGCCAGCGCGGTTGTGGTCAACACGGGTTCAATGGCTTCCCACGCAATGATCGTTGCTCGCGAACTCGGGATTCCTTGTGTTGCCGGTTTGCCAGGCGCGACCAAGATGTTCAAATCCGGCGACCTGCTAAAAGTTGACGGCGCCAAGGGCACCATCGAGGTACTCGAGACCGTTTAATCACTCATTAATTAATCATTCGTGTAACTGGCCCGGCTAAAGCAGCTGGGCCAGTTCGAATGCTTGCTTGGTTGCAAATGTCATTCGTCGCGGTGCCCAAGCGTCACCGAGTAGGTGGGTTCGCGGGTGGTACATCGACACTGACCGATACAGCGTGTCGTTACCGATCCCACCGGTGACAAGAACTACCGAGTCAATTCCACCGACGGTGAACCTGCGACGACTATAAGCATTTGCGAACTCAACTTCATTTGCTCGAATTTCGGTGGCGACAGCCATCTGCATAATTTCCACACCGGCCTCGTCCAAACTCTCAAACATCGCACCCGCTGAGTATTTGCCCATAAGTGGTGAAGGTCCCGGTGTTTCAAATGCCAGGATGATCTCATGGCCTAAATGTGCGAGGTGGTCTGACACGGTCAGGGGAGCTGGGCCGTCGTCGGCTGCGATCACGAGCACGCGGTTTCCCAAGGGCGGGGTGACCCCGCGAATAACCGCGTCGGCCCCAAACACGTGCGGAAGATATTCCCCCGGGATCCCGGGGCGTCGTGCGTGTGAGCCCGTGGCAAATGCAACAACGTCGAAGTCGCCGTCCAGAATTGAGCGCACTGAAGCGCGTCGACCGAGGTAGGTATTGACCCCCAGCCGGGGCAGACGTGCGGCCGACCAGTTGATCCAGTCTTGGTATGTCGGGTTTGCCCGCAACTGGGCGGCGATAGCGAATCGACCACCGAGTTCAGTTTTTTCTTCCCATAACTCAACCTCGTGTCCGCGCTCTGCGGCGTTAGCAGCGAGTTCCATCCCGGCTGGACCACCGCCGACAACGAGCAGGCGTAAGGCTTCCTCGCTTACGGTGATGGGTGGGTGTGATTCACGGCCTGCGTGTGGGTTTATGCCACAGCCAAAGTTCAGACCTTCCAAGGTGTATCGATGGATACAGTCGTTAAGTGCAATACATGGCCGCACTTCTTCGGGTCGCCCATCAAGTGTTTTGCGCAACCACTCGCGGTCAGCCATGAGGGCACGAACCATTCCCACCATGTCGGCATTTCCGTCGGCGATTACTTTTTCGGCCGTTTCTGCATGCACCACCCGCCCGACATAGAGGACGGGCAAATTTGTCACCGATTTTGCCTCGCCGCACATCTGTGCCCAAGCGGCTTCTGGATACATACCGTGTTGCAGATAAGTGATTGCTCCCCAGTTGCCTCCCATGTCGAGGTTGAAGTAGTCGACTGTGCCGTCAGCTTCAAAACTTTGCATGAAACGCATGCATTCGTCGAGACCGTAGCCACCATCCATGTCTTGATCGAGTGCGAGACGTAGCCCAAGAGTGATTGGTCGACTGATACGGGCGCGGATTCCATCAGTGATTTCTCGCAAGAATCTCCGCCTGTTCTCGTATGAGCCTCCGTACTCGTCTGTTCGCGTATTTGTCAGGGGTGAGAGGAACCACTCAATAATGTCGTCGTGGTTGCTGTGAAGTTCAATAGAGTCAAGTCCGGTCCGTTCGGCGAGGACGGCTGATTCAATGTATTCATTGATGACCCATTTTACCTCGGCATTGCTCATGACGTGGACGCCGCGATGGTCAAGGAATCCTGAAAATGTCGGTGAAGGTGCACTGGGCATCCCTCCCTGTTGCAAGAGCTGAATCCCCATGTAGGCGCCCCCGGCGTGCACCCGTTCCACGAATCTGGTCATCCGTTCGTGAAAAAGCGGATGTCTGAGATTTCCATCGCCTTTGCCCAATGCTCCGATACCGGTAGGCTCGAACCCCGGCACGTGTAGATGCTTTACATGGCAGGGGGGGCCGCTGATCCACGGGAAGCCGTCCTCGACACGGGCCATCCAGTAGTCCACCATTGCCTCGAAGCGGGAGTCGTCCCCGGTGAGGGAGCCGGCACCGCCGCCGTGGGTTGGTACAAATAGTCGAATCGGCAAGTTCATGGTGCCGACTGTGATCGGTGTGAGGGCAGTTTTCAGAGGGTTGGCACGTGGAGAAGTCACGGCTGACTATTGCATGGATTAGCCCTTCCGGGTGACTAAATCGGCGAAAGTCATCTAAACAAATCTGCGAAAGTAATCTAAGCAAATCTGCGATAAGAACTCGGGCATCGGGGGCGGAGACAATATTCCTTGTCTATTCCTATATAAATGGGGGCGAGTTCTGCAATAGTAGGACTTCCTATAAACAGGCCGGTCGCTGTGGCGGCGGCCCCGTGGTGTGGAGATTCAAATGACTGACGTGGTCTTGGCGGATGGGGAGCGCGACTCCCTGGTTGCCTTGGTAATTCGAGGGATGGCTCGTGGAGAAGTCACGGCGCAACAGCAGGTATTGGCCGATGCAGGCCTCATTTTGATTAAAGGCCCGATCATGATGCCCACGCCCGCGGGAACCGAGTATGTCTCACAACAACTGTGTTTAGCTACCGATGCCCCTGAGCGAGAGCGCATCATGGCGACCTTTCGCCGTTTCTTACCCGTGAACCGGTCACTTCGAGATCTGTGCACAGCATGGCAAGTTCGTCCAGATGGCAGTGTTAATGACCATACTGACGAGAATTACGACGCCGATATTCGAGACCGCCTAGATGACATCGATGATGCCGTTGCACCGCTTTTGAAGCGATTCAGCGAAGATATTCCGCGCATGAATGGGTACCGCGCGATGCTCGTTGAAGCACTAGAAAAATTGGATGCCGGCGACGATGCATGGCTAGCGTCACCGCTCATTGACTCGTATCACACTGTGTGGATGCACTTGCACCAGGAATTACTACTCACCATTGGAATGTCTCGGAAAGAAGATGAGGAACTCGAGGAGCAACTCGTGTCCGGGGGCGGGGTGTGAGCCCACCTTTGCATTCGGTTCCGATTGACGATGTTGGCCTGGTGCCATTCGGTCGAGGTATTGAACGCGGACTTGATGCCCGATCATTATGTACCCGGGGTTTTGAGTTGGAAACACTTGCAGGTTTGGGTTTACCGGTAGGTGCTGGATTGACTATCCCGGTCCCGAATGTTCTCGGATTCACATCGGGACACCGAGCCAAAGCGGCAATGAACCTATTGGAAGCCATCTCTGGTCGCGAAATCAGCAGCACTACCGATTCCGGTGGGCTGATCCTGCTTCGCTTAAGTGCAAGTGCACCTGTTGCCGCGGCTGGCCTACCCCCTGATCTAGCTTGTTTGGGACTCAAGCGAAGTGTTATCCCCGATGGTCTTGGTTCACAAGCCCGAACTGATTTAGGGACGGCTTGGTGGCGGGCAGCCACATTCATTGCCGAGTATGCACTGGGCGTACCGGTGGAGGATCTAGGTTCGCTGGACATTGATTACCCGGGTTTGGTTGAGCGCGTTGAACCATTTAAGCGATTATGCGCCGAAAAAGGTACATCGCCATTTCCCACCAAGCGATCCGAGCAAATTGCTGCTGGCGCCAAAGCAATGATCGAACGGTGGAATTCACCGCGTGCTGCGCGGGCTCGGCGCAAACAAAATCTCCCGCAGGACCTTCCCCTTGCATTACATCTTGAAACAATTGTGGTCACCGAGCACGACGCCGAAGGCCATGGCTTTGCCATGTCACGTGAAATGGAGACCGGTCAGTTCGCTCCGAATGGACTATTTCGACACGGTTTTCGAGCCAACAGTGAGCGCCAGCAGGTGGGTCATCCCCTCAGTAATTTGCCTGGTGGAGTGGAAATGTTGACGGGGGTGCTCGCCGAACTTGAGAGTCGGCTGAGGAATCCGGTAATTGTGGATTTCGAATACAGTTCTGATGGCCTTGCTCTTGTGGGTCTGGAACAAATGCGTAAGCCCAATGCGCGAGTTGCCACGAGCCTCTATGTTGATTTGGCAATTCGAGGTATTACCGACGAGACAACGGCCGTGCGCCGCACCGAGCCCACCCATGTGCTGGAGTTATTACATCCGCAACCAAAATTAACCGGTGCTGAGGTCCCTTTCGTATCAGGTTTAGCGGCTTCTCCCGGTGCTGCAGTAGGTCGAATCGCACTGAATAGTGAGAGCGCGGTCGATATTGTTGAAGCAGGTGGGTCTGCACTCCTGGTCATGAGCGAAACGACCCCGGGTGATCTTCCAGGCATGATGGCGGCAGAAGGAATTCTGACCGTCAATGGCGGCTCGGCTTCCCATGCTGCTGTTGTTGCCCGCGGAATGGGCAAGCCGGCTATTTGTGGTGCCGGTGGACTTCGTATTGATCCGGAAGCCGCAATAGTTAGTTCTGGTGAAATCGTTTTGCACGCGGGTGATCTGATTTCAATTGATGGCGCTTCGGGCGTTGCTTATGTAGGCGAGTTGGTCATCGAGCCACCTGTTCCATCGCCTAGTTTGTCCACCCTGCTGGGTTGGGCCGATGGTTTACGCAGACTCGGGGTAAGAGCGAATGCAGACACGGGTGCCGATGCTGCAATTGCGATCGAAAGTGGTGCAGAAGGAATCGGCCTGTGCCGCACCGAGCATCAATTTATGGGAGATCGACTGCCACTGGTGCGTCGCGTGATCCTCTCGCACGATTTCGATGCAGAAGAAGCAGCGCTTTCCGCCTTAGCCGATGCCCAACGCGAGGATTTTCGTGACTTATTGAGAGCGGTGGGTGACCGCCCGGTCACCGTCCGGCTGCTGGATGCCCCAATGCATGAATTTCTCCCTTCGAGTGCGGCAGAAGCTGAAGACGAGCACCAGGCGAGAATGTTGGAGCACCTGCACGAAGAAAATCCGATGCTCGGTGTGCGGGGAGTACGACTGGCTCTTATGCACGAGGGGCTGTATCCGGCTCAGGTGGAAGGCTTGTTTAACGCATGGGTCGATGTTGTCACCGCGGACCAGGTTCGGCCTGAACTTGAAATAATGATTCCGCTGGTTTCCATTCCCGAGGAGCTGGTCATGATGCTCCGCCTGATCCGCAGGGTCAACCAAGAAGTCGCATCACGCACAGGAATGGCAATTCCGTTCAAGATTGGCACCATGATCGAGACGCCGCGGGCCGCATTACTCGCGGGTCAACTTGCCCAATGGGCGGAGTTCCTTTCTTTTGGCACCAACGATTTGACTCAGCTGACCTATGGTTTTTCCCGTGATGACGTGGAACGTCGCATGCTTGGCACGTACCTCAAGAAGGGGCTCATGACCGCTAGCCCATTCGCCGAACTTGATAATGATGGTGTCGCAACATTGATGTCTTATGCAGTTGACAAAGCGCGTGAGGTCAGGTCGGATATTAAATTGGGAATTTGCGGTGAGCACGGTGGTGACCCTGTGTCCATTGCCATTTGTGAAGGACTCGGACTTGACTATGTTTCGTGCTCGCCATCTCGGATTCCGGTCGCACGGTTGGCTGCGGCACATGCGCGCTTGGAGCCCTCCGAGCCTCATGGTTCAGGCGATATCAGATCGAAATAGAGGAATACTTGGAAAGCCTTGCATCTCGGATATTTGCATGTAATCTTGGGCCGAAAGTTAGGGAGAAGTAATGACAGCCGCTTTAAGTGTGCGCAACGCCACGAAGATTTTTGGCGCGCAAGTTGCGCTTGACCAGGTGAGCATTGAAGTGGCGCCGGGTGAAGTTCGGGCACTCGTAGGGCAAAACGGTTGTGGGAAATCTACGTTAATCAAAATCCTTGCGGGCTTCCATGAGCCAGAGCCAGGCATTGAGGTCACCGTTGGTGGAGAGCTACTCCCGCTGGTTGACCCGGTCGCAAGCGAAGCCGCAGGGCTCAGGTTCGTTCATCAAGATCTGGGCTTGGTCGGAAATCTTGATTCGGTGGACAATTTGGCGTTGGGTCAGGGTTACATCACAAATTTTGTGAAAACAATTAGGTGGCGCAAAGAGCGTTCCAAGGCTCGCGAATCGTTGGCAGCTCTCGGATACAACATTAATGTGAGCATGCCGGTTGCTGGTTTGCAAATGTCTGAGCGCACCGCAGTTGCGATCGCCCGAGCCATGTCCGAACGCGGGACCCCACCAAAGGTACTTATTTTGGATGAGCCGACTGCAAACCTTCCCGGGGCCGAAGCTCAGCGTCTTTATCAACTCGTCCGTCGAGTTGCAGACTCTGGGGTGGCTGTGTTGTTTGTTTCCCACCACTTTGATGAAGTCTTTGAGATGGCCGAGTCGGTAACAGTGCTGCGCGACGGAAAGCTGATCACCACTTGCCCCGTGGCAGGTCTCACCGAAGAAGAGTTGGTGGAACTTGTTGTCGGTCGCAAGCTTGAGGATCACGATCGAAGCGACTCTTCAAGCCGTGAACATGGACAGGAAGTTCTTGAGCTTGCAGGGGTAAGCGGTCGCAATGTGTCAGACATGAATTTAACCGTTCATCGCGAGGAAGTGGTGGGTGTTGCAGGCATTACGGGCTCCGGGCGCGAAGAAGTTGCCGCTCTCGTCTTCGGAGGACATGGTCGCTCGGGCGAGATAACGGTGGACGGAAAAATCCTGCCCCAAAACCGCCCCGATATTTCCATTGACCGAGGAATTGCTTTGGTGCCGGCGGAGCGCCACGCTAATGCCTCATTGCTGGATCAGTCGCTGCGGGAAAACATCACACTTGTTGATCCCGGCCGACACATGACCATGGGCATTCTGCGACGTAGCCCCGAAAGGTCCGATGTTCGCGTGTGGCTCGATCGCCTATCGGTCAAACCAAGTGGGCAAACTGAATACACCATGACCCAACTTTCAGGGGGCAATCAGCAGAAAGTGATCCTGGCTCGCTGGCTGCGTCAGGAACCGAAGGTTCTCATTCTCGATGAACCCACCCAAGGCGTCGATGTTGGTGCCAAAGCAGATATTCACACTCTCATCGAAGAAGCCGCGGCTCAGGGTGCGGCTGTACTGGTGTGTTCGACCGATCATGAGGAACTGGTGAGGCTGTGCGATCGTGTTGTGATCATGCGACGTGGAAAAGCATCCGAGATTCTTCGCGGAAGCCAAATAACGGCGGAAAACATTACTGCAGCGACCATTGGCCGAGACTCAGCTGAACCTGCGGCCTAGCCCACCCGAGTAACTACATAACTGAATAACTCACCCATTTGTCCACCCAACCGACAAGTCGTCGGCCGAGACCTAGAGCGGATTCCATGTCTGATTTGCAAGAAGTAGCCCCTCGTCGCCGTATCAATTTGGGCTTTGACAAGTACAGTGGAATTTACGTGTGGGCTTTGCTCGTTTTGATTTTCGCCCTGTGGATCCCGGATTTATTCTTGCAAGCAAGCACGTTCAAACAGGTACTGACCTTCCAGGCAATCAGTGCGATCATTGCGCTGGGTCTAATTTTACCTGTCGCGTCAGGGGCTTTTGACCTCACAATTGCCGGAACTGTGACAGTTTCAGTGTGTTACACGGCATGGGCGCTGACAAATGGTTATGGCGTTGTTGTCGCCGCGGGTGGCTCGATCTTGATTGGTGTGGTGATTGGATTAACCAACTCACTTGTAGTGGTCAAACTTAAAGTTGATTCCTTTATTGGCACCCTTGGTATGAGTAGCGTTCTGATCGCGATCGCTTACATGATTACGGACAGTTCCCAAATTGTGCTTAGTACCTCCGGATACGCTCCCTTCTTTGAGTTCGCTCGCAACGAAGTTTTTGGCTTGCCTCTTTCGGTGTATTACGCGGCATTTATCGCACTAGTTTTTTGGTGGATTCTGGATTACACCCCCGGTGGTCGTTATCTCTACGCTGTGGGAGGTAACCCGGTAGCCTCGCGCCTGGCTGGAGTCCGTGTGGGGCGTGTCACAACTATTGCATTCATTGCGTCGGGTGCTACTTCCGCTTTCGCAGGCATCGTGTATCTGGCCACCATTGGTACCGCGACTCCAGATAGTGGAAGCGGTTACCTGCTACCAGCCTTCTCCGCGGTGTTCTTGGGTGCAACCCAAATTCGACCCGGCCGGGTGAATGTGGGAGGTACTCTGGTCGCGATTTTCCTCCTTGCGACTGGCGTAACAGGTTTGCAATTAGCCGGTGCGCCATCTTATGTAACCCAACTCTTCAATGGCGTAGCTCTCATTGTGGCCGTTGCGCTGGCAGCGCGTACGGCCAGACGTCAGGGTTGATCAGGGGTCTCGGAGTCGAAATTCCCCATCTGACTAATGGTGTGGCAGCGGTATTGGAGATGGGTTGATTGCAGCTGCAGCTTTGGCACCATCACTTGAGACCCATTCGAGTGCATTTCCCAATAGTCGCCGAAACATGGGGTTGGCAAAAGTACTAGGACCGTCTCCCATCAGGAGAGTGGCGACCGGGCTGCGACCTGCCGTTGTGGTCCATCCCATTAGCCGGCTGCCGCCATGAAGTCCGGCATCTTGACCTCTGTTTTGGCAGGTAACTCCGGTTGAGGTGCCATTCTTTACCTCGTCAAAAGTGTCTTGGAAGAGTGCGCCATCCATATCTGCATCGTTGTCAAGGAAAGCCGTGACCCGATCGGTGAGCAACGGTGCGAAATAAAGTTCGTCGTCAACGGTGAAGTCACTGACTCCTTGGGTTATTGGATGAGTCGGGTCAGTGACGCGGACTGTAAAGGCGCTGTGCCGATAGCCAGAAGACGGTAAATCGACCCCGCGTAGTTGACCGGGCCGGTACAAGAACCTAGCTCCGGTGACCTCGGCCCATCCTTCCCAGCCAGGCCATGCAGAGATAGCATGATGAAGTACAACCAATCCTTGGCCAGCGTCAAGTAGGTCCACTGCATCGCGGGCAGTCTGTGGATCAGGGCCAATAATCTCTGGCTCTACTCCCCGTTGTAATCGCAGGCCCGGGATGTCGTGCAGCAGAACCGCATCCCATTGGCCAGCGAGGTCACCGCTCAGCCACCGTTGAGCAGTGGGTTGAGTTGAATGCGCCCACACCCAATCACGCTCGGTGCAAATATCTGCGAGGGCGGCGAGGAAATCGTCCAATGCCACGCGATGGCCACCGGTTATGGCAAGGATGCGGCGGGTCATTTGGTCTCCTGATGGAATTTACTTGGACGTCCTAGTGACAGGTAGGCTTTTAGTGTAGTCTTCGTCAGTCAATCGCAGGACCAATAAGAGCAGTAACACTCGACGGAACCGGGAGCCCGCACATGGCCATATCCACGGAGACCCTTGCGCCAGAGGCGATGCCGGCGACTCGTGAACTCGTTCAGGACTTGCACCGACGCATGGTGCGCATCCGAAGGTTTGAGGAGCGAGCTGGCAAGTTAGTTGAATCCGGCGACATGCCAGGTTTCTTGCATCTTTATGTGGGCCAAGAAGCGGTAGCCGCAGGGGTGTGTTCAGTATTGACGGATGCGGATCAGATCACATCGACACACCGTGGTCATGGACACGCAATCGCGAAAGGCGCCGATTTTCGGCCCATGTTTGCTGAGCTCTATGGCAAAACCACGGGATATTGCAAGGGCCGGGGTGGTTCAATGCATATTGTTGACATGGGTCGCGGCATGCTCGGCGCAAATGCAATTGTTGGTGGTGGGATTCCGATAGCGGTGGGAGCTGCTTTCGCATCCCAGTACCGCGGCGATGGCACGGTTGCTGTGTCATTTTTTGGCGATGGTGCGACCAATATTGGTGCCTTCCATGAATCAGTAAACATGGCCGCCGTAATGAACTTGCCAGTTATCTTTGTGATCGAAAACAATGGCTACGCTGAATTCACGCCACAAGATCGACATATGAAATTGACTGACATTGCCGAGCGGGCTGCCTCGTATGGTATTCCTGGTGTCATCGTCGATGGCATGGATGTTTTAGCTGTCCGTGAGGTGGCACGTGAAGCTATTGAGAGAGCCAAACGTGGCGAGGGACCAACGTTGATCGAAGCCAAGACCTACCGCTACTTCGACCATCAAGGCATTAAAGGGATGCGCATCTTGTATCGCGATCCAGCTGAAGTAGAAGCATGGAAGACCCGCGATGCAATAACCCTCCTCGAGACAATTGGGGTGGAACGTGGATTGGTCACCGCAGAGGAGTTTGCCAATATTTGGGCAGAGACCGAAGCTGATATTGAAGACGGGATCGAATTTGCCCGAACCAGCCCGGATCCTGATCCGGCCGATATTCTCGATGACGTCTACACCACATAAGAAGCGGATTACAACTCAACCATCATGTCATCGCAGCTCGATGCAAGTCTGAAGGGATTTATCAGTGACCACTCGTGAACTCACTTACGTCAAGGCTTTCAACGAGGGGCTTTTCCAAATCATGGCTGAGGATCCCGATGTCTTCCTAATCGGTGAAGATGTCGCTGGATACGGTGGCGTATTCCATATGTTTGATGGATTGCTGACTGAATACGGTGAAGCTCGTGTCAAAGACACACCCATTGCTGAACAGGCAATTATTGGACTGGGAGTTGGAGCCGCCGCATGTGGGCTTCGTCCCGTATGTGACCTCATGTTCATGGATTTCGTCGGTGTTGCCATGGATCAAATTTTTAATCAGGCGGCCAAAATGAAATACATGTTTGGCGGGAATGTCTCGGTTCCATTGACCATCACTACCGCGGGTGGCGCAGGGATGTCGGCTGCTGCGCAGCACAGCCAAAGCTTGGAAGCTTGGCTGGCGCATATCCCTGGCTTAAAGGTGGCAATGCCGGCAAGCCCCCACGATGCAAAAGGCTTAATTGTTGGAGCCGTGCGCGATAACAATCCCACGATTGTGGTCATGAACAAAAAAATGCTGGGTATGAAAGGTCCGGTTCCTGAGGAACTTTATGAAATCCCGTTTGGTGTTGCCAACACAGTTCGTGAGGGCAGCAATGTAACCATTGTTGCGATTGGACGCATGGTAGTTGAGGCCGAGAAAGCTGCAGCTAACTTGGAAAAAGATGAAATCTCTGTGGAGATAATCGATCCGCGGTCAGTTCAACCACTCGACATGCACACGATTATTAACTCGGTGAAGAAAACGAATCGAGTGCTCGTTGTTCATGAGGCTGTTGAATTTGGTGGGATCGGTGCTGAGATTTCCTCGCAGATTCAGGAATCCGCTTTTGATTATCTGGATGCACCGGTTGCTCGCCTCGCGGCTCCATTCGCCCCGGTGCCATTCGCGCCGATTTTAGAGAACGCCTACATACCGGATGCACCACGCATTGAGGCCAGCGTCCGACGATTACTTGAGCGGAAATAGTCCATGGCGATTGAAATTTTGCTCCCCAAGCTTGGTTTGACCATGGAAGAAGGCACCGTCGAGGAATGGCTGGTCGATGACGGCTCGGTCATCACGGTGGGAATGCCATTACTCCGACTTGCCACCGACAAAATAGATGTTGACGTAGAAGCTGAAGCCGAAGGCATTTTGGCGCGAGGCGTCCCTGACGGAGCAACCCTCGAACCGGGTTCGGTACTCGGTTGGCTGTTAGCTGAGGGCGAAGCACCACCCGGTGGGCACGCGCCCTCGGCACCGGTCTCAATTACCAGTGCCAACTCTGCCAACTCTGCCAACTCGGAATCAATTGATATAACCAGCATGCAACAAGTCAGTTCGGGAATTCTGGACGGCGCAACGGGCATGGCAGCGCCTGGTGGGCGAATTCTGATTAGCCCCAATGCTCGCCGGGTAGCCAATGAGCTAAACGTTGATCCCGCATTTATTTCTGGAACAGGACCATCGGGTCGAATCTTGTCAGAGGACGTTCGAGAGGCAGCAGAGTCAGCCGCCAAGGATGCTGGTCAAGTTCGCCCCGGAAAAGTGATCTCTCCGTTGGTGCGGCGGGATGCCCGCGATGCGGGCATTGATCCCACAAAGATTGAAACTGAGAATGGCGTAGTGAGGCGCAGCGATCTGCGGGATGCATCCGCATCGACTCCGCAGTCGACGGCTGCCGCAGCTCTGGCCACGTCGGTTCCGACTCCTTCGGCCAGGGGTCTGACTCACTCAGACACAACATCAATAATCCCCATGAAAGGTATGCGGGGCACTATTGCTGCCCGAATGCAGCAAAGCCTGACGGAGATGGCTCAACTCACTCACGGATTTGAAGTTTCCATGGATGCAGTTGTGGAACTTCGGGCGGAAATGAAAAATCAGTATGCAGCATTGGGAGTGGCTGTCCCGAGCCTGAATGATTTTGTTGTCAGGGCGGCGGCACTTGCTTTGCGTCAGCATCCCATTCTGAATGCCACGATTATCGACAAAGAGATTCACCTTCTTGGCCAGATCCACATGGGACTCGCCGTGGCTGTACCAGGTGGCCTTATGGTGCCCGTTATTCGCGACGCGGATCAACTCTCATTACCCGAGTTGGCCCGTCGAACCCGCGATGTTGCGGAGCGTTGTCGATCGGGATCAATCGGTCTTGACGATCTCGAGGGAGCGACATTCGCCGTCACGTCACTGGGAACTTATGGAGTTGACTTTTTCACGCCTGTGATCAATCCAGGAAACGTAGGAATTCTTGGTGTTGGTCGATTGCGTGATTCCGGCAAATGGGAGGGTGAAAAATTTGTTCGCACGCAAGTGCTCACCCTTAGTCTGACATTTGATCACCGGGCAGTTGATGGCGCACCGGCGGCAGAGTACTTACAAACGATTGCCCAACTGTTAGCCCGCCCACTAGTTTTGGTGTCATAGGAATCGATGCCGGCGATCTATCTGCTGCGACATGGGCAGGCCAGTTTCGGAACCGACAATTATGACGTCCTCTCTGAATTGGGGCGTCAGCAAGCCAAAGTCGCCAGCCAAGAACTAGCTCGTCGAGGCCTTCGGTCACCCATAGTGGTCAGTGGAAGTTTACGGCGACAAATTGATACTGCTTCTATAGCCGCGGACACTCTTGAGGTGGACCTGCAGAAACCGGACTCGCGGTTTGACGAATTCGATGCCCATGCCGCAGTGAACAAGTTTTTAGGAAATCCGTCCGCAACTGACGGGATGTCATCTGCCGAGTTCCAGCAGCATCTCGATGCTGCCATGGCGACTTGGATGGAAAGCTCCCATAGACACTGGCAGGATTTTGCCGACGGCGCCTTTCAGGCACTCACCGATTTAGCCGCAAATCTTCCCAAGGGCTCTGATGCTGTGGTAGCAACTTCTGCTGGAGTTACCGCAGTACTGGCTGGGCGCCTGCTGGGTGCGGATAGTCACGGCGTTATCGCTATGAACAGGGTGAGCGTGAATGCTTCGATAACAAGTATTGTGTCTGGGTCCCGGGGATTGTCACTGGTGTCATTCAACGAACACTCGTATTTTTTGAGTGATCGCACTTTATTTACTAATCGATAACGCGATTTCATAATCGTTAATTGGCGCCTGTTAGTCGATGTACCGAATCACATCCGAGCCATCCCAATCCTTGGCCAAGGCCGCAACTTTGTCGTAAAACCCTCGAAGGTGCACATTGCCCACATAGAGTTCGAGGATCCCGCCAAGTAGGTGACGCGCATCGTGGAAGTTGACCGACATTCCCGAGGATGACGTAAGGGACATTGTGAGTGGTATGCCTTGGCTGACAAGGGCAGCACTTGCGGAGTCGAGATCGTCCACGAAGCATGCATAGTGATTGACCTGTCCCGGTTGTTCGTGCTCAAGCACTTCGCTCATGCTGGCAGGTTCGCATTCATGAATCTGAATGATCTCCAGCATTATTGGCCCCCATTGCCCAAATGCCGCACTGTGATCGTAGATCGCAGGTTGCCCATTATGGGTGGCGACAACGGGTAGGTGGTGGCGAACCAGAAAGGGCCCAGCACCAACTTTCTGGGCCCACTCGTGACATGCGGCTTCTAAGTCCGGGACTCGGTAAGCGATTTGAACCAGTTGAGAGGGCAGCACTGGAGTTAATGGGTTTGCCGGATTGGGCATGTGATTTCCCTAACGTCATTACTTAGTTGTCAGACCTGTGGATGAGGGATACATACTGTACCGTGGCGCGAGTTGTGTAGTCTTTTGCTCTCACAATATTGTTGTGTTTATGTGTGTGCTCGAGGAGTTGTTTCGAGGACTTGTTTCGAGGAGTTGTTTCGAGGAGTAGTTTCGAGGAGTAGTTATGTCTAAGGTTTATAAACACCCAATCTCCGGCTATGTCTACTCGGTGAATGAGGTGGGCCTGGTCAAAATTGAGGATCCTGCTACCGGTCGCATCGGAATTTTTGATGACAACGGGGTGTGGCAGGACGGGGAAGTGCTGGATATCGACCTGCAGGCGACCGGCTGGGTTGGTCGCACCCCGGAAGCGCGTGCACTTCGCGAGGCTGACCTGTGAGGCAGACCACTGCAGTAATTCTTGCTCGACGCCCTGAGAAGTCTTTTATTGCAAGTGACCTCACTTTGGGGACCATCGATCTGCCTCCGTTGACTCCTGGCACAGCTTTGGTGCGGAATCAATACATGAGTTTGGATCCATCAACCCGCGGCCGCATGGATCCCGGAGAAAAGCAGTACACCACCAATTTTGAGATTGGCGGTCCGCTTGACGGATCGGCCATTGGAATTGTTGAGGAATCCGCCTCCGAACTTTTGCCGGTTGGTTCAACCGTCCGCCACCGAATGGGTTGGCGGGAATACGCAGTGGTCGAGGACACTTCAGCAACCATCTGTGATTTGGGCAAGGCCCCGACGATCTCCTGGCTTAGTTCCATGGGCCAAACCGGCTTCACCGCCTATGCCGGCCTCGTCCCGGTAGGCCGTCTCGCCCCGGGTGAAACCGTATTTGTGACGGGCGCGGGCGGTGCCGTCGGAAGCATGGTTGGTCAGTTCGCCAGACTGATGGGTGCTGGTCGAGTGATCGGTAGTGCCGGTGGATCTGAGAAGTGCGCTTGGCTCAAGGAAGATTGCGGTTTTGACGAAGTCATTAATTATCGCGACCAGGATTTTGATGCAGAATTACCCAAGGTGGCGCCTGAAGGGATTGACCTATTTTTTGACAATGTGGGCGGCTGGCAATTTGCAGCGGCACTTCACAACATGAAGATTCACGGGCGAATCAGCATGTGCGGTGCGGTATCAAACTTCGGCACCCAAGAGCAACCGTCCACCGCGGTGCTGATTGAGGCGGTTCTACGGCGACTGACCATTTCTGGTTTTATTGTTCGAGACTTCGAAGATCTGCGACCTGAATTTGAGGAGAAAGTCAGTGCTTGGCTTACCAGCGGTCAATTAGTTGATCGAGCCACCATCGTAGATGGAATCGCAGGTGCGGGTGCCGGACTCGAAGGATTATTGTCCGGAACTAATGTAGGTAAGGCGCTCGTGCGTCTTTCGAATTAGTGACGTCGGAGTTCAGATGAACATTGAGGTAGTCGACCCGACACTCTTCACATCCGTTGACCCGGTTGTGCTGCGTGGATCCGAATGCCGCGAATGTAGTGCACAAGTTTTTCCGGCAATGGACTCATGCCCCATGTGTTCGAGTATTGAGGTAGAAGTAGTTCCCTTGCCTACGAAAGGAGTTGTATGGTCGTGGACCACTCAACATCTTGCGCCCAAGGCACCGTTTCGAACGGACGCTTTCGCTCCATTCAGTATTGGTTACATTGATCTGGGTTCGGTAATCATTGAAGGATGGTTGGTGGGGAAAACAAATTGGGCGATCGGTGAAGCGGTGCGGTTGGTCCTCGCACCTGCATGGACCGAATCTGATCAGCAAGTATTCACATTTGGCTTCGAGGCGGTGACCTGAGCGTGAGTACAGATGATATTTACATTGTGGGAGCTGCTCGGACAGATTTTGGTCGGTTTGACGGCGAGGACAACCAGCTAGCCGAGCAAGCAATTCGTGGTGCGCTCTCAGATTGCGGTTTAACCTGGTCTGAAATCGATTTTGCCGTGGGTGGGACGAACGGCGAGACAAAACCTGACAACCTTGTTTCTCGGCTAGGGCTCACCGGGCTTCCATTCGTGACCGTCAAAAATGGATGCGCAACCGGCGCGGTAGCACTCATGACGGCGCGCAATGGTCTGATCGCCGAGAATATGGATATTGCGTGTGTGGTGGGTTATGACAACCACGCTCGGGGAGCGTTTAATGCATCGCCTGCCCGTTACGGGCTCGGGGAATGGTACGGGGCAACCGGCATGATGGTCACGACCTCTTACTTTGCATTAAAGATTCAGAGATACCTACATGAACATGGGATAAGTGAGCGCACCCTTGGTTACGTTTCAGAAAAAGCTTTCGCCTACGGGGAAGCCCACCCATTTGCATGGCGGCGCAAGCCGGTTTCTGTTGACGAAGCCATGGATGCAGACATGATCAATGACCCACTCACGCGCTTCATGTTCTGTTCCCCAGACGCCGGCGCAGTGTCTCTGGTTCTTGCCCGCGGATCACGGGCATTTGATTTGTGCGAATCCCCGATCCGATTAGCCTCGGTCGCACTCCGTGGGCGGCGTCCCGGTTCATTTGAAGTGTTCTCTCCGTGGCTGACACCCGGAGAGCGAACGAGCCCGTCAATTGATGCCGCGAAAGCAGCGTTTAACTCTGCAGGGGTCACACCTTCGGATGTTCAGGTGGCTCAATTACAGGACACTGATAGCGGAGCTGAAATAATTCACTTGGGCGAAACTGGTCTGGTGAATCACGGTGATCAGGAAACTGCCTACCGCAATGGTGACTTTGATATTGACGGTCGGCTTCCTATTAATACCGATGGTGGTTTGCTGGCCAATGGTGAACCGGTAGGTGCGTCGGGGTTACGTCAAGTGCATGAAATTGTTCGTCAGCTTCAGGGTCGTGCCGATGGTAAGCAGGTTCCAGGCAATCCACGTGTTGGTTTCACACATGTTTATGGAGCTCCAGGCATCAGTGCTTGCACCGTGTTAATGAACGAAGGAGAACGTACGTGAATGAATTAGATCAAGAGCATCTTTCCAATTGGCGTTCAGAAGTGCGCGAATGGTTGGCGTCAGTTGCCGAACCGGCTCAGGAAGAGAAATTCGTCTGGGGGGAGGGGGATCCTAGGCTGCAAATCTTCTTGGCAATGTCTCACGAAGAAGAGGTTGCTTATCTCGCTCGGGTGCGCAAGTACCGAAGTGAAAGATTTGAGGCTGGTTATGGCGCCATCTCATTACCGAGTGAATTCGGTGGCGCGGGTTTGCCCAATGTTTACTCAGTCGCGTTTGCGCAGGAGGAGCGTGATTTTGCTGTTCCACCGTCCTCGGAGATTATTTCTGTCACCACTGGCTTGGTAGGTACCGCAGTAAGTATTTTTGGTACTCCCGAACAACGTGAGAAATTCGCGAAAGCTTTCCTTCGCACCGACCTGCTGTGCTGCCAGTTATTTAGCGAACCCGGTGCTGGATCCGATTTGGCAGGCCTGTCAACAAAGGCTGTTCGCGATGGCGATGATTGGGTAATCACGGGCCAAAAAATTTGGAGTTCCAATGCTCAATTTGCCGAGTATGGATTTATCTTGGCTCGCACCAATCCTGATGTGGTGAAACAGGGTGGGATAACTGCATTTCTGGTACCCATGGATGCTCCGGGTGTTGAAATCCGGCCAATTCGTCAAATGAGTGGTCCGGCTTCATTCAATGAGGTCTGGTTCGATGGCACCCGAATCCCGGATTCAATGCGGATAGGTGATGTTGACGCGGGTTGGAAGGTGGCTCAAACCACTCTTGGTTTTGAGCGAACTTCCTCGGGCTCGGGTCACCGCAGGAAGGGTGGCACTGCGACGGATTTGGTTGCCCTGGCCCAGCACCTAGGGTTGGCAACCGACCCGGTCACCCGCCAAGAACTCGCGGATATCGTTATTCGAACCCGGCTGCACGCTGCCATGGTGACGAAAGTTGCCAGGGCAACGGCAACGGGTGGTGATCCAGGCCCAGCTGGATCACTCGGCAAACTTCTTGCTTCTGACAATCTGGTTCGCATCGGGAATACTGCCGCGCATCTACTCGGCTCCGCCTTGGTTGCCGACACAGGGGAGTGGGGAGAGTTCGCTTGGGGAGAGCATGTTCTGGGTGCCCCGGGCTATCGGTTGGCCGGTGGCACCGACGAAGTTCAGCGCAATATTGTCGCCGAGCGGGTGCTGGGATTACCGGCAGAGCACCGTGCAGACAAGTTGCCGTTCTCCCAACTTGCTAAGTCGTAAACGGTTCGTCCAATTAATTGAGCTCCTACCAATTGAGTAACGTGGCCAAGCGCTCTCGTTGATAGGCGCTGTCACCGAGGAAAGCGGCGTCATAGCGTGCCCGGCGGAAATATAAATGTGCGTTGTGTTCCCACGTGAAGCCAATCCCCCCGTGTAGTTGAACTGTCTCCTCGGTGATTGTGAGATAGGAGTCCGAGCCCCAGGCTTTATTCACCGCTGCTTCGATAGCGAGATCCTCACTGGTGCCGGAAACGGCTTTCTCTATGCCGGAACGTAGCATTTCCACGAGCATCAGGGCATCTGCCATCCGGTGTTTGATGGCTTGGAAACTGCCAATTTCCCGATTGAATTGCCGGCGCACTTTGATGTAGTCCAGGGTCATGTCAAAGCAGGCCTGTGATCCACCCAATTGGTCAGCGGCCACAGCCAAAAGAGCTATATTCACTCCCTGTGAGATGGCAGCAGACCCAGTGCCACCGTGAGTGAGTCGGGTCGCTGGAGATCCGTCGAAGGTGACGGTGGCCGAGGGTCGTGAGAAGTCCAGTGAGCGCAGATGGGTGACCTGTGAATCGGCGGCTTCCACAGCAAACACGTCAATGCCCGATTCCGTAGTGGCAGCAACAACAAAGAATTTCGCGCTGGAACCAAATGGGGCGAATCGAACTGTGCCGGAGACGCTGACCCCGTCGCTTGAACACGGCACAGAGTTAATTGACCAAATCCCGCGGTCATCGGTGATCGCGGGAGAGGCAATCTCGCCGGCGATCACCCGTTCCACATATGGCGTCGCAGCGTGGTCGCTCGCAGCGAGGATGTGACCGGACAGCACGGTGCTGGCAATAAAGGGAACGGGTGCCAGCGTGGCACCAAGTTCTTCCGCGACCGCCAGGATTTCGGCTAGGCCACCGAGACCACCAACGGGCTCGGGAAGACCTACCGCGGCGAGCCCAATATCTTGCGCGAGTAATGTCCACAAATCTGGATCCAGGCCGGAGGCGGATTCTTCGAGTGCGCGTACCTCGGCGGGGTAGCCGGCCTGACTTGTTGCTGCCTGCACGGTATTTCGAAGCTCAATGAGTTCTTCGGGGTCCAATGAAGAGGGGGGTACGGCGAAGGACATTGCGCTCCAGTTTTGTGTTGATCATGGGCAGGGCTTGTTGGCGATATTTTTGGCGATATTTTGTGCATGAGTTCCTGGGATGTCGGCCCAGAATAGCAACTGGCACCCTGAACGCCACCCGGTTCACCATGATCAAGTCAATGTGACCAAGTCAATGTGATCAAGTTGATATCGAGTTGATGGCCTAAATACTCAACCGTCCATGTAGTTTTGGCACCTCAGTTGTCATCTCTTCGAAAGTGAGTCACATGCGTCGGTCTATTTTGTCGCTTGCCATTGCGCTCTCTGCGACCCTTGCACTGGCATCCTGCGCGATGCCTGCTGACGACCCGAATTTTGTCGAAGGTGAGAACGTGGTGGGTGAGGAACTCGAGCCAGCGACGGTAATCGATGCCTCGTTGCTCGAGGATGCTTATCTTGCGCCGACCAGTATCGGCGTTGACACTCCCTTGGCAGCGCCCCCTGCTGCAGGCTCCTTAATTGTGAGCCTGTCCGATGGCACTGAATTTGATGCCATATTGAATGCGTCCATGGCTGAAGCAGCCGATCTCCTAGGGTGGGAATTCCAGGAGGTAACCGGGGCTGAAACAGCAGATTCCGTGCCAGCGGCGTTTGCCGAGGCTCTGGCCCTTTCCCCCGCGGGGATTCGGATCTCGGGTTCCCATGTGATCGCCCTACAAACTCAATTAGCCGATGCTGAGGCAGCAGGTATTGCCGTTATCTGCACCGGTTGTAGTGGTGAGCCCGGGGGAGCACTCAAGGACACGAGTATCGACGGAGACGCGCAAAATACCCAGTGGGGTCAGATTTTGGCGAGTTATGTTGCGGCCAATCAGGGTCCTGAAGAAGTTGCGGGTGTTGAAGTATTTACCCTGCCAGCGACGGCTCTTGCCACTTTCAACTTGGAGTTCACAAATACCTTGGCAAACCTGTGCCGCGAATGTTCTGTTATTGAAGCTGCCATCGATGAAGCTGATCTGAGTTCGGCTCCTACCGTGGTGGCAGACACCATGAGCACAAGCTTAGGGCGGTGGGCGCTCCTAGATTCCGGTAATGTTTCGGAAGGTGTGGCAGAGGCTCTAGAAGGTGCCCTCGTATTTGAACCGGTTGTCCTGATTGGTAGGGGTGCGAGTGCTCGAGAGATTGCGGTCCTGCAAGAACTTGCAGATTCAGGTGTCGTGCCGCCTACGAGTGACTTGGCAGATGGTTCGGCCGAGCAAGCCCTAGCGCTCCAGGCCTGGACGGGCCTGCCGATTCCCGTCATGGGTTGGCGTGTCGTTGATCAGTTCGCCCGCGTTTTAAGCGGTACGGCTCCGGCAGATGGCTTCTTGCCCAGTCAGCTCCTGACCGTGGTCAATGTGGCGGACGCGGCACTTGATGAAGATGGCAATTACATCGGTGTTGCGAACTACAAGGAATTATTCACTCAACTGTGGGGCGTCAGCTAGCCCGGTGGCCCGCTTTTACTGTGATGTGAAACACATAACGATATGGCAAATTTGAACTTTTCGTGGAATAAATCTGTACTCTGGGATAACTAACGGGGTCTGATCCCTCAACGGAAAGAGAGTGTCAATGCGTAAGTTAAAGATGGTTGCCTTGATCGGGGCAGCAACACTCGTGGTTTCGGGTGTGGCGCCTGCTGCGGTCTCGGCAAATGAAAACGCCAAGGGAGTCAAGCTTGCCTCAGCGATTGTGGCCAAGTACAACAAGACTCCAACCAGCATCGGAATCACCACTCCACTGGCAAAGGTTCCACCAAAGGGCAAGTTTGTCGTGGCTATCTCCAACGGTGGAGATGAGAACAAGGTGCTCGACGCTTCCATCAATGACGCCGCCAAGGTTCTCGGCTGGAAGTATCGGGAACTCGTCGGTGCTGTCAGTCCAGAGACACAGCGCTCTATTTTCTCGCAAGCGCTTGCGCTGAAGCCGGATTACATTCATATCTCGGGCATTGAGCCCTCCACCCTGTCTGATCTTTTGGTGAAGGCTAATAGGGAGAAGGTCGTTGTGATCTGCTCCGCTTGCATGAGCAAGCCGGTGGCTGCGCTCAAGGACACACACATTGCGGGTCCGAAGACAATTGATCTCTGGGGACAAATGATCGCCGCATACACGGTTGCATCAACAAAGGGCAACGTGAAGGCACAGGGCATCACCGTGCCTTTGTACCCAATCCTTCGTCGCTTTGACGTTTCTTATGCAAAGAACCTCAAGCGGTTGTGCCCAACCAAGTGCACATATGAAGAGAATGATCAGCAGTTGACAGATATCTTTGCGGGCAAGGTGCCTCAGGCTGCAGTCAACATTGTTGCCTCAAATCCTGGTACCAACTGGCTCGTATCTGACCTCGGTGGTTGGGTCACTGGTGTATCAGCTGCGCTGAATAACCCCGCTATTCAAATCGGTGGTTTGACCGCTGGTAAGGCGAATATTCAGGGGCTCAAAGATGGTACGGAGTCAGCATGGACCGGCTACTCACTGCCAATCGTCGGTTGGAGTGTTGTGGACAGCATGGCTCGTGATTCGGTTGGCCAGCCATTCGTCAACAATGAATTACCAACCCAGATCCTGACCAAGCAGAATGCCAAGTCTTTGGTTCTCACCAAGGACGGCGACTACCTAGGTGTACGGAACTACCAGCAGCAGTTCAAGAAGCTCTGGGGAGTGAAGTAAGTCCTAAGTATTTCTCACGACGAGGGCCCGGTAAATATCGCCGGGC
Source organism: Candidatus Nanopelagicales bacterium (assembly GCA_018402075.1). The sequence goes on along the minus strand of JAGYJP010000001.1, from coordinate 434,044 downwards.
CCTCGTTCTGTGTCAGAGACTTGTTCCCGAAGTCTCAAGTGACTTTGGGCACTTCATTTGACGTCCAATAATTTCCGAGACATAATTTCAGTATCCGTGTAAAGGAGCGCAGCATCCATGACCGAACTTGCATCTGTACAGCGTGAATCCACCGAACCACCGTGCCCTAGGTCTCCGGGTACCAGTGTTCAGGCGTATCTAGACGATGATTCACGGCCGGTGCCAGCGGTATTGCGCTACGACATCAATGAGGACTTAGGCACCGAACCCCTTGATGTTGACAGATATATTTCCCAGGATTATCACAACCGGGAAGTGGACAAGGTTTGGCGTAAAGTGTGGCAGTTTGTGTGTCGCGAAGACCATATCCCCAATCCGGGTGATCACATCACCTACGACATTGCTGACGACAAACTGATCATCATGCGCCAGCAGGATGGCAGCATTAAGGCTTTATACAACGTGTGCTTGCACCGCGGCCGAGCCCTTCGTCAGGAAGGTGGCCGGGTGGGGGAACTGCGCTGCCCATTCCACGGCTTTACCTGGAATATTGACGGTAGTTTGAAGACACTGCCGTGTGCCTGGGACTTCCCAGAAATTGATCCCACAAACCTTCCCTTACCCGAGGCCAAGGTGGAGGTGTGGAATGGCTTTGTCTTCATCAATCAGGATCCCAATGCGCAACCTCTCAGGGACTTCCTTGGTTCAATGCTCAATGACTGGGATCGCTGGGACTACACCAATCGCGTGGTCTACTCGCACTTTGGTGGCGTCATCGATTGCAACTGGAAAGTGGCCGGCGAGGCCTTTATCGAGGGCTTTCATTCCCTCGCGACTCACCCGCAAATGATGGAGTGGCTCGGAGACGAAAATACCCAGTATGACGTCATCAAAGGTGAGAACTGGAGCCGTCAGATTGTTCCCCAAGGAGTGCCCAGTCCGACTATTGCCAATCACATAAGTGAGCAAGAGGTCCTGGACTCCTACTACGAGACCCGCGCCTTTTACACCCAAGGTAAAGGTCGTGATTTGAGTGTGGGCGAGGACGGTACTCCGCGAGTACCGCTCGATTCAACAGCTCGTCGCGAACTTGCGGCCGCAATGCGCACAGCGCTTTCGGAACAATTCGGCACCGAACAGGATCATTGGACTGATTCTGAACTTCTTGATGGAATTCAGTACTTTGTTTTTCCGAATTTCTATGTATTTGCTGGGCCGCGCACCAATGCGGTGTATCGATTCCGGCCATATGGCAATGATCCGGATAAATGCATTGCTGAGGTTTTCCTCCTCGCTCAGCAACCGGCAGACGGCTCGCACCCCAAGCCTGCTGCACCACGTTGGCTACAACCGGGTGAAACATTTTCCGATATCACGGAAATTGGTCTTCTTGGGCCGGTATTCGACCAGGACATGGCCAATATGCCATTTATCCAAGAAGGTTTGAAGTCCATGCGAGGACCGGGTGTCAGAATGGCGCGTTATCAAGAGAACCGTATTCGGCATTATCACCAGATACTGGATGAATGGATGTCTCGCTAGTTAATTCGGTCGTGGTCGTAACGAAGGACATAACTCACGCGATCCATTCGGGCCCTTCTCGATACCCGAAGCATTGCTTCGTCGTCTTGCCCTGCGGTAAGTCCGTCTCTCACCAGAATTGGTGAACTTGCGCGGATTCCTAGTATTTCGGCATCCTCGAGGGTGGCGGCGTCCGCGGAAATCGCCCGCCAGATGGGGCGGGGTTCGCCCATCGCCCGGTTTAGTTGTCCGTACAGTCCCGTCACTTGGTCCCAGCTACCCGCAGGATCTTTGAGCAATCGTCGCGGAAACCATGAGCTTGACCACATCCAGGCGGACCCGTTAACGACCAAAGCATTATCGACCCGCCACAGCGGCCCCGGAGGAAGTTCAAGTGCTGAGTCCAATGGTGCTGAGTCGACCTTGACCGCCCGCAATAGAACATCTTCATAAGTGAGTCCTTGCTCGGCTATCTGGCTTGTCAGTGTGGCCACTAAGGAATCGGAGGACAGCCTTTGGGATAGTGGAAGTCGGATAATGCTGGCACTTACGTAAGTCCCGGAACCCTGCCGAGACTCCACCGCGCCCGCCCGTGCGAGTTCTTCGATAGCACGGCGAACTGTGAGTCGATTCACACCAAACTCCTCGGCAAGGCGTGTCTCGCTGGGTAGTTTGTCCCCGGGCGCGTATGTGCCATTTGCCAATGACAAAGCAATCGATTGTCGAACCCGCTCATAAAGCGGCACTTCACCCATAGCGAGAAGGTATCGGTCTCGCAGCCAGGCCGCTTGCACAGGGACTCATCTAGACGGTGGTGTGCCGATATTTTGGATAACGAGCCTGCAGTACGCTCCAGCTGTGATGCAGACCTTGGAACAGCGGGTTCGCCTTTTGGAAGATCGAAATGAAATCAACGATCTGGTTATTCGATATGCAACCCTGCTGGACGATGCTCAGTGGGAAGCCCTCGGTGAGTTGTTTATGGAAGACGGTGTCTTTGCGTCGGTAAACAGCACGACCACAGGCCGCATCGCTATTGTCGAAAATTTTAAAGTAAAACACGCCCCCTTCACTGCAACACTGCATGACCCACACGGAATCGTGGTGGATGTTATTGACGACAACCATGCCAAAGGAACCGTGATTGGTTATGCGGAATTGGGTCAACCTGGACTGACCTTGGTCACATCCATTCGATATCACGACGATTACCAACGCGATAACGGTGTTTGGCGGTTCGCAAGGCGACAGGTTTTAAGTCTTTATTCCATGCCGTTGTCGGAACTGGTTGCAGGGGGGCTGGGAGATCAGGACCGTAAACGCTGGCCTGGTCGGACAGTTGGGGCTGCTGACCTTCCGGATTACCGTCGACTCCACCCGGGATACCCAGGATGATCAATGACACGGCGGATCGGCGGGTGGAACTTGGTGGTGTTTACAACGTCCGAGATCTTGGTGGTATTCCAACGCTGGATGGTCGCGTTGTCCGGCCTGGAATGCTGTTTCGTGCGTCAAGTTTGCATCGCCTTGCCGATGAAAAAGCGTGGAGCGAGTTTGGGGCCGCTACCGTTTTTGATTTGAGGTACCCGAGCGAGATAGCGGCCTTTCCGTTGCCCTCATTTATTGATGATTCCATCCACGCACCGATCCTGCCCCAGCAGTGGCATCAAACCCACGGGTCAGTGAACTCGGATCCGGAAGAACATCTGGCCGATGTATACGAAGCCATGCTCGAACTGGGTTCCACCACGATGCGTGAGATTATCGATCAACTAGCGGAGCGAGATAGTTTCCCGGCTATCTTTTTCTGCATGGCGGGCAAGGACCGTACTGGTTTTGTCGCCGCAGTGTTGCTTTCACTACTAGGTGTGAGTGATCATGATATTGCCGATGATTTCGCCTTAAGTGGCGATGAAGTTGTTGCCCTAGTCAATTGGTTGAAGTCGCGAGAGGATTTTGAGAATCACCCCATGATGAATCAGCCAGAAGTTCTCTTGAGGGCTCCCCGAGGCGCAATGGAGACTTTCCTCGCACGGGTGATCCTGGAACATGGTGGACTGAATGAGTGGGCACGTACCCTTGATGTGTCTGATAACGCGATTGACTCGCTGCAAAGCCGACTACTTATTTCAAAAGCTTGAGGTTTTTCTACAACGGCCCCACACAGGAGGAAGAGTGATCGAGCGGAACAAGTTGTACATTGATGGCGAATGGGTAACACCATCCGGGCGTGAAGTCATCACGGTCCTCGAGGCGGCAACTGGCGAGCCAATTGGCACCGTGCCCTCGGGTGATTCGGTTGATGCTGACCGCGCAATTCATGCTGCACGCCGAGCATTCGATCAGTGGGCTCAAGTTCCCATTGCTGAGCGTGCCGATGTTGTGACGGCAATAGCGGCTGGTCTGCGCGAACGCGAAGATGAATTGGCGCGACTGATGTCTCAAGAAGTAGGTACTCCGCTCGCGATCTCTGTCCGGGTTCAAGTGGGACTGGCGGCTACAGTCTTCGAGACTATTGCAGATGCTGCTCGCGAGTTGCCCGGTGAGGAGCGAATTGGCAACTCCATGATTATCAGAGTCCCGGTGGGAGTTGTTGGGGCTATTACCCCGTGGAATTATCCGCTGTACCAGTTGGCAGCCAAAGTTGGTCCGGCGCTCGCTGCAGGGTGCACGGTGATCGTGAAGCCGAGTTCCATTGCACCACTCTCCAATTTCATACTGGCGGACATTATTGATTCCCTTGACCTTCCGCCCGGAGTCTTTAACCTGGTTTCAGGTCCGGGTTCTGAGATAGGTGAGTTGCTCTCCTCTCACCCTGAAATTGACATGGTGAGCATCACCGGGTCGACAGGGGCGGGTGTTCGCGTTGCGCAGGCGGCAGCCCCCACGGTGAAAAAGGTAGCTCTGGAGCTTGGTGGCAAGTCCGCGTTCCTCATTGCCGAGGGGGCTGATCTTGATGTGGCTATTCAGAATGCCGTGCGGGGTTGCTTTGTAAATAACGGCCAAACATGTTCGGCCACAACGCGACTAATTGTCCCCAACTCGATGATCGCTGACGTTGAGGAACGAGTTGCAGCACTGGTCAATGCGTTTACTGTGGGCGATCCCTTGAATCCAGAAGTAGATCTTGGCCCGGTGGCTTCTGCCGCTCAACACAAAGTTGTGTCTGATTACATCGATATCGGCATGAACGAAGGCACTTTGATTGCCGGTGGTCCGGGGAGGCCTGAGGGCTTGGACCGCGGTTACTTTATCAAGCCCACGGTATTCAGTCGTCTCAGTCCAAAAGCACGCATTGTGCAAGAGGAAATTTTTGGACCGGTTTTAGCGATTGTCGGTTATGACAGCTTGGAGCAAGGAATTGATTTCGCAAACGATAGTGAGTTTGGACTGTCTGGTGCAGTATTCGCCGCCGATGTTCCCACCGCTGTCAGTATTGCCCAGCGACTGCGCACAGGCCAGGTCGCTGTGAACGGTGGCCGATTCAATGCTCAGGCGCCATTTGGCGGCTTCAAAACATCGGGTATTGGTCGCGAATTAGGTCACCACGGATTATTGGAATACTTTGAATTACTCAGTATTCAATTCCCTTCCGCTGATGAACTCGGAAATTTCGGTACCGCGGTCTGATGAGTTTCCCGTTATGAGTTTCCCGTTATGAGTTTCCCGTTATGAGTTTCCCGTTATGAGTGAAGCCTGTGAAGTTCTGCTTGTCCGGCATGCCCTGCCCGAGCCCGATGGCACAAAAGATCCCCCTCTAGGCGAAGTTGGTCGTGAACAGGCCGAACTCGTCGGGGCGTATCTTGCCGATGAAGGCATTGCAGCTATTTACTCGAGCCACCTTAAGAGGGCCTTTGAAACGGCTGAGCCGCTGGCCCGCCGACTTGACTACAGCATTGTGGTTGACGAACGCCTACAAGAGTGGAAATCCAATGCCACGCATTATCAGGGTGTGGAGAATTTGACGGACGCAGACCGGGCCCGTTCATTCCGTGAAGGTCGATTCGAAGAAGGCTTTCTTCCCGAACACAATCATGACGAACTGCGTGCGAATATGTATGCCAGCGTGCGGGATATTGGCCTTGCCCATCAAGGCCAGCGAATTGTGGCCGTTAGTCATGGGGGAGCTTCGAATAGCTTTTTAGCGGGCATACTTGATAGCCCGCGCAGATTCTTTTACAACCCTGGTTACACATCAATCTCCCGAGTGCAGGTGTGGCCGGACGGTCGGTTTGTGCTGGTCAGCATTAATGAAACGGCTCATCTGCGCTAGAAATGGGAAGAGATTCCCTCAGGCCTAGCATTCGTCTAGACAAGTTGTTACACTCGAATAAGCCACCTCAGAGGAGTTGTAGTGACCCAGACCATTGACACCGAAGCCGAAATGGATATTCCCGCCTACCTTCCCAGCGACATCTTGAATGGGGCTGCCCGTCAAGATGCCATGGAAATGATGCGTCGGCTCATTAACCACACCAAGAATAAAACTACCGATCAGGCTGAGTCCACCTTTGAAGAGCCGGTCGACAACTATCTCGATGAAGACCTCTTTGCAAGCGAAATTGAGCTAATTTTCAAGAGAATCCCGTTGCCACTGGCTCTCTCATGTGAGTTGCCGGAAAAAAATAATTACAAGGCCATTGAAGTTGTGGGCGTTCCGGTGGTAATTACTCGTGATTCAAAAGGTGAAGTGCACGCGATGCTCAATGTATGCCGACATCGCGGGGCCTTAATTTGCGGCGAAGGCCACGGCAGTGCTCGTGCGCTGACCTGTCCCTATCATGCCTGGAGTTATGGCATGGACGGCGAACTCAAAGGCATCTATGGAGAGAGCACCTTCGGTGACTTCGATAAATCCAAGCGAAACCTGGTTCAGTTGCCGTGTGTGGAAAAGCACGGTGTGATCTTCGTATGCCTCACACCTGGCCTGGCCATTGATATTGATTCGTGGCTCGGGGATTTCGCTCCGATTCTGGAAAGTCTCAAACTCGACGAGTGTCACCTGTTCTCCTCCCGCATGATGCCCGGCCCCAACTGGAAGGTTGCTATTGAGGGCTATCTAGAGGGTTATCATTTCGCTTCACTTCATAAGGACACCGTTTTTAAAACCAATCTCAGCAATACCGCGTTGTTTGCCGGGTATGGTGCGCACGAGCGAGTAGCTTTCGCGCTGCGTGAGATCGAGAATCATCTGGATGATCCAGAGGAGACCTGGGATCCCACAGCAAATGTGGGCACCATCAACTGGCTTTTCCCCGGTTTCTCGATCGCTGGCGGATGGCGTCAACGCATGGCCGTGGGTTTCCCATTACCGACCACAAACGTGAATGAGTCAATTACCGAGCAGCGCATATTGGTGCGCACTCCGATCACCGACGATGCCAGAGAGCAACATGAACTCGAGGTAATGCGCGATTGGTTTTACGATGTCACTTATGGTGAGGACTACATCACCGGTTACGGCGTGCAAAAGGGCGTGGCAGTAACTGGTGGGAAAACCCAGATCTTTGGGCGTAATGAGCCTGGCGTTCAATATGTTCACCGGACAATTAATCGTCTCATGCGCGAGGGTGCCGAGGCTGTTCACGGTAGCGATCTCAGCGATGCAGTTTTACCTCGAGTTATCCAGGAATAGTGAGATATCGATTACACCTCCACTTTCTGATTTCCGTTGACAGGCACCCCCGACTGGTGTGAAATTGCGTCTAAACAAGTGGCAGTCGCCCGGCTGTCCGTGAGAAGCAGGAGCAACTTATGGGTGGCATTCTTGAGGGTCGCGTAGCGGTAATCACCGCTGGGAGCACCGGTATTGGATTCGGTATCGCACAGGCCTTTATCGCTGAAGGCGCGAGCGTTGTGTTGGGTAATCGTTCGGAGGAAAAAGGCGCTTATGCTCTCGAACGCTTGAAGGCCGGCGATCGTGCCCTGTTCAAAAAGTGCGATGCCCTCGTGCGCGCTGAAGTGGACGCCTTGGTGGATTACGCGGTGGAGAAATTTGGCAAGCTCGACATAATGGTGAACTGCGCTGGCGGTTCAGATGGTTGGGCACTTGTGGGCGATCTCAGTGACGAAGCCTGGCTCAAGGGTCTTGAATGGAATGCGAGTACTGCATTTTGGGGCACCCGTCGCGCACTCAAGTACATGTTGCCTGCTGGCTACGGCCGTATCATCAACATTGCATCGATTGAAGGCAAAGTTGCGTCAAAGGTGGCGGTCAGTCACTACATCGCTGGCAAGCACGCCATGATTGGTCTCACTAAGGCTACGGCTGTCGAATACGGCACCTCTGGTGTCACATGCAATGCCATTTGCCCAGGGCCGATTGAAACCGAGTTGATGAAAGATGCAGGTGCCCAGGTAGCCGAGGCATCGGGAATCACCTACGAAGCATTCTTACAAGACTTTGCAAACGACTGTCTCACTAAAGAATTGCAGACAGTAGAGCAGGTTGCTGGAATGGCTGTTCTGCTCGCGGGACCGTTAGGCAACGGCATGACAGGTGCAACCTATAACGTCGATGGCGGTTCGGCCGCTTTCTAGTTTAAAACAAGGATGTCGCTTGCACTCAATATGAGCGCAAGCGACATCGCCATTTGTGGTGCATGTTCCTGCGTACCGTGAGTCTGAAAATTTGTGGTGCGACGGTATTTGTTGCACCTCCTGTTGGCTCCGCTACCCTCTGTGCATGTCTTATGCTTACGAGGAGTACCGAGACCTTGTCGTCATTGAGCGGGTTGAAGAGGCGGACGGTATTGTCACCCTTCGCGTTGGGGCCCCTACGGGAGAGAAACTCCCCAGTTGGGATCCTGGTGCACACATTGACGTCCAACTAGACAATGGCATTGAGAGGCAGTACTCGCTGTGCAGTCATTTTCGCGCTGACACCTGGCGAATTGCGGTCTTGCGTGAACCCAATGGTCGGGGCGGTTCCTCATATGTCCACGACAACATAAAAGTTGGGGACCAGGTTCGCACTCGCGGTCCCCGTAATCATTTTCCCTTGATCGAGGCACCTTCCTACCTATTTATTGCAGGCGGTGTGGGCGTAACTCCCATGGTGCCAATGCTGGGCGAAGTGATTTTCGACAAGGATGCGCCTTGGTCGTTTTATTACGGCGGCCGTACCCGTGGCTCCATGGCCTTTCGTGATCGACTCGAGGCTCTTGGGGTAGTTCTGTGGCCACAGGATGAAAAGGGGCTATTGCCATTGGAGGAAATTATTGGCAATGCGGCTCTCGACACGGCAATCTACTGCTGTGGACCCGAACCACTTATCTCGGCTGTTGAGGAAATGTGCGCCCAGCTTGGCCGTCCGGTGCCCCACGTTGAGAGGTTCTCACCGAAACAGGTGGATACCACAGGGGACCCTGGTGATCATGAATTCACGGTTGTCCTGAACAGTTCTGGTGCCGAGTATGTGGTTCCACGGGACAAGAGCATTGTCGAGGTGCTGATCGATAACGGAGTCAAGGTTATGACCTCGTGTACCGAGGGGGTGTGTGGGACCTGTGAGACCAAAGTGATTTCAGGTGACATTGCCCACCGCGACTCGTTGCTTTCCGAGGAGGACCGCGAAGAGGGTTTGTACATGATGCCCTGTGTCTCCCGGTGCAAGGGTGACCGGCTAGTCCTTGATATCTAGTGCCGGTCAAAGTTCATTCATGGTTATTGACAAAACACTTGTTTAAGTCATCTAGACAAGTGTAGGCTTAAGTTCCACCTCGCCGTGAAAGGACTGGCCCATGACAACGTTCACCCCTCCCACCCGAGGTGATGGTCCCCTTCGCTTTGCTCCTGAGATCCCGAACACTCCCGGTAAATCTGAGACGATCCCTGCCAGCTGGTACACGGATCCCTATCGTTTCGAGCTTGAGCGCAAATATGTCCTCAATCCCAGCTGGCAAATCTTGTGCCGGTCTGAGCAATTACCGAATACGGGCGATCATGTTGTGTGGGAAGGACAGGGTGAAACAGTTGTTATCACCAGAAAAAAAGATGGCTCGGTCACCGCATTCCACAATATCTGTCAGCATCGAGGTGCTCGGATCGTGCGAGACTCGGGAGAGTGTGCGCGCCGATTTAAGTGCCCGTGGCATGACTGGGTGTACGACTTTGACGGCACCGTCATTGGCGTCCCAGATCGAGAAGACTTTGATCAAGAAATTCTGAAAGACCTGGCTGCACCGAAAGTTGAAGTAAGTGAGTGGGGTGGTTGGGTATGGGGTGTTCTTGCTGGACCCGGTGTGGCACCGCCACTGCTTGAATATTTGGGCGAGGACATCATTCAAGACTTGGGTGCTTACAAGATGGAAGATATGTACCTGCGGGAAAAGATCACTTGGGATGTTGACGTCAACTGGAAAGTTGTCATTGATGCTTTCAATGAGTTCTATCACGCCCAAGCACTGCACCACATTCCACCTCAAGATGTCAAAGATGGCCGAGAGATGCGTATCTTTGAGTTCGAGCGACACTCAATGATGGTTGTGCCTCTCAAGGGTGCACTTCCCAAATTGCAGGAGACTCAGGATCACCAGTCGGTGGCGATCTGTCATTACACGATCTTCCCATCCTCAGTGTTCAACAACAATCCGGAACACCTGCAACTTTTCAGGGCAGTACCGATCGCATACAACAAGACCCGTTTCGAAACCTGGGAATTGTGGTACAAGTCTGATGATCAAGATTACTTGGATCGAACAGAGCGTCATTGGGACCATCTCAAGATCGTTGTAGGTGAAGATGTCTGGACATGGGAAGATATTGCGGCAACTTCACGTTCTACCTTCTACAAGCGCAATTTCTTCAACGATCGCGAATGCAAGATTCCGGCATTTCAACACCAGGTGCAGAGACTGATCGACGAGGGCATCGCGCGTGACCTCGCTGGAAACTAGCGTCGCGAGTCCTGCGCCGACTGTTTCGGACTTCACCCTGTCGTTTAACTGCCTCGACGAAATTCCACTCGAGACCCGATTCGCGGCAGCTCGGGATGCTGGTTTCGTTGAGGTGGGACTCAGTGTCAGGTGGATGAAACAGTGGTTGGAATCGAATGATCTAGTTCACTTGGATTTTTTGTTGGCCGAGCATGGTCTGCGGGTGGCTGAGTTAGAGGCAATTCGCGTGATGGCTGAAGAACAGGACCCGCTCGAGGATATTGCGGCTATGTTGGCTGAACATTTACGTCCATTACGGCTGCAAGCAGTGGGGCCTTATTCTGGCTCTGTGGCGGATGCTGCCCGGAGAGCGGGCCGGGTGGCCGATCGTTTTTCAACATGGAATGTTGATGTCGTACTTGAACCTCTTCCATTTACCAATATGCAGTCGCCGGCTGAAGCCGCGGCCATAATCCAATTGGCGGATCGACCGAACCTATCGATGTGCATGGACGTCTGGCATTTATACCGGTGCGGTTTACCGTTGTCTCATCTGAATGGTCTGTGGCCCTATATCTCAACAATTCAATTTAACGATGGAACTCTTCTGTGTCAGCACCCCGAGGATTTGCGGGAGGATTGTTTGCGGAATCGACGCATTCCCGGGCTTGGAGAGTTTGACCTCGTGGGTTTGGTGAGAGCGCGAAATCAAAATCGCCCAGATTCAACCTTTTCGATAGAAGTTATTGCTACCGAACTTAAGGCACAGGATCCGTTCCTCACAGCACGGCAGATTGCCGTGGGCCTCGATTCAGTATTACAAGCAAGTCGAACCGAACAGTAATCACTAAATAGACACACGTTGCCCACCAGACGAAAGAAGGAATCATGAGTAGCGCCCGACTTGACGGACTTCGTTTTCCTGACCGCTTTGATATCGAGCAACTTATGTATAAGTACGCAAGGGCAGCCGATATGGCAGATATTGAGACTCAATTGACCGTGTTCCACTCTGACTGCCGCGTCAATTTCAGCGGTGATGTATGGCTTGAGGGACACGATGCATTGCGCGCTGCTTGGGAGAGCGCGTACCGGCGATACGTACAAACATCACATGCAGTCACCAACATCTCTATCACCTTCACAGGCACCGACGATGCCCAAGCTGAAAGTGTCATTACGGCCTGGCACCGTGATGCTCATGGCAAAGAATGGACCTTGCATGGGCGCTATCACGATACTTGGTACAAGAGTCAGGAAGGCTGGAAAATGAAGACTCGTCAAATTGTGGCAGCTGGTGCAGTCGGTCGGGACGAAGCCACATTAACCATGCTCCAGCGGTTCACCATGAGTGATGGACATTGATGAACCGACTGTCAGGGAAAGCTGCGGTTGTCACAGGAGGAGCTCGAGGTATTGGTGAGGGAATTATTCGGCGCTTTGTTGCTGAAGGTGCTCGCTGCATTGTTGCCGACATAGATGCGGCAGCGGCCGAGCGACTAGTTTCAGAACTCGGAGATTCTGTCATGTTCGTCACGACCGATGTCACCAGCGAGGAAGACATCGCTGGTGCAATTGCGGCATGTGTCAGTAATTTTGGAGCACTAGACGTCATGATCAACAATGCTGGTGTGGTCGGGGTGACCGGTTCGATTGAGACAACAGCATTGTCCGATTGGGAGCGCACCATTTCGATTTTGCAAACTGGAGTTTTTCTGGGAACCAAACATGCCTTTGCAGTCATGCGTGAACAGCGCTCGGGATCAATCATAAATATCTCCAGTACCGCGGGAGTTCAAGGTGGCCTCGGTGCTCATGCCTACACAACCGCAAAGCATGGTGTGATAGGGCTCACCAAATCTGTGGCGGTCGAGGCGGCTCCCTATCGAATCCGAGTAAATGCCCTGTGTCCTGGCGCAACTCTTTCCTCGTTAACAGCAGGTGTGGTGACTGGAGACCCGGATAATCTGGATGCAGCCTATGAACGTTTGTCGTCGAAGTATGTTGGCGGTCGTGCACCGAAACCTGCCGATATGGCGAACGCAGCATTATTTATGGCCAGTGACGAGTCGGAATTCATGAACGGCGCTGTATTGGTCATTGACGCAGGAAAAGAGACTTTGTCAGACCGTGCTCAGAAGTTTTATCCCGTGGAAGCGTGAGTTACTGCAGATTCAAGCTTGCTGGGGGTTGTAACTGAGATCATTTTTATCGCGGGTTCCGCGTACCGTGTGCGGTCGCTTTGTGAAGTAGTCGTCGGCTAATGGCTCGGTCCGAGTCCAGTCGACGACTTCTGTTCGGTGGGTTATCAGCCAGGTAGCACCCATTCGCGCATACCGATCTATGTAACGCCCACAGATAAACCGATCGAAGTCCTCGGTGGCATGTTGGTGAAAAGCCTGGAAGTACACCTCACCTGTTGCCGAGTCTCCTGTAATGGATAAATTGATTTGGCCCAGGAGATGTTGGGTAGTGCGGTATGCGCCAAGGGATTGCATAGCCATGGCTACCATGTGATCTGGACCACCGGTGAAACTTCCGTAGTGGGTGGTGGCGTTGTCGGCAAACACCGACTTCACCAAGTCAGGATCTAATCGATCCAGACCTCGCATATAGGTGGCAGATAGATTGCGAATATCGCTCTCATTGATGAGTCGGGTAATTAATTCGTTGGTCATGGCGCTAAGACGCACTCAAGGTGACCAAAACCCTTATCGCGAGGGTCATCCACATTGACGCAGATGGCAAAATGCTCAGCCCAAGCATCTGGGCGTTGCTGGAACCAACCGGCTGGGTCGACAACATTGACCGGATGTGTCACGTCCCATACCTCACCTTCGTTGAAATCCTCGCCGCGGTAGATCCCACGACCAAGTCGATCGGAGAAGCCATCGTGATAACCGCCACCCTGCAGATAGACAGGTGCACTAATGGGAGTTAGTTCAAACTTGTCCACGGTGCCATCGGGTCGGGTCAGCGAAACCCTTGTGCGTTCGGCGCGTGGCAGGTCACCAACCCGATCTGCACTTGCCTCAGCATCGATGTATGACCATGGTGCTTGTGAGTTGTCTAATGGAATAACCACTGCTTCCAATGGGTCGAAACTGCCATCAGATTGCAGGTGAAATTGCCAGAACATCACACGGTCCGGCATCCGAACCATGGTCCATTGGCGCATGGCGAATCCGCGGCGTGGGTCACGTGAGTTACTTGGGGCAATAGCGGAGGAGGTGCTGCCACCTGTGCGGCCAATTCCCCAGGAATGATCACGAACACCGACCCAGGTAGTTGGATCAACTTTCATGGTGTTGTTATTAACCGTGATGCTTCCGGTCACAGAGCAACACTGGTCAAAATTTGTTCGATCATAAACTTTGCGGCCACCTGAATACCGAACTATTCGATCCTCTAAATAGGGTTCGTGAAGTCCTTTCCACTCAAGATCGAATGAAATTCCATATGTATTCTCGGCACACGTCAGTTGCAATTTCTGCAGCGGCTCAACTATCTCCAAAGCTAGTGGACCCACACTGATGTCATCAATGCGTGGTCGGAGTCGGCGAGACCAGCGAAGATTGTGTTGGCGTCCATCGATGGTGACACAGGCAAAGCCATCCATCACGTCTGTATTGGGGTAGAGGCGGATTGCCGCAAAAAGGGTGGCTCCGGTCGCTTGGTCTCCCAGAGTGAAGTAAAAGCCATCGTTCCAATGAACGGAGTCGCTGGCGACACTGTCGAATGTACCCCCGATCTGATGTCGTGGGTACTCATCCATTTTTGTCAGCGGGCCAGCATTCGTCACCAGAGCATGCTACCGCACTCCTGAAGGCTATGAGACAAAATGTCCTGTAAGATCCGTGGCATGCGAATTCTGATTCTGGGTGGCGGAACATTTGTCGGGCGCCGAATGGTCGATCTACTGGTCATGAAGGGGCACCAGGTTACTGTCCTTAATCGGGGAAGGACATCAGCTGACCTGCCGCCTGGCGTAGATCGCATTGTGGGCGACCGAACGAATACGGACTCCATGCGACAGGCCCTGGAGGGAACCGAATGGGATGCAGTCGTCGATGTCTCGGGCTTCGTAATGGCGGCTGGTGACGGTGAGTTTGAAGAATTGCTAGCGCTACTGGACGGTCGAGTAGGTGCTTATGTATTCGTCTCATCAATCATGGCTTATGAGCCCAGCGGAATAATGCCGTGGCTGGAAACCCAACCGCAAACAAATGACCCTAGTAGTTCATATGGGGGATTCAAGGCGCATGCTGAACGTGCAATCGTGGAACGTTTCGCTGCCACTGGTTTTCCGGGATCAGTGGCACGGCCGGCTGCAATTTATGGACCGGACAACAATATCCATGACATGGAGACAGCAATGTTCCTTCGGCTTCGTCGAGGCCTGCCCATTTTGCTGCCCCATGAAGGATTGGTGACAACCAGTTATGGACACGTCGATGATCTGTGCTTGAACTTATTGGAGATGGCGCAACTGCCTGAGTCGGCTGGTGAGCTTATTAACGTTACCGGTGAGGGTGTTACGTCTCGAGCATTCACTGAAACCCTGGCGCAAATTGTTGGAGTGGAACCAGACATTGTGTTACTGCCAGCCGGATTCACCGATGTGAAGCCTATTTACGGTCATCTATTTGGCACCAAGCATCACGGCATCCTGTCTGTCACCAAAGCTGCCTCTATGGGACTCACAGTTGAGCGTGGATTTACTCGCGGTTATCAGCAAACCTATGAATGGTTCTGCGGGACGGCGTTAGTTGACGCCCCGGACCATATGTCTGATCCTGTCTGGGGTGCCGGGTATGACTTCGCATTGGAGTTACAGGTGGCTGATTCTTTGAGAGGACGTTAATGCGGGACTGGGTTGATGCCGGTCTCATTCGGCAGGCGATAGCGCAGAGTAGTACGGACAACTCGTTGGGCTCCGCTGAGCAATGGGCTGCGGTTATGGAGTATGTCAATAATCGCGGAGATGATCCATGGCCCGCTCGTCGGGAACGGCTTGAAGCAGGCACGGCACCAATTCAGGAACTAAGAGACTGGCTCGCACAGGATATTGCTGCCGCCGCACCACTCATGAGTGCGTTCACCAGTCACGACACGAGCATCGAACACGTAGTGCTACCCGTACCGGAATCTGAGGCAGCGTTAGTGGTTGCTTGGTTGAGTAATCAATTGGGTACGCAAGTACGGTTGATAAAAGCTGAATTGATCCCCGGAGGCTTTTCGCGCACCATGTGGCGAGTCGACTTGGTAATTGATAATAAGCCTCAGCAAGTAATCGTAAGAATTGAACAGGGAGGTATGTTCGGCACAGACACGGTGGCTGAAGTTCATGCCATGCGCGCCCTACACTCATGCGGCCATGCAGTGCCTGAGGTTCTGGCTGTTGAAGAAAGTGGCGCAATCCTCGGCGAGCCATTCTTTGTCATGGAAGCGGTTCCGGGGATTGTGCGCCTTGATGAACAAGGCCTCAACGACATTATTGAATCCGTTGCACAGTTACATAAAATTCCCACTTCAGTTATAGGGGAGTCTGGGCGCAGCCCCGAGCAGGTTCTTTATGACAATATTGAGTATTGGCGGCGCATGTACCGAGAGTATGCCCCTGAGTCTCCACTGATTGAGCATGGTGCCGCGTGGCTTCACGAGCACCTTCGACCCACCGGTCCATCCGTGATTGTGCATGGGGACGCGGGTCCCGGTAATGCGTTATTCGACACCCAACGCGGCCTCACAACAATTGATTGGGAGTTCGCGCACGTCGGTGATCCGGCAGAAGACTGGTCATATCTCGCCTTGATTCGTGGTCGCCGAATCATGAGCGCTGATTCTTGGAAGGCTAGATTGCGAAGTGTTGCAGGAATCGACTACACCCCGGATCAGTGGAAACAATGGTTGGCTTTCAATCATTACCGTGGCGCATGCGTGAACTTGAGTGCCCGGTCTGTTTTTGAGCGAGGCCCGCGTCGCTCAACAGATCATCTATCCATTGGAGTTGCGGTGCATTTGAGATTCCTCGCGCAGTTAGTGGAAATTACCTGCACATGACCGACGCCCGATTAGCGCGCTCACGTGAATTGGTGTTTCAAGCCGTAAGTCAAGTACTGGTCAAAGAAGGACTGGGCGGTTTGACCGTGGATCAGCTAGCCGCGGAGTCGGGCGTCTCGCGCAGCACTATTTACCGCAATTGGCCAGACCTACCTGCTTTAGCCTGTGAAGTCTTCGATTCGCTGATGCATCAAGAGCCTCTGGACCCAGGTGTTGATCCTCAATCGGGATTGCTTCATTACTTGACTGACTACGCCCGCCGGCTGAATGACCCCACCTATATAGGTGTGCTCATAGCATTAATTGAAGGCTCATGGCGCGATGAATCATTCGCGGTGATTCACAGGAGATTCTTTTCTCAAACCCGCTCAAGAGCTGGATTCCTCATTAGGCAAGCCCAAGCTGCTGGTTTCGTTGATCCCCAACTAGATGTTCAAGAATGCGTCGAGGATCTAGTGTCACCATTTTTATACCGGCGAGTAGTGACCCAGATCCGCATTACCCCAAGACAGATAACTGATTTGCATTCCCGCTTATTAGAACGATGGGCAGTGAAATGAACCTTGACTCAACGTGCAAGTTACCCATTGGGCTCTGTTGTTATTGGGCATCAAGTGAGCGTTGGCGGGCGCCTTTGTCATGGTAGTCATACTCGGCTGCCACTTTGAGGCCATCGAAAATGAGAAATGATAAGCCGGGAACAGACCATTTTTTGCCTAAGTGACCAGCTCCCATCGAGTCATCAATGACCGTGGCGCTCATGGTCCACTGCATTGCAAGGCCATCGGGACGGGACCAGAATTCCCCTGTTGGCTCGAGGACCAAGTCTGGGTAGATGGACAAGCCGTGACCAAAATATTCGCGAATAGCATCCCAGCCTTCTTTTATCCCGCCAACGCTGTCCCACAAGACAGGCGTATCGGTAAGGAATGCTCGCGGAGCATCCAAGTCGCCACTCGACCATGCCGCGAAGAGTGATTTCGCCACCTCGATTCGAGCAAGATCGGTATCGTTGAAGGTACTCATATGGCTCCTTAAGTGTTTGACTGGTTTCCTCTGGTGTGCGATCTCCAGATATTTTATTAGCCGGGTAGGTAGGTACCACCATTTGCGGTGATAACTTGGCCATTGACAAAGCCAGCCTCTGGGGAGGCGATGTATGCAACCAGTCCAGCAATTTCAGTGGGTGTTCCTGGTCGGCCAGCGGAAATGCTGGAAAGTAATCGCTCTCGACGTTCAGGAGTTATCCGGCCCGCTAAAAGTTCGGTGCCGTCCGTAAAGCCGGGAGCCACAACATTGGAGGTAATTCCTTCGGAGCCGAGCTCACGCATGAGTGAGGTTGAGTAGGTCTCTAGGGCGCCCTTGGCAGATGCATAGGCGGGGCTGCCGGTACCGAGTTGGGCCGCGAATGATCCCACCATGACAATCCGGCCTCCTGGTCTACTCAATAGGTCTTTCAGGCCCTCAGTAACCAAGACGGCGCTCAGCGCGTTTGCCCGCCAAGTGGATTCCCACACTTGGGCCACCGATTCCAGTCCAACGCCAATTTTGGGTTGCGGTGATCCGGCATTATTGACCAAGATGTCCACACTTGGCAGCGTCTGGTGAGCCCAATCAATAAAGTTGTGTACCAAGTCAAGATTTGTCAGATCAATACTCTGACTTAGGGTCGAGAGCCCTGGGTTAGCCGCCTTCAGTTCAGATGCCACCCCATCAAGTCGCTCCTGTCGGCGCCCGACTAAAACAATTTGTGAGCAGGAAGGTGCAAGCTTGTGCGCCACCGCTGCTCCAATGCCGCTCCCACCGCCGGTAACTATCGCTGTGCGCGATTTCATCATGTATTGAGACCTCCGAGGGGGCGACGCGACGATCTGCGGTGAGTGCTTGTCTACAGGCTTCAAGACTCTACTTTATGCTTGCCGTACTGTCTCGATTTTCGACAGTAGTTTGTCAATTAGTCGATACTTGCCGAGTAGCCGGTGACTTTGCCATCTTGATCGAAACCAAAGAAGCTCAGACCATGTTCATTCTTGGGCAGGGAGTTGGCCGAATCGGTGCCCAGTGCCACGTGAATTTTTTGCGTGCTCCATTTTGTAATGTCGAGGCACAGTTCTGCAAGCTGCGTGGGTTCAAATACTTCACGGGCAGCATTTATGGATTGAATTGTGAGGGTGTCTGGTCGGGTAATGAAGGCGTCGGTTATTCGGAGTGCAATCTTGAACCGTTCATCGAGGTCGCTATTTTCATAGAAGTCAACCTTTGCTGTCATGAGATCATCAGCACCTTCGGCACGAGCATTGGTCAGGCGAAGGGTTTGACAGATTCGGCAATTGTGAGTTCGTGCGCACCGCAACCGAACCAACTCCGTTGTCACCGGGTCAAGGTCTGTGCTACGGACGACCGCATCCTGATAGTTCTTCAAATAGGTACGGGTATCAGCGGGCTCAATTAATGTCGCAGTCTCATTGTGTATTTGGTGGCTGGAATCTTCACCAAGCAACATCCCTGCGATGACCTTCAGTCGGTAACTAAATTCAATGATATAAACGGCGGTGACAAAATCACGCATTTTTTCACCAGGGAAATGTTCTTCGAGAATTGTGCGATCCACGTCAGTGATTCCGCTCACGTCAATCACAAACTGTTCTACGAAATCAATTGCGGCTTTCTGCGCATCCGAGAGATCTCCCAGTCCATCAGGAAATAACTGCCGAGAGAGCGAGCCGTCGCTGATTAACACGTCAATTCGAGCGCGGAGAAGTTGTAAGAAATAGGGGTCAATTGTTTTGGCAACGGACTCGTTAGCGAGCACAAGCAGTGAGATAGCTTCCGAGCGAAGCTGCCGTAAAGGTGTCGGCATGGACACGGTGATCGTCATGACTCTCCTAGGGAGACCGGTGTGCACTTAATCTGATCAGAACATATCAACAGTGTATGAGCTCTGAAACAGGAAACCCTCCCCTTCGAGTTATCCTCGACTCGCATGCTGAAAGTGCGATTGCGGCGCCAGTTGCTAGGCGTTAGCACGCAGTGCAACCTCAGTAGGGTTGGAGTCATGGCTTTCAAGATGATCGGACGCTTTGCCTTAGCTGCAATACTTTTGACCGCAGGCATTGGGCACTTTCGCAATACCGCTGAGTTCATCGCCCAAGTCCCGCCGTGGATGCCCGGTGCCGAAACTGTTGTGTATATCTCGGGTATCGTCGAGATCGCACTTGCCGTTGCATTGATCGCGCTTCCTCGACAGCAAGTTTTGGTGGGGTGGCTCACCGCTGGGTTTTTCATCATCATTTTCCCCGGAAATATTTCACAATTTGTAACGCAGACCGACGCTTTTGGATTGGACTCAGACGAGGCAAGATTCATTCGACTGCTATTTCAACCAGTACTTGTTGTTCTCGCGTTGTGGTCAACAGGTGCGTGGCGCCAACTAAGAAGAAACCGAGTATAACTCCGCCGCTGGGTTCGCATCGCGTGCTGGGGAAATTGGAGGCTGTCAGCCCAACGGCTCGGCAGAGCTCCCAGATTCCAGCCTCTGGGCAGCCAGTGTCATTCGCGCACATACTTCGCGCAGACCTGACTCCACGACATATTGATCCAGGTCTGCGTGACCGGCAAGCCGTTCAGCCAGTGCAGTATCGCGCGCCTCAAGCATTGCGGAAAAATCCACACCCATGCTCTGACCGGCTATGGAAGCGAGGAAGTCTGTTGAAACGGATTGTTGAAGCGCATCAAGTTCGGAAGCAACATTTTGCCTAATTTCTACCGAGTTTCGCAGTCTGCGACGAGCAATTCGTTGGTATGCGGATGACAGCGAATCAGTAACATGTGCCAATTCATCTGCTTTGCTCACCAATCGAAGTAACTCACCACTTTGTTCATCATCACGGGAACTATGGCTCAGTTCACGCAAATAACCAATCAGCATTCGGTGCCGCTTTTGCAGAGCCTCTTTTCTTGTCTGAGTCATTTCCGGTATGCCGATCAGACCTTCAAGTGGGCCAGTGCACAAATGGAAGCCATCGTGAAAGAACTGATTGACACCCCGTGCAAGGACGGATATTTCGCGGTTTGCTGCAGGAAGACCAAGAGCGGCTGTTCCGGTTTCGCTGAGATCAAGCTCTTCTACTTCCGGCGGCAGTTCTGTTTTGGGAGTTGGCACGATTCGTCGCACCAGTATCACGAGCGGAGTCAGGAATATGAGGAATAGTGCCGTGTTGGCTAAATTGAACAAGGTGTGAGCGTTTGCAAGTTGTCTCGGTGAGGCAACATCGGATGGATTGATGAACTGCACCGCATCAACAAGTGTTGACAGCAGGACCAACCAAATCACCGCACCAATGAGGTTCACGAAAACGTGGATTAAGGCGGTGCGCATTGCATTTCGACCTTTACCTAGGGCGGCAATGACCGCGGTGAAACAGGTTCCAACATTGGCACCGAGGATCACAGCAATTCCCGTGGGTAAGTCAATGAGTCCACTGGCCGCCATTGCAATGACAATTCCAGTCGTGGCACTAGACGACTGGATAAGGGCGGTGACCCCTGCGCCAATGAGCAGTGCAATCCACGGGCTACTCGTGCCACTTAACAGATCAAGCACGGGTTCATAGCTCGCCAATGGTTTCATGGCGTCACCCATGACTTGCAACCCAAAGAAGATCAGTCCCAAACTCGCGATTGCTCTACCGGATTCACGCCAGGTGCGATTCGAGACAAAGAGCCAAAGGACCGCTCCAACCGCGAGGAACCCAAGGCTCAACTCGGAAACATTCAGGGCAATTACCTGTGCGGTGACGGTAGTGCCTAGATTCGCACCAACAATTACTGAAGCAGCCTGGGTTAATGTCAACAACTCTGCCGAGACGAATCCCACCGTTAAAACAGTGGTCACCGAGGATGACTGGAGAGCCGCGGTGCTCACCGCACCGGTTAATGCACCCGTCACTCGGTTCCCCGACAGAGCAGACAGGATTCGTTGCAGTCTGTGCCCGGCGAGTGCTTTGAGGGCATTCGTCATCTGATCCATACCGATCAGGAACAGTGCTAGCCCACCTGCGAGTCCAAGCCCCAGGGGTATCCAGTCCGGCTGCACTGTTGCCATACTGCATAACGTTATCTGCATAACTTTATCTGTATAACGTTATCTGTATAACGGCGAATGGGAACTGCCAAGGACAAGGACCGGCCACCTGCTTCAGTGCGGCATCGGATAGAACGAATGCGGAAATGTTGCGCGCTGACGGTTCTTGAATGAATGTCGGCCACATTTATCGGTCGCCAAGACTGCGGGAAGTTATTGACAGTGGCGTGACGGATTCAATAGACCGCTAACCTTATGTATTGGGTAGGGTGACAAAAAGTTGACTTCCACCTTCGATTCGGGGGGACAATTCCCATTCGCCACCCCATTCGATTACACACCCCAAGCCCATACCTGGCTCAATGTTGTGAGGCGGTCCAATACCGTTGTCGCGAACAGATATTAACAATTGATGAGGGATTTTCGGATCCCGAGTAATGTGAATATTGATTTGATTCGCGTGGCCATGAACGTGGGCGTTTGTAATTGCTGAAGTCAGGATTTCCTGTAAAGAAATATTGGTGTATTCGGCAGCATTAAAATTGTCGAGTACATCGGGGTCAACATCGTAACTGATTTCTACGAGTCCTCGCCATTGTGTGACCATGTCAGCAAGGTAATCAGTCAGGGAAATCTGCGACGTATTCGTGGTTGACATCATTGTTTTGAGTTCCAAATTTACTTCGCCAAGTAAGAAACTTATACGTGACTTGAGATCATTAAGTGACGGATTAAGTCCAGCCTCACGCGCGTCCAGAAATTGAACAATTGTCATGGAGACCACCGCAAGTCTTCCCTGAACGGCACCATGCAGGACCTGCGCCAGCCTCACGCGGGTTGAGTTGAAATTCCGACGATTATTCAAAGTTGCCAACCGGATTTGCTCGGTTGATTCGCGGAGGGTTTTAGTGTCTGCCACGGTGCGGCGCCCTGCTTCGAACAAGACAAGTAGCGCGAGCAGCGCGATTAGACTTACTAGTGCATTCAAGATTATCAATGCTAAATTGTCGGTTTTGTCACACTCAGGGGTTGCCCGAAGAAAATATTGAAATATGGCGTAGCCGAAAATAAAAAAGACCAACCCCAGTATCAAAGCTCGAGGTGTTTTGTGTAGTGGCGCTGCTCGGCAAATCAAGATCGGAACGAGGAAAAGTGCTGCGAAACTGCTCAGAGCAAGGCTGAGTGGGACGAAGCATCCGACAGTTGAGTAGCGAATAAAAAGAAACAAAGTTCCTACGGCAACTAGGGAAAAACTAACTTTGGAGGATATCAACAGGTCCCATATGCCACCCCTGCCACGCCACTTGATGGTGCTTCTCATTCCTACAAAACCCGGGTCTAATAATTGGATGCTGTTTCTCGCCGAAAGTTTGTGACTGACGCTTCTCACAGATGATTCCGAGTACTTTTGAATTGACACTAAGACTTGGTGTAAATCCACAGAATCTGAAATATCTTCGAGTTGAGTGACTTTCGCATTTATCCGGTCAAGCTCCTCGCCAAGTTCGCGATCAATCGTCTCTGTCAACGTGCGAACCTTCTTCACGGCTGATTCCTGCTGCATTTCATAAAGTTGACGGGATTCTTGTTCATTAATTTGTGCAAGGCGAAGTAAAGAACCAAGAAGCTGTAGTCGATATGCTCCAAGAACCAACAGCGTCATGGTGAGGGAAACTACGAAGATGATCAGGACAAAGTTGCCTGGGTAAATGATAAAACTGCCCGTTAGTAGTGACCGAACAATTACCACAACTATTGCCACGACCAGTCCGGTGATAGCCCACAGGAAGACAGGGAAAAAGGGGTGAGCCGAGGCGTTTAAACGAGGCCCGCCTCGGGGTTTAATGACCGTGAAGAATAAAAAGCCACACAGGCTTGGCACGACAGATGCAATAGTCCCGGTCAAAAACGTGACATTGGGAATAAGGAATTCAAGGCGAGAAAGGAGACCAAGAAACGGCATGACCATTGTGATTGCCATAAGCCAGGGGCTCAAGGCCCACTTTGAGCGTAAAAATCCGGTACGTGGGGGACTTTCATCTGTAGACAACATTCTTTGACTTCCGGATTCAGATTGCCTGGGCTATCAAATTCTAGCTGATAAGAGTAATTGTCTTGGGTCATAATCATTACCAAAAGCAAAGCACGTGGTAAAACCTCATGGGATTGGTATTTGTCGTCAACACTCATGTGGACACACCGACTGCTAGGAAAGCCTATTCGAAGATCCGCATCTTCACCGCAAAAAATGCGAGTGCACATTGGATATCGGGATGCGTACGCCAAGCAGACAAGCCGCCACCAATAGGGCTGAGGAAAGCAAGTGGTTTAACTCGCCTTGGTGGATCGAATCTTGGGGTGAGTGACGGGACTTGAACCCGCGGCATCTGCGACCACAACGCAGCGCTCTACCAGCTGAGCTACACCCACCGCGTTAGGTTGAATGGACTTGCACGTGCGAACTCCGTCAACCTAGCCGTCCGAGTCTACCGATGGGTCAGTTGTGCTCCACCACGTGGTTCGCTGCAATTGACTTAGCGGCGGCGCCGTCGGGGCCGGGGAGTTCTACCATGACGGCATCGCGGTAGTAGCGCAGTTCAGCAATGGATTCACGAATGTCGGCGAGGGCGCGGTGATTTCCGGTTTTCTCAGGGGAGTTGAAATACACCTTGGGGTACCAGCGGCGGGAGAGTTCTTTGATGCTGGAGACGTCAATCAGCCGGTAATGCAAGTGCCGGTCAATTTCTGGCATGTATTTGGCCAGGAATCCACGGTCCACATACACACTCGAACCGGCAAGGTGACCCTTGTTCGGCTCGGGAATATGGCCCTTGATGTAGTCCAGGACCTGAGACTGGGCGTCTTTGAGAGACATGCCTTCTGGAATTTCGGTGATCAGACCCGATTCGGTGTGCATGTTGGTGACGAATTCATCCATGGTGTCGAGGGCTGCTTGGCTGGGGCGAACAACAAGTGAGATGCCGTTATCGATTTCGGTGAGATCCGATTCGGTCACGATCGCAGCAATCTCCACGATTTCATCACGTTCAAGGCTCAATCCGGTCATTTCCAGATCGATCCACACTAAGCGTTGGCTGATGTTCTCTTGCTGTTCTTCGGGCACGCCCACACTCTAATGGTCTAGTTAATCCACTTTACAAGGTCTGTCTGGGTCAAGATTCATGTTATTTTGCCGTCGGCGGTGCACACGGGCAATGCCCCGAGAATCTCGGCAAGTATTTGACGATCACTAATGAGATCTAGGCACTCATTGTCTTGGCCGAGATCAATTGTGAGAAAGGGAGCAAACATGATCACCCGGACCGATTGCTGCACTGTAGTTGTTATGCCGCTTCCCTTTCGGGTTCGGGTAGCGGGATGACCGCAACGGGTACTCGTGCTTTGTGCAAAATTCCATTACTGACCGAGCCAAGTAACGCACCTAAAGCAATATTTCGGCCACGGGTGCCCACAACTATTAGTGCGGCATTGGTGGAGGCATCAAGAAGTGCCTGAACTGCAGGTGACCGAACCAAGTTCTCTGTGACGTGCACGTCAGGGTAATCGACTTTGAATCCCGCAAGGACTTCAGCAGCTAAACGGATTTCTGCATCTGCAACGTTTTCCAAAGGAAATGGAATAGGCCCATCGGGCGTGACGATTAGGTCATAAGCGGGAACATCCCACGCGTGAACCGCAACGAGATTCCATCCGCGTCTGCTCGCCTCATTGAATGCGAACTCTAGGGCAGCGATTGAGTGTGGTGACCCATCAATGCCCACCACAACTTCATTAGCCCCCACGCGTGGATCTGCGCGCATCACAACAACGGGACAGCTTGCATGTGAAGCAACCTGAGTGCCAACAGAACCTAGGAGTAAATTGGCGAAACCACCTCGGCCGCGCGACCCAAGAACAAGGAGCTCCGCGGAGTCTGAAGCGTGCAGCAGTAGACCGCTTGGTGACCCAACTTCTACATGAATAAGAACATCGGTGCACTCGAGTTCACCCGTTAATCGAGTGAGTTCCACGATTGCGCTTACACGCGCTTCGTCTATCAGATCAAGCCGCGGAGGCACCCCCATTCCGAAAATGCCACTGGCGGCGGCGGGGAGAACTGCGTGCGCCAATGTCAGACCGCGACCTCGCAGTGTGGCCTCCTTTGCTCCCCAATTTGCGGCAAGCAGTGCGCTTTCGGAGCCGTCCATACCGACCACTACACGGCCCTCAAAATCCTCTGCTTGGGTATGTGTCACGGTGCGCTCAATTCTGTGAGAGGGGTTGACTCATATGTCTATTTTCGGTGAGCCTAACCCCAATGTATCGCGTTAATCTGGCCCAGATCGGTGACTTTAGTTCTGAATATGATCCACGAGGAAGGTAAATCGGGAGCGCCAGGATCTGCGAGATTGTGGACAATGCGGCGTGAGATAGTCAAAATTGTGGGGAGCGCCGTCAATGACCTCCACCACGGTGGCCACTCCGGCAGCCTGTAGCCGCTGGGCAAACTCCAAGTCTTCATCAATGAAAATATCTGCTGTTCCGACGCATATATATGTTTTAGGTAAACCACTGAGGTTTGCCGCAAGTGCGGGTACTGCGTAAATCGGTGGATTTTCATCCTTCGGCAGATCGCTGAGGTAGGCATTCCAGGCGGTGCGGTTATCCTGAAAGGTCCAGTACAACCAGGTTTTCTCCCACCCTGATTTTACGGTGACCGTTCGGTGGTCAAGCATGGGATAGATAAGAACTTGGCAACTAGGTTGAATGGATTTCGAGTCGCGTAACTTAAGGGCGAGCGCAGCCGCCAATCCGGAACCGGCACTGTTTCCCAGAAGAGCAATACTTCGTGAATCAATGCGTAGCGATTCGGAGTTCTCTAACACCCACTGAAATGCGGTGAAACAGTCGTCAGTAGCCGCTGGATACGGATGCTCGGGAGCTAATCGGTAATCAACGGAGTACACCGGGAAACCAGTTGCCTTGGCATAGGCACTGCACCTTTGGTCGTAAGCCTCGATGGTGCTCATGATCATGCCACCACCATGTATGTGAAGGATGGCGGGTGATTTTTCCTTCTTGGCTCGTAATTTTTCCGGCTTATATTCTCGGATTCTCAATTCACCGGCGTGGTGATCGGTGATGGTTATCCCGGGTACCTGACCAAACTGTTGGGAAAGCCATGGAGCCATACCGCTAGCACGGTTGCGGAGCGAAGTGACATCGTCAGATTTTGGGGCTGGTTCGCCACGCTGAATTATCGCCAACCGCGCTAGGCCGGGCACAAAGGCAAGATCGACGCCTCTGAATTTCATGTGCACCACCTTAAACGTTGCTGGATCAGGCGCTGGGAGAAAATAATTACACGGTTGTTGTTTACATTCCTATTTTTTGGGTATAACTGAACTATCGACAGATAAGGGAGTTCTTGTGAACAGGGTTGCACTACTTAGTGGTACCGCGCACTTTGTGAGTCTGCTCGAACAGGCTCAAACAATTGCAGTGGAAAAGATTCTCAGCGCTGATCGGGATCTACCGTGGGTAGAAATGGATCACCTGATCTCTGAGTGTCTGGCTAACTTCCCGCTTGATGCGGGGCGAGTAGCAAATGCTGAGTCATAATTGCTTTGATTAGGCGGTGAGTGTCGAAGCACCAGAAGTGGTGCTGGTCCCAACTGTGCCTCAAGCATCACGTCGGCGCAGGGCAGGTCGTGGTGCGAGTATCACAGTGGCTGTTATCACAGTTCTATGGTTGATCCCCACAATTGGGCTACTTGTCACATCTCTCCGACCAGTATGGCAAACCAAAAACTCAGGTTGGTGGAGTGTTTTTTCCGACCGCGACGTTACGGCAGACAATTACATTTCAGTGTTGACAGGTGGTGCGGAATTACCAGAGGGAATCACGCCGTATTTGTTTAACTCACTGGCAGTTGCAATTCCCGCAACCTTCATTCCGATCGTTATTGCATGTATGGCCGCTTATGCACTTGCGTGGGTTCCATTTCGCGGCGCCACTGTAGTCCTCGTTGTCATTATTGCCTTGCAGGTTATTCCGATTCAAATGATCCTGTTACCACTTCTTGATGGGTTCAATAGTGGGTGGAGTGTGGGTTCATTTCCCGTATTACCGGATCTCAATAACCCTGAGACAGGTCGATCGCTACTCATGGGAACGTATATTCCGCTATGGATAGTTCACACAATTGTCTCCTTGCCGATTGCGGTTTTCCTGATGCACAATGCGATCTCTAAGGTTCCGAGGGAATTCCTTGATACAGCTAAGATTGATGGCGCCTCGCACTACCAAATATTTCGACTCATTGTCCTGCCGATAGCGGTGCCTGGGATCGCTGCATTTGCAATTTTCCAATTTGTGTGGGTCTGGAATGACTACATCGTGGCTTTGACCTATTCGGCGGGAACCCCAGATGTCGCACCCGTTACTCGTTATCTGGCCTACCTGTCCGGATCGCTCGGAGTCAATGAACACCTCATGAGCGCTGGGGCCTTCATCTCCATGTTGATTCCCGTTGCCGTCTTCTTTGCCCTACAGCGGCATTATGTGCGAGGTCTTACCGGCTGACAAGGGTGACCCCACTGGTTGCAGGAATGGTTTTTGACACCTAGAGTTTGGTGCACAAGGGGAGTACCCCATCAGCTAGGTGTCGTCAATACGGTGTGGCAATCCACACCCGGTGCCTAGGCCGGATACATATTTGTAACCGGTGGCGGAGACCTTGCGTTAAGTCGCCTTGGCGATCTTGCGTGAGGAAATTGAATGGTTGTTGAACTGGGGGTCTGGTTTGTACTCCTAGGCATTGTTCTTGCAATGTTGGCCGTAGACCTGTTTATGCATCGCGATGCCCACATGATTTCGGTCAAGGAAGCTGCCACGTGGTCACTGATCTGGGTGTTTGTTGCCACGATTGTGGGTGGCTTGATCTGGTGGTACTTCGGTAGCGAGTTTGGTATGCAGTACTTCGCAGGATACTTAATTGAGAAGTCGCTCGCCGTAGATAACGTTTTCGTGTGGGCCATGATCTTTGGTTACTTTGCGGTGCCACGTGAGTATCAGCATCGTGTGCTGTTCTATGGCGTGCTTGGTGCACTTGTCTTCCGCGCAATATTTATTGCTGCGGGCTCGGCACTTATTGCATCATATGCATGGGTCCTTTACATATTCGGTGCATTCTTGATACTGACCGGTATAAAAATGATGAAACAGCGCAATGAGCACTTCGATGTTTCGAATACGAGAACTCTGAAACTGTTCCGAAGATTCATTCGAACCACAGATGAATACGAAGGGCAAAAATTCTTTACCCGCAAAAATGGTGTCCTTTTCGCCACCCCGCTCTTGGCCGTATTGGTGCTCGTTGAAGTCACCGACATTATTTTCGCTGTTGACTCCATACCTGCGATCTTTGCGATTACGCAAGAACCGTTCCTTGTATTCGCAAGTAACGCCCTTGCGATCTTGGGTCTGCGTGCCATGTATTTCCTACTGGCCGATCTCATGCACCGATTCATTTATCTCAAGATCGGCCTGTCACTCGTGCTGGTCTTTGTTGGGATCAAGATGATTGCGGGACATGCCTTTTTCAAGATTCCCACCGCCATTAGTCTTGGCGTGGTAGTCGTGTTGATTGCGGTCTCCGTGATCGCCAGCCTCGTCTCGACCAGAGAGGAAGGCGCCAAGTCAGTGAAAGAGGGGCATGAAACCTAGTCAATCCACAAGATCGCGTGCCATTCGACGCGTGGTTGTGGCAACGGTGGGCACCAGCCTGTTACTGGCCGGTGTGGCTATGTTGGTCCTCCCCGGCCCTGGAATTGTCACGATTTTGGCGGGCTTGACGGTGCTGGCCACCGAATTTCACTGGGCGCGCCGCGTGAAGCGCAAACTCGTCGTCTACATCCGACGCCGCATGCAGCGAAAAAAGTTGAAGGAGAAAATAGCCGAAGGTGAAGCACGCAAACTAAATGATGATGTTCCCGAGTTAGCTGAAATTTATGCGTGGCCGCCAGTGTGGTGGGTCAGAGCCATGATGGTGCAAACAATAGACGGAGCATTCTTTGGTCCCGATGGAAAGAGTCGGAGTATTTCCAGTGATCGTGACCGCGAAGTTCTTGTCGAGGCCAGGCGTTTGGCTGACGTAGTTCTTGTGGGCGCCCAAACAATTCGAACTGAGCGTTATCGCCCCATGGTCGCGAAACCTGAGTGGCAGTCTGCGCGAGCAGCAATCGGCGCGCAGCCAGCGCCGGTTGTGGCAATTGTCAGCGCATCACTTGACCTTCCGTGGGAAGAGCCGCTGTTTGGAGAATCCGCAGTGACTCCAATAGTTTTCACCGACGGTTCGGCATCAAAGGAACGCACATTGATGGCTGAAGAAGTTCAAGTGGCAGGGCGCGTCGAAATCATTGAATGTGCATCGCTGCCTCTCGATGCTCTTGAAGTTTTGCGCAAGCGCGGGTTCACTCGAATTGTCTGCGAGGGCGGACCACGCCTGTTGCGCGATCTCTTTTCAAAGATTGACGAGATCGACCTCACGATTGCACCCATGCTCCTAGGTCAAGACTCTTCAGTATCTGATCCATCAGAAGAGCCGAACCGTGTGGATTGGAAATTGGATTATGTGTGGGATCACGAGGGATTCGTATTTAATAAGTTCGTGCGCGCATAGCCCAAAAAACCACGGCGGATGCAGCCGCAACGTTCAGCGAACTTATGTCATGACTCATGGGTATATGCACCACACTTTGGCACGCTGATAATGATTCAGGAGTGAGGCCATCGCCTTCTGATCCGAACACAAATGCAACTTTCTCGTGGTGTTCCGAAGCGAAATCCTCGAGTGATTGTGAATCGGTCCCGGGTGAGAGAGCCACAGTGTGAAAACCTTGTGACTGAAATTCACTGAGTGCGATTGGCCAATAGGGAATTCTTGTCCATGGCATCGAAAAAACCGCGCCCATGGAGACGCGAATGCTGCGACGGTATAGGGGATCTGCGCATTGTGGAGTGACCAAAATTGCATCAACACCTAATCCTGCGGCGGAGCGAAAGATCGCACCCAGATTTGTGTGATCAACGATATTTTCTAGGACGGCAATTCGCTGAGCCTGAGCAGTTATTTCGCTCACAGTGCGCAGTGGTGGTCGCTGCATGGCTGCTAAAGCGCCACGGTGAACGTGGAATCCGGTCAGTTCTTCCAGAAGTTCGTGGTCTCCAATGAATATATCAATATCTGAATCCATAATTGCCGGTCCCAGCAGCGTGTGTATTCGCTCCTGCCAACTATGTTCCATCAAGACGGAAATAGGTGTGTGACCTGCCTGAACGGCTCGGGAAATCACTTTGGCACTTTCTGCAATGTACATTCCCGACTCAGGTTCACGGGCCGATCGCAAAGCAATATCGGTGAGGGAGCGATATGCATGAAGTCGCGGGTCATCAAGGGATGTAAGTATGTGAATGGGCATGCTTATTCTTATTCCGAGTTATCCAGTACCCACGAAATGATGCTGTCAAGTTCACCAACGGGTACTGGACCAATAATGCGGGCTGCAACCCTTCCCTGCTGATCTGCAATCACCGTGCTGGGTAAAGCTTGTGGCGGGACATCGGGAATCTGAGCAAGTATCAATCCATCAGGGTCCACCAAACTTGGAAAAGATAAATTCGCAGCAAATGCGCGCGCAGCGTCCGGGGAATCGCGAACATTGATCCCAAGAAATGTGACACCATTGAATTGCGGATTCTCAGAGGCTTGAACAAATTCCGGCAATTCAATCCGACACGGTGCACACCATGAAGCCCAGGAGTTAATCACCGTGGCTGGTGCGTTGGCGTAATCGATAGTGAGTTCAGCGCCCATCAGTGTCGTGCCGGAAAATATTGGAAGATCCACTCTTTCTGCGGAAGGTATCAATGTGACACCCACGGATGAATTGGAGTTGTCCAATACCCCGGTGGGCAGCGGAATGGTGAGTTGGTCGGTGGGAGAGAAAACATTTGAAGATGAACATCCAGTGATGGTGAGGCTGAGGCTTAATGCACCAATGAATAGGCCCATCAGAATCCGGTGGCTAGACATGTGTGTTCCGAGCAGCCTGTTCGGCTAGTTCTTGCCGCTCCATGTTTTCGGTGCGCTTTTCTTGATCTCTCCACCATTCCAAGGCCGCGAACATCATCCAGAAACCATCAATCACCATGGCAGTGGCCCACATGGTTGCCCCCGCGAATTTCTGGTCTGTCAGTGCATCGATGCCATAAAGCGGGGCCACTTCGACATATGCATCAAAAAGTGTGACGGGTGCAAAGTGAACCACCATGCCGAGGGTTGTCTCGGGAATCATCATTAAGCCAAGGGAGAGAACTCGAATACTTGGATCGGGGCGCTTGGCGATCAGGTCGTTCCCCAGCAGCGGGTAATAGAAGACCAATGCCGCAATTAAATACAGGGGCCGTTCGATGAACATCATGAAGTCGTGATCCTGGATCGTCAGGTTCATGACGGGGCCAATATGACTTCCGAGGAGAACAAAGGCAAAAAACACCCAGCCCACCCAGGGTGTTGTGGCAATGGCAACCGGACGACTGCGAAGAACTCGAACCAGCTTGCGCCGACCGGTCCCGGAAAGGTTGAGGAACAGGAGCCAGACTGGGTTAGACAAGACTATAAATGGACCAACCAGCATCATGACGATCAAGTGCTGGGACATGTGTGGCCAAAAGGCAGCATGTGCCCACGCCCCGAATGGGCCTATATAGGCGATCACAAGAAGTAAGAGAGCTAGGGCAAATGAGATTGATCGCCCAATGGGCCACTTCTGCCCGGCTGCATGAACTCGATACACCCCAATGAAATAGAGCAGGCCCAGAAGGAGCAAATTTGCTGCGGTCCAGACATCGAACTCAAGCCAGCCCAGTTGCTGCGGGATGATCTGCATCGCTTCAATCGCCCGCGCAGTGTGAAGTGAAACCTCCACATGGCCTGCCAATGATCCGGACATGGAACAACTCTAGGTCCTCTCGGTGGGTGCAATTCGACCCTGATTTGGTTGGGAGTGAGTCTGGTCGGCAAATTGTGGGTGAATTGGTCACATAAATGGGCACGAGGGGGTTAGGCTCCACCTTAATTGTTATCGACGATGTGTGGGTAAGTCCGAAGTTTCGTCTGATTGGGGAATTGCTTTCGTGAAACGTTTCTTGGTGACATTCGCCACCGTCCTTGCCGGGATCGCGGTTGTCGCAGGGGTTGCCGTTTTCAACTCCGCGAGGGAGCAAGGACCTGCCGCGATCGTCGCCGTACCCGATGGCACCATGGTGGACACTCCTAAGGGAAAACTGCCGCACGCGACATTGGCCCTGAGCGTGTATCCGAATAGTTCGGCCTCGGTACCACCTCCCGCGACCCCGTCTGCCTATGAAGCAAACTGGCTATCCGGACAGCCGTTCTACGACCCTTCCACCACCATTCAGGTGCCGGCAAACTCGGTGATCACCATGACATTCACCCAATACGATTCCGGCGGTCAGATTTATAACCCATATTTCGCCAAAGTGCACGGAAGTCTTGACGGCACCATGACGTGGAACGGGAAAACAGTAAAAGGGCTCAAACAAAACGAAGTCGGGCACACTTTCACCGTGCATCAATACGATGAATCAAGTCAAGAGGCCATGTTCCTGAATGTGCCGCTACCCATGAACAAGGCGAATGCCAAAACAGATAAAGATGGATATCCGGTTGATCCACAGACCGTGACCATCACTTTTGTCACCGGCGATGCTGGAATGTATGTCTGGAACTGCGAGTTCCCGTGCGGTGATTTATACCAGGAATTCAGCGGTCCCATGCAAACGCGTGGCTGGATGGCTGGCACGTTTGAGGTCGTAGCGTGACCATTACCCAAATTCCTGACCAGCCGGAATCGCCAACCAACCGCCCACCATCCATGCATCGGGTGCGCACCTGGTTACGGCGCCCCTATGCACGCCACATCCTGATTTGGACCGTGGTTATTGGTTTCTTGCTCCTCCCACTGGCTTGGTTGATGGTGGCTGCCATGAATCAGACGGGTGCACCTGCATCTAAAATCATGGAAGAAATTGAGCAAACTGTTTTTGTTTTCACTGTCGTTTCTATCCCCATCACGGCCTTTGTTTTCGCGGTACTCCTCTACAGCCTGATTGGCTGGAAGCAGGTCTCCGGCGACGAACCCCCCATGCAGGACAGCCCCGCCATTCGCACAAATCGAATTGGAGTGATCCTCTGGACATTTGCCTCCAGCGCATTGGCATTTTTCCTCGTTGTGTGGGGGCTCATTGAGTTGGCGCAGATCACGGCCAATTCCTACGGCACCATTTCGGCGGATCAACAACCGGGTGACAGTAACTCGGTGATTGTCAATGTCACCGGACAGCAGTGGGTGTGGACATTCGCCTACCCGCAACACGACGGAATCGTCACCAACGTTTTGTACTTGCCGGTAGACAAACCCGTGTATTTCAATATCACGAGCAAAGACGTTATTCACAACTTTTGGTTGGTGGAGCTGGGTGTCAAAATTGACGCCAATCCTGGTGCAATAACTCAGACCGGTGTGACCCCGAATAAAGAGGGTGTTTTCAATCTCAGGTGCGCAGAATTGTGCGGCATGCACCACGCATACATGGAAACGGAAATCCGAGTCGTGTCACAGGAGGCCTTTAATACCTGGACCCGCGAAATGGGCGGAATGAGGACCTCATGAGTGTGATTCACAGTGTGGAAGTTCCACAGCCCACGCAGCACGGTGCAGCTGGCGGAATCATGCGGCGCCTCAATTTCGGCACTGGCTTGGCGGGTGGTATTGGCCTAGCGGCCATTCTCGGAAGTATCACCAGTCAATTTGTTCCCACCGGGGCTTCGAGCCCCATCACCTTTGCCCCCATTGAAGGCGATCTCGTGTATTTGGCAGTCCTCTTGGGCTGGGTAATCGGGTTCTTGGCCGGTATGGGCGCATTCGTTGGTCCAATTCGCTGGGTACTCGGCCGTGAAGAAACTCACGAAGACGCCGAATACATGGCCGGTAAGGACATGGGTAAATCCCGCTACTGGAAGTACACCACCGATCACAAGGTCGTAGGCATCCAGTACTTGGTCATGGCGCTCATTGTGCTGGGTTTTGGCGGTTTGCTCGCCATGTTGATCCGTACTGAACTTGGTGTCACGTGGAGTGAAGTTTTCTCACCAAGTTTTTATAACGCGATCATCGGCACACACGGCATCGCAATGATCATTGCCATGATCATTGTGGTCATGGGCCCGGTCGGTAACTTCATTGTTCCGATCATGATCGGCGCCCGCGATATGGCCTTCCCGCGACTCAATGCATTGAGTCTGTGGCTCCTCGTTGCCGCGGTCCCGTGCTTGATTAGTTCGCTTTTCCTTGGCGGCATGCGCGATGGCTGGTCGGCGTATCAGCCCCTGATTGCCCAGGCGCCTTCGGGAGTTCTGGGTTACCAGATGACAATTATTGTCTTCGCAATTTCTACTGGTCTTGCCAGCGTGAACCTCATGACCACGATTTTGACCATGCGCTGCAAGGGCATGACCTGGTCACGCACCCCCATTTTGGTATACGGAGTTTTCGCGGCCGCACTCATGGGCTTGTACGCATTTCCGTTTTATCAATACTCACAGATTCTCTCCCTGACCGACAGAATCTTTGCCACCTCGTTTTTTAATCCGCTAGAAGGCGGCAGTGTGTGGCTTTATGAAAACCTCTTCTGGTTATTGGGCCACCCTGAGGTTTACGTCATTTTGATTCCAAGCACAGCCATCATGATGGAAGTGATTACGGTCTTTATGCGTAAACCGCTCTTCTCTTATAACTTTGCGGTCGCTGGAATTGTGGGGGTTGTGGCGCTGAGCGGTTTGGTGTGGGCACACCACATGTACATGACGGGCTGGGCTCCGGCGGCAAATTACCCATTCATGTTGTCCACCGAAATGATTTCCATTCCTGTCGGATTCCTTGTTTTGGTTGTAATCGGCACTCTGTGGCGAGGAACAGCATGGACTCGTTTGCCGTTGATGGCTATCTACGCCGTTATTTTTAACAAAATGATCGGTGGGGTTACGGGTGTGTATTTATCCGATGTTCCTGCTGACCAATACTTCCACGGCAGTATGTTCGTGGTAGCTCACTTCCACTACATGTTGATGGGTGCAGGCTTCTTCGGTGCCATGGGCGGAATCGCTTTCTACTTCCCGAAGATGACCGGAAGAATCCTCGACGAACGCCTGGGCTCCATTGGCCTGTGGACCACATTCATTGGTTTCCAAATCACCTTCGGTTCCATGTTTGTGGCGGGTCTTCAAGGGCAGCCGCGACGGGTCCTGCAATTTGACGAGCAGTTCAATATTTCCAACTGGATCTCCACGATTGGTGCTTACATCATTGGAATAGGTATGTTGGTATTCCTCGCCGCCATCCTCTTCTCATGGAAGTCCGGTGTTGTCTCCTCTGGTAACCCATGGGGATCCAAGTCATTGGAATGGCAGACACCAACACCCGTGCCTCTGAATAATTTTGCAGTTCTGCCTGTTGTCACCGAGCGTCCTTATAACTATGGAGTTCCAGATCCACTCGATGCTGAACTCGAACCTAAACCAGAGGACGAGTTTGAAAGTGTAGGCACCCGATGACCACTCCTACAACGTCAAATCCGGGCAAATCTGTTCCGCTTTCACCCACCACGGGCGAATCAATGTCAACGATTGCCCGCCGCAGCAGGATGGGTTTGTGGCTACTCATCGTTATGAGTGCGTCCGGAACCATTGCTCTAATTATCAGTTACAGCTATCTGTGGTCCCTCAATGTCAATGGGGGCTGGGCACCCCCGGGCGCGAAATTGACAGCCAATCAAACGAATGACACTATCACCAAACTCAAGGGTGATTTTGCCCCAGAGTGGGCTTTTTGGGCGATTCTAGGCGTCACCGTAATTGCCACAGTATTCATGTGGTGGGGCTATCGCGCGGTTCGGCGAACGGGTAATCAAGGTGCACTCATTGCCGGTGCCACTTTGTCACTCTTATTCTCCATTGCTGCACTTGTTGCCCAGTGGATCCAAATAACAACTTTCCCATTTGGACCCACCAACGGCGCTTACGCGTCAGCGGTACTCCTTCTGTGTTCCAGCAACATCTTCAACCTTCTCTTGGTGATCTTCATTCTCACCGGAATCATGAACCGAGCGCGCAAGGGCCTGATCTCCGGTGCCGTGTGGTATCAGGCGCAACTTGCGAGTTACTGGATGACGTGGGTTGTCATTGCATTCCTACTGGGAGCGATTGTCACCACGTTTATGGTGGAGAGCCCCAATACCGATCCGGCAATCTTTGGTGGATTTAAGCAGCAGTGACCATGCGTTTGCGAAGCCCTTGGGCTTATTTCGCACTCCTGTTTTCCGCTGTTCCCGTTGCGCTCATTGTCCTCGCCTCCATTGGCGGATTAACTGAAACTCAGTTGGTCGGAATCCCTGTTGTTCCTGTCTACACATTGTTTGGATTACCCATTGATTTGATTGTCCGAGACATCGCCATGGCGTGCACCCTCGGCTTTGCACTGGTCGGCGGAGTACTCAATGAAAGGCCGCACGCACTTTTGGGAAAGCTCACCAGCGTTTTTGCCCTCATCTGGCTGGTTACCCTCGTGTTCCAATCTGTACTCACGGTGTCTGAAGTTCTTGCCCTGAGTGCGGGTGAGTCGTTGAACCTGGTGATTTTGCAATCCTTGCTGACCCAAACAACGGTGGGGCAAGTGATTCTGGCGCAATTTGTCCTCGTGTCACTTGTGGCACTTCTTGGGTGGGTTGTTTTGGGCAAAGTCACCGGGTGGATTGTTGTTGGCCTTGCCGCAACGGCGGCATTCCTGCCTGGTCTCACCGGACATTCGGGAATATCAGAGGGACACAATGCCGCCAGCATCGCTCTGGGTTTCCATCTCGTGTTCATGGGCGTCTGGATTGGGGGTCTCGTCGCTCTAGTGTGGTACGTGAAAACGAGTGAGAACCTTTCTCGAATAGTGATCAATCGGTACAGCTTGCTCGCCGCGATATCCGTTGTGGTGGTGGTTGAGTCAGGACTGCTCAATGCCTCAATGCGAGTCGATGGAATTGCCCCGTATCTCACTTCCACTTACGGTGCGATCATCATTGCAAAAGTCACCATTGTTGTTGTTCTCGTCGGATTTGGGTGGCGGCATCGGCAGGAGTTAGCCCACTCACCCGGTGAAAGTGCTCCGCGGCAACTGGTGCAATTGGCTTCGGGTGAGTTGCTCTGGATGGGTGCGGTCATTGGTTTGGCGGTTGCCCTGTCTCGCACCGCACCACCAGCATTCGCGGTTGCCGCTGAACCAATCAACTTTGGTGTCTTGGCCTTGCTTGCGCTCGGACTACCACTGGCTCTCGTTCACTTTTACCCAGCCTTAGCCAGAGTTGCCCAGAAAGGATTACTCGCCAAGTACCCCGAAGCTGCAGCCATACTCATGGTGGTTCTCATCTTCGTGGTCGCCGAAATCATGCAATCGGGAGCCTTGGCGAATGTGATTGGAACTCAAGTTGCAGCATTTGTGGTCTTTGTGGTCGTGACAGGTGCGGGACTTCTGTTCTTCGCGGATCAGTACCGCACACCATCCGTGGCGGCCCTCATTATTTTTTTCGTTGGCTGGTGTGCCGTGGTCTACTGGCAGTTGCTCCAGCGGGAACTACCACTGGATATTGGAACGGTGTTCGTCACCCTGGGGGTTCTTGGGCTTCTATTAATTGTGTGGATACATTCACGCTCCTTGGAGCACCAAACTCGTCGAGTAGAACCTGAACATATGGAGGTGAACCAGTGACCGATACCAAGAGATTTTGGAAAGACTTCTGGACCTTGCACATTCCGCTCATTCTTGTTCTCGCCTTATGCACATCTGCAACAATTATTGAAGTGAGCAGAGCCATGGAAGGCGTGAATCGAGCAATTGTCTATTCGATTCAATGGCCACTGATCGGCCTCTTTGCAGTCTTTGTGTGGAATCATTATCGCAAGCACGGAAGCCTCACCAAATCTGTGGCACGTTACCTGCGTGCGCGCACAGAGCGCATCACCACGGAGGCGGGGAAAAATCAACAGGGCTTTACCCCCAAGGGAGGCTCTTCAGTCGAGGATCCGCAGAAGCAAGCGTGGGATGAGTACCTACACGATTTACACCAGGCTGATCCACCCGGCGGCCCACCGAAAAAATAGTTTCGAGCCCTCCTAGGTCACAAAGATTCCTCATATTTGTGGATAGCATCCCTGCATGCCTACAGATTCCACGCCCCAGACGACGATTACCACCTTGGATAACAAGCGAGATGTCTTTATCAATGCCTACACGCAGAAGACTTCTTGGCTGTTATCTGCGCTGGCTCTGGTGTACCTGTTCACTTTCTCCATTCAAATAATTTGGCCTGACCCGCGTGCCACGTGGTTTCATTGGATGACAATCTTTGGCAACGTGTTGTGGGCTCTGTTTGCCATCGATCTACTTTTCCGGTTCATTGTCACTACCCAAAAGCGTCATTTCTTCCGTCGAAATTGGCTCGACACACTTACCGTGTTGGTGCCGCAGCTTCGAGCCCTGCGAGCTCTCCATGCGTTTACCAAAAATGGAATCCTTTCGAAAGGTAAGGGCTTTTTTTCTGGAGGCGCACTCACGACAGCCGCATTGGGCACAGTGATCATTGTTTGGGTTGGCTCGCTCACAGTACTTAGCGCCGAGCGAGGCGCTAAGGGTGCCGACATTGAATCTCTTCCCGACGCACTCTGGTGGATGTTCGAAACGATTACAACCGTTGGTTACGGAGATTTCGTACCGGTGACGTGGACTGGTAGAGCTGTTGCGGTGTTGATTATGTTGACGGGGATCAGCATGTTGGGTGCTGCGACGGCTGGGCTATCTGCGACTTTGCTAAAGCAGAACAAGCCCGATCCATCTGTGGAAGTGATGCAGGAGCTTAATGAATTGAAGTCGATGGTGGCAGTGTTGCAGCAGCAGTTAAGCGAGAAAAGGCCATCGCAAGGTACCTAGTTCGCTAATATCAAGTGAATTGTTGGTGTTCCGTTTGGAGTAATCCGCACCGGTACTCCCCAGTCCTGCTGATGCATGTGACAGGCCCCGTGCTCAGAGTCTGCATCACAGGAAGCACCTTTTGCCGCGATATGAAGAACTCCAGATTCAACATCAGGATTAATAACCACAGTGCGCACTAGATCGGAACCCGTTGCTTCGCCGTTGAGAATCAGGTGTGCTGGGGATGCGCTGATGGAAAGTTGAGTTGACGGGCCGTATCGGTCATCAATCTTTTCTCCTGGTGGTGGAGTGAAAGTCACCTTCACGGTCACTGGACCAGCGGCTATATCAAGCTCCGGGCGTACGGTACGCATTGCTTGACCAGTGACAGTTGTGGACTGTCCAATGGGGATTGTGGTGATATTCCCCGAAGCAGACTCAACAACGAGAATCGAAAGACCATCGGCGGAGAAACTGAGATCACTTGGTTCTGCAAGATCGCGCGTAATTGTGGAGACAGTATTTGTCTGCGGATCAAATCGACGAATGGAGCTGTTATATGTATCGGCGATAAAGATTGAGCCGTCGGAATGAACTGCCAAGCCCAGTGGGTGCTGAAGACGGGCAACATCACCAGTTCCATCCACATGACCAAAGTCGTATAGGCCGGCCCCTACGCTCGTAGTCACAGCATCGTGGTGAATGCGCCGCAAAGCTGACGTCTCTGAATCAGCAATCCACAGTGAGTCTTCGGTGACGGTCAGGGCTGATGGTTGAGCAAACCAAGCATCGCTTACAGCTCCATCCACCAAGCCCTCATGAGTGGTTCCTGCAACAACATTGACTGTTTGCGCAAGAGGATCAAATATCCAAATTCGGTGGTCCCCGGCCATTGCGATGTACACAAGATTGTTGAACCAGGCCACATCCCAAGGAGTAGTGAGGCGGGTGGTTGTCGCGTTGCCAGATGTGGGATCGCCGGGACGCCACTGCTGGCCTGTGCCCGCAATGGTCGTGACCGTGCCCTCGATCAGATTGAGCCCGCGCAGGGCGTGATTGACCGTGTCAGCGACCACAACCTGGTAGCCAACCTCGTCGGCAATATCTGGGGGCAGGACAACAGTTCCATAGGGTTCGTTGAACTCTGCCAGTTCAAAATTGCCATCATTGAATCCACGTTCCCCAGTTCCAATTCGCCGCAGAGGTTGGTTGGGTGCCGTTATGAGGGCAATCGCCAGCGAGTGATGTCCACTGTCGCTGATGAGTACGTGTTCCGAGTCAAGGGTTTCGATTTTTCCCGGTTGCAGATAGGTGTCCTCAGGAGAGTCTTCAGCGCGGAAAAGTCCTTCGCCTCGTAGCAGTGATTCTTTATATTGAGGAATTAACTCGTTCAAAGTCGCAGCAATGGCGTGACCGTGTCCCTCACCTGACCAGGTGCCGACAATGTCACCCAGTGGATCGATCAGAATTAAGGTGGGCCAAGCCCGCACGTTATATGAGCGCCACGTGGCCATTTCCGGATCGTTGAGAACCGGATGATCAATACCGTGGCGTTGAACCGCGCTTTTGACGGATGCAGCATCTTTTTCGAACTCAAATTTGGGGGAGTGAATTCCCACTACTGTGAGAGTGTCGGCAAACTCAGCCTCAATCGGCCGTAACTCCGCCAATACGTGGTGACAATTCACACAGCACAGGGTCCAAAAGTCCAGAAGTAAGAATCGGCCGCGAAAATCGGACAGTGAAAGCTTGCGCCCGCCCGTTCCCCACCAGGTGTCGCCAATGAGTTCAGGTGCGCTCACGTGACCGACCGGGTGGATCGAATTACTCCGGTGTTGAATCCAGCGAGATGCAACCCACCATGGAATCGGGCATGTTCAATCTTTATACAGCGATTCATGACCACATTCAATCCAGCCTCGTGACCCCGTTGGGCGATTTCCGGATCCTCAATACCCAATTGCAGCCACAATGTTGTGGCGGATGCAGCAATTGCTTGATCGAGAACTTCAGGAAGGTCACTGGGTTTACGAAAAACATCGACAATATCCGGAGCTGCTGGAAGATCCTCCAGGCTTGCATAGGCGGTGTGACCCAAGATCTCACTTTCTCGAGGGTTAACAAACCACACGGTGAAGTCGGAGCTGGATAAAAGGTATGTGCCAACGAAGTACGAGGCACGAGCAGAGTTATTCGAGGCACCTACGATTGCAATAGTTTTTGCCTGTTCCAGTATTCCAAGGCGTTCCCGTGCGCTTGGTGCATTCCAGACTGACTCTTGCGAGGCCATTACTTATCCTCCGTCGCAATTGTGAGGGCCTGATCAATATCCCACCAGATATCGTCCACATCCTCTAAACCAACACTGATGCGCACCAGGTCAGCAGGAACACCTGCAGCCTCAAGCTGTTCGGCATTAAGTTGCTGGTGCGTTGTGCTCGCTGGGTGAATAACTAAAGTCCGGGAATCTCCGATATTTGCTAAGTGGCTGAGTAGTTGGACGTTGTTGATGAACTTCTCTGCCGCGGCGTATCCACCGGCAATTCCAAAGGAGAACACTGCTCCAGGGCCACGAGGGGTGTACTCCAGAGCTCGTTGGTGGTGTCGGTGCTCCGGTAAGCCGGCATACGAAACCCACGCGACTCTGGGATCACCATTTAGCCGGTTGGCAATCTCGTGAGCGTTGGCTACATGTTCTTCCATGCGTTGCGGAAGTGTCTCCACACCCTGCAAGAGAAGAAATGCGCTATGGGGCGCAAGCGCGGGACCAATATCGCGGAGTTGCTCCGTTCTGAGTTTGGTCAAGAAGCCATATTCACCGAAGTTGTCCCACCACTTGATTCCTCCGTAGGAATCCACGGGCTCGGTCATGGTGGGGAAATTCCCGTTGCCCCAATCGAATGTGCCGGCATCGACAATTACGCCACCTAGGGTTGTGCCGTGACCGCCGAGGAATTTGGTTGCTGAATGGATCACAATGTCAGCACCGAATTCAATGGGACGGCATAAATATGGTGTAACTGTTGTGGCATCAACAACCAGTGGAATCCCAGCTTCGTGTGCAACGTCTGCGAGACCTCGAATATCGGCCACTTGACTTGACGGGTTGGATACAACTTCCGCAAAGATTGCTTTGGTATTGGGCTTGATTGCGGCGGCGAAGTCTGCAGGCTTATCAGAACTAACGAATGTCGTGTCGACACCGAACCTGCGCAGGGTGACATCGAGTTGAGTCACCGTTCCTCCATAAAGAGCGGATGAAGCCACAATGGAGTCTCCCGTGCCAGCCAAGGCTGCGAAGGTGCAAAATTCCGCGGCTTGGCCGCTTGCTGTTGCTACTGCGCCCAGACCACCTTCTAGTGAGGCGATTCTTTCCTCGAGGGCCGCGACGGTTGGATTGCCGATTCGCGAGTAGATATTGCCATACTTTTGCAATGCAAAAAGGGTTGCCGCGTCTTGAGTATTCTCAAAAATAAAACTTGTTGTTTGGTAAATCGGCACGGCACGCGCGCCCGTGGTCGGATCGGGTGTTCCACCTGCGTGCAGTGCACGGGTGCGAAAACCAAATTCACGGTCAGTCATGTTGCTCCTTTTGCCAAATCCATTGGATGGCTAAATCCACTTCAGTGTGCGTTTTTCGATCGTCGCCAAAATGAGGTCGGTTGTTTTCCCCAGAATCGCAAGGCTGATGATTGCCAGTAAAAGAATGTCGGTCCTGGATGTGTTTTGGCTATCAATTAAGAGGAAGCCAAGTCCTTTGGAACTGGCAATCAACTCTGCTGCCACAACGAATAGCCAGCTTTGGGCAAGGCCAAGTCGCAGACCAGCGAAAATAGTGGGTGCTGCTGCGGGGAGAAGAATTCCGGTGACCAATTTGACGCCGGATAATCCGTATGCCCGACCAACTTC
This sequence comes from Candidatus Nanopelagicales bacterium, assembly GCA_018402075.1. Next base: position 390,496 of record JAGYJP010000001.1, on the reverse strand, counting down.
AATTAACTTGCGGTCAGTGTGCATGAACCCAGAGGCGACCGTGGTGAACACGGGGAAGAACGCACCAATGGCTACAAGAGTGACTTTTGGACCCTCGTAAATCCCCATCCACAGCACAAGAAGTGGAACCCATGCAAGGGATGGCACCGCACGAATAGCCTGAATAGTGGGTGAGAGCAGTGAGCTCGCTCGTGGAGATAAACCCACGAGCGAGCCAATTGCCAATCCGGCCGTTGCGCCAATCGCGAAGCCGAGGAGTACGCGCTGCACACTGATGGCGACGTGAGTCCAATATGTTCCGCGCTCAATGAGTTCTAAGAGGGCTGAGCCCACTGCGCTCGGTGTGGGTAGTTGGCTTGCGGAATATGAACCGTTGGTGGACAACCATTGCCACAACAGGAGCAATGTTGCGGGGAGAATCATGCCAAGTAGGGCGGCTCCTGCCCAACTCACTCGACGATTGTTTTGCCGCACTTCCTCCCGAGTGGTCTTGTCCGTGGATTCTACGTGTTGTGTGGTCACTGTCATGAGGTCGCTCGTTCAGCGAATGAGGTGTCGTACTGGGTATCGAGAGCTGCAAGCGCTTCTTCTTCTGAGCGAACCTGACCTTCAGCCACGAGAGTCGGAAGGATTGTCTCGAGGACCTGCTGTTGAGCATCGCCAGGCACGAGCGAGATATCTACAACTGTGCGCTCAGTGAGCACCTTGCTGGCAATGTCTGGCTCGAGGGATGCCTCCTGTGCCAAAAGGTTTGCGGCATCCTGTGGGTTATCAATGATCCACGTGCGTGCTTCTTCGTAGCAATTGAGAACCTGATCGACTAATTCGGGTTGTTCTTCAAGGAAGGCTTCCCGGCCATTGAGCACGCCATATGAGTTGAAGTCGATATTGCGGTAAATGAGTTGAGCGCCGTCTTTCACTTCGGTTGTCGCCATGATTGGATCCAGCCCAGCCCATGCCTGAACATCACCACGCGCCAAAGCTGCTTGACCATCTGAATGCTGAAGGTTGATGATTTCGACATCAGATTCAGTCATTCCCGCTTCATTGAGTGCTTGTAGAAGGAAGAAGTACGGGTCGGTGCCTTTTGTCGCAGCGATTTTCGTTCCCTTGAGTTGCTCCACTGATGAGATGGTTGAATCAGCGGGGACAACAATGGCCGCCCATTCAGGTTGTGAAAACACACCTATTGTTTTGATTGCTGCTCCATTTGCCCGAGCAACAAAGGAAGCGACGCCTGCGGTCGATCCGATATCGATTACCTCCGCGTTGAGATTCTCATTGGCTTTGTTGCTTCCCGTGGACAAGACCCAGTTGACGGTGGATCCTTCGCCGAGTGCGTTTTCTATGCACTTTTGATCGCGGACCACCAAGCTCAATGGGTTCCAGTAGGCGTAATCCAAGCTCACTGTCTGCGCTCCGCCACCAGCGTCGCTGGATCCTTCGCCGCTGACGCAACCGCTCAGGGTGATGCTGATTGCGGTGAGTCCTGCGAGGGTGGTCATGGCAGTGGTTGTGCGATTCATGGTGTTGATCCTTTCGAGATCTAATGAGTTGTGGGTGTATTGAGTTTTAGTAAATTCGTTTACACGTGAACGCCAAAAAGTCGAAGCAGTTCGCGTCGGAGTGGAATTGTGGAGGTATCGCTGCGGTCACGCGGTCTAGGAGCATCAATGGAGATTGTTTCCACGATCCCTTGACCTCTTTCGCCGAGAACAATGATTCGATCAGCAAGGTAGAGAGCTTCATCAACATCATGGGTGACAAGAAGCACAGTGGTACCGATTCGCTCCTTCACTTCAACGAGTAAATCTTGCATTTGCATGCGGGTGAGGGCATCGAGCGCAGCAAATGGTTCGTCAAGGAGCAAAACTCCCGGGTGGCCAATGAGTGCTCTGGCGAGCGCAGCACGTTGCGCCATGCCTCCTGAAATTTGCTTGGGCAGGTAACTACCAAAATCACCGAGTCCTACAAGCTCAAGCCAAGGTTGTATTTCGTTAGATGTTCCTGAGTTACGCACACCAAGTTGTACGTTCTTTGCCACGGATCGCCACGGGAGCAGTCTTGGTTCTTGGAATACCACCGAACACTGTGCATCGATACCGGTGACAAGGTGCCCGTCGACACACACACTGCCCGAGGTAGCTGTTTCTAATCCGGCCACGAGTCGCAGCAGGGTGGACTTTCCGCACCCACTTGGACCCAGGATGGCAAGAATCTCACCGGGGGCGGCGGTCACATTGATGTTGTGCAGAACTTCAACCCGGTCCGGGCCGCTTCCAAAGGCTTTGCTGACATCGGTCAGCGAGACCTCGGCGGGGGCTAATTGGGTGATGCTGTCAGATGAAAATACTTGTGTTCCTAATGACATGTTTTCCTCATAAAAGTTGTTGGGGCCATTGGCAGCGAGCAATAACTCAGGTGCCGGACGTGCAGACTGCGAATTAGCGCAAACAGATCGCGCTGGACATACGCATGCAGTCCATTTCAATACATGACACCAAGGAAAAACGTGGGTCGGATAAGTGTGAACCTTTGACCATTGCTGCTCCTGACATCGGTTCTGGCGGTAGCACCCTAAGTGGGTTGCTGCGGCGTCAATGAGCCAGATCTCTCAGCCGCTCTGGATGTTGAACGGAAAGGTAGCAGAGGGATTCAGGTATGGCAAATCCGGGGTATTCTCGGTGTCCCTAGGCTGCTCGGTCACACGGTGAGTTGCTCATTGCCCGGTCGTGATGCTGAGTCAATGAACCAGCCGTTGCGTTCATTGGTCATGTAGTAGGTCAGACGAACTACATCCGAGCCAGTATCAAAGGACGCGGAAACGACAATTTGGCCGTCGCCGCTCTGGTCACACGACTCAAGAGTGATGTCGGGATCTTGTAGAAGGAATTCATAGCCAAGAGAGATTATGCGTGCGAACTGACTCTCAGAGATTCTGGATCTAAAGGAATCCGAGGAGTATGTCAGTGCTCGTTGAAAATCCTGTGCACTCAGAGATTCAGTTTGATTGACAATTCCCTGCTCAATAGCAATGAGGTCTTGTGTGGAGCAATTACCTGAGCTCAATATGACAGATGAGTTAGCAGATGGGCCGCTCGATGGTCGTGAGAAATAAGTGCCAGCAAGGGCAACTCCCAAGGAGAAAACGAGCACGATGGCAATGAATCTGCGCATGGCCGACCTCCTGGGAGAAAAGTACCTTAAACACATTCATTAGGCATTTGATGAAGAAGTTTGGTCTTATATTTAAAGGACGGGCAGCGGCTGGTACCAGTGCCGCCCATCCAAATCCGCCGGTACTCGCACCGTGCCCTCGCGGAAATTTCCCAGGGAGGGCATGATTATGCAGTGGCTGACCGTCAATCAGGAACCTATGACTCGCTGTTTGAGCAAGGTAAAGGCATTTATCCAGGCATGCGGATTGGGCGTCCCGGTCGGGCCCGTACATATTTCCCCACAATCTTCTTTATGCGGATCCTGAGGTTGCGTTACTCCGTCAAGGTTTCGGGTTCTTCCCATGTTGGTAAGGGTCCAGCCATTCTTGTAGGGAATCACCTTCACGCCATGGATCCGGTCGCTGCCGTGATCAAGCATTGGTGGCGAGTGACTGCCTTTGCAAAGGTTGAGGTTTTTGAAAACCGAGGAGCAATCTTTTTCCGATGGATGGGACAAATCCCCTTACGCAGAGGCGATGAAACCTCAACCAAGTGGGCACTCAACATGGCCGCGCTCACTTTGGCTGACGGCAACAAATTGGGTTTGTATCCGGAAGGCACCCGTTCACCGGATAAAAAGTCACTGCACAAACTTCACCGAAGAATTCTTATTCCGGTTTTTCAGAATAGTCCGGACACTCCTGTGCATGCGATTACAACTACCTACTTAGGTGTCAAACGTTTTCGCCACAGAGTCACCGTACACATTTCATCTCGTTTGCCGATCGATGTTCACACCATGTCACCCAATGAAATCGTTGACGTGATTAAGAACGCTCTTCTCGAAGCTGGAGGCATGCCATATGTCGATTCTTTCGCCAGGGATCTCAAGGCTCAGGCCGCTACAAGTTCCTAGCGCGCCAGTAAAACCCGGTGTTGCCCGGCTGTGAGTGTGCTGACAGGGCAAAGAAATCATCTATTTCGTTCTGGTTAATCGCGTAATGCGGATTCGCGAAAGATGATCCAACCTGCGCGGGCGCCCTCGAACTCGGCACAGAGTTCAACCTGCACGAATGTCACCCCTAATCCGAGTGCGGGGAATTCTGCCCATGCTCTGGCTGGGATTCGTCCGACGGGTGCCGCGCCCAGGTCGTGATCGTCAGAGGCTGAAATATTCGACACCAGCCTCACCATGGCGTTCACGATCAGGTCACCATCCTCGGGCACGGTGATTGCATCGCGGTACCCGACCCGGCCAGCGGAGAGGCTGAGTAATGCAATGAGGGTTTCAACATTTTCTCCCGTAGGTTCAAATGCGATCTTCACCATGGAGTCGCCCTGGGGAGCAATGTCTGCGGCGGTGCCACCTCGGGAGAGCTCCCCGCGAGCATTGCGGATTGTGGATCCGTCGGCCAACTGAAGATCTTGCCCCGTGGGTGATTCACCCGGATCAGTCGCTCGTGACTTCTTTCGGTATGTGCCCAGGATCAGCCAGGTGACCAGTATTGCGGCAATAATTCCGAACACCGGTCCAAGACCAAAAAGGGTCACGACGAATCCGATCATGATGCCGGTGAACACGGCACTGCCGGTTGCAAAGCAACCTGCACCACTTTTCATGACAACTCCTTGGACGAAAGTGCACCGGGTCTATCCCAGCCCGTCTGAATATTTGCTGTTGTGGTGAATCTAGGGCGCACCCCTGACAGTGAATGGCACATTTACCCATCCTCCGGTCAGGTCAAAAGACTCAAAAAAGGCTGAGTGTGGGAACAGATTTATGTATTCCCACAATCATTCTGAAGTGGTACTATTTGGTCATGTCCAATAACGTCTCGCATTCCGTGGCTCTTGGTGATCGAGGGCGCCTCGTGATCCCAATCGAGGTTCGCGACCGGCACGGCTGGGATACCGGTGCGCCACTCATCGCGGTTGATACCGACGCAGGCTTGTTAGTGATGTCCACAGATGAAGCCCTAACCTGGCTGCAATCCCGACTGGAGGGTCGGGACTTGGTTGCCGAGTTGTTGTCCGAGCGCCGTGCCGAAGTCGAACGCGAGAACGCATGACGGTTCTCGATGCTTCGGCGGCGCTCGCCTTCTTACAAGGTGAGAAGGGGGCGGAAGTAGTGAGACGGCATCTCGAGGATTCGGTCATTGGTGCTGCGAATTTGGCCGAGGTTCTCACCAGGCTGGCGGGCGCTGTGGAGCGCAGTCTCGCTGAGGCGATTCTGGTCGGTAGTGGTGTTCGTACCGAAGCCGTGTCAGCAGATGATGCTCGGCGCTCTGCTGACATCAAGGGCTCCACACCAGGGTTGTCGTTGGGCGATCGATTGTGCCTTGCCTTGGCAGATCGACGCGACGACCTGGTTTTGACGGCTGATCAGGCTTGGGGAAAGAGTGATCGGATCCTGCAGATCCGCTAGTTTCGTGGGCCGCACCCCTGCTATGGCTGGGAGCCTCGACTGTCCGCGATTCGTTGCTCATCACTGCGAGTCATACCGGGACAGCTTCACGACACCCCTTCGTGGTGCACAAAGAAGCGTTGTCAGCCAACGCTGGGTGACATAGATTCAGACTATGTCGACACTCCCGACCCGGTCGGGCAACCCACCGCGAGGAAAAGGAGGTGCAATGACGCTTCTAGCCACGATCGCGCTCCTCGCGACTGCCCTGGTGCACCTGCTCCCGGCCCTCGGCTTGCTGGGGGCATCCCAGTTGGAGTCCCTGTACGGAATAAACGCTGACGACCCCACGATTCGGTTGCTGTTGCAGCACCGCGCTGTGCTGTTCGGCATCGTCGCGGGTATCTGTATTGCGGGCGCACTCTGGTCGCCGCTGCGGCTGACGGCGCTGGTAGTGGCCGCGGTGAGCACATGGAGTTTCGTTGCGCTCTGGTGGGCCGTCGGTGCCAGGTCCGCGCCGATCGACCGCGTCGCATACATCGACATCGCACTTGGCACTCTGCTGGTGGCCGCACTTGTCGGCCTGCTCGCAACTCGCGATTAGGGGAATGTCGATGCCCTACGCAACACCGGACAATGGTTCGCAAGGATCAGGCCACCGAAAGGGTGAGGCCGCTTCACCAATGGGTACGACCGCGTGGCTGGATGAGACCGGCGGCCGCCTGACGTTGGCACAGTCGATTACGTTGTCCGGCCAAGCGATGCTCCAGCTGACCCGCAGCAAACTACGTCTTTCACGTCAAGCCGCTCTCGCTGCTTCTGAGCAGGAAGCGCGGCTGCACGCAGCCTGTCAATTGCTCGCCCGGGCGCAGGAATCCGGCGATTTCGCGCCCGTGCAGGCGAGTCTGGGGTCCGCGCTCTACAACCATTCGTGCCGCAGTTACGTCCTCGGCGCGCTTTTGATCGACGCCACGTCGTATGCATCCCTCGACCAGGAAGTTGCCGTCGCCGCCGCTCTTACTCATGATGCCGGGCTCGTGCAGCCCAACAACGACGATCGATGCTTCACTGTCGCCAGCACGGCGATCACTCGCAGGTCGATGGAGCAGCGCGTGGTTGCCAGCGACCGGGTGTCGACTGCGCAGGACGCGGTGGTCGCCCATTTCCAGCCCAAACCTCCATCGGGTGCACGATCAGAAACACGACTCCTGGCCCTGGGTGCCAGCGCCGACATCATGGGTTTTGGGCTGAACGTCATCGCCCCAAGCATCAAGGACGACGTTTGGGCGAAGTGGCCTGATCTGGACATCTCCGAACGGTTCACGGCCCTCCTTCGTAAGGAGCGAGGAAGGGCGCCGCGCAGCCGAGAAGCCGTGCTGTCGCGTACTGGAATGACTCTGCTGATGTGACCAAAACCCGCGGCCGCTCATCGCATCCACCGGTGAGATAGGTCTCAAATTGTTCAGTTAGTTGGATGGAATCACCACTGCCCCTAGAGTCTAAAAACGGTAGGTATCAACGCAGGTGTAAAGCGAGTGGCCAGGCTGCGTCCTGACCTGCAGTTCCGCGCATTTGGCGCGCCCGGGAGGTGTTCTAGTTCATGACATCGTTCCCGGGTGTGTCATGACATCGTTCCCACAGATACGTGGTTTTCATGGCTTTTGGGGGTTCGGTGTTTTGGTGAGTTCATGACATGTTCCCGAGAATTGGGCATGTCTAAATCCCGTGTCATCCTGCTATCCGTCGTGCATCAAGGCTTGTCGAAACAGGAAACCGCCATCAAATGTGGCGTCACTGTTCGCTGGATCAACTCCCGATTCGTCGACTACCTCGGTAGATCCTGGCTGAAGCTTTAGTCACAATCCATCCAAGGAGACAATTCCGTAGTTCCTATATCCGATTTCAAGCACAATTAAACGAGAAATACCCCATGTACTCAGACTGGGGTTCGCCGGGAACTATGTCTCGACCTCGACATTGGCGCGCCCGGAGGTGCCCTGTTTCACGACATATTTATCGCATGTCCCACGACATCCTTTTTATCACTTGATGAGTCAACTTTGACAGCCTTTTTGGCCATGTCAAAGCATCGAGTGGTCGTTGAAGCAGTTCTCTCAGGCAAGTCTCAAAGGGAGGTGGCCAGGCTCTACGGGCTTTCGCAGCCTCGAGTCGCACAGCTCCTAGCAGCGTGGCGGACAGGAGGATGGCAAGCACTCGAGCCACAATCTCGACGACCCAAAACCAACTCTCGCACCACGCCACCAGCGGTAGTCCAACGCATCATGACCTTGCGTAAGGAACTCATCGATTACGGAGCGACGCCGGTCCGCACTCCATCCATGCAGCACTGACCACCGAAATGAAGACGCCACCAGCAGTAACAACCATTTGGCGCATCTTGACCCGCGCCGGCCTGATCACCCCGAACCACGCAAACGCCCACGCCGCACCTACTCACGATTTGAAGCTGACCTGCCCAACGAAACCTGCAATCAGACTTCACCCATTGGCGCCTAGCCAACGGACACGACGCGGAACTCTCCTCTGGCTCGACGACCACTCCCGATTCCTCATCTCCGCCACCGCCCACAAACCCGTCACCGGCGCAATCGTGTTGACCACCTTCCGTGCCGCTTGCGCCACCTACGGCACACCCCAATCCACGTTGACCGACAACGGATTCGTCTTCACCACCAGACATCGTGGCGGAGCCAACGCCTTTGAAATAGAACTCCTCAACCTCAGCGTTCACCAAAAAAGAACTGAAACACCTAACCACCCCCAAACACAAGGAAAAGTCGAACGCCTCAACCAAACACTCAAACGCTGGCTCACCGCACGACCACGAGCAAGCAACCTGACCGAACTCCAACACCAACTCAACGAATTCACCGACTACTACAACACCCGCAGACCCCACCGCGCACTGAACCGAAAACCCCCACCCAGGCCTACACAGCCAGAGCAAAAGCCATCCCCGACCACAACACAACAAGACACTTCCGCATCCGCGACGACACCATCCACGCAACAGGATCAGTCACCTTGCGACGAGGAGGACGCCTGCACCACATCAAACTCGGCATGGAACACGCAGGCACACCCATCCGCATGCTCATCCAAATGACCTACACGTCATCGTCATCAACCGCGACACCGGAGAAATCCTTCGCGAACTCACCATCAACCCCGACAAAAAACAGCCAACCCCGGCGCGAAACCCGGACCCAGACCCGACACAGAAAAGGCGGAATGCCCAAGGGATACAAGTTCAGGGAATAAGGATGTCTCGAGACATCCGATAAGCATGTCCTGAGACATCACATGGCGCGCCCGAGGGACTCGAACCCCAACCGACAGGGTAGGGCAAAGAGTTTCACCGTGTGTCAGTAAGTTCAATCTGTGAGGAAGTCGTCTCATTGCATCTCACCTTAATTTTTTATGTTCCACCTTTGGGTAGGTGTCAGGTAGGTGTCAGGTAGGTGTCAAAATGAGACTACGGACATCTGGCATTATCGTGGGTGGGGTCCGGCCTCGAAACGACTCCACGTGTCGAGATGTTCATTGCTTTTAGACCTGTCGCGGCTTACCTGGTGCGCTAGTCCACTCTTACCACTAAATATTGGTCGGGGGTTCACTAAGTGATAAGCAGATTGCTTCCCCCAGTTGATTGTTGGGGTGTATCGTTTCGGCAACTATTTAATATGTGGAGAATGTATGGATGCTCAAGGTTTTTTTAGCAGCCCTTACCCCGGCGGTGACTGATGCGAAGGCGCGGGAACGTTTCCTTGCCGACCCCAAAGCGGTACCAGCAGCTGCGGGTCTGATCTACCGGAGTCGTTCACGGTCAGTGCACGTGAAGGTGATGCGGCCGAACTGACCATCACCCTGCCGCCCTACTTGACCCCGGGAAGCCGACATCAGCGAGGAACAACTAGTCGCTGTCACGAGGGGTTGGGCCCGGAGACGTGTATACCGCGTAGGTAGGTGAGTGGGCGTGGTTGGCTGGCCCACCCGCCTGGTGGCGGTGCGCGGTGTGGACGGGGATGTGCACCGAGTGATACACAGATTAAGCTTCCCCAATTGCTGCATGCGTTATATCGTTTCGGCCACTACTTAACATGTGGAGAATGTATGGATGCTCAAGGTTTTAGCAGCCCTTTACCCCGGCGGTGACTGATGCGGATGCGTGGAACGTTTCCTTGCTGGCCCCAAAGCAGTGCTCGCAGCTGCGGGACTGGATCTACTGCAGTGGTTCACGGTGACTGCACGTGAAGGTGATGGCCGAACTGACCATCACCTGCCGGCCCTACTTGACCTGGTGCTGACCTCAGCGACGACGTTCTCGGGATGGCGTTGGTGGGGATGCTCAACCAATATATGGGTGTTGTGGTTTTGCGTGCGTTGATTCATAGTTGGTAGGTGAGGGCGTGGTTGACTAACCCACCCGGCAGTGGTGCACGGTGTGCGGTGTGTGACACAACGCGAGATGCACTTTAAGAAAAGCTTGGCCTCCTAGAGGGGCGGTCACTCGAACCGACGACGACCGAATTATGAGTTGCGCGCAACGGTTTCACAGCGATTCCAGGCGACTCATCGTGTCCGGACCCGCCTTACCACGCCTAAGAAATAGGAATCCTGGTGATTCAGATTGCGTCACTAAGAGTCATATCGTTGCCTGTTAGAAAAGTGTTAGAAAAAGTTGTCTCCGCATTTGCAGGTCCAGCTGCTCCTCCCCACCCTGCACCTATGCATTACGAGTGTCTGTCTATGTTTGCATGGTGGGTCACTGTGCATCACAACGCCTCATGGGTTTCATGAACACATGTGCATGGTGATTCACCCTGTTTCAGTGCATTTCAGAGTGCACTGTCAGACAAAATGTTAGACAGGTCGTTCAGTAATTTGCCGTCGCAAGCGCCACAGATGGGTGTGAATCGACGACGACCCACCTAAAAACTCTGCCTTGTTGCCACACCCGTCGCAATGCAATCTCCGCCCAAATTACTTCGAGATATTCAGGAGTGTGCGGATTGCAATATAAATTGCTCAAAACACAGAATTAAACTCGCGTGCTTCGAAATGCTCTCAACTCTCCCGCGCTAACTGGACTGGAGAAATTGACTGGTACCTTTCCCAAAGTTCACTTGCTGACTTCTGCGCTTCTGCCAAATCTCCTTCCAACTTTTCGACTCGAGCCGTGGCGGCCTCGACTCGCCCCCGTTGCTTACGAATCCCCTGGGAAGTTTCCTGAGGGTGCATGCGATCTTCTCTGCAGCGATCAGTTCTAGTTGCTCAGATTCAAGTTCTTCCTCGAACTCGGCAGCCCTGGTCCATAGCAGCGAACCAGTTGTCCGGCCAAGCGATGGTCCAGCTGACCCGCAGCAAACTACGTCTTTCACGTCAAGCCGCTCTTGCTGCTTCTGAGCAGGAAGCGCGGCTGCACGCAGCCTGCCAGGTACTCGCCTGGGCTCAGGAATCCGGCGATTTCGCGCCCGTGCAGGCGAATCTGGGGCCCGCGCTCTACAACCATTCCTGCCGCAGTTACGTCCTCGGCGCGCTTTTGATCGACGCCACGGCGTATGCATCCGTCGACCAGGAAGTTGCCGCCGCCGCCGCTCTTACTCACGATGCCGGGCTCGTGCAACCCTACAACGACGATCGATGCTTCACGGTTGCCAGCACGGCGATCACTCGCAAGTCGATGGAGCAGCGCTTGGTTGCCAGCGACCGGGTGTCGACTGCACAGGACGCGGTGGTCGCTCACTTCCAGCCCAAACCTCCATCCGGCGCACGATCAGAAACACGACTCCTGGCCCTGGGTACCAGCGCGGACATCATGGGTTTCGGGCTGAACGTCATCGCCCCAAGCATCAAGGACGATCTTTGGGCGAAGTGGCCCGATCTGGACATCTCTCAACGGTTCACGGCCCTCCTTCGGAAGGAGCGAGGAAGGGCGCCGCGCAGCCGAGCAGCCGTGCTGTCGCGTACCGGAATGACTCTGCTGATGCGACCGTGAACCCGCGGCCGCTCATCGCATCCACCGGTGAGATAGGTCTCAAATTGTTCAGTTAGTTGGATGGAATCACCACTGCCCCTAGGAGTCTAAAAACGGTAGGTATCAACGTAGGTGTAAAGCGAGTGGCCAGGTTGCGTCCTGACCCGCAGTTCCGCGCATTTGGCGCGCCCGGAGGTGTTCTAGTTCATGACATCGTTCCCGGGTGTGTCATGACATCGTTCCCACAGATACGTGGTTTTCATGGCTTTTGGGGGTTCGGAGTTTTGGTGAGTTCATGACATAGTTCCCGAGAATTGGGCATGTCTAAATCCCGTGTCATCCTGCTATCCGTCGTGCATCAAGGCTTGTCGAAACAGGAAACCGCCATCAAATGTGGCGTCACTGTTCGCTGGATCAACTCCCCGATCTGTCGACTACTCCTCGGTAGATCCTGGCTGAAGCTTTAGTCACAATCCATCCAAGGAGACAATTCCGTAGTTCCTATATCCGATTTCAAGCACACCAAACGAGAAATACCCCCATGTACTCAGACTGGGGGTTCGCCGGGAACTATGTCTCGACTCATGACATTGGCGCGCCCGGAGGGACTCGAACCCCCAACCGACAGGGTAGAAACCTGTTGCTCTATCCGTTGAGCTACGGGCGCCAGGTGAGCAAGTGGGATTTAATCCAGTTGCTTATTGAATGTGTCTTCGTGCTTTGGTGGCGTAGTAAACGAAATAGATCGCTAGGAGGGATAGGAATGAAACTTCAATCCAACTCCACAGTGAATCAACATTGCCGGTGACGAAGTTCCCGATCACGAGGAATGCCATGATGGCAGCGGCGGCATAAGGAATCCAGACTCCGAAAAGGCGTTTGGTCGAGTGGGCCATCAGCCTGCCTTTCATGTGAGCGGTGGAGCCACCACGGCAATTGATTTTGGTGACGTTAGGCAGATGGTAACGCAGCGGTTATTGCCGCCTCAGGGTGACCGAGATCCCTCAATATGCCCTAAATAGGGTAAAAAACTTAATAAAGACAAATAGGACGTTTTGCGGCAACTTGGGTGTTTGGCTTGCGGAATTGCTCGTTTGGGAGAACCCTTAGTCCTGCCATCCTGCGGCCGCAAGGTTGCCTTGGCACTAGGGCACGAATCAACCATCTCTTTGGAGGCCATGACACATGAACGTTTTGGAACTGACGTACTCCCAATATCAAATCACGTACAACATTATTTCGTTGTCGCTGGCAGCAATGTTGGCGACTTTCGTCTTTCTGCTTGTAGTTCAGGGCCGCGTTCTTCCGCGCTATCGTCAGGCGCTAGTCGTCTCGGCAATGGTGTGTTTGATCGCTGCCTATCACTACTACCGAATCTACGACTCCTTCACCGGCTCTTACGTAGCAATCGATGCAGGCGAGCCTGCAGCGGCATTCGATGCCATGACCTACGTGCTTGTGAACGGCGAAGGATTCAACGAGGGCTACCGTTACGTTGACTGGTTGCTCACCGTCCCGCTGCTGCTCTTCGAAACAATTGCAGTGCTTGCACTTCCGCAGGCAATCCGCAAGAACCTTCTTCTGAAGCTCATCCCAGCTTCGGCTCTGATGATCATTCTTGGATACCCAGGTGAAATCACCAGCGATATCATGGCCAAGGGAATCTGGGGTGCTCTCTCCTCTATCCCGTTCGCGTATATCCTCTACGTCCTGTTCGTGGAACTTTCCAAGAGCATGAAGACCCAGCCAGAGCAGGTTGGCAAGGACCTCAACGGACTGCGTTGGCTGTTGCTCGCAACGTGGGGCGTGTACCCAATCTCCTACATGATCCCCATGTTCGGCTGGGATGGAGCAGACGCATTTGTCTGGCGCAATGTTGGTTACTCGGTCGCGGATATTCTCGCGAAGTGTCTGTTCGGTCTGTTGATTTACAAGATTGCGCGCGAGAAGAGCAAATTCGATTCTGCTGAGTTCCGCGAGCAGGAAATTGATGCAGCCCCTTCAAGTATCAAGGTGTGAATGTAACGAAAAAGAACGAATGTTCACCGAGTAGTCGGTAAACAGCTAGGACGGTCCGGATGCTTCTGGCATTCGGACCGTCCTCTTTTTGTCCACAAGAAATTTTGTGAATGCGAATTTCATCCACAGCATGACCAGCGGGGCTTATCTTTTCTAGGTTTCATTGGAACCCTGATTTTCCTGCCGCCACCAATCGGGTGACGGTGACACGGAAACAGGAGTTCATATGAACGACATCAGCATTACCGTTCTGGGTAATTTGGTTAATGAAGTAGAAATGCGATTCACACCATCGGGCGAGGCAGTCGCTTCCTTTCGGGTGGCCAGCACCACTCGCCGCTTTGATCGCGCAGGTGAGCGGTGGATAGATGGAGACACCCATTACTTCACGGTGAGCTGTTGGCGCAATCTCGCGCAAAATGCGGCCGCCAGTCTGATGAAGGGTATGCCGGTAGTTGTCACGGGTCGGTTGCGCAGTCGCGAGCACGAGAAGACCGTGGGTGATCAGACAATGATCATGCGTTATGTCGATATTGAGGCGGTCTCCGTGGGACCTGATCTCACCAAGGGCACCGCATCCTTCCAGCGGGTCAAGCGAGATTCCGTAGTGGAAAGTGAACGCCGCATGCTGGCCGATGCTCTCGGACAAGACTCGGTGGATTTCCTTGATTCAGTCAACGAGCCAGGCGAAGTCATTGCAGAAGTTGATCAGGAAACTGGCGAGGTAGTTACAGTCGGGTAGAGCGAAGCCATGGCATTGAAGCCGACTAGGCTTCGATGCCATGGCTGAGTTCATTTATACCCTGCAAAAAGCACGCAAGGCACACGGCGACAAAGTAATTCTCGACAACGTCACCCTTGCGTTCCTGCCTGGTGCCAAAATTGGCGTCGTTGGACCCAATGGCGCGGGAAAATCAAGTCTGTTGAAAATAATGGCAGGCATTGACGATGTCTCTAATGGCGAGGCGAAACTCCACGAAGGCTTCAGTGTCGGCATTCTCATGCAGGAGCCCAATCTGGACGAGACCAAAACTGTTTTGGAAAACGTTCAAGATGGTGTCTCAGAAACCAAAGCAATGGTCGACCGGTTCAATCAGATATCGGTGGAGCTTTCTGAACCTGATGCCGACTATGACTCCCTCCTTGCTGAAATGGGCAAGTTGCAGGAAGAAATAGACCACCGCAATGCCTGGGACCTGGATAACCAACTAGAACAGGCCATGGATGCCTTGAGGTGTCCACCAGGCGATGCAGACGTCTCCGTCCTTTCCGGTGGTGAGAAACGACGGGTAGCCCTATGTCAACTGCTATTGCGAAAGCCTGATCTCCTCTTGCTGGACGAACCCACAAACCATCTAGATGCTGAGAGCGTGCAGTGGTTGGAACAGCACCTTGAGAAGTACCCGGGCACTGTCATTGCCATTACACATGACCGCTACTTCTTGGACAATGTTGCGCAATGGATTCTGGAACTTGATCGTGGTCGTGCCTACCCCTATGAAGGCAATTATTCAACGTACTTGGAAACCAAGGCGGCTCGACTGAAGGTGGAAGGGCAAAAGGACGTCAAACTCCAGAAGCGACTGACCGAGGAATTGGAATGGGTCCGATCCAATGCCAAGGCCCGTCAAACAAAGTCACGAGCCCGACTTGATCGTTATGAAGAAATGGCGGCAGAGGCAGAAAAGACTCGTAAGTTCGACATGGAAGAAATCCAAATTCCACCAGGTCCACGATTGGGCGCTGTTGTGGTTGAGGCCAAGGGTCTGACCAAGGGCTTTGATGACCGCATGTTGATCGATAACCTGTCCTTTACGCTCCCTCGCAATGGAATCGTCGGTGTGATTGGCCCCAATGGTGTGGGTAAAACAACCCTCTTCACAATGATCGTGGCTGCAGCAACAGGTGACACTTCTGACAAAGATGCATTGCCAACCTCCGGCGATATCAAGGTTGGCGAAACAGTGAAGTTGTCTTATGTGGATCAAAGCAGATCTGGACTAGACCCCACCAAGAGTGTGTGGGAGGTCGTCTCGGATGGACTCGACTGGATCAAAGTGGGTAACGTGGAAATGCCGTCCCGGGCTTATGTCTCGGTATTTGGATTTAAGGGTCCAGATCAACAAAAGCAGGCCAAGGTGCTTTCGGGCGGAGAAAGAAACCGTTTGAATTTAGCCCTCACCCTAAAAATGGGTGGCAATCTCTTGCTACTAGATGAACCCACCAATGACCTTGATGTGGAGACACTCGGTTCCTTAGAGAAGGCGCTGCTGGATTTTCCTGGGTGCGCGGTTATTACATCCCATGACAGGTGGTTCCTGGATCGCATTGCAACCCACATCCTTGCCTATGAAGGTGATTCGCAGTGGTTCTGGTTCGAGGGAAACTTTGAATCTTATGAAAAGAACAAGATTGAGCGGCTGGGCGAAGAAGCTGCTCGACCGCATCGTGCCACTTACCGCAAATTAACCAGGGACTAGGAAACGATATGGCTGTGCTCATAACGTATGTGGAACGCAGATTTACGGATCTCGATGCACTCGGTCACGTCAGTAACATAGTTTTTCTCGAGTATTGTTTGGAAGCACGCTTGCGGATACTTCTTCAGCTGGGAGACGCTGATGTATTGAATATGCGCCAAGTAGTGGCTCATCAATCAATTGATTACCGCCGACCAATTCTTTACTCTACTGAGCCACTGAAAATTGAAGTGTGGCTGACTTCCGTTGGTAACACTTCATATCGAATGAAGTACCGGATCATTGATACCGACGGAGAGCTTTCAGCGGAGGCGGAGACAGTCATGGTGTGCTTTGATGATGGTAAGGCGGTGCCAATACCGAGTGGGTTGCGCGCGGCGCTCGAGGCGATTGTAGAACTGGAGCAGTAAGTGCAGATCACTTTAGGTGCACCTGAGCGCAGCACGCTCATCCGTTTATTGGAGAAGCAAGTTGATTGGCGTCCCTCCCTTCCCGTCAGGGTTGTGACATCTAAATCGGCGGTGGGAATCTACTCGGCACTTCCACTAGATGTTCATGTCTTCATTGCAATGCCAGCCGGTATACCTGAGGGCAAGTCCTTTGACCGCATTGTGTTTGCGGAATCCTTAATTGCAGTTCTTTCAGCACCGCAGGAATCGGTTAAAGCCGAAATTGACGTCAGTGTCCTCAACCCCGTGGAGTCGTTAGTGGGGACATCGCTCGTGGAGATGCCTCCCACAGATGGTTGGCAAATTCCCATCACCGCATTAGCAAGTGACATTATCCCGATCGTCAATGAAGCATCGATAGAGTTTGAGCGCCGTAGCCAAGGATTGGGTGAGCGAGGAAAATCCGAACTAGCCGACGAAATCTGGGAGCGTCCCGCGTGGGCTGGGTTACCTATTCGGGTATTGCACGCAGCGACTCGCCTACAGATTTTGTGGAATGAACCCATCAAGGTCTCTGCGGCCACCTGTGGTCCTTGGAAAAGACTCGGCACACCACGTGGCCAGGTTTTCGCTTACGCCACCGGCCCAGCCGCTCGAACCGGATTACGAATTGTGAATTAGGCGCGCAACCACACTGCTGTTTCCGGGCCAATCACAATGTGCTCACCTTCACCCGAATCCACGATCGCGACTTCCGGGCCCGATGTCTGAAGTAACTCACTGCCAAAATGCACAGGAAGTGCAATGTTGTGGTCATTGGTATTGAGCACACAGGTGAGCGGAAGCTCGGGATGTGGTCGGGTGTACACCAACACTCCATCTGGATGTAACAGTTCTTGGGTGCGCCATCCGAGCTCACCGTCTCCGGTAGAGGGCTCGGAGCGTCGGCGGGCCAAAGTATTCCGATAGAAATTCAACGTGGTGTCATCGGACTCTTGGGCTTGCACACTGAGTTGAGCCCACTCAATCGGTTGCGGCAACCATGACTGTTTACCCGGTCCAAAGCCATAAGACGGGATATCTCCGGACCACGGAATGGGCACTCGACATCCATCACGACCAATATCTGTTCCATTGCTGCGGAACCACACAGGGTCTTGGCGGGCGTCTCCAGGTAGATCGAGTACCTCAGGAAGACCGAGTTCCTCACCTTGATAGAGATAGGTGGAGCCGGGTAAACCGAGGGTGAACAGGGTCGCGGCTCGAGCGCGTGCCAGACCGCGATTGGCGTTATCGGCTGTGGGGGGAGTAGTCGGGTGCTCGGATTGCCCAGGCGCTAATCGCGTGGCATGACGAACAACGTCGTGATTGGACAGCACCCAGGTGGGGGGAGCGCCAACCAACTTGTGATTGAGAAGGGTTGCATCAATGGACTCCTTCAACTTTGTGGCGTTAAATCCAGCACGCAGGTAATCGAAGTTGAAGGATGTGTGAAGTTCATCGGGGCGTTGGTACAGCGCCAGTCGCTCTGGAGATGGTGCCCACGTCTCACCGCAGAAAATGCGAGGAGGATCGTAGCTATCTGCGAGCACTCGCCAATCGCGATAAATGGCATGAACGCCATCTTGGTCCCAGAACGGACTCAGGATTGGTTCGCCAAGTAATTCGCGCTCCTGAATATTTGAGTAGTCAATATCAGGGAATGTTTGGTCCTTGATCATTCCGTGTGCAACATCAATTCGGAATCCATCTATTCCAAGGTCAAACCAGAACTTCAAAATGTCGAGAAACTCCGAGTGAACTTCAGGGTTTTCCCAATTCACATCCGGCTGCGATGAATCAAAAATATGCAGGTACCAGTACTTGGTGGTTTTACCGTTGGCCAAAACCAGGGGAGACCAGGCTGGACCGTGGAAAACACTTTCCCAATTAGTGGGTGGGAGTTCATGGTTCTGGCCTTTGCCTTCTTTAATGACAAAGCGATCCCAGGCGGGGGACCCAGGTTCTGAGTGTAGGACTTCCTGAAACCAAGCATGCTCACTACTGGTGTGGTTGGGAACAATGTCCATGAAAACTTTCATATTGCGAACATGCGCCTCGTTAATCAATTTCTCCACATCAGAAACTGTTCCCAGTCGTGTATCCACCGATCGATAGTCAGCGACGTCGTATCCGCCATCGAGTAAGGGTGACTGATAGAAGGGAGAGATCCAGATTGCGTCAACTCCCAGGTTGTGGAGGTAATCAATTCGGCTCAGTATGCCGGGAATATCGCCCAGGCCATCGCCATCTGAGTCGGCAAATGATCGCGGGTAGATCTGATAAATGACAGCATCACGCCACCACGCATTTGAGCCACTGGGCACGGTTAAACCTCCGTCACGGGAATCTCGGTGGATTCTTCTGGTGAGCTGTCTGGAACATTTTGCATACCGTGTGCGGCAGCTACCAGATACTTCCATAACTCGGCTTCGAGCTCGGCGGGCATCCCCTGCTCTTGAACCGCGGCAGCCATCAGGAGTAGCCAGTGATTTCGAGCTTCAGTGTTAATGTGAAATCCGGCGTGCCGCATGCGCAGCTTGGGGTGACCACGTTCCTCGCTATAGGTGGTGGGACCGCCCCAGTATTGCTCAAGAAATGACCTAAGTCGCCACTCAGCGCCTTCGTAATCATTTTCAGGGTACATGGGACTTAAGACGGGGTCGTGGGGAACTTTTTCGTAGAAGCTGTGCACTAGTTTCTCAAAGAACTCGCGCCCACCAAATAATTCGTAGGGGGTTGGTTCAGCGGGTTTTTCACTCACTTGCTGATTCTGTCTGATCAAGCTCAGGTGGTAATCGCCGGTCTCGATTCGGCTCGTTCCACAATGTGACGAGCCATGGGTGGGAACACGAATGCATGGAAGGGCGCAACGGACCACCAATACGCATGTCCGGCTAAGCCTTTGGGCCAGTACACGGCGCGTTGAATCAATGTGGATCCGCCCGATTCACGGGGTTCTACCGTGAACTCCAACCATGCACGACCCGGCATTTTCATTTCAGCTCGAAGGCGCAACAGATGGGGCGCTACCCGCTCCTCCACCCGCCAAAAGTCAACGGCTTCGCCCACCATCAGTACGTGGGGGTCACGTCTTCCGCGCCGCAGTCCCACTCCTCCAAAAGCCCGATCAATCAGGCCTCGAACTTCCCAAAGGAAGCTCGCCGAATACCAGCCGTTGTGGCCACCAATACAGTCAACGGCCGCCCACAATTGCTCGGGACTGGCGGTGGAATGAAGGATTCGTTTATCTTCGTACAAGGTCCCGCCTGCCCACTGCGGGTCACTGGGCAATGGTTCACTCGGTGCTCCAGGGGTACTGGCGCTTGACCAACGGGTCGCGACTTCGGCATCGCGGATGCGAGTCAGGGCCAAGCCGACTGCGTCATCAAAACTGATCAGACCATCGGGTGGATCGGGGATGTACTGCTTAATATCACTCTCGCTGCACACTGCCGGGTGCTTGAGTGATTGCACCAAAGGACGAGCAATTGCTCGGGGGACAGGTGTCACCAACCCAACCCAGTGACTGGATAACTGGGGAGAGAGCAGGTTAATCGGCAAAATCAACCGGGCCGGTAGACCGGCCACCTTGGCATACCGCTGCATCATATTTTGGTAGGTCAAAATGTCTGGGCCACCAATATCGAATGTCCGACTGATGTGGTCAGGGAGTTGGGCGGCAAGTACGAGGTACCTCAGGACATCGCGCACGGCAATGGGCTGGGTTTTGGTGCGGACCCATCGGGGCGCGATCATGGCAGGAAGTCGCTCGGTGAGATACCGCAACATTTCAAAGGAT
Organism: Candidatus Nanopelagicales bacterium; assembly: GCA_018402075.1. The sequence goes on along the minus strand of JAGYJP010000001.1, from coordinate 370,207 downwards.
GCCGAACCTGATCCAATGATTACAGCAGCACGTAATTCAATGGTAGGAATACCTGAATCGTGCAGGATCCGACCCACATCAACACGGGATCTCATATGGGGGGACATTTTTTCGGCTGGAATATTTGGTGCAAGTCCACCTAAATAGACAATGCGAGCAATGTTCGCCTCCTTTGCACATGCGGAAAAGTTTTCTGCGATTCGTCTTTCCTCGCGCTCAAGATGATGACCCTCCTGCAGCGAGTGCAGCAGGTAATAGGCGACGGTGACGTCCTGCATTGCGGCGAGAAGTGAATCGTGGTCACCGGCATCTCCTGGAGCAACTTCAATGTGATCTGCCCACGGAAAATCGCGTAGCCGTTCAGGGTGTCGTGCCAGTACGCGAACGCGCACTCCGTCTCTGAGAAGTTGCGCGACCAGGCGTCCACCCACGTACCCCGTGGCGCCCGTGACCAGGTAGAGCGGGGTATCGGACTTCGCTGCAGCTACTGCTGTGCCGCCTACTTCCTCAGACATGGCTCCATCTTCCCTTGAAGGCCGCAACTTGGCGCGTTGGGCCACCCGATCGGGGAGATTTTCGCTGACTAACCCGTGGAGTCAAGCCCCGTCCACTTCGACATAAAGGCCAAAGTGTCGGAACTTTCATCCACCGACTTATTCAATGATCGAGCTCCATGCCCCACATTTCCTTCTGTGCGTACCAACACTGGCCGGGACCCGGATGTGGCGCGTTGAACCGCGGCAGCCATTTTCCGCCCATGCATGGGGTCGGTTCGGGTGTCGTTATCAAATATGGCAAACATAGTTGCGGGGTAGTCAGTGGAATCCTTGACACGGTGATACGGGGAATAGGCGTACAGCCAATTGAATTGATCTGGATCAGAAGGATCACCGTATTCGACAGTCCAGGTGGGTCCAAGTTCGCTTTCCACATAACGGAGCATGTCCAGTAATGGTGCAACACACACCACGGCGTTGATCAGGTCTGGACGTTGGGTCATTGAAGCTCCTACAAGAAGCCCGCCATTGGAGCCGCCGTAGATCCCGAGCTTTTCAGAGGTCGTCCAACCGTTGTCAATAAGGAATTCGGCAGCAGCATGGAAATCATCAAAGACATTTTGTTTGTGTGCGAGCATTCCCGCGCGATGCCAGTCCTCGCCTTCTTCGCCGCCGCCGCGAAGATTTGCAATAGCCCACACGCCACCAGCTTCGACCCAGGCCAGAATTGAAGCGCTGTATCCCGGCTGCAATGGAATACCAAAGCCCCCATATCCGTACAGAATCGTGGATCGTGGTGTATCGGGATCTTGCGTGGGGGAAATGACAAACATCCGAACTTCTGTTCCATCAGAAGATGTGTATGTGACTTGTTGGGAATAGACGCGTGGAGCCTGCACGGTGCCCGGAGGTTGCGCAAAGAGTGTGAGTTCCTTGGTGCTCGCATTGAATTCATAAATCTGTGGAACTGTGGTGTGGTCTGTGTACACGATCCAGCAGATGGGGCCACCATCTACATGTTCCACTGGTCCGCCCACCGTACCCGCTCCTGGAAGGTTCACCGAATACAGGAATGATCCATCGGCGGCATTGTGTACAGACATTTCTGCGACACCGTGTCGATTTTTTACCACCAGTAATTGATCGTGCGGTAATTGATCGCCATCGAGCAGAGTGACCGATTCGAGAACAGCGCTTGGATCCTCAGGAATCAAGGTCTTCCACGAACGTGGGTTCCACTGACCCAATTCAGTGACAAGGGCCGTTCCACGGGGCGCATTTAAGTCGGTAAAAATATATGCCCGATTATCGCGGCCAAATGAAATAGAAGTTTGTGCATCGGTGTCGCCCTGTACTAATTCCAGGAGAGGAGATGCGGTATCTGACTTTGTCAGATCAGCAATCCACAGATCATTGCGAGGCTCGGTTCCCTCAGATGCTGAAATCTCGAGCCAACGACCATCGCGAGAAACTGATACTCCGTAATAGTTAGTCATATTCATTCCCGCACCAAAAACAAGTTCATCGGTATCGGGATCAGAACCTAGACGGTGCAGGTACACCCTTCGATGGAACTGTTGTTCATTTGCGGGCAGCAACTCCGGGGAAATGCGGCGAACATAATAGAAAGCGGAGCCGCCTTTGAGCCATGCAATGGGTGAGAATCGACAACGGTCAATAGGTCCTTCGAGAACTTCGCCCGTATCCACTCGCATGACATAAATCGAAGATTCTTCGTCGCCACCAACGGACAACTGGTAGGCGAGTAGGTCACCCTCCTTTGACGGCTGCCAACTATCTAGGGTGGTTAGTCCCTCGGGATCCAGAACCATGGGATCAATAAGGACTCTTTCCGTTGCGGGTGCATTGTGGTCGTCGAGGGTGTCACGCACGCATAGCACTGCAAACTGCTGCCCTGGCATCCGCTTGGTGTAGAAGGTGCGATCACCTCGGATATAGGGAGGGGAGATTGCCCCGGACCCCATAAGAGCGGCAATTCTCTCACTGAATTTTTCTTTAGTAGTCCAGCTATCTCGTTCCGACTGCATGAGAGCGTCTTGGGCTGCTAGCCATTCAATTGTTCTGAGATCCCCGGCATCTTCGAGGTATCGGAATGGGTCGGGGACGGCGATCCCGTGGTAATCATCGACGACACCGGAGTCGGGTAATGCGGGGTAAACGGGATCAGGAAGTTTCATGTACACACCGTACGCGTAGATCCGACCGTCGGGAATCAGGCTGGTGACATTAGGCTGTGGGCTGTGACAGCATCAGAAGCTCTCTTGATTTTCGTCGGTATTCCGGTGGTCTTGGCTGTGGTGATTACGCTGGCAGTTGCCGCGCCCTCCTGGACCCGCAGCAGCAGGGGCCGAGCGGTTGACGAATTTGATGCTGCCGCCGGAACTGACTCAGTTTTCATCATCAGTGATTCCGCTGCACCGAACCCTTCGCTACTGCCCAAGGAAATTTCTGCCGAGGCAAAGTCTCTCGTTGCCGGAGGTGCCCATGCATCTTGGTAGTGCGGCGCGCAATGATATTAGGAAATCAGTAGCCCTCGCCCGCGAGATCTCGGGATTAGCATTCGGGGTTTATGTTGGCGATTTACCGCTGGGACGTGAATCAGCCACTGCAAGGCATGCGGAAATGCCCAGTCCGGAGTCTGCGGTGCTGCTTGCCCTGGATCCAGAGGTGCGTTCCATTGATATTGTCACGGGAATTGACGCACATGTTGTGTTAAATAACAGGTCATGTGAGTTTGCGCTTTTGGCATTTCAATCATGTGCAGCTGCAGGCGACATCGTCGGTGGAATCAGAGAAGCTCTCGTTGTTCTCGCCGAACATGCACGCCAGCCCAAGGTGTATCACCTAGATGAACCTGCCTAGCAAGCACTGAAGTGAATCACTAGTTTACGTCCTTTGCCTGAGCGCGCAAAGCCCTCTCCACGCCATCGCGGGCCTCCGTCACCAGACGAATCATTGTGGGCCGGGCGCCAACATCGGGATCAGTGTGCACACGCAGGAACTCATTAGTCTGAACGACTAATTCAGGGGACGGCACAAATACCGGGTACATTCCCGAGGTGATGTCTTGGGCCATTTCCATGGTCTGCTTCTCCCAAATGGTCGGAATTTCGGCAAAATACCGATCAACGAATGAGTTCATAAGTTCTGGCTGGTCAGGATCCTGGAACCCGCCAATGGTTGCCTCAATGATGGTGTTGGGAAGTTCGGTGTTGTTGAAAACAGAGTTCCATGCCTCTTCTTTGGCTTCGGACGTTGGCCGAGCTGCGCGCGCGACTGTAGCTTGGCGCATGCCCGTTGCTGTGTTGTCACGACTCAATTCCGCCTCAATATCTGAGTCACCTTTCACGCCGGCGGCCACCAAGGTTTGCAGCATGGTCCATCGAAGGTCTGTATCGACTGTGAGGCCTGCCCACACCTGTGTGCCATCGAGAAGATCGTTCACTGTCTGCAGTTGCGCGTTCGTTGAAGCGTTTGCAATGAATACTTTGGTAAAGGCGAGTTGGTGATCACTTCCTGCCACAGCACGATTCGCAAAACCTTCACATGCTTGAGCAAGCCTGATCTTGTACTCCTCCCGATGTTGTGGCGCTGCAAATTGGTCCAGTGCCATGGTCAGTTGGCGGAGCACTCCTGATGTCACGCCCACATCCGATTCACTTTCAATTCCGGAAAGGACAAGAGTGAGAAAATCACCTGTACTAACTTCGGCATCGCGGGTCATATCCCAGGCTGCGCTCCAAATCACAGCTCTGGCTAGGGAATCAGAAATTCCACCCAAATGATTCGCGGCAGTATCCCAAGATTTTTTGTCGAGACGCACTTTCGCAAATGTGAGATCGGAATCATTGACAAGAAGTAGGTCTGGTTGTTTTTGCCCAACCAACTCGGGAACTTCAGTTAACTCCCCGGTGACATCGATAGTGATCAGATCGCGACGAATCAACCGGTCACCGTCTAGGTCATACAGCCCTAAACCAACTCGATGGGACCGAAGTGTGGGCGCAACGCCTTCCGGCGATCGGGGTGGCTCCTGCTCGATTGCAACTCTGGTGTACACGCCATTGGCATCGGTTTCCACAATTGGGCGAAGAAGATTGACCCCACTGGTTTGTAGCCATTGGCGTGTCCAATCAGAGAGGTCTCTGCCACTTGCTGCCTCGAGCTCTATCAAAAGGTCGGTCAGTTGGGTATTTCCCCAAGCGTGTTTATTGAAGTAGACCTCAATGCCAGACATGAATTCAGGTTCGCCAACCCACGCTACCAATTGACGTAGAGCAGATGCCCCTTTTGCATAGGTGATTCCATCGAAGTTCACCCGAACAGCATCAAGATCGACCATGTCGGCCGCAATGGGGTGAGTGGAGGGTAATTGATCCTGGCGATAGGCCCATGCCTTGCGCAAATTTGCAAATGTTGTCCATGCGTCGTTGTAGCGCGTGGCATGAACATTGGCATGGTGTGCTGCCCATTCAGCAAATGATTCATTTAGCCAGAGGTCATCCCACCAAGTCATGGTGACCAAGTTGCCAAACCACATGTGGGCTAACTCATGCAGAATTGTGTTTGCTCGTTGTTCGTATGCCGCAATTGTGACTCTACTGCGAAAGATTAAATCCTCTAGGAAGGTGACACATCCCGCATTCTCCATGGCGCCAGCATTGAATTCAGGGACAAAAAGTTGGTCGTATTTGGCGAAGGGGTAACCGACTTTGAATTGATCCTCAAAAAAGGCGAATCCTTGTTTAGTGACTTCAAATATTTCATCGGAGTCCAGATACTCGGAAAGTGATTGACGGCAGTACAAACCTAATGGGTAGGTGCCAAATGGGCCTGCGTATTCATCTCGTACCTCGAAATACGGTCCCGCAACGAGGGCGGTGATGTATGTGGAAATTGTGGGTGTTGGTTCAAAAGTCCACGTCGTGGTGGTTCCTGATTCGACCACTTGCGCCATGGGCGAGTTGCTAATGACTTTCCAATGTGCAGGTGCGGTCACGGTCAGGGCAAATGTTGCCTTGAGATCAGGTTGTTCAAAACAGGCATACATTCGACGAGCGTCAGCCGACTCGAACTGCGTGTATAAATACGTCTCATTATCAACAGGGTCAACAAAGCGGTGAAGACCTTCTCCAGTATTCATGAACTTACCCTGAGCAACAACTCGCACGGTGTTCATGGCTTCGAGGTTTGGCAAATGAATACGCGCTCCGGCAACGACAGCAGTGAGCTCCAGAGCGACTCCGTTAAGCGTGACTGATTCGACTTCAGGGGCAATAAGGTCGATCCACGTTGAGCTGCCAGGAGATGAACATGCGAATACCGCCGTTGTGTCGGTGGCGAATGTTGGTCCGCTCGATGTGACATCGAGCACCACTTCATAGGAAGTCACTGAGATTAATTGCGAGCGTTTGGTTGCCTCAGAGCGGGTGATGTTCTCGGAACGTGAATCAGTGGATTGAGTGTCAGTCATGTGTAAATCCTTGCACGGAGTGAGGATCAAGCCCGCCGAGCCTGCGCAACACCAGCCAGCATGCCAATATTGGGCCATGGCAACCCCCGTGGAATTCTGGTTCGACCCCCTGTGCCCCTGGGCATGGATCACCTCTCGGTGGGTAAAAGAGGTGGAGAACCTCAGGGATATTGACGTGACGTGGAGCGTTATGTCGCTCGCAGTCCTGAATGAAGGCAAGGATTTGCCCGAGGAATATCAGGAACTCATGAAATCAGCATGGGGCCCGGTTCGTGTCTGTATTGCAGCAGAAGTAACGCACGGCAAAGAGGTGCTCGGCCCGCTGTACACGGCATTAGGCACACGAATTCACCGTGAAGGCCGAAAGGATTTTTCACGCATTATTTCTGAATCACTTGCTGAAGCAGGTTTACCCGCAGACTTGGCGCTCGCGGCCGATTCCACCGAATACGATCCGCAATTGCGCGCCAGCCATGCTCGGGGAATCGGACTTGTTGGTAGCGATGTCGGAACACCTGTTCTCGCTGTGCCCGGACCTGATGGGGGGCCGATTGCATTCTTTGGCCCAGTTATTACTCCCATGCCCGTAGGCCAAGATGCTGCAACGCTCTGGGACGGAGCGTTAATGGTGGCATCAATTCCAGGCTTTTATGAATTAAAGAGAACCCGAGATGCAGAGCCATCCTTTGACTAATCACATGACTAATCACACCCATGCCTTAGGAGCCGCCGTCTGCACCTTGGTCTGTATCTTCGACGGCGATTGCGGGGTCTGTCATAAATCGGTGAAATTGGCTCAGCGTTGGGGTTCCACCTGTGCGTTTATTCCATTCCAAGACTTCCAGGAATTCCCCCCGGGAGTAACTCGTGAAAAATGCATGCAGGAAGTGGTGTTTGTCAACGACCGTGGGACTGTTTTTGGTGGTGCTGCAGCGGTTGCACAAATTCTTCGCAATTCCCGGGTGAGCCTGCTCGGGAAAATTATCGATGCCCCGGCGGTGCTCCCACTTTCTGAAAAGGTGTATCGATTCGTGGCTCGGAATAGATCACGAATTCCGGTTCGGGGATACTGCAGCACATGAACCCCACTGAAGATGTCCGGGTGACCACGCAAGCGTGGCGCGGTTTTGCCAGCGATAACTATGCAGGTGTACACCCTGAGGTCCTGAAGGCAGTGGTCCGTGTCAACGAGGGACATCAAATTGCCTACGGCGATGACACCATTACTGCTGAACTTCATGAACGCATGGTGGAGCTATTTGGCACAGAAGTTGCCGCCTACCCGGTCTTCAATGGAACGGGTGCCAATGTTGTCGCGTTGTCTTCGATCATTCGTCAGTGGGAAGCCGTGATTTGCACAAACACCGCGCATGTACATATGGACGAAGGTGGTGCACCGGAGAAAGTCGCCGGAATCAAATTGTGGACCGTCCCCGGTGTGCAGGGAAAACTGACACCAGATCTGATTGGCTCTGCGGCTCACGACTTCGGATTTGTGCATTATGCCCAGCCAGGTGCCGTGACAATTGCACAATCCACGGAGTTAGGCACCGTTTATACACCCGATGAAGTCTCTGCAATCAGCGATTGCGCCCATGACCTGGGTCTACGAGTGCACATGGACGGGGCTCGACTGGCAAATGCTGCAGCATCCCTTGGCGTGCCAGTGAGAGATTTCACTATCAATGCAGGCATAGACATCCTGTCATTCGGTGGCACAAAAAATGGAATGCTCATGGGAGAGGTTGTCGTTGTCCTCAACCCCGATGTCGTTCAAGGAGTTGATTACTTCCGAAAATCTTTCATGCAACTCAATAGCAAAATGCGTTTTGCATCTGCGCAAATGATCGCAATGCTCAGCGATGACCTGTGGCTGCGCAGTGCTCGCCATGCCAATGACATGGCGCAGTACCTCAGGGACAGGGTTGAAGATATTCCAGGCATCAGCGTTGAGCTACCAGTAGATGCGAACGCTGTTTTTGCCAGAATCCCGGCAGAAGCTGTTGAGAGACTGCAATCAAAGTGGCGCTTCTACACCTGGGATGCACCTGACTTTGTGCGCTGGATGTGCTCGTGGGATACCAAACCAGGAGATATTGATCTTTTTGTTGCCGATATAGAAAAGGTCATGGCAACTTAGTGCCGGAGGGGCACGTTGTTCATCGACAAGCCAAAGAGATCACGAAACTCTTTGGCCAACAGCTGGTGCTGGTCGATAGCCCACAAGGGAGATTCTCCGAAAGTGCGGCACTGATAACCGGTGCAAAGTTGACCAAAGCAACAGCTCAAGGAAAACACCTATTCATTGGATTCAATAACGAGTTACACATTCATGTTCACCTGGGCCTTTATGGAAAGTGGGCATTTCATGCGGATACCCCAGATCCGGTGGGACTTATTCGCCTGCGACTCATAACTGACTCGAGGACAGCGGAGTTGCGGGGCCCCAACGCGTGCACCGTAATGACGAATGCAGACAAGAAAGTCATGTTGGGAAAAATTGGACCCGACCCAATTGTGGGAAATAATCCAGCCACATCTCGGGAAAAAGTTTTGCGAAGTCCAACACCAATCGGGACTCTGCTCATGGATCAACGATTATTTGCGGGGGTAGGAAATATTTACCGGGCCGAGGTTCTCTTTCGTCATCAGGTGAACCCACTTTTACCGGGCCGAGAATTGGACCCGCCTTTATTTGATGTGATGTGGCAAGACTTACGAGTCTTGATGAAACTCGGTGTGCGCACGGGACGCATAGATACGGTACGCCCCGAGCACGAACCACGCGCCATGAAAAGAGCGCCACGGGATGATCGACATGGTGGTGAGGTCTATGTTTATCGCAGAGACGGTCAAGAGTGTTTTATTTGTGGCTCAGAGATTCAGATCAGAGAATTACAAGGCCGAAATCTTTTTTGGTGCCCCACTTGTCAGAGGTAATTGCAAAGCAATGTGTATTTATGAATCGGATGGAATTCGGGGTGAACGTATTCCAGGATGATCAGCGGGAAGGGCTTTCTTGATGATCACCCATGACCACAACACCACGCCAATCACCATCAGATAAAACAATGGTCGGACGGCGGCAAGGGCCCAGAGATCTTCGCCCTGAATGAGTGGAATCTGAATGGCTGCCCGCACCACATTGAGTAACACCCAAATCCATGAAGCGCGTGAATAAGCGCGCAGCAAATCTGGGTCTTTGCGCCACCGCATTCCTGTTCCGGTGATAGGTCCAACGATTACCCCGAGCAGTGGCCATTTGATGAGAATGGAAAATGCGAATGCCAGCGCCGAGGCAATATTGGCGAGTACCAGAGGCCAGAAATAGGCTGCGGCACTACCCGTATAAAACGCAACCAATGCCGCAAGAATCACAACAAGAAGGGCACCGGTAACCCGCACGGGTTTTTCGCCCCGCCACAGTCGAAGGGCGGCGAGTACGAGTCCAGCAATCAGTGAGGTGGCGACTGCAGCCGTCAAGTTGCTATCGGTGCTCAGATAGACGACAACAAAAAGAACGGGCGGAAGCATTGATTCAATGGCACCACGAGGGCCGCCGATGAGGGCAGCAAGTGGATGACCGGCTGGTGAATCCATCCCTGACACCTCACAAGGCTATCTTTCCGCAGTTTTTATTTTTCTGACACGGTGTCAGTGGAATCTCAGCACGAATTCGCTGAGTGATTCACCTTAGGGTGTCATCATGAAGATTGACGAACTTGCGGGGCAATGGCGTGCGGACCTGCAATCGTGGGCCATTCCTCAGGAGATCCTGGATCAGGCAACTGAGCCACCCTGGGCTCATCCGGTTGCAATGTTCACCGTGAAAGGCGAAGTCCCTGATTCGCTATCCCACCAACGCGCTCGAGAGGTGCTTCCGCTCAATGGTTCAGTTCTTGATATCGGTAGCGGCGGCGGACGTGCTTCCATGGCCATCACTCCTCCGGCAGGAACTTTGACCGCTGTAGATCATCAACAAGAGATGCTCCATGAATTTAGTGCGGCAGCCCAGGCCAAGGGTGTGGTGTCACACACCTATATAGGTAACTGGCCTGCAGTCGCAGACAGTGTGCCGGAAGCTGATGTTGTTGTGTGTCACCATGTTGCCTACAACGTTGCGGACATCGTTCCATTCCTCGTGGCATTAAATGATCACGCAAGGGTGCGCGTTGTTCTCGAGTTACCCATGACCCACCCGATGAACAACATGAGTGGTTTGTGGAAAAAGTTTTGGGACCTTGACCGGCCCACTGCGCCCACTCCTCACCTCCTTCAGGCCATTGCGGTCGCCTTGGGGTACCCCGCAGTTCTCGACATCTGGACCGATGACACCTGGGGCCAGCGAGTGGATATGTCCGAATCGGACAGAGTCCGTCAGGCACGTATTCGGCTGTGCCTTACCGAAGATCGTGATGCAGAGGTCGCTGCTGCCTTATTGGCAGAACAGGACGCCAAGCCACGGGAAGTGGCCACCCTGTGGTGGGACGTTCGCTCACACTCCGGCATGGAGGCATAATTCACTTGTGATCGCGCAGCCGGTGAGGTTCAAATCAACACCTTGGATATTGCTGGTGTCAGCGATTCTTGGCCTTGTTGCTTCTTTTCAACTGACCAATGACAAGTTTTCTATTCTTTCTGATCCGAACTTCGTGCCGAGTTGCAGCATTAATCCAGTTCTCTCCTGCGGGTCGGTCATCATTACCGATCAAGCGTCACTGTTTGGCTTTCCCAATCCATTAATTGGATTGGCGGGCTATGCAGTCATTGTCACCCTTGCAGTACTCATGATTTCGAAGGTCAATATTCCAAACTGGGTGTGGCTCGGCCTCAATCTCGGCGCATTGGGCGGCATGGCCTTTGTTGTGTGGCTGGCGTATCAAAGCCTGTATGTAATCGGTGCACTCTGCCCATGGTGCATGGTGGCATGGATGGTTACCATTTTCATCTTTTGGATCACGACTGCAGAGAACGCGGGCCGCGGCAGATTTACGCGCTCTGGTGAGCCGGGTGTTGTCTCAGACGTGGTGGTGTCACTCCGCTGGATCCTGATTGCTCTTACTTTTATTTTGATCATCACTTTGATCTTTATCCGCTGGATGGACTTCTGGCTGGGAAACGGCTAAAGCCCATTCGGGGTAGTTTTTTTGAGCCCATGAATAGGGAACATTGCCCGTGCGCATACCCATTCGTGCTTGGGCATCAGAAAAAGCTTTGTAGGTGTGGCCGGCGACCACAACCACAATGGCCAGTGCCAACCAGTCATGCACGAATGTGGCCCCGGTGCGAATATCGTCGGTAAATAGGGAACTAAAGAACATCACTAATCCGGTGCCAAACATCACAGCGATGGAACCGACCGTGAAAGCGCTGTTGAGTTTTTGTCCTGCGTTGAATTTTCCATACTCGTGAGTGGGGTAAATAGTTCCTGGCTCAATTGAGTACGGCTCGCGTCTAAGCCAGGCCCAATCCCTCGGATGAAACCGATTCAACTCAGAGGCGTCCCGCCTGAACGCCAGTGAAAATAATGCCAACACCAATGGAATGGGAAGAATGAAACCAGCAAATGAATGAATTGTCTTTACTAGATTGCGGTTACCCACCACCGCACTGATGTCGGGTATATATAAAGCTGCGGCAGTTGCGATCAGAATGAGCGTGATGATGGCGAGGGAGCGGTGCGTGTATCTCTCAGCTCGGGTAAATCTCTGCATTAGTAATCACACGGGTTCATCGGTGCGCCCATTTGATTGGCCAATCCAGGCGTCAATGTCGTATCCTCGCTGTTCCCAATAGCCGGGGATCACTTCGCCTATCACCTCAATGGCGGATAGCCACTTTAAGGACTTGTATCCATACATGGGTGCGACATAAAGCCGAACCGGGCCACCGTGTTCGCGAGTGATCGGCTTTCCATACATGGACATGGCGACCAACATGTCGGGACGCGCCGCTTGTTCCATGGTGAGTGACTCGGTGTAAGCGCCATCGAAAGAATCAATGGCAAGTGCCGTTGCGCTGGGATTCGCACCTGCCACGGCGAGAATGTCGCTGAGCAGAACACCTGTCCACGGGACATCGTCAACTCGCCAACCGGTCACGCATTGAAAGTCTTTTGTCATGGAAGTTTGGGGGAGTGTCTCCAGATCACTGAACGTCAAATTCAATTCTTGGTCTACGGCGCCACTCACCCTGAGACGGTAATCTTCTTTGCTCATTTCGGGGTACCCATTGGTCACCGTATAAATCCGGAAACCCCCGGCGGCGGGGAGAACCTGGCCGAGACCGGGCACGGTTGCGTTGATTGTTGTGGTTACCGCTGAATTCAACTGACGCCCAAAGACAACTCCGAGTGCGCCTAAGCCCAGCATTCCCATAACTACTCGGCGACCTACCGGTGCCCCCGTGCCACGTTTCACTCTCAGATGGGAACACATATTGCGCCAATCCGCTAGTCCACCTGGGAAGTTTCGGTGAAATTGAGCTGAAACATGATGGGGTAGTGAGGTCGATATCGCTGGATCAGTGGATGAATCCACCACATCACTATGAAGTTGGGGAGGATTGCGCCAATTTCACCACGCCGCTAGGCACCGATTTATGCCACCGACTTATGCCACCGGCTTATGGCAGCGAACGTAATATGGCTTTCAAAACCACAATGCGCCTGCTTATCTGTGGAGCTCCGATTATAACTTCACATTTCAATGTGCGGTCAGAATCGATTACAAGGTTTGTTTTTATCAAGCCGGAATTCTCATTTGGGTTGACCAATCTTCTTCTTGAAGTTAATGAGGGTCGTGACTGGGAGCAACTGCGGTTATGTCATCTTGCAATTCCGGGCGAGTCAACGCTCGACATGGCGGCCGGGTCCGTCGTCCCTGCGGGACTCCTCCCGATCCGAGTGACCCTCTCTGCGAGCGGGTGACCGGGATCGAACCGGCATGGCCAGCTTGGAAGGCTGGGGCTCTACCATTGAGCTACACCCGCGAGGTGCGCGCTAATGGTACTCATTCGCACTTTCCTATCGAAATTGGCGTTCGATTCTGGGTGAACGTACATGCAGATTCAGGTGAGGTGGGGGTTACCTCTAGACTCTCGGAGGCCAGCGCGGGGCGTAGCGTAGTGGCTAGCGCGCCTGCTTTGGGAGCAGGAGACCGGGAGTTCGAATCTCCCCGCCCCGACCACAGAATGACAAAAGTTCCGCCTGATACACGAGCAAGTTCCACACGCCGTACAACACGAACCGTCAGTCGACCCCATGGAGCATTAGTGAAAACCGAGATCGAAAACCTCAATCCCACCCGAATCAAAATTTCCGTTGAGGTGCCGTTTGCTGATCTGCAACCAAGTGTTGACGCTGCGCTTGTCCGCATAGGCAAGTCGATCAATATCCCCGGTTTTCGTAAGGGCAAGGTGCCTGCCCGAGTTGTTGAGCAGCGGGTGGGTCGCGGTGCGGTTCTCGACGAAGCAATCAACGATGCTCTTCCAAAAGCTTATGAAGAAATTATTCGAGACAACAACATTCGCCCCATTGGGCAGCCGGCTGTTGAGGTCACCGAGATTGTCGATGGCGACAAACTGACCTTCACCGTGGAAGTCGATATCCGCCCTGAATTCGAACTCCCCGCATTTGATTCTTTAACTGTCGAGGTAGAGCCCTATGCCTTGTCGGATTCAGACATAAATGAACAAATTGATGCTTTGCGTGGCCGATTTGCCAATCTCAAGGAAGTGGATCGTGCCAGCACCGATGGCGACATTCTTTTGGTGAATATCTCCGGAGCCACGGAAAGTGGAGAAGAAGTTGAGGATCTTTCCGCTCAAGCCATGTCTTATGAACTGGGAACCGAAGGCATGCTTCCAGGATTCGACGACGCAATCCGAGGTGCGGCTAAAGGCGAGTCAAGATCATTTGAATTCACCCCACAAAATGGCGATTGGTCAGGTATTCCACTGACCGTAACGGTTGAGGTGGCTGCTGTTCGCGAGCGTGAGCTTCCTGAACTTGATGCTGAATTTGTGAGCATGGCTTCCGAGTTCGACACAGTTGAAGAACTTCGGGCTGATATTGAAACTCGACTCGGGCGCTTGAAGCGTATTGAGCAGGGCAATGAGGCTCGCCACAAGATCCACGATGTATTGCTGGAGAAAGTGGATATTGCACTGCCCGAAAGTGTCGTTGCGGCTGAAATCGAGTCTCACTTCCAAGATGGTCATGATTCCGGCGAAGACCATCGCGGTGAAGTTGAGCAGGAAATCCGCGCCGGCATGAAGAGTCAATTTGTATTGGACAAAATCGCCGAAGACGCTGAACTTACCGTGGGCGAGAGCGAACTCAGTGCGTGGTTGGTCCAACAGGCGCCGCGTTACGGAATGGCACCGGATGCCTTCGCTCAGGCACTTGTGGAAGCGGGTCAGGTCCCCATGGCAATGGCCGATATTCGCCGAGCCAAGGCGCTGGCCAAGGTTCTGGAAACGGCCAAGGTGGTAGACACCACCGGCGCTGTCGTGGATCTGGCGGCCCTCGATACCGAAATGGCCGCCCTGGCGGCTCTGACCGCTGACGAGTAAAAGCCCAACTCACGTAGGTGCCTCCCTCACGGGTGTGACATTCGGCTGATGGCGAACTCAGGTCGGTAGACCGAGTAGAGATCCGCCGGCAGGGTTAGAGTTGCGTTACTCAGTTACGTTCCTCAAGAACAACGCGAATCATTGTTGTCACCCCAAGGCAAGGAGAATCGGTGTCCACACCCTTTGAACACATCATGCGCGCAGGTGGCGGCATGACCGGATTTGGCGACATGCTGGATGAACGACTCCTGCGTGAGCGAATCATTTGGCTCGAGGGCCCCGTCATGGATGACAACTCCAACCGAATTGCCAAGCAGTTGCAGGTGCTCGCTGCTGAAGATCCATCGAAGGATATTTCCCTCTACATCAACTCACCCGGTGGTTCGATCACCGCCGGTATGGTCATCTACGACACCATGCAGTTGATTCCTAACGACGTCACCACGGTCGCCATGGGTCTTGCCGCTTCCATGGGTCAATTCCTCTTGTGTGCGGGCTCGCCGGGCAAGCGTTATGCAACCCCGAACACCCGCATCATGATGCACCAGCCGTCGGGTGGTCTGGGTGGGACAGCAAGTGATATCAAGATTCAAGCCGAGCAAATGTTGTACATCAAGAAGCGCATGGCAGAACTCATTGCCGATCACAGCGGACAGAGTGTTGAACAGATCGAAAAGGACTCGGATCGAGATCGCTGGTTTACATCAGACGAAGCTCGTGATTACGGATTAATCGATCATGTTTACAGCTCGTCAGCCGATGCACCAACTTCACTCAAGGGAGACACGAAGTGAAAAACCTTTTCCAGTCAACAGCTCCCGTGAGTCGCTATATCCTTCCGGAATTTCGGGAGCGAACCGCCACCGGTGAGCGGGTCCACAACCCTTATACCAAACTTTTTGAAGAAAGAATTATTTTCCTTGGCGTGCAAATTGACGATGCCTCAGCAGACGATGTCATGGCTCAACTACTTACCCTTGAGTCACTGGATCCAGACCGTGATATTCAGATTTATATTAATTCACCCGGTGGTTCTTACACCGCCATGACGGCGATCTACGACACCATGCAGTTCGTCAAGCCCCAGGTTCAGACGGTGTGCTTGGGTCAAGCCGCTTCGGCTGCCGCGGTGCTTCTTGCTGCGGGTACCCCGGGCAAACGTTTCGCCCTGCCTCATTCCCGAATTCTGATTCATCAGCCGTACACCGAAGGCGGCGGCCAAGGGTCAGATATCGAAATTCAGGCCAATGAAATCATTCGTATGCGTAAGGAGATGGAAGGCATCCTCGCATTACACACGGGGCGTTCCATTGAGCAAATTGAGAAAGATATTGAGCGTGACAATATTTTGACCGCAGCTAAGGCTGTGGAATATGGAGTGATCGACTCGGTTATTTCCTCACGCAAGGCCTGATTCGACTTAAGGGTTATCTCAAACCCCTTCGAGTTTCAACTAAGGGTTGAGACTTTCGGGCACGCCACCGTGTGAATAACGAGCGAACATGTGCCATTACGGGGTACGGTAACCGAGTTCACGAGGGTAAGTCCCTGTGAGCGAGCCCGTTGTAAGACACATACCGGTGGAAGGCTGAGGGACACTGTGGCACGTATAGGTGAGAGCGGAGACTTGCTCAAGTGTTCCTTCTGTGGGAAAAGCCAAAAGCAGGTCAAGAAGCTCATTGCTGGACCCATGGTCTACATCTGCGATGAATGCATTGATCTGTGTAACGAAATCATTGAAGAAGAACTGACCGAGGCTAGTACATCCGAGTTTGGGGAATTACCCAAACCACGCGAAATCTATGCATTCCTTGACGAATACGTGATCGGCCAAGACGCGGCGAAAAAGTCACTTTCCGTGGCCGTCTACAACCACTACAAGCGAGTTCAGGCCGGTGCAAATCACAAGGCAAAAGAAGATTCGGTGGAACTAGCCAAGTCCAACATCCTGCTCCTTGGCCCCACTGGCTCGGGTAAAACTCTGCTGGCGCAAACCCTCGCCCGCATGCTGAATGTCCCATTTGCCATTGCTGACGCCACCGCGCTCACCGAAGCCGGATATGTCGGCGAAGATGTGGAAAATATCCTGCTGAAGTTGATCCAGGCTGCTGAGTTCGACACCAAGCGCGCTGAAATGGGAATCATCTACATTGACGAGATCGACAAGGTTGCTCGCAAGAGCGAGAACCCCTCCATTACCCGCGATGTCTCGGGTGAAGGTGTGCAGCAAGCACTATTGAAGATCCTCGAAGGCACCACAGCTTCAGTGCCTCCACAAGGTGGGCGCAAACACCCGCACCAGGAATTTATTCAGATCGATACCACCAATGTCCTCTTTATTGTGGGTGGTGCATTTGCGGGTCTGGACAAAATTGTTGAACAGCGCATGGGCAAGAAGAATCTTGGGTTCACATTTGATCTAGTCGAAGGCGAGCGCTCCGAAACAAAGGATATTTCGGCTGATCCTTTCGCCCACGTCATGCCGGAAGATCTCCTCAAATTCGGCATGATCCCAGAGTTCATTGGGCGACTTCCAGTGTTTACCGCAGTCAGCAAACTCGATCGCGAGGCGCTCGTTGCAGTTCTGAGCGAACCGAAAAACGCTCTGGTGAAGCAGTATCAGAAGCTTTTTGAACTTGATAATGTTGAACTGGAGTTCACCGAGGACTCACTGAATGAAATCGCGGACCTGGCTCTGCTGCGTGGCACGGGTGCTCGTGGGCTGCGTGCGATTCTTGAAGAAGTCCTTCTCAACGTCATGTATGAAGTTCCGAGCCGTGAGGATATTGCAAAGGTCGTAATCACTGCCGAGGTTGTGCGTGACAGCGTGAACCCGACCTTAGTTCCCAGGACCGCGCCTAAGCGTGCTCCTCGGGAAAAGACCGCCTAATTCGCGGCAAGCTTTATCTCGGTTCGAAGTTCCGTCGAGTTGTGATCAATTGCGGTTTCGAATATGCGGATTGACCCTGCGGCCTCCAAATCAGACTGTGCAATCACGAGATCTGCAATCACACTCTCACTGCCCGTAAACACCGCCTTCTCAACGACAGCACGCATGGATGCTTTGGCTTCCGACTTTGCCTTACGAACCATTCTGAGTGCTTCGTTTGCATGATCCAGTAAGCCGGTGTTGCGCGGTGAATCATTGGGAATCAATTCACTTGCAGTAGGCCACGGTTGGCGGTGAATAGAACCCTCGTGAAACCACGACCACGTTTCTTCGGTGGTGAAGGGTAAGAAAGGAGCAAATAGCCGCAGTTGAGTGGTAAGCGCCAAGTGCAGGGCGCTTTGAGCACTTGTCGTGTTTACTCCGTCTTTCTCACCATAAGCACGTTCTTTGACCAACTCCACATAGTCATCGGTGAACTCCCAAAAAAATGATTCGGCAAGATCAAGTGCCTTGGCATAGTTAAAGTCTTCGAACGCTGCGGTTGCCGATTCCACCGTGTCTGCGAGGCGTGCGAGCATTGCTTGATCCAGTGGGTCCGTGACTTGTTCAATTTCTCCCGAGTCTGAAATGGTAAGGACAAACTTTGTTGCGTTGAGAAGTTTGATGGCCAGGCGCCTGCCGATCTTCATTTGTCCGACGTCGAAAGCGGTGTCCGTTCCTGGCCGCCCAGATGCCGCCCAGTAGCGCACAGCATCGGAGCTGTATTCATCGAGCAAGTCCATGGGTGTGATCACATTTCCCTTAGACTTACTCATCTTCTTGCGATCGGGGTCAAGAATCCACCCTGAAATAGCAGCATGTGTCCAAGGGAGTTCATTATTTTCTAAATCCGCGCGCACAACCGAAGAAAACAACCAGGTCCGAATGATTTCGTGTGCCTGCGGGCGCATGTCCATGGGAAACACCCGCTCAAAGAGGTCGTTATCTCGCTCCCAACCACCGGCAATTTGCGGAGTTAATGAACTGGTCGCCCAGGTATCCATGACATCAGGGTCTCCCATGAAACCACCAGGCTTATTGCGTTGGTCTTCGGTAAACCCATGTGGGCAATCGCTGCTGGGGTCAATGGGGAGTAGATCCTCGCTGGGAGTGATCACTGATTCATAGATTGGATTTCCTTGATTATCGAGCGGGTACCACACGGGAATGGGCACGCCAAAGAATCTTTGGCGTGAGACCAACCAATCGCCGTTGAGGCCTTCCACCCAGTTTTCATAGCGCACCAGCATGTGTGCTGGGTGCCATATCAGTTCACGACCTCTAGATAGAAGTTCATCACGCAATTGCGGATTACGGCCGCCATTGGTGAGATACCACTGGCGAGTGGTGACGATTTCCAGTGGTTTATCGCCCTTCTCGAAAAACTTAACGGGGTGTGTAATGGGCTTCGGTTCACCCACCATGTCACCAGATTCCCTGAGGACTTCCACCATGGTTGCTTTGGCAGTGAAACTCGTGGCACCTGCAATTGCAGCGAATCGATCACGCCCGGACTTGGAAGTAATCCACGCAGGAATCTCACTGGTTACGCGGCCATCCCACCCAATGATGGGTCGGGTTGGTAGTTGCAATTCACGCCACCACGTGACATCCGCAAGGTCACCGAATGTGCAGACCATGGCTATGCCCGAACCCTTCTCCGGATCAGCAAGGGTGTGAGCCATGACGGGTACTTCGACACCGAAGACCGGTGTCATCACATTGGTGCCGAAGAGTGGCTGAAACCTGGGATCATCTGGATGCGCAACTAATGCGACGCATGCAGCAAGTAATTCGGGTCGAGTCGTTTCAATAAAAACTTTTTCGCTGGGGGCAGCGGCTTGGGAAAAACCAATTCGGTGATAGGCGCCAGGGCGCTCGCGATCCTCGAGTTCAGCTTGGGCGACAGCAGTACGGAATGTGACATCCCACAATGTTGGTGCTTCGGATTGATAGGCCTCGCCGCGGGCGAGATTCCTCAAGAAAGCGAGTTGACTTGTGCGCTGTGCATTGCGATCAATTGTTTGGTACGTCTGATTCCAGTCAATGGATAGTCCCATGCGTCGCCATAGGTCCTCGAAAACAACTTCGTCTTCAACGGTGAGTTTTTCACAAAGTTCAATGAAGTTGCGGCGTGAAATGGGCTCTTGCTTTTTTGGGTCAGGTTGTGCGGGGGGCGTGTAGTTGGGGTTGTACGGCAGGCTGGGGTCGCATCGGACTCCGAAATAGTTTTGGACCCGGCGTTCAGTGGGAAGCCCATTGTCATCCCAGCCCATCGGATAGAACACTTCGAACCCACGCATCCGCTTGTAGCGAGCAATGCAATCGGTATGCGTGTAACTAAAAACATGTCCGACATGGAGGGATCCGCTGACGGTGGGCGGAGGTGTATCGATAGAAAAGACCTGATCACGGGTCTTGGTGCGGTCAAAGTTGTAAATGCCCTGGTCATTCCACGTGGCCAACCATTTAACCTCGATGCCGTCGAGAGACGGTTTTTCCGGGATTCGGGGCTCTTGGGTTGGGGACATGGTTCCGAAGTCTATTGACCGCTAGGTGAGGTGAGGTGCTTAGACTGCCACGGTGGCTGTCTCCAATATTGAAGACCTTTGGCGTGAACTGGAATCACGTTGGCCAGAGAACATGATCGAGCCATCTCTGACCCGGATCTCTTCCGTGGCGGAGCTCCTCGACAACCCACAATTTACCTATCCGGTTATTCAAATTGCGGGAACCAATGGCAAGAGCTCGACCGCTCGCATGATTGAGTCGGTTCTCCGCTCCTTTGGTCTGCGCACCGGATTGTTCACATCTCCACACCTAACTGACCCTACCGAGCGCATCTGTCTTGACGGCATTCCCATAACCAGAGATCAATTGCTAGAAGCCTGGAACGAGATCGCTCCATATATTGACGTCGTTGATCGAAATTCCACCCAAGATGGAGGCCCCCGTCTTTCTTTCTTTGAAGTACTCACGGCTCTTGCCTATTCCGCATTTGCCGATGCACCGGTCGATGTTGCGGTGATCGAGGTGGGACTTGGTGGCACGTGGGATGCCACGAGTATTTGTGCGCCTGACGTTGCTGTAGTCACTCCCATTGATCTGGATCATCAGGAGTACCTGGGCGACACCATTGATCTGATTGCGATTGAGAAAGCCGGCATTATTGCCAAGGCGAAAGCGGCTGTTCTTGGGCCTCAACACCCGGATGCCGCTGCTGTGCTTGTGGCGGCGTGTGCACAGGCAGGTGTAATTCCTGCGCGGTTCGGTGTTGAATTCGGCATTAATGCTCAGGATCTTGCCGTCGGCGGACAACTCCTTTCCTTACAGGGAATTCGCGGCGAATACCCTGACATCTTTGTGCCTTTGTGGGGTGAACACCAGGGAGTAAATGCTGCCACCGCACTAGCCGCATGTGAGTCTTTTCTCGGCGCTGCAAATTCACAGCCATTGGATATTGATGCGGTGCGCGAGGGCTTTGCGTCAACGGTTGTGCCCGGTCGCTTGCAAATTATCCGAAGTGGTCCCACGGTGTTGGTGGACGTTGCGCACAACCCCCACGGAGCTCGCTCCCTCAAAGCGGCCCTCGAAACATCATTTGATTTCCGAGGTGTCATTGCGGTTATCGGAGTACTGGGAGACAAAGATGCAGTGGGATTCATTGAGACATTGGCTCCGATTGTTGACCATGTTGTGATTACCCAACCACAGTCACCCCGAGCATTGCCCGCCGAACAACTTGCTCGAATTGCCCGAGATGTCATGGGCGATAACAATGTAAGTGTCCAAGAGATCCCCGCTAATGCTCTTGACCGCGCAATTGCGCTTGCTGATCAAACGGGAGAGTATTCAGGAATGGGAGTAGTTGTCACGGGATCTGTAGTCGTGGTTGGGGACGTTATTCGCGCAATTGGCACCGAGAACGCCATGGGAGGCAAGGAGTAATTATGCGAGTTCTCGGATCGAGTGTTCTGGCCCTTGAAGCAATAGTGGTGCTATTGGCGATACCGATTGCCATCAACAATGAAAACGTTAATGCGGGACTTGCACTAGGGGTGGGTCTTGCCATTGCCTTGCTCATGTTTCTCACTATTGGGTTTATCACTAAGCCCATTGCGGTTCCAGTTGGTTGGGTATTGCAAGGGCTGGCTGTGGGTTCAGGATTTGTCGTGCCCACAATGTTTATCGTTGGTGGGGTGTTCGCAGTTTTGTGGTTTTTCGCGGTCCAGAACGGTCAAAGAATTGATCGGGCTCGGGAGTTGGGTGAATCATCTGCCTAGCAAGCGTCTACCATCCACTCTGAACGAATCAATCGATGTTTCCAGAACTATCAACTCAAGGAGCCAGCATGTCCGAACGCACTCTCGTACTCATTAAGCCAGACGGTGTGGCCCGAGGTTTGATTGGTGAAGTGGTGGCGCGAATTGAACGTAAGGGATTCACTTTCGCAGCCTTAGAACTGCGAACCGTGACTGTTGAAGTTGCGCAAGAACATTACGGCGAGCACCAAGACAAACCCTTCTTTAAAGATCTCGTTGAATTTATCACCGGTGGGCCCCTTGTGGCTGCAGTAATTGAAGGACCCGATGCCATTTCGCAATGGCGCACCATGATGGGGGCTACCAATCCAGTTGCCGCAACGCCAGGAACTATTCGCGGTGACCTTGCCACCGAGATGCAAAACAATGTGACCCACGGTTCTGATTCACCCCAATCGGCGGCAAGGGAAATTGCGCTCTTCTTCCCGGGTCTGTCCTAACCCGGTTAATGTGAAAAATTCATTGGTCAATCAGTGAAATCGATAATTGCTGGGCTGACAAGCGGAGTCACAACCGCACTTCTGGCCCGTGGCGAGAGTTTGGTGCAGTGGCCTGATCGGGTCAGATTGTTATTTCCCGGTGTGGTGGGTGCCATTGCGGGTTCATCAACCGTGGTCGCAACGCTGGCGCCGCGTGTGCGAGCTCGACACCTTCCCGTGATACTTTCCGGAGCAGCGGTCGCTGGTGGTGCAGGGTGGTTTATTGGCCGCAAAAAAATACAGGAAATGGAACTTGATGGCGCAGAGTTGGATGCCGCCTTGTTGGATCCACCGCTTTCACAGTACGTCAGCGGTGGGCCAAACTCCGAAGTGGATTTTTCGCTGCTCAGCCGTGAAGGTGCACGTTTTGTGCACAGTGCAACGCTTATTGAGGGTGCAACATCATCGGATAAGTCCGCGAGTGCCATCAGTGTCCCCCGCACCCATGAACCGATCCGAATTTTTGTCAGTGTGCTGCATGAACCGTCCATTACTGACCGAGTTGCATTGGCGCTCAAGGAATTGGATCGAACTGGCGCATTTGACAGGCAGTATTTACTGGTGCAGTCACCTGCGGGTTCCGGTTATGCAAATTCCACACCGGTGGATGTCCTGGAATTTCTCAGCGGTGGTGATTGCGCAACCGTTGTTGTGTCGTATGGCCTTCTACCCAGTTTTCTTTCCCTCACCAAGGTAGCTTTCGCGGGCGGTACTCAACGGGCATTAATTGAAGCCTTGGTCGTCAAATGGGAGAGTCGGGTTCGGCAAGGAAAATCCGTGCCAAAACTGTTGGTTTATGGCGAGAGTTTGGGGGCCAAGGTGCAGCAGTATGCATTGCCCTTGGGTCCAGTCGACATGGATCGCTTTCACATTTCCCGTGCGCTATGGGTCGGAACACCCGGTGGCACTAGCTCGGATGGTTTTCATCGTTTATGTGCGGGGGAGTCGATCACAATTGACCGACCCGAGCAGATTCCACCGGGTGCCGATGCCCGCGTGTGGTTCTTGGAACACGATGGCGACCCGGTTGTTCGATTCCGCCCCGATCTCACCTGGTCGCAACCCACGTGGCTTGAGCACCAGCCCAGGGGTCGAAATATCCCGGAATCCATGACGTGGAAACCAGGACTGACCTGGGCCACCGTTCTCGTGGACACGATCTTTGCCACGAACGTCACGCCGGGGGATTTCCAGAGTTGGGGGCACGATTACCGAGCAGATTTGGGTGAAGTAGCTGCGAGGGCATTTGGTTTTCAGCCAGATCCTGTGGTCCTGGGCGAACTCCAAGCCGCTCTACGCGAATGTGAGGTTGCCCGCGCCCAGCGGGTACTGCCTCCTTCCTGACGGCTACCATTAGACAACGTCTTCTGGGCACCTGTGCCCGGGAGTTATCGTGTCCCTTCCCCGACCGATTGGAGGTGCCAGTATGGGTTTCGCCGCGAACTCTTCCTTTGTTGGACGCGACATGGCTGTTGACCTCGGTACCGCTAATACATTGGTGTATGTCCGGGGCCGTGGAATTGTTTTGAATGAACCCTCTGTTGTGGCGATCAACACCACATCAGGTGGGATCTTGGCCGTTGGCTCCGAGGCTAAGCAAATGATAGGTAGGACTCCGGGAAACATTGTTGCTATCCGGCCACTGAAGGATGGTGTGATCGCTGACTTCGATACTACCGAGCGCATGCTGCGGTACTTCATTCAAAAAGTGCATCGTCGTCGTCATCTGGCAAAGCCGCGCCTCATTGTGTGTGTTCCCTCCGGCATAACGGGGGTTGAGCAACGTGCGGTAAAAGATGCAGGCTATGCCGCAGGTGCCCGAAAAGTATTTATCATTGAAGAGCCTATGGCGGCTGCAATTGGTGCAGGTTTACCCGTCCACGAACCTACCGGCAACATGGTGGTGGATATCGGTGGTGGAACATCCGAAGTCGCCGTCATTTCTCTGGGCGGAATTGTGACCAGTCTTTCTGTTCGGGTAGGTGGCGATGAGCTTGATAATGCGATCATTAGTTATGTGAAAAAGGAGTATTCGTTGCTCCTAGGGGAACGCACTGCCGAAGAAATAAAGATTGCGATTGGCTCTGCATTCCCCATGCCTGACGAACCGCACGCAGAAATAAGGGGAAGGGACCTCATTACCGGCTTACCCCGAACAATTGTGGTGTCTGCTGAAGAGATTCGTCGGGCAATCGATGAACCAGTGAATGCGATTGTTGACGCTGTGAAGGCGACCTTGGACCGAACTCCCCCAGAGTTATCCGGTGACATCATGGATCGAGGAATAGTCTTGACCGGCGGGGGAGCATTGCTCACTGGCCTTGATGAACGCCTTCGCCACGAAACAGGAATGCCCATTGTCATGGCTGATCGTCCTCTTGACTGTGTTGCCTTGGGCTCTGGCAAGTGTGTTGAGGAGTTCGATGCTTTGCAACAGGTTCTTGTTGCCGAACCCCGTAGGTAGGCATGCTCTCTCGCCGCACCAAACTGGTGCTTGCCACGTTGGTTGTTGCGTCGCTCACTTTTGTCATCCTTGATTTGCGTGGAGGCGATGGCCCGTTTTCCAGTGCCCGATCTGCGGTGAGTTCCATCATTGGGGGAGTTCAAAATGTCACAGCGACAGTCTTTTCTCCGATTACAGGTTTTAGTGAATGGTGGAGCACTCAAGTTGATCAATCGGGACAAATCCGAATTCTCACCGAAGAAAATTCAGCACTCGAATCCGAGTTGATTAGTGCCGAGAATGACATTGCTCGCGCCATTGCACTTGATGAATTGCTCCGCGTGGCAAGTGTGGGCCGGTACAGAATTGTTCCTGCAGAAGTCATTGCGGTGGGAAGTGTCCAGGATTACTCGTGGACGGTAAGTATTGATGTGGGCAGTCTTGACGGTGTGGAAGTAGATATGACCGTCATCAACGGTGATGGACTCATTGGTCGAGTGTCAAAGGTATACAACAGCACTTCCACTGTGGTTCTGCTTGTTGATCCGTCTTCCGCTGTCGGTGGTCGCGTTGCAGGGTCACAGGAAATCGGAATCGTGTCAGGAACGGGGAGGCAGAATTCACTCCAGTTCCAACTTTTGGATCCACTGGGAAAAGTTGAATCAGGCGATTCAGTCGTTACATTTGGATCAAAAGATGGTCGACCGTATGCGCCGGGACTCCCCATCGGCGAAGTTGTCGATGTTTCAGGTACCGCGGGAGCATTAGCCCGCGTAGCAACGGTCATGCCATTTGTTGACGTCTCCCAACTCAGTGTGGTGGGTGTCGTGGTGAGGCCACCTCGAGAGGATCCACGCGATTCCGTTCTGCCAGCGGCACCCGTACCCGCTGTGTCACCGGTTCCCACAGAGTCCGCTAACGGCAACCAGAACTCGCAAGGGGAAGAACCTGCCACTCCGACACCAGAGCGGGAGAGTGCCGCAACTCCTGCTCCTCCCGATTAGGAGCTGGTGTGATTTATCGCCAAAGTGTTTTCATTGGCACCAGCATTTTTCTGGCAGTCATCATTCAACTCACCCTGTTGAGCAGACTCGGATTTTCCGGTGCGACTCCTGATCTTGTCGTAGTGACGGTTGTTGCGCTCGCTCTCGCACTGGGTCCACTGCCGGGTGCGACCGCTGGATTTGCCGCGGGAGTGTTGATTGATCTTTCACCACCCTCGGATACTTTGGTGGGCGTCAACGCAATCATCTATTTGGTCATTGGCTTTATTGCCGGTTACTGGGTTGATCCCCGTGATCGGACTCTGCCAATCATGGCGGCTATTGCCGCACTCAGTACCGGCTCAGCGGCCTTGGGGACCGCAGCCGTGGACACAATTCTTGGGGGAAGTAATGTCAATTGGTCGGAAGTTCCATGGATCACCTTGACCGCGGCCTTCTACGGCTTGGTACTGGCGGCCGCAGTGATACCCCTTATCGGCATTCTGGCCCGCAGGGTTACGCCTGAAATGTCCGTTTAATCGGGAACAATTTAGACCGAGGAAACGTCCTACCTCTGATGGCGCAGGTGAGTCTGCGCATAATGGAGCCCACAAAGAAGAATCCCACAAAGAAGAATCCCACAAAGAAGAATCCAATGGCATGTGAAGCAAGGGAGGGTTTGTGACTGATCGTTCGAACCTTCGCCTCGCCATCCTTGGCATCTTGGTCTTTTCGCTTTTAGCCACTCTTGTGGCTCGACTGTTCTATCTGCAGGTGATCACCGGCGATCAATACCGGGCTGCGGCAGCGAATAACACCGTCCGAGAAGTTGTAGAACCTGCGGTTCGAGGACTCATCCTTGATCAAGCGGGTCGGCCACTGGTATCCAATCGAACATCCATTGTTGTCACTATTGATCGCCAGGTTCTTAAACAGGAACCTGAGGGTGGCACCAAGGTAATCAACCGCCTAGCTCGAATACTTGGGGTCACTCCCGACTCAATTTCTGAACGCCTCCTTCCCTGTGGAACCGAAGGAGCTCCCAAGCCGCCCATTTGCTGGAATGGCTCCACCTACCAAGCGGTACCGGTAGCAAATGACGTGGATCCTCAAACTGCTTTAACAATCATGGAGAAGAGATCAGATTTCCCCGGAATCACCGCAACGCTCAAAGCAATTCGCGAGTATGCGGCGCCCTTTGGTGTGAATGCTGCGCACATTCTCGGGTATTTGGGACCGGTGACCGAGGAAAAGTTAGCGGAGCAGCAATCGGATGCACAGCAAAGTGTGGCCTATGACCGACTTCGAAAAACAGATGTTGTTGGTCGTTCCGGATTAGAAAATTATTATGACGAAGTCCTCAGGGGAAAGCCCAGTGTCACAACACTAGAGGTGGACACATCAGGACAGGTGACTGGAACGGTTGATCAAAAGCCCGCGGTTGCCGGTAATTATCTCGTGTCATCAATCGATGCCAAGCTTCAGTCGGTCGTAGAAGAACAATTAGTTGCCGCTGTTCAACGAGCGCAAGCGCAGGGGTACCCGGGAGACTCTGGAGCCGCAGTTGTCGTTGACGTGCGTAACGGACAGATTCTCGCCATGGCGAGTTACCCCACCTATGACCCGGCCATTTGGATAGGCGGTGTTACTCAAAAGCAGTACAAAGAATTAATGAAGAGTGATTCCCTTTCTTCCAATGCAACCCAAGGACTTTTTGCTCCAGGATCAACCTACAAAGTGGTGAGCACGGCAGCCGCGGGTAAGGAAGGTTTCTCGCTTTATTCTGATTATGCGTGTCCCAAAAATGTGAAGCTAGGTACGCAGATATTCCGAAATTATGAGTCGGCAGCCTATGGACGAATTTCACTTGCGCGCGCATTGGAGGTTTCTTGTAACACGGTGTTTTATGGAATTGCAGACCGAATGTGGAATCAAGCAGGTGGAGGCGAGGCAACCCGGGACTCACCCGATCCCATTGCAGAGGCAGCCCAAATGTTTGGTTTCGGCTCGAAGACCGGCATTGATCTGCCAGTTGAGTCGGCTGGGCGTATTTCTTCACGTGCATTCAAGGTGCAGAACTGGGAAGCAAAACGGGACACCTGGTGTGAAAACGCGGTCAGTGGTTATCCCGAGACCCGAAAAACCGATCCCAAGTTGGCAGATTATTTCACGGCTCTTGACATAGAAAACTGTGCTGATGGTTTTCGTTGGCGCGAAGGCGATGCACTCAACGCAGCGATTGGACAGGGCGACACCGCTGTCACCCCTCTTCAAATGGCCATGGCGTATGCCGCAATCGCCAATGGCGGCAAGGTATATGAACCACGCCTGGTGAAAGCTGTCATGGGCGCCGATGGTTCCGTAATTGAGGAGATGTCCCCTGTTGTGAAGTCCACGGTCGATGTTCCGAAATCGACAATGAACTTTTTGCGTAACTCTCTACCGGGTGTGACCTCGGATGGTTCAGGCGAAGCACCCTTTATTGGGTTTCCACTGAATCAGATCCCCATTGCTTCCAAGACGGGTTCAGCTCAGGTGACGGGTGACAAAGTGTCAACATCCTGGTTCGCCTCGTATGCGCCGTCGAATAAGCCAAAATACGCCGTGGTCATGATGATCACCCAAGGTGGCACCGGGTCAAAAACAAGTGGTCCAAGTGTCCGCAAGATTTATGAAGCGCTATTTGGTGTGAACGGACAAACCGTCAACCCTGCACGAAGTGTTCTGGTCGGTGGAACGCCGTCCAAGAAACTTCCCGTGATCCGACCCGATGGCACACCGGTTATTCCCAAGGGCAAGGATTCTGGAGTGGTATCGGCCCGAGCGAGGGATCAATAATGGCGCGGTTCTACTCTTCAACATTTAGTGATTCGTCCATGACCGCCCAACCTGATCGTCGCAGCAGTTACTGGCGCGATCTGGACTGGGTGTTATTCATCTCAGCAATTGCAGTCACGATTTTGGGTTCTATTCTTGTGTGGTCGGCAAGTCGTGCAGACCTTGCCTCTGAGAGTGATCCGCAGTCGTATCTCAAGCGGCATCTGATCAACGTCGTGGTTGCTATTGGGCTTGGCTATATTGCTTCGCGATTAAGTTATCGGTGGCTGCACGCTTACACACCAGTGCTTTACGGTGCAGCATTTTTTCTGCTGCTTCTCCCTTTTGTGCCCTTTATCGGGGTAACGATTGCTGGAGCTCGCGCGTGGATCGACCTCCCGGGTGGGCTCACACTTCAACCTTCCGAGTTCATGAAGATCGCTGTTATTTTGATGATGGCTGTATTGCTCTCTGAACGAGTCGATATTGAAAGTGAGCCAACAAGTCGAGATGTAGCTCTGTCATTGATTGCTGCGGGGGTCCCCATTGGGGTAATCCTGTTACAAAATGACACAGGTACCGTGTTGATCATGGGGGCTATTGCTATTTCGATCATTGCAGTTTCCGGAGTAAAAACGCGGTGGCTGGTGGGCTTGATCGGTGGTTCGGTTGCAGCTGTCCTTATTGCAATTCAGTTGGGGCTGCTCAAGGAGTATCAGGTTCAACGACTCACCTCATTTATTTCGCCTGACTCGGATACCGCTGCGTCCGCATATAACGCTAATCAAGCCCGAATTGCTATTGGAGGTGGCGGGTGGAGCGGAACAGGTCTCTTTGAAGGTCCGCAAACCCAAGGAAAGTTTGTACCGGTGAATGAGAGCGACTTCATTTTCACCGTCAGTGGCGAAGAACTTGGCTTTATTGGTTCATTTATTATTATTGCTCTTCTTGGAGTAATTCTGTGGCGAGCAGCCGTGACCGCATGGCGCGCAGATGACCGATATGGGCGTTTGGTCGCAACCGGTGTATTTGCATGGCTGGCTTTTCAAACATTTGAAAATATCGGCATGACCCTGGGTCTGATGCCGATTACCGGCATCCCACTCCCATTTGTTTCGGCCGGAGGCACGTCCATGATGGCCGTATGGATTGCCGTGGGCCTTTTGCAGACCGTTCGATTACATGGCGCGCGCGCAGCGATTTAGTGTGCGCAGGTGCGACAATTTAGTGTGCGCAGGCGTGACGATTTAGTGTGCGCAGGCACGACGATTTAGTGTGCGCGCACACGGCTGTTTAGCGGTTTCGCCGAGGTTGGGTAACCTTTTGGCATGAATCCTCGCGTAGCCGTTCGTGGTGCCAGTGTTTTTGCTGATCTCGAGGCCCTCCTCCCGTTCGTGAGCAAACCCATTCAGTACGTGGGCGGTGAGCTCAATGCTGTCTCCAAGGCATGGGATGACACCGATGTTCGCTGGGTGCTGATGTACCCAGATGCGTATGAAGTTGGTTCACCCAATCAAGGTGTCCAAATTCTTTATGAAGTACTTAATGAACAGGATCGAGTATTAGCCGAGCGAACCTATGCCGTGTGGCCCGATCTTGAGAAGCTCATGCGCGAAAGCGGAGTACCCCAGTTCACTGTGGATTCACATCGAAATATTGCTGACTTCGATCTGATTGGCCTCTCCTTTAGTACCGAACTTGGGTACACCAACATGTTGACAGCGCTCGATCTTGCGGGAATTCCACTCCATGCGGATCAGCGCGATTCGCACCCACTCGTTATTGCGGGTGGGCACGCGGCCTTTAATCCCGAGCCCATTGCTCAATTTATCGATGCGGCTGTGTTGGGCGATGGTGAAGAAGCAGTGCTTCTCATTACCGACATTGTGAGGCGTTGGAAAAGTGACGGCGAACCTGGTGGCAGGGAAGGTGTGCTTCTCCAATTGGCGCAAACGGGTTGCGTGTACGTGCCACGTTTTTACAATATTGACTACCTTCCCGATGGACGCATCCAGCGAGTGAGTCCCAATCGCCCCGATGTCCCTTGGAGAATTACTAAATTTACGTTGATGGACCTTGATGCGTGGCCGTACCCGAAAGCGCCGCTGGTTCCCCTAGCTGAGACCGTGCATGAACGCATGAGTGTGGAGATATTCAGAGGTTGTACCCGCGGCTGCCGTTTTTGCCAGGCTGGCATGATTACCCGACCTGTTCGGGAGCGCAGCATCACCGGAATCGCTGACATGGTGGAAAACGGGTTGTGTAAAACAGGGTTTGAGGAAGTTGGGCTGCTTTCCTTATCCAGTGCGGATCACTCCGAGATTGCTGACATTGCCCGTAATCTTGCAGACCGATACGAACAAACACAAACATCTCTGTCGCTGCCTAGTACCCGCGTAGATGCATTCAATGTGGATCTGGCAAATGAACTCTCGCGAAATGGACGCCGAAGTGGACTGACTTTTGCGCCAGAAGGTGGCAGTGAACGAATTCGCCGAGTCATAAATAAATTGGTGAGTGAAGAGGATCTCATTCGAACCGTTACGACCGCGTATTCCAATGGTTGGCGCAATGTGAAGTTGTATTTCATGTGCGGTCTTCCCACTGAAACAGATGAAGATGTTCTGCAGATTGCCACCATGGCGCGCGAAGTCATCCGTGCGGGGCGTGAAGCAAGTGGGCGCCGCGATATCAAGTGCACTGTTTCCATTGGCGGATTCGTACCCAAACCACACACGCCCTTTCAATGGGCTGCACAACTCGACCATGAATCAACGGATGCCCGTCTGCACAAACTCAAAGAAGCGATCCGAAATGATCGAGAGTTCGGTAAAGCAATTGGCTTGCGCTACCACGATGGCAAACCAGGCATCGTTGAAGGATTGCTCTCACGCGGTGATCGCCGGGTGGGAAATGTCATTGAGGCCGCGTGGCGCGATGGAGCTCGCTTTGATGGGTGGAGTGAGCATTTCTCATTTGATCAGTGGATGCTTGCAGCCGACAAGGGTTTGGCGGAAACGGGTGTATCCGTTGACTGGTTCACAATCCGCGAACGTGAATACACCGAAGTGCTCCCATGGGATCACTTGGATTCTGGTTTAGATTCCGAATGGTTGTGGGAAGACTGGCAAGATGCCCTCACTGAAGTCGCTGTTGATGACTGCCGGTGGACCCCGTGTTTTGACTGCGGTGTGTGTGATCAATTGAGTACAGAAATCCAGGTGGGACCCACCGGGATTGTTGATTTGCCCATGCCGATTCCCCGACCCCCCTTGTCGCAGGTGTCTTCCATGCACGGCTCGTTAACGCACGTTCAGCACGCCGAGACGGCGGCACACGATCAGTGACTCGAGTACAGAAAAATCAAGGAGCCAAAAATCGCCCCCCTGAGCGAGACCTCGCCCCGACAATTCAGAAATTTCGGTTGCGATACGCCAAACGGGGGCGCCTGAGGTTTTCCAGTCACCGTGATTTTCAGCGGGCACTGGAAAGGGCTCTTCGGCGGGCCAATGTCCCCATTGCCTACAGTGCTGGCTTTTCACCCCATCCCAAGATCTCCTACTCGAATTCTGCCCCCACAGGTGTGGCAAGTGAGGCGGAGTATGTGGAAATAGGGGTAACGGAAATATGCGACCCTGAGGTTATCCGGCGGGAACTCGATTCGGCACTTCCTCCCGGGCTGGATATTGTCGAGGTCGTCCAAGCCCTTGGGTCAGATTTTGCCTCTCGTCTCGAAGCCAGCCTGTGGCAGGCGGAAATTACTGCCCCACCCGAGGATGTTCAGCGGGCAATCGATTCCCTCATGGGAGCCGCAGAAGTACTGGTCGAACGCCTCACGAAATCGGGTAAGCGGGTATTCGATGCTAGGGGAGCCATTGTGAGCCTGAGGGTGAAGGGACTGGAGTCGAACGCCTCGGATCCTGATGGATGTGTCATACTCCTGATGGTTGTCCGACACCTAACTCCGTCGGTTCGACCCGATGATGTACTAGCCGCACTGAAGCAAGTGGGTGGACTGGTGCCGCAGAAGCCCGTTCGGGTGACTCGCCTGGCACAGGGTCCGCTCAACCCACGCGAAGAAGTGAGCAACCCGATCGGGGATCCATTTGATCCTGATCGAGTACTCGCATAGGACCACCACCCGGTGGACCCCGTGGCGGCCCACCATCATGTGGTTGTCAAGGAAGTCGCTGCGCACACGACGCGCGAACCTTGATGACAGACCGAGAAGCTTGAAGTAGTCGGGGTGACACCCTGAATTACTCCACGGACCTGTGTGTGGGTTGTCCACATACCTTAAGGAGCGACCACCATGGTCGAGAACACCGAAGAAATGAAAAAACCACGTCGGCGGGCGGTTTCCCGCCCAGCTGGACCAGCAACCGAAGAAATTCCCATTATTGCGGTGGAGAAATCCACCACCGCGAAGAAGTTGCCCAAGAAGGCGTTAAAAAAAGCCACCAAGAAGGTGACACCGTCAGAGGATTTAACTGCTACCAAGACTGATACCTCGGTGGAGAAATCGAAGCCAATAGCTAAGGCGACAACACCACTTTTCCAGGTTGCCGCAGAGCCGGTGAAAATTAGCGCGCCCGTAAAGGGCAAAGGCAAGGTAAAAAAAGCTTCCAAGTCAGTTGCTCCCGAACTAGTGGAGACCGAGGCTGTCACCACGGATTCCGATCCCGCTGACGGTGATAGTTCCGAAGACGAAGCCACGAAAAATAAGCGTCGCCGCCGGGGCGGCCGCGGTCGCAGGCGCAAAGCTGATGGGACCTCCACAGATGGCGCCGATGATTTAGCAGGCGATTCCGAAATCTCTGAGGATCTGCAGGAATCAGATTCAGAGGACACCGACGTAGCCGATGCCGATTCATCAGATTCATCGGACCCCGCTGATGGAGATGCGGGGAGCACGAAGCGGCGTCGCAGGCGTCGTCGCGCAGGTCAGGCAGACGAGTCTGACACAGATGACCCCAATACGGTTGTGCGAGTTCGTGAACCTCGTCGGAAGAACGAAGAATTCAAGGGCTCAACCCGCCTAGAGGCAAAAAAGCAACGCCGTAAGGACGGGCGTGATCAAGGGCGTCGCCGCGCTCCTATTTTGACCGAAGCAGAGTTTCTCGCTCGTCGTGAATCGGTCGAACGCGTGATGGCTATTCGTCAACTGGGTGACCGTACCCAGATTGCCGTACTTGAAGACGGTGTCCTCGTGGAGCACTATGTGACTCGAGGTTCGGCAACATCCATGGTCGGTAACGTCTATATCGGTCGGGTGCAAAATGTTCTTCCCAGCATGGAAGCCGCCTTTGTTGATATTGGCAAAGGCCGTAATGCTGTCCTGTACGCCGGTGAAGTCAATTGGGATGCTGCCGGACTTGAAGGCCAGCAAAAACGAATCGAGTTAGCGTTGCAACCTGGTGACCCCGTCTTGGTTCAGGTGACCAAGGATCCCGTTGGACAAAAAGGTGCTCGCCTTACCAGCCAGATCTCGCTTCCAGGCCGGTTCTTGGTCTATGTCCCCGATGGTTCCATGACCGGCATTAGCAGAAAACTTCCCGAAGGTGAACGCAATCGCCTGAAGGAAGTTCTTCGACGCGTGATGCCGGAGAACGCGGGTGTGATTGTGCGCACCGCGGCAGAGGGCGCTGCTGAAGATGCCCTTGAACAAGATGTTCAACGTCTTACTGCACTGTGGGAGGACATTGAGCAAGGTGGTAAGGGTGCAACTCCACCAGCATTGCTATACGCAGAACCAGATATCGCTATCAAAGTTGTGCGCGACATCTTCAATGAAGATGTCAATAAGATGATCGTGTCTGGCGATATCGCATGGACAACGGTCGATGCATACATCAGTGCTGTTGCTCCTGACCTACTCGATCGGCTTGAGCATTGGGTCGATAAGAAGGACCTTTTCGCTGAATTGCGAGTTGATGAACAACTTTTGAAGGCACTTGATCGAAAGGTGTATTTGCCCTCTGGTGGCTCACTTGTTATTGATCGTACCGAGGCCATGACGGTTGTTGATGTGAACACCGGAAAATTCACGGGTCAAGGTGGAAATCTTGAGCAGACCGTGACTAAGAACAATTTAGAAGCGGCAGAGGAAATTGTTCGCCAACTTCGCTTGCGTGATATCGGCGGAATTATTGTGGTCGACTTCATTGACATGGTTTTGGAGAGCAATCGCGACCAAGTCTTGCGTCGGCTGATCGAGTGTTTGGGTCGAGACCGCACCAAGCATCAGGTTGCTGAAGTCACATCACTCGGCCTTGTCCAAATGACCCGCAAACGCATTGGCTCCGGCCTGATTGAGTCTTTCTCGGAAAATTGCGAGGCTTGCAATGGGCGGGGCATCAAGGTGTCCCTCACCACCGACCCAGGTTCTGACCAGCACTCCCATCACGAGCCTCCGGTCCGTTACCGGCGTCCGGCAAATGCCGTGGACCCCGCCATGGTGGCAGCTCGGGCCTTGGGGCAGAGCGCCACCGATGACCCGGAGAAGCCAGAGGCCTCGAGTGACGAATCTGATGGGGGACCAGGGGTGGATTCCGTCGAGGAAGTCGTGGCCGGGTCGGTAACCCCTGAGGCGGTGTAGCCAACGTTCTAGGGGCACCGTATGCTTTCGTCTTCGGAGTGGAGGCAATGTGATCCCCCCCAAAACTAGACCCAGCAAGATCTCGCTACGTGTGAACAAGTACGTGAGTGAAAGTTCGTAACTGACAGGAGTTTGTGGTGTACGCCATTGTTAAAGCCGGCGGACGGCAAGAGAAGGTCTCAGTAGGTGACCTCGTGGTGCTTGACCGGGTTCCCGGCGAGCCTGGTTCCACATTTGCTCTCCCAGCAGTGCTCCTCGTTGAAGATGGCAAAGTAACCAGCGATTCAGCTGCACTAGCCAAAGTCACCGTTACCGCCGAGATCATTGATCACCGTCGGGGCGAGAAAATAGATATTCTCAAGTACAAGAACAAGACCGGCTACCGTCGCCGTCAGGGACACCGATCCGAACTGACCGCGGTCAAGGTAACCAATATTGCGGCAGGGAAGTGAATCATGGCTCATAAAAAAGGTGCATCCAGTACTCGCAACGGTCGCGACAGTAATGCCCAGCGTCTTGGTGTGAAGCGTTTCGGCGGCCAAACAGTCAATGCAGGCGAAATCATTGTTCGTCAGCGCGGAACCCACTTTCACCCGGGTGCCAATGTTGGCCGCGGCAAAGACGACACCCTCTTCGCTTTGCAACCTGGTGTTGTGGAGTTCGGCACCGCCCGCGGCCGCCGTGTTGTCAACATTGTTGCTGGAGTCTAAAAACTTCACCACATGGCTTCATAGAAAGGCGGGTCCCTTGGGGCCCGCCTTTCTTATATGTTCTTTCTTATATGTTCCGTACAACTGTAGGTAGAAGGGAGGTTCATCATGGCAACGTTCATTGACCAAACAGCGATTCATGCGCAGGGCGGCAACGGGGGTCATGGGTGTGCCTCTGTGATGCGCGAGAAATTCAAACCCCTCGGTGGTCCTGATGGTGGCAACGGTGGTCGGGGCGGCGATGTTATTGCCGTTGTTGACCCGCAGGTGACCACCCTCTTGGAGTTTCATCACAGCCCTCATCGAACCGCTGCTAATGGCAAGCCAGGTCAAGGCTCCAATCGACATGGAGCTAATGCCGAAGATGTAATTTTGCGGGTGCCATCTGGAACTGTGATCCGTGACCTCACCGGTGAGGTGCTATCTGATCTCATTGCGCCAGGCGACTCATTTGTTATCGCTCGAGGTGGACGTGGGGGATTGGGCAATGCCGCACTTGCGTCACCGCGACGCAAGGCCCCAGGTTTTGCTCTTTTTGGTGAGCCAGGTACCCACAGCGAAGTGTTCCTCGAGCTTAAGACGGTCGCCGACGCTGCTCTCGTGGGGTTTCCGAGTGCGGGGAAGTCCAGTGTGATCGCTGCCATGAGTGCTGCCCGACCCAAGATCGCTGACTATCCGTTTACCACTTTGGTGCCGAACCTCGGTGTTGTGACCGCGGGCGATGTCGTCTACACCATGGCTGATGTCCCCGGGCTCATTCCCGGAGCAAGTCAAGGCAAAGGCTTGGGGCTTGATTTCCTACGCCATGTGGAGAGGTGCAGTGTCATTGTGCATGTTCTTGATTGCGCCACCTTGGAACCCAATCGAGACCCCATTACCGATCTTGACATTATTGAATCAGAACTTCGGCAGTACGGTGGC
The DNA here is from genome assembly GCA_018402075.1 of Candidatus Nanopelagicales bacterium. Next base: position 333,440 of record JAGYJP010000001.1, on the reverse strand, counting down.
CTTGACGATCGCCCGCGAATTGTTGCCTTGAATAAGATCGATGTTCCTGAAGCGAGAGACCTAGCCGACATGGTGAAACCCATGATTGAAGAGCGCGGCTATCCCGTATTTGAAATTTCAGCTGTTTCGCGCGAGGGTTTGCGACCACTCAGCTTTGCTATTGCTGAAAAAGTGGAAGCGAAACGGGCAATCGAGGCAGCTATTGAAATACCGCGGATTGTGATCTCGCCCAAGGCTGTCGATGACTCCGGGTTCACCGTTATCAAAGAACCTGATGGGTTCCGTGTGCGCGGGCAACGCCCCGAGCGGTGGATTCGTCAAACAGATTTCGGAAATGATGAAGCAGTGGGTTACCTTGCCGATCGCCTTGCTCGACTTGGGGTGGAAGAAGAACTCATGAAGGCTGGTGCCATGCCAGGTTCCACCGTCATGATTGGTCCTCAGGAAAATGCAGTTGTTTTCGACTGGTTCCCGTCGGTCGGCGAAGCAAATCAGGGTCCGCGAGGAAGTGATTCACGTCTTGAAGTTCGACCGGAGAATCTTGCCTAATGTCTGAGCGATTATCAACCCGTGAGTCGGTGCAGCACGCGCAGCGCGTTGTCGTAAAAATTGGATCATCTTCGTTGTCTTCGCGTGAGGGCGGTCTGAAGTTAGATGCCGTCAAAGTTCTGGCTGCGGCGGTCGCAGAGCGCAGGGCACGCGGTCACCAGGTGGTAGTTGTCAGTAGCGGTGCCATTTCCACCGGAATGCCCGCACTCGGATTGACTAAACGACCCAAGGATCTTGCCACCCAACAAGCTGCCGCAAGTGTGGGACAGGGAATCCTGCTGGCGGCATATACGGCGGAGTTTGCACTCCATGGAATCACGGTGGGTCAAGTATTGCTGACCTCTGACGATGTCACCCGCCGTAGCCATTATCGCAACGCTCAACAGACGTTTAATCGCCTTTTGGATCTTCAGGTGTTGCCGATTGTCAATGAAAATGACACCGTTGCTACCGATGAAATCCGGCTGGGGGACAACGACCGCCTCGCTGCTCTCGTGGCCCACGTTATTGGGGCCCAAGCGCTGATTCTGTTATCCGATGTTGACGGTCTCTATGACGGGCCTCCCCACTTACCCGAATCAGTCCACGTTCCTGAGGTCACTCACCACTCGGAGTTGGCATCCATGCGAATCGGTGGAATCGGGGCAGAAGGTATTGGCAGTGGCGGAATGGCCACCAAGGTACAAGCGGCTCGGATTGCTTCTGCTGCTGGTGTTCCTACATTGCTTGCCGCTACCACCAATATGCATCAGGCTCTCACAACGGCTGATACCGGAACCGCTTTTGCTCCCACTGGTAAACGTTCATCCCTGCGCCTACTGTGGCTGGAACACGCGACAACACCTAATGGATCCGTCACCGTTGATGCCGGTGCGGTCCAGGCGCTGGCTGTTCGTCGTCTTTCGCTACTCCCCGCAGGAATTACCGCGGTGAGCGGGACATTTCTCGCCGGAGACCCGATCGACATCTGCGGCCCCGATGGAGTTGCCTTTGCTCGGGGTTTGGTCACCTATGACTCAGCAGAAATCCCGGAGATCATGGGGCGCAAGACCCATGAATTGGCCAGTGAGCGAGAGGTTATTCACCGCGATGATTTAGTTGTCTTGGAACATTAGGTGCAAACCGAATACCCTTGTCAATCTCGGGTTGAATAAGGAGTGAGTAGTGAGTATGGACACAGTTCGCGAAGTGGCTGAACGGGCCCGGCATGCTGCCCGAGAACTAAGGCTTCTTACTCGAGATCAAAAAGATGAAGCGCTGCGTGCCATCGCCCAGCGTCTAAAGGCGGAGAAAGCATTCATTTCGCAAGAGAACGCAAAAGACGTGGAGGCGGCGACAGCCGATGGCACATCGGCCGCACTCATTGACCGGCTAACTCTCGATGCCCCGAGAATCGATGCCCTTGCCGATTCCCTCATTGATGTCGCTGCCTTGCCTGATCCCGTGGGCGAAGTAATTCGTGGATACACACTGCCTAATGGATTGCAGGTGCGACAAATTCGTGTTCCGCTCGGAGTTGTTGGCATGATCTATGAAGCTCGTCCTAATGTCACCGTCGATGCTGCCGGCTTATGCGTCAAGAGCGGCAACGCCGCACTTTTGCGCGGTTCCTCGAGTGCTTTACATACGAACATCGCATTGGTCGATGTCATGCGTAAGGCCCTCACCGATGTCGGAATCACCACTGACGCTATCGCGATTGTTCCTGGTACCACTCACGATTCTGTTACGGAACTAATGCAGGCCCGCGGGTTGGTCGATGTCCTGATTCCTCGAGGTGGGGCCTCGTTAATTAACAATGTTGTGAACAACTCACTTGTTCCGGTTATTGAAACTGGTGTGGGGAATTGTCACGTGTATGTGGACAAAGATGCAGATATCGATATGGCTGTGAACATTGTGATGAATAGCAAAACCCAACGTGTGAGTGTGTGCAATGCGGCTGAAACTTTGCTCGTGCACAAGGACATCGCTGACAGATTCCTTCCTCGTCTGCTCAAAGAGTTCAAGGAGCGCGAAGTTACCGTGCATGCGGATCTGACCATGGCCGAGTACGCTCATAAGGCGGATACAGCGTGGGAACCGGTGACGGATGAGGACTGGGCCGCCGAGTACTACTCTATGGATATCGCTGCTGGGGTTGTCCAGGACCTTGACGCAGCCATTGAGCACATACTGAAGTGGACTTCAGGTCACACTGAAGCCATTGTTTCCAATAATGCAGCCGCCATCGCTCAATTTACGGCCTCAATGGATTCGGCCGCTGTCATGGTGAATGCCTCCACTCGATTTACCGATGGTGGTGAGTTTGGTTTCGGTGCTGAAATCGGGATTTCCACCCAAAAACTTCACGCTCGAGGGCCCATGGCGCTGACCGAACTCACCACGTCCACATTTATTGTCACTGGATCCGGGCACATTCGGGAGTAGTGCTTGGGGGAGCCGTGCATCAGGAGCGGCGCTGATCAATAGACTAAACTTCGGATACATTGATACGCGATTTTGGGAGAGACCGTGGACTTTGCACCAGCAGCAAGTATCTTGGCAAGTGCCGAGGGCGAAGGCGTTCTCAGCCCCTATATCTTTGGCGCAGTCGGGCTTGGGGTCCTTATTGTGCTGCTCGTGATCACTCTCATGATCAACGTCGACCGCTAGGTCTGGCTGCTTTTACACGTGCACAAGCGCATTGGCATTTTGGGCGGCACATTTGATCCCATTCATTCTGCCCATATAGCTGCAGCTGACACTGCCATCAATCAACTCGACCTCGATCACGTTTTTTTCGTGCCTGCCGGTGTGGCGTATCACCGCGAATCCACCCTTGCCTCACCCGAACAGCGGCTTCGCATGACGGAATTGGCCGTTGATGGGGATTCTCGACTCATTGTCAGCCCAATAGATATCGAGCGTCCGGGTGCAACCTACTCAATCGACACCGTTCGCGAACTCAAAGAGGAATTCTGCCGTGATTTTCCCGGCGATAGCGCTGACTGGTTTTTTATTCTCGGTTCAGATGCTTTCGTGTCATTTGCATCATGGCGTGACCCCGAAGCCCTTCTGAATGAATGTGAACTGGTGGTTATCTCACGACCAGAGACCGATTCAAGTAAGTTCCCTGATTTCCCGGCGCATCGAATTAACATCCCCGGCTGGGAAGTCTCGAGTACTGATATTCGACACCGAATTGAATCGGGAGATTCTGCCCAGGGCCTACTGCCGCAAACTGTGATTGACTACATCAGAGACAATGGTCTCTACGGATCGATACATACTTAAATAGTTGTCAACCAAAGGAATCACATGCCTGCTCAACAGACTGCCATTGATCTTTCCCTTGCCGCTGCCCAGGCGGCGGCGAATAAATTGGCAACCGACATTGTGATTCTCGATGTCAGTGAGCAGTTGGTCATCACCGATTGTTTTGTTCTGTGCTCGGGCGCGAACGAACTTCAGGTCAAATCGATTGTGGATTCCATCGAGGAAACATTGCTGAAATTGGGAGAGAAGCCCCTTCGCCGTGAGGGCCAACAAGAAAAGCGCTGGGTGCTCTTGGATTACGGTGACATTGTTGTGCATGTGCAACTTGCGGAGGAGCGAATCCACTACGCAATTGAGCGGTTGTGGAAAGACTGTCCGGCAGTACAACTGCCCGAGTCTATTAACCTCTCACGGTGAAGGGCGGCACACTTCAGTGAGCTCACATCGACGAATTGTCTTATGGCGCCATGGGCGCACCGAGTGGAATGCATCGCGGCGCTTCCAGGGCCAAACGGATATTCCCCTCGATGACGTTGGTATCGCCCAAGCACGCCTTGCCGCAGAACAATTGGCAACTCTGAAACCAGGTCGCATTATTTCCTCAGATTTGCAACGAGCACTGGTGACAGCCCAAACACTGGGGGACTTGTGCAATCTTCCGGTGATCTCTGATACCGGTCTTCGCGAAACATTTGCGGGCGCGTGGGAAGGTTTATCTCGAGAAGAAATTGTGCGTGATTACGGCAATGAACTCGCCGCGTGGGCGGCGGGCTCAAATCTGCGTCCGGGTGGAAATGGGGAAACCCGAACCGAGGTCGCTGAACGCATGTTGAACGTGATTAATCGAGAATTGGCACAGGTGGACATCGGGCAGACGATCGTGGTGGTCACCCACGGTGGAAGTGCCCGGGCCGTCATTGCCCAATTAATTGGACTTCCACCCGAACATTGGGCGGCATTGGGTGTACTCACCAACTGTGCCTGGTCCGTTCTCACTGAGAAGGACTCTGATTACGGACCACCATGGCGATTACAGGAGTACAACGCGGGAAGCCTCCCGGCGCCGGCACTTGCCGACGACCGATAAACATCTCCAATAGCAACCACCCGACCTGCACAATGTTCAGTGTGGTCGAGCGGCTATGCTTCCGATTCCTAATAACAAGGGGCTGTGGCGCAGCTGGTAGCGCACCTGCATGGCATGCAGGGGGTCAGGGGTTCGAGTCCCCTCAGCTCCACACTGTGATGTCTCAGGACATGCTTATCGGATGTCTCGAGACATCCTTATTTTTGAACTGTGTATCCCTGGGCATTCCGCCTTTCTGTGTCCGGGTCTGGTCCGGGCTTCGCGCCGCGGGTTGGTTAAGCCTTTAAGTCGGGGTTGATGGTGAGTTCGCGAAGGATTTCTCCGGTGTCGCGGCTGGCGACGATGACGTAGGTCGTGGATGAGCATGCGGATGGGTGTGCCTGCGTGTTCCATGCCGAGTTTGATGTGGTGCAGGCGTCCTCCTCGTCGCAAGGTGACTGATCCTGTTGCGTGGATGGTGTCGTCGCGGGATGCGGAAGTGTCTTGTTGTGTTGTGGTCGGGGATGGCTTTGCTCTTGGCTGTGTAGGCCTAGTGGGGTTTTCCGGTTCAGTGGTGGGGTCTGTGCGTTGTAGCAGTCGGTGAATTCGTTGAGTTGGTGTTGGAGTTCGGTCAGGTTGCTTGCTCGTGGTCGTGCGGTGAGCCAGCGTTTGAGTGTTTGGCTGAGGCGTTCGACTTTTCCTTGTGTTTGGGGGTGGTTGGGTGTTCCGTTCTTTTGGTGAACGCTGAGGTTGGAGAGTTCTATTTCGCTGCGTTATTCTGCCACGATGTTCGGTGGTGAAGACGAATCCGTTGTCGGTCAACGTGGGATTGGGGTGTGCCGTAGGTGGCAAGCGGCACGGAAGGTGGTCAACACGATTGCGCCGGTGACGGGTTTGTGGGCGGTGGCGGAGATGAGGAATCGGGAGTGGTCGTCGAGCCAGAGGAGAATTTCCGCGTCGTGTCCGTTGGCTAGGTTACCGGTGAAGTCTGATTGCCAGGCTTCTGGGCAGGTCAGCTTCAAATCGTAGGTAGGTGCGGCGTGTGGGCGTTTGCGTGGTTCGGGAGTGATCAGAAGCCGGCGCGGGTCAAGATGCGCCAAATGGTTGTTACCGCTGGTGGCGTCTTCATTTCGGTACGTGCCGTATGGATGGAGTGCGGACCGGCGTCGGCTCCGTAATCGATGAGTTCCTTACGCAAGGTCATGATGCGTTGGACTACGGCTGGTGGCGTGGTGCGGGGATTGGTTTTGTCGTCGAGATTTCAGGCTCGAGTGCTTGCCATCCTCCTGTCCGCCACGCTGCCAGGGAGCCGTGCGACTCGAGGCCGCGAAAGCCCGTAGAGCTCCGGCCACCTCCCTTGAGACTTGCCTGAGAGAACTGCTTCAACGACCACTCGATGCTTTGACATGGCCAAAAGGCTGTCAAAGTTGACTCATCCAAGTGATAAGGATGTCGTGGGACATGCGATAAATATGTCGTGAAACAGGGCATGTGATGTCTCAGGACATGCTTATCGGATGTCTCGAGACATCCTTATTTTTTGAACTTGTATCCCTTGGGCATTCCGCCTTTCTGTGTCCGGGTCTGTCCGGGCCTATGCGCCGCGGGGTTGGCTGTTTTGTCGGGGTTGATGGTGAGTTCGCGGAGGATTTCTCCGGTGTCGCGGTTGATGACGATGACGTGTAGGTCGTGGATGAGCATGCGGATGGGTGCTCTGCGTGTTCCATGCCGAGTTTGATGTGGTGCAGGCGTCCTCCTCGTCGCAAGGTGACTGGATCCTGTTGCGTGGATGGTGTCGTCGCGGATGCGGAAGTGTCGGTTGTGTTGTGGTCGGGGGATGGCTTTTGCTCTGGCTGTGTAGGCCCGGTGGGGCTTCCGGTTCAGTGCGCGGTGGGGTCTGCGGGGTGTTGTAGTAGTCGGTGAATTCGTTGAGCTGGTGTTGAGTTCGGTCAGGTTGTTTTTGCTCGTGGTCGTGCGGTGAGCCAGCGTTTGAGTGTTTGGTTGAGGCGTTCGACTTTTCCTTGTGTTTGGGGGTGGTTGTTCCGTTCTTTCAAACGCTGAGGTTGAGGAGTTCTATTTCAAAGCGCTGGCTCCGCCACGATGTCTGGTGGTGAAGACGAATCCTGTCGGTCAACGTGGATTGGGGTGTGCCGTAGGTGGCGCAAGCGGCACGGAAGGTGGTCAACACGATTGCGCCGGTGACGGGTTTGTGGGCGGTATGTGGAGATGAGGAATCGGGAGTGGTCGTCGAGCCAGAGTGAGAATTTCCAGCCGTGTCTGCTGGCTAGGCGCGTGCCAATGGGTGAAGTCTGATTGCCAGGCTTTCGTTGGGCAGGTCAGCTTCAAATCGTAGGTAAGGGTGCGGGCGTTTGCGTGGTTCGGGAGTGATCAGGCCGGCGCGGGGTCAAGATGCGCCAAATGGTTGTTACCGCTGGTGGCGTCTTCATTTCGGTGGTCAGTGCTGCATGGATGGAGTGCGGACCGGCGTCGGCTCCGTAATCGATGAGTTCCTTACGCAAGGTCATGATGCGTTGGACTACGGCTGGTGGCGTGGTGCGGGGATTGGTTTTGGGTCGTCGAGATTGTGGCTCGAGTGCTTGCCATCCTCCCCTGTCCGCCACGCTGCTAGGAGCTGTGCGTGACTCGAGGCCGCGGAAACAGAGAGCCTTACCACCTCCCTTGAGACTTGCCTGAGAGAACTGCTTCAACGACCACTGATGCTTTGACATGGCCAAAAGGCTGTCAAAGTTGACTCATCCAAGTGATAAGGATGTCGTGGGACATGCGATAAATATGTCGTGAAACAGGGCACCCCTCAGCTCCACACCTACAGTTCAACTCCTACTTCTCAACACCGTTCTGCAGCTCAATACCGTGGGCTCCAAAAATCGAATTATTGCCTTCAGTTCATGGAGCCATCACGATCACGGTGAGTTTCCCAACATTGCTTGTTCCGCCTCCGGGCGCTGTTGTTGTCACGGTGACAACGGCTTTGCCGACTTTCTTAGCAGTGATTTGCCAGACGGTGCGCCCTGGTACACCCACCATTCCAGTTTCAGCGGGGGCGGCGTACACGCCTTGGAAAACCTTCACAGACTTTTTGTTGCCGGTGACTTTGGTTCCCCAGGTGTAGCCGGTTGTCGCGTTGGTAGAAAGTGAGAGCGCAATTGATTCACCAGGAATGAGACGAACCTGTGCAGGTAACTCGGTGACGACGAGGGTGATATCCGGTGTCGATGCGTGAGCCGGAGTGGTGAGAACTCCAACAGTGAGGAACAGAGCAACAAATAATGCAGCGATGGCTTTTAAGGTGTGTGACATAGCCTCAAGACTAGCCCATGGGTTCGCCCTCGAAGGCCGGCGCTTTTCGAGTTGCAAGAAATGATCCAAGCAAAATGAGTGGGAATCCAATAATTAGGCCCAAGGTAATGGGTTCGCTGAGCACAATCACTCCGAGGACCACAGCGACAGCGGGGTTAATGTAAGTGATCACCGTGGTGCGTGCGGCACCCACTTCAGCGACGAGAGAAAAGAAAAGAATAAAGGCTATTGCGGTGCAAAGAAGGCCTAATACAAGGACAGCAGTCCACGTGATGCTGGGGACACTCTGAGTGGGCCAAGTGGCAATGGCGAAGGGTGCATAGATAACAGAGTTGATCAGCATCGCCATGGCAATTGCGCCAAGAGCAGGGATGGTGGAAAGTTTACGTGCCACGATGATCGGCCCCAATGCATAACCCACGACAGTAATCGCCAACGCGCCCACTGAGATCAGGTCGCCACCCGTGACATCAAGGCCGACCAAAGCTGCAACACCGAGAATCCCCACCCCTAGACCAATGAGTCGGGTACCTGAGAGGCGATCATCGAGCCCTAATTTCCACGCGAAAATTGCGCTCACAATAGGCACCGCTGCAATGAGTAGGCCGGTCATCGAGCTACTCAATCGAATTTCAGCAAAAGTGAGCGCCCCAAATGGACCGGCAATCTCAATGAGTGCAAATCCGAAGACCCACTTCCAGTGACCCTTAAGTTGGGACAGGTATCCCCGCTTCCAGGCAATGGGAATGAGAACGGCGGCGGCAATTGCCACTCGAAGGAAGATGATCACTGCTGGAGTGAGGTCTACGACCGCAACTTTTATCAGCAGATACGGCAAACCCCAGATAAACCCCAAACTGAGGAACAGGATTAAACCGCGTCGCGACATGGGGGCACACTAGGAGAGTGGCGAAGGTCAACGTGAGTCGGGGGAGTGAACCCTTCCGCATTTTGTTGCTCGCTGACTCATTGAGTTTCCAAGGACCACAGGGAATTGTGTTCCCACACGACGCGCGCCTCTATCCGCAGGTCATGGTCAGCGAACTTTCGGAGAGCTGGAATAGGCCCGTGCATGTTGATACCTCAGCTCGTGAAGGCTGGACGGCGCGGGAAGCATGGTGGGCGTTAACAAAGGATCCACTCGTTTACGGAGATTGGCTGACCCATGCCGAGGCAGCAATTATTGGGATCGGGGGCATGGATCAACTACCCGCCGTAGTGCCTACCTATCTACGAGATTCGTTGCCCTACATCCGCCCTGGTGCACTTCGGCGCAAAGTTCGTCGCCTTTATCGTGACCTAACTCCCAAGGGAATTGCGCTAACGGGTGGATTGATCCGGCAACTGCCCCCCGAGGCAACGTCTCGATACATGACCAGAATGGTCCAGGCAATACGGGCGATTCGAGGAGATATTCCCATTCTCGCCATGACGCCTTCTCCTTACGGAGGGCATGCCTATCCATCACAGAAATTCCATGCGGCGGCCAGGTTGTCCATGCTCGAGTGGGGAAATCGGTCAGGAGTCCACGTCCTCGATGTCGAGGAGTTGGTGAATCAGGAACGAGCACGGGGCGGTAGCAACCCAGACGGATTGCATTGGGGGTGGTCCACCCACCAGCGGGTAGGCACCTCGCTGGCACGCATTCTGATAGAGAACCTGACTCGATAGTCTTATCCCTCCTACATGAATACAGCATCGTTGAACTCAAAAGGATGGATGACAAACCCGTGGCCGAGCAGGACGTAAGCACGGATCTGCGCGAAGCAGATCAATACGACTTCGCTGAAATCCAAGAGCGTTGGCTACCGGTATGGGACGAACTCGCACCATTTCGCTCCGGAGATCCATCTGATCAACGGCCCAAAAAGTACGTCATTGACATGTTTCCGTACCCATCAGGTGACCTTCACATGGGACATGCCGAGGCGTACGCCATTGGCGATGTCATTGCCCGATACTGGGTGCTCAAAGGATTCAATGTCATGCACCCCATTGGCTGGGATGCATTTGGATTACCTGCAGAAAATGCCGCGATCAAGAACAACCTAGATCCAGGCACCTGGACATACGAAAACATTGCTCAACAAAAAGCATCCATGCGCAATTACGCCTGTTCATTTGATTGGGATCGTGTGCTGTACACCTGCGATCCAAGTTATTACCGCTGGAATCAGTGGTTCTTCCTGCAAATGTTTCAACGAGGATTGGCCTACCGCAAATTTAGCGCGGTGAACTGGTGTCCGAATTGCCAAACGGTGCTCGCAAACGAACAAGTCGTCGCTGGTGAGTGTGAGCGGTGCGACACCGTGGTCACCAAGAAAAAGTTAGCCCAGTGGTTTCTGAGAATCACCGATTATGCGGATCGCCTCTTAGACGACATGCAAGAACTCGAAGGCAAATGGCCCGAGAAAGTGCTGTTAATGCAGCGCAACTGGATCGGACGCTCACAGGGAGCCCATGTTGAGTTTGTCATTGAAGGGCGCGATGAACCTGTCTCGGTGTACACAACCCGCCCGGACACACTATTTGGCGCAACCTTCTTTGTCGTGGCGGCTGATTCGGATTTGGCTGCCGAGTTGGCGGCAGGTACCAAGGCGCAACCCGAATTTGAAAAGTACCTGGAAAAAGTCAAAGCTTCATCAGAAATGGATCGATTGGACTCCAGTCGGGAAAAAACAGGTGTTTTCCTTCAGCGTTATGCAATCAACCCGGTCAACGGCGAGAAGATCCCCGTCTATGCAGCCGACTACGTCCTTGCCGATTACGGAACAGGGGCGATCATGGCTGTACCTGCACATGATCAGCGGGATCTTGACTTTGCCCGTGCCTTCAATCTGCCGGTAAATGTTGTCGTGGAATCCGATACTGATCCGCTGGAGACGGGAATTGCCACCACAGACAACGGAGTCATGATTAATTCAGGTTCACTTGATGGCCTCACAAAGGTTGAAGCAATACCCCGCATAATTGAGATTTTGGCTGAGCGCGGAACAGGGGAGGCAGCCACAAATTATCGCCTGCGTGACTGGCTGATCTCTCGTCAGCGCTACTGGGGAACACCGATACCGATTATTCACTGCCCTGAATGCGGCGAAGTTCCGGTACCAGAGGATCAACTGCCTGTGGAGCTTCCCAGTACCCAAGGTATGGATCTCAGCCCACAAGGGGTGTCACCGTTGGCAACGGCAACCGACTGGGTCAACGTCTCCTGTCCCCGGTGTGGCGGCGCGGCACTTCGCGATACCGACACCATGGATACCTTTGTGGATTCATCCTGGTACTTCTTACGGTACGCCGATCCCAATAACTCTGAAGCGCCCTTTGCGTCTGAGAAAGTAAAAGAATGGTTGCCCGCCGATCAATATGTCGGGGGCGTTACCCACGCAATTTTGCATCTCTTGTATTCCCGTTTTTGGGTCAAGGTTGCTTATGACATGGGGCTGGTGGACTTCGTCGAACCTTTCACGAGATTGTTGAACCAAGGAATGGTTTTGAAGGACGGCAGCGCCATGAGCAAGTCGCGGGGAAATCTTGTGCGGCTCTCTGATGAACTCGGTGAAAACGGCGTTGACGCTATTCGCCTGTCCATGGTTTTTGCCGGTCCACCAGAAGATGACATTGACTGGGCGGAAGTATCCCCTGCAGGGTCGCGCAAATTCCTTGCCCGCGCTTGGCGATTGGCCGGCGATGTCACAAGTTCGCCTGGAGTTGATCCGGCCACTGGTGATCTGAATCTGCGGAAAGCAACCCACAAAGCTATTGCAGATGTCGAGCAAAGCATTGAGTCCATGCGATTCAATGTTGTTGTTGCGCGAATCATGGAATTGGTCAATGTCACCCGCAAAGCGATTGATTCAGGTTGTGGTCCTGCCGACCCCGCGGTTCGCGAAGCAGTTGAGTCCGTTGCCATCATGCTGTCTGTGGTTTCTCCATATACGTCTGAAGACATGTGGAGCAAGCTGGGCCACCAGCCACCCGTTGCCCGAGCAACATGGCCGGTACTTGATCCCACATTGCTGGTACAGGATTCCATCACATGTGTTGTTCAGGTAGCGGGTAAGGTCAAAGATCGACTAGAGGTCGCGCCGGATATTGATCCTGCAGAGCTCGAGAAGTTGGCATTGGCTTCCGACTCAGTGCAAAATGCACTGGAAGGCAAAGAGGTACGCACGGTAATTGTTCGGGCACCGAAACTCGTCAATGTTGTACCACAGTAATGTCACGCATCGCTTTCGTCACGGACAGTAGTTGTGGGCTGCCGCCCGAGCTCGCACGAGATTATGGAATAAGGGTTGTTCCCATTGATGTCATCATCGACTCTGAAGTGCGCTCTGCAGTTTCATCCTCTGAACTGATCGCAGCATTGGAGTCAGGACATAAAGTCACCACTTCACGACCTGCTCCTGCTGAATTCCTTGGGGTGTACCAGCAGTTACGCGGTGAGGGCTTCGAGTCGATTATCGCAACCACTTTGTCCGCAACCCTCTCAGGTACCTATGAATCCGCACTGCTTGCCAGCCAGGAGATAGATATTCCTATTCGGGTGATTGACTCCCGAAGTGTGGGCCTTGGATTCGGTTTGGCGCTACTGGATGCTGCCCGTCGACAGGGCCCAATTGATCTTGATGCTACTGCGAAATCAATCGTCAATCAATCTGGTGCCACCGCCGTGTATTTTTATCTCGAGTCTTTAGAGTATTTGCGAAAGGGCGGACGCATCACCGCGACGAGCGCGTTCCTAGGTACGGCACTTTCCGTGAAGCCCATTCTCCAAGTTTGCAATGGCGAAATCACTCCATGCACCAAAGTGCGCACACAGACCAAGGCACTGGTGCGGTTGGTTGAATTGGCTTTAGAGACTTCTCGGCCTGGGGTCGAATGCCAATATGGCGTGCAGCATTTAGGAGCACCTATCCAAGCTCAATATTGTGTGGATCTGTTACGCACCGAACATCCTGACGCCGAAATCGTTTTGTCCGAGGTTAGCGCGGTGGTTGGTGCACATGCTGGCCCTGGATTGGTTGCTGTGATTGCGAGTCCATTGGCCAATGACTATTCAAGCTCGTCCACAGGAACCTAATTAGGTCTAGAAAAAGTCTGTCGTGCCACATAGCGTCGGGACATGCTGGGATTTACCAAGACAACGAGTTCAAAAGCTTCGGATCGATTGCGCATTGCCATGGATCAATGGAAAATCCAGCCCCCGCCTGTCGATCGAGTAACACCGCCACCTGCACAGCGACAACGCAAAGTTGTTGATCAAGATCATTCTCTAAAACCGAGCATGCAGATTGCTTGGACTCCCCGTTCTCTTAAAGCGCTGGGATCCATCGTCGCCGTAATAATTATTTTCCTCAGTTTTCAGTGGTGGACCTCACAACCAGGTGAATCGTCTCCCATTAATCAGGACGCTGCTGGCTTGGAACTACCAACCGGCATGGAACTACCAACCGGCATGGAATTGGACGCAGGCCTAAGCGGGAAAGCTAATGCGATTGACGTGGGAGTAACCGTGCATGTCGCAGGCGCAGTGAAATCACCTGGCCTGTATCAACTCCCAGTCGGTTCCAGAATTGCAGATGCCGTCGAGGCTGCAGGCGGGGTAACAAAGAAAAGTGCCGCCGATTCGGTAAATTTGGCTCGGGAATTAATCGATGGCGAACAAATTCTCGTCGGCGCACAAGCAACATCAGGTCGATCGGGTATCAATATCAACAGTGCAACCGCGGGGCAATTGGAGGAACTACCCGGTATCGGGCCAGTACTGGCAGGGCGAATCGTGGATCATCGGACAGCACGTGGCCCATTTACCGCAGTAGATCAACTGGCAGATGTTTCTGGAATTGGCGAGTCAGTATTGGAAAAGATTCGTGCTGTGGCGACCCTCTAGCGTGAGTTGGAAAATACAGCATATTACGAATCTGACCCGACGAACCTGACTCATGGATCTGCGCCTTGTCGTTCCCGCACTGGGTGTGTGGTGTGGTGCAGGAATCACCTACTTCTACACCGGTGTGAATGCTGGAGTTTACGAGCGACATGACCGGGCAGGATTCGTTTTCGTCGTTGGGCTAATTGTTGTTCTTGTGGGACTTGTGATCACGTACCTACGGCGTTGTTACCCAGTACACATTGCGGTTGCAGTTGGTGTCGTTGCAATTGCGGGCGGAGCCATTGCAGCCAGTCTGAATGTATCTGCCCATACCGATTCACCCTTGGCCGAATGGATCACTGAAAAGCAAAGTGTTGTAGTGACCGGGGTGGTGACCTCCGAGACCGTTGACAAGGCCACATCAGCACAAGCGGTGTGGAAAACTCCCAAGGTTCAGCAATTCACGCTTGCATCGACAACCATTTCATCTGTGTCAATTGAGTTGCCCATCTCGGTAGAAGTATCTCCTTCACTTCATGTTCCAGCGGTAGGCACTGCGGTCATAATCGAAGGCACTCTGGGGGAGTCATTTCGCTATGGAAATTTCGCAGCCGCACTAAATGGTGTTGAGATCATTCACGTTACAGCCGCACCGGGGCTGGTGGATTGGTTGGCCAATTCAATGCGCAATGGATTGCGAGAGTCACTTGTGGGGATTGATCCCGATGCGGGTTCACTGGTGGCGGGTTTGGCAATTGGCGATGAATCAGATTTGCCTGCAGAACTTGAAGCGAATATGCGCACTAGCGGATTAGCGCATCTCACAGCAGTATCTGGAGGGAACGTTGCGATTGTTCTTGCGCTCGTAATCGGATTGTGTGTAGCCCTTCGGATTCAACTCAGGGGAAGGGTAGTTATTTCACTACTCGCATTGGCTTTTTATGTTGTGCTGGTTCAGCCTGAACCAAGTGTGGTGCGAGCCGCAACCATGGGGGCAATTGTTGTTCTCGCCTTATTAGTTGGCGGTCGCCGTGCAGGACCATCAATTCTGTCCATGGCTATCATCATTTTGATTTTGCTTGATCCCAGTTTGGCTATTGCCTGGGGCTTTGCACTGTCTGTCAGCGCCACGGCGGGCATTATTATGTTCACCCCATATTTATTGGATTGGTCCCAACACACTCGCGGGCTTCAAAGGTTTCCACCGATTGTAATTGCTGCAGGGATGCTCACAATCGCTGCACAGATCGCGACACTCCCGGTTTTAATCGCCATGGGCGTGCCGTTGAGTCTTGGATCTGTTCCAGCAAATGTATTAGCAATGCCAATGGTGCCCTTTATCACCGTCGGTGGGCTACTCAGCTCGGTTATTTCGCCGATATCGATACCACTGGGACACGCGATCGCATGGGTAAGTTCCTGGCCGGCCGCGTGGATAGCGGCACTTGCCAACTACTTTGCCCAGTGGCCAATCTTCACGGGCCTGCAGGTAGTTGCAGTTTTACTCACCACCCTGATCTCTGTCATCACCGTCCGAAAATTGAACCGAAATAATTTCCGACCAGTGCTGCTCTTGTCTCCGATTATTTGTGTTGTGCTGCTCGCCACTCGATTAAATTCCTCCGTTTCATGGGTACCGGAGAACTGGTTCATGGTGATGTGTGATGTTGGGCAAGGTGACGCAATCGTGCTCAAGAGTGAGTCGGAGAAAGTTGTCGTTGTTGACGTTGGCCCCACACCTGAATTGATCAATGAATGTCTGGATCACTTAGACGTACAGAAAATAGATGCAGTAATCATTAGTCATTTTCATCGTGATCATGTGGGTGGACTAGCAGGGGTGTTCCAAGGGAGAAATGTTGCGTCTTTGTATGTCACGCCACACCAAGAGCCATTGGATCAATATGAATATGCCGCCACGGTAATCCCATCGTCTCTTTCTATTGAGCAGATGAAGGCGGGGCAGGTGTGGAATTTAGGTGAGAGTCGATTGAGAGTTTTGTGGCCAGATCGGATTCTTCAAGCCGGATCTGTACCGAATAACGCCAGTATCG
The DNA here is from genome assembly GCA_018402075.1 of Candidatus Nanopelagicales bacterium. The sequence continues at coordinate 317,317 of JAGYJP010000001.1, read as the reverse complement.
TTATCCTGCTTGAAACCCATGGCCTCCGAATCCTCTTAACTGGTGATATTGAGCGCGAAGCCCAGGCGGCGATCATGCGCGCCCACCCACGAGTACACGCAGATGTTGTCAAGGTTCCGCACCACGGATCATCCAATCTGGATTCTGAATTTGCCGATTGGGCAGGAGGGACAATCGCGCTTTTCAGTGCGGGTCACGACAACGATTACGGACATCCTTCTCAATTGTCGCTGTATGAATGGGAGAGCGCCCAACAATTTCGAACCGATCAACAAGGAGCCATTGCCCTCTTTGTGGATCACCAGGGTGATCTGCGGGTCAGTACGGAAAACTGATCGAGGGACATGCCATGATGGGGTGTGGCCAGCAGAATGACGGTGTGTGTCGGAGCAGAGTCCGTCCTGACAGATCGCGCCACTCGCGGTGCATTTAGTGCGGCCAATGCGACCTCCCCAGGAATTACTCGAGTAGTGGTGAATGCTGCGGACGAGAATGCCGGAAGCGAAATTATTCAAGCTTGTGCGCCGACATTGTTTGGCGAAGATGTCTTTGTGATTATTGAGGGAATAGATGATCTCAATGACGACTCTGTTGATCAACTGAAGTCCGTGATTGCTGAATTGCCAGATAATGTGTGGCTGCTTCTTACGCACCCAGGTGGCATGAAGCGCAAGCCATTAATCGACGCTGTGGTCGCGGCGGGTGGAGAAAAAGTTGAGTGCAAGGAATTGCGTCGAGGCAGGGACACCACCGACTTCTTGATTAAGGAAGTAAGTCGCAGGAAAAGAAAGATGACCCCAGCAGCGCTCAATGCCCTGATGGAATCTTTGGGACAGGATTTACCCGCACTCGTTAACGCCATCGATCAGCTGTGCACCGATGTCGTGGAAGACCCGATCGATGAACCCCACATTCGAGCGCAGGTGGAGGGAACTGCGCCCGTTAGTGGCTTTGCCATCTCCGACACGGTGTGGGATCGAAAGGCCCGCGAAGCACTCACCCTTCTGCGGCAAAGTTCATTAGAGACAGATCCCGGCCGATTGGGTGTCACGATCGTTACCGCGTTGACCAGTGGACTCAGATCATTAATTGCCGTGGGCGGCTCGGCACCTGGTTCCTCTGACAATGATGTAGCCCGCGATGCCGGTGTCCCGTCATGGAAAGTCAAAACTTTGCGTCAACAGTGGTCGCGCTGGAGTGGTGACCAGCGCAAATTAGCGGGCATGATTGTGGCGCTCGCGGATGCCGATCCCGCCATGAAAGGTGGAGTGACGGTGGGGAGTGCGCTGGATTCGGAGCAAAAACTTTTTGAGCTCGAGAAATTTATAACCCGCGCTAGTGGTTAGCGCGGGTTATAGAAAAATTCGGTGTTTAGAGCGATGCAGCCTTTTTCGAGATAGCTGACTTGCGGTTGGCCGCTTGGTTGCTGTGAATAACGCCCTTGCGCACTGCAATATCAAGTTCGCGGTTGGCGGCGCGGGCCGCGTCCGTCGCTGCTGTTTTGTCGCCCGTCTCCGCGGCTTCACGGAACTTACGCACGGCAGACTTGAGGGAAGATTTCACGGACTTATTGCGAAGGCGAGCCTTCTCGTTGGTGAGAATGCGCTTCTTTTGCGACTTGATATTCGCCATAACAGTTTTTAACTCTCAGTTCTCGGGGACGTGATACCCACCGCAGGTTTTGTGCTGTAAATCCCGCTGGGAGGTAGTTGCTCTGCGAGCCTGCCAAGAGTACCCGTACGCTAGGGCGTGCCCCCTCAGGGGGTATTCATCTAGCCTGATCCACCTTGATGCAAAATCGTGAGGAAGTACGTGACCATTCCGCAGCCCGGGTCCACCGATCCGGCGATTGTGCGTAATTTCTGCATTATTGCCCATATTGATCACGGTAAGTCCACCCTCGCCGACCGCATGCTCCAGCAGACCGGTTTGGTCGACGATCGCTCCATGCGGGCCCAATATCTGGACCGAATGGATATAGAGCGTGAGCGGGGAATCACCATCAAGTCCCAGGCAGTCCGCCTCCCGTACACCGCGGTGACTGGTGAGAGCTATGTCCTAAATTTGATTGACACTCCTGGGCACGTGGACTTCACCTATGAAGTTTCCAGATCTCTGGCCGCATGTGAAGGCGCGGTCCTCCTGGTAGACGCTGCGCAGGGTATCGAGGCTCAAACTCTCGCCAACCTCTACTTGGCCATGGAGAACGACCTCGAAATTATTCCGGTACTGAACAAAATTGATCTTCCGGCAGCGCAACCCGAGAAATATGCTGCAGAGCTGGCCCACATTATTGGCTGTGATCCTGCAGATATTTTGAGAGTATCGGCTAAGACCGGCCAGGGGGTTATTGAGTTATTGGAACGAGTGGTGGAAAAAGTTCCTGCGCCGAAGGGCGATCCGTCTGCGCCAGCCCGTGCATTAATTTTTGACTCTGTATACGACACCTACCGTGGCGTTGTCACATATGTGCGAGTTGTGGACGGTCGCATTGCCACCCGAGACAAAATCGAAATGATGTCCCTGGGAACAACCCATGAACTCCTCGAGGTAGGTGTGATTTCGCCCGAGCCCATGGCCACCAAGGGTCTAGGCGTGGGAGAAGTGGGATATCTGATCACCGGGGTGAAAGATGTGCGTCAGTCACGCGTCGGTGACACGGTGACCACCGCCGTTCATGGCGCCACGGAAAACCTCGGTGGTTATCGTGATCCAAAACCCATGGTCTTCTCGGGTCTCTACCCTCTCGACGGCTCCGACTACCCAGAGTTACGCGATGCTCTCGACAAACTCAAACTCAATGATGCTGCTCTGACCTATGAACCCGAAACATCTCTGGCATTGGGGTTTGGTTTTCGTTGCGGCTTTCTGGGACTCTTGCATCTGGAAATTGTGCGAGAACGACTTGAGCGCGAATTTAATCTTGATCTCATTTCCACGGCACCAAACGTGATTTATCGGGTTGTCACTGACGCCGGCAAAGAGATCACGGTCACAAATCCGAGCGAATTCCCTGAAACCAAATTAGCGAAAATCTTTGAACCTACAGTGCGGGCCACAGTGATCCTCCCGTCTGAGTTTGTAGGAGCAATCATGGAGCTTTGTCAGGTGCGACGAGGAACACTTTTAGGTATGGATTATCTTTCCGAGGATCGCGTCGAGTTGAGATACACATTGCCCATGGCGGAAATCGTTTTTGACTTCTTCGATCAGCTCAAGTCAAAAACTCGTGGCTACGCCTCTTTGGATTATGAACCCACAGGTGAGCAAGATGCTGATTTGGTCAAGGTTGATATTTTGTTGCACGGCGATCCGGTTGATGCTTTTAGCGCAGTTGTGCATCGAGATAAGGCTTATGCCTATGGCGTGTCCATGGCCCAAAAGCTCAAGGAGCTTATACCTCGGCAGCAATTTGAAGTCCCCATTCAAGCTGCTATTGGTTCCCGAATCATTACACGTGAAACTGTACGCGCAATGCGCAAAGACGTTCTCGCCAAATGTTACGGTGGTGATATCTCCCGTAAGCGAAAATTGTTGGAGAAGCAAAAAGAAGGCAAAAAGCGCATGAAAATGGTTGGCCGCGTGGAGGTTCCACAGGAAGCTTTCATTGCAGCCCTGTCAACCTCGGATGCACCTACAAAGAAATAGCCGTGGCATCGATCTCCCTCTATGTGCACATTCCATTTTGTGCGAGCAGATGCGGATACTGTGACTTCAACACGTACACCGCTTCGGAGTTGAGCGGCGGAGTTAACCAAGAAACCTTCCACGAAGTTCTGAAAAAGGAAGTTGCTCTTGCAGCCCGCACCCTCAATCAACCAACGGTTTCAACAATATTTTTTGGTGGTGGTACACCCACGCTCATTGGCTCGAATTCCTTGAACAGCATTCTGGAATTCATCGGGAGTAACTTCTCACTAAGTCCGCAGGTAGAGATCACCACTGAGGCCAATCCAGATGGCGTGGATGGCACAATGTTTGCCGAACTTAAGGCCGGAGGCTTCAACCGTATTTCACTCGGTATGCAGAGTGCTTCCACCAATGTCTTGAAGGTCTTGCAACGAACGCACACTCCCGGTGCGAGTGAAAGAGCCGCTCACCTCGCGCGAAATGCTGGTTTTGACCACGTGAACATGGATCTGATTTATGGCACTCCCGGTGAAACAGATGCCGATGTTCGAGCGAGTGTTGCGGCCGCAGTGGAATCTGGGGTGGATCACATTTCGGCATATTCGTTGATTGTGGAAGATGGCACAGCTCTCTCCCGCCAAGTGAATTCGGGGGAGCTGCCGGCGCCCGATGAAGATATCTGTGCCGATCGGTATGAAATTATTGATGAACTTCTCCGTGAGGCCGGGATGGAGTGGTATGAGATTTCCAATTGGGCTCGTCCCGGGGGGCAGAGTTTGCACAATCAGGCATATTGGAATGGCTCAGATTGGTGGGGAATCGGGCCGGGAGCACATAGCCATATTTCTGGAACTCGTTGGTGGAATCACAAACATCCCTCCACCTATGCCTTGGCACTGCGGGAGGGTTCCCCAGAATCGGGCAGGGAACTCCTTACGAGTGATCAACGGCATGTGGAAAAGGTGATGCTGGGCCTGCGCACCCGCACTGGACTCGATCTCAACTCACTCTCTGGGGAGGAAAGGCAAAGGTGTGGTGACCTCGCGACTCGGGGGCTGCTCGATCCAGAAGCTTTGGCCGAAGGAGTAGTTCGGGTCAGTGAGGCAGGTCGGTTGGTGGCTGATTGGGCGATCCGGGAACTCCTCGGCTGACGAACCCCCAAATTGGGCGTACACTTGGCACTCGGATGCGGTGAGTGCTAACCGTTTACCAATATCGTCACAGAACCGAGTTGGCTGGAGGTGTGCCATGCTGGAAGAACGTCGCTTGGCCGTCCTCAAAGCAATTGTTCAGGACTATGTCGCCACCCATGAACCGGTAGGGTCAAAGGGCCTTGTTGATCGTCACAAGTTAGGCGTTTCCCCCGCCACCATCCGAAATGACATGGCTGCCCTCGAAGAAGAGGGATACATCACGGCACCGCACACATCCGCTGGTCGAGTACCCACTGACCGCGGCTATCGATTATTTGTGGATCAACTGTCGCAGGTTAAGCCCCTTAGCACTGCAGAGCGGCGAGGCATTGATCAGTTCCTCGGCGAAGCCGCGGATCTTGACGATGTCATGAGCCGAACAGTTCGACTTCTGGCGCAATTGACCAAGCAGGTGGCTGTTGTGCAGTATCCGTCACTTTCTCGTAGTCATGTGCGCCGCATTGAATTCATTAAGGTCACTGACCACAAAATCATGATCATTTTGATTGTCGACAGTGGCCGAGTTGAGCAACGGGTTGTGGATTGTTCGGTGCCTGTACAAGAAGAGCTGCTCACCGATTTGCGCTCCCGGCTATCTGCCGCTGTCGCTGATCAACCATTTTCGTCCATCCCGTCTCGAATCGAAGATCTTGACGCGGGGTTTGATCCCACCAGCCAACCTTTAGTGCGGGCTGTTGTCGCATCTATCCTGGAAACAGTCACCGAGAAACTTGACGAAAGAATTGTTTTGGGTGGCACATCTAATCTGGCCCATTACAACGAAGTTTTCGCCATGAGTATTCAGCCGGTTCTTGAAGCTTTGGAGGAACAGGTTGTGCTGCTTCGACTTCTGGGTGAAACCAGCCCCAATCAGCAGGTTTCCGTCCGCATTGGCCATGAAAACGAGTATGTCGGTCTTAATGCCACATCTGTTGTGACCTCACAGTACGGCCGTGAGAATTCCCCGGTAGCCTCACTTGGCGTTGTTGGTCCCACCCATATCGACTACCCAGGAACCATGAGTGCAGTCCAAGCTGTTGCCCAATATGTCAGCAGAATTTTGTCCGAGAACTAGAACGAGTGAGAGACGTGTCAACAGACTATTACGCGCTATTAGGTGTGAGCCGAGACGCAGGTTCCGAGGAAATTAAGAAGGCGTACCGCAAACTTGCTCGGGAACTCCACCCGGATGTCAATCCTGATTTGGAGCACCAAGAGAAATTCAAGATGGTTACGGCCGCTTATGAAGTCTTAAGTGATCCGGAAAAACGCCAGATGTATGACTTGGGTGGGGATCCTCTGAGTAATCGTGGGGGTGGATTCTCTGCGGGCTTTGATTTTGGCGATGTCATGGATGCGTTCTTCGGTGGGCGTTCACAGCGACGTGGGCCGCGCGGGCGTGCTCGTCGGGGACAGGACGCCCTTATCAGCATCACCATTGACTTAAAGTCGGCGGTCTTCGGCGAAACAAGGGAAATCACCGTTGACACGGCAATCGCTTGTGAAAAGTGCAATGCATCAGGGCTTGCTGAAGGTTCTGAATTGGCCTCATGCGCCATGTGTAAAGGCCGCGGTGAGATTCAGTCCGTGCAGCAATCATTCCTCGGGCAAGTCATGACTTCGCGACCGTGCCCAGCTTGCCAAGGTATTGGCACAACAATTCCGCACCCCTGCGTGGAGTGTTCCGGTCAAGGCCGCGTTCGCCACCGTCGCACCCTCAGCATTGCCATCCCTGCAGGGGTAGACAACGGCACACGAATTCAATTGCAAAGTGAGGGTGAAGCAGGACTCAATGGCGGACCAGCCGGCGATCTCTATGTAGAGATTGTTGTCCAGGGCCATGAAATTTTCGAGCGCAGGGCCGATGAACTCCACTGTGCAATCACTATTCCCATGACCTCGGCTGCGCTTGGCAGTTCCATCAATATTGACACGCTCGATGGTTCCGAAGAAGTCGGTATTGCCGCCGGAACACAGTCAGGACATGTCATCACGCTGAAGGGGAAAGGCGCCACACGATTGCGCAGTGGAAGTCGGGGTGATCTATACGTGCATGTTAATGTTGAAACCCCGCGCAAGTTGAGCCCTGAGCAGGAAACTCTTTTACTGCAGTTGGCGGACATGCGTAGTGAGAAGCCAAATCAGGTCGTGAGCCGTGCTGATTCCTCCGGACTATTCAGCCGACTCAAAGATGCTTTTTCGTCAAAGTGAGTAAACCAACTTTTCTGGTACAACCAGCCGTATGTCACAGGGCAATTATTGGTTCCACAATCACCTTGGACCCGGCAACCGCCCACCATGTTCGAGTCGCTCGAGTCAAGGCTTTTGAAGCAATTGACGTTGTCGATGGCCAAGGAAATCGATATACAGGTCAGGTAATGGGAAACGACATGTTTCATGTCCTTGAATTGGTTCAGGATTCCCCGCCGCGTGTTGACGTCACAGTTGCCCAAGCGTTGATCAAGGGTGATCGCCTTGAGCGAGCAATTGAAATGATGACCGAAGTGGGCGCCATGTCATTCATCCCGTGGCAAGCCGAACACAGTGTTGTGAAATGGAGTAAAGAAAAAGTCAAGCGGAATACGCACAAATGGGTCAATGTCGTGCACGCTGCCACCGAGCAATCTCGTCGATCATTCATGCCATCTATAAAACCGCTAGTCATTGGGACGAAGCTCGCAGCCTTAGGTGGGAATTTTGATCACGTTGTCCTCATGGAAGAGAGCGGTGGAACACCAGAGATTTCAGATATCGCCGGCAAAGTTCTCATGGTTATTGGACCTGAAGGTGGGCTAAGTGATCCCGAGCGGCGTGCTTTCGCGAGCACGAGCAATACCCGATCACTGACTTTGGGAAATAGTGTTTTGCGTTCATCAACTGCGGGGGTGGTGGGGCTGACGTACCTATTCGCGAGATCAGGGGAGTGGCATGGCAATCCACAAGATGTAGTGAAAGGATGAACCGATGACCGATTGTTTATTTTGTTCGATTTCTGCCGGGGATATCCCGGCGGACATTGTGCTGCGAACGCCGGATTACGTGGCGTTCAGAGACATCAACCCTCAGGCCCCGATTCACATCTTGATTATTCCCGTTGAGCATTATGAAAATATTTCTGCTTTAGGTACGCATAACCCTGTACTGGCCGGGGGCCTAGTAGCCGCGGCCGAAATGGTTGCTCACGAAGTTGGCCTCACTGATTACCGACTTGTATTCAACACCGGGTCAGCTGCTGGCCAAACTGTCTTCCATGTCCACGGCCATATCCTTGGGGGTCGCGACTTGAACTGGCCACCCGGATGACCAAAACTGTTATTGAGATCCCTGCCTCACAGCCAATGGTTGCACTACTGGGTGCATCCGACGAGTACCTTCAAGTCGTAGAAAATTCTTTTCCTGGTATCGATATTTTGGTGCGCGGAAATCAGGTTATCTTGGAGGGTGAGTCTCCGGAAATCGATACGGTAGACACACTCATTGCGGAAATGTTGACCGTGTTGCGCACGGGACAAGCCCTCACACGTGATTCAGTTGAGCGTTCCATCTCGTTGATGAAGTCTGGAACTCGGCCATCAGAGTTACTCACAACAAATATATTGAGTAACCGCGGAAAAACTATTCGCGCTAAGACCCTCAATCAGAAGAAGTACGTTGAAGCAATCGACAACAACACTATTGTTTTTGGTATTGGTCCTGCGGGAACTGGTAAAACCTATTTGGCTGTTGCCAAAGCGGTTCAGGCCCTGCAGGCCAAGCAAATCAATCGAATTGTTTTGACTCGCCCGGCAGTTGAAGCAGGAGAGCGGCTTGGGTTCCTGCCAGGAACTCTCTCCGAGAAGATTGACCCGTATCTACGTCCACTCTATGACGCACTTCACGACATGATTGATCCTGACTCGATTCCACGATTGATTACCAGCGGAACAATTGAGGTTGCGCCATTGGCCTATATGCGCGGTCGCACCCTCAATGATGCATTCATTATCCTCGACGAAGCTCAGAACACCACGGCTCAACAGATGAAAATGTTCCTCACCCGCTTGGGGTTCGGTTCCACCATGGTTGTTACCGGCGATGTCACGCAAGTGGATCTGCCTGGGGGTACCACGAGTGGGTTGCGAGTTGTTTCTGAAATCCTTGAGGGTCTCAATGACGTAGCGTTTGTGCGCCTCAATCACAATGATGTCGTGCGCCATAAATTAGTAGGCGACATCGTGGCAGCCTATGAACGTTATGACTCACAAGCAGAACTTGGATCAAAGTCCTGAGTATGCCCAGTCGTGAAGTTGTCAACGAGACCAATGCCACGCTAGATCTCGACTCTATTTATGCAATCATTGAGCATCATGTGGTTGCACTCGGCATACATCCTGAATCCACACTCGCCGTGACCTTTATTGATAGCGATCGCATGACCACGTTGCATGAGGACTGGATGAACGAACCAGGTCCCACCGATGTACTTTCCTTCCCCATCGATGAAATAACCCTTCCTGCTGCTGGTGAAATTTCCGAACCAGGGATTCTGGGGGATATTGTGATTTGTCCTGATTTCCTCGGCCCCCAAATGCTTCAGAGTGGACGTTCGCTCCAACAAGAGGCGGAATTCCTGGTAACCCATGGAATTCTGCATCTTCTCGGGCTGGACCACCAAGAACCCGCGGAATATGCCCGTATGTTTGCCCTACAAGACACGCTCATTTCCGACTGGGAAGGATCGAATTGATTACGGTCACACTGATCGCCATCATTTTGTTTGTCATTGCTGGATTGTTAATCAGTGCTGAAACAGCAATTGCTCGGGTCTCGCGTGCTCGAATCGAAGATCTCAGGCCAAGCCCGAAGTCTGATCGGTTGCTGTACCTCCTTTCGGATCGTGCTCGCTATGTCAACGTCCTTCTCTTCCTGTCCACAGTTGCAAGTGTGAGTGCGTTTGTTCTTATTGGTTTCTCCTATATCGATTGGCTGCAATCGGATCATTCTTGGTCGTTTGCCGTGGCTTTCATCGTGGTGAGTGTCACTCTCATTGTTATTTCCTATGTAGGGCTTGGTGTGGCTCCGCGGACCTTGGGGCGTATTCATGCGGACAAGATTGCACTTGTGTCCGCCGGACCGGCACGGTTCTTGGCAGCGATACTTGGCCCAGTAACAACTTTGTTGATCCTGATCGGTAATGCGCTCACTCCTGGCAAAGGGTTTCGAGAAGGCCCATTTGACACGGAAGCTGACCTCCGTGAACTGGTAGACATTGCGGGAGCCGATTCTCTGATTGAAGATGACGAGCGTCAAATGATTCACTCGGTATTCGAGCTGAGTGACACATTCGCTCGAGAGGTGATGGTGCCTCGCACCGATATGGTCTTCATTGAAAAACACAAGACATTGCGCCAGGCCCTATCTCTGGGTTTACGTTCAACATTTTCGCGCATTCCAGTAATTGGCGAGAACTCTGACGATGTTGTCGGAGTTATTTACCTCAAAGACATTGTCAAGCGAGTTTTTGAATACCGTGATGCTGAGCAACAAGAGTCTGTTGAAGACCTTATGCGCGTTCCATATTTTGTCCCTGATAGCAAGCAGGTGGACGAACTCTTGCGCGATATGCAAGCCGCTCGGGTCCACATGGCAATCGTTGTGGATGAATACGGTGGGACGGCAGGGCTCATCACCATTGAAGACATCCTCGAAGAGATCGTCGGCGAAATCGCCGACGAATACGACAACGTGGCACCGGAGGTTGAAGAACTTCCAGACGGGGGTTACCGAGTCATGGCCCGCATGAATATCGATGACTTTGCCGACCTCATTGATGCTGATATCGACTCTGAAGAAGAGGGCGTTGACTCGGTTGTTGGTCTCATGGCAAAAAAACTCGGTCGAGTACCTATTGCTCAATCAACAATTGATGTTGATGGATGGACCTTGATTGCAGAACATGGGTCGAGTCGCCGAAACAGAATCGGGTTTGTGCGCGCTATCCCTATCCCACCTGTTGAAGTAATTGAACTCCAGGATGAGAATGCCACGGGCTAATGCCAATGTTGCAATTCTCTCCGTGCTGGGTGCGGCCGCCCTATTTGGAACATCGGCAACTGCTGCAACACTATTAGTTCCGGATGCTTCCCCACAATCCGTAGCTGCTTGGCGGATTCTGGTCGGAGCCCTGGGCCTCGTAATTGTTACCCGAGGATTCGCTTTCACTTCCATGTACCGCGTACCTTTGATTTGGCTCATGGGTCTATCTGTGGGCGCATTTCAATTTTTCTTTTTTCTAAGTGCCAATCTTGCTGGAGTGGCCATAGGCACGTTGGTAACTATCTCGGCTGCGCCGTGGTTTTCGGGTCTTTTGGGTTGGGGCTGGGGTGCCGGCCGCCCATCACGTATCTGGTGGATTTCTACCGCTATTGGAATAGCTGGAGTTTTTCTTCTCGTAGGCACTCCCGACAGTGGCGCCATAAATTTTGCTGGAGTTTTGGCCGGGTTGGCCGCGGCTGCAAGTTACGCCGTAATGACAAATATCGGAACGCGTCTGACCCAGCAGGGTAACTCTGCCAATCACGTTTTGGCGGCATCCTTTTCGATTGGTGCCCTTGTGCTTGTTCCATTCATTTTCACAGGCGGTATCTGGTTCACCGCTCCATCTGGAATCATCCTCATTGTGTGGCTGGGGCTATTTGTCACAACTCTTGCTTATGTCCTCTTCGGCGTGGGGCTGAAAAGCCTCATGCCCGGCACAATTGCCACACTCAACTTGGGTGAGCCCCTCGTGGCCACAATTTTGGCGGTGTGGCTACTAGATGAAAGCTTGAGCGTATTGGGTTGGTTCGGGTGCATTTTGATCCTTATTGCGCTTGCATTACTTGCACGGTTTTCTGCCACACCTCGGAATAAGAATTCACAGGAGCGAACAAATGTTTAGAAGTGGTTTCGCTGCAATTGTCGGACGCCCAAATGCCGGGAAATCCACGTTACTTAATGCGGTTATGGGAACAAAAGTGGCCATTACCTCGGATCGTCCACAAACAACACGACGAACAATCCGGGGGATTGTTAATCGCCCTGAGGGACAACTCATACTGGTTGACACACCCGGAATGCACCGGCCTCGAACACTTCTGGGAGAGCGACTCAACGACGAAGTTAAAGATACGTGGGGGAGTGTCGATTCTATTGCTCTGTGTATTCCGGCAAATGAAGCCATTGGCCCGGGAGACCGATTCATTGCGAGTGCAATTGCTGAGTTGCACAAGAAAAATCTCTATGCCATCGTAACCAAAATTGATACGGTGAGTCCAGATCAATTGGCGATTCAACTTATGGCTGTGTCTGATTTAGGAGCAAGCATTGGAGCTGAGTGGACCGCGATTATTCCAGTTTCTGCGGTACGCAATGAACAAGTTGATATTCTCATTCGAGAATTGATCAATGGCCTTCCCGAAGGTCCGCCGTTGTACCCGGAAGATTCATTGTCAGATGAACCAGCCGAAATTTTTGTGGCTGAACTGATCCGTGAAGCCGCGCTGCGGGGAGTACAGGATGAACTTCCACACTCCATTGCTGTTGTCGTAGAAGAAATCACACCGCGTGAGGGTCGTCCCGAAGGTCGACCCATGTCAGATATTCATGCGAATATTTTTGTGGAGCGAGATAGTCAGAAAGCGATCGTGATTGGGAAAAAGGGAGCACGGTTGCGTACGGTGGGAACCGAGGCCCGGGCAGAGATTGAAAAGTATCTTGGGGTCGCTGTCTATCTGGATCTCCGGGTAAAAGTTGCTAAGGATTGGCAGCGTGACCCCAAGCAGTTACGTCGTCTCGGTTTCTGAGGTTTGCAATTCACGAATGACTTCCACCGGATTCCGCCTGCGCCGTATTTGAGTTCGCTCTTCCACTTCAGGGTGTAATTCATAGCGTTGTCCATATGCTTCGAATATGGCAATAATGATGGCAGCGACGGGAATTCCAATAATGGCTCCGATAGGACCAAATAGAGCTGCTCCAACAAAGACGGCTCCAAGGGCCACTCCTGAATTAATATCCATTGTTGCGGTAGAGATTCGAGGCGTAAATACATAGTTTTCGATTTGTTGGTACACAGTGGCAAAAATGATGATCCATAGAACGTCGAGTGGTTGTTCGAATGCGGCAAAGAGGCCCGGAACAATCACGCCTAAGTACGTACCAATTGTAGGAATGAACTGGCTCACCAACCCGGCGAAGATACCCATGGGTAGCCAATATGGGACATCGATCAAGTAGAAGAAGCCAACGTGCGCAGCTGAGGAAAGACTGGCGAGTGCAAGCTTCGAAATTACGAATCCACCTGCTTTTCGCACGGAGATATCCCAAACATTGATAAATACCAACTGCCGATTGTGTGGTAACCACCCGGCAATGAAGCGCTTGATTCGTGGAGCATCTGCCGAAAAATAAAAGGAAAACACAAGGATTGTCAAAAGACTGAACACCACACTGATCACGCTGAACACGACGCCAAAGATTCCACCCGCGAGCGAGGACGCGATGCTTGTAATTTGCTCACTGGTGAGATTCAGGTTTGCGGTGAGTTCAACCGGATTAATGTTGGCGTTAAATGTCCCGTTAAACCACTCAGCAAGATCCAGAACAAGTAGTGGAAGGGCAAGAATTAAGTCAGCTATTTGGTTGGCAAGTGCACCACCAAAAAGTGCAATGAATCCGCCAATCAGTGCGATTCCACCGATGGCGACAATTGTCGTGGCCACCCCGCGCCGCATTCCTCGCTCAGCCAAGCCCGTGACTAGTGGGTCAATGGAAATGGCCAGGAGCCAAGCCAAAAGCAGGTTGAAAAGAAATCCCGCGAGGAGCGCAAAAGACCAGGTAACAATTTGAAAAATGATGACCCCCACGAGGATCATGAAAATTGCGCGCTTGAGATATCTCGGCTCTAGGGCAACAAAGGAGACCTTTCGTGGATGAGTGGAGTCCCCGGGGGCGGATTGGGGGTGTGTGGGGTTCGCGTCTGGGTCGGATTGATTCTCAGTGATTCCCATCGAGCCTCCTGGCCTGCGGTGCGCGGTCAATGACAGATTTTCCGCCTACAATGTAGCGTGCCGGTTTACCGAGATGAAGCTATCGTTCTGCGGACACAAAAGCTCGGCGAATCCGATCGCATTGTCACACTTCTCACGCGACAGTATGGCCGTATTCGGGCCGTGGCGCGAGGTGTTCGCAAAACCTCAAGTCGAATTGGCGGTCGGCTCGAACCATTTGCTCATGTTGATATTCAAATGTACACGGGCAAATCACTCGACAGTGTGACTCAGGTGGAGACTATTGCGGCTTTAGGCGCTTCTCTCTCTGCTGATTATGTTGCGTGGACCTCAGGTACTGCCATGTTGGAAACAGCTGAGAGGTTAACTCCTGAAGAACGTGAACCAGCAGTTCCTCAGTTCGCATTGCTCGTGTCCGGCCTGCGCTCACTTTCGGGTGGCGAGCATGATCCACGTTTGATTTTGGATAGTTATCTGCTCCGCTCTTTGGCGGTTGCAGGCTGGTCACCGTCTTTTGCTGATTGCGCACAGTGCGGTGAACCGGGTCCGCACCGTGCATTTGCCATTGCCCTCGGCGGCATGGTGTGTGAACGCTGTCGCATGCCGGGAGCAGCCGCTCCCACGCCTGAGGCAGTGGATCTTCTCGGTGCATTGCTCTCCGGAGACTGGGCGGTTGCGGATCAGAGCGCGTCGCGGGCTCGAGGCGAGGCAAGTGGCATGGTGTCCGCTTTCCTGCAATGGCATTTGGATCGCGGATTGAAGTCGCTACCTTTGGTGGATCGAAAAACAGCACCCACGGTGAAAGCGATTCCTTCATGAAAAAGTATCCAGAGCCGCCGGCCCATACAAGCGGCGTATACCCACCGCAACTGCCCTCTGAGTTAATTCCTCGGCACATCGCAGTTGTCATGGATGGCAATGGCCGCTGGGCCAAGGAACGTGGGTTGCCGCGCACCGCGGGGCACGAAGCCGGTGAGGCAAGTCTTCTTGACTGCGTGCACGGTGCACTCGAGTTGGGGGTCGGTTGGCTTTCCGCATATGCATTCTCCACCGAAAACTGGCGTCGTTCACCTGACGAAGTCCGCTTCCTCATGGGTTTTAATCGCGATGTAATCCGCCGCCGCCGCGATGAAATGCATGAACTTGGCGTGCGCATTCGTTGGGCTGGTCGCAGGCCAAAGTTGTGGGCCAGTGTCATTAAGGAACTCGAAGAAGCGGAGAAGCTCACTGCGAAGAACAAGAAGCTAACGCTGACCATGTGTGTGAACTACGGCGGCCGAGCTGAAATCGCCGATGCCGTGACGGCAATTGCACGTGGGGTTAAAGAAGGAAGTATTAATCCGGAGAAAGTAAATGAGCGAATGATTGCTCAGCATCTTGATGAACCCGATATGCCTGATGTCGATCTCTTCGTTCGAAGTTCAGGGGAGCAGCGAACAAGTAATTTCCTGCTCTGGCAATCGGCTTATGCCGAAATGGTTTTCCTGGATACGCTGTGGCCAGATTTTGATCGCCGACATTTGTGGCACGCGTGCGAGATTTATGCGTCTCGTGACAGACGTTACGGTGGAGCTGTGCCCAATCCCCTTCCAAATTGATGTTAGCTGCGACTGCACTTGGCACACAAGCCAAAAATTTCGAGCGTGTGACTTACGTCGGTGAAGCCATGTGCAGTGGAAACTGAGTCAGCCCAACGTTCCACAGTAGGTCCCTCTACTTCAACTGTATGTCCGCATTGACGGCAGACAAGGTGGTGGTGGTGCGCATCGCTGCAAAGGCGGTACATGGATTCACCGTCTTCACGCAGAATGACATCAACTTCTCCTGCGGCACTCAGGGCCTGAAGTGTTCGGTAAACGGTGGTTAATCCAACACTGTCACCACGGTCTTTCAAGTATTCGTGTATTTCTTGGGTCGAACGAAAGTCTTCGAGTTCGTTGAGTGCTGCGCTGACGGCTGTGCGTTGCTTGGTTGAGCGAATACCGACAGATGTCATAGGGCCAACTTTAGTATGTATGCCGATCAATGTGTGTGATCATCAATGTGGTGATCACTGATGTTTCCCTGTTTATGGTCATGCCGGTGGTCGTGCAAGGCTCCCAATCCATACGCATTCGTGAGATTCTCAGAAGTCAAGACAAAATTGGGCGCACCGCTGGCAATAACGCGCCCTGAGGTCAAAATCACATGATCAGCGGCGCGGGCTTCCTCGAGATCGTGTGTGGTCAACACAACTGAACAGCCACGCGTTGGTTCATCGTGAATAATTGCGTCGATGGTCTTAGCTGAATTAATATCCAGCCCGGTGAGCGGTTCATCGAGGAGCAACATGGAGTGATCCTGGGCAATGCCCTGGGCCACATACACACGTTGACGCTGCCCGCCAGAAAGTTCGGTGAGGTGTCTCTTCTTTAAATTCGTGATTTCAAGGCGCTCCATGGCTGCAGCAACTTTCGCTTTGTCCTCTTGTGTCGGTCGACCCAAGAATCCCAGTGTGGGGTAGCGACCCATGGCTACCGCCTCTGCCACTGTCAGGGGTGTACCAGCTGGCACCGTTGTATATTGCAATACATAGGAAATGCGCGATTGGCTCAACTCAGGAGTTGCGCCGAGGACACTAAGGTTGCCAGAGTCAATAGGTAATAAACCCGCAATGGCATGTAAAAGGGTAGATTTGCCACTCCCGTTGGGTCCAATAATTGCGGTGATTTTTCCTTCGGGGATTGTGAAGTCGGATGCTGCCACGGCAAGACGGGGTCCTCGGGTAATGACAACTCCAGTTCCCACAACGACATCAGGCATGGGCGTTCACCGATTCCTGTCGCTTGGGCCGTAGGCGAGTCACCGTGAGAACAATGAAGAACAACACAATGGGAACAATTGCCATGGTGGCGGACCCGGCAGTGTTGAAGTGATAACTCAATGTCAATCCCAACCACACCGAAAATACGGAAATAACTGCGGCAGTGAGCATCATTCGGGGAACAGTTCGAGAGATTAAGGCTGCAGTTGCTGGCGGCCCGACAAGCAACCCGAAAACGAGCAGTGTCCCAATGGATTGAAAACTGCCAATTACTGCAGCTGCAATAAGAATCAGCAAAACAGCATGGGCTCGATTGGGTTTAAGCCCCCACATCTCGGCTTTTTCCGCGTTAAAGGAAAGAGCGAGTAGTGGCCTGTAGAGAACCGTTGCCGCGCCAATCACAAGGACTGCAAGTATCGATTGAGTGACCAAGTCACTTGCTGTCACACCCAGAGCATCGCCAAACAGGATTGTTGTCAGGCTTCCGGAATAGGAATCGAGTCGAGAAATGATGACTACACCAAGTGCAAGCATTCCGACAAACAACAAGCCAATGGCTGTGTCTTCGCTCAATGACGTTTGGCGATTTACTACCTCAATTGCTAAGACCATGACGAAAGCTGCCACGGCAGCGCCGAGAAGGGGATTGATATCGAATACAACTGCGGCGGCAACGCCGGGGACAATTCCATGGACAAAGGCATCGCCAAAGAAGCTCATGCCACGCAAAACAAGCCACGTACCGACGATTGATGTCATGAGTCCGGCAAGGACACCGCCTATTAGTGCCCGCTGCTGAAAGCCAAGTGCAAACGGATCAAGGAACCACTCCACAAGGGTTAGCCTTGCAGACCCTCTGATATGAGTTGAGCATTGGTCCGCATCATGTCAATGTAGGTTGCAGCGGGAGAATCAGGTGCGCCTAGACTTTCCACGTATAACGGCACAACGGCAATGTCTCGTCCGGTTTCTGCGGCAACAGCATCGGCCAATGCGCTCGGCTGTGCGGCATTAGTGAATATGACACTTACGCCTTCGGCGTTGATAACTTTGACGAGATTCGCCAGATCTGCAGAACTCGGCTCAGCAAGGGTGGTTCCCGCGGGAATAACCGTTCCGGCAATTTCGTACCCATAGGTATCGGCGAGGTATCCAAGCGCCTCATGGTCAGTCACCAGAATTCGTTGCTCGACAGGCACGGCTTCGAGGAGTGCGCGCACTTCACCTTCTGCGGTGCGTAGGGAAGTGGCAGTTGTGTCGGCGCAGGTTGTGTATTCCTGGTTTCCAGTGACTTCGGTCAACTCTGCACCAATAAGTTGCGCAGCAACTGCCATCCGAGTCATGTCAAACCAAAAATGCGGATCTAGGGAACCGTGATCATGACCGTCTTCATCGGAGTGACCGTCTTCATCGGAGTGACCGTCTTCATCGGAGTGACCGTCTTCATCGTGGCTGCCAGATCCAAATTCAATGGGGTCAATGAGAGGGCCTACCTCAAAAATGTTGGCACCATCGGTTGCGGCATTGGCCAGTGAGTCTTTGAGCCCTGATTCCAAGCCCAGGCCGTTGGTGACCACGAGATCAGCATTAATCATGCTCGCCATCTGGCCAGATGATGCGGAAAAGTCATGGGGGTCGGTCCCAATTGGCATAAGGACAGTGACAGTGCCGCCAGCGCATTCGACGATTTGTTCGGTGACATCGCCCAAAATTGAGGTGGTGGTTACAACCGTTACCCCTGAATCCTCACTAGGAGCTGCCTCTGAGGTGGCGGTCTCGGTCACAGCGGAGTCGGAAGTTGTCTCCGCGGGTGTGTCGGTTGAGTCCGAACTGGAGCAGGCGGCAAGAACAAGGGCAGAGGTGGCAATAACGGAAACGGCGGCAATTCGGGATCTGGTCATGCCCCCACAATACTTTAAATGAAAATGAATGTCAAATTCGGTAAGGAAGTTGGGCTCTACAGTTGTCCGGTGACTTTGTAGAAGGCCAGACCAATCAGTGCCAGAACGACAAGGAGCCGAATAAATCTGCGTCCACCGCTTAACAGTGGCCATGACAGGGCAAGCAGCCAACCGAGGAAAATGGCAAGGAAGAGCAGAAATATTGCACCCAGCCACGCAAATGAGCCAGAAAGCACTAAGCCGAGGAGGAGGGAGGATCCAATGGCAATGATGAGTAGCCAGCGAGGCATGGCGGTGAGTCGAGCCATATAAGGAAAGCTTCGGCGCTCAAATTCTGCACGCCTCGGGCTGACGGTGGGTCGTCTGGACGCCGCTTGGTGGCGCACAGGGGGATTCACGGACGGTTTGCGACCGGTGGAGTTATTGGCACCTTGGGTACCCGGCTTCTTGTTCTTATTATTCTTCGATGCCATGTGAGCTCCAGTGTCCCGAGGTAATTCAAACCGCTTGCTAAGGCGAGATTACTGGGCGAGTGCATTACCGTGACCGTGTGTCCACTGAAAACTCACAAGAAGCTGCTGCGTTGTCAGAACTGCCCGCTCTGCCGGACTTTATGAATACGAAAGAGACTCCAATAATGGTCGTCACTCGACTCGACGTGAATGAACCTGAGGACAGAGTATTCCTTGGCTCATGCATGAATATTCTCGGAAACAACCCAGGATGTCTGGGAGTTGAATTGGGTCGCTCTCTGGACTCTGAGGTGGAACATGTTCTGGTGAGCAGGTGGAACAACGTCGGCGACTATCGAAAGGCGTTGAGCAACTACCAGGTCAAATCAGAAGTGATCCCATTTATCTCTATCCGCACACGTGACTCTTTCACGGCTGAGATCATCGAGGTCACGGGCTTGCACGGCTCAGATTCATTTACCAGTGGACTGGCACCCGATGCATTTACTTATGAACGCGGAAAATAGCCGTGAAGTTCGCGAATCTTTTTGATGCGGGCGCCGAGTTAGGGGCTCGCCTCGCGGACCTACCTGCTGAAGTACTCCTGGCACCGATCATGCCTAACGGAGTTCCGGTGGTACTCGGGATCGAAAGCATTATGGGGGCGCGTGATCTTGCACCATTGCATGTGGAGAGAACTTCAAATGGCGTGCAGGTTGCGGGCTTTGCTGCCAACCCTGATCGTGAGCTCAATCTCGCATCCCGCGTAGTTGTGGTGGTAGACGATGGCGTTGAGACCGGCACAGCCGCGCGCGCATGTGGCGCCTGGCTGAAGCAACAGGGGGCGCTCCATTGCGTTTTGGCAGTTCCCGTCTGTCCCAAGACGGCGATCAATTCATTGCAGTTCCTGTATCAATCAATTGTGAGCGTGAATTCCCCGCTGGGAACTCAGGCGTTGTCCTGGCACTTTCAGGATTTCGATGTCATTGATATGGATACGGCCACTGCGCTGCTCTCCGTGCGGGAGCAGCAACTCGGTCGGTGATTTGTCCTTTAATAGACTGAGGGCATGGATCGCGTAGAAGCAATAGTCAACCTTGCCAAGCGACGTGGGTTTGTATTCCCCTCCTCGGAGATCTACGGCGGAACACGCTCGGCGTGGGACTACGGACCCCTGGGTGTTGAACTCAAGGAAAATATTCGCCGCCAATGGTGGCAGGCGGTGGTGCGCCAGCGAGACGATGTCGTAGGGCTTGATTCCTCGGTGATTCTTGCCCCCCAGGTGTGGGAGGCCTCCGGGCACGTTAATGCTTTTGTGGATCCACTTACCGAATGTAAAAACTGTCATAAGCGCTACCGAGCCGATCAACTCCTCGAGGCTTATGCAGAAAAACACGGGGGCAAGGAGCCGGCCGATGGTCTGGCGAGTATCAACTGCGTCAACTGCGGAACAAAAGGGCAATTCACCGAGCCGCGTGACTTCAACGGCATGCTGCGCACCTCAATTGGTGCAGTTGAAGATGCTGGCGCGGTTCACTACCTGCGCCCTGAAACCGCCCAAGGTATTTTCGTGAACTACCTCAATGTCATGACGGCCGCTCGTAAGAAGCCACCATTTGGAATTGGTCAAACCGGAAAGAGTTTTCGCAATGAAATCACCCCGGGTAATTTCATTTTCCGTACTCGTGAGTTCGAGCAAATGGAAATGGAATTTTTTGTTCAGCCAGGAACAGATGAAGAATGGCACGACTATTGGCTTGATCAGCGCTGGGATTGGTACGTGGATTTGGGTCTGAACCCGGAGAACATGCGTCGATTCGAGCATCCAAAAGAAAAATTGAGCCATTACTCCAAGCGAACGGTTGATATTGAGTATCGATTCCGTTTCGCTGGCAGCGAGTGGGCTGAACTTGAGGGCGTTGCCAATCGCACCGACTTTGATCTCAAGACCCACACCGAACACTCGGGAACTGATTTAAGTTATTTTGATCAGGAAACGGGGGAGCGTTGGACCCCCTTTGTTATTGAACCTGCAGCTGGTCTCACTCGAGCCGTTTTGGCGTTCATGCTGGACGCTTATGACGAAGATGAAGCACCCAACTCCAAGGGCGGAGTGGATAAGCGCACCGTCTTGCATTTTGATCCACGTTTGGCACCTGTCAAAGCGGCCGTTCTTCCGCTCTCGCGCAATGCCGATCTCACACCCAAAGCAAAAGACCTCGCCGCGCAATTACGCAAAAAGTGGAATATTGACTTTGACGATGCCGGTGCCATCGGTCGGCGTTACCGTCGTCAAGATGAAATTGGAACGCCGTACTGCATCACGGTCGATTTTGAGACACTGGAAGACCAAGCGGTCACCATTCGGGAACGCGACAGCATGCAGCAGGAACGCATTGGCCTTGATGCCGTGAATGATTGGTTGGCTATTCGACTTCCTGCCAGCTAAGTACTGAATGTAAATACTGAATGCAGCGAGGTGGAATTTCTCAAAGGGTCCAGTTGTAACTTCGTTCGACTTTAAGCACCTTTAACTCATACCAACTATAAAAGTGACTCTTGCCAAGTTCCTGGACTGCCATGTGCTCTGGATTTTCTCGCCACACCTTGATCGATTCCAGAGTCTCAAAGTAGGCAACAGTCACGCCGCTTCGCGTTTCAGGGTCTCGATGACTCACGATAGAGATGAACCCGGGAACCTGCCGGACCAATTCCAGCATTCTCTCTGAGTGGAATTGGTACAACTCTTCTGAGTGCTCGGTTCTTATAGAGTGAAAGATGACCGCATACATGCATGCAGGTTACCCAGGACTTCGATTACCATGTAATTTTAATATCAGATGTTGAATTTACATGGGAAAAGATCTTGCATTCACCGTGCAGCTACTCATACTCGGGTCGATCCACCGGACACGGTGCGGTTAGCGGGCTCCCACATTCCGCGCACTCAGCGTCAAGTAGGTAACCCGCTAACTCATAATCTTCAAAAACAGCTTTTATGAGCATGAGATTCGATCCGCACATTAGGCAAACATTGGTCGGAATACCTCGCTGGTCAATTGTCAGGCACCCGGTGAATTCAGGGCCCATTCCTAGCCTCCTGCAACCGCGCGCTTGAGTGCCTGGCCGGCACTGATCCGCACCACGGTCCGAGCAGCGATCTCAATGGGTTCGCCCGTGCGGGGGTTGCGGCCGGTACGGGCATCGCGCTCGGCCACATCGAGGGTCAGAAACCCTGGGATAGCGACCCGATCACCCTTAACGAGGGCTTCGGTAATGACCGACTGCATGGCGCTAATCACTTGATCGGCGGTGGTGTTGGTGGCTCCGCAGCGAGCAGCGGTGGCGGCAATGAGTTCAGACCTGTTCATGGGGCTCCTTAATGGTAATGAATTTCATTAACATTAACACAAGTCCGGGAGCATGCGGGTTGAGGGTCTGATTAGGTTGAAGCGTGTCGCGCGTGCTCACCCGGTGGTTCATAACCTTCCGACACCACTCGGGCGGTGTTTTTGGGAAGCATGAAGCTCAGGAGTAGACCAAGGAATACCATGATGCCGGCCACCAAGGCCACACTCTTAATGGCCGTGACGAATCCCTCGGCCGCACCCGCCTCCAGAACATCACCATCAGGTTGGCTGGCAAGGGAGGGAATCGCTTGACCCGCGCTATTGGCAACAACGTCACTGACCTGTTGAGCCTGAGCGGGCGGCACACCCTTGTCTTCCAAGTGACCCGCCGTTGACCCCAACCCAATAAGCAGTGTGGTGCCAATGATGGCGGTACCAATAGCCGCTCCAACTTGGCGTGAAGTTGATTGCACCGCACTGGCCTGGCCAGACTCGGCGACTGGAACCTCCGAAAGAATGACACCGGTGAGCTGGGCGGTGGCGAAACCAACACCCATGCCGTAAATGAACAACCACGGTGCCATGCCCCAGCCGGTGATTTCCGTGGAAATGACGAATCCGAGTCCGGCAATACCAATTACTTCGAGCAACATGCCCAATTGCAGCACTCTGACCGGACCCATGCGTTGAGACAATGGCGCGCCTAGGCCCGATGCCACAAATGAGCCAATGGCAAGTGCCAGCAAGATGACACCCGTTTCCAAGGCGTTGTAGCCGCGAGTTGCCTGGAGGAATAGTGGAATGGCAAAGAGCAATCCGAATTCACCCAAACTGACAACCAGTGCCACACCGTTGCCGGCGCCGAAACTCTTGATGCGGAACAACCGTAGATCAAGCAGCACAACTTTGCCGGCTGCGAGTCGTCGCTTTTCAACAACCAACATGGCCAACAAGGCGATCACGCCGAGTATTCCTGATACCAGCACAATCGACACAGATTGCAATGGCCATACCCAACTACCGATCTTGAATTCGGCGACCGGTGTGATCCATCCGTAACGCTGGCCCTCAATTACGGCGAAGACAATGCCGAGTAATCCCAAAGTGATCAAGAGTGTGCCGGGAATATCGAAACCCTTGCGGTCTGTAACGCCGCGGGTTTCGGGGACAACTGCGAGAACACCAATGACCACAATGATGCCGATGGGAATATTGATCAGAAATGCCCAGTGCCATGATGCGTACTCGGTCAACCAACCACCGACAAGTGGCCCTAGAGCAGCCATGCCTCCGATAGTTCCACCCCATACGGCAAAGGCGACGGCACGTGATTTACCAACGAACACAGAGTTGATCACCGAGAGTGACGCCGGCAAAATCATGGCTGCGCCGATTCCCTGCAGGGAACGTGCACCAATTAATGTGATGGACGAATCAGATGCCGCAACGAGGGCGCTGGATACCATGAATGTGACGACACCAATAACAAAAAGCAACTTGCGACCAAAGAGATCAGCCAAACGCCCGAAGAAAATCAGCAGCGATGCAAATGTCAGGGAGTAGGCGGCGTTAATCCACTCGGCGTCATTGATGGTGAGATTTAGGTCGGTGACCATTGTGGGAATGGCGACATTCACCACGGTGGCATCGAGAATGATCATGGCCACGCCCAGTGCCAGGAAAACTAAAGCAACCCAGCGTTTTTTTCCTTCAATTACAACACTGTGCTGGGGTACCTGAGACATTGTGCTCCTTGTAAATTGCGATCTTCTGCGCTGCGGGTGGCCTGTGTGCGAATCCGAGTCTGCCGTACGCGCGATAAATTCTCCGCAAGGACATGCAAAACTATCCCCATGTTGCGTGTGGGAGATCGGATCATTGACCCACCCGTTGTCCTCGCACCCATGGCAGGGATTACCAACCGCGCATTTAGAAGATTGTGTCGTGAGCAGGGTGCAGGGCTGTATGTCTCCGAAATGGTCACTTCTCGAGCGTTGATTGAGCGCAATGAAGCCACCATGGATCTCGTGACATTTGCTCCCGATGAATCGCCTCGATCTGTGCAGCTATACGGAGTGGACCCACAGGTGATGGCTGCTGCCGCACGAATAATTATTGATGAAGATCGAGCCGACCATATTGATATGAACTTCGGATGCCCCGTTCCCAAAGTCACCCGCAAAGGTGGTGGTAGCGCGTTGCCTTGGAAACGTGATCTGTTCCGAGAAATTGTGGAGCGAGTTGTAGAAGCAGCCGATGGCAAAGTCCCGGTGTCTGTGAAAATGCGTAAAGGTATAGATGACACCCATTTAACGTATTTGGAGGCTGGGGAAAGCGCCGCTCGAGCGGGTGTGGCATGGGTAGCACTGCATGGACGCACGGCCGCTCAAATGTATGGCGGCAAAGCTGATTGGGATGCAATTGCCCAATTGAAGAATTACCTAAGCCAATGGAATACGCCGGTGCTGGGGAATGGAGATATTTGGACGGGTGCAGATGCGCTTTCCATGATTGCGCATACGGGTGCCGATGGAGTGGTTGTCGGACGCGGGTGTCTGGGCCGTCCGTGGCTATTTGCTCAATTGACCGCCGCATTTAATGGTGATCCGCTGCCGCCCGAGCCTCGACTCGATGTTGTCCTTGCCACATTGCGCAGGCATGCGGAGTTATTGGTGGAGGATTACGGTGAATTCAAGGGTTGTCGGGATATTCGAAAGCACATGGCCTGGTACTTGAAGGGTTTCCGTGTGCCTCACACAGTGCGCGAGCCTTTGGGAAAGGTCACCAGTTTGTTCGAGCTAGACGCACTTCTGGCACAGATCAATCCGGACCAGGATTTCAACTCCGATGTCGGTACGGGCCCTCGTGGGCGCACATCGGGCGAGCGTCGCCCGGCATTGCCTGATGGGTGGCTGGAAACATGTGACTTGACGGAATCAGATCGTGTAAACGTTTCCGTTGCCGAGTTTTCTGTTAGCGGTGGCTGATTAACTCTCAAATGCGCCGGCGGTGAGACATAAGTCACCGAGTATTTCTTCGAGGGCTTTTTTCGT
Source organism: Candidatus Nanopelagicales bacterium (assembly GCA_018402075.1). Next base: position 291,906 of record JAGYJP010000001.1, on the reverse strand, counting down.
AGTTCTGCATTTCATCTCCTGAAAGTGGAACACTCTGCTGGTGACTAGTATGAAATTTGTTTATTCATTTTCCGAAGGTGACAGAACCATGGCCGACTTGCTCGGTGGCAAAGGTGCAAATCTTGCGGAGATGGTGTCACTGGGGTTACCCGTGCCACCTGGATTCACCATTACAACCGAGGCTTGTCGCGAATACTTGACCACGGGTAGTGAGCCTGTTGACCTTGAAGCACAAGTTACCGAGGCACTGGGCTCACTTGAAGTAGATATGGGTCGAAAACTAGGTGACCCACACGACCCACTCCTTGTCTCCGTGAGATCGGGTGCAAAATTCTCCATGCCCGGCATGATGGAAACGGTCCTCAATATTGGACTCAATGACTCCAGTGTGCTGGGACTAGCCAATGCCGCCCACGATGATCGGTTTGCCTGGGATTCGTATCGACGACTATTACAGATGTATGGAAAAACGGTGCTGGAAATTAGTAGTGAACCTTTTGAAGAGCGATTGGATGCGGCTAAAGAGCGAGAAAAGGTGCGCACAGATATCGAATTGAGCACTGCTGCCGTTCAACAACTCGTGGCCGAATTCAAACAGATCATCTTCGATGAATCCGGCGCCGAGTTTCCGCAGGATCCACGAGCACAGCTCGATGGCGCAATTCATGCGGTTTTTGACTCGTGGAATACAGAGAGAGCCCGTATTTATCGGCGTCGAGAACATATTCCTCACGATCTCGGCACCGCTGTAAACGTTCAGGCAATGGTGTTTGGGAATGCGGGACCGCGCGGTGGCGGCCTAGGTTCCGGTTCTGGGGTGGCGTTTACGCGCGACCCCGCCACAGGTGATCCAGGTGTTTACGGTGATTACCTCCCCGATGCTCAGGGAGAAGATGTTGTCGCAGGAATTCGCAATGCGTTCCCGCTGACGGAACTGAAACGCATCGATGCCAATTCGCACGCTGAGTTAATGACGAATATGCGCGCATTGGAGGATCACTATCGCGATCTTTGTGATATCGAGTTCACCGTTGAGCGTGGCAAACTTTGGATGCTGCAAACGCGTGTAGGTAAACGAACGGCTGCTGCTGCATTCCGTATTGCTATTTCTTTGGTGGACGAGGGTGTCCTCACCATGGACGAAGCAATCCAACGTGTGACGGGTGCCCAATTGGCGCATCTGATGTTTCCGCGATTCGATGCCACCGCCGACACCACCGTTCTTGCTCGAGGAACTAATGCGTCACCGGGTGCAGCGGTGGGCACTGTTGTCTTTTCTTCCGATGAAGCGGTGGCAAAAGCTGCGCAAGGTGAACGAGTAATTTTGGTGCGGCGGGAAACCACGCCGGAGGATCTAGCCGGCATGGTGGCCGCCACAGGAATTCTGACCAGTCGCGGAGGTAAAACTTCGCACGCGGCTGTGGTTGCCCGAGGAATGGGTAAGACGGCCGTGTGTGGTGCGGAGTCACTTCGCGTGGATGTGAAGCAGCGTGAAATCACCACCGATGACGGACACGTGATACGTGAAGGAGACACAATCTCCATTGACGGCAGCACAGGTGAGGTCTTCTGGGGTGAAGTTCCTGTAACCGCCAGTCCAGTAGTCCAACTCTTTGAAGAAGGATTGTCCGCTGCATTAGCAGGTGTTGATTCGGACACGGCCGAATTAATTACTTCGGTAAATCGGATAATGGAGCACGCGGATGCTCGACGCCGTATGGGCGTGCGTACCAACGCTGATACTGCGCCTGACGCTGCGCGAGCGCGGCGCATGGGCGCGTCGGGTATTGGTTTGTGTCGAACCGAGCACATGTTCCTAGGGGAGCGTCGCCAATTGATTGAGGATTTAATTCTCGCGGATAGTCAAGAAACTCACGTTCGCTCACTCGATGCGCTCTTGCCGCTCCAGCGCGCAGATTTCACTGAGATTCTTGCCGCTATGGATGGTCTGCCCGTGACAGTGCGATTGATCGACCCACCATTGCACGAGTTTCTTCCCGATCGCACCGAATTGGCAGTGGCTGTTGCTGTGGCTTCGGAGCGTGGCGAGGACACGACCGCGGCCTCGAAGGTTCTGGCAGCAGTTAATCGGCTGAGTGAACAAAACCCGATGTTGGGTCTTCGAGGTGTACGCCTTGGCCTCGTGCTGCCTGGCCTATTTGCCATGCAAGTACGAGCACTGGCAGAAGCGGCTTGCGACCTCGAAGCGCAGGGTAAATCCCCTCAAGCCGAAATTATGATCCCGCTCGTGGGTTCCGTTACCGAACTCGCGCTGATTACTGAAGAAGTCAAGGCTGTCATTCGCGAAGTTCTTGACGGCCGAAAGTCATCTCTTGCTTTTCCAATAGGCACCATGATCGAGTTGCCTCGGGCTGCCCTCACGGCTGAAGATCTCGCCGAGTCAGCAGAGTTCTTCTCTTTTGGTACAAATGATTTGACCCAAACGACGTGGGGATTTAGTCGAGACGATGTCGAGGCGGCATTTTTCTCCTCCTATCTCGATAAAGGTATTTTCCCCGTGTCGCCCTTCGAATCAATAGATGTACAAGGCGTAGGTGCACTCGTTGACATGGCTATCAAGGCCGGGCGGAAAGCCCGACCGGGAATTTCCTGCGGAGTGTGCGGTGAACACGGAGGTGACCCAGCATCCATTCACTTTTTCAACTCGGTGGGATTGAATTATGTTTCGTGCTCCCCCTTCCGAGTTCCGGTAGCCCGACTTGAATCAGGCAGAGCGCAAGTGATGACTTAAAGGTTCTCGCCAACAAGATAGGTGTCGTGCAACCTGTTCCTGCGCTGACCGTGTGAACATGGGGCAGTGAATAAGAGCGATATTGGTGAGCCGACCAATGTTGAAGGGTTTTCATCACCGGCTCGGATATTTACATTGCTCCTCACGGTCGGAATGTCCCTTCTGCTTCTTATCCCCATTGCGGCTGCTGCCCAGATTGTCCTGACCTCTCAAATTGACGACCGCACAGCAACACAGACCATTGTGGTGATGGACCCAGCAGGAGCATGGGGTAATCAGAAAGACGCCAAAGCGGAGCGACTTAAACATGCTGCGGGGCTCTATAGGGCAGGTATCGCCCCTGTCATCATGATCACTGGCCCGCAGCGTGCCCATGAAAAGTCCGCAGACGCGTTGCGCACATTGGGCGTGGACTCACGTGACGTGATTTTTCAACCTACGGGAACTGACACTGTAGGGACGTTGGCAATCGTGGCGACACTGATGTCAGATTTGGGGTGGAACTCAGCGACCATCGTGACCGACCCGGCGCACTCGGCGCGTTCGCAGGTCACTGCAGGCAAGTACGGCATTGATGCACACATGTCGCCTGCAGTCCTCGACGGCGCCACGTCACTGACATCCGAGTATGTCGCCCGAGAGGCTGTTGGTCTCGTGCGCCATTACCTGTATACCCAATGGCAGTTGCCGGACATCTTGCCGCCGAAATAAACCTCAATTGCACTATGTAAGGTCGGGGGGTGGCAATACCAGTGGGGTACACCGATCATGACGTGGAACGTCCCGTGATCGAACCCGTGAAAGAGACTGTGCGCAGTGCTTTTGCGCGTGACCGGGCTCGAGTCCTGCATTCCTCGTCTTTACGACGATTAGCAGCTAAGACGCAGGTACAAGTGGCGGGTATCGCTGATTTTCCACGAACTCGGTTGACGCACACACTGGAAGTGGCTCAAATTGCACGCGAACTCGGACATGCCCTGGGATGCGATCCCGATCTCGTTGAAGTTGCGGGACTGGCCCATGACCTGGGACACCCGCCCTTTGGTCACAATGGCGAGGATGAACTCAACCGATTAGCAGATTCCATTGGTGGATTCGAGGGGAATGCGCAAACTTTGCGAGTTGTGAGCAGGCTCGAGGCAAAAATATTTGCGCCAGATGGTCAATCCGCGGGATTAAATCTGACGAGGGCATCATTGGATGCCTCCTGCAAGTATCCTTGGGCTCGAACGCCGGGTAACCCAAAGTTTGGTTACTACAGCGACGATGCCGAAGTTTTTCGTTGGTTGCGTGAGGGCGCACCGGGTGAGCAGACCTGTTTGGAAGAACAGGTCATGGATTGGTCAGACGATGTCGCCTACTCCGTTCATGATTTTGAAGATGCGATTCATGGCGGGTTGCTTCAGATTCGAGAGTTTGATGATCCAGCAACCGTGCACGAGCTGTGTCGAATTGCGCAAGAGCGCTACAGTCCCGATACGGATATTGAACAATTACGTGAAGCAATGTCGCGGTTACGCAACTTGGCGTATTGGCCAACTGAGTTTGACGGATCCATGCAAAGCATGGCCGAGCTCAAGAGGTTCACGAGTTATTTGATTGGCAGGTTCTGTGTGACAGCACAGATTGCTACGCAATCTGAGTTTGGTGACGCGCCACTCACGCGATATCGCGCGCACCTTATTGTGCCGGATGAAGTACGCGATGAAGTATCTGTCATGAAAGCGGTGGCCGTGAAGTGGGTCATGAATCGTCCTGGTGCAGTGGGCGAATACGCCAAGCAGAGGGAAATCATTGCTGAGCTGGTTCATGCACTGCGATTATCGGATGGACATGAAATCGAATCGTGGCTTAAACCGGCCTTTAACTCAGCATTAACAGATGCGGATCGCTTTCGGGTGATTATTGACCAGGTAGCAAGCTTGACCGATGTCAGTATTGTCCAATGGCGCGATCGTTTATGCCGTTAACCGGTAATGTGACCCAGGGTCTCCACGAGTAGGTCAATCTCAGATTCGGTGTTGAACACATGGGGCGAGACTCGCACAAGCCCGCTAATGCCGTGACCGATGTAATCCACCTGAGAGTAATCGGGGGAGCCGAGTGACACGTTGATCCCTGCCGCACGAATGTGAGAAGTTATTGCTTCAGCAGGAATGGACTCGTGCATGAACGTCACAATTCCGCTGAGATCATTACCGCGATCAAGTACAACAATCCCAGGAAGTGTTTCTAACCCCGTGCGGGCATAGTGAGCAAGTGTTGTGATTCTCTGTGTCACTCGGTCTTGGCCGAGGGTGAGCAAATAGTCTGTCGCCGCACCGAGACCCAAAATGGCGGCATAAGACTTTTCCCAGCTTTCGAATCGCCGGGCACCGTCACGCAGAACGTATGTGTCCAGGGCATTCCAATATCCCCCGTGCAAGTCCACGGGGAATGGCTCGAGATCCATGAGTGCTCGATCAGAGCAATACAGAAAACCAGTTCCTCTGGGTCCCCGCATGAATTTGCGCCCGGTGACCGAAAGGAAGTCTGCGCCAATCTCCGGGGCGTTCACGGGTAATTGCCCAACCGATTGGCAGGCATCCACCAGATACCAGATAGCTGGATTATTCTCGCGAATGATTCCGCCGATTCCGGTGACATCGTTAATCAACCCATTTTGACTCGGGCAGTGGTTGATGGCCACCAAAGCCACCGAGTCGTCGAGCATCTCTGCGAAGGCCACAAGGTCCGTGACTCCTGACTCGGTATCTGGAATGAACTCAACGCTTGCACCCGAGCGCTGTGCAACTTGCATGATCGGCAAAACATTGGATGCGTACTCCGAGGAACTCACCAAAATTCGGGAGTCAGCTGTGAAGGGTTTTGTATGGGTGATCGCAGTGAAACCTCGATCCCAGGACGAAGTTGCCGATTCGGTCAGAGCAATATGGTCGGGATCGGTGCCCACCAATGTTGCTAAGGATAAGTACGTCTGTGCCAATTGATCCATGGCATGGGCGTGTGCCTCGTATCCGCCCGTTGTTTCTTCGGCGCGCAGGAAGTCCACCATTGTGTCCACAACGACAGCTGGTGGGAGGGCGCTCCCTGCGTTGTTCAAGTGGACCACGGAGGTGCATCCGCGAGTATCGGCGCGCAATTGGTCAATATCAAGGTCCGGTTTTCCCGAGTTCACGGTGACAGTGAACACCCGTGCCCATTCGACATAGACTTCCGGGGTGGCAGGGCGCATTCGGGACGAGGACGTAGCAGAAGTCCGCGAGCGCGCCCGGATAGACGATGTCGTCCGGGAGTACGTCACTCTTAAGTCGGCTGGCGGCGGCTCCATGAAGGGACTATGTCCCTTCCACGACGAACGATCCCCCAGTTTTCACGTCACACCGAGCCGTGGCATGTGGTACTGCTTCGGTTGTGGTGAGGGCGGCGACCTCATCGGGTTTATCCAGAAAATCGATCACTTGTCCTTCACCGAGGCGGTGGAGAAACTTGCCGACAAAGTCGGCATCACACTGCAATACGTCGATGGCGGTGTCACCCCGAATAAGCAGCAGGGTCAACGCAAGCGACTGGTGGAAGCGCACAAGGTGGCAGCGGTCTTCTATCAGGAGCAGTTAGCAAGCCCAGAAGCAGAAACCGGACGAAATTTTCTCACAGACCGTGGTTTTGACGCGGATGTTGCGCGCACATTTGGTGTGGGGTACGCGCCCCAAGGTTGGGACTCTTTGACCAAACACCTCAAGGATCGGGGATTTACCGAACAGGAATTACTTGCAGGGGGATTAGTCAGTCAAGGTAATCGAGGCGTCTATGACCGTTTCCGCGGCCGGTTGGTGTGGCCGATTCGCGAACTTGGTGGAGAAGTGATTGGTTTCGGTGCTCGCAAGTTGTATGACGACGATGAAGGACCGAAATATCTCAATACTCCAGAAACGTCAATTTACAAAAAGAGTTCGGTGTTGTATGGCCTCGATATTGCTCGCAAGGAAGTGTCCAAGGAACAGACTGCGGTCATTGTTGAGGGGTACACCGATGTCATGGCCGCACATTTAGCCGGTGTGGGAACCGCCGTGGCAACATGTGGCACAGCATTTGGCGCCGAACATATCAAAGTTTTACGCCGACTTCTCATGGACGATGACCGTATGCGCGGCCAAGTGATCTTCACATTTGATGGCGATGCTGCCGGGCAGAAGGCGGCACTTAGGGCTTTTGAAGAAGATCAGCGTTTTGTTTCGCAAACATTTGTTGCGGTGGAAAAATCAGGGCTTGACCCTTGTGATCTTCGCCTTCAGCATGGTGATGCCGCGGTCCGTGCCCTCATTGACAACAAAGTTCCACTATTTGAGTTTGCGATTAAGTCCGTTCTCTCCCAATACGATCTCAATTCATCGGAAGGCAGGGTGGCGGCCCTTCAAGAGAGCGCACCCATTGTTGCCAAAATTCGTGACTCGACATTGCGCCCGGAGTACTCACGCAGGTTGGCCGGTTGGCTTGGAATGGACCCTGCCACCGTGATTAAGGCAGTGGGAGGTCGGTCTTCGCAGCCCACAGCGGCCAAGCGATCGACAATCGGTGCATCGGTGGAGAGGGAGGCGCTGAAAGCTGCGTTGCAGTTTCCGGGTGCCGTCAGTGAATGGTTTAGCACTGTCGAAGACACCGCTTTTACCCACGACAAGGCAAGTGCCGTGTATCACGCAATTGTTGCGGCTGGCGGACCCCAGGTAGGCCGTGATGGCATGGCGTGGATTGACGCTGTTCTCGGGGCTGCCCCTGACGATGACATTCGATCAACAATTCGTGAATTAGCGGTTGAACCCATGCCTGCTGAAGCAGGAACCGATGAACGCTATGCCGTGGGAATGATTGCTCGCTTACTTGAGATTGACTCTGCCAAGCGAATAGAGGAACTTCGCGGACAGTTAACTCGTGCTGAAGAATCAGGTGACTCCACTGAGATAATGGAACAACTTTTTGCTCTTGAAACTTACCGGCGTAGTTTGCGAGACATTGCATTTGGGGAGGGGTAGAAAATAAATGTCTTCTTTCCGTCTTCCTTTCATGAAAAGTAATCCTTTTGAAGTTCAGTTGGAGCAGGATTCCCAGTCTCTTGGAGTTCGTAAAGATGAACGAATCATGGCAAGTGGCATGGGTCCGTCGAAGTACCGACCTCCGGTGGTCATTGCAACTGACCGGGCCCTGTACTTCGCGACCGAACATGAACCAATGCGTGTGGCATGGATTGATATTGCTCGGGCCGGTTGGGAGCAACCATGGTTGAGTATTTACACCGTTCGTGGGGAAAAAATCACCTTGCATTTGGAACCTGCGGGGGAGTTGCCACCTGTTGTCCGCGATCGCGTCACGGCCAGTGTGGTGATTCGTGAGCGAGTGCCACTTGATATTGGCGGCGATATTGTTTGTGTGGGGCGTAGGGAGTCGGGGAGCGACACCATCACCTGGCTCGTGGAATTCGACCCTGATCTTGACGTGAATTCCCTGGAAATTCGAGCCAGCGCGGACCGCGCACTGACTGAACTCCGAGTGACCCTCGGAGTGTGAACACCCCCTCACTTGATAGTGTTCGCCAGTCAAATCCGTTAGTCATTCCCCCATAGCTCAATTGGCAGAGCATTCGACTGTTAATCGAAGGGTTATTGGTTCGAGTCCAATTGGGGGAGCCAATGTTTGGCCATCAGACAGGTTCGCGCCCACGCCTATGTGGGCGCGAATTGTTTGTGGTTGCCCCTAGGGTATTCCTGTGTCCACTCCGGAGAATGCACCCTTAAGTATTGTGATTACCCGCCATGGCGAGAAGCCCAGTGACTCAGGCAAGCCCCATGGCATTAATTCCGAGGGTGAGCATGATCCGCACTCACTTTCTGTCAGGGGTTGGACACGTGCCGGGGCTCTGGCAGGCTTATTTGGGTTGTTGCCCCAGCCCCAGTATCCGGGTGTTCCGACACCATCTCGGATTTACGCCACCGAACCTTCGCATGATGCGCACAGCACCAGGGAATTCGATACCGCGCATCCCACTGCGTCTAAGTTAAACGTAAAAGTCAATTCAAACTATAAGCATGGCCAAGAAAATCTTCTGGCAAACGAATTACTGGCGGAGAGTTCTCCGGCCCTCGTTGTGTGGCATCACGGTTCTATTCCAGACCTCATGAAGCACATTGATATTGACAATGCCCACGAGATACCGGCGGCGTGGCCAGAAGATCGTTTTGATCTCTTATGGGTTCTATCGAGGGCCAATCCCTCTGAACCATTTACGTGGAGTGCAGTGAATCAAGGACTGCTCGAAGGTGATCTAGGGAGTTCATGACCTGTTTCGGCCGAATTGTTCGTGACCGCTTACCCAGTCACCAGCGATCACGGCTGAGGCCAAGGATATTTCACCGGCAAGGACAGTGGCGCCTGCGATTTCTGCAAGCTTCGCCGCTTTGCCATCTCCAACGCAATCCATAATTGCTAGACACTCAGCTTGAGTGGGTAGTCCGGTACCACCGCCCCGGGTAGCGACAATCACAGACGGCAGGGTGATTGACCAGTAATAGTCACCTGAGTCAAGGATCTGCGCGTAAAGCAGGCCGCCATGGGACTCGGAAACATTCGCAACATCTTGTCCGGTGGCCAAATAAAGAGCGGTAAGTCCGTTCGCCGCATGGGCACCGTTATTTGCCGACCCCACAAGAAAAGCTCCGGCCTGGGAAATTTGCCGGGCTCGGAAAAGTTTTTCAGGTGTCACTCCAAGAATTTGTTGGAGGACTGATCGGGGAGTTGTAACTTCAGCAATCACTTTCTTACCGCGCCCCAGCAGCATATTGATCTGCGAATGCTTTTTATCGGTATCGATATTCCCCGACAGGATAAATTCCGGGTGATCCGTGTGATTGGCGGTAATCCACTGGCAGGCGGCCAATGTTGCTTTGCTTACCATGTTTTGCCCGGCGGCATCGCCAGTGGAGTAGTCAAAGCGCAGGTAGAGAAGTGGCCCCACGGCAAATTGCGTGATCAACTCAAGTTTCCCGACTCGAGTTGTTGATTCAGCAACTGCTCGAATCTCATTGAGTGAGGAATCAACCCAGAGTCCAAAATCGCGGGCCGCGCGCGCACTGGTAAAGAGGAACACGGGTGAGCGTTGCATGTGATCTGTGGAAATAGTGACGGTTGCGCCCCCTGATTCGTGAATTACCCGCATGCCGCGGTTATAGCTCGCAACGAGTGCGCCCTCTGTGGTTGCGAGGGGTACAAAGAATTCACCTTGGGCATGTTCACCGTGTATCAGGAGAGGGCCCGCAATACCAATGGGAACTTGAGCAACTCCAATGAAGTTTTCAATGTTTCCCGCTAAGGATTCCGGGTCAACGGAGTGGTGGGACAGATGGGAGAGTGAATGCCCAGTTTTGTCAGTGAGAAAATCTCTCCGCGTTTGTGCGGCGTCAGGTGAATAGTCATTGGCTGAATCGCGTGGGATTGAATTGCGTGAATTGCTCATGTGTGAATCCCACCGTCCATTATTTTCGCGTCAGCGTTCCCACAACAACCTTGTGATTATTAAACGGGTCGCTAGCCGGAGACTGAGAGTAATACACCCGCCAGGTGGAGGGGCCCGTCTGTATTGCTGAGGGATCAAGTGAGTTAGCCGAGTTGCCAGTGAGTGGAGTTTTATCCAAAGTCCACGTTAATCCATCTGTGGAAGTTGCTGCATAAAGTTTTTGAGGTGGTGAACCGGGACCGGTGGACACCAGTGCGATCCAATTGCCATTAATCGCTTGGATGATGTCTGAATCAACATACCCGCCGGTGAATCGGTACCCGGCATCTTGAATAAATTGAGTGCCGGAGGAATCAGTCGATGTTGCGCTGACAATTACCTCCCCGGATCGTGGCGAGGTGGCTGCGGCGAGCAGGCTTTGAGAGATTTTGCATTTCTTTAGCGCCTTTCTGTCCTTAGACTTCAGGCTGGCTCCGTTACCAATGGCTGCGACTCGTTTCTTGCCTACCGCCTTTGCAAGGCAGGTGAGTTGTGCTCGTGATGGTCGAGCTGCTGGTGCCATGGGTTCTGCGGGCATGCTGACCCAATAGAGCCGAACTCGACCGTCGGGGAGGACAACTGAGTCTGGTACACCCCAGGCATTTTGCCCCGGAGGTGAACTAAATCCAAGATTTGATGTTGGCCCTAATTGAGGAATACCTGCTGAGTTGTATGTCACGCTCGCTGTAGCAATAGATTTCGAGCCAGCGCTGGGCTGAATGAAGTACGCGCGCATGGAGCCATTTGCCAGGGTGACCTGGGTGTAATCGGTTCCGAATCCGAAGGGGAGGGGCGCACCGGTGCAATTTCCTGCGATGGGACACAGGGACATACTCCAACCGCCACCACTGAGTCCACCACTATAAAAAACTCGATCTGTACTTTCAGAAATATTCATGGCAAATGGGCTAACTCCCAGAAGGCCTGTGTCGCTTGCCCCTTGCAAGGTGAACGAATCCGCATGCGCTGGGGAAATTTGTACGGTAGCAATTGCAAGTGTGGCAATAGCGGTGAGCGCAATCTTTTTCATGGGGAGAGGGTAATGCTTAGCCGGACAAATAACGCTATTTATTGAGGATCAACTCACATTGTGGATATGAGGTCACACATAATCGGTCGACCTGACTACTTGTAGGCTAAGGGCTCCTCGGATACGTCCAAGGGGCGGTAGCTCAGCTGGTTAGAGCCCCGAACTCATAATTCGGTCGTCGTCGGTTCGAGCCCGACCCGCCCCACTCATGTTTGTGTTGTTTCGGCTGATCCTTGACATCAAGCTGTATCGAGAAACTCCTCTAAGGCCTGGCGAATCAATGCCGAGGGCGTTTGGCCTTGCCGTTTTGGCCTTCGCCTTCTCAGGGCTATGCTTCCAATTTTCTGGGACTCGAGCCTTAATTTCAGGAGAAACTCTTGAAGGTCCAGTTAAGGATGGGCGACCAACAACTTAGTGATAGATTTCTTACTGCAATTTTTCTGCACGTTTACTGGTGATTCGTTTTACTGCATATCGCGAATCACTTCCATATCTAAATCGATGTCTTTGCCCAGACATGTTAGATTTAGCCATTAGCGCCTCCCTCTAAAGGACCTTGGCATCACATGAGATTGTTAAAATGTATTCCGCTAGTTCTAATGCCACTACTTCAAGTTCCACACCACGGTCGTCATACCCAATCCGGAGACTTTTTGATCCTGAACACTGGTACGGTGATTGGTTTTAATCTCAGGACAAAAGGACGTGAGCTTTGCCAATTCGTGCTTTCGTCCGACTTAGTGAAACGAACTTTCTGTCGCATATATGCGCCACACAAATAAGGTCAAGAGACTGGACGAAGAATTTCTTTTTATTGATAAAGCATTTGAAAACAATACATATTTCTAGCCAAGGAGAACTTGGGTTATCCACACCATTCGTGGGTCGTCGTTCAGCCCGACCCCGCCCCACCTTCGTAGCCACGGGTTGTTTGCCTTTGCGCACGCCGCGAGACTTGCCTGCCGTGCCGCGTCCTTCACTCGCTGGTGGGAATCAGGAACGTCCGTCCGTTGAACGGATCAGGCGTCAAAACAGACGAAGGACATATGAAGTAGGGCCTGCCGCGGGATATTTGAGTTGAAAGGGTAAAAACAGGCGTAGATCTCATATTCGATGAGTCCCTGAGGGGTGATCGTGTGTCCGGACGTCGTCGGAGTCGGCTAATGTCACAGTGTCCTGTTGCCCATTCGACATCATCACCGCACGACCCATCCCCGTCCGGGGTGAGCAGGATCGTCGTCGCACAACCCCATACGACTCCTTGGGCTCCATGACCAGTAGGACCCGCGACGGGCCTCCAGCCATCGCCGCGCCTTGTTCGCCGCACTTGGACGCATAATCCGCGCAGTCGCCGCTGTTCCCGCAGCCCCAGCCGACCCTTTGACCTTGCGACTATCATTCGATGTTGCCAACTAATCGGGTCACTGTCTTCAAGCCCGTCAGCGGGTCAGCCATCCGCCCTTGAAATCTGCATGGTCTGGATCGGTCCCGGCGTTGGCGCGGCCGCAGACCTGCGCCCAGCCTCAACGCCCCGTTCGCTTGCACCCATAACGGCCAACGCCTACTACTTAACCTGGTCATGCACACTCCTTGCAGTCAGGGGCCTTTGGGCGAGCGGGTACCTCCACAAACACTTTCACCGCCGCTTATAACCACGGCAACAATTCACGTGGTTTCTGGTCACAGCGGCCGGAGGCTACTAGTGTGGAAGTGGCACAGCTGAGTGGACCGAGTCGAGGTAGACCATGGAGACCTGCGTTAAGGTGCGCGACCGCTGGCGTCAGGATCCGCTCGCGTTTGGCTCGCCGCGACCGCATGATCGAGGGATTCGCTCCGCAGGTGGCAGTCGATGATGTCGAACTCTCCGCTATCGGGGGTTTCGCTGATGGCCAGCTCAGCACAGTGTCACGCCGTGGATCGTCATGTTGCTGCGGGTCTCGGCGTATTAAGCAGCGATCATTGCAGCCCCTAACGAACAGTCAACGCACCATCACTATACGCAATTGCCGTCTGGTTGAACGTGTGCGGGGATGCTTGCGGATCTGGGGGTGCAGCGAGGTGATCGAGTGCTCCTGTACTGCCGATGATCCCCGAAACCATTGCAGCAATGCTCGGCTGCGCGCGGCTGGGTGCAGTCTCACTCGGTGGTCTTCGGTGGTTTGCCGCCGCAGGGGCAGCCACCGGTCGATGACGGCACACCGATTCGGTTGTCATCACCGCTCTGCGAGCGTGGAGCCATCATCTTGGGTACGTGCCGCTGTTGGAAGAGCGCTGCGACTTGCTCCATGAACCAGTGCATGTGGTACTCATTCACCGAGACAACATCGGCCGACCACTGCCGTGATGGTTGTGCTTAAGCCATAGCGACGCACGCCCACGCGCCGTGATGGTGAACTCAACAGACCGCTCTACTCCTCTGTACCTCCGGCACCACGGGTCGACCCAAGGGATCGTGCGCGATAACGGGATATGCGTTGCTATGGCATGGTCCTTCCCGAACATCTACGGAATGAGCGCTGACGATGTGGTGGTCGGCCTCTGACGTTGGTGGGTGGTTGGTCACTCCTACATCGTTTATGCCCCTGTTCGGTGCAACATTTGTACGACGGGCAAGCCGATTGGACACGATGCCGGGCCTTTGGCGGGTCATCGAAGAGCACGACGTGAGTGTTTGTTCACCGCGCCCCGGCAATCCGGGCAATTAAAAGGTGGTCCGGAGCTCTTGCGGACGCGACATCTCGAGTCTTCGCTCACTGTTTCTTGCTGATGAACGCCTTGGCCCGACACGTTGTGTGGGCCACCAATCACCTCGGGGTTCCTATTGTAGTTGGATAACTGGTGGCAAACGAGCTAGGTTGGCGATCGCCTCAACTATGCGTGGACTCGCGCGCACCGATCAAAGTCCAAAGATCATCGCGCACTGTCCCCGGCTACGGCCTGGATGTGCTGAGTTCAGGTATCGGTTGCACACGAATGTCGATGGCGCAATCGCCATTGCTTTACCTATGCAGGAACTCTTCCCACCCTGTGGGGTGACGACCAACGTACATCGATGCGTGATCTCATCGAGTTTCCCGCGCTATTACTCGAGCCGGCGATGGCGGATTTTAGATGAGGACGGCTTCATTTTGTATGGGCCGCACCATGACGTCATCACGTGGCAGCCACCGCCTATCTCAGGTTCCCTCGAGGCCGTGGTTGCGCTCCCCAGACGTGGCCGAGTGCGCAGTGGTCAGGTATTCGGGTGACGATAAAGCCGGTGCCGCTGGCCTCGTCGTCGTGGCTGGCAGCACAATCCCGATTCGGTGGAATTGGCGCAATGTTGTCGAAAGTGCGGCGCCAGGTGGGGGTGGCGGTGTTGAAGAGTGATCGTTTTCCGGCTCTCTAAACTCGCTCGGCAAGATCTTGCGCAAGACGATGCGGGGGATCGCTGATGGGCGGCCGAATTACCGAGCACCATCGAGATGTCGGAATCTTGAGAAATTACTCCATTGCTGCGCCGGTAGCGCCAACCAAACACCACAGTTGATACCGCTGCCACGTTGGAGTCGGCCCGCCACTCATCGGATGCTCACCGTAGTCAGGAGGCTAATGCCGATCGTAAGATGCCAGCACCTTCGGATCAAGAGGAGTGCAAGGCGTTGTGGGATTCGCGCTGAGTTGATCTGAGAATTGAAGTGTCGAGGCAAGTCCGAAATCTGGAAGACGGTCCCCATCGAAACCGGACGCTACGCCGAGCCAGCAGATTTGCACACCGAGTGTCTCGGTACGTCAAATCAAATCCTGCTGCCAATGAAAAATCCACGACATCGGCCCAGCCGTAACGCGCCGCCACCCGTTTGTTATTCGGGACCCGTCACCACGAAGTGATCATCGCCATACTGCTTTATGAAGTGAGTGTAATCAGTTGCATTGTCTCGGTGTCCGATTCTTGTCTATCGATGACCCAGCTCATACACGTGGGCCATGCACATAATGCAATACTTTAGCCTTGGCGCCCGGAGCACAATGGATAGAGCAACAGGTTTCTACCTGTCGGTTGAGGGTTCGAGTCCCTCAAAGAAGTGCTGATGCAACTTTTTTCTCACACTTTCTCACGCAACAGTATGACTCTTAATGACGCACGTGAATCCCCAGGATCTCTATTTCTTAGGCGGGTCGTACACACTGAAGTGCCTGGAATCGCTGTGAAACTGTTGCGGCTTCATAATTCCGTCGTCGTCGGTTCGAGCCCGACCCGCCCCACTCACGTTTTGTGTTGTTTCGGCTGATCCTTGACGCTTTCTTTCATGATTGTGGAGTTGAGTGTTATAGAGCGGAGCTTGATCCGCTTATCCGGACACCTAAGTTGAGCGATGATTTGTCTGAGGGGAGTCCGTTATGCCTGCTCCAAAACCGTCGCAGACACCAAAGCCGGGCGCAGATGGCAGAGCACTTGTAACATGTAAGTGATGAGAGCCGAATTAGCCGGTCTTTGTATTGCCTTAGGCGCAAGCCTGTGTCTTTCTTTAAGCGCCTGTTCCACGGGTGCAGACAAAGAAGGAGAGGCTAAGGATTTGGTAGTACAAGTTTGCACCTCGGAGTCTGTCCACTCAAGAGAAGGGTTTAACCCGAATGCCAGCACGTCCACTGAATTAGCAACGCTCGCCAATACGGCGCTTGTCCGAAGCCAATTGGCAGGTCGGGCCGCTGTATTAAACGAGAGGTGGTTACTACTTTCTGAAGCAAGTGCAGCGATCGCGGTCTTTGCTCAGCAACTGCTTGAGCAGCGCATTACAAGCGATATCGGAGAAACTGATAGTGCACAGGGCTTAATTTCATCAAGCATGTGGGATGAATACAAAAGTGCGAGTAACGCCTACATTGCCGAATGTCGGTACGCGTTGAAGGACGTGTCAATTCCTGACACAACATGAACAGCTCAGCGGAATTGATAACCACCCAACATTCGTTAATGGGCAGTTTGGGTTGAAACACGGAACTAGAAATCCCCGCAGACTTAGCGCAACAGGTGAGGCCGTGGACGAACTGAGGAGGTCGTGTGTCGGCTGAGCAGTTCTTGTTGGTTGCCACGGGAGTGCACCTCGGCTTTCAGGCTGTTGTCACGATCGTGGTCTACCCGGGACTGCTGAATCTTGCGCCCGGTGACTGGGAGCGCGGGCACGCTTCTCACACCCGCCGCATGATCATCGTCGTGATACCGGTGTATGCCGCTGTGGCTGTCTCCTTGGGGTGGTCGATCGCAACTGACTGCTGCTCCCCGGCGCTATTCGTTACGACCGGAGCTATATTGATTGTTTGGGCGACCACGGCTTTCGTGGCAGCACCTCTTCATCATCGGTTGTCGGTTAACGGACCAACTCGCAAACTCACTCGCGACCTTCGACGCGCAGACGCCCTGCGGCTGATCGGTGCGGCAGTGGCTTGCGGTGCAGCACTCTTCGTCTAAGGCAAATTTGTTATCACGCGAAGGAATTCCTCGTCGGAGCTCCGTTTGTGAACAAGCCACTCCCGGCGATCCACTTTGAATTTAGCGTCTCGTTTATCTGGAGTATTTCTGCTATGCACGTAAGTGCTTCGCAACGCCTTGTGTTGTAACAAAACAGTCCTCGTCGGTTCGAGCCCGAATCACCCCACCACGAAAAACCTGCAGTCCATGATTCGCATGGTTGCATGGGCACTGCTCGGTATTGGCTCAGTGGTCGTGGCATTTTCTGGTTCAACAATCCGACAGGACTGACGAAAGGGGGGTGGCGGTTGGAAGACCAAGCGCCACCAATCATGATCGAAGGATCAGTGCGCCTGTGGAACGTTCATATGGACTTTGCGCCGTCCGAATCGATGAGTGAAAACATTCGAGTCTTTCATCTGGCCATGTATCCACCGTCGATGTAGAGCTCCAGTCCAGTCACGAACTTGGCATCGTCGCTAGCGAGATAGGCGACACCGGCGGCAATGTCTTCAGGTTCTCCGAGGTGCGCCATCGGGGTTAGCGTGGTCATGCTGTCCCAAAGAGGTGTGTGCCGAGCGGTCTCGAGTATTGGGGTGGAGATGAAACCAGGATGGATGGAGTTGACCCGGATTCCCTCAGTGGCCCAGTGCAACGCGAGGTTCTTTGTTAGCGTTCGGACAGCTCCTTTGGCGGCGTGATAGGCCGGTGAGAGTCCGAATCCGCCGCTGGATCCAAAGATGGAACTTATGTTGATAATCGAAGCGTGTTGGGATTTTTTTAGATGAGGAGCCGGGATTTTCATACCGAGGAAGACTCCGGTCTGGTCAATGTCAATTGTGCGGTTCCACTCTTCAAGGGTTGTGTCCTCAATCGCATTGATATCTCCCATGCCTGCGTTATTCACCACAATGTCAAGAGCGCCAAACATGGTCACGGCTTTGGTGCACGCGTCCTCCCACTCCTGTTCACTTGTTACGTCGTGCTTTACGAAGATGGCTTTGCCGCCAGCGTCAGTGATCTCCTTGGCAGCAGCTTCACCTGCGTCGACCGTAATGTCGGTTACGACCACGGCAGCTCCCTCAGCGGCGAGCCTCTTTGCAGTCGCCCGGCCAATACCGCTTGCCGCTCCCGTTACGAGAGCTACTCGACCACTTAATCGTTCCATGAGTTTTCCTTATCCTAACTAGGCAAACATTTAATAGGCCTGTTCCTTCGTACTTTTTCCTTCGTATTCTAGCGTCTGGCATACAGCTGAGTTGGTTGTTAATCTGGAAAAGGCGTGGGATACAGGGCAGTTGCGGGTTCATCCGCATGCGCTTTCGATGGACGACAACTTGGGCGTAACGGAAGAGCGAATCCACAGATCGCAACCACAGGAGTCCTTCTAACGTTCCACACTGATACGCAGTGCTTCGCAATGTTCGGTGGTGAGAAAACAAACATTCATTCGCGAGAAACAGTGTTACATCGTGCTGCCTGCTGCAACCGTAGGCAGAGACTCGTAATGCCAAGATCCGGTGAAGAGGAGTAACTGGACTTGCAAGTGCCAGCAGAACTTTTTTCTCACACTTTTCTAGCACTTCTCTAACAGTAGCCCTCAGACCATCCAGTGACTCAACCTGAATTACCAGGAACTCCATTTCACAGGTTTGTGGTGGTGGGTCGGACATACTCTGAATCTCGTGGGAGAACAGCAGAAGACGATCAGACTCGCCGGGGCTTGTCAGTAACGCGTCCTTCGGTTAGTCTTAAATTCAGAATTACTTCTCACAAGGGATCTAATGATGAAGAATTTTCGTCTTTTCGTGGTTTTCGCCACTGCATTAGCCCTATCAGGACTCGGCACCGCCTACGCGACCTCGGATCTGGACGGTGGCATGCGGCCACCAGCGGGATGGCCCTCGTCAACCGAGGAGTACCTCGGACTTTTCGGACCGGCAGGTGAATTGGCTCCGCGCGGAACCGTGGTTGCGGACTCCGGATTTCGCCCGTATCCCAATGGTTTCGGCTTCCAGAACTGGGGCGCGAATCTGAATGACAACGCACTGCTCTTCGGTATCCCGAGCAGACTTGCCTTCGCGGACTACGCCAAGGCCGATATCGCCGAGGCGCCGCTGAACGCACTCGCCCTGCGACGCAGCTTTGGCGACGGCGTGTGCATCAGCACGTCATCAATCGATCCAAAGACGGGATCATGCAGGCTGCGGAGCTCAGCTCGCGTGCTCGCCAACCTGGTACAAGGCCAGGCAGCCGGCGGGCACTGCTTCGGTATGGCCGCCGCTACTGCCGCCCTCTACAACGGTCAACTCCCCCCCAATCAACTCGGCGGGGGCTTGGTTCCGGCGATGGCGCCGCTGAACGGCCCAGCGCAGCAGACCATTACGCGACTGTTCGCAACGCAGTACTTCGGAGGGGTCATGCCCGACCTTCGCGAACGTTGGTCAAGCCCAACTCTGGTCGTCGAGCAGCTCATTCGTGATCTGAGTTCGGGCACCACCCCCTACGTGCTCCTCCTTCTGGGAGGAATCGGCGGCCACGGGATCGTGCCCTACGCCGTGCTCGACCGGGGCGAGGGCATATTCGACATCGCGGTTTATGACAACAACTATCCGAATCAGGCACGCGCTGTTCAGGTCGACACTGTCGCCGGAACCTTCTCCTACAACGGAGCCACGAATCCGCAAGCAACAAACTTCACCTGGACCGGGAATAACCAAGATGGCGGATTCCTCGGCTTAACGCCGGTGAACGACATCCTTGCCCAACAAGCCTGCCCAATCTGCCCGGGACCAGAGTCAGGTGCGCTCATTGCATTCTCTGCGATCAAGAAGGAAAACGCCGACGGACTCAACGCGGCCCTTCTCACCCCGGACGGGCAGCCGCTGCCGGAATCGGACTACCAGGTATTGCCGCAGTCCAACCCGCCGAATACCACGACCGCGAACCTTCCCATGTTGATTATCAAGCCTGGGATTCCATTCATTCTCGAAGCTGACACCACCGGGATGAAATCGGAGCAGAACTTGGAGGTCTATGCAATGGCGCAGGGCACGACGCGCTACGCACTCCTCGAAGCGGTCAAGCCCGGCACCGTCGAGCGCTTCGCATATGACCCGAAGACGCGCGACGTTGCACTCCTCAGCAATAAGCGAGGAACACCGCGCCTGCTGATCAGCGCAGAGGACCCCAACTTCAGCCACGTGGTCAACGCACATCTCTTGCGCGCTGCGCCGCTGACCGCGGTCGAACAGCAATGGGACAAGCAGGGCAAGCGAGTGATCTATCGTGCCTCGGCAAAGCAGCCCACACGCTGGAACGTCCAAGTGGAGCGCGAAGGTGCACGTTCAGGCGCCGGCTTCGTCGCGATCAACCAAGTTGTGCCACGTAATGCATCGATCGTCGTCGACTACGGGAAGTGGACACCCTCGGGACCCGAAGTGTGGATCGACCGCGGGAGCGATGGATCACTAGATGAGCGCATCACCATGCAGTTGATCACGCCGGCCCTCATCAAACGCTACGAGGCTTCACTTTACCGGGAGCAGGGAATCGGACAGTGAGAGTTGAATCCCAAGTCGCCACCAAATCTGCTCCATAACTTGTGTCGATAGCCCACTCAGGAAGCGCTTGTCCTCTGCATGATCCTGATTCATCATGTTCTGGCGTAGCAAGACGTCAACGTAGTTGTGAGAGTCCACAAACACAGGGTTGCGGATCCGTCTCTCCGCGGCATATTATGTGGTTGCTAACGCAAGGGGGTCAGTGGTGCAAACCATTTTTTCAAATTGCATTCCTGGTGCCTGGGGTTCTATGGATCTATTTCTACAACAGGCCCGGACGCGAGGCATGGCCTACCTGAACCGATGAGACGAGTGGCTAATGCGCAAAAGTGCGGCCGTCGGAAGATCCATTGTCGTCATTATTATTTTCATCACCATCTTCTTAGTCACGCTTGATGCCGTTATTGCCAAGTATTTTGATGGAGATCCCTTCGATTCTGAGCCCTTAGTTTTTCGGCTTTTTGATTTACAGTTTGATGTTGAAACCACTTGGCCCCCGACTGACTTCATGGTGATAAGTCTTTTAGGCATAGTTCTAGTTGCGCTTGGGTCCGTGATTCTGGAAATGCTGGGAAATCTTCGATTAATCAATCCCGAGTATCTCGACTTGGATGTTTATCTGAAACAAGGACCGTTAGATGTCTGCACGATTATTGCTGTGGTTCCGGCCCATAATGAAGGTCAAAACCTTCCTGTGACGCTTCCTGCCTTGATGAAACAAACTAGGCCACCTGATCGAATTATCGTGGTTGCCGATAATTGCACCGACGACACGGTTAAGGTGGCGCGTTCATTGGGGGCTGAGGTAATTGAGACTGTAGGAAACACAGACAAGAAAGCCGGAGCTCTCAATCAGGTATTCAGCCAACTGCGATCTACTGCAACCGAAAATGACCTTTATATGGTGATGGATGCGGACACTTCCCTTGGGCCGGAGTTTCTTGATGTGGCCGAGAGGTATCTTGCGCAACACGAGGAGGTATTCGCTATTGGTGGTTTGTTCTACGGTGAACCGGGTCACGGTTTGATTGGGCAATTGCAGAGAAATGAGTACCTGCGATACCAACTTCAAATAAGACATCGTCGCGGTCGCGTATTTGTTTTGACGGGTACCGCTTCAATTTTCAGGGCTCAAGCATTGATGGACGTCGCGCAAGCGCGCGGAACCTTGATCCCAGGTATTCAAGGTGAGGTCTACGACACCGCTGCCATCACGGAAGACAATGAACTCACTATTGCTCTGAAGTCGCTTGGATTCGGGATGATTTCTCCCCAAGAATGTTCGGTAGAGACCGAATTAATGCCCAGTTGGAAAGCGTTGTGGATTCAACGTAAGCGTTGGCAACGGGGAGCCTTAGACAATTTGGCTGAGTACGGGCTCACCACCGCCACAGCTCGGTATTGGGGTCAGCAAATCGGCATAGCCTATGGCGTCGTAGCCCTGTTTTCCGCCTATGTGTTCCTTGTCCTGGCCACGTTGTCCATGGACCATCCGTACTTGTACTCCTTTTGGTTGATCGTCACCGCAATATTTATTGTTGAGCGGGTTGGTTCAGTGTGGGCAGGCGGATGGCGCGCTCGATTAGTTGCTGCTCCGCTTGTGATCGAAGTCGCCTACAGTTTCTTTCTCCAATTTAATTTTGTTTCATCTCTGACTGACCTTTTTCGCCGGAAGAAGCAAGATTGGGGAGACATTGATTCGGCGGGAGGTGTTGGGTCATGAATGTAGATTTTGGAATGCTGGTGGCCGGAATTGTATTTAGTGACTCCATCTTTATGGATAGTTGGTTCCTCACCCTTACCGCTTTTGTGGCCTTTAACACCATTGTATTTGTAGGCCTCTCATTGGGGAAGATTTTCTACTGGCCCAAGGTACGGATCCGTCACATAGCCAAGCGACCGACCAGCCCCAAACTCGAGGACTCAGAGATCCAAAATCTCACGGAATAAGACCAACATTAGGAGTTTAGGGAGAATGTCTAATTTCCACCAACACTCTTAACACAGGAAAATTCTTAACACTGGAAAATCGGTCAGCATTAAGTCGATCTATTTGAAGTGCTGGATGACCTGTTTTCTGGGGACATACCGCTCGAGATAAGCAACTATCTCGACAAATTTTCAGTGGGAATCTCTATGAAACCGTTGCGCACAACGGCGGTCTCTTCGCCGACTCCTGTGCGGCTGTGATGAAGGGCCTCGGGACATCGACAAAGTTGTGTGAGTCGATATCGTTTCGTCCCAATCTTCGGATCGCCTAGATACAGGCCAAACTCCCAACTTGGCCAAAAATATCAAGGCGCCACTCCTGCAGCAAAACGGTTAGCCGATTGGTAGATTCATTGACTCGAGAGTGTCCATCCGGGCTACATATGACATGGAAGGATATGACATGGAAGGCCATGGGTTGAGGTGACATGCCTGAACGACTTCAGCAAATTGTTTCAGGGGTAGTACGTCAATTTACCTGGAACTGGACGCGGTTTAGTGAGCCAGTTGCGATCAGCAATGTTGTTGCGCTCTTGTACTTGCCTTTTGGGCTTGCTGGTCCGCTATTTATTGACCCGGAACGTCTGGGCGGAAGTATTTGGCAGTGGCTTGTCATTGGGCTGAGTGGGCAACTAGTCCTTATGCTGGCGTTTTTGTGTGGGCGGTTAGTGACCCATGCACTGTCGGGTATTTCAGTGCGCGCAATATCGCATGTCATTGTGATCGTCGTTGCTGTCGTGGCTCGTGCAGTTGCTATTGCTTACATCGCGCAGATCAGTGGAATTACCAATAACTTGGAATTCGCTTATCGACTTCAGTCTGGCCTCATTGCCCAGACGGGTGCACTGATCATTATTGCGTTGGCAGTGAGTGCGTATTCCTACCACAAGAGTATTGCTCGGAGCCTTGCCGCTCAAGGCGTTGAATTGGATCAAATGAATGCTTCGCTTGAAATTCAACTCGAGCAAATCAACTCGACAATTCGCGCTGAGGTGCATGCATCAATTGATCCACTGATTTCTCAACTCGATGTTTCATTAGAGCGAATTTCCAATTCAACAGACGCTGTGCGCGTGCGAGAATCAATCAAAGAGATAGTTGACGAGGAACTGCGTCCCTTGAGTCATCGATTGATGGAGGCCAGTGAAAAATCAGTTGTGAACAAGAGTTCAATCGCAACTGACGAGTCAGTCACCATTCCTATATCTTTTCAAGTTTCTGTCCGAATGCTGATGCGGCCTCTTGTGGTGGGTGTGTTGGTATCGCTTTTGTCTGCATCGCAATCCATTCGTCAATTTGAATTTCCTTACTCGGCTGTTTTCCCGGTTCTCTCCGGAATCGTCATCGCGCTTTTTATTGCCATTTTGCGACGAATTTTCAGCTGGTTCTACGTACAAACGTGGATAGCGGTGATACTTGCAACGTTATTGACGGAAGTAGCTCTCGGATTCACTTTTCTGTTTTATGTAACCCTTGGCCTGCCGATTCCGAATCCATTTGGTCTGGAAGCTGTGATTTCTATCGGCGGTGTCGGACTTGTCACCGCGATATACATGGTAGTTACCGAACGCAGGTCAGTTACCGAGGAGCAACTGAGGTCACTTGTCTCAGATGAACAGGACTATTTGAGCCGACTTCGTCAGAAAGAGTATGTTGCCCGAAGTCATTTAAGTTATGTGATTCACGGGTCTTTGCAGAGCTCTTTACATGTAGCCTCCATGCGTCTTTCCTCTCAGCAGGAACCTTCACTCGACCTCATCAATCAGATTCGTTCGGATCTTGCTGAAGCGATGAAAAAGATAGATACGGTAGAAACGCCATACATAATGTTAGTGGACACTTTGTCGAGTATTGCTGAAGTGTGGAGAGGTACTTGCCTAGTTCGTTGGAACATTGACTATCGCACCATTCGCCAATTAGTGGAGTCCGCTTCCGCAGCAGTTTCTGTGGCGGAAATTTGCCGTGAAGGAGTTTCCAACGCCATGCGCCACGGAGCAGCAACAGAGATTCAAATTCGGATTAATGCCGTAAATGGTCATGTGCGTGTGGAAGTAATTGATAACGGTCAGGGTGCTCCAGATAATTCCCCTCACGGATTGGGATCACAAATGCTTAATGAGCTATGTGTGACCTGGAAGAGGACCAATGAAGCTGAAGGGGTGAAACTCGTAGCGGATGTGGCTCTGTGAAAACGTGTCACGTGACTTTCCTCATAAAAGTGGGAACAGTGCATCCAGATGCGACATACTCCGCACATGTCGGAATCTGAGTCGAATACACCCTTTGAGGAACTTGCAAGTAACCCGTTGGCAGTGCTGTGGACCATGTCACTCGCTGGTGAGATCACCGAGGTGAGTGATTCCATTTTCGCCGTGCGGGGCTTAACCCCTGAAGAGGCGAAAGCTCAAAGTCCCGACCAAATCCATACTCCGGAATCAATTCAACTTTCACTCGCTTACTTCGAATACTTCAGCAGGACACTTCTTACCGGTGAAATCCCTGATGCATTTTCAGCCACTCTTGACTACATTCATAAAGATGGATCCTTGGTTCCATGTCAGGTGTACGCGGAAGTCATAATGTCAGCTGATGGAGTACCTACCGGTTTAAATGGAGTCAGTGTCCCATTGGCTTAGTGAAACTTGCCCAGTCATGCACAACTAACTGGCGTCGGAACTCTGACGTGGTGCCTCACCATTGGTGACAGCCAAGAATCGTCGCACGGCAGCAACCCGAACGTTGCCCTCGTGCGCAGTGTCGATTGACAATGATTGTGCGGCTCGCGCCAGAGTGTCCTCGATTGCCTTTATGCTCACACCTCGTTGCGCCGCTATCTGCGAGTTGGATAGTCCTTGGGCTGCCAAATTCAGCACATCTACCTGTTTCTGCGTTAAGTGCCGCAGCGGACGCTCGGGATTCTGGTCCTCGCGAAATGCCTCTGATCCTTGTCCACGTAACGCCGAATCGAGTGCCGCAATGAGGGTGGTGATGTCATCGAGTCCCGACTTTCGCAGGTAGGTAGCTCCTTTGGGAAAATTCTTGGGATCACGACCAGCGAAACGCGAATCCGGCAGATTGGTAAGGAAGACAATTGCAACATGCGGGGCATGCGCACGGAAAGCATCCGCGACATCGAATCCGTTCGGACCTGTACCCAGTGAAATATCCAAAACAACTGAATCGTGATCACCGCGTGAAAAGACTCGTTTCGCGTCCGCCGCTGTTGCTGCTGTTTCCACAATAAACCCGTGATTTTCGAGGGCAAGTGCAATGAGCTCCCGAAGAAATGAGTCATCTTCCACGACCAGTACAGATCGAGATGGCTGAGATACATCGACTTTCTTAGCGTGCTGGTTCACTGCCACCGCTTTCCAAGAATTGATCAAGGTTCATATTGAGAACTCGCGCAATAGTACGGAGATGGATTCTTTCGTAGGGCCAGTCCATGTGATCGGCACCCCGCCCCTCCTCGACAGCAATGATGAAGGCTGGCCGAAGATTGAGTTTTCGTGCGAGTTCCTCAGTGCTCATGCCAACTTGTTCTCGGGTTTGACAGATCTGTGCACCAATGAGAGAGCGTGTCTGGTTATCGGGGGAGTTATCAGGCGTCTTCTCAAAGGACATGACCTGGCCTCCTTTCGCACCGAATGGTGTCAGAGTAGGACTTTGCCAGCCGTGTGGAGGCGGGGTCAACCCTGTGTTTATCCGGTGCGTTGTGGCTAAAAATTAACCCGGGTAGGTGGAATCGCCTACCCGGGTTAATGGAATAAAGGTGTTACTTCTTGATATCAAACCGATCAGCATTCATGACCTTGTTCCAGGCGGTGACAAAGTCTTGTGCGAATTTCTCTTTGGAGTCGTTCGAGGCGTAAACCTCAGACAGAGCACGGAGTTGGGAGTTTGACCCAAACACCAGGTCAACTCGGGTACCGGTCCACTTGACTGCACCCGTCTTGCGATCTTTGCCCTCGAAGATTTCAGCGTCTTCATTGATAGGGGACCATTCGGTTTCCATATCGACCAGATTGACAAAGAAGTCATTGGTCAGTGTGCCTGGCTTGCTGGTGAAGATACCCAAATTGGATTCCTTGTAGTTGGCATTAAGTGCGCGCATGCCGCCAACAAGAACCGTCATTTCGGGTGTGGTGAGGTTCAGCAGGCTGGCTTTCTCCAATAGGAGCGCTTCGGCTGGGCCGCTGACACCCTTGCTCTGGAAATTGCGGAACCCATCAGCTGTTGGTTCCAGAACCTCGAAGGAAGCGACATCGGTCTGGTCTTCGAGGGCGTCCATGCGACCCGGGGTGAACGGAACGCTGATGTTCAACCCGGCATCTTTGGCTGCCTTCTCAATGGCCGCATTGCCACCGAGCACGATCAAGTCTGCAACCGAGACTTTTTTGCCGCCGGTTGCTGAAGCATTGAAATCCTTCTGAATTCCTTCAATGGTCTTCAATACTTTGGCGAGTTGATCAGGGTTATTGACTTCCCAACCACTTTGCGGTGCAAAGCGAATGCGTGCTCCATTGGCGCCACCTCGCTTATCGGTTCCACGGAACGTGGAAGCCGAAGCCCAGGCGGTGGAGACCAATTCAGAAATACTGAGACCGGAATTCACCAGGGTTGATTTAAGTGACTCGATATCAGTCGAATCAACAACCGGATGATCCAATGCGGGAATTGGATCCTGCCAAATAAGTGTTTCCTTGGGGATTTCTGGTCCCACGTAACGGGTGATTGGCCCCATGTCACGGTGGGTGAGCTTGAACCATGCGCGAGAAAATGCATCAGCCAACTGATCTGGATTTTCTAGGAATCGACGTGAGATCGGTTCATAGATGGGATCCATGCGCATGGCCATGTCTGCTGTGGACATCATGGGAGCGTGAAACTTACCCGGGATGTGAGCATCCGGCACGGTCTTGGCCGCCTCGGGATCGGTGGGGATCCACTGTTGCGCTCCGGCGGGACTCTTGACAAGTTGCCACTCGTACTTGAACAGGGTCTCGAAGTAGCTGTTGTCCCACGTGATGGGTGTTGGGGTCCAAGCGCCTTCAAGCCCACTGGAGATTGTGTACTCGGCATTGCCCGTTCCCAAACTGTTTTTCCAGCCAAGACCCATTTGCTCCATTGGGGCACCTTCTGGCTCCGGCCCTACGTACTTTTCTGGATCACCAGCACCGTGAGTCTTTCCAAAGGTGTGTCCGCCAGCGGTCAGCGCAACTGTTTCTTCATCGTTCATGGCCATTCGGGCAAATGTTTCGCGAATATCGCGACCTGAAGCGACGGGATCGGCAACACCATTGGGACCCTCGGGGTTGACATAAATCAAGCCCATCTGCACTGCTGCGAGTGGGTTTTCCAATTCTCGGTCACCCGTATAGCGCTCATCGGCCAACCATGTTTCTTCAGAACCCCAGTAGGTGACATCGTCTGGCTCCCAGACATCTACGCGTCCGCCACCGAATCCAAATGATTTCAAGCCCATGGATTCCATTGCCACGGTGCCGGCCAAAATGAAGAGGTCCGCCCAGGAAAGTTTATTGCCGTACTTCTGCTTCACCGGCCACAGCAGTCGACGTGCTTTGTCCAGGTTCACATTGTCAGGCCAACTATTTAGTGGTGCGAATCGTTGCATGCCCGAGCCGCCGCCACCGCGACCATCGCTGGTGCGGTAGGTACCGGCACTGTGCCATGCCATGCGAACAAAGAAGGGACCGTAGTGGCCGTAGTCTGCTGGCCACCAATCCTGCGAATCCGTCATGAGTGCGGTGAGGTCTGCCTTCATGGCTTGATAGTCAAGGGATTCAAATTCCTTGGCATAGTCGAAGTCCGGACCCATTGGGTTAGCGGCTGGAGCATTGGCCTGGAGCAACTTCAAGTTGAGTTGATTGGGCCACCAGTCTCTGTTATCGGTACCAGCAATGGGCTGCCAGTGTCCGCCACCGGTGACGGGGCACTTTGCTTCGGTCGTCATACTTTTCTCCTTTTATTTATCTATCTTGTGAATTTACATATCCAGCGTGTGAATGAAGTTGCTTTAGTGGAAACCAATTACTGACAACTGGGGCAAACGCCCCAATAGGAGACTTCTGCTTCGTCGATTGCGTAGCCATGTGAATTCGATGCGGTGAGGCACGGTGTCAGACCGACGGCGCAGTCAACGTCAGCGAGTGCTCCGCAGGTGCGACAAATGATGTGGTGGTGGTTATCGCCAACACGGTCTTCAAAGCGAGCAGGGGAACCAATGGGTTGGATGCGACGAATAAGACCCACGTGCTCCAGGGTTCCAAGTGCGTCATAAACGGACTGCCGAGAAATAGTGCCGATACTCCCCAGAACTGAATCGAGGATTTGATCGGCTGTTGCATGGGGGTGAGTGGAGACGGCATCCAATACCGCGACACGTTGTGCCGTGACCTGAACACCGTGTGTGCGAAGGACCTCTGCCGGAGAGGAATCACGAGTGTCTGCAATCTGGGTTTCAGCGAGGTTTGCGGTCACATTCCAAACCTATCGCTTATTTTGGACAATGTCAAAGTTTGGAGTGATTACACGAAATGATTAGTACGTGGGTTCCCCGGCGTTTCGGCACAGATTCAACATCTCGGAATCTAGCCTTATCCCCATACAACCCAGTAGCGATCTGAAAGGAACATCATGCAACGAACTCTTGGACGATCCCTTCTTGCCGAGTTCATTGGCACATTTCTATTGGTCTTCTTGGCGGTGGGAACAGCCATCTTTGGCATTTCTGCGCTCGTAGGAGCCGATGGCAATGGCACCGGTGCGGGTGTCGTCGGTGTGGCCATGGCATTCGGTCTGGTTTTGCTGGGTATCGCCTATGCATTTGGGCCCGTGAGCGGTGCCCATGTGAACCCTGCGGTCACGCTGGCCATGCTTCTCGGTCGGCGGCTTCCAGCGAGCGAAGCAGTGGGTTACTGGATTGTGCAATTCCTGGGAGCGATTGCTGCCGGTGGGTTGCTCAAACTCTTTGTTGACTCATTTGGGGTGACGGATTACACCGGTGGGCTCGGTACCAACTCTTATGACAATGGGGCCATCAACATGACCGGCGCATTTGTGCTTGAGGTTGTCCTCACGGCTGCCTTTGTCCTCGTTATTTTGCTCGTCACTGAGCGCGTCGCAGCACCAGGATTTGCCGGAATTGCGATTGGCTTCACGTTGACCCTTGTGCACCTTGTGGGAATTCCTCTGACCGGAACATCCGTGAATCCTGCCCGTTCATTTGGCCCAGCGCTTTTTGAAGGCGGAACGGCTATGTCGCAAGTATGGCTATTCATCCTGGCTCCATTAGTCGGAGCTGTTGTCGCCGTGGTGATCTGGATGCTGACTCGAACCACTTCGGAAATGCCTGAATCACAAGTTGCAGGTTCAGAAAGAGAGTAATGAAATCTAGATAAATTGACTCTAGATAAATGAGCGGGTTCAAGGCTGCGGCGGTGAAGTTCTACTTCACCGCCGCAGCCATTTACTAGAGTGGGATTACGTTCAGATCCTCACCATGTTTATCTACACGATAATCCACACGATGATCTACACGATGATCCACACCACGCTGAGACGAGGATTGAAATGTCGAGTATGTCGAAGTCACAACAACTTGTTGCTGGTGTTGATTCATCTACCCAGTCGGTCAAAATTGTGGTGCGCGATGCCGAATCGGGGGAACTCAGAAGGCAAGCGAAAGCACCGCATCCAGATGGCACCGAAGTAGATCCACTGCAATGGTGGAGTGCATTGAGTTCTATAGCTCCAGATTTGCTAGAGGGCGTTTCCGCGATTTCCATTGCGGCACAACAACACGGCATGGTGCCTTTGGATTCAGTAATGCAGTTGTTCGGCCAGCAAACCTCGAACGACACCGCCCTGCGGCAGCCTGTGAGCTAAACTCATCCACGAATTGGGTGGACCAACTGCTTGGGCAGAGGCCGTGGGCAGCGTGCCCGTCGCGCCACGGTGGGCAAGTTGCGCTGGATGGCCGAAGGAACCGGAATGCACAACGCAGCATGCTCTGTGGTGCTTCCACACGACTTTCTGACGTGGAATTGCCAGCCTGCACTGTCTTCACCACGGATCGCTTCGCTGATGCGAGCGGCATGAGCAGCGTTGGTAATCACTGGCTACGGCGGAGTACCGGCATGATCTAGTTCGCCTCGCTCTCGGTCACGATCTTGAGTTACCCTGAGTTGCTTCTCCTGCCGAAATCGTGGAGAAAAACCAATCTCTTTACGGCACATCTGATTTGCCGTGGCACCAGGAACAGGTGACAACATGGGTGCAGCTCTTGCGTTGGGTGTTCAGCCCGGCGATGTTGTCGTGTCGTCAGACGGGACTGCCTATGCAGGATCGTTCACCCCCACCGCTGACCCTCTGGATTTGTTGCTGGATTTGCCGATGCCACGGTAAATTTCTTCCCCGTATGCACCCTGAATGCTGCGCGCATTCTTAGTGCTACTGCGGAATGCTGAATATAGACGTCAATGAACTCGCGCGGATTACGTTCAGATCCTCACCATGTTTATCTACACATTAATCCACGCCACGCTGAAACAAGGATTGAAATGTCGAGTATGTCGAAGTCACAACAGCTTGTTGCTGGTGTTGATTCATCTGCCCAGTCGGTCAAATTTGTGGTGGGCGGTGCCGAACCGGGGAACTTTTGCGACAAGCGAAAGCACCGCACCCAGATGACTCTGAAGTAGATCCACTGCAATGGTGGAGTGCCTTGAGTTCTATAGCTCCCAATCTGCTGGAAGATATTTCGGCATTTTCGATTGCCGCAGCGACAGTCGCTTCGACAGTGTTTGCTGTGCCCGTTGAGGTACCTCCCGAGGGGGAGTACGTTGCCGACGGCGCGGCAGTGCAAGTTGTAAGGGCCCTCAATGGTGAGTCTGTGCCGCCTATTTGGTCAGCCATGAATCGCGGAGAGACCAGAATAATTGATCCCGTGCATATCCCCGAGATTCAAGAGCGGTACTCAGAGATCCGTTCGAATTTATATGGCTAATCATTTTTATATGGCTAGTCATTCATGTGATTAATTGACTTGTTGAATGTCCTCAACAAGCTCAGCAACTCGAATTGATTGCCATGGTTCGGGTAACCAAGAATCCTCACCGCGAATTCGACGACTGAATTGTTCAAACATTATGTTGTACGGATCGACGGCCGCAAAGTCTTCCCGCAATCCATTGATATCAAGTGTGCCTGGTTGTTTCCACAGAGTGAAAGCCTGATCATCGTCAATCGAAATTGCACCTTCAGACCCTTTGATGAGGAATCTCTGTGTTGGTGGCAAGGCGAATGAGGCCACAATTGATCCCGTTCCCTGATCGCCGCTGGGGGTTTTCCAGGCTACGTTCGCTTTGGTTGTCATGTCTACGTCGTAGCCGGCAAAATCTAATTCTGCTTCCGTCACGGTGAATGTAGTTGCTTCGGGTAACAGGGCAACAATTCCGTGTAGGGGATAGATACCAACATCAAAGAGTGCTCCACCTCCTTGATGAGATTGAAGCCGGTAATTATTTTCCGGAATTGATTCAAATGTAAATGTTGCCAAATAGTTTTGTGGAATACCGATTGCGCCACTTTCCACCAGCCTGGCAATCCGACGCATGCGCGGACTCCACAGAGCCCACGTGGCTTCAGCGAGAAGGAGATTTTGCGAGCTGGCAATGTCATAGGCTCGAATTGTGTCGGAGGCCGTCATGGTGAGGGGTTTCTCACACAATACGTGCTTTCCAGCCATTAGCGAGGCTTCAATCCAAGGGAAATGGGCATCGTTATTGAGTGAAATATAAATTGCTTCTACATCTGGGTCTTCGATTAGCGCCTGATAGTCAGCGTGCACCCGCTCAGGATTAATGCTGGCGGCACGTTGCGGATCCCGAGCACTTGCGGCAAAAAGTTGCATACCTGGACCAGCGTGAACTGAATCAGAGGTTGCCCGTTGGGCGAGCATTCCTACCCCGAGGAACCCCCAGCGGACAGGTGCGTCATTGTGTGAAGGTGAGATAGCCACAGGTTAGTTCTTATCTGCCACTGAGTCCGGGATGTTGCGGTTGACCATTGTTGGCCGCGGACTTCTCTGCCGCTTCCATTATGGCAACAACATCGCGGGAGCCGACGGTAGTGACCTGCATGGGCTTTCCGGTGAGTAGATGAGAGGCGAGTTCGGAATGGAACTCGAATGGGGCAACGGGATCGTGGTCAATGCGGGTTACCTCCCCTGAGGAAGAATGCAGGGTCACGAGTGCGGGCAGGTCAGCTACAGCAGGCTCGGCAACCAGATTCCAATGAGCAACTATTGCGCCCGTAGTCCCGAGAACATAAAACTTGGGTTTCCGAGCCGCAGCCAAGTCGGAGTTGATGAAACTAGCTGTTACGCCATCTGTGAACGTCACGACGACTTCAGCGTGATCAGCATTGGTCACGTGATCCCAATGCCTTTTGTGATTATGGCCGACAACATGGTCCACCGGTTGCGGGAAGAGATTGAGGATTTGATCGAGGTAGTGCGAACCCCAGTCAAAAATTGCTCCGCCCGAGACGTCGGACATGGAATGCCAGTAGTCGCAGGGCCGTGAATATCCACCCACAAAGGATTCATAGTGGAAGGGCGTGCCAATGGCGCCCTCAGAAATTAACCTTCGCATGGTGACGAAATCAGCGTCAAAGCGCCGATTTTGATAAACAATCAAAGTCACATTTTTTGCACGGGCGATTTCCATCAGGTCATCGCACTGGTCTGCGGTGAGTGCCATGGGTTTTTCAAGAACCACATGAATCCCACGATCAAGTGCTTCTTTCGCCCAATGATAGTGACTATTGGGCGGTGTGGAGATCACAACGAGATCGATTAATCCAGAATCAAGAAGTTCGTTGGCATCCGTGAATGTTGCACAATCAGGCGCAAGTTCAAGGGCGGCGGCTATTCGCTCGGGGTTGGTATCGCATACAGCGGTGAGGGTTAGGCCGTCGGTTACCTGAACTGCTTGATTGTGTTCATGTCCAATAGCACCGTATGCGAGCAGGCCCACTCGAATTGGTTGTGTGGCGGATCCCATGAGAGGTGAAACTACTCCACGAGCGTCAATCTTGCTCGTTGGGGAGTGAGCAGATCCGCAGAGCTTGATTGCGAAGATGGCTTAGTCGGAGTATGTGAAGCCTTTCTCCACTACATTTGCATTGCTCAGATTGGTCTCGTGTTTACAGGAAGAAGAAGGAGCGTAGTTAAGGTGTCTGAAAAATCACTTGTTGGTCGCAATGCATTAGTCACGGGTGCCTCTCGAGGGATTGGCCGCAGCATTGCAATGTCCCTTTCTGATCATGGTGCCCATGTGATTCTTGTCGCTCGAAATGAAGAGTTATTACATGGTGTGAAAGCAGATATCGAATCACAGGGCGGCACAGCCCAGGTGATAATTGCTGACCTTGGACAAGAAGATTCCGCGGAGAAAATAGCGCAGCAGATTGATATTGATTCGCTTCATATTTTGGTAAATAACGCGGGTGGCAATTCATTCATGAGTCCGGTGCAATCCATGCGCCTTTCTGGTTGGCGCAAAACCCTGAACCTCAATCTGGATTCCGTTGTTGCCCTCACCCAGGCTCTTCTACCTCGATTGGTGAATTCAGGCAACGGCTCAGTAATTAACGTGGCATCGGTGGCCGGCCTCAGTGGCTCGCCGTTTATGTCGCATTATGGAGCGGCCAAAGCGGGCCTCATAAGTTTTTCCCGCAGCTTGGCAGTGGAATTGGCCTCCCAAGGAGTGCGGGTCAATTCACTCGTTCCCGGTTGGATTGAGACCGATCTCACTGACTTTCTGCGAGGCACCCAGGAGGCTGAAGCGGGAGCGTTGGCTCGGGTCCCCATGGCGCGCTGGGGCACGCCTGAAGAGATTGCCGATGCCGCCCTATTCCTTGCCAGCGATGCCTCTTCTTTTATGACCGGGCAGGAGTTAATCGTCGATGGTGGCCTATCCGCAATGCCCTAAGCGGCTATAGCTCTACCACCGCCTTGGGATCGACACGAAATTCCCTATAATTCCTACCATGCTTGCGGAGAATTACCGAAGAACGTAGATTCCCCATATGGAACCAATTAGTACGCTCATCTTTGCCATTGTGGGAGGGGCGGCTCAGTTTGTCGATGGACTGCTGGGAATGGGTTTCGGAGTCATCAGCGCCTCCCTTTTGACAGTTATTGGTTTCTCCGCTGTGACGGCTTCGGCGGGAGTACACGCTGCGAAAGTGGGAACAACGGCCATTTCGGGGGTGAGTCACTGGCATGCGGGCAATGTGGACTGGCGGGTGTTAATCACCGTGGGGGTTCCTGGTGCCCTGGGTGCTTTCATCGGGGCAGTCGTGCTTGTGAATGTTTCACTGTCAGGTGCTCGGATGTGGATGGCGATTGTGCTGTTCATTCTTGGGGTGCTGATCATTATGCGGTACGGCTTCGGCAAGAGTCCGATCCCCGCCATGAAAGTTCGTTCTCGCAATTTGTGGCCGATAGGGCTTGTCGGGGGTTTCGTCGATGCAACGGGAGGTGGAGGCTGGGGTCCGGTCGCCACACCCTCTCTGATGACCGTAACCCGACATGAACCGCACCGAGTGGTTGGCACCGTGAGCGCCGCGGAATTCCTTGTTGCTGTGTCCGCGTCTTTGGGGTTCATTTTTGGAGCGGCCTACTCGGACATCCCGTGGTTTGCCGTACTAGGTCTGGTGCTGGGTGGCGCAGTGACCGCACCAATTGCTGCTCGTCTGGCACATAAGGCACCGATACGGCCGCTGGGTGTGGCTGTTGGAGGCATGGTGCTGATTGCGAATATCGTGGTGATCGTCAGTGTTCTGGGCTTATCAGGCCTACTGGGCCTCGCTGCGGTTATTGCGGTGCTTATTTCCATCATGATCCTTGAAATTCGAATCATCAGGGAAATGAAGGCTGCCCGAATCACAATTCCGGTGAGCTAGTTCTCTTAGTGGGCGTTCTCTGCCGCGAGCCGATCGGCTTCCGGTTTGTGTCGCAAGTGTGTGACATGTCAATTTATTTCTCCAACCAGAGGGTAAAAATCATGTGGCAGGTACACAATGGAGGGAAGTAGAGATACAACTGGAAAGGGAATGCCATGAGCAATAACGAAACCAGTCGACTCACCCGGGCCGAGGCCAAGCACAAGCCGCATCGCAGCGAGGATAGATTTTTTGCAGCCCGCAATGATGCAAAAGCCCAGTGCGAAACTCTCAAAGCAACTATCCGAAAATCGAGTATTCATTCTGTGATGCGAGAGGAACTTCTCGCGGCCGTTGATCGCGCAGAAAACCTTGTCAAATCTGTTGAACCAACGCAGTCACACCCAGGAGCCGAGATTCGCCAGCTCTCAAAAGAAATTGGTCACCTGACGTTGGCGGAACAGTGGGTTGCTGCGGCTGATCGAGTACTTGGTCGCCTCAATGGTCATGGTCCCCGTGATCTCAAGGCCAAGCTCGAAGAAGCCCAAGAGGCTGTCATGTGGTGTGTCCGGGCCAATGAATGGAACGGGAAACTCACTGCCGCAGGTACGCAACTTCGGGAGCAAGTTCGGGAGGCAGAAATACACGCTTCGCGAATTGCCTAGTGGACCTAATCTGACGAGCGGGTGATAGCTGCAGGATTACCTACGAGATGAGGCTGCAGGAATTTTTCCTGCAGCCTTTCTTAATTTTGTGGACTCAGCAAGGTCTTCAGTCATGAATTCGCGCAATAGATCGATTGCGCGGAGAACTTTCTTGCTTCGCAGCGAGTAATACGAATTCAGCCCATCGCGTTCCACATTCACGATTCCACGATCGCGCAGGACTGCAAGGTGCTGGCTGGTGTTCGATTGACTCAAGTCCAAGGCCAGTGCTAAGTCATTCACCGACATTGGACCGCCGCGCAACTCAGTAATAATGAGTAACCGCTTGGGATCTGCAATGGCTTTACACAAGCGCGCGTGGAGCTCATGTATCTCAATTTGCAATTCACGATTCACAATTCACAACACTAACTTACGGTTGTTGATGCCGCGCATTGGTTCTTGCCGATCTCCAGGAATTCGATTTCATCGGGGCTCACCTGCTTGCCGGCATTCACCGCACGAATGGTGTCGTAGGTGTCAGGGGCTGCGGGGAGGGATGTGACAATCTCGTTGACGAATTTCACCAGGTCATCTTCATTCATCAGGGTGGATTCGAAGATGGTGGCCAGATCGGTCTTCACAAGTCCGTCCGATCCCATTTCTGCCTCAGTGGACCAGTGTGCGGGGAGCACCATTGTGGCCGGGTCTAGAGGTTGGAGGCGATCGTGGACGGTGTGGTAGAGCTCGCGTGCTAATTCGTCAGCTTTGCCGGTTAAATCAGGGCGTCCTACCCCGCGAACAAACACGGTGTCACCGGTCAAAAGGAAGACCCCGGGCAGATGTAGGCAGGTGGTGCCTGGAGTGTGTCCTGGCATCTTGATGGCGAATGAGTGCACCTTGGCCGTTCCTAAATCCAGTTCCTCGCCATCAATGAGCGGTTCATTGGGCCACGGCACCTTGGGACCTGCGTCCTCAACGGGCAGGTGGTACTTGGCGTTATTGCGTTCAGCAAGTTCTGGCCCACCAGAAATATGATCCGCATGCACGTGGGTATCCATTACATGAGTGATGGTCATGTTGTTGGCTCGAGCCAATTCTTCATATGGTTCAGGAAAGCGTGCTGGGTCAACCACGACAACGGATCCGCCGGGACTTCCGAACATGTATGAGATGCATGCCTTGGAGGGGCGTTGAATTTGCCACCCCTTCACACCATCAGGCATACCGGGAAGTTCCTTGGGAATAAGGAGTTCCGCCCAGGCGGCCGTGCCCCCGTCGAGACTCAAGACGGTGCAACCTTCGTCCTGGAGCATCTCAATAAGGAGCCCACTTCCATTGCCATGTGCGCAGACAACAACCGTGTCGTCTGGAATTTCCTTGACGAGATCTTCTATTTCTTCGACCGCCATCCAGATCGGCATATTCTTGGTAGCAACTGGCGCTGGACCTTCAATTTGCCAAGCAGCGAATTCATCCTGGTTTCGTACATCGAGAATCAGTGGGACGGTTCCGTTGCCGATTCCGTCGTATAACTCCTGTGGGCTTATTGAAATTATCTCGGACATGCGATCTCCCAAAAATCCGTTTTATTCCCCACTAAACCGGTGGGAAAATGTCGGTGTATTTATCTTTATATGCGCAGACGCTAATACAGATTTATAACCATGTGTGGACTTTTCAGGAATTTTTTGACGACTTTTGTCAATTCCCTTGCTCAAGTTGCTTCTGACCTCTAACGTCATCTACAGGCGCACGGTTCAATTCGTTGGGGGACTTGAAAGAAGGAATGCATGTCAACTGAACAAGAGAGCATGACGATCATCGCTTTCAGTGGTGACCTCGACAAACTTTGGCCCACCATGATTCTGAGTTCAACTGCAGCTGCCACGGGAATGAACGTGACAGTGTTCTTCACTTTTTGGGGACTATTCCCTCTTGTGAAAGAGGACGTTCGCATTACAGGCAAAGATGCCATGACCAAAATGCTTGCAGGAATGAACTCGCCCGGATTCCAAGGAGCCAAGCTCTCCAAAATGAATATGGGCGGCATGGGCAAATGGATGATGCGTAAGGTGGCAAAGAAGGGCAACCTCATGCCTCCTGAAGATCTCTTTGATATTTGCCAGGAAATGGGCGTCAATATTTGGCCATGTCAAATGACCATGGATTTACTGGGCATTAAACCGGAGCAAATGCGACCTAATCTTGGCGAACCCGTTGGTGCAGCAACAGCACTTCAGGTAATGGCCAAGTCCAATATCAGTTTATTTATTTAAGTTTTCTACGTCCGCAATCATATATCACACAGTGAAGGAGTCACAATGGAATTCGATCGCGCAGTTGATGCAAAAGGCCAGAGTTGTCCAATGCCAGTACTCATGACAGCCAAGGCAGCTAAGGAAATGGAATCTGGCGAAGTCATGTTCCTGGAAGCCACCGACGGCGGTGCCCGCTCAGATATTCCCGCTTGGGTTTCCCAGACAGGCAATGAATTAGTGGAGTCAACCGAAGAAGGCGGAGTCCTTAAGTTCTACATCAGAAAGAAGTGACACCTTGCGCTACGGCTTTGCAATAGATCAACGCACCTGTATCGGATGCCACGCATGCACGGTCGCGTGTAAAACGGAACACGATATCCCAATCGGAAAATTTCGAACCTGGGTCAAGTATGTGGATAAGGGTGAGTACCCATCGACCACGCGTGAAATGGGTGTCATGCGGTGTAACCACTGCACTGATGCGCCGTGCGTGACTGCTTGCCCAACAACAGCCCTGTTCATTCGTGACGACGGCATTGTGGACTTTGACAACGAGAGTTGCATCGGTTGCAAAATGTGTATGCAGGCGTGTCCCTACGACGCCATCTACATTGATGACAACACCAATACCGCTGCCAAGTGCAACTTTTGCGCCCACCGCATTGATCAGGGACTTGAACCGGCATGTGTGCAGGTGTGTCCCACGGAATCCATCTGGATGGGTGACATAGATGACCCCACCAGTGGAATCAGCAAGTTCCTCAGCATAGAACCCATCAATGTGCGGACTCCCGAGCAAGGTACCCGCCCCAACGTCTATTACGTGGGTGCTGACCAAACAGTTCTTGATCCACTCGCTGCGCCGGTCGATGGCACCTACCTTTGGGCCGATGCAGATGTTTTGCGCCTTGAAACGGCTGCCGAGCTTCCTGGTGATCCACTCACCAAGGCGCGAACAACCCTGAATACCGCGCACCCGCGCCCCTGGGGTTGGAAAGTCTGGACATACCTGTGGACTAAATCAATCTCGGCTGGTGCGCTCCTGATCGGTGCGCTCCTTGTGTTATTCACGACGGATCGCACCGAACTGATCACCACGGTTGCGCCATTCACGTCAGCGGCATTCTTGGCAATTACCGCAGCTTTGCTGATTTGGGATCTCAAGCGACCAGCACGTTTCCTATTCTTGCTGGATCCTCGCAAAATAAATCGTAGATCCTGGCTCGCGATCGGTGGAATATTCCTGGGAATCGGCGCAGCCGTTTCAGGGCTGTGGTTCTTGGCGGGCGCGGCCACATGGCTTGATCTTGGCGACTTCATTGGGGCCATAAACATTCTGGCGTGGCCAGCGGTGCCAGCGGCGATCATGGTGGCGGGTTATACCGCCTTCCTCTTTGGCCAAGCGGAGGGACGAGACCTGTGGCAATCGCCGGTGCTCTTTTGGCATCTACAGGCCCAGGCAGTCATGGTGGGCTCGGGCGCACTGTTGATCCTCTCGACAATTTTTGTTCCAGAGCAGTCGACAATCACGTGGCTCACCTGGGCACTGATTATTGGTGTTGCTGCTCACCTACTCATTACGCTCGTGGAGTTTGGCGGTAAGCACCCAACACGCAATGCACAAATCGCCGCTCATTCGATTATTCATGGCCGATATTCGCGTGAGTTCTATTTCGGTGGAATCCTGTTGGCAGTCCTTGCCGCAGTCCTAGCCGCAGTCGGTCTTGCCACCGGTGTCGCTGCCTGGGCGATTATTGCCGCGCTCCTCGTACAAGTGAGCCTGGTGTATCACGAAAAAGTATTCGTGAAGGCGGCGCAAGATCCACCGCTGTCCTAAATTCGGTAAACCCTTAATTTCGCGCACAATGCAAAGGAATGAGTGACATGAAACCTCGCGATACCCCCGCACCACACGGACCAGCCGCCTCTCCCGTAGGTGTGGATAATCCGGAACATTTCGGGTTGCGAGTTCGAGAGACGGTGTCGAACTATCCGCCCGTTTCCGAGTGGGATGACGTTGTCATGTACAGCGCCAAGGATCATCCGCGCAAGGTCGGTCGGCACTACATGTTGGTGCCCACCATCTGCTTTAACTGCGAATCGGGCTGCGGGCTACTTGCATATGTGGACAAAGAAACAATGGAAGTCACGAAAATCGAGGGGAATCCGGCTCACCCAGGTTCACGTGGCCGCAACTGCGCAAAAGGTCCGGCGACAATTAACCAAACATCAGATCCAGAGCGAATTCTTTACCCCCTCAAAAGAGTTGGTCCCCGGGGCAGTGCAAAATTCGAACGCATGTCGTGGGACGAAGCCCTCGACACGATCGCCGGTCGAATCCGAAACGCAATATTGGAGGATCGCCGCAATGAAGTGATGTACCACGTGGGCCGGCACGGTGAGGACGGTTTTATTGAGCGCGTACTCCTGACATGGGGTATCGATGGCCACAACACGCACACAAATATTTGTTCGGCTGGAGCCCGGTTTGGTTATTCCATGTGGGGTGGTTACGACCGTCCCTCACCCGACCACGTCAACGCCAATGTAATCCTGCTTCTATCGAGCCATCTCGAGGCGGGCCATTCATTCAACCCCCATGCACAGCGCATCATGGACGCCAAGGTGCGGGGTGGCGCAACACTTGTCGTCGTTGATCCACGTCTGTCAAATACGGCATCCCATGCTGACGAATGGGTTTCCCCATGGCCGGGTAGCGAAGCCGCACTACTGCTTGCAATCGCCGCATACATTCTGCGCACCGATCAAGTGGCTTGGGATTTCATTAAGCGTTGGGTGAATTGGAAGGTCTACATGACCAATATTCATCCCGAGCTGCCGTCAGATGACTTTGATGTTTTCAAAGCATCACTGACCGAGGACTATCAAAAATATACGTTTGATTTTGCGGCCGAAGAATGCCGAATCCCGGCCAAGCAGGTGGAGAAGGTTGCCAAGATCGTTGCGGGCGCGCAAGGCAAGCTTGCAGCTCACACGTGGCGTGCAGCCAGTGCTGGAAACCTTGGTGGGTGGGCCGTTGCCCGGGCGCTTTTCTTCTTAACCGTCCTTACCGGGAGCCTCGGTGAAAAAGGTGGCACCAGCCCCAATGGTTGGAATAAATTCATTCCCCATGGCCCGAACATGCCTGGCGGATTTGATTCGTGGAACGAGATGATTTGGCCAAAGGAATTTCCGCTGTCCACAAATGAAATGTCGATTCTGCTCCCCCATTTCCTCAAAGATGGTCGCGGCAAAGTCGATACGTATTTCTCTCGGGTGTACAACCCGATCTGGACAAATCCGGATGGCTTTAGTTGGATTGAAGCTCTCTCTGATGAAGATCTTGTGGGGCTGCATGTCGCCATGACTCCAACCTGGAGTGAAACCGCAATTTTTGCAGACATGATTCTCCCGTTCGGTCATAGCACCGAGCGTCACGATACCCAGTCTTATGAACAGTATGCGGGCAAGTGGCTGGGCTTCCGTCAGCCAGTTATGCGAGTTGCTCGTGAGCGCATGGGCGAGAAAATTACCGACTCTCGTGAGTCAAATCCGGGTGAAGTGTGGGACGAGTCGGAATTTTGGCTTGAATTGTCTTGGCGAATTGACCCGGATGGCGAGCTAGGTATCCGTAAATTTTATGAGTCAATTAAGGAACCTGGTACCAAAATGGGTGTCGACGAGTATTACGAGTATATATTCGACAACAATGTGCCAGGTCTGCCAGACAAAGCCGCCAAACTTGGGCTCAGTCCCATGGAGTACATGCGCAAATTTGGCGCGGTGGAAGTGGCATCGGATATTTACCGTCAGGATGAACGACCACTCACTCCGGCAGAGCGCGAAGGTGCTGTACCCGATGAAAACGGCGTCCTTCGCAAGCCGATCACCATGCAAACTCAAAAGCCTTTGGTAGGAGAGCCGGGTGCTGTCGGTGTGGTCCTTGACGATGGCTCCGAAGTTGCGGGTTGGCTCACCCCTTCACGCAAACTCGAGTTGTATTCGCCCTCCATGGCCGACTTCGGCTGGGGGGAGTACGCAACCCCGTGCTATATCGAATCCCATGTATCGCATCGAGCGATTGACATGTCCCAAAATGAAATGGTTCTCGTTCCCACGTTTCGCTTACCAACCATGATTCATACCCGATCTGGTAATGCGAAATACCTCAACGAGATTACCAACAAGCATCCCATGTGGATCAACAGCAAAGACGCCGACCGGCTCGGATTGCAGACGGGCGACATGGTTCGCGTGTCAACCGAAATCGGCTACTTCGTTGTGCGTGTCTGGGCGACCGAAGCGATCCGACCCGGAGTGAGTGCACTGTCGCACCACATGGGTCGCTGGCGTACATCTGATGATGCGGGAAGCCGTTGGGTAACCGGCAAGGTTGATGTTGGGCGCATGGAGGACGGGCGTTGGCGCTTGCGGTACAAAGAGGGCGTTAAGCCATTCGCCTCGGGAGATCCCGATTCCATGCGCATCAATTGGGAAGATCCCGGTGTGCATCAGAACCTGGCATTTGCTGTTCACCCTGATACCTGGTCCGGTATGCACTGTTGGCACCAGAAGATTCGCATTGAAAGAGCTCACGAGGAAGACAAGTACGGCGATGTTGTGGTGGACACAGAAAAGTCTCGCGAGGTGTATAAGGAATGGATGTCCAAAACGCGTCCCGGTCCAAATGCGGAAGGCCTGCGGCGACCTGAGTTCATGATGCGTCCGGTCATGCCTATCCGTAAGGCCTTCTTTGTTGACACTCCGGCTGCCAACTAGGCGAGGAACTTAATAGCAAGGAATTCCCTGGCACCTGCAATGTCGGGTGCCAGGAATCGGTCCGGGCCAGGCCCGGCGGAATACTCACGCAGCTCTTTTATCGCACTTGCGATCGACTCAGATGATTGCAGTGGTGCGCGAAGTTCAATTGCACGGGCAGCGGTCAACATTTCAATCGCAATGACCGATGTCAAATTTGATACCGATGTGCGCAATTTCCGTGCTGCATGCCAACCCATGGATACGTGATCTTCTTGCATGGCTGAACTCGGAATGGAGTCCACGCTCGCAGGCACGGCTAGGCGTTTCATGTCGCTCACCAAGGCAGCTTGGGTGTACTGAGCAATCATGAGGCCGGAGTCCACACCTGGGTCATCGGCAAGAAATGGGGGCAGCCCGTGGCTTCGATTTTTGTCGAGCATTCGATCCGTGCGGCGCTCGCAGATTGATGCAAGATCGGCAGCGGCGATTGCGAGAAAATCGAGAACATAGGCGACTGGAGCTCCGTGAAAGTTTCCATTGCTGGTGACTTCACCCGATGGAAGAATTACCGGATTGTCAATGCTCGCAGCAAGTTCTCGCTCAGCGACAGTTTTGGCATGGGAAATTGTGTCCCGCACAGCACCGGTGACCTGAGGTGCACATCTCAAACTGTAGGCGTCCTGTACTCGGTCATCGCCGTGGCGGTGACTTGCGAGAATGCCTGAACCTTGTAGGTGCTTATATATCTGAGCAGCACTCTGTGCTTGACCAGGGTGGGGGCGTAAAGGAGCGTGCAATTCAGGACGAAAGACCTGATCTGTTCCTAGGAGAGCATCAATACTCATGGCTGCAGCCAGATCTGCTGCATCGCAGAGGGATTCCAAATCACTGATGGCAATGATCAGCATGCCGAGCATTCCGTCGGTCCCGTTGATCAGCGCAAGTCCTTCCTTCTCGTGAAGTTCAACGGGGGGTATTCCTGCTTCAGTGAGGAGGCTCTGAACATCGAGTTCCTCACCTTGTTCATTGCGTGCACGGCCCTCACCCATGGCTACGAGTGCACAGTGCGCCAGCGGAGCCAAATCACCACTACACCCGAGGGAGCCATATTCATGGACAATGGGGGTGATTCCGGCGTTGAGGATTGCTGCGTATGTCTCTGCTACTTCGGGGCGCACGCCCGTTCTACCACTGGTGAGTGTTTTAAGACGCAAGAACATGGTGGCTCGAACGACATCGCGTTCCACCTCTGCACCGATGCCCGCTGCATGTGAGCGAATCAGTGATTTTTGTAATTGGGTTCGCATGTCTTGAGGAATATGGCGATTCGCTAATGCACCAAATCCAGTGGACACCCCGTAAACCGGGTCAGGTGAAGCAGCGAGAACTTCTACATGCTTGCGGGTGGCTGCCATGGCTGCTAATGCTTCTGAGGAAATCTCCACGCGAGCGTCATGCCGGGCGACGGCA
Source organism: Candidatus Nanopelagicales bacterium (assembly GCA_018402075.1). The sequence goes on along the minus strand of JAGYJP010000001.1, from coordinate 247,472 downwards.
ACGACTTCCGAGAAGTGTGGGGGGCTCGTGGTGAGGGTAACAACCGATTTACTCATGTGATGACCTTAGGAGTTGGCCTGCGCGGAATACATGTGCCACCGGAGAAGTACCAGGGTTGTAGGCAAGGAAGTCAATTGTGGACCGGTCCAGAATCAAAAAATCAGCCCGCTTTCCCACGGCTATTTGACCAATGTCGTTTCGGCCGAGGGCGGCAGCCCCGCCGGCCGTGGCCGACCATACGGCTTGGTCAACACTCATGTGCATTTCACGGACAGCCAAAGCGATAATAAATGGCATCGAGGTAATAAATGAGGTGCCTGGATTGCAGTCGGTGGCAAGAGCAATCGTTACTCCAGCGTCAAGGAATCGACGGGCATCGGGGTAAGGGGACCGGGTGGAGAATTCCACGCCGGGGAGCAGGGTCGCCACAATTCTGTGTGCTGACATTGTTTCTAATTCGAGATCTGACATATACGTCAAGTGATCCACGCTGGCTGCACCCAATTCCGCTGCAACATCGATTCCCCCCATTGATGCAATTTGATTAGCGTGAAGCCGCACCTTGAGTCCTGCGTCGCGGCCGGCACGGAGCACTCTTGTGGCCTGTTCTGGAGTAAATGCGCCTTCATCACAAAACACGTCTATCCAGCTGGCATATGGTGCACATGCAGCCAACATGTCGCCACACACCAAATCAACGTAAGCATTCGGATCCTCACGATATTCAATGGGAACAACATGAGCGCCAAGAAAGGTTGTCTCCGATGTGAATTCCCTTGCGATTCGAAGTGCCCTAAGTTCATCGGCAACGGTCAATCCGTAACCAGACTTGATTTCGAAGGTCGTGATTCCATGGGCGGTCATGGAATCAATAAGGCGCCGCGCATTTGTGCGAAGTTCTTCATCTGTGGCCGATTGCGTTGCCGCAACGGTCGAGGAAATGCCTCCGGCTGAATACTTTTCACCCACCATGCGTGCTGCAAAGTCAGCCGAACGATCACCCGCAAAAATCAGGTGGGCGTGTGAATCAACGAATCCAGGAAGTACAGCACATTGGTGAGCATCAATAATGTGATCGGCCTGTGGTGCTTCGGATTCAGGGCCAACCCATGTGAAGATGCCGGAGTCGAAAATGAATGCGTGCCCGAGTGTTCGATGGGGAAAATGCTCCGACTCTGTGACAAGCTCTGAGATATTGCGAACTAAGGTACTCATGATTGGATCACTGTTCATCTAGTTCTGTCATGGGAATGCGCACACTCTTTTCTTCCGCAACGCTGCAGGCAATGTCATAGCCAGCGTCCACGTGGCGGATTACTCCCATGCCGGGATCATTGGTGAGCACCCTTCGGATTTTCTCGCCCGCAAGAGCGGTGCCATCTGCGACCGTCACCTGACCGGCATGAATGGAACGACCAATCCCTACGCCACCTCCATGGTGGATGGATACCCAGGATGCTCCGGAGGCAATATTCACCATGGCATTGAGTAGTGGCCAGTCGGCAATGGCGTCAGAGCCGTCCAGCATTGCTTCGGATTCCCGATACGGAGATGCCACAGACCCGCAATCGAGGTGATCGCGTCCAATAACAAGTGGTGCGGCGACTTCACCCTGTGCAACTAGTTCATTGAATTTCTCGCCAGCTTTGTCACGTTCCCCGTAACCCAGCCAGCAAATTCGCGCGGGTAAACCCTGGAAGGCAACTCGTTCCTGGGCCATGGTGATCCAGCGATGCAGGTGCTCGTTATCGGGGAACAATTCCAATATTGCTTGATCTGTCCGGTAAATGTCTTTTTCTTCTCCGGAAAGAGCTACCCAGCGAAATGGTCCTTTGCCTTCGCAAAAAAGCGGACGAATATATGCAGGAATGAATCCGGGGAAAGCGAATGCGCGGGAATAGCCACCTTTGCGGGCTTCATCCCGGATCGAATTCCCATAGTCAAAGACTTCGGCACCTTCATCCATAAAGCCCACCATTGCCTCAACGTGTCTGGCCATCGATTCCTGCGCCCGCTCGGTGAATTCCTCGGGCTTCTTGTCCGAGTAATCAGATGCATCGGCAAAATCGATGCCTTCCGGTATATAACTCAACGGATCATGTGCCGAGGTTTGATCGGTGACAATGTCTACGGCTATGCCACGTTGCAGGAGTTCCGGGAGGATTTTTGCTGCGTTACCTTCTAGCCCCACAGAGAGCGCTTTGCGGCTCCTTTTTGCATCGAGGACTAATTCGAGTGCGGTATCCAGGTCAGGTGCAACGACATCAAGGTATCTATCAATGACGCGTCTATGTAATCGAGACGGGTCGATATCAATAAGCAGACATGCGCCACCGCACATGGTGATAGCGAGTGGCTGTGCACCACCCATGCCACCGCACCCAGCGGTAACCGTCAGGGTCCCGGCGAGGGTTCCTCCAAACTTTTTATCGGCAATGGCTGCAAATGTTTCATAGGTCCCTTGGAGGATCCCTTGGGTGCCAATATAGATCCAAGAGCCAGCGGTCATTTGACCGTACATGGTTAATCCAAGTTGTTCTAGGCGTCGAAACTCGGGCCAGGTTGCCCAGTCGCCCACCAGGTTGGAGTTAGCAATCAGTACGCGCGGTGCCCATTCGTGAGTCTGCATGACGCCGACGGGGCGCCCGGACTGCACCAACATAGTTTCATCGGCCTTGAGGTTGGTCAGTGTTTTCACCATGGCGTCGAAGCTTCGCCAGTCTCGGGCAGCTTTACCCGTTCCCCCATACACCACGAGTTTTTCGGGATGTTCTGCCACGGTCGGATCCAGATTGTTTTGGAGCATTCGCAGGGCAGCTTCTTGGGGCCAACCTTGGGCGGTCAAGGTCGTGCCGCGAGGCGCTCTGATGTCTCGGGTCGGATCGAACGTGGGAGTAATCAATTCAGAACTCATTCTGCGATTGTTCAGGGTGAAACGGACGCTGGATAGCCCCTGCTGATAATTGGTGTCTGACATGCGAGACTTTGCCAGTGACGCAGGTTCCGGCAGCACATCGGACTCTCGAGGTGTTATCAACCTTGGCACGTGCCGCTGGACCGATTTCGGCGGCGGCAATTGCCAGGGAATGCGGTATCCCCAAATCCAGCCTGTACCACCTCCTGGCTGCCATGGAGGCTCGTGGCTTTGTCACTCCCGCCGGAAATTCCATGTGGGGGCTGGGGGTCAGCGCATTCGAGGTGGGATCTGCGTACATTCGCCATGAACCCATGGAAAGGCGGGCGCGCCCATTACTTGCAGAAGCTGTCACGCGATTAAAGAGCATTGGGTCGGTAGTAGGTCATGTGGGAATTCTTCGGGGCAATGACACTCTGTATCTTTTGAAGGAGTCTTCCAGTTCACACATCACTCTTGTCACTGATGTCGGTGTCCGCCTCCCCGCTAACCTCACTGCCTCCGGTCGAGCAATGTTGGCGCACATGTCCGATTCACAGATAAGAGCGCTATTCCCAAACCCAACCGCATTTATTGATCGCACAGGTAATGGGCCACAAACTTTGTCGGCGCTACGCACCCTTTTACGTGAAGAGCGAGAAATGGGGTATGCCCATGAGGCTGGATTTATCAGCGAGGGATATTCATCTATTGCATGTGCGGTATTTGATCATTTGCGTCAACCAGTTGCGGCCATTGGCATTACCTACCGAGACACCATCATTTCCGACGCTCGCGAGCAAGTCATTATTGATGTTGTGCAAGACTCCGCACACATATTGACACAGAGAATTGGTGGGCTCAAACCATGAGTGCAGCAGGGAATGCATCCAAGCATGTCAGTGATGATCCATTATGGCCGCGGATATCTGATCTCCTGACATCTGATTCGAGCGCGAGTATCGCCATCATTGGTATTCCTGCGCACGAAACGTCTATCAGTCCAACTCAGGCTCACACCACGCCGAGGGAAGTGCGTTTGGCGCTGGCGAAGTATTCAACATATTCATGGACCCATGACGTTGATCTGAGTCAGTTACGCATTTTCGCCGCACCAGATGTTGAGTCTCCGGACCATGCCGAAGGTGAAAATCGAGTGGTTGCGGCCATGCAGCAGTTACGCAGTAAGACAGTGATTGCCATTGGCGGAGATAACTCCATTACCTATTCGGTGTCAAAAGGCCTTTGGGGAGAACGCATTACGCAGGCGGGATTGGTAACCGTTGATGCCCACCATGATTTACGCGATGGAATCAGCAATGGTTCGCCGGTCAAAAGGCTCATAGATGCAGGTTTACCGGGCAAGAATATTGCGCAAATTGGTATCGCTGATTTTTCCAACTCACCAGGCTATGCGCGTAGGGCGCAGGAATATCAGATTTTGGTTATTCCCCGTGATCAGGTGAGGATTAATAACTTGCAGGAGATAGTTCACAAGGTCATTGAGCGAGCTGGTGCCGATGGAGGCCCCATCCACGTTGATATTGACGTGGACGTGTGTGATCGAGCCGTAGTTCCCGCATGCCCCGCGGCCGCGCCAGGAGGTTTGTCGGCACATGAATTGCGAAAACTCGCGTATCTCTTTGGAGCGGACCCTCGGGTAGGCTCAATTGATTTCACCGAAGTGGATGCACAGGCTGATTCCCCAGACTCCAGAACTATTCGACTAGTTGCGGTCTGTATTGCAGAGTTTCTTGCGGGTGTACACAGTCGTTAGTGGGAGATCCGCCCAATGGGAATCCGGGTTTCAACCACTTCTAGACCATGTTTTTCCACTTTATAGGCCGCGGGACCAGTTTCAGGGTGCACAGGGGTATCAGCAATGACTTCAATAGCTTCTGTGTTGCTGTACAGAATCCCCACATGGTCGTCGGTTGCATAGGTGGTCGGAAGCAACTCGGTGCGAACAAGTTCCTGTACCAGTGGCCTGCGGCCTCGTTCGGAGTCGTAATGCACGCCATTGCCATATGGCAGTAGCGCTAGTCCATTCAGTGCGGGTTTGAGTTCCTTGCCGAATGAGTCAGTGGGTCCTCCGGTATGCCAACAGATGGAGCCAGCGCTTACTCCGGCTAACACTGTTCCTTGATCCCAAGCGTCGTGGAGAAGGTGATTGAGTTGATGCGCTCGCCATACGGCCAATAAATTGACCACGCTGCCCCCTCCAACCCAAATCAAATCGCTCTTTCCAATGATTTCGGCAGGATTGTGATTTGGCATGGTGAAAAGGGAAAGGTGATCGACATCGCAGGAGAGCCCGGACATGGCGGAATACATTGTTGCCAGATATTGAGGGTCATCGCCCGAGGCCGTCATGATGAATGTGACCCGCGGGCGTTCCTTGCCAGTGAGTTCTAGTGCTCGAAGCATGATCCCGCCAGGTGTGTGACCGCCCGTTCCGGTGCGCGCAATGAATCCGCCGCTGGTGGCGAGGATTTTCCTACTCATGTGTCGGATCTTGTTTCGTTGGGGCCCATCATGAGCGTACTGAGAATCTCAATGGCCGCGGGAACTCGATCGCGATCCATTCGACCTTCCACGACCAGCGCTGCAATCCCGTGCACCGAGGCAAGGAGGACATCTTCGGTGAGGGCGTGATCTTCAATTGTGATTCCGCGGTTGTAGGTGAAGACATTCTTTAGGTGTTCCATTGATGACTCCATGTATGGAGGTTTCTGGAGTTCCTTCATGCCACTAAACATGATGGAAAACCAGCGGGGGTGATCTACCGCGAAGTTGATGTACGCGAGGGCTCCGGCCTGCATGAGTGTTTTGATGTCGTTGAGATTGGGGGATTCCACAATCTCGCTCACCATATTCTCTGAGATATAAGCATCTAATTGATCAAAACCACGTGCCTTTACTGCCGAAAGCAGTTCTTCTTTGTCGGCAAAATGATGGTATGCAGCACTGGGGCTCACTCCCACGGCTGCAGCGACCGCCCGCAAAGACAGTTGCTCGGATCCCACTGCATTGACACTGGTAATTGCTTGCTCGAGTAGAGCTTCACGCAGGTCCCCATGATGGTAGGAACGATGTTCAGAATCTCGCTTCTTTAGATCTCCACTCACAGCTGGAGTCTAGACCTTCGCGAGGGAGCACGAATCCTGATTCTTCAGCCGCATGTTTAAGGCCCACACCATAAAGAGAATGGAAGCGAGAGCTAGAAATGGCTGAACTGGTGCAAACCAATTCATGGCTCCGGTTGTTCCGAGTGCAATCAAAATCAATTTGTTGCAGACAGGGCATCCAACGGCAAAGAAGGAAACGAATCCGCCAATGGTTCCCCATCGCAGAGCAGGATCCTTGAGTTCATCGGTGTCGCTTACCTGTTTTATATCTGAATCAAGGTCTGCGGTGCTCCTTGATTTCGATGGTTCACGTACGTAACTGGCCATGAGTAGGCCGCCCAGAATTCCAGAGAGGATGACAGTGGGGTACGACCACCAGGTGACTTCAATAGCTCTGCCAAAAATGGGATTTGGAACAACTGCCGTGGGCAGGGCAATGATCAGTGCAATCCCCAGTCCAAAGGCGAGTGCGGCCCACCAACGTCGTGAGCTCCATTGAGCAAAAGCATTGCGCCACGTGTGCCATATTTGCGCCAGATCCATGTCGGCTAAGATACCCCATAGGGTATCCGCAGAGAAGGGGTACCCGCGCCCAAAGGAGTGCACTATGTCGGGGACGCCCACCCTTCACCAGCAGCCGGCTTGGTTCGGTGCTGTTATGGGAACAGGTGCCATTGCCATTGTCATGAATCTCCAGTCCCAAGTATTCAATCAGCAGATATGGGAGTGGTTAGCGATTGTGATGCTGTGGGTTGCTGCTGTTTTAGCCCTCGTCCTGTGGCCTCGATATTTCCGCAGGTTGGCACGCCGGCATGAATTAACCGAGGAAATCGCTGATCCCAGCCATGGCGCCATGTTGGCGACATTGCCTGCCGGAATACTTGTACTGGCGATTGCCTGGGGAGTCATTGGGCCACTTACCGTGCCCGAACCAATTGCCATGTGGATCGCAGTTGTCCTAGTTGTCGCTGGAGCAATTATTGCCTCCGGGTATTCGGCTTTCTGGGCCATGAGTATTCAGGTGCGTGAAGTAAGGCTAGAACGAATACATGGCGGCTGGATGATTCCCGTAGTTATGCCGCTCCTCGTTCCCGTTGCCCTTGTTCCACTCATGAATTACTGGCCTTCTGCAACCCTCGCACTGTTGATGGTGGGCTTTGTATTTCTTGGAGTTGGAGCAATGCTGTTCCTGGGAATTTTCTCCCTATTCATCATTCGATTGGCCACACAACCGCCTCTACCAAATCCCATGTCACCATCATTGTGGATACCCTTGGCTCCCGCAGGAATTTTTGGAGTCGCGGTCATTCGGTTGACCGAAGCTGCAATCGCAGACGGCATTGTGGGGCAAGATTCATTGTGGTTTGCACTGGCACTTGCTGTCATGGGAATCGGGTTTGGGCTGTGGTGGTTAGTTTTTGCGTTAATTGATCTCATGAGAGTGCGCGCCAGTGGAGGTATTCCTTTTCACATGGGTTGGTGGGGCTTTGTTTTCCCCATTGCGGCCATGGCGATCTCGATCACACTCGTCGGTTACATTGCTCAGTTATCGCCGCTTATCGGACTGGTGGTGACCTTGATTGCTGTCGGGGTGTGGCTCACCGTCTTTATCAGGACAATTCGAGCTGTCATTGTTGAATCACGTGCGCGGAAACTCGCAGCATAAATCGCGAGATAGTATGTGAATAGGTGCCTGCTGGCAGAAAGGCTGACGGCGCACCTACCTGATAGAAGGCTCACAGTCTCTCATTGGGAAAACTGCAAAGGTATGTCGTGAGTTTCGACCCCAGTCAATCATCGGATCGTGTCAGTCCGGCAAGAATGCATCAGCCCGATCAATACATGGTTGATCTAATGCTGAAATATGTCAATGACCGCATTGGTATACCCGAAGCTCCAATAGACGGCCTTGAAGATCGTGACGCCATGCGCGCTGCCATGCAAGGCATGATCGGGGCAGGCCCTAAAGATCCCGCTTATGTCATGGATGTATATGAAAACGCGATGTCCGAGTCCATTCTTTCGGCGGATAGTCCGCGATTTTTTGGTTTTATTCCAGCGGCACCGACCAAAGCATCTCTACTTTTTGACATGGTTGTTTCCGCTGCATCACTACAGGGCTGTTCCTGGTTTGAGGCAGCAGGTGCGGTATGGGCCGAGAACCAAGCCTTACGCGCAATGGCAGATATTGCGGGTATGCCGACATCAGCAGGCGGAACATTTGTTTCTGGCGGCAGCGCAGGTAATCTATCCGCGCTCGTTGTTGCTCGCGATATTGCTCGCCGACAACGTGCAAATATGGGTCTTCCTTTGTACCCGCTATCGGTTGTTGTGAGCGATCAGGCACATTCATCAATTAAGAATGCCCTCAATATTGTCGACATGCAGGCCGTGGTTGTCCCGACAGGCGAAAGCGGCCGTCTCACCCGTGAGGCATTGGATACGGCTTTGGCGGCTACAAACATTGGCAATATCGTGGCCATTATCGCTACGGCGGGCACAACTAATGCTGGAATTATCGATGATCTTTCTGCAGCGGCCGATGTGGCTCGCCTAAATAACTGGTGGTTTCACGTAGATGGTGCCTATGGCGGTGCTGGAATGTTGGATCCCCGAAAGCGCGCCTTGTATGCGGGGGTGGACAGATGTGACTCCATCGTGATGGATCCGCACAAATGGTGGTTTGCTCCATTTGATTCGGCCGCCTTGATTTACAAAGATCCGTACTTGGCGAAATCGGTGCATACCCAAGTTGCTTCCTATTTGGATGTCATCCACGAAGACGATACTGAAGTGCTTAATCCAAGTGATCTCGCATATCACCTCACCCGCAGGGCTCGGGGCATGGCGTTGTGGTTTTCCATGGCGGTGAACGGCCTTGACGCTTACCGCGATGCCGTGATGGCTGGTAATGATATGGCTCAATACGCAGCAGATTCAATTACACAGTTGCCCCACCTTGTATTGCTCCTACAGCCCGATCTCTCTGTTGTGCTTTTCCGTCGCGAGGGGTGGAGCGCGGCAGACTACGACAGGTGGGCCGATGATCTACTGCAGAGTCAGATTGCTTTTGTGACGTCGACACAATGGCACGGCGAAACAGTTGGTCGACTTGTCTTTTTGCATCCAGGTACCACGACTGGCATGGTGGACGAGGTGCTAGCGACCCTCGCCTGAGTTTAGGCGCAGCTTGTCTAGGCCTTTCCAAGAAAGTGGAAGCAGCCCAGCAGCGAGAGCAATCTTGAGCGCATCGCCTATTAAGAATGGTGTAAGTCCAAGCGCAATTGCCGTTGCCCATGTCGCGTCGATGGACACTTTCAGCCAGACAACGCCTACCGCGTAAATCACTACGTTGCCCACGACCATAAGACCCGCGGTGCGTAGGGCGGTTGTCGAGGCACCTCGTTCTGCAAGGCTGCCAACAATGTAGGCGGCGAGAATGAAACCAAGGATGTATCCAAAAGATGCCCCGCCGAAACCAGAGCTTCCCTGGGAGAACCACGGAACACCAGCTACGCCCGCAAGCGCATAAATAGTCAGAGCCAACACTCCACGCAGAGAGCCAAGGGCTGCGCCCGTGAGAAGAACGGCAAAGGTTTGGAGGGTAAGTGGCACCGGAGTGAATGGCAGGGGAATTGCAATCTGAGCGGCAACACCCACGAATGCTGCACCCCCAAGGACCAGTGCAATCTGGGTCACGGCATTTCGAGCAGCGAAATCAGCGAGAACTCGGGGGGCAGGTGCGGCGAATGACATGTCGGTAAACCTCTCAGGACCGGATCTAGGGGAAAAATCCCCATGGCGTGGGGTGAAGACTATCGAATGGCCAAGTTCTGGGTTACAGTTGAGTCAAGATCGCGTGGAGACCAACACGTGGAGACTGACTAGTGAGACCGCTGGGGAAGGCGTCGCTCACAACAGGAGGTCACCATGTCAGTGGTCGTTTATGACCGCGACGGCTCGGTAGCGAGTCGTGGCGTTGTCTTTATTCACTCATGCCCACGTGCGGTTTCAGCACATGTGCAATGGGCTCTGGCCAAAGTGGTGGGAAATGATCTCTCCATCGAGTGGGCCCCACAGCCGGTAGAGCCGCATAGCCTTCGGGCCGAAATCCTGTGGGTTGGAAAACAGGGATCGGGTGCCCGAATCGCGAGCGCCCTCCTTGCATTCAAGAATATTCGCTATGAAGTGACCGAAGATTCCACGGCGCGCCATGAGGGCGAGAGATTTGCCGCGACCCCCGCATTGGGGCTTTTCCGGGCGTCAATTGGTCAGTACGGCGATGTCATGGTGCACGAGGATCGATTGCGCAATGTGCTCACCCAAGCCGATGCAACGGGGGAGTCAATAGCGGAGGAAATACAACGACTGCTGGGGCAGCCATGGGATGCTGAATTGGAGGCTTTCCGAGCCGCACACGGAGATTCCAATATCCGTGTTTTGCACCACGTTTCCTAGTGGCAGTGCATGGATTACAGCGGGATATTTCCATGGGCCCCACGTGCGCCGGGTGTCTCGAGGAGTACTTCTGCAACGGCTCGACGAGTGATCATGGGCTCGACAACGGCGTCGACAACTCCCATGTCAACAGCACGCTTGATGCCACCGGAAATTACTTCGTGTTCCGCGGCAAGTTCCAACTCGACCTGCTCCCTGCTGTCCTCGGGCACTTCTGCGAGTCGTCGGCGATGCAAAATACGAATTGCTGCCACGGAACCCATAACGGCCACTTCGGCTTGGGGCCATGCGAACACTTTTGTGGCGCCGAGCGAAGCCGAGTTCATTGCTACAAATGCCCCGCCATAAGCCTTGCGGGTGACAACGGTGACTCGGGGTGTTACGCACTCGGCAAAAGCATGGAGCAGTTTGGCACCACGACGGACAACACCTTCCCACTCCTGCCCAAGTCCAGGCAGATAGCCAGGAACGTCTACAAGAACAACAAGTGGGACTGCAAATGAATCACACATTCGAACAAACCGAGCGGCCTTTTCCGCACTTGACGAGTCAAGGCACCCACCGAGCCGAAGCGGATTATTGGCTACTATCCCCACTGTTCGGCCACCCAATCGACCAAGTCCCACAACAATATTTGGCGCCCATTTAGCATGGAGTTCGATAAAGGAATCAAGGTCAACGAAACCCTCGACAATTGGATGAACATCGTAGGCGCGTCGTGAAGACTCGGGCAAGAGCGCACCAAGGTCTCGATCTTCAATGCTGTCTAGGTTCAATGAGCCCTGATGCCCTAGTAAACGAACTAAGTTGCGTCCGTAATCAATTGCTTCGATCTCGGATTCGGTTGTGATGTGCACAACTCCGCTACGCCGACCATGTGGTTCAGGACCGCCTAAACGATCCATGTCGACGTCTTCTCCCGTGACAGATTTCACCACTTCAGGGCCGGTCACGAAAATACGACCAGCTGGGCCCAAAACAACAATGTCGGTAAGTGCTGGACCGTAAGCGGCGCCACCTGCCGCAGGCCCAAGAACAACCGATATTTGTGGAACCTTCCCTGATGCGCGAGTCATGGACAGGAATACTCGCCCTACGCCATCGAGGCTGGCTACACCTTCGCGCAGGCGCGCGCCACCCGAATGCCAGATCCCCACAACTGGGGCGGAGTCGGCTAGGGCGCGGTCATAGGCCGTGACAATTGCACGGCATCCCGCCTCGCCCATGGCGCCACCTTGAACGGTGGGGTCTGTGCAAAAGGCCACGCAATGAACACCCTGAGCGCGTCCCACAGCAGCAATGACACCTCGATCATCGACGGGGGTGATTGTGTCAAATTCACCGTTATCAAAGAATTTTCCGAGTCGGACGAGGGGTGAGCGGGCGTCCACTTCAGGTGCTGTTTGGGTTGTCATAGTCTGGATTACACACTCCTAAAAATGACGGCGACATCGTGGCCACCAAACCCAAATGAATTATTGATGGCTGCAATATCGCCCTGTGGAAGGGTGGTGGTGCCATGCCCACTGACATTCAGATCAACTTCAGGATCCAGGTTGATGAGATTGGCCGTGGGGGGAGCGACTCGGTCACGTAAGGCAAGCATGGTGTAGATCGATTCAATTGCGCCGGCACCGCCGAGTAAATGGCCAGTCATGGATTTAGTGCCGGCGACGTAAATGGAGTCAGTAGCCGCACCTAATGCTCGACGAATGGCAACTGCTTCGGCAATGTCTCCTTGTGGAGTTGACGTGGCATGAGCGTTCACATGAGCGATATCCGTGGAGACAAGGTTGGCATCTGCAAGTGCTTCTTGGATTGCTCGGGCAGCCCCAGCTCCTTCGGGGTCCGGCTGTGCAATGTGGTGTCCGTCGCTGGTAAGTCCCGCCCCACCGTAACGACCGAGAATGGTGGCTCCACGTGCCGCGGCGAACTCCTCGGACTCCATCACAATGATGCCAGCGCCTTCGCCCATGACGAATCCATCGCGATCAATGTCGTAAGGGCGTGACGCAGCAGTCGGATCGTCATTGCGAGTAGAGAGAGCTCGCATTGCTGCAAATCCGGCCATGGTGATGGGGTGAATTGCAGCTTCGGTTCCGCCGGCAATGACGACATCGGCCCGACCCGTCTGAATCATTCGAGCGGCGTAGGAGATCGCCTCTGCACCAGAAGCGCAGGCGCTGACGGGAGCGTGGACCCCAGCACGAGCTCCGATCTCGAGACCGACGATCGCCGCGGGTCCATTCGGCATGATCATGGTGACCATATGAGGTGAAATACGCGAAGGCCCCCTCTCGAGCAGGATGTCGTATGAACCCAATAACGAGTTGATGCCCCCAATGCCTGTGGCGACGACCGCGCCAAGGCGCTCGGGGTCAACCTTTGGTTCCCCTGCCTGTTTCCACGCTTCGCGGGCTGCGACCAGTGCCGCTTGCTGTGAACGATCCATTTTGCGAGCTTCCACCCGATCAAGTAGTTCGGTGGGATCGGTGGACATAATGCCCGCGATTTGGGCTGTATGGTCGGCAACCCAGTCCTCAGGGATCAAGCTAATTCCTGATTGGCCCGCAAGAACTGCCTCCCAGTTCGATTCAACATTGGCGCCAACGGGAGTGATCATGCCCATGCCAGTGATAACAACCTCGCGTGTCATGTCTTGTGGGTTTCCCTTCGTGAGAGTGAAAATTACAGCGTGCTGGTGCCAGCTAAATCCGCTGACACCAGCGCACAATGTAAGGAGCCAATTACCTGGGTTGAGGAACTTTTCTGGGTTGAGGAACTTTTCTGGGTTGAGGAACTTTTCTTGGTTTAGGAATTTGCCTGTATGTAGGCAACTGCATCGCCCACGGTGCGTAGATTCTTTGCATCGTCATCGGAGATCTTGACGCCCCATTTGTCTTCAGCCGCCATAACCACTTCAACCATAGAGAGTGAGTCGACGTCCAAGTCATCAACAAATGCCTTGTCGAGTTGTACGTCTTCCACGGGGACTCCAGCAACTTCATTAATGATGGTGGCAAACCCAACTAGAATATCGTCTTGGCTCATTTCTTACTTTCCTTTCGCTGTTTGTATTCCGTGTGCGTTGTGCACCCGGGTCGTGCAATCGGGTTGATTACGGTGTTAAGGAAGGGTGACCACTTGTGCTGCGTACACCAGCCCCGCACCAAATCCAATCAGTAAGGCGGTTCCACCGTGTGGCGCCTCACCGTTTTCTAGCATTCTTTCCATGGCCAGCGGAACTGACGCAGCTGAGGTATTCCCCGAGGTAATGATGTCGCGCGCGACGGGAACGGTGTCTGGCAAATTAATTGCCCGAACTAGTGCATCGGTAATTCGATTATTAGCCTGATGTGGAATGAAAGCGTCTAGTTGATCAACCGTTATTCCTGCCTTGTCGAGGGCTTCATTACTGGCCTTGGCCATTTCCGTGACAGCCCAGCGGAATACCTGCTGACCGGCCATCACCACTGTGGGGTATCCCAGTTCCGGATTGTCCCTGAATGCAACGCTGGAAGATGTCATATTGATCGCGTCAATCTGGCTACCATCACCACCCCACACGACAGGCGCGATTCCTGGCGTGTCACTGGGTCCAATCACGGCAGCGCCTGCACCATCGGCGAACAGAAAAGCTGTTCCTCGGTCGTGTTTATTTACCAAGTCGGTCAGCTTCTCAACTCCAATTACGAGAACGTATTTAGCACTTCCACCACGAATAAGGTCTGAGGCGATCGCAACGCCATAGCAAAACCCGGCGCATGCTGCTGAAATATCCATTGCGGGAGCACCCCGCGCACCGATCAGCTCCCCAACCTCCGCTGCCGCCGAAGGTGTTGCGTAAGGATGGCTTACGGTAGCTAGAAGAATCATTCCAATTTCCGTGGCGGAGATACCTGCAGATGCGATGGCATTCAATGCAGCGGTGGTAGCCATGCTTACGACGGTGTCCTCCGCGGAGGCATGACGTCTTTCGATAATTCCGGAACGTTCACGGATCCACTCATCTGTGGAGTCGATCCATTCACAGACCTCCGCATTTGATACAACGCGAGAAGGCCTGTACGTGCCCACCGAAATAATGCGTGCGTGTGGAGAGCCGCTGGTGCTCGCAAGTTCAACTGGCACTGAATATTCCATTCCTTATTGAGTGAGGGATCGTGGGCGAAACCGGTGTCAAACTACTTATTCGGTAAGAGGGGGTGCAATCGAAGGAGTGGCTGCCCCGGTGCAACGGGGTCACCATCTTGTGCGAGCCATTCAATGATAGTTCCACCGTGTGGTGCCGTGATGGGAAATTGGTCACGTAAAGTGGTGATTACACCTATTTGAGTGTCGGCCGGAACATGGTCACCATCGAGAAATTGCTGCTCTCCCATGGTGAATGTTCCCTTAGCGGGTGCGATCACCAATCTCCAAGTGGGTGTGGTCTCGATTACTGAGTGAACTCCGTGTTTCTCGATCAACCTCCAGGCTGCCGGAAGGTCATCGGGAGTTTTCAGCGCCAAGGTTTCCACCCCTGGCATTTCGCGTTTGGCCAAGTTTGTCAATGTGCCCGCGGGTGGAATTTCAATCATGGCACTCACGCCAAGGTCAAGCATTGTGCGCATGCACAGATCCCAGCGCACGGGTTGTGCAACCTGCTGGACCAATCGTCTAACAACCACGCGGCCGTCGTGAATGACTTGGCCATCGGTATTAGAAATTAGTCGAATTCGTGGGTCATGAGTGCTGAGGGAGTTGCTGATGCGACCTAAATGAGTGGTAGCGGAGGCCATATGTTCGGTGTGAAATGCACCGGCAACTTCAAGTGGGCGGACTCGCGAACCGTTGGGGGCCACAAAAGATCCCAGTTGGGTAGTAGTCCCGGCAACAACAATTTGGCCGGCGCCGTTCATGTTGGCGGCAGTGAGTCCCGCTTTGTGTGCGGCGATCACAACTTCGTCCGGGTCTCCGCCCAGCACCGCACTCATACCTGTGGGAGCGAGGGAAGAAGCCTTGGCCATGGCAATCCCGCGTTCGCGCACAAAGACCATTGCTTGCTCGGCGGTGATCACCCCTGCACCTACCGCCGCGGTGATTTCCCCGACCGAGTGGCCCGCCGCGACCCCAATTGAGGCATATGCGGCCGAAGGATGTGGGAAAAGGCTGAGAAGTGTGACCAGGCCGGAGCCGACAATTAAAGGTTGGGCAATTGCTGTATCGCGGATCGTGGCGGCATCGGAAGTGGTGCCGTGGGCGATCAAATCCACTCCACTTACCAATGACAGCCATTCGAGGCGCTCGGCAACCCCAGGGACATCTAGCCACGGGGTCAAGAAACCGGGGGATTGAGCACCCTGGCCGGGTGCTGCTACTACAAGCACGTGGCCAGCCTTCCGTAGGAATCCCCCAAATAAGGGGGCGAATTCACCAATGAAATTGATGATTCTTTGTAGGAAACCTACAATACAAGATGTCGTCAGCGGATTGTGGTGCTCCCTAAGACAATGGAAATGCGCACGGCAAAAGCCTCCCGCGAGTGGGTGAGGTCATATCCGGTGAGATCTGCAATTCTCTTAAGCCTGTATCGAACCGTGTTGGGGTGAACAAAAAGGGTGCGCCCGGTGGCCTCGAGGGACTGTGAATTATCCAAATACGCGATAGCTGTATCCAAAAGTGCGGGTTCGCCCAACAATGGACCATAAATAAGTTCGATGAGTTCCTCTCGGGCCTCGGTGTCGCCGAGCACAGCTCGCTCTGGAAGAAGTTCAGATACATGGATCGGTCGAGGAGGCGATGACATTGATCCTGTCATCATGGAGCCCGCCGCTCGATATGCGGAAGCGCAGGCTTGTGCAGCAGCACCTATTGCCGTCAGTCCCGTGACCGTGTCACTAACAACGACCGCACCAGGGCCGAAAAAGGGTGTAAGCAACCTAGGAGTTTTATCGGCATCAAGTCCGGTACCACCGATGACGGCAAACATGACGGTTCCTTGAATTCCGGTGAGTAAATCTAGTGAATGATTCACGGCTGCCCTGCGCATGACAGAAAGCGCGGCTTCCGCGTCTACTTCGGGCGGCGAACCCGCTAAAACGAGGGAAGTTCCTGCGGTGGACCAGCCCAACGCACTGGCTTGGCTCAATATTTCATCGGTAGCACTGTTGCGCATGAAAGCATCAATGATTAACGCTTCAAGTCGTGCATCCCATGCTCCGCGTGCCTCGGCAGCGCGGGCGTACACCTCTGCAGCGGAGAATGCGATTTCCCGCGAGTAGCGAAGTACTGCTTCGCGGAATTGTTGTTGTTCCTGTGGAGGAATAAATGAATCAACGGATGTCTCCACGACATCGATGGTGGTTCTCACCAGTGCCACGGTCTGTTCAAATGTGACAGCCCGGGTGAGCTCCCGGGGCGCTGCCCCAAAGACATCGGATGTCAGGGCAATATTTTTATCAGGGTGTGAATTCCAGTCAATGAATGCTTGGATTCCTGCTTGGGCAACCTGCCCAACCCATGAGCGTTCTTGGGCACCCAATTCTCGATACCAAGGCAATGTCTCTTCCATGGTGCGAGCGACCGCGGTAGCAAGAGCACCAGATGCTTCGGAGAGGCGTGAATTGACCGAAGGATGGCTCATGAGATCTGGATGGCTGATGAGATCTGGTTGTGGACTGCGTTCACTAACCCACATTTACTCCGATAATGCTGCCAACAAAGTACGTTACGGCAGCAGCGCCCGTCCCCCACAACAGTTGACGCATGGCACTAAAAATGATTCCGCGACCAGAGAATTTGCCAACAAGTCCGCCAACAATGCACAGGGCAATAATGGCTGCCACAATTGCGGTCACAAAGGCGGCCGTGCCGCTGAGTAATGCGTAGGGGATTACGGCCACGCTCGCGCCAATCGCAAATGCAGTAAAACTCGACAGGGCGACTTTAGTCGGGCTTCCCAATTCGTCAGGGTCTAATCCAAGTTCCTCGCGAACGAGTGTGTCTAATGCGGTCTTGGGATTTGCCATAATTTGGGCGGCCACCCGCGCCGCATCTTCGCGAGATACACCTTTGGCCCGGTAAATCAGTTCTAATTCCTTTTGTTCTTCTTCTGGCTTCTCACGCAGTTCTCGCGCTTCCATTTCGATTTCACGGGAGAAGAGATCGCGTTGACTTGCAACGCTCACATATTCACCTGCGGCCATGGAGAAAGCTCCAGCGAGGAGGCCTGCCAGACCTGCGAAGAGGACCGTACTGTTGTCAATTGCACCAGAAACACTTGCTCCGGCAAAGCCCATGACCAATGCGGTATTTGATACGAGGCCGTCAGAGATTCCGAATACCGCAGCACGAACGGAGCCCGATTTGTCGACCGTGTGCCATGGTTCAATGCCTCCGTTGGCGTCAGACGCATCGCGGTGATCAGCTGTTCGGTAATTGGGTTGCGTATCAGAGTCTGCGAGCATGCGCTGAAAAACTTTGGCATGTTCTCGTTCATCAGTGGGCATTGACGCAAGTGCTTCGGGTTCGTCATCGTACATGCCGGCATCGGCACCTTCGTTTTCTTCCAAGGTTGATAACACGCTGCTCAGGCCCATTGATTTGGCTCGAGACACGAGTGCTTTATCTGCGGTATCAAGAGATAGCGGTGCTGGCGGAATCTCAACTCCATATTCGGCCAACTTCTCAATCCAGTGTGCTGCGTGCTTGTCCTCGATATCGGCCAATTCAATAAGTGCCTCACGTCTTTCCCCGTCAACAGTTTCGGCCAGCGATCGATACAGAAGTGAGGCGTTTTGTTCGGCCTTGAGGTACTTCAAAAATCGTTTAGGGTCCTTTTTCATGTTATCCAGATCCTTCCGTGTTACCTGCGTCGGCGGCCGAGGGATCCTGCAGTTGGTATCGATCAATTGCTTGGTGCACGACATCTGAATCGATTAGTTCCTGTTCAGCTAAACAGGAAAGAGTTTGAACGGTAATTGACTCAGCGTCAACTAAGAAATGACGGCGCAGCGCTCCTCTGGTATCCGAGAGTCCAAAACCGTCAGTTCCCAGCGAAGCAAATGGTGAATTGACCCAGGGTCGAATTTGATCCTGTACGGCTCGCATGTAGTCGGAGACCGCAATGACTGGGCCATTGCGTCCCTTTAGTTTGCTACTCACGTAGGCAATCCTGCGATTCTCGTCGGGATGAAGCAAATTGAAGCGATCAGTTTCCAATCCATCGCGGCGAAGTTCATTCCAAGATGTCACAGACCACACGTCTGCAACAACTCCCCAGTCATCTCGTAAAAGTTCTTGGGCCTTCAATGCCCACGGCACAGCGACCCCGCTTGCCAGGATCTGGGCTTTGTGACCGGGGCCTTGGCCCTCTCGCAGGAGGTATATTCCACGCAGAACACCCTCGATATCGAGATTCTCAGGTTCTGCGGGCTGGATATAGGGCTCATTGTATACGGTGAGGTAGTAATAAATATTTTCCGAATTCTCGCCGTACATCCGACGCAGACCATCTTTGACGATATGTCCGAGTTCATATCCGTATGCAGGATCATAAGAAACAACGGCCGGATTTGTGCTGGCTAAGAGAATTGAATGTCCATCTTCGTGTTGTAGACCCTCACCATTTAATGTTGTTCTCCCCGCTGTTGCACCCAGAACGAATCCACGAACCATTTGGTCTCCCGCCGCCCAGAATGCGTCGCCGGTGCGTTGAAAACCAAACATGGAGTAGAAGATGTACACCGGGATCATGGGTTCGTCATGTGTGGAATAGGAAGAACCTGCAGCGGTGAACGACGCCACAGAACCAGCCTCATTAATTCCCTCATGAAGTATCTGACCCGTGGTTGCTTCTTTGTAGCTGAGCATTTGCTCGCGATCTACAGATGTGTACTGCTGGCCGTGCGGGGAGTAGATCTTGGCAGTCGGGAATAAGGAATCCATGCCGAATGTTCGGGCTTCGTCAGGGATGATCGGTACAAAGCGTTGTCCAATGTTTTCATCCTTGAGTAAATCTTTAAACAGCCGAACAAAGGCCATGGTTGTCGCAATGGCTTGATTGCCAGAACCGCGCTTAACGGCGTCATAGACCTTGTCACCAGGGAGAACGAGTGGACGAGACTTTTCTCGGCGTGTGGGGATTGAACCACCGAGCTTTCGCCGCCGTTCCATCATGTAGGCCAAGTTTTCATCTTGAAGACCCGGGTTGTAGTACGGCGGCAGATACGGATCGAGTTGGGAGTCCGGAATTGGAATGTGCAAACGGTCACGAAATACTTTGAGATCATCGAGTGAAAGTTTTTTCATCTGATGCGTTGAATTCCGTGCTTCAAAACCTGATCCCAGAGTCCAGCCTTTAATTGTTTTAGCCAAAATGAGTGTTGGCTGGCCCTTGGTCTCGGTGGCTGCTTTGTATGCAGCATACATTTTCCGGTAGTCATGGCCTCCGCGTGACAAATTCCAGATATCGTCATCGTTCCATGTTGCAACCAATTTGGCTGTCCGAGGGTCGCGACCAAAGAAGTGCTCGCGAATGAATGCGCCGTCTTCAGCCTTATAGGTTTGGAAGTCGCCATCATGGGTGTTGTTCATTAAATTCACGAGTGCGCCATCGCGATCTGCAGCCAGGAGTTCGTCCCATTGACGCCCCCAAATTACCTTGATGACGTTCCACCCTGCACCGCGGAAAAGGGACTCAAGTTCTTGAATGATCTTGCCGTTGCCGCGCACGGGGCCATCGAGTCGTTGCAGATTTGCGTTGACAACAAAAATGAGGTTATCGAGTTCTTCCCTAGCCGCCAGACCAATAGCGCCCACGGCTTCTACTTCGTCCATTTCACCATCGCCGAGGAAAGCCCAGATTTTTTGTTCGGAGGTATCGGCAAAGCCACGATTGTGTAGGTATTTGTTGAATCGAGCCTGATAGATCGCATTGAGTGGGCCCAACCCCATGGACACTGTGGGAAATTGCCAGAACCATGGCATGAGGCGCGGATGAGGGTAAGAAGGAAGCCCGCCTGCGGGGTGGGAGAGTTCCTGGCGGAAGCCATCCATTTGCGCTTCGGTTAGGCGACCTTCAACGAATGCTCGTGCGTACATTCCAGGAGATGCATGTCCTTGAAAGAATATTTGATCAGCGCCAGCCGGGTGATCAGGGCCTTTGAAGAAGTGATTGAAACCGACTTCGTAGAGGGTCGCTGAACTGGCATAGGTAGAAATATGTCCACCTACGGATATCCCAGGGCGTTGCGCACGATGCACCATGATGGCCGCATTCCAGCGGATCATGGCCCGGATTCTTCTTTCGACAAATTCATCGCCCGGGAACCACGGTTCGCGATCCGGAGAGATCGTATTGATGTAATCGGTACTGCGAAGGCTCGGGACGCCCACGTTTTGCTCAGCTGCACGCCGAAGGAGTGACAGCATCAGGTAACGGGCCCGGTAGGTGCCACCGTGCTCCACCATCTTGTCGAATGACTCCAGCCATTCGCGAGTTTCGGATGGGTCTACGTCAACGTACTGGGTGGGTAACCCACCTGCGATTAATGAGCCTTGTGGGTCAATCACGGTTTCACCTTTCACCTTTCGCCTGTCACCGCCCGGGGTCTCCGGTGATGAACATGAGGTGGGAGCCTCTGAGTACTCGAAACAGGAATCCCTGTCCCCATTCTCTCGTATCAACGGCTTGTCGGCGCAAAGCCCCTCATGCCCGGGGTCGCGATACGATTATTGAGTCTGAATTGAGATCTTGGCGGCGCCTATTAGGCAACTATTTATTGTTTTCATTGCCCATTTCGTGCCCGTTAACCCAAATCGCTTGCCAAGTGCCACATATTTCGGTGGACTAGCGCCTGTGAATCAAATGAAGGAGTGCGGTGAGCTCCCAAGCTTCATCAAGTGACCCCCAAGAGTTGGCATTCCGATTGGGCTTGGAGTCGGGGCTCGTGGTGCAAGAAATCGGCCAGGACACCGATTCAGATCCTGATCTGCGAGCCGGGATCATTGCGGTAACCGGCGCAGACATGGTGGATCTCGATTATGAAGATGTCGTCGATGTAGCCGTGCTTTGGTTCCGCGAAGATGACGGAGATCTCACCGATGCCCTCGTAGATGCCATTACGCCACTTGCCGATCAAGGTGTGGTGTGGCTACTCACGCCTAAACCAGGGCGCGAGGGGCACGTTGAACCCGAAGACATCACCGAAGCTGCACAAACAGCCGGACTACGCCAAACCAGCACCATCAGCGCGGGTTCGCAGTGGCAGGGCACTCGGCTGGTGGCTCCGCGGGCTAAACGCTAGTCTTCCCACATGTCAATTTCTGTGGGAGACCTTGCACCTGACTTCACGCTGTCCAATCAGTTCGGTGAGTCCGTTACTTTGTCGGACTATCGAGGCAAGAAAAATGTTGTCGTCATGTTTTATCCCTTTGCTTTCACGGGTATCTGTACAGGCGAGTTGTGCACAATTCGCGATCGCAGACCAGATTTCATCAATGACACCACTGAAGTTCTCAGTATCTCCTGCGATGCTTCCCCATCACTCAAAGTTTTCTCAGAGCAGGAAAATTTTACCCATAATCTTCTCAGCGATTTCTATCCCCACGGAGCTGTTGCCCAGCAGTATGGAGCGTTTCTTGAAGACAAAGGCTTTGCAACACGAGCCGCATTTGTCGTTGATAAAGAAGGGATTGTGCGCTGGTCTGTGATCAATGGCCCTGGCGAAGCTCGCAACGCTGATGAGTACTTGGCTGCGCTTGCTGAACTCAGCTAAATTGCTCGCACGATCAATCCTGAGATTTTACTTCGGAATGAATACCGTTTATTGCTTTCGTATCGTCTGATTCTTGAGTCGATGCACGATTTAACTGATTGACGTGCGAAACGATTCCGCCAATCAAGGCTATTTGAGCGGTGATATCTGCACCTCTCACGGCCTGATGTGCTGCGGTGGCACCAATGCTTTCGGTGGGATCGTCGGTAGCCATGTTGTCAGCAGCCAACTCAATGAGGTCTGCCAGCGGAGAAAGGGCTGCCTGAGGTATCTGAGGAGAAGAGTCCCCGCGAGTGGCGGAACGTAAATCATTCGCGATGCTCAAAACTCGAGCACTCATAATCTGACTTGCCCGCAGTAATTCCTGGAGTTGAGTGAGGTCTGTGCTGTGTATCCGCGGACTCCACCGCGCATGCTTTGACAGATCCTCATATTGTGCGGCCAAGCCGAGCACTTGATTCCTCAACTCCACGGCTTGATCGTGCCAAAGGCGCGCATCAGTTCGAGTCGGGTTGTCACGAAGGTCCCGAGCGATCTGTGCAAGAACTTCGGCTAGTTGCACCTGCACGTGCGCGAGTCCAGCAGCCAATTTCTGAGTATCACGTGTTGGAGAGGCAAGGAATGAAGCTGCTAGTGCAAATAGCGCGCCAATAACAACGCCATTAAATCTTTCAAAAGCGAGTTCAGTGGTGAGGTGGGAACCAACTACTAAGATCACGGTGACCGATAGGGATGCCGCGACTAAGGGTGACTCATCAGGATTTGCATACTGCATCACTCGAGCCATGGCAAAACTCAGAGCAACAAGTAACAGGATCACAACTGCTCCAGAACCAATGACGGACACGATTCCAAGTGCAACCGCTGCGCCCACCAAAGCCCCCAGTAGTTGAATGAAAGTTTCTTTTGCCGCATGGTGAAAGGTGACGCGCGTGGCGACGACTGCAGTGATCGCGGCGGGGACCGGTGAGGCATAGGGAAGAGCCTCAGAAGCCAGATAGGCACCGAATGCAGCTAAAGATGTTAAAACCGCCAACCGAGCGAAAGTAGTCGGCTTGAATCGCTTCAGCCGCGCAACTCTTTCTCTGCTCTCCACAAGAGGAGTATCGCAGTTAAGCGAGAACCAATAGTTGATCGGATACTGACTCGGCCTCAGATCTGTCATGGGTAACGTGAATAGCAGGGATATTTCTCTGCTGAAGTATTTCGCGTACTTCCTGTGACAGTCTTAAACGAGTCTCAGTGTCCAAAGCACTATAAGGCTCGTCAAAGAGAATTGCACGAGGGTTCGGGGCCAGTGCCCGCGCCAAGGCAACTCGACCAGCTTGGCCTCCCGAAATTTCCCATGTTCGCTGTTCTTGTATTGAGCTAAGCCCCACCCAGTCAAGGAGCTCTTCTGCCCTTGCACGAGCACTCTCCCGATCGACATGTGAGGCCCTCAAGCCATAAGCAATATTGTCCACTAGCGAAAGATGTGAAAAGAGTAATGGTTCTTGAAAGACCATTCCAATTTCCCTGTCGTGGATCGGGATTCCAGCGAGGTCCTTGTTGTTGAGGTGGATCGAGCCTGACAATGGTGGAATCACTCCAATTATCGTCGAGAGCAGGGTGGATTTTCCGCAACCACTTGGTCCAAGTATTGCGAGTGCGTGACCGGGGAGAATATCTGCGGACAGTGGATCGACAAGAGGATGGGAATATCCAATAACGACATCTTTGAGTGTCAATCCAAGGTGAGTTGATGTCATTGCCGGGCCTTGTTATTCATTCGATCAACAGTAAGCATGAGAGCCAAAGTCGCAGCAACAAGAATGATGCTGAGTACTGCAGCTGTTGCATAGGCTTGTTCACCAGGTCGAGTTAACAGTTTCGAGATTTGAATTGGCACCGTGGGCGAGTCGGGCCGGGCAAGAAATGATGCCGCCCCAAATTCACCGAGTGAGACGGCGCCGGCTAAACCACCAGCTGCCAGCATCACCATCTTGATGACACTTCCGTAGGCGGTCCACCAAGCGCGACTTGGTGGAGCACCAAGAGTGCTGGCCACAAGCATTCGTCGCGGATCTGCGGCACGAAGTACGGGGGCGGCAAGTGCTACAACAAGGGGAACGGCAACCAATGCATGTGCAATGGGAATGAGGATACCGGAGGAGCGAAGGTCAAGAGGTGGTCGGCCAAAAGCCAAAAGGGTTCCAAGTCCGACGGTAGCTGCCGATAGCCCCAGTGGAATGAGGCTGAGAAAAGCGAGTAATGGGCGCCTTCCCATTACGGCAATTGCAATTGCGCCACCGACGAAAGCCGCCACCAATGCTGTCGTCACTGCAAGTAAGAGTGATAGACCTAGGGCATGCAATGGGGACCCCAATCTCGTGAAGATATCGGATGAATCTGGAAGCGATATCCACCACGCGAGTGTGAATCCATTGCGACCGGAGAGTGAAGCCCAGGCGATACTCGTGATTGGGGCAATGATCACGACTATTGAAAGACTGACAATTGTATAGACCCAGAGTTTAGTTTTCGCAGACGTTAATCGCGATAAATAATGAGTTTGGGTTGAGTTCCCATTTCTTAGGGTCAAAGCTGCACCCCGAGTCCGTGCCGCAAGAAGCAGAGCAATACTCACGATGAGTAGCTGAAGGATTGCACTGGCGAGTGCGCCCGGAAAATCGAGAAGCACAGATGTCTGTCTCAGAATCACCTGTTCCAGAGTTCTCGTAGAAGATCCGTCCCCCAAAATGGTGACTACTCCCAGTGAGGTAAAACTGAATACGAAAATTACACAAGCCGAAGCCAGGATTGATGGGGTCAGGTTCGGGAGCGTGATCGTCCGAAAAGTGCGCCACGAAGTAGCCCCCAGCGTTCGAGCAACGACTATTTGTTGGGGGTTAATTGAACTCCACTGTGCACCCACGACACGAACGACTACCGCAATGTTGATGTATGCGTGTGCGATCACTACAAGGAGTAAACCGGGCTCGAGTATCCCTCCTAGGAGCGCTTGAAATCCCAGCGCCACAACAACCGTGGGTAAAACAAATGGAACTGTGGCTAATGCTCGTAACAGTGATCGCCCTCGAAATTGAAAGCGACTCAATATTCCGGCAAGTGGGAGACCAAGTACGAGTGCGAGTACAACACTTATCAGGCTTTGAGCACTTGCAACCAGTGCGACCGTCCATGTGCTATCGCGGGCCAAAGCGGCGAGCGTGTCCGCTGACCACGCAGTCCGGGCGAGAACAAATAGGGGGTACACCAAAAACAAGGAAAAGAAAATGAGGGGGATTATCCATGCGCGTGCGACCCACGCGGGAAAGTGGTGAGTGAGGTGTGCAGGCTGGCTGCTCAGCGCCCCATCACCTGTCCCCACTTACTCAGTATTCCTTCCAGTTCACTACTAATCACAGCAGAAGCTAGCTCGGCGCTTGATGTCACCACAGGTGTGAATTCACTAAACACGGGAGGCAATTCAATATTTGCGCGCACGGGATAGACAAACATATTTGCGGGAATGTCTGCCTGTACTTCCGGAGACAGGAGCCAGTCAATGACCTTTTCGGCACCCTTGGGGTTGGAGGAACCTGCTAAGACGCCTGCGAACTCAACTTGCCGATAACAACTATCGACAAGCGTTGTGGTGGACGGTGCGGTGATGCTGGGATCTTCTGCGAATATCACCTCGGCGGCAGGGCTTGTGGCGTAGGAAACAACAAGTGGGCGATCACCACCATTGAGTGTGAAGTCGGTGTAGTAGGCATCTGTCCACGAACCCGCAACTTTCACGCCGCCATCGCGCAATTTCATCCAATAATCTGGCCATTGATCGCCCAAACGCGCCACGGTCGCGAGAAGGAAAGCTAACCCCGGTGACGATGTCCCAGGGTCTTGCACCACGAGCCTGTCGGCGAATTCCGGCAGCGTGGCTAGCGTTGACGGCGGTGTTTGGTCATTGTCGTCAAACCAACGCGTGTCGATATTGATGCACACATCTCCAAAGTCGATCGGCGTGACGAGCCCATTTTCGGTTAAAGATTGAAACTCTGGTGCAATATTCGGGAGTTCGGGTGACACGTAGGGGGCAAATACCCCTTCGTTTGCTGCGCGAGTGATAAGTGTGTTGTCGACACCGAAAATAAGGTCAGCCGTTGGCGCACCAGCGGCGAGTACCGCTGAGGCGGTCATACTTCCGGCATCCCCGGTCGCAAGTATCTCTAGTTGAATGCCTTGCTCCGCAAGACCAGCAATTACATCCTCGCTTAAGGCAAAAGACTCGTGAGTCAACATGCGAACAACATTTGGTCCACTTGACTCGGTGGATGTTGAACAACCTACAAGAAGTGCCAAACTCATTCCGAGACTCCCGACGGCAACTGTGCGTCGTGTAAAGGTCATTGACTTGTTCATATTCTTCTCTCCCTCGCGCTGGCATTACCCAGATCAGGTTTGTGGGTCGGCAGTGGCCACTGCCCTCTCAGCCCGCTGATCCCGCGAGCTCCCCAGGACTTCGTACCCTAACACTAAGGAAATTAACATTGAGAAAAGCCGAAGAAAAGTCGCGGGAATCGGAATAGCCTGTATCCGTGGAAAAGGCGCCAGCAGAGAACCAACACAAAGATGTGGTGATCATCGGTTCCGGGTTTGGGGGATCGGTCTCCGCATTGCGCCTTCGTGAGAAGGGTTACTCCGTTGCAGTGCTGGAGGCAGGGCGCCGTTTCAATGAAGCCACATACGCAAAAAATTCATGGGATCTCAAGAATTTTTTGTGGGCCCCCGCATTGGGTTTTTTCGGGATTCAGCGGATTCACGTGTTAAAGGACGTCGCCATTTTGGCGGGGGCAGGCGTTGGCGGTGGAAGTTTGGTGTACGCAAATACCTTGTACGTGCCTGGTGACCGATTCTTTTCAGATCAGCAATGGAGCCACATTACGGATTGGAAAAAGGAACTCGCTCCTTTTTATGACCAAGCCGAAAGAATGTTGGGGGTGGAGCGTAATCCCACCATGACGCCGTCGGACAAAGTTATGCAGGAAGTTGCTTCCTCCATGGGGGTGGGTCATACCTTCACATTGACACCCGTTGGCGTCTTTTTTGGTGAAGGGAGAGGCAAAACTTCACCTGATCCTTATTTCGGAGGAGTGGGTCCCGAACGCACTGGATGTATTGAGTGTGGTGAATGCATGACAGGTTGTCGGTTCAATGCGAAAAATACTCTTCCCAAGAACTATCTCGGGCTTGCCGAGGCAGCGGGTGCGGAAGTTTTCCCCATGACGACGGCGGCTCAGGTGATTCCGCGGTCAGGTGGCGGTTACACAATTATGGCGCAAAAAACAGGCACCCAGACAACCACGGAGTTCACCTCAGATCATGTGATTTTCGCAGCGGGGGCTTACAACACGCAGAAACTGCTGCACGCCATGAAGGATCACGGTGTCCTTCCACATCTGTCGAAAGCCTTGGGCAAACTCTCGCGGACAAATTCCGAATCCATTCTTGGCGCCATTGCACAGACAACGGCTACCGATTTCACTGAAGGAGTTGCGATTACATCGAGTTTCTTCCCGGATGAAGACACTCACGTGGAGCCCGTTCGCTACGGCAAAGGATCCAATTCCATGGGTTTGCTGCAATCCCTATTGACTCGTCCGGAACCAGGAAAGCCTCGTTGGCAGGTATGGATTCGCGAGATCGTGAAAAATCCTGCCGACGTTGCTGCAATGCTCAATGTTCGAAGGTGGAGTGAGCGCTCCGTTATCTCGTTGGTGATGCAAACTGTGGATAATTCGCTGACATTGACGGGCAAAAGAAACTTGCTTGGCCGCTGGAAATTGGGAACGGTAAGTTCCGAATCGACTCCGGCTCCCACATATATCCCGGTGGCGGCTGAAGTAGTTGAGCGCGTTGCCGAACTGATCGACGGCCGCGCGGGTGGCTCTATTTTTGAAAACTTTGATGCTGCCCTCACCGCTCATTTCGTGGGTGGGTGTGTGATCGGGGCAGACTCTGAACACGGTGTCATTGATCCGTATCACAGGGTGTATAACTATCCGGATCTTCATATTGTCGATGGCTCAGCGATTACCGCAAACCTTGGCGTGAATCCATCGTTGACGATTACTGCACAGGCGGAGCGAGCAATAGCTATGTGGCCGAACAAGGGCGATGTGGATCTTCGCCCTGACCAGGATGTCGGCTATCGGGCGGTCCCCGCCGTTGCACCGAGGGCGCCTTATGTACCGAACCATGCCCCCGCTGCCTATCGAGTTGGTGCCGAGTCTTAATTGGTGCTCAGTTTTAACTCCACCAGTTTAACTCCACACGGTAAAGCAAAACCCGCAATCAATGATTGCGGGCTGCTGGAGTGAAACCACTTCTGGTTTCTCGTCGACTAACCACTCGGATGGCTTCATCGACGAAGATTGAGTGAGTGGGAAATCCCAGGCGTGATTTCTCAGGCGCCTTCGTGTCGGCGGAAAATGGCGTCGATTTCATCGCGGTGCGATGGACTCATGGCCATTGAGCGCTGGTAGTCCCATTCTTGCTGGAAATTTCTGGAGCGACTGCCCCCGAAAATATTGCTCAGAACTCTTCCGAAGCTCTGCATGTTCATCACTTCCACTTCTATTACTTGCGCAGCCGGGGTCTCCGGTATGTGACGAGTTTACGACATTGATGTTATACAAATGTTATCAGGGGTCGGAATTCGCGGTGAATATCAGATTAATTCCCGTATTCCGTCAGGAAACGACCACTTTTCGACTTAATCCCGAGGGGAGGGTATTTCCCATTTCTGTCACAGCCAGGACCCGGAAGCGATACGAGCCCGGCTTCTTAGGCAGTGGGCAACTGAGTCGGGCAGCGGTGGGGGAGAAATCTTTCAGAGTGCAGATTCGCTTACCCCGAACATCAATAACTCGATACTGGTTCACAACGGCTGATGTGGAGCCCGACAGCGAGGCGAATTGAATTCTTTTGCCAGTGACCCGGGGGGCGGTCATTTGCTCGGGTGTGACAATGCTGGCCTCCAATGTGGGTGGGAGAGCATTACCTTCGCCCTGCGTATTGAGTGCACGCACCGTGAAACTGTATTCACCCGCAGGTAATCCCGTCACGGTACAAGTGAGTTCTGCAGTGGTGCAGGCGATGGAACCGTCAGAATTGAGTACCTCGTAACTCGACACTGTTGACGGTGATACTTCCGGCGGCTGCCACGACACAACCACAGAATTGTTCACAGCCTTAAGAGCCGTGACAATCGGAGCTGAAGGAATTGTCGGGTAGCCGGCAATTGTCATGGCCTGATTCACTAGATCGAGGTAGTCGATTGCGGTGAATCCCACCATTAGATATGCCCCGGTGAATCCGGCTACACACCCTCCAGCGGAACCGGAATTCACTCCGAGGAGTAGGCGCTCGCCCGAAGAATTGGTCGCGAATGTCGGACCACCACTATCTCCTGAACACACACCAACCGATGCGTTTTGACCAACCGAGAAGACTGGACCCAGAAACGAGCGCGGCTCATAGGTATCAATAGGAACCTGCGCCTGCAGGGGAATTATGGTTCGTTGGTCAGGACCCGTTAGGCCATAGCCCATGATTGTCCCAGGATAGAGGTCCCGTGACCACCGAGTCATCTCAGCTGAAGTTGCGAGGCGATTGAAATAGCCTGGACCGATATCAGCGTTGAGCACCATGATGGCAAAGTCATTAGGTTCAACTCGAGTAGATGCATTCACATAACTTGAGGGCCTGATGATCTGGGTGACTTGAATTCCAGTGGCACCTTGTGGCCCTGTATTGCTGTACTGAATGGCTGTGCCTCCGGGTGGAAAGATTCCAATTCCGGCAACGTTTGCTGCCCCACCTTGTGCGGTGACACAGTGTGCTGCGGTGAGCAGAATTCTGGGTTTCCACACAACTGCACTACAACTGCTATTCCATGCAGAACCCGAATTAATGGCTAGTGCGGCAACACCGGGATTACCCGTGGCGGGCGAACCACCATAAATTCTGGTCTGGGCAGTGTCTTGCCTCGGTTCAGATGTACTGGCATTGAGAGATTCACCCGCAAATGAAGCGTTGGAGGAAAGAACAACGAGGCTTGCAACAGTGGCTATCCCGATCATGCCGATTCTCATAAGTCTCCCTCAATGTTCTGACCGTTTCATAATGGTAAGTCGAACATCTACATTGTGGGCGAGGAGGGACTCGAACCCCCGACTTCATCCTTGTAAGGGATGCACTCTAACCAACTGAGTTACTCGCCCGGCGGGATGAAGATTACATGAGGCTACTTGCCTCAAATAAGCGGATACGTTCTGGTTCTCATTGTGGTTGCTGCGATTGCAGACTTCACCATGTGTGGCCCTGCCGGATGGGGGATAGTCGTGCCTTGTAGTTAGTGCAACCCATTGAATCTCCCAGCCAATCTCCCACCCAATCTCCCACCCAATCTCCCACCCAATGGGGCCTGCATTCGATTACGGCGGCTCGCCCATTTGTTACTTAGACCTAAATCTGGTCGGAGGGACTTAGCATTGAGTCGTAATAAAATTAGTTGATACTCATAATGTGAGGGGATTTCCATGAAGATTGCACCAACAGGTTTAGCGCTATTAGGTGCGGCAGCACTCGTATTAGCCGGATGTTCCAGTGATTCCAGTGATGGCACCATGGTCGGCGGCATGGCCGAGTGCACCGACGCTGCCATGCAAGAAGCAGTTGGGGCTGTCTATACAGATGGTGGCTTCGAACTCACCGGTTACAAGTGTGAAGATGGTTGGGCTTATGCAACAACGGATCCCGCCGTGGGTGAAATGGGCGCTCCCCGGATGTTCATTTTCCAAGCCGAAGGGCAGTTCTGGATTCCCAAAGATGCTGCGACCGTCTGTGGAACCTTTGCTGATGGCGCCTACCCAGCCGATGCCACCGTTCCGGAATCAATCTATGACCCAGCGTGCTTGGTGGGTTAACTCTGGAACGCTGACATTTTCTTTGAGGGTCGTTCGAAACGGGCGGCCCTCAAAGTTGTTATCACCCACTTTTACCCCTCAATACGCTGTTCCGTGCATAGGCTGGCTAATCTGTCAGCATGCCAACAGTCGGAACGGTGTGCGACATCCTCGATCAGCAATATCCACCACACACGGCAGAAGACTGGGACAGCGTGGGGCTCGTATGTGGTGATCGCGACGCAACGGTGACAAAAGTTCTTTGCGCTCTAGACCCTACTGTTGATGTGGTTTATGAAGCTCTAGAAATTGGCGCACAAATGATCGTCACACACCACCCACTCTTCCTCACCGGCGTTCATTCAGTCGCTCGTGACACAGCGGGCGGGGTGGTAATTCACGAGGCCCTAACACATGGAGTCGCACTATTTAATGCGCATACCAATGCTGATCGGGCAAATCCTGGCGTCTCGGATGCCTTAGCGGCTGCACTCGGCGTGATTGACTGTGTGCCCATTGTTCCCGGTGAGAGCGTTGATACCGGAATTGGTCGAATTGGTCGATTGCGTGAGTCGGTGTCTCTGGCATCTTTTGCCGAGCACGTAGCTGTGGCTCTTCCCTCGAGTGCTGCGGGTATTCGCGTGGCAGGTGACCCTGAACAGCGCATCTCAGTAGTGGCCGTTTGTGGGGGATCGGGGGACTCGCTCCTACCAATTGCCGCAACCTTGGCGGATTGCTACGTCACATCTGATCTGAAGCACCACAAGACGCTTGATCATCCCCGAGACTTGTGCTCAATCATCGATGTGCCTCATTACTCGAGTGAATGGCCATGGGTACCCATGGTCGCTGCACTGATTAGCGCGAACCTACAGGGTACGGTTACAGCAGTGGTTTCGGCAGCCATCACGGACCCATGGACAATGCACTTCACCAACTAAATCAGGAGTATCCGCTGAATATCGACCCGTCCACTCAGGTGAAATTGCTCGAAGTTCAAGCGAAGGACACCGAGCTAGCCCAGCTTGCCCACCGTAGGAGCACCCTCCCTGAGATTGAACGCCAAGTCGAGTTGGAAGCACAGTTGACTCGCACACGCAATCAGCATGTCGCGGCACAGGTGATTCTTGGAGATTTACAACGCGACCAGGCGCGATCAGATGCAGATGTCGAAGTAGTTCGTCAACGAATTCTCAAGGACCAACAATTACTTGATTCCGGAACCATCAATGATCCAAAACAGTTATCTGGACTGCAACATGAATTGGAATCTTTGGCGCGGCGCCGGACTGAACTCGAGGATATTGAATTAGAAGTGATGGAAAGAGTGGAGGGCGCGGAAGCAGCTGTTTTCGTTCTTGCTGAGCAAGTGGAGAATTTAACTGGTGAACTGGCGCAAGTCAGTGCTTCCTTGCATGATCTCACGGCACAACTCGACACAGACATAGCGGAAGTAGAGAGGGAGCGATTTGCCCTTGCGGAAAACCTTCCGGTTGATTTCATGTCTCTTTATGAAAAAGTCAGAGTGTCACATTCGGGAGTGGGAGCTGCACTTTTGCATCGAGGGCAATGTGGAGGGTGCCGTCTCACTGTTCCGCCACAGGAGATGCAGACCATTAAACAAGCACCACCCGATGCTGTCATTCAGTGTGAAGAATGCCGCCGTATTTTGGTCCGCACATCAGAATCGGGGATCTAGGTGCCCCGAGACCTCATTATTGAAGCTGACGGCGGAAGCAGGGGTAATCCGGGCCCCGCGGCTTATGGTGCGTTGGTTCGCGATGCACTCACTGGATCAGTTCTTGCAGAACTAGGTGGGTCACTGGGAACTGCGACGAATAATGTTGCCGAGTACAACGGCGCGATAGCTGGCCTCAAATATGTGGCACAACTCGACCCTGATGCTTGCGTGGAAGTCCGACTAGATTCCAAATTGGTCGTGGAACAAATGTCCGGCCGTTGGCAAATTAAACATCCCGATATGCGGGTTTTGGCTAAAGAAGCTCGTTCCGTATTGCCTGCGGGTCAGGTCACCTACGTGTGGGTTCCTAGGGAAAATAATGCGGCAGCAGATGCCCTTGCCAACGAGATCCTCGATGCCTTTGATGGAACAACTCCAATCACCCTGAGACGCACAGTCGATCCAAGCCTTCCGGGGTCGCTGGATGAAGATCTGCTTGGATCGGTACAAGAGCTTTACGCCCGCGAAGTCACCGATGCAGTCCTGTCGAAATCCACCAATGCCCTAATCGGTTGGGCGGATCTTGGCACGCCTGTCACCACGCACATGGCACGCCACGGCGCATCTGCGTTTTCCCTAGAAAAAAGATTTAGTGGCTCGGGTGGCCTCGATGTTCCTCTTGCGCCACTGGGAGTTCAGCAGGCCCAAGCATTAGCAACCGAGATAGCTCGTCGCAATGAAGTAACGGCGATTATTGCTTCGCCCCTGTTGCGAACCCAACAAACAGCCCAGTTCGTTTCGGCCGCGGTAGGTTTGCCAATTGTTACCATGCCAGAATTTGCTGAAACGGCATTTGGGGATTGGGACGGTTGCACATTTGCCGAAGTGAGTAAGAAATGGCCCGACCAACTTCGTGATTGGCTGGCCGGAACCGATATCGCGCCACCAGGTGGCGAATCATTTGCCCATGTTCAGGATCGGGTTGATCAGGGGCGCCGGAAGGTGATACAACAGTTTGCTGGCGAGCATGTACTGATTGTGTCCCACGTGACCCCGATCAAAATCATGACAAGCACGGCTATCGGCGCCCCGCTTGATGCGGTTTTCAAGATGGAGTTGCCGCCATGTTCTTTGTCCAAACTTGCTTGGTTCCCGGACGGAAACTCGAGTATGTTCTCATTTGCTGAATCAGGACACCTCCATGGATTAGTAGTCGATGGCGCCTGATTACTTAATTCTGAGTCATGACAATCAATTCAAGTTTGCCCGTGCGAGCCTCTTCGATTTCGGCCGTGAAACTCAAACCCCTGAAGTAACCTTCTAGGTCTTCGACGCGTGTGGGTAACTTCTTGGTTGAACTTAAGGATGCTCGAAGTAGATCGCCCTTGGTGGCCTTATTGAAGTGAGTCACGCTCTTACGGACCCCTTTGACCATGGTCATCACTTTTACTTCAATGCAGTTTCCCTCTTGGGGGAGCGGTGCAAGTTTTGCATAGGTTCCTGACCGCATGTCAACAATTAGTTCATCGGAAAAGCTCTCGAAGATATGTGGAAGTTCTGGCTTCCAGAAATTGGGCAGCGGTCCGATACCTGGAAGGACTGTCGAGCCACTTAATCGGTAGGCGGGAATTGGAGTATTTGGATACACAAAACCGAACAGCGCAGAAGAAACGATGATTGATTCAGTGGCGATACTTTTGCCCCGTGCGGTAAGTGAGGTGTAGTTCAGATGGTCAAATAAGACACCGGTGTAAATATCGATTGCCGGCGCACAGTGGGCGGTGCGAATGGCCTTGTCTAGATCAAGGAGCTCACTTTGAGTTGGACCAAGACCTAACACCTTCGATGCAACTGAGGGTTTTGTTGTGGCTAGTGCGATCAATGAATCAAGAAGTTCATTCCGTTTGGAATTAAGTTCCGAAAAAGGCAATTTCTTCAGGTTGAGGACAGGTCCAGTGCCTGCGGGGGTCTTGCCTTCGCTCGGTGGAATCAAGAAGCGCACTGCCGAAGCCTAGGCGACCAATGCCACCAGAGGGCGGTTACCCTTGTGTGTGGAACGAGTCGGTTGGGTGATCGCGGCACTTTGTGTCGAGGAAAGTCCGGACTCCACAGGGCACGGTGGTGGGTAACGCCCACCCGGGGCAACCCGCGGGACAGTGCCACAGAAAATAAACCGCCAAGGGAAACCTTGGTAAGGGTGAAACGGTGGTGTAAGAGACCACCAGTGCCGCAGGTGACTGCGGTAGCTAGGTAAACCCCACCCGGAGCAAGGTCAAGAGGTTGGGTCTGCGTTTCGGCGTGGATTCTTCTGAGCAAACGGGCGGCCCGCCTGATATTTGCTGGTAGACCGCATGAGGCCGTTGGCAACAGCGGTCCTAGATGGATGATCACCGCCTGAGCAATCAGGTACAGGATCCGGCTTACAGACCGGCTCGTTCCCCAATCCAGTGTGGGAGTCCAGATCGCCGAATGCCACGAGGCAGGGCACAATGGGCTCATGCCCAAGATCAATGCCCCGACCATTGCCGAGCACCGGGAGGCGCGGCGCGACGCCCTGCTGGTGGCGGCCGCAAACCTCATGCAACAGGGCAAATCATTTACCGTGGCTCAGGTAGCCCAGGAAGTAGGCCTTTCCCGGTCAGCGGTGTATGAGTACTACAACAGTGCCGCAGATTTAATTGCCGATGTCCTCGTTGATGAAATGGCCATGTGGGTAGATGAAATAACGCCGGCGGTGGATTCGGTATTTGATCCGAATGACCGCATTGAGGCGTGGGTTCGTGGAGTTCTGGAATACGTGGCTGAGGGGCGCCATGCTCTGCTCAAAGCAGCCGGAGCGGTTGACCTCCCGGAAGCTCGGAGAGCCCAAGTCCAATCCATGCATCGCGAACTGATTGCACCATTGTCCGAGGCTCTCGCCGAACTTGAAGTTGCAGACGTTCGCCAGATGTCGGCATTTATCTGGGGTGTCCTTGATTCCTCGATCACTCGCGTCGAGTCACAAGGCTTTGATTATGTTTCAGAGGGTGACTCGGTGATTGCCTTTATTCGAGCTGGAATTTCCGCGAAATAAAATGAAAAATGTGTGGCCCCTTCCGGGAGCCACACACCCTCCATGGATCAGGTTGTAGATCCTGATTTAACGCAACTTATAGGTCACGGTCTGGACCATTGGCTTGAAGTTTCTGCCACCGGTTGTCCACATGGTTACCTCGCATGTGCCGCTCGCTGGTATGGCTGCAATTCGAGTGTTCTGCTCTGTGAAGGAGCAATTTGTAGACAGGATCGTCGGTGTGAGGCCTGAAGCAGTTGTGGCGCTGAAGACCGAAGGTGTTCGTGACACCGTCGAACCTGCTTTCGGTGAAAGGGTGATGGAGTCCGACTTGCGATCGGCCTTGACAGATGAAAAGACAGTCGGGAATACCCGCATATATGCCGGATTAGCGCTGTCGCGTCCCGCGCCCAATATGTATACCGCACATGTGCTGGTACCTGGCCCACTTGCTGCCCTGCAGTCGACAGACGTAGGCGCAGTTACGCCGGATTGTGGATTCGGGTCGGTACCGTAAAACTCACCATTGAGTTTGATCGTCGCGTTCACGGTGTCGCGTGCGGCAGGTACTGCAGGTAGGTACACGACGGAGCCATCAGAGTTATCACACAATGTAGGTGCACTCCGGGGATTCGCAGGCACTGCGCAATGCAATGCATAAATTCCCACGTTGGCCGGGATATTTGTCGCGACGACCGGTTGTACCGAACTTGATGCCAGAGCAACAAGTGGTGTCATGTTTGTGAACCCAGCCACGGTGACGTTGTAGTTTCCTGAAGCAGATGCAGGTGAGCCCAATGTGGATCCAATGAGTACCAGTCCAGTTGCACCTGCTATTGCGAAGCGTCCAAGGCGGGAATTGCTTGTCATTTTTCTCCTTATGTGTAGTTATTGGTGGGTGGTGCGATTACTTGAATGTGACAGGAACAAAAAGATCAGATGTGCGATCAAAGCTTCTTGTGTGATCGGCCCGAGTAACTATGGAACAGGATGTAACTCGACAATCAATTTCACCAATTGTTGGTGACACGGTGAGCCTTATTCGAAATTTCCCACCCTTCTTAAATGGAGTTACCAGAGATTTGCCGTAAGCAGGCGGATTGGATGACACCCAGGCTGAGGCGGGATTATTTCCAGCGAGATTCACACCGCCACCACATGGGCCGGGTGCAGTAGGGGAGCCTTTGATTGGGGTCACGCATAAGGCGACGTAGATGCCGATGCTGGGATTGAATCCTTTCCCTGACACGCGGACCGAGGCACCCGTCACAGGAAGGTTTTTTGTTGGGTTAACCGTCAGACTGGTGGCACCTTTTTTCTGAGTGGCGGCCTGAATTGGAGAGCTCGGTGCAGTAGTTAGAGTGATAGTGAGTGCAGGAATCAGAATCGAAGTACTGATCAACTTTCTCAGTCGACGCGACATCATCCGAGCAATGTAGGCAGCTCCCGCACAGATTGCCTGACACTACGTCGGTCGATTCCGACAAGGTATCGGGAAGGTGGAGGCGTTCACGCCCATAATGGCCGAGTGGGAATTCGCTTGGTGGCCAGTGCTGGCCTACTCGTATTTGTTGGCCTGTCTGCCTGCGCTGCACCCACTGAGAAATCGATTTCAAGTCAAGACCAAATCGCGGGTGAGGAGTTTACCCTTGAAGCTCCGGAAGTCGTTGCCATAACTAATGCAGATGTTCCATTTCCCACGCCTGCGGATCAGCCGTGGCCCGAGAATTCGCCCAAGAGAATTGTGACCTTAGCAAACGGGTCGGGCGAAGTAGTGGTTGCACTGGGTGGTGCCGAACGAATAGTTGGAAGAGATGAAACAAGTAATGCTCCCGAGATAGAGCAGGTACCTGTAGTAACCAGAGCACATTCAGTAAGTGCAGAGCAAGTGTTGGCCCTTTTGCCTGACATCGTATTGATTGATGCCACAACATCGCCCATAGAAGCGATTCGGCAGATTCGTGATTCAGGAATTACTGTGGTGGAGGTCCCCGAAGCCTGGTCAAGTGCCGAAGTCGCAGAAAAGATTCAAGCGATTGGCACAGCCGTTGGTGCACCGGAGAGCGCAATTGAATCTGCGCGAATCAATTCAGCGGGATCTCAGCCAGAGAGCCTTGGCTTGGGTAATCGCGTTGCTTTCTTGTACCTCCGAGGGACGTCTGCCATCTATTTATTAGGCGGGGTGGGATCCGGCGCGGACACATTGATCGCTGATTCTGGTGCGCTCGATGTTGGTGCTGAAGCG
Organism: Candidatus Nanopelagicales bacterium; assembly: GCA_018402075.1. The sequence continues at coordinate 209,305 of JAGYJP010000001.1, read as the reverse complement.
GGCTTTGCTTCATTTACGCCATTAACGGCCGAGGAACTGGTCAACCTCAACCCCGACACTCTTCTTGTGATGGCAAAGGGACTGGAGTCCGTGGGCGGAATAGGTGGGTTATTCGCTCTCCCTGGAATTGCGCAAACAGATGCGGCAAAAACACGTCATGTCGTTGCGGTCGATGACACCCTTTTGCTTTCATTTGGGCCTCGTACAGGTGCTCTTATCGATGCCTTGAATGCCTCGTGGAAGCAGTTGAGTTAACCGACCCATGGTGCATTATTTTCGTGCTCGAACGGTGTGGCTTTTCACCGCGGTGCTCGTTGCTCTCATCATCACTTCAGTGATTGCTCTGTTGTCCGGTGCAGCAACAAATGACAGCGTGATCATCTTGAATATTCGAGCTCCAAGAGTAGTGACAGCCGTTCTTGTAGGAGCTGGGCTGGCTCTGGCCGGAGTGCTTCTCCAGGGATCGTTGCGCAATCCACTTGCCGATCCGGCACTAGTCGGTGTTTCAGCGGGAGCGGCACTGGGTGCTGTAGTGGGCGCAGCAATTGGTGTGGGCTACAACACCTTTGTGGCTGCACTTTTCGCTCTCATTGGAGGATTGTTCGCCGTATTTGTTGTGGTGTGGGTGGCGCGTACGCGCGGGCGGATCGAGGTTGTGACAGTTTTGCTTGGAGGAGTTGCGGTCACTGCATTTGCATCAGCCATAGTGGCGATTGTCATTTCTCTGAGCGACCTTGCAGGATCTCGCCCGGTCAGTTTCTGGGCAACGGGCTCATTCGCTCTGAGTAACTGGAACGGTGTGTGGTCTATTGCGCCGGCCGTAGCTATCGGCGCTGTAATTGCCTTCTGGATTGCTCCTGCGCTCAATGTTTTTGCATTGGGAGACGATGCTGCCTTTGCAAGTGGTGTTGAGGTGAAAAGTACTCGAATTTGGGCACTTGTTGCGGCCGTCCTGCTGACGGGAGCAGGGGTCGCAGTCGTTGGCGTGATCGCGTTCATTGGATTGCTTGTTCCTCATGCCGTACGCCTACTCATTGGCCCTAGTCATCGAAGTCTTATGGCAGTGAGCATCGTTGCGGGAGCGTTTGTAGTAGTTGCGGCCGATACCGTTGCCCGCCTGATTGCGAGCCCCGTGGAACTGCCAGTGGGAGCTATAACTGCGATTGCAGGCGCACCACTTTTCCTCGTGATCGTTGCGCGCACCCGAAGTCGGCAAGGAGGGTGGGCGTGACCATGGACAATGACAAAATGCGTGACACAGCTACTTCTCATTCCATGGCTGTTGAATTACAGAATTGCATATTGCGAGGATCGTCGGGTCAGGTTCGGCTTGACCAAACGTCAGTGGAATTTGCTCCAGGAATGGTTACGGCCGTTATCGGGCCCAATGGAGCCGGAAAATCTACGTTGATGGGAATTGCGTCTGCATCACTACGCCCCTCACAAGGTCGCGTCCTATTCAACGGACAGAGCACAGCAGTCTTAAATGCGCGGCAACTAGCGCAAAGTAGAGCCGTTTTAGCCCAAGATCTCACCGTGTCTTTCGGGTTCAGCGTCCGTGACGTTGTGGGTTGGGGACGGACTCCGTGGCGCGGCACTGATCGTCAAGCGCATGATTCCACGGCAGTTGCGGGAGCGCTCCACGACTTGGGAATTTCGAAACTCGCAAATCGACCAGTAAATGAATTATCGGGTGGAGAACGTAAACGCGTTCACTTGGCGCGCATAGTCGCTCAAGAGACCATGTGTGTATTCATGGACGAACCAGATGCGGATCTTGATCTATCGGGACTGGCGATATTGGATTCCACAATCAAGAGTATGAGTGGCCAAGGTACGACCTTGGTCATTAGCACACATGATATCCAGCGAGTCTCGCATCTTGCAGATCACATTGTGGTCGTTGCCGAGCAGAAAGTTTTGACCCACGGCGATGTGCGTTCGGTCATCAATTCCGCGGTATTAAGTACAGCGTATGGCGTTCCCGTCGAAGTGGAATGGGGAGATAGGGGAGTGACCCACATTTCAATAAGTGGGTGACGCGAAAGTGCGTTACTTATTCCTGTGGGAATGAGCGTTGCCCACCCGAGTCAAGGTGTTGAACCACGATCCGACAAGAGTCACCCAGCTTGGTGAAATCCGCAGAAGGAATTAGATCGACAAGGTGCTTTCGAACACTGGCAACATGATCGGGTGCAGCTGACACAATTTTCTCCCACCCAGTGGGGGTAAGTACCGCCCACATACCGCGAGCATCGTCGGCACAAGCCTCGCGGTGGATAAACCCGGCTTTTTCCATGCGATCGATTTGATGCGAAAGTCGGCTGCGAGAGCTAAATGTTCGATCTGCTAATTCGCTCATGCGCATGCGTCTATCCGTATTTTCAGAAAGTTGCACCAGGATCTCGTAATCCGCAGTAGATAGGCCGTGGGAATCCAGTAGTTCCCGATTGAGTTCAGCATTGAGAAGACGGGAGGCGTCCAGCCATGCTCTCCACGCCTCCTGCTCCGATTTGCTGAGCCATTGGGTCATTGGGCGAATTCCCAGAGCTTTACGCCGCCCAGCAAGCCCGCTGTGTTGGGAACCACTTCAACGAGGGAGCCGAGATCAACGTCGGTGAGTAACTTGGAGTTACCTCCTCCGATATAAATCCGATCAGGAAACAGCTTGGCATCAAAGTCTTGGACCGCACTATTTACCAGTTTGATCCATTCCTTATTCCCAATCAGCTTTCTGTTTGCATTTCCGAGCTGAATATCGATGCTTTCACCTGCGAACGTTCCATGGGATAGTTCCATGTGGGGGAGCAAACTGCCGTGGTGAAAAAGTGACGTCCCTACCCCGGTTCCTAGTGTCATGACGAATTCCGTACCTTTGCCGGTTACCACGCCGCAACCTTGAACATCGGCATCGTTGGCGAGCAAAGTTGGGACGCCTAACAGAACGGAAATTTTGTTTTGAAGCGGGTAACCGTCCCAGAGCCAAAATAATTCATGGTCCCGAGGACCATCTTTCACAGCACGGGCAAAAGCAACCACCCTCAGTGTCTTTCCGTCGCGGACCATGGCAGGAAAACCGACGGAAGCTCGATCAAATGTGGGAAAGCCCTGAATCAGATCCTGCACCAGAGTCAAAAAGAGCTCAGGTGGGCACGGGTATGGCGTCTCTATACGTGTTCGCTCATTCAGGGGGCTGCCGTGGTGGTCCAAGACGAGTGCCTTGATTCCGCTGCCTCCGACATCGATTGCGAGGGTGGAGGCGGAATTGGAGGCGGACGTAGATTCTAGATTCATTGAGAGAAATCTAGACTCTCGGATCGGGAAGGGTGAGTATTTCCGCGCCGTCGTCTTGAACTACCAAAGTGTGCTCAAATTGAGCGGTCCATGATTTATCTTTTGTGGTGGCTGTCCAACCGTCCTTCCACAGATCGAAGGAAATGGTGCCAAGAGTCAACATAGGCTCGATTGTGAAAGTCATTCCAGGTTCGATCTCCTGAGTCGAGTTGGGGTCATCAAAATGCGGAATGATCAACCCGCTGTGGAATGACGTGCTAATTCCATGCCCAGTGAAGTCGCGCACGACCCCGTATCCAAAGCGCTTGGCGTAACTCTCGATAACTCGACCAATTACATTGACTGTTCGACCAGGCTTCACTGCAGCGATTGCCCGCATAGTTGCTTCATGAGTTCTTTCGACGAGCAGTTGAATTTCCTCAGAAACATCACCACACAGGAAAGTTGCGTTGGTATCGCCATGAACTCCCCCGATAAATGCGGTGATGTCAATATTGCAAATATCCCCATCGTGGAGGATCGTGGAGTCTGGGATTCCATGGCAAATGACTTCATTGATTGATGCACACAGACTTTTTGGGTAACCCCGGTAGCCCAATGTTGAGGGGTAGGCACCGTGATCGCATAGATATTCGTGCCCGATGGAATCCAGATGGTCAGTTGTTACGCCGGGTTGGATCGCTTTCCCTACTTCCGCGAGAGCATTTGCAGCAATCTTTCCTGCGATTCGCATCCGGGAAATGGTGTCTTCGGTTTGAACATCGGTGCCACCAAATGGACTGGGACCGGGTTTGCCCACATACTCTGGACGGGCGATTGAGGCGGGAACGCGGCGGGTAGGGGTTTGTCGACCTGGGGTGAGTGGGTCACGCGTTGCCACAGCCATGACCTGAGTCTATTTATTGCAAGCCCTTTGTGCCTTGTGGGGAGAGCCTGGTTGCCGAATAAGCCCACTGATTAGGCTGCGCCTAGTTTATTACTTCACGCGAATGGGAGCGTTATGAGTTGGTATTACTGCCTTGAGCATCAACGAGTCGAGCCAGAGGAAGGCTGCCCAAATTCGGAACGCATGGGTCCATATGCATCTGAGTCTGAGGCGCAGCATGCCCTGGAGCATGCTGCCGAACGCAATGCAGCTTTTGACGCAGAAGATGAAAATTAGAAATCCGAACCAATGCGATAAATGAGGTGCTCGCTTGGACGAGCGGAAATAAATGCTTGTGAATTGGAAAAGGGCCCACACAATGTGTGGGCCCTTTTCGTGAAGTAGAAATTCTTTGAAGACTACTTCCTGCGAGCTGTGCGCTTGGCTGCCTTGCGTGGTGCTGCCTTCTTTGCAGTGCGCTTGGTTGCCTTCTTGGCTGCCTTGCGTGGTGCTGCCTTCTTTGCAGTCCGCTTGGTTGCCTTCTTTACTGTCCGCTTCGCTGCTGCCTTCTTAGCAGTGCGCTTTGCGGGCTTCTTAGCTGCCTTGCGAGGTGCTGCCTTCTTAGCAGACGCCTTGCGTGCAGTCTTCTTTGCGACCGCCACGTTGCCTCCCGTGTCGTGTGATCTCTACGCTTTGCAGAGTTCAGGTGGTAGAACTGTGACAGAGCATAGGTAAAAAAACAAAGATATTCGCGTCAATGACCTAACTCGTGTCGCGCTCATGCTATGGAATGACCCTTTTACATTGCAAATTTGCGGTGTAACAACGTTCCAATTTCATGTGACGTGGCTCGCACAAATAATCATCAAGTTCGTTGCTTTCACTAATTGTTTCTCCAAGTACTGGACGAACAAGCGAAAATTTTAGGAATTAGCAAGCAGCTCTTGTCGCGAGAAAGTTAAATCTCTGGCACTATTCGCGCTATGACCGAGGCTAATAATCACATCTCAGAAATACCCACGTCAATTGATATCGAAACCGCGGTTATCGGTGTTTTAGGAGGCACAGGAGAGCAAGGTAGGGGATTGGCTACACGCTTTTCTAGCGCCGGGCTGAACGTCGTGATCGGTTCCCGCACCGCAGAACGTGCGACAGATGTTGCGCGTGAGATTGGTGAGTCGGTGCGTGGCATGTCAAACGAAGATACGGCCCAAGAAAGCGACATCGTGATTGTGGCAGTCCCGTGGGATGGACATCGTGAACTACTCGAAGGCCTATCCACGCAGTTGGCGGGCAAAATTGTGGTGGATTGCGTTAACCCTCTGGGATTCGACAAAGGTGGCGCTTTTGGGCTCAGCGTTCCCGAGGGTTCAGCCGCACAACAAGCCCAGTCGGTACTCCCCGCTTCAATTGTTGTAGCGGCTTTTCACCATATTTCGGCAAAACTTCTGCTCGATCTCGAGATTGCCTCGATCACGGGCGATGTCCTGGTCGTCGGCGATGACCGTGCGTCAACGGATGCGATCCAAGAACTTGCGGGGAAGATTCCTGGTATGCGGGGCGTATACGCGGGGAAGCTTCGAAATGCGGGACAGGTGGAGGCATTCACTGCAAACCTCATCTCGATGAACAGGCGCTACAAAGGGCATGCCGGGGTGCACATCACGGACGTTGATTCGTGACCTGTCACGGACGTTGATTCGTGGGTTTTAAGAGTAAGTGTGTTCCGGTCCGGGAAAAGTCCCGTTGGCTACATCGGTAACCCACGTCGCGACGGCCTCTCGGATGGGCTCCCGCAGCTTGGCGTACTGCTTCACGAATTTGGGTGGTTGATGTTCGCTCATGCCGAGAAGGTCTTGCCACACAATTACTTGGGCGCTTGTCGCGGCACCCGCTCCAATTCCAATGGTGGGAATATCAAGCATGTCCGTTACTCGTGCCGCAAGTGGCGATGGAATCGCCTCGAGGACTAGAGCCATGGCTCCAGCAGATTGCAAGGCCTTAGCATCCTGCAACAGGATTTCTCCCGATTCTCCACGCCCTTGTACTCGATACCCGCCAATTGAATGGACAGATTGCGGTGTCAGTCCCAAGTGGCCTATTACTGGAACACCTGCAGAAGCTAGAGCTTCTATTTGAGGCAGCATTGATCGACCACCCTCGAGTTTGACAGCTTGCGCCCCACCGTCTTTCATAAATGCAGCGGCTGTCTCCATTGCCTGGGTTACGGAAGACTGGTAACTACCAAATGGAAGATCTGCAATGACAATCGGTCGTTGGGAACCACGCACGACCGCTCTTACCAGCGGTACCAACTCGCCAACGGTGACAGGAATTGTCGAGTCGTATCCGTAGACGACCATGGCAGCTGAATCGCCTACAAGGAGAGAGTGGGCCCCCGCTTCTTCGAAGATTCCTGCGGAGATGAAGTCATAGGCGGTGATCATGGACCACTTGTCACCGGAGCGAGAGAGTTCGGCAAGATCCCGCATTGTCAGGCGTCGAGGGGTGCCCGAGCGAGGTGCGGCGGTCGAGGATACGTGAACGGACATTGGTGCTCTCCAATCTCGAGGCTCACATGGAGTCCCCGGATCACGACGAGAAGAACTTCGTTTATTAATCATTGCATGGGCCGTTCCCCTATGCAAGCACGTTCGGGTAATTCGGTACGCTACCGTTTCGTAATTAATGGATTACGCGCCACCTATATATGGAGATTCGATGGCAACAACTCGGCCCAGCTCTGCTCACCCGGCAGCGGACCAATTCGGTGCGTTTGGCCCCGAGGGGCACCCTCGCAGATGGGCAATCCTGGCCGTGCTTCTGGTGAGCCTGCTGGTTGTCGTCCTAGATAACACGATTCTGAATATTGCGTTACCGACGATTCAACGTGAATTACAGGCATCCCAGAGCGAACTGGTGTGGGCGGTGGATTCCTATGTCCTCGTATTCGCCGCACTACTTTTTACTTGGGGCGTGCTAGGAGATCGAATTGGCAGGAAAAAGGTTCTTGTCATCGGCCTCACAATTTTTGCCATCGCATCGCTGATAGCGGCTTTTTCTGTTAACGCGGGAATGCTCATTGGTATGAGAGCGGTCATGGGAATTGGTGGTGCAGCCGTGCTTCCCACCACCTTGGCAATCATTACGGTGATATTCCCCCCACATGAACGTGGGAAGGCTATTGGAGTGTGGGCAGGGGCGGTGGGAGCAGCGGTTGCCCTTGGCCCCGTTTTAGGTGGTGTGCTTCTCCAGAATCCACAGTTGTTTGAATGGATTCTTGGGAACTCATGGGGATCTGTTTTCCTGATTAATGTGCCCATCGTGGGATTGGGCCTGATAGCGATCTGGAAAGTTGTTCCTGAAACAAAAAATCCTCACCCTCGAAAATTGGATATCCCAGGTCTATTAATCTCGATCACCGGATTGGGGTTGTTGATCTACGGAATAATTCACGCGTCTGAAACACGTAATTGGGTAGCACCATCTGTTGTGATTCCAGTGCTTGCCGGTGCAGGAATAATCGCGCTATTCCTGTGGATTGAGTCGCGCAGTAATCATGCATCCTTTGATGTTGCCCTTTTCAAGAACCGTGGATACGCCGTGAGTTTAATTGCGGTTAGCCTGGCCTTTTTTGCTCTCTCCGGAATCACATTTACTTTGCCATTTTATTTGCAGATTCTTCGTGGATACGACACATTGACGGCGGGACTGTGCTTCCTTCCATTTGCCATCGGGCAAATAATTGCCGCACCGAGGTCAGCAGCCATGGTGAATAGGTTTGGCTATAAGTTTGTGATGACTTTTGGCCTTGGCGCCGTTACAGTTTCGTTGGCAGGCATGGCATTCCTCCAAATTGACACGTCACTCTGGTACATCCTTGTAGTGTTCTTTATTTTTGGCTTCGGCATGGGCAATGTGATTGCACCAGCATCAACCGTTATGCAGAACGTATTGCCCTTGGCGCGTGCTGGTGCAGGTTCTGCTGTCCAGAACACAGTGCGGCAAGTGGGCGGTGCTCTCGGTGTTGCTGTAATCGGGACCATCTTGGCAACGCGATACGCCAGCAATGTGGATCCATATCTCACAGACCTGCCGGCAGGAATCCCTGAGCAAGCTAAGGAAGTTGCGTCTCAGTCCATCGTGGGAACAGTGAGTGTTCTTGATCAGGCCTCAGCGCTTCCGTCAGCAACAGTCGACATGTTGCGGGCAGGCGCATTCGAAGCTTTTCTCAATGCAACACACATCACGGCATGGATCTCGGCTGCCGTGGTTCTGGTGTCATTTCTGGTCGTGCTGTTTGCATTGCCTGACATCACTCCGCCGCAGCGAGTTCCCATAACTGCACCAGAGAAACAGCCAAATCCTGGATCTACGGACATTAATGCTGTGATTGAGGCTGAGTTCAGCCACTATTCAGAAGAAGCCTCCGAGGAGTTGGCAATTAATGACCCTACGCAGCAAGCAGGGCCACATAAATGAAAACTGCAACTCAGGGCGTGAAGTTTCGTGGGCGTCCCCGTAGTGAAAATGTGGATCATGAAATCCATGAAGCGGTCCTCAACACAATAGCTAAGGCAGGTATTGCTGCAGTGTCCATTGAAGGGGTCGCAGCTGTTGCAAGGGTGAGCAAGGCGAGCATTTACCGAAGATTTGATTCCAAAGAGGAATTGATCGTGGCGTCACTGGTTCACATGCGAGAACAACATTCACCCGCTCCCACGGAGGGCACTGTCAGAGAACGGCTTGTAGCGCTCCTTGAGGGCTTAAGACTGAAAATGTCAGGCACTCGAGAAGGTCGCGTAATGCTCGCCGTAATGGGTTCGGGACAGGAGAATCCCGAGTTGGTGGCATTGGTCTACGAAAGAATTGTGGTCCGTCGCAGAGAGACTATTCGTTCATTGATCAGCGAAGGAATCACTTCGGGTGAATTCTCCGCACCTATAGATCTCGACGCAGTTATTCCAATATTTGTGGGGGCAATGGTTTATTTAGGCATGTGGTCTGCGCAAGAACACTCGGGTAGCGCAACCACTGAGGAAATCGTCGACATGATCCTGCGCAAATAGGCATCGAGAAAAATACTACGAACTCCAATTATTTGTAATGGGAAGTCGGCGATCTCGACCAAAGGACTTCAATGTAATTTTGGTTCCGGGTGGATATTGACGCCGTTTGTATTCCGCAGAGTCGGTCAGTTTGATTATTCGGCGGACTAGATCTGCATCAAAGCCCTGAGTAATCAGATCGGCTGCTGAATTATCGTGCTGAACATATGATTCCAAAATTGCGTCGAGAATTTTGTAGTCTGGAAGTGAATCAGAATCACGCTGATCGGGACGTAACTCGGCACTTGGCTCCTTGGTGATGCTGTTTTTTGGAATAGGAGGAGTTTCGCCTCTCGTTTCGGCATACATGTTGCGCCAACGGGACAAATCCCACACGAGGGTTTTCGGAATGTCCTTTATTGGAGCGAATCCGCCCACGGCATCTCCGTAGATGGTGGAGTAGCCAACTGACAGTTCACTTTTATTACCGGTAGCCAAGACAAGATGGCCTTCGGCGTTGGACAGCGCCATCAAAGTTGTCCCCCTGATTCTGGCCTGAAGATTTTCTTCTGCTAAACCACTTAGCTCCATTGTGTGCGTGTAGGCCTCGAACATCGGTTCAATAGGAATTGTCCTGATCGAGAGTCCGGTGCGTTCGGCCAATTCGTATGCATCGGTCAGCGAATGTTCTGAAGAATAGGGACTAGGCATGGCAACTGCGAATACCCGATCAGCACCAAGGGAATCCACCGCTAAGGCTGCTACAAGTGCTGAATCAATTCCGCCACTGGCTCCCAACACAACTGTTCGAAAACCGTTCTTTTCCACATAGTCCCGAAGTGACAGCGTAAGCGCAGACCACACTTCCGCTAATCTGTCGAGCGAATGGATCACGGTCGATTGTGGAGCCGGGGGGCCGTCCTCAATTTGATAGTGCAATACGGATTCAGTGAATTGTTGTCCTTTGGCAAGGAGGTTACCTTCGGGGCTCACAACCATGGAGCCCGCGTCAAAGACGAGTTCGTCCTGGCCGCCAACAATATTTGTGTACAAAATGGTTGACCCCGTTTGTTGGGCACGACGCTGACACAATTCCAGGCGCACGTTGTCTTTGCCCATTTCGTAGGGGGAAGCGTTAAGGACTGCTAGTAGATCTGCATTGGCTTCCCGAGCCCATTGCACGGGGCCACCTTCACGCCACAAATCTTCACAAATCGCCAAGCAGACCGAGTATCCATTGACTGTGATCACAGTGGAGACTGATCCCGGAACGAAGTATCTTGCCTCGTCAAAAACACCATAATTTGGGAGAAAGTGTTTGTTATAGGTGGCACTGATATGTCCCTGATGTATGACAGCTGCTGAATTTCGAGGTCCACCTGATGGAGAGCCTTGGCTTGGATTCTTGCTTGAATCAGAATCCAGGAAACCAACAATGACGGTCGCATGACCCAGTCCATCTGACTCAAGATCTCGGGCGAGCTGTTGAATAGCTTTCTGGGAGGAAATTTGGAAGTCTGATCGCAGTGCCAAATCCTCTATCGGGTAGCCGGTGAGGGCCATTTCCCCGAATAAAATGAGATCTGCGCCCCCTTGCACGGCCTGGGCGGCGTAAAGCCGAATCTTCGCGGCATTTCCCGCCAAATCACCCACGGCCGGGTTGGTGGAAGCCAAAGCCACACGTAGGGTCACAGGTGCGAGGGTACTTGTTAACCGAGTCGTAACACGAGTGGGAGCACCATGGACCCATTGACCGTAGGGTGTGAGTCGGCAGGTTCACTAAGTGTGAGTCCAAAGATTTTTGAGTGTGGAGGGTGTAGTGGACAAGCAGGCTGAATTCGTTTTGCGCACGGTAGAAGAACGGGATATTCGCTTCATTCGGTTGTGGTTCACAGACGTTCTCGGAGCCTTGAAATCTGTGGCTATTGCACCAGCCGAACTAGAAGGTGCATTCAGTGAAGGTATTGGGTTCGATGGTTCCGCGATTGAAGGTTTTGCCCGAGTCTATGAATCTGACATGCTTGCCAAACCCGATCCCAGCACTTTCAATATTCTTCCCTGGCGGGAAGAGGGTCCCGGAGTTGCGAGGATGTTCTGCGATATCCAAATGCCGGACGGATCTCCTTCCTTCGCCGATCCCCGCCACGTGCTGAAGCGGGCACTCACCAAAGCTGCCGATATGGGGTTCACTTTTTATACCCATCCTGAAGTTGAGTTCTATCTTTTCAAAGGTGAACCGGAACCAGGGCAAGAGCCAGTTCCGGTTGATCGATACGGATACTTCGATAACGCTCCGAATGGAGTTGCACATGATTTCCGGCGCCAGGCAATCACCATGCTTGAAGCCATGGGGATTTCAGTGGAATTCAGTCACCATGAGGGTGGCCCTGGACAGCAAGAGATTGATCTGCGCTACGCGGACGCGTTATCCACTGCCGACAACCTCATGACATTTCGGTTGGCAATAAAAGAAGTTGCATTGGACCAAGGCATCTTTGCTTCCTTTATGCCGAAGCCATTTATGGAACACCCTGGCAGTGGCATGCATACTCACCTTTCCCTCTTTGAAGGAGACACGAATGCTTTCTATGAACCAGGTGCTGCACACCAGTTGTCAAAGGTAGCAAGATCCTTCATTGCTGGGTTGTTAATTCATGCGCCAGAAATCACCGCGGTGACCAACCAATGGGTGAACTCCTATAAAAGAATTGCGGGCGGTGCTGAGGCTCCCGCATGGGTATGTTGGGGAAGGCATAATCGATCGGCGCTCATGCGTGTTCCCATGTACAAACCCGATAAAGCCAATAGTGCTCGTATCGAATATCGGGCATTAGACAGTGCGGCGAATCCGTATTTAGCATTTGCCGTGCTGCTTGCCGCTGGTCTCAAGGGGATAGAAGAAGGCTATGAACTACCACCGGAGGCAGAAGACGATGTGTGGGCGCTGACTCCAGGTGAACGAAATGCTCTCGGAATGAAACCACTTCCTGGAAGTCTCAATCAGGCGATCATCGCCATGGAGGAAAGTGAGTTGGTCGCGGAAGCATTGGGCGAACATGTTTTTGATTTCTTCTTGCGCAATAAACGCGCAGAGTGGGAAGAGTATCGTCAACAGGTTACCCAATGGGAATTAAATCGGTACCTGCCTTCGCTGTAGCCTCAGTGGCTGTTTGTCACGTGGCCATGGGGCCTAGCGTTCCCAGAGAGTAGATTTCTAATATGACAGTTTCCCGCAGTGAATCGCTGCGTACGGTTCTCGTGCGCACGGGAATCCAGGATTCACCAATGGCCATCGAGTTGGTGGCTGCAATTGAGCAACTCTCAGGTGGCACTATTGATGCGGCCGCAGTAGCCGAATCCCTTGTCAGTGTGGCAGATCCAGATTTGGCATTACAGCAGTTTGTGCGAGTTCTCGAAGCAGCGACCGAGCAACAGAAAAATCGATTAGTGCGTACTTTGGCTGCCGATTCAATTAATTTGGGGCGTCTACTTCAGATTTTGGGTCTTTCCCTCGGCTTTGGCGAGTTCCTAGTCAGGCACCCAGAATGTGATTCAATCTTGGATTCAGATGCCTTAGCCCAACCTCCGGTTGGTATGCGAGACAGGATTATGCAATCCGTAGACGCCGACCCAAACTCAGTTTTGCCGGTTGCTTCGAGTAATTCGGATTCCGTTCTCAACTCGCTGCGAATCGCCTATCGACGTGAGTTGTTAGCAATTGCCAGCCGTGATTTAAGCGGCGGGTTCGCCATGGAAGTGATCGCGGGCTGGCTCAGTGATCTGGCCGATGCGGTACTTCAAGCGGGCTTAGCAGTTGCTCGCACAGCAGTGCCCGAACCAACCTGCCCACTCGCGGTGATCGCAATGGGCAAAACGGGTGGCCGTGAACTCAACTACGTCAGCGATGTTGATGTCATTTTTGCCACCGATTCAACTGACTCCGTAGAAGTGGCGACGGCACTTGCCCGCGGAGTAATTCACGCGTGCAGTGCAGTGACGGCAGAAGGGGCGATTTGGGAAGTGGACACCGCCCTTCGTCCAGAGGGTAAGCAGGGAGCATTAGTGCGTACTGTCGACTCACATGCTGGCTACTACGACCGGTGGGCAAGCACATGGGAGTTCCAGGCTCTATTGAAGGCTCGATTCGTTGCAGGGGATGCTCTCGTGGGCGAGGAGTACATGTCACGGATTCAGCCATTTGTGTGGGCGGCGGCAGACCGCAAGAATTTTGTTCCAGATGTGCAGGCAATGCGTCGCCGAGTGGAAGACAATGTTGATTCCGCGTTGGCCGTTCGCGAACTCAAACTCGGTCCGGGTGGATTGCGCGATATTGAATTCTCTGTGCAGTTGTTGCAATTGGTGCATGGCCGCAGCGATGTATTACTTCGGAGCAGCAATACCATTGATGCGTTACGGGCACTTGCGGCGTGGGGGTACGTGGGTCGAGACGAAGCCATGAAGCTGGAGCACAGTTATAGATTTCTTCGGACGTTAGAACATCACTTGCAACTGCGACAACTGCGCCGAACTCATACTTTGCCCGAAGATCCCCACGAACTCACCACACTGGCGCGCAGCATTGGTATTCGAAGTGACCCCATGGAGACGCTGCTCAAACAGTGGAAGGAGCATGCGCGAGAAGTCCGGCGAATCCACGAAAAACTCTTCTATCGTCCGCTGCTCAACGCGGTCGCCGGACTCGATGCCACAGATGCACGGCTCACCACCACCGCGGCGCGTGATCGACTCCGCGCATTGGGCTTTACCGATCCCGAAGGCGCGCTGCGACACATTGAGTCCCTCTCCAGTGGGGTGAGCAGGCGCGCCATTATTCAGCGAACACTGTTACCGGTCATGCTGTCGTGGTTTGCAGAGGCTCCTTACCCGGATACCGGTCTGCTCGCTTTCCGCCAGGTGAGTGATCAAGTGGGCGCAAGCCACTGGTACTTAAGGCTTTTGCGCGATGAATCATTGGCCGCGGAGCGACTGGCGCACATTCTTGCTTCCAGCCGCTATCTCACCGACCTGATCCGGCGCGCACCGGAATCCATTGCCATGTTGGCAAATGACGAGGATCTACAGCCCGTGGACCTATCCGTGGAGATTCGCTCAATTGCGCAACGCCATGAAGAACCTGACAAGGCGGTGAATGCGTTGCGAGCCATGCGGCGGCGTGAACTGTTCCGGATTGGTTCAGCTGCTGCGCTGGGTTTGGCAAGCATCGAACAAATCGGCATGGCGTTAACACATTTGACGGATGCCGTGCTCGAGGGGGCACTCACGGCCGTCGCACCCTCAGAGCCCATTGTGCGCATCTCGATTGTTGCCATGGGTAGGTATGGTGGCTGTGAATTGGGTTTCGGCAGTGATGCAGATGTCATGTTCATTTATGAACCACTTGCTGGCGCAGATACAGAAGAAGCAGGCAAACAGGCATTCAAGATTGTCAACGACATGCGCGCACTATTGAGCGCTCCCGCAGATGAACCCGCATTGGAAATTGATGCCGATCTTCGTCCGGAAGGCAAACAGGGACCACTCGTAAGGAGTCTGGAGTCAACCACCGCCTATTACGCGAAATGGTCATCTCCGTGGGAGGCGCAGGCATTGCTCCGTGCCCGTCATGCTGCCGGCGATTCCCAACTGGGTGCAGCCTTCACGACCATGATCAACCCACTCCGGTACCCAGAAGGCGGACTCGATCCCAAGTCGCTCATTGAAATGCGGCGCCTCAAAGCGCGCATGGAAGCAGAACGACTTCCGCGCGGCGCGGATCCCACCCGGCACACCAAATTGGGTCGAGGTGGTTTGAGTGATGTGGAGTGGGTGGCGCAATTACTGCAGTTGCAATATGGGCACGATCGACCATCACTTCAGACCACCGCCACCATTCCAGCACTAAGGGCTGAAGAAGTGTCAGGACTTATTGATCCTGAAGACACAGAAATACTCGTGAAAGCATGGACTCTTGCCAGTGAAATTCGCAATTCGATCATGCTGGTGAAATCTTCCATGAGTGATCTATTGCCTGCCGATTACACCGAACTTTCGGCCGTGACGTACCTCATGGGTTACCGAAGCGACAAGGCTGGAGTCCTGGAAGAGGACTACCTAAGAGCGACCAGAAGAGCACGCAAGGTCATGGAGCGGATTTTTTACGGAAATGAATAAAGGGAAGTAGTGCGGGGGTCTGGTATGACCAACGAATCCATGCGTCACCATGTTTAGCGGCCAGTAATGAGTCCTCCCAGCGGGATTTGCCCCAAAAGAAAGTAACCGCAACGAGCCACCACGCCAATGTCCACCATGAGCCCATGAGAACCACGAACCCCAACAGTGCAGTCAGAACTCCGGTGTAGATCGGATGCCGGACAATCGAAAAAGCTCTCTGTGTTCGCAATTCGGCGTGGGAGAGTGGAACAGGGTTGGCTGTGAGTGCATTACCCAGTGAAATGAATGCCCACCCAATAAATACTGCGCCAACCACAATGAGTAAACCACCCGTAATCGCGCCTCCCATGGTGACCTCACGAGTAGGAAGAAGTGCAAACACAATAAAGATGATTACCTGAACAAAGACGAGCAGCCACCCTCGTGCGGAGTCATTTTTCATGATTCCCTGAGGGTAGCTGCTCGGCTGAGGTTTTGCGGTCGCAGACCGCGACATTGTTAGATGTCGTAATACATTTCGAATTCATGTGGATGCGGGCGCAGGCGAATCGGTGCGATTTCATTGGTTCGCTTGTAGTCGATCCATGTTTCGATCAGATCGGCGGGGAATACCCCACCAGCTTGCAGGTATTCGTTATCCGCCTCGAGTGCTTCAAGTGCGGCGTCGAGTGAAGCTGGCAATTGGGGAATGTTCGCTAATTCTTCGGGTGGAAGTTCATAGAGATCCTTGTCCACCGGTGCCATTGGTTCAATTTTGTTCTTGATGCCATCGAGTCCAGCCATCAACTGGGCTGCAAAGGCTAAATACGGGTTACTGGACGGGTCAGGAACGCGGAACTCAATGCGCTTGGCCTTGGGGGAACTTCCGGTCACTGGAATGCGGATGCATGCGGAACGGTTGCGAGCTGAATACACCAAGTTCACCGGTGCTTCAAAGCCAGGCACCAATCGGTGATAACTATTCACCGTGGGATTGGTGAATGCCAGAAGTGATGGTGCGTGAGCCAGCAATCCGCCGATGTACCACCGAGCCAAATCGGAAAGGCCGCCGTAACCATTTTCATCGTAGAAAAGGGGCTTGCCGTCCTTCCACAAAGACTGGTGGCAGTGCATGCCGGAACCATTGTCACCGAATAGTGGCTTGGGCATAAACGTTGCGGTCTTGCCATGTGCCCAGGCAACATTCTTGATCACGTACTTGAATTTCATCAGGTCATCTGCCGAACTGCGCAATTTGTTAAAGGTGTAGTTGATTTCACCTTGGCCGGCCGTTCCTACCTCATGGTGGGAGCGCTCGACTTTCAATCCCACCTGCTGCAGTGCCCGCACCATGTCATCGCGAATATCGGCGAAGTGGTCCACTGGGGGGACAGGGAAATAGCCACCCTTGTAGCGGGTCTTGTATCCGCGGTTGCCACCTTCTTCAACGCGGCCGGTATTCCACGCACCTTCTACCGAATCGATGTAGTAGTAACCGGAGTGCTGGTTGGTTTCGAAACGAACATCGTCAAAAACATAAAACTCGGCTTCAGGGCCGAAATAGACGGTATCTGCAATACCGGTTGAAGTGAGATAGGCCTCGGCGCGGGCTGCGACGTTGCGGGGGTCACGGGAGTAGGGCTCATCGGTGAAGGGATCAAGAATGGAGAAGTTCATCACGAGGGTCTTGGCTGGCCGGAATGGATCGATGTACGCCGTGGTGGGGTCTGGGACCAGTTTCATGTCTGATTCGTGGATTGCCTGAAATCCACGAATGGAGGAACCATCAAACATTAGTCCTTCATCAAATGCATCAGCGCTGAAAGACTCGACTGGGACGTTGAAATGTTGCATCACACCTGGCAGGTCCATAAATCGAACATCGACGAATTCGACTTTTTCCTTCTTAATGAAGTCCAGTACCTCTGAACTGTCCTTGAACATTCGTTCCTCCTGTTGTTACTGCAGATTCCGGGTGCTCCCGAGTGAACCAAGAGTAGAAGGTGTGGATATCGCTCAGGTATCCCGTCTGTTTCCGTCATGTTAACTGCTGAAACATTCGCCCTCGTTACTCGATTTCCACAGCCTAGGCTGAGTGGAAAATGCTTGCGAGTCAGCCCTCTAGGATGGGGGGATGGCCATCGAGGTGCAAAATCTGACCAAGAGCTTTGGCTCAGGTGTCACGGCGGTCAAGGATCTGAGCTTTTCCATTGCCCCAGGTAAAGTCACCGGATTTCTGGGTCCCAATGGAGCCGGTAAAACAACCACCCTGCGGTGCCTGCTGGGCCTGGTCAGTCCCACATCTGGAACCGCAACCATTGATGGGCAGACATATAGGCAACTGAAAAATCCGATTACCGTTGTTGGGGCCGCGCTGGAAGCAAGCGGTTTCCATCCGGCACGCTCCGCTCGTAACCACTTGCGTGTTTTGGCGGCGGCTGCAAATATTCCGGACCCTCAAGTAGATCACGTCCTCCATACGGTTGGACTCACTGAATCTGCGAATCGCAAGGTTGGGGGATACTCCCTTGGCATGCGCCAGCGTCTAGCCCTGGCTGTTGCTCTCTTGGGCGATCCGAAGGTGTTGATCCTTGATGAGCCCGCTAACGGGCTTGATCCGGAGGGAATTTCTTGGCTGCGAAGTTTCCTTCGACACCAAGCTGGCCTTGGAATTACCGTTCTGGTCTCCAGCCACGTATTGTCGGAAGTTCAGCAAACGGTCGACAACGTGATCATCATTCGTTCTGGTTCATTGGTATACCAAGGTTCACTTGTCTCGCTCTCCCACGGAGGTCCGGTGGAGGTTGTGGTGCGTGGCCCGAATCTGGACCGGCTCAAAGCTGTTCCACAATGGAATATTCGCGAGGGTGAATCTGGATCATTGGTCATTACCGGAGTGAGTGCTGCTGAAATTGGGCACCGCGCCTTCACTGAGTCAATAGAACTTCATGAGTTGCGGGAGAAAACCCCCGATCTTGAGGAAATGTTCCTAGGGCTCACCCAAAGCGAGGGGAGCTCATCATGATCGACCTCGTCAAATCTGAGTTTCGCAAGGCGTTCTCCACCAAGTTGGTTGTAATTTTGACCCTTTCCGCGCTGGCATTTGTCTTGCTTACCGTTGTGTTGGGCGTGTACCTCACACCTGGTCCACCCGGGCAAGAAGACTTCAATGCGCTACTTGAACCTGCCGCGGTCACGAATATCTACTCATCTGCAGGAGGAGCATCTGTTTTTGTTTTGATTCTTGGAATCATTGCCATGAGCGGTGAATATCGCAATCAAACAATTACATCAACCTTTTTGACCACCCCTAAGCGCCAACGTGTCATCTTTGCGAAAATGATTACCTACTCGATTCTTGCATTTGTCATTGCGTTGATTATGTGGCTTGCGACAGTGATACTTGCAACCGCTTTGCTGACAACCGTGGAGCACGCACCTATCAACTGGGTCACAGTCATGCAGATTCTCGGTGGCGCATTATTGGGCCTTGTTCTCTATGCGATTCTCGGCGTAGCCATTGGTGCAGTCATTACCAATCAAGTCGCGGCAGTGGTAATTGCCCTCGTGTGGATTTTTGTCGTGGAGGCTCTGTTGACCGTCTTTGTTGATTGGATTGGCAAGTGGCTCCCTGGTGGAGCGCTTAACTCCATTCTGCAAGCAACCAATACATCTGGATTTGGAGGAACAGATTCATTGAGTGTGCCAGCAGCCGCTGCGGTTTTGATTACTTACACTGTGATCCTTGGAATTGCTGCGGTTGTCTTGACCAATCGCAAAGACATTACATGACCGAGCCACGTCCTCTCATGTTTCCCGAGCAATCTTCCGCGGGATTTGGTCGCCGTCTTGCCGCACTCACCATTGACTGGTTCGCCAGCCTTGGAATTGCGGTTCTTGTTTTTCGACAATATGCATATGGGTCAGGTGATTCCATGCTCGCCACCGTAGCCATTTTTTATATTGAAATTGTGTTCTTCACTTTCTTGCTCGGTGCATCCTTTGGTCAAAAAATCTTGGGGCTGCGAGTTGTTAATCTCCAAGGTGGGCGTTTACCGGCATGGCGAATAGCGGTTCGTACACTTTTGATCCTGCTCGTTATCCCTGCCCTCGTAATGGATTCAGACGGCCGCGGTCTTCAGGATCGCCTAGTTGGTTCCCAGGTAGTTCGGGTTAGTTGATGGTGTTGCGTGGCCGGGTCCGTCGGCAGTTGGATTAACTCCAGATCGAGTTAGCGGGGGCGGCGCACCGCGCGGGGACTGGTGGGAATTGGTCCCTTCGGAATGGGCATGGCGTTCTGAGCATTGCCGAGAGCATCGAGACGCCGACGAACCTCCGTGACCTCGCCGCCACGTAAGTTGCGGGGGAGTTTGCTCAAAGTCTTTTGGAGTTTCTTCAATGACACTTGTCCCTCTCCCGTTCCCACCTGAATTTCGTAGATCGGAACCTCGCTGACCCATCGGGCGGTTTTTTTGCGTTCATTAGTCAACATAGAAGTGACGCGGCTGGCCGGTCCCTCTGATACGAGAATCACCCCGGGTTTACCCACCACTCTGGAAACCATGTCCTGACTCTTATTAATATTCACCGCCGGTGTAACTGCCCACTTATTACCGCGAATGGACTGAATCACGGCCGCTGCTGCTCCCGGTTGCCCTTCAATGGAGGAATAAGCGGCGGTCATGGCCCGGCGACTAAACCAGAAGGTGGCAGCGAGCAGGCCAATAGGTACAGCGATCAAAATTGCCGTGACAGGATTAACAAAGAACCATACGGGAGCCGCCACGATGGCAGAAGTGATCAGAAATACCCCGAGGACTTCCGCCCATAGATAGGGAAAAGACTTTGCGGTCATGCGCCAGTTCTGGGCGATGGATGAGAAACTCTGTCTGATTTTGCCTTTAGCCACGGGCTCAGCCTAGACGAGAGAGCATTGATTCAACTCGAGTGGTTAGTGCAGCCCCACAACATGGATCTGATCTCCCACCTGGATTAATCCGGGGCGCTCGACCCAGCCGGTTATTCCTCGCAGATGCATGGCGGCTTTGGGAAATTTGTGGGGAAGGGTGCCATAACGCGCCTCAACCATGCCACCGGCGATCGTGCAAGGGTTGTTTTCCCCACCGGTCATAATCGAAGCGCCGCTAGGGAAAATGAGCCGAGTCATGAGAGGGGTTGCGGTGAGATCGGGTAGGCCTTCCGTGCAGATGTTGTCCCCGATTGTCCCCGGAATGATCTCGTCAATACCCAATCTTTGGGCGATCTGGCGTAGTTCGGCTTGATCGACAACGGAGAGCTGTCGGTAGTTGCGAATCGTGGTTCCTCGCTGGAAAGCATGTGACTCACGCGAGTTAGATTGCATGTATTCGCCATAGTGTCGATCACCGGGGGCTCCACTCCATGTCAGATCAATGCTGGTTACCGGTGTGGGAAATTCCTTGTCCGGTGACCACAGGTGCAGCGCAATGACGGCGGGCATTAACGCGATAACCCTTCGCGTGCTGCTTTTGCCTGCGAATATAGGCGGCCGGCCCGGTAGCTGGATCGAACTAATGGTCCACTCATGACTCCTGCGAACCCAATCTCCATGGCACGTTGCTCCCAACGCACGAATTCCTCTGGAGGTGCCCAACGAGTCACCGGGTGGTGTCTCTTTGATGGACGTAAATACTGCGTAATTGTGATGAGATCGCAACCAGCGTTGTGTAGATCCACCAATGCCTGATCTATTTCATCTTCTTCTTCGCCCATGCCCAAAATCAAGTTACTCTTGGTGACCAAATCTGCTTCACGTGCTTGGGTGATGACATTAAGGCTGCGGTCGTAGGTAAATG
This sequence comes from Candidatus Nanopelagicales bacterium, assembly GCA_018402075.1. The sequence goes on along the minus strand of JAGYJP010000001.1, from coordinate 188,114 downwards.
CTGGTCTGATTCGCTTAAAAATTCGAGGAACGGTTTCGACATTGTGGGCAAGAACCTCGGGTCGAGTATCAAAAACAACTTTCAGTAACTTTGGGTTTGCAGAGAAGTCAGGAATCAGCACTTCCACTCCTGTATCAGGGTTGAACTCTTTGATCAGACGAATTGTTTCTGCGTACAACCAGGAGCCCTCGTCTTCTAGGTCATCGCGAGCAACACCGGTCACCGTTGCGTATCGTAAAGCCATGGTCCGCACCGATTCCGCTACTCGGCGCGGTTCATCGCGGTCAAGTGGCTCGGGTTTTCCGGTATCGATTTGGCAGAAGTCGCAACGTCTAGTGCACTGCTCACCGCCGATGAGGAATGTGGCTTCCCGGTCTTCCCAGCATTCGTAAATATTGGGGCAGCCCGCTTCCTGGCATACGGTATGCAAGCCTTCTTGTGCCACTAGATTTTTAATACGACTGTATTCGGGACCCGTTTTCAGGGTCGTTCTAATCCATGGCGGCTTGCGTTCAATGGGTACTTCGGCATTTCGAGCTTCGATTCGAAGGAGCTTACGACCTTCACTATTCGTGCCGGTAAAAACCGTATCGGATGTCATTGCTGCCTCTTTCCGGCATAGTCAAGGGTGAGTTCATGGAGACGAGAGGTGAGGAGTGGTAATACATCGGCAACAGTCACGGTATAGCCAATTTCATGGCTCAGGGTTGTAACTGTTGCATCGCGGATTCCGCAGGGAACTATTGAGTTGTAGGCACCGAGGGAGTTATTGCAGTTCAGGGCGAACCCATGCAAAGTGGTTCCTTGAGTAACGCGAATACCAATGGCGGCGACTTTTCGGGCAGGAAGCGGTGACGTCACCCACACTCCGCTGCGCCCCTGAACCTGTTCTGTGGATACTCCACATTCATTGCACACATCGATCAACATCGTTTCGATTCGTCGCACATGCGCAATGACATCGATTGGATCGGGCAAGCGCAGAATCGGATATCCCACAACTTGACCGGGACCGTGCCAGGTGATCTTTCCGCCTCGATCTACATCAATTACTGGTGTTCCGTCAATGGGACGTTCCGCGGATTCTGTTCGTTTGCCGGCTGTGTATACCGGGCTGTGTTCAAGTAACAAGACTGTATTTGGTCGTGTGCCAGCTACGACCTCTGCATGAATGCTGCGCTGGATATCCCATGCGCGGTTGTAGTCCACTTGAGCACCCAGTTCGATAACTTCGAGGTCAGACATGGACCGGTCCTTCATAGGGTGCACGAGTTTCGGGTAACCCGAGAATCTGACGAATTGCTGTGTCCGCTGCTCTGCGTCCGCTGACCATTGCCCCTTGGATGCTTGACGTTGCTCGGTAGTCGCCGGCAAGAAGAACGTTGTTGAATCGAGTCGGCTTTTGGACATCGAGTGGCACGGGCATGAACGGAAGTGCATGGGAGATTGGGTAGTGGCCAATCAATTCCCAGGACGCGGCACTTGTCTCGTACATTCTTGTGAGTATTTCATGGAGCGGTAGGTCGCGGGGGTGGATTCCAAGTGCCGAAGTCGAAATCAATGAATGCCCTGGTGCATATTCGGGTGCTGCATTGGTCAGTACAACGCTATTTATGATCGAGGATTTAGAGAGCGCACCCACCCCACCTCCGTTCAGAATGAGAACGGGTTTTCCCTCTGTGAGTTCAGTTTGGGGTGCCAGGTGATACCAGGTGGTGACCGAGTTCCACGCTGATGGATTCACGCCCACTAATTCATGTGCTGCCGCAGAGTCGGTGGCAACAATTACAGCCCGTGCTTGCCAAGTCTTGCCGGCCGCGATGACTGAGTTTTCGGTAACTGCACTCACATGGCAATCGAGGTGAATAGTACCCACGGGTAAGGCTTGTGCGATTTGTTCTGGAATTGCCTGCATGCCTCGGGCTGGAACTGATGGGGTACCGCGAAGAAAGCTCTTGAGAATAAGGTCCAGGAATCTGGAAGAGGTGTGTAACTCTGATTCGAGAAAAACTCCGGCCAGAAAAGGTTGGATGACTTCCTGGGAGAAGTTGCCCTGAACTCCTGCTAGTTCGAGAGATTGCGCGGAAGTCAAATCTGGTTGGAGTGCGATTGCTCGAGCTGAGCGCTTGCGCTGTGTGAGGGCGTAACGGACAAACGAAAGTTTTGATCGCAATGACCCTGACTGAGGCAGTGCGGATGCTGCTGCCCATTGCGGTATTCGTCGTGGGTCAGCAAGTTTCACATTGCCATGCGGAGTACAAGAAATCACTGCAGAACTAAATGCGCGCAGATCCAATTCCGAATGATCGAGAACTCTGGCCGCTTCGGGGTATGCGGGGTTATATAACTGAAATCCACGGTCAAGGATCGCTCCGGAACTGTGGTGGTCACTCTGTACGCGACCTCCTACGCGCGAATCTGTTTCAAAGACCGCAACAGTGAAGCCATGAATGGATATTTGACGTGCTGCCGCAAGGCCGGCTAAGCCCGCGCCAATGATTGCGACATCGACTTTCACGATTAACTAAGCAAGTGCCTGGCGAATGGCGGACTCCACTGTGGTGTCCATGAAGGTGAACCCTTTCTGCTCAAGAATCGCGGGGATCACTCTCGCACTTCCTAATACCTCTGTCGAAAACTCGCCAAGAACGGTCTTTAAGGCAATGCTCGGCACGGCTAAGAATGTTGGTCGACCCAATACGGCACCCATGACTTTGGTGATTTCTGCATTCGTTTCAGGGGTCGGTGCGGTCAAATTCACGGGTCCTGAAAGTGACTCATTCTCGATGAGATAAACGAGGGCATTGATTTCATCGCGGAGTGAAATCCACGACCAATACTGCTTGCCGCTTCCCAACTTGCCCCCGATGCCAGCCTTAAAGAGCGGAAACATTCGACCCCAGGCCCCACCATTGCCTGCGACAACGAGCCCAGTTCGAGGGTGAGTCACCCGAATACCCGCATCGCGTGCGGGATTTGCTGCGGCCTCCCATGCGACAACAACATCGGCGAGAAAACCGTGGCCAGAGGGATTGGTCTCAGTAACAATGCGGTCGCCGGTATCCCCATAAAAGCCGATGGCAGATGCGCTGACGAAAACGCGAGGTTTGGGATCTAGCGAAGCTATTGCACGAGCAATCGTGTCTGTGCCCTTCACTCGGCTGTCAAGGATCTCCTGTTTGTAGGTATCAGTCCATCGATGATCACCAACGCCTGCGCCTGCCAAATGAACAACGGCTTCGGTGCCGGCAAGTCTTTCGAGGTCAACAAATCCAGACTCTGGATTCCACGTAGCTTCGTCAGGTGCGGTGGTTGCCCGGCGCACCAATCGAAGCACTTCGTGCCCCTGACCACGCAGATGACTGACGAGTGGCCTTCCAATAAGCCCGGAGGCACCCGTGACCGCAATTTTCATGGTTAAATTCCAAGCTCGGCGTCAAATGCCGCATCTTCAAGGCGCGACTTCATGGTGCTTAAGAAGCGAGCAGCATCCGCACCGTCTACCAAACGGTGGTCATAAGAAAGCGCGAGGTAGACCATGGAGCGGATTGCAATGACGTCCTGTCCGTTGTCATCAGTGACCACGATTGGGCGTTTCACCACGGCTCCCGTTCCAAGGATTGCCACCTGTGGTTGATTGACAATGGGGGTATCAAAGAGGGCGCCGCGGCTACCGGTGTTCGTGACAGTAAACGTTCCACCGGAAAGGTCGTCGGGGGACACTTTGCCAGTACGAGTCCGCTCCGCTAGATCTGCAATTCTCCGACTAATTCCCGCTATGTTGAGTTCGCCAGCATTGTGAACCACAGGTACTAACAACCCGCGTTCCGTATCCACAGCGATTCCAATATTTTCGGCACTGTAATACGTGACCGTCCCTGCGACCATATCAATGGATGCATTGACCTGCGGGTACTGCTTCAAAGCTTCGACTGCTGCTTTGACAAAGAAGGGCATGAAGGTGAGCTTTACTCCTTCGCGCTGTTCAAAGGAAGTCTTCACTCGACCGCGTAAAGCGGCAATTCGAGTCACATCGACTTCAACCACCGTTGTGAGTTGTGCTGACACTTGCAGGGACTCGACCATGCGTTCCGCGATGACCTTCCGCAATCTCGAAAGCTTCTCGGTGGTGCCGGCAACCGGTCCGGCAGGTGCAGGTGCAGGGGCTGGGCGTGCAGGTGCAGGAGCAGGCGCCGGTGGTGCTTGCGTTGCCGGCGACGAAGACGAGGTGGAAGGGTTGTTGCCTACCGCTCCGAGGACATCAGCTTTGGTGATTCGGCCGCCGGCTCCTGTTCCGGCGACTTGGGCCAGATCCACTCCCGTTTCAGCGGCTAGTCGACGAACCAAGGGTGTGACATATCCACCACTGGTTTCTTCACCGCCAGTGGTTGGCGCAGGGGCTGGTACTGGCGCAGGGGCTGGTACTGGCGCAGGGGCTGGTACTGGCGCAGCGACCTGCGAACCAATGCGGCCCAGCTCGGCACCCACCTCAATGACTGAGTCCTCGGGCGCAGCAATAGAGATGAGAATTCCGGCGGCGGGAGCGGGTATTTCGGTGTCCACCTTGTCGGTAGAGATCTCCACGAGGGGTTCGTCGACCGCAACCGAATCACCGACTGCCTTAAGCCACCTGGTGATGGTTCCTTCGGTGACGCTTTCACCTAGCGCGGGCAGACTTATGACTGTCTCGGCGCTGACTGAAGTTGCACTGGGTGTGGATGCAACAACAGTTTCTTCAAATACTGCAGGCTCAGGGTTTACAGGTTCAGGGTTTACAGGTTCAGGGTTTATTTCGACGGGTGCGGGAGTAGTTGCTGCAGGGGGGGCACCTGCTGACGGTGCACCTGCGGGGGCCGATGCAGTTGCACCAGCATCTGATTCTTCGCCAATAACCGCGAGTTCAGCGCCCACCTCAACGACATCGTCCTCATGTGCCGAAAGTGAGAGAATTACCCCGGTGACAGGTGAAGGTATTTCGGTGTCAACTTTGTCAGTGGAGATTTCCACTAACGGTTCGTCGGCGGTTACGTGATCGCCAATGTTTTTTAGCCAACGAGTGATTGTGCCTTCGGTAACGCTCTCTCCAAGCTGTGGCATTTTCACCGAGACGGACATGGATTACTCCTTGGGTTGTGTGTGGAACGAGAACTAGGCATGCGCGTGGAGCGGTTTTCCAGCGAGGGCTAGGTGGGCTTCGCCCATGGCTTCATTTTGGGTTGGGTGGGCGTGAATTAAGGTGGCGACATCCTCAGGATATGCCTCCCAGTTGACTATTAATTGGGCTTCGCCGATTTGTTCACCGACTCGTGAACCCACCATATGAATTCCAATGACGGGGCCATCTTTTTTCTGAACTAATTTGATGAATCCTGCGGTACCAAGAATTTGACTCTTTCCGTTGCCGCCGAGGTTGTACTCGTAGGAAACGACATCCGAACCGTAGGCTGCCTTGGCTTGCGCTTCCGTCATGCCGACGCTGGCAACCTCGGGCTCGCAGTACGTCACCTTTGGGATATTGATGTCGTCAATAACGACTGGGTTCATGCCCGCAATTTCTTCTGCGACGAAGATTCCATGCTGGAATCCACGGTGAGCCAGTTGCAGCCCTGGGGTGATATCCCCTACTGCATAAATATTGGGAACGTTCGTTTGCAGCCGTGGGTCTACCAGAACCCACCCGCGATCCATTGCTACGCCTTGAGCTTCGAAACCCATGCCCTCGGTGTTTGGGCCGCGACCTATCGCAACGAGAAGCAGATCGGCATCAAGTTTTGTACCATCCTCCAGAGTGATATGGACACCTTGGGCATCTTGGGAGGCTGATGCGAACTTCTTTCCCAAAACTAAGTTGATTCCCCGCTTGCGATAGGCGCGTTCAAGGGCTTTAGAGCAGGCTTCATCTTCATTCGGAACAAGGTGCGGAAGACCTTCAACGATGGTGACATCTGATCCAAATGATTTCCACACGCTGGCAAATTCAACCCCGATGACTCCGCCGCCCAAGACGATCACATTCTGAGGAACGTAATCAAGTGAAAGTGCTTGGTCAGAGGTCATGATTTTGCCAGTGATTTCTAATCCCGGAATTGTTTTGGCGTACGACCCGGTTGCAAGCACCACGTTCTTGCCGGTGTAGGTGTGGCCGTTAACTTCTACCGAGTTCGGCGAAATGAGCTTCCCTTCACCTTCGACAAAGGTGACATTTCTGCTTTTGACCAGGCCTTGCAGGCCTTTGTAGAGACGACCAACAACACCATCGCGGTATTCATTCACTTTGGGCATATCAATTCCCTGCAATGTTGTGTTGACGCCAAAGTGTGCGGATTCTCTGCTTGAGTCAGCAATCTCAGCGGCGTGTAAGAGCGCCTTCGTAGGTATGCAGCCCCGATGGAGACACGTACCTCCTAATTTATCTTTGTCAATGAGGACGACGGAAAGCCCCAATTCTGCTGACCGGAGGGCGCAGGCGTAGCCGCCACTGCCTCCTCCGAGAATTACTACATCAACAGAAGTCATGTCAGCAGAGGTCATGCCCCTATCCTTCCACCGTCCCCTCAACAGGCACACTCGGGGCAAGCACAAATTTGGCTGACGAAGGGGATTGACCTAGCGGGTAGCTTCCTCGGCTAGAACTGCCGCTATGTGAACAAATGTCCGCACCATGGCCCCAGTTCCGCCTTTGGGGGTATAGCCGTAGGCGGCGGAATCGTTGTACGCGGGTCCTGCCACGTCTATGTGCACCCACGGCTGCGAATCCGGAACGAATTCACGCAAGAACACCCCGGCTGAAAGCATTCCTCCCATGCCATCGCCGATATTGGCGATATCGGCCGTATCGGAGTTGAGGGTTTCCCGCAGATCAACAGGCAGTGGCATGGGCCAGGCCTCCTCTCCGACAGCCGAGGCTGCAGAGACCACGAGTTCCCGAGCGGAATCCGTATTGCCCATGACACCTGCAATTCGTCGACCAAGGGCAATTCTTTGTGCTCCTGTCAGCGTGGCGACGTCAATGATGAGATCTGGGTTTTCCGCCACAGACATGCCCAAGGCATCGGCAAGCACCAAACGTCCCTCCGCATCGGTGTTGAGTACTTCCACCGTGGTGCCATCGAATGTGGTGAGAACATCTCCTGGTCGTTGGGCAGTTCCACTAGGCATGTTTTCAGCAATCGCTATCCAGCCCGTGACATTCACGTTGAGACCCAGAGTTGCAATTGCTTGCATAGCGCCAATAACTGATGCAGCACCAGACATATCGGCCTTCATTTCGTGCATCTTCGATGCAGGTTTGATGGAGATGCCGCCAGTGTCGAAAGTGATTCCCTTACCTACGAGAGATAAGTGAGCCGAGGCGCCCTTAGGTGCATAGGTCATTTTCACCAGCCGAGGTGGTCGGGAGGAACCAAGACCCACACCCAAAATGCCACCACAACCGTCGGCTTTTAGTGCCTTTTCATCCCAAATTTTGACAGCAACTGGGAGCCCGGTCAGTGCCGCTTTCGCACGTAGAGCCAACTCTGCCGGCGGTAGGTCATTGGGTGGAGTGTTGATCAGGTCGCGAGATACATATATCGATTGAACTACCGAGGAGGCATTCTTCACTGCCGTTCTGTATTCAGGTGAAATTGCAACCGGGAGGGAGATAACAAAAGCGGATGGCAAAGATTTTGAAGCTCCATTTGATTTGGTTCGGTAAGTATTGAATGAATAGGAAGCCAGCCCTACTGCCATTACTGTGGCGTAAATATGCTCGGGGGAGTGGCTGCCCGAAATTGCCACCTTCTTTTTCCCACTCATTGACCGAACCCCATTACCCAATGCCCTCCGAAAACTTTCGATTTCGAAGTTCTTGCGAAAATCACCCAAACCTACAGCGACGACTACCGGAGCTTTCACGCCAGCCACTCCTGTGAGTGTGATCACTTCGCCATTTTTTCCGGTACCACCGAGTGCAGCAATATCTATTTGAATTCGTTTGGCTTGGGCTGGAGTGAAACCATGGGCCACCAGTTCAACGCCCTTTCCCTTCGCGGGTGCCGAATTGACCAGCAAAACGTCAGCGGCAATATCGCGGGGCTTGACGGTTGTCAATGAAAAGGTGGGGGAAGGTGATTGGGCACCTGTTTTGATCTTTGGTCTCGTGGATGTGGACACTGATTTAGAAGTGGGCATGTCCAGAATCTAATCATGTGTCTACAGTTGCCTGTATGGCACTTGACCTACGTCACACTCCTTTGTGGTCCGAGCATGAGTCGCTCGGTGCCAAATGCGCGGACTTTGGGGGTTGGGAGATGCCTATTGAGTATTCTGGGGCGGTTGCCGAGCATCAGGCTGTACGAACCACGGTAGGAATTTTCGATGTCTCTCACATGGGCAAACTTCGAATCACAGGCCCTGGGGCCGTATCGGCACTCAACACAATTGTGACCAATGATCTAGGTAAAATTACGTCGGGTCAGGCGCAGTACTCCATGTTATGTAATGAACGCGGAGGTGTCCTTGATGACTTTATTGTCTACAGATATTCCGACGATGATGTTTTTATTATTCCGAATGCGGTGAATGCAAAGACTGTTGCGGATGCATTGAAAAAGGCACTGCCACAGAATATTGGTGTCATTGACCAACACGATGACTTCGGAATCATTGCCATTCAAGGTCCCGATTCGCCAAGGGTTCTGGAACAAATCGGCTTGTCAACAGGACTTGCCTATATGAGTTTCTCCACATCGACCTTTCAAGAAATACCCATCATGGTGTGCAGAACGGGTTACACCGGTGAAGTCGGATTCGAATTAGTCGTACCCACACGTGGACTGGTTGATGTGTGGCGGGCACTTCTGAAGGCAGCCCAGTCACTGGGGGGCTTACCTGTCGGATTGGGAGCTCGAGATATTTTGCGCACAGAAATGGGGTATCCGTTACATGGGCAAGATATCTCCCCGGATATTGCGCCGGTGGAGGCTCTCATGTCATGGACTGTGGGTTGGGCTAAGCCCGAGTTCCAGGGCAGGCGGTCACTGATGACCATGCGTGAGCAAGGTGCACCGCGAAAAAGAGTTGCCCTGCGCGTAAAGGGTCGAGGGATTCCCAGGGCTCACATGGGAGTCTTTTCCGACCCCGAGTTGACTTATCGAGTGGGTGAAATCACCAGCGGGACATTTTCTCCCACACTCAAGCAGGGAATTGCGCTTGCACTAGTGGAGTCTCACGCCCTCGATTCAGATCCGATTGGCTTTTATGTAGATGCCCGCGGCAAGGCACTCGATTGTGAGCGCACATCATTGCCCTTTGTTCCGATTAGTCCGCTATGAAGGATTGGAGCAATTGGGCATTTATTTGTGCACCGATTCCGGTCTGATCTGTGAGTTTGAGATCGAGGCCCCGAGGAATACCAAGCCGGTCAACTGAATAAGTCACAGCAGGGTCACTGGATGTGGAACCGTGACGCCACCAATTACTTGCCTTCATTGTCAGTCGTTGAGTGATCAATGCTGCAGCAAGGTGAGCCGCATTACCCGTAATAACAGGGGTTTTGCGCGCACTCGCAGTAAGCAGCACTCCAACCGTGAAGTCCACGCTTGGGTTCAATGTGGCAAGTTGGAGAGCATCTCCTCGAATGTCGGCATGCTGACGCATGAGATCCCTTATTTCAGCAATGGATTTCATCGCTGATTGATCACTTGTTCCCGTGTCATGAAAGTACACAGCGAAGGCATCTTTGCGGGTTAGTAGTCCGATGATCGCCCGAACTTCAGGTGGGCATAAGTCTTGTGACGAAATCAGTACGAACAAATTGGCACCGGAATCGATAGCGGCGCTCGCGGTGTCAGTTCCAGATACAAAGTTCATGCCGTGGGCGGTGTCAATGGTTACTACGTGGGCCTGAGTGGGCACTCGACTTTGCCACCAGTTCCCTAGGTCAGCGAGTGCCCCTGTTATTACCTCTGCAATCGGTGTTGTGTCGAGTGCTACAAACGGATCGACCCGCGCAATGAGTGAGTCAACTAAAGCCCGTTGAGATTCGGGGTTGAGTTCATTGATCACTGCATCAGAATAACTAGTAGCTGGAAACTGGACCTGTTCATGCACGGTCAAGGGAACTGCGAAGGGATGGGGGGTCATCGAAGGTGATCGGTGCACCAAAGGCCGCCTTTCTCGAGGCCCGCCGCAGGAGGAATAGAACAGGGCGACCGGCAATGAGAATCAAAATAATGGTGAGAAACGCTCTGGGAAGATCAAAGCCAAGTGATGTCGCGATATTAAATCGCATCCAGGCGAGGAAATTATCGCCCAATCCTGCACCTGGTACAAAGGCGATCTGGTTTGGGAGGTTTAGCGAAAATGGCCAGAACCACAGATTAAGCACGAATCCGAAAGCGATAGTTGCCCCGGCTGCATAGACACAAAGGAGTGCTATTTCTTTGCGCCCTGACGCGCGGGGCAGGAGGCCGGCGCCAAGTCCCACCCATGCGGCGGCCAGCATCTGAAAAGGTAGCCAAGGGCCAACTCCGCCTGTAAACATGGCTGAAACGAAGAGTGACAGTGAGCCCAGAACAAATCCAAAACCTGGACCCAGCGCGCGGCCCGCAAGAATCAGAATGACCCAAATTGGTTCAATCCCGCCCAGCCCCGCACCCAATGGTCGGAGGGCAGCGATCACAGCTGCCAATACGCCCAGAAGCGCAATCGACTTAGCGTCCATTCCACCTTCTGACATTTGGGCCAACACCACAAGCAGCAGTAGGGGGATGATGACGGCAAAAATCAAGGGTGCATCGGTTGAATGGGCGACAACAAATGAGTCAGATGGGGCAAAGAACGGCCAGATAAAACTGGCAATTCCAATAACCGTAATAATGCCGATAGCGATTGCTGATTTTTTCCCTAGGGGAATTGCATTATTCATGGAGATTTCGCTCGCTCAGGGTGACTCAAAGCTTTCTCCACTTGATGAACGGTCAGCCACTGTTGTGGTGCCAGAATTTTGGCTACTTGGGGGGCGAACATGGGCGAGCCAGTAATCACATTGCCGGTCGGGCCATCAGCAACTATCTCAGAGTCACCTAGCATGATTACTCGCGTAGCAAGATCAGCGACAAGTTCCACATCATGTGTTGCCATCACGACACAATGCCCCGTCTCGGCTAGGCCGCGAAGGATGTCAGCGAGTTTGCTTTTTGTGGGGTAATCCAATCCGCGAGTTGGTTCATCCAGTAGCAGGAGGGGAGGTTTTGCGGCAACAACCATGCAGAGTGCAAGAATCATTTGTTGACCCTCCGAAAGATCCCGAGGGTGTGTGGAATCGAGAACTTCAGGTGCCATGAGTGCGAGCAACGCTCGGGTTGTACCAGCTTCGCAGGATGCATCAGAATCGGAATTGCGGCATTCCAGCGCGACGCTTTGTGCTTCAAAGAGGTCGCTTGGCTCTTGGGGTACCAGTCCAACATGATGAAGGAGATCTCGTGCTGAAACTTTCGCGGGATTAATGTCATTGATTCGGACTGTTCCAGTATTTGGTGTGTGCAGCCCGATTAATGTGCGAAGGAGTGTTGATTTACCCGAACCATTGCGCCCCATGAGAGCCGTGATTTCCCCTGCATTGGCGTCAAAGGAGACATCTCGGAGGACGGTTCGCTGGGGATACCCGATATCCAGATCTCGAACACGGGCTATCACGGGTGTTGATTCCGGGACCACCCGCAAATAGGGACGCTGGCTCGAGAGGCTGCTACGCAGCGGCCCGGCTGACCTTCGAGCGTCACGGATTGAGACGGGCAATGGACTCCAGCCCGCGAGTCGACCTAAATGAATAACCGGTGGCGCGATCGGAGAATTCTGCATAATGGAAGCCGGTGTGCCATTGTCAATACGTCCATCTTCCATCATCAAAATTGAGTCCGCGTATTGAACCACTCGCTCGAGTCGGTGCTCGGCCATGACAACGGTGACACCTAGGTCGTGAACCAAGCGATGCAGGGCCGCCAACACTTCTTCAGCAGCTCCAGGGTCAAGTGCGGAAGTTGGTTCGTCAAGCACTAAAACTTTAGGGTGAGCCGTGAGCACCGATCCAATTGCGACTCGCTGTTGCTGGCCGCCGCTTAAAGAACGTAATGGCCGGTTGCGCAATTCAGCCAACCCCAGAAGATCAAGAGTTTCTTCGACGCGGCGCCGCATTGTTTGCGGATCAATGCCGAGGCTCTCCATGGAATATGCAAGTTCATCTTCAACGAGGTCGGTGACAAAACCCGTGAGTGGATCTTGTGGCACGAACCCCACGAGATCAGCCAACTCTCTGGGAGCGAAATCTTGGGTGCTTCGGCCGTTAATTGATACCCGACCCTGAAGGTAACCGCCCGAGAAATGTGGGACCAGTCCATTAATTGCGCGAAGAAATGTAGTTTTTCCGCTGCCAGTTGCACCTACGAGAAGTGCTAATTCACCCTCCGTGATTTCCAATGAGATGTCTTTCAGAACAGATTGGGGTGAATCTGAAGAATTGATGGGTGAATATGTGAATGTGACGCGATCAAAAGTAATCATGAGTTTGTACCGGCTTTCTGTGTCTCACGAAGTGAAACTGATGACGCGATCACTTGTGGGGTTGACGTTGAAGGGGGAGGAGGGCTGATGAATGCGGGAGTCAATGAAATTACAAATGCAACCAATCCCCACATTGGCAAACTCGGCCATTGATTGAGGGCTGGGTGGAGTTGTTCCCAGTACAGCTGGTGATTTCCAACTCTCATATTTGCCCAAATGTAAATCCCTAGAGTCGCAATTCCCGCACTCGCAACGAGATATTCAGGGAGAGCCCATGAGTCTGGCCGATAAACCGTGCGCGTTCGATTATGGCCTGATCGCCACATGGAAAAGATGGCGACGCCGAGGCCAACAGCGAGAGCGGGTAAACCCATGAGAATTGGGGCATCAGACGTGAATAGGCCGTAGAGGCCGCTGGCCACCAACATGATGGACACAAACATGAGTGCGATGTTCAACCGGCGCGAACGTATTGAATGGTCATTGAGTCTTCCGTACCCACGGGAGTCCATCGAGGCCGCCAGATTGATCGAGCGGTCCAAAGCACCTGCTAGAACAGGAATTGCCAGTGAGGAATATGCCTTCAGACCATTGCGTTTACGGCCGCGTAATCGACGCATATCCCTGATCCGAACCGCGTCAGATATCAATTGAGGTATGAAGCTAAGTGCGACGACAACACTGACACCTAATTCATAAAGTGCAGAAGGCACAGCCTTCAACAGTCGGTATGGAGATGCTAGCGAATTCGCTGCTCCAATAACAATTGCTATGGTGGCTAGTCGAAGACCATCGTAAAAAGCACCCAGTAATGATTCCAACATAATCGGTCCACCTAAGCGGAGTCCGCTCATCCAGCCAGGAAGGGAAAGACCCGGAAGTGACACCAATAATTGACTTCCTGTAGCCGCTCCGAAAACAACTTGGAATACAACTCGAATCAAAATAATGAGCGCCCCCAGTGCGAGAAAAAATTCAAAAGATTTGCCCCAAGGAGCATCGGGTTTGCGTCGGGCGACGACAATGGCAGCGGCTGCGATCAGAAGTCCAAGGAGGAGTGGATTTGTCACGCGGGTAGCGGCCGCTGCGAGCGAAAGTGCCCAAATCCACCACGCAATGGGGTGTAACCAGCGGGGTCGCATGTCGATGTTCACGAAGACCGCTTTCGCCACAGGTAAAAGCCTGCTAAAGCGATCAGGCTAATAACAACTGCGGTACCAATAGGTGCAGCAGAATTGCCTACTTGTTCTTGAGGGTCGAGTGATTCAACAACTCTGGTATCACTACTCGCTGTGAGTGTGTTCCCTGGGGCGTTGCCTAAGTCATTGGCAGTAAATGCGGCTGAGCATTCCATGGCGGGATACGAATTAATGGCACAAATAAATCCGTTTTCTGTGCGTAACTCCGATATCGAGTTGAGCAGTTCATATCCACTTGCTTCACTACTGCCAACTGCGCAGGCAAGGACAAGTGTGGGTGGTATTTGTCCTTCTGGTGCGATGCTTAATGAACCGGAATCAATCACCAAGGCGACCCGCTTTTGCCCCTCCGTAATGGTTGTGGTTCCGCAGGCTTCACCAAAGGCATCTATTGGACCGATGCTGGGTTGAACCGATTCGGAATCTGCATCTGTCGCTGCGAAGACCCAGCCTTGAACAGAGCCATTTGCGGGAAATGTGCTTGCAGGTCCAAGTGGGGAATACACCCATGCGTCTTCTTCGGTTGTCCAGAAGTTCCAGAACCTGTAGGTGCTCGCGTGGGCCGCCCCAGGCATGACAATGCTCGCAACGAGTAGCGCTATCACAAGGTACGCAATTCGTTGAATCATGCCAGAGGCGGCCGCACAGCACATTTACTTGTTTTCTGACTTAGTGATTTCGGAGATGAGGTTGATGCCGCCGAAATTCTTCGAGTTTGACCCGGTAGCGACGCTAACCATGAGCAGCGAGCCCAATGCTCCTGCATTCGGCTTTCCTTCTGGAAGAGCCCAACTGCGAGCATTGGTCTTCAGTGCCACAGTTGCTTGAGTGACAGCCTTATTCGAAATCCCTTGTGAAGTGAAACCAATCAGGGCAAGAGCAGTGTCGCCGAAACTATCTCCTTCGTACGGGTAATAGCTCAGTAGGCCCGTGGAGGCCATTTGCTTGTTCAAATAACTTCCCAATTTTATTAAGGCATTCTTGCCACACTTGGGACTTGATCCATAATCATCCGGTAAAAAAGCGGGCATAGTTGCCGCTATTCCAAAGAATGACTGAGCCGTCGCAGAGTTGTTGGCACCTGGCACCGAGACCTGATAAAGCGATGCTCCACCGCGCGTATCGGTGCAGGGCAAAACCAACGACCCAAGGTAGCGCTGTAATTTCCGAGTAGTCACCGAGCTATAGCCCAGTCCCCGAAGCGCTGCCAAGGTGATCCCTGTGGCATTTGCGTCGGGAGCCCCATTGGCATACGAAGGAATCCCTAATTTTCCATTTGAATCATTTTTCGCAATGGAAACTAGCCAACGAGCAGCTTTTGTGGCGGCCGATTCTTGACCTGCGGCTTCCAGCGCCATGAGTGCCCAAGCTGTCTGTTCAGCGGAAGGACCACCATAAATCGTGGCCGCATCAGATGCGGCACACGGAGCAGAGGTATCTGCGCGGTAGCCCTGGAATGAGCCATTCGCACACTGCTGCTTTGTCAGCCAGTTAATTGCGTTTTTGCTGGGGACTTTTCGCGCTGAGACAAGTCCAAGAATTGCTTTGGACTGCAGTTGCACGGATGCAAATTGATTGGGTTCCCCGTACAAGCCGCGGTCGTTTGTTGCAGCAAATGAAGGCGCGGAGAGAGTGGTAACGCTGAGTGCAATAGCGCTGGCAGCGACCAGAACTTTTAGTATTCGTGGAGAATGCGTGCTGCGTGCTGTGACCATAACGGTCCTTTCAGGTGAGTGGTCCCTGGACCACGCCCTGCGCCAAGCCAACCCAAAACAAAACCCCTGCTAAACAGCAGCAAGGGAGGGTCAAGCTTTCGCTTGAGCGCTCGTCCCGTTACCTCGACGGATGACCGCTCGTACGTGCTAGGTGCTCCGACTTATCAGCTTCCCAATAATGTAATGGGTCCTGAAACACGGTTGCGGGACAGCGACGGATTCTCACCGAACTTCCCCTAGATTCACATACGTCGATTCTGTTGTGTTCATACCTCACCATGAGGTGGGGTGCCGTGTCAACGTGAACACGAGTTTTGGTTCACGAAATGTATGCGTGAACACGAGTTTTGGTTCACGAAAAGATCTTTACAGGTCACTCGGGGCGTAAGTTCATGGGTCCGTACACTTCACGGTCACCATCCATGAGCGTGACAAAGCCAACCCCTGAGGCCAATAATTCTCGCCAGCTTTCGCTGACAAATGCCTCAGCATCGGATTGATTGGGAAATCCCGATGTCACACACGGAGCCGTGGGGTTTTCAATTGGGCCACCATCCAAATCAAAGTAACTCCAAAACCAACTCATGATTTCTCCTTCTTTACGGTTGAACTTCAGCTATCAATTTATGGTCGAACTTCGGGTGAAACGGTAAGAGCAGAGTCAGTCTGCACCAGATCTCCGAGCGCGTAGTCGATTGCACTGAGGACATCCTCGGGCAATGTAATGCCAGCAGCCTTGGCATTCTCAGTGATTTGCTCGGGGCGAGTGGCTCCTACTATTGCGGAATCAACGTTGGGGTTACTTAACACCCACGCGATGGCCAATTGAGCCATCGTGAGTTTCATGTCAGCGGCAATGGGCTCAAGTTTGGCAACCGCATTCAAAACGTCATCGGTTAACCAGCGTTGAACAAAGTCCGCACCTCCGTTGGTGTCGGTCGCTCGGGTTCCATGAGGAGCAGGTTGCCCCGCTTTGTACTTTCCGGTCAGAACTCCTTGAGCAATAGGCGACCACACAATTTGGCCAATACCAAGTTCTTCGCTGGTCGGAATCACCTCTGATTCAATAACTCTCCATAGCATGTTGTACTGGGGTTGGTTACTGATAATGCGATCGAATCCCATGTCGTTGGCAATTCGAATGGCATCTCGAATTTGCTGGGCATTCCATTCGCTCACTCCGACATAAAGGATTTTTCCTTGACGAACAAGATCATCGAAAGCGCGTAGGGTTTCTTCGAGTGGAGTTTCGTAGTCATATCGGTGAGCCTGGTAGAGATCGATGTAGTCGACATTGAGTCGCTTTAATGATCCTTCACAGGATTCCATGATGTGCTTGCGGGACAAGCCGCGGTCGTTGACTCCAGGGCCGGTTGGCCAGTAAACCTTCGTAAAAATTTCGAGGCCTTCACGCCTCTGTCCTTGGAGTGCTTTGCCCATGACAACTTCCGCTTTTGTGTCCGCATAGACATCCGCAGTGTCAAACGAAGTGATCCCCGCGTCAAGCGCCGCATGCATTGTCTTAATTGCGATGTCATCGTCAATCTGTGAACCGTGAGTCACCCAATTGCCATATGTGATTTCACATACTTTGAGCCCGCTTCGTCCAAGAAGGCGGTACTGCATGATTATTTATCCTTTTTCTTAGCACGAACTCCGCGTGCAACTCGTGGCTTGGGCATTCGTAGACGTCTGTATTGGAGTACGCGCATGAGCGCATAAAGAGTTGTACCCTTACGATCCATCTTGTCAGGGAATTGTTTTTTCATCCTCATCCGGAGTTGGACAATCAAAATGACTGTGTCGATCACGATCAATGCGGCGACCGCAAAGAAGGCAAGCGACACAAATTGTTGGACGGCGACATTGGGCACAAATCCCAACACCAAAACAACAAGAGCCATGAAGATGAAGTACTCCGCGACGGTGTACCTGCCATCGACAAAATCGCGAACATATGCTCGAACAGGTCCTTGATCGCGAGCCGGGAGGTATCGAGGATCACCGGCGAGCATGCCTTCACGTTGTCTCGCTCGCGCGAGACGATCGGCCTCACGGGACGCCTTCTTGCCTGCCTTTGTGCCCCTAGGGGCACGCACATTCGCCTTGCGGGCAGCTTCTGCCTCCTTGCGGGAGGGGGTCGGTCGCCCCTTGCCTGACAGGGGACCGTTCTCAGGGGTTTCTGGCTCGATTGGAGCGCTATTCTTCTTCTGTCCAAACATGATGTGCTCAGAGTAGCCCCACTGCTGTGTGCATGAGCGGGTTGCTCCATTTACTCTAGAGGGACGTTCCGGCTCGAAGTTGCCGGCAATCGAAGGGAAAACACCATGGGTTTGTGGCAGCGATTCACATTGATTTTCAAGTCCAAGGCCAATAAGGCACTCAACAAAGCCGAGGACCCCCGCGAAGTGTTGGATTACTCCTACGAAAAACAACTGGAGTTGCTCCAAAAAGTACGTCGTGGTGTTGCCGATGTCGCCACGAGTCGAAAGCGGATTGAACTCCAAGTTCAAGGACTTGAGAAGCAGGAAGTCAAATTAGAAGAACAAGCGCGCGCAGCTCTCGCGGCAAATCGCGAGGACTTGGCCCGAGAAGCCCTGGTCCGGCGAAGCGGTCTTCACCAGCAGATTGCAGACCTCAACGTGCAACTTGCTCAGTTGCAGGAACAAGAAGAGAAACTTATTGTTGCTTCACAGCAGTTGCAGAGCAAAGTTGAATCCTTCCGAACACGCAAAGAGACCATTAAGGCCACTTACTCTGCTGCTGAAGCGCAAACAAAGATCAATGAAGCCTTTACGGGGATTTCATCAGAACTGGGCGACGTTGGTTTGGCAGTCCAGCGAGCCGAGGATAAAACTGCGGAAATGCAGGCACGTGCAGGCGCGATTGATGAGCTCATGGCATCTGGAGCTTTGAGTGATCCTTCGGGAATGAGCAAAGACAGCATCACGGTGGAGTTGGAGCGCATGGCAAGTGATTCTGAGGTCGAGGCTCAGCTTGCCGCAATGAAGAATCAACTGGGGTCAGCCGAGAAGAAGGCCATTGAAGACTAAGTGACTCCTGCCCGTGAACTCAGTTTGAAGTTGACCATGAGGAAGGGATAGTTGTGGCTCAGACCAGATACGGCAAAGATCGAGGCTTGTCGGCCCGAATGTTTGGCACACTCTTTGGAATCGGTTTCCTCTATGTGGTTCTCGCCGCATTGCTAATAGGTATTGGCGTGAACGCGGTGTTCGTATTGGTGCTGTCAGGCGGCTTCCTCTTTGCTCAATGGTGGTTCTCGGACACGCTCTCTATGAAAGCAATGAATGCTGTTGAAGTATCACCCGAACAGGCACCTCAACTGCATGCTCTTATTGATCGAATCTGTGCCATGGCTGATATGAAGAAGCCGCGTGTGGGAATCTCGGATTCTCCTGTGCCCAATGCGTTTGCCACCGGTAGAAGCCCAAATCGTTCAGTGGTTGTAGTGACAAAGGGAATACTAAAAAGACTCGATGAAGCCGAATTAGAGGGAGTTCTCGCTCACGAACTCTCGCACGTCGCGCATCGAGATGTAACCGTGATGACAATTGCATCCTTTACTTCGATCCTTGCTGGTTTTCTCACGAGAAGTGCCATGTGGGGATCCATGATGCGAGATCGTCGAGATCAAAATACGGCCGTCGTCTTTATGGCCGTGATGGCCGTGAGTGTCATTGTCTACTTCATTTCTTTTATGTTGATGAGAGCCCTGTCCCGGTATCGTGAACTCGGTGCGGATCGTGGTGCTGCACTCCTGACAGGAAAGCCCAGTGCACTTGCAAGTGCACTCGTCAAAATCAGCGGGGAAATGAACGTTATTCCCGACAAAGACTTACGGAGTATGGAACCGGTAAGTGCCATTGCGTTCGCTCCTGCCTTTAAGGGCAGTAAGGGCTTAGGCATGGAAGCAATTTTTGCGACTCACCCCTCACTGGAAAAGCGCTTAGAACAGTTGGCCAAAATTTCCGCACAATTGGGTGATCGTTAGTCGTGGGTTTTCTTGACGCGCTTCGTGGCAGAAAAGAACCCGCTCGGCCTAATTTAGATTCGCTATTTGCCTTGCCATCTGCAGCAATCACCATGCAAATTGATCTTGGATTGACACCAACAGGTATTGGTGCAGTGTGCTTTCGTGCCCCTGAAGGAAAAGTATTCGCGGAACTGGAAAAGGAAGTACGTGAACTTCTGGATGCTGATGGCGGTCCACAGGTGGTCGCATCCGCTGATGAATTTGGTTACGACTGGCTCACGGTCCGAAGTGATCCGCCTGATCTTTCTTCGGTAGTGACAGATGCCCACGCGGTTAATACATCTCTGGTTAATGCAGGCTTTGGTCCGCAACTACTCTGCTCCTTGTTTACTTTCAGCGGTCCTCAGGGTGAACAAGCAGCCTTGGTATACCTGTACAAGCGCGGCACCTTTTATCCATTTGTTCCGACTCAAGGCGAAAAAGTGCGCAACAATGTTCTCGAACTAAAGCTGCGAGACAAACTCACGGGAGAGCTACCTATTGAGACGGATCTTTCTCGCTGGTTTGCTATCTGGGACGCTCCAGGATTTAGCGTCACGTGACGGAAGTTCAGAAGTATCGAGTCATCTCCGAAGCTAAAGGGATTCAGATTCGCCTCTATGAATCATGTGTGTTGGCAGAAATCTCCATGAGAGGTGAACCCAGCAAAGTAGGAAACAGGGCGTTTGGTCCTCTCGTTGGTTACATCTCAAAAAATAAGATCACAATGACATCACCAGTGTTGCAGGAAGCCGCGACAACTTCACAAGGTGAGCCGACAGGGGACTGGCGCGTCTCCTTTGTGATGCCGGCCGGAAGTAGCGTGCACAACCTGCCAATCCCAGGGGATTCGAGAGTTGTGCTCCGTGAACTTCCGGAACACATGGCCGCGGCTATAACGTGGGCAGGTTCGTGGAAGTTCAGCGAAGTTGAAAGACGCATCGAACAGCTCAAAACTGATGTGCTCGAGGATGGGTACTCAATCGCGGGCGAGCCGCAATGGGCTCGCTATGACCCACCGTGGAAGCCTTGGTTTGTGCGAAGGAATGAAGTAATAATTCCGATCACGAAACCGAAGTGAAATGTCAGTCCACGGTCGTTGAAGAACCCGGAAGATTGAGCATTCGGTCCAGGGCGACCCCGGCCCACTCAGAAGTTTCTTGATCGACGGCGATTTGGTTAACCAGGTTGCCTGCTGCAAGCTGTTCAAGAGACCACACCAGGTGTGGAAGGTCAATGCGATTCATGGTGGAGCAAAAGCAAATCGTTTTATCCAGATAAACAATCTCTTTGTCTGGGTGAGCGAGCGCGAGTCGCTTAACGAGATTCAATTCAGTGCCGATTGCCCATGCTGATCCGGCTGGTGCTGCTTCAATGGTGGCAATGATCTTCTCTGTGGAACCAACCATGTCTGCTTTTTCTACAACTTCATAGGAGCACTCAGGGTGAACAATCACGGTGATTCCGGGAACTTTGGCGCGAACATCGTCCACGCAATCTGAAGTGAAACGACCGTGCACACTGCAGTGGCCTTTCCAAAGGATCACTTTTGCATTGCGAAGTTGATCGAGGGTTAACCCGCCTAGTGGGCGATTTGGGTTATAGACGACGCAGTCATCCAGGTTCAAACCCAAATCCCTGACCGCAGTATTTCGGCCTAAATGCTGGTCGGGCAGAAAGAGAATTTTTTCCCCTTTTTCGAATGCCCATTGCATGCTTCGCTGCGCATTACTTGATGTACAGATTGAACCTCCGTGGCGCCCGGTAAATGCTTTGATAGCCGCAGTGGAATTCATGTATGTGATGGGAATGGTGGTCTCAGCCACTCCTGCTTCGATTAAATCGGCCCAACACTGTTCCACCTGAGTGATCTCAGCCATATCGGCCATGGAACAACCTGCTGCAAGATCTGGAAGGACAACTTTCTGGTTATCCGAAGTCAAAATATCGGCGCTCTCTGCCATGAAGTGAACTCCGCAAAAGACAATGAATTCGGCTTGGGGCATTGCGGCGGCCTTTTGTGCCAATTTGAAGGAATCGCCGGTGACGTCAGCGAATTGAATAACTTCGTCGCGCTGATAGTGATGGCCCAGAATGAACACTCTCTCGCCAAGGACCTCCTTTGCCTTGCGGGCGCGTTCAACAAGGTCCGGATCAGAGGCGGGCGGTAGATCTCCGGGGCATTCGACCCCGCGCTCACTATCAGCATCGGCGTTATTGCCCAGCAAGAGTAGGGCCAATGGTGAGGGAGCGGGATCGATAAAAGGTCCAGCCATATGAGCATTGTCCTACTGGATGGGAGCTTGCGCGATTCAGGGTGCGCGATTTTGGGTGCGCGATTCAGGGGCGGGGCGTGCATAAATAGCGGTTGAGGCATA
Organism: Candidatus Nanopelagicales bacterium; assembly: GCA_018402075.1. The sequence continues at coordinate 166,246 of JAGYJP010000001.1, read as the reverse complement.
CCCTTGTCCCTGACGGAAGTTTTCCGGCGGCCGCACGATGTTATTCAGGAAGCGAGAATGCCCATGTCTACTGATTCCTCAGTATCCGAAACCTCAGTATCCGAAACCTTAGTTTCCGGAACCGATGGCCTCCTGCTCAGCGATGCAGCGGCGGACAAGGTGAAAGTTCTTCTTGAATCCGAAGGGCGCGATGACCTCGCCCTCCGCATAGCTGTTCAGCCTGGTGGCTGTTCTGGCCTGCGTTATCAACTCTTCTTCGATGACCGCAATCTGGATGGCGATGTCACCAAGGATTTCAACGGTGTCAGTGTTGTGACCGATCGCATGAGTGCTCCTTATTTGAGTGGTGCCACCATTGATTTTGTGGACACCATTGAGAAGCAAGGATTCACGATTGATAATCCGAATGCCACCGGTTCGTGTGCATGTGGGGATTCCTTCCACTAGAAGGTTAAACAGTTCGAGGTTTTCCTAGACGTTTTGTTGTGATGTCAGGGTTTATTTGCGTGTTCAAGAATTTTTTGCAGTAGGGCGGGTAGGCTCTCGCATCGTGGCGATACTCATAACTGGTTCTATTGCAACCGATCATCTGATGACATTTCCTGGCAACTTTGTTGATTCTCTTGTTGAGGGCAAACTAGATAAGGTGTCCCTCTCCTTTCTGGTCGATGAACTGGAAATCCGTCGCGGTGGAGTTGCCCCAAATATTGCGTTTGGCATGGGATGTCTTGGCCTTAACCCGATCCTCGTAGGGGCCGTCGGACCAGACTTTGCCGATTACGAAAGCTGGCTCAACAGGCACGGAGTGGATACAAGTGGCGTACATGTGTCAGATTCAGCACACACTGCCCGTTTTGTTTGCACTACTGACGCAGAACAGAATCAGATAGCGACCTTTTATGCAGGTGCCATGTCAGAAGCTCGCAATATTGAACTCAAGCCGATTGTCGACAAAGCAGGTACCGCTGACATAGTGCTTATTGGCGCGAATGATCCGCTCGCCATGCAGCGCCATACCGATGAATGTCGATTTCGCGGTTACCCATTTGCAGCTGATCCATCGCAGCAGTTAGCACGCATGAGTGGGGAGGAAGTCAAACCGCTCATTGAGGGTGCTCAATACTTGTTCACCAATGAGTATGAGTCAGCACTGATTGAACAAAAGACCGGTTGGAGTAGCCAAGATATTTCTCATATGGTGGAGGTGAGAGTTACCACATTAGGCTCTAAGGGTGCCCGTATTGATCGACGTGGTGAATCGAGTGTGGAAGTGCCCATTGCCGAGGAGTTGCGTAAAGCTGATCCCACTGGGGTGGGAGATGCGTTCAGGGCAGGTTTTTTAACCGGACAAGCATGGGGTCTCACCGATCAACGTTCTGCGCAGGTGGGATCGTTACTGGCCACGTACGTCATTGAGACGGTCGGAACCCAAGAGTACGAACTTGCCCAGCAGCATTTCCTCGAACGCATGGCTCAGAGTTATGGCGAACCTGCGGCAGCGGAAGTTCAGGCACACATTTCCTGTCCTCGACCATAAGGCAAACATTTCCGTGGGCGGGATTGTTGCAGGAGGAAAAGTTCTACCGGAGTCGGCATGGTCACTCCCGGACCCACTGGAATCCAATCCCGAAAGCGATGTTGTTGCCATAGGTGCTGAACTCGATCAAGCCACCGTCCTGCAGGCATATGCCAATGGCCTTTTCCCAATGCACCTCAGTCGAGAAGGCACGGATCTACGAGGCCAGCTGGCCTGGTGGTCACCGAATCCTCGCGGAATTTTGCCACTTGAGGCGGTTCATGTCAGTCGATCCCTTCGCAGATCACAACGAAACTTCACGGTGACACATGACACTCGCTTCACCGACGTGATGTCGTTCTGTCAACGCCCATTGGAAAAAGATCAATGGATCACGGATGAGTTCATCGAAACGTACTCTCAACTGCATCAGTTGGGCTTTGCGCACTCGGTAGAGGTATGGAATCGAGAAGGACAACTAGTTGGTGGACTTTATGGAATTGAGCTCGGTGGTTTATTCGCGGGAGAGTCAATGTTCCATGTGGAGAGGGATGCATCAAAGGTGGCCCTAGTTCATCTTGTGGAAAAATTGAGGTCCTGCGGTGGGAGTCGCCTGCTTGATGTGCAGTGGCGCACAGATCATTTGGGGAGTATGGGAGTTATTGAAATCTCTCGTAGAGATTACATCCAGCGTTTGCGCACCGTATTGCCAACTGCTAGCTGCTTTGGCTAGTTGTTAACAACGATGTCGATTGCTTCGGGCAGGGCGTTTAAAAAGGTGCCAATATCCTCGACGGAAGATGTATGGGAAAGAGAGATTCTGATACTTGATTCACTCGGTATTCCCATGGCATGCAAAACATGCGATGGCATTCTGGAATCTGCTGTACATGCCGAACCTGACGCAACATAGATTCCGCGTTTGTCCAATTCCGTCACGAGGGCTCCGGCTGCCGCCCCTTGAAGTGAAAAAGTGACAATGTGTGGCAATCGATTTTGTGAATCGCCCGTGCACTGAATTCCTTGCTCGTTCATGCCTGCAAGTGATTGCCGAATAGTGTGAATCAGATGACGATTTTTGTCGGCAGTAACCTCCCAGTTGGCGCGCTCCTCCAATGCAACTGCTGCGGCTACAGCTGCGGGGATATCGGGAAAACCGCCGATCCAACCACGGTCGGGAGCTTCTTCTGGACGCCAATGAAAATGCGAACCGGTCACCATAATCGCGACACCCGGTGGCCCACCCCAATCCCTAGCGGGGGCTACCAGAAGATCAAATTCTTGGGGGAGTGAATCGTGGCTGATCACCCCCGTTGCGTCAGAGATGGCAGGTATTCCATGTGATTGTGCCATGTGGAGCACTTCGGAAAATGGTTGGCGAGTACCGACTTCAGCGTTAGCAAGTTGTACACAAACTAGGGCCGCTCCGTCATTTAGTGCTTCCCGCATGGAGTCCAGATTCAGGGATCCCGTGAAGAGCGCAGGAATAGATATGTATTCAGCTCCTTCGGTGGTCACCAGGTTGTGGATTGAGTTGAGCACGGCCATTGACTCAATCTCAGAAGCGATCACTCGACGGGAAATCCTCTGTCGCTGTCGATAGACACCCTGAATCGCTGACCGGAGGGCCTCTGGACCCGAAGCGGCAAAGAACACTTGTGATGAATTGACTTCAAGGCTCGATGCAATACTGGATCGGGCCGACTCCAAGAGTAAGCCAGCTTGACGGCCGACATGGTGCATGCGGGCTGGGTCAGAAAATGCCTGCTGGGCGGCACTCTGCCAAGCTGCGAGCACGCCGGGAGACATGGGCGCTCCTGCTATGGAGTCAAGATTTATGTGAAATGGGACATAAGTCACGCCCTTACAGTACCCATGATCGTGACTTTGTGAATCACGGTGCGTTGTGTGATGAATTCGTTGTTTTTTCCTCGTAACCCTGAGGAGAAATAACTGAAGTCGTGCGATAGTCTCAGGTGTGCGGTGCGCCGCATTTTCTAACCAAAATCCGTTCTGCGGAACCGACTTGTGAAGGTTGTGGAATGACTCGCACTTCAGGTGCAGGCAAGAAGGCACTTTTAGGCGTTGGCCTGATTACAGGTGTTCTCCTGCTCAGTGGCTGCACCGCAAATGAAGCGTTCTTTTTCGACCTTCCGGAGCCCGCCACAGTAGAAGCACCCATCATTCAGAACCTGTGGAATGGCTCGTGGATTGCGGCCTGGGCCGTTGGCATTGTGACCTGGGGTCTGATGATCTGGGCCATCATTGCGTATCGCAGGAGAAGAATTAACGAGGTCCCGGAGCAAACTAAGTACAACATCCCTATTGAACTCCTCTACACGGTTGTTCCCCTCATCATGATCTTCGGACTTTTCTGGTTCACCGCGAAGGACCAAAGCGAGATTTTGACCTTGGATAATGACCAGAGTCAAACAGTTAATGTTGTGGGCTTCCGCTGGTCATGGGCCTTCAACTACTTGGACGAAGATGTTTATGCGCTCGGCATGCCGGTCGATTCACAGTTTGTCTCAGACGATCCCGCTATCGCTGAGTTGCAAATGCCGACCTTGGTGCTTCCAGTCGATGAAAAAGTGCGGTTCGAGCTCACGTCCCCCGACGTCATCCACTCCTTCTGGGTTCCCTCCTTCCTTTTCAAAATGGATATCATCCCCGGAAAAACCAACGTTTTTGAACTTACTCCAGACAAAATCGGAACGTATGCGGGCAAGTGTGCTGAATTGTGCGGCACCTACCACTCTCAGATGCTTTTTAACGTCAAGGTTGTAGAACGCCCCGAGTTTGATGCATATATTGCGGATCTCAGGGCCAAGGGTCAGACTGGCACTATTCAAACAGGCCGATCAAGTGAAGAAGGCCAGTTACCTCAGGAGCGGACACTATGACAATTCTCAACGAGCGTCCCACGACTTCGCCAATCCCCGAGAGCGCGACTCCTCGGCGCAAGAAGAGCTTGGGCGCGGCAATAGTTAACTGGGTGACCTCTACCGATCACAAAGTTATCGGATACATGTACCTAATTACTTCAATGTTGTGGTTCTTTCTTGCTGGCCTTATGGCTCTTGTTATTCGCGCCGAATTAGCTATTCCCGGAATGCAGGTTGTTTCCCTCGAGCAGTACAACCAGTTGTTCACCATGCACGGAACGATCATGCTCTTCCTCTTTGCTACCCCACTTTTTGTGGGCTTCGGCAACGTCATCATGCCGTTGCAAATCGGCGCACCTGATGTCGCTTTCCCTCGTTTGAACATGTTTGGTTACTGGTTGTTCCTCTTTGGCGGTCTCATCGTGGCAGCAGGCTTCTTCACGCCTGGGGGTGCAGCAGCCTTCGGTTGGTTCGCTTATGCACCATTGAGTAATGCGGTCAACTCTCCTGAAGTCGGCGCGGATTTGTGGCTTCTTGGTCTCACCTTGGGTGGATTGGGCACGATTCTTGGCTCGGTGAACTTCATCACGACCATTTTCACCATGCGGGCGCCAGGAATGACCATGTTCCGGATGCCAATTTTCACCTGGACAATTCTCATCACAAGCGTTCTCGTTCTGATCGCCTTCCCCGTGCTCGCAGCTTTGCTGGCCGTAGCCTTTATTGACCGTCAATACGGGTCACTGGTATTTGCTCCAGAAAATGGTGGTGCCATTTTGTGGCAGCATCTGTTCTGGTTCTTTGGACATCCTGAGGTCTACATCATTGCATTGCCCTTCTTCGGTATTGCCAGCGAAATCATCCCGACTTTCGCGCGTAAGCCAATTTTTGGCTACAAGGGTTTGATTTTCGCGACCATGGCTATTGGTGCGCTGTCCATAGCCGTCTGGGCTCACCACATGTATGTCACAGGCTCTGTATATCTGCCGTTCTTTGCGTTCATGACCATGTTGATCGCCGTGCCCACAGGTGTGAAATTTTTCAACTGGATCGGCACCATGTGGAAAGGTTCGATCTCTTATGACACACCCATGCTCTGGACCATGGGCTTTTTGTTCACCTTCCTCTTCGGCGGTTTGACCGGCATCATTTTGTCGGCACCACCATTAGATTTCCATGTTTCCGATTCCTATTTCGTGGTTGCTCATTTCCACTACACGGTATTTGGAACCGTTGTGTTCATGATGTTTGCGGGTCTCTATTTCTGGTGGCCCAAGATGACCGGTAAAATGCTGGATGAAAAACTCGGCAAGATTCACTTCTGGCTCCTTTTCATTGGGTTCCAAGTTACCTTCCTGGTTCAGCACTGGCTGGGAGTCCAAGGAATGCCCCGCCGCTATGGCGACTACCTACCCATGGATGACTTTCAAACGTTGAATATCGTCTCCACAGCAGGTGCCGCGATACTGGGCATCTCTACATTCTTCTTCATTTGGAATGTGTTCAAGACATGGAAGACCGCACCTAAGGTGACCGTAGATGATCCGTGGGGTTGGAGTGGCTCACTTGAATGGGCAACATCATGCCCACCGCCACGACACAATTTCACCACGCTTCCTAGAATTCGCTCCGAGCGTCCCGCATTTGATCTTCATCATCCCGAACTTGCCGATCATCCCGCGGTGCGCCCAGCAGCTCTGAATAACGAGGCCAGCAAATGAAGGTAGAAGGTTACCTATTTGCCCTTGGTTTTGTTTTCTATTCGATGTTGGCGGCGGTTTACTGGTATTTGAGCCGCGATGAAGTCGGCACCACGGCCTTGGCCCTCACGGGTGCACTGGCCTTTCTCATAGCTTTTTACTCGCTGTATACATCAAAACGGGTGTTTCCACGTCCTGAGGATCGACTCGATGGCGAAATCGATGAAGCCGACCCTGAATATGGCTTCTATAGCCCCCACTCCTGGTGGCCATTGGTGGTGGCACTGTCAGCCATGGTGGTTGTCCTTGGCTTGATCTTTGCGGTGTGGTTGATTGTTTTAGGTGTCGCACTTCTGGTCTTATCCCTTATCGGCTGGCTTTTTGAGTATTACCGGGGCGAATTCGCCCACTAAATCGGTGATCTGTAAGGGGGGAAAAGTCGAGTGCGCGATTCACTGAGTTATTTGGTCGACTTTCGTCGTACTCTCAGATACAAAGTTTCGAGCGATATTCTGATGTGGAGCAATTTGTGACTTCCCCCCGAGTCAAATCCGCCAGCCGTCGCGCCCGACCTGTTGTCTTGGGCGCGGTTACGGTGTTTGCCATTTCTGCCTGCACACCAACACTCAATGTCACAACCATCCCGCAGGACCCCAATCCAGAAGTGGAGATCCTGTCTTTTCCCGATTCAAGTGCGCCCGTTGATCCTGATACATCCATCCAGCTCGAAGCCACTGGGGGCATCTTGACCAATGTCTCCGTCACGGGTCCCGACGGACCTGTCAGCGGCATTATGTCCGAGGATGGCTCTCAGTGGACTGCTACTGCTGAGCCACTGGAATATTCGGCAACCTATTCGATACAAGCCACAGGATCTGACTCCCGTGGTCGAACCCGAGAAATTGCTAAGACCTTTTCTACCGTTGAACCGGAGAAGTTCTTCACCGCGAAAGTCTCCCCCGGTCAAGGCCAAGACGTGGGCGTGGGCTTGCCGATTGTGGTGACTTTCAATAAAAAAGTGGAAAATAGACTTGAAGTCGAGCAAGCACTCACTGTCCGAACATCGACACCAATTTTGGGCGCATGGTCTTGGTCAAATAATCGTCAGATCGAGTTCAGGCCGAAGGATCTTTGGCCAGGGGGCACACAGGTCGAAGTAGATGTAAATCTCACTGGAGTGCAGGCTAAGCCGGGTGTATTCGGAAAGAGAAACACGACTGTCAATTTTCAGTTCCGTCCGGCTGTTGTGAGCGTGGTAGATGCGCAGACCCACACCATGGACGTGTACCGCGACGGAGAGTTACTGCGGACTATCCCAGTAACCACGGGTAAACCAGGATTTGAAACTCGTTCAGGGACAAAAGTTCTTCTCAGTAAGGAGCGTTCACGAATTATGGATGCCGCAACTGGCGGTACGAGTACTTCTGATCCCGACTACTACCGAGTGTACGCGGAATATGCCATGCGACTGAATTATACCGGTGAGTATGTGCATGCAGCGCCGTGGAGCACGGGCAGCCAAGGAAGTGACAATGTCTCGCACGGTTGCGTAGGCATGAGCACTTCAAACGCACAATGGTGGTGGAATGAAAATAATGTTGGTGACGTTGTGATTGTGAACAATACTTCGCGCGGGCAATCAAATGACGGCAATGGAATAACGGTGTGGAATGAGCCGTGGACTGAGTGGCTGGCACGTTCTGCCACAGGTGCCCAATTTACAAAGCCACTTCAATCGACTGCACCTGAATTTGAGATTGCCGTCACCACTGCCGCTACCCGTTAAGCAGAGCTGACGGTTACAGGCAGCCCACTCAAAACTGCCGTTCCGCCCAATGGATCGATGTTGTCAACGTTGACCAATGTATTGACGTTAAATGCATCCCAGCCGTGGGGAATGCAAATGCACCCGGGTGAAATATCTTCAGTAATTTCCAGTGGAATTGTGATGCTTCCTGCCGAGCTGGAGACTTTTACCGTTGAGGATTCATTAAGGGAAAGTGCGACTGCGTCTGTTGGATTAATTTGCGCGCTTGGCCTATTTGAGCCGCCCTGAAGTGTGGCAATATCCTTCATCCAGGAATTATTGCTCCGCAGTTGCCGCCTTCCAATGAGAAGTAATTGCCGATTATTAGGTTCGCTCATTTGATGGAGCAAAACTTCCGCGGTGGCCAATGTTGCGAGCAAAACGCTGGGGGCAATCTCGATACGAGCTGAAGGTGTCCTTAATACCTCTGGTAACCGAGGTTGCAGTGGACCCAGGTCAATGCCATGAGGTGTATCAATCAGGCTTTGCAGAGTGAGACCATTTGGATTAGAACCGAAACCGTCACCATAGGGACCTGATCGAATTCGCAGGTCCAGGATTCGATCAACACCTCTGCGGGGAGCAACACCGGTCATTAGGTCCGCAACATCAAGTCCGTGGCAACGGGACGCAACATCACTTACCGCCTGTTGTGCCACGGTGTAAGCAATGAAGTCGTCCATCTTTTCAGCGCTTACTGAGCTTTCGGAATGTATTTCTGCGGCGATTGCGGCCAGAGTAAGCAGGACATCGGCTTCATCCATTTCTCCATGTGGCACAGGGAAGACTGCGGGGGAGTACCGAGCTTGATTGCGCACAGCAAGATTATTGAACACAACATCGTGGTGGGAACGGGTAAGTGGCGATGCAACGGGAAGAACGACGTCAGCCAAGGCACTTGTTGCAGTGAGATAAGGATCAACAGAAATAAGTAAGTCCAGAGATTTAAATGCCGCACGAAGGCGATCACTATCTGGCGTGGAGACAATTGGATTGCCTCCAACAACAAATACGGCACGAATATGTTGTCCGGTCTCCGGATCAGGTGTATCTATTTCTTCAGCAAGAGCTGATACGGGAAATTCACCAAGAACACTGGGTAAAGCACGAACGCGAGTCCGTCTGCGCCCCGGAATACTGACCCCGTGCCCCGTACCAGAGGTGCCTTCTGTTGAAGGTCCACCGGCAACAGCAAGAGGGAACATGACACCGCCTGGTTTATCGAGTGAACCAATGGCGATGTTGATGACATCTATTAACCAGGACGCCAGAGTTGCCATGGGCATCACGGTGTTACCCCAGAACAATCCAGATGTGGTGGTGCCCATGCGTCCATAGACAGCAGCAGAAGGGGCGGACATCAGTGCAGCAGCAATTTCCCGAGTGGCCTCATGGCTAATTCCGGTGATGTTGGCGACGGATTCCGGGGTGAAGGGTTCTAGTTGATCCTGAAGCGCAGTGAGTTGTGCCGGGATGACCCAGTCCTGTGCCGCGCCCAAATTCTTTTGTCCCGACTGGAAAATGACATTGGCAAGGGCGGCAAGCCAAATGGCATCGCTGCCTGGTCGAATAGTGAGGTGTTTGTCAGCAAATTCTGCTGTTCGAGTTCTGATTGGATCAACAACAACCAATGTGCCTCCACGTTTACGTAGAGCTCGAAGCCGGCCTGGAAAATCCGCAGTGGTCATCATGGAACCGTTGGATACCAATGGATTTGCGCCGAGCATGAGGAAGTAATCGGTTCGATCGATATCCGGAATGGGGACAGATAATGCCGTGCCAAACATCATGGCGGAGGCTGCTTGCTTGGGCATCTGGTCGACGGTGCTGGCAGAGAATCGATTTTCAGTGCCCAATGACTTAATCAGGGCAGGAAGAATGAATGCCCCGGCAAGGCTATGCACATTGGGGTTTCCGAGAAACATCCCGACCGAATTTGCGCCATGTTCACGAATAATTGGTCCAAGGCGTTCCCGAATCACATCAAATGCGTGGCCCCATGTGGTCGCTTCTAATTTACCATTCGAATTCCGCACCAATGGCGCCTTTAAGCGAGTGGGATCTGAATGCAATTCGCCGAGCGAGACCCCTTTGGGGCAAATAAATCCGTGACTAAATACGTCGTTTTTATCTCCTCGAACGGCATCTATTGTTCCTGCGCCTTCACGGGAGCCAATTGTTAAGGACAGGCCGCAGTTGGCCTCACATAGTGGGCAAATTCGCAGAGCGGCTTCCGTCATGAGGTAAGCCTGCCACGGCAAGCATTCACTGTCTTGTGATTGCAGAGGTTATCGTGCGGTGATCATCCAGCGGTGATCATTGCTCAGTCAGAATTATTGTGATCGTAGGGGTGCTCAGAGTCAGTTTGTCCCCTTCGAGTGTCCAGCCTGGATCACTTGTGAAGAAGGTGCTCAGAACTTGATCTTGATTCATTAATGATTCAGAGCATGCCATCATGGTGGAAGCCATGGTGTCGCCCTCAATACTGATAACCCCGGTGCTCCACGTGGCATTGGCGAACAGGGTGTTGCATCCGGCGTTGACTGAGATGCCATCGTCAGTGAAAGTAACAGCAATAGTGCCGCCATCTGCAGCGGCAGCCGGCACGTTATTAATTACGAGCTCTTGGGAGGTAAATGTGCGACCCGCGAGGTCAGGTGAATTTTGTGAGCCGGAAGTACAACCGGTGAGGCCAACAACTGCAACTACACATAATGACAGAATCCCGGTTAATATCCCGGTTAATGACCTCATCAGCCCATCATAAACAGCTCAGTATTAGGTTTCACGTGAGTACGTGGCAAGCCCTAGGTTTTCTGGCCTGGCCTTCCTTTCAGACAAAAAGGTGCGCGCTTAGGTCCCCGAGCTCATCACGAAATAGTGCTTTAGACTGAAGAAGTGTCGAGGATGTCAATATCGAAACTTCGGCGAAACCTTGCAAGACGAGGGCTCCACATGAAGCCCTGGGGAGCCATCGCCGTGGCTTTCGCCATGGCAATGAGTCTGATTACAGGGCTAAGCCCGGCATATGGCAATGACGCCTCGCCGTCCCAGGAGATCAGCCAGCCTGAGGTAACAGAGCCCGAGGTAACAGAGCCTGAGGTAACAGAGCCCGAGGTAACAGAGCCTGAGGTAACAGAGCAAGAGGCGTCTTCCTCCGGCGAAGATTTTTTGATTATTGCCGAGGTCGGGGTGAGCGCAGAAGAAGTTAAGGCACGTGCTGTCGCGTTGGGAGTAAGCGTTGAGTCCCTTTTGCAGGGTCCGATTGAAGGGGTCACCGCTGATCTCACTGCGAAACAGCGCGCAACGTTGTCCACCGAACCTGGGATTGATTACATCGAGCGCAATCTGCCGGTAAGTATTTCCAGTTCTGCTGTTAGGACCGATGCTGGCTGTCAAGCCAACTCCATGGGAAATGTGGACGATGCTTCTACAGGTTCCCTTGATTTGGGATTCGCCGTGAACTGGTTTGGCACCGAATACGACGCCATAATTGTGAACAACAACGGTGGGATCAGTTTTGATGATGGTCTCGGGGATTTCCGCTCGTATACCGGAATCAATTTGGACACTACGCTCCGACCATTAGTTTTGCCGCTGTTCACCGATCTAGATACCCGAAATAGCAGCGCTGTTACCTACGGGCCAATTTCGGCCGACGGACAGAGTGCTTACTGCATTAATTGGATCAATGTGGGCGAGTACTCTAGCAAGCCTGCGTCACAGTCATTTCAGTTAGTAATTATTAATCAAGGCAGTGGCAATATTGATCTCGAGTTCAATTACTCGCGAGTGAGTTCTCCCAGCTCAACGAGTAATCCCACTTTTGTGATTGGTTATGCCGATCCAAATAACAGAACAAATTCACTTGTCCGCGTGCGAAATACTGATTCTGCGATCCCATACGCAGATGGTGGCAGTAACTCGTTGGTGGCCAATAAGTTCCCTACATCTGGTTCAGTGCTGGGGCGTTACACATATGCCATTCGGCCCACCGAGTCAGTGACGCCGCCTACTGTTCCCGCTCCCACAACTCCAGGAGCCGCTAATTGCACTCCCACGGCCCAAACCCCTGCCACGTGGGGAATTGACCGAATCGATCAACGATCCCTTCCATTAGACAACACTTACGCGTGTGCAGGCGATGGCACAGGCGTGTTGGCTTACATTGTCGACACCGGAATCTATGCTCATAGTGATTTCTCTGACAGGCTCAACCCTGGAATCTCCTATGTAAGCGGCAGTCCGAGCACCGTTGATTGCAATGGACATGGCACTCACGTTGCAGGAACGGTGGGTGGAACCAAATATGGAGTGGCCAAGAATGTCGGATTAGTGCCAGTCCGAGTACTCGATTGCAGCGGTCGCGGATTCACAAGTGGTGTGATCAGTGGGCTAAATTGGATCGCAAATCTTTACGACCATTCTTCTGACCCTTTGTATGGGCAACCTGCGGTGGTCAACATGAGTTTGGGCGGGGGCTCCAGTAAGTCTCTCGACGATGCAGTCGCAGCTCTGGTGGATTTGGGGATCACTGTTGTAGTGGCAGCAGGAAATGACAATGCCGATGCATCTAATTACAGCCCTGCAGGCGAAGAATCAGCAATCACAGTGGGTGCAACAACCAGCGCGGATAATCGAGCAAGCTACTCAAATTTCGGCACCGTAGTAGATATCTTTGCTCCGGGTTCTTCAATTGTCTCCACATGGATCACAAGTTCTACCTCCACTGCTACCTTGAATGGAACATCCATGGCGGCTCCCCACGTTGCAGGTGCTGCAGCTGTGTACTTGGGCATCAACACCTCTGCCACACCCAACCAAGTGGTCACTGCCTTGGTAAATAGTTCAACAGCCAACATTGTGGGCAATCCTGGCTCTGGATCGCCCAATCGACTGTTGTATGCCCGGACATTCAGCGTCGCACCGACAATTGATTCGCTGGCTCCGGTGAGTGGCTCCACCGCTGGCGGTACCACCGTGACATTGACGGGGGCAAATTTCACAGGAACCACAGGTGTAACTGTGGGAGGGAACGCCGCGACGTCAGTCAGCCTTCTTTCCGATAATCAATTGAGTTTTGTCACACCATTAGGCGCTTCTGGGGTGGCTTCCATTACCGTCACCAATACGCAGGGAACCACAACATTTGCAAATTCATACACCTACACAACAGGTTTATGTGACATACCAGTCATCGATTCCCTTTCTAGCAGTCTCGGTGCAGCCGATGGCACCACATCCGTCACAATTAACGGAAGCAATTTGTCCGGGACTACCTCGGTGACTTTTGGTGGCAGACCGGCAGTGTTCAGTATCGTCAGTGCAGTAATGCTCACTGCAACAGCACCTGCGAACTCTCCTACGAACGTGAACGTTCAAGTGTCTAATAGTTGCGGAACAAGTACCCGTGTTACGCCTTTTGCCTATGTCGGTCAGCCGAATATCAGTTCCCTCAGTATTGATGGTGGACCGATTACAGGTAACCAGACACTGACCATTTTTGGCACGGATTTCACAACAGGGGCCTCAGTTTCGTTTGGCTCGAATGCTGCTATATCGGTGACCTATATTGGTTCAACCCAGTTACGCGTGGTGACCCCAGCAGGTTCACAGGGGTCGGTAGATGTTACGGTCACTACGCCTGGCGGAGCGGCCATTGAGCCAAGTGCCTATACCTACTTCGCGGCCCCGACAATTACCTTGATCTCTCCAACAACAGGTTCGACCTTAGGTGGCACCGGTATCCGGATTGTGGGAACTCATCTTGAAGCAACGCAGTCCGTGAGCGTTGGTGGTGGGTCAGCTTCGTTCTTTGTATTCGGATCAACCGAGGTGTACATGTTCACCCCTTCGGGGTCCGTTGGCACGGCTGATGTCACCCTCAATTCATTGGGCGGGTCTGTCACCTTGGCAAATGCCTTGACGTACATTGCACCGCCGGCCGGAGGATCAAGCGGAGGCGGAGGATCAAGCGGAGGCGGAGGATCAAGCGGAGGCGGAGGATCCGCACCCGATGACATCACCGTAACGGAGAATCCGGTGACAACTAATCAGGTATCTCGACCGGGTGAGTTTCAAATACGGGATTCATCAGGTGCGCCGGTTCAACTTCGGAAAGCCGAGCTGACCAGTGCAGGATTTAGTGTCGCGGGTGCGGACTGGGAGTTACAGGGTGTTGGACCGCTCAACTCTTCTAATCAGCAAGTTGTTCCCGGACAGCGAATGACAGTGAGCGGAGAGGGGCTACAGCGATTAACCACGACCGGAATTTATGTGCTGTCTCAACCCACGTGGGTCGGAGCAGGAATAGTCGGATACGACAATAAGTTCACATCATCTTTCCTGGTTCCTGAGCTACCGGCGGGAAATCACACACTGCAAATCAATATGGTGCGACAGGGGCAATTACCGATCAGCATTGCCATCGGATTCACGTTAAGTGGTGAGGGTGGAGCAGGAAACAAAATTCCCATAGCTTCGAATGTGTCTGATTCTTCAGGTCCCTCTGCGCGTCTTATTTACTTTCCACGCAATCGTGCAGATCTAAACAAGGCCAGCAAGGCGAAACTTGACGCCATTGCCGAACTTTCAGGACAGAATTCCGGTGGACTGCTAGTCACTGCTTTCGATAAGCAAGGCAAAAATCGAGTATCGAAGTTACTTGCCCAAAAGCGGGCTACCAGCATCCTTGCCTACCTGAAATCACAGGGAGTGACAGAGGTGCGGGCTGTTGTGACACGTGGAACCACGGCGACCCAATCAAGGGCATCTTTGGTGATGTTTACCCCGACGAGTTTTGGGGCTCAATCGACTTCTGAAAAAGTTGACTCACTTATTGTCCGGTACATGCCTCGAGTGAAGCCTACGGGGAAAAGCCCCATAACGGGCACTGACAAAGTCACTGCCATCGCTAAGAACGAATTGACACTAGGCAAATATTTGGGCTTTCGGATGTATCAGGTAAATTTTCGAACACCTGTAGATCCGGAAACCGCACGTGAGGTTGCCAGCCAAATGACCAAGTCTCGATCTGTGGAATTTGCCGAACCGAATGCAATTGTGAGTACACAGGTGGCCATCAATTAGGTCCAGCGTTTCCCCTCAGGGTCAGCATGATTCGACTAGACTCCCACGGAGATTTGATTCAACTTTGGAGCCTAACGAGCGAAGTAAGCGAAGGGATTATCGTGGAGCTAAAGAACACATTCACTGTTCCCGCCGACATAGAAACTGCCTGGAAAACATTACTGGACGTTGAAGCAATAGCCCCGTGCATGCCGGGGGCTACTTTGGAAAGTGTGGACGGTGATCAATTCAGCGGAAATGTCAAAGTCAAGTTAGGCCCTGTGTCCATGATTTACGGAGGCGAAGCGCAGTTCGTGAGCAAAGACAATTCAGTGCACAAAGCTGTCATTGAAGGCACAGGTAAAGAGGCGCGGGGCTCGGGCACGGCTAAGGCACTCGTCACGATTGAACTCATTGCGGAGAACCCCACAACCACTCGGGTTGAAGTTGCTACGGATCTGACTATCACCGGCAAAGCAGCACAATTTGGTCGGGGCGTCATGCAAGATGTTGCAGGTCGGCTGGTTACTCAGTTCGCAGGAAACCTCGAAACTCTTGTAGGTGCGCAAGAAAGTTCATCGTCAGCGGGAGAACCGGTTGTCGCACAGGTGAATCCGACAGAAGCCTTGGATTTGGGCACGGTAGCCATGGCGCCTGTTCTCAAACGTGTGGTGCCCGTGGTGATTATCGTTGCGGCTGTCATAGGCGCGGTGTGGTACTTCGTTGCTCGGTAGTGATTGGAGGGATCTGCTATGACCGCCGCTAGCGAAATTGGATCCCCAGAGGGCCTAGCCGCAGAACTTGAACGCAATGGGTATATCGCAGACCCGGGTCTGGCAACTTCACTATTCCTCGCCCTGAAATTGCCCCAGCCATTGCTTCTCGAGGGAGAGGCGGGGGTGGGCAAGACGCAAGCAGCCAAGACACTTGCCGAGTTACTGGGTACTCCACTAATTCGACTGCAGTGCTACGAAGGTATTGATGCTTCCGAGGCACTCTATGAATGGAATTACCCCAGGCAATTACTCTCCATTCGAGTGGCCGAATCTCAGGGTCTCGAACTCAAGGAAGAAACACTATTTTCCCGCGACTATCTCATTGATCGTCCACTCCTGCAGGCCATGGAGCACGACGGCCCTAATCCAGCAGTTCTCCTCATCGACGAAGTGGATCGAGCTGATGAAGAATTTGAGGCATTTCTCTTTGAAATGCTCGCCGAATGCACTGTCACGGTTCCAGAGCTGGGAACTATTCGAGCAAAAACCCCGCCTATCGTCATTTTGACATCTAACCGGACTCGAGACTTACATGATGCTCTCAAGCGCCGTTGCCTGTATCACTGGATTGAATACCCAGACCTCGTGCAAGCAACGGCAATCGTTCAAAAGAAATTGCCAGAAACTGATTCGCTATTGGTACAAGAAATCGCTGCTGCTGTCCAGCGAATTCGCAGTTTAGATGTACAAAAACCCCCGGGCATCGCGGAGGCGATTGACTGGGCGCATGCAGCACAACTCCTGGGAATCACTACATTGACATCTGAGCACATCGATAAAACACTTGGATCGGTTGTGAAGTACCGCGAAGATCATGCTGTGGTCCTTGACAAGGGTTTGGATTGGGTTGCAGGCGAGTAACGGTCCGGGACTTCCGGAGATATCTGCCGCATTCGGTTATCAACTACATGCTGCTGGGATCGCGGTAACGCCGGAGCGCAGTTCCCGTTTTGCCGAATCAGTCATTGTGGTCAATCCGCAATCCATTGATCACATGTATTGGGTGGCAAGAACAACTTTGTTGACGAGCCATGAGCAAATTTCAACATTTGATCAGATTTTTTCTCATTATTTTCAGGGAGTGTTTAATCTCGGAGAGGTTCGTGAATCTGAGGACTCTTTACCTCACTCGTCAACATATCCAGGTTCCAGCGAAAAGACTCCCAATGAGTCACCGCGCAGTTCCGAAGGACAATCGGCCCCGCAGACGACAACTGCCACTCCCGGGGAAAGTGTTGGTCAGGAAGTGGACTCGGAAGACATGAGTGCACTGGCGGCAGTGAGCGAGAAGGAAAGGCTCAATGAACGTCCATTTTCCGCCCTGACGGATCAAGAACTGGAACTCATTCAGAAACTTGTCGACCGATTGGCCGTTGTTCCGCCGTTACGAAAGGGGAATCGACGAAAAAGGGATGTGCGGGGAAGCGAGTGGGATGTGCGGGCCACACTCAGAAGAGCGCATCGGACAGGTGGCGAACCGATGCAAAGAATGATGCGCCGGAAGGATCTGCGCCCCCGGAAGATCGTGCTTCTCGCCGATGTCTCGGGATCAATGGAACCATATGCCCGTATCTATCTGCACTTTATGCGTGGCGCCGTACGCACAGTAGGTGCGGAGGCTTTTGTTTTTGCCACCAGATTGAGCCACATCACGCGAACTCTTCGCCACGGACAGATAGACATGGCGTATGAAAAGACCGCAGAAGTAGCGACAGACTGGTCGGGGGGTACAAAGATTGCTGGCGCTATCCAGGAATTCATTGACTCATTTGGTCGGCGCGGTATGGCACGTGGTGCAGTCGTGATAGTGGTAAGCGATGGTTGGGAAACAGGTGACCCGAAACAGTTAGGGCGTGCCATGCGGCAGCTTTCTCTGCTCGCACACCACATTATTTGGGTGAATCCTCGTAAATCGAAGGCGGACTATCAACCTCTGGTGGGTGGTATGGCAGCGGCATTGCCATACGTGGATACATTTCTTTCAGGACATAGTCTTTCTGCATTGGATCAAGTGATGGAGGCCATTAGAGGAGTAAGTGATCGCCCCCCGGCGCGCTCTCCAATGTCGGCTTAAAAAATAGTAAAGCCCCCACCTGCGGGGAGGGGGCTTTACTGAGTTGGTTTCACTGGCGTTGGTCGATTTGTTCCTGATTTGTCAAGGCCATGCCTGGATGATGAAGAACACCGCCGTGGGCGACAGGGTCCTGATCCTGTAATTCATATTCATGCAGTGGCGCTTCCAACTCTGCACTGTGTGCCGCGTGTGCTTGGCCTGCTTCAATTTCGGCTTGGCTTGGCTTCTCAATATTGTCACCGACGAAGAACACGGACAATTTATGGCGAAGTTTCTCGATCGGGTACTTTTTGTTCTTGACCCCGTCGGCATCTGTCTTGGACGGAACGGGGAGCACCTTGATATCTTCTTTCCCACTTATAACGGCAAGTTCCTTTTCATTGAGGGGAAGATGCACCTCAATGAACTCACCGTGGGGCAGGCGCAATACTCGGCCTGATTCGTACCCGTGGAGGAGCTTCTCGCGATCCTTACGCTGTAACCCGAGGCAAATTCGCTTGGTGATGATAAAAGCGATAGGTGGAGCAATAATGAGCGATATTCGAAGCGTCCAACTCAGTGCGTTAATGCTGAGGTCGAATGCCGTAGCGACGATGTCGTTTCCACCAGCGATCCACAGGATTCCATAGAAAACAATCGCCATGACGCCAATACCCGTGCGAACGGGTGCATTGCGTGGACGATCGAGCAGGTTGTGCTCACGCTTGTCACCGGTTGCCCATGATTCAAGGAATGGGTATAGAGCTAAGCCGGTGAAGAGGATTCCAGGGATAATGACCGATGGGATTAATACATTCCAACTGAATGTAAATCCGAATAAGACAGACTCCCAGTTAGGCATAAGGCGCAGCGCGCCGTCGAGCCAACCGATGTACCAGTCCGGCTGTGTACCTGCCGTTACTTGATCAGGGGTGTAGGGACCAAAGATCCAGATCGGATTGACCGTGACCAAGCCACCAATCAAGGCAATGATTCCGAAGACCACGAAGAAGAAGCCGCCGGCCTTTGCCATATAGACAGGTAGGAGCGGGTAACCAACAACGTTGTTATTGGTTCGACCAGGTCCAGGGAATTGGGTGTGCTTTTGGGTCCACACCATCATGAGGTGGACCGTGATGAGCGCCAGAATCAAACCCGGAATAAGCAAAATGTGAGCGGAGTAAAGGCGAGGAATGATGTCATCGCCCGGGAACTCCCCACCGAAGACAAGGAATGCGGCCCAAGTGCCTACCAAGGGGATTGACTGAAGAATTCCGCGAATGATTTGCAATCCAGTGCCAGAGAGCAGGTCGTCGGGAAGGCTGTATCCCGTGAACCCGGCACCCAGTGCCAGCGCGGTGAGGGCGACGCCAACAACCCAGTTGAACTCACGTGGCTTGCGGAATGCTCCCGTGAAGAACACACGGAACATGTGAACGGCAACAGCGGCCACGAAGATGAGAGCGGCCCAGTGATGCATTTGGCGAATCAGCAATCCTCCGCGAACATCAAAGGAAATGTTCAACGTTGATGCGTATGCATCCGACATATGCACACCCTTGAGTGGAACATATGAGCCGTCGTAGATGACTTCAGCCATGCTGGGGTTGTAGAACAGAGTCAGATATGTGCCGGTAAGGAGTACCACGATAAAGGAATAGAGGGCGATTTCACCAAGCATGAAAGACCAGTGATCGGGAAATACTTTGCCGAGATTACGACCGAGGAACCTGTTGCTGCCCAAGCGTTGATCGACGTATGTCGCGGTAGCGCCACCAATTTTCTCTACGGGGTCTGCAGATTTCGACTCAGAATCGCCCAAACTAGTTGTGTTGACTGTCGGGTTACTCATGCTAGGTCACGCTCCCAGAAACTCGGTCCAACGGGTTCGGCAAAGGGGGCCTTCGCCACTAGTAATCCTTCATCATTTACGCCAATCGGCAACTGGGGCATTCGGCGAGCTGCAGGACCGAAGACAACGTCTCCACTATCTGCAAGGTCGAATGTCGATTGGTGGCATGGGCACAGAAGGTGGTGGGTTCGTCGTTCATAGAGAGCGATGGGGCAGCCCACGTGGGTACAGATCTTGGAAAATGCCAGGATTCCGTTGTAATCCCAGCCTTCACCCTGTTGTGATCGGATTTCACTGGGGTCCATCCGCACTAAAATGATGGACGCCTTGCCCCGCTCAATCAAATTGGGCTTTGCGGCCTTGAGCAACCCGATCTCAATGGGGAGGGCCGAAACCAAGCCGCCAACAGGAATATCCTCAGGGCGAATACCGAGTTCTTCGGAGGTTCCTTCTTTGCCAGCTTCATAGCCAATATCGGGGATGATCACCATGCCGTCCCTCCACATGGTCGTGGAGAGTAATTCCGTGGGAGTCTCACCAGGTGGGGTGATCCACAGATCGCGTAGTACCACAATCAGGGGAATGGGGAAAAGCGCGAGTGCCCCAATGAGTGTCCGGCGAATAATCTTGTAGCGGGCGAATCCGCTTTCTTCTTTTCCTCGCTCGTAATTTGCGGCGGCTTCACGCTCGTCTGTTTTCTCCGACTCCATGTCGTGGCGCTGTTGGACTACTTCTACGTCAGGCATGAGCTTTTTGGCCCATTGAATTGCACCAGCACCGATGAGGAAGACTGAGACACCCAGTGTGAAACCTAGGGCCACATTGCTGGCACCAACAACGCCGAGGACCGGAATGTAGACGACAGAAGTTTTGTCAATGGCGACGAAGGCGACAACAAAGAGAACCACGAACACCATGGAGAGCATGAACATGGTGGCAACTTGACGCTCAGCTCTGCGGGCCGCCTTGGGATCAGTGTCCGTGACTCGAGGGCGATGGGAAATTGGCGCGACCGGTGAGTAGCCGGGCTTCGCTGGCGCATGGGCCTCGGGTTCTGACCCGTTGGACTGCGTTGGTGTGGTTTCCAGATCTGTTCCGTGTTGATCGTTCATCGTGCCTTCATTCCGATCCAGACGGCCGCAGCAATCAGTGCGGCGAAAACGGCGATCCACATGAAGAGTCCTTCAACCACTGGACCCAATCGACCAAGGGACATTCCTCCGGGGCTCGGAGCTTCTTGCAGAGCCATGATGTAGGCGGTGATTTGTTGCTTCTCTTCAATGGGAAGGGTCTCATTGGAGAACACCGGCATGCTTTGCGGTCCGGTAACCATGGCTTCGTAGATCTCCTGGGGGGTTGCATTCATCAGGCTGGGTGCGTACTTGCCATCGGTGAGTGCTCCACCCCCACCTGCGGCTTGATGGCACTGTGCGCAGTTAATCCGGAACAATTCCCCACCCTTGGCTTGATCAGCGCCTTCATAACTGAGGTCTTCTGCGGTGGGAATGGCCGGGCCTGGTGCAAGCGAGGCGATGTATGCGGACATTGCAGCAATCTCGGACTCGTTGTAGATGGGGTCTTTCACGACCGCCTGGGCACCGGGAGCTGCGAGGGGCATGCGGCCTGTGGCCACCTGGAAGTGAACGGAAGCGGCTCCCGCTCCGATCAACGTTGGTCCATTCAATGTGCCTTCTGCATCCATTCCGTGGCAGGAACTGCACCCTTCAAGGTAGAGCTTCTTACCTTCTTCTACCTGTGTTTGGGAACCCATGGCGGCTTCAGCGGGCTTGGCGTTAGTGACAACGGAGTAGCCGACTCCGGTGAAACCAAGTGCGGCCACAAGCAAGAACAGGGCAACGATTGGGTTGCGCCGACGAGCGGAGAGGAACTTCACAGTCGCAGAGCCTTCCTTCAATATTTCAGCGTGAGCCGATATGTGTGCAAGAGCGTGGAGCCTTTTCGTTGTGTGCTTATTTCAAAATGTAAATCATGAAAAAGAGTGCGATCCACACGACATCGACGAAGTGCCAGTAGTAAGAAACGACAATCGCGCGAGTGGCTTGCTCGTGGGTGAATCTTTTTGCCACATAGGTGGTAGCGAGAACAAGAAGAAATGCAATGAGACCGCCCGTGACATGAAGACCATGAAAACCCGTGGTCAGATAGAAGGCCGAGCCATAAGCATTGCTGGACAGGGTAAGACCTAGGTGCACAAGTTCCGCATATTCGGTGATCTGGCCGCCGATAAAGATTGCGCCCATGATGAAGGTGATGATGAACCACTTACGCAGACCCTTGACGTCTCCACGTTCCGCAGCGAACACACCGAGTTGACAGGTGACAGAACTCAAAACAAGGATGGTGGTGTTTACGCTGGCAAACGGAATATTGAGCAGAGTGGTTTCTTCGGCCCACAGCTCGGGGTTTACAGCTCGCAGGGTGAAGTACATGGCAAACAGCGCTGCAAAGAACATGAGCTCACTCGAGAGCCACACAATGGTGCCAATAGACACCATGTTGGGCCGGTTAGCCGGCGCATGTTCATAAGCCTTGGGGATTACCGTTGCGTTAGCCACAGTCAGAGTCTGTCAGATTGGTCTTGGATTTTCATCTTCAGCCCCTCCATTCGCAGCGTGATTTCCCACTCACTTGGACCAAAGTGACAAATGGGCGATATTGGGTCTCGCCGATGTTTCAGACCTCGGTACAGTTATGCCGTGGCTAGCGCACTCAAGGTCCTCGTATATAGCAGTAATAAGGGTGTCCGGGCGGACGTCATCAATGCATTAGGCAAGCGTCCTTCGGCCGATTTGCCGGAATTGGCCTACACCGAATGTGCTACCGAGCCGGCCCTCATTACTTTGGTTGACCGTGAGGAATTTGACCTTTTAATCCTAGATGGCGAGGCGGCTCCCGCGGGGGGCATGGGGATTGCCCGTCAGGTAAAAGATGAACTTTTTAACTGCCCGCCGGTTCTCGTGTTGATTGCCCGCCCGCAGGATGCCTGGCTGGCCACGTGGTCTCGTGCCGACGGCGTGGTTGGACTTCCAATTGAACCCGTAGCAACCGCACATTCCGTCGCGCGATTGCTGAACACCCGAATCGCTTTGAGCAATTCAACGAAATCTTAGATTTTCTTTCACCATGTCGGAGACATCTGCAACTTGGCCCTTAGTTTTTGCGGAACTCACGCAGGCAGATACCGAACTCAATCCTGAACTGGTCGCTTGGGCCATGACGGAAATTCTGGAAGAACGTGCAACTGATGGCCAAACTGCGGCTTTCGTTCTCGGACTAAAAATCCGTGGGGAATCCCCGGCAGTTGTGGCGGTCTTGGCAGAGGTCATGATGAAACACGCAATCATGGTTCCCAACACACACGGATACCACGTTGTCCTCGACATAGTTGGCACAGGTGGCGATGGTTCTCACTCGGTCAATATCAGCACCATGGCAGCCATCGTGGCTGCTACATGCGGAACCACCGTGATCAAACATGGGAACAGAGCTGTCTCCAGCTCGACGGGTGCCGCTGACCTACTCGAGGAAATGGGTGTTGTCATTGACCTCGACGCACAGGGAGTTGCCGATGTCGCCCAGGAAATAGGGATCGCCTTCTGTTTTGCCCCGCGTCACCACCCGGCCATGAGATTTGCTGCCCCAGCGCGCAAGCAACTGGGAATTCCAACTGTCTTCAATATTCTCGGTCCATTAACTAACCCGGCACGAGCTCAAGCTGGATTAATTGGCTGTGCCAACCTTGCCATGGCGCCCATCATGGCCCATGTTTTACTCGAACGCGGAGTCAAAGCCCTTGTGGTGCGGGGCAATGACGGTCTCGATGAAATTTCGCTGGCGCAACCCACTCGAGTGTGGGATGCCACAACAGACTCTATGCAAGAAGTTCTACTTACGCCAGAAGATTTCGGTGTGAGTAGTTTTGACCCCGAGCTACTGCGAGGTGGTGACAAGCATCGAAATGCGGAACTCACCCGACAGGTATTAGGTGGGGAACCCGTTGAAAATGTCAATGCGCAACGCGTTGCTGCAATCCGATTGTCCGTCGCAGTGAATGCCGCCGCCGCTTTGGTTGCTGCCGATGCAGTCCTTCGTCCCGAGATTGCTCAAACTGTGCCACTTGCAGAAAGAATTAATAACTTCTTGCCGCAGACCACTCAAGCCCTGGGCGATTCATCGGCATGGAATGTGGTTCTTGGATGGATTGAGATTTCACGCAAGGTCGCACAGCGTTGAGTGTTGGGTTGAGTGTTGGGTTGAGTGTTGGGTTGAGTGTTGGGTTGAGTGTTGGCTGCGTTGCACATGTGGCACGCGGATTCTCACCACGATGCTATTCGCGAATGTGAAATGCGCGGACCCCGTGGACGCAGATACCCATTAGGTTCAGTAACAGCAGATAAATTCTCGCCGATTACCCTGCGGATATCAGATAATTGAATTGTTTCCTTGCCACCACAGTGAATGGGCAGATGCGCAGGTGAACTTATTGAGACTAAACGCACTAAGTCGGATTCAAGCCAACGCAAAAGATCGAAAGCTTCTTCGGTCACACCTGCAGGTGCAGGATCGACAGGTTGATTAACTGATTCGGCAGTTGCCTTCAGTGCATCTATATGTGGAAGTGGATCAAAACCGGGTCGCACTGCTCCGGCCGCTGCCAATCGACCGTACCGAATCACGTGAATTTCCCAACCGCCATCGGCAGTTGGTTCAGCGGCCACGATCTCGCTTTGCGTGGAAAGCCATCGGAGCCGGTGTACTCGAAAAGAAGCATTCACAAAATGCCCCAGCGATTCCCGCCATTGAGTAGCTTCCTCAAAACGTTCTTCTTCGGCTAGTTTGTTCATGCGTTCTGTGATGTGTTGAACAACGGGGCGCACATCTCCCGACATGCATATGCGTGCGAGTTCGACAGTAGATGAATAAGCATTTCGATCATGTGATCTGGTGCAGGGAGCGCAGCACTTTCCCAGTTCGGCTCGCACGCAGCCCGGAATATCTGTTTGAGGGCTTTTCGCTATTTTCAGTGTGCACGTGCGCAAACTCACCGACTCGTTGAGTGCATTCAAGGCTGCTTGAGCCGCTGCGCGAGATGTGAATGGGCCGATGTACCGTGCGCCTTCATCGATGTCAGGCTTAATAGTTGCCGTGATAATCACGCGCGGTGCAGGTTCGGCGGTGAGTTTCAGCCAGCTCACCGATTCTGCGGCTCGCGAACGCCGGTTGTAGCGCGGTTGTTCGCTGACAATTAATCGAAGCTCACGAATTTTGGCTTCAAGAATTGTGGAGCATACGATAGGTCTGACACGAACGGCTATGCCAATCATTTCCGACATGCGGCGCCTGCTTTCACTTGCTGTGAAGTAAGTGCGTACGCGATTACGGATGTTTTTCGAGGTACCAATGTACAGGGGTTTACCTTTGGGATCTTCAAAAATATACACACCTGGTTGAGCGGGCAATCCGTCAGCTAGATGTCTTTTTGTGCGCTGTATTTCGCTAACGCGCGAGGTAAATGCGTGGAGGTCTTCGAAGGTGTGGACCCCGTAATTCCCTAGACGCTCTATCAGTCGATGGAGAATGTCTGTTGTGGCTCGGGCATCGTCGAATGCGCGGTGGGTGGGTTGAATATCGGTATTGAAGAATTTGGCAAGAGTGGAAAGTTTGCAGTTGCGAACTTCATCGCGGTGAAGTGCCAAGCGAGCAATACGAGCTGTGTCGACGACTTTATGAGAGGGCCAAGTCAGATCAAACTTGGCACATGCCCCTTTGAGGAAGCCCATGTCATATGGAGCATTGTGGGCAACTAAAACGCAATCACCTGCGAATTCGAGAAACATGCTCACGGCGGTTTGCACCCGAGGAGCTGAAGCGACCATGGAGTCACTTATGCCGGTCAAAGTGGCAATAAAAGGTGGAATGGGAATCCCTGGGTTAACCAAGGTGTTGAACTCTCCCTGAATTTCACCCCCTTTGACCTTGACAGCACCAATTTCGGTGATTCCAGCATCAAGAGCAGACCCACCCGTTGTTTCCAGGTCAACCACCACAAAGGTGACTTCAGACAGTGGTGTGCCCATATCGGCAAGGGAGAGTTGAGTGATTTCACTGATGGGTAAAGGCACAGACACACGTTAAGGCTAATCCCTGACAAAAGGGCGCGTAGTCTTGTCTTATGTCTACCTCTTCAACGTCAGCTACCTCTGCATCGTCATCGCCATCTTCGCCCTCGGGAACTCAGGATCAGGGTCTGCCTGATGAACGCACAAGGTTGAGGTGCGGCCATTGCGGGAATCTGACCAGATTTGATGTGACTCGAACAGTGAAAACTACCGAATATTGGCATGCGGACATGTCGGGAAATGTGACAGTGGAAGACACGACAATCCATCTGGAAAAGGTCGCAGCGATCACTTGCAGGTGGTGCGGGGCCTCAGACCGGATTGAACGGGTTTTGCGTCCCGAGTTTGGTGGACCGGCCCAAGAGTCTCCTGGCGATGGTGGCGTCTAGCGGGAAAGGGACGTTCTCGCAGCAAATTCCTGCCGCGGCTGTCCAGAAGGGCTGTCCAGAAGGATTGTCAGACCGTGCCCTTAACGTGATCTGTGGGTATTCAGGGAAAGAACAATTTAGGGAAAGGACGAAGCATGGTTATTGATTGTGGAACCTGTGTGGTTGCCGGGCTGGCTTGCCAAGATTGTGTGGTCTCGGTACTGCTCGGCGCTCCCGATCTGCCGGTCGTTGCAGACGAGCATGTGGCGGCCCTTTCCGTTCTCGCAGACTCGGGGTTAGTGCCCCCATTGCGGTTGATTTCCCCTAAGAAGGCAGGTTAGCCACCTCAATTTTGAGACTCCGGGGTGCGGACCGCAATCAATCTGTTACCTTTTTGGGATATCCGGGAACGGAGCCAAGTTGCTTCTCGTCAGAGGCACAGGGTTTTGTTCACAGCAGACACGAAAGCCAGTGCCGCGAGGCCGCTTGGAGGACAAAGGATGCAGCGCAGTCGAAAGAAGGGCTTTTTCGCCGGAATCGGATTCGTGGGTGCCCTCGCCGGACTGCTCATCCCGGGTGTCGTGGTGGCGCCCGCCGCACAAGGAGCGAATCTCCAACAGGTGCGGATGCAGGTCATGGATCTGCAGGGTAAGGCTGAAGCAGCAACTGAGCGGTACAACGACGCTCGAAATCGACTTGCAGGCGTCCAAAAGGAATTGGGAACCTTACAATCCAAAGTAAAGCGGGAGCGCAAAGAACTCAACAAAATCATGGGTTCGGTCAACGATTTGGCCAGGGCAACCTACACCTCAGGTGGTGTGGATTCATCCCTTCAAGTTCTCCTCGCTGAAGATCCCAATGAGTTCCTCTCGCAGGCCGCCGCCCTTGACCAGGTCCAAAAGGGTCAAGCCGCGGCAATCCGGTCCACACAAACAACCCGGCTGCGTCTGGCACAGACCGAAGCAGCCCTTCAAGACAAGGAAGCCACCGCAAAGCGAATCCGCGGTGAAATGGGTAATGCGAAATCAGAAGCCAATAGTCGGCTGAGGGAAGCTCAGGCGGTGCTGTCTCGACTGGAGGCCTCTGAGCGTCGCCGAATAGCCCAAATGGCTGCGAATGAGCGTGCGGCAGCCCTCGCCGCCGCACGGGCTGCATCCCAGGCAATCAGTGCCGGAGGGTCATCGACCAGTGGCGGTGGCTTTAGCGGTAGCGGTCGGGTTGCGAGAGTCCTTCAGTATGCCCTTGCCCAAGTGGGAGATCGATATGTTGCAGCGGCCAGTGGGCCGAGTGCTTTTGATTGCTCGGGACTGACCATGGCTGCTTGGCGGCAAGCGGGTGTGAACCTACCTCATTACAGTCGTTCGCAGTACAGCGTGACTCGACGTATTCCATTGAGTCAAGCCCAGCCCGGTGACCTAGTGTTCTATTTCGGTAGCGGAGCCCATCACGTCGGCCTGTATATCGGTAACGGGAAAATGGTGCACGCAGCCAATCCCAGCAGTGGGGTGCTAGTCACGAACATCCTTGGCCCTTGGTACAACAGCCGCTTTAGCGGAATCGGACGGGTTGTCGGTTAACAGCATTCAGTCGCTAGGAATCGCCATTCGACGTGACACCCCTCCGAAATTGCTCAGCGAATCCCGCATAAGAATCCCGCATAAGAATCCCGCATAAGAATCCCGCATAAGAATTGAGTGTGGTCCAACACTTTGATGTGTCGGACCACACTCAATATCGAATGGTAAGCGCCGTTTGTTTAGGAATAGATGGCTGCGATTTCCACTTCGTGTTCCTTCATGACCACATTTCTCTTGAGTTTCATGGACGGCGTCATTTGCCCACCCTCTTCTGTCCAATCAAGGGGGAGAATTGTGAACTTCTTGATGGCTTCAGCCTGTGAAACAGCTTTATTGGCTTGGTCGACTGCTTCTTGGATAGCTGCCCGCATTGCTTCATCATTGACAAGATCGGCAATGGCGGTATTTTCTGGTCGGTCATTTTGCTTCAACCACGCGGGAACAGCTTCTGGGTCCAGGGTGACGAGGGCACCAATGAATGGTTGGGCGTCACCAACAACCATGCACTGACTCACCAAGAAGTTGCTGCGCAACCGATCTTCGAGAACCGCGGGAGCGACATTCTTGCCTGCGGCCGTGACAATGAGTTCCTTTTTGCGACCGGTGATTCTCACGAAACCGCGATCATCAATCTCACCGATATCACCAGAATGGAACCAGCCATCTGCCTCAAGTACCTCGGCTGTCGCGGTGGGGTTATTCCAGTAGCCAACAAATATTTGGTCTCCTGCGAGTAGTAGTTCACCGTCTGCGGCGACCTTCACTGATGCGCCGGGAATAGGTTGACCAACTGTTCCAATACCAATGGATGCTGGTCGGTTGACCGTGCTTGACGCAGATGTTTCGGTGAGGCCATAGCCCTCCAGAATAGTTACGCCAATGCCACGGAAGAAGTGACCGAGCCGTTCACCTAAGGGAGCACCGCCGGAAACTGCCCATTCGATCTTGCCGCCCATGGCTGCCCGAATTTTGCTGTACACCAACTTGTCAAAGAGGGCATGCTTGATTTTGAGCCCTAGCCCTGGGCCTCCGTCATCCAGTGCCTCACTGTATTCAATGGCCACCTTGGCAGCCGCATTGAAGATATTTCCTTTGCCCGCGGCAATGGCCTTCTGCTGGGATGAATTGAAAATCTTTTCAAATACGCGAGGGACGGAGAGCACGAATGTTGGCTGGAAACTACCCAAGAGGGGGAGGAGTTCCTTGACGTCAGGGGCGTGACCCATGCGAACACGAGCTCGAACACAACCGAGCTGAATGGTGCGACCGAAAACATGCGCAATGGGAAGGAACAGGAGTGTCGAGGAGTTCGGAGAGAGGAAAACATCGGAGAGCCCTTGCACAACGTTATCCACTTCAAACATGAAGTTCTTGTGGGTCAACATGCAACCCTTGGGACGACCTGTTGTCCCAGAGGTGTAAATGATGGTGGCTAATGTGTCAGGTTGGATTGTGACCCGTCGCGCTTCGAGTTCCTGATCGGGGACATCGACCCCAGCTCGGGTCAAGGTGTCTATCGCGCCATCGTCAAATACCCAGACACGGGTCACGTCGGGCAGATCAACAGCGACTTCTTCAAAGACCGCCTTATTTGCATGACGCTCACAGAACAGGGCAACGGCCCCAGAGTCACTCAGAATCCACTGGACCTGCTCGGCGGAAGATGTTTCATACACCGGCACGCTGATGCACCCGGCATACCAGATTGCGTAATCGACCAAAGTCCACTCGTAGCGGGTGCGGGACATGACCGCGATTCGGTCACCGGCCTGGATGCCGTTGGCAATTATGCCTTTTGCAACGGCTTTCACCTGGGTCAGGAATTCGGCTGCCGTGACTCCCACCCAAGCATCGCCACGGGGGAGCGAGAAGACCACCTGGTTGGGGGCTTGGGCGGCGTTTTCGAGGATGTGGTCGGTGAGATTGCCACTTGTCGGGGCGGGGACCACCGCGGGGACGCTGAATTCTTTAAGCATGAATCATGTTCCTTTCGGTCATTCCACAAGCCAGTCAGCCCGAGGAAAATGAGATGTCCCCAAAGTACGCGAAATCCCGTTCCCGCGCTAGATATCCGATAGGAAAGAAAGGGGATATCGTTGGAGGGTGACCGAGGCAGTTCCCACCAGTATTGACATCACAGATGACACCTTCATTTTGTGTGAAATTTCTGCGGTTGCGTCGGTGATTCGGGACCAAGAACGCTGGCGCATGTGGTGGCCAGATCGCGTTCTGACGGTGTACAGCGACCGAGGGGACAAGGGATTGCGGTGGACTGTCACGGGCGATTTTGTGGGATCCTCGGAAATTTGGATTGAGGAGTCCGCTCCGGGGGTCATCGTCCATTATTACCTCCGAGTGGATCCAACTCGCCAGGGAAGTTCTCTGTTAAAGAGTTCCCCCACCGGTTCGCCCCGATCCGCGCGCTATTTAGACAAGGTTCGGCATCGCCAAGCCTCAACATGGAAACGCATTATTTGGCAGGTAAAAGATGATCTAGAGAGTCGCAGGATAATCGCTTGACCGGACCGCGTGCGGGTTTGATATTGCGGGGGGAGTCGGCAACATTGTGAGTGTTCGCGTTCATATTGTCAGTGACGTACATGGAGCTGTGGATGCTGTTAGTCATGCAGCCGATGGCAGCGATGTTTTCGTTTGTCTGGGAGATTTGATTCTGTTCCTTGACTATGACGATCCTGAAAACGGTATTTATGCTGAGCTGTTTGGTTCGGATTACGCTCGAACATATATTGAATTGCGAACTGCAAACCGATTCGAAGAAGCAAGGAATTTCAGCGCCGCGGCGTGGAAGGGGATCGGGGTGACCACCCCTGAGCAGCGTTGGGAGATGCTCGAAGCCAAAGTCCACGAGCAGTATGCCCGTATGTTCGCTGCGATCCCTTCCCCTGCATTTCTGACATACGGCAATGTTGATGTTCCACAGCTCTGGGCGCAATATCTGCGTCCCGAGCACACGGTTCTCGATGGCCAAGTAGTTGAGGTTGATGGGCAGCGCTGGGGGTTTCTTGGAGGAGGCCTGGTCAGCCCTATGCGGACTCCCTATGAACTCGAACCTAACGTGTACGCCAAGAAACTGATGGATATGGGGCCGGTTGACATCCTGTTCACCCACATACCTCCCCGGCACGAGCTTCTCAATTATGACGTTGTCGCCCGAAGGTTTGAGGTCGGAAGTTCAGCGATCACCGAGTACATTGCAAAATACCAACCGCACTACCATTTTTTCGGACATGTTCACCAGCCCCTCGTGCCGCGTCTACGCATGGGCACCACTGAATGCATCAATGTCGGCCACTTTCACGGCAAGGAAAAACCATTCATCATTGACCTCTGATCGACGCATCTCGCTGCAAGAAGCCTGAGTCGGGGAGTACGGTGTGCGCATGGCTGATCAAACCGAGTCCAGTATCTCTATTAGTGCCGATCCAGGACAGATCATGAACGTGATCGCAGATCTTGAGGCGTACCCCCAGTGGAGCGACGGAATAACTACAGTCACGGTGCTGAGTAAATATGAAGATGATAACCGACCAGCCGATGCGCGATTCACGCTTGCATCAGGGCCCATCAAGGACACCTATGAACTGGAATATGACTGGACCGGAAACCACAAGGTCACGTGGACTCTGACAACGGCTGAAATGTTGAAATCCATGGATGGCGAGTATGAACTGACCGACCAAGGTGACGGTACAACTTTAGTTCACTATCGGCTTTCGGTCGATGTCAAAATTCCCATGATCGGTATGCTCAAACGTAAGGCAGAAAAGGTGATCGTGGACACTGCACTCAAGGGGCTGAAAGAACGTGTCGAATCCGGAGCAGGATCTCATTCCTGAACTTGTCATTATTTGTGGGTATCCAGCACACAAGCTTGGATGTGTACCGCCAGAAAGAGTTCCGGGAAATCATTTTGGGGATTCGTGGGCATCTGATCTAATCTCTTTTTTTCGATCGTTACATGAAATACAAGGGTTTGACACCCCGCCACTTGATCTTGTCGTAAATCTCCCCTCACTGAGAGAAGCCTCGCACGTAATCGATGTTGGCGAATTTGGTGTTATTGAATTTGAGTCGCTCCGTGAATGTGTCCGAGTGGTTGATCAACTTGAGGCGCTTAACATGATTCTTCAGAATGTGGATTCTCCGCAGTTCGCCATGTGGTGTGGAACGCACAAATCTTCAGCTCGTGAGCAGTTGCTGTCAGTTCATTCCAGGGTTCAATCAGCGCTGTTGGTACTTCGTTCAGCGATGTGTTCACTGCATGTCGTTATCCCTGCCGATCCCATATCGGTGAGATCCATGAAAAGGGATTTGAGAAAAGCCTCACTTCTTGGTCTGCGCGTGGACACCGTGCAATTGATGGGTGGATCAAAGGTTTCAGTTAAGCGACTTAATTCCTGGGCTAAAAAGTTAGTATCTGCGGGAGCAGGACTTGTGTGGCTGCGATCCGGCTACAAACCAACTGACTTATCGGTGCTGAAGAAGGTAGATCACTCGCTGGGTCACGTGGTCAAGACCGGAACTCTTATGGAAATCGGCACGCGAGAATTTCTCTATGTCATTGATTTTCCAAATGCCAAGAAGGTTAAGTTAAAAATCGGAATCCTTGACAATTACACTGTCATTGAGTTTGAAGGAGTTCGACGTTTTATTTCATTACCTGCTGCGTGTTTGAGAATGCAAGCCCATAATTGCACATTGACTTCCACTCACATTGCCCTTTATTTCACAGCTAAGGAGGAACTGTGGCCGACTCAGGAGAGCCAATAGATTTGAGTGAGTGGTTGGCCTCATTGGGTGCGCCAGACGCCATCATGAGCGTGATACCTAAGGAACTCCGTGACATTGATGTCAGTTACGTGCTCAAGGTTTTGGCAGCTGTAAATACTCCATCTTTTGGATCAATAAGTGTCGAAACAGCTTCTAGTAACGCAACAATTGCAACTCCTGAGTCAGGCATTCATTGGTTACCGATTGTGCGAGATTGAAGCCTTCACGTGAGTATTAGTGTCGGTGTAGATATTGGTGGCACCAAGATTTTGGCAGGGCTTGTCAATGAACATGGTGAAATCCTGAACAAGGTGCGACGTAAAACACCTCGAGCTGACTCCGCTGGTGTCCTCGAGGTTGTTGCCGAGGTAATTGACGAAACAATTTCCCTCGTCGATGGCTCTATAGCCGGCGTTGGAGTTGGCGTGGCGGGTCCGGTAGATCTCAGTTGCTCAACTGTCTTGTTCGCACCCAATTTGCAATGGGCAGACGTTCCGGCCCGAGCCATACTAGAGAATGCAACGGGTTTACCCGTTTTGATCGACAACGACGGCAATGCAGCAGCGTGGGGCGAAGCGAAATTTGGTGCTGGCCGAGGTGCACACAATGTTGTCACAGTGACAGTTGGCACCGGAATCGGTGGCGGTGTTGTTCTAAACGGCGAGTTGCTTCGCGGAGCCCATGGAGCTGCTGGTGAAATAGGCCACATGGGTGCGGTCGCGGACGGCCTTCAGTGTGGATGTGGGCGAAAAGGCTGCTGGGAACAGTATGCGAGCGGGAACGCTTTAGTAAGGGAAACTAGGCGACTTGCCTCCGAAAAACTTTTCGATGCTCAGGTGTTGCTGTCCTTTGGCGATGGAACCCCTGAAGGTGTGAAAGGTGAACACATCACCTCGGCCGCACTCGAAAGTGATCCCATCGCCATTGCATCTCTGGAACAACTCGGTGTGTGGCTAGGAAGGGGTCTAGCCAGCCTCACCGCTATCCTGGATCCTGAAGTTTTTGTCATTGGTGGGGGCGTTTCTGAAGCAGGAGAGCTCCTCCTAGGAAGTGCTCGCGTCACACTCGCCGAACGTGTCATGGGCCGCGCTTACCGCCCGATACCAGAGATCCGTGTTGCGGAATTAGGTAACAAAGCAGGAATTGTCGGTGCCGCTGATTTGGCCCGACTGCGATTCTCACCCATTCACTAGACGACTGCGCCGTCGCGATTTCACTCGCGCCTAGACGACTGCGCCGTCGCGATTTCACTCGCGCCTAGACGACTGCGCCGTCGCCGAAATCCTGCCCCGGCGGCACATGCTTGTCTCGCTTTGCAATAAGGAAAGCGAATCCACAGACCGTGGCAATGAGCCCAGCAATTGAAATAACGGAACTCAATCCAACTAAATAACTCACCAACATAATCACCGGACCTGCAATGACTCCCGCCCAAGCAAAACGAGAAATGGCATCTACGGGAACTTGGATCGGTGGTGGCTCGGGGGGCTCATAGCCTTCATCAAAATACGCATCGATGTAGTCGAATTCTTCGGGTGCAGGATCGGGGCGGAACTGTGGCCCTAGATCCACCTGTCCACTGAGGTCGGCCACGATTGCATTCCACGCCTCTTGGTCAGCACGTTCAGATTTCGGGTTATCAGGCTCGAGGTTTTCGGGCTCCAGATTTTCAGGTTCGTGATCATCAGTCGGTGGTTGAGAACTCATGATTATCGTGACAGCCGTTGAATGAAGTCCGCACTTGTTGATTCAATGAGAGGTGCATCGTTGTCGAGTGTGGCCACATGAAAGGACTCGTGAAGAACAACTTCCGTTTTGTCGACTGAACTCACATGCTCAAGAATCCATTTGGCATTGCTGGGCTCAACAACGTGATCCTCCTCACTTCTGAAAAGAAGAATTGGTTGAGTAACACGTGCAATATCCGACTTGATGATCTTCCATAATTTGCTTAATGAGTGCGCGGCTTTAAGTGGAATCTTTGAGTAGGCAACCTCGTCTTGACCAGACTTTTTGATGTCATTAGAAATTCCCGGAAAGGATCCAACAAATTTCGAAATAGTTGGCAGAAGGTGACGATCTGGACGTTCGGAATGAACGGCAGGGTTGACCAATACGATTCCCCGGATTTCATCTCCGTGGTTTTCGGCAAGCCGAAGAGTGAGTGACCCACCCATGGATAAGCCGAAAACAAAAATAGAATCGCAGGTTTCCTTGAGGATCTGAAAATTACGCTCTACTTCTGAATACCAGTCTTCCCATGTGGTGAGGTTCATATCTTGCCACCGAGAACCATGTCCCGGAAGTCGCGGTACCCGAACGGTGAAGCCCTTGTCGGCCATTGCCTTGCCCCACGGGACCATGGAAGCTGGAGAGCCGGTAAATCCGTGAATAAGGAGCACACCGATGGAGCTACCCTCATGGAACCATGGTTCAGCGCCGGGCATGAGAGGCATGTGTTACTCCTTGAAAAGTGCGGAATAGCGAATGACTCCAGAGTAATGCCCTAGGCTCCCATGTGTTGGCGCGAGTCGCGGATTGTCGGTTCCCAACAAGGATCTAACTTAACGTGGCGCTCGATAATATGCAGGATCTGCGTTGACAAGGGAGAGGAGCAAGCACGGTGCTGTACTGGTTTCTTAAGTACATATTGATAGGCCCGTGGCTTAAGGTCCTTTTTCGCCCGTGGTTAGAAGGTCAGGAATACATTCCGGCTCATGGTCCGGTCATTATGGCCAGCAACCACCTCTCCTTCTCTGACTCCTTCTTTCTGCCACTCATGGTGAAGCGCCCCATGACGTTCCTGGCAAAGAGTGACTACTTCACGGGCAAAGGTGTCAAAGGATTCTTCAGTAGAATGTTTTTTTCAGGAGTCGGTCAGTTGCCGGTAGACCGGTCAGGGGGCAGGGCCTCTGAGGCCGCAATTCTTACGGCATTGGAAGTCCTTGGAGAAGGAAATATTCTTGGGATTTACCCAGAAGGCACTCGTTCGCCGAATGGAATTCTCTACCGCGGGAAAACAGGTTTAGCTCGCATGGCCCTGGAATCCGGAGCACCCATCATGCCGGTGGCAATGATCAACACATATGAGATTCAGCCTCCAGGCAGGATCCGGCCACAACTCATGCGCGTGGGAATTCGGTTTGGTAAGCCACTTGATTTTTCGCGTTATGAAGGCTTAGAAGATGACAGATTTGTGCTGCGTTCGGTGACAGATGAAGTCATGTACGAACTCATGACACTGTCAGGTCAAGAGTATGTAGACATGTACGCCACGAGAGCCAAGGAATTGATCTCGCAGGGAGAGCACGCCGACTCTCGTTCCGCACTTCAATAACTGCCCGTTTAAAAAAGAAGTGCCTAACCTACCCAGCCAAGAGAGCGTTGAACACCCTTTCTCCACAGAGAGTGTTCGGCGGACCGATCAACAAGCGGAGTGAATTCCCCTGAAGATCGGGCTAACTTTTTGATTTCTTGCCAGTTGCTCCAGAACCCGATACCAACACCCGCAAGATAGGCAGCTCCCAATCCCGTTGTTTGCAATTGCGAATGACGGCGTACCGGCTTGCCAATGAAATCTGCCTGGAGTTGGCATAGTAAGTCGTTCGCAGCCGCGCCCCCATCTATAGCCAGATAGGGGAGTGGATGTGATCCATCGGCAATCATGATGTCGACAACGTCCTTTACTTCACAGGCGATTGCTTCGAGCGTGGCTCGAGCAATGTGAGCCCGGGTTGTTCCCCGCGTGATCCCAATAATTGTTCCTCGAGCGAGTGGATCCCAATCCGGTGCGCCGAGACCTGTTAGCGCTGGAACGAAGACGATCCCGCCTGAGTCAGGAACGCTGGCCGCCAGACTTTCTATTTCGGGGGCGGAATCAATAATGCCGAGTCCATCGCGAAGCCATTGAACTGCCGCGCCTGTAACAAATATTGCCCCCTCCAATGCGAATGTTCTTTCGCCATTGATGTCGAGTGCCACCGTAGTCAGTAGCCCGTGAGGGGAATGAACGATTTCCTTGCCTGTATTCATTAATAGAAAAGATCCAGTCCCATATGTGCATTTCGCTAGTCCAGCTTCAAGTCCTGCATGCCCAACCAGGGCGGCTTGCTGGTCTCCCGCAATTCCTGCGATCGGTGCATTAATTCCAAGGAATACTGATGGATCAGTATGTGCAACGACACCGCTGCTTGTCACAATGGTTGGTAGAGACGAGATTTCCACGCCAAACATTGCCGCAAGTTCCTCCGACCACGTCCCAGTGTTGATGTTGTACAAGAGGGTGCGTGAAGCGTTCGTGTGATCGGTAATGTGCTCGAGCCCTCGAGTCATGCGGGCAATGAGATACGAGTCAACGGTTCCAATTGCAATTCGTCCGCTTTCCACATGTGCCCAGATATGCGGTTCGTTTTCTTGGATCCATACAAGTTTAGATGCGCTGAAATATGGATCCAATCTCAGTCCGGTCAACCGAGTAATTGTGGGTTCGAGTCCTTGGATTTTCATGGTGGAGCAGATATTGGCTGTCCGTCGGTCTTGCCACACAATGGCTCGGCGGGGAGAGCCCAAAGTTTCTCGATCCCACAAGCACACGGTTTCTCGTTGATTGGTGATACCGATTGAAACGATCTTGGGTGCGATCCCGGTCACTCCATGATGCCCATTAATAGCCTTTTCAACCGCCGCCAAGGTGGCAGACCACATTTCGCCCAGATCATGCTCTACCCAGCCTTCTTCCGGAAAGTGCTGAGGAAACTCTTGGTAGCCGGAACTCGTGATCACACCCTGATGATCAACAAGGAGGGCTGTCATACCGGTCGTGCCACCGTCAATTGCAAGCACTCGGACATTCGAATCTATGGACACGCATAAATGGTAGTCAGAGGGCCAAATCCCCGAGGGTGATAACGTTTACATTGACGAGGTCACTCAATGGAAGGTTTTTCACATGCGTGTTGGTGTTCTCACGGGTGGAGGTGACTGCCCAGGGCTTAATGCGGTAATCCGCGCCGCAGTCCGCCGAGGCATTCAAGAATATGGATTTGAATTCGTCGGCTTTCGCGACGGCTGGAAAGGCCCACTCGAAGGGCTCGCCATGCCTTTGAACGTCGATACCGTTCGAGGAATCCTGCCGCGTGGTGGAACTATTCTTGGTTCATCGCGAACTAACCCCATCAAAGTTGATGGTGGAGTCGAAAAGATCAAGAAGAACATGGCGGAACTTGGTCTGGACTCCCTCATTGCCATAGGAGGAGAGGACACCCTCGGGGTGGCCTCTGCGCTCACCGAAGTTGGCTTTTCCGTTATTGGCGTGCCCAAAACGATTGACAACGATCTCAGCGGAACCGACTACACATTTGGATTTGATACTGCCGTGACCATTGCAACTGAAGCAATGGATCGTCTCCACACGACAGCTGAGTCGCACCATCGGATACTTATCTGTGAAGTCATGGGTAGGCACGCCGGATGGATCGCTTTGCATTCCGGGATGGCCGCTGGTGCCAATGTGATCCTGATCCCGGAGGTTCCATTCGACCTGGATCAAGTGGTTGGCTGGGTGAATTCGCGATTCGAGACAAATTATGCGCCCATCATTTGTGTTGCCGAAGGTGCGCTCCCGCTCGATGGAGAACTCATGACGAAAGATGCGCCGCTCGATGCCTTTGGACATGTGCAATTGGCGGGTATCGGTGAATGGTTGGCTAAGGCTCTTGAGGAACGCACTGGACACGAGGCTCGCACTACGGTTCTGGGGCACGTGCAGCGCGGTGGGACTCCTACTGCATTCGATCGCGTTCTCGCGACCCGATTTGGGCTGAAGGCGATCGAATCAGTCAAGGATGGAGCTTGGGGAACCATGGTGGGGCTCCAGGGCACAAACATTGTTCGGGTTCCATTGGGAGTCGCCACAGGCACCCTCAAAACAGTGCCGATTTCTCGCTATGACGAAGCCACTTCCTTCTTCGGTTGAGCCTGACCTCTACCCTAAAGCCATGCGATCACGTTCTGAGTCACCCATGACGGTGGAGTGGCCTGATCTCCCTGCCGCCCAGCAACCCCCGTGGCCCGACCCCGATGCTCTGGCAGCATCCGTGTCGACCCTGCGTCGCATGCCTCCGCTGGTATTTGCCGGTGAGTGTGATCAACTCACCGATCGACTAGCAGCAGCTTCTCGTGGCGAAGCATTTGTTCTTACTGGCGGTGACTGCGCCGAGACTTTTGAGGCAAATACGGCGGATTCGATTCGAGCACGATTGCAAACAGTTTTGCAAATGTCTGTGATCCTCACCTACGCCGCATCGCTTCCTGTCGTCAAGATGGGTCGGCTTGCGGGGCAGTATTTCAAGCCGAGAAGCAAGACCATTGAAAGCCGAGATGGCATCGACATGACCTCATATCTTGGCGACGCCGTAAATGCCATCGAATTTGAAGCCGCAGCGCGACGTCCCGATCCCGAGCGTCTCCTTCGCGCCTACCATGCATCGGGTGCTGCCCTCAATCTTGTCAGGGCCTTCACCATGGGTGGCTTTGCTGACCTGCGTCAGGTACATGCATGGAATCAGGACTTTGTTCGGGATTCACTCGCAGGTCAAAGATACGAACTCATGGCCGCCGATATTGATCGGGCGTTGTCTTTTATGCAGGCATGCGGGGCTGACCCAGCAGAATTTCAAAGGGTGGAGTTTTATGCAGCCCATGAGGCTTTGTCAATGGATTACGAACGCGCGCTGACTCGAATTGATTCACGCACGGGAAAGCCTTATGACGTATCAGGGCATTTCCTGTGGATTGGGGAGCGGACCCGTCAACTAGATGGCGCCCACATGCATTTTGCATCGACTATTTCTAATCCCATTGGGATGAAGGTTGGTCCTACTGCATCACCTGAAGATATTGTAGAGGCTGCTCGAATTCTCAACCCCGAGAATATTCCGGGGCGACTGTCATTAATTACTCGCATGGGCGCAGGAGAGGTTCGAGAGAAACTTCCATCGATCGTTCAGAAGGTTGATGCGAGCGGTGTGCCGGTGGTGTGGGTATGTGATCCCATGCATGGCAATACCCGTGAAGCAGCCAGCGGTCACAAGACTCGGCTATTTGACGATGTCATCGCTGAAGTGGAAGGTTACTTTGAAGTCCACCGAGAATTAGGGACCTTTCCTGGTGGAATACATATTGAACTAACAGGTGACGATGTCACGGAGTGCGTAGGTGGAACGGGTGGTGTGGAAGAAGGCGATCTGCACCAGAGGTATGAAACCGCATGCGATCCAAGATTAAATCGGGAACAAAGTTTAGAACTCGCATTCCTCGTGGCCGACATGTTGATCAAAAGATAAATATTCATGTTTTGGCGTGGATCTGCTGCAACTCCAGGTGGCACGTTGTATTTCGCGGTGGATGAAGATGCTGGAACAATCGTTCATGCAAGTTTTCGCGATGAAATAGACAAAAATTTTGTTCTCCGAAAAAGCAGCAAGTTGCATACTGCATGCGCAAGGTATTCCGACGGAGAGCTGGCCGCCTTTAATGATTTTTTGGTGGAGCAAGGGGACACGGAGTTCGCTCGAGCGGTATATACCCAGATGCGAAAGATCTCGCCGGGCGAGACTGCGCGTTACGGCGAACTTGCCGGCATAGCGGGATCGGCAGGTGCTGCTCGTGCAGTCGGATCAGTGTGCGCGCGAAACAAAATAGTTCTTATAGTTCCGTGTCACCGTGTGGTTGCTGCTCATGGAATTGGTGGATATGAATTTGGAACTCTCGTAAAGAAGAAACTTCTTCGACATGAAGGTTTTGATCAATACTAAATAATGCGAATCGTGACGGTCGATCCTTTAGGTATTTCGGTGCCTGCAGCGGGTGATTGACTGATCACGCGGTTGAGCGGAGCAACCTCCCCGACCTGAACATTCGCTTTTAAACCTAATCGTTGTAATTGCGCAATTGCTTTTTTGCGTGGCATGTCGACCAAGTTGGGAACGGTCACAGGGGGTGGTCCCTTAGACACCACCAGATCAACGCTTGTTCCTGAATTCACGGTTGTTCCTTCTTTAGGTTTAATCGATATCACCGTGTTTTTGGGAACGGATTCGGAAAAAATATTGCTGCGCTCAATGGAAAGTCCCAGGTCCTTGAGCTGGCTCTCAGCTGCCTTGACTCTCTCGCCGACAACACGCGGGATCTCAACAGGTTTTGGGCCTTTGGAAATAATCAGATCGACAATGGATCCAGGCTTAAGTTCGGAGCCAATCTTTGGTTCAGTTTTTGCCACCATTCCGGTGGGCACAGTGTTATCAAAGGACTCAACTCTTCCACCAACAGCCAAATTAGCGGCCAATATCTCTGCTAATGCGATGTCAGGTGCCTTACCTTTGACATCGGGAACCAGATAGCGCTCTGGACCTTGCGATACCGTTGCATTGAGCGTTCCACGAGGACTTATGCCGTCACCAGGAGCAGGATCGGTGGAGATGATGACACCGACAGGAATGGTTTCGCTAAAGGATTGCTCTGGCGTCGCGAGAGTAAGTTCTGTGTTAACCAGGTTTTGTTCAGCTTGTTCGATTGTTTGCCCCACAACATTGGGTGCAGGTATATAGGTTCCTGGCCCAGCCGCTAGCCACCAGCCCGCAAATCCTGCAATTGCAACGCCGATTGCGACTGCCAGGGCAACCAGCAACCCTTTTTTTCGAGGCTGTCGCTCAGGAAATTGTCGAGGAATGAAATCTTTTGAGGATCGATTTCCATTGGTGCTGGTTTCGAGTGACGAGCTCGGGCCGTGGGGATCACGAGAAACGACCAAGGTGTCCCGAATATCCACAAATGGACGCGGTGCGGGCAGTGAATTCCGTATTCGTCGGAGATCAGCCAAGAAGTCATGGGCATTTTGATATCGGAGGTTCGGATCTCGTTTGGTGGCCGATATAACAAGTGCATCCGCTTCACGGGGAAGATCGGCATTCACTGAGGTGGGTGCAGGAACATCGGCATTGACGTGTTGGTATGCAATCGACAACGGGCTCTCACCTGAATGCGGAACTGCTCCCGTGATCATTTCGAAGAGCAAAATCCCCGTGGAATAAATATCAGAACGCGCATCAGCGTCACCTCGCTCCACCTGCTCGGGAGAAAGGTATGTCACCGTTCCAATAATCATGCCCGCGGTTTGGGTGGATTCACTACTTGCAACTGCCCGGGCGAGTCCGAAATCGGCAACCTTAACGCGACCATCATCAGATATGAGAACGTTCTCCGGCTTGATATCCCGGTGAACAAATCCAGCAGCATGAGCTGCATTGAGCGCCTCGAGAACTGGGTCGAGTAAAACAAGCGCTTGCTCAAGGGTCAGTGGGCCATATTCGTCGAGGACATCGCGCAGTGTTCGCCCGGGGATGTATTCCATGGCCAGATAAATCTGCCCGTCAGAGTCTCCTTGATCAAACACACCCACCACATGTGGGTGGGACAGGCGCGCAGCGCTTCTGGCCTCTCGCTGGAACCTGGCAACAAATCCAGGGTCACTTGCAAGGTGCGGATGCATCACCTTTAGGGCGACAACACGGTCGAGCCTGGTGTCGGTCGCAATGTAGACAGTAGCCATTCCGCCTCTGGCCAGAAATCCCGTGACCTGGTACCTGTTGTCCACCATCTGGCCAACAAGGGGTGCGTTATTGCCCACATTGCCGCCAGGGAAGTTCATTCTTGTGAGTCTATGGGGAGATTATGGGGAGATTGGGTTGCCACGCCTGCCGCAAGCGCTCTTCGATTCCCCCTGTCACCATGGGGATAGGCTTCCCAAAAATCCGTTCCCATTCGGGAACGTAATTCGCAATAAGGTCATGCATGCGACGCCTCATGAGGGGGCCATCACGTAGCGGATCTGGCACCCAATCGAAATCGATGTCACACCATAAAAGTTGCTGATACCTTTTGAGAAGTGTCATATCTATCTGGGCGTCATGTTCGAAATAGAGTTGTGAATATAGGGGTGTGGTGATTGCAGCAGGGTCGCACACTAAGACTGCACCGGGGTGATTGCGAGCTGCTAAATCCTCAGCGGCCAGTTGACCAATCAAAATTTCAGGTTGGTCATCCAGCAGAGGAATTCGTCCTGATTTCTCGCACCACGTGCGCAGATATTCTGGTACGAATACTGCATAGGTTCCCTGTAAATTCAATTCATTCACCAAGGCAAGTGCCAGCGTGGTTTTCCCCGAACTCTCGGCACCAATAAGGCCAATTCGAGAAGGATCGACTCGAGAAGGATCGACTCGAGAAGGATCGACTCGAGAAGGATCGACTCGAGAAGGATTAATGCGCTGCGTGCGACTATTCACATCGCACAGTTTAGAGTCGTCATGTGGAGATTGAATTTGGCTCTTATAGCTATGTGGCAGTTCTGGTTTTTGTCATCTTGGGATCAATTTGGCTCGAGTTTGTGTTAAGGACTCGGGTTCTCGTTCGCCCACGACGCCTCTTTTTGACCATCTTCCCTGTCGTACTTCCGTTTCTTGCATGGGATGCCTATGCAATCTCTCAAGGGCATTGGTGGTTCGACGAAACTCGAATCCTTGGAGTGTATTTGCCTTTCGAAATTCCCTTCGATGAATTGCTCTTCTTCATTATTATCCCGTTGGCATCAGTTCTTACTCTTGAAGCCGTACGAAGTGTCAAGGGATGGCGAGTTGGCGACGAACTGCCTGTAAGTGAATCTTTGGAAGAGAAGACTCCATGACCTATACCGAACTTGGGATCATGGCCGTGGTGGTTGTCGTAATTGCCGATTTGTTTATTTTCCGGACCCGATTGGTCACTCGAAAGATTTTTTGGGTTTCCTACGCCATTATCGTGTTCTTTCAATTCATTACGAATGGAATGTTCACAGGCTTTCAAATAGTCAAATACGATGGAGATT
Organism: Candidatus Nanopelagicales bacterium; assembly: GCA_018402075.1. The sequence goes on along the minus strand of JAGYJP010000001.1, from coordinate 122,792 downwards.
CAATAATCGGGTCCACTTCCCCAGAAAATAGTGCCCCACCATTTATCGGGGACGGAAGAATTGCATTTGCCCCTGCTGAAGATCTGCTGTTTGGCTTTTCCCTTGTGCTTCTATCTTTAATTCTGTGGGTCTTTTGGGGCCGTCGTGGAATCGATCGCACACCGCTGTCAGGACCACCCATATGGCGGAAATCTTCCAATTAAAAATCCGGATGTAAACCTTGAACTAGACCAGGTCCATACTCTTTTCGGGCCTTGCGAGCACGTAACCAGGCGGGGAACGCGACCCAAAATCGAGTGCGGACGGGGACTTTTGCACGTTTTTTAAATACTTCAAATTCGATTTCTTCGACGCGATCAGCAATTCCGCAATACAGAATTCGAGCGGCTTCAATGCAATCCCGTGAAGAAGGATGGAGCATGTTAATACCAGCTTTCGATTCTCGGTCCAGACGCCGAACGCGATCGATTTGATGCCTCAATGCAGCCTTAATTGAGGGAGTGATTTCTCGCTTCTCTAATTCCGATCTAGTGACACCAAAACGAGCTAATTCGTCAAGTGGTAGGTATACGCGACCACGGTCTAAATCCTCATTGACATCGCGAATGAAATTCGCCAATTGAAAAGCCACTCCGAGATCTTTTGCTCGCTCGAACGCCTCAGGATTATCAGGCTCAAGGATGGGCACCATTTGAAGACCGATGACAGCGGCGGAGCCATAAACATACTCGTAAAGGTCATCAAATGTTTTGTATTCGGTGACGGTGAGATCCATCGTCATGGAATGGAGAAATGATTCGAAGTACTCCAAGGGAATATTCCAGCGGCGTACGGTGTGAACGACTGCCTGGCACACGGGATCTTCTGAACTTCCTGCGCGGACATCGCACATGAAATTCTCGCCCCAGGTGCGCAACATCTCTGCTTTTTCTTGATGGGTAAGTGTGGAATCAAGGTCATCGACTATCTCATCTGCGTAGCGAGCGAATCCGTACAACGCATGAACATAGGGGCGCTTGCCAGGTGGGAGAAGCAATGTGGCTAAGTAATAGGTCTTCCCATGCTTCGCATTGAGTTCCCTGCAGACTTCGTAGGAAGCAATGAGCTGCGGATCTGTAATCCCGGCTTGTTCGTATTCCTTTCGATGCAACCTGCCAACGTGCGAGGTGAGTGTGTTGTGTTGCAAGTTGCTGGCTGTCAACGCGTGGCCCTCGACCTATAGTTATGGTCCTTGCCCGTGATGCGTTCTGCTGCCAACCGACCGGAAATCAATACCATGGGCACGCCCACTCCGGGCTGGGTGCCTGACCCTGTAAAGACAATATTTTCACCCCACATATTTCCGGGTCGAAATGGTCCGGTTTGACCAAATGAGTGCGCTGCCGCAAAAGGTGCACCGCGTTCCATTCCTCGATCAGCCCAGTCAAGTGGAGTAGTCACATTTTCGACCTCAATGGAATTCCCGAGACCAACATATCCACGTTCTTCCAAGACCTCGATGCATTGATCGCGGTACTTGGGTCCAATTTCCTTCCAGTCGATAGGAGCATCGAGATTGGGTGTGGGGAAAAGAATGTAATAGAGCTCCTTGCCTTCAGGAGCAAGGCTTGGATCCGAGTAACTGGGGTTAGTTACCAAAATACTTGGATCCGTCATGAGTTGCTTTTTGTCAATTAATTCGGTGAAGACATTTTTCCATGACTTACCGAAATGAATATTGTGATGAGCAATCTTGGAGTATTTCTGCGTTGATCCTGCGAGTAACAGGAAGCAAGACGGTGAGTAGGTAAGGCGTTTGACCGACCACGGTTCCGTGCCGAGTAGCTCTGTATAGGCCACGGGAAGATCGGGATTGAGAACAACAACGTCGGCTGCAATGAAGTCTCCACCGGTGGTGAGAACGCCGGTGGCTCTTCCATTGCTATGGACAACTTTTTCCACGGTTGTGTTGTACATGAATTTAACGCCATTCTTTTCTGCGGCGGCCGCCATGGCTTGTGGAACTGCGTGCATGCCCCCACGAGGAAAGAAAACTCCCGCCACGGAATCCATATAGGCAATAACCGCGTAAATGGCGAGTGCGTCATAGGGGGAGAGGCCCGCATACATAGCTTGGAAGGAATAAACCCTCTCAGTGCGCGGATCCTTGAGGTACTCGCGAACTTTGGGGGCTAATTTGCGAAATCCGCCAATCGCAACGAGTTTGGCCAGATCGGGGGTAAGAAGGTCCAAGGGTGAATCAATATTTCTATCGATGAAATCTTTCATCTCATATTTATAAAGTTTGGAGACAAAGTCCACATAATTCTCGAATCCGCGTGCTTCTTCTGGACCAATTACCTGTGTTATCTCCTGAGCCATTTCGGCTACATTGCTATGTACATTCAGAATTGATCCGTCAGGATAAAATGCTCGGTAAAGCGGTGCGACGGGGTCCAGTGTCAGCCAATCCTCCATGGTTTCGCCGAGTGAATCGAAGCAGTCGGCAATGAGATCCGGCATGGTGAGGACAGTGGGCCCGGTATCCGCATGATAGGTACCTGAGGGGCCTTGCATTTCAATTCTTCCTGCTCGGCCGCCTGGGATTGCTTCTCGTTCAATCACGGTGACTTGGCGTCCTGCTCCTGCCAGGCGCATGGCAGCAGACAGTCCAGCAAGCCCTGCTCCCACAACGACTACATGGTTGGTTGGGCCGGTAACTGTTCGTGGAGTCGGCAACAGGCGGTGGATGGCGTTTCTCATTGAGGACACGGTCACACTTTCCTAGTAGTTGCCGCGTGAGCTAGCTCGGTGAGCACGGCAGTGGCGTCGGGGTCAAGATCAGGATTATTAAGCGAATCTATTGCCCGATCGAGAAGTTCGCCAATCAAGTCCTCGGTATAGGCCAGCGCTCCCGTGTTTTCAAGGATCTCGCGGAGGATGTTTACGCCATCGAGATGAAGATGCTGGTCACCGAGTTTCTCGCGGATCTGCTGTGCTTGCGACTTGTTTGCCCGTTCACAGGCGATGGCAATCAATACCGTGCGCTTTCCTTCCCTTAAGTCATCGCCTGCAGGTTTACCGGTGACTTCGGGATTTCCGAAGACGCCAAGAACGTCGTCACGTAATTGAAAGGCTTCTCCAAGGGGAAGGCCGTACCCGGAATAGGCGTCGAAAACACTTGGGGGAGCCTGGGCGATTGCGGCTCCGATATGTAATGGGCGTTCAATTGTGTATTTGGCACTTTTGTAGCGAACGACCCGCAGCGCTCGTTCAATGGAGCCGCCGCCGCGGGCCTGCTCGAGAAGGTCGAGGTACTGACCCGCCATGAGTTCGGTACGCATTTCGTTGTACACACCTTTGGCAGCGGTCAAGCTTTCAGGCGGTAGCGCAGAATTGAGGAGTAGTTCATCGGCCCAGGAAAGACACAGATCACCCAACAAAATCGCTGCACCCTCGCCGAATTTGTCTGCACCGCCGGCCCACTGTTGCCCCCTGTGCATGGCGGCGAATTGTCGGTGGGCTGCGGGCAATCCGCGGCGAGTATCGGAACCATCCATGACATCGTCATGAATGAGAGCGCATCCCTGAAGAAACTCAAGGGCACTCGATGCTTGCACTACGGCTGCTTCGATGAGGGGGTCATTCACGAGATCCGGTGGCGCGGCCCCACGCCAGCCCCAGTAGCAAAATGCTGGGCGTAATCTTTTTCCCCCAGAAAGCAGGGTGCTCACAGAGTCCATTAGTGGACTGACATCGGGGCTGACGGCCGCAAGTAATACTTCCTGCTCGGACAGGAATGAGTCCACAACTTTTTGAACGCGTGCTCGCAGATCCGCGGCATCGAGGGGGCTTGTGGTCACCCGATAAGCCTATTGCCTGGTAAACAATGGTCAGACAGGGTGAATCAGGTGAATCAGGTGGATCGTCCAATGAGTTCGGCTGTAATTTCAGCGCCCATCCCCACAAGTGGCAATCCACCACCTGGGTGAGAGGACCCACCCACAAGGAACAGCCCCTCAATGGGGGACTTATTCGCCGGTCTATTGAAGGCAGCATTCACACCATTGCTGGATGTTCCATAAATTGACCCACCGGGCGCTCGAGTTTCTCTCTCGAGATCTGCGGGTGTGCGAATTTCCATAAATTCAATGCGATCACGAATATCAATCCCACGCTTAGCCAGAATGTCAAGAATACGATCGGCATATGAATCTGCCAGTTCAGGAGCATCCCAATTAACGCCGTGGCGTCCCGATGAATCATGTCTTGGAGCATTCACCAATATGAACCAAGCCTCACTGTTGGAATTTGGGCGCATGAGGGGATCGTCGGGTGCGCAGACGTAGATAGTTGGATCTTCAACCGGTCGAGGATCGCGACCAAATATTGCATTAAATTCCGCATTGTAATCCTGAGGAAACCACACACTGTGGTGTGCGAGGTTTGGAGTACGCCCTCGAATACCGGCAAGTATGACAAACCCGGCAAGGGAAGGGTCCCCGGGAACTTTAGGTTTCTTGGCAGGGGATTGCGCGAGAAGTTCGTTATAGGTCAGTCGCGCATCGGAATTCGATACAACGATGTCCGCGGAAATGACTTCATCTGACCCAGTGCGGACGCCGGTGACTCGATTCCCATCAGTCAGAATTTCGCTGACTGAAGTATTCAATCGAATATCGACACCACGTTCCGCACATCTTTTTTCTAGGGCCTCTGCGAGAACTCCCAGTCCTCCTCCAATGTGCCAGACTCCAAAAAGTTGTTCAATATAGGGAACGGTGGCGAGAACCGCTGGTGCTTTCCGCGGATCTGAACCGGTGTAGGTGGCATAGCGATCAACAAGTGTGATCAAGCGAGGATCAGTGAAAGTTTTCGTTGCTAATTTGCGCAGCGTGGTGAAGGGGGCAATTGTCGCAACATCTTTTGGATTAGCAAGGGGTAAAAGTGAGGCGAATCCATTCAGCGGTGACTGCAAAAATGGTTGACGGGTTATTCGCCACATTTCACCGGCACGTTGCATGAAGTCTCGCCATTGGTTACCTGCTTGTTCACCCATGCACTCAGCAATGGCGTTGGCGCACCGAGCAGGGTCGACTCCAGGAAGTAGTAGTTCAGTTCCATCGGCAAAGTGATAGCGAAATGCGGGTTCAACTGGTTGTAGATCCACACTTTCTTCTAAACTTTTTCCCGTCTTGAGAAATAGATCTCGATAAACCGCGGGGAGAGTAAACAGGCTTGGTCCTGTGTCGAATGCGAACCCGGATCGGCGATAAGTGTGGAGTTTCCCGCCGACCCGATTGGCTTGTTCCACAATCGTGACCGTGTGACCCTTTACCGACAGTCTGGCGGCTGCGGCTAATCCACCCACGCCTGCTCCGATCACAACAATATTGCTCACAGAACTCGACCCTTCCACGTGTTTTTCCCGCGCAGGTGGCGTGACCAACTCAGTGCAGAAAGTCCAATGAATGTCGCAATAGAAACTGGATGCGCCAAAGAATCAGGCACATAGGAATTCCCTGTGCGACGAGCAACGAGTGACCTACTCACTACACCTGCTGAGTACCCAATAGCGCCGATTGCTCGTGTGGACTTCTTGGATGCGGAGACCATTGCTACTGCGGGGGCAATATATGTCAGGGCGAGCATTGCATTAATAGCAATTGACCCGACGGGTGACCCAAATGCGCTCCACAACGATTTGGTGTACCCGTTAATGACATCTTCTGTGGACTCATACATGCGACATTGAGCAAGTTGAGCTCCGTTGACCGTGCTGCAGTGGGCGCCTGACTTTTTAAGGATTCGCATTAGGGCAATATCTTCGAGGACGATATTCCGAACAGCAGCGTGACCACCCGCTTGTTGATAGGACCGGGTATCGAGCACCAACAGTTGACCATTTGCTGCGGACAGGCTCGGACGTAAGGATCTTTCCGCGATTCCAACAGGAAGAGTGGCAACCCACGACCACACCACGAGTGGTTGCACTAGGCGCTCGAGAAGTCCGATAGCTACTTGTTTTGGGTAGGGGGCAACGAGCGCGAGATTTTCATTACGGAGTAATTCAACACATGCAGCAACGGCGTGGGGTGCAAGTTCAACATCAGCATCAACAAAAACAACGACTGAACCTCGCGCAATTTGAGAGAGTCGGTGGCAGGCAAATTGCTTGCCCATCCAGCCTTCGGGAATTTGTTGATCGCCGCGAATTAACCGTATGCGCGTATCGTGTTGTCCAAGTTCCTCGACGATTGCTGCAGTGTGGTCACTCGAATCATCGTCGAGAACCAGCACCTCGAAATCGCCTAGACCTTGCTGGGCGCAGGCGGAAGTCACTGCAAGTGCGATAGTTGATTCTTCATTTCGTGCGGGGATCAAGATACTGACCGTTTCGGTGATTTCCCCACCAGAAAACTTCGGATCACGAAGAACGCTGAGGTTAAAGGCGGTATGTGCTGCCAGTGCAACTGCAAGAGCAGAACCTGCTTGCACCATTACCACTGAGGCTGGCTCCAAATTCGCCACATCCAGGGAATCATGACAAGGCCCATGCAGATTCCTCCCCAAAGGGCAACAGCGGGCGTCCCCAAGAAGACAGCGGCCGCAAGAATATTGGAGAAATAGATCCAGATGAGCATGGTGTTGGGGACTTGATCCTTGGCCACCTTGCGCGGTAATAAATTCAGGGCATACATCAATGCGAGGGAGCCAAGGAACCATCCCAGGAAATTTTGTAGTGGAATGTCTGGGATTCCAGGCAAAATCCAGCCAACGTTTTGCCAGGTCCAATAGCCTTCGCCCACCATCATGGGATCGAGGAATAAGTCCCACGATGCAAGAAGCCAGCCGCCAATGAACGCGGTTGCCATTGGCGTGCTGACAAGTCGTTGAACAGCGATCAATACCGGGTACGCCATCATGGACCAGGCTAGGGGAATGACCAGGGGTACAGCTCCGAGTGAAGGGCCGAGAGTGCCGCTATACGTATATGAGCCAAACGGGAATGATGTTGCGGTCCCCAGAGCTTCAATGAACCAGCCATAAGCCAGGGTGATAGAAAAGAAACTCAGAGTCCATGCGAGTCCGCGGTTGAAGTAGGCGTGGGTAACGCTTGCAAGGAAAAATGTAATAACCGTCAAGATGGTGAAAAAAGCTCGGACATCACCTTGAACCAGAATCCAAATGATTTGGCCGAGAATTGTTAATCCAGCGAAGACCCACGGGACATAGTTGGTCCACCGTGTTGGCCCCTTGCCTCGGTCAGAGTGGGGTCCGCCATAAAAACGGACGCTCATATCGGCAAGCATAGGCAAACCCTTCGCCGTAGGCTGAACCCCATGAGCGAAAAAGTGATGGCAGAGACTATTCCTACCGACTCCAAGTACAAGCGATCGGGGAAAATCACCATCCATGCCCCCGCTGCCGAGATATTCGAATTAGTTGCTGATCCCCGCAACCATGCCCTCTTCGATGGTTCCGGCACATTGCGGGGAAATGTCCGGGGCCCTGATCGACTTGAACTTGGCTCAAAATTCGGCATGGACATGCATCTTTTTGCCAACTATCGGATTAAGAACACCGTAGTGGAGTTTGAGGAAGGCCGAAGAATTGCCTGGTGCCACCCAGGTCATCACCGGTGGCGTTATGAACTAGAAGTAGTTGATCCGAGCACGACTATTGTTGTGGAAACCTTCGATGGCTCTACAGCCCGCATCCCCGCAGCACTGAAACTAATGAATGCTTATGACAATAATCAAAAAGCAATACTTAAGACTTTGGTTCGGTTGAAAGAAGTAGCGGAAAACCCACCCGCAACTGAATAATTCGCACCCGAAAAAATCATCCACTTCGTATAGAGGAATTACATGTCCATTGCCGATTTTGCTCGCTACCCCTTGACCTTTGGGCCCAGTCCGATTCACCCGCTCCCACGCCTTACCGAGTACTTGGGGGGCGCCACGGTCTGGGCAAAGCGCGAAGACGTCAACAGTGGACTCGCCTACGGTGGAAATAAGACTCGTAAACTGGAATACATCATCCCCGATGCAATTGCAGAGGGTGCAGACACCCTCGTATCCATTGGTGGGTATCAGTCCAATCACACACGGCAGGTTGCTGCGGTCGCAGCCAAGATCGGGATGAAAGCCGTACTAGTGCAAGAGAAGTGGGTTGATTGGCCCGATAGTGTCAATGATCGGGTTGGAAACATTCTGCTGTCGCGCATCATGGGTGCTGAAGTCAGACTTGACCCGGCAGGTTTCGATATTGGAATTCGTGACAGTTGGAATCGTGCGCTGGATGACGTTCGGGCCCGCGGAGGTAAGCCCTATGGAATTCCTGCCGGAGCATCAGAACATAAATTTGGCGGCTTGGGTTTTGCCAATTGGGCTGACGAAGTAGAAGAGCAAGAAAAGGAACTTGGAATTTTCTTTGACACGGTTATCGTCTGCACGGTGACAGGGAGTACACAGGCAGGCATGATCGCAGGGTTTGCGGGTCAAGATCGCCCACGCAGGGTTATTGGGATAGACGCCTCAGCTACATTGGATAAGGCGCGGGAGCAGGTCGCGCGCATTGCCCGAAACACCGCCACCCTGATTGGGCTAGATCACGATCTCCATGACGATGAAATAACCGTGCTCGAAGGATGGGCTGGGGATCTTTATGGGATCCCGGTGCAATCAACCCTTGATGCGATCCGACTCAGCGGGAGCCTGGAGGGCATGATTATTGATCCTGTCTATGAAGGTAAGTCAATGGCTGGGCTCATCGATTTGGTGCGCAACGGGGTAATACCGAAGGAATCCAATGTGTTGTATGCGCACCTTGGCGGCCAGCCTGCTCTCAATGCATACAGTGCGCTGTTTACGAATTGAGTAAACGTGGTTTAGCTCTTCAACTTTGATTTACTTTTTTATCAAGCAGCATATTTATGCTGCTAAAATATTCATGCTCTAAACATTAACCTCGGCGGCTTCGCCGGCTGTGATGCGCAGTAGTTCGTCATAACTGGTGGGAAATACATAATGCGGGTGACCGCCTGCTGCCCAGACTTCGTCGTATTGGCTGAGTGAAATATCAATGATTGTGGGCAGTGGCTCAGGGTGGCCGACCGGTGCCACTCCGCCAATGGCAAATCCGGTGGCTTGACGAACATCTTCAGCGGTTGCTTTCGTGACTTCGGAGACGCTAAGAATTGCGGCAACGGTATTGGTATTAACTCGATGTTTGCCCGATGCAATAACCAGTACCGGTTTGCCATCGGCGAGAAAAATAAGTGAACTGGCGATTTGTCCCACTTGGATCCCAAGTGCTGAGGCAGCCTCTTGGGCAGTGCGAGCGCTGTCATCGAGTCGGCGGACTTCCCCGCGAGCTCCCAAGAGTTTGAGGGTATTGCGGACATGAATCACAGATTGTTGTTCGGTGGTTTCGCTCATGTGGGGGAGTCTAATCAAGGGAGTCTGATCTAGTTCCCCTTCACAAATGGACTCAGATTCCTCATAAATGGGCGCTTTTTGCGGATATCTGGTGGACCGAGTTGACGGATGTCAGTGGCCCGGTCTATCTTTGACTTGTTCGAACATTTGTTCGAAAGTGGGTGTCAGAGCCTGCTAAAACACAGGTGTTCGAACTGCCTCCCGGTCCTGGATTCGCGGCTAGGTGCGGGTCAGGTCAGTAGAGCAGCGCAAGCTGCCACATGATCACAGTCACCGGGGTCGTCTCGACCCCGACCCCGGTGACTGTCTCTAGGGGAACAGTAAGCCAGTGAATTAATTAAGGAATGGGTCGAGAACAACTACACAACTCGGGTCGAGAAATAAATAAGTGTGGTGGCAGGCATTAGCCCGCCACCTCGACTCGAAGGGATACACATCATGATGGGGAAATTCACCCAACGTCCAGCGGTTGAACTTTTGTACTCAGCCAAAGAGAGTTTGGGCGAGGCAGGGCAATCGTTTCTTCCCCAAGATCGTTATGCCGCTGCACACCTTGCTGCTTTGCGAACCGCTGCTGCTGTTCTTGCTGATCGGGCACAAGTTGCGGCCAGCCCGCGTCGTCAGCGAATCCGCAGTGTGTGGGAAGTCCTCCCGCAGGTTGCTCCGGAGTTTGCAGAATGGGCAGATTTTTTTGCGGCAGGTGCTCGCAAGCGGGCGTCTGCAGAAGCGGGAATACCGTGTGTGACCGCACGTGAGGCTGACGATCTCATTCGTGATGCTGAACGTTTCCTGTTGCAAGTTGCTGAGACATTGAATCTATTAGAGCAATCGAGTTTTCCTTTAGGGAACGCACGACTACAGCGCGTGGGCTGAATTCTCACCTTCGGGGTGGATTTTATGATGGATTCATTTGCGCATTTACAGGTTGCCTCTGGTTACTCCTTGCAGTACGGAACCACGCAACCTGATCTATTAGTGCAGCGCGCTGCGGAATTGGGTCAGAATATTGCTGGTTTGACCGATCGCAATGGACTCTACGGGGCGGTGCAGTGGGCACGAGCGTGCATGAAAGCGGGAGTGGCACCAGTTCTGGGTGTGGACCTCGCTGTTGAGTGCACCGAACAGAGGGTTACCTCAGGTGCTGGCATCCGGCGTACACCTGCGCACGGCGGCGTGTGGGTAGACGAAACTCAGCCGCGGGTCACACTTCTCGCGGTGAACGCACTTGGCTGGGCTTCACTCTGCCGACTTGTTTCCGCAGCACATGCTTCATCACATAAATCACCGCTACTTTCGTGGGCAGCGCTTTCCCAACACCACGCTGGGATCGTGGTACTTCTTGGCGCCGAATCTGAAGTAGGTCAGGTGCTCAGTGCAGGGAAGGTTCACCGCGCCGCTGCGCTCCTTCGGCCGTGGCGAGCGATCTTTGATCGTTATTTAGGAATTTCCATTACCTCGCACAGAACCGGTCGCGGGCATAAATACTCCACCGCGAATGCTGCACAACTACTGTCGTGGGCACGCAGTGAACAATTACCGGCCATTTTGACCAATGCGGTTCGCCACCTCACCCCAGACCAAGCTCGCGTTGCCGATCTTTTAGATGCAGCACGACAAATCATTTCCCTCGACTCGCGGTATCTCACTCGCAATAGTGGTGAGGGGTATCTCAAAAGTGGTACCGAGATGCAGCAGATTGCGACCGAGATCTGTCAGCACATGGGTGAGCGTGATCCACGCAAACTTCTGCGCGATACCAGGCATTTAGCGGAGTACTGCGCACTTGATCCTGAAGCTGACCTGGGATTGGGGTCAGTCTTTGTCCCCGAACTCGATGTTCTTCTCGGGCGTCCGGTTGCTGAACCAGAGCGGGAAGCGAATTCACTGTTATTACAAAGATGCGAAACGGAACTGCCGGTGCGCTATACCCGAACCGACGATCGCGCGGTTGCTAAATATCGACTTGAACAGGAAATGCGCACCATTACCCATCTCGGCTTTTCCGGGTATTTCCTGACCGTGGCCCATGTTGTCGACATGATCAAAGAGCGCGGTGTTCGGGTTGCCGCACGGGGTTCAGGCGCGGGTAGCTTGGTTAATTACCTTTTAGGTATTTCCGGGGTGGATCCCATTGCACAAAACCTGCTCATGGAGCGTTTCCTTACCCCGCTGCGACGGGTTCTCCCGGATATCGACATTGATGTTGAATCCGATCGCAGGCTTGACGTGTATCAGTGGATCTTTGACAAATTCGGTAGTGATCGAATTGCAACCGTCTCCATGATGGAGACATATCGTGCCCGGTCTGCTATCCGCGATGTTGGCATGGCATTCAGCATGCCCAGCTCAGACATCGATGCATTCGCCAAAGCATTTCCACACATTCGGGCACGCAATGTGAAGTCCGCCCTTGAAGATCTTCCGGAACTCCGAAACTCATCCTTTGGTCGATTGGCGGCTCAAGGTGAACTTGATAACTTTCTAAGTTTGGTCGAGGCTCTTGACGGATTGCCACGCCACGTTGCCATGCATCCGTGCGGTGTGGTTCTTTCCGATCTCACCTTGTTAGACCGAACCCCCGTGCAAAATGGAGCTGCCGGGTTCCCCATGTCGCACTTTGATAAACACGATGTAGAACACATGGGTCTGCTCAAACTCGATGTCCTCGGTGTGCGCATGCAATCTGCCATGGCACACGCTCTCAATGAAGCAGAGAGGGTCACGGGGGAGCGACCGATCATTGACGGAATAACCCTTGACGACCCTGAGACATTTGCACTCATTCAATCAACGCGAACACTGGGTTGTTTTCAAATTGAATCACCGGGTCAACGAGAGTTGGTGGGTAAATTTGCCCCGGAAACATTCAATGACCTGATCATTGATATTTCACTCTTTCGTCCAGGTCCGGTGAAGTCCGACATGATTAATCCATTCCTTCGCGCCCGACAAGGGTGGAATAAAACAAAGTATCCGCACCCGGATCTGCAGCCAGCCCTTGAAGAAACTCATGGCGTTGTCGTGTATCACGAACAGGTTATTCGCACCTTTAGTGTGTTCGCCGGCTGCTCATTAGCCGAGGCAGACGAATATCGCCGCTCCATGGCTTCACCAGAAGGGCAAAGTGAAGTCCGAACGTGGTTTTATCCCGCCGCACTGAAGCGGGGTTATCAACTTGAACAGGTTGATCGTGTGTGGGAAATTCTGCGAGCATTTGCATCTTTTGGCTTCTGTAAGGCGCATGCCGCAGCATTTGCTTTACCCACCTATCAATCGGCTTGGTTAAAGACACACCACCCGGCTGCTTTTTATTGTGGGTTGCTTACCCACGATCCAGGCATGTACCCCAAGAGATTGATTCTCGACGATGCTCGAAACTTTGGAGTGCCAATTCTCGGATTAGATGTTAACCATTCTGCAGATGCATATCGGCTCGAAGAAGTAGAAGACTTTTCATCTTCATCTTCATGGGGTATTCGAATCCCTTTCACCGATGTCAAAGAAATATCACAGGAAGAAATTAATCGACTTGTTGACGGCCAGCCGTATTCATCGCTTTCTGATCTGTGGCAACGAGCTCGCCCAGCTACTCCTGTTGTAGAAAACCTTGTACTAGCTGGTGGGTTTGATTCCCTCTATGGATTTAGTCAGCACGCATCAAGTAATCGGATTACTCGCCGTGATCTGCTTTTACAAATTGCAGATCTTTCTCGTGGTCGGTCTGTTGCAACTTCACAGCTTTCTTTTGATATTTTGCAATTTAATCATTCTGATCGGTTAGCAGAGACCGGTACTGGGTTGCCCGAGATGAATTCAGCTGAATGCGTCCGTGCTGAACTAGAAGTTCTCGGTCTTGATGTCAGTGGTCACATTATGGACTTTTATGCAGATTGTTTAACCGCGTTGAATATTGTTCGATCGCGCGATCTATTAAGCTGTCGATCAAAAGAAACAATTTTTATTGCAGGAGTGAAAGTAGCCACTCAAATGCCCCCCGTCCGAAGCGGTAAGCGCGTTGTCTTTCTCACCCTCGACGACTCCACCGGACCACTCGATGCCACCTTCTTTGAAGATGCCCAAGGCCCATTTGCTCAGGATCTTTTCAATTCCTGGATTCTTTTGGTGCGCGGGATTACTCGTCGTACCGGACCGCGCGGCATCTCGCTGCGTGCTACCGGCTGCTGGGATCTGGGGGTCATTCGGAAACTCTGGATCGACGGTGGCCTTTCTGCGGTCAACACACATGTCCTTGCCCACCCCATTCCAGATACCAATGCCACCGGCAAGCGGGTGGCATTGGTGCACGCCGGTGGATTTCGGCAGTCACCATATTCAAATATTTCGTCTCCGAACCCTCCCGCAAAGCTTTGGCACAGATCGCCAGGGACGCCAGGTTGGTGAGACAAGACGATCCCTCTAAAACAAGATCTCTGCGAACAAAGTGCAAGTACAGGCATAATCAATGTAGCAATAAGGAGTAGTGAGTGAGTCGAAGTCAGGTGCGGCGTCCCAGCGGTAAAGTTGGATTCGGATCCAATGACACCGACTGCAATATCTTGCATGTTGACATGGATGCCTTCTATGCATCTGTTGAATTACGGGACTATCCAGAGCTTCAGGGAAAGCCGGTTGTGATAGCGGCACAAGGTAATCGTGGAGTCGTGTTGACCGCGACATATGAAGCCCGTGAGCTTGGTGTGCATTCGGCCATGCCACTTTCGCGTGCCCGGCGGATCGCTCCTGAGGTCATCATTCTCACGCCGCATCACGATAAATACGCGATAGTCAGCCAAAATGTTATGGCCCTTTTTGAATCTATTACTCCACTTGTTGAACCCATCAGCCTTGACGAAGCCTTCCTGGACGTTTCAGGTGCTCTCCGCAGACTTTCCAATCCGGTCAGAATTGCCGAATTAATTCGTGCTCGAGTATTCGACGAACAAGGAATTACTTGCTCCGTTGGTGTGGCATCCACAAAATTTGTGGCGAAACTTGCATCCACACGAGCTAAGCCAGACGGTCTTCTTCTTGTTCCGACGAATTCGGTCATAGATTTTCTACATCCGTTACCTATCGGTTCGCTGTGGGGGGTGGGTGAAAAAACCGAAGAGCAACTTATCCGTTTGGGGCTACACACTGTCGGCGACATTGCGAATACCCCTGTCACCACGCTCACTCGAGCGCTGGGCACTGCTGGTGGAGCATTGCATGAACTGTCATGGGGAAGAGATCCGCGCACGGTCAATCCACACGAACCTGAGAAGAGTGTCAGTAATGAGAACACATTTGCTTATGACGTAGATGATCCAGAATTAGTTCGCGCTGAGATTACCCACCTCGCTGACAAAGTAGCTGGTCGATTGCGCGCCGCAGGCTACAGAGGTAAAACGATCACTCTCAAACTTCGGTTTGCAGATTTCACCACGATTACACGCTCCAAAACCGGTCCGTATACCGACCTCGCACACGATATTTACACAACATCATGGAACTTGTATCAAGCCCTGGGATTGCAGCGAGTTCGAATTCGATTGGTTGGTGTAAAAGTAGATGGACTCGTTCCAGTGGCGGAGGCGCCTGAGCAACTTCTCATGGGTGCGCCCGAGCATGGGCGTCGCGAAGCGGAACTTGCCATAGACAAATTGCGCTCAAAATACGGACCGGGTGCGGTGAAACCTGGTCGAACGGTCACAGGGGCGGACACGACGGAAGCCGGCCAATAAATATGCCCGAAATTCCTGAAATTTGCTCCCAATTTGACCCTCGAGTGTGAATTTTCGGGGCAGCGGTTTGCCTCAGGGGGTATTCGTCATATCCTTAGAGCAGTCCGGTGGGTTCACCCACCATCTCGCTGAAAGGGGGCTCAGATGCCACTCTCTGAGCACGAGCAAAAACTGCTGGAGCAAATGGAGCAAGCCCTCTATGCGGACGACCCTAAATTTGCCACAAATATTCGAACCGCTGGTGGCAGCGCCAGTCGTGGAAGAGCTGCACTCGGAGTGCTGGCAGTTCTGGCTGGATTGGGGCTGTTGATTGCAGGGGTTGCATTTACTCCTGCACTTGGAGTCGCTGGGTTCACCATCATGCTCATCGGCGCTGTTCTGACATATACAGCCTTCACCACCCGGGCAGTCGTCACTGATGGTGGGGCAGAAGGCAGTGATGCCGAAACCCCAATCACCAAAATGCCCAAGCCTCCAAAGTCCGGCGGGTTCATGGATCGCATGGAAGATCGGTGGCGCAAGCGCACCGAGGGCGAATAGAAGCTAAAATTTTCCAGTGACCGATCACTCTGGCGATTCTGCCCATGTTATTCCCGCGCAACTGGGTCGTTTTTTTGAAGACTTTGAAGTGGGAGTTACCTATCAACACCCATTTGGTAGAACAATTAGTGAGGCTGATTCCACGTGGTTCACGTTACTCACCTGTAACACCAACCAAAATCACTTTAATGCACACTTAGCTGAAAGTAATCCAATTACTCAGGGCCGAATCATTGTCAACTCAGGTCTTACGGTGGCACTAGTTCTTGGCTTGTCAGTTATTGACATGAGTCAAAATGCAGTAGCAAATCTTGGCTGGACTGATATCAAACTTACTCATCCCGTATACATCGGAGACACTATTTACGCGGAAAGTATTTGCCTGGAAAAGCGGGACAGCGGATCAAGACCGGAAATGGGAATTATCCGCATGAAAACCCGTGGCCTCAATCAGCATGGAGATGAAATCGTCTCCTGGTTTAGATCAGTCATGGTACCCAAGCGGTCGAGCGGAATTGGTCAGAATTATTTTCCTGAAGCCAAGAATGGTCCACTCACAGCTCAGTAATTATTTTTTGAGGACACCTATCTAACAACCTGTGGGGCTAGAGCATGATGTCCCTATGGAACAAGAGATCGAGGTTCAAATCTCCGCACCGCTTAGTGCGGGCGCCCTTTACCCATTGGTGTCCGGTACTGTCGTGGCCGTTGAAGGTGTCGTGGGCCTGGCGCGGTTCTCCACTGAAACGTGTGTGCACATAGCCTCTGAAGCGACAAAGAGTGCCGTAAATTCGCTCCTTGATGCTGTTGTTCCCGTGGCAGTGAACGCGGTTGTTTCTCGGATTAATCTCACCGAGATTGTTGTTCACCATGTAGATATCAATGCGATTGTAGCTAAAGCGGACATAAACCCGATACTGGACCGCATTCCAATGACCGAAATTGCTGACTACGTGATTGATGAAATAGATCTTCCGGCACTTGTGCGTGAAAGCACAGGAGGTGTAGCTGATGACATCCTTGGACTATTGCGATTCCAAGCGGTTGAAACCGACAACTTTATTACCGGTGTCGTGGATAGAGTGCTATTTCGAAAGAATACGCGAAATCTGGCAGAGGCCACAGAGGGAGGCGCTGCATGACGAGTTTTAAACAGTTCAGCGAAAATTATCAAACTGGAGAAGTCATTCGTTTCGCTGCAATTCCTAATCGAGCTCGTCCACTTCAGGGAAAGCAAGCAGGCTTCACATCTCGTTTTATCTCGGTGCTCATCGATATGGCCTTCATTGCGATATTGCTGTTTGGAGCCTACGGAATTTGGATTGCTTTGCGTTATGTTCTGAGTGTTTTTTATGATCTGCCGCAATTAAGTGGCATTCCATTGCTACTTGTTGGTTACTTTCTTATGTGGGCTTATTGGACATGGAGTTGGGCCACTGGTGGAAAATCCTTAGGAAATATCCTGATGGGGTTGCGAGTACAGGCAAGATCAGGTCAATCACTTCGTCTGGGAAGGTCGGCGGTCAGGTCACTGCTGTCTGTGCTTTTTCCGATTGGGCTCGCTTGGGCAATCATCAGTCGTTTCAACTATTCGGTCCAAGACGCAATATTGCGCACTGAAGTTGTTTACGAATGGATTCCATTAATACCCACAGATGATTAAGTATTACTAGTACGACCCCATCACGACTGTCACTATCAATTCAAATGCAATTCCACCTGCAACGAATGCCAGGCTGGTCTGAATCCATGCCAAAAAGTTCGTTCATTGGCTAATGAAAATCTGGGATCGGGTTCACAGTCCTGTCCATAAACTTTTCGGGGCCGGTGTTTATCAAGCTTGTCAATTTCTTGATTATCGGCTATGGAATATACCTTCGCGTATGTCACTTATAGTGTGATATTACACCGAGATTGTTTAAGCTGAAGGAGAGTAGTGAAGTTTTATCGATTGGGGCTGATTGCGGTTTTAGCATTTTTGCTGTTCGCTCCTTTGCAGGCGGCCCAAGGTGCCCAATCGGTCAATAATTCATTCCGTGCATGGGAGAGCGCCTCTAGTGAATTGGGATTGCAAGGTAACTTGTTCAAACCTCGATTTTCTGCAGGGTTGAAGTTAAGTGACAAAATTCACGTCTTGGCTTTTGGGAAAACAGGGGAGTCCTCCCGCGATTACAACTACCGCATGACGAGCGTTAATGCGGTGTATGGCAATTTTTCAAGAGGCTTTAGCGTCGATCAAAAGTGGTCGGGAACCGCATGGGCGGCCACTCCGCAATTCGATTTAGCGAGCAGACCCGTAGGCACTTTCCGAGCTTCTCGGGTAGAAAACGGCAGATTGGTAAAAGTTGATTCAAGGTTTTATGCGAATTGTGATACCTCATTTGAGGAAACTGGCACTGTTCAGCGAAAAAAATGTGGAAAACGAGATATCAGGCGTTTCGGTGGTTACGCAACCTTGAAACTTTTGAGCATTAATTCATTGGGTGGTGTTCGTGGAACAGACATAGTTATTCAATCTAAAGGATTGTCATTCTCTCAACTGATGAGAATCGTCAGGGGCATGGAAAAGGTCGACTAACTGCCAATGGAAAACACTAGCTAGTTGGTGAAATGAGAAATAAGCGATGGGTTGCACGAGTGCATGCAACGAAAATGTCAGATCCCCGTACACCTTGGTCGCGGATACGTGCGGGATCACAGACAAATACAAAATCAAACTCAAGCCCCTTGGTGTCCTTAGCGCTTAAGACCGCAATTTTTGAATCTAGGGCCAAATCACCAAATCCAAAATCAGCGCTAGAAGAATCTCTAAATAGATCAGTCAACTCCACGAAATTTTCATCTGGAAGAATCACACAAGCCCGTCCGTCAAGATGAGTTGCTTGGTTGCGGATAAAAGCGATCCATTCGGAGGTCGGTAGATCAACGAACATAGTTGGTTCGCCATTTCGAATCGAGACCAAGTTTGGCGCTCTTCGACCCGCCGCAATTAGTTGTGATACTCCAGTTTCCACGGTTTCACTTGTAATCCGATATGTGACTGTCAAAGTATTGATGACAACTCTTTCGGAGGCCCATTCGAGTGCCTCTTCCCAACTCCGCGCTCCGGCGGGATGGGAACTTTGCTGTAAATCTCCAACAATTGTCAGTGATTTTCTAACCGCTCTTCGAGATACGGCCCTCCATGCCATTTGACTCAATTCTTGTGCTTCATCGACAACAATGTGGCCGTAAACCCATTCTCGATCCAAGTAGGCGCGTTCAGCAACGGTGGATGCGCCACCTCCAGCGTCATTGAGCCCTCGATGTATATCTCCAATATTGAGTTCCTTGTACTCGCTATTTTCATATATGCGCGTCTTGGGACGAATAAAGTCACCTAGAAGGTCGGCACATTCGTCCAGCAAAGGAACATCATCAACAGTCCATCTCCACTTCTGTTCTTCGTTGTCATCTTCGTTGTGCAAAAGCGCCATTTCTTGAGATGAAAGAATTCCTGCTGCACACAATTGAAGGAATTGTGAATTGGTATATAGCTTTTTTATCACCTTCTCAGCGGTCGTTGGCATCCACATTAAGTTGAGGACTCGGCGAACATGGCGATCATCAATGAAATCGGCAATAAGATCCGCACGTGTTTCCTGGTCTGGATGTTCCTCTCCGCGATCATGTGCCAAGTTGCGAGCAAGGTGATCGAGAAGTCTTTTAAGAAAGACCTCTCGATTCGAGTGATAAGAGGAACGTTTGTGAACTGATTTGACAGCTTCGCGAATCTGAGACCTCGAAATACGAAGACGAACGCCTGACTCTGTCTCAATGCCGACATCGTGATCAGGGATCTTTGTCCAGTTGGTTACCGCCCGCTCAATTACTTGAGCCATGGAATCTTTTCCCTTGATTGCGGCAACGGCAGTACTATCTTCGGCAGTGGCATTGACTCCTGGAAATAGTTGGCCTGGCGTGAGTAAAACAATGTCTGTCTCACCGAGACTTGGGAGAACTTGGTCGATATACCGCAGAAAGGCTGCACTCGGCCCAATGATCAGAATTGCATCTTTTGCGAGGCGCTCACGGTATGTATAAAGCAACCATGCGGCTCGGTGTAATGCAACAACGGTCTTGCCTGTCCCTGGCCCACCTTGAACAACTGTGACTTGGTTGAGTGGGCTGCGAATAATCGCGTCTTGGTCAGTTGCAATTGTTGCCAAGATGTCTGCCATGCGGCCATCGCGCGGCGCAGTAACAGAATCTCGTGCCGCACGATAATTCCCCTCACCCGGCTCTGTCAGCCATTCATCGTCGACATGAGTGACGGTATTCCTTTTGTTAACCACTTTTGTTGAAATTCGGCGTCGCAAGACAGTATTCATACGTTCGGCGGTTGTTGCTTGATAAAAAGGAGCGGCGTTGGGTGCGCGCCAGTCAATGAGAGCCATTTCACCGTCTGGTGTGCGGAGTCCAATCCGCCCAATGCGATGTATGGATTGGTCGTCTCCGTCAATACGTCCAAAATATAGGCGACTTTCAGCTGCTTCGGCAGAGCGAATCTGTGACAGAAGATTATCGGCATGCGCCTCGCGCTCGAGATCATCCTGCCCCGTTCCAGTCGAGGGAGCAGTCTGGATGGCATCGAGTCTCTGAAAGAGGTAATCCTGCAAGGTGTGGAGGAGTCGGTAGGCATCGTCGGTGAACTCTTGTTCCTGTTCTACCGTCCCACCCACCGAAAACTCCTGGATTCTTGTGAGGCTCATGAACTGACACATGAGACCTGTGAAATTGGTGTCCAACTATGTCATGCAGCGAATTTGCCCATGTCAGCGCATTGGTGTTGATCCGTGCACGACAATGATCCGGTGACTGGGCCAATATTGTGGAAGCGAGCCGAAGGACTGGTTCTCATGGGGATTGGTGTCGAGCAAGCCACCACTCACGCTTTGTCTGATGCGGGAAAGGATTGTGTAAAAGCAGCTATTCGTGAACTGCACCCCGATGGATTTCGGGGAAATATTGGATATGGATATGAGGGTGCCCCCGAGTGGAGCACGATGGGGGCTGGCCGACCGGCCTTTATCTCCATTGCGCACACTGTGAACGTTGCAGTGGGAATTGCATCCACCCATCCGGTGGGAGTGGATATTGAGCGATTAGACCGAGATGTGACTCGAATCGTGCGGGGGCTGCTGCCCGAAGAACGTGAACTGCTACCCCGCTGGAGCGCTATCGAGATTCTGTGCGCAAAGGAGTCAGCTGGCAAAGCCCAGCGCGTTGGATTAGCAGGATCCCTACAACGTTGGGTGGTTTCTGAGCATCGAGGGGAACTTTTGGTGCTAGATTCATTGTCAGTGACTTCGCCTCGCGCGCACACACTGAAAATCCAAAATGCTTGGGTTGTAGAAATCCTGCACCAGGAAATTCAGAGTAACTCCTATATTTGCGCGATGGCATCGCCGTGGACTACTGAACAAAATTCCCCGTAATATTGATACATGCACAATGGTGATTGGCGTATCAACAGCGTGGGCACCAGTCGCGAGGAACTACACCACATCTATGAATCGGCACTCGTCGAAGCACGCCCACTCGGATCAACTGATGCCGAATGGCAGGAGCTCGTATCGCTTGTTATTGAGCGAGGTCAATGTGGAGTTGTGATCACTGCATGGAATCCCGGACAACTCAGACCGACTCTGCCAGCTAATCAGGAAGCAAATTTGAGGTTGCTCGGTAAACTGAAATCGACGAACTATGAAATATGGGAAGCAGATGGATTTTCTCCGGATAGATCATTTCGCGAGCCAGGGTTTGTCGCATGGGACATGGATCCGAAGCAAGGGTGCTCCTTGGCTCGAGATTTTGGTCAGTTTGCAATCTTTTTCTATTACTCAGATGGCACAAGAAAAGTCATTGGTGTGGATAGTCCTTAGCCTGCAGCTTGTGGCAAAGCAGGCATACTCGGCTTGGCAGTTTTTTCCCGTGGTTTTAGCGTAACGTTACGTTCTTTGTCGTAAAGAGCAATCCAGGTTTGCCCTGGTTTGAACGGGATCGGCACTCCTAAATCGTTGGTAAAAACCGTTCCAGTATTTGCATCAAGACGCGACCAATTTGCCTCATAAGACATGCCGTCTCGCAGAATTATTGCCTTCCCTTTTCCAATAGTTTCTGCGTATGGAGTGTTACCTCCACCACGATCAAAGTAAATGGAAGGTTTTTGTTCGACCAGCTGGATCACCACAGTGTCGGCCCATTGAAGTCCGTCGCCTTCCTCTGATCTGGCGCGTTCACCGTTCAATTTGACGGCATACTTCATGGTGCTTGGGTCATAGTTGAACCCGGCGCTGGCATAACTCCACTCAATTCGAGCAGATTTATTGATGACTCCTTGCGAAGGAACTTCATCGGAGAATGTAAACCCGATATTGCGATCAACGGAAATATCATCTCGACCCTTGACAGCAGCTTTCCCATTGAAAAAGTAGTTATAGGGAGCACGACGATTCCGATCACGGAAGTAGTCAGCGGGTGCCTTATTAGCAGAAAGATCAACCAACGTGGAATTTGCAATTTCAGGCCAGAGTTTTCTTTGGGCACCGGAGAACGCAAAACCCGGACTTCCGTATTGACTCAAGAGATCGAGATCGGTGATGCGAGCTGAGCGCACGGGGCCAATCCTCTCGGGAAGTGTTGAATTGAATACAGCGGCCAGTCGAGTAATTCCGTATTCAACCTCTTCAATGTAAATCAGATCAGCCTGTTTGATACCCGCATGAGGTTGTGAATTTCTCGTGTTGTCCAGTTTGACGACCAGTACTGGTTGAGGGTTCAACTGGGTCAACCCGGTGAGGGTGGAGCGCGGCTGGGGAGGTTCGGGGGCGGGAGTTGGGCTCACTTTGGGGATGGGGTTGGCGGTTTGCGAGCTGGACACAGGACTTGTCTGGACTTCTTGGCTGGTGCTCTCAGATCCACAGGCTGTGATCACGCTCAGAGCAATGAACATGCTGAGCAAGCCCCCGATCAGCCGGGGGCCGGCTAGTCGCGGGGAACGAACTTGGCAGGGGGGCACCTGCCCACTCTAGGTCCAGGGAGGTGATATCGGGTGCACGCTGGGCGGTGGGGAATTTTGGCAAGAAATAGCTACTAGATGGTTGACGGTGGAGGGAAATGGAGTATTGTGGCGCTACTTGGAGAAACCAATGTGACAAATGAGTAGTGAGGGAGGGGAGTGAAGGATGTTTTTAGGCACCCAATCCCCTCGTCTTGACGACAAAGGACGCATGGTTTTGCCAGCCAAATATCGCGATGGATTGGCGGCCGGGCTGGTTTTCACCAAGGGGCAGGAAAGATCAATTGTGGTGTGGCCGGCAGGAGATTTCACCGAGTACGCCGAGCGTTTGAGCGTTGCCTCCCGCTCCGACGCAGCGGTTCGGGCGTACTTGAGGGTTCTCTTCTCTGGGGCCACAGATGAAATTCCCGACCGTCAGGGACGAGTGATGATCCCACTCGCATTGCGCGAATACGCGGGTCTTGATCGAGAAGTGATTGTGGTCGGAAATGGCACAACCCTCGAGATTTGGAATGCGGCTGCCTGGGATCAGTACCTCGCAGGGCAGGAAGACAACTTTTCAGATCTGAGTGAGGAGGTAATCCCAGGAATTCTGTAGTGGAACTTAAGTGACTCGATCAGGCCTCTGCCCGCTCCACGCTCTGACCTCACTTCCCCGAGGCCAGAAACTGCACGCCAAAGCGGGGAGGGACCTGATCGAGAGGCACAACAAGTCGATAAAAAATTAAATAAAGGTATGCGATAAAAAATTTTTTCAATTCAGGAATCGAACCCGACCGCGAATCGTGTTCCACGAGGGAAAGACAAGAAAATGACGACTCTGACACAGTATTTGCATCACCGAAACTGGAATATTTCGAGTGGTGTACGCACAGGTGCTGCGGTGATGGCTGCAGGCATCGCGACAGGTGTGTCTTTTTACCTCCTCTCCCTACTTGTGGGGAGCTGGGCTTAAGAACATGAATATCGATCAGCGCCATATTCCTGTGATGAGGGAACGCGTTCTAGCGTTACTGGCACCGGCACTCTCTCAGCCGGATGCCGTGCTCGTCGATGCCACCTTGGGTCATGGCGGTCATGTTGAACAAGCATTACAAGATTTCCCCCAACTTCGAGTCATTGGTTTAGACCGAGACACAACCGCATTAGACCTTTCGCGAATCCGATTAACCCCCTTTGCTGAACGAGTTGTTCTTGTTCACGCGGTATATGACCAGATTCCCCAGGTGCTCGCCGAGAACGGACTCACTAGTGTCCATGGAATCCTCTTTGATCTTGGAGTGTCGTCCATGCAACTTGATGAGGTGGATCGTGGTTTCTCCTATGCAGCTGATTCAGAACTCGACATGCGTATGGACCAAACACAGGGGATAACTGCGGCAGACGTGGTTAACACGTATGAGCCAGGCAAGTTGGTCAGAATCCTTCGTGCATATGGTGAAGAGAAGTTCGCTGAAAGGATTGTTGAGCGGATTGTGAAGGAAAGGTCAGATCAACCTTTCACGCATTCGGCTCGACTGGTCGAGTTGATTAGAAGTGCCATTCCCGCAGCTACCCGACGCACGGGAGGTAATCCAGCTAAGAGGACATTTCAAGCGCTACGCATTGAGGTGAATTCTGAGCTTGAGGTGCTTGAGCGAGCAATTCCACGAGCGATTGACTGCTTGAGTATGAATGGTCGAATAGTCGTAATGTCATATCAGTCCCTTGAAGATCGAATTGTTAAAAAAGTTTTCTTGAAAGATTCAACAGCAAACGTTCCACATGATCTTCCAGTTATTCCAGATAGCGCACAACCGGAATTACGATTGCTCACTCGCGGTGCAGAAAGTGCATCTGCAGCGGAAATCGAAGAAAACTCACGGGCAGCATCTGTACGGATGCGTGCGGCGGAGCGAATCCGATCAAGACTCATGGATAAGTCGAGCCCGGAGGTCGCAGCATGAGTGCAGCACCCAAACTTGAGCCGGCGGCAATTTCTGAATCCGTCACGACCGAATACGCTACAAAGGGTGTTCGCAAGAATATGCGCGCAAATTTGCGATTGGTCTCGCCAATGCGAGTCCAAAAAGCAAGCAATGGAATGTTTGTGCTCATTGTCCTGGGTGCCTTAGGTCTTGGAATGTTGGGAATTCTCGTTATCAATACGTCCTTGGCACAAGGTGCCTTTACGCTGGGGGAATTGCGATCCCAATATGGCGAGTTAGCGCGGACTGAAGCGATATTGACAGAAGAAGTGGCCGCCCTTTCGGCGCCCGAGGCGCTGGAAGCCCGAGCCCAAGCTTTAGGCATGGTGCCTAGTACAACTCCTGCATTCATCCAGATTCCTGACGGCACCGTTTTAGGAAAACCCAAGCCTGCTCGGGGAGCCGTGATAGCAACTCCTGCTGATGCAACAGTGGGTGAAGGTGCAGAGATGGCCATTGCTGGAGATCAGCCCGAGGCACTTGGTGATGGTTATGACCCTGCTGCTGCCGATGCTCAGGCAAACGAGGAAGCCCAAACTGCGAAAACAGGAAAGAAGAACAATCAAAACGCGCCAGGTGAATGGAGCGAACCCGTTGTCATTGAGGCTGAAGTTGTGTCGGAGGATGCGCTTCTTGATGCAGTGCCGGCTCGGTAGTAGTGGGTTTTAGATGACAAAGCATCATAATCAGGGACCAATCAGGGGAGTACTTGATACGCCAATTCGATTGGGCAATTACAGTAAGCGCGGATTAATACTCATACTCGTGACATCACTAATGTTCGTCATATTTGCTGTGCGCCTAGTTGACTTACAAGCAATCAGAGGGAGTGAACTAGCATCCGCAGCTTTGGGTCAACGTCTGCGTACCCAAGAAATTCCTGCACAACGTGGGACAATTCTTGATACGAATGGAACGGCGCTGGCGATAACTGTGGAGGCGAGAAACATTACTGCGGATCAAACCATGATTGACGATCCAGCAGCAGTTGGCCAAGCGCTGTCTCCAATTCTCGGGGCGGATGCCGATATTTTAGCAACTCGTCTCACAGGCGACCGCCGATTCATGTATGTGGCAAAAGGAATTTCCCCAGATAAGTGGCAGCAGATTTCATCCCTGCGACTACCGGGTATCTTTAGTGAGCCAACTTCACGCCGCATTTACCCTGCCGGTGATCTAGCTGCAAATATTATTGGGTTTGTAGGTGACGAAGGCTCGGGTTTAGAGGGCTATGAGTTTTCCTATGAAAAGGAACTAGGTGGGATTCCGGGTGAACTCACGTATGAAGGAGGACCGGGTGGAAGGGCGATTCCCACGGCTTCGAATGTGCGCGTTAATGCGGAACAGGGTGTAGATATCCAATTGACGATTGATTCAGATATCCAGTTCGTTGCTCAACAGGCTATTTCTGAGGCGGTGACCAAGGCCGGAGCAGCTGACGGCACAGTCGTCGTTATGAATCCGCAAAGTGGACACATACTTGCCCTTGCGACAGCACCCACATTCGACGCTAATGACCCAACAATGAGTGACGATCGCAATTTGAAGAACCGGCCTCTGACTGATGCTTTTGAACCAGGCTCGACCAGCAAGGTCATGACACTGGCTGCAGTGATTAATGAAGGGGCGGCGACGCCCTATACTCCTATAAAAGTTCCTGTGGTTCTGACGCGTGGCGATAAGGATTTTCGAGATCAAACTCCACGTGGAACGCTTAATCTGACACTGAGTGGAATTATGGCCAAATCCAGTAATATTGGCACGATCCTGGCTGCTGAGCGTATTGGTGGAAAAAAACTATCGAGATACATCAAGAAGTTTGGTATCGGTGAAGAAACGGGATTAAATTTTCCTGGTGAAAATAGGGGATTTATTCCGGCTTATGAAGATTGGTCTCCCACCTCATTCCCCACAATCGCTTTTGGGCAGGGCCTCAGTGTAAACGCAGTTCAGGCGGCAGGAGTTTTCGCGACCATTGCCAATGACGGATTGCGAGTGCAGCCGTCCCTTGTGTCCCGAATAATTCACGCAGACGGAACAATTCAGGAACCGGAACCGCCGGCAACCACGCGCGTAGTGAGTAGAAGCAGCGCTAAACAGGTCCGCAGCATGCTGGAAAGCGTCGTGGGTGAAGGTGGGACAGCTACGGGTGCCAGCATTCCGGGATATCGAATTGGTGGTAAAACGGGAACCGCTCAAGTTGTCAACCAAGTGACCGGTGGGTACGGACGCGATGTCATTGCATCTTTTATCGGCATGGCACCCGCGGATAATCCTCAATTGGTAGTGGCGGTATTTATCGCCAAGCCAAAAGCAGGTCGTTATGGTGGCGAGTTGGCAGCACCTGTATTCAAGAAGGTAGCCAGTTACGCACTTGGTGCATTAGAAATACCCCCCACGGGTGCCAAGGCACCCCGGCTTGCCTTGACGTTCGGAGGTTAGTTATGGGTACCTCTGCGAATCGAGGTGTAGCAACTGTCGGCGATGTGGCAAATTCAGTTGGCGGTGAAGTAATCGGAGATTTGCACAGGATTGTCGCCGGAGTTTCACACGATTCTGACTCGATTTCGGATGGAGATTTATTTGTAGCGCTTCCTGGTCGCAATAGACATGGTGCTGAGTTTGTGCCCATCGCTGTGGCTGCGGGAGCAGTCGCTGTGATGACTGACGACTCAGGACTTCATGTATGTCGGGAGTACTGCGAGTCAAAGAAAATTCCGCTGATCCGTGCTCAAAAACTTCGAGCTCATCTAGGGCCGGTCTGCGCAAGAGTCTACGGAGAGCCTTCGATGCCCCTTATTGGGATTACAGGCACGAATGGCAAGACCACGACTGCTTACATGGTCATGCAGGGAGCTAAATCAGCTGGAGTAAAAATTGGAATGATTGGCACTTTGGCAACATTCATTGGGGATACCGAACTGCCTGCGGTTCGAACAACTCCGGAGGCGCCCGAGATTTTTCAATTATTAGCTCGCATGAGTTCAGAAAATGTTGAGTTGGTGGTTATAGAGGTATCTAGTATCGCAATTTCCGAGTATCGAATCGGTGGACTGAGTTTTGATGTTGTGGGGTTCACAAACTTATCTCATGATCATTTGGATTATCACGGAACCATGGAGAATTATTTCGAAGCGAAGGCGTCACTCTTTTCATCCAAATTTGCAAAACGAGGAGTTGTCTGTGTTAACGACGCGTGGGGCTGCGCCCTGCTGGAACGCCAAGAAATTCCGATGCAGTCTGTCTATGTTGGCACACGCAATTCAAAGCCTGAACAGGTAGTCGACTGGCACGGAACCACAAAAAATCATGGTGGACTGGATATTCTCGATCCACATGGGGTAGTTACAAGAACCCACGTAGTTAGTCCTGGTGAAATGAACGCTTTGAATGCAACTCTCGCGATCGCAGTATTAGACAACGTCGGGCTTTCACCTGACATAACTTCTGGTGGAGTTGGTGCATCTGTGGTCCCCGGACGTGGCCAATTGGTCTGTATGCATAACAGCGCAATAGTTTATGTGGATTACGCGCATTCACCCGATGCAATTGAGTCTTTTCTGTCAGGCCTTCGATTTAACCAAGAAGGCGGAGCAATTCCCAGCGGAAGAGTGATCACCGTGATTGGTGCTGGCGGTGATCGTGACAGTACAAAAAGGCCCTTGATGGGAGCGGCTGCGGCGCGCTATTCCGATATCGTGATCGTCACCGATGACAATCCACGAAGTGAAGACCCTGATGAGATCAGAGGTGAAATTGTCAGGGGAGCTGTCGAATTTTTGAGTGTTCAAGTGGAAAATATCGAAGGTCGAAAAAAAGGAATTAACCGCGCATTGGAACTTGCGCTGCCGGGTGATCGGATAGCGATCTTAGGTAAAGGTCACGAGAAGGCGATTGAGATTCGTGGCGAACTATTTCCCTTCAACGATACCGACGTGATATTGGAGTTGGTTCATCGTGTTTGATTTCACACTAGCAGAGATTGCGCGAGTAACTCAGGGTGAACTTTTTGCCGATCATCCGGAATCGAAGGTGCGAGGCTTCTTCAGTGATTCTCGAACAGCAATAAGTGGTGGAGTTTTCGTTGCGATAAAAGGTGAACGAGTCGATGGTCACGATTTCCTCGAGGTTGTGTGCACATCTGGTGCAGGATTGGCAATTATTGAAAGGTCCTATTCAGGGGAAGTTCCACGAAACCTTCCCTATGTCATTGTCGACGAATCGGTTACTGCATTGGGGCAGATTGCTCATTGGGCTCGTGTGACGAAGTTGAGAGCCAAGGTGGTAGCGGTAACTGGCTCGAGTGGAAAAACAACCACAAAAGATTTCATTGCCGGAATCTTGACGCAAATCGGCCCGACAGTCTGGGCACAAGGCTCATTCAATACTGAAGTGGGATTACCGTTAACCATGTTGGCGGCTGATGAATCAACCCAATACCTCGTGGTTGAGATGGGCATGCGTGGTCTTGGGCACATTGAAACCCTGGCCCGGATGGCAGTTCCTGATATCGGAGTTGTCACCAATGTTGGTTCCGCTCATATTGAACTATTGAAGACTCAGGAGAACATTGCACTCGCAAAAGGAGAGTTATTCCGATCGCTGGGTTCAAGTGCATGGGCAGTTGTGAATGAAGATGACCCATTTGTGAGAGCTATGGCTGATTCAACCGATGCTCAGGTAGTTCGATTCGGCGAGAACCCGACAGCGAATTTCAGGGCTGTCGACATCACGTTGGGTTCAGATGCGCACTGTATTTTTCGATTAGAGCATAAAGGCGAAATACATCAGGTGCGGTTGCGTATTCCGGGTGAACATCAAGTGAGTAATGCTCTGGCAGCTATCGCTGCGGTTCATTGTGCAGATGTCTCGGTGAAAGATGCTGCTGAATTGATTGGAAATATTGAGCAGATAAGTAAGTGGCGCATGGAAGTCACAACCACTGAACGAGGTATCACGGTGATTAATGATTCGTATAACGCGAATCCTGAATCCATGCGCGCGGCACTTAAGACCTTGGCGAGTATGTCTCGGGGTCGTAGAAGTGTCGCCGTGTTAGGCCCCATGCTGGAACTTGGCGATCGATCAGTTGAGGAGCATGATTCCCTGGGTCGACTTGCTGTTCGACTCGATGTCTCGCTTTTGCTGTGTGTTGGAGAAGCCATGAAAATAACGCACTTGGGCGCCTCTCAGGAAGGTTCTTGGGGAGACGAAGTGCATTGGGTTCCTGACATTGGTTCAGCTATTGAATTTCTCTCGGCTTACCTGCAAGCAGATGACGTGGTCCTCGTTAAAGCCTCACGATCGGTGGGTTTGGATCGCGTGGCTGATGCATTAATTTCAGGTGACCTCAGTAAAGTCTCAGGCGACCACGCTGAGGGAGTGTCATGAGGCTCGTTGTTATTGCAGGGGTAATTGCCACCTTGGTGTCATTCATGGGCACCCCTCTCCTTATAAATTTCTTGAAGAAACACGGATATTCGCAGGCAATCAGAGTTAGCAGTGATGAAGAACAGTACCCAGCTCATGAAGGTAAACGAGGAACGCCATCAATGGGCGGGGTTGCGATCTTGGTTGCAGTCCTCGCAGGATATTTTCTCACACATCTCATAACGTGGCGTCCCATTTCAATTTCAGCACTACTTGTCCTCTATCTGATGGTCGGGCTTGGCCTTGTGGGTATGGCTGATGATTACCTCAAGATATTCAAACAACGTAGCACCGGACTTCGAGCACGAACAAAACTTATTGGCCAGGCCGTTATCGCTTTTTCATTTGCTTATCTGTCAGTTCAATTTCCCGATGCCTCGGGGAATACTCCGGCTTCAATGGCGATTTCGTTTGTCCGTGATACCTCAATTGTTCTGCCCTTGGGGCTATTCCTTATATGGGTATGGTTTTTGGTTACGGCAACAACTAATGGTGTCAATCTGACGGATGGCCTTGATGGACTTGCTGTGGGTGCAGCAATTATGAGCTTCGTTGCTTATGTGCTCTTAGCCATTTGGCAATATGGCCAGAACTGTGCTTTTGAAGTGACTGAATTCTGCTACAACACGCAAAATCCGCTGGATTTAGCCATGGTTGCGGCAGCGACCGCAGGAGCAAGTTTTGGCTTTTTGTGGTTTAACACCGCCCCTGCTCGAATATTCATGGGCGATACCGGTTCACTTGCGCTGGGAGGTGGAATTGCAGGCCTTGCAATTCTGACCAGGACAGAGTTACTTCTTCCGCTTATCGGTGGATTGTTCTTGATTACAACACTTTCCGTCATCGCTCAGGTGGGTTCTTTCAAGTTAACGGGAAAGAGACTATTCCGCATGGCACCCCTTCATCATCATTTTGAAATGCTTGGTTGGCCTGAGATACAGATTGTCGTGCGATTTTGGATCATCCAGGGGCTCTTCATTGGCGCGGGTCTCACAATCTTTTATGCCGAATGGGTTCGAGCGTGACTCTGAATTTGCACAGAAATTCAGATTGGTCAGGAATTCATGTGGGTGTTTTAGGCCTAGGAATTGCTGGTTACTCTGCGGCCGATGCACTCATGCAACTTGGTGCTGATGTAACTATCATTGATGCCTCTGCAGGTGAGAAGCAACAAGAGCGTGCAGAGATTCTGGGTTCATTGGGCGCGCATATTGCCTTGGGTTCTCCGGTACTTCCTGAATATTCATTTTCACTTGTAGTGACTTCGCCTGGTCTCAAACCTGACCATATGTTTCATGCGCAAGCTTTGGAGAGGCGTATTCCCGTCTGGGGTGAGTTGGAGTTGGCGTGGCATTTAAGAAATCCTGATGGTGCTGCAGAGTGGCTGTGTGTCACCGGTACAAATGGCAAAACAACCACAACCCTGATGCTGGAATCAATGCTTCGAGAGTCAGGCTTTCGCACTGTCTCGGCGGGGAATATCGGGAACTCGCTAGTCGACGTCGTCATGCATGATGACCTTGACGTTATTGCTGTAGAGGTAGGTGCTCCACAATTACCATTTGTGAATTCCATGAGTCCTTGGGCCTCCGTATGTCTGAATTTGGCAGAAGACCATATTGATCATTTTGGTGATTTCACTGCCTACCGTGCCGCAAAGGCTCGGGTCTATGAAAAAACTCAGTGCGCGGCGGTGTACAACGATCATGATCCCGCGACAATTGGCATGGTGGAAGAAGCGGATGTCATTGACGGTTGCCGAGCGATCGGATTCACCAAAGGTATTCCTGGATTAAGCATGTTGGGCGTGGTTGACGGGGCCATCGTGGATAGAGCCTTCATCGCTGATCGACGCGACTCTGCACAGGAGTTGGCATTGGTTTCTGATGTACGTCCCCGTGCACCACACAACACCGAAAATGCGATTGCGGCTGCAGCTTTGGCCCGGGCATTTGGACAGAGGGGACTTGGGGACGTGACTCCAGCGGCAATCCGAAATGGGATTCGTAATTTTGAGCCAGCATCACATCGGATTCAGTTGATCAGAGACGTGAATGGGGTTACTTACATTGATGACTCCAAGGCAACAAACGCACACGCCGCCCAAATGTCACTTAGTTCGTATCCGTCCATTATTTGGATAGCGGGAGGTCTGGCCAAAGGTCAAGATTTCCAGGAACTGGTTCGGCATAACAAGGATCGGCTCAAAGCTGTGATTCTGATGGGTCAGGATGCGGGGCACATTGAGGAAGCCCTTGGCCGACACGCACCAAATGTCCCAGTATTCACACTGGCCACTCGCGAAACTAGTGCCATGGGAGAAGCGGTTCAGCGGGCATCTGCGATAGCCGTGTCCGGGGACACGGTACTTCTGGCACCGGGTTGCGCATCATGGGACATGTTCACCGATTACAGCCATCGTGGGGACGTTTTCGCCGAAGCGGTGAATCTGATTGGTGTGCATTAAATGGGGTCGGAGATCAAAAACTCGCCAGGTCGTCCAGGCACATTAGATTCTGGAACAAGCCCAGACATCCGGGAGAAGTTTTTACAAAAGTGGAGAGATTCGCGGGTTGGGTTGCTTCTCAACCACCCGCTGAGCACTTATTATCTTATTCTGGGTGCCACGATTTTGTTATTGGTGCTGGGGCTGCTCATGGTGTTATCGGCATCATCAGTGGAAAGTGTGCGAACATTCGGATCGGCCTACACGTTGGTACAACGTCAGGCGCTATTCGCTGTCGCGGGTGTGATTGCTTTGGTGCTTGCTGCACGAACATCAGTGCAATTTTGGCGACAAGGTGCATGGGTTTTCCTGCTCATAGCTTTCGCACTTCTTGTCGCGGTTCTCTTTATCGGCATTGAAGTAGCAGGACAGAAAAACTGGATTGAATTATTTGGACCGTTTCGCCTTCAGCCCAGTGAATTCGCCAAGTTAGCGTTAGTGGTGTGGGGTGCGGAGGTTCTCACTCGTAAAGATCGACTGAATCCAACATGGGGAAATTTGCTCATTCCAATCGTTCCCGTCACTGGGATTTTAATGACCTTGGTTCTTCTGCAAGGTGATTTCGGAAATACCCTGATGCTAGCCGCAATTTTGTGCGGAATGCTCTTCGCCGCCGGTGCTCCGCTCCGATTATTTGCCATTTTTGGTGCTCTTGGTGTCATTGGCGTATGGATGCTTACTCTTGCTGCTCCTTATCGAATGGAGCGTATTATCAATTGGCTAAACCCCGACGCTGATCGACTTGGATTTGGTTGGCAGGTGACACAGGGGCAGTATGCCCTCGGAACTGGAGGCCTCTGGGGTGTAGGACTTGGGGGTAGTAGAGAAAAATGGGGCTCACTTCCCGAGGCACACACAGATTTCATCTTTCCTGTTATCGGTGAAGAACTGGGCATTGTCGGAACTTTCTCAGTTTTGGTGCTCTTTGCAATTTTGACCTTCGCTATTTTCCGCTTGAGTCGCACTTCCTCTCTACCATTCGTTCGCCTTGCGTCTGCAGGTGTGGGCTCGTGGATTGTCATCCAGGCAGTCGTCAATATTGGCGCAGTTCTGGGTGTGCTGCCCGTTACTGGCGTCCCGCTACCACTCGTCTCCTATGGCGGTTCCTCATTGGTTCCCACTCTCATTGCCATTGGCATGCTGTTGGCATTCGCGCGAAATGAGCCCGAAGCTCGTCAGAGAATTCGAAGGCACGCGACCGCTAACGCCATGCGCAGGAGGTAGTAGTGCACGTGGTCTTGGCCGCGGGTGGAACAGCGGGTCACATTTACCCGGCAATCCATACGGCTATTGCGATCCGCGAATTAGATCCAGGAGTGCGGATCACAATTCTAGGTACTTCGAGAGGCCTGGATCAGCGGCTGGTTCCTCCGAGTGGATTTGAGCTAAAGTTGATCGACTCAGCACCTTTTCCACGTAAGGTAAATGGGCAGACGATTAAGTTTCCCCTTCAACTTGCGCGGGCGGTCAGTGAATCCCGCATTTTTATGAAAAAGGAGAAAGTGACCTGTGTGGTGGGCTTTGGTGGATATGCAAGTGCCCCCGCGTATCTCGCCGCACGGTCCCTCGGTATTTGCATGATCGTGCATGAAGCGAATTCAACTGCAGGCATGGCGAACAGATTGGGAGCAAAACTTACGCGAAATATTGCAGTCAACTATAAAGATGCTTTCGCAGGAGGCCGAGTAATCGGTATGCCTATTTCCCCTCGGTTGGAAAAGTTGAACCGTCGGGAACTTCAAAGCCAAGCGCGAGCGTACTTTGATTTACCCTCACATGGACGAGTGCTTTTGGTATTTGGCGGGTCCCAAGGAGCCGTTTCACTCAATCGTGCGGTTGAGGAGTCAATTCCACAATTGCTTGCCCAAGGAATCAGCGTTGTGCATGCAATCGGAACCAGCAATACTGTCGATCAAGAATTAGTCTTGCATGGCGTAGATTCACAAGAGGGGGCTACCTATCGGCCGGTTGCCTTCATTGATCGAATGGATCTCGCATATGCAGCCGCAGACCTCAGTGTTAGTCGGGCGGGAGCAATGACGGTTGCCGAAATCGCTTCGGTGGGGATTCCTTCCATTTTTGTTCCCCTACCAATCGGCAATGGTGAGCAAGAAAGGAATGCCGGGCCGCTGGTGGAAGTGGGCGCAGCAATCTCATGCCCCCAAGAATTGTTCACCGTAAGTTGGATCACTTCCCGTATTCCGGAATTGATCAATGACTCGGAGGCATTAGCGAAGATGACTGAGCGAACACAACATAAGAATGCCAGCGGTGCTGCTCGGGATTTGGCTCAGTGGGTATTAGCGTGTGATCGTGAGTAATTCCCTAGTAGAACTCGGATCGGTTCACATTATGGGAATTGGGGGAGCCGGAATGTCTGGTATTGCCCAGATCCTGTCTTCGCGTGGATTGGTCGTTTCAGGATGCGATGCCAAAGAGTCACGGCGAACTGCGGCCTTAAGAGCACTAGGCATTAAAGTCCACATCGGGCACTCGCCAGATCATGTGGCCGAAGTTGATTCCGTTGTGGTTTCCACTGCTATTCCAGTGGTAAATAAAGAACGCCTAGCTGCTTCCGACCTCGGCATTCCCGTCCTTTCACGTGCTGAGGCATTGGGGGTCATCATGGGTGGCTTCACAAGCATTGCCATTACAGGTACCCATGGAAAAACAACGACCACGTCTATGTTCACAGTAGCCCTGCAAAATTGTGGGGTCGATCCTTCATTTGCAATTGGAAGTGAACTCAATGAGTCAGGTGCCAACGCCCACCTGGGTTCAGGAGAACTGTTTGTTGTAGAAGCGGATGAAAGCGATGGCGCCTTCCTGCACCTCCAACCACAAGTGGCCATTGTGACCAATATCGAAGCAGATCACCTAGACCACTGGGGAACCTTTGAGGCCATTGAGCAAGCATTCTTAGACTTCGCGGTGGGCGTTGGCCAGAGGGGTGGATTTGTAGTTGCCTGTCACGATGACCCTGGTTCATTGCGCATGGCGATTCATGGGAAAGCATCGGGGGCAGATGTTCGAACATATGGTGAGTCCACAGAGGCTGATTACCAAATGATTGACGCCAAATCTGATTCCAACGGATGGTCTTTCGATACTGTGCTTAATGGTGTGCGTCAGGGTCGGATCCACCTCACAGTCCCCGGACATCACAATGCTTTGAATGCTCAGGCCGTTTTTGCAGCGATGCTGGGTATGGGGTATCCCGCCCAGCAGGTGATAACAGGTCTTGAGGACTTCAGTGGCACAAGGCGGAGATTTGATTTCAAGGGTGATGTCAATGGAATCCGCGTTTATGACGACTACGCCCACCATCCCACGGAGATTGCTGCGACCCTAAAGGCGGCACGCGAACTTGTTGGCAAAGGGCGACTAATCGTGGCCTTTCAGGCGCATCACTACTATCGAACGGCCATGTTCACAGTGGAATTTGGTGAGTCACTTGGGCTGGCTGATCAGGTTGTAGTCCTCGAGGTATTTGCGCCGGGCGAGGACCCGATTCCTGGAGCCAGTGGTCAGACTATGGCGAGCAATGTTCCATTGGCCGAGGAATACGTTGTCTTCGAACCTTCGTGGTCTCAAGTTGCGGGCCATCTGGTCCAACATGCTGTTCCCGGTGACATCATCATGACTCTCGGAGCAGGGGATATTGGACTTATTGCAAGTGAAGTCGTAGAGCGACTTCGTGACCGACAGGAAGTGCGTGGCGTTTAGCCACGTCCGCGAGGTTCCTTATGACTGAGTCCACTTCGCGCACGTCCGATTCACGCAACTCCGCTTCACAGACTTTCGGAGGCAGTGATGTCACTTCCAATCCGGTGTTTTCTTCGAGAAAGCGAAGGAAAGTGGGGATCATTCTTGTCCCCGTCCTGTTAGTGATCGTTGGCGGTGCCGTGTGGGCCATCTGGTTTTCCTCTGTATTCGCGGTTGATCAGGTAAGGGCAGTAAATGCCAATGACATCGATTTGACCGAGCAGCAGGTTGTTGAAGTTCGAGCCAAGGCTGCGATTAATACCGGTGATCCAATAGCGCTGGTGGATTCCGCCACAGCTGCTCAACAGGTCGCAACGCTCCCTTGGGTAAAATCAGTAGAGGTCAGACGAGGTTGGCCAAATGAAATAGTCATCGCAGTCGATATGCGCGTACCCGTTGCCCGGGTCCCGATGGGCGACCGACAGATGGCTGTGGATGCCCAGGGCATCACATTTGAGTCTCTGGATATTCAAGGTCTACCACGTGTCGATGCTGAGGGTGAGTCATTGATCGCGGCTGTGGAAGTGCTGGTGTCTCTTCCCGAGAACCTCCGCTCAAAGGTAAATCGGCTTTCCGCAAGTTCGCGTGATGACGTTGAGGTGATCCTCAAGTCGGGATCCACAGTTCGCTGGGGTAGCTCTCAAGAAGCGGAATTCAAGGCGCAGGTCTTAGAAGCATTGTTGACCCGTAGAGCTGAGATTTACGATGTCAGTGCGCCTGAATTACCGACAACTACCGATGAAAAAGGTCCTAAGAAAAGTTAAGGGTGATTGACCCAGTATCCAGATCGGTCATCATTGATTGATTGTTGCATTAGGGCGAGTTCTTGTTGTGCCATCGACGTCGCCAACGTATTAGACAGCCCGGGAGCACTGAGTCGAACAGGACCTGGCACTGAATCGCAGTGAAGGCTCACCACACCCAGATGCCTTTGCATGGGACCCTGAGTGATCCGTAGTGATTGAATCCGCGGGTGCAAAGCTATTTTGATTTTTCGAGTCAGCCAGCCTGTTCGAGTGGCAAATGTTTGCCGCGAAATGTGTGTGCCGATAAAGGCATATTGAAGTGGATATCGCCATCTCGCGCGTGGAGACGCCGGTATCCACGGTGGATTAAGGTCAATCTCCCATTCAGGAATTAATGTGTGGAGCAGCTCAGCCAATTCGGAGGTGTGAATAACGGGAATCAATATTCGCGGCCCTCTGCTCTTCTGGTTGGAATCAATTCCCGCTACATTCATGGAAATTCGATGCCAACCGAATATTCGCCAAGCAATGGGTTGGCTTATTTCTAAGGCTTGGAGCCTGATGGGTGAGATTGTGTAACTTGACGTGGAAATGAGCCCATGTGAGATTGATATTCCTCGAGCGTTTTTTGTCAGTATAAAATTGAAAAGCATTGTGAATCCGGTTATCACGGACGCTCCAGAAACAATAACAGTGAGCAGAAGCGCCGTGAGTCCGCCGGCGCCATTGATTATTGCAAGAAGAGTAGAGATAACTGCACCTGCAATGAGCACGTAAGTAGAGGTCGTCAGAGCAAGTGAAGCAATGAGTTGTGGAGTTCTGACCTCCCAACGCGGGGTAGAAACAGCTACAGATTGTGTTTCAGCTAGTTGACTGGTCTCCTGCGAAACTTCCTGGTTTTCGGAGTTGGATTCACTGGCAATTCGAATAATCTCATTTCGGAAGGATTGGGCATCCGACATTGTCAGGTACCTAAGTTGTACACGTGAATCTCCTGCACCCGCAACTTCGACTTGCACAGATGCGTAGCCGGCTAATCGAGAAATCAGAGGCCGATGAATATCCACGGCCTGAAGTCTAGAAATTCGAAGTGATTTTGTTCGATGAACAAATATTCCGGACTCAACAACAAGTTCTTGATCGGGGTGGGAGCTACCTGTGACATAAAAAGTGAGTTTTTTCCACATGACAAAAAAAATAAGGAAAAGTACTCCAATAGGAATTGTTGAAATAGCTATCACAATCGGAATAAAACCTAGTGATATTACAAGGAGCGCGACAGGTGCAAGAAATTGTAAAGTCTGTAGCAGCGGAGTCGCACCAGCAGTACGCGATGGGGTCCGAAGAGTGGGATCCATTTAGCTACAATCCCGCTTGTTCACCAAATGCATTGAGAGAGTCTCGGAGTGAAAGTGCGCTCCCAGGTGTCAGACCGGGGATCTTGGCATTAGTGGATGCCGATGCAGTGTGTAGTTGAACTCCGGCAATTCCAAAAAGGCGCTCGATCGGACCTGCAGTGACTTCTACCAGCTGCATGCGGGCAAAAGGAACGCTGACAAGCCGTTGAAACATGATACCGCTGCTCACTTCAAGTTCACGATTTTTCAATCGGTAACCGATGGAAGCTACGCGTCGGCCAATGAGAACAAACAGCCAAATAAAGATGAGAACAAGCACTGCCATGGTGGCAGATACCGAGAGGGGCGTCACCACGGAGGCGAGCCTGGAGTCTGTGGTGCGCGAGACGAACAGCCACAATGCCAATACCAGACTGAGCCCAATGAGGGTATTTAGTAGGAGTATCAAACGCCAATAAGTGGAAAGCGCTGGATTGACTCGAGTCCATCCAGCATTCTCGGGTGCTCCTGCACTGAAAAGCTCATTGACGGCCAGCAGTGGTTCTGGGTTTCGTGCTTCGCGTGAATCAGGGGCAGGTGATGTCGATTTTTCCGAGCCCATGGGGCCACTGTAGTGATCTCTGGGAGGAATCCTCGATATACCAACTGACATCGACATTAGACAGGCTTACGGTTTGTCCAGTGAAAATGCGGTTTGTCCAGTGAAAATGCGGTTTGTCTCCAGTGAAAATGCGGTTTGTCTCCAGTGAAAATGCGGTTTGTCTCCAGTGAAAAGTGCGTGAGAAATACGTGTGATTAGGGGAAATACAAAAAAAAATTAAAAAAAATGCGAATTTCGGCCTTCTCGCCTTGCGCTTGTCGACACATTGCGTCTAAAGTCCGCGCGGCCACGAGCGGACCATTTGCTCAGCCTCTTGTTGAGGTTGAGGGTTTGTGGCTGAAGCGTTCGATGGAGCCCCTTCCATTGACATGATCGGAAAAGGAGAGCGGCCGTGGCGGCTCCACAGAACTATTTAGCGGTAATCAAGGTTGTCGGCATTGGTGGCGGCGGCGTTAACGCGGTCAACCGAATGATTGAGGTTGGTCTGAAGGGCGTTGAGTTCATTGCGATCAACACTGACGCTCAGGCCCTTTTGATGTCAGACGCTGACGTCAAACTCGATATCGGTCGCGAGCTCACTCGAGGCCTCGGCGCAGGTGCCAATCCCGAAGTGGGAAAAAAGGCTGCGGAAGACCACCTCGAGGAAATTGAAGAAGTGTTGAGAGGCGCTGACATGGTATTCGTGACCGCCGGTGAAGGTGGCGGCACGGGAACTGGCGGTGCACCAGTTGTCGCAAAGGTTGCCCGCTCGTTAGGTGCGCTCACAATTGGCGTTGTGACTCGACCATTCGGTTTTGAGGGGCGTCGTCGCCAAGCCCAAGCCGATCAGGGTGTTGAAGATCTGCGTGCGGAAGTGGACACCCTCATTGTGATCCCTAATGATCGACTCCTATCACTTGCTGACCGTGAGATTTCCGTCATTGATGCTTTCCGACAAGCCGATCATGTCCTGCTGCAGGGCGTGAGTGGAATTACGGATTTGATTACCACCCCAGGGCTTATCAACCTTGACTTTGCCGATGTGAAAAGTGTGATGCATGCGGCGGGATCTGCCTTGATGGGAATTGGATCAGCGCGTGGTGAAGACCGAGCCATGCAAGCTGCGGAAAAGGCGATATCAAGTCCCCTTCTTGAAGCTGGAATCGACGGTGCGCACGGGGTCCTGCTCTCCATTGCCGGTGGGAGCGATTTAGGTTTGTTTGAGATCAATGAAGCAGCTCGGCTTGTCGCCGATGCTGCGCACCCGGACGCCAATATCATTTTTGGTGCCGTCATTGACGACACTCTCGGCGATGAAGTGCGAATTACGGTGATTGCTGCTGGTTTTGATGGTGGCGAACCACCGACAAAGCGAATCGGACGGCACACAGAAGAAGCGCAGGGTACGGGAGAAATCCCTGCGTTCTCTCGAAATGTGCAACAGCCCAAGGCGGTCATTTTTGAGGAAACCGAAGATGACCTAGATGTGCCTGACTTCTTGAAATAATGATTCTTCCCCTTGCCAGTGGGATATTTCCTTCACTGGCACCTAGTGGCCGCTCAGCAATCTGGGCGGTCACTGGTCGTTTAGGTGGAAGTAGTGAAGAACCCTTTTCTGGAGCCAATCTCGCAGACCATGTCGGTGACAGACGCGATCATGTGGAATCCAACAGGGGATCTCTAGCTTCATTAGTGGGGCTGCATAGAGAAGATCTGGCCATTATGGCGCCAGTCCATGGTGGAGAAGTGGCTTTCGTCAACACTTCTGGGTCTGTCAAGGGAGTCGACTCATTGGTCACCGCCCAAACAAGAATAGGACTCGTGGCCATGGGGGCGGATTGCGCCACCGTGGGGCTATG
This sequence comes from Candidatus Nanopelagicales bacterium, assembly GCA_018402075.1. The sequence goes on along the minus strand of JAGYJP010000001.1, from coordinate 81,836 downwards.
CGGGACCCGAGAAGACCATCACATGGTTATTGCTGCCGTACATTGCGGATGGAAAGGTCTCTGCGCCGACGTTTTAGGAAATACTCTGATGGCGATGTCTGAGTGGGGAGCAACGAAATTCAAGGCGATTCTTGGGCCAGCAATTTGTGGGACCTGTTACAAGGTTTCAAGTGAGCGCACCAAGGAGATTCGTGATCATTGTCGCGCAAGTATTGTGCGAGCCGCCCTCAGCGTTAACGGAGGTATAGATGTGCGATCCGGGTTGCAGGCTCATTTGGCGGAACTTGGAATTGCCTATTCGCTATATGGAGGCTGCACCGCAGAGTCATCTGAAGAGTTATTTTCTTATCGACGCTCGGGTCGTACCGGTAGGCAAGGTTTGGTGATAACTATGAAAGATTCCATGTTGAAAGATTCCATGTTGAAAGAATCTGTTGATGAGTGATCGTAATTTTTATCGCACTGAGCTGATCGCAGAGAACCTGCGTAACGCAGAGCAGCGAATCGATCAGGCCTGCCGGATTTCTGGACGTAAAGATACATCCATCCCTAATTCGGTAACACTTATTGTTGTCACGAAAACATACCCTGAGACTGATGTGCAGATTTTGTGTGACCTTGGTGTGCGCAATGTAGGAGAGAATCGTGATCAAGAGGCTAAGCCAAAGGCAGCGCATTCACCTTCGGATCTCATCTGGCACATGATTGGACAGATTCAAAGAAATAAAATTAATTCGATTGTTTCCTGGGCGGATGCAGTTCACACCTGCGATCGAGCAGAGATTGTTGAGCCATTGTCGAGGGCAGCGCTGGCCCATTCCAAGCTGTTGGGTGTCTTTATTCAGGTAAACCTGGATCCATCGGCCCCAGAAAATAGAGGTGGAATACAGCCTGATGGCATGCTGGCCTTAGCTGAAAGCATTGCTGCGGAGCCTGCACTAAAGTTACAAGGTCTCATGGCTGTTGCTCCCCATCCCTCGACCGGAATTGAGGCAGATGCATCTTTTGAGCAGCTTGCCAAACTGTCGCAAACCCTCTCAAGTCAGTTCCCTGGGGCAACTGATATCTCGGCAGGCATGAGTAATGACCTCGAGGAAGCCATTGCTCATGGTGCGACACACGTACGACTTGGGAGTGCGATCCTAGGGGACCGTGCGGGGGTGCAGTAACCTTCACGTAGAGAAAGCAGTGATGGAAGTCGCTGGAAACTAGACTAAAGAGTCACCCGGAGTGACATCCGGACAAAATGCAGTGTAGGAGGACATGTCATGGCTGGCGCAGTGCGCAGAATGGCTGTTTATCTTGGCTTGGTCGAGGACGACTCCTATAGCGAAGACTACTCAGACGACTCTCGGGAGCCACGCTCTTCACAACGTAGCGGTGGTAGACGCGGGTTCTCTGAGGATTACGAATATGAGGAAGTAACAGCCTCCAGGTCAGTGCGACCCGTTCCCGAACCCCGCGGGGTGCGCACCATCCGGCGAGACGAAGAATTACCGAGCCGCGGCAGAGTTCCTGAATACACCCCTCCAGCACGACAACGTGACTTCGCTCGCATTGAAACAATTCATCCTCGCTCCTATAACGATGCTCGCAGAATTGGCGAGGAATATCGGGATGGGATTCCGGTCATAATGAATTTGGGCGACCTTGATGACAACGACGCAAAACGAATCATTGATTTCGCGGCTGGTTTAGTTTTCGGTTGCAAAGGGAGCATCGAACGCATCACAAATAAAGTTTTCCTTCTTTCGCCGGTCAATGTTGACGTAGGTGACCAGGCTCGGCAGCAACTAGCCCAAGATGGATTCTTCAACCAAAGTTAAAATTAGTCCGGGCCAGTCCGGTGAGTTCGCGAATATCTGTGAAGGTGTGGAGTCTGTGAAGGTGATTACGTGAGTGAAGTTGGCAACATCATTGCCACTTTTCTGTCCATATATCTGATCATTTTGATTGGGAGACTGGTATTCGATTTTGTGCAGATTTTTGCCAAAGATTGGCGCCCCAGCGGAGTGATACTAGTTCTGGTTGAAGCTATTTACACGGTCACAGAGCCCCCGCTTCGACTCATTCGGAGAGTGGTCCCGCCGGTTCGCATAGGTCAGGTATCCCTAGATCTTGGATTCCTGATTCTGTTAATCGGTATTCAAATCCTCATTGGGGTTTTCAGAAACCTGCAGTAGATAGAAGGTGTCACGCCTTCTCAAGGGAGATCTGGACATTGAGTTCGTGTGGCACTTCAATTCCCGCACTCAACTCCGGTGAGTTAAGAATTGTCGTTGCAAGTACCTCCCGAGCTATTTCATCGCCATGGGATTCCCATGTTTCAACCATGAGTGGGTCCACGCTGGACCAAATCAGTGCAACCCGATCTGAGATATCAAGGCCAGCGGTCTTTCTTGCTTCTTGGATGCTGCGGATTAATTCCCGAGATAAACCTGCGAGGGCAAGTTCATGAGTTACCTCAAGGTCCAATGCAACGCTTTCACCGGACTCAGATGCGACAGCCCATCCTTCTTTTGGGGATTCGGTAATAACTAGGTCTTCCAAGTGGATCACCGCAGGTGAATCCAGATCTGCAACGTCGAGTTTCGTGCTTCCGTGCAAACGAGTGTTTTCCACTAGGAACTCTGGATCCATTGAGACTAAAGCCTCAGCGACTAATGGGGTTTGCTTGCCGTAGCGCTGCCCCAATGCTCGAAAATTTGGCTTGACATTGATGTCAACAAGATGGCCATCAGCTTGGGATAGAGGCATCAAATCACGAACATTGAGCTCCTGTGCGACCTCGTTGACCAAATGAGGATCAAGGTTCTCCCACCCAGGCGCACTAATCAAAGCACGAGAGAGGGGCTGACGTGTTTTTACCGAACTTGCCGCGCGCGCAGCCCGTCCTAACTCGGTCACCCGGCGAGCAATTCTCATTTCGTCGCGTAGTTGAGAATTGACTTCCTCGACGCGCGGCCACTGGGCAAGGTGGACTGATTCGGGCGCGGTGGAGTCCGTTTCCCTGAAGAGGTCTTGCCACACTCGTTCGGTAATAAATGGTGTGAATGGAGCCATGCATAAGGTGACGATTTCCACTGCCTCGTGGAGTGTGGCCAATGCTGATGGGTCACCGTCCCAAAAGCGCCTTCGAGTGCGCCTTACATACCAATTCGACAGGTCGTCAATGAATTCTGCAATCAGGCGACCTCCTTTTTGAGTATCAAAGTTCTCGAGAGCTTGGTCAACACCAGATGCCATAGCGTGCGCCTCGTTGATGAGCCAGCGATCCATGATGGGACGCTCGGCTAGGGCCGGGGCGCCATCGGAGGGAGACCAAGGGGCACTGCGTGCGTAAAGGGCCAGAAATGACACCGTGTTCCAGTAGGTCAGAAGTGACTTTCGAACGACGTCGGCGATTGCGGCATGACCAACCCGTCGCGATTGCCAGGGCGAACCGCTCGCCAGCATGAACCAACGAACGGCATCTGCACCATGTTCATCCATGAGGGGAATTGGCTCAAGAACATTGCCAAGGTGCTTGCTCATCTTTCGACCATCTTCATCAAGGATGTGGCCGAGGCACACGACGTTTTTATAGGACGACTCCTGAAAAACGAGGGTGCCAATTGCCATCAGTGTGTAAAACCACCCACGCGTTTGATCGATTGCTTCACAAATGAAATCAGCTGGGTATTGCTGCGTGAAAGTTTCGCTGTTCGATTGTGGATAGTTTTGAGCGGCAAAAGGCATGGCTCCAGAGTCATACCAACAGTCAATAACCTCGGAAACTCGAGTGGCTGTTTGGGTGCATATGGGACATGGGAATGTAATGGCGTCAATAAACGGACGATGTGGATCGATCTGCGTTACATCCTCACCGCAGAGTTCGCTGAGTTCTGCGAGTGACTCTATGGCTGTGAGATGGTCGTTTTCGCACCGCCAGATAGGCAATGGGGTACCCCAGTACCGGTTTCGGGACAGAGCCCAGTCAACGTTATTAGTGAGCCAGTCGCCGTACCGACCCCACTTAATGGTTTCGGGAAACCAATTTGTTTTTTCATTTTGCGCTACGAGTTTGTCTTTGATGGCGGTAGTGCGGATGTACCATGATGGTTGGGCGTAGTAGATGAGCGGAGTGTGGCACCGCCAACAGTGCGGATAAGCATGTTCGTAGTTTTCTGAGCGGAAAAGAATACCGCGGTTTTTCAGGTCATTCGTGAGATCGATATCGGCCTTCTTGAAAAACTGTCCACCAACGAGTGGTATCGACGTCTCAAATGTTCCATCAGGCTCTATTGGATTGACAACGGGGAGTCCATAAGCGCGGCAGGAAATTAAGTCGTCGGCTCCGAATGCTGGAGCTTGGTGAACAAGCCCAGTTCCATCGTCTGTGGTGACATAGTCGGCCAAAATAACAAAATGTGAGTCAGGAATTTCAATGAGTTCAAAAGGTCGCTGATAGGGAACTCGTTCCAATGATGAACCCTCGAAAGCCTCGACAATTCGGTAGCGAACTATCCCCTCAGAGTTCACTGCAGGTCCAAAAAGTTTGTCAACCAACTCTTCTGCAACGATAAAGTGTTCATTCCCCATGTCGACAACGCAGTAGACGGCGTTTGGTTTGACAGCTACCGCGGTATTAGAGACCAAGGTCCATGGTGTTGTTGTCCAGACCAAAAGGCTGAGTTTCGCGTACTTATCAGCGAGTTCGCCATTAGTCACGGCAAAGCGAACGTAGACCGATGGATCGACAACTTCTTCGTAGCCTTGGGCAAGTTCATGATCACTTAATCCGGTCCCGCATCGAGGGCAGTAGGGCGAGACCCGATGGTCCTGAACCAGTAAGCCTGATGCGAAAATTTGCTTCAAGGACCACCACACACTTTGTACGTAATCGGAATCCATGGTCCAGTAGGCGCTTTCCATGTCTACCCAGTAGCCCATTCGGCGGGTCATGGCTGAAAACTCATTGACATGGCGGTGAACGGAATCTCGGCATTTGGCGTTGAACTCGGCCACTCCATATGCCTCAATATCGCCCTTTCCGGTGAATCCGAGTTCCTTTTCCACGGCTAACTCCACGGGAAGGCCATGGCAATCCCACCCAGCCTGACGAGGAACGTGGAAACCTTTCATGGTTCGGTATCGAGGAAAAATGTCTTTAAAAGCCCTCGCTTCGAGGTGGTGTGCTCCCGGTGTGCCATTGGCCGTTGGGGGGCCCTCATAGAAAGTCCATTGAGGTCGGCCTTGGCTCAACTGCATGGACTTGGCAAAAGTTCCCTCTTTGTCCCAAAAATCGAGGATTTCATGCTCGAGCTCGGTCAAGTTCACCGTGGGGGGCACTGCTTTGTACATGGGGGATCTTTCTGTGGAGGTGAGGCCAAAGTTTTAGGAAGTTGTCTAATACCCGGAGGGCACTTCACAACTTTAGCGGCTGGGCAATACCATTCGCACGTGCGCTGAGAGGCGCATTTTCACATACGAACATAATCACCATCAGCACCTAGGCAAGATCGACCGCATTTCCTAAGGGGGCGACATACGTGGCAGGCTCGAAAAAGGCTCCGGCGAAGAAGCCGGTGGCGAAAAAAGTTGTGAAAAAGGTGGCTTCCAAGTCCAGCGTTAAGAAGTCCGTCGCAAAGAAGTCCGTCGCGAAGAAGTCCGTCGCGAAGAAGTCCGTCGCAAAGAAGTCCGTCGCAAAGAAGGCTCCCGCTAAGAAAGTAACGGCCAAGAAAGTAACAGCCAAGAAAGTAACGGCCAAGAAAGTAACAGCCAAGAAAGTAACAGCTAAGAAAGTAACGGCCAAGAAGACCGTAAAGTCCGCGCCTGCGAAGCCAGCGTCGACCTCCAAAGCCGCCAAACCACCAGCCACAACGAAGGTTAGTGCGAGTAAAGCGGTTGAGGACAAGATTGCGAGTGAGGTGATCGAGCCTCCGGCGCCCCCGGTAATTAAGAAGTTTGGCAATGTGGTCTCGATGCCGAAGAAGAAGGCGAAGCCTGTTCCAGGGATCACTAAAGTCATTTCTCCTCGGCCAACTGTGGCGCCCAAGGTGCTCGTGGTTCGTGAAGATGAAAGCCCATGGACGAAATCTGAACTCAACGAGATTCGTAAATCGCTGAATATGGATGAAGTACGCCTACTTGAGGAAATTGAAACGGCTGAAATCGGCCTGGCAGACCTCATTAGGGATTCTGGCGATGGTGCGGGCGATGACCAGGCAGATGCAGGTAGTAAGACTTTTGAGCGAGAGCACGAAATGTCTCTTGCAAATAATGCCCGAGAGATGCTCCTGCAGGTGCGTCATGCGCTGGGTCGAATAGACGATAAATCATATGGTGTGTGTGAAGGTTGTGGGAAAGCTATTGGCAAGCTCCGGCTTCAAGCTTTCCCTCGAGCTACCCTGTGTATGGCTTGCAAAGTAGCCGAAGAGCGCTACTAAAGGGGTCCGGTGATTCCCTTGTATTCCAGCGATCAGTAATCCTGCACTGTATGCGTAGAGTGGACTAGTGGAGACCAGTACGAATCGACGTGAACTAAAGATTTTTGGCGTCACCGCTCTTCTCATCATCATCGTGGATCAAATCACAAAGTATTGGGCCCAGGAATATTTACTCCCTCGCAGGGATTCGGGTGAAGGGCCCGTAGAGCTTCTCGGGGGACTCCTTAAATTTACATACGCCGAGAACACCGGAGCTGCTTTCTCGATCGGAACGGGCATTACGTGGGTATTCACCATAATTGCTGTGGTTGTCGTGATTGTTATCTTCAAATACTCCCGTCAATTGGGAAGTACGCCTTGGGCTTTGGCTCTTGGTGGACTCCTCGGTGGTGCAGTTGGCAACCTGATCGATCGAATGTTTCGCGCCCCAGGGCCATTCCGTGGTTTCGTTGTGGATTTTATTCAACTTCCATACTGGGCGATTTTTAATATTGCCGATATGGCAGTAGTTATTTCGGGAGCGACCATCGCGATTTTGCTCCTTCGGGGATACAACATCAATGGCACTCGCGGTGCGAAGTAGCTCATGACTACTCGAGTGGTATCAATCCCTGAAGGTGTAGAAGGGGAGCGCATAGATACAGCACTTACGCGGATATTGGGGCTCAGTCGATCCCAAGCGGCCATCATTATTGCCGCTGGTGGGGTGGTAAGTGACTTGAAAACTCTCAGTAAAAGTGATCGCGTAGTCTCCGGCCAGGTCATTGAGATCGATATCGAAGCTGCACCTGCTGCTGTTCCCATTGAGATCGTTGCTGAACCTGTCCCGGGAATGACGATCATCTACGACGACAATGATCTTGTTGTCGTCGATAAACCACCCGGTGTTGCCGCTCACCCAAGCAGGGGTTGGGAGGGGCCAACAGTGATTGGCGGTTTGGCGGCGGCTGGTTACTCGATAAGTACCTCCGGAGCACCCGAGCGAGAGGGGATCGTTCACAGACTGGATGCAGGAACGTCTGGGCTGATGGCTGTTGCCAAAAATGAGTTGTCTTATTCCCGCATGAAGAATCAATTTCGAAATAGGGAAGTCCATAAGGTGTATCACGCTGTTGCACAGGGGCTACTTGACCCCTTGGCTGGAACAATTGACGCCGCAATCGGGCGTCACCCGGGTCATGAATACAAATATGCGGTGACCAAAGCTGGTAAGCCGAGCCTCACTCATTATGAAACTCTGGAAGCTTTCCGCCATGCATCCTTGCTCAGAGTGGTTTTAGAAACGGGTCGGACACATCAAATCCGCGTTCACATGTCCGCGATGCGTCATCCGATTGTTGGCGACACGATGTACGGTGGGGATCCAGTTCTCGCCGATAAGTTGGGGCTCATTCGCCAATGGCTGCACGCCGTGGAGTTGTCCTTTGAGCATCCGCGCACTGGTGAGCGGATTGAGCTCACGAGCGAATATTCCCCAGACCTCGTTCGGGCCCTTGAGATTTTGCAGGCGTAGTTGTAGTGGTGAGAGAAGGTAGTGATCCGTGAGTAACGCAGCAGATGCAGGGGGTTTCACGCATCTGCATGTACATACGGAGTACTCCATGCTGGACGGTGCGTCTCGTCTCGATGACCTCTTCGCGGAGGCAGCGCAACAAGGAATGTCCTCGATCGCCATGACTGATCACGGCAACCTTTTTGGTGCCTATGACTTTTGGAAAAAGGGACGGTCTGCGGGGGTAAAACCGATCATTGGGCTCGAAGGGTATTACGCTCCCCAGGGTCGTGGCGAGAGAAAGCCATTTGATTTCGGAGGGGGATTCGATGAAGGCACCCCCGAAGATCCTGGAGCCGGGCGGGGAAAGCACAGCTACACCCATATGACTCTGTGGGCAGAAGATACTCCTGGAATGCACAACCTTTTCAGACTTTCTTCGCTTGCTAGTTTGGAAGGGCAGTACCACAAGCCAAGGTTTGATAGGGAACTTTTGGAGCGTTATTCCACCGGGCTAATTGGAACAACCGGTTGTGCGAGTGGGGAAGTAAATCGTTGGCTGCAAGCGGGTCAATATGACAAAGCTAGGGCGGCAGCTGCCGATTTTAGAGATATCTTCGGGGCTGGTAATTTCTTTGCTGAAGTTATGGACCACGGTCTGGCTATCGAGAGAAACTTCATGCCTGATTTGATCAAGATCGCCCGCGATTTGAAATTGCCGCTCGTTGCCACAAATGATCTTCACTATGTGCATGCCCACGATGCCGAAACACATGATGTTCTTCTGTGTATTGGCACTCGCACAACAATGGACGACCCAAAAAGATTTAGATTTGATGCCAGGGATTTCTACTTGAAATCAGCCGCAGAAATGCGTCAGGTGTGGTCTGACTACCCAGAAGCATGCGATAACACTCTACTCATCGCGGAACGTTGCAATGTGGATTTCAATGAAGGTGCCAATTTGATGCCACGTGCAGATATTCCCGAAGGCGAAAGTGAGGAATCGTGGTTGGTCAAAGAAGTGGAAATCGGATTGAGCAAACGTTATCCGCATGGAGTCCCTGACAATGTGCGGAAGCAAGCACATTATGAACTAGGCGTAATTGCCCAAATGGGGTTCCCTGGTTACTTCCTTGTCGTGGCCGATCTTGTACGCCATGCCAAAGACAATGGCATCAGGGTTGGTCCGGGAAGAGGCTCGGCAGCAGGAGCCATGATTGCATACGCACTTGGCATTACTGATCTTGATCCAATCGAACATGGTCTTCTCTTTGAGAGATTCCTTAACCCTGAACGTATCTCCATGCCAGATATTGATATTGACTTCGATGAACGGCGTCGTGCCGACATGATTCGCTATGCAACGGAGAAATACGGTGAAGAGCGCGTAGCGCAGATTGTCACTTATGGATCGATTAAGGCAAAGGCTGCAATTAAGGACAGCGCCAGAGTTCTCGGTATGCCATATGCAGTGGGCGACCGAATTACTAAAGCAATGCCGCCGTCAGTCATGGGGAAAGACATCACGTTGACCGGTGCATTTAACCCCAAAGATTCTCGATACTCTGAGGCGGCCGAATTCCGAGCGCTTTATGACAATGACCCGGAAGTCAAGAAAGTTGTAGACACGGCGCAGGGACTCGAGGGACTCAAGCGCCAGCCGGGCGTGCATGCGGCGGGAGTAATTCTCTGCCGCGAGCCACTCATGGATGTAATACCGGTGTGGAAGCGTGAGCAAGACGGCGCCATTATCACTCAATTTGATATGGGTGCTTGTGAAGCACTTGGCCTTCTCAAAATGGATTTTCTTGGCCTGCGAAATCTCACTGTGTTGGACGATTGCCTTCTGAACATCGAGCAAAATACCGGAACGGTGATTGTTCTGGAAGATCTTTCCCTTGATGACAGACCAACATATGAATTACTTGCACGCGGCGATACCTTGGGAGTCTTCCAATTAGACGGGGGACCCATGCGTTCCCTCTTGAGATCCATGCAACCAGATAACTTTGAAGACATCTCCGCTGTGCTGGCCCTCTACCGTCCGGGACCAATGGGTGCTAATGCTCACAATGATTACGCGGACCGAAAAAATGGTCGTAAACCGGTAGTGCCGATTCATCCTGAATTGGAAGAGCCTTTGGCTGAAATTCTCGGCGACACCTATGGGCTCATCGTTTACCAAGAACAGGTCATGGCTATTGCTCAACAATTGGCCGGATATTCATTGGGCAAAGCTGATCTTCTCCGTCGAGCAATGGGAAAGAAAAAGAAATCAATTCTGGAGAAGGAGTTCGTTCCATTCGGCGAAGGAATGCGGGAACGCGGTTTTTCTGACCCTGCGATTAACAAGTTGTGGGAAGTTCTTGTTCCATTTTCGGATTATGCCTTCAACAAGGCTCATACCGCGGGCTATGGCCTCGTTTCTTATTGGACTGCTTATCTCAAGGCGAACTACCCAGCGGAATATATGGCAGCTCTCCTTACCTCGATGGCCGATGACAAAGATAGGTCTGCCATTTATCTGAATGAATGTCGTCGCATGGGGATTAAGGTTCTGCCGCCCGATGTTAATGACTCAGATGCTCACTACACCCCCCGCGGAACGGATATTCGATTCGGCCTTACTGCAATTCGAAATGTGGGCTTCAACGTTGTTGAATCAATTGTTCTTACACGCAATCGCCTCGGAAGATTTTCGGATTTCCATGATTTCATCGCGAAAGTGGACATCTCAGTGTGTAATCGCCGAGTTGTTGAGTCATTGGTCAAAGCGGGAGCTTTTGACAGTCTCGGCCACACGCGCAAGGGGCTTTCCTCAGTACACGAACAAATTATTGATACGGCTGTTGACATTAAGAGGTCTGAAGCTATCGGCCAGTTTGACCTTTTCGGAGGTCTCACCGATTCGGGTGAATCCCGCTTGATTGAACGGCCGGAAATCGGCGTCGCTGAGTGGGAAAAAAACGTGCTGCTCGCTCATGAAAGAGACATGTTGGGTCTTTATGTTTCCGATCACCCACTCGTTGGGATGGAAACGGCCCTTGCGCAGTTATCCGACCGTAGCATTGCATCCGTTGTTGTGGACGAAAACCTCGATGGCACGGTGGCAACACTGGGTGGGTTGGTGACCAGCGTGCAGCGGAAAACTACCAAAAAGGGTTCCGCTTGGGCGATCATTACCCTGGAAGATCTCGAGGGCAGTATTGAACTTATGGTTTTTCCTCAGAGTTACGCATCTTTTGGGGCGCTACTTGTCGAGGACTCGATTCTCGTCGTTCGTGCGAGAGTTGATCGTAGCGATGACGATGGTCTTCGCGCCGTCGCATTGGAAATCACTGCACCTGATCTCTCAGGCGCTCCCTCGGGTCCAGTTCGCTTGTCACTTGCCGCATCACGATGTGTCCCACCCTTGGTGGCGCGCCTAAAAGCTGTGTTGGCTGAGCACCCGGGCACTACTGAGGTGCAGTTGCACCTCACGGGAGGAACAACGACAACGGTCATGAAGCTCGATGACCAATATCGCGTGACGCCGACACCGTCCCTCTTCGGGGATCTCAAGGCGCTTTTAGGTGCATCATGTCTCATGTAAGTAATTCGACTTCTGCGTTTCCTCATCCGCGTAAAACTCGTAATGCCGTATCCGTGACTGGTGCAGGAGCAGTCGTTGGATTGATTACGGGGGCAGGCCTAGGAGTCCTGTGGTGGGCGCTTGCGCCGAGAGTGAGTGTGGTTGTAAGTGAGGAAGGAGTGCGCACCGACGGATTTCAACCACAGGAATACTTGGCGGCAGATATTGCCTTCGGGGGACTTGCGCTCCTTGCGGGACTATTCGTGACGATTGGGTTGGTCTACATGCGCAGGGAGCACTTGGTGGCAACTCTGGGAGCTGCACTACTCGCAGCCCTTGTGGGAACTTCGATCATGTGGTTCGTTGGAACTCAACTTGGATCTGTTGACCTTGAAACAGTGGACTTGCCCGAACCATCGGTGATTGAAGGCCCACTTGATATCCACATGCCAGCGATTTTCCTTGTCTGGTCGCTCACCACCGCAGTCATCATCAGTGTTCTGGCATTATCTGATTTCTTGGTCAGTTGGAAAAAGTCCGATCCGAAATTGGAGCTCGAATAGCGCCAAGTACTTGGCTGAAGGCATCAGCACTGACTTCAATTTCGATACCCCGACGCCCTCCACTAACGTATATGGTGTCAAAGTTCCATGCACTTGAATCTAGAACAGTGAAATGTAGATTCTTCTGTCCAAAAGGACTGATCCCCCCGACAACATATCCGGAAGCTCTCTGGGCATCCTCAGCCTTCGCTGGCGTGACGGTTTTTGTGCCAACAACTTGAGCTAACTTCTTGGCGCTTATCTCGCAGTCGACCGGTGCAACCGCGACAAAGAATTTTATTGAGTCGGTGAAAATTATTGTTTTAAAAATGCGCTGGGGAGTGATTTTCATTTGTTCTGCTGCCTCTTGCCCAAAGTCACGTTTAGCTGCACTGGCGAACTTGTGAAGGACATATTCAACGCTGTTGGCGTCTAGAGCCAAAGTTGCGGGAGTGATTGACAGTGGTTTCTTCACGGGTCTTTACTCCCCAAGGATCTCGAAAATTAGTTGTCAGAAGGTTGTGGAGAAAAAAGTTCGAGCGCTGGTATGCAATGGAGTGCTTCGATTAAGGCTGTTTCACGGCGTAAGAATCCTCGAGCAAGTGTGAGCCGTTCGTGGGCCGACATGGCACTGAGCATCTCCTGTCGCTCGGCGGTGGGCAAAACCACTGCGGCGGTGAGTAGGAAGCTCACAACTCCAGGATCTTCTGGAAGGTCGCTGATTGCTGCGATGGTCTCTTCGAGTTGACCTGACAAAGCCGCCCGGTAGGACACAAAATCTGCAACCGCTCTGTTTGTGAGGAGTTCTAATTCGGGTGAATGTGGTTCCTCTAGGTCATTGATCCACGTGATGTCTGCTCGAAGCAGAGGAGCGCTCATGTCGATTGATTCGATGAAGAAACGTCGAGATCCTGTTGTCACTATGTCGTAGCGACCATCTTCGGTTTGATCCACTTGCCGAAGTACGGTCGCCGTACCCACGCGGTGAACGGCATCGATGCCCTCAAGCTCAATTCGACGCCCGTCCTTCGGGGCTACTATCCCGAACTCTCTACTCTCTTCATCCTCAATTTCGAGGAGTTCTTGGACCATCAATCGATACCTAGGCTCAAAAATGTGCAAAGGAAGGACCAGCCCTGGGACGAGTACCGTGTTCAGGGGAAAGAGTGGCAGGGACGCATCCATGGAGAGAGACTAAACTCATTCTCATGATCCGGCTGATTGATTTGCGTGATAACCATGCAGATCCTCGATTGCTGGTTCCACGGGCTCATCTGGATGTCTCAGATGCCCGAAACCAAATTGCACCCATCCTCGAAGATGTTCGACTCAGGGGCGCCGAGGCGGTCTCCCATTGGTCAGGGCAACTTGATGGCATCACGCCACCCTCACTGAGAGTCCCCGTTGAGCTGATGGCGCGATGTGCCAGTGAACTCGATCCCACTGTTCGGAACGCCTTGGAAGAGTCAATTCGCAGAGCACGGCTTGTGCACGCAGATCAATGTCGGTTAGAAGTTATCACCCAAGTCGTGCCTGGAGGTACTGTCACCGAACGTTGGGTACCGGTGGAACGCGTTGGACTCTATGTTCCAGGGGGTAGGGCCGTTTACCCGAGTAGCGTCATTATGAATGTTGTACCGGCACAGGTTGCGGGGGTCCAGTCATTAGTGGTTGTCTCTCCGCCACAGAAGGAGTTCGAGGGTTGGCCTCATCCCACAATTTTGGCGGCTTGCCAGTTGCTGGGTGTTGACGAAGTCTATTCAGTGGGTGGTGCACAAGCGGTCGCGATGTTGGCGTATGGAGTTGATTTGCCCGACGGAGGTTGCGCTCCCGTTGACCTTGTTACGGGACCGGGAAACATTTATGTCACGGCCGCAAAGCGGGCACTTCAAGGCGTGATAGGAATTGATTCAGAAGCAGGCCCCACTGAAATTGCCATCTTGGCTGACTCGACAGGAATCCCGTCACATGTAGCCATGGATTTAATCAGCCAGGCTGAACACGATGTTTTGGCAGCGGCGGTACTCGTGACCACCGATCCAGATTTGGCCAACAAAGTTATTGCAGAACTCGACATACGAGTTCCTCTGACCAAACATGCAGAAAGAATCAAGGAATCGTTGGCCGGTCAGCAAAGTGCCGTGATTCTGGTCCGTGATCTTGAGCAAGGACTTAACGTGATTGACGCTTATGCGGCGGAACACCTTGAGATTCACACAGCGCAGGCTCGTGAAGTTGCGTTAAGAGTTAAAAATGCAGGAGCAATATTCGTGGGGACCAATGCGCCGGTGTCTTTAGGTGATTATTGTGCGGGGTCTAATCACGTTTTGCCCACTGCAGGATCAGCGCGATATTCATCAGGGCTCTCTGTGCAAAGCTTCCTTCGTGGAATTCACATCATTGACTATTCCAAAGAGGCTCTTGCTGAAGTAGCGCCACACGTTATTGCATTAGCGCACGCTGAGGATCTCCCTGCGCATGGGGAAGCCGTTATTGTCCGGCAGGATCCATGACTGAATTTGAGTTGCCCTTACGCCCTGATCTCAAAGGCCAAAGCCCTTATGGCGCACCACAGCATGTTGTGGGGGCCAGATTAAATGTGAATGAGAATCCTTACCCCCCGAGCAACGAATTACGTAATGCGCTCGCGCGCGCGGTGGGCGTGGCCGCCGAGGATTTAAATCGCTATCCGGACCGCGATGCCGATCAATTGAGGGGTGCATTGTCGGCCTATATCCAACGCGAAACAGGGGTACTCATTGGTGTAGATCGAATATGGGCGGCAAATGGCTCCAATGAAGTAATGTCACATGTTTTTTCGGCATTCGGTGGTCCTGGCTACAAAGCCCTCACATTTCCTCCAACCTATTCGATGTACCCCGAATACGCTCGAAATTCCTTTACTGAACTCCTGGCGGTGGCTCGGGGGAGTAAGTTCGAGATCGACGTTGGGAACACGTGCCACGCAATTGCCGAAGAAACGCCCACACTGGTGCTTATTGCCTCGCCTAATAACCCCACGGGGACGGCGATATCTATTGCCGATCTGGAAGCCATTATCTCCTGTGCACACAAGCAAAACGCCTTGGTAATTGTTGACGAAGCTTATGCAGAATTTCGACGTGATGTAGATGCCACAGCCGTGAGACTCCTGGATACATACCCAAATGTCGTCGTCACACGCACTTTAAGTAAGGCTTTCGGTTTTGCTGGTGGGCGAGTGGGCTATTGCCTTGCAAGTTCACCCGAAATTATTCAAGCACTAATGTTGGTAAGGCTGCCCTATCACCTTTCTTCATTGACCCAGGCAGCTGCTATTACTGCGCTCGCTTTTGATCACGAGTTAAGAGAGCAAGTGGAAATAATCCGACGGCAGCGGGACCATCTCGTTGCGCAACTGGGAAACATGGGTCTCCAGGTTGCCCCAAGTGATGCAAACTTTATTTTGTTCGGGACTTTTCCGGATCGTCACGCAATTTGGCAGGAGTTGAGCGACCGAGGTGTGCTCATTAGGGAGACTGGTCCAGATCAGTGGCTCCGAGTGTCAGTGGGAACACCGGAAGAGAATCAACTCTTCTTAGACTCCTTATGTGAGGTAGTTGGATTAAGCCGATAGTCTTTGACCCATGAGCCGATTTGCGCGAGTTGAGCGGAACACCAAGGAGAGCAATGTCCTTGTTGAGCTCGAACTTGATGGAACGGGAATATGCACAATTGAAACTGGCGTGCCGTTTTTCGACCATATGCTGGCTCAATTGGCCAAGCACGGCGGGTTTGATTTAGTGGTCAATACCGAGGGTGATCTCGAGGTTGATGCCCACCACACGGTAGAAGACACCAGTTTGGCATTGGGACAGGCGTTGAATCAGGCGTTGGGTGATCGTGCGGGGCTGACCCGGTATGGAGATGCGCTGGTGCCACTTGACGAATGTCTCGTTCGCTCTGCTGTGGATCTCTCCGGGCGCCCCTACTTGGTTCACGAAGAGCCCGACATGGTGGAACTTATCGGTAGTTTCGACACGACCTTGACTCGACATATCTGGGAGTCCATAGTCGCGACATCGCAGATCACGTTGCATGTAACAGTTATATCTGGCCGAAATGCACATCATGTTGTGGAAGCTCAGTTCAAAAGTGTTGCCCGTTCCCTCAGAACAGCTGTCTCGCGCGATCCTCGGGTAGTCGGAGTTCCTTCCACCAAAGGCACTCTGACTGCTTCGCAGTAATCGATTCATCACATGACTGCTTCCACCTCTGTCGTTGTACTCGACTACGGCTTTGGCAATGTGCGATCGGCTGTTCGCGCCCTAGAGCATGTAGGAGCCAAAGCCACTTTGACATCTATTTTTGATGATTCCCTCGAGGCACAAGGGCTTGTGGTTCCTGGTGTTGGAGCCTTTGCATCATGTATGCAGGGGATTAATTCTGTGAACGGGGCACGGTTGGTTGATGCTCGACTGATTGCAGGTCGTCCTGTCTTAGGTATTTGTGTGGGTATGCAAATAATGTTTGAGAGAGGTATTGAACATCACGTTGATTCACCGGGTTTGGGGCAGTGGCCCGGAACAGTGGAGCGGCTGCGGGCTCCTGTCATCCCTCACATGGGTTGGAACACTGTAAGCCCTCCAGAAGGGTCACAACTATTCCGAGGCATCGAAAGTGCATCATTTTATTTTGTTCACTCTTATGCCGTGAAAATTTGGAGCATGTCTGACACTGATCCTTATCAGGTTCCAGCGGTGGTTACGACCTGCGACTATGGAGAGCGGTTCATTGCCGCGGTGGAGAACGGCCCTCTTTGCGCGGTTCAGTTTCACCCGGAAAAGTCTGGCGATGCAGGACTTGCGCTCTTGGAGAATTGGGTCTCCAGTCTCTGAGGAATCGGCGCGCCTAGACTTCGGTAATGACCATCTCATCCTCATTCGCTCTGCTGCCCGCGGTAGATGTCTCACAAGGTAAGGCTGTTCGCCTGGTACAGGGCCAAGCTGGATCTGAAACTGTTTACGGCTCACCCATTGACGCTGCGCGTTCGTGGGTAAGCCAGGGAGCAACATGGATTCATCTCGTTGACCTTGATGCTGCTTTCGGGACAGGGTCAAACGCCGATCTCATTGCCCATGTTGTTCATCAGGTTCGTGATTCAGTCCAGGTGGAGTTATCCGGCGGGATTCGCGACTCCGAGAGTTTGACAAAGGCATTAGCCACCGGTTGCACTCGAGTCAATTTGGGAACGGCCGCTCTGGAGAATCCAGAATGGACAGCCCAAGTGATTAGCGAATATGGCGACCGCATTGCAGTGGGTCTCGATGTGAAGGGCCATACACTTGCAGCCCGCGGTTGGACCACGGAAGGTGGCGACCTCTGGGAAGCGATCGGAAGACTGGATGCTGCCGGATGTGCACGCTATGTCGTGACCGATGTCCATAAAGACGGCACCATGCACGGGCCCAACTTCCACTTGCTCAAAGAAGTGACCCATGCCACCAGAACTCCCATCATTGCTTCTGGTGGTGTATCGCATTTGGAAGATCTCCATAAACTAGCCGAAATGAAGGGCATAGAAGGAGTAATTGTCGGCAAGGCGTTGTATGAAGGAGCCTTTTCTTTGCCAGAAGCCATTGTGGCAACCGAGGCTCGATATGACCCCTATCAGTGGGGTCCGCCGCAGCCATGACATTGGGTGCCCGAGTTATTGCATGCCTCGACGTTGATCAGGGACGAGTTGTAAAAGGGATCAATTTTATGAATTTGCGTGATGCCGGCGATCCGTGCGAGTTAGCTCAGTCGTACAACGACCAGGGTGCAGATGAAATTGTCTTCCTAGATATTAGTGCATCGCATGCAAATAGAGGTACAACGCTAGATGTTGTGAAGCGCACTGCCGACACTGTATTCATTCCACTGACAGTTGGGGGAGGTGTCCGCTCAGTCGATGATATTGATCAACTTCTTCGTGCAGGCGCTGACAAGGTTTCCATTAATACCGCTGCAATTGCTCGACCGGAACTTCTTCGTGAAGCATCCGAACGTTTTGGATCGCAATGCATTGTGTTGTCCATTGATGCCCGAAGGAATCCTGAGATGCCCAGCGGTTTTGATGTGACAACTCATGGTGGCAGGGAAAGCGCAGGCATTGATGCCATTGAATGGGCAATTCAAGGGGAATCCCATGGAGTGGGAGAACTTCTGCTGAATTCTATGGATGCTGATGGAACCAAAAATGGATTTGATTTGGAGCTCATCAGTGCAGTGAGAAATGCTGTGGGAATTCCGGTAATCGCGAGCGGAGGAGCGGGAGCTGTGCAACATTTTCCGGCTGCTATTGAGGTGGGTGCCAATGCTGTGTTGGCGGCGAGTGTTTTCCATTTTGGTGAAATCACAATTGGTCAGGTCAAGAGTGAATTGGGCAACGCGGGTATTCCAGTCCGTGCTGTTGGGATGCATGCGGCGTGAGCAATTTCGAGCAATTTATTGACAGTGTGTCCTTCAATGACCGCGGACTCGTACCAGTTATTGCCCAGGACGTGGACTCGAAGGAGGTCCTTATGCTTGCCTGGATGAATTCCGATGCACTCCGCTTGAGTTGTGAAACTGGAATGGGGACCTACTTTTCTCGCAGCAGGTCAAAGATTTGGGTGAAAGGCGAAGAGTCGGGAAATGTGCAACATGTGGTAGACATTCGCAGAGATTGTGATTCCGACGCTTTAGTCATGACTGTTCGCCAGCATGGTCCAGCCTGTCACACGGGCAATAATTCTTGTTTCTTTAATGTTCTAACGGTGGATTCGTGAGTATTGGACAGCTCGGGACTTCGTCAGTTGAAGTGTTGCCAAGTCTTGAGAATTTTCGTGAACTAGCGAGCCGGCATCGAGTAATCCCGGTTTCCATGACTGTCATGGTTGATCACCTGACAGCTGTCGGTCTCTTTCACGCACTCTGCTCCGATCGAGCCGGCACTTTCCTTTTTGAATCTGCTGAAGCAGGCGTTCAATGGTCCCGCTATTCGTTCATCGGAGTTCACAGTCATGCTTTGTTGACAGAAAAGGATGGCGTTGCACAGTGGACCGGCCGAGTTCCTGAGGGAGTTCCGTTAAATGGTTTAGGGATTGACATCATCACTTCGGCCCTAGAGCTTCTGCATACAACGGCATTTCGATCGGATCTTCCGCCACTCACAGGCGGAATGGTGGGCTACTTGGCCTATGACATCGTCCGCCAGTGGGAGAACATTGGTAATTCGAACTCTGATCATTTGGGCATTCCGGATTTAGCCTTTCTCTTGGCTACTGACATGGCAGTTGTTGATCATTTGAATGGTTCAGTCACCCTGATCTCCAATGCAATCAACTATGACAATTCACCAGAACGTGTCGATGAAGCCTACGCAGATGCGCTAGAACGCCTAACCAGCATGCTGGAAGCTGTATCGGGTTCACATGTTTCGGGCGCGGCGATTTTCCCCGATTCCGTTGCACTTCAGATCCAAGCCGAGCCTGATTTCATTGATAAAGTAGAAAAAGTAAAGGAATACATCCGCGCTGGAGATGCATTTCAAGTGGTTTTGTCTCAACGCATCAGCATTCCATGTGAATCCGCTGGAATTGATGTATACCGGGCTCTTAGAGCAGCCAATCCAAGTCCTTATATGTACATTCTTCGAATTCCCAGTTCAGAAGACATAACCGAAACTGAATTTGAAATAGTCGGGTCATCTCCAGAAGCGCTTGTCACTGTTCACGATAGGGCCTGCACGGTCAATCCGATTGCGGGGACTCGTTGGCGATCAGCCATACCGGAAGTAGACCGCGCGTTAGCCGAAGAAATGCTGTCAGACACAAAGGAGCAGGCAGAGCACCTCATGTTGGTGGATTTGGGCCGTAATGATCTTGGAAGAGTATGTGAACCGGGCAGTGTCAAAGTTCATGATTTCATGCATGTGGAGCGTTACTCGCACGTCATGCACCTCGTGTCCACGGTAACGGGAACCTTGCTCCCCTCTCTCTCTGCGATAGATGCACTCCGTGCCACATTTCCTGCCGGCACGCTGTCGGGTGCGCCGAAGCCTAGGGCCATGGAGATTATTGAAGAACTCGAAGACACCCGCAGAGGACTTTATGGTGGCTGTGTTGGATATTTTGATTTTGCAGGCAACATGGATATGGCCATCGCTATTCGCACTGCGCTGATCAAGGATCGGATCGCTTATGTTCAAGCGGGCGCTGGCGTGGTCTCAGATTCCGTGCCGGAATCTGAGAGTGCTGAATGTGTGAATAAGGCCACCGCCGTTCTGCGTGCAGTAACGACCGCAAACATGATGTCGACCCGAAAATAAGAAACTGCATGAGTATCCACAAACAATATGCAGCTTTTATTGTGATTCAACTGGTGCTGGCAGGAATTCTATTTTGGTCTGGTTCAACCACGTGGATTGATGAAAGCTCCGACCCTGAGTTGGGTGGTCTTGTGGTTGGAGTAGCCGCAGAGGGCGCACAAATTATTCCTCTCATTCCGGTGTCATCCGTGATTGCCATCTGTGCGATTTTGGGTGTTATCGCTACTGGAGCGTGGGGGAGAAGGGTCATTGGGATAGCCACGGCAGGAGTGGCTTTCGCCACCGTTGTAGTTGCACTGCGTACGGATATTGGGGGAGTTTCGGGATGGATTTATCTCGTTGTTGTGTTGAGCTTTGGGTTAATTCTCAACAGCATGAGTGCTGCGTTTGTTGGTCCGCGCTGGCCGCAGATGGGAAAAAAATATCGGCGGGACGCACCTCCAGATCCACAGAGTGATCCGTGGAAGGCACTGGATAAGGGTATTGACCCAACAATTGAACCTGGGGATAAGCCATAAACAGGATCATTAAATTTGTCGTCGTGAGCCGTGGTTAAATAGGTGCATGACCTCACATCAGAACCAAAGCCATGCAAGTCATGCCGGTCAAGCGGATCATGGTTCTACCCCCGCTGCCTGGACTGCAGTTGTCATCATTTCGTTGGCCTTCATTGTGGGGACGCTCGCGGTCGTGTGGGCCAATTGGGTTCTCTTCTGGATTGGAGCCGGCATGGTGGTTCTGGGGGGCATCGTGGGCAAAGTCATGTCCATGATGGGCTTTGGCAAAAAGACTCAGTAACTGTGAAGCGATCGCTCATCTCGTTGTATTCATAAATGCGACATGGCTATGAAAGCAGTTTCCTTGTGAAAGTCTTGGTAGTCGAAGACGAGCAAGCAATTGCTGACCTGATTGGTTTGTATCTGGCCCGAGATGGATTCGAAGTTGTTCGAGAAGCAGATGGGCCAAGTGGATTGTCTAGAGCCCAGAGCGAGAATTTTGACCTTCTTGTACTTGATGTTGGTTTACCTGGACTCGATGGCACGGAGATTTGTCGAACTCTGCGGGCTCAACACAATTGGACACCGATTATTTTTTGTACTGCCCGAGACGAAGAAGTTGACCGAATTTATGGATTGGAACTGGGTGCTGACGATTACGTAACAAAGCCATTTAGTCCACGAGAATTAGTGGCTCGCATTAGATCGGTTTTGCGAAGAAGTCAGCAGCATGCGCTCGCTGGCAACTTCATGGAAGTGGGAGCAGTTCGTATCGATACCGCCTCGCGTCGTTGTTGGAACGCTGGGCATCAGATTTCCCTCACAGCCATGGAATTTGACTTACTGGCCTACTTATTCACCCAACCCGGAACCGTTTTCACCAGGGAAGAGTTACTTGGCCACGTGTGGGGTTACTCCGAAAGTCTGGGTACCCGAACTGTAGACGTGCATATCGCGCAATTACGATCAAAATTGGGTGACACTGCACCCATTCGAACAGTCCGGAGCGTCGGTTATTCGGCAGAGGCACACACAAATGAGTAATCGTTTGCGTTACAGCATAGTCACACCGACCGTACTGCTGACCAGCTCAATTGCTGCAATTGCAATTGTCATTGGAGCCATTGTTTCTTACCCATTAATTGTTGCCAGTTCACAGGACTTAGGCCAGCGGAATCTGTCCCAATTGGCTAACGTCACAGCTAATTCTTTGGAGCGAGGTAGCGGCGGTAGAGGAATTGGACCGGCATTGGTGGCCGCCTTACAGCGGGAATCAATTTCGGCGTATCTATTCAGCCCTACGGCAGTTCCAAATACTGAATTTGAGGATTTGCCATTGGGCTTTTCTCAGACCCTTGCTTCCGACTTGGTAGGTGGACAAGCGGTGTCGGAACGTACCGAAACGAGTGCAGGTCAATTCCTATTTGAAGGTCGCCCGTTGACCATTGGTGGGGCAGTTTTATTAGTGCAACCAGTATCTGTTGCTGGTGCAAGTGCGAGTGACCTCATCATTCGCCTGTTGTTGTCCTTGGCGATCGGTCTCATTATTGCGATCCCTTTGGGCTACTTGGCTGCGCGCCGACTCGCACGGCCTCTTCGAAATGCGAGTAAAGCTGCGAGTGTCATGGCGCAAGGAACCCGTGGGGTGCATGTAACCACCGATGGGCCTCGTGAGATCTC
Source organism: Candidatus Nanopelagicales bacterium (assembly GCA_018402075.1). The sequence continues at coordinate 59,291 of JAGYJP010000001.1, read as the reverse complement.
CGATATCGCTCAAGCACTTAATTCATTGGATAAAGCCCTTGCAACTTCTGAGGGTAGGCAGCGGGATTTCCTGCTATCCGTTTCACATGAATTACGCACACCGCTCACTGCCGTTAAAGGCTATGGAGAGGCGTTATCTGATGGCGTAATGAACGGCGTTGACTCACAACTCGCCGGCGCGGTCATTGCTAGGGAAGCCCAGCGTTTGGACCGACTAGTGAATGATCTGCTCGACCTTGCCCGTCTCGGTGCGGTTGATTTTGCGGTGAGCCCCGCAATTCTCGATCTTGCAGAATTTGTTTCACAGGCATGTGAAGTATGGAGTTATCGATGCTCGGAAGCCGATGTCACATTTGAGTGTCGCTCGGATGTACGTGGGGAGTTCACGGTAGATCCCATCAGAATGCGCCAAATCATTGATAACTTGACCGAGAATGCGCTGCGGGTGACCCCTAGTGGCGGAACAATTTCATTCACCATGAACCTGACGGAAAGCATTCAGGGTCAACGCAAAATTGCGATCACTATTCAGGACACCGGACCGGGTCTTACTGACGAAGACCTTGCTGTTGCATTTCAGCCAGGGGCCCTGTACGAGCGATATCGAGGTGTGCGTCCGGTGGGAACAGGTCTGGGTCTGGCCCTCGTTGATCGTCTTGCAGTCGGATTGGGTGGAGCGGCTCTTGCGGAAAATTGTGGGGAATCAGGCGCTCGATTCAGTATTACGATTCCCGAAATGCAATTGCCTAGGGCAGCTAAGCATGGCAATGCATTGACAGAGTCGTCTCAGCCATGAGCACAACAGGATCTCGCACCAAGGACTGCGATTCAAAGAACTTCTTTGGCTCTGCACGTGGGAAATTCCGGAGTCCACTATTTATGGCACCCCTTGCAGCGGTAACTGCCTGCGTCCTACTTGTCCTCATTGATCCGGCAACGGGTGTCTATCCACCGTGCCCCAGTCAGGCACTGCTGGGAGTTGATTGCCCAGCATGCGGTGGCGCTCGGGCAACAAGTGCACTACTGCGTGGGGATGTCAGTTCTTTTCTTAACCACAATGCCTTATTGGCAGTTGTATTCCCATTGTTGATAGTTCTGTGGGCCTTGGCAGTGTGGCAAAAACTGAATCCCACGTCGAATGTCACGTTATCTCGTTCCGCCTCGACAAAAATATGGGTGGGGGCAGCGCTTCTGGCCGCCATATTCACGGTGGCTAGAAACATATTCCCGTATTGGGGTTCCGGGATCGGGTGAGTTATTCGAGGGGGTTACCCTTACTAATGTGACGGTCTTGGACGACATCATCGGTGGGGTTCGTGAGGATCTTGCTGACAGAATGGCGCGCACACCACTTGATGATCTAAAGGCTAAAGCGGCACGCGTGCGCGAGGCCCAAGACGTTGTGAGTGTTTTCCGTGGCGAGGATGTGTGTGTGATCGCGGAAGTCAAGCGTTCGAGTCCGAGTAAAGGGAGCCTTGCTCCCATCCCAGATCCTGCGTACCTTGCCAGTGAATACGAAGCGGGGGGAGCCCATTGTGTAAGTGTGCTCACTGAAGAACGAAGGTTTGGCGGCAGCCTTGAGGATTTAGTGGCAGTGCGGGCTGCAATTGATATCCCACTGCTTCGCAAAGACTTCGTGGTGAGTAGTTACCAGCTCTGGGAGGCCAAGGCCTATGGAGCCGACATGGTTCTACTTATTGTGGCCGCTTTGGATCAGGCAGCCCTTGTTTCATTGGTAGAAAGAACACATAGCCTCGGACTTACCCCGCTTGTTGAGGTCCACGATGAACAGGAGATTGACAGAGCTCTCGATGCAGGAGCGTTGGTCATCGGGGTCAATTCACGTAACCTCAAAACATTGGAAGTCGATCGAAATACCTTCGCTAGAGTTGTGGACCGGATACCCGGATCGTGCGTTCGAATTGCGGAGTCAGGCGTAAGAGACCACCATGACCTCATGGTTTATGCCGATGCAGGTGCTGACGCAGTTCTCGTGGGTGAATCTCTTGTCACAAGGGGTAATCCACGGGCAGCTGTGCATGAACTCGTCACCGCGGGTGCCCATCCCTCCTGTCGGTCTCGGGGACGCTCGTGACTACTTCGGAAAATCTTGGGTGGACTGAGAACTCAATTCAGTCGCCTGGGCACTTTGGACCCTATGGCGGCAGATTCGTTCCAGAAGCTCTGACATCCGCACTTGACGAACTCGACTCCGCATTCCGAGTTGCAGTTTCGGATCCCGCATTTCTTAAACAGTTAGCCGATCTCGAACGCGATTACACCGGGCGCCCATCACCACTAACCCGCGCTCACAGATTCGCTGAATACTGCAATGGCGCTCGTGTGTACCTCAAGCGTGAAGATTTAAATCACACAGGTTCACACAAGATCAACAATGTATTGGGGCAAGCACTTCTCACAAAGCGAATGGGTAAGGCCCGTGTCATCGCCGAAACGGGCGCAGGCCAGCATGGTGTTGCCACTGCGACCGCAGCTGCGCTCCTCGGGCTTGAGTGCACTGTCTACATGGGTGAAGAAGACACGCGTCGTCAAGCACTGAATGTGGCTCGCATGAAGTTGCTCGGTGCAGACGTAGTTCCTGTTACAAGTGGAAGTAGAACTCTCAAAGACGCCATCAATGAAGCCATGCGCGATTGGGTTTCTACGGTAGAGCAGACACATTACGTGTTAGGAACAGTCACGGGTCCTGCACCATTTCCCGAAATGGTGCGTTATTTCCATTCAGTGATTGGGCGAGAAGCTCGCGAGCAGATCCTCGCCGTTGAGGGGCGCCTTCCAGATGCAGTAGCGGCATGTGTGGGAGGTGGCTCTAATGCCATGGGTTTATTTAGCGCTTTTATGGATGATCCAAGCGTTTCCCTACGCGGATATGAGGCAGGTGGCGATGGCGTGGAAACGGGAAGACATGCTGCGCGGTTCGCAGCTGGTTCCCCGGGAGTCCTTCACGGTGCTCGCACCTACGTCATGCAGGACGAATGGGGTCAGACCATTCCATCGCACTCGATTAGTGCCGGGTTGGATTACCCCGGGGTGGGTCCTGAACATGCGTGGTTACACGACACGGGGCGGGCGAGTTATGAACCCGTCAATGACTCGGAGGCAATGACAGCCTTCTCGCTACTTTCCCGCACCGAGGGGATCATCCCGGCTATTGAAACCGCACACGGACTTGCTGGAGCCATGCGTCTGGGGGCCGAACTTGGCCCCGACTCGATTATCATCGTGAATCTTTCGGGCAGAGGTGACAAAGATGTTGCAACCGCTGCCCGCTGGTTCGATATTGATCTTGGCGATGTTGTTTCAGCAGAACTCTCAGAGGGCAGGTAAGCGTAAGTGACTTCGGCTACCACTGGATCGCACGTCACCCGGGCATTTGCCCATGCTCACTTGGAAAATAGATCGGTGCTCATCGGATACCTGCCTGCAGGTTTCCCAACAGTGGATAAGTCAATTGAACTGATACTCGCCATGATCGACAATGGCGTTGATTTGATCGAAGTTGGCCTTCCATACTCAGACCCTTTAATGGATGGTCCGGTAATCCAAAACGCTGTATCTGCAGCTTTATCGGGTGGCGCCACTACAGAGTCTGTCCTAGAAGTTGTGGGTGAGATCACTCGGCACGGGGGCTCCTCGGTGGTCATGAGTTACTGGAACCCTATTGAACGTTACGGAGTGAGGCGTTTCACCGAGAACCTCGATGCCCAAGGTGGTTCTGGTTTGATTACTCCCGACTTAACGATTGAAGAAGCTGGCCCGTGGATTCACGCGGCGAATGAGTTTCACCTTGACCCGATTTTTCTCGTCGCGCCATCTTCAACCAATTCCCGCATTTCGGCCATCGCAGAGCAGACTCGAGGTTTTGTATACGCCGCGTCAACCATGGGTGTCACTGGAGCGCGTGACCAAGTAAGTTCCATGGCACCAGGTCTAGTGGAGCGAGTTCGCCAGCAGACCGACCTTCCCGTGGCAGTGGGACTCGGCGTATCGACGGGCGCCCAAGCGGCTGCGATTTCGCAGTACGCCGACGGTGTCATAGTCGGCTCTGCGTTCGTTCGGGCAGCCGAGAGCGGTGGAGTAGCTGCGGTATCCGAGCTCGCTGCCGAATTGGCTCAGGGAGTTCGCTCGGCGGAGCAACTGAACCACGCGTAGCTTCCTCACCTAGGCTGACGTACTATCTCGCTAGCTGATTCGGATTCCGAACCCCCAACCTGGGCCCCATTTATCGTTGACTGGAGACAAACTAATGAGCCAAAACGCCAAAAGCCGACGTGAACGTGCTGCGGAAGCCCGAGGTGCCGCGCAGTCTGCGGAGAAGCGGCGTGAACGATTGGTGCGGATTGTCGGAGGAGCCACCGTCGTTGCCGTGATGGTAGCGATTATTGGTGTGGCGATCTTTGCGTCGAGTAACAGTGAGTCCACCAGTGCTGGGGGCTCGGCGGGTATTGTTGCTCCAGACCCCAGCGCCCCGGTGCCGGCAACTGTTTTTGGTCCTGATTCCGAAACGCCATTTGGCGTTCCCTATGGAACTGCATCAGCGGATGCCCCTGTACTTGAATTATGGGAAGACTTCCAATGTCCTGCCTGTGGCGCTCTGGAACTTGCCAATGGCGCAGGAATTGCGCAACTTGCTGAGGAAGGCAAAGTGCAGTTGGTTTACCGCCCCACGGCTTTCCTCGATACCAACCTGGGCAATGACGCCTCGCATCGAACAATCGCCGCATGGGGTTGTGCTATCGATGAGGGCGTGTTGAAGGAATTCCATGTCCAGGTTTATGCCAATCAGCCCGTAGCCGAGGGTTCTGGTTGGACCAATGATGAATTGATTGGGTTCGGAGCTAATGCAGGACTCGCCAATACAAGTCTCGAGTCGTTCACCCAATGTGTGAACGATGGCAAATATTTGACATGGGCAGCCAATGCCACCGAGCAGTTTTACATCAACCAAATCCCTGGTACGCCTTCAGGTAGCCTCAACGGTGAAGCAGTGGGAACCGAAATTCTTGCAGATCAAGCAAAACTCACTGAACTCGTGGAATCTAAGTAACTGATGGTCTTTGCAGCAATTCCCAGCCCCGAAACTGGGGTATGGAACTTAGGTCCTGTCCCATTGCGTGCATACGCGTTGCTCATTATTGCTGGGATTGTGGTAGCCGTTTGGTTGGGTAATAAGCGTTATGTTGCACGGGGTGGGGCTCATGGCGCGATTGTGGACATTGCAATTTGGGCTGTTCCTTTCGGGATAGTTGGCGGCCGGATCTACCACGTCCTGACAGACTGGCAGTTGTACTTTGGTCCTGGCGGCAGCGGGTTCTCGGGTGCAATTCGAATTTGGGATGGTGGGCTGGGAATTTGGGGCGCAGTGGCTTTTGGTGCCCTCGGTGCATGGATTGGCGCTCGTCGTTTAGGTGTTGCGCTTCCGCCGGTGGCGGATGCGATTGCCCCAGGTATCGCGCTGGCTCAAGCCATTGGGAGGTTTGGGAACTATTTCAATCAAGAAATTTTCGGGGGGCCAACCGACCTCCCATGGGGATTGGAAATTTCTCCAGATAGGCGCCCAGAGGACTATCTAGATGCCCTCACGTTTCACCCCACATTTCTCTATGAATCACTGTGGCTTGTTGGTGTCGCGCTCCTCGTGATCTGGGCGGATCGCCGCTTCACACTCGGTCACGGTAGGGCATTCGCGCTGTATGTCCTTTTGTACACATTGGGCAGAGTGTGGATTGAGGCCCTGCGAGTCGACTCTGCAAATGAAATACTCGGGCTAAGACTCAATATCTGGACCTCCGTTATTGTTGGCTTAGGCGCCTTGGCCTATTTGATCATTTCCGCGAGGTTAAGGCCGGGGCGCGAGAATCTTGCCTTGCAGCCAGAGTCGAGCGACACCAAGGATCAACCCAGTAAGTAACCGGGGGCACTGGAGAGCAATCCCATAACGAGTCCGGTAGTCTGTGACCGGGCCAACGTCGTCCCGCCAGTTTGCACATCCTGAGGTTGCACATCCTGAGGAGGGTGTGCCGACATTTTAATTTCGACTGATGCAACCGCATTAGTTCGAACTGCGAGACGACACAGGGAGCCCTTGATCATGGCAGGTAAATCGCCCAAGAATCGAAGTCTGTTCTCGGCATTGCCAGAAGAACAGGGTCTATACAACCCAGATTTCGAACATGATGCCTGTGGAGTTGCGTTTGTAGCAACCCTCACTGGTATTCCATCCCGTGACATTGTCGACAAGGGACTCTTGGCTCTAACAAACCTCGAGCACCGCGGCGCATCTGGTGCGGAGCCCGACAGTGGCGATGGTGCCGGGATTCTGATCCAGGTCCCAGATTCATTTATGAGATCAGTTGTGGATTTCGAACTTCCACCTGCTGGGATGTATGCCGTAGGGTCGGTGTTCCTGGATCCTAATCATGTTGATGTCAGTATCAGGGAAATCAATGCCCTTGCAGAGCAAGAAGGTCTTCGAGTGATCGGCTGGAGGGAAGTTCCCACAGACACCAGCATGATTGGCGAAACGGCACGGTCATGTATGCCAGCGTTTTGGCAAATATTTGTGACCGATGATCTTTCAGTGGGAATTTCGCTTGACCGGGTGGTGTATGGATTTCGCAAGATTGCTGAACACGAGCTCGGGGTGTATTTTGCCTCGTTGTCCAGCAGGACATTGTTGTACAAGGGTATGTTGACTACCGGACAACTCGAGCCATTTTTCCCAGATTTGTCAGATACGCGAATGGAAAGCGCCTTAGCTTTGGTCCATTCCCGTTTCTCCACCAACACGTTTCCTTCCTGGCCCCTGGCACATCCGTATCGTTTGATTGCCCACAATGGGGAAATTAATACGGTCCGTGGTAACCGAAACTGGATGACAGCACGTGAGGCGATGCTGACCTCTGATGTTATCCCTGGTGATATGACTCGCCTCTTTCCCATTTGTTCACCCTCGGGCAGTGACTCAGCGTCATTTGATGAGACCCTCGAGCTGCTCCATCTGGGTGGACGCTCCCTTCCGCACGCTGTACTCATGATGATCCCTGAAGCGTGGGAAAACCATGCAGGCATGACACCACAACGGCGCGCATTTTATGAGTTTCACGCCACGATTATGGAACCGTGGGACGGTCCGGCAAATGTGTGTTTTACCGATGGAACAGTGATTGGTTCTGTTTTGGATCGGAACGGATTGCGACCTGGCCGATTTTGGGTCACACATGATGGTCTTGTAGTACTTGCTTCAGAGACAGGTGTCCTGGACATTGATCCTGCAACAGTGGTACGAAAAGGAAGGGTTCAACCCGGAAAAATGTTCCTCGTAGACACGGGTGAAGGTCGAATTATTGAAGATTCAGAGATCAAGGATCAATTAGCCACTGAGCACCCCTATCAAGAGTGGCTTGATTCTGGCTTGATTCATTTAGACGCACTTCCAGAGCGTGAACATATTGTGCACACTCATGAATCGGTGGCGCGTCGGCAACAGACTTTTGGTTACACGCAGGAAGACTTACGAATTATTCTTGAACCCATGGCGACTTCCGGCGCCGAAGCTATTGGCTCCATGGGTACCGATACACCGATTGCTGCGTTATCGGATCGACCCAGAATGCTTTTTGATTACTTCAGTCAACTATTTGCTCAAGTAACAAATCCTCCTTTGGACGCGATCCGTGAGGAAATCGTGACATCTTTGGGAAGTATCATTGGGCCTGAAGGAAATCTTCTTGAGGCTTCCCCTGGTCATGCACGCCAAGTTGTTCTTCCTTTCCCAGTGATTGACAACGATGAACTAGCCAAAATCTTGCATATCAATGCGGATGGAACCCTTCCTGAGTTCGCGGCTGCGCGGATCAAGGGCTTGTACAACGTTGCTGGCGGTGGAGCTGCCCTCGAAAAGAGACTTGCAGAAATTTTTAATGAAGTGGATGCACTTATTAGGCAAGGAAAACGATTTATTGTCCTTTCCGACCGGGATAGCACGGCAGCCTTAGCGCCGATTCCTTCGCTATTGCTGTGTGCCGCTGTCCATCACCATCTTGTCCGAACCAAGAACAGAACCATGATTAGCCTGTTGATTGAATCTGGCGATGTCCGCGAGGTTCATCATGTCGCACTCTTAATCGGATATGGAGCGGCGGCAATCAATCCATATCTTGCTCTTGAGAGCGTTGAAGATTTAGTCAGGCGAAATGTCATTTCAGGGGTGTCGCCCGAGAAGGCAATGCGCAACGTGATCAAAGCATTGGGTAAAGGTTTGCTTAAAGTCATGTCTAAAATGGGCGTCTCGACGGTGGCAAGCTACCGCGGCGCTCAAATCTTTGAGGCAATTGGGCTGTCACAAGAGTTCGTTGATGCTTACTTCACTGGAACTACGTCAAAGTTGGGTGGAGTGGGAGTCGAGGTAATTGCTCAAGAAAATGCGGCTCGTCACGCGGATGCATATCCAGCTTCCGGAATTTCACCGGCGCATAGAACACTTCGAGATGGAGGGGAGTATCAGTGGCGTCGCGATGGTTCCCCGCACCTCTTTGATCCAGAAACTGTCTTTCGCTTGCAGCACGCCACAAGAGCCAAGCGTATGGATATTTTTCGAGAGTACACAGCTCGCGTGAATGATCAATCTGAACGACTCATGACTCTACGCGGACTTTTTGAATTCGCATCCAGTCGTGAACCTGTTCCTATCGAAGAGGTTGAATCAGTCGAGGAGATTCTCACCAGATTCTCCACGGGTGCCATGTCATATGGATCTATTTCAGCTGAAGCACATGAAACGTTAGCTATTGCCATGAACCGAATTGGCGCAAAGTCCAATACGGGCGAAGGCGGCGAAGATCCCATTCGTTTTATTCCCATGGAGTCAGGGGATTCAAAGCGATCCGCCATTAAACAAGTGGCATCAGGCAGGTTTGGTGTGACCAGCGAGTACTTGGTCAACAGCGATGACATCCAAATCAAGATGGCACAGGGAGCCAAGCCAGGTGAGGGTGGACAGCTCCCGGGAAACAAGGTGTATCCATGGATTGCCCAGACTCGTCACTCCACGCCTGGTGTGACACTCATCTCGCCTCCTCCTCACCATGATATTTATTCGATTGAGGATCTTGCGCAATTGATCCATGATCTCAAGAATGCGAATACCGAAGCACGTATTCACGTTAAACTGGTGGCGGAAGTTGGAGTGGGCACAGTGGCTGCAGGAGTGGCCAAAGCTCATGCGGACGTTGTCTTAATTTCTGGTCACGATGGTGGAACGGGTGCATCACCCTTGACATCTCTCAAGCATGCTGGGGCTCCTTGGGAGCTGGGATTGGCAGAGACTCAGCAGACTCTTATGCTCAATGGCCTGCGAGACCGCGTGGTTGTTCAAACCGATGGACAACTGAAAACGGGTCGCGATGTTGTGATAGCTGCTCTACTGGGTGCTGAAGAGTTCGGTTTTGCTACTGCGCCCCTTGTAGTGATGGGTTGCATCATGATGCGTGTATGTCATTTAGATACCTGCCCTGTCGGTGTTGCAACTCAAAACCCTGTCTTGCGGGAGAGGTTCACAGGCAAACCTGAATTTGTTGAGACATTTTTTGAGTACATCGCCCAAGAAGTTCGCGAGTTACTTGCGGAACTTGGCTTTCGCAGTATTGCTGAAGCAGTAGGCCATGTTGAGACGTTGAATCCAGAAAGAGCTATTGAACACTGGAAAGCCTCGGGGATGGATTTAGGCCCAATTTTACATTCTGTCGATGCCCCTGCTGGGGTAGATCGCAGGTGTACAAAATCTCAGGATCATTCACTGGATAAAGCTCTCGACAACCAACTTATTGAGTTAAGCCAACCTGCATTAACGGTCGGCGAAGCGGTACGGATCCAGTTGCCCATTCGTAATGTTCATCGAACTGTGGGAACCATGCTAGGTAGTGAAATCACGCGACGAGGTGGATTACCTGATGGCACAATTGACATAACCTTCGAGGGTTCGGCAGGTCAAAGTTTCGGTGCATTTATTCCGCAAGGATTGACATTACGTCTCGAAGGCGATGCCAATGATTATGTAGGAAAAGGACTTTCTGGTGGCCGGATAACCATACAACCACAAAGGGAATCAACCTTTGTGGCAGAAGATCACACCATTGCTGGCAACGTTTTAGCCTATGGAGCGACCGGCGGAGAAATGTTTATTCGTGGCCGGGTAGGTGAAAGATTCTGCGTAAGAAACTCAGGTGCGCATGCTGTTGTTGAAGGTGTCGGTGATCACGCATGCGAGTACATGACCGGAGGGATCGCGGTAATTCTAGGGCCGACCGGTCGCAATTTTGCTGCAGGCATGTCTGGCGGTCTTGCTTTCGTGCTGGATTTGGATCCATCTCTTGTAAATTCCGAATTGGTTGAATTGGACACATTGTCAGATCGGGACTATGAGAAATTACAGTCCCTTGTTGTGGCTCACTTAGAGAACACTGACTCTTACCGCGCCGCTGAGTTACTGAAAGATTGGGCCGCATCTGCTGTTCGCTTCACCAAGGTCATTCCACGCGATTACAAGCGGATCTTAGAAATTGAAGAACAGGCTCTGGCCGCGGGCGAAGATCCCATGGCCGCAATCATGAGTAGTTTGTAGGAGGAGTGTCATGGGTGATCCAAAAGGATTTCTGACTACTGAGCGTCAACTACCAACGCGGCGTCCCGTTGATATTCGGATACGCGACTGGCGTGAAGTCTATGAAGACTTTGAAGCGCGTGATGTCGAACGGCAAGCCGGCAGATGCATGGATTGCGGTATTCCCTTTTGTCACGACGGGTGTCCTTTAGGAAACTTGATTCCTGAATGGAATGACCTGATCTACGAACGCGACTGGGGTCAAGCTATTGAGCGGCTGCATGCCACAAATAATTTCCCAGAGTTTACTGGACGCCTGTGCCCCGCTCCTTGTGAAGCAGCGTGCGTTTTGGGAATCAACGCAGACCCTGTGTCCATTAAGCAAGTTGAAGTGTCGATAGTGGACAAAGCGTGGGAATCCGGATGGATTACACCAGCCCCACCTGATCGTTTATCGGGTCGAACTGTGGCAATTATTGGATCTGGTCCTGCTGGATTGGCATCAGCTCAGCAACTCGCACGTGCAGGTCATACGGTTGCTGTTTTTGAAAGATCAGACCGAATCGGAGGCCTCCTCCGTTATGGAATTCCGGAATTTAAAATGGAAAAGCACCATGTGGATCAGCGCCTTTCTCAAATGGAAGCTGAGGGGGTCAAGTTCCGTCCAGGGGTCGAAGTAGGAGTCGATGTAACGGGCGCTGATTTACGACGTCGCTACGACGCGATCATCGTTGCCGTTGGCTCCACTATTCCCCGAGATCTTGACGTGCCTGGTCGTGAATATGAAGGGATTCATCAGGCCATGGAGTTTTTACCACTCGCCAATCGAGTTCAGGAGGGAGATTTTGATCAATCGCCACTCAATGTTGCCGGCAAGCATGTTGTGATTTTGGGAGGAGGTGACACCGGTGCCGATTGTTTAGGAACCGCACATCGCCAGGGAGCTGCATCTGTTACCCAATTGGAGATCATGCCCGAGCCGGATGCATTGAGGCCAACAACGCAGCCTTGGCCCACCTATCCCATGGTGTACCGCATCTCAAGTGCCCATGAAGAAGGAGGTGAGCGGATATTCTCTGTTTCTACTCAACAGTTTGTCAGTAAAGATGGCATTTCCGTCTCAGGACTCGAACTTGTTGAAGTGGAGTTCACCAACGGTTCCTTTGTGCCTGTCTCTGGAAGCGAACACATCCTCTCGGCCGATGTAGTCCTCCTTGCATTAGGTTTTACCGGCGCTGAACCTGCTGCGTACATCGACCAGTTGGGCGTTGAGGTGGATTCGCGTGGCAACATTGCAAGAAGTGCTGATTTCGCAACCAATGTTGAAGGAGTCTTTGTTGCAGGTGATGCTGGCCGCGGGCAATCCCTGATTGTGTGGGCGATTGCCGAGGGAAGAGCTGCCGCCGCAAGCGTAGACTCTTATTTAATGGGGTCGACCAATTTGCCGTCACCCATTCGGGCCACCGATCGTCCACTCACCGTTTAGCCCAATGACATCTCTCTGTAATCGCTTACAAGTAGGATGAAGTTATGCGTAGGGCAAAAATCGTCGCGACATTGGGTCCGTCAACTCACAGTGCTTCAGCGATCCGCGAGCTCGTGGAAGCTGGCATGGATGTCGCACGCCTGAATCTGTCACATGGCGACTACGGCGACCACCTGCAGGCCTATAACTGGGTGCGGGAGGCATCGGATTCCACGGGCAGAAGCGTCGCTGTTCTAGTTGATCTACAGGGTCCAAAAATTCGTTTGGGTCGTTTTGCGCAGGGACCGGTTGAATTAATTGCTGGTAATGAGTTCATTGTGACAACTGAGGACTGTCCCGGCGATGCCACCATGGTCTCAACGACTTTCGCGGGTTTGCCACGGGATGTTTCGACCGGAGATACTGTTCTTGTCGACGATGGCAGGATCGAACTTCACGTCACCAAAGTGGTGGGTCCACGTGTACACACGCGAGTAATTGACGGAGGCATGGTCTCCAACAACAAGGGATTTAATCTACCGGGAGTCGCAGTGAGCGTCCCAGCACTCTCCGACAAAGACCGCGAAGATTTGCGTTGGGGTTTAGAGGTGGGAGCAGATCTCATTGCTTTGTCATTTGTCAGATCCTCCGCCGATATCCATGATGTTCACCAGATCATGGACGAAGTTGGAGTTCGAGTTCCCGTCCTCGCCAAGGTGGAGAAACCACAGGCTGTGGAAAATCTCGAAGACATCATTTCTGCATTTGACGGGGTCATGGTTGCTCGCGGTGATCTTGGGGTCGAGTTGCCATTGGAGCAAGTGCCGCTTGTGCAAAAGCGAGCCATCCAAATGTGTCGAGAGGCGGGAAAGCCTGTCATCGTCGCCACCCAAATGCTGGACTCCATGATCTCTGACAATCGCCCAACCCGCGCTGAGGTGAGCGATGTCGCCAATGCCGTTCTCGATGGCGCTGATGCACTCATGCTCTCTGGGGAAACAAGCGTCGGTATTCATCCAGCCCTCGCGGTTGAGACCATGTCAACCATTATTGCCCATCTTGAAGAGGAAGCATTGGATCGGATTCCTCCATTACATGATGCTCCTACGGGGTCAACTGCGCGAGCTCTAACCCACGCAGCTGTGGATGTAGCCGAAAGCATTGATGCTTCGTATTTAATTGCTTTCACAGAAACGGGTCGATCTGCACGGCTGATCTCCAGGTGGCGGTGTCAAACCCCACTCCTGGCTTTCACGCCAAACCCACGGGTTCGAAGCCAACTGTCATTGAGTTGGGGTGTTGAGACATTTTTAGTGCCACAGGTTCGTCACACCGATGACATGGTCTTTCAAGTGGACCGCGCTCTTTTAGAAATTGGGCGGGCAACTGCTGGGGAGCGTGTGGTGATTGTGGCTGGAGTTCCTCCAGGTGTACCCGGGACTACCAACGGTATGCGTGTCCACAAGATGGGTACAGCTGGCGACGGTGGTGGAGTGTAAGATACAACTGTAATCTTTAGCGTCCTTTAAAGCCCGTCCGGAGAGGCGGGAAAGGAGCACGGCGTGAGTGTGCATGGATCCCCATTCGATGGTTCTTCCACCGATCAACCTATAACCACGGATTTATCAGCTAAGAATTATGTCGCCGATCAGTGCCGAGTGGTTGCGGATCATCTAGATATCGCAAGAGCATTGCGCCGAATTGCCCACGAAATTGTTGAAAATCTCAAGGGCTCAGCTGATCTTGTCCTGCTAGGTATCCCATCACGTGGAGTGCCACTCGCTCAGCGAATTGCTTCCAATATCGCCGACATTGAGGGCACCACTATTCCAGTTGGATCACTTGACGTCACACTTTTTCGCGATGACCTTCGGATCCGTCCAGCGAAAGCCTTGGCGCTAACAGAACTTCCCCCGGGTGGAATAGACGGTAAAACGGTTGTGCTTGTTGACGATGTTCTTTACTCGGGTCGCACCATTAGGGCAGCGCTGGATGCCCTCAACGAGTTTGGTCGGCCCCGTACAGTCCAGTTGGCGGTACTGGTGGACAGGGGACACCGCGAGTTACCCATTCGCGCTGATTATGTCGGAAAGAACCTTCCCACCTCTCATGTCGAAAAAGTATCGGTAGAGATTTCTGAAGTTGACAAACTTGATCAGATCGTCATCCGCGAACCATGAAACATCTAGTTTCTATTTCAGACCTTACGAAAATTGAAGCAATGAAAATTTTGGATACAGCCGCGCAACTTGACCACGTTACAGAGCAGGGTGCCAAAAAGCTTCCCACTTTGCGCGGCCGAACTGTGGTAAACCTGTTTTATGAAGACTCGACTCGTACCAGGTTGTCATTTGAGTTGGCTGCAAAGCGACTTTCGGCTGACGTCATCACGTTCTCTGCCAAAGGTTCCAGCGTCTCTAAAGGGGAGAGTCTCAAAGATACGGCACTGACTCTTCAGGCTATGGGAGCCGATGCCGTTGTGATTCGACACCCAGCTTCTGGAGCCGCCTATCAAATGGCGCACACAGGTTGGATTGACGCACACATCATTAATGCTGGCGATGGCACGCACGAGCATCCGACCCAAGCACTTTTGGATGCATACACGATTCGTCGTCATCTAGGAGCCGCCAGGCGGGACTTTGTTGGCCTCAACATAGGAATCGTGGGCGATATCTTGCATTCCCGAGTAGCTCGATCCAATATTGCATTGCTCAGCACACTTGGTGCTCGCGTAGTTGTCATTGGTCCTCCGACCTTAATGCCGGTAGGTATCGAGGAGTGGCCCTGCGAGGTGAGATATCAGCTGGATGATTCTTTGGGGCAACTCGATGCCATCATGATGCTTCGCATTCAACAAGAGCGCATGAACGGATCATTCTTTCCGTCAAGTGAGGAATACAGTCGTGAATATGGTCTCAACAGGGTGAGGGCAGAACAGTTGCCAGAAGGCGCAATCGTTCTCCACCCAGGGCCCATGAATAGGGGCGTAGAGATCACTGCTGAAGTTGCCGATGGACATCGAAGTGTGATCACCGAGCAAGTGGCGAATGGTGTGAAAGTGCGTATGGCGGTTTTGTATTTACTTATTGGAGGAGAGGCGCATGAATAGTCCCCATGGAATTCTTCTCCAGAATTCTTTGCTGTATGGCGAGTCCAAAATGGATATCCGGATACAAGATGGAGTTATTTCAGATATAGGTGAACATTTGCAACCTCGGGATGAAGAAATAGTCGATGCGCGTGGCCGCATAGCGCTTCCTGCATTCGTGGATTTGCATACACACCTTCGAGAGCCCGGCAGAGAGGATGCAGAAACGATCAAGACGGGTTCCCGGGCGGCTGCGCTGGGCGGCTTCTCTGCAGTATTCGCCATGGCGAACACTGCTCCGGTCGCTGATACTGCGGGAGTTGTTGAGCAAGTGTTTCGATTAGGTCGAGAGGCTGGCTATATCGATGTCTTCCCTATCGGAGCTGTCACGGTGGGAATCCAAGGTGAGCGACTGGCGGAAATGGGTGCCATGGCACATTCAGCCGCACATGTCAGGGTATTTAGCGATGACGGAAATTGCGTTTCTGACCCATTGCTGATGCGTAGGGCTTTGGAATACGTCAAAACATTTGGTGGAGTCGTTGCTCAGCATGCCCAAGAACCTCGGTTGACCGAGGGTGCCCAAATGAATGAGGGGGAATTGTCGGGTGTCCTGGGATTGACAGGCTGGCCTGCAGTTGCTGAGGAATCCATTGTGGCTCGCGATATTTTGTTAGCTTCACACGTAAAGTCGCGATTGCACATTTGTCATGTCTCCACTGCTGGAAGTGTCGAGTTGATCAAATGGGCTAAATCACATGGGATCGAAGTGACCGCGGAAGTCACGCCACACCATTTACTCCTGACCGAAGAACTCATTCGAGACTATAACCCCGTCTACAAAGTGAATCCTCCTTTGCGAACCAATGCCGATGTAATTGCTTTGCGCCAAGGTTTGGTCGATGGCACAATCGATATTGTTGCAACCGACCATGCACCGCACCCGCATGAGTCGAAGGACTGTGAGTGGAACTATGCGGCATTTGGAATGCTTGGACTAGAAACGGCATTGGCTGCGGTGACAAAAGCAATGCACAATCATCAAGGTTGGAATTGGCGCACGTTGGCTGAGCGGATGTCCATTGCGCCAGCGAGGATTGGCCAGGCGCACGATCACGGTCGTCCTTTGCTCATTGGCGAAACTGCGAATATCGTATTGATTGACCCTGATTCTGAGCGAGTGATTGATCCGCAAAACTTTGCATCCATTTCTCGTAATTCACCCTATGCATCTATGACATTGCCAACTGTGGTCACTGACCTGATTCGGCGCGGACGATTTATTGTGAGAGCAGGTGAACTCTGTGCCTGAATCAGCGCCTGTCACAGATTGGCCGTTACGAATTACGCTCGTCGCAGGAATGATTGCTATTTTGTTAGTGGTTTTTTACTTAATGAGGCACAGGTGGAAGAACATGAGAAGGGTAAGCGAGGCCGAACTTCAACCTATTGTGCAATTTTCGCCTGAATCATTTGATCCCCGAGCAAATGTGTCAGGGCTATTCCTGGGCACATCACCCGCGAACAATTGGATGCTTCGGATCTTGTCTGAAGATTTAGGAGTCCGCTCCAGAGCCACCTGCCAATGGTCATCTGATGGCGTATTTTTCCAGCGAAACGGAGCCCCTGATCTATATATCGACATGAGTTGCATTCTCGGCAGCGGTTTCGGCCGGGGCGTCGCAGGTACTGTTCGAGCGAAGGGTAGTGTGCTGGTGATTCGTTGGCTCCTAGGCGAAGCAATACTTGACTTAGGATTTCGAGCTGATACTTCCGAAGGGCATGAGTTTCTCATGGAGTTCAATGATTACGTGGAGCAGAGATTGGAACAAGGTTCATGACAGCTTCAGCGGTTCTCGTTCTCGAAGACGGCTTCACCCTGACAGGCAAACCATTCGGAGCTTTGGGAACCGCTTTTGGCGAAGCAGTCTTCTCCACCGGAATGACCGGGTACCAAGAAACATTGACCGATCCTTCCTACTGCGGACAAATAGTTGTCATGACAGCCCCTCATATTGGCAATACGGGTGTCAACTCACAGGATCCTGAATCTGATCGGATGTGGCCCTCGGGATTCATCGTTCGAGAGAACTCTCGCATTGAGTCCAATTGGCGATCGGAGGGAAGTCTTTCTGAGGCACTCGCTGTGCACCATGTTGTCGGAATGAGTGGGGTCGATACACGAGCTTTGACTCGGCACTTGCGGGAACGAGGTGCCATGCGAATGGGGATATTTACCGGCGAAGATTCGAAGCACCCTTTGGCCGAATTGCTTACACGGGTCAAGGACTCTCCCGTAATGACCGGTGCAAGTTTCACCGATCAGGTGTCCACTCCTCAGCCTTACACTGTTGAACCACATGGCGAAATCAGCGCCACCTGTGTTGCTGTCGATTTGGGAATTAAATCCATGACTCCTCAGCGCATGGCCGAAAGAGGGATTCGAGTTCATGTGGTTCCCGCCAGTAGTTCGTGGGCAGAGATTCAGTCCTTGCAACCCGATGGCATCTTTCTGTCCAATGGTCCGGGTGATCCCGCCACGGCACATCATGCGGTTGAGTTAGTGCAATCGGCTTTGCAGGAAAAGGTGCCCGTTTTCGGGATTTGCTTTGGTAATCAAATTCTGGGTCGAGCCATTGGTCTTGACACATACAAATTGCAATACGGTCATCGTGGTATCAATCAGCCGGTAAAAGACCTCACCACTGGCAAAGTCGAAATTACTGCCCATAATCACGGATTTGCTGTGCAAGCACCGAGCACACCTGAGTTTGATACTCCCTTTGGAAAGGCTCGAGTGACACACGTATGCCTCAACGACAATGTAGTTGAAGGGCTGGAACTCTTGGATGTTCCTGCATTCAGCGTCCAGTACCACCCTGAGGCTGCAGCCGGGCCACATGACTCTGCATACTTATTTGATCGGTTTCTAGAAAAGATGCATACCCATGCCTAAACGTCCTGATATTTCTTCGGTCATGGTGATCGGCTCGGGACCAATTGTGATTGGTCAAGCCTGCGAATTTGATTATTCGGGTACCCAGGCTTGTCGAGTCTTGCGTGATGAGGGTATTCGCGTTGTATTGGTGAATTCCAACCCAGCCACCATCATGACCGATCCCGAATTTGCTGATGCAACCTATATTGAGCCAATAACAACTGAATTCCTAGAAAAAATAATCGCAAAGGAACGCCCCGATGCATTGCTGCCCACACTTGGTGGACAAACGGCGCTGAATGCTGCCATAGCTCTTCATGAAGCTGGCATCTTGGCCAAGTACAACGTAGAACTGATCGGTGCAGATGTCGATGCCATTGAGCGCGGAGAAAATAGAGAGAAGTTCCGTCAGATTGTGTCCAAAATCGGAGCCGAGAGTGCTCATTCTCGGATTTGCTACACATTAGAGGAATGTCTCGAGGGCGTGAAGGAATTGAAATATCCCGTGGTGGTCCGCCCATCTTTCACCATGGGTGGTGCAGGTTCCGGAATCGCATATTGCGAAGAGGACTTGATTCGAATTGCAGGAGCAGGGCTTAAGGCAAGTCCGACCGCGGAAATTTTGTTGGAGGAATCGATCATCGGGTGGAAAGAGTATGAACTTGAACTCATGCGGGATCATAAGGACAATGTGGTCGTCGTCTGTTCTATTGAGAATGTCGACCCAATGGGTGTGCATACGGGTGACTCAATAACTGTTGCCCCTGCGCTCACCTTGACCGATCGGGAATTTCAGCACTTGCGGAATGTTGGCATTGAAATTATTCGCGAAGTTGGTGTGGATACTGGTGGCTGCAATATTCAATTCGCTATTAACCCAGATGATGGTCGATTAATTGTTATTGAGATGAATCCCCGAGTATCTAGGTCATCTGCGCTTGCATCGAAAGCCACTGGATTCCCCATTGCGAAAATCGCAGCTCGTCTTGCCATCGGTTATTCCTTAGACGAAATCACTAATGACATCACCCGAGAAACTCCAGCATCTTTTGAGCCAACACTTGACTACATTGTTGTCAAAGTTCCTCGATTTGCTTTTGAAAAGTTTCCAGGTGCAGACACAACGCTGACAACGACCATGAAGAGCGTTGGGGAAGCCATGGCAATAGGGCGAAACTTCAAAGAGGCACTTCAAAAGGCATTACGTTCAGTTGAGCAGAAATCCGCAATCTTCCAATGGGTACTTCCTCGGGACCCGGCCGAGATCACCTCACTTCTCGAAAGAATGAAAATTCCACACGATGGTCGCCTCGGTCTTGCCCAACGCGCATTATGGCTGGGTGCATCCATTGATCAGGTTCATGAAGCCACCAACATCGACCCCTGGTTTCTCGATCAAATTGCCCAGATAAATGAACAGGCAGATCTAATTGCGTCGGCAAAGGAACTTGATCGAGACACCCTGTTCGATACCAAATCCATGGGGTTCTCTGACTCGCAGATCGCGACGATCAGAGGTGCCAAGGAGCATGAGATTAGATCTCTCCGCGAGACCATGGGGCTTCATCCGGTATTCAAAACTGTCGATACTTGCGCCGCCGAGTTTGAGGCAAAAACCCCTTATCACTATTCCAGCTATGACTGGGAGAGCGAAGTCGAGCCCTCAGACCGGAAAAAAGTTGTGATTCTAGGCTCGGGTCCCAACCGAATCGGGCAGGGAATCGAGTTTGATTATTCGTGCGTGCACGCTTCAATGACACTTCGCGATGCCGGCTATGAAACAATCATGGTCAATTGCAATCCCGAGACTGTGTCCACAGATTACGACACTTCGGATCGGCTTTATTTCGAACCTTTAACATTTGAAGACGTCATGGAAGTCATTAATGCTGAATCCCGCAGGGGAGAAATTGCTGGCGTCATTGTTCAATTAGGTGGCCAAACGCCCCTGGGTCTCGCGCAGGCCTTGGCAGATGCCGGTGTCCGGGTCGTAGGAACCTCACCTGAATCAATTCATGCGGCTGAGGATCGTGAAGAATTCTCCAAGGTACTTGCTTTGGCTGGTGTTCCTGCTCCCGCCCATGGAACAGCTCGTTCATTCGAAGAAGCACGGGTAATTGCTGACCGAGTTGGCTATCCCGTCCTAGTCCGTCCAAGTTATGTACTTGGTGGACGCGGAATGGAGATCGTGTACACCGAAGACATGCTCAAGGAATATTTAGGGCGAGCCACCGAACTCAATCCTGAGCACCCGGTACTTGTTGATCGTTTTCTTGACGATGCAATTGAAATCGACGTCGATGCTCTCTTCGATGGCGTGGACCTCTATCTCGCTGGCGTCATGGAACATATTGAGGAGGCTGGTATCCACTCGGGTGATTCCGCATGTGCGCTTCCCCCCATTACTTTGGGAGCCCACGATATTGAGCGAATTCGTGAGGCAACTCGGGCAATCGCCGAGGGTCTCAGTGTTCTAGGCCTGATTAATATTCAGTTCGCACTAGCCAGCGACGTTCTCTATATTCTCGAGGCTAATCCACGCGCATCGCGCACTGTTCCATTTGTATCCAAAGCAACAGGGGTTCAAGTAGCGAAGGCTGCGGCACGAGTCATGTTGGGGGAGAGCATCGCTTCACTTCGAACAAGTGGGCTTCTGCCTGAGTGGGGCGACGGGGGCACCCTTCCCCAAGGTACCCCGATGTCTGTGAAGGAGGCAGTTCTGCCGTTTGGCAGGTTCCACGGTGTAGATACGGTGCTTGGACCCGAGATGAAATCGACGGGTGAAGTAATGGGTATTGATGCAAACTTTGGTATCGCATTCGCTAAATCCCAAGCTGCAGCTTTCTCCGGTGGATTGCCCGTAGCAGGCACAGTCTTTGTTTCACTCGCCAATCGCGATAAGCGATCAGCGGTATTCCCCGTCAAGAGACTCTCAGATTTGGGCTTCACGATTATGGCCACGTCGGGCACCGCCGATGTCCTCCGGCGCAATGGTGTACCAACCACCGTCGTTCGAAAGCAGCACGAAGGTCGTGGGCCGCAGGGCGAGCCAACTACAGTAGATGAAATTTTGGCGGGAAATGTTGATCTGGTAATCAACACCCCTTATGGCGTTGGTCCACGTAAAGATGGATATGAAATTCGAACCGCCGCCGTGGCTCGGGGAGTCGCTTCCATTACTACCGTCCAAGGATTGGCTGCAGCGGTGCAGGGAATTGACTCCATGATCAACGGAGAGCCAACGGTGAAGTCCATTCAAGAGCATGGACGTGACATTGATCGTCTGCGAACCGAGGTATTCGCTCAGGATGGTCACTAGATGAGTACCGTGTGCTCGTGAGCGGTCATCCCACGCAGGTAATTGGCGAGATTCTCGACGTTAATCGCTCGGGTTCCTATTTTGTGATGTCGGTGACCGCACCGGGCATTTCTGAGATTGCCGAACCGGGACAGTTTGTCACCGTAGGCATGGGTGGCGAGGAAACAAGCATGGTGCTTCGGCGGTCCCTTGCTATTCACCGAGTTCAATCGCGCGGGGTCTATGGCGGCACCCTCGATCTCGTTGTGTCTCCGGTGGGCAAGGGAACGACCTGGTTATCGAAACGCCGGCGCCATGACACCGTCAGCATGGTCGGTCCGCTAGGAAAGCCCTTCACTCTGCCCACGCAGTCGGTTTCCTGCGCCTTAATCGGAGGGGGCTATGGTTCCGCACCCCTCTTTCTCTTGGCCGAAAAGCTCCGCGAGCGTGGATGCCGTGTTGACACCATTATTGGTGCATCCACTGATGACAAACTTTTCGGAGCCCTTGATCTCAAGCGGGTCTCCTCGTCACTTGTTGTGACAACGGACGATGGTAGTTCGGGTGTAACAGGTAGGGTCACCGACGTGCTGCCAGCTGTTGTGGCAGCCGGTAGGACAGACATTATCTATGCATGCGGACCCATGGGCATGCTCGCCAGCGTTGCTGACTTCGCTTCTGCGCACAAGATTTTTAGCCAATGCTCAGTGGAGGAATCCATGGCATGCGGCATCGGAGTCTGCATGACCTGCGTCTTACCCGTTATTGGCGATGACTCGGTCACTCGGATGGTGCGCTCGTGTGTGGATGGCCCGATCTTTAGGGGAGACCGGGTCCGATGGGCCGATATTGGAACTGTTCCACCGGATACCTATGGTGCGCAGTCTGAAGGGGCATCATCGTGAATACGCCAATTGTGTCAGCCAGACGTGCAGGTGAGGGTAGTAAAGGTGCGAGGGTGGACATGTCCACGGACTTGGCTAAATTACATCTGCCCAGTCCAGTGTTAACTGCGTCTGGCTGCGCTGCGGCAGGTCGGGAACTCGACAACTATTTTGATATCACCTCAATTGGCGCCATCGTGACCAAGAGCATCATGCTTGCCCCCCGAGCAGGCAGGGCTACCCCACGCATGGCTGAAACTCCCAGTGGAATGCTCAACTCCATTGGCCTCCAAGGCCCGGGTGTTGACTCTTTTATTGAACAGGATCTGGCGTGGCTGAATCAGCGTGGTGCCCGAACAATCGTTTCCATCGCTGGTGGAACCGCTGAGGAGTTTGGAAAAGTTGCAGCCAAGCTTCGAATTTCAGGTGGAGTAGAGGCGATCGAGGTCAATATCTCCTGTCCCAATGTTGCAGACCGAGGTCAAGTATTTGCCTGCCGTGCCGATTCTGCGGCACAGGTCATTCAAACTGTGCGGCGAAATAGCGATAACAAAGTTCCCCTATTCGCAAAACTGTCACCCGATGTCACCGACATTGTTGAGATCGCACAGTCGGTAGTCGCGGCTGGCGCGACGGGAGTGTCAGTCATCAACACTCTTCTGGGCATGGTGATGGACACCACCACCATGCGACCCGCACTCGCGGGTATCACCGGCGGGCTCTCTGGGCCTGCAATTCGCCCAGTAGCCGTTCGGTGTGTTTGGGATATCCGTCGCGCCATGCCTGATATCCCCATTATTGGTATGGGCGGTATTCGATCGGGCCACGATGCTCTCGAATTTATTCTGGCGGGGGCAAATGCCGTGTCGGTGGGAACTTCAATTTTCAATGATCCATCAGCGCCCGCGCGAATTCATGCTGAGTTGGCCCAGGAACTCGGTGATAGAGGCTTCCATCGAGTCTCCGATGCAATTGGATATGCCCATCGTCCCGACATCCCCACAATGGAGACTGAGCCGCAAGCCTCAGGAGCCGAGTGGGATTTTATTTCTGAGTAGAGCAGCAATGTCACTGAGTGAAAACGATCGAATATGAGTACCAAAGTTCCCATTGCGCTAGCCCTTGATGCACCAGATCTGGCCACCATGAGACATTGGGTGAGCTGCGCTTCTCCATTTGTCAGCACAATGAAAATTGGAATGGAGGCCTTCTATCGTGATGGTGAAAATGCAATTGAAATCGTTGCAGAGAGCGGATGCGATTTTTTCCTTGATCTCAAACTCCACGATATTCCAAACACCGTGGCAGGTGCTGCTCGCTCGTTAGGAAGATTCCAACCGGATTACTTAACGGTTCATGCCCTTGGAGGGTCTGCCATGATCGAGGCAGCTGCTTCCGCCCTGCCTGATACCCGCATCACCGCAGTAACAATTTTGACAAGTCATGATGATCGCGAATTATCAAGCATGGGAATACATGGGCCAGCACAGGATGCCGTGGTCCGACTTGCTCAACTTGCTGTCACAGCCGGTGCTCGAGCCATTGTGTGCTCACCGCACGAAGTATCCGCCGTGAGAAATGCTTTGCCGCCCGACATTATCTTGATCACTCCAGGAGTGCGTCCGCAGTCAGCGGAAGTGCATGATCAAAAGCGTGTGAGCACTCCCGAAGACGCTTTGTCAGCGGGTGCCAATCTCCTAGTCATTGGTCGGCCAATTACGGGAGCATTGGATATCTCGCTCGCGGCACAAAGAATGAGCCGGGATTTGGTCGATTACCGTGTGCCAAAGGAACAAGGCGGTTTCCGTGACATCTGAAACTAAGGTTCCTGAAAAGCTAGCGCCCTTGGTAGTTGTATCGGGCCCATCTGGAGTGGGAAAAAGCACAATAGTGCGATCAGTGTTGGCCCAAGACCCGCAGATATGGCTATCTGTTTCTGTCACAACGCGAGACCCGCGCCCAGGCGAGCTCCATGGTGTGGATTATCTCTTTGTGACAGATGCGGAATTTAACAATCTCATAAAGTCGGGTGGTCTGCTGGAATGGGCAACATACGCGGGCCATAAGTATGGAACCCCGGGTGAACCTGTTTACCGCATGAGAGCCCTTGGCTGTCCCGTCATTCTAGAAATAGAGGTCCAGGGTGCTCGCTCCGTTCGGGCCAGTGCTGGCGACGCGTTTCTGGTCTTTATTGCCCCACCTGACACGCAAACCCTCAGGAAGCGGCTGATGGGCAGGGGAACCGAAGATCCTCAGGTCTTGGCCGAGCGAATGGGTATTGCGGCATCAGAGTTGGCGGCTGCATCGGAGTTTGACCGGGTAATGGTCAACTCCCAGGTGGCCGAGTGCGCGGGTGACTTGCTACAGTTGATCACCGAGCTGAAAGACGTTGCCTCACACGGTGACCCTTCAGATCATATGTGAGATGTTCGTCTCTCAGACAAAGCCTGTGGAATGAGGATTATTTTAATGAGTGAGCGCCCCGAAGGAATTACACATCCGTCCATTGACGATCTTCTGACCAAGACCGATTCCAAGTACTCACTGGTGAGTTACGCGGCCAAGCGCGCCCGTCAGATCAACGCGTACTATTCCCAGCTAGGTGAGGGCCTTCTCGAGTACATCGGCCCACTTGTGGAGACCCAAGTCCAAGAGAAGCCGCTCTCGATTGCCCTGCGAGAGATTGACGCAGGACTATTGACTTCTGAGCCAACTTTCCCTGATTCACCACTCGTTGCCTCCGGTGGAACAGATAACGGTCTCACCGTTGAGGTAGTCGAGGACTAAATTGCCTCGGGTTGTTCTCGGGGTATGCGGGGGTATTGCCGCGTATAAATCCGTAGAGTTGCTGCGACTCCTGAAAGAGTCTGGTTACAGTGTCGCGGTTATTCCTACGGAAAATGCACTCCGATTCGTCGGGTCCGCAACATTTGAAGCTCTGTCGGGAGAACCCGTATCCAGTTCCGTGTGGGACGGCATCGACTCTGTGCGGCACATTCAACTCGGTACCAATGCCGATCTCCTAGTTATTGCGCCCGCAACGGCAGATTTTCTTGCTCGGGCCACCCATGGCATCGCCAGTGATTTGCTGACCAATACCTTGCTCAGTACGACTGCTCCGGTAGTGATTGCGCCGGCCATGCACACGCAAATGTGGGAGCATCCAGCAACACAGCGCAATATTGAACTATTGCGAGAGCGCGGTTATCTGGTGCTCGACCCAGATTCAGGTCGACTTACCGGCCATGACTCTGGCATTGGTCGTCTTCCGTCGCCTCAGTCAATTCATGATTTTCTAGAAACCGTTATTCAAGGGTCGAGTCAATCGCTGACGGGTCGCCATATTGTCATCACGGCAGGTGGGACCCGCGAGAGTTGGGATCCTGTTCGATTCCTCGGTAATCGCAGTAGTGGAAAACAAGGGGTTGCCCTTGCGAGAGCAGCACTTGCCCACGGAGCTCGAGTTACCTTAATCGTGGGATCTGTCGATACTGATTTGCCGGCAGGAGTTGAGTTGCTTCATGCCGAGTCAGCCGAGAGCATGCTCGACGCTGTTCGCATTGCCCTAAAAAAAGATCCCGATGCATTGATCATGGCTGCTGCGGTTGCTGACTTCCGCCCATTGGCTCCAGTTAAGGGAAAAATAAAGAAAGGCGAAGGTATCCCAGTAATTGAGTTAGCCGTTACGGAAGACATTCTGAGCACGGTCACCCGAGAAAACCCTGAGATGCTTATTGTGGGGTTTGCTGCTGAAACCGTGAATTCCCGGGATCAATTGATCGCCATGGGTCAAGTGAAACTCGCTGCAAAGGGATGCACCGCCCTTGTCCTCAATAATGTTCGAGATGGGGCTGTTTTCGGCGAAGATGACACCGAAGTCACGATAATTGACCGTTACGGCAATCAGGCCTCACATACCGGTTCCAAAAATTCGGCCGCACACGCCGTGATCACCCAACTAGCTGCCTTGCTCGCCCCGATACACTAAAGCGCCATTCATCCACGCCAGTTCAATTCACATATTCAGAAAAGGGGAGTCCTGTGGCTCATCGTCTCTTCACTTCGGAGTCCGTTACCGAAGGTCATCCAGACAAAATGGCTGATCAAATAAGCGATGCAATCCTTGACGACCTACTTCGCCAGGATCCGAAGAGTCGAGTTGCAGTGGAGACCATGCTCACCACGGGTCAAGTTCATGTTGCCGGTGAAGTGACCACTGAGGGTTTTGCCGATGTCATGGCACTCGTTCGGGACACCGTTTTAGAAATTGGATACGACAGTTCACTCAAGGGCTTCGATGGCGCATCATGTGGAATTTCTGTATCCATTGGACAACAGTCACCGGATATCTCGCAGGGAGTCAATGATGCCATTGAGGAACGAGAAGGGCACAGTTCCGATCCACTAGATCGCCAAGGTGCAGGAGACCAAGGTTTGATGTTTGGATATGCGTGCACTGATACTCCGGAATTAATGCCGCTCCCGGTTTCATTGGCACACAAGCTGGCAGAGAAGCTTTCGGCAGTTCGAAAGTCAGGTCAAATGGACTATCTTCGGCCCGATGGCAAAACTCAGGTGACTATCGCTTACGACGAAAATGACAAGCCGCTCCACATCGATACCATTGTGGTGAGTAGTCAGCATGCCGAGGGCATTGATCTTGACACTCAATTGGCGCCTGATATTCGCAAGTATGTAGTGGAGCCGGTTCTCGCTGATGTGGATCTGGACTCATCGAACTATCGACTGCTGGTAAACCCTACGGGAAATTTTGTGGTGGGTGGTCCAATGGGCGATGCAGGTTTAACTGGGCGAAAGATCATTGTCGATACCTATGGTGGCATGGCTCGCCATGGTGGTGGCGCTTTCTCTGGCAAAGACCCTTCAAAAGTCGATCGCTCTGCTGCATATGCCACTCGGTGGGTGGCAAAGAATGTAGTCGCTGCGGGTCTGGCGACTCGCTGTGAGGTTCAGGTTGCTTATGCAATTGGTAAATCGCATCCGGTCGGTGTATTCGTTGAAACTTTTGGCACGGGAATAGTTAGCGATGAAAAGATTCAGGAAGCCGTGTTGGAGGTATTTGATCTCCGTCCCGCAGCGATCATTCGCGATCTAGATCTCTTGCGCCCTATTTACCGGAAAACAGCTGCATATGGGCATTTTGGCCGTCCTTCGCAAGACGGACTCTTCACGTGGGAACGTGTCGATCGGGCTGACCAGTTGCGTGCAGCTGCTGGCTTGTAGTGGATTCGGGGCCCGAGCAACTCTTGCTTGTTGCTGACCCCACAGCTGCGAAGGCACGAACTCGTGCTTCAAAAAGGGCGGCGGTCGTTGTCGCGGAGAAATTTCCCATTGCTCAAGTTCGCGTCGACGTTACCATTGCACATCTGGACCGAGATTTTGATTATCTGGTGCCTCGCGAACTAGATCAGCAAGCACAAGTGGGTGCCAAAGTGCGAGTCCGATTCCATGGCAAGCTCACCGACGCCATCATTATTCGTCGAATTGCTCAATCTGGTTTTGATAAATTACAACCAATTGAACGAGTTATTGGCCCGGCTCTCACGGCAGAAACCTTGTCACTTGTTATTGCCGTCGCAGATCGATACGTGGGTTTATTGTGGGACGTGATTCGTTCGGCGGTACCGATTAAGCACGGACGGGCTACTGGCCAAAGAACACAGACCGATACATCCATATCAGATTCACGGCCATTTGTTCCACCATCCTCGGATGCCTGGGAAAGTTACATTCATGGAGATCTTCTGTGTGAAACTTTGTCGGGGAATTCCAGCATCCGTGCCTGTTGGACGTCTGCGCCGGCTTCAGATTGGCGCCTTGAAATACAGGAACTTGTCCGTTGCGTGAGAGGGAAAAATCAAGACTCGGGCATACTTATTGTGGTCCCGGATGCAAAAGATGTTGTGCAAGTAGCGGAAGCCTGTCACGATTTTGCACCAGCCATATTGATGGCAGAGCTTGGCGCACAGGAGAGATACCGAACATTTCTCAACATCATTGGTGGCAACAACAACTTCGTTATCGGAACTCGATCTGCCATCTTTGCTCCAGTTGCACGTCTGTCCGTGATCGTTTTATGGGACGATGGCAATGACAATTTCTCGGAGCCACATGCCCCTTACTGGGATGCCCGAGAGGTCGCAGCGCTTCGGAGCCACGAGACCGGATGCTCACTCATCGTGGGATCTCGTAGCAGGTCTCTTGTCACGCAAGCGTGGTGTGAATCAGGTTGGATCCAAGAGATCAATCCCACCGAACAGGCTCGACAGCGCGTGTTCGGCAAGGTTCGTGGTATGTATCCAGAAGATTCCGAACGAGACCCAGCCAAGGCGCGGATACCTCACGTTGCTTGGCAGGCTGTGAAGAAAGGAATTACACAAGGCGCAGTACTTATCCAAGTCTCTCGACGCGGCTACATACCTGCATTCGTGTGTAAATCATGTGGTGGGCGTGCCGCGTGTAGTTGTGGCGGTGGAATCGCGATCGCCAGACAAGGATCGATGCAACACATGTCATGTAATCGATGCGGGGCAACAACATGGAAGTGCGCATGTGGTGGACGTGAGATTTCAGCACTTTCGATTGGAGCTGAACGAACAGCTGAAGAGATTGGCAGAGCCTTTTCTGGAACGCCGGTTTTGTGGTCTCAATCAGAGAGAATGATTGCCGAGGTAGATGATCAACCAAGAATCGTCGTCGCTACTCCAGGCGCAGAACCCGTTGCCCGAAGTGGCTACCGCGCGGTGGTGGCCCTTGATGCTACGACGGGTGCTATTTCCCTACTGGCTCAAGAATCTTTGACTAGGAGGCTTTTTGGTGCTGCAGTGCTGGGGGCTCCGGATGCAGATATTGTCATTGTTGCGCCGTCTGAAGATCGAGCAGTCCAGGCTGTGAGTCGCTGGGATTCGCCGTGGGCTGCCCGACGCGAATTGGTGGAACGGGGAGAAGCCCACCTGCCTCCGGTTTATCGCGCATTTCGCCTCGATGGCAGTCGCCAAGACATCGAGGCTGTGACGGAGCAAGTGTTAGCCACCCCATCACTTCGAGTACTTGGTCCGGTCGACTCCGCTGATCCGCCCAAATCGCACGCATTCCTTATTGTTGAACGATCACAAGGCGGGCTATTAGCCCAAAGGTTGGCAGAGATTACCCGAGTTCGATCAGCAGATTCAAAAAGTCATCATGTGCAGGTCCGAGTCGATCCCCGTGACTTTTAATCTTGTTTTTCAGCGCTCAAATCCATGTCCTAGACTCGCGCCATGACGATCCAGCCGATCCGCATCTTTGGAGACCCAGTTCTTCGGACGCCTGCTGCTGAAGTCGTTGACTTTGATAAAGAATTGCGCAAACTCGTCTCCGACCTCACCGACACAATGATGGATGCTCCTGGAGTCGGTCTAGCTGCTCCTCAGTTGGGAGTTTCGCTCCGGGTTTTCACATATTGGGTCGACGACGAAATAGGCCATGTTGTAAACCCCACTTTGGATTTGTCCGACGACCAACAAGTTGGCGAAGAAGGATGCCTGTCTCTTCCTGGATTGGCCTTTGACACGCCCCGAGCCATGAGCGTGGTGGCCAAGGGTTTCAATATGTACGGAGAGCCCATCGAGCTCATCGGTTCTGATCTCATGGCCAGGTGCGTGCAACATGAAACCGATCACCTCGATGGAATCATTTTTATTGATCGTCTCGACCCCGAAGCTCGCAAGGCAGCCATGAAAGAGATTCGAGCTGCTGAATGGTTCGGCGAAGACATCATGATCAAGTCCAGCCCGCACACGCTCTCAGCCAAGTGGCTTTAGGGTGAAATTGGTTTTTGCTGGAACGCCGGCAGCGGCGTTACCCTCGCTCCAGACATTATTCAATTCGGATCACGAATTGGCAGCCGTCATCACTCAGCCCGCGGCTCCAACCGGTCGAGGAAGGAAGATCACTCCCAGCCCTGTGGAGGAATTCGCGCATCTACATGACATTCCATTATTGGCACCGCATTCTATATCTGAGGTTCATTCCGAACTGCGCAAGATCAATCCGGATTGCATGCCGATAGTCGCGTACGGCCAACTTATTCCCCAGGACATGCTTGTCATTCCTCCACTCGGATGGGTGAATCTTCATTTCTCACTTTTGCCCAGTTGGAGGGGCGCTGCCCCAGTGCAGCATGCAATTTGGGCGGGGGATCGATTAACAGGCGCAACGACTTTCATCCTCGATGCGGGAATGGATACGGGAGCGGTACTGGGTTCGGTGACAGAAGTGATTCGTGATCGTGATACCGCCGGCGACTTGTTGCTGCGGCTTTCGCAGGCTGGTGCGCAATTACTGCGTCAGACCATTGATGCCTTAGGAGCAGGAGCACTTCAACCACTGCCACAAGGATCCGAAGATATTTCTTATGCACCGAAAATCACTAAATCGGACTCCCGAATCAACTGGAATATGCCCGCCATGGAAATAGATCGCCGCATCAGAGCAACCACACCCGCACCTGGTGCATGGACGCAGCTGTCAACAGAGAAAACTGAACCCATGAGAATCGGATTGGGCCCGGTGATACCGGTTGCATCCGATTCGCTGCCAGCAGGTTCCCTGGAACCGGGCGAGATTGGGGTGGAATCTACAAAGATTCTGGTGGGGACACTGACGGCTCCCGTTGAACTCACTTCGGTGACACCACAGGGACGCAAAACAATGCCCGCACCCGACTGGATTCGGGGTCTCGCAGTTGTACCAGGCTACTTACTGTGACGGATATTGATAACTCACGGCTGGCAGCCTTGGAGTTGCTTCGCCTTGTCCGCGATGAAGGAGCGTACGCCAATTTGGCGCTGTCGCAGGTTTTAAAGAAACATGCACTAAATGGCCGCGATGCCGCGTTCACGGTGGAACTGGCCTATGGAGTCCTTCGAAATCAATTGCTCTACGACACCTACATTGACCAGTGTTCGCAGCGCGAGATTGCGACCATAGAAGACGAAGTTAAAGATATCTTGCGCATGGGTGTTCACCAAATAGTGGCGATGCGGGTGCCTGACCACGCCGCTGTGGATTCAAGTGTCAACCTGGCTCGAGGTATTTCAGCGGGGGGTCAAGCTCAGGCTCGAGCGGGGTTCGTTAACGCAATTCTCCGATGTGTTGCTCGCAACCATGGACTAGGTTTCGCTCCGCAGCAGGATCTGAGCATTGTTTACTCTCATCCGCAATGGATTGTCGATTCCTTTCGTGAATCCCTTAAATCTCGTGGAAGAAATGAATCCGAACTCGAAGATCTATTGCAGGCAAATAACGTTCCTGCAAAACCAGTGATTGCTGTGCGCGATGGTGATCCAGAAATTGAAGGAACCAGCCCTGGCCAGTGGAGTGACAGAGCTCGGGTTCTGGAATCGGTAATTCCGCAGGAACTTGTTAGTGGGAATATCCACAATATTATTGTGCAAGACGAAGGCAGTCAGTTAATTGCTCGAGCATTTCTTCTCGCCCAACCGCTTGGACCAGAATCGGCATGGTTGGACATGTGTGCGGGACCTGGGGGTAAGGCGGCGCTGATTTCAGATTCCGTGCCACCGGGTGTGACATTCACTGCAGTCGAGCTACATGAGCATCGGGCCACGTTGATTGAAAAAATTATTTCACCCGGAACTTCCGTGATCGTCGCAGATGCAAGGACTAGGCCTTGGGGCAACCTATTCTTTGATCGAGTTTTAGTCGATGCGCCTTGCACAGGTCTTGGTGCTTTGCGAAGAAGACCAGAGGCACGTTGGCGTAAACAGGCATCGGATCTTCGTCAACTGAATCCATTGCAGGAGGAGCTGATTAATGCAGCACTCGATAGCACCAGGAGTGGGGGCATTGTCTGCTACGCCACCTGCTCACCTGCTGTTGAGGAAACTGTGGACATTCTCGAGTCTGTGCTTTCAGGACGATCTGATGCTCAACTCGAAGATGCGCGACCCTTATTTCCCGGTGTCTCCAATCTGGGTGCCGGACCCACTGTCCAGCTGTGGCCCCATGTCCACGGCACTGATGCCATGTTCTTCGCGCTCATCCGAAGAAACTAGGCACTTATCGCTGAAAGACTCGTTTGGTTAGTCTGAGGGCATGGCGGATTTCTTGATCTCTCCCAGTGTCTTGAACAGTAACTTGGGCAGTTTAAGTGCCGAAGTATCCCTCGTCGAGGGAGCAGCTGACATGATTCACCTCGACGTCATGGATAACCATTTCGTGCCCAACCTCACTTTTGGCCTTCCTGTGGTCAAAAGCGTCGTTGACCATACGAGTCTCAGGGCCGATGTCCATCTCATGATCGATGATGCAGATCGCTGGGCCCCCGCCTACGCAGAAGTCGGGGCGTACTCTGTGACCTTCCACATTGAAGCGGCCCGAGATCCAGTATCTCTCGCTCAAAATATTCGTGGCGCTGGTGCACGCTCCGCTGCTGCGGTCAAACCAGCAACTGACCTGATGGCAATTGAATCAGTCCTTCCGTACCTCGACATGATTTTGATCATGACCGTGGAACCGGGATTCGGAGGCCAGCCGTTCCTGCGTGACATGCTTCCGAAGATTCGTCGCGCACGAGAAATCTCGGGGGCGGACATGTGGATTGAAGTAGATGGCGGTGTGAGTGCTGAGAATATTCTCGAATGCCGTGACGCAGGTGCAAATGTTTTTGTTGCTGGATCAAGTGTGTACCGTTCATCAGACCCTGCGGCGGAAGTCATGCGTCTTTCTTCCATGGTGAATTCATAGCCATGCCGAATGTGGACACTGTCTACATGCAGCGGGCGCTGGATCTTGCACGCAAGGGCCCAGTTTCTGATAATCCCCGCGTGGGAGCAGTCATCGTTCGGGATCACCAAGTAGTTGGAGAAGGATTTCATCACGGTGCAGGAACACCACACGCTGAGATAGAGGCGATTGAGATGGCGGGGGATCTAGCTCATGGCGCACAAATGTTTGTTTCCCTGGAGCCCTGCAAGCATCATGGTCGAACACCCCCCTGCACCGATGCAATTATTAGCGCAGGTATTAACAGGGTGATTTTTGCACAGTCTGATCCAACTGTTGTGGCAGCTGGAGGGGAAAAGATTTTGGCTGATGCGGGTATTTCGGTGTCATCTGGAGTACTCGCCGATAAGGCCGAAAGACTCAATAGGGCCTGGGCTCATTGGGTGGTCACGGGAAAGCCTTTTGTTTCTTGGAAATTCGCACAGTCGATAGATGCCAGAGTTGCAGACAGGCAAGGTTCCCGTACTGCAATTAGCGGATCCGCAGCTCAGGCTGCCAATCACGAGCTTCGGTCCGAAGTCGATGCAATTGTTGTGGGTACTAGCACCGTAACAATTGATAATCCTCGGCTAACTGTGAGGGGACGTGAAGTACTTCGACAGCCGCTCCGGGTTGTAGTTGGTGAATCAGATATTCCATCAAATGCGGCACTAACAAGCACGGTCGGCGGTGAAGTTCTTCATCTGAGAACTCGTGATATTGCCTGCGTATTAGATTCCCTCGCTGATCGTGGCGTCCGGCACCTTTTGCTCGAAGGGGGACCCACACTCGCGCGCGCATTTCTCGATGCAGGAGCCGTGCATCAGATCATCGCTATTATCGCCCCGGTCACATTCGGAGCGGGACCCTCAGCGCTCAACTCGTTACTTCCTCCACATTATTCAGTCTCAAGAATTCACTGGGAGAGGCTTGGTCCGGATCTGGTCATCAGCGGTACTCCGGTGCGTCGGTAAATGCGTCGATCCAGCCGTCGATAGAGTCAACCCATGTTCACGGGCATTATTGAAACCCTCGGCAGAATTACATCTGTGGAAATTCGTGAGGATTCAGCTCTCGTTACTATCCACGGGCCTCGAGTCCTAGGTGACGCTAGCCCCGGAGCATCCATTTCTGTGAACGGAGTGTGTTTGACCGTTGTTGATTTTGATTCCGAGGTTTTTTCAGCCGATGTTATGAAAGAGACGCTTAGTCGTTCGACACTAGGCGCACTCAATATCGGTGATCCGGTCAATCTTGAAAGAGCAATGGCCGCAAATGGGCGATTAGGCGGTCATATTGTGCAAGGACACGTGGATGCCACAGGTGTCGTCCGTGAAGTTGTCCAAGAGCAGGATTGGACAACCATGCGCATTTCCGTACCTAAGGATATTGCTCCATTTATCGTGGAGAAGGGTTCAATTACCGTCAACGGAGTCTCCCTGACGGTCGTTAACGTTTCGAAGCCGCAAATAGCCGATCATGAATTCAGCGTCTCCTTGATTCCGACAACTCTTCGGGAGACAAACCTGCATGCTTTGAATGTGGGAGATTCAGTCAACATTGAGGTAGATGCTCTAGCAAAATATGTTCAGCGCCTCATGGCCTTTAATGAATTGGAGTCCACATGAGCGGTGGAAATTCCCCCACGTTGCAGCTCGATGCCGCTGGAGTGAAAGTGGCGATTGTCGCAAGTCAGTGGCATCAGACAATCATGGATGCCTTGATAGCGGGTGCGGTCACCGCATGTAACAAGGCGGGTGCCACCCATGAAGTAGTTCGTGTTCCAGGTGCTTTTGAATTACCCCTGGGTTGTCAGCGCATTGCTCGACTGCGAAAAGTTGATGCCATCGTGGCATTAGGTGTGGTCATTAGAGGTGGTACTCCGCACTTTGAGTATGTATGCCAAGCCGCCACTGAGGGGCTCCTGCGGGTGGGGCTAGATGAAAGTATCCCTATCGGTTTTGGGGTGCTTACCGTTGAAACCGAAAAACAGGCATTGGATCGAGCAGGGTTGGCGGATTCCGCGGAAGATAAAGGCGCAGAGGCAACTGAGGCTGCTCTCTCTATGGCTTTGGCCCCGCAAGCCTCCGAGAGCACTGTTGGCTTTCGGTAGGCTCAGAGCATGTCGGCACCAAATGAACCGAAGTCATTCGAGGCGCTCTTTGATGAACTCGCCCATCGGATTGCCTCGGCGGATCCTTCATCTCGAACCGTGGAACTTATTTCTCAAGGCACTCACGCTATTGGGAAAAAGATTGTCGAAGAAGCCTCTGAAGTCTGGATGGCTGCGGAATATCAAACGTCATCACAGTTGGCAGAGGAAATTTCTCAGTTGCTCTACCACCTTCAGGTTCTCATGCATGCGCACGAGATCACGCCAACTGATGTCTACAAGTATTTATAGTTTCATTGCATTGCCCACCTTTTGATTCTTGAATGTAAGTGAGGAATGTCCCGTGGTACTCAAGGTCGCAGTCCCGAACAAAGGGCAGCTTGCAGAGCCTGCTCGGCAAATGCTCAAAGAAGCTGGCTACCTATCGGCGAGTAATCCCCGTTCACTCGTTGTCCACGATGCCCTTAACAGTGTCGAGTTTTACTTCCTTCGTCCCAAAGACGTTGCTATTTATGTGGGTGCGGGCACTCTTGATATTGGAATTACAGGCAGGGACATGCTCATGGACAGTGGGGCGCCAGCACGTGAAGTCATGCAACTGGGTTTCGCCCCATCGACTTTTCGAGTCGCCGCGCCGCTTGGCAAGTATCCAACGATTCAGAGCCTTGAAGGCACACGTATTGCCACCTCTTATCCAGGCCTTCTAGAGAAATGGCTCGCGGCCAATAATCTTTCTGTGACAGTTGTACGACTTGATGGAGCGGTGGAGAACGCTGTTGCCCTGGGCGTGGCCGATGTCGTGGCCGATGTCGTGGCAACGGGCGCAACCCTGCGTGCCGCCGGGCTGGAGATTATTGGTGACCCGATAATTGAATCCGAGGCTATTTTGATCTCACCGAACGCTGTTGAGTCCTCCAGTGCCCAAGAGACTTTTGAGCGAAGGTTGCATAGTGTCTTGGTGGCCAGAACTTATGTCCTCGTTGACTACGATATCGAAAATACAAACCTCGATCGAGCATGTCAGATAACTCCTGGGATTGAATCTCCAACGGTTTCTGCACTCCAAAATCCAACATGGTCTGCGGTGCGGTCCATGGTTCCGGCGGCCGATGTTCACAGAATTATGGATGAACTATTTGACCTCGGAGCCAAAGGTATTTTGGTGACAGATATTCACGCCTGCCGGCTTTAAGCGACCAAGGCTTTGTGAGTGAGCGGTTTCACCACGAGCAACTGGCTTAACGCAATTACCGCAAGGACCGAGTACACCATGGGCCAGGAATCAAAGGTGTCTAGGAGTACCCCCGAAAAGAATGGCCCAAATGCAGCGACCGTGTAGGTAATAAAGAAAGCCATAGCGGTCAACCTTGCCGCACTGGGGGCGCTTGAACTGTATTCGCTCAGTAATCCAAGGAGCATGGCAAAAGTCCCACTGAGGAAAAATCCGAAAATCAGTAGCGGAATCCACGGGTAGAACTCTGGTAGCCATCCAATGGCAAGTAGGGAGAAAACTGAAGCCAGGATCGTGCCAGCAAATAAAGTTCTGCGGTAGGTGATCCGGGTGGACAAACCGGCGAGCAACAGCGCGGAAACAACCTGCGCTGCAGCGAATATTCCGAACAGCCAGCCAGCATCCTCTTGACTCCAACCGCGCTCAACGAACGAGGGCGCGATCCATGCCACGGAACTGTAAAAGACAATTGAGTTAATTGTCATATTTAGCGTGAGACCCCAGGCTAATTTGCTTCGCCATGGAAGTGAGTTGAGTTTTACAGTTGTTTTCGTCCGGTCATGGCGCGGTGAGTGTCGTTCGGCGAATACCCAGAAAGCTAATGCCACTACAGCGGGTAACGCCCATGCAGCAAGTGCCAGTGACCATGAATCGAGCCAAACAGCAATCGGCACAGTAAATGCCGCACCTAATGCCGCACTTCCCATCAGTGCAGCAGTCCACAGTGCGTTGGCTTTCCCTAAGGAATCTGGGAGCTGTTCCCTAACTATTCCAGGAATGACACCGGCAGAAAGCGCGATCCCCAACCCTGCGAGAAATGCAGAGACAAAAAGCAGGGTGGGAATCGCTTCAATTGCACGCAGCAACATGCCTATTGTGAGTGAAAGTAACGCAATGATGATCAATCTCTTTCGACCTAATCGCATAATCAGCGTAGGAACTAAAAGTGCGAGTATTCCCATACACAACACCGGGATAGTCGTGAGTATTCCTAAGGTTGCGTCAGACCACCCAGTTGCTTCTTGAATATCCGTGACGACTGTGGGCAAGCTCGAGAGTGCAGCCCGTAAATTCAGGGCCACCAAAACAATCGCAGCTAATAGCACTCCAGGCGTTACGTGAATAACGCTTTTATCGTGAGGAGTGGTGGACACGCGTGGATTCTTCACCCATAGGCTCACGGCATGAACGGCAGGGGCTCAAGCGATTCTCAGAAGATGACATCAGCTGATGAAGATTTGCTTTCTTTCGGCGGCAATCGAATGCTGGAGAATACTCAGGCGCGATGGCTAAACGATCACGGCGCTGCCGATCCTCATGTTGTTGAAGCGCTGAAGAGTGCTGATTCTTCGCTAGTCGTTAATGCGATACGAAATTCCAGGCTTCTCGTTGCGCTGGCCAAGGCGTCTGCGATTGAGTCACTCTCAGATGAAAACCTTGACGAAAAGACATCTAATATGTCAATTGTGTGTCTGACAGCATCTGATGGCCGAGTTGGACTTCTCGCATTCACATCAATAGATGCCATGAAATTATGGAATCCTGAAGCAAGGCCTATTCCGATATCAGGTAAAGATGTCAGTGTTGCAGCGCTTGAAGAATCTGTGAGCGCATTGATATTAGATCCCGCTGGTCCAATACCCTTCACCATCACACTTCCCGATATCGTTACCCTCTCCGGAGCGGACCAACGTTGGCGGGCCGTTGCCGCTATTCAGAAATTGCTACAGGCCTCTGGTATTGAATCTCCCGTCATCACTCTGCCCGATTCCGGTCCACCTATTGTGCGAGTCGCGCCTGACTCGGTCGATGCCGTGGCCCGACTTCTCTCTGCACAAGGAGATATCCATGCGTTTACGCCTGAGGGAATTGCCATTGAGTTGACGGAAATTGAGTCCTAAACAAAGGATACTCAAACGACTGATCCGGTGAGATTTTCGCCTGGCCCCATGCCTGGTGGGTCAGGAGTGCTGGATGCTTCACGAAATGCCAGTTGCAAACTCTTGAGACCATCTCGCATGGGTGCAGCATGAACCGACCCAAGATCAGGGGCGGCAGCCGTGACCAAGCCAGCGAGTGCGGTGATGAGAATTCGTGCTTCAGCCAGATCTGGTTCGTTATCATCATCGGCAAGACCACAGGCAATTGCTGCCGCAGACATTAGGTGCATTCCCACCGTCAACACCACCTCTACGGCGGGCACTTCGGCAATGTCAAGGGCGGGGGAGTTCTCTGCGGTCACGGCTGTTACCCTTGCACCTCCTAGATCCGGTAGCAATGTCGGGTCTGGCAAGCGGAGCATCGGCTCCCACCTCCTGGTGATCGGGTTTCCTGATCTCACCTCAGAGGTTTATGGGCTTTCCCGCCCATAGGTGTGCTTAAAAGCATGCTGCCGATACCTCCGTGTGCCTGCGCACCGGGGGTTTTGTTGTGTGTGGGGAGATTAAGCCTGCATGAATGAATGTGAATGAACAAACCTGAACGAACGAACCTGAACGAACGAACCTGAACGAACGAAACGAGTAGATGAGGAGGCGCCATCAGCGTCGAACCCCGGATCAATGACCGGATACGTGTCCCCGAAGTTCGCTT
Organism: Candidatus Nanopelagicales bacterium; assembly: GCA_018402075.1. Next base: position 20,270 of record JAGYJP010000001.1, on the reverse strand, counting down.
AGTCGGTCCAGCCGGCGAGCAAGTGGGAATTGTCCGCATTGAGGATGCACTTCGGTTGGCTGTTGAAGCGGATCTTGACCTTGTTGAGGTCGCACCGCAATCAAAGCCTCCAGTGTGCAAGCTCATGGATTTCGGTAAATTCAAGTATGAAGCTGCTCTCAAGGATAGAGAGTCGCGCCGAAATCAGTCACACACTGTGATCAAGGAAATGAAGCTTCGCCCCAAGATAGATTCACATGACTATGAAACAAAAAAGGGTCACGTGATTCGTTTCCTCAAGGCGGGTGACAAAGTCAAGATCACCATTATGTTCCGTGGCCGTGAACAGAGCAGGCCTGAGTTGGGGATCCGCCTCCTGGGGCGCCTGGCCGAAGACGTGGCTGAAATTGGATTCGTTGAAGCGGCTCCCAAGCAGGACGGCCGCAACATGTTAATGGTGCTTGCACCATTGCGACGAAAGGCCGAGAGTAAAAAGGCAGAGACCTCTGCTGATACGGAAGCTTCCGCTTCTACCGAAGCGGACTGAAAGGAAACAACATGCCGAAGCAAAAGACCCATAGTGGTGCCAAAAAGCGTTTTAAGGTGACAGGCTCTGGGAAAATTACCCATGAACAAGCTAACCGTCGCCACTTGCTGGAAGTGAAGAACAGCAAGAGAACCCGCCGTCTAATGTCGGATGAACAAGTAGCACCCGCTGATTTAAAGCGCGTGAAGCGTCTTCTCGGTCGTTAATCAACTTTCAACCCAACAAGATTTATCATTAGAAAGCAGGTGAAGTTATGGCACGCGTTAAGCGCTCCGTCAATGCTCACAAGAAGCGTCGCGAAATTCTCGAGCGGGCCTCCGGTTACCGGGGGCAACGATCACGCCTTTATCGAAAGGCCAAAGAGCAAGTCACCCACTCTATGGTCTACGCATATGCCGACCGCCGTACCCGAAAGGGTGATTTCCGCCGCCTCTGGATCCAGCGAATCAATGCCGCAGCCCGTGCAAATGACATGACCTACAACAGGTTCATTCAGGGCCTCAAGGCTGCTGAGATTGAAGTGGATCGTCGAATGCTGGCTGAATTGGCGGTAAATGATTCAGCTGCATTCAGTGCACTTGTTGAAATTGCCCGCGCGGCAGTCCCAGCTCACTCAGCATAAAGCTTCCCGTCAATGCGGAGCATTAGTTCACGCAAGTCCGATCGCGTGAAAGAACTGACGCGCCTGCACAAAAAATCTGAACGTCACTCAGCAGGGCTCTTCTTGGCAGAGGGCCCTGCTGTAGTCCGAGTAGCTCTTGAATGTGTCCCTGAAAGCGTTGTCGAAGTATTCGCGACGGATCAATATGTCGATGAATTTCACGAACTCGGTGCACAGGTCACGCGGTGCACTTCGGAAGTTATTGAGGCTCTCGCAGAATCGGTCAGCCCTCAGGGAGTCATTGCCCTCTGCCGGATCCCCACGGTGACAGTAGCCGATGTTTGCCATAGGGCAGGAACTCTCGTGATTCTGGATAATATTGCGGATCCAGGGAATCTAGGGACCATCCTTCGTACTTCCGATGCAACGGCTGCGGCAGGTTGTTTACTCTATGGGAATTGCGTCGATCCGTTCAATGACAAAGTAGTTCGAAGTAGTGCAGGTTCCATATTCCGTGTACCCATTGCTCGCCTCACGGACATTGCGGATCTTCCTTCAGAAAGACAAATTTTCACCCTCAGCTCCGATTCCGAGGTCAACATCAATCAGATTGATTCTGACTTTTCACATGTGGCGTTGGTTGTGGGCTCCGAGGCTCATGGTGTCAGTTCGGATTGGAGAGCATCAGGACGGCAGATCACTCCGGTCAGAATTCCCATGGATCACGGGGTTGAGTCTCTCAATGCAGCGGTTGCCGCTTCCGTATGCCTCTATGTGGGTTATCTCAAAGGCGGAAGTCACTAATCCTCAATTCCGGGTAACCAACCTCTTGTGAGCAAGTGCACGGCGCAACACGCTCGAGCGTGAAGCATTCCTCGGCAAAGAGGTGGGAAACTAATGGCAACTGCGCGGATTGCGTAGGGAGACTAGAAGACTAATTGAACACAGATCATTGAACTGGAGATGTCATGAATTACGTCAAAATTCCTATTCTCGATGAAACCGGGTACGCGATTGTTGATTCCTACGACCAATCGGCGGATCCTCGCGAATGGGAAAATTTGGTGTACGTGGATTGGAAGTCTTCAGGAGAAACTCGGTTCGCCCCGCTGGCCAGTGCATATGGAGATATGGAATGCGACGGATTCTGGAACCACACCCCCCCAAAGACAGACAAAGATGGTGTGTGGGTGAAGGAAAACATTGATATTGCCCCGCGACTAACCGCCCGCGCTCAAGAAGTGGGCGCCAATATTGGGCGTTGTCGCGTGATTGAACTTCAACCCAATACCTATGCCGATTCCATTTACAACTTACATCGGGATGACAACAACAGGCTTAATCCCGAGGGAACAGGCTGGATTGTTCGCTCATTTTATAACCTCACAGATAATCCGGATTCGGTCATGATTCTGCGAGAGGATCGTGATGATCCCTCAACTGAGGTTCGTGTTCCACTTCCGGCGGGTGCACAAGTGGTGATTGACACTCAGCGCCTCTATCACGCGGTGTGGCACCCCGGGGATGAACCCCGATACTGCCTGATCACCTCTTATGAATCTGGTCCTGAACTCGAATCATGGATTGACTCCAGGAATCCGATTGCATCCATTGAATCACCGTTTTTGGATCCCGCAGTTATTCAGGCTGGAAACACAGATGCCATGCGGCGTCGGGCTGAACGGGAAGCGGCTAAGTCAGGGTCCGCAGACTCAGGTTCCATGGGGATGGAAGTTCTCTCTGAAGCGTGAGCCTTTAGGGTTCTATCAAGGGTGGAGTCACACGATTCACGCCGGAGCAAGTGCCATAAATGCAGGAAAGCAGGAAAGCAGGAAAGGTTGTGTCCAGTGACGGTAACGGTTCCGTATTCCGCGGTGCTCGATGAACTAGAAGCTGAGGCAATACATATATATCGCGAGACGGCCGCTGCCTTTCGCAATCCTGTGCTCCTTTACAGTATTGGCAAGGACTCTTCCGTTCTGCTGCATTTAGCTGTCAAAGCCTTTTTCCCCGCACCCATTCCATTCCCTGTAATGCATATTGACACCTCATGGAAGTTCCGGGAAATGATTGAATTCCGGGATAAGCGCGCAGTTGATCTCAATCTGGATTTACGCATTGCACAGAACAAAGCAGCCTTGGCTGAGGGGGTTACCCCCTTTAATCACGGAACACATGAATACACGCGCATCATGAAAACAGTGGCTTTGCGAGAGGGTATTGACCAATACGGCTTTGATGCCGCAATCGGTGGTGCTCGCCGCGATGAAGAACGCAGTCGCGCCAAAGAGCGAATCTTCTCGTTGCGAGAGCCTGGGCACCGCTGGGATCCGCGCAAGCAGCGACCAGAGTTTTGGCGAACAGCCAACACGCAGTTGTCGCCAGGGCAAACCATGCGGGTATTCCCATTGTCAAACTGGACAGAACTAGATATTTGGCGGTACATCCAACGGGAGAATATCGAGATTCCCGCTCTTTATTTTGCAAAGGAACGGCCGGTCGTGGAACGCGATGGCGTGCTTATCATGGTCGACGATGATCGATTCCCGTTAAGAGATGGCGAAGTCCCCGTGATGAAATCTGTGCGATTTAGAACATTGGGGTGTTATCCACTCTCGGGGGCAGTGGAGTCCACCGCCGATAACCTAATCGACCTTATCGCCGAGATGGAAGCAAGCAATATTTCTGAACGTGCAGGCCGACTCATTGACGGCGAAGGCGGCGGCTCCATGGAGGCCAAGAAGGCTGAGGGATATTTCTAATGTCTGAACAAACTCCAGTCTTGCACTTAGTCACGTGTGGATCTGTTGATGACGGAAAGTCAACGTTAATTGGTCGGCTTCTTGCCGAGACGGACAGTGTGCCCATCGATCAACTTGAGTATGCGCGACGGACACGGCGTGGTGGTTCCACTGTTCCTGTGGGAGAGATTGACTACTCACTATTGACAGATGGCTTAGAAGCTGAACGTGAGCAAGGCATCACCATTGACGTCGCCTACCGCCACATGAACTTGCCCAATGGCCGAAGGGTTCTGATCGCAGATTCACCCGGCCATGAGCAATACACCCGCAATATGGCCGTGGCTGCATCTAACGGCGATGTCGCGGTTCTTCTGGTGGATGCTGCCCGAGGTGTCCGCCCCCAAACTCACCGGCATTTAACCGTGTGCGCCCTGATGGGTGTGGAAACCATCATGGTCGCCGTGAACAAAATGGATCTGGTGGATTATTCTCACGAGGTCTTTGAGCAAATTATGGGAGAGGTTCGCGTCACAGCAGCAAGGCTGGGCGTAGAGGAAATTTTTGGCATTCCAGTTAGTGCTGTTGGTGGGGATAACATCACTGGCACCTCCATCAATATGCCGTGGTATCACGGTGACACTCTCTTGGGTGCGCTCGGAGTGTGGGAACCGCGAACCAAGCCCGAAAACGAAGGGTTCAGATTCCCCGTTCAATTCATTGTGCGTGCGGACGGTAACTTCCGCGGTTACGCGGGAACGGTTGTGGCAGGCACTGTCTCTGTCGGACAAGAAGTAGTCGTCGCTGACTCTGGACGCACCGCCACAATTGATCGGATTGTCACGGCTAACGGGGATCTTCAGACTGCAATCACGGGCCAAGCTGTGACTCTTACGCTGGACCATGAAGTTGATGTGACCCGAGGTGACATTATTGCTTCGGGCACTTCATTGCAGCCGGCCGATCGATTTGCAGTTGACATGGTGTGGCTGGGTGAAGAACCACTTGCCCACGGGCGTTCCTATCTACTGGTTTCGGGTTCTCGTTCAGTACCAGCCACGGTTACCAATGTGCGCCATCGCCTCGATGTTGTTTCAGGGCATGAACATGCAGCTCGCATACTCGAAATGAATGATGTGGGTCGGGTAGAAATCGCAACTGATCGACCAATACCTATGGATGCTTATCTGGATTGTCGTGATACCGGAGGTTTCCTGCTTGTTGATCGTGTCAATGCAGACACTGTTGCCGCTGGTCTGTCCCGGCATGCGATGCGCCGCGCGTTCAATGTCGTACCGCATACATATGACGTTGATCATTCAGCCAGGAGTTCGCTCATGGGACACCCAGCCCGCGTTGTGTGGTTAACGGGACTGCCTGGTTCTGGTAAATCTACAATCGCGGACGCCGCGGTTCGCAAATTGCATTCCCTAGGTGTGCACACCTATGTTCTCGACGGAGACAACGTACGCACAGGTTTGAACAAGGATTTGGGCTTCACTCCTGAGGATCGAGCCGAAAACGTGCGGCGGGTTGCTGAAGTCAGCAAGCTCATGCGTGACAGTGGAATCGTTGTCTTCGTAGCGCTCGTTTCACCGTACCGCGCCGACCGGGAGACAGCAGCGGCACTATTCGACCAAGGTGAATTCCTCGAGGTGTACATCGATACGCCCGTTGAGGTGTGTGCCGAGCGAGATCCCAAGGGCCTGTATGCCAAGGCTGCAGCTGGGAATCTGCCTAACATGACGGGTGTGGGACAGTCGTATGAAGTTCCATTGAGTCCTGATCTTGTATTGACGGGAAGTGGCAATCTGGACGAAAGCGTGGATCTTCTGGTCAATATGGTTTTGGACCCTGAATCTGGAGCCCCAGGTGTCGGCGCCCAATAAAGAATACGACCCCAAACAGGTCACAGATCTCGGTGACGATTCGGTTAATCGCATGGTTGCCGAGGCACTTGCGGCAATTAGTTCTGCCGGTGATCTTGTTAAGTTGAAGGAAGTCCGGCTCTCCCACTTTGGTGACCGGTCACCTCTGGCACTGGCCAATCGGGAGATTGGCGCACTGCCACCTGCGGCAAAAGCGGAGGTCGGCAAGCGAGTGGGTCAAGCAAAAGCGTTAATCAAAGATGCATTGGCCTCTCGTGAAGAAGAGTTAGAACTTCTTCGCGACCAACAAGTCCTTCTCCAAGAAACCGTGGACATCACTGTCCCGACCGATCGCGGATGGATCGGAGGTCGTCACCCACTGACCACTCTCATGGAGGCAATGGCAGACGTATTCATCGCCATGGGTTACTCCGTTGCGGAGGGCCCAGAGCTCGAAGCCGAATGGGTCAACTTCGACGCGCTCAATGTTCCCGCTGACCACCCTGCGCGCACAATGCAGGACACCTTTTATGTCACATCACAAGACAGCGGTGCGGTGCTGCGAACTCAAACTTCACCAATTCAAATTCGTGCCATGCTGGAGCGGGACCTCCCCATTTATGTAGTCGCTCCCGGTCGCGTGTATCGAACCGACGAACTTGATGCCACTCATACCCCAGTTTTTCATCAAATTGAAGGATTGGCCGTGGATCGTGGCTTGACCATGGCGCACCTGAAGGGAACTCTCGATCACCTCGCCGAGCAAATGTTCGGTGCAGGAATTGTGACGCGGTTACGTCCTTCCTACTTCCCATTCACTGAGCCGAGTGCTGAAGTGGATCTTCAGTGCTTTGTGTGCAGGGGCTCATCTGTCGGCAACCCGGATGCACCATGTCGCACATGCGGGAGCGAAGGGTGGATCGAGTGGGGCGGCTGTGGCATGGTCAACCCTCGGGTCTTGCGTGCTGTCGGAATTGATCCACATGAATACACGGGGTTTGCATTCGGCATGGGAATTGAGCGCACACTCATGTTTCGAAATGGTGTGACTGACATGCGCGACATGGTGGAGGGTGACCTTCGTTTCACTCGGGCTTTCGGGGTGGAGGCGTAATGCGAATTGCAGCCAGTTGGCTCACCGAACTCACGGGAGTGTCGGCCTCGGGTCGCGAAATGGCAGAGCACCTTATTGCTGCGGGTCTTGAAGTCGAGGGAGTTGAAGTTGTTGGTGAAGGTCTGATCGGTGATCTCGTTGTCGGTTGCGTAGAGGACATTGAAGAACTCACCGAGTTTAAAAAACCCATCAGATACTGCTTGGTGGATGTCGGTGCTGATCATGGTGGCATCAGGGGAATTATTTGTGGTGCCCGCAACTTTGTTGTCGGTGACTTAGTCGTGGTCGCTGTTCCAGGAACCGTTCTTCCTGGCGGTTTCGAGATTTCGGCGCGGGAAACATATGGCAAGGTGTCCAATGGCATGATTTGCTCTGAGCGGGAAATGGGTCTGGGGGAGGACCATGACGGGATTCTCGTTCTCCCTCCGGGAACGGCTGAAGCTGGCACTGATGCCAAGCCAATTGTCGGTATCGGTGATCAGATCCTTGATATTGCCGTCACGCCTGACCGTGGCTACGCACTCTCTGCACGTGGTATTTCTCGCGAGGTTGCTATTGCGTATTCCGTCCCATTTAGTGACCCGGTAGATCGTGTGCCGGCTTTGCCTGCTCCATCGCAGACGCGTGCGCCAGCAGAGTGCGCCTCTGATGATCTTCAGGCATGTGATCTTTTTACCCTGTCCACTGTGGTCAATTTCGATCCTCATGCGGCCACACCCCAGTGGATGAAAAACCGCATCCGCGGGTGCGGTATGCGTTCGGTGTCCTTGGCGGTGGACATCACTAATTACGTCATGCTAGAACTGGGGCAACCCCTGCACGCTTTTGATCTCGATAAATTACAAGGCACGGTTCGGGCGGGACATCCGCGCGAGGGTGAGGCATTTGAAACCCTAGATCATGTTGAGCGCACATTGTCAGCGAGTGACTTAGTCATTCTCGATGACCGCGGAACTATTGGTCTTGCGGGTGTCATGGGTGGTCTCGATGCTGAGATCTCTGACACCAGTACCAATATCGCGCTTGAGGCGGCACACTTTAATCCCACTGCGATTACTCGCAGTGCTCGTACATACAAACTTTCGAGTGAGGCCTCGCGCAGATTTGAGCGAGGTGTCGATCGCACTATTGCACCGTACGCTGGGGCTCGCGCACTTGAACTGATGCTGGAATTCGGTGGCGGTGAGTATGTGGGCATGAATGCCGTTGAGGCCCCCATGCATCCGACAGTGATCACTATTCGGGCGGATCTTCCAGCCCGCATCGCAGGAATGGCTATTCCTGCACAGCAAGTTATTGATCACTTATCCGTTGTCGGCTGTGGGGTCACTGCGGACGGAGATCAACTTCACGTTGTTGTTCCATCTTGGCGGCCAGATCTCACTGACCAAGCGGATCTTGTAGAAGAAGTTGTTCGCCTCATTGGTTATTCAAATCTTCCCAGCACGTTGCCGGTGGCTCCTGCCGGCCGTGGGCTCACTCACTCGCAAAGACTGCGCCGCCGAGTTGGAATGGCTCTTGCTCATGCGGGCTTGACTGAAGTCTTGAGTTACCCGTTTGTCGGCGCTGAGGATCTCACTGCATTGCGCATTCCTGCGCAGGATCCTCGTCGCGAGATGCCGACACTTGCCAACCCACTCTCTGATGAACAACCGCTCTTGCGCTCATCGATTCTCTTCACTCTCATTCCGACTGCGCGACGCAATGTCGGACGTGGGCATGGTTCCATTCCCATTTTCGAAATTGGTTCGGTATTTCACGGGAGTGTGAGCACGGCTGCGATTCCTCCCATGAGCGTGGAGCACCCACCCACAACCGAACACTGGAGCGCATTAGAGCGGGCGCTTCCCGATCAACCGGTGCACGTTGCAGCAGTTCTCATTGGTGATGCTCAACTTCCTGGTTGGTGGGGAGGCCCGCGGGCTTTTGATTGGTCCGATGCCGTTGATTCCGCTCGTATTGTTGTTCAAAGTTGTGGTTTGGTGCTCAAGGTGTCCCGTGGCAATGATCCGATTTTCCACCCTGGTCGTTGCGCGCAGTTGTCGGTGAACGATTCTTCGGGTGACACGCGCGTTGTCGGTGTTGCTGGTGAACTTCATCCTGCGGTGTGCGAAAGCTTCGGACTACCCGCCCGCTCCTGTGCCATGGAGTTAGATCTTTCGACTGCCATGGCCTTGGCCCCTCAGGTCATGCCCGCACCTGTTTTCTCCACGCAACCCGTGGCCAAGGAAGATCTCGCCGTTGTTGTGGATCAGAACGTGGATTCGGCCTTGGTTGAGCAAGCACTTCGCGAAGGCGCAGGCGATCTTCTCGAGTCAGTACGACTCTTTGATGTGTACTCAGGTCCGCAGGTCGGGGAGGGTAAAAAGTCGTTGGCATTTGCGTTGCGCTTCCGAAGCCAGGATCACACACTCTCGGCAGAGGAAACCACAAGGGCGCGCGAGGCGGCATTGCAAAAAGCTACCCAGGTGTGTGGGGCAACTCTTCGCTAGGTAGTGGACAGACCGAATGCTTTACACTTTGGCCCCGAGCCTTAGTCGACGGATAAATGGACCCAGATGGGGTAAAATATGCGCGTATGCGTATAATCTGCTCCTATGACGAGTGTGGCCGTTGCCGGGGCATCTGGCTACGCGGGTGGTGAGCTGCTCCGCTACCTAGCGCAGCACCCAAGCTTTGATCTCGTGGCTGCATGCGCTGCGGGTCGAGCAGGGGAGAGATTGACGGCGGTACACCCTCAGTTCGCTGGGACATCGTGGTCAGAACTTGTGTTGGATGAGACCACACCAGAGGTTCTCGGTCAAGCTGAAGTGGTGTTTTTAGCTCTCCCACATGGCGAGTCGGCGGCATTGGTCGCGGAGTTGCCTTCGGACACCATGATTGTTGACCTGGGCGCAGACTTCAGACTTCGTAGCGTTGATGCTTGGAGCACCTTCTACGGCGGTGAGTACGCGGGCAATTGGATCTATGGTCTTCCGGAACTTTTCGGTGCCCGTTCGCAGATTCGTTCATCAACAAGGGTTGCCAACCCAGGCTGCTATCCCACCGCGGTTGCACTGGCTCTTTCTCCACTGGCGGGTGCAGGGGTAATTGATCTCGCAGACATCGTGGTTGTTGCGGCATCCGGAACCTCAGGAGCGGGTCGTAAGGCCAGCGACTCATTACTTGCAACAAACATCATGGGTTCCATGTCTGCATACAAAGCAGGCGGTATTCATCAACACACTCCTGAAATGGAGCAGTCCATCGCAATGGCAGCAGGTGCCGATGTGGCCGATGTGTCTGTGTCCTTCACCCCATTGCTAGCTCCTATGCCGCGCGGAATAGTTGCTACCTGCACTGCATCCTTGAGCAAACAGGTTGATCCGCAAAAAATTCTGATGGATGCATACGCAAATGAGCCGTTCGTGAGTCTTTTGCCGGAGGGTCAATGGCCTCAGACTGGGTCGGTCAGCGGCACCAATTCGGCACAGATCCAAGTTGCCGTTGATCACCACACGGGTCGCGTGGTGGTTATTTCGGTTATTGACAACCTAGGAAAAGGTGCGGCAGGGCAAGCGGTACAGAATGCCAATCTGATGCTGGGTCTGGACGAGTGTGCTGGCTTAGACATCATTGGGATTGCGCCATGAGTGTTACGGTCGCACAAGGGTTCCGTGCTGCAGGTGTCAGGGCAGGAATTAAGCAATCAGGTAATCCCGATGTTGCGGTGATTGTGAACGATGGCCCCAACGATGTCGCCGTTGCGGTGTTCACCACCAATGCATTTGCTGCTGCGCCCGTGATCTGGTCTCGCCAAGTTTTAGCGGACGGAACCGCGCGAATGGTTGTGGTGAACTCGGGTGGAGCTAATGCGTGCACGGGCCCGAAGGGATTTGCTGATACTCATGTCACGGCTGAACATGCTGCGGGGTTGGCGCAGGCAGTGGGTCAAGATATTGGCGCGGGCGAAGTTGTGGTGTGTTCAACAGGTCTCATTGGTGAGCGACTGCCCATGGAGAAATTGTTAGCGGGAATCGACTCCGCATTTGCCGCGGCGAGCGTGGAGGGTGGGGAATCGACCGCAACGGCAATCATGACAACGGATACCGTTCCAAAAGTTTCTGTTGCACACGGAGCTGGTTACACGGTCGGGGGAATGGCAAAGGGCGCAGGGATGCTTGCACCCGGTTTGGCGACAATGTTGGTGTTTCTCACCTCTGACGCTTTGGTCACTCGTGACGTCGCAGACTTGGCATTGCGCCAAGCAACCGCCTACACCTTTGACCGGATTGACTCCGATGGCTGCATGAGCACCAATGACACCGTGCTCCTAATGGTGAACGGTGCCTCAGGAGTTGCGCCCGAGCCGGCTGAATTCTTTGGTGTTGTTCGCGAGGTGTGTGCTGATCTTGCGCGGCAGTTAATTGCCGACGCAGAGGGCGCTTCCAAGGACATTGCAATCACCGTTAACGGAGCGGCAACGGAAGCCGATGCGCTGGAAGCCGCTCGAGCAATTGGGAGAAGTAATTTATTGAAATGCGCGATTCACGGTGAGGATCCCAATTGGGGTCGGGTGCTCTCGGCATTGGGAACCACCTCCGCATCCTTCGATCCAGCAGCAGTCGACGTATCTATCAATGGAATCACACTGTGTAGGGGCGGGGGAATTGGCGATTCCCGTGACCTCGTTGACATGGGGGCCCGCGAAGTGTTCATTGACGTAGAACTCAATGCTGGTGCATCCACCGCGACGATTTGGACTAATGATTTAACGGCAGATTATGTTCACGAGAATTCGGCGTACTCCACATGAGCAAGCCATGACACCACTTCCCCAGGACTCCCAGGAATTGCTTGACGCGGTCATGCCGTATTTAACACCATTCACAGGCGCAGTGGTGGTCATTAAATATGGCGGAAATGCCATGGTTGACCAATCGCTACAAAGGGCATTCGCGCAAGATGTAGTCCTTCTTCGACAAGCGGGTTTACGCCCTGTTGTCGTTCATGGCGGTGGTCCGCAGATCAACGAGATGCTCACTATTTTGGGAATTGAATCCGAATTCATTGGGGGCTTGCGCAAGACAACACCAGAGGTGATGAATGTTGTCGGCATGGTGTTGGTTGGCCAAGTTCAACGAGAGTTAGTGGGCTTAATAAATGAATTCGCACCTCTTGCCGTTGGGGTGTCAGGTGAAGATGCACACATGCTGGTGGCGGAACAACGTCAGGCCACGGTCAATGGTGAGTTAATTGATATTGGCCTCGTGGGAGATATCGTGCACGTCAACGCTGATCTCATCGAAACTCTTCTCACTAACGAGTTCATTCCAGTTGTATCCACGGTCGCAAAGGATTCTTCGGGAAGAACTTTGAATGTGAATGCAGACACAGCGGCAGCGGCACTTGCTCAGGCATTGAACGCCGAAAAATTTGTGGTGTTGACCGATGTTGAGGGCTTGTATCGGGATTGGCCGAACAGCAACGAGGTCATTGCATCCATTACTGCCGAAGAGTTAAATGAACTCTTGCCGTCTTTGGCTTCCGGCATGGTGCCCAAAATGGAAGCCTGTTTGAGAGCCGTGAAGGGCGGCGTTCCACAAGCGCACGTCATTGATGGTCGAGTGCCGCACTCACTCCTCATGGAGGTTTTCACCGATAGTCGTGCTGGAACCGTGGTGGTGGGATCACATGAGTAGTTCTCAATTCATGACGGAGGGCCCATGGAAGATTGATTGGGAACAAAGGTTGATGGCCAACTATGCGACACCAGCCATCATGCTTGTTCGTGGACAAGGATCTCGCGTGTGGGATGACACGGGCAAGGAATACATAGACCTCATTGCGGGAATTGCAGTCAACACACTTGGACATGCTGATCCTCGATTGACCTTCGCAATCGGTGAGCAAATGAACACCCTGGGACACATCAGTAATTTGTATGCGCATCCGGTTGTCATTGATGTTGCCGAAAGATTGGGCCGAATCCTCGAATGGGAGGACGCAAAAACCTTCTTCTGCAACTCGGGTGCTGAAGCTAATGAAGCAGCCCTCAAAATCTCCCGACTCACCGGCAGGACTCACACCGTTGTTGCCGAAGGAGGTTTCCATGGCCGCACCATGGGCGCACTCTCGTGGACTGCCCAGCCTGCCAAGCAGGATCCATTTCGCCCATTGCCGGGCGATGTCACGGTTGTGCCATTCGGGGATTCGAAGGCGTTGTCTTTGGCGGTCACGGCTGAGACAGCCGCGATTGTCCTTGAGCCAATTCAGGGGGAAGGCGGCGTGAGAGTTGCGCCACCAGGCTACTTGCAGAATGCACGCGAAATTGCAGATCAACACGGTGCATTGTTGATGCTGGATGAAGTTCAAACGGGAATTGGCCGCACGGGAAACTGGTGTGCATTCCAACATGACCTTACTGATACTTCATGCCAACCTGATGTGATCATGCTGGCCAAGGGTTTGGGCGCAGGTATTCCCATCGGTGCAGTGGTGGCTCGGGGGCGCGCTGCAGAGTTGTTCACTCCGGGAATGCACGGATCAACATTTGGTGGGAATCCTCTCAGCACGCGTGCGGCACAAGTGGTTCTCGATGTTGTCGAAAACGACGGACTCATGCAACGTGCACAAGAATTGTTCCAACGATTCGCGTCCGAGCTGCCTGAACGAACTGGAGGAGCGGTAGCGAGTGTTCGTGGCCGTGGCCTCTTGATGGCTGCTGAACTGCGTGACATCCCATCACAGGACTTCAATATTCAATTGATAGAAGCCGGGGTGTTGGCGAACGCTGTGACGCCGACTGCAATACGCATGGCCCCGGCGCTGAATATTTCAGATGCTGATGTGGATCAAGCCCTGGCAGGCTGGCAGTTGGCAAGTGAAAGATTCATGGCAGGGGTGTCATGACTTCTCCACACACCATGCGGGCCCGTCGAGCTGTCATTGCAGAACTCATTGCGAGTGAATCGGTTGCTTCGCAAGAGGATCTACTCGAACTTTTGCAGTTACAAGGATTCAATGTGACTCAAGCAACAGTGTCTAGGGATCTCGATGCCCTAGGGGCGACCAAGCACAATGACCCAGGTGGGGTAACTCGCTATGTAATTACCGACAGAGTGGCTTCTGACACATCACTACCCACCGGTACTTCAGAGCAAGAGTTGGTTCGTGTCTGTGGCGAAGTACTGCTCCGAGCTCAGTCGGCTGCAAATATTGCAGTTCTTCATACTCCACCAGGCGCCGCGCAGTACCTGGCGGGTTACCTCGATCGAAGTCGAATCTTCGATAACGTGGGGACGGTTGCCGGCGATGACACCATCATCATCGTGATGCCAGACTCACAGGCAGCTCAAGATTTGTGCACCTCCGTATTGGGGTGGGCTGAGGCTCACGGATGAAAAGGATTTGTAGTTCATGACTAATGAACAACCAACACGCCTATGGGGTGGACGCTTCGCTGACGGTCCATCCGATGCCATGGCAGCCTTAAGTGCATCAACGCATTTTGACTGGCGCCTTGCCCCGTATGACATTGCTCAAACCAAGGCACATGCTCAAGTCCTTCATGCGGCAGGGCTGCTCACCGACATGGAAGTCGGTCAAGTGGAACAAGCCTTAGATCAGTTACTCATAGACGTTTTGTCAGGTGATGTCACACCGGACCCTGCAGATGAAGATGTCCACACCGCAATTGAGCGCAACTTGATTGAACGGCTGGGCGAGGTTGGAGGGAAACTGCGGGCGGGTCGCAGCAGGAATGACCAGGTCTCCACTGATTTTCGTTTGTATGTGCGTGATCAAGCGCGAGCAATTGCTCGTGAAGTAATTAACTTGGAGAGTGCGCTTCTCGAGCAAGCTTCAGCTCACGTGGACTCCTACTCACCAGGATTCACTCACTTACAACACGCCCAGCCTGTGTCATTTGGCCATGAACTTGCCAAGCACGTTCATGCCTTAAGTCGGGATCTTGAGCGTTTGGCAGATTGGGATGAGCGTGCCGCGCGTTCACCCCTTGGTGCAGGTGCACTAGCCGGCTCGAGCCTGGGACTAGACCCACAAGCTGTTGCAATCGCTCTGGGATTTGACCAAGCCCTTGGTAACTCGATTGATGCAACAAGCGATCGGGATTGGGTTGCTGAGTTTTTGTTTGTCACAGCAATGATCGGAGTTCATCTCTCCCGACTCGCAGAAGAAATTATTCTTATGTCATCGAGAGAGTTTGGATGGGCGACCCTTCACGACTCGTGGTCAACGGGGTCATCGATCATGCCGCAGAAGAAGAATCCGGATGTCGCCGAATTAGCGCGGGGAAAGTCAGGCCGACTCATCGGCAATCTCACGGGACTATTGGCCACACTCAAGGGATTACCGTTTGGCTACAACCGCGACTTGCAGGAAGACAAGGAACCAGTCTTCGATTCAGTGGAACAATTGTTGTTAGTTCTTCCAGCATTCGCAGGAATGGTCTCAACATTGGAGTTCAACACGGAGCTCATGAAAGCCTCCGCCCCTGAAGGTTTCGCTCTTGCAACTGACATTGCCGAGTGGCTTGTTCGTGAAGGAATTCCATTCCGCGAAGCTCATGAAATCGCAGGTGTTTGTGTGCGAGTTGCGGAATCACAAGGTATCGAGTTATGGGATCTCACTGATTCGGATCTTCAATCCATCTCAGCAAAGTTGACTCCACGCGTACGCGAGGTCCTCACTGTGCAAGGTTCTTTGGAGTCTCGATCAGCCTTTGGCGGTACCGCTCCTCAGCGGGTTCGTGAACAATTGAGTGATTTACATAAAGTTATTGCTGAGCAACGTATCGCGTGGAGTGCGTAGTTGGGTTCCACCCGAACATTGCTCGTCCTCACTCGCATAGTCTTCGCCTTTGCGGTTGTAGGAACCATCTGGCTATCTCTTATGCCGTTGAGTGAGCTCCCTTCTGCCGCGTCAATGTCTGATGTTGTGTCACATTTCATTGGTTATGCAGTACTTGGGGCACTGGCAATTGCCAGCGGGTTCCGACCTTTCATTGCATTTTCCTTACTTATTGTTTTGGGAACATCACTTGAGGTTCTGCAGGGTATTTCCGGTTACAGGTATTTCGAATTCAAGGACATTGCTTTCAATACGCTGGGGAGTGTTACTGGACTAGCTGCAGCGGTATTTGTAATTCGTGAGCTTCAGGCTAAGCGGGCGCACACCTGACGGAGGCGTCACCAGGTTTCACTGTCACCGTCAATTATTCGCCAGCAGTACCATGCAGCGACACTCCTGTATGGCTTAAAAATCTCTCCCATGGCATCAAGTTCTTTGGGATCGATGTATTCGGGCAGTTGGTGGATCTGTTCCCAGCCTCGGCGCATTGCGAGGTCTCCTGTGGGCCACACATCTAATCGATGTAAGGCAAACATCAGGAACATTTCTGCGGTCCAGCGTCCAATACCCCATAGCTTGGTAAGTTCATGGACAACTTCATGATCATGGATATCCGGATTCGAGAAGTCATATTCATTCACGTGCCAAGCTTCGGCTAGACCCTTAATGGTCCGAGTTTTGGCACCGGAGAGCCCTGCAGCTCGCAAATCGAGATCGGAGACATCGAGGAGTCGATGCGGACTTACATCACCCTCCAGTTTTTCCGCAACGCGTGCGGTGATGGTGTCTGCCGCCTTCACGGACACCTGCTGGGCAATGACCGAGTTCACCAACGCCTGAAAATGGTCAATCGGTTGGCCCTTTTTTCGTCCGATATTGCACAGTGGACTCTGTTCAATAATGTCGGTAAAGGCAGGATCAATATTTCTAATGTGATCGGCCGCTTTTCGCATTTTCTGAACTGAGTGCGCCATGGAGGAATAGTCCCACTTGCCTTGAGGGCAGTTGCAGGCGTGGTGGTGGTGAATTTCTTAAGTCCGTGCGCCAAGATAGGCGCGTGGCAAATGCATCCGAAGGCATCATCGATGAACTCACCTGGCGGGGGCTCATTGCCCAAAGCACTGATCTTGATGCTCTCGCGGAAGCATTGAGGAATCCCATCACGTTGTATTGCGGTTTTGATCCCACAGCACCAAGTTTGCACCTTGGAAATCTGGTCCAGATTTTGACGGTTCGTAGATTTCAAATGTTCGGTCACAAGCCGTTAGCCCTGGTGGGTGGAGCAACTGGGCTCATTGGCGACCCCAAACAGTCAGGGGAGCGAAATCTTAATTCCAAGGAAATTGTCACCGATTGGGTTGAACGGATTCGGCACCAGTTGACGCATTTTTATTCCTTTGAAGGATCGAATGCGGCTGAAGTCGTTAATAACCTTGACTGGACAGCTGATATGGGAATCCTGGAGTTTATGCGGGATATTGGCAAACACTTCAGTGTCAATCGCATGCTTGATCGAGAAGCTGTTGCGGCTCGTTTGGCAAAAGATGGAATTAGTTTCACAGAATTTAGTTATCAGCTATTGCAGTCTTATGACTATTTGCAATTGTTCAAGCGATACACGTGCATACTGCAGACTGGCGGGTCTGATCAGTGGGGCAACATCACTGCTGGTGTTGATTTGGTGAGACGAGTTGAACAGGCAAGTGTGCACGCTCTTACAACTCCACTCATCACCAAAGCGGATGGCACCAAGTTTGGAAAGACCGAATCCGGAACGGTGTGGCTCGACCCACAATTAACCAGCCCGTATGCCTTTTATCAGTTTTGGTTGAATGCAGATGACAGAGATATTTCATCTCTTTTGCGCATATTTAGTTTTAAATCGCAGTCGGAGATTGAAGAACTTGAGGCGCAATCTGTAGAGAAGCCCCAAGAGAGAGCTGCGCAACGAGCACTGGCAGAGGAGCTCACTCAACTCGTTCATGGAGAGGCGGAATGCGAAGCTGCCGAGGCAGCCAGCCGTGCACTCTTCGGAAGTGGCGAGTTGGCAGAACTTCCTGAAGCCACGGTTGCGGCTGCTCTCACTGAAGCATCCCTCGGAGAGGTCGCCTTCGACGAAGTAATCGACGGTCTTTTACCTCCGCTTGATGAGCTTTTAGTTCGCGCTGGATTGGCACCAAGTAAAAAGGCAGCTCGTCGAACCATTGCCGAGGGAGGTGCCTACGTAAACAATGTCCGAGTT
The DNA here is from genome assembly GCA_018402075.1 of Candidatus Nanopelagicales bacterium. Next base: position 2,328 of record JAGYJP010000001.1, on the reverse strand, counting down.
GAGCAGGAGGACTATCAAGTCCCTGCAGGCGATCTCCTGTATGGCTCATGGTTAGTATTAAGACGCGGTCGCAAGGCATTTGCTGGAGTGGTCGTCAAATAGTTCCCTGAATAATCTTGGATCTATCCACATGAGTCCCATCCCAGCCATAACAGCTGCAGGTGCTGGTCTCGATGCATCTGATTGGTAGTTATGACCTCTTTTCTTGACCTTGGCGTGTGCAAACCATTAGCCAGCGCCCTTTCTCACTCTGGGTTTTTAGAGCCTTTCCCCATCCAAATAGCAACGTTGCCGGACGCGATATTAGGCCGAGATGTCTTAGGACGCGGTCGCACTGGATCGGGTAAAACCCTAGCTTTTGCCTTGGCATTACTCACTCGCCTGGATAATCGGAAGGCCAAAAGAGGCCGCCCGCTCGCAGTGATTCTGTCGCCAACACGTGAACTGGCTATGCAAATTAACGCCACAATTTCGCCACTAGCACGCAAGGTTGGTTTGTCATCCGTGCTGATTGCTGGTGGTATGCCATTCGGGAAGCAACTTCAGGCACTCGATCATGCGGTGCCCATAGTTGTTGCAACGCCAGGACGTCTCATCGACCTCATGAACAGAGGTGCAGTCAACTTGGGCGATGTCGAAATAGTGGTTCTTGACGAAGCTGATCTGATGAGCGACATGGGCTTTATGCCTGATATGAAAGAGATTCTGGACACGACGAATCCTAGTGGTCAGCGCCTTCTATTTAGCGCAACACTGGATCGTGACGTCGACACGCTAGTAAAGAAGTATCTGAGAGATCCCATTGAGCACTCTGTGGAAACAGGGGAGACCGCACATGGCGCAATGGAGCATCATATTTTTGTTGTGAAGCAAGAAGAGCGTGATCAGATGCTTGCACGCATTGGCGCACGCGACGGACGCACGATCATGTTCGTACGTACACAGCGAGGAGCAGATCGACTAGCGGAAAAACTTCACGCACAAGGTGTGGCTGCGGGGACACTGCATGGCGGCAAAGCACAAGGGGCAAGGACGAGAGCCTTGGATGCCTTTAAAAAAGGAACTACTCCGGTTCTCGTTGCTACGAATGTCGCTGCTCGTGGAATCCATGTGGACGATGTCAGTCTGGTTGTACACGCAGATGCCCCAACCGATCCCAAGGATTATTTACATCGTGCCGGGCGTACCGCCAGAGCAGGGGAGTCAGGTACGGTGGTGACGATTGCACGCATGAATCAACAACGTGAAATGAAGGCCTTAATTAAGAGAGCTGGAGTCGAAGCGTCATTTGCGCACCTCGATGCCACCAACTCGGAAGTTGATCGAATCACAGGTGCCCAAAGTCCATCGGGTGTGCCGTGGTTCCCTGTGTCAGAGCACGCGCCTAAAAAGAATCGCAGATCTCCAAGGCCCGGTGGCCATGCAGGTGAAGGTGGTTCAGGTGCCGCGGGGCGCAATAAGGGCCGCAGGAAGCAGTCATTTGGCGGCCCAAATGAAAAATCCGGAAGCGATTCATCACGCCGAACAAAATCCGAGGGCGGATCTGTGGACCGGTCCGGCGGAACAAAACCCGGATCGCGATCGAAATCGCGACTGGGAGGTTCCCGTCCCGGCGTTAAAACGGGTTCGAAGTCAGTTGCACGCGGTGCCTCGGGCGGCTCGGGTTCCGGTGGCGCATCGCGGCCTGGCGGTAAAAAGCCTCGGCATGCGGCGGCTCGCCATCCAAAGTAGTGACGGCCTATAGTTACCAACGTTTTTTTGCAGGCCTAAAAGTTGGTAACTAGGTTCGAAAATACGATTGGCCCCGATTTGACCCGTCGCGGTGTCGTGCCGTATAGTTGTCCTTCCACACATGAGGAACGGACGTTTTAGGCCGGTCTGGTGGATCTAATCTTGAGAATTGAGATTCGGAAGTTTCCCGCGATGCGGATTTGACTTCAGAGCCGAGAATCTGTAAGTTTGGAATGTTGCCCCAAAAACGTCCCGAAAGGGATTTTGATGGTGCGCGCCCGTACCTTGAGAACTCAACAGTGTGTCATATGTCAATGCCAAATTTTTTACCCCGTTTGGTGGTTGAACAGCCGTTGGCTGATTGACTATTTAACGGATTCCTTTGGTTGACAAGAGCACAACAGCTCTGTCTGCCAGAATCAACAATTCATTTATGGAGAGTTTGATCCTGGCTCAGGACGAACGCTGGCGGCGTGCTTTACACATGCAAGTCGAACGGTGAAGGTGGAGCTTGCTCCGCCGGAACAGTGGCGAACGGGTGAGTAACACGTGGGCAATCTGCCCCTAACTCTGGGATAACTACTCGAAAGAGTAGCT